>NZ_CM145496.1:0-2137500 GCF_055521655.1 Novosphingobium sp. BL-S-21
CCGTGTCTTGAGGCCGAGCCGCAGCAGCAGGCGATTGCCCTGGAGTTCGTAGCCGCCGTACTGCAGTTCCTCAGGCGTCACCCGCATCCATACGGGCGGGTTCTTCTCGTTCAGCAGCAGCGAGGTGAAGGCAGAGGCCCAGGCGCGCTCGATCTGGGGGCGCAGTTCCAGACGGGCCAGGTGGCCGGGCAGGGTGCGCTCCAGCCGCGCGATCACCGGCTTGAGCTTGCTGTCCGCCTGATCGGTGAATTCGATGCGCTGGCCCAGGAAATCGAGGTGCGGTGCGTTCGTCCAGTCATAGCGGATGTCCACGGTGCCGCGCGGCGTCCAGTCCGATCCCAGCTTCAGCCGGATCGTGGCATGGGCATTGGCATCGGCCGTGGCGGTCTCGCGCTTGAGCACGCCGCCGATGTCCTCGGCCCGCACCACGGCATGAAGCGGCATGCTGAGCAGGATGTCGCGCCCCTTGCCCGTCATGCGCAGCGGCCCGCGGTTCACTTCGCCGACGATGCGGCACTTGATCGTGGGTGTCTTGATCTTGACGAAGACCACTTTCACCCGCTTCGAGGGCACGCAGGGCGTCTCGGGCCGGTCGATCGACCAGAGCCGGCGGGGGATTTCCTTTTCCAGCGCGGCGGCAAGCCCGGTGACGTCGGCGTGGATCGGTACGGTGATGAGCGAGGCCTGAGGCTCGATGGTGATCGCATCGTTGGCCCGGGGCGGCGGCTTGTCATCCATGCCGCGCTTGCAGCCCGCCAGCGCGAGCGGCAGGCAGAGGGCAAGCGTCGTGGCTCGCACGATCGGCGTCAGCGTGGTCGCACCGCCCGCTGTGCGGGCTCTTCCTGTCCTCATCGCGTGGATGCCCCGGATATGTCCCCTTGGACTGGGACAATACCCGAGACATGGCGTGGTTCCAATCGGTACCGGGCGCGGCGCTTTCGCGCGCCGGGGTCAGCGAATCACGGCGTGAAGCGCAAGTAGGCAGCCAGGCGTGAGCCGGTGTCGCGATCGAGATAGCGGCCGTTGCCGCTGCCGGCGGCCAGGTCGTCGCCGATCGAAGTGCCGGTATAGCGCAGGCCCAGCGCGAGCCGGTCCATCTGGTGCTCGACGCCGAGATAGTAGTCCCAATAGCTGCCGCCCGGACGCAGGCGGCGCACGCGGTCGGCCGCCAGGGCGTCGTCGCGGGTCGAGCCGGTGCTGTACCCGCCG
Organism: Novosphingobium sp. BL-S-21; assembly: GCF_055521655.1. Lineage (NCBI taxonomy): Bacteria > Pseudomonadati > Pseudomonadota > Alphaproteobacteria > Sphingomonadales > Sphingomonadaceae > Novosphingobium > Novosphingobium sp. BL-S-21. The sequence goes on from NZ_CM145496.1 coordinate 1,210, forward strand.
CCGCCATAGACCGTAAGCGCCGTGCCGGGAACGCCCAGTGCGGCATTGCCCTCAAGGTAGAGGTCGCTGCCGCCGATGGCTTTTTGCGAGGGCGCGAAGCTGGCGCCGAAGGCCAGTTGGGCCGGGCCGATGGCGTAGGCCAGCGTGGAGTTCAATTCACCGTAGCTGAGGCCGGAGGCGCCTACGAAGACATGGCCGGTGGCGCCTGCCGACAGCGTCCAGCCCCCGCGCGACAGCAGCGAGATTTCCGGCGCCGCGGTCAGGCCGAGGTCGGCGCCGCCATGTCTCGTGCTGTCCCGCAGGCTTGCGGCGCCAAGGTCGAGGGTGACGCTCTGGGACAAGGGGACGGTGGCATCGGCTGACAGGGCGGCCTTGCCATCGCTCCAGCTCAGGCCGCGTTCGCGCAAGTCAGTGGTCGCTTCGAGGGAGAAGGTGGGGGAGGCAGTCTGGGCCTGGGCCTCGCTGGAGGCGGCCATCGTGGCGGCAGCGGCGGCCGAAAGGGCCGCCGGAATCAGATAACGGTTCATTCGCGGGCGTGTAGCCTGTTTTCAGTTCACGGCGAAATCGCGGGCAGCGTCGATGGCGGCCAGGGTGTCGTGGTGATCGGCCGAGGCGAGTTTGCGGACATGGGCGCCGATGGCGTCGGACTTGCCGGCAACGAGCTTTGCCGCGTCCTTGCCGTCAGAACGGCAGTCGCCCGGATGGTTCTGGGTGAACGTGCGGGTTTCCGGCAGGCGCGTGGCGATCGCCCGGCCGCCGCCCGCAGGCTGGATGCGGCGCTCGACCGAGACGTCCGCGCTGACGATGCAGCGCCGCGAACTGGGACGGGTGGGCGGCGAGATGCCGATGGCCTTGGAGCGGGTTTCGACGTGCGTGACGTAGTCGACCGCATAGCTGGCGCCGTGGTGGTCGATCTGCACACTATGGGCCGTGACAGGAGCGGCGGTGAGGGCGGCGGCGGCGGTCAGGGCAAGGAGGCTCACGTCTTACATCCTCTCATAGTGCCTAAAAACAAGGCATGTTCTGCTTAATTCTTGAGCATGAGGGGTAGCAGGCCAACGTGTCCCGCTGGTTTCCGGTGATTGAAGTTCCCTGTCTGGCCGCGCTCGGTCCTTGGATGCCGGCGATGCGTTTCCGGAACGATTGGAAACGAAAAGGCCGGCGATGCTTTCGCACCGCCGGCCTTTCCTAGCCTTCGAAGGTGGGGGCCGATCAGATGTGGATCGGCTTGCCCAGCACGGCCATGGCCGCTTCCTTGATCGCTTCCGAATGGGTCGGGTGCGCATGGCAGGTGTAGGCGATGTCTTCCGAGGTCGCGCCGAATTCCATGGCCTGCGCGGCCTGGCCGATCATCGTGCCCGCCACCGAGGCGATGCACCACACGCCGAGGACGCGGTCGGTCTCGGCATCGGCGATCACCTTCACGAAGCCGTCTGGCTCGTGGTTGGTCTTGGCGCGCGAGTTGGCGAGCATCGGGAACTTGCCGACCTTGATCGCGCCGCGTTCCTTGGCGGCTTCCTCGGTGAGGCCGACGCCCGCGAATTCCGGCTGGGTGTAGACCACGCCCGGGATCACGTCATGGTTCACGATGCCGGTGAGGCCGGCGATATTCTCGGCCACGGCGATGCCTTCGTCTTCGGCCTTGTGGGCGAGCATCGGGCCGGGGATCACGTCGCCGATGGCCCAGACGCCGTCCACCTTGGTGGCGAAGTCGTGGTCGGTCTCGATCTGGGCGCGGGCGTTCAGTTCGAGGCCGATGTTGCCGAGGCCGAGGCTTTCGGTGTTGGGACGGCGGCCGATCGAAACCAGCACGACGTCGGCTTCGATGACTTCCGCTTCGCCACCCTTGGCGGGTTCGACGGTAACCTTGGCGGTCTTGCCTTCAACCGAAACGCCGGTGACCTTGGTGCCCAGCTTCAGGGCCATGCCCTGCTTCTTGAAGATCTTGCCGGCTTCACGGCGCACTTCGCCGTCCATGCCGGGCAGAAGCTGGTCGAGGAATTCGACGACGGTCACTTCCGCGCCGAGGCGGCGCCAGACCGAACCGAGTTCGAGACCGATCACGCCGCCGCCGATGACGACCATCTTCTTGGGAACGGCCTTCAGTTCCAGCGCGCCGGTGGAATCCACCACCACGCCGCCGGCGTTGTCGATCTCCACGCCCGGAAGCGGGGTGACCGAGGAGCCGGTGGCGATCACGATGTTCTTGGCGGTCACGGTCTTGCCGGCCACTTCGACGCTGTGGGCGTCCTTGAACTGGGCGTAGCCCTTCAGCCAATCGATCTTGTTCTTCTTGAACAGGAATTCGATGCCGCCGGTAAGGCCCTTCACCGCATCGAGGCGCTGGCCCTGCATGGTGTCGAGGTCCAGTTCGGGGGTGACCTTGATGCCCATCTTGGCCATCGAGCCGCCTTCCTTCGCCGCTTCGAAGTATTCCGAAGCGTGGAGCAGGGCCTTCGAGGGGATGCAGCCGACGTTGAGGCAGGTGCCGCCCAGCGTCTCGCGGCCTTCGGCGCAGGCAGTCTTCAGACCGAGCTGCGCGGCGCGGATCGCGGCGACATAGCCGCCGGGGCCGGCACCGATGACAAGGACGTCGTAATCGTAATCAGCCATTGTTCAGGCCTCCGTACGCTCGTGCTTCGCACATTTTGGGCACGAGCGGAAAATAGTCATTTCGGCTCAAGTGAAAACCCCGCCCGTCCGGATGTTTCTCGGGGCGGGCGGGGCTTTTAACTCAGAGGTCGATGAGGAGACGGGTGGGATCCTCGATCGCTTCCTTGATCGTCTTGAGCGCGGTGACCGCTTCGCGGCCGTCGATCAGGCGGTGATCGTAGGACAGCGCGATGTACATCATCGGGCGGATCACGATCTCACCGTTGCGAACCACGGCGCGGTCCTCGATGCGGTGCAGGCCGAGCACGGCCGACTGCGGGGGGTTGATGATCGGGGTCGACATCAGGCCGCCGAACACGCCGCCGTTGGAGATCGTGAAGGTGCCGCCGGCCATGTCGGCCATGGTCAGCGTGCCTTCCTTGGCCTTCTTGCCGAAGTTCGCGATCGCCTTCTCGATGCCGGCGAAGCCCAGCTTGTCGCAGTCCTTTACGACCGGAACGACCAGGCCGTTCGGGGCCGAGACCGCGATCGAGATGTCCACATAGTCGTGGTAGACGATCTGGTCGCCGTCGATCTGCGCGTTGACCGCCGGGATGTCCTTGAGCGCCAGGACCGAAGCCTTGGCGAAGAACGACATGAAGCCGAGCTTGATGCCGTGCTTCTTCTGGAACACGTCCTTGTACTTCTCACGCGCTTCGATGACGGCCGACATGTCGACGTCGTTGAAGGTGGTGAGCAGCGCGGCGTTGTCCTGCGCGGACTTCAGGCGCTTGGCGATGGTCTGGCGCAGGCGCGTCATCTTGACGCGTTCTTCGTTGCGCGCGGCCGGAGCAGCGGCAGCCGAAGCAGCGACAGGCGCCGAGGCGGGCTTGTTCTTGGCCGCTTCAAGGACGTCGTCCTTGGTGATGCGGCCGTCCTTGCCGGTGCCCTTGATGGTGGCCGGATCGATGCCGTGCTCCAGGACCGCGCGGCGCACGGCCGGCGAGAGGACCGAGGAACCGGCCGAAGCTTCGTCCGAGGCTGCAGCAGCCGGGGCGACGGCGGCAGCGGCGGGGGCCGGAGCCGGGGCGGCGGCGGCCGGAGCGGCTGCGGCCTTGGGAGCGGCGGCAGCGCCGGTGCCCTCTTCGATCGTGGCGATCAGCGCGCCGACGACGACGGTGTCGCCTTCGGCCACGAGCTGCTGGCCCATGACGCCCGCGTGGGGCGCCATGACGTCGATCGCGACCTTGTCGGTCTCGAGGCTGGCAATGGGCTCGTCAGCGGCAACGGCTTCGCCGGGCTGCTTGAGCCACTGGCCGATGGTGGCTTCGGCGACGGATTCCCCGAGGACGGGGACCTTGACTTCAGTGGTCATGATTTATCTCAAGCCTTCTGCTTGCGACGGAGTTCGGAACGGACGGAAAGGTGCAGCGCGTCGGCAACCAGCGCGGCCTGTTCGGCAACGTGGCGCTTGGCGAGGCCGGTGGCCGGCGAGGCCGAGGCGTTGCGGCCAGCATAGCGCGGACGCGGCTGGGCGACGCCGGCTTCCTTCGAAGCGGCCTCGATCTGCGATTCGACGAAGAACCACGCACCGTTGTTCTGCGGTTCTTCCTGGCACCACACGACCTCTTCGAGGTTCGGCATGCGCGCAAGGCGCTTGGCCAGCGGCTCGCCCGGGAAGGGGTAGAGCTGCTCGATGCGGATGATCTGGGTATCGTCGATCTCGGCGGCATCGCGGGCTTCGAGCAGGTCGTAGAAGACCTTGCCCGAGCACAGGATGACCTTCTTGGTCGCGGCGTCTTCCGAACCCTTGGGGTCGGAGAGGATGCGCGAGAAGGTGCCGCCGGTGAACTCCGCGGCCGTCGACTTCGCCAGCGGATGGCGGAGCAGCGACTTCGGGGTCATGATGATCAGCGGCTTGCGGAACGGACGGTGCATCTGACGGCGCAGAACGTGGAAGTAGTTCGCGGGCGTCGTGATGTTGCAGACCTGGATGTTGTCCTGCGCGCAGAGCTGCAGATACCGTTCCAGACGTGCCGACGAGTGCTCCGGACCCTGGCCTTCGTAGCCGTGGGGCAGCAGCATGACGAGGCCGTTGGCGCGCAGCCACTTGGACTCGGCCGAGGCGACGTACTGGTCGATGATGATCTGCGCACCGTTGGCGAAATCGCCGAACTGGGCTTCCCAGAGGACCAGGGTCTTCGGGTCGGCACTGGCGAAGCCGTACTCGAAGCCGAGCACGCCATATTCCGACAGCGTTGAGTCCAGCACTTCGAACTTGCCGTGGGGCAGGGTCGAAAGCGGGGTGTACTTGTGCTCGTCGGTCTGGTCGGTCCAGACGGCGTGGCGCTGCGAGAAGGTGCCGCGGCCGCAATCCTGGCCCGAGAGACGCACGCCGTAGCCTTCGGTGACGAGGCTGCCGAAGGCGAGCGCCTCGGCCGTGGCCCAGTCGAAGCCTTCGCCCGACTTGAACATCTCTTCCTTCGCCGCGAGCACGCGGGCCAGCGTCTTGTGGACGGTCAGGCCCTCGGGAACCGTCGTCAGCGTGCGGCCGAGGCTGTCGAACAGCTTGTTCTCGATCGTCGTGTCGACGTTGCGGCGCGCGGTTTCGGGATCGGCAGGCTTGTGGAAGCCGCTCCACTGGCCGGAGAACCAGTCGGCCTGGTTGGCCTTGTAGGTCTTGGCCGCCTCGAACTGCTCTTCGAGATGGGCGGTGAAGTCCGCTTCGGTCTGCGACAGGAAGGTGTCGTCGATGACGCCGTCCTGCTTCAGGCGCTCGCCGTAGATCTGGCTGACCGGCGGGTGCTGGCGGATCTTCTGGTACATCAGCGGCTGCGTGAAGCCAGGCTCGTCGCCTTCGTTGTGGCCGAAGCGGCGATAGCACCACATGTCGATCACGATATCGCGGCCGAAGGTCTGGCGATAGTCGATCGCCAGCTTGCAGGCGAAAGTCACCGCGGCGGGATCATCGCCGTTGACGTGCAGGATCGGCGCCTGGACACCCTTCGCCACATCCGAAGGATAGGGCGAGTTGCGCGCGAACTGCGGGCTGGTGGTGAAGCCGATCTGGTTGTTGATGATGAAGTGGATGCAACCGCCGGTGTTGTAGCCCTTCACGCCCGAGAGGCCGAAGCACTCCCAGATGATGCCCTGGCCGGCGAAGGCCGCGTCACCGTGGATGAGGACCGGCAGCACCTGCTTGTGCTTGGCGCCCGGGCCGATGTCGTCGCCGATGTCGTCGGCGATCGCCTGGTAGGCGCGGACCTTGCCGAGCACGACCGGGTCGACGGTTTCGAGGTGCGAGGGGTTGGGCATCAGGCTCATGTGGACCTTGATGCCGTCGAACTCGCGGTCGGCCGAAGTGCCGAGGTGGTACTTCACGTCGCCGGAGCCGCCCACGTCCTCGGGATTGGCGGTGCCGCCCGAGAATTCGTGGAAGATGACCTTGTAGGGCTTGGCAAGGACGTTCGCGAGCACGTTCAGGCGGCCGCGGTGGGCCATGCCGTAAACGATTTCCTTCACGCCCAGCGTGCCGCCGTACTTGATCACGGCTTCGAGCGCCGGGATCATGGCCTCGCCGCCGTCAAGGCCGAAGCGCTTGGTGCCGACGTACTTCTTGCCGAGGAACTTCTCGTACTGCTCGCCGCGCACGACGGCCTGAAGGATCGCCTTCTTGCCCTCGGGGGTGAACTCGATTTCCTTGTTCGCCCCTTCCATGCGCTCCTGGAGGAAACGGCGTTCCTCGACATCGGCGATGTGCATGTATTCGAGGCCGACCTTGCCGCAATAGTTGGCGCGCAGGATCTGCACGATCTCGCGAACGGTCGTCCACTCCAGGCCGAGTGCGCCGCCGACGTAGACCGAACGGTCCTGCGCGGCGCCTACGAAGCCGTGGTATTCGGGGGTGAGGTCAGCGGGAAGCTGGCGCTGGTTGAGGCCGAGCGGATCGAGATCGGCAGCCAGGTGACCGCGCACGCGATATGTGCGGATCAGCATCATGGCGCGGATTGCGTCGGCCGCGGCTTCGTCTATGCGGGACTGGTCGACCTTCTGGCCGCCCTTTGCCGCTGCCTTCTCGATCTGGACCTTGAGCGCGCTGGGGTCGAGGCCCTGGGTCAGGTCGTCCTCGAACTCCGCTCCTACGAGCGGCCAGTTCTTGCGCTGCCAGCTCGGGCCGGCCTGCGGGCCGTCGAGGGCATCATCGGGGGTGAAGTCGAAACTTTCGTCGCCCATCGGGTGTCACCTTTTGTCGCGCCGGAAAACGGCCGGCGCTACCAAGCTAGATCTGGAACGATGGTCCCGATGGAGAGGGGGCCGTTTCGTTCGCATGGCGTCCGGCATCTCGAACGTGCCGGATCGCGTGTGGGTCCCGTGGCGGCGCAAATCCGAAGATTCGCGCCGCCCGCGGGGGATTGGGGTCAGGCGAGTTCCTTGAGGACTTCCACAAGGGTTTCACCCAGGAGCGACGGCGAGGCGGAGACGCGGATGCCCGCTTCTTCCATCGCCGCGATCTTGTCCTCGGCGCCGCCCTGGCCGCCCGACACGATCGCGCCGGCGTGGCCCATGCGGCGGCCCGGAGGCGCCGTACGGCCGGCGATGAAGCCCGCCATGGGCTTCTTGCGGCCGCGCTTGGCTTCGTCCTTGAGGAACTGGGCCGCTTCTTCTTCGGCGCTGCCGCCGATTTCGCCGATCATGATGATCGACTTGGTCTCGTCGTCGGCCAGGAACAGTTCCAGGACGTCGATGAAGTTGGTGCCGTTGACCGGGTCGCCGCCGATGCCGACTGCGGTGGTCTGGCCGAGGCCAGCGTTCGTGGTCTGGAACACGGCTTCATAGGTCAGCGTGCCCGAGCGCGAGACGACGCCCACCGAACCCTTGGAGAAGATGCTGCCGGGCATGATGCCGATCTTGCATTCGCCGGGGGTCAGGACGCCGGGGCAGTTCGGACCGATCAGGCGCGACTTCGAGCCCGAGAGGGCGCGCTTCACGCGGACCATGTCGAGAACCGGGATACCCTCGGTGATCGCGACGATCAGTTCCATCTCGGCATCGATCGCTTCCAGGATCGAGTCGGCCGCGAACGGCGGCGGAACGTAGATGCAGGTGGCGGTCGCACCGGTCGCGGCCTTGGCTTCGGCGACGGTGTTGTAGTTCGGCAGACCGATGTGGGTCGTGCCGCCCTTGCCGGGGGTCACGCCGGCGACCATTTGCGTACCATACGCAAGGGCCTGCTCGGTGTGGAAGGTGCCGGTGGCACCGGTCATACCCTGGGTAATGACCTTGGTGTTCTTGTTGACGAGAATGGACATAGGGGAATCCTAATTCCTGTTCCTGGTGTAGGCCGATTCCGGCTTGGGAAGCGCCTTGGCGCAAATTCCGCGAAGTGCAACCGTCCAGATCGTAAAATCAACGGCCGGATAGGCCGAAGCCCCGCCCACCCCGTGGTTCCACGGGGCGGGCGGGGCGTCTATCTTGGATCAGGCCAGAGTGCTGTCGATGCCCTTGCAGGCGACCAGCAGTTCCTTGACCGCGTCGACCGAGACCTGAAGGTTGCTCTTGGCTTCGCCGTCCAGCTCGATTTCGATGATCTCTTCGACGCCGTTCGCGCCGATCACGGCGGGCACGCCGACATAGAGACCGTCAACGCCGTACTGGCCATCGACATAGGCGGCGATCGGCAGGATGCGCTTCTGGTCGTTCAGGTAGGCTTCGGCCATGGCGATGCCCGAGGCGGCAGGCGCGTAGAAGGCCGAGCCGGTCTTGAGCAGGCCGACGATCTCGCCGCCGCCCGAACGGGTGCGCTGGACGATCGCGTCGATCTTTTCCTGGGTGGTGCGGCCCTGCTTGATGAGGTCCGGAACCGGGATGCCGTTGACGGTCGAGTACTGCACGACCGGCACCATGGTGTCGCCGTGTCCGCCGAGCACGAACGTGTTCACGTCGCGGATCGAAACGCCGAATTCCCAGGCGAGGAAGGTCGAGAAGCGGGCCGAGTCGAGCACGCCGGCCATGCCGACGACCTTGTTGTGGGGCAGACCCGAGAATTCGCGCAGCGCCCAGACCATCGCGTCGAGCGGGTTGGTGATGCAGATCACGAAAGCGTCGGGGGCGTTGGCGGCGATGCCTTCGCCGACCGACTTCATCACCTTGAGGTTGATGCCCAGCAGGTCGTCGCGGCTCATGCCCGGCTTGCGAGCGACACCGGCGGTGACGATGATGACGTCTGCGCCGGCAATGTCGGCATAGTCGTTGGTGCCGGTGATCTTGGCGTCGAAGCCTTCAACGGGGCCGCACTGCGACAGGTCCAGAGCCTTGCCCTGGGGCAGGCCTTCAGCCACGTCGAAGAGGACGATATCGCCCAGTTCCTTCTGCGCGGCGAGGTGCGCGAGAGTGCCGCCGATGTTGCCGGCGCCGATGAGGGCAATCTTCTTACGAGCCATGATGCTTGCTTGTCCTTCCCAAAGGCGGGACCAACGGACGAAAAGGCGGCCTGCTTTGTCCCGCTAAGGCAGGTGCCGGTGTTCAACGAAGGGCGGCCTACGCCCCCCGAACCGACATTGCAACCGGGAAAAGCCCGCGCGAAGGGCAGGCAGGCGAGTTTTTACTGATAATAGTTCGCAATTGCAATAGTGAGCGAAAATGCGCAGGAAACGGCGCCCTGAGCCAGGGTGGTGCGGCCGTTTCACGCAACAGACCGGGCGCAGATTGCATCCTCCGGGTGCTCTCCCGAGGGTGGCTCACTGTCTCGCACGTCCGGATGACAGGCAAGCGTCGCAGGGTGCGAGTCGGCCCGGATGAGGGGCGGGCGGTCGCGGCATGGCTCTTTATAGAGAGCGTGGACGTACCGGCCGTGTCGTGCCTTTTTCCAAATGTTGCGGCTTGCAGATCCTGCGGGCGGTGCTTGCCGAGGAGCCCGGTTGCGGACACTGTCCGCGTTCGTGCCGATCGCTCCTCCGTGACGGGCCGCCACGGCCTCGTCGCGCAATCGCTGGACTGACTTGCTTGCTGAAACCGCCCGGAAAGCCGACCTCCAGCCCTTTCAGTCCCGGTTTCAGCCCGCGGGCGCGCCTGCGGAGTTTCCTGTTCGCGGGGCGCGGGCTGCGCTGGCTGGTGCGCGACGAGCACAATGCCCGGTTGCACCTGGCGGCCTCGCTGGGCGTGGTGGTCGCCGGGTTCTGGCTGGAGATTTCCGCCGCCGACTGGCGCTGACTCGTGCTGGCCATGGCCCTGGTATGGCTGGCGGAGGCGTTCAACACCGCGGTCGAGGGCCTGTGCGACCGCATCCATCCGGAGTTCGACCCCGCCATCGGCCGGATCAAGGATCTGGGGGCCGGCGGCGTGCTGGTCGCTTCGATCGCCGCGGCCCTGATCGGGGTGCTGACCCTGGGACCGCCCCTGCTGGCCCGCCTGTTCTAGCGACTGGCAGGGCCTGAAGGCGGCGGGTAGGGCCTGAAGGCGGTTGGCCGGTTTCAGTCGTTCCTGGCGATCCGTCCGGCGAAGGCGTCGGCCATGCGGCGGTCGAGCTGGCGGCAGATGGCGATCCAGCGGGTGCATTCGCCGTCGTTGCCCGCAAGCCGCGCGGCGGCGGCATGGGCGCGGGCGTGGGCGGCGGCGGACAGGCCATGGCGGGCGAAGTGGCGCAGCGCTTCAGCCAGGATGCGCTGGTGCGGCGTGTCCGTGGTCGCCGTCGCGACCGGCTCGCGGCGGAGGCCACCGCGCAGGCCGGCGCCGTTGTCGTTCACCGCGCAGAGCGAAACCGACGGGCACAGCGCTCGCACCATCACCGGGCAGGAGACGTCCCGGGCGGCGGAAAAGCGGATTGCCATGGTAAAGCGAGCCTCTTGTTGGAAACGCTCGGGGGCTTGGCGTCTCTCCCGGTATTATAGGATGAAGCCGCTAAGTCTTGGTGTGGGGCTATGGTTGCTGAAACCTTGCAGTCGTTCCCGTGACGAATTGATGAAAGCGCCGGATCGCTAAAGGCGCCAACTTGCCCTCAGCGGGCCTGCTCCTGACGCGGCTGGGCGATCCACTTGCCCGAATTGGCATATTCCGGCCGCACGCCCTGGGTCTCGGGCAAGTTGCTGGCCTTGTAGAGCGACTCGCCCCCGCGTTCCCGCACGTCGCTGGCATAGACGGGCGCGCGCTCCGCACCCGTGGAAGGGGTGGCGGAGGGCATGGCGGGCGAAGGCGCAGCGGCCTGCCCGGGGCGGAGCGCCTCGGCGGTGCCGAAGCTGCGCTGCACGGCCAGCGGGTCCAGCGCGGCGGTGGCGAGGGCCGAGGCGGCGGACTCGTCGCGGCGATGCGGGGCGGCCAGCGGCTCGCCGCCGAAATAAGCGAAGCGGAACGCGGCAGGGCGGCCCGCGGCGCCGTTGAAGGCATAGAAGCGATGAGCGCCGATCGTGGTCAGATAGTGCAGGCTCGGGGCCCAGTAGGGATTGACCTGGATCGTGTGATAATGCGTCGCCAGCCCGATCGGCGTATAGACTTCGCCGGACAGCGCGGCACGGGCGACGGATTCGGCACGCTGCCAGAAGAAGCGCTGCGGCGCGCGGGCCAGCGATCCGTCGCAGGCGAAGGAGAACTGGCAGCCGGTCGGCCGCTCCGAACCCTGATAGACGACGCCGCAGACGGTCTTGGGATAGGCCGGATGGGCCACGCGGTTGAGCACGACCTGGGCCACGGCGCGCTGGCCGCCGTCGGGCTCGCTGGCGGCTTCGTAATAGATCGCCGCCGTCAGGCACTGGAGCGCGCGGCTGCGGTCCACCCCGGAATTGTCGATCCGCAGGGCGCGGGCGACCGGGCCGGGGCCGCTGGTTCCGTCATCCGCGTCGGAATGGATGCCTTCGCCTATCTTGAGCACGGGCTGTTCGGCTTCGAGATAGTAATAGGCAGAGCCGGGGAAGCTGGCGCCGGCCTGCTCGAAGGGCATGGGCAGAACGGGCGCGCCGCCGGTTTCCGTCCCGGAGGCGGTGAGGCGGTCCCAGGCTTCGGCCGGGGCGAAGGAAGGCGCGGCGAAGGCAGGCAGGGCCACGGCGACGAGCGCGGCCGAGCCGAGCGTCCAGCGCCGCCGCCTGCGTTGCAGCCGCTTGCGTCCGCCGCGCACGAAATGGCCCTGGAAATCGCGGGGGCGCGGCTCCCAGGTTTCGGTGCAGGCAGGAAGGGCGGCAGCGGTCACTCGGGTCCTTTCGGCGCATCGTCGGCCAGCGCGGATTTCGCGTTCCATCGGGTCATCGCGCATCTTGCGCCTAACCTGCTTTGCCGGGCGCGGCATCCCTGGAAATCGGCGCGTCCCGAAGCGGTACAGCGGGCAGCGATAGGCTGAATCGCTTAAGAGTTTGTTTGCGATCTTCCCCGGCGATACCGCCGCGCCGCCCTTTGCGCCGCTTGCCAATCCCCCCACTGCCCAGTATCGGCACTCGCGACGTCATGGGTGGCCCGGAGCCGGGCCCCGGGTTTCGTGAAAAGGGAACCCTGGTGGGAATTTCGGCGCAAGTCCGAAGCTGCCCCCGCAACTGTAACCGGGGAGCGCCCCTGCCACGCTATGCCACTGGGTCACACCGGGAAGGCGGCAGGCGGCGCGAAGATCCGGGAGCCAGGAGACCTGCCTTTGACGGTCGTTCCGCAGCCGGGCGGGGTGTCCCGGCATGCAGCGAGCACGCGCATGAGGAAAAGCGCGCGTCTCCGCCATGGACGGCAAAGTCGTTCAGGTTGGAGGAATACGCGTGAAGTACCTGTTTCTGCTGGGGACGGCTCTTGCCGTCTCGACCCCCGCTTTCGCGGATGAAGCCGCAATCGATAGTATCGTCGTCACCGCGACGCGCACCGAAACCCCCACCAGCGAGATCGGCCAGTCCGTCTCGGTCATCACCCGCGAGGATATCGAGCGCACCCAGGCGGTCACCGCGACCGACATCCTGGCCCGCCTGCCGGGCGTGACGTTCGCCCAGTCGGGCGGTTTCGGCCAGCCGGCCAGCGTGTTCATCCGCGGCGCCGAGAACGCGCAGAGCCTTGTGCTGATCGACGGCGTGCGCATCAACGATCCCGGCGACGTGGGCGGCGGCTTCGACTTCGGCAGCCTGACCGTCGGCCAGTTTGACCGCATCGAAGTGGTGCGCGGATCGTCCGGCGTGCTCTGGGGCAGCCGCGCGATCGGCGGCGTCATCAACCTCATCACCGCGCGCCCGACCGAGCAGTGGACCGCGCGCGGCCAGGCCGAATACGGCTGGCGCGACCAGAAGCAGCTCGGCGCCTCGGCGGCGGGCAAGGTCGGTCCGGTGGGCCTGACGCTGGGCGGCAACTGGCTCAAGGGCGACGGCTACTCCGCTTTCGACGAGCGCCTCGGCGGCCAGGAGAAGGACGGCTTCGAGAGCAAGAGCGCCAACGCCCGCGCCGAAGTGGAGCTGGTGAGCGGTCTTTCCGCCGATGCCGGGACGTACTGGACCAAGGCCAATTACGATTACGACAACACCGGCGCCGATGCCCTGAACGTGGGCCTGAAGCGCGACACCGTGGGCTATGCCAACTTGCGCTACAAGGGGCTGGACGGCCGCCTCAGCGCGCGCCTGGGCTATGGCCTCACCGATACGCGCCGCATCTCGGACGATGCCGTCTTCGGTCCCTACACCACCAATGGCCGCGCCGACCGTTTCGAGGGTCAGGTCTCCTACACCCCCATCGACATGGCCAGCATTCTCGTCGGTGCCGAGACGGAGAAGCAGAAGTTCTCCGACAATTACGGCTCGAAGGATTCGACCTCGATCGACAGCTACTTCGGCATGCTGACCCTGCGCCCCGTCACCGGGCTGACGCTGAACGGCGGCCTGCGCTATGACGACAATTCGGACTTCGGCCACAAGACCACCTTCTCGGCCAACGGTGCCTGGGTGATCGGGGGCAGCGAGGAAGCGCCGATCCTGCGCGCCAGCTATGGAGAGGGCTTCAAGGCGCCGTCGCTCTACCAGCTCTATTCCAATTCCGGCTTCCGCGCGCTCGATCCCGAGACGTCGAAGTCGTGGGATGTCGGCGTGGAGCAGCCCTTTGCGGAAGGCCACGGCACGTTCTCGGTCACTTACTTCGACCGCAAGACGAAGAACCTGATCGATTACGACCTGACCGCCTTCAACTACTACAACGTCGGCCGCGCGCGGGCGAAGGGCGTGGAACTGGGCATGCAGGTGAGCGACTGGGAAGGCTTCGACATGAGCCTTTCGGCCACTTACCTCGACGCCACCAACGAGGTGACCGGCACGCGCCTCGCTCGCCGTCCCAAGACGAACCTCTATGCCAGCCTGGACAAGCACTGGTCGGACGGCTTCCGCCTCGGTGCGGACCTGCGCGTGGGCGGCGGTCGCTATGACGACATCGCCAATACCTACTACCTCGGCGGCAATGTCGTCGTCGGCCTGCGCGGCGCCTTCGACGTGACGCAGAACATCCAGGTCTACGGCCGTGTCGAGAACCTGTTCGACGAACACTACGAAGTGGTGCGGACATATGGCACCCCGGGCCGCGCGGCTTATGCCGGGGTGCGGGTGAAGATGTGATCCTGTCGTCTGCCCTGACGACATCGGTTGGACGGGGCAGGCGCAAGGCCCGCCGGTTCCTTGTCGTGCTGGCTCTGGCTGGCTCGGCGGCGCTGGCGGGCTGCGGGGGCGGTGACACCACCGAGGCCGCCCCCGCGGTACCGGGCCACGGCGAGAGCGGGGCGGAGCGCCCCACCATCGTCTCGCTCAACCCCTGCACGGACGCCATCCTGGCCGAAGTGACGGATCCGGGGCAGTTGCTGGCGATCTCCAGCTATAGCCAGGATCCCGAGAGCAGTTCGATGCCGATCGCCCGCGCGCGCCGGTACCGGGCGATCTCGGGGACGGTGGAGGAAGTGGCGACGATCCATCCCAGGGTGGTCGTCGCCAGCGCATTCCTCGACCCCGCGAGCGAGGCGGCATTCCGGCGCCTCGGCTACCGGCTGGTGAAGATGCCGATCGCCTCGGACCTGGGAGCCGCGCGCGAACAGGTCCGCACGCTGGCACGGCTGGCGGGTCATGCCGCGCTGGGCGAAAGGCTGGTGGCCCGCATCGACGCCGCCGTGCGCCGCGATGCACCGCCGCCGGGCTCAGCGCTTCTTCCGGCAATAGTGTGGGAATCCGGTGGACTGGTGGCGGGTGACCAGACCCTGATCGTTGACATGATGAAGCACACCGGCTTTACGAATATTGCCGGCGCGCGGGGCCTTTCCCAGGCCGATTACCTGCCTCTGGAGCACGTGCTGGCGGACCCTCCGCGCGTGGTCTTCGCGGTGGGCGATCCGCTCGCCGAGGAGGACCGAATGTTGCATCATCCGGCGCTCTCCGCGCTGACCAGTACCCGGCGTTTCCTGCTCAGCCGCTCCATTCTCTGGTGCGGCGGGGCGACCATCCCGCGTGCGCTGGACGAACTGGCCGCCGCGCGCCGCGCGCTTGCGGAAACGGAGATGCCGCCGGCCCACGGGGCAGGCACCGCAACAGCCCCCGCGACAGGCACCGCAACAGGCCCCGCATCGGCCCCCGCAAAAGCCACCGGGCGGATCGTTTCCGCAAGACCATGAACCTGCGTTTCGTCCTGCTGCTGGTCCTCGCGCTCGTCGTCGCGGTGCCGCTGTCCCTGCTGGCCGGGCGGGTGTGGATCAATCCTTTCGCCCCGGAACTGCACAGCGCCTCGGTCATCCTGCTTCAGCTTCGCCTGCCGCGCGCGGTCCTGGCGCTGGTGCTGGGGGCTGGGCTGGGCGCGGCGGGTGCGGCCATGCAGGGGTATTTGCGCAACCCCCTGGCGGATCCCGGCCTGTTCGGCATCGCGCCGGGCGCGGCGCTGGGTGCCGTGCTGAGCTTCTGGACCGGCTATGCTTCGGCGCCGTGGATGCTGCCGCTCTTCGCGCTGATCGGCGCGGGCGGCGCCATGGCGCTGCTGGCGCTGATCGCGGGACGCGGCGGCGGCGTGGCGCTGTTCACCCTGGCCGGCCTCATGGTCTCCAGTCTCGCCGGCGCGCTGATGAGCCTGGCGATCAGCCTGACGCCTTCGCCTTTCGCCATGAGCGAGATCGTCACCTGGATGATGGGCTCGCTGGCCGACCGCTCCTGGCGCGAGGTCTGGATCGCCACGCCGCTGACGCTGGCCGGGATCGGCGTCATCCTGGCGGCGGGACGCGATCTCGACGCGATGACCCTGGGCGAAATGGCCGCGCGCTCGCTGGGCGTGGAGCCGCTGCGGCTCCAGGCCCTGCTGATCCTGGGCGTGGGCCTCGTCGTCGGTTCGGGGGTGGCGGTAGCCGGCATCATCGGCTTCGTCGGCCTGATGGTGCCGCACCTCGTGCGCCCGATGACCGACCGCAAACCCTCGTCGCTGATCGTGCCTTCGGCGCTGGCGGGGGCGCTGCTGCTGCTGGTGGCGGACTGCATCTGCCGGATCATGCCGCTGTCCGGCGGCGAACTGCGGCTGGGCATCGCGCTCAGCCTGCTGGGCGCGCCGTTCTTCCTGCGCCTGCTGCTGAAGATGCGCCGGGGCATGGTGGCATGAGCTTCGGCGCCGACAACGTCACGGTCGCCGGGCGGCTCGACGGGGTATCCCTCAATTGCCGCCGCGGCATGATCACGGCGATCTGCGGGCCCAACGGTGCGGGCAAATCGACGCTGCTTTCGGTGATCGCCGGATTGCTCAAGCCCGATGCGGGCAGGGCGGTCATGGGCGGCCGGGCGCTGGCGGCGGTCTCGCTGGCCCAGCGCGCGCAGTGGATCGGCTATCTGCCCCAGACGCCGGAAGTGGCCTGGGATGTCTCGGTGGAAGTGCTGATCTCGCTCGGCCGCCTGCCCTGGCGCGGTGCGCCCGCTGCCGAAACGCAGGACGCTATCGAGGACGCCATCGCCGCCATGGATCTTCAGGAACTGCGCCACCGCCCGGTCTCGACCCTGTCCGGCGGCGAACGCGCGCGGGCGCTGATGGCCCGCGTCCTGGCGACCCAGCCCGGCTGGCTGCTGGCGGACGAGCCTTTCGCGAACCTCGACCTGGCCCATGGTGCGGCGCTGATGCACCGCTTTCGCCAGCAGGCGCGGGCGGGGCGCGGCGTCGTCCTTGTGCTGCACGACCTGGCGACGGCGATGAACCATGCGGACCAGGTGCTGGTGCTGGCGAAAGGCCGGGTGGAGGCGGAAGGCCCGCCGGAAATGGCCCTCTCGCGCGAGGTCATCACCCGCGTGTGGAACTGCCCCGCGCACTGGCTGGGCGACCCCGGCGAACGCGCCCTCTCGATCGGCGCCCCGGCGCCGCTCGCCGTGGATTTCCGGCAGCAGTTCTAGCGCGCGGGAATGCGGCCGCGGGTTATAATTGCATTTTCCGCAAATATCGTCTATCACCGTCCACGCTGACGTCGCGTGCGACGGACCATCGGGCAGCCATTGCTCCCCCCTTGTCCCTTACGAGCCTCATGACGCCGGAATGCGCCGAGACGTGCATGCCGCGATGCGCCGGACGAGAACGTCCAGAGCGCTTTTCCTGCCCTTGGGGGCCTACGGCTAAACGGGATTCATTCCATGACCGATCCGAGCACTCGTCCTTTCCTCATCACCAAGGATGAGGATGGGGCCTTCCGCCTTACCGTGAGAACGACGAGGTACAATTCACGCGGCTATCCGCTGGTGACGGCCACGCTTCAGGACGGCGCGTTCAAGACGGCCAACGCCGCGCGGGCTTTCGCGCGCGAGAACTTCAATGCCCAGCCCGGCGAATACGCCACGAAGTAAGGCGCGGCCCGCCGAGCCTGCGCCGCCGGGCGCGGCTTACCGTGCTCCATGCAAGACCGCCGCCCCGTTTCCGGAGCGGCGGCTTCGTTCGGGCAGGGCCGGCGCGTCGAGCGCCTGCCCGGGATCCGATCCTTACTGAGCCTTCGGCGCCAGGCCGCGGGCTTCCAGCATCGGTTCGACTTCGGGGTCATGCCCGGTGAAGTCGCGGTAGAGCTGCGCGAAGTCCTTCGTGTGGCCCTGGCCGAGGAAGGTCTTGCGGATGTGGTCGCCATTGGCGCGCGTCATGCCGCCGTGCTTCTCCACCCAGTCCCAACCGTCGTGAGCGAGCATCTCGGTCCAGATGTACGAGTAATAGCCCGCAGCATAGCCGTTGTCCCAGATATGGCGGAAGTACGGCGTCTTGTAGCGCGGCGGGATCAGGTCGGTGTTGAGCCCGGTGGCGGCCAGTGCCTTGGCTTCGAAGGCCATCGGCGGCTGCGCGGCTTCTTCCGGCGAGAGCTGATGCCACTGGATGTCGAGCATGGCTGCCGACAGTGTCTCGCCCAGGCCGAGGCCCTGGTTGAAGGTGTGCGCGGCCTTGATCTTGGCGATCAGGTCGGCCGGGATCGTCGCGCCGGTCTGGTAGTGCTTGGCGTAGTGGTTGAGCACGGCCGGAATGGTCGCGAAGTTCTCGTTGAACTGGCTGGGGAACTCCACGAAGTCGCGCGCGGTGTTCGTGCCCGAGAGCGAGGGATACTTCTGGCTGGCGAAGAAGCCGTGAAGCGCGTGGCCGAATTCGTGGAACATGGTTTCCACATCGTCGAAGCTGGCGAGCGCGGGCTGGCCGTCGGCGGGCGGGGCGATGTTCAGGGTGTTGCTGACGACGGGCTTTTCACCAAGCAGGTATGACTGCTCGACGAAGTTGCTCATCCAAGCGCCGCCCTTCTTGTTGGAGCGGGCGAAGGGATCGTAATAGAAGATCGCCAGCTGCTTGCCGTCGGCATCGAACACTTCGTAGGCGCGCATGGTCGGGTGGTAGACCGGCAGGTCGGTGCGGCGCTTGAAGGTCAGGCCGTAAGTCTGGTTGGCGGCATAGAATACGCCGTCTTCCAGCGTGCGCCAGACTTCGAAGTAGGGCTTGATCTGGCTTTCGTCGAGTTCGTACTTCGCCTTGCGGACCTTCTCGGCGTAGTAGGACCAGTCCCACGGTGCCAGCGTGGCGTTCTGGCCGCCGGCCTTGGTGCCCTCTGCCTTCATGGCGGCTTCGAGCATGGCGGCTTCGCGGTCCTGCGTGGCGCGCAGTGCGGGGACGAAGCCCTTCATGAACTCCATCGCCTTGGCGGGCGTCTTCACCATGCGGTCGTACATCTGGTACGTCGCGAAGTCGGGCGCGCCCAGCAGTTTGGCCTTCTTCGCGCGCAGGGTCGCCATCTGGGTGACCATGGCGGTCGTGTCGTATTCGTCGCCGCCCGAGGTGCGGTTGATGCTGGCGTCCCAGAGCTTCTTGCGGCTGTCGCGGTTGGTGAGGCTGGCGAGCGCGGCCTGCTGCGTGGTGTTGCCCAGCGCCAGCATGAACTTGCCCGCATGGCCCTTTTCGGCGGCGAGCTTGCCGGCGGCGGTGATTTCGGCCTGCGAAAGGCCGTCCAGCTGCGCGGCCGTGTCGAAGATCGGCGCCTTGGCGGCCGTGGCCGTGGTCAGCTTCTGCGAGAAGGCGGTTTCCAGCTTGGCGATTTCGAGGTTCATCGCCTTCAGCTCGACCTTCTGCGCGGCCGAGAGCAGGGCGCCGCGGTGGACGAACTTGTCGTAAGTGGTCGCCAGCAGCATGGCGTCCTCGCCGGTCAGGGCCTTTCCTGAGGCGCTGTCATGCACGGCCTTGACGCGGGCGAAGAGCGCGTCGTCAAGGTAGATATCGTCGTTCAGCGCGGAAATCTGCGGGCTGACGGCCGTATCGATGGCATCCAGCGCATCGCTGGTATTGGCCGAGGTGAGCTGGCTGAACACGTTGTAGACGCGGTCGTACAGCGTTCCGGCGCGCTCCATCGAGACGATGGTGTTCTCGAAAGTCGGCTTGGCCTTGCTGCCGGCGATGGCCTTGATCTCGGCGCGCTTGGCGGCGATGCCGGCTTCGATGGCGGGCTGCCAGTCGCTGTCCTTGTACTGGGTGAAGTCCGGCGCGTGGAGCGGCAGGGCGCTGGGCTTGGCGAAGGGGCCGTTATAGGCGGGCGCCGTGGCGGCGCTCCTGGCGTCTGTCTTTGCGGCAGCCGTCACGGAAAATCCTCCAAGCAGGCCGGCGCCGAGCACGAGCGGGGCGGCGGCGGCCATGAGCCGGGTCTTCATCGGTCTTTTCTCCTGGCTTCGGCAACCCGAAAGATACAGCTCGAAAGATGCAGCCCGAAATAAGCAGGGAAGGCCTCCCTGCGGGGTCGCGGGCGGGTGCCGAAAAGTGGTCAACACACGGGGTTGAAGCGGAGAAAACCGAGGGGTGCAAGGGCTGGAGCGCAGGCAGGAACGCCATTGCGCAAATGACGCATGCGACGTTTATTCGCGGAAAGGAATACGCGCCGGAGCGCAATCAAGTTGCGCTCCGGCGCGCCGTCAGGTCGCTCCGACAGGGGGAATCGGTCCGGTCAGCTCGACCGGAAGCGACCTTTGGTCCACACCAACATGGGTTCGGTGCCTTCGTCGTGGTCGCGGCGATGTTCCTCGCGCTGGCGATCCAGGATCAAGGATCCCGTCTTCCGCGCGAACTGGCTGCGGCGAAACGGAATTTCGGCTCCGATATTCATTTCAGGCTCTCCTCTATCGAGGAGCAACGCCGCAGCAGGGTGAAAAGTTCCCGAAGGAAGCGGGGTGTCGCACCGCCCTGGCGTGGCGGGCGCCGCGAAGGCCGGGGCGCTAACCTGCCCGATCCGCCAGAAGGCCGAAGGGCAGCCGGGTCGCTGAAGCGGCATCCGCCAAAGTGTGGGCGTCGAGTTCGGCGAGGAAGGCCGCCATCGCCTGACGCAGGATCGCCGTCAGCCCGCAGGCGCCCTGGAGCAGGCAGTTCCCGCAATCGGCGGGGCTCATGTTCGGCTCGGTGAGCCGGACCACTTCGCCCAGCGTGATCGCGTGCGCGGGACGGCCCAGGCGAAAACCGCCGTTTCGGCCGCGCACCGTCTCCAGCAGGCCGGCATTGCCCAGCAGGTTCACCACTTTCATCGCATGGTTGCGCGAGATCGCGTGGGCCTGCGCCACTTCCGCGATCGAAAACAGCCCCGCGGGATCGACCGCAGCGTGGAGCAGGATGCGCAAGGCGTAGTCGGTGTGCGCGGTAAGGCGCAAGGCGGGTCTCCGGGAAAATGATGCTCCTCATTTACATCTTTTTGGATCGGCGTATAGATGCATCCAGTTTGCATCATTTAAGAGGACGAATCGAAATGGCCGCTCCGCTCAGCGAACAGACCGTCGCCACGATCAAGGCGACTGCACCCGCGCTTCAGCAGCATGGGGTGGAAATCACCACCCGCATGTACGAGCGGCTGTTCCGTAACGAGGAGGTCCGCGCCATGTTCGACCAGGCCGCGCAGGATTCCGGCGAGCAGCCGCGCCGCCTGGCCGCCGCGATCCTCGGCTATGCGCAGAACGTGGACAAGCTGCAGAACCTGACCGGCGCGGTCGCGCGCATGGTGCAGCGCCATGTCGATACCGGCGTGAAGGCGGAGCATTACCCGCTGGTGGCCGAAGCGCTGCTGCCCGCCATCCGCGACGTCCTGGGCGCGGCGGCGACCGACGAAGTGCTGGCGGCCTGGGGTGAGGCTTACTGGTTCCTGGCCGATATCCTGATCGGCAAGGAAACCGCGGCTTACGCGGAACTGGAAGAGGCCTGACCTTCGGGGGGCAGGGCACCGGTTCCGCGAAGCATCCTGCTTCAGCGCGTGCCCACGCCCGTCTCGAACTGCGACTGGAGGTTCGCCAGCGCCGTGGGCGAGACCGGCGGCAGTTCCTTCGCCGCCTTGCCCTTGCGCAGGGCGGCACGGTCCTTTTCCGCCGGTTCCACCACACGCACGCGCACGGCGGCCTTGCCCTTGCTTCGCACCCCCAGCGCTTCGGCGGCGCCGCGCGAAAGATCGATGACGCGGGCGCTTTCGCCGAAAGGGCCGCGGTCGTTGACGCGCACCAGGATGCGGCGGCCGGTATCGAGGGCGGTCACTTCGACATAGCTCGGCAGCGGCAGGGTGGTATGCGCGGCCGTGATCCAGTCCGGGCGGAAGCGCTCGCCATTGGCGGCGCGGTTACCGGATTCGCTGCCGTACCAGGTGGCATAGCCGAGCACGTCGTAGCCGGGCTGGGCGGCCGGCGTATAAGTATTTCCTCGGACCTTGTAGGGCGGGCCGATGCGTACCGGCGCATCGCTGACCGGCCGGAACTTCGTGCCGCCGCCGCAGGCCGCCAGGGCCGCGGTGAGGACGATTGCGAATGCGGGCTTGAGCACCCCCGTTAAACTCTCGCTCATGCGGGCTTCCTAGCTTTCCCGGGGCGGCGCTGTCCATGCCTCCCGGCGTGAGGGCCAGTGAGACGGCGACGGAACTTCCGGGCCTTGAGGCCGGTTGTCTCCCGCTGAAGGAGTGACGCATGTTCAAGTCGATAGCCGTTGCCGCACGCGATCGGGGCCGCATGGCGGAAGTCTCGGCCGTGATCGCCCGCTTCGGGCTGGACTCGCTGGCGGTCCGGCTCGGGATCGGTGGCGACGGGAAAGAGGGCGATGATGCGCAGGAGAGCGCGGAACCGCGCGACGTGCCCACGCGCACCCGCAAGGCGCTGGAGGCGCTCGGCCCGACTTACGTGAAGCTCGGCCAGATCCTGGCGACGCGGCGCGACCTGCTGCCCGATCCTTGGATCGCCGCTTTCGAACAGTTGCAGAGCGATGCGCCGCGCCTGCCCTTCGAGACGCTGCGCGGCGAAGTGGAAGCGGCGCTGGGCGGGCCGCCGGAGAGCGTCTTTGCCCGGTTCGACACCGAGCCGCTGGCCGCCGCCTCGATCGCGCAAGTGCACCGGGCGCGGCTGCACGACGGCACCGAAGTGGTGGTGAAGATCCGCCGACCGGGCATTCGCGCGCGGATGGAGGCGGACTTGCGGCTCATGCGCCACCTCGGCGCGCTGGCGGAAGCGCGCAGCGCCGCCGTGCGCCGAATGAAGCCCGCGGCGATGATCGAGCAGCTTGGCCGCGAGATCCTGGACGAACTCGATTTCACGGCCGAGGGGCGCAACGCCGACTTGCTGCGCGCCGACCTCGCTTCGCTGGAGCGGATCACCGTGCCGCGCATCCACTGGGAGTGGACGGGCGAGCAGGTGCTGGTGATGGATTATATCGAAGGCATCGCCCCGCGCGATCCGGCCGTGCTGAAGGCGGCGGGGATCGATCCCTCCCGCATCGCCGCGCTGGGGGCGGAACTGGTGCTGGAGATGGTGCTGGTCAACGGCCGCTTCCACGCCGATCCGCATCCGGGCAATCTGCTCTGCCTGCCGCCGCAGGTGCCCGGCGGTGACGGACTGGCGCTGCTGGACCTGGGCTCGGTCGGCTTCGTCAGCCCGCGGCGGCAGCACGAATTCCTGACGTTCATCCTGGCGCTGCGCAGCGGCGACCCCGGCGGCGTGGCGGACATGCTGGCCACCTGGTCGCAGGACGGCGAAGTCCCGCGCGAAAAGCTGCTGCGTGCCTCCGAACGGCTGGTGTCGCGGCACGGCACCGGGGCGCTCGTGCTCAATGCGATGGTGGCGGATTTCTTCCCGTTGCTGCGGCAGGAGGGGCTGGTGCTGCCGCCCGACCTGGTGCTGATCTTCAAGGCCATGGTGACGATGGACGGCGTGCTTTCCGGGATCGCGCCGGACTTCGACTTGTCCGAAGCGCTGGGCCGGATGCGCGGGCGGCTGGTCGCTTCGCGGCTTTCGCGTCTTGCCGCGCCGGACAATCTGGAGACGGCGCTGCTCGAACTCTCGCGCGTGGCCGAGGAAGCGCCGCGCTTCCTGCGCGCGGCCTCGGCCCGGATGGAGGCATCGTCACCACCTGCAAGGGAATCCGGCCGAGACTTCGGGCGAGAGGGGGGCACGGCCAGAGCGGTGAGCCGGGCCGGATGGCTGATCGGCGGCGCCGTGGTGATCCACGCCGCCGCCGACCTGCTCGTTCACTGGACCTGAATTATCGGCGGGCCGCTTCGGACTTGTCGCGCGCTGCCTTGAATTCCGAGCCGGCCTTCCACTGCGGCCACTTGTCGGAATTGGCGAGGTCCGTGCCGATCGTGCGGACGAGTTCGACGTCCTGCACGGCGCCTTCCATTTTCCACTCCGGCGACCAGGCATCGCAGGCCTGGTGGTAGCACTGGCCGGTATAGGCATCGATCCAGGCCTGGCCCGCCTTGACGCCGCCCTGCTTGAGGTCGGAGGCCCCGGCAATGCCCATCATCAGCATGACCGGCACGCCGCGCTTGGCGAAGGAGAAATGGTCCGCGCGGTAGAACAGGCCGCGCTCCGGCAGGCCTTCCGGGGTGACGCGGCGGCCCTGGGCTGCGGCGACGCGGGCCATGTCGTCCTCCAGGGTATCCTGACCCTTGCCGATCAGCGTCACGTCGTTGGCGGCGCCCGCCGTCTGGAGCACGTCGATGGTGAGGTTGGCGACGGTCTTCTCCATCGGGAAGACCGGGCTGGCGGCATAGAATTCCGAGCCGAGCAGACCGCGCTCCTCCGCCGTCCAGGCCGCGAAGACGACGCTGCGCTGCGGGGCGGGCTCGCTCTTCATGACGCGGGCGATGTCGAAGAGGGCGGCGATGCCGACGCCGTCGTCATTGGCGCCGGCACGGTAGATGCGGCCCTGCGCGTCGGGGGCGCCCTTGCCGTAGGCGTCCCAGTGGGCACCGAACATCACCACTTCGTCCTTGCGCGTGGTGCCGGGGATCTGGGCCAGCACGTTGTGGCTCATGACTTCTTCATGCGCGACGGGGACGTCCGCATCGAAAGTGACGCCTTTCAGCGGCACCGGCTTGAAGTCCGGACGGCGCGCGGCGGCCGAGAGCCTGGCGAGGTCCAGCCCGGCGGAGCCGAACAGGCGGTTGGCCGCCTCGCCCGAGAGCCAGCCCTGCAGCGCCAGGCTGGTGAGCTTGTCGGGGCTCCGCACGATATCGTAGTTCTCGCCGCCGGGGCTGGTGACGACGTTCCAGCCATAGCCGGCGCCCTCCGTCTCGTGGACGATCAGCGCGCCGACCGCACCCTGCCTTGCGGCTTCCTCGAACTTGTAGGTCCAGCGGCCGTAGTAGGTCATCGTCCGGTCGCCGAACTTGCCGGCGGCGGGCTCGCCCTTCTTTGCGTGGAAGTCCGGATCGTTGATGAGGAAGACCACGACCTTGCCCTTGAGGTCCATGCCCTTGAAGTCGTCCCAGCCGCGCTCCGGTGCGTTCACGCCGTAGCCGACGAAGACCACCGGCGCGCCCGCGATGCGCGCGGAGTCGTCGGGGCGGACGGTGGAGATGTAGATGTCCTTGGCGACGGTCACCGGCATGGCACCCTTCGGGCCGGAGAACGCCAGCGTCTTCGGCGCGGCAAGGCGGGTGTGGAGCAGCGGCACTTTCTGCACCCACTGTCCGTCAGGTCCGGCGGGCTGGAGGCCGATGTCCTGGAAGCGCGCGATCAGGTAGCCGATGGTCCTTTCCTCGCCCACCGTGCCGGGCGCGCGGCCCTCGAAAGTATCGGATGCGAGCGTCCTGACATCGGCGACGATCCGGTCGGCATCGATGGCCTCCCGGGCGATGGCGGGATGGGACACGGCAGCGAGCAGCGCGGTGGAGAGCGCGAGGAGAGGCTTGTTCATGTCCTGCGCTTTTAGGGCGCGGGACGGGAGAGGCAAGCGGCGCCGGGCTACTTGTAGAACCCCTCCCGCAGGCGGACGCCGTGTTCCAGCCAGGCCTTCATCGCTGCCAGCATGCCCGTCCAGCCTTCGCAATTGCCATAGGACGCCTTGAGCCCCTCCGGCGTTTCCGACCATCCTTCCTCGCTGATCTGCACGAGCGTGCGGCCATCCTCGAGCGGCTCGAAGGCCAGGGTGACGAGGGTGCGGTGCTCGCCCTCGGCATCGGCCAGAACGGCGGCCTCGTCACCGCCCCAGCGCAGGAGGATGTGGCGGGGCGGTTCGGCTTCTACGACATGGACCGGGAAGGCGCCGGGAAAGTCGTGGAAATCCCAGGTGACGACGGCGCCTGTCTCCAGCCGCCCCCTGGCGCCGCCGGTGGTGAAGAACTCGGACAGAACGGCAGGATCGGCAACGGCCTCGAATACGTCCGCGACGGGCCTGGCGATCCGGCCCCGAACGGTGAACTTCGGCATCATGACTCGTCTCCCATGCAGCGCCTTTCCGGCGCATTCCGCCGGCTCGGCGGGGTCTTCCGGGCCTGTCCTAACGCAGATGCGGCAGGCGCCAGGCCTCCAGCAGCGCCGCCGCGCGCAACGAGAAGATGGCGATGCCGGCGACGATGCCGGCAGCGTCCCGGCGCAGGCCGAAGCGCTGGATCAGGACAACCATCAGCGTCGCGCCCGCCAGCACGGCCGTGGCGTAGAAGTCTTCATGCAGGACATGCGGGACCCGCGCAATCAGCACATCGCGCAGGATGCCGCCGCCGCATCCGTTGATCGTGGCGATCACGACGACCGGCGCGCCGTCCAGGCCGTAGTCCAGGCACTTGCGGGTGCCGGCCACGGCGGCGAGCGCCAGGCCCACGCCCTCGAACATGTCGATGGCGAGCGGCGGGGTGACATTCGCCACCGGCCCCAGCATCAGGGATGCCGCGATCACCCCCGCGGTTGCGGCCAGGGCAAGGGCGGCATAGCGCCAGTCGCGCAGCGGCGCCGGGGGATGTTCGCCCAGCAGGAGATCGCGGATCACGCCGCCGCCGACGGAACCGGCGAAAGCGAGCACCAGGATACCGAAGAGGTCGAGATCGGCCTGCACCCCCGTCAGCGCGCATTCGGCGGCGAGCACGAAAGTGGCGGCGAGGTCGACGGCAGTCAGCATCCTGTCGCGGATGCGGGCGTTGACGGGTGCCGCAGGCGTCACGGGCAGCGGCCGATCACAGGAAATCCGCAGCGTCTGTCGGCATCATGACTGCCCCCTGGAAGTGTGCGCGCACCATGCCGGACGCGGTCTTCTCACGGCAAGTCTAACACGGCTGGGCCATTGCTCAAGGAAGGGCGCTCAAGAAGGCGCGCTCAGGCAGGGACGCTCAGGCGCCGGGCGCCTTGGCGATCGGCACCAACAGCGCCGAAGTGCCGTCGACGAAGTCGATGCGCAGGTGCCAACCGTGACGCTCCTGTACGATGGTCCAGGTGCGGGCGGAAAGCATGAGACCCCAGAACCGCGTGGCCATGAGTTCGGCCCTGGTGTTGCCGCAACCCGCCGCCGTGATGATGCTGGTATATTTGCCGTCCCGGTTCAACCCGCCGAAGGGCTCGCCCGGAACGCCGGTCCAGCGAAGATCGCCCTGGCTTACGGAATTGCAGGACCAGGTGCCGGAGACATAACCGTCCCGCGCAAAGTGCAGGGTGGCGGCAGTGCGCGCGCCCTTGCCCCCGTTCGTGCGGCGGGGGACGCGGTGCCCCTGCAATTCGTGCAAGGCCCAGGGCTGGCCGGTCAGCCGCGGTGCCTCGCCTGCCTCCGCGCTGCCGATCCGGTGCGCGGCGATGTCGGGTGAGCATCCACAAAGGAGCAGGGCAAGAATCAGGGCCGGTCTGGTCATGTTTCCGGAAAGCCACGGAAAGATGACGGCACGGCGACCGAAACGGTGTTTCGGCGCCGGTCCCTGGTATGCGTCAGCGCTCGCAGCGCGAATAGTCACCCGCGCGGCAGGCCGAGACGTCGCGGCGCCACTGCGCCAGATCGGCCTCGTAGTCGCGGCGGGCCTGGGCATAAGCGCGCGAAGGGCTGGAAGAGGCCGGGCGTTCGTCCCGGCGCGCATAAGGCTCGCCGTCCTCGTCGCCGGCATAGTCGCCGCGTGCATATTGCCCGGTCGCCTCGTCGTCCTGCTCGTCCCCGCCGCCCTGGCGCGCACGATAGGCTTTCCAGCCGGAAGCGTATTGCGCATCGCGCTTGCGCACATAGTCCAGTTGATCACGATTGAGCTTGCGGATGATCGCGGCGTCGCGGGCAATGTCCTCGGCGCTCATGCGGTCATTGGGATCGTCGGCCCGCGCGGTACCCGAAAAGCCCGGCGCACAAAGCGCCAGCGTGCCCAGCGCCAGCAGGATACGCGTACCCGTCTTGCGGCCCCTCATTGTTCTCGTCTCCGTCCCTGGATGATCCAGGCGATCCCTGGCGAGGCGCGGGGCCGGAGGCAATTCGATATGCGACGAGCGGCAGGCGCGCACGACGAGGCGCGCGAGGCGTGCGCCGGATGGCGGCAGAAAGAAGCCGCCGACAGGAACTTTCCCGTCGGCGGCTTCCTCGGCGGAGTCTGAGACTAAGGTGTGCCTACTTCCCCCGGCGCGCCACGACGGCGAGGCTGGGGGCGGCTGCCGCCAGTTGGCCCGGGTTTTCGCGGGCGGCCATCCGCGTCGCCATCATTTCATCGCGGGCCGCAAAGGCCCGGTCGAGCGAGGCGTCGCGGCAGTCGTGCACGCGGGCCAGTTGATCCAGCTGGTTGCTTTCAAGCGGTCCGCAAACGGCGCGAACGGCAACTTCCAGCCGGGTATTGAGCGTATCGATACCCGCCTGGGTATCGAGGTTGAGGTCGCCGTAACGCACCTCACGATGCGGAACGTCGCGGAGCGAGCCGTCCTTGACGACCACGTCGGCAAGGGCCGGGGCGACAAGCCCCGAGGTCGCCACGAACAGCATGCCGATGGCGGCGAAAGCGGTGTGAATCCTGGTCATTGCATTCTCCTGTTGCTCAAGAGTGCAGATCTCCGCACGCAAGCCCCCACGGCCCGCGAAACGCGAACTGCAACGCGACCTCAATCGATGAGAAAAGTCGTTCCCAAACAACGGTAACGTCGCGGGGAGTGTGTCGACTCCATTGAACATGTATATACTTTAGTTCTGCCCCTTCGATCTCGCCTTGGCTTTTGAGCAATGTCTGGACATTTACTTGTATTTCTTGTTGACCATGCGGCAAAAGGTGAGTCGGTTATTATTACCGGGCAACTTCTCTATTACTCTTAACCTCGTCGCATTCAAGTCATCCATTGGGTCGGATCGTCGAACGGCATAGTTCGGCCGACGGATGACATCGCCGGCCGGGCGGCCGCCGCGATGCGCAGGGCAAACCGTTGCAATCCGGCAGCCGGTTCCCACATGAGGTCCCGTCCCTGCAGCAAAAGCTCTGGTCGCGGCTGCTTGCGCTTTGCGAACAAATCTGGAACACGTCACCTCCATGAGTCTCTCCCACATCACGGTGCGCGGTGCGCGCGAGCACAACCTCAAGGGCTTCGACATCGAGCTTCCGCGCGAGAAGCTGATCGTCATCACCGGGCTTTCGGGCTCGGGGAAATCCAGCCTCGCCTTCGACACGATCTATGCCGAGGGGCAGCGCCGCTATGTCGAGAGCCTCTCGGCCTATGCGCGCCAGTTCCTGGAGATGATGCAGAAGCCGGATGTCGAGCATATCGACGGCCTCAGCCCCGCGATCTCGATCGAGCAGAAGACCACCAGCCGCAACCCGCGCTCCACGGTGGCGACGGTGACGGAGATCTGGGATTACATGCGCCTGCTCTGGGCGCGCGTGGGCATTCCCTATTCGCCTGCCACGGGCCTGCCGATCGAGGCGCAGACCGTCTCCAACATGGTAGACCGGGTGATGGAACTGCCCGAAGGCACGCGTGCCTACCTGCTCGCCCCGGTCGTGCGCGGCCGCAAGGGAGAGTACCGCAAGGAACTCGCCGAGTGGCAGAAGGCGGGCTACACCCGCGTGCGCATCGACGGTGAACTCTACGCCATCGAGGACGCCCCCGCGCTGGACAAGAAGTACAAGCACGACATCGAAGTCGTGGTGGACCGCATCGCGGTGAAGGACGGCATCCAGACCCGCCTTGCCGACAGCTTCGAACAGGCACTCAAGCTGGCCGAGGGGCTGGCCTATATCGACCTTGCCGACGGCGTGGTGCCGGGCCGAGAGGACGAGGGGAAGGGTAGCAAGAAGACGCTCAAGGGTACCGGCCTGCCGCCCAATCGCATCGTCTTCTCCGAGAAGTTCGCCTGCCCGGTCAGCGGCTTCACCATCGAGGAGATCGAACCGCGCCTGTTCTCGTTCAACGCGCCGCAGGGTGCGTGCCCGGCCTGTGACGGCCTGGGCGAGAAGCTGCTGTTCGACCCGCAACTGGTGGTGCCGAACGAGCATCTCAGCCTCAAGCAGGGCGCGATCGTGCCCTGGGCCAAGTCCAACCCGCCTTCGCCTTACTACATGCAGGTGCTCTCCAGCCTGGCCGCACACTTCGGGTTCGACCTGACCACGCCGTGGGACGCGCTCTCGCCCGAGGTGAAGATCGTCATTCTCTACGGCACCGTGGGCAAGGCCGTGCCGCTGACGTTCAAGGACGGGCGCAAGGAATATACGGTCAACAAGCCGTTCGAGGGCGTGATCGGCAACCTCAACCGCCGCATGATCCAGACGGACAGCGCCTGGATGCGCGAGGAACTGTCCAAGTTTCAGACCGCGCAGCCCTGCGAAACGTGCGAGGGCAAACGCCTCAAGCCCGAGGCGCTCTCGGTCAAGATCGCCGGCAGCGACATCGCCGATGCCGCGCGCCTTTCCGTGTCGGACGGCTTCGCATGGTTCGGGGAGCTTGAGGGCAAGCTGACCAGCCAGCAGCAGCAGATCGCCAAGGCCATCCTCAAGGAAATCAACGAGCGCCTCGGCTTCCTCAACAACGTCGGGCTCGATTACCTCAACCTCGACCGTACTTCCGGCACCTTGTCGGGCGGCGAGAGCCAGCGCATCCGCCTCGCCAGCCAGATCGGCTCGGGCCTTTCGGGCGTGCTCTACGTGCTCGACGAACCCTCGATCGGCCTCCACCAGCGCGACAACGACATGCTGCTGGAAACGCTGAAGCGCCTGCGCGACCTGGGCAATACCGTGATCGTCGTCGAGCATGACGAAGACGCCATCCGCACCGCTGACCACATCGTCGACCTCGGCCCCGGCGCCGGTGTCCACGGCGGCGAAGTCGTGGCCGAAGGCACGCTCAAGCAGGTTCTCAAGAGCAAGAACAGCCTCACCGCCGCCTACCTCAACGGCACCCGCAAGATCGAGGTGCCGACCGAGCGCCGCAAGGGCAACGGCAAGAAGATCGTGGTCGAGAACGCCCGCGCCAACAACCTGCGGGGCGTCACGGCGGCGTTCCCGCTCGGCACGTTCTGCTGCGTTACCGGCGTCTCCGGCTCGGGCAAAAGCTCGCTCACCATCGACACCCTGCAGGCCGGCGCCTCGCGTCAGCTCAACGGCGCGCGCGTGGTGGCAGGCGCGCACGACCGCATCACCGGCCTCGAAAACTGCGACAAGGTCATCGAGATCGACCAGTCCCCGATCGGCCGCACCCCGCGCTCCAACCCCGCCACTTATACCGGCGCCTTCACCCAGATCCGCGACTGGTTCGCGGGCCTGCCGGAATCCCAGGCGCGCGGCTACAAGGCCGGGCGCTTCAGCTTCAACGTCAAGGGCGGCCGCTGCGAGGCGTGCCAGGGCGACGGCCTCATCAAGATCGAGATGCACTTCCTGCCCGACGTCTACGTCACGTGCGAGGAATGCCACGGCAAGCGCTACAACCGCGAAACGCTGGAAGTGAAGTTCAAGGGCCACTCCATCGCCGACGTGCTCGACATGACGATCGAGGACGCGGAAGAGTTCTTCAAGGCCGTGCCCCCCATCCGCGACAAGATGCACATGCTGAACGAAGTCGGGCTCGGCTACGTCAAGGTGGGCCAGCAGGCCACCACGCTCTCCGGCGGCGAGGCGCAGCGCGTCAAGCTCGCCAAGGAACTCGCCCGCCGCTCCACCGGGCAGACGCTCTACATCCTCGACGAGCCGACCACCGGCCTCCACTTCGAGGACGTGCGCAAGCTCCTCGAAGTGCTCCACCGCCTGGTCGAGCAGGGCAATTCGGTCGTGGTGATCGAGCACAACCTCGACGTCATCAAGACCGCCGACTGGATCATCGACATGGGCCCCGAAGGCGGCGTCCGCGGCGGCCAGGTCATCGCCGAAGGCACGCCGGAGGATATCGTCAAAGTGAAGGCGTCCTTCACCGGGCACTATCTGAAGCCGCTGCTTTCCAGCTGGGCAAAGTAGCGGTGACAGGCTGGCGCGCGCAGTTCGAGGACGCCTTGCGCGTTCTCGCGCGTGTCAGCATGGCCATGGACGATGCGGGGCATCGCCCGCCGATCCTCGTCGGCGGTGCGGCAGTGGAAATCTATACGCAAGGCCAGATCGCCACTGGCGATTTCGACCTGATCTGCGGTCGGCAGGATTTGCTGGAAGAGCAGTTCGTCCGCTTCGGCTTCGAACGCCCATCCGGCCCCGGAAAAAGCACGCGCGGCTGGATACATCGGGAGCTGGGCATGGGGTTCGAGGTCGTATCCGACACCCTGCTTGGAGGGCTCGCGGATCGCGCCATGGTGCGTGTGCTCGAACTCGGCGATGACGGCGCCGTCGCCATCATCGCGCCCGAGGATATCATTGCCGACCGCATGGGCCAGTACGCGTCAGGCAGTGCGCCGGAAATGCTGGGGCAGGCCCGCGCGCTCTATGCGCTTTGCGAGGGTCTGGACATGGCCTATATGGAACGACGGATTTCAGAGGAAACGGCAGGCAGCCATGGCCTTCAAGACCTTGCAGACGAAGCGTGAGCCGCTGACGCTGGAAACGCTGGCGCGGAGCATCGCCCGGCGTCGTGAAGGGGCGCCTGAAATCCGAATACCCCGTAACGACGGTACGCGGCGTACTCCGTCGAAGCAGGCGCTTCTCGATGAAATCGAAAATACGGACGCCAACTGGTAACTGGCGTGGATGGTGGTGATCGAGCACAACTTCGACGTCATCAAGACCGCCGACTGTATCATCGACATCGGCCCGGAAGGCGGCGTCCGCGGCGGCCAGATGATCGCCGAAGGCGCGCCGGAGGATATCGTCAAAGTGAAGACGTCCTTCACCGGGCGCTATTTGAAGCCGTTGCTTTCCAGCTGGGCGAAGTAGGGGCGCCGTCAGTAGTTGCTCCGCCAGTAAACCCGTCGCCCCGGACTTGATCCGGGACCGTTGGCCTGTCGAGCTAGGGTTTCTGATGGGGCCAACCCATCATCACCCGTCGTCCCCCCCCCGAAAGGGTAGGGCGCTTTTCTTTTAGAGCACGCAGAGAAACAGCGCACAAATGCCCCCCTCCCATCGTCATTGCGAGCGTAGCGAAGCAATCCAGGGCGGCGTGAGACCGACTCTGGATTGCTTCGCTACGCTCGCAATGACGAATGTGGGTTGAGTTCAGTTTTTCCACGACCGCATCGATCAGGCGCCAATACTGACATCGCTTTATCTTATAATTTTTTCTTTCTCCACGTGGCTTTGTTTCCTTTGAGTTCGGGGTCTAGGTAAATTAGACCTTGGTCTCGTAGGCGATATAAGACGTCCTTCATTTTATTTTCACTCTTGATTCCAGTTAATTCTCGCGCTTCGCTGTTACGAATACTGTCGTTAGTTTTTAAGAACTCAATCACCGCTTCTTCTGGAGTCGCAAGAGGCGTGTGAGCGATAATAACTTTGACCGAGTTGTTGTTGATCTCAATGACGGGGGGTTTGAGTCGTCGATCTTGCATTTTCTGATAGGCAGTATTTAGCCCTTCGCCTAAATCCTGATTGGGTGCGTTTGGATAGCGACGAAGTGTTCTGACTATTTTTGGGTTTCTACTATATCGAACGTCGAGTATATTGTCTAGATTGACAAAAGCAGGTAATGTTCCCGGGCTGATAATCTCAATTCTGTTTTGAAAAATCAATATTTGCGTGTCATCGGCGATGGAATAGTCGCGGTGGATGATGGCATTGGTCAATATCTCCCAGATTGCTTCCGGTGGGTAATCCACCTTTTTAATACCTTCTGGGGTAAGAATACTAATTCCCGATATTATTTCTGTGATTCGATCGACGACCTTGTGTATCTGTGCATAAAGTGGCCCTCCGATGGTTTCATTTATCTTTAGGTGCTCGCGCTCCGGCCGCTCTTCGCGGGTGTCGTAGAATACGATGCGACATTCACATCTTGTTGGGATCAAGCCTTGCGGATTCTCAGAAAGAAGAAGTGCGCCAGCCACAAAAGGCTTCCAATCCTCTCGATCAATTAACCCTTCATTTATCGCAAATGCGAGTGTGTCAGGGCCTTCGGGAATGGAGCTAGTTAAAATACTAGCCTGTTCT
Source organism: Novosphingobium sp. BL-S-21 (assembly GCF_055521655.1). NCBI lineage: Bacteria > Pseudomonadati > Pseudomonadota > Alphaproteobacteria > Sphingomonadales > Sphingomonadaceae > Novosphingobium > Novosphingobium sp. BL-S-21. The sequence continues at coordinate 34,958 of NZ_CM145496.1, forward strand.
GTTTCAACTATATCTTCAGCTTTGTGATTGATCAGTTTGGTGTTTTCAAAGCTTATGGCGCCTTTTGAAAATGCCAATTGGGAAATTTCATTAGGGTCTTTGACCGCAACGCTGCTCGCGCCGAGTCGCTTGTAAGTAGTTCCATCGGCGGTGCAGTGTACGTGCTGGGTTTTGTCGACAAAAACACGGAGCAAGTAGCCTTCGTTATCCTCTACGGTATGAAAAGAATATCTAAAGGTTACCGGAGGATTTAAAGAGTATATATTGTGAAGTACATCATTGGCGTCTTCTGGTAACGCAAAGAGTGATATTTTATTTTTGGGATTTATTTCTTCTTTGTCATCTTTGATGCCGAACGCAATTTCCCTCCTTCTGCGTTGGCGAAAGCGACGGCAATTTTCTGAGCAGTTTTAGCTTTGGACAGAGCTGACTTACGGTCAAAGAATTGATCTTCTGGCCGTTTACAGAGCGCATAAGCTTGCTCTTGCGACATAGTCGGAATCGAATTCGGTTCCATCGTTTCCCCCAACCGGAAAAGACTAAGTTCTTATATCAGAACCGTAATTGTAACAATCAGCGTAAATGAGTCTCCACATAAAACGAGGGAAGATACCTTTGGGCGATCCTCACTTTCCTACAGTCGCGCACATGCGATAAATGATCCGGTTCAACCCGACGCGGCTGTGTCGGGGCATTGGCTCCAGTTCTGGGGATGAACCATGTCCGATCGTTCCAAATCTTCGTATCCCACCGCTGTCGGGAGGGGGTGGATTCCGGCTTCTTGGGATGTCGGGTTACCGGAGGAGGTCTTTCCTCATCGTGGGCCTCAGGCCGACAGCGGTCCCAGCTTTCTCTGGGATGACGAAAGGGGCTTCGGCACCGAGGCCCCGGCTTGTGCGGACGCTGTGACCGAGGCTCTCAAGGCGTCCGCTCCAGATCGGTGGGGCGCGGCGGATACATTCGGGGAGCGCGAGGGCGATGGCCCTCGTACTTGTGCTTCTTCTGCCGGCTCCTCTTCAAGGCACTCCGCCTCCGCGACAGGCTCCGACAATGGGTGGACGCCCGCGCGGAAGGTGCGGTTTCTCGATCATCTCTCCGAGAAGGGCGACGTGCGGGCGGCGGCGGCGCGGGTGGGGATGTCGCGGCAGTCGGCTTACGTGTTGCGGCGGCGGGACCGGGTCTTCGGGCAGGGGTGGGAGGCGGCGCTGGTGCTGGCGCGGCGGCATGTCGAGGAAGTGCTGGCGACGCGGGCGCTCGATGGGGTGGAGGAGCCGGTGTTCTATCACGGCGAGCAGGTGGCGGTGCGGCGGCGGTTCGATACGCGGCTGCTCCTGGCGCATTTGGCGCGGCTCGACCGGGCGGCGGGGGCGGATGTCTCGGGCGAGGGGGTGGAGGATCTCGCCGGGCGGTTCGACGAGGTGCTGGCACTGCTGGCGGGCGAGGCTCCGGAGGCGGACATGGTCTGCTCGGCCGATGCGGGTTCGCGGGCTCTGGCGGCGACGCGGCCGGCGTCGCGGCCCGATCCGGTCCTGCCGGTGGCGCGCGCGGTCTATGTCGATCGCATGGCCGAGCCTTATGCCGAGGCGGCTTACGAGGCGTGGCTGGGCGCGGTGGCGGCGGGCGAGGCCGGGCCGGAGGACGAGCCGGACGAGGGTTTGGCCGTCTGGCGGTCGCTGGCGGGGGCGGCTTGGGATGTCTGGCAGGACCGGGCTTTCGCGGCGGTCGATGCGGTGTGCGGCGTCTCGGGCGGCGAGGGCGGCTATGGCGAGAGCGGGGGCGGGCAGGAGGGGCCGCTTGAGTTCAAGTCGCTGGACGGAAGGTCGGGGACGGGGCTGGGGACGGGAGTGCGTTTTCGGTCTCTGGACCGTGTCAACCGTGTCAACCTCGGGCCGATACGGCGGGCCTGGGTGCGGGGGCGGCGAAGAATGTTCGGCTCGTCCGGGAACCCGGCAGGCGGTACGATGTTATTGTGAGTGAAGGCCGGCGCGGTGCTTCCCCACCCCCTCCGTTACCGCGTCGGCCTACCCTTTTTCAGAGGGCCTGCGCTTCTTCGGAGCATTGGCCGGCGGTAGGAGCCGGGCGGGATCAGTCGTTGTCGGAGCCGTCGGAAAGAACGGCCAGCTCGACTTTGCCGGAACCCATGCGCGCGATGCCGATTTCCTTGGCGGCGGCCTCGGAGAGGTCGATCACGCGGTTGGAATGGAACGGGCCGCGGTCGTTGATGCGGACCATCACGGAGTCGCCGGTCATGGCGTTAGTGACGCGCAGCATGGTGCCGAAAGGCAGCGAGGGGTGTGCGGCGGTCAGTTCGTCCGGGTTGAAGCGCTCGCCGCTGGCGGTGCGGGCTCCCCGAAGCGAGTGGCCGTAGAAGCTGGCGGTGCCACCGCGAATATCCTCGAATTCCTGCGTATCCTGCTCAAGCGACTGCGGAAGCGCGGCAACCGGAGCGGGCATGGCGGGGGCAGGGATGACGGCGGCAGAAGCCGGGGCCTCGGCCACCTTTGCGGGCGCCAGCTTCGACTCGGCAACCGCCGAGGAGGCCGGAGCTACCAGCATGGCAGCGGTGGCAAGAGCAAAGCCGATCCGAGCAATTCGGTGGGCTTTATGCGGTTGGTTGTGCTTCCCCGTCATGCGGAGGAGTCCTACAGGCAGTTCGTCGCCAAGGGGACCCATGCAAAAGCGGCCCATCGCTCTTTCGCAACGGGCCGCCCTATGTCGTTAACGCATTGAAAGGATTCGGAAGGCCGAATCCCGGGTCTTACTTGGCGTCGCGCTGGGCCAGGAGACGGAGTCGCAGGGCGTTCAGCTTGATGAAACCGGCGGCGTCCTTCTGGTCGTAGGCACCGGCATCGTCCTCGAACGTGACGTGGCGTTCGGAGTAGAGCGAGTCCGGCGACTTGCGGCCGACGACCGAGGCATTGCCCTTGTAGAGCTTGAGGCGAACGGTGCCGTTCACGCGCAGCTGCGAGTGATCGATGGCGGCCTGGAGCATCTCGCGCTCCGGTGCGAACCAGAAGCCGTTGTAGATGAGCTCTGCGTACTTCGGCATCAGCTCGTCCTTGAGGTGCGCGGCGCCGCGGTCGAGCGTGATCTGCTCGATCCCGCGATGGGCGCGGGCGTAGATCTCGCCGCCCGGCGTCTCATACATCCCGCGCGACTTCATGCCGACGAAGCGGTTCTCGACGAGGTCGAGGCGGCCGATGCCGTGCTTGCGGCCGAGTTCGTTGAGCGCAGTGAGGAGCGAGGCGGGGGACATCGCAACGCCGTTGAGAGCGACGCCGTCACCCTTCTCGAAGTCGATGGTGATGTATTCCGCCGCGTCCGGCGCGTCTTCCGGGTTGACGGTGCGCGAGTAGACGTAGTCCGGGGTCTCTTCCCACGGATCTTCCAGGACTTTGCCTTCGGACGAAGTGTGGAGGAGGTTCGCGTCGGTGGAGAAGGGGCTTTCGCCGCGCTTGTCCTTGGGGACGGGGATCTGGTGCTGCTCGGCCCAGGCGATGAGGGCGGTGCGGCTGGTCAGGTCCCACTCGCGCCAAGGGGCGATGACCTTGATGTTCGGGTCGAGGGCATAGGCCGAGAGTTCGAAGCGGACCTGGTCGTTGCCCTTGCCGGTCGCACCATGCGCAACCGCATCGGCGCCGGTCGCGTGTGCGATCTCGATGAGGCGCTTGGAGATCAGCGGGCGGGCGATCGAGGTGCCAAGGAGATAATCGCCTTCGTAACGGGCATTGGCGCGCATCATCGGGAAGACGAAGTCGCGCACGAATTCCTCGCGCAGGTCGTCGATGTAGATGTTTTCGTCAGGCAGGCCCATCAGCTTGGCCTTGGCGCGCGCGGGTTCGAGTTCCTCGCCCTGGCCCAGGTCCGCCGTGAAGGTCACGACTTCGCAATTGTAGGTTACCTGAAGCCACTTCAGGATGACGCTGGTGTCGAGGCCGCCGGAGTAGGCGAGGACGACCTTCTTGATGCTGTCGGACATGGGCGCGGGCTCCGCAGAAAGGGCAGTGGATTCGGGACGCGCGCCTATCAGCACGCGCCCCTCTGCGCAATGAAGGAAAGGCCCGGGGCTATCCGGCGAGCAGTGCGGTTTCGTTCGCGGCGATGTAGTCCCGCGTGAGCGGCAGGGCGAGACGGCTGCGCGAATACTGGATCTGGTAATTGCACATGCCGCCGCTTTCGAAGGCCGCGGTGGCGCCCGCCAGGTAGAAGATCCACATCCGGTAGAAGCGCTCGTCCATCAGATTGACGATGGCTTCCTTGTTGGCGACGCAGCGCTTGTACCATTCGCGCAGGGTCAACGCGTAATGCAGGCGCAGGTTCTCGACATCGGTGGCGATCAGGCGGAACTTCTCGCTGGCTGCCACGGTCTCGCTGAGCGCGGGGATGTAGCCGCCGGGAAAGATATACTTGCGCGTGAAGGCATCGGTCGCACCTGGGCCGCCCATGCGGCCGATGGTGTGCAGCAGCATGACGCCGTCGTCGGTGAGGAGGTTGCCGACGGCCTTGAAGAACTGGCTGAACTGCGCCTGCCCGACATGCTCGAACATGCCGACCGAGACGATCCGGTCGAACTTGGCGCCGCGCGCGGCCAGATCGCGGTAGTCGACGAGTTCGAAAGTGACCTTGTCCGCCACGCCGGCCTGTTCGGCACGTTCGCGGGCGAGGGCAAGCTGTTCCTCGCTGAGGGTAATGCCAAGTACCGAGACACCGGCGTGCTTTGCGAGGTAGATCGCCATCCCGCCCCAGCCGCAGCCGATGTCGAGCACCCGCTGGCCGGGTTCGAGCGCGAGCTTGGCGGCGATATGCGCCAGTTTCGCCGTCTGCGCCTGTTCGAGCGTGATGCCGGGTTCCGGCCAGTAGGCGCAGGAATACTGCATGTGCTCGATGTCGAGGAACAGGTTATAGAGATCGTTGCCGATGTCGTAGTGGTGAGCGATGTTCTTCTTGGCGCTCGCGGCCTTGTTGATGCCGTCGACCAGCGTGACGACTTTGCCCTTCAGCTTCTTGAATGGCGTATGTTCGTGTAGTTCGCCGCCCTTGTCCCACTTCGCATTGGCGCGGATCAGTTCGACCATTTCCATGATGTCGCCCTGCTCGATGACGAGCTGGCCATCCATGAAGGCTTCCGCTGCGCCAAGGCGGGGATCGGTGAGGATGCGCCGTTCGCCCTTCGCGTCGGTGAAGCGGATGCGGACTTCGGGAAAGCCGGGGGTGGACGTGCCGAAGCGTTTGACGCTGCCATCGGGGCGGACGACCTCCAGGACACCCTTGCGGACGCCGCGCTGGAGGAAGTGATCAAGAATTCCCATTGCCATCAACCATTTGTGAAGGGCGCTTAGGCCCGGTGCAAGAGGGTTTCGCGTGCGATCTGCGCAAGCGAGGACGAGTCAGGTTCACGTCCGCCAGGTGTCTTTCACTGGCGGGCGAGGAAGAGGACATCGCGCGGCTGCGCGAGAAGGTGCTGGCCGGAATCGACATAGAGCGTCTCGCCGCTTTCCAGCCAGCCATCCGACAGGAACAGGGCCGCGGAAGCGACGTCCTCGGCCGTGGTCTTGCGGCCGAGCAGGTTCATGCGGTGCGAGACTTCGGCTTCGGCTTCGGTCTGGTCGTGGCTGGCGAGTATGGCGCCCGGCGCCAGGCCGTAGATCCTGTCCTCGGCCTGCGGGCGCGCCATCGACAGCATCGGGATCGTGGCGGCGAGCGCGTGCTTGCTCATCGTGTAGGAGAAGAAGTCCGGGTTCGGGTTGAGCAGCTTCTGGTCGGTGACGTGGATGACCCGCCGGCCGCCGGCGGCGCGTGCGCTGGCAAGGAAGGCCTGAGCCAGCCGGGCCGGCGTTCCCGCGTTCACGCGCATGGCCTTGTCGAAAGTCGCGGGATCGAGCGCCTGCGCCGTGTCGAGGTCGAACATTCCCGCGCAATTGACCAAAACGCGCCAGTCGGGAAAGCGGCTGGCGAGGTCCCGGATCATCGCAGGTCCGGCGTTCCAGTCGTCCAGTTCGCAGCTTACCACTTCGGCGGAGGGCAATTGCGCGGCGAGCGCTTCGGCCTGGTCTCGCGAATGGCCGTAGTGGATGACGACATGCCAGCCGGCCGCTCCGAACCTGCGGGCGATCGCGGCGCCGATTCGCTTGGCGCCGCCGGTTACCAGCATGGTCGGCAGCTCGCTCAACGAAGGGCCGCCGTCGTGACAGGTTGACACGGTTTACACGGTTCAGGCGAAGTTCCTGCGGCCCCCTCGACGGTCGGTCCGGTGCGGAGAAAGGCAGGACGGCAAGGGGGGGGCAGGCAGGCGGTCATCGGCGTGCATAGGAGCACAGACTGGGCCTGTAGGAAAGGCTTGTGAGCGGTTCTGTACGTATCCGCTCTCCAAGACCCTTCAGCCCGCCAGCGAGGGAACCGGGGCGGCGGCGCGGCCGGGGGTGCGCTGCGGCGCCGCAATACCCGTCACGGCCTGAAGGCGCAGGGCGAAATCCGCCTCGTAGAACCGGCATAGAAAGTCGAGTTGCCTCGCCGTGGGCCGTTCGCCCGTTTCGCCGCTGCGGTTCCACTCGGGCAGAGAGTCCAGTTCCTCGCGCCCCAACCGCCGACCGATTTCGCCGATCCGCTCATAGGGGATCAGCCGGTCCACCGCCGGACGGCCCCTGGCATCGAGAAGGTACCAGCTTTGGGGACGGAAGACGTGATCGACATCGAAAGGAGACCGCGCCGATGCGAGGTGTTCGATGGCATCGTCAATGCTGCGGAAGCTGCCGTAGCGGCCGCGGAAGGGCTCGGAAATCGTGCGGTGGCGCGTTCCTCCCGCGCGGGCATAGCGGAAGGCGGACAGGAAGCGATCGACCGGATCGCGGACAAGCGCGAAGCTCGGCAGGGCCAGCAGATCGGGCGCGACCCTGGCGTAGTAGAGTGCGGAGCAATGCTTCATCTGGGCGCCGTAGAGGCGGTCGCAGATCGAAGTGCCGGCGTTCTTGGGAACGTGGATGAACAGGAGGCGGCTGGCGCGGATACGGTCGATCCGGCGGCGGCGTTTCCCGTCGATCCAGGGGCGTAGTCCGTGGCGGCAAAGCCGTTCGGGAACGTCGCTGACCAGCTTTACGCCAAAGGCCGATGCGACGATGCGGTTGACGCCGGTGGTACCGGTAGTCCGTTCAAGCTCTGGTGCCATATGGCGGGGGCTTAGGGCCTTGCCGTCGCCCTGCGATTTCGAAATATTTCAGTCGTGGCACCCGTGCGACGCGCCGTCCGGAGGGGCGGCGCGTCGTGGTTTTTCAGGGATTAACGCCCTATCAGCGGCAGCGGGGGCGCGAGTTGTTGCGGTCGATCTGACGGCCGAGCAGGGCGCCGCCGGCAGCGCCGAGCACGGTACCGGTGGCGCGATCGCCGCGGGTGTCGATGGCGCGACCGGCCAGGGCGCCGGCAACGCCGCCGATCAGCAGGCCGGTGGTGCCGTTCGACTTCTTGCAGCGATAGCGGCCATCGTTACCGCGCCAGTAGCGGACACCGTTGTCGGTGCGGTGATAGCGCGGGCCGTGATCGCGGGCCACGGCCACTTCGGTGACGGCGAAAGTGGCGGGGATGGTGAGAGCGGCCAGGGCGGCGGCTGCGATGGCTTTACGCATCTGAAATCCTTCTTTGTTGAATGTCTTGTACGACCGGCGTCCCGAATTCCATTGCGCGCCAGAACCTGCGATGAACATTATTGCACGCAGCGAGATACGCGCCGAAGCGAAGGCCGCGCGCGACGAACGGCTTAGGTACTGATCAAGCCAATTCTGTCTCGCGGTCGGGCATCGAAAAAGTTAACCAACGTCGGCGTCAAATCAGCAAACTGTTAACTATCATGGTCTAACAAAGTTGCGGGGTTCAACGGGTTTGGGGTTTCGTTTTCATGAAGAGCCAGGGCTTGCGCAATGTCGCTGCCGGGACCGGCCTGTCAGTGGCTGCGACGTCGCTGCTGCTGCAGGTCGTGGCTCTGGTGCCTGGTTTCGCCATGCCGGTACAACTCGTCGTGCTGGGGGTGATGGTGGCGCTCGCCGTGTCCGCGCCGGTGTGCATCGTGCTCTTGCGCCAACAGGCCCGGATTTCGGCGCTTCATGACGAACTGGCCCAGGCCTTCAAGCGGCTGGAGCGCACGGCGCGGGTGGACGGGATGACCGGCCTTACCAACCGCGACGTGTTCATCGAGATGACCCGCGACGCCATGGCGGACCGCGATGGCTGGCTGATCGTGGCGGACGTCGACCATTTCAAGCAGATCAACGACGGGTTCGGCCACGGCGTGGGGGACCGCGTGCTGGTGGCGATCGGCGATGCCATCCAGTCCAACTTGCGCGCCGGCGATCTGTGCGGACGGCTTGGCGGAGAGGAATTCGGCCTGTTCCTGCAGGCCCGCAATGGCCGCGAGGCCCATGCCGCGGCAGAGCGCCTGCGCCGCACCGTGGCGGACTTGGCCGTCTCGACATTCGCGGGCGGCAAAGTCGTGCCCACGCTCAGTCTTGGCGTTTCGGCCACGCATGGGCTGTCTCTGCCGGAAGTCATGCGGCGGGCGGACGAGGCACTGTACGATGCGAAGAGGCAGGGTCGCAATTGCACCGTTTCGGCGCCGGAACCGGCCATCGAGAACCATCTGAGGCTGGTCTCCATACAGGGCTGACAGCCGCTGGAACCGTAAACGAGAAAGGCGCGCCGTCCGCAGGGACGGCGCGCCTTTTCGCGAGAGGGCCGAGCGCGTCAGCTCAACGGCACTTCACGTCGCCCTTGTCGATCTGGCGACCGAGCAGGCCGCCGGCGACGCCGCCGATGATCGTGCCAAGCGTCTGGTCGCCATTGCCGGCAATTTCATGGCCGGCCAGCGCGCCGGCGCCAGCGCCGATGATCAGGCCGGTCGTGCCATTGTCGCGCTTGCAGTAGTAACGACCATCGCGGCCGCGCCAGGCGCGATCGTTGCGGCTCATGCGATGCGGTTCACGATAGCGGCCGCGCGAATCGTAGCGATCGCGGTCGTTGCGGCCGCGATTGTCATAACGGCCATCGTGACGGTCGCGGCTGTCATGACGATCGTCGTTGCGCCACATCTGGGCCGCCACGGGGGTGGCCATGGGCAGCACCAGGGCGGCCATGGTCAGCGCCATCAGGGTCTTCTTCATCGGGGTTTCCTTCCTGGAAATGCAATTCTGTAACGGCATAACGATCCGAATGGACCCTTGCTCCAAAACCCTGAATGAACCACGGGAAAAACCCTGAGAGCCGTTTCGGGCCACTTGTCGCTTCAGAGCTGCAGGATTAGCGCCAAGTAGCCGAAAACAAGAAGGAAACGAAAGATGCAACTCGATCTGGTCGACGTTTTCGCGGCCGGTCCGCTCACGGGAAATCCGCTGGCGGTCGTGCATGGCGGCGAGGGGCTGGAAGCGGCGGACATGCTGCGGATCACGCGCTGGCTGGGCTTTTCGGAAACGACCTTCCTGTTGCCGCCCACCGATCCCGGCGCGGACTACCGGGTACGGATCTTCTACCCGGCCGGGGAACTGCCTTTTGCAGGCCATCCGACCCTGGGAACCGCCCATGCCTGGCTGGCGGCCGGCGGGGTGCCGAAGCAGGCCGGCACGATCGTGCAGGAATGCGGGATCGGCCTTGTCGATGTGCGGCAGGAAAGCGGGATGCTGGCGTTCCGCGCGCCGCCGCTGCTGCGATCCGGCGCGCTGGACCCGGCGGATCTTGCCGAGACGATCCGGCTGTGCGGCGTGAACGAGCGAGACGTCGTTGCCGGCGTCCACGCCGCAAACGGGCCGGGCTGGAAGGTGCTGCACATGGCTTCGGACGATGCGGTGCTTGCCGCGGAGCCGGCAGCGCGCGCGCCGCTGCATACCGATGTCGCCTTGCTTGGTCCGCGTGCGGCGGATGGCGGGCCCCAGTGGGAACTGCGTGCTTTCTTCGCGGATGCGAGTGGACGCCTTTGCGAGGATCCGGTGACCGGCAGCCTCAATGCGGCCGTGGCGCAATATCTCTTTGCGGGCGGTCTGGCGAACGGGGCCTATGTCGCGGCGCAAGGGCGCATGACCGGCGCGGACGGATATGTCCATTGCCGCCAGGACACCGACGGCGCGATCTGGGTCGCGGGCAAGGTGGCCACGGTATCGGTAGGCGGAGCGATGCCGGGCCCGTTCTGAGGCTGCGTCGTCCCGGATCGGATCCGGGACGACATTCGGTTCAGCCCGGTTTCTTGGGCAGGGCGACCTCGGCAGTGCCGGTGCACATGGTCTTGCCGTTCTGATTGGTCATCAGGTGCTTGACGTGGACGAGGTGGCGCCCTTCCACGTCGACCGATTTTTCGGTGACTTCCGCCGTCTGGATCGTCACATCGCCGGTGAGCGCGGGGCCGCGGTAATTGGCGATGGAGTGGACGACCATGCCGTGTTCGCCCGCCCAGCCTGACAGGAAGTCCGTTACCCACGATCCCATCGAGGCGCCGTAGCCATAGCCGCGCGGCATGCCGATGCGGCGGGCATATTTGGGGAACAGGTGCCCGCGCGAGGGGCCGTAATAGGCGCCGTCGGTGAGGGCCGGGTTAATCAGCATCATGTCGGGGTCGTTCTCGTACCCGGCCATCTCGCGCGTGAAGCCCAGCGCTTCCAGGTCGTTCTTGCGCAAGTTCATCGTCCCCCAGGTGTTGACGATATAGGCGCGCCATTCGGTGGCGAAGCTGGCGATCGAGTGCGGGCCGAAGACGCGTTCGGGAAGCTGGTCGCCCACGGCGACGTCATCCCACCAACGCTCCTTGTGGCCCAGGTCGTGGAGCATCTTCACCCACGCGAACTTTCGGTCCTCGAGCGCGGCGATGGCTTCATCGGTCCATTCGGGTTCGTCGAACTCTTCGGTCTTCACCGAATCGCCGCCGGCATGGGCGAGATACCGGATCGCCGTGGAGCGCTGCCGGGCAATTTCCTCGCCCTTCTGGTTCGAATAGTTGTTGTCTCCCCGCTGGAAGCAGGTGGGACCGAAGCCGGTTTCCTTGACCTTGTAGTCGAAGGGAACGCGGGTGTTGGTCACCACGTCCCCGGCCTCGATGCGCGGTCCGTAGAACCACCATTCGTCGCCGCCGAACAGCAAATGCGAATTGGGGATGCAGCCGACGCAGGCCGGAGCGGCGCCGTGGCCGTCGTCCGTGGCGATGGCGAAGCTCTGCGGCGCCACGAGGCGGCCCCAGCGGCTGGCTTCGAAGGTCGCGGGGTCGAAATGCAGCAGGTTGGCATAGTGCATGGCATGGACCCAGCGCCGGATGTCGTTGTTGGCGACAGGCTCGCGCATGGGCGAGAAATCCATGGTCTTGCCGAGGTACTGGTCGATGTCGGTGAAGTCGATCGTGCCCGTGGTGGTGGTCATCGCTTTGGAAGTCCTGAAAATGTGGCCCTGGGGGTATGATTGGGGAGGGTCAGGTGGTGCGCGTGCCGGTGGCGTCCTCGGCCTTGAACACCGGGATTTCCGTGGCGGCCTTCATCAGCACCAGCGGGAGTATCCGCTCGGTGGAGGTCTGGTAGGCGGCGTAGAAGGGATGGCAGTCTACGAAGAAGTCCCAGACCTTCTGCCGTTCCGCACCTTCCGGTTCTCGCCAGGTGCCCTTGAAGGCCTGGGTGGCGATCTGGAACTCGACGTCCGGGCTGTCGACCAGGTTGAGGTACCACTGCGGATGGGTATCCGCTCCGCCCTTGGAGCCGCAGATTACCACTTCGCCGCCGATATCGGCGTAGCAGAGCGGGGTGATGAAGACCTTGCCGCTCTTGCGCCCGACATACTTGACCAGGCAATGCGTCGCGAAGGCGCGGCCGCCGACCGGGGTGATGTCCATGATGTGTCCCTGCACGCCGCCTGACTGCAAATACATGTCGCGGTGCTCGGTTACCCAGTCACGCCGCACGGCACTGATTGCCGCTGCCGATTCGTCGCTCATGACGCGTGCCTCTCCTTGTTCGCGGCGCAGGATCGCGAAAGGCGCGGGCAGGGTCCAGCAGTGATGGGCCTGGGCGTGGAGGTATCACCGGGGCGTAGTGTGAGCGTCTGCCCGCCCCGCTGCGATCGGGCAGCGGGGCGGGCATCCGGCCCTCAGGTCCTCAGGCCCTCACGTGTTCAGGCGTTGACCTGCCGGATCATCGGCGCCTGGCTGCGCCAGGTGTCCATCCAGTCGAGCACGTCGTCATAGGGCATCGGCTTGCAGATGCCGTAGCCTTGCCCGGCATTGCAGCCGAGCGAGACCAGCAGCTCCTGCGTTTCCGGCGTCTCCACGCCCTCTGCCACAAGCGGAATGCCCAGGCTTTCGCAGAGGACCACCAGGCTGTTGACCAGCGACTGGTCGAAGCGGCTCTCGGTGAAGCGCGAGATGAACGAGCGGTCGATCTTGATTTCGCTGATCGCGAAGTCGCGCAAGTAGCCGAAGGAGGTGAACCCGGCGCCGAAGTCATCGATGGAGAGCGGGATCTTGTGCTCATGCAGCCGCTCTATCACCCGCTTGGCCTGCGAGGGGTTGGTGATGAGCGCGGTTTCGGTCAGCTCCAGCGTGACCCGCTCAGGCGCTATGCGGTGGCATTCGATCAGCTCGACCACGCTGTCCACGAAAGTCGGACGCTCCAGCATGCGGGCGGAGACGTTGATGGCGATCGTGGCGCCGTCCACTTTGTCCTGGATGCGCGCAAACTGCGAGAGCACGGTGTCCAGGCACTGGTTGGTGAAAGTCTCCAGCAAGGGAGATTGCTCCACGGTGCGGATGAGCTGGTCTGCGGGAATATTGCCGCTGCGCGGATGGCGCCAGCGGACGAGTGCCTCGAAGCCCAGCACGCGCCCGTCGCGCAAGTCCACTTTCGGTTGCCAGTGCCATTCCAGAGCGTCGTGCGCGATGGCCTGGTCGATTTCCTCCAGCATGTCCTTGGGATCGAAGGCGGGAGACGCGGGCAGGTTTTCGCGGCTGGTGACGAGCTTGTCGATCCCGCGCTTGGCCGCATACATCGCATCGTCCGCTGCCGAGAGCAGGCCGGTGGGCGCATAGCCGCGCTGCGGGCACATGGCGATGCCGATCGAGGCGCCGACATGGAGAATGCGGTTTTCGTGGACGATCGGCTGCTCGATCACCCGGGCCAGCTTGCCGGCCAGCCCGGTTGCGGTGTCGTAGTCAGGCACGTCCTGCAGGAGCAGCGCGAATTCGTCGCCCCCGAGGCGCGCGACCGTGTCCACTTCGCGCAAGTGGCCACGCAGGCGGCGGGCGATGGTGGTGAGCACCACGTCGCCGGCGGCATGGCCGAAGCTGTCGTTGATCTCCTTGAACCGGTCGAGGTCGATCATCATCACGGCGAAGGACGAACCGTTGCGGCGCGCACGGGCGCAAGCCTGGCCGAGCCGGTCGAACAGCAGCGTACGGTTGGGCAAGTCGGTCAGCGGATCGTGCAGGCTGCGATGGGTCAGTTCTTCCTCGGTGCGGCGCAAGTCCTGCCGATATTTGCGCCAGGCAATGCCTTCCTCCACCGAAGCGGCGACGCGTTCGGGCGAGAGCGCGCGCTTGGTGAGATATTCGGTCATGCCGGCCTTGATCGAATCTGCCGCCACTTGCTCATCGACATTGCCGGTTACGGCCACGATCGGGCAGTCCTGGTCCACTTCGGCGCGGATCGTCGGCACGAGGTCGCGACCGTCGCCGTCCGCGAGGCCGAAATCGAGGAAGACGATGTCCAGCGAGGGTTCGGCATGGCGGATGATCTGCAGGGCCTCCGCCTGCGAGCTGGCCTCTATCACGTTGATCGAACGGGGGCCGCGCTGAAGCATGCGGATCAGGCGTTCCCGGTCGACATCGTCGTCGTCCACCACGAGGGCCTGGATTTCGGTCTTGCCGTTGTGAAAATATTCCATCGTCGTCAGGTCCTTCGGGTTGGGTTGGGCGACCGTGAGGCTGGCTTGGGCTTTTTGCCCGCTGGGTTTTTCGGCTGGATCGGGCCTGCTTCAGGGCAGGTTCTGGGTCGTCGCGTATTGCGTTATGAAATGGGCGAGCTGGGCGAATTGCGGCCCGACGGCGGACTTCACCATGTAGCCGGCGACATGTTCGTCGTAGGCGCGCGACCGGTCCTGATCGCGCGAACTGGTGCTGAGGATGAACACGACCGTGCGCTGCAGCGCCGGATCGGCGCGCAGGGTTTCCAGAAACTGGAAGCCGTCCATGTTCGGCATGTTGAGATCGAGCAGCACGATCACCGGCGTGCCGAGCCGCTTGGCCGGATGCTGTCCGCGCAGGATCTGCAGCGCCTCGCACCCGTCGCCCGCCGTCTGGCTGCGGCAGGGCACGCCGTGCCGCCGGAAGCTGCGCAGCACCCCTTCGAGCGCGACGTCGTCGTCATCCACCACCAGAACGGTATAGTCGAACAGGGCGGGGCGGCTGGGAGTGGACTGCTCACGGCCCGCGCTGTCTCCCGGGCGGTCACTCATCCTCGTATTCCTTCAGCAGGATGCGCGGCCAGTGGATCTCGAACGTGGCGCCGCCGAGCGCGCCGGGCGAGCATACGGTCACCATCCCGCCGTGGGCATTGATCATGCGCCGGGTGAAGGCGAGGCCGACACCGTCGCCGCTCGTGCCCGGCGAGGCCCGGTGAAACAGCTTAAAGATGCGCTCCTCGTTGCCCGGGGTGATGCCCTTGCCGTCGTCGTCGATCGTGAAGACCGAGAACCGGCCTTCCTCGCGCATGGCGATGCGGATCCGGCCCGAGCGCCCGCCATGGTGCTTGACGGCATTGCCGATGAGATTGCGCAAGGATGTCGCCAGCGGCGCGCGGGGCGCGGTGATGTCGCTGCCGTTCATGTCGATCTCCACCTTGAAGCTGTCCGGTACGAGGGCGAGGCCCAGCGCTTCGTCGACCAGTTCCGCGGGGGAGATCGTCTCCATGTGCCGGTCGCGCACGCCGGCGCGGGCATAGTCGAGCAGATCGTCGATCATCTGCTCGGCCCGAGCGATGCGCAGGGATATGCGGTCGAAATTGTGCTGGACGTCCTCGGGCAGCGCCACGCCGCTCAGGTCTTCGCGGATCCAGGTGACGAGGTCGGCGATGCCCCGCAGCGGAGAGCGCAGATCGTGACTGGCCACATAAGTGAATTCCTCAAGTTGCGAATTGGTCTGCTGGAGCGCGGTCTCGGCCCGCTTGCGCGACGAGATGTCGCTGACGATGGCCATGAACATCGGCTGGGCGCCGTTTTCGAGCTTGGTCAGCGCGATCTCGACCGGGATCTCCTGGCCGGAGCGGTGCAGCCCCGTGAGGTCGCGGCCGGAGCCCATCATGCGCGAGGCCGGGGCGGCGACATAGCCCTCGACGTGCTCGCGGTGGAGTTCGCGGTAGCGCGCGGGCAGCAGCGTCTCCAGCGGCTGGCCGACCAGTTCCTCGCGCGGATAGCCGAACTCGGCGGAGAGGGCGGAATTGACCTGGACGATGCGCTGGCGGGTATCGACGACGAGCGCGCCGAGGGGCAGGTTCTCGAAGATCTGCGAGAAGCGCTTCTCGGCGATGACCTGGCGCGTGAGGCTCTGGAAATAGAGTATCGCGCGCGCGCCGAAGTCGCCGGGGCAGGGGGCCAGCGTCACTTCGACCGTTTGCGGATTGCTTTCCAGCCCCTGGATGGCGACCGCGCGGCTCCACGGGGGGCGGGCCTCCAGGGGGGCGGCGAAAAACACCTCCAGCATCTGCCGCAGGATTTCGGCATCGTCCTCGGGCAGCCAGGCGAAGGCCAGGGTGAGGCGCAGGGCGGCGGGATCGGACTCGCCCAGGATCGCGGCAAGTGCCGGGTTCGCCCAGGAAATGACGCCGGCCTGATCGATGATCATCGCACCGATCGGTGCATGGCCGAGCGCAACGTGGACATCGGCCTGATCCTGAAGCGCAATCGTCACGACAGCTCCCTTCGCAGCGTAAGACACCGGGACTTCCCGGAAGGGGAAGCGGCGTTACCGTGCGACCGGGAGGTCGTGTGCGTTCGTTCGACGACGCGGCGATCGGCCTTCCGGGTTTCCGTCTAGGCGGCAGGCCCTTTGCGTCTGACGAAGGAAGGTTTCCGGATTTCTGCTTATTTTGAGAGGCAAGGGGCCGGCGCGAATGGGGCGCCTGGAACTACGGCTTCACCTCAGGCGCGCTTCCGAATGCGCACCAAACGCCTGTTTACAGGGCGACGAACTTCCCGGCATCGCGGTCCTTGCGGACCTGGAGGCCGTTGAAGACCGAGCCGTTCATCGTGATCCACACGCCTTCTGGCGCAGACTGGCAGCAGGCGAAGGCCATGCCGAGATTGAAGGTCGCGTCGCTTTCGGCAAAGCGGGCCGGGGCGAGGGCGCCGGTGAGCACGGTGGTCTTGCCGGGGACGTCTGCCAGAACCCTGGCAGTGTCCGTCATCGTGTCGGTGCCGTGGGTGATGACCACATGGGCCTCGGGCGCGGACGCGACGATGGCGCGGATGGCCGCACGGTCCTCGTCGGTCAGTTCCAGGCTGTCCTTGCGCATCAGCTCCACCACGCGCACCGGATGGGCGACGCGCGCGACCTTGAGCAGCTTCTCGATCACGCTTTCGGCGATCTGGTATTCGCTGAGCGCGTCGAAATACTGCTTGTCGAACGTGCCGCCAGTGGTGACGACGAGGATCGGAGAGAGTGCGGGGGCCTTGTCCATCCGCGCCATTTCCTCTGCCGACAGCCTCGGGTCAAGGTTTTCCTGCCACCGGGCCTGCCACTGGGCCTGCCCTTGAGCCTGCCCTCTAGCCTTCCGCTCAGGCCGCTTGCGGGCAGGGGCGGCGCGGCCAGTCGACCACGCCGATCAGAGTGTCCACGAAAGCCTCGCGTTCCTTCAGGGTGGGGCGCTTCGGGCGCATGAGAATGTCCGAACGATAGCCGACCATCGCCGAGACCGTCACTTGCGTCAGCCGCTCCGCCTCTTCCGGGGTGAACGTCGTCGCATAGAATTCGGTGACGCAGCCGCGAAAACGCGAGGGACCGCGTTCGTAGAACATCTCGTTGATCTCGGGAAAGCGCTCGCCCTCGCTCATGACGAGGCGGAACAGTTGTACCGAATTCTCGCGCAGCAGGCAGTCGATGAAGCGCAGGCATGCTCGTCGCAGGGCCGGGAACGAAAAGGTCTGCCCGGCAAGCACTTCGTTCACGTCCTGCGAGAAGCTGTCGACCTTGTTGTCCACCACGGCTGCGAACAGCTCTTCCTTGGAGCCGAAGTGCGCCCAGAGGGTGGCCTTCGAGCCGCCCAGTTCATCGGCGATCGAAGACATCGTGGTGGCGGCATAGCCTCGCTCGAAGAACGAACGCGTCGCCACATCCACGATGGCTGCCCTTTTCCTGGCCTTGTTGAGTTCTCTCTTGCCCAAATTCTCTGTCATAGTGGTACCAGGCAGTACACTTTTCCATTGACAGGCGCAAGCCGGACTCCGATAAAAACTGTACTGATGAGTACGATCACTATCCCCCGAGTCGCGGCGGCTTCGATGCTAGCCGTAGGCCTTTCGCTGTCCGCCTGCGCCGTGCCCGACCTTGGGCCGAAGCCGCAGATGCGGGCTCCTGCAACCCTGGACAGCTCCAGGTCTCTGAGCGCCCAGTCCTTCCGCGATGGGGCGCCGAATGCCTCCGCGGATGCCGCCTGGCCGCAGCAGCAGTGGTGGACCGCTTATGGCGATCCCCAGCTGGACGCCCTGGTGGCGGAGGCGCTGGCCAATTCGCCCGACGTAGCCGAGGCGCAGGCGCGCATCCTGCAGGCGCGCGGTGCCGCGCTGGTGGCGGGGGCTTCCACGCTGCCCACGGTCAACGGGCAAGGCTCTGCCGGGGCGGCCAAGCAGAGTTACAACAACGGCATTCCGGCCGACTTCGTTCCCAAGGGCTGGAAAAGCACCGGCGATCTCGCGCTTTCGGGCGACTTCGACCTCGACCTCTGGGGCAAGTACCGCAAGATGCTGGCCGCTGCGACGTCCGAGCAGAAGGCCGCCGAGGCCGACGCTCATCAGGCCGAGCTGATGCTCTCCTCGAACGTGGTGTCTTCCTACTTCGATCTCGCCCGCCTGGTGGCGCGCGGGGAAGCGCTGAAGGAAGCGGTGAACGCGCGCCAGTCGATGGTCACGCTCAGCGACCAGCGCAACCAGCAGGGGCTCGACAGCGAACTGCCGCTGCGTCAGTCCGAATCGCTCGCGGCTTCTGCCCGCGCCGCGCTGTCGGCCAATAGCGAGCAGATCCTGCTGCGCCGCCATGCGCTTGCGGCGCTGCTCGGTGCAGGACCGGACCGCGGCCTCGCCATCGCGCCGACTGCGATCGCCAGCCTGCCGGTCACGCCGGTGCCGGCGGATGCGGGCATCGGCCTGGTCGGCCGCCGTCCCGACATCGTCGCCGCCCGCCTGCGTGCGGAAGGCGCGGGCAAGCGTATCGACGCCGCCAAGGCCGCGTTCCTCCCCGATATCTCGATCAGCGGGCTGTTCGGCCTGCAGTCGCTCGGGATTTCGAACTTGTTCAAGAGCGGCTCGACGTACGGCAACGCCGGCGGAGCGATCAGCCTGCCGATCTTCCAGGGCGGACGCCTCAAGGGCGAATATACCAAAGTGCGCGGCGCCTACGATCTGGCGGTGGCGGACTACAACGCCGCAGTGATCGGCGCGCTTCAGGACGTTGCCGATACGCTGGCTTCGCGCAATGCCGCGGCCGAGCAGGAAGAGGCCTCGGCCGATGCCCGGGACAAGTCGGCCCGCGCCTACGACATCGCCATGAAGCGCTACAAGGGCGGCCTGGGCAACTACCTCGACGCGCTGAGCGCCGAGACCACCGCGCTCGATGCGCGGCAGGCGGCCGTCGATGCCCATTTCCGGACCCTCGCCAGCGAAGTCGCGCTCAAGCGCGCGCTGGGCGGCGGTTACGAAGACAATTCAAGCAAGAAGGCTCCCGAGTAATGAGTGACGACCAGAACAATGAGCAGGGCTCCGGGAGCGTGCTGGGCAAGAACCGGCGCAAGCCGCTGCTGATCGGCCTCGCCATCGGCGTGGCCGCGGTTGGCGTGCTCTATTTCGCCTACGACCTGTTCGTCGGCAGCCGCTCGGTCTCGACCGACAACGCCTATGTCGGCGGCGACAATGCGCAGGTGACCCCGCTAACCTCGGGCCGCGTGGTGGAAGTGCTCGTCACTGACACCCAGCCCGTCCGCAAGGGCCAGTTGCTGTTCCGCATCGAGGATTCCGACCAGCGCATCGCCCTGGCGCAGGCAGAGGCCGAATTCGCCGCCGCGCAGCGCCGCTACGGGCAGTCGCTGGCCCAGAACCGGGCGCTGGGCGCCACGGCAGACGCCAGCGATGCGCAGATCAATTCCGCCAAGGCCAGCGTCGCCTCGGCCGAGGCGACCTTGACCAAGGCCAAGACCGACTTTGCCCGCCGCCAGGCGCTCGTGGGTAGTGGCGCCGTCTCCGGCGATGAACTGACCACGGCCCGCCAGCAGCTTGCCGCGGCGCAGGCATCGGCCAGCGAGGCGCGTGCCATGCTGGCCCAGATGCAGGCTTCGGCGGTCAGCGCACGCCGCCAGGAAGAAGCCTCGGTCGCCCTGACCAAGGGCACCACCGACACCACGGCCCCGGAAATCCGCCAGGCCCAGGCCAAGCTGGACCAGGCACGGCTCGATCTCGAACGTACCATCGTGCGCGCGCCGATCGACGGCGTGATCGCCAAGCGCGCCATCCAGGTCGGCCAGAAGGTCCAGGCCGGCGGCGTGGCGATGACCGTGGTTCCGGTCGGCCACCTCTATGTCGATGCCAATTTCAAGGAAACCCAGCTCGGCAAGGTCCGTCCCGGCCAGAACGCCACGCTGAAGGCCGACTTCTACGGCAGCGACGTGGTCTATCACGGCAAGGTCATCGGCTTCGCCGGCGGCACCGGCTCGGCCTTCTCGCTGATCCCGGCGCAGAACGCGACGGGCAACTGGATCAAGGTGGTGCAGCGCCTGCCGGTCCGCATCGAGCTTGACGCCAAGGAACTGCAGCAGCACCCGCTGCGCATCGGTCTCTCGATGGATGCCGAGATCGAACTGACGGACGCCAACTGATGGCCGGCGCTTCCCCCGCCGCGGCAGGGGCCGGAAGCACGGGAGCCGCCGACAGCACCACCTTCACGGGTGCGAAACTGCTCATCGCCGGCTTCCTGCTGGCGATGGCCAACTTCGTCGTCGTGCTGGACATGACGATCGCCAACGTCTCGATCCCGCACATTTCGGGCGGACTTGGCGTCTCGGTCTCGAACGGCACCTGGGCGATCACTTCCTACGCGGTTGCCGAAGCGATCTGCGTGCCTCTCACCGGCTGGCTCGCAGGGCGCTTTGGCAGCCTGCGGGTGTTCCTGATGTCGCTGATCGGGTTCGGCGTGTTTTCCGCGCTTTGCGGTATCGCGCATACTTTCCCGCTGCTGGTGCTGTTCCGTCTGGGGCAGGGCTTCTGCGGCGGCCCGCTGATGCCGCTGACGCAGACGCTACTGCTGCGCATCTTCCCCAAGCACATGCATCCGCGCGCCATGGCCATGTGGGCGATGACGGTCGTTACCGCGCCGATCGCGGGGCCGATCGTCGGCGGCTACATCTCCGACAACTGGTCGTGGGAGTGGATCTTCTTCATCAACGTGCCGATCGTGGCGCTGGTCTTCTTCGGCCTGTTCACGATGCTGCGCGGGGTCGAGACGCCCACGCGGAAGCTGCCGATCGATGTCGTGGGCCTGGGCCTGCTGATCGCCTGGGTCGCTTCCTTCCAGATGATGCTGGACCTTGGGCGCGAGCATGACTGGTTCGGTTCGCCCTTCATCGTCGCGCTGGCGGTGATCGCGGTGATCTTCTTCATCGCTTTCGTGATCTGGGAACTGACCGAGGAACATCCCGTGGTGGACCTCAAGGTCTTCCGGCACCGCGGCTTCTCGGCGGCGACATTCTCGCTCACCATCGCCTTCGGCACTTACTTCGCCTCGGTCGTGGTGATCCCGCAGTGGCTCCAGACTTCCATGGGCTATACCGCGACGCAGGCGGGCGAGGCGATGGCCTTCTCCGGCGTGCTCGCGGTGTTCGCATCGCCCTTCGTGCCCAAGCTGATGCAGCGCTTCGATCCGCGCATGCTGGTGTTCCTGGGCATTTCCTGGATCGGCATCTGCGCCATCTTCCGCACGAGCTGGTCGACCGAAGTGCCGTTCTGGACCATCGCCTGGCCGCAGCTGGTGCAGGGTGTCGGCGTCTCGCTGTTCATGGTCCCGCTGACCACGATCAGCCTGGCCTCGGTGCGGCCGGACGAGACGGCGGGTGCGGCCGGCATCGCCAACTTCGGGCGCACTCTGGCCAGCGCCATCGCCACGGCGCTGGTGACCACCACCTGGGAGGACATGGGACGCGCCAACGGCGCCGACATGGCCGCCTCGATGAACGGTGCGCAGCAGACCATGACCCAGTTGCAGAACGCCGGCTTCTCCATGGAGCAGGCGCGCCAGACGCTGGCCAATCTCGTGGCGGCACAGGGCACGGCGCTGGGCACGGTACATGTCTTCGCGCTTTGTGCCGTGCTGCTGTTCATCGCCGCATGCACTATCTGGATCGCCCCGCGACCCCCGCGCGGTGCGAAGCCGGCTTCCGGCGGGCACTGATCCCTCGTCCTGCCTGAAGCCAAGCGAGCCGCCGATGCCACTCCTCCTCCGGCGTCGGCGGCTTTCTCTTTTCCAGGGGATCCGGTGTCAGCCCGCGGCGAAACTGCGCCGGGTCAGGCGCGGCAGCATCAGGGCCTGACCGATCGCGCGCAGCACGAAGAACAAGGTGAACGCCGCCCAGAGGCCGTGATTGCCGAAGGGATGGAGCAGCCAGAGCAAGAGGCCGTAGACCGCCATGGCCGCCAGCATCGTCCCCATCATCGCCCGCGTCCATCCGGCGCCCACGAAGACCCCGTCGAACACATAGGCCGAGACGCCCAGCAGCGGCATCGCGGTAAGCCACGGCGCATATGCGGCGGTGGCGGCAATCACCGCCGGGTCGGTGTTGAAGGCCGAAGCCAGCCACGCTCCGCCGAAAGCATAGGCCAGGGTCAGGACCAGGCCCATCACGCCGCCCCAGAGCAGCGCCGAGCGGACCGTGGCCTTGAAGCGCCGGGCGTCACCGGCACCCAGAGCCTCTCCGCAGAGCACTTGGGCGGCGCTTTCGAAGCCGTCGAGCAGGAGCGTTGCCAGCATGAAGAGCTGAAACAGGATGCCGTTCGCCGCCAGCGTCACCGGGCCGGCCTGCGCACCGGTGCGGGCGAAGGCGAGCAGGGCGGTGGTGAGCAGCAGGGTGCGCAGGAATAGGTCGCGATTGAGGGCGAAGAGCCGCGCCAGTTCGGCGCGCCGCCATGTCGCCCGTCGCCGCACCGAGGAAAAGGCGGCGCGCGCTTCGGGACGGCGCAGCACGAGCGCGGCAAGCACGGCGAACTTGAACAGTTCCGAGGTCAGCGTTGCAGTGGCCACGCCCGCAACCCCCCACTTCGCGACGAGCACGAGGAACAGGTCCAGCGCGATGTGCACGGCGTTCGCCGCGATTTCGACCACCAGGACATGGCGCACCAGTCTCTGTCCGATCAGCCAGCCCACCAGCACGCAATTGCCCAGCCATAGCGGACCGGCCCAGTAGCGGATCTCGATGTAGTGCCGGGCGCTCTCTCGCAGGGAGCCCTTGGCCTCGAGCAGGTCCAGCCCCAGCGGGATCGCCACGGGCATGAGGCAGAGCAGCAGCGCGCCGATGGCCATCGCCGCCGCCATGGCGCGTGCCAGCGTCTCGGCGGAAGCGGTGCGATCCCCGCGCCCCGCACCCTGTGCCGTGAGGGCGACCGTGCTGGTCCGCAGGAAGTTGAACACGTTGAGCATGGCCATCATGTACTTCGCGCCGAGTTCCACAGCGCCTTGCGCCGGCGCGTCGCCCAGGCGCCCGATGGCCCACATGTCTGCCAGCCCGAACAGCGCGGTGGCCACGTTGGTGAGCATCGCCGGCAGGGCGATCGACCAGAGCAATCGCGCCTGATGGTCGGCACGCAGGGATAGGCGAAGGTTCAAGGCGTTCTCGCGGTTGGAATGCCTCCGCGCTTATCCGAGGGCTCTGGATCCGGCAATCGCGCCGGCGAATCGCAGCATGCGAATCGGGACGATCGGGCGAGCCCGGCGGAGGGCAGGGCTTTGCTGCACCTGCTAACTGGAAGGATGGCACGGATACAACGGTGCGCGACCTGCTCTGCTGGAAGCAGTGCAAGTGCGCTAAAACCGTTGATCGAGATGATGTTGCGTTTGCGAAGAATCGGCGCGCCGGACAGAAAGTAAACTTCCTACCCGGCGCGCTCTCTCCCAACACCGGTAAAGCCGCAAGCGGCCTTTCACCAAGCACTCTGCAACAATTTCGCGCGATCTCAAAGCGGAATTGCATCGGGACTTATTGAATGTCCCAACCGATGCTGTTTGGCCACAACCGCCAGGGATCGACGGCGCGCGTGCGGAACGGGCGCAAGGGCCTTGCAGCAAAGACGATGCGGCAGGCGGGCGGCGACTACCAGACCAGCGGCACGGCTTCCGGTCCGATCACTCCGCCGGGGCGGTACTCGATGTGCGTTCCCGGCTGCAGTTCGAACTGGGGCACGCGCCTCAGCCATTCCTGCAGCGCGATCTTCACTTCCAGGCGGGCGAGATGTCCGCCCATGCAGCTGTGTACCCCGACGGTGAAGGCCAGGATCGTCTTGCGGGGTCGGTCGAAGTCCACGTTCTTCGGATCGGGGAAGACTTCGGGATCGAAATTGCAGGCGGGCAGGATGAAGGTGACACGGTCGCCCTTCTTCATCTGCACGCCGCGCATCTCGTAGTCCTTGTCGAGCACGCGTCCGGAGAAAGTGACCGACCAGCGTCGCAGAAGTTCCTCGACGATCCGGTCGATGTCCTGCGGGCGGTCGATGATCTCCTGGCGCTGCTCGGGGTTCTGCGCCAGCCAGAGCCAGATGTTGTTGAGCGTGGCGAACACCGTGTCGAGCCCGCCGATGAACAGGAAGCAGACGAAGCCGAAGATCTCCTTTTCGGAGAGCGGCACGCCGTCCGGCTCGGCATGGGCGATCAGGCTGACCACGCCGTCGTCCGGATTGGCCTTCTTCTCGGCGATGGCTTCCTTGAGATAGGCGCCGATCTTAGCCATCGCCTGGCCCATGATCGCGCGGTCGTTCGAATGGAGCAGTTCCATCGCCCATTCGACGAAGGTGTCGCGCATGGCCTGGGGAAGGCCCATGATATCGAGGAATACCGAGACCGGCAGCGGGCGGCCGAAGTCCTCGGTGAATTCGCAAGTGCCCCCGGCCGCGACTTTGGCCTCGATCTCGTCGATCAGGTCGTTCGAGCGCCTGCGGATCAACTCTTCCAGCTTGAGCACGCCCTTGGGGCTGAACACCGGATCCACGATGTTGCGGTACTTGCGGTGGTGGGGCGGATCGATCTCGATCGGGATGAAGTAGAAGTAGTCGTTCGGATCGCGCGGGAAGGGCGTGGCGCCTTCGTTCGAGAAGATATCCGGATGGCGCAGGCCGAACAGGGCATCCTCATGCTTGGTGAGGTGCCACATGTTGCCCATCGGGCTCACGTCGTAATAGATCGGCGGCTGCTTCTCGTGCAGCGCGGCCATGAAATCGTGCGGGCCGGCGAGGAATTCGGGGCCGAACGTCAGGCCGGACTGGCGGATCAGCTCTGCCGGGACATGGTCCGGCACCTGGTCCATGCCGACGTGGCGCGGGAAGCTGGGGGGAACCGGGTTGGCGGCGTCGATGGGCATCGGTCTCTCCTGCCTGGCGGTTCAGAATTGATGTTCGGGCATGTGGACGACGAGGCCGTCCAGCGCGGATGTCATCTCGATCTGGCACGAGAGCCGGCTGCTGGGACGCACTTCGGCCGCTGCCGATTCCAGCAGTTCCTCTTCCGCCTGGGAGGAGGGGGCGCCGACGGTGTCGACCCAGTCCGCGTCGATATAACAGTGGCAGGTAGCGCAGGAGAGCCCACCGCCGCACTCGCCGGTAATCCCCTCGATCCCGTTGTAGACGGCGCCGTGCATGACGTTGTCGCCGACCTCGACGTCCACGTCGGACGCGTGTCCTTCATGATCGACGTAAGTGACCTTGGGCATCGAACTCTCCTGTCCTTCGGCTGTTGACGCATTTCTGAGAACGCTGTTCTCACGGCGTGTAGCGCGGTCTTCGAAGGGGGTCAAATGAAAGCACCGGCTGGACCGCGCGGGGCGGAGCGCCTAGTCCATGGCGGATGGCATCATCGCTTCCGATCCCCGCCCCTTCCGACACGCCCTTCGCCGCTTTCGACGACGGCGAGCAGGATCGCACGCGGCTGCTGGTGACCGCGGCCTACAATCTGCTCGACGAAGCGGGTCTCGAAGGGCTGACGATCCGCGCCGTCCTTTCCCGCACCCGCCTGGCACGGCGCGCTTTTTACGAGCGTTTTCAGGGCAAGGACGACCTGGTGCTGGCGGTCTTCGATTCGTCGCTGCGCTCGGCCGCGCTCCAGTTCGGCGAAATGACGCGGCAGGTGGAAAGCCCGATGGAGGCCCTGCGGCTGATCGTATCGAGCATCGTCGTCGGCCAGCTCGGCCAGGGCGATTCGGTGGAGAGCGGCGCCCATCTGCGCAGCGCAGCGCTCAGCCGCGAACACTTGCGGCTGGCCCAGTCGCGCCCGGCGGAGCTTCAGGCCGCGCTCCAGCCCTTGCTGGATCTCATGGCCGGCCATGTCGCCGCCGGTATCGCGAAGGGAGAGTTCCGCCCCGCCGAGCCGCAATTGCAGGCGCGGCTGATCTACAACCTCGTTTCCACCACCGTGCACACCGTCCTGCTCCAGGAGGAAGGCGGCGAGCCCGATCTTGCCGAGCGCGAGGCGCTGGCCGGGGCGATCTGGGACTTCTGCCGAAGGGCCATCGTCGCCTGAGCCTTCGCAGGGGCTGACGCCTGCGCGGTATCGCTGCCGGGTTCCGAAAGGGTCGGCGGCCGGTTAGAGCGGGGCGATGCGTTCCAGCATTTGCTCGATGTCGTCGGGCCGCGCCAGGTCCGTGCCCGCACGCAGCACCGCCGCCGAGCCTGCGGCCATGCCGCGGCGGAAAGCCTCCAGCTCGTCGTCCCCCCGGCACAGGGCGTGGACCATGGCGGCCACGAAACTGTCGCCCGCGCCAACCGCGCTGGCGGCGTCGATCTTGAGCGCGGGCAGGAACACCGGTCCTTCGGCCCGCGCCAGCACCGCGCCTTCATGGCCCATCGTCACGGCGACGAGCCGCGCCTTGCCCGCCGCGACGATCTCCATGGCGGCCGCGCCGATGGCATCGACATCCTCCAGCTTGCGGCCGGCATATTGCTGCAACTCGCCCTGGCTGGGCTTGACCAGCAGCAGTCCGCCTTCCGCGATCCCCGCCTCCAGCGCCTTTCCGGAACTGTCGAGCACGACGTCGCATCCCCGCTTGCGCATCAGCCGGGCGACGCGGGCATAGTAGTCGTCGGGCACGCCGGGCGGCAGCGAACCGCTCATCACCAGTACGTCGCAGTCGGCTTCGGTGAGTTGGTCGAGGCAGTCCTGCCATTCGCGTTCGCTGACTTGCGGGCCGGCGGGGGTGAAGCGATATTCCTTGCCGGTATCGTGTTCGAGAATGTCGGCGGCGATCCGGGTCGGACCTTCGATGGCGATGCGTGTACGGACAAGCTGATGCAGGTCGATCAACCCGTCCAGCGCCGGTCCGGTGGCCCCGCCCGAAAGATAGAAGCACCGCGCATGACCGCCGAGCCGCACGAAGACCCGCGCCACGTTGATGCCGCCGCCGCCCGGAGCATAGTGCTCGTTGTCAGTGCGCATCTTGTGGGTGTGCTGCACTTTGCCGACATCGTAAGAGATGTCGATCGTCGGGTTCATCGTCAGCGTGGCGATGCTCTTCATCAAGGCAGCTCCTGGTCGGCCGGTCTCTTGCAGCGCTTCATGCCCGCGATCGCGGGCCGGCGCTAGACCGGGTCCAGCGCGTCCGGCTGGGCGCCGGGGAATTGCAGCATGGATCCCGGCTGGGGCCGTCCGAACAGGAAGCCCTGGCCCTGGGTGCAGCCCTCTGCGCGCAAGTATTCCCGCTCCACGTCGCTCTCGATCCCTTCCGCCGCCACCGTCAGCCCCAGGCTGCGACCGAGCCCGATCACCGCGCGGATCACCGCCCGCGAACTGGCTTCCTCATGGAGGTTGAGAATGAAGGACTTGTCGATCTTGATCTTGGTGAAGGGGTAGTTGAGCAGGTAGCTGAGCGACGAATAGCCCGTGCCGAAGTCGTCGAGCGAGATGCCGATGCCGAAGGCCCGCAAGTTGCGGATGATCGCGGCGGGGCGGGGGCCGTGCTCCATCAGCACGGCTTCGGTGATCTCCAGTTCGAGCCGTTCCGCGCCGAGGCCTGAACCGGACAGCGCGTTGATGACGGTGCTGAGCAGATTGCCGTTGCGGAACTGCACGGGCGAGACATTGACCGAAAGCCGCACGGACTCCGGCCAGCGGGTCGCTTCGCGGCAGGCGGTCTGCAGCACGAAACGGCCGAGCTTGTCGATCAGGCCGAGTTCTTCCGCCAGGGGCACGAAGACTTCGGGAGAGACTTGCCCGCGCTCTGCATGGTTCCAGCGCAGCAGGGCCTCGCAGCACTCGATGGCGCCGGTCTCCAGGTTGAGCAATGGCTGGTAATGGACTTCCAGTTCATCGTCGCGCACGGCCTTGCGCAAGTCCGTCTCCAACCGGCTCCTGGCCTGCGCGGCCTCGTCCATTGCCACTTCGAAACTTCGGCAACTGCCGCGTCGCTCGGTCTTGGCGGCGTAGAGCGCCAGATTGGCATAGCGCATCAGCGTCTCGTGATCGCCACTGTCGAACGGAGCGCCGGCCATGCCGGCCGTGGCGCCGACATGCAGGGTGTTGCCGTGGACATGGAAGGGTTCGCAGAGCACGGCAATGATCGCCTTGATGACCAGTTCGGCCTGCGTCAGGCTGGACTTGCGGAAGATGATGGCGAATTCGTCTCCGGCGATCCGGCAGAGCAGGGCGCCGGGCGGCATGAGGTCCCGCATGCGCAGCGCGGCATCGATTAGCAGGGCATCCCCGAAGCGGTAGCCATAAGTGTCGTTTACGGACTTGAAGTTGTCGAGATCGATCAGCGCCAGAGTCACCGTTCCTGCCGGGACGGCGCCGTGAAGCAGTTCGCGCAAGGTCTCGCGGCAATGCGAGCGGTTCGCCAGCCCGGTCAGCTCGTCGTGCCGCGCCATGTATTCCATGCGGCGCTCGATGCGGCAGCGTTCGGTCACGTCGAAGATCGAGGCGATCGTCACCTGCCGGCCGTCGAGTGTCGAGGCGTGAGTGGAGACATGGGTTTCCACCCGGCCTCCGTCCCGGCGCAGCATCTGCCAGTTCGCGTTGCTGGTCGCCAGATCGGCATCGAGCATCGGTGCGGCGATCGCCCAGGCCTGCGCCGCGAAGAGGCGGCGCGTGGCGAGGCCGTTCAGTTCCTCCGGCGTGTAGCCCAGCAGGCGGCAGGCGGAGGCATTGGCATTCACGATCAGGCCGCTTTCGGGATCGTGGACCAGCATGGCCAGGGGATTGCGATCGAACAGCAGCCGGAAGCTCTCTTCCTGCTGCTTGAGATCGGTGATGTCCACGCGCAGGCCAATGGAACCGCCATCTTCGGTCCGGCGCTCCTCGATGAGGATGCAGCGGCCGTTGGAGAGGCGCTGTTCGTGCCGGGCATCGGGTTCCTGCATCAACCGCAGGCGATCGGCGAGCCATTCTTCCTCGCGGCCCTTGGCCTCGGGATAGTCGCCGCGCGCGACGCCGACCCGCAAGGTATCCGCCAGGCGGGCGCCGGGCTCCAGCAGGTCTGCGGAACGGCAGTAGATTTCCTCGTACTTGCGGTTCCACAGGATGTAGCGCCCGTCCTCGTCGAGGAAGACGACGCCTTGCGGCAGCACTTCGATAGCCTCGCGCAGGCGTTTTTCCGCGCGGTCGGCTGCCGCGAGCGCGGCATCGAGCGTTTCAGGTGGCGCTTCGCCTTCCAAGGCTTCGTACTCTTTCCGCACTTTCCATAACCAGCAAGCGAGCCCGAACCCGGATTCGGTTTATAACACAGGACGTTAATTTTTCCGCCAACGCAATCGTGCTGCTCTTGCGCCGACAGGAAGTGCCGCGCGGAAAAGGAAATTAACCACAAAAGAAACCCGCCGCACCGGGGTGCGACGGGCCTGGCCTTCCTCCCCAGGAAAGCGCTTGAGAGGTTATCCGGTCCTGGCAGGACCGGTCGTTCTGGCCGCCGGCGTTATCATCGCCGGCGTTCCGGTGGCTGCGTCAGCGCCGGGTGGCGCTGCGCCTTGGTTGGTCAGCGCCGTGTGGCGCTGCGCCTTAGTTGGTCAGCGCCGTGTGGCGCTGCGCCTTGACTGGTCAGCGCCGCGTGGCGCTTCCGAGGCGATGGTAGAGGTTCGAGTAAGTCGAACTGACCGGATCGTCCTCATGTGCGCGCATGTAATAGAGCACGGCTTCCTGCAGCAGCTTGAAGTCCTGGTTCGAAAGCACCGCGCGGGCGCGGGCCGGTTCGGCGGTCATGGTGGTCATAGTACCTTCCTTTCCTTGCTTCACTGGGGCTTTCCCCATCCGCCCGAGGACTGTCCTCGGGCGTTCTCGAAGTTCGTTTCTTCGCGCTCTCAGGCAGCGAATTGGTTCCCCCGCTGCCTCAGGCAGCGGACTGGTTCCCTCCGCTGCCTCAGGCAGCGAACTGGTTCATCGTGTTGTGCGTGCCGCCGGCCTTGAGGGCGGCCTCGCCGGCGAAGTATTCCTTATGGTCGTCGCCGATGTCGGATCCGGCCATGTTCTGGTGCTTCACGCAGGCGATGCCCTGGCGGATTTCCTGACGCTGGACCCCCTTGACGTAGCCGAGCATGCCCGCCTCGCCGAAGTATTCCCGGGCCAGATTGTCGGTCGACAGGGCGGCGGTGTGATAGGTCGGCAGGGTGATGAGGTGGTGGAAGATCCCCGCCTCGCGCGCCGCGTCCTTCTGGAAGGTGCGGATGCGCTCGTCGGCTTCGGCGCCGAGTTCGGTGCCGTCGTAGTCCACGCTCATCAGCTTCGCCCGGTCATAGGCGCTGGTGTCGCGGCCTTCCGCGGCCCAGGCATCGAAGACCTGTTGGCGGAAGTTCAGCGTCCAGTTGAAGCTGGGCGAGTTGTTGTAGACCAGCTTCGCGTTCGGGATCACCTCGCGGATGCGGCTGACCATTCCACCGATCTGGCCGATGTGCGGCTTTTCGGTTTCGATCCACAGCAAGTCCGCGCCGTTTTCCAAAGCATGGATGCAGTCGAGCACGCAGCGGTCCTCGCCGGTTCCGCTGCGGAACTGGTAGAGGTTCGACGGCAGCCGCTTCGTGCGCATCAGCTTGCCGTCGCGGGTGATCAGAACCTCACCGTGGCCGACATCGCCCGCTGCGATCTCGTCGCAATCGAGGAAGCTGTTGTAGCGGTCGCCGATGTCGCCCGGTTCGCGGGTAAAGGCGATCTGCTTGGTCAGCCCCGCACCCAGCGAGTCCGTGCGCGCCACGATCAGGCCCTCGTCGACGCCGAGTTCCATGAAGGCGTAGCGAACGGCGCGGATCTTCGCGATGAAGTCCTCATGCGGGACGGTGACTTTGCCGTCCTGATGGCCGCACTGCTTCTCGTCGGAAACCTGGTTCTCGATCTGGATGCAGCAGGCGCCGGCCTCGATGAACTTACGGGCGAGCAGATAGGTCGCCTCGGCATTGCCGAAACCCGCGTCGATATCGGCAACGATCGGCACGACATGCGTCTCGTGGTTGTCGATCGCGTGTTCGAGCCGCTTGGCCTCGACCTCGTCGCCCGCCTCGCGCGCCTTGTCCAGATCGCGGAACAGCATGCCGAGTTCGCGGGAATCAGCCTGGCGCAGGAAGGTGTAGAGTTCCTCGACCAGCGCCGGAACCGAAGTCTTCTCGTGCATCGACTGGTCGGGCAGGGGCCCGAACTCGCTGCGCAGCGCTGCGACCATCCAGCCCGAAAGATAGAGGTAGCGGCCCTTGGTCGTGCCGAAGTGCTTCTTGATGGAGATCATCTTCTGCTGGCCGATGAACCCGTGCCAGCAACCCAGCGACTGGGTGTAGTTGGCGGGATCGCGGTCATAGGCGGCCATGTCCTCACGCATGATGCGCGCGGTGTAACGGGCGATGTCGAGGCCGGTGCGGAAGCGGTTCTGCAGGCGCATGCGCGCGACCGATTCCGGCTCGATGCCGTTCCAGTTGGGCTCGGTGCCGATGGTCTGGCCGGCTTCGGTGATCTTGCTCTGGTAGGTCACTGCCAAAAGTCCCCGTCGAAAAATGTGATTGGGCGATGGCCGGGAGCTAAGCCCGATTTGTGCAGCGCGGAACGGCCTGCGAAGTCCGGTTGTCAAACTTTACAGATATTCCTTGTAAAGATGTGCAGGCATGACAAACTGCGGAAGTCATGGCGGAATCACGACCTCTCTACCTCGGCCCCCGACTTCGCCGCTTGCGCCGCGAACTGGGGCTGACCCAGCAGGCGATGGCGGAGGATCTGGAGATTTCGCCCAGCTACGTGGCGCTGCTGGAACGTAACCAACGCCCGGTGACGGCGGATATGCTGCTGCGCCTGGCGCGGACCTACCGGCTCGACATTGCCGATATCGCGGGCGACGATGGCGAGGACTATGCGCGCCGCGTGGGCGACGTACTGCGCGATCCCCTGTTCGCCGATATCGACCTGCCCTCGCTGGAAATTGCCGATCTTGCGATGAGCTTTCCGGGCATTTCGGAGGCGTTGTTGCGGCTTCACGGTGCCTATACCCGCGAAAGCCAGGCCCTGGCTGAGCAGCGGGCATCCGGCCCGGCTGCGGAAGAGAACGAACCGGTGCGCGAGGCGCAGCGCTTCCTTGGAGCTTCGCGCAATTACTTCCACGCCATCGATCTGCGGGCGGAGGAACTGGCCGCCGAGATTGAGCTGGCGGGCGGGGCCACTGTATGGCTCGCGGGCAAAGGCGTGCGCGTGCGCTTCCTGCCGCCCGATGTCATGGTCGATTCGCTGCGCCGTTTCGACCGGCACAACCAGCAGCTCCTGATCGACGATACGCTCGGGGCCTCAAGCCGTGCGTTCCAGATCGCCACGCATATCGCGCATACCGCGATGCGCAGCGATATCGTTGCGGTCGTGCGCGCGGCAGCTTTCGTGCAGGCCACCACGGCGACGCTGGTGCGCCGCGCGCTGGCCGGTTACGCGGCGGCGGCGATCCTGATGCCTTACACCCGGTTCGCCCGCGCGGCGGAGGCGCGGCGCTACGATATCGAGGCGCTCTGCGCGCTGTTCGGCACCAGTTTCGAGCAAGTCGCCCATCGCCTCACCACGCTGCACCGACCGGGTGAGGAGCGCGTGCCGTTCTTCTTCCTGCGCGTGGACGAGGCGGGCAATGTCTCCAAGCGGCTGGACGGTGCGGGCTTCCCCTTTGCTGCACATGGCGGCGGCTGCCCCTTGTGGTCGGTGCATCAGGTGTTCCGCTGGCCGGGCGAGGTGCGCACGCAGTGGCTGGAACTGCCGGACGGCCAGCGCTTCTTCTCGATCGCGCGCACCGTCACTTCGGGTGAGGGGCGTCACGGCCGCATGAAAGTCACCCGCGCGGTGGCCCTCGCCTGCGCGGCGGAAGAGGCGGATAAGCTGGTTTATGGAAGTGAGCCGGAAGCAGGCGCAACGCCCATCGGCGTCACTTGCCGCCTCTGCCAGCGGGCCGATTGTGCGGCCCGCTCGGTGCCGCCTATTGGCCGCGATGTGCTCGCCGATGACTATCGCCGCGCCGCGCAGCCCTATACTTTCTCGGAAAGCTGACATTTCGCCATTGCGAACTGTAATTCGCAAATGTGACGATTCCGCCCGGGCGATAGCGAGGAGGCAAGAGTTGCGAAAGCGGTCCCCTCGAAGCAGGATCGAGCCTCACAGGGCAAGAACCCGGCGAGAGGATGAGTGCATTGAGCAGCGCAGGCACGCCGGGTGCGGCCCGGACCTTTCCCGAACTGATCCGCTCCGCCGCGGCATCTCATGGCGATGCCGTGGCGATCACGCTGGAGACCGAAGCCGGCCGGGAAAGCGTCACTTTCGCGGATCTTGACCGCCAGTCCGCCGCGCTCGCGCGCGGGCTGTTGGCGCGCGGAGTGGGGAAGGGCGCACGCGTCGGCTTCATCTTCGGCAATGGTCCGGGCTTTGCCATCGCGCTTGCGGCCATTGCCCGTATCGGCGCAGTCGCGGTGCCGATCAGCACGATGCTCCGCGCAGGCGAACTGGTCCGCGTGCTGCGCCAGAGCGACGTACAGGGCCTGATCGTCCAGCGCACCATGCTCGGCAAGGATCTCGTGGCCCGGCTCACCGAGGCATTGCCCGAACTCGTCGGGCAGGCTTGCGGCGCGCTGCGCCTGCCGCGCGTGCCCTACTTGCGCTGGATCGTCTCCAGCGGCGAGGGCCTGCCCACCGTCGTCGAGGCTATGGGGTGGCTGATCGATGCGGGGGCGGAACTGGGCGAAGACCTGCTGCTCGAGGTCGAATCCGAAGTTCACCCGACGGACCAGATGATCGAGATCTACACGTCCGGCTCGATGGCGCTGCCCAAGGGTGTGCGCCATCTCCACGGTGCGGTCATGGCGCGCAGCCATTGGCTGGCGGAGATGCTGGGCGTGCAGGCGGGTGAGGAACGCCCGGCGCAATTGCCGATGTTCTGGGTGGGCGGGCTGATGTTGTACCTGCTGCCCGGATGGGAGCGCGGCGCCGTCACCACTTGTACCGAGCGGACGCTCAGCAACAGCCGCTTCGCCATGGGTTCGGTGCTGGCGGAGGAGGATCTCGAACGGATCAAGGGGCCGCAGCCGTGGTGGGGCCTGGGCATGAGCGAAACGCTTGGTCCTTATGGCTGGGGGGACGAGTTCCGGGTGCCAGGCCGCCCGGTCTGCGCGCCGATGGACCACTTCGCGCCCGGCTATGACATCCGCATTGCCGACGAGGATGGCCGTGCGGTCGGCGATGGCGAGATCGGCGAGATGCAGGTGCGCGGACCTGCCGTCGCGACCGGACTCCACAAGATCGACCGCGCCGAACACTATACGCCGGACGGCTATCTGCACACCGGCGACCTCTGCCTAGTCGAGGATCGTGCGGACGGCCGCCGCATCCATTTCGTCGGGCGCGGCGGGGACATGATCAAGGTTTCCGGTTCGAACGTTTCGCCTGCGGAAGTGGAGATGGAACTGCAGGCGCTAGACGGCGTGCACAGCGCCTATGTCGTCGGCCTGCCGGACCGGGAGCGCGGCGCGCTGCTCGTGGCGGCGCTGGTGCCGCGCGATGGCGCCGTGCTCGATATGGTCGCGATAGAGGCCAGGCTGCGCGGCAGCCTTTCCGGCTACAAGGTTCCGCGGGCGTGGGTGGAACTGGCGCGGAACGAGGTGCCGTTGCTCCATTCCAACAAGGTCGCCCGCAGAGAGATCGCCCGGATCGTGGCGGAGCGGTTGAGCGAGAACGCCGTCTAGGCCCTCCGCCCCGGGGGAGGGCTTGTAGGCATTGACGAAGGCTCTCACGCCCAATAACCCGACAGGCAATTCGAAATAGCGAAAGTGCCCATGTCG
This sequence comes from Novosphingobium sp. BL-S-21, assembly GCF_055521655.1. NCBI lineage: Bacteria > Pseudomonadati > Pseudomonadota > Alphaproteobacteria > Sphingomonadales > Sphingomonadaceae > Novosphingobium > Novosphingobium sp. BL-S-21. Next base: position 69,662 of record NZ_CM145496.1, read on the forward strand.
CGTTCCTCTCCCGGCGTCGCCCGCATGGCCGCCATCCTCAATTTCATCGCCGATCACCCGCGCCAGTCCTTCGCCCTGACCGACCTGGTGCGCGCATTGAAGCTGAGCCGGGCCACCTGCCATGCCCTGCTGACCGGGCTGGTCGACGTGGGCTACCTCTACCGCACCAGCGACAAGACTTACGTGCTCGGCCCGGCGCTCGCGGCGATCGGGCGCACGGCGGCGGAGCACTTCTCGCCGCTCCAGGTTGCGCAGCCGGAGATGCGCAAGCTGGCGGACGATTTCGACGTGGTCTGCGGCGCCTACTTCCTGGAAGGCGACACGATCCACTTGCGCGAACGGGCCGCCTCGGCCAGCCATGTCGGCTATCCGGTCCCGCTGGGCACGCGCATGCCGCTGCGCTGGGTGCAGGCGACTTCGTTCTTCGCCCGCAACCCGCGCGAGGCCGATGCGGCGCAAGTCCGCATCAATCCGTCGCCCTCGGCCGAGCAACTGGAACAGCTTCATGGCGGCATGGCCTTCGTTCGCGAGCACGGCTTCATTGCGCTGATCCGCCGCGCCGACAGTTCACGCACTGCAGAGATCTCGACTTCGGGGCTAGAGGATCCGCCGGTCGTGCCGCAGACGGAACTGGAAGACGAGCGCGCTTACCCGCTCATGGCGATCATGGCCCCGATCTACGACGCTCGCGACCGCGTCTCGATCTCGCTTGTCCTGGCCGGTTTCAATGGCTCCATGACCGGGGCCGAGGCGCGCCGGGCAGGTGAGGCGCTTGCCGATGCCTGCGCGCGCATTTCCCGGTTCCTGATCGGTCAACCCGAAGAAAGCTGAGCTTCCGTCCCGGCGGTATCATCGAGGCAGGGCCGTTCAGGCGCTTGACCCTCTCCCCCTGTCGCTCTATCAATTTTAGCGAAAATAAATTCGCTATTTAGAATTTAGCGATTGGGGAGAGTGCTGGATGTCGGACGTGATCGTCGCGCCGGAAACCCGTGACCTTGCGGAACTGGGAACCCTCCTGGCGGAATGGCTTGCCGGCAAGTTGCCCGATGCGAGCGAGGTCGAAGTCCACAATCTCGCCTATCCGCGGGGCGCGGGGCAAAGCCACGAGACGATCCTGTTCGATGCACGCTGGATCGAGCTGGGCCGGGCGCGGGAGCAGGGCTGCGTCGTCCGGATCAAGCCGGGCGGCTTCACGGTCTTTCCCGATGACCTTTTCGTGCAGCAGTACCGGGTGATGGACGCACTGGCGCGCGGCGAAAGCGTGCGCGTCGCCCGGCCGCTCTGGTTCGAGGAAGACGCGGCGCTGCTTGGCAGACCCTTCTTCGTGATGGAGCGCAAGTCCGGGCAAGTGCCGGTTTCGATCCCCCCTTACGCGCGCGAGGGTTGGCTTCGGGATGCGGCGCCGGAGCAGCGCCGCGTGCTCTGGCGCAATGCCGTGGAGCAGCTCGCTGCCGTTCAGCGGGTGCCGCTGGCGGGGCTGGATTTCCTGGCAGGACCTGCGGGCGAGCGGGGGCTGGAGCAGGAATGGAACAAATACTTGCGCTTCGCCCGCTGGCTGCAGGAAGTCGAGCCGCTTCCAGTGCTCACCGAGGCGCTGGACCGGCTGCGATCGTTGTGGCCGGCCAACCGGCCCGAAGGCCTGGTCTGGGGCGATGCGCGGATCGGCAACATGATGTTCGACGCGAACTTCGATGTGGTGGCCGTCATGGACTGGGAGCAGCCGTCGCTGGGCGGCGCGCTTCACGATTTGGCCTGGTTCTGCGTCATTGCCGACACCATGCATGGTCCCGGCTCGACTTACGGCGCGCCGCTGGATGGCATGGGCAGCCGTGAGGAAACCGTCGCGCTCTGGGAGGAGCTTACTGGCAAGTCGGCGGCCGATCTCGAATGGTACGAGGATTTCGCCAGGTTCAAGATGACCTGCACCGGTATCCGCCTCGGCCATTTGCGCGGCACCCGGATCATGGATGAGGCAGCCATGGCGCGGCGGCTGAAAGTGCATGCCGCGTAAGGTGTCCGGCGCCCGTCTTCGGGGCGCCGCGCGTCGGCAGGGTCAGATCCGCTTGCCCAGACTGATGCGGTCCTCCACCGCGTAGCCTAGAGCCTCGTAGAAGGCCACTACGGCCGCGTTCGTCGACCTGACCTGAAGGTTTATCTTCGCGCAATTCATCGCCAGCAAGGCTTGCTCGGCATGGCGGACAAGCCGGGTGCCAAGGCCGCTGCGCCGGCTGTCACCGCGCACCGCGACCGAGTAGAGCCATCCCCGATGCCCGTCGTAACCGGCCATGACGGTGCCGGTTACGCTCTCACCGTCACAGGCCACGAACAGCAGTTCGCCTTGCACGGCAAGTTTTGCGGGAATGGCGATTTCCGCCCGGTTCGCAGGCGGATCGTGAGGGAAGGCCTCTTCCCACAGGGCTTTCACACCGGAGAAGTCCTCATCGCGGTAAGGCCGAATTTCCATGGCTGCTCCTCGTCGTCCGGCCAAGAGCGGCCGAAGCCGCTTATGACCGTTCGAGCGGCAGGAGGGAACCGCGGGTAGTCGGCGCGCCAGCGTTCAGGAAAGCGCCAGCATCCGGCGGCAGTTGTCATGGACGATGGCCCGCACATCCGCTTCCGGGACACCTTCGAAGTCGCGCAGGATCACCTCGCGCGAGCGGGGGAAGGTGGTTTCGGAATGGGGATAGTCCGAGGACCACATGATGTTGCGTCCGCCCGGCAGGTCGCGGTTGAGAATGCCTGCCCGGTCCTGGATGAACGAGCCGAACAGGTTTCGATCCATGTACCAGCTTGGCGGGTTCTTCAGGGGCGATTCGGTCCAGAAACGTTGCTTTTCCCAGGTCCGGTCGTTGTATTCGGCATACCATGCGAACCAGCCCACACCGCTTTCCATCGATCCTACCCGCAGCGCGGGGAAGCGGTCGAAAACGCCGTTGTAGATGAGGATGCCGATCGGCTCGGCCATGGCCAGCTTGCTCATCGGCATGTCGGGCAGGAAGAACCGCTTCTCCCCGAAGCGGGGAACGCGCGCGCCGAGGTGGAACGTGGCAACAAGGTCATGGTCGCAGAGCGCGGCCCAGAGGCGGTCGAACTCCGGCTGGTAATATTGCAGGCTCCCCCTGGGGTCGCCGGTTAGCGCGGAGACCTGCCCGGATTTCAGCGCCGCAACGCCCGAACTGGTGTTCCAGGCATCGGGGTTCTGCGGGAAGGCGGGAAGGTTGATCGCCCGGAAGCCCTTGCCCGCCAGGCGGCGGACATGTTCCACCGTCTCGTCCACGTCACGCATCGGCACGTAGCCCACGGGGAAGAGGCGCTCCGGCGCGGCGGAGCAGAAGTCCAGCACCCAGTTCTGGTAGGCTTCGTAGCTGGCGATGTAGAGTTCGTTGTCGAACGAGCCGAGCGGGCCGCCGCCGAACAGCAGCGCGGCATCCATGCCATCGGCATCCATGTCGGCAAGCCGCGTGGCCGGATCCCAGACCTTGCGCTGGTCGGCAAGGCGGCCCTTCATCTTGAAGTTCTGCCCCTCGCGCCCGGCCTGGTTGTTGATCATCATGAAAGGCCGGCGATTGCCCTCGAAGCAGATGTAGTCTCCGTCCTCGCCGTGCTCGATGAACGGTGCGCGGTCCTTGAGGTGCGCGGGCAGGTAGTCCTTCCACATGTCATGCGGCGGATCGATGTGGGCATCGGCGTCGAAGATCGGGCCGTAAGGCCAATGGGTCACGGCCTTGGCGCCGATGGCTGGATCAGCCTCGCTCATCTCCCAACTCCTCTCATGAATTCGTTATTGTGAATGAAGTATCGATATAACGAACTTAAGAGTCAAGTATCGCCAGCCCCGTCAGTCCCGTCGCAGGAGCATCGCGCCGTATCCGTAGCCCCCGTTGGAAACGATCGCGTTGCGGGCACCGGCTACCTGCCGTTCGCCGCCGCGCTGCCAGAGTTGCACGCAGGCTTCATGGATATGGCCATAGCCATGGAGTCGCCCGGCGGAGAGCTGGCCGCCTCCGGTGTTGAGCGGCAGTTCTCCGCCCAGTCCGATCCGCGAACCGCCTTCGGTGAACCGGCAGGCCTCTCCGCTTGGCACCAGCCCCAGCGCCTCCAGCCAGAGCCAGACGAAGATCGAGAAACCGTCGTAGATCTGCGCGCAGTCGATCCGGTCCGGCGTCAGGTCGGTGCGGGACCACAGCATTTCGCCGGCGCGATGGGCGGCGGGCAGGCTGGTGAAGTCGCCTTCGTGTCGTCCGGTCCACAGGCCCCCGACCGCCATGCCCATGGCCTCGATATGGAGAGGCGGATTGCGCAAGTCGGCGGCGGCATCGCGGTGCGAGAGCACCAGCGCGGTAGCGCCGTCGACATGGGCATCGCAGTCGTAAAGCCGGAGCGGCGAAGAAACAACGCGGGAGGCGAGGTAATCGTCCAGCGTGATCGGCTCGCGGTAGATGGCGGCGGGATTGAGCGCCGCATGGGCGCGGCTGGTTACGGCGATGGCGCCAAGCTGCGCTTCGTTGGCGCCATAACGGTCGAAATAGGCCTGGGCATAGAGCGCGAAAGTGTTGACGGGCGAAACGGCGCCGAATGGGACGGTCCAGGCATTGTTGCCCTCCACGCGGTCCCTGCCGCCGGACAGAAGCGTGGAGGCGCGGGCCTGCCGCCGGGCGCTGGCCTGGGCGACGGTGCGAAACACCACGACATGGCGCGCCAGGCCGCAGGCGATTGCGGTCACGGCGTTGAAGATCGGCGCCATGTGGCTGAAGCCTTCGGAGGAGGCGAGGATCCAGCGCGGCGTGATGCCCAGAACTTCGGCGGCTTCCGAGGGGCTGACCGGGGCAATCCCGCCGCCTTCCGCGGACTTGCCCGGATAAGTGGCGATCCCGTCGATCTCCGCAACGGACAGCCCGGCGTCGGCAATGGCGGCAAGGCAGGCATCGGCGGTGAGTTGCAAGGCGCTGCGCGGCGATGGCCGCGCGACTTCGGATTGGGCCGCGCCGGTTATGCAGACGCTTTTCTCGGGAAGCGGGATCACGACGCCTCCGGCCGGAACATCGGCAGCCAGACATCGTCCTGCTGCTCGAAAGCGACTGTCACCGGAAGCCCGCGCCGTGCCTCCTCGATCGGGGCCTTGAGGTTGGTGAAGACGTAGAGCCCCGCCTGTTCGGCCAGTTCGACCGCGGCGAAGACGAAGGGAACGGCCATATCGGGCAGCCAGGCCTCACGGTTGACGGTATAGCTGGCGATGCGTCCTCTGCCTGAGACCGGCTCCGGTGAGACCGCCTCGCTGCCGCAGGAGGCGCAGCGGGGCAGAGGCGGGTGCTGCCACTGCCCGCAATCGGCGCAGTGCTGAATGCGCAGTCTGCCGTCGGCACCCGAAGTCCAGAAAAAGGCGGTATCCGGTTCGATGCGGGGGAGCTTTGGTGCCACGCTCAGAACACCACGCCCTGGACCTTGAGGTCGATGATCTCGTCCTCGCCGTAGCCGAGGCCGGCCAGGACGGCGTCGCTGTCAGCGCCCAGTTCGGGCGAGCGGGCGGAGGGCAGCGGCGCCCTTTCGAACAGGATGGGCACGGAGACCATCGGCAGGCTCCTGCCATCGCCCGCGGGAACCTGCTTGAGATAGCCGTTTGCCTGGACCTGCAGATCGTCAGCGATTTCGCCCACGTCCTGCACCACGTCCCACTGGCCGTCCTGCCGGGCGAGGATCTCCTTCCATTCCGCCAGCGGTCTGGAAGCGAAGAGGGCGGTCATGGCGGCAAGGCAGTCCGTCAGATTCTCGCGTCTGGCCGCGCTGTTGGCAAAGCGCGGGTCTTCGGCCAGGTCCGGTCGGCCTGCCACGTCGCAGAACCGCGCCCAGTAGCGATCCGCCTGCAGCATGCAGAGCGCCACGAAGCGCCCATCGCTCGTGCGATAATTGGCGACGAGCACATTGTGCGGCCGCGCCGGATCGGGCCGGGCGAACTTGCGCAAGCCATCTGCGGTGGCTTGGCAGATCGACCGCTGCTGCGACCACAGCGCTGCGCCCAGCAGCGAAACGTCCACTTCGCCCGCTTCGCCCGTAAGCGCGCGCCGGGCGATCGCGGCGCAGACTCCACCGGCCAGCATGGCGCCGGACAGGGTATCGCCGAAGGCCGGTCCAGGCGGGCCGACAGGTTGCACGGCATCCTCCCCCGTGAGCGAGGAGGCAATGCCGCCGCGCGCCCAGAACGTGATGGCATCGTAGCCGCCCTTGTCGCTCTCCGGTCCGTTGGGGCCAAGCGCGCTGCCACTGGCATAGATCAGGTTGGGAAAAGCGGCGCGCAGCGTCTCCCCATCGATTCGCATGGACCGGCGCGCCGGGGGCAGCAAGTTGGTGAGGAACACGTCGGCCCCCTCCAGCAGCCGGTCGAGCACGGCGCGCCCAGCCTCCTGCTTGAGATCGAGCGTCACCGAGCGTTTGCCGCGATTGTAGCTCTCCCAGGAGTAATCGAACGCGCTTTCCCCGCCACCGAGAGAGACGATCTTGAGGCCGCGCAGCGGATCACCGCTCGGCGGCTCGATCTTGATAACTTCCGCGCCCAGGTCGGCGAGCATCCCGCCGCATGCCGGCACGAAAGCCCACATCGCCACTTCCACGACCTTGATGCCTTCCAGCGGCCTGCCCATCGTTGCAACTCTCCCGACATCGCGCCCTGCCAGACTCGACTGGACCGGACTTCGCAGGCGCGATAAATTCTCTATTGCGAATTATGTACCGAAATAGAGAATTGGACAAGCCGGACTCGACCGGCATCGGGAGAACAGGACATGCTGGATGCTCTTACACGCGAAGCGCCCCGACTGGTCTCGGCCGAAGTACCGGCCACGCTGGCGGCCGCGCTCGCGCCCGCGTGGCTGACCCAGGTTCTGGGGCGGACCGTACGCAGTGCCGAGGCGGTGGAAGTGATCCGCACCGTTGCCACCAAAGTCCGCTTTGTCGTGACATTCGAGGATGGCGGGCAGGGCGCCTATTGCCTCAAAGGCCTGCTCGATGTGGACGAGATGACGGCGCGGGGCGGGCCGACTTGCGTGCTCGAGGCCGATTTCTACGGCAGGCTGGCCCAGTTCGTCGATTGCACCGTGCCTGATTGCATCGCCACCGTGATTGATCGCGAGCGGCAGCAGGCGGTGACCGTGATGCGCGATCTCATCGTCCAGGGGGCGGTGTTCTGCTCCGCGCTGGACAGCTTCTCGGCCGATGATGCGCTGTCCAGCCTGGGCCAGATCGCGCATCTCCACGCCCGCAGCGCGGTGTTGACGGAGTTCGCCTGGATCCGCCCACGTCTCTCGCAACTGGCCGAAATGCGCTATGTTACGCCCGAGACCCTGCAGGAACTCTTGGACGGGCCGCGCGGCGACGGCCTTCCGCGTTCGGTGCGCGATGCCCCGCGTCTGATTGCGGCGTTGAAGGCGCTGGCCGCGCGCGATGCGTCACGGCCGCAGTTCCTTGTTCATGGCGATGCTCATGCGGGAAACGTGTTTCGCTGGAACGGGGGCATGGGGCTGATCGACTGGCAATTGCTCCAGCGCGGCGGCTGGGCGCTGGACGTGGCCTACCACATCAATGCCGTACTGCCCCCCGCGTCGGCCGAGGCCGAGGAACGGCGATTGCTCCGCGAATATCTGGCGATGATGCGCGGACATGGCCTGACCATGCCTGACGAGGACGAGGCCTGGCTCCAGTACCGGGAAGCGGCGATCTATGGCTTCTATCTTTGGTCCATCACCCGAAGGGTCGATCCGCCAATCATCGTCGAGTTCGTCGATCGCCTCGGGAAGGCCGTGGCACGGCACGAAAGCCATGCCCTGTTGGGGCTGTAGAACCTTCCAGCGCTAACCAGGCTGGCCGCCGATGGTCTCCGACAGGAGCGCCCGCGTGCCTGCCCAGGCGATCCGGTGTGCCGTCCGGTCGTAGACGATGCCCGGTGCGAAGCCGTCGTGGTCGGGGTCCATGAAGGCGTGCCGCGCCTTTGCGAAGAGAGTGAATTGGTAGTCGGCCCCCGCGGCATCCATTTCCGCCTGGAGTGCGTCCGCGTCCGGCCTTGGCGCGTAGGGATCGTCGCCGCCCGTCCACACCGCGACGCGGGCACTGACGATCCCGGGTTGCGCCGGTGCATGGGTGGTCAGCAACCCGTGAAAACTCGACACTGCCCGCACGGCCGCCCCGCTGCGCGCGAGTTCGAGAACGCACTTGCCACCGAAGCAGTATCCGAGCGCGGCCATGCGGTGTGGATCGACACCGTCAAGCTCGCGCACATGTCCGAACCAGGCCAGGACCCGGCCGCGAAGCCGCGCCGGTTCCGCCATGAGCGCCGCGAATCCCTGGCCTGCCGTTTGCGAAGAGGTCATGTCCACCTCCTCGCCATAGACATTGGCGTGAACCACGAGATAGCCCGCATCGGCCAGTTCCTCCATGGCCGCATCGAAACTCGGGCTGGGCCCCGTGGCGCCCGGAAACATCAGGACAGTGCCGCCATTGGGCAGGCCCAAGCCCCTCGCCAGGCGCCCGTTCATCGCTGTGCCCTCGTGATGACATTGCGTTGCCTCGAAGCCCATGTCGTTTCCTCTCCCGTCGCCCAGCGTTGTCGGCAGGGCGAATTGTTGTTCGCAAAGGAGAATGCCCCGATCTTCGCCGGCTTGTCAAAACGCTCGCCGGGGTTGTCAGGGCGTTGAACGCCGTGGCATCCCACCGGCATGAGCGGAGCCGATCTTGAGCCGGGGCGGCGAACGCGGCTGGCGGCGATCCTGCTGGTGGCGGCGCTCCACATTGCGGTGATCCTCGTGCTGATCCGCGCTTTTACGCCGCAATTGGCCACGACGATCATGGGGTCGCTAACCCGGACGTTCGACGTCCCCCTCGATCCGCCACCGGCCCCCCCGAGTCCGGCGGCGACGCCGGAATCCCATGTCTCGCCCGTGCGGGAAGAGGGCGCGGCCGGGGCGCCCGCCAAGCGCGCAGAACCTCGTGCCGTGGCGGCTCCCAAGGCGGCCGTGACCCTCAAGCCAACCCAGGCGCCGCAGGTGGCCGGTCAAGGGACGCAGAACGCTTCGGGCGCCGGGCTGGAAGGCGCCGGCACGGGAGGTTCGGGCGCCGGGGCTGGCCCCGGTTCCGGGGCAAGCGGTGCTGGAACCGGGGGTGGCGGGGGAATTGCCACCAAACCGGTGAAGATCGCCGGAGACATCAATTCCGCCAGCGACTATCCCCGCAAGAGCAGGGACCTGCGCCTGGGGACGCAAGTTGTCGTCGCGCTTCGGGTCGGTACGGATGGCCGGGTGAAAGGGTGCCGGGTCGTCCAGGCCAGCCCGGATGCCGAAGCCGATCGCATAACCTGCCGGCTCGCGGCGGAGCGTTTCCGCTTCAAACCGGCGCAGGATGCCAGCGGCAATCCGGTCGAGGCGGATTATGGATGGCGGCAGCGATGGTTCCTCAAGACCGCGCCGTAAGCGAATATAACGGGGGATCTTTCCATGCGGCGCAGTGTTGGTCCAGTTGGTCTCGTTATGCGAAGACGAGCGCCGGGCTTCGCGCTAACGTTCGGCATGGGCCATGATCGATCGATCGCGGTTCAAAAAGGCGTGCTCGCGGCAAAGCCCGAATACGCCCGTGCAGGAGTGAATGATGAAGTCTGACTGGATCGATCCTGTTGCATTGGTCGAAGGTGCGGCTAATAGCGCGCCGGAAAATTCCCTCCCCTTTCACACTGCGAGCCTCATGCCCGAAATCGTACCCGTCATTCTCTGCGGCGGCAGTGGCACCCGGCTCTGGCCGCGCAGCCGCGCTGCCATGCCAAAGCCTTTCCTGCCGCTGGTGGGCGATTCCACGCTTTTCGAGGCGACCGTTGCCCGTTGTCCTGCGGCCGGTGGATTTTCGGCGCCGGTCGTGGTCACGGGGACCCGGCACCTCGAACATGTCGAGGCCCAGCTTCGCGGCGTCGAAGGCGCTTCGGTGATCGTTGAGCCGGCAGCGCGCAATACTGCGGCCGCCATCGCGCTGGCCGCCTGCCGCTTGCCGGATGATGCCGTGATGCTGGTTTGCCCCAGCGACCACCACATCGGGCGCCCCGAGGTCTTCGTAAAAGCGGCCTGCGCTGCCGCGCTGCTGGCCATCGAAGGCTGGTTGGTCTCCTTCGGCATCGAAGCCACGGCACCGGAAACGGGCTTCGGCTATCTCAAGCGCGGCGAGGCTATCGAAGGTCATGAGATGGCCTTCCGCACCGCCCAGTTCGTCGAGAAGCCGGACATCGAGCGCGCCAGGGCATTCCTTGCGGAAGGAAACTACGCCTGGAATGGAGGCATCTTCGCTTTCCGCGTGGGCGACTTCATGGCCGAGCTTGCCGCGCATCGTCCGCAGATCGCCGCGAAAGTGCGCGAAGCGGTCGAGAAGGGCGCGGAGGACGGCCACCGCTTCCACCCGGACGCCGCCACTTTCGCCGAAGTCGAAAGCGATTCGGTGGACTATGCGGTCATGGAAAATACCCGCCGTGCCGCATTGGTGCCGGCCGACATGGAATGGTCGGACATCGGCAACTGGCAGGCTCTGCACGATGCGCTCGCGCGGGACGAACACGGCAATTCCGTACGCGGCAGCGGCGCGGTCGAGATGGTCGATTGCCGCAACGTGCTGGTCGACAGTGACGGGCCGCGGGTGTCTGTGATCGGGCTGGAAAACGTGATCGTCGTCATCGACGGCAACGATGTGCTGGTCACGACCGTTGACGGTGTGCAAAAGGTCGGAAAGCTCTCCGGAGCCGTGAACCAGTAAGGAACTATCGATGACTGCTGCACTGCCGATCCGCCAGGTTGAAAAGCCCTGGGGCAAGGATGTGCTGCCGGCGCCGTTCAAGGCGCCCGAGGGGGAGCGGATCGGAGAGATCTGGTTCGAGCCCCCGGCCGGACTGCCGGACTTGCTGGTGAAGTACATCTTCACCAGCGAGAAACTCTCCGTGCAGGTCCATCCCACCGATGCGCAGACTGAGGCAAAGGGTCTGGGACGGCAGGGCAAGGAAGAGTGCTGGCTGATCGTCGATGCAGAGGCCGGCGCAACGCTGGGGATCGGCTTCGATGCCCCCATCGGCGCGGACAAGCTGCGCGAGGCCTCTCTCGACGGCTCGATCGAGGAACTCATGACCTGGCACGAAGTGGCGCCGGGAGACTTCTTCTACATCCCGGCCAATACCGTTCATGCCATCGGCGTGGGCGTCAGCCTGATCGAAGTGCAGCAGAACAGCGACATTACGTACCGGCTCTATGACTATGGCCGGCCGCGTGAACTTCATCTGGATGACGGCATGGCCGTCGCCAAGGGCGAGGTCTATGATCTGGCGCGCTGGCACAAGCGCGTTCCGGCCGAAGGGAGTGCCGTGCTGGTGGACGGCCCGCTGTTCCTGCTCGACCAGGTCCACGGACGGCCGACCGCCGAGATCGCCGCGCGCTATCCTGAAGCCCTGCTGGTCATTCCGCGCGAGGGCACGTTCACGGTCGCCGGCGATTCCATCGCTCCGGGTGGCTGCGCGCTGGCAAAGTCGCTGGATCTTGTGGAATTTCCGGAAGACGGCGTTTGCCTTCTGGCGAGGGCCTGTGCAGGCTGAGGCGTGTTCACGACAGACAACGCCATGATCGTCCAGACCATTCAATTGGCCCTCACGCCGGTTTTCGTGCTGGTGGCCATAGGCAATATCCTGAACATCCTGTCCACCCGGCTCGGCCGGGTGGTAGACCGTGCGCGCTATCTTCAGGAGCGCCATAACCAGACGGATGGCGCGGAACACGACATGGTCGTGCTGGAGATCAGACTGGTAGACAAGCGCATCTCGATCATCACCAATGCCATCCGCTTCATGGTGCTGTCGGGTCTGTGCATCGGCACGACCGTCGCCGTGCTGTTCCTTCAGGGGCTGGCGGGACTGGACATGCACGGTGCAGCGGCGATCATCTTCCTAGCCTCGATCGTGCTCCTGCTGGTGGCCCTGCTGCTGTTCCTGCGCGAAACCCAGGTCGCCAAGGAAGCGCTGAGCATTCCGCGCGATTATCTGGAACTGCACCGCAAGATCTGACTCGGTACGCCGAGGGTTATCGTCCTGGCGATTGGCGTTTTTTCCGATCCCTCTAGTCTGGAGGGCGAGGGAGAGACGCCGTGGAAGAGCCGAAAGAGCCGACGCAGGCCCAGGAATGGAAGACGGGCTGGACCCTTGTCCTGGCCGCCTCTATCGGGTTTTCCTTCCTCTCCGTGCTGCTTGCGGGGACCGGCCTGTTCATGGAGCCGCTCTCGCGCGAGTTCGGATGGAGCCGGTCGTTGCTTTCGGCGGGGCCGGGAATTGCCACTTTCACCAGTGCCGTGCTTTCGCCGTTCTACGGGGTTCTGATCGATCGGGTCGGCTCGCGGCGGTTGGCGCTGCCGGGTATCGTGGCCGTCATGGGTTCGACTTGCGCCTTTGCATTGGCCAATGGGTCGCAGGCGCAATGGATTGCCCTGTGGCTGGTCTTCGGGCTCCTCATCACCACGATCAAGTCGACGATCTGGACCGCTGCCGTTGCCGGAGTGTTCACGCGCGGCCGGGGGCTTGCGCTTGGTTGCACGGTTTCTGGCACGGCCCTGGCGCAGGCGATCGTTCCGCCCCTGGGCAACTTCCTGATCGAGGAAGTGGGCTGGCGAGGGGCCTTTGTCTGGTTCGGACTGGGCTGGGGCGGCGTTTCGCTGCTGCTTTGCTTCCTGTTTCTCTATGACGCACACGACCGCGCGACACGCAGCGGCAAGGCGCCCGGCCCTCGGTCGAGCGCGCATCTGCCCGGGCTTACGCGGCAGGAAGCGTTGCGCAGCCGGCCGCTCTGGCAAGTGGCGATCTCGACGTTCGTGATCATGCTGCTGACGATCGGCCTCAGCATTCATCTTTTCCCGATCCTCACCGAATCGGGCATCAGCCGAGGCAGCGCGGCCTGGCTTACTTCATTGACCGGCGTGGCAGGCATCGTCGGCAAGCTCGCGACCGGGGCGCTGCTCGACCGCTACCGGCCCAACTGGATCGGGGGGCTGACGATGGGGGTCACCGCGGTGACTTTCTTCCTGCTGACGGTAGCGATGAATTCCACCGTGGCGATCGTCTTCGCCTTGCTGGTCAACGGCTACGCGGCAGGCACCAAGATGCAGATCTGCGCCTATCTGACCGTCGGTTATGCTGGAATGCGCCATTTCGGCGCGATCTATGGGCTGATGTCGGCGCTCGTGGCGCTGGCTTCGGGACTGGGGCCGCTCGTGGCAGGGGCGATCTACGACGGCTTCGGGGGCTATGAGCCCTTCCTTTGGGCGGGAACCGTGGGATGCCTGCTGGGTGGGTCGTTGCTCGTCACGCTTCCGGCTTATCCGAATTGGGCGGAGGCAGACCGAGAGGATATCGGCTCAGGCGACCGAGTGACGACGCGCTGACGGAAAGGCGCGGATCCCGGGGCAGGCGCTGAGCAGATGACGGACTGAAACGAGAAGGGCCGGAAAAGCGCATGCGCTTCCCGGCCCTTCGATCGATTGCTGAACCCCGGCTTCAGGCGGCGAGCTTGAAGGGCTCGATTTCACCCGAAAGGTAGAGCTTCTTGGCCTTGGCGCGGCTGAGCTTGCCCGAACTGGTGCGGGGCAGGCTCTTGGGCGGAACGAGTTCCACCACGCAGTTCATGCCGGTGATCGAGCGCACCTTGTCGCGGATCAAGTCGCGCAGTTCAACGCGCTTCACCGGATCGGAAACGCGGCAATGGACCAGCACGGCGGGCGCTTCTTCGCCATTGTCCATTTCCACCGAGAAAGCGGCGATGTCGCCATGGTTGAAGCCCGGCAGCTGCTCCACGGCCCATTCTATGTCCTGGGGCCAGTGGTTCTTGCCGTTGATGATGATCATGTCCTTCGCCCGGCCGACGATGAACAGATAGCCATCGGCCATGTAGCCCATGTCGCCGGTGTCCAGCCATCCGTCGACGAGGCAGGCCTCGGTCGCTTCGGGGTCGCGGAAGTAGGAATGCATCACGCTGGTGCCGCGGCACCAGACCTTGCCGATCTGGTGGTCCGAGAGGCTTTCGCCGTTTTCGCCGCGGATCACGACTTCCATGTCGAGCACGGGCTTGCCGCAGTTGACGATGGCGCGGTAGCGGGCCGGGCGGCTGAGGTCGCGCGGGCTGCCCGAAAGGCGTTCTTCCTCGACCAGTTCCACGCGGATGCCTTCGCCCGGCGGCATGATGGTCACGGCCAGGGTCGCTTCGGCCAGGCCGTAGCTGGGCAGGAAGGCCGATGCCTTGAAGCCCGCATCGGCAAAGGCGTTCACGAAGCTCTGCATCACGTCGGGTCGGATCATGTCCGCGCCGTTGCCGGCGAGGCGCCAGCGCGACAGGTCGAAGCGATCGGAGACCGGGCTCTGGCTGGAGATGCGGCGGGCGCAGATGTCGTAGCCGAAGGTGGGCGAATACGAGATCGACGTGCCTTCGTTGCGGGTGATCATGTCCAGCCATGCCAGCGGGCGGCGGGCGAAATCTTCCGTCTTGAGGTAGTCGCCCGAGACCTGGTTGGCGATCAGCGAGAGGAAGCAGCCGACCAGGCCCATGTCATGGTACCAGGGCAGCCACGAAATGCAGCGGTCGCCCTCGGCCAGTTCCATGCCGTGGCTATGCGCGGCCAGGTTCGACATGAGCGAACGGTGCGTGACCGCCACGCCGTGGGGGAAGCGGGTCGAGCCGCTGGAGTACTGCAGATAGCAGATGTCGTCCGGGCTGGCCTTGGGAAGCGCCACGACCGGCGCGTCCTTTGCCGCGAAGTCGGCCCAGGTGGCATGGTCGCAGCCCTGGCGCTCGGCGGCCTTGGCGGTCATTTCGGCGATTTCGTCCGGACCGACCAGGAGCATCGGGTCCGAGCTGGAAAGCTGGACCGAGAGCTGCTCGATATAGTTGTCCTTGCCGCCGAAGCTGGTGGGCAGCGGCAGGGGAACGGGCCAGGCGCCCGCATAGACCACGCCGCAGAAAAGCGATGCGAAATCGGCACCGGTTTCCGCGATCAGGGCCACGCGATCGTTCGGCTTCACGCCGCGCGCGATCAGCGCATGGGCCACCTTGATCGAATCCGTGCGCAGTTCGCTGAACGGATAGACCTGTTTCAGCGTGCCGCGCGGATCGTGGAAATTGAAGCCGCGCTGACCCTGCGCCGCATAGTCCAGCGCATCGCCGAAGGTGTCGAAATCGGCAAAGCGGCGGGCAAGCGCATCCTGGTTCGGGGTGGCGACAAGTGCTTCGCTCGCTCGCGGCACCACGTTGATGGTGTCGTTCATTTCGTTCTAACCCGTTGTTGTTATACCGTTTATTCTCACCGGAACCCCGCGCTATTATCCGGTCTTACCTGAACCGGACATAGCAATTCCGCACGACGTGGTTCCGTGCGCTCTCCCCAATCCGAGCCGACTGTGGCACGAATAGGGCAAGATGTCCGAGAACCGTCGCAATCCGCAACCCCTGACCGAGGCCCGCCTGGAAGAATTGGCGCTGGCCTATGTCGCGCGTTTCGCCACGACGCAAGGGAAGCTGCGCGATTATCTGCAGCGCAAGCTCCGCGAACGGGGCTGGGATGGGGAAGGGCGGCCCGATCTGGAGGCGATGATCGGCCGCTTCGTAGAGAAGGGCTATGTCGACGACGCGGTCTGGGCGCGGATGAAGGCCGGCAGCCTGTTGCGACGCGGTTATGGCGCGCGCCGGGTGGGCGAGGCGCTGGGCCATGCCGGGCTGGACGAGGACTTGCGCGCGGAAGTGCGGCCCGATGCCGCGGCGGAGCGGCGTGCGGCGCTGGTGCTTGCGCGGCGTCGGCGCTTCGGTCCATTCGCCGCAGAGGTGCCGGACCGGCCGCTGCGCGAAAAGCATTTGGCGGCGATGCTGCGGGCAGGGCACCGGCTCGACATTGCCCGGCGTATCGTCGATGCCTCCGATGCCGAGGATGCGGAGCAATGGGCCGAATCCGACACGGGAGACTATTGAGTGCGTCCGATCCGCCAACTGCCTGCCTTGTTCGCCTGCATGCTGGTTTCCGGCGTGGTCCTGTCAGCGACGGGGTGCTCCCGGAGCGCGGGCGAGGCTGCCGGCGCCGTTCAGGCCAAGACGGCGATCCATCCGGTTTCAGGCCTGCCGGTGATTCCCCTGGTCGTTCGCGCCTCGGGCAAGGCGCATGGTTTCGAAGTCGAAGTGGCCCGCAGCGAGGCCGAGCAGGCCAAGGGGCTGATGTTCCGCACCGAAATGGGCGCGGACGAGGGCATGATCTTCCCCCGCAAGGCACCGGCTCCGGCTGCCTTCTGGATGCGTAACACGGTGATTCCGCTCGACCTGCTCTTTATCGGGCCGGATCACCGCATCCTCAACATAGCCGCGAATGCCAGGCCTTACGACGAAACGCCGCTGCCTTCCGCGGGTCCGGTGATCGCCGTGCTCGAGCTGAACGGGGGGCGTGCGGCGCAGCTGGGGATCGCGCCGGGCGACGAGGTCTCGTGGAAAGCGCCTTAAGTTGACGGCAAGGCCCTTGGCATCGGCTGCGAACAGCGCTAACGCGCGGCTCATGGGAATCCTGTCCAAGATCTTCACCTGGTGGGACGGCGCCACCATTGGCACCTCGCTCTGGAGCTCGCGCAATGGCGAGCACGTCGGCACCGACGCGCAGGGCAACAAGTACTTCCGTTCGAAGTCCGACAAAGTGCGGACTACCGAAGGGTACGAGCGCCGCTGGGTGATCTATGCGGGCGCCAACGACGCCAGCAACGTGCCGTCCGAATGGCACGGCTGGCTGCATCACTCCTATGACGGCGTGCCGGAAAGCCACCTGGCTCCCGCGCGCATCTGGGAAGTGGACTACACCCCCAACGCCACCGGCACCGCAACCGCCTATCGCCCGCAGGGCGCGCTGGAGCGGGGCGGCAAGCGTGCCCCCGCCACCGGCGATTACGAGGCCTGGTCTCCGGAAGCCTGAGGGGCGCTGCGGTGATGCGGGCTCCTTTCGGCCGGACCGTTGCTTTTGCGCCGGCGCTCGTCCTGTCGCTCCTTGCAGGATGCGGCAAGGGGGAGCCGGCGCCTGAAGTGCAGGACACCAGCGTTCCCGATGCGATCGCCGGGATGCAGGCGGGGCCGGCGCAGGCTGCCAAGGGGCAGCAGATCGGTACGCCGAACAAGGACCGCGTCGTCACGCTCGGCGTGCTCAACAAGCGCAACAACCTCACGCAGGACCTGGTGATGAAGCCGGGCGAGGCACGCCGGATCGGCAACCTCGTCGTCAAGGTCGCCACTTGCGAGAAGTCGCTTCCCTGGGAGCAGCCGCAGGAAGAGGGCGCCTTCGTCCAGGCCTTCGTTGAAGAGCGCCGCAGCGCGGCCGAGAAGCTGGGATGGCACAAGGTCTTCTCGGGCTGGCTGTTCAAGAATTCGCCCGCGCTCAACGTCGTCGAGCACCCGGTCTACGACGTCTGGGTCAAGAGCTGCGCGATGAACTTCCCCGGCGAGGAAGCGCTGCCGTCTTCGGCGCCTTCCGCCAGGAGCGCCGCAAAGGCCACGGGCAGCGCCAGCGCCCCGGCCTCTTCGTCTGCAGCGGCCCCTTCGCCCGGTGCGACATCGTCCGCCGCGCCGGCGCCCGCGGCCATTCCCGAAGCCGCGCCTGAGGACTGAGCTTCCTGGAGAAGCGTCAGGTAGCGCTTCTGCGGCATTTCCACGGCACCCAACGAGGCCAGGTGCGGCGTCATGAACTGGCAGTCGAGCAGGCTGACACGGCCCCGGCGCAGCGAAGCGACCAGATAGGCCAGCGCGACTTTCGACGAATCGGTCGCGCGCGAGAACATGCTTTCTCCGCAGAACACCCGGTCGAATCCCACGCCGTAGAGTCCCCCGACCAACTGGCGGCGATCGTCCGCATCGTGCTGCCATACCTCCACCGAGTGGGCGTGCCCCAGGAAGTGCAGGTTTTCGTAGCTGGCCTGGATGCGGTGGCTGATCCAGCTGCCGCTTTCGTCCTCACCGTCCTCGCCGGCCTTTTCAGCGACCTGGCGCGGTGCGGCGCAGGCTTCCATGACTTCGGAGAAGGCCGCATTGCAGGTTACGGAAAACCGCTCCCGGCGCAGCGTCCTCGCCAGCGAGTGGGACAAGTGGAATCCACCGAGCGGCAGGATCGCGCGGAGACGCGGCTCTATCCAGAAGATCTCCGGGTCGTCCCGGCTGTCCGCCATGGGAAAGATCCCGCTGCGGTAGGCGAGCATGAGGAGTTCCGGCTCGATCATCGAGGGTGAGCGGGGCGCGTGCATGGTCCTGCCGTGAATTCCTGATCTGAAAGGCCGATCCCAAATCCGGGGCCAACCGGAAAAACGCGTGTTCGGAGCGCTTTGCCCCCATCCCGAGATCCCGGGAATCCTCGTGTAACCTGGGGTCCCAGCCCCGTAAAATGCAAGGGCGGGAAATAACTTGTCATCATGCCCTGTAACCCTCTTGTAATCCTCTTCTTCTCCTTCTAGAGGCTCCTTCGCCCGCAGGAGTGTAGCTCAGTTGGTAGAGCATCGGTCTCCAAAACCGAGGGCCCACGGTTCGAGTCCGTGCACTCCTGCCAGCTTTTTTCGAAAAGCGTTGAGGCACTTGCCAAGCGCCCGCTCCGGATATTTTCGGAGGCGGGCGTTTCGCGTATTATGCTGCAATTGCGATAAACGGAAAAGCACGATAGCGTGCTGCCCCATACGCGGTCTTGTCATTCGCGTCGCTGCGACTAGACAGCCGCGTTTGGCGAATCGAGCCCATGCACGATTTCGATCGGCGGCTCCGGCCAAGTACGTTCGGGGGCTTTCTCGAGAAAGAAACAGGCGCTGATGCACGGAACCGCGCGACCGCAGGCGGAACAGATCGGACTGAACAACGGCAGGTGGCGTGCCCTTTGGCAGCGCCTTGCCGAGTTGCTGGGCCAGGACAGGGCGCTTGTCCTGGGCGTTGTCCTGTCGGCTGTTGCGGCCCTGCCGGCGCTGGTCGCCTGGGCGCCGCAGATGACGGATTATCCCTCGCACCTGGCCGGTTACAAGGTTGCGCTGGATCACGGCGCAGACCCTTATCTGACGCGCTATTTCGTGTTCAACTGGGAATGGACCGGCAATCTCGGCGTCGAACTGCTGATGGTGCCGATGGCGCCGATCTTCGGGCTGGAACAGGCCGGGCGAATCATCGTGGCGATGATTCCCTTCCTTTCGGGCCTGTCGATCGTGGCGGCCTGCCGTTCGCTGGGCCGCAAACTCGGGGTCGGACCGATCCTGGCTTTCGCGATGATCTGGTCGCCCTCGCTGTTGATGGGCTTTCTCAACTATTCGCTGTCGCTGGCGCTGGGGCTGTTCACGTTCGCCCTCTGGGTGAAGCTGGAGGACCGCCCCTGGCGCTGGGCCGTCATGGTGCCGATCGGTTTCGTGGTCTGGCTTTGCCACGTTTCGGGCTGGGCAGTGATGGGCGTGCTCCTGTTCGGCTACGAATGGAGCCGCCGGAGCAGCTGGCTGGACTGGCGCCCGTTCCTCAAGCCCTGGCCGCTGATCTTCCCCCTGCTGCCGATGCTGATCGGCATGGGCGCGAATTCGAAGGTGTCCTACGGGCGCTACGTGCTCGATTACAAGTGGGGCATCCTCTACAAGTCGATGCGCAGCTTCGATTTCTACTTTGATATCATCAGCCTGGATCTCGTGCTGGTGGCGCTGGGCTATGCGCTGCTGCGCAAGCGCATCGATGGACGCTTCGGCTGGGCGGCGCTGATTCTGCTGATGCTGACGCTCGTGGTGCCGCGCCAGATCTTCGGCGGCGACTATGCCGACTACCGTTTGAGCACCACGGCGCTGCTGGTGGCCTGCCTTGCGATCGATCTGCCGATCCGGCGCTGGATGGTCGTGGCTGCGGCCTCGCTGTTCGTTTCCCGCACGGCCGTGACGACCGTGGTCTGGTACGAGGACGCGCAGACCGCCCGGCAGCTGATCGCCGCGCTCGACCAGGTGCCCGAAGGCGCCCGCGTGGCCACGGCCGTGGCGATTCCGCGTATCCAGTGGCGGTTCGGCCCGTTCGAGCACTTCGGCTCCTATGCCGTGGTGCGTCGCAGCGCGATGGAGAATTCCAACTTCGCCCTGCCGAACGTGCACATGCTCTCCATGCGCGACTTGTCCTACCGCTTTGCCGATCCGAGCCAGCGCATCCTCTATTCGCCGCGCCAGCACATCGACTTGCGCAAGTTCGGCCCTGCGCGCCATGCCGAGTATCTCTGGTATATCGGGCGGATCAAGCCGGTGGCGCTGCCCGACGGGGCGCGCATTCTCTACTCCAGCCCGAACTCGTTCCTGGCCCGTCTGGCCGATCCCGCGGACCCTTCGTCCTAGGTTTACGGAGCGGTTCGCCAGACCTTGCAAATCGAGCGGGCCGGGGCTAAGTCGGCGTTTCCTTCCGACATGAGGATCGCATCTGCCCCTCCCGGCCACGGCCGGGGCGGCGATGGCCCCTAGCCGGAAGCCGAGACTTATTTTTCTGCTCAGGCAGCAGGCAAGAGACGCGAGAACGACAGTCATGGCCAAGACCAGTCCCGGCGAATTCATCCGCCAGGTGCGTACGGAAACCTCCAAGATCTACTGGCCTTCGCGCCAGGAGACGGTGACGACGGCAATCTTCGTCGGCATCATGACGGTCTTTCTCGCGGTGTTCTTCCTGGGGATCGACGCACTGTTCGGCTGGGTCGTTAGCTCGATCCTGTCGCTGCTGTGATCGCCTGAACTAGCTTACGAAGAGAGATCCATGGCCCGCTGGTACATCATCCACGCTTATTCCGGCTTCGAGAACAAGGTAAAGGAATCCATCCTCTCGGAAGCCGAGCGGATGGGACTTTCGCAGCTCGTCGAGGACGTTCAGGTTCCGCACGAGACCATCACTGAGGTCAAGCGCGGCAAGAAGGTTCAGACCGAACGCAAGACCATGCCGGGCTATGTGCTCGCCAAGCTCGCGCTGAACGACGACGTCTACCACCTCGTCAAGAACACCCCGAAGGTCACCGGCTTCCTGGGTTCCAGCGGCAAGCCGCAGGCAATCAGCGAGACCGAGGCTGCCCGTTACTTCGGCGCCGCCGAAGCCGCCGCTGCCGCGCCGCGCAAGACCGTCAGCATCGATTACGAGATCGGCGATTCGGTGAAGGTCCTCGATGGCCCCTTCGCCAGCTTCAACGGTATCGTCGAGGAACTCGATTTCGACAAGAACAAGGTCAAGGTATCGGTGTCGATCTTCGGCCGCGCCACCCCGGTCGAGCTAGACTTCGAACACGTCGAACTCAGCAAGTAATCGTCGGCAAGAAAACGAAAAAGGCCGGGCATCTCGCCCGGCCTTTTTCGTTTCTCCGTCTGGTTTCGATCTGGCCTACGCGCCGCCGTTTCAGCTTGGCGGCGCATAAACCGTGAAGCGAACCCGTGCGCGCTCGGCGAAGCCCAGCCTGCCGTAGAGCGCCAGGGCCGTCTCGTTATCGGCATAGCTGTGGAGGAGGGGCCGCTGTCCCGAAGCCCGAATCGCGCCCGCCACGCGGCGTGAGAGCAGGGCGGCGTAACCCTTGCCGCGACCGTCGGGATGGGTGCAGACCCCGCTGACTTCCACATGCTTTGCCGTGCGTACGCGCTGACCGGCCATGGCCAGCAGGCGGCCGTTCTCGCGAATGCCCCAGAAGCGACCGAGGTCGCCCGTGCGCTCGGCAAAGGGGCCGGGTTCGGTCAGCAGCGCGAGTTCCAGCATGTCCGGGTAGTCGCTCTGGCCGAGCGGAACGGTGCGCGGATCGTTCTCGGCGCGGGCGATCTCCTCCACGGCGGCGGCGTTGCTTTCGTCGAACAGCAACTGCACGCCCTCTGCGCTGCGAAGGATCTCGGTGCCCGGAACCGCGAGGTCCTCGGCCACGCCGACAAGGCCGAGTGCGGCGAGGCCGGTGGTGCGGACCAGTTCGCCAAAGGCTTCGAGGCTTTCCGGAGAAAGATCGCGAAATGCGGCAAGCGGGCCGATTGAGGGATGGAAGCGCTTTGCCCGGTCGTTGCCGATGGAGAAACGGGCCTGTTCACCGGACAGTGCCGCCCAGATGAGAATGTCGAGTTCGTTGTCTGCCATGATGTCACAGCCTATGGGAGCAAGATCGGCCATCAGCAAGGTCAGGCGTCAGGAGGATCAGGCGCCAGCAAGATCGGGCGGCGAATTGCCGAAACCGGCGCTTTCCTTTTCGAACGATATGGTTTAGGGGCGCGCCCTTCGGTTCGGCCTCGTGCCGCCCGATTCCCTGCGGGAGGATGCTCCGGCACCCGTAAAACCGCTAAACATGAGCATCTGCCCGGCAGGTGCGAAAGTGTGAAGGAGTGGCCACATGGCCAAGAAGATCGAAGGTTACATCAAGCTGCAGGTCAAGGCCGGCAGCGCCACGCCGTCCCCGCCGATCGGCCCTGCGCTGGGTCAGCGCGGCGTGAACATCATGGAATTCTGCAAGGCGTTCAATGCCGCCACGCAGGAGCTCGAAAAGGGCATGCCGATCCCCACCATCATCACGGTGTATGCGGATCGCAGCTTCACGTTCGTCACCAAGACCCCCCCGGCGACCTTCCTCATCAAGAAGGCCGTGAACCTGAAGTCGGGCTCCAAGGAGCCGGGCAAGATCAGCGCCGGTACCGTCAAGCGCTCGCAGCTTGCCGAAATCGCCCAGGTCAAGATGGCCGACCTCAATGCCAACGACATTGATGCCGCCACCAAGATCATCGAAGGTTCGGCCCGCGCGATGGGCCTCGAAGTGGTGGAGGGCTGATTCCATGGCCAAGGTGACCAAGAAGCAGAAGTCGCTGACCGAAAAGCTCGGCGACAACCTCAAGCACTACCCCGTCGCTGACGCGCTGCAGACCCTGCGCGACCTGAAGACGACCAAGTTCGACGAAACCGTCGAAGTCGCGATGAACCTGGGCGTTGACCCGCGTCACGCCGACCAGATGGTTCGCGGCATGGTTTCGCTTCCGGCCGGTACCGGCAAGACCGTTCGCGTCGCCGTGTTCGCCAAGGGCGACAAGGCTGCGGAAGCTCTCGCCGCCGGCGCCGACAAGGTTGGTGCGGAAGACCTCATGGACGACATGCAGGCCGGCAACCTCGACTACGACCGCGTCATTGCCACCCCGGACATGATGGGCGTCGTCGGCCGTCTCGGTAAGCTGCTGGGTCCGAAGGGCCTGATGCCGAACCCGAAGCTCGGCACGGTTACCCCGAACGTCACGCAGGCCGTGAAGGACGCCAAGGGCGGCCAGATCGAGTTCCGCGTCGAAAAGCAGGGTATCATCCACGCCGGCATCGGCAAGATGTCGTTCTCGGACGCCGACCTGCTGACCAACTTCAGCGCGTTCGTCGATGCGATCGTCAAGGCCAAGCCCTCGGGCTCCAAGGGCAAGTACGTTCGCAAGATCTCGCTTTCGTCGTCGATGGGCCCCGGCCTGAAGATCGACACGACCGAGATCGCCGGCGCCTGATAGGCACCTGATCCTTCGGGATCATGCGAAACGGATAGAAGGGCCGGAGGGAAACCTCCGGCCCTTTTTCGTTGTGGCGATCCCCCGGCCTCGCGCCCCCGCTTGCGCGGAGAGGCGGGCCGGTGTATTTCGTGCTGAACAACTGTTCAAAATGATAAGCTGGAGAGTGTGCCGCCATGGCCATCCGATTCGAGGACATCAAGGAACACATCGGTTCGCGTGTCGTGTGGGACGACCGGGAAGACATCTTCACGCCCGAAGCGGCCGCCGCGATCCGTGCGAAGGTGGAAGAACGCACGGTCGTCGTCTTTCCCGAGATCAACCTGACCGATGCCGAGCAGCTTGCCATCACCGATGCGATGGGCGGGACCGTCAAGCTGACGGCGCGAAACAACGTCCAGCAGAACGACGACAACGTCTACCAGGTCACACTGGACGAGAAGATCAATCCGCAGCCCGAATATGTGCTGGGGACGTTCTTCTGGCACATGGACGGGATCACGGTGGATATGCCTCCGCCATTCGCCACGCTGCTGTCGTGCCGGATTGCTCCGGCCATCGGCGGAGAGACGGAGTTCGCCAGCACTTACGCCGCCTACGAAGGGCTGCCGGAGGAAGAGAAGCAGGCGTTGGAAGGGCTGCGGGCCGTCCACTCAGTGCGCGCCAGCCTCTCCCCGATCGCCGACGCCATTCCCGAGAAGCACCGCGAGCGCGTTCTGGGCATCGGCCTGATCAAGGAACATCCGCTGGTCTGGACTCACGAGTCCGGCCGCAAGTCGATGGTGATCGGTACTACGGCCGACCATATCGTGGGCATGGAAGTGCCGGCGGGCCGCGCCATGCTGATCCGCCTGCAGGAATGGGCGGCGCAGCCGGCGTTCTCACTGCGCCACAAGTGGACCAAGGGCGACTTCGTCATCTGGGACAATACCGGCGCGATGCACCGGGCGATCCCTTATGACAAGTCGACCGGGCGCATGATGCACCGAACCTCGATCGCCGGGACGGAGGCGGTCGCGGCCTGATCCGGAAAGATGTCGGGCGTCGCGCTGGACATGGTTCGGGGCGACGTCAGGGTTGGAGATTGGCCGCGGTGTAACACTCCACCAGATAGGCCAGAGGCCGTTCGTCCGGCAGCACCAGCATGGCCCGATGGGTGGAGATCGTGCCTGCCGGGCAATTCGCGGCGGCGCCGGCAATCGTCGAGAGCGGCAGGCGCCGGAAATGCAGGTCGGCCACGGCCTTGCCGAAAGGCACGTCGCTGGAGCGCAGCACCTCGTTCATGTCCGCAGTCAGGCGCTCTGGCACGTACCAGTTCCATGCCACCGACAGGACCCGGGAACCGCAGCTCAGCCTGACGTTACGCAGGGCGGCCGTCTCGCCGGGCTGCAGCGCCAGCTTCTTTTCGATGTCGGGGGGCGGGGGGATGTCGCTGCCGGTCACGAGCTGCGCCGTTACCCGCGCAGAGGCGGAAAAGCCGCGCAGGGTGCACCATTCCTCCAGCGCCAGCGTCGCGCTGTCATGGCGGCCCAGGACGGCTTCGAAGGCTTCGAGCGTCGTTGGGGCCTGGACGGCGACTGGCGCGGAGGACGCCATCAGGGCAAGCGCGAAGGCCGTCTCGAATGCCATGGCTCAAATGCCACCGGGCACCGCGGGGCGTCCCATCGCTTCCAGGCCCTGCACCAGAGCGCGGGTGCAGGCGGCAAGGTCCTGGGCGTTGACGGAGCGGATCACGAAGTTGGCGCCGGTGCGGCCCTCGGCCCAGAACGGATAGGAGCCGATCTGGCAGCCATCGTGGGTTCGTTCGGTTTCGCGCAGGAGTTCGGCGACTTCGCTCTCCCCCACCCAGCAGCCGACCGTCTCTGAAAGCAGCGGAGCCCCGCCTTCGAGCTGGCCGGAAAGAGCGTCGAGCATGCCGGCGGTGATGCTGGGGACGCCGGCCATGATAAAGACGTTTCCGGCGCGGATGCCGGGCGCGCCGGTGTAGCGATTCGGAATGAGGCTGGCGCCGTCCGGCGTGCGCGCCATGCGCAGGCGGGCATCCGTCAGCCCCCCGCGCGTGGCATAGTAGCTTTCCAGGATCGCACGGGCTTCCGGATGGACGATCACCGGCACGCCCAGCGCTTCGGCGATGGCGTCGACGGTGATGTCGTCATGGGTCGGTCCGATGCCGCCGGTGGTGAAGAGATAATCGTTGCGCGCGCGCAGCGTGTTCACGGCCTCGACGATGGCGGCCGTGTCGTCGGCGACCACGCGCACTTCCTTGAGGCGGATCCCCTGTACCTGCAGCCAGGCGGCGACTTGCGCGATGTTCTTGTCGTGCGTGCGACCGGAAAGGATCTCGTCACCGATGACGACGAGGGCGGCGGTATAGATTCGCAACGATTCGGCCATGCAGCATGGCTAGGACAAAGCGGCTCCGACTGCCAGCACATGGGGGCGCCGGACGGCGTTTCGCCTGGAATAGGCGCAAAAAAAAGGGCCGATCCGATGGACCAGCCCTACGAAAGTTTTTGGGAGAGGATGCCTGAAAGGCCCGATCCTTATGATCCGCGAAAGGTTTTGCTGCAAATGCGAAAAAATTGGGCGTGATTGCATAACCTGCATGTAATCGTTCGGGCGTTGAATTTCGGGCAGTCTTGAGGGGCAATGCGCTTGTTAGAAATGCATGCGCCTGCCGGTTCGCGCGCTACGGATGCCGCGACGTGTCGCAACTCAGCCTATCGAGCGATGTTGGAGCGTCTCCGGACGCTGTGGCTGCGCCTGCAATGAAGCGGCACGGCCAGTGCCTTAAAGCCAGAAACGGATGAAGGTGGGGTGCGCAGATCCTGCGAGACCTGACCGGGAGCAAATGGAGCAAACGTCAATTCGCGCGGATGCAGCGCAAAAAAAAAGGCCGGTCCGAAGACCAGCCCTTGGAAAGTTTTTGGGAGAGGATGCCTGAAAGGCCTGTTCCATATGCTCCCGACACTGATTCGCTGCAAATGCGAAAAGATTGAGCAACGTTGCAAGCCGTGCAACTGCTGCCCGATCTGGCTCAGACTTCGGTGATGGCGCCGTAGAGGTCGTGCTCGTCGGCGTCCTCGATAAGAACATCAACGATATCACCGACTTCCAGGTTCTTTCCGGCATTGCGGAGGAAGACATTGCCGTCGATTTCAGGGGCGTCGGCCTGCGAGCGGCCGGTTGCACCGATGTCGCCGTCCTCGTCCACTTCGCCGACTTCATCGATGATGACCGGGAGGATACGTCCAACTTTGCCCTGAAGCTTGGCGGCGCTGATCGCGGCGGTCTTCTCCATGATGCGGGCGTAACGTTCTTCCTTGACCTCTTCGGGCACGGCGTTCGGCAGGTCGTTGGCGCTCGCGCCTTCGACGGGTTCGAAACGGAACGCACCCACGCGGTCGAGCTGGGCCTCGTCCAGCCAGTCCAGCAGGTACTGGAAGTCCGCCTCGGTCTCACCGGGGAAGCCAACCACGAAGCTGGAGCGAATCGCGATATCCGGGCAGATCTCCCGCCACTTGCGCAGACGGTCGAGCACCTTGGCCTCGTTGGCAGGTCGCTTCATCGACTTGAGCACCGAAGGCGCAGCGTGCTGGAAGGGAATGTCGAGGTAAGGCGTCAACAGTCCTTCCGCCATGAGCGGAATCACCGCGTCGACATGGGGATAGGGATAGACGTAGTGCAGGCGGACCCAGGGCTTGCGGCCCTGCGAATCGCTGAGCTGACCGAGTTCGCGGGCAAGGTCCGTCATGTGCGTGCGGACCTCGTGGTCCTTCCACATGCGCGTCTCGTGCCGCACGTCGACGCCATAGGCCGAAGTGTCCTGGCTGATGACCAGCAGTTCGCGCGTTCCGGCCTGGACCAGCTTTTCCGCCTCGCGCAGCACCGCGTCGATACGGCGGCTCGCCAGCTTCCCGCGCAGCGAGGGAATGATGCAGAACGAGCAAGCGTGGTTGCAGCCTTCCGAGATCTTCAGATAGCTGTAGTGCCGCGGCGTGAGCTTGACGCCGGCTTCGTCATAGATCTGGGGAATCAGATCGACGTAAGGCGAAAGTTCGGGCGGCGCGGCTTCGTGCACGGCCTCGACCACGGCTTCGTACTGATGTGCGCCGGTGACGGCCAGCACGTCCGGGAAGCGGGCGCGGATCACGTCGGCCTCATTGCCCATGCAGCCGGTGACGATCACGCGGCCGTTTTCGGCAATGGCCTCGCCGATCGCGGAGAGGCTCTCTTCCTTCGCGGAATCGAGGAATCCGCAAGTGTTGACGAGCACGACGTCGGCCCCGGCATAGTCCGGGCTCATCGTATAGCCGTCGGCGCGCAGGCGGGTGAGGATGCGTTCGGAGTCGACAAGCGCCTTGGGGCAGCCGAGGCTGACCATGCCGACCTTGGGCGGAGAGGGGATTTCAATAGCCATAGGGATGGCGCGCCCGATACGCCTATTGCGCCCGAGAGTCACGAAAAACGAATCGTACCGGCCGAGTGGCAGGCGAATCCCTTCCTTCGACGCGCACTTGTCTTGCGCCTTCGGCACGGGCCTGCAAGAGAGAAGCTATTGGAAAACAGGGGATGTCGATGGGTCCGGTTAACTGGTTGGCGGTCTTCCTGGCTGCGGCGCTCGCGGTGGCGGTGGGTCTTGTCTGGCACGGTCCGCTGTTCCGAACCGGGCGGCAGCTGATTCCCGGTCGCGCGCAGCGCGGGGCCAATTATGCCGTGGTCGTCTTCGTCATGCTGGTGTCTTCGGCCATGCTCGGCCACAATTTCGCGCGGATCGGGGCGGAAACGCTGGCCGCCAAGCCCTGGCTCTATTTCATGCAGACGGGCGGCGTCTCGGTGGCCTTCGTGATGCCCGCTGTATGGCTGACCCATCTTCGCCAGCGCACCGAGCCGATGCGCCGCGTGGTGGACTGCCTGTTCTGGCTGGTGGCCTATCTGGCGATGGGCCTGGTGTTCTGGGTGCTAGGCTGAACCCGCTTCGTCGGTAGCCTTGGTGGGGGCTATTTCCACCACGATGTCGCCGGGCTGCAGGATCCTGGCGTCGTCCTCCCAGAAGCCGATGGTGTGCTCTCCCCGGTAGATGCGAAGCCCCTTGCCGCCCGTGGCGAGCTGGTCGAGCGGTCGGCCGATCTCCTCGGGCGCCACCGGCCGTTCCACTAGCTGCACCCGGCCCGCCACGGAGGCGAGGTCGGAGAAATAGTCCGCGACGTGCTGGCCCTCGGCCGAGCCTGCCAGGAGCAGGCCGGTGAAGCGCACCGGGTTGATGACGTTGTTGGCGCCGGCCTGCCGCGCGAGGAGTTCGTTGTCGTCGGCCCGAATGACCACCGTGATGGGCACTGTGGGCGCGAGGTGGCGGGTGGTGAGCACGATCAGCACCGAAGTATCGTCGCGCCCGGCAGAGACCAGCACCGTCCGCGCCGTCGTCACGCGGACCGCGTTCTGGATATCGTCACGCGTGGCGTCGCCCTGGAGCACGTTGCAGCCCAGTTTCTCGGCGTGAGCCAGACGGGCCTCCACCGGGTCGACCACGACGATGCAGGCCGGTTCCATCCCGCGCTCGACCAGTTCCTTGACCGCTTCCGAGCCACTGACGCCGAAGCCGAGCACGACGATGTGGTCCTCCAGCCTTTCCTGGATTCGCTTCATGCGCCAACTCTCCCAGCTGCGTTTGATGATGAAATTGTAGGCCGTGCCGACGAAGATGGTGATGACGGCGAGCCGGATCGGGGTGACCAGGATCGCCTCGATCAGCCGCGCCCGGTCGCTGACGGGGGCGATGTCGCCAAAGCCCGTGGTCGTGATCGAGATCATCGTGAAATAGACGACGTCGAGGAAGCTGACCTGCCCGTCGTGGACATCGTGGAGCCCGGCCCGGTCGCTCCAGTGGACCATGATGACCACGAAGATCAGGAAGAACGCACCACCCAGGCGCAAGGCCACGTCGGCCCAGACCGGGACCGCCAGCGACCGACGCAATGGTTTGAACGAAGGCGGCCTGAATACGGCGCGAGCAGAGTGTCGCTTCGACATGCCCGCCAAGCTTAGGGGGCCTTGGGCAACTCGTCCAGCGGATCGACGGGCTTGCCGTTCTGCCGCACCTCGAAATGAAGCTCGTTGCCCTTGGCAAGGCCCGTGCTGCCGACCAGCCCGACGCGCTCTCCGGCCGCCACCCTGGCGCCTTCCTTGACGGTCACCCGGCTGAGGAAGGCGTAGGCGGTGAACCAGCCGTCGCCGTGGTCGAGCACGACGAGATTGCCGAACTGCTCCTTTTCCATGCCCGCGAAACGCACGGTGCCGGCCGCGGCGGCCCGGACCATCGTGGCATCCGGGGCCTTGATGTCGATGCCGTCGTGATGGTTGGCGCCGGTTGCGAAGCCGCGGCGGATCGGGCCGCTGACAGGCCAGGCGAATCGCGCACCACGGGTGGTTGGCGTGCTCTGCGGAGCGGGGATCGCCAGCAGCGGTGCGGCGGTGGGTGCAGACGTGGGCGCAGCGACAGGCACGGAAGCGCCGCTTGCGGACGGCGGATCGAGCAAAGTGGGGATCAGCAGCGTCTGGCCCGGCTTGACCGGCGCGACCGGATCGAAACCGTTGGCAAGGGCGATCTGCTCCCAGGGCACCGCGTACTTGTACGAGATCGAAAAGCCGGTGTCGCCTGCCTTGACCGTATGCCGGCGCGTGCGGGGGATCTGCAGTTTCTGGCCGGAGCGCACCGCATAGGGCGGCTGCAGACCATTGGCTTCCGCGATCAGGACGCGGGGAACTTTCGCTGCGGCAGCGATGCCGCCCAGCGTCTCGCCGGGCTGGACGACGTGGACGGATTCCTGCTCCGGCGGACCCGCGGCGGCGATGGCGGCTTTCGCCGTCGAACTGGCTGCGGCTGCTGCCTTGGCCGTCGCGCTGGCGCCGGAGGCGCGCGCAGGCGCCGCGGCATTGTCCGGTTTCGGTGCCGCCGTCTTCACCGGCGCAGGCCGGGGGCGCGGAATGGCAAGCTTCTGGCCTAGCCGGACGACGTAGGGCGCTTTCAGGCCGTTCGCTTTCGCCAGAGCCTCGGAAGAGACGCCGGCGCGGTTGGCGATGCCGTTCAGCGTCTCGCCCGGTTCGACGACGTGCACGGTCTCGTCACGCGGTGCCGCGACGGCAGGCGCGATCGGCAGCGCCAGCGCCGCAAGCAGGAACAGGGACTTGGGAATCATGCTTCGAAGCGGCTCGCGATCTGCGCTATCGCGGCGTCATGCGTGAGGTCGATCTGGAGCGGGGTCACCGAGATATAGCCTTCGGAGATCGCTTCGAGATCGGTGTTGTGGCCGGGCGTGTGCTCGATGCCGTGAAGGCCGAACCAGAAGTACGGGAAACCACGCGGATCCATGCCTTCGACGACCGAGCCGCGCGCATAGTCGTGGAAGCCCTGGCGGACCACGCGAATGCCCTTCACGTCAGCTCCGGCCAGGGGCGGGAAGTTGACGTTGATGAGGGTGCGCGGCGCGAAAGGCATGTCCAGCAGGGGGCGCAGCACTTTGGCGCCCCATTCCTCGGCCGCCGAAAAGCTGACATTGTTGCCGAGGCCTTCGCCCGCATAGACCTGGCTGAGCGCGATCGAGGGGATGCCTGCCATGGCCCCTTCCATCGCCGCGGAGACGGTGCCCGAATACGTCACGTCGTCACCGAGGTTGGCGCCGCGGTTGACGCCGGAAAGGATCAGGTCCGGCGGGCCGGGCAGGGCTTTCTTGAGACCCAGGGTCACCGAATCGGTCGGCGTCCCCGTGACCGAGAAGCGCTTGGGTGCATGCTCGCGCATGCGCACCGGGCGGCCCAGCGTCAGCGAATGGCCCGCGCCCGACTGTTCCTCGCTCGGCGCGCAGATCCAGATATCGTCCGAAAGCTGTGCGGCGATCTTCTCCAGGACATAGAGGCCGGGGGCGTTGATGCCGTCGTCATTGGTGAGCAGGATACGCATGATTTTTCTGCTGCTTTCATTCGTCGCCCCGAAACGGGTTCAGGGCGACGAGGAGTTCAGGTGTGCTTCGAGTCGAGAGCGGCTTCGTGGCCGGCCGTCAGCTTGTCGATCCCGCCCATCCAGGGCTTGAGCGCTTCGGGAACGCGCACCGAGCCGTCTTCCTGCTGGTAGTTCTCCAGAACCGCCACCAGCGTACGGCCGACCGCGAGGCCCGAGCCGTTGAGCGTGTGCAGGAACTCCGTCTTTTTCGAACCTTCCGGCTTGAAGCGCGCGTTCATGCGGCGGGCCTGGTAGTCGCCGCAATTCGAGATCGAGCTGATCTCGCGGTAGGCCGCCTGGCCGGGCAGCCAGACCTCGAGGTCGAAGGTCTTGCGCGCCGTCGCGCCCATGTCGCCGGTGCAGAGCAGCACTTTGCGATAGGGCAGTTCCAGCGCTTGGAGGATCGATTCGGCGGCCGCGACCATGCGCTCGTGTTCGGCTTCCGACTGCTCAGGCGCGCAGATCGTGACGAGTTCCACTTTCTCGAACTGGTGCTGGCGGATGAAGCCGCGCGTATCGCGGCCCGCTGCGCCCGCTTCCGAGCGGAAGCAGGGGGTGAGGGCGGTCATGCGCAGGGGCAGGGCGGCCGTATCGACGATCTCGTCCTGGACCGCATTGGTCAGCGAGACTTCGGCGGTGGGGATGAGCCAGCGACCGTCCGTGGTCCGGAACAGGTCCTCGGAGAACTTCGGAAGCTGGCCGGTGCCGAACACGGCCTCGTCCTTGACCAGCAGCGGCACGATGCATTCCATATAGCCGTTGGTGGCGGTCTGGGTGTCCAGCATGAACTGCGCCAGGGCCCGGTGCAGGCGCGCCATCTGGCCCTTCAGGAACGTGAAGCGCGCGCCGGAAATCTTGGCGCCGGTCTCGAAATCGAGACCGAGTGCCGGGCCGAGATCGGCATGTTCCTTGGGCTCGAAGGCGTAAGTGCCCGGCGTGCCCCATTTCGAGACTTCGACGTTCTCGCTCTCGTCCGCGCCGTCCGGCACTTCGGCGACGGGGATGTTGGGCAAGGCGGCCAGGGCATTGTGAAGCTGGGCGGAGAGGTCCTTCTCCTCGGCTTCGAGCGCGGGGAGTGTGTCCTTGAGCTGGGCGACTTCGGCCTTCAGCGCTTCGGCCGTGGCGCTGTCGCCCTGGCTCATGGCCTTGCCGATCGCCTTCGATGCCTCGTTGCGGCGGTTCTGCCCTTCCTGCATGCGCGTCGCCACCGAGCGGCGCTGCTCGTCGAGGGCGAGGATGTCGGCAGCCACGGGGAGAGCCCCACGGCGGGCGAGGCCGGCGTCGAATCCTTCGGGATTCTCGCGGATCAGGCGGATATCGTGCATGGCGCGCGCTATGCCGCCTCATGCGCGCAGGCGCAAGATTCCAGAGGCTCGTTTCGGCCTGCGAGAAATGGTGATCTTGGGGAAAATGTCCGCCTTGCAAAGGCCATCCCGTAGAAGGGATGGTGGGCGCGGCAGGGATTGAACCTGCGACCCCACCCGTGTGAAGGGTGTGCTCTACCACTGAGCTACGCGCCCGCAGAAGGACTGTGTCCGTTGCGGAAGCGCGCCTCTAGATGAGTCGGATCGAATTGACAAGCGCCCATCTGGAATTAAATCGCGGGGCATGACTGAAGAGACCCAGAACGGCCCTGACGTGCCGCCCGATCACCTCGCCATCAATCCGAAGAGCCCGTTCTTCGATGAGGCAAAGCTTCAGCGCGGCGTCGGTATCCGCTTCAAGGGTACCGTGCGCACCAATGTGGAAGAATACAGCATTTCCGAAGGTTGGGTGCGCGTTCAGGCCGGCAAGACGCTGGATCGCAAGGGCAATCCCCTGACGGTCAAGCTCTCCGGTCCGGTCGAAGCCTGGTACGAAGACCTCGGCGAGGACGCGCCGGTCGCCAAAGTCTGAGGTAAGGGGCCTGAGGTCCGCCAGGGCCTGAGGTCAGCAAGGCCCGATAGGGCCATACCCGGACGGTCGGCCTGTTTCGGCAGGCCGCCGGGCCGGGCGCCTCAGTAGAGGCCGGCGATGATTTCGCCGATGGGGTCGCTGCGGCGGCCCTTTTTCCTTTTCTTCGGTGCCCCTGGCGCGGCCGAGACGTCGTCCAGCCGTTGCAGGGCCGGATCCTGGCCCCCTGCGGGACCGGAATTGGGCCGCGCGTTGTAGATGAAGCCGGAAACCGGCCAGTGCGTGTTGCCGAGGTTGTGAATCGGCGCATACCACACGCGCACTTCGCTCCAGTCGTTCCTGGCCGAGACGTCGAGGACGGTGACGTTCTTCTCGATCCGACCGCGGCTTCCCTCGATCGGGGACCAGTTGGCATGGCTCACCAGGATCGTACGCGAATCGATGACCTTGCTGACCGTGGCGACATGGCCGAGCTGGGAATTGGCGTAAGGCTCCATCGCCATGACGGCGCCGATGCGCGGGGTATGGCCGATGGCATAGCGGCCCTGGGCCTGGCTCCACCAGGTATGGGCATCGCCGAAGATCTGGATGCCGGAAAGCTGGCGTGCATAAGGCACGCACTCCAGGTAATCGGGCTTTGCCACCGCGCCCACGGTGTCATCCGCGCCCGCCAAGGCGTCGTCTATGGCGGAACGGGCACTGGCCGGCGCGATCGTCGCGGCGGCCAGACCCAGTATGATTGCGATCCGGTAACCCTGCATGTGTTCCAATTCTGCCCGGTACGGTTATGGGATTCCTTCAGGGCATGGTTAACGACGAATTAGGAATTTGTTCCCGGACGTCCGGCTTATTTTATTCAATACCGCGCCGCGAGAACGCAGGCGTTTCCATTCCGAAGGAATTCCCCTACGGGCCGGAATCCTTTATCGAGTTATCAACATGCTTCCTCAGGTGATCATCATCGGCCGACCCAACGTCGGCAAGTCCACGCTGTTCAATCGGCTCGTCGGCAAGAAGCTCGCGCTCGTCGACGATCAGCCGGGGGTCACGCGTGACCGTCGCTTCGGCGATGCCGAGTTGCTCGGCCTGAAATTCCAGATCGTCGACACGGCGGGCTGGGAAGACGAAGAAGACCAGACTCTGCCCGGCCGCATGCGCAAGCAGACCGAGGCTGCGCTGGAAACGGCCGACGTGGCGCTCTTCGTGGTCGACGCGCGCGCAGGGCTGACACCTCTGGACGAGGAAATCGGCCAATGGCTGCGCGCTTCGCCGGTTCCGGTGGTCCTTCTGGCCAACAAGGCCGAGGGCCGCGCGGGCGAGGGCGGCGTGCTGGAAGCCTATTCGCTGGGCCTTGGCGATCCGATCACGTTCTCGGCCGAGCACGGCGTGGGCATGGCGGATCTGTTCGAATCGCTGCTGCCGCATCTCGATCCGCTCCAGCCCGAAGAGCCGGAATTCGAAGAGGAGGTGGACGAGGAAGCGCTGCTGCGCCGGCCTCTCAAGCTTGCCATCGTCGGCCGCCCGAATGCCGGCAAGTCCACCCTGATCAATCGAATTCTGGGCGAGGATCGCCTGCTCACCGGGCCGGAAGCGGGCATCACGCGTGATTCGATCACGGTCGACTGGGAGTGGACCGATCCCAAGACGCAGGAGGTCCGCCAGGTCAGCCTGATCGACACGGCCGGCATGCGCAAGCGTGCCAACGTGACGGAAAAGCTGGAGCGCATGGCGGTGGCCGATGCGCGCCATGCCATCGATTTCGCCGAAGTGGTGGTGCTGCTGCTCGATGCCACGCGGGGGCTGGAACACCAGGATCTCACCATCGCCTCCAAGGTGCTGGAAGAAGGCCGCGCGCTGATCATCGCGATCAACAAGTGGGACGTGGCCGAAGGCGCCTCGGCCCTGTTCAACGGCATTCGCGGGGCGCTCGACGACGGCCTGGCGCAAGTTCGCGGCGTGCCGCTGCTGGCCGTTTCGGCACGGACCGGCAAGGGCCTGGACGAGCTGATCGCCGCCGGCTTCTCGATTCGCGAGGCCTGGAGCAAGCGCGTGCCGACCGCCGCGCTCAACCGCTGGTTCGACGATGCGCTCTCCGCCAACCCGCCGCCGGCGCCGGGCGGCAAGCGCATCAAGCTGCGCTACATCACCCAGGCCAAGACCCGCCCGCCGGGCTTCGTGCTGTTCGGTACGCGTCTGGACCTGCTGCCGGAAAGCTATCGCCGCTACCTGATCAACGGCATTCGCCGGGAACTCGGGTTCGATGCGGTGCCGATCCGTCTCAATCTGCGCATGCCGAAGAACCCCTTCGCCAAGTAACGAAAAGGCCGCTGGAGACTGCTCCAGCGGCCTTTTTCATGCCCGTCGTTCGCGTGTCAGGATGGGTGCGCGGCTACCTCGGCGTCGGAAACCGGCGCTTCCGCCCGCTCTTCCTGCTGTTCGATGGCATCGGGCTCCAGCATGCCGTCGCTGTTCTTTATCTCGCGCATGAGCGTCCAGACGGCGATGAACAGGGCGGCGATCACCGGGCCGACGATGAAGCCGTTGAGGCCGAAGATCTGCAGGCCGGCCAAAGTGGCGATCAGCACCACGAAGTCGGGCATGCGTGTGTCGCGGCCGACCAGGATCGGACGCAGGATATTGTCGATCATGCCGATGACGAACAGGCCGCAGAAGGCCAGCACCGCACCTTGCCACATGTGGCCGGTCGCCAGCAGATAGCCCGCCATGGGGACCCAGACGAGGCCGGTGCCGACGGCGGGCAGTAACGAGAAGAAGCCCATCATCACGCCCCAGAGCAGCGAGCCGTCTATCCCCAGCAGCGAGAAGATCACGCCGCCGACCAGGCCCTGCGCCACGGCGACCACGACCGTCCCCTTCATCGTCGCACGCACCACGATCACGAAATTGCTCACCAGCCGGTCGCGCAAGTGCGGGCGCAAGGGCATGGCGTCCCGGATCAACCGTCCATAGCGGTCGCCGTCGCGCAGCAGGAAGAACGTGAGGTAGAGCATCACGCCCAAGGCCGCGAGGAAGCTCAGCGCGCCCTGTCCCACCGAGAGGAGCCGGGCGGCAAGGCCCTGGAGGCCGTTGGCGATCCCGGCGCCGAACTGGCGGCGCAAGTTCTCGAAATCGGTGAGGCCGTAGCGGTCGATCAGGCGCTCCAGCGATTCGGGCAGGGCGGCGCGGACTTGCTCCAGCATGTGCGGGATGTCGATCTGGCCGCCGCGGACCTTTTCGTAGATCGTCGTGACTTCCTGGACGAGGCTGACCCCGAGCAGGATGGTGGGAATGATGAAGAGCGCGAGCAGCAGCAGCAGCATGAGGCCCGCCGCCAGGCTCTTGCGGCCGCCGAACCGGGTGGCCAGCTTCGCCGTGAGCGGCTGAAACAGGATCGCGGCCACTACGCCCCAGAGCACGGCGCCGAAGTAAGGCAGCAGCAGCCAGACGAAGGCCGCGGTAACGAGGATGACGAGAACGCCGAAGCCGTAGTCCTCGATGGTATAGGGGGGGCGTTCCGGTTGCTCCATGCCTGCCTCTTAGCATGATTCCCGCCGCGGCAAGGTCGCCGGCCGAGGTGACTGGATTTTTCACGAAGTCTGGGCAAGACAGGGGGCATCCTCCCATTCGAGAAGGAGCATTCCATCTTGCCGCATACCCTTTCGCGCGCCTTTGCCCTGCGCGCCGCCGTTCTCGCGCTCTCCTGCGCCGTCGTTCCGCTCTCCTCGGCCTTCGCCGCGGACGAAGCCGGGGCCGGACGGGCCGCCAAGACCTCCAAGGGTCCGGAGCGCGGCTTCACGCCTGACGACCTGTTCAAGCTTTCGGGCGTCACCGACCCGCAGATATCGCCCGACGGCAGCCGGATCGCCTACGTTCGGGCCGCGGCCGATGTGATGACCGACAAGGTCGTGCCCTCGATCTGGCTGGTCGATACGGCAAGCGGCGTGCAGCGGCCGCTTGTGACCGGGGCGGGTGCCCATTTCTCGCCGCGCTGGTCGCCGGACGGCAAGCGCCTGGCCTTCGTTTCCAGCGACGGGACGGGCGCGCCGCAGCTTTACGTGCTCTGGCTGGATGGCGGCGCCAAAGTGAAAGTGACGGGGCTGCCTGACAGCCCCGGCGCGCTGGCCTGGTCGCCGGACGGGCGCCAGATCGCCTATACCATGCGGGTTCCGGGAGAGGCGCCCAAGATGGGCGCGCAGCCCTCGCAGCGCCCCGAAGGCGCGCAATGGGCCGAGCCGCTGCAGGTGATCGACCGCGTGACATACCGTGCGGACGGCGGCGGCTATGCCCAGCCCGGCTACGACCACCTGTTTCTCGTATCGGCCGACGGCGGCGCGCCGCGCCAGCTGACTTTCGGAGACTTCGACGACGGCGGTCCGCTGTCGTGGACGCCGGACGGCAAGCGCGTGGTCTTCAGCGCCAACCGCCACGAGAACTGGCAGCGCGACATCAACAATTCCGAAGTCTACGCGCTCGACATCGCGAGCGGCGCGGTGACGGCGCTCACCAGCCGCAACGGCCCCGATGCCGGCGCGATGGTCTCGCCAGACGGCAAGCACATCGCTTACCTCGGCTATGACGACGTCAACCGGTCCTACGAGAATTCCGACCTCTACCTGATGAACAGCGACGGTTCGGGATCGCGGCTGCTGATCAAGGGGTTCGACCACTCGATCGACGCGGTGAACTGGTCCGGCAATTCCGCGATCATGATCCAGTATGACGATCATGCGAGGACGTATGTGGCCCGCGTCGGGCTGGACGGTTCAATGAAGACCGTGGTCGAGGGGCTCAGTCCCGGAGACCATTTCGACCGGCCCTATACGGGCGGTGCGTTCAGCGTCTCCGCCAATGGCCGCGTGGCCTATACCTCCGGCACAACCCAGCGCCCGGCCGACCTTTGGGTCAGCAATGGCGGGACCGGCCGCAAGCTGACGGACCTCAACGGCACCTGGATGGACGCCAAGGCCCTGGCGCCTGTGCGCAAGCTGGCGGTGACCGCGCCTGACGGCCGCGCGATCGACGCATGGCTAGTGACGCCGCCGGGCCTGCCGGCGGGCCAGAAGGCGCCGCTGATCCTGGAAATCCATGGCGGCCCCAACACCGCTTATGCGCCGGGCTTCTCCACCGACTACCAGCTCTACGCGGCGCACGGCTACGCGGTGCTCTATACGAATCCGCGCGGCAGCACGTCCTACGGCGAGGCCTTCGCCAACCTGATCGACCGGGCCTATCCCGGAACCGATTATGACGACCTCATGGCCTCGGTCGACGCGGCGATTGCCGACGGGGTGGCCGATCCGAACAACCTCTTCGTCACCGGCGGATCGGGCGGCGGCGTGCTGACGGCCTGGATCGTCGGCAAGACGGACCGGTTCAAGGCGGCGGTGACGCAGAAGCCGGTCATCAACTGGATCAGCGAGGCACTGACGATGGACGCCACGCCGTTCACCTCGCGCTACTGGTTCGACAAGAAGCCCTGGGAAGACCCCATGGAGTATTGGCGCCGCTCGCCGCTGAGCCTGGTGGGCAACGTCAAGACGCCGACGATGGTGGTGGTGGGCTCGGAAGATTTCCGGACCCCGGTGAGCGAGGCGGAGCAGTATTACGCCGCCTTGCAGATCCGGGGGGTGCCGACCGCGCTCGTCAAGGTGCCGGGCGCCAGCCATGGCGGCATTGCCGCGCGGCCTTCGCAATCGGCCGCCAAGGCTTCGGCGATCCTGGCCTGGTTCGACAAGTATCGGACCGACGGGCAGTCGGCCGCGCCGGGAGCCGGCGCGCCTAAGGGCGAGTAGCGGAAAGTTCGGCGGCGAGCTGGGCGACCAGCTCCGCCGCCGGCATCGAGCGGGACAGCGGCGCGCCCTGTCCCGCCCATTGCGCGCCGAACAGGGGTTCTCCCTGGGCCTTGGCGGCAGCGTTGAGCGCTTTACCGGCGTGATAGGTGCGCGGATAGGCGGGGACGGGCGGCAGGTCCGCGCGCTCCCCGAGTTCCGTGAAGCGGTTGGCAAGGCACCGGGCCGGACGGCCGGAGATCGCCCGCGTCATCACCGTATGCCGGGCCGCGTCGGAAGCAAGCAGGGCGCGATAACCGGCATCGGCGTTGCTCTCCGGACAGCCGACGAAGGCCGTGCCGAGCTGCGCGGCAACCGCGCCGAGATCGAGTGCGGCACGTATGCCCGCTCCGTCCATGATGCCGCCAGCCGCGACAACGGGCAGCTTGCCCCAAGCGGCCAG
Organism: Novosphingobium sp. BL-S-21; assembly: GCF_055521655.1. Classification (NCBI taxonomy): domain Bacteria; kingdom Pseudomonadati; phylum Pseudomonadota; class Alphaproteobacteria; order Sphingomonadales; family Sphingomonadaceae; genus Novosphingobium; species Novosphingobium sp. BL-S-21. Next base: position 109,294 of record NZ_CM145496.1, read on the forward strand.
CAGGCGGACCAGCGCGAAAGTGCCGAGCCGATCGTCGGGCGCGGCGGGGTCGAACATGCCGCGATGGCCACCGGCCTCCCAACCTTGCGCCACGAGCACGTCGATGCCCGCGCTGCGCGACAGTTCGGCTTCCGCCAGGCTGGTGACGCTGCCGACAAGCAGGCAGCCAGCCTGCTTGAGCGCCTGGATCGTTGCGGCGTCCGGCAGGCCGAAATGGCAGCTGACCACGGCGGGCTTCGCTTCCAGCACGACTTCGAGCATCGCGGCATTACCGGCGAAGCTCTCGTAGATGGTCTCCAGTCCCGTGGGCGGCGCTGCGCCAAAGGCGGCAAAGCTGGGCGCGAGCGCCTCCAGCCATGCCGCTTCCACCGCCGGTTCGGCGGCGGGCGTTTCGTGAACGAAGAGATTGAGATTGAAAGGCCGCTGCGTGCGGCTGCGCAAGTCCGCGATCTGGCGGCGGGCCTCGTCGGCTCCGATGGCGCCGAGGGCGAGCGATCCGAGCGCTCCGGCATTGCAGACTTCCGCGGCGAGAGCGGGCGTGGACGTGCCCGCCATCGGCGCCTGTACCAGGGGAAGGGAGAGACCGAGGCGCGCGAGAAAATCCATGTCTGCTCGCGCGCCGTCCGGGCTTACTCTTCTTCGCCCGCCGGCTTGCTCTGCAGCTGGCAGTAGTTCTGGATGCCCATGCGGGCGATCATGTCGAACTGCTTTTCGAGGAAGTCGACGTGCTCTTCCTCGCTTTCGAGGATGCGGGCGAAGATTTCGCGGCTGACGAAGTCACGCACGGTCTCGCAGTGGGCGATGGCGTCCTTGAGCAGCGGAATCGCGTCGTATTCCAAGGCGAGGTCAGCCTTGAGCACTTCCTCGACGCTTTCGCCGATGCGCAGCTTGCCCAGCGCCTGGAAGTTCGGGAGACCTTCGAGATAGAGGATACGATCGGCCAGCACGTCGGCGTGCTTCATTTCGTCGATCGATTCGTGGCGTTCGTATTCGGCGAGCTTCTTGATGCCCCAGTTGTCCAGCATGCGGTAATGCAGCCAGTACTGGTTGATCGCGGTCAGCTCGTTGAAGAGCGCCTTGTTGAGAAAATCGATGACCTGCTGGTCGCCCTTCATGGGAGATGCTCCTGAATCTGTTCGGGCGGGTTTATGGCCCTTTCAGACCTGTAAGGCAAGCAGGCACGCGAAAACACCCGGCCGAGGCCAGGTGTAACCCGCCTTGTTGCAGGGTCAGGCTGCCGCGCTCAGGGGCGCGTCGGCGCTTGCCGATTCCTCGGCGATAATGTCTTCGGCTTCGTCCAGGCACTGTCCGCACTGCGGCGCATGTCCGAGAGCACCGTAAAGCGCGGTGGCATCGCCGCGGCAGCAGCGGGCTACGGTGCGCAGGTCGGTCTCACGAATGGCATTGCAGATGCAAACGTACATGGTGCGAATCCTCTTGAGGACCATCATATGCAACTGCAAATGGATCGCAATAGCGTTCTTCAACTTCCTATCAAGCCATTGCCTTACGGCGATTTTTAAGGCGTTTTTGCTCTACCAGGGACCGCCAGAGCAGTTCCAAAGGGCCTCTGCGATAGCGACTCAGCCAGGGTTCGCTCCACGCCAGCATCACCATCCAGCCGATAAGAACCAGCGCCCACTGGTCTGCCGGGCCGAGCTTTCCGAACAAGCCCAGGCCCCATCCGTAGAACAGTGCACACATGAGCAGGCTGGTGCCGATGTAATTGGTGAAGGCCACTTGCCCGGCCGCGATGATCCGCAGGCCCGCGCGGGTTTCGAGCAGGTGCGGCGTCGCCCATACGATCGCCGCGGCGTAACCAAGCGCCGTCAGCAGGTGGGCGGGCCAGAGTCCCTCGCCCAGCAGCATGGCCATCGCGATCGGCGGAAAATGGCGCGGCCAGGCCCAGGCGAGCACCAGCACGGTAAACGCTAGGCCCGCCGCCGTCGCGCCGATCCGAAGCCGCCGCATCCACGCCTCCGGCCAATCGCCGCTGAAGAAACCGCTGCGCATCAAAACGACCCCGACCAGCATCAGCGGCAGGACTTCGCTCCAGGCATGGGCCGTCATGGTGAAAAGCCAGAACGGGTCGCCGCGCAGCTTGCCGAGTGCGATGTCCAGGAAACCGCCGTGGTAAAGCTGCGCCTGGGCGAAGTCGTTGGCATTGTAGAGGTCCAGGCGCGCCAGCACCTCGCGGTGCTGGCCGGCCGTAGCCGTGCCGATTCGCAAGGCTTCTTCCGCGCGCACCAGCGGAAGCATGGACCATAAGTCGATCACGGTGGCCGTGACGATCACGCCCGCCGCCAGGCCCAGCAACAAAGGGCAGGGCAAGCGGCGAACGAACAGCACGGCTATGCCGCAGCAGCCGTAGACGAACAGGATGTCTCCCCACCACAGCAGCCAGTAGTGCAAGGTGCCGAACACCATGAGCCAAGCCAGGCGGCGGACCTGCAGCACGTCGCCCTCGCGCCCGGCTGCGTCCATGCGCTCGCACTGGAGAGCGATGCCCGCGCCGAACAGAATGGCGAAGAGCGCGCGCATCTTGCCTTCGAAGAACAGGAAGCCGACGGCCCATGCGGCTTCGTCGGCCATGCTGGCGTGGCCGGGAAAATCGGGCGTCAGCGCGCCGAGGCTGGGTCCGGCGAAACCGGATATGTTGATGGTGAGGATCCCCATGACGGCAATGCCGCGCACCAGGTCGAGCGAGGCCAATCGTCCACCTGTCCCGGACGGCGGCCGTGGCATCGACGCGCGTGCACCTGCCCGGGCACTCCGGCCCGCGATGGCTTTCAGCATTCCTGGTCTCCCTGAGAGGAAGACTAGGCGATCAGCCGTGGCGCGTCCACGACGACCTGCAGGGCAGGGGTATGACTACGAGGTGACGATGCATTCGTGACCGGAGGCTTTGAGCGCGCCGCAGGCGCGGTCGGCCTGCGCCTTGCTGGCGAAGCCGGCGGCATAGAGCTTGGTGAGCTTTCCGGCCGGTACGAGCTGGCGCTTGCTTCCCGTCATTTCCGGGCGCTTCGACAAGGAGGCCCAGAGCTTTTCCGCATTCCCGGGAACGCCGAAGGCGCCGAGCTGGAGGCGCCAGATGCCGCCGCTCGCCGCGGCCGGAGCAGGGCGCGGCGCGGCTTTTGGTTCCACGGGTTTCGGCGCGGGCGGGGGAGCGGGGCGGGCGACCGGCTGGGCGGCCGCGACTCTTGGCGGCGCCTTCGCGGCAGGCGATGGCGCGCGGTCGGCCGGGCGCGCGATGGCGGGCAGGGTATAGTCGGCACCGGTGCGGGCGGGGCTGTCCGGGGCGTTGGCGATTCTCGTCGGCGTGGGCGCGCGCGGACCCGTTCCCAGCTCGGCCCCCGCGGTTTCGCGGGTGCGGGTCGCATCGGCCTGCGCTGTAAGCTGGGCGGCGAGCGCTACGCTTTTCTGACGGTCTGCCAGCGGAATATGCTCGTCCATCTGGGCAAGGGCATTGGCGGCCTGGGGCAGCCCTGCGCGCTGGGCCATGCTCACCAGGGCATAGGCCCTGACCCAGTCCTTCTCCACGATGTCGCCGTTGAAGTGCGCGACACCCAGGATATATTCGGCCCGCGCGTCTCCGCGCGCGGCGGAACTGCGCAGATAGGGCATGGCTTTCTGGCGCTCTCCACGCTGGAACAGCATGAGGCCATAAGTGTCGGAAGCCTGGACATGGCCTTGCGCGGCGGCCTTGCCGTAAAGTTCTTCCGCCTTGCCGAGGTCTTCGGGAACGCCGCGCCCCATCTTGTAGGCCTGAGCCAGGTTGAACTGGGCGTCGGCATCGCCCTTGTCGGCCAGCGGGCGCCATTGCTGGACGGCGGCGGCGTAGTTTCCGGCGGACCAGGCCTCGACTCCTGCCTTCACGCTCCCGGCCTTTACGTCAGCCAGGGCAGGAGCAGCGGCAAGACTCGCAAGCGCGGCAGCCAGTCCGAGGTGCAGGGGGAGACATGATAGGGCGCTTCGATTTTTCCGCACGTCTGCTGGCCTCGATTTCCTGACTAAGGTCCGGACATGGTAAGCGAAGGCACTCACCGGATCATCCGGATATCCCGAAAGATGCCCATGGAAGGGCGAAATTCGCGTTAACTCCGATGGTAAACGAAAAATCCCGGACCTGGCGTAGGCGGCCAAGCGGCAAGTGCCTGAAACGGCGGCGGGGTTAACTCTAAATTAGGAACGATCTGCGATCCAGCCCTCTGTGAGAAACTGAATTTTCCGAGCCGCCGATCTTTCGGCGCGGGGTTCCTCAGGGGGTAACGGCTTTGCGCGTACTGGCATTGGCATCGCAGAAGGGTGGTTCGGGCAAGACCACGCTTTCCGGGCACCTCGCCGTGCAGGCGCAGCGCGCCGGCGCCGGGCCGGTCGTCCTGATCGACATCGATCCGCAAGGTTCGCTCGCCGATTGGTGGAACGAGCGCGAGGCCGACTATCCTGCTTTCGCCCAGACCACCGTGGCCCGCCTCTCCAGCGACCTTCAGGTCCTGCGCCAGCAAGGCTTCAAGCTGGCCGTGATCGATACGCCGCCCGCCATCACCATGGCGATCCAGAGCGTCATCTCGGTCTCGGAACTGATCGTGGTGCCGACGCGCCCCAGCCCGCACGACTTGCGCGCGGTGGGCGCCACCGTCGACCTTTGCGAACGCTCGGGCAAGCCGCTGATCTTCGTGGTCAACGCCGCCACCCCGAAAGCGCGCATCACGGCCGAGGCCGCCGTCGCGCTTTCCCAGCACGGCACCGTCGCTCCCGTCACGCTGCACCAGCGCACCGATTTCGCGGCGTCGATGATCGACGGCCGCACCGTCATGGAAGTCGATCCCAACGGCCGTTCCGCGCAGGAAGTGACCGCGCTGTGGAACTACGTTTCGGACCGTCTCGAACGCAATTTCCGCCGCACCGTCTTCTCGGCACCGCAGTTGACCGGCCAGCCGATCATGCCCGGCGCGGCACGACCGATCGGTGGCTTCGGCCGCCGCGTGGCAGGATCCTGATCGTGACCGGCTTGAGCGAACACGGCTTTGCCTCGCTGACGCCCGGGCTGCTGGCCCGCAAGGGGCGCGCCCGCCCGGCGATGCGGCGCCAGGATGCCGTCAACCTCGGCGCCACGAGCCTTTCCGTCGCCGGTGCGCGGATGGAAGACCTTGGCTGGAACGACTGGGGCCAGAACGATGAGGTCCAGACCGATGGGGGCCAAAACGATGTGGTCGAGCTGGTCGGACCGAGTGCCGAACTGCCCGCTTCGGCGCCCGCGCCCGACGTGCTGCGCCAGATCGACGAGCTTGCCCAGCGCCTCGGCCGCATGACTGTCCAGAGCCGCTCGGCTGCTGTCGAGGGTCGACGCGCCGCCTTTACCCTGCGCCTCGATGCAGATCGTCACTTCCGGCTGAAGATGGCCGGCGTGCTGCTGAACCGCAGCGCGCAAGTGCTGGTTACCGAGGCGCTCGACAAATTCCTTTCCGAAATGCCGGAAATCGCCATGCCCGTCGGCGGGCGCAGCTGAGCCAGGGCCCGATCGATGCAACCCCTCAACTTCCGTGCCCGCAGCGCCGCTCTCGCGATCTGCACCGCGATGGCCGCGACGCTCCTGGTGAGCTGCGCAGGACAGGCGCCTTTCGCCCGCGCCGGTGCTTCGGCCGCCCCGGTTGAGCCGGGGGACAAGGATCTTGCCCGCGCGGAGCAGCGTGTCACCCGCTCGCCGCGCGATGCTTCGGCCCGCGCTGCGCTGGCCCAGACCTACCTCTCTGCCGGACGCTTCGATTCGGCCGCCACCACTTTCGAGGATGCCATTGCGCTGGGCGACCAGAGCCCGCGCACCGGCCTTGGCGCCGTGCTGGCCTATGTCGGCGCGGGTCGCGGGGCTGAGGCCATGGCCGTGCTCCAGCGCTTCCAGAACAAGCTGCCGGCCAGCGACTACGGTCTTGCCGTCGCTCTTGCCGGTCGTCCAGCCACTGGCGTGGATATCCTGACCGGCGTCGTTCGCGGCGGTGACAATACGCCCAAGGCGCGCCAGAACCTGGCCTATGCCTATGCCCTTGACGGCCGCTGGCGCGAGGCCCGCCTGATCGCCTCGCAGGACGTTCCGGCCGACCAGCTCGACGCCCGTCTTGGTGAATGGGCGCGTGCAGCCCGCCCGGACCAGTCGCAGGCGCGGATCGCCGGCCTGATCGGTGCGCCGCTGCGCGCCGATCCGGGGCAGCCTGCGATGCTTGCGCTCAATGCTCCTGCCGCTGGGCCGCGGATGGCCATGGCCGAAGCGCCCGCATCGGCTTCGCCCGAAGCGGAACTTCCACCCGTTCAAACCGGCGAAACTTTCTGGGGTGCGAACCAGCCCGAAGAGATTCAGCCGGTTTCTCCGGCGCCTGCGCCCATGCCGGCTGCCCGAGTCGCCGCGCCTGTGCGTGTGGCCACCGCGCGTCCGGTTCGTCCGGTGGCGGCGGCCAAGCCGCAGGTCGCTCCGGCCAAGGCCTTGATTTCGGCTACGCATCTCGTCCAGCTCGGCTCGTTCCGGACCATGGACGGCGCCAAGCGGGCCTGGGGAATTTTTCAGTCGCGCAACCCGGCCCTTCGGGGGCATGATTTGCGGATTACCGAGGCGAAAGTGAACGGCCAGACTTACTACCGCGTCGCGGCGGGCGGTTTCGACCAGCGTGCGGCCCAGTCCGTCTGCGCCAGCGTCCGGCAGGCCGGCAATCCTTGCCTTGCCTATGCGCAGCAACGGCCGCTACCCGGCGGCGTCGGTGCGAATCAGATGCGCCGCGCCGAGCTTTAGAGTTTCCGCGGGGGCTTTGCCCCTCGCACTTGAGTTCCATGTGAACCTAAACGGCTCCTGTCTTCGGACAGGGGCCGTCTTTTTTGGTTTCAGGGAAGTTAAAAAAGTGAAAGCGGCGGCCGGTCAGGCGCTCTTCGCGATGCCAGCAGAACGCCTGCCGGGGCCACAAAGGGGCGGCAGACGGACATATTCCGCGAGAAATGGAGGGTCGGCGGAGGGGGCAGGGGTCATTTGCCCCTGCCATCACGCGCCTGCTTACCTGGCCTTTACGGCGACCCCGCCCTTGAACAGCGCCAGCACGCGGCCCTGGACAGGCTGCTTGTCGAACGGCGTATTGCCGGCGGCAGCGGCCATCTTGTCCGAATCGACGATCCACGGCCGATCGGCGTCGATCACGGCAATGTCCGCCTCGGCCCCAACTTCGAGCTTGCCCGCATTGACGCCGAGCAGCTTCGCCGGGTTGGTCGCGATCAGTTCGAAGGCGCGGGAGAGTGAGATCACGCCGTCGCGCACGAGGTTCATCGTCAGCGGCAGCAAGGTCTCGGCGCCGGCCATGCCCGGCGCGGAATCCGCGAAGGGCAGGCGCTTGTCCTCAGGGCCGCGCGGATCGTGACCTGAGGCGACGACGTCGATCGTGCCGTCCCCGATCGCCGCGATCACGGCCTTGCGGTCGTCTTCCGAGCGCAGCGGAGGCGAAAGATGCGCGAAAGTGCGGAAGCCCGCCAGCGCGAGGTCGGAGAGCATGAAGTAGGCTGGCGTGACACCTGCCGTGACCTTGAGCCCCCGGTCCTTGGCCCGGCGCACGAGGTCCAGCCCTCTTGCGGTCGTCACCTTGCGGAAGTGGATGGCCGCGCCGGCCAGTTCGGCCAGGGCGATATCGCGGGAGATGGCGAGGGCTTCGGCTTCGGCAGGCGCGGACGGCAGGCCGAGACGGGTGGCCATTTCGCCGGAAGTGGCGACGGCCTTGCCGGTGATTCCCGCATCTTCCGGATGGGCCAGCACGACCATGCCGAGCATCCCGGTATATTGGAGCAGGCGCAGCATGGTGCCCGAATCGGCGATCCACTGGCGCCCGGTGGTCACGGCCTTGGCGCCCGCGTCGCGCATGAGCGCGATCTCGGCGAGTGCCTTGCCTTCGAGGTTCTGGGTCGCCGCGGCGAGCGGATGGACCCAGAGGTCCGGCTTGCCCGATTGCGCCGCGAAGCGGACGCGCGCCGGCACGTCGAGCGGCGGGTTCTGGTCAGGCATGAGCGCCGCGCGGGTGATGCCGCCGAAGTGGAACGCGGGCTTGTCGATGGCGAAGACGCCGATGTCGACGAGGCCGGGGGCGATCAGCCGGCCGCGCGCGTCGTGAACTTCGTCGCCCGGCTGGGGCGTGACGTCAGCGCCGACGGCGGTGATGAAGCCGCCTTCGCTGCGCAGCGCGCCCGGGGCGATGGTGCCATCGGGCAGTATCAGCTGGCCGCCGGTCACGGTGAGGGGGGTATTGTTGCTCATGCCCGGGCCTCCCCAGCCCATCCGGGCATTCCGCGCCCTCGTCGGGTCAGGACATCGAGGCAGGCCATGCGCATGGCCACGCCCATTTCGACCTGGGTGGTGATCTGCGAGCGGCCGACGAGATCGGCGACATTGCTGTCGATCTCGATGCCGCGGTTCATCGGGCCGGGATGCATGACGAGGGCATTGCCTTCCGCCTTGGCAAGACGGTCCAGCGAGAGGCCGTAGAGATGGCGATATTCGCGCGGCGAGGGGATGAACTGGCCTTCCATGCGTTCGAGCTGGAGGCGCAGCATCATCACCACGTCGGCGCCCTTCAGCGCGGCATCGAAATCGTGGAAGACCTTGACGCTCATGCGCTCGATATCGGCGGGCAGCAGGGCCGGCGGTGCGCAGACGCGGACTTCGGCACCCAGCGAATTGAGCGCCAGGATGTTGGAGCGGGCGACGCGGCTGTGCAGGATGTCGCCGCAGATCGTCACGCGCAGGCCGTTGAAGGCGCGCTTGGCCTGGCGGATGGTGAGCGCGTCAAGCAGGGCCTGTGTCGGGTGCTCGTGCTGGCCGTCACCGGCATTGAGCACCGGGCAGTCGACGAGGTTCGAGATCAGGTGCACGGCGCCCGAGCTGGCGTGGCGAATGACGATGGCGTCCGCGCGCATGGCGTTCAGCGTCATCGCCGTGTCGATCAGGGTTTCGCCCTTCTTCACGCTCGAATTCGCCACCGCCATGTTGACGACGTCGGCGCCGAGGCGCTTGCCCGCGATCTCGAAGCTCAGCAGCGTGCGCGTCGAATTCTCGAAAAAGGCATTGATGATCGTCAGGCCGGAGAGCAGGTCGCGCCGCTTCTGCGTGCCGCGGTTGAGGTCGACCCATTGCTGGGCCTCGTCCAGCAGGAACATGATCTCGTGCGGGGCCAGGCCGCCGATGCCCACGAGGCTGCGGTGCGGGAAGGCTGCGGAGCCTTCCGGATATGTGAATTCTGGAGCTGTCATCGAAGACAAGGCCTTAGGCTCGGCTCGGAGTCGGCTCAAGGTGTTTTTAGCGCCAAGGCGGATCTTATGGGCACGCACCCTTTCGCATGGGCGGGAGACCGGATTGGCCGATGGCGCCCTCGCTATGGCCGCGCCCGGATAAGGGCGTTATGGCAGGGGATCGAAAGGCTGGTGAATTCATGACGTTCGCGCGCAAGATCTGGAAGCTGCTGGTGGGCGTGAAAGATGCCCTGGCCTTGATTTTCCTGCTGTTGTTCTTCGCGCTGCTCTATGCCGCGCTTTCATCGCGCCCTTCGCCGGGGAAGATCGTGGACGGGGCCTTGCTGCTCGAACTCGATGGCAACATCGTCGAGGAGAAGAGCAACGTCGATCCGCTCAGCCTGCTGATGAGCACGGAATCCACCTCGAGCGAGTTCCAGGCCCGCGATCTCGAACGCGCCCTGCGCCTGGCCGCCAGGGATTCGCGGATCAAGGCCGTGGTGCTGGACATGTCGCGCTTCCTGGGCGGCGGCATGGTGCATATCGAGGAAATCGGCAAGGCGCTCGACGAAGTGCGCAAGGCGGGCAAGCCGGTGCTGACGTTCGCGAACGCCTACGCCGATGACGGCGTGCAGCTCGCTTCCCACGCCAGCGAGGTCTGGGTCGATCCGATGGGCGGCGCCTTCGTGGCGGGGCCGGGCGGCAACCAGGTCTATTTCAAGGGACTGCTCGACCGCTTCAAGGTCAATGCCCACGTCTATCGCGCCGGCACCTACAAGAGCTTCGTCGAACCCTATCTCCGCAACGACATGTCGCCGGCCGCGCGCGAAGCCTATCAGGACATCTACGGCGCGCTGTGGAGCGGCTACAAGGCCGACATCCAGCGGGCGCGACCCAAGGCCCGGCTCGACCAGATGACCGGCGATCCGATGGCCTGGTCGCAGGCGTCGGGCGGCGACTTCGCGCAGGGCGCCAAGGCCGCCGGCCTGGTGGACCGCATCGGCGACATCACCGAATTCCGCAATCGCGTGGCCGAGGTCGCCGGGAAGGACGAGAACGGAGACCTGCCCTTCAAGGCGAATCGTCTGGCCGCATGGCTTGCCGCCAATCCCGAGAAGGGTGAGGGCGCGAAGATCGGCGTCATCACCGTGGCCGGGGAGATCGTCGACGGCGATGCCGGTCCCGGACAGGCGGGGGGCGATCGGATTGCCGACCTGCTGGACGACAATATCGACGAAGGCTTCAAGGCGTTGGTCGTCCGCGTCGATTCGCCGGGCGGTTCGGCCATGGCGGCCGAACGCATCCGCCGCGCCATAGACCGCTACAAGGCGCGCAAGATCCCCATCGTCGTATCGATGGGCAACATGGCGGCAAGCGGCGGCTACTGGGTATCCACCCCCGGCCAGCAGGTCTTCGCGCAGCCCGAGACGATCACCGGTTCGATCGGCGTCTTTGCGGTTGTCCCCAGTTTCGAGAAGACACTGGCCGACTACGGCGTCACCAGCGACGGGGTGAAGACCACGGCGCTTTCCGGCCAGCCCGACATTCTCGGCGGCTTTACGCCCGAAGTGGAAGGCATGCTCCAGGCCTCTGTCGAGAATACCTACCGCAAGTTCGTGGGCATTTCCGCCGCGGCGCGAAAGATGACGCCCGAGAAGCTCGATTCGATCGCTCAGGGCCGGGTCTGGCCAGGGCAGGAAGCGCTGCGCATCGGTCTGGTGGACAAGATCGGCAATCTCGACGCGGCGCTGGCAGAAGCGGCCCGTCTCGGCGGCGTCGGGAATGGCAAGTATCAGGCGGTCTACCTGAAGGACGAGACGGATTCGTTCTCGAAATTCCTGGGCGGGCTGACATCGGATTCCGAAGGACAATCCGCCGCCGCCCTCGATTTCGCCAGCTTTACGGCGCTGCGCCGCCAGCAGCAGTTCGCTCGCGTGACGGAACAGGTCAGCGCGATGTTCACGGCGCGCGGAACCCAGGCCTATTGCTTGGAATGCCCGATCGTTCCGGGCCGTACCAGGCCGAACGACTTGCGCGAACTCTCGGCTCTGGAAAGCCTGGCGCACTGGCTGCGCAAGGACTGAGCAGCAAAAAAGGCGCCGTGTTCCTTCCCGGGGATGGAACGCGGCGCCTGAATTTCCTGAATGGAATCAGTCAGGTGGTGGAAGTTCGACCGGGCCTCTCTCAGGGCGGTCGAAATCGGGTCCGGTCTCGGGAATTTCCGTGGGGGCCGTGGGTTCGTTCGGGTCGCTCGGGGGTACCGGAGTTTCGGGGGGAGTGTCGCCGGGATTGTCGGCAGGCTGGGTTGCCATGTTCGCCTCTCTCTTGCTGATGCTGTTGCAACCCGTGGCGGAGAGGCTTGGTTGCATGGCCGGTGCAGGCCGACTGGCGCATCGGTTCTTCGCATGCGATGCCGTCGCGGCGGGCCGGAACGCCGCAGCGGATCCGTGCGCGACTTGCTCCGGTGCGACTCGCGGCGCTTGCCCTTTTCCGCGTGTCCTTATAAGGGCACGTCCCTTGAGTTTCAGGCTTGATCTTTGCGGGCGTGGCGGAATGGTAGACGCGCTGGTTTTAGGTACCAGTATCGAAAGATGTGGGGGTTCGAGTCCCTTCGCCCGCACCATTACGCCGCCCTGGGGGAGATGAGTCGCGAGAATTGGCCCCGTAAGGCCCGTTGAATTGCACAGGAAGGCATTTGAAATGCAGATCGTCGAAACCACCAACGAAGGCCTGAAGCGCGCCTACACGGTGACCATTCCCGCCAAGACCATCACGGCCCGCGTCGAAGGCGAAATCAAGAAGATCGCGCCGCAGGTGAAGATGCCCGGCTTCCGCGCCGGCAAGGTTCCTGCCAATCTCGTCAAGAAGATGCACGGCGAAGCGATCCACCAGGACGCGCTGAACGCGACCATCCGCGAAGCCATGGACAAGCTGGTCGCCGACCACGCCCTGCGCCCCGCGATGAACCCCGACGTCGCTCTCGGCGAAGGTTACGAGCAGGGCAAGGACGCCGAGCTGACCGTCAGCCTGGAAGTGCTGCCGACGATCGCTGCGCCCTCGCTGGACGGCCTCAAGCTTGAGAAGCTGGTCGTGCCTGTGGCCGAAGACGCCGTGACCGAAGCGGTCGAGCGCATTGCCTCGCAGCAGCAGCGTTTCGAGACCAAGGACGGTGCGGCCGAAGACGGCGACCAGGTGATCATCGACTTCACCGGCAAGCTCGACGGCGTCGAGTTCGAAGGCGGCAAGGCCGAGAAGGCTCCGCTGGTGATCGGTGCCGGTCGCTTCATCCCTGGTTTCGAAGAGCAGCTCGGCGGCATCAAGGCCGGTGAAGAGCGCACCATCACCGTGACCTTCCCCGAGGACTACCAGGCCGCGAACCTCGCCGGCAAGGAAACCACCTTCGACATCGTCGCGCACGAAGTGAAGGCGCCTGCCGAATCGAAGATCGACGACGATTTCGCCAAGGAACTGGGCCTCGAGAGCCTCGAACAGCTCCAGGGCCTGCTCAAGGGCCAGCTCGAGCAGGAAACTGCCGGCCTGACCCGCACCGCGATGAAGCGCCAGCTGCTCGACCAGCTTGCCGCCGGTCATGACTTCGACGTGCCGCCGACCATGGTGGAAGCCGAATTCTCGCAGATCTGGCAGCAGCTCACGCACGAAGCCAGCCACGAGGAAGACCCCGCGGCCGCTCTCGCCGAGATCGAAGCCGAGAAGGACGACTACCGCAAGATCGCCGAGCGCCGCGTGCGTCTGGGCCTGCTCCTGTCGGAAATCGGCCAGGCCAACAGCGTCGAAGTGACCGCCCAGGAAATGCAGATGCTGGTCTCGCAGGCCGCTCAGCAGTACCGTCCGGAAGATCGCCAGCGCTTCTTCGAATATGTCCAGCAGGACCCGATGATGGCCGCCCAGCTGCGCGCCCCGCTCTACGAAGACAAGGTCGTCGACTTCCTGATCGAGAAGGCTGACGTCACCGAGCGTGAAGTGACCCGCGACGAACTGCAGGCCGCTATCGAAGCCGACACCGACGGCGACAAGCCGGCGGAAGCCAAGAAGGCTCCGGCCAAGAAGGCCCCGGCCAAGAAGGCTGCCGCCAAGAAGGAAGACGCTGCGGAAGACGCCGCTGCCGACGCCGACGAAGCCGCTGCCGAGGAAAAGCCGAAGAAGGCTCCGGCCAAGAAGGCTGCCGCCAAGAAGACCGAGGAAGCCGCTGAAGGCGAGGCGGAAGCCAAGCCTGCCAAGAAGGCTCCCGCCAAGAAGGCAGCTGCCAAGAAGGACTGATCCTTCTTTCAGGCTGATGCGCGAAGCGGCCCGGTGCGGAGATTGCGCCGGGCCGTTTTCTTATCGAGGATGGAGAATGTTATCCCACATCCCATCCGCGTTAGATCGTTAAAGCCCTTGAACATCGGCGAAGGGCACGCGACATAGGCGGTCCAAACCAGAAGAGGACTCCCATGCTCGACCTGTTTGGCGCCGCGGGCGCCCAAGGAAAGTTCACTACCGATCCCGTGACCGGCGCGCTGGTGCCGATGGTCGTCGAGCAGACCAGCCGCGGTGAGCGCAGCTTCGACATCTACTCGCGCCTCCTGCGCGAGCGCATCGTATTCATCACCGGCCAGGTCGAAGACCACATGGCCTCGCTGATCGTTGCGCAGCTACTGTTCCTCGAGTCGGAAAATCCCTCGAAGGACATCTCGATGTACATCAACTCGCCGGGCGGCGTGGTGACTGCCGGCATGGCCATCCACGACACCATGCAGTACATCAAGCCGCGCGTTTCCACGGTCTGCATCGGCCAGGCCGCCTCGATGGGCAGCTTCCTGCTCGCCGCCGGTGAGCCGGGAATGCGCATCGCGCTGCCGAACGCCCGCATCATGGTGCACCAGCCTTCGGGCGGCGCGCAGGGCATGGCGTCCGACATCGAGATCCAGGCGCGCGAGATCCTGCGGATGCGCAAGCGCCTCAACGATCTCTACGTGAAGTACACCGGCAAGTCGCTCGACGAGATCGAGAAGGCGATGGACCGCGACACCTTCCTCGAAGCCGAGGAAGCGCTGGCGTTCGGCCTCGTCGATAAGGTCTTCGAAACGCGGCCCGACGGCGACAAGCCGACCGAAGCCTGAGCATGACCGCAAGGTCGGGGCTCCAACGGAGTCCCGACCTTCAGTCCTTTGCAACGGTTGCGGGGATACCCATATCGGTCTCAGGATTGCAAAACCGGCCCCGTCCAAGGTAGACTCGACGAGTCGCCTCGAATGGGCCTAAAGACGGAAAATGACGAAATTGAGCGGATCTGACGCGAAAAGCACCCTCTACTGCAGCTTCTGCGGCAAGTCGCAGCACGAAGTGCGCAAGCTGATCGCGGGACCCACGGTCTTCATCTGCGACGAATGCGTCGAGCTTTGCAACGACATCATTCGCGAAGAGACCAAGGCCGGGATCGCGGGCAAAAAGGACGGCGGCGTGCCGTCTCCCCGCGAAATCTGCGAGACGCTGAACGACTACGTGATCGGGCAGGAACGCGCGAAGCGTGTTCTGTCAGTGGCGGTGCACAACCACTACAAGCGGCTGAAGCACAGCGGCAAGCAGGGCGACGTGGAACTGTCCAAGTCGAACATCCTGCTCGTGGGTCCCACGGGTTCGGGCAAGACGCTGCTCGCGCAGACGCTCGCCAAGACCTTCGACGTGCCGTTCACCATGGCCGACGCCACCACGCTGACCGAAGCCGGTTACGTGGGCGAGGACGTGGAGAACATCATCCTCAAGCTGCTCCAGGCTTCCGACTACAATGTCGAGAAGGCGCAGCACGGCATCGTCTACATCGACGAAATCGACAAGATCAGCCGCAAGGCCGAGAACCCGTCGATCACGCGCGATGTTTCGGGCGAGGGCGTGCAGCAGGCGCTGCTGAAGCTGATGGAAGGCACGACCGCTTCGGTTCCGCCGCAGGGCGGCCGCAAGCACCCGCAGCAGGAATTCCTGCAGGTGGACACGACCAACATCCTGTTCATCTGCGGTGGTGCCTTTGCGGGTCTTGAGAAGATCATCGCCGATCGCCTTCAGAAGCGCTCGATCGGTTTCGGCGCGCATGTCGCCGATCCGGACAAGCGCCGCGTGGGCGAACTGCTCCAGAAGGCGGAGCCGGAAGATCTGCTCAAGTTCGGCCTGATCCCCGAGTTCGTCGGCCGTCTGCCGGTGATCGCGACCCTGAACGACCTCGACATCGAGGCGTTGGTCAAGATCCTGAAGGAGCCGCGCAACGCGCTGATCAAGCAGTATGCGAAGCTGTTCGACCTCGAAGACGTGGAACTGACGTTCACCGACGAGGCGCTCGAAGCGATTGCCCAGAAGGCCATCGACCGCAAGACCGGCGCACGCGGCCTGCGCTCGATCGTGGAAGGGCTGCTGCTCGACACCATGTTCGACCTGCCGACCGAAGGCGATATCGCCGAAGTCGTCGTCGACAAGGACGTGGTCGAAGGCCGCAAGGAACCGGTTCGCGTGCTCAAGGGCGACAAGGCCGAGGCCGCAGCCTGATCCCTGCGAAGCAGGTGGAGACGAAAAAGGCCCGTCCGGTTCTTCCGGGCGGGCCTTTTCGTTGCCCGCAACGTGCCGGTCTGGTCTGACCATGCTCTGGTGTGGGGCGATGACGCGATACCTGTTCGTCTGCAGCCGCAACAAGTTGCAAGGGAGCTCGCCCATAGGGCCAATGTGATCGTGGTCATGGAAAAGGTTCAGCGGCGTAAAGTGCAGCAGACCTTCCGGCGCCACCTCAACCTGCAGCGCATGATCTGCCTCGACATTCCCGACCATTATGCCTTCATGGATCCCGACCTGGTCCTCTTGCTGGAAACCAGGATGGCGCGCCATCTTTCTCACCTGCCGATGCATCACGACGAGTGAGGCTCGGAAGGACCGGGGCCGAAAGGCGGACCTTAGGCTCAGTCCTCGCCCACGGGACGCGGCGGCCCCATCGTACCGCGGGCGCCCGGACCCATCCGTCCGCGCCGACCTTGCGGAACCGGATCGCCCTTCTTGATGGTGCGCAAGGCAACGCCGTCGCGGGTAATCGTCGTCGATTGGGCGTCCGTGGCCTTGAGCAGCCAGCCCTTGTCGCTCTGCACCCAGGTGTCGCGTGAGAGCGACGTGGTGCCGAACGTATGCGTTTCTCCGTCGCGCCCCTGGCGCTTGTCGCTGGCGACTTGCTGCTGGACGACCTCAACGGTCTTGCCGTTGACGGTCACCGACTGGATGGTCGTCTTCGAGGTGCGATCCGGATCGACGGGGATTTTCGCGAGCCCTGCGATCAGTTCGTCCGCGCTCATCTTGTTTTCGCCCAGGTCCGTGCGGACGAAATCGCCAGCGAGCAGGGGCTTGATGCGGTCTGCCTCGCGGCTGTCCATCGCGGCGCGAAGCTGCTCGTAGCGAGCCTCGATATCGCTCCTGGTGTCGGCCTGGGCCAGTCCCGGGACGAAGGCCCAGCCGAGGGCCAGAGAGAGCAGGAGGCGGGTAGAGGGTTTGCGGGTCATGTCGATCGTGTCCCCATGTCGCGGGTGGAGCAGTGGCTGGTGCAAAGTCCTAGCGGCAGGCTGCGATGCCGCAATCACGATATTGTACCTGATTGTCGCGCTCATGCTTGGCAGTTCGGCGCGCCTTGCCCACGCTGCGGCCCGACGGGCAGTCGGATCGACGCCGGGCAGGGGAGAGCACATGGGCGGACCTATCGCCGTTTCGCGGATCATCCACACGATCCACGCCACCACCGATATTCATCGCAGCCGCGCGCTCTATCAGGATGCGCTGGGCGGGCTGGTTTTCGCCGAGAACTTCTTCCCCGCCGAAGATCGCGATGCGGCGCTGCTCTATGTGACCGATCATATGGTCGAGCCGATGGCGGCCCGCCATCCGGAGGACCTGACGAAGCCTTTTGCACGCCAGGCCGCGCGGATCGGCCAGGGCTTTCACTCGTTCGAGATCAAGGTGGCGGACGGCAAGGCGGCCAGCGCGGCCTTCCGCGAGGCGGGCTGCACGGTCGCCAGCGACTACGGGGTGTTCTTCTTCGTCCGACCCGAATCGACCGGCGGCGTCCTGCTGGAAGTCTGCGAACTGCCGATGCCCAACGATCCGTGGGAGCGGGGCAACTGGGATCCCAGGGTCGGAGCCGGGCACCCCTGCCGGGTCACGGGCCTCGATCATATCGCCTGCGTCACGCGCGACATGGCTGGGGCCCTGCGGTTCTTTACCGAAGTGGTGGACGGCGAAGTCCTCAGCGACGAACGCATCGTATCGCCGCAAAGGGCGCGCCGCGTGCTCTTGCGGCTGGGCGATACGCAAGTGGCGTTCCTGGAACCTGAGGAACCTGAGGAACCCGAGGCCGGGGTCTTCAAGGATTTTCTCGCGAAGGCGCAGAACGGCATTTATGCGCTCGTCTGGAAGGTGGACGATCTCGCACAGGCCCAGGCGCACTTCACCGGGAAGCTGAAATTCCGCGTGGGCCAGGCCCATTGCGTGCCCGCAGGCCTGGCAATTGAGCCGGACGACTTCCTGGGCGCCCGGCACGAGTTCACCGAGGCCTAGACGACGGTTTCGCTCTCCAGGGCGCAGGGCGATTCGGCGTCCGTTTCGATCTGTACGGTCGGGTGGCCGATGCCGAAGCGGTGCTCGAGGTCGTGGGCCAGGGTGTGAAGGAAGGCGTCGCCGCGTTCGGCGCCGGGCATGACGAGATGGGCGGTGAGCGCCGTTTCGGTAGTGCTCATCGGCCAGATGTGAAGGTCGTGCACGCGGGTGACGCCCGGCAGCGCGGCCAGGAACTGGCGGACGGCGGCGATGTCGATGCTCTCGGGCACGCCCATCATGCCCATGCGCAGCGATTCGCGCAGAAGGCCCCAGCTGGACCAGGCGATGACGGCAGTGATCACCAGCGAGGCGATCGGATCGACCACTTGCCAGCCCGTGAACATGATGACGATGCCCGCGATCACCACCCCGGCCGAGACCGCCGCGTCGGCCATGAGATGCACGAAGGCCGCGCGCAGGTTGAGGTCGGACTTGCTCCCCTTGGCGAAGAGCAGCGCCGACAGCGCGTTCACCGCGATGCCGAGGGCCGCGACGACGATCATGGTGGTTCCGGCCACCGGCGCCGGTTCCGTGAAGCGCCGGATCGTCTCCACCAGGATCGCCCCGATCGCCACCCATAGCAAAGCGGCATTGGCGATGGCGGCGAGGATCGAGGAACTCTTGAGGCCGTAAGTGAAGCGCTCCGAGGGCGGACGCGCCGCGAGCACGCTGGCAGCCCAGGCGAGGAGCAGCGACAGCACGTCGGAAAGGTTGTGTCCGGCATCCGCCAGAAGCGCCATCGAGCCACTGAAGAAGCCCGCCGCGCCCTCGGCAATGACGAAGGCGACGTTCAATCCTACCGCAACTGCGAATGCCTTGCCCACGTCGCCAGGAGCGGGCGGACCATGGTGATGATGCCCGTGACCGTGTGCATGTCCGTGACCATGCGAATGGCCATGACCATGCCCCTTATCGGCCTGATCGTGATGATGCTGATGTGCGACGCCCATGACAATTTCATCGCATGCGCCGGACCTTAACAGCAAGCTATGACGTATCATCACATGCCGAAACGCGATTGCGCCGCCGAACATTGATGCCGCGCCGCGTGACATTTATGCCGCACCAAAGATTGTCATATTGGCGCATAAAACACGGAATTCTCAGGAAAAACAGGCGATCTCTGCAATCGAACGCAATTTGAGTCAGAAAATTGCGCAACAAAGATCGGAAATGAATCCCGTGCGTCAGAAGATTGTCATATTGCGCTGCTCTTAGCAGCCGCAGCAAATTTTGCGGCAGGGCAACTCTTCCGCATTTGGCGAAAACACTCTGAAGGTTTCCAGGGGGCTAAGATGAAGTTTCAATCCATTCTCTCCACCGCGACCAGCTCGCTCGCCGTCGGCGCAGCGTTCCTCGCCGTTCCCGCTTTCGCACAGTCGACCGGTTCGAACGAATTCGACAATGCGATCGTCGTTACCGGCGCTCGCGATGAAAGCGTAGCCGGCATCCGCATTCCTGACTCGCCGAAGGCGAAAGTTCAGATTGGCCAGGAAATCATCGGTGCGCAGCGCGCCGGTCAGACGGTCAACGAAATCATCAACCTCGTTCCGGGCGTGAGCTTCACCAACAACGACCCGTGGGGTTCGGCCGGCGGTTCGTTCACCATCCGTGGTTTCGACTCGACCCGTATTTCGCAGACCTTCGACGGCATTCCCCTGAATGACTCGGGTAACTACGCGGTCTATTCGAACCAGCAGGTAGACGCCGAGCTGATCGAAAACATCAACGTCAATCTTGGCTCGACCGACGTCGACAGCCCGACCCCTGCGGCCGTGGGTGGTACCGTCAATATCAACACCAAGGTTCCGGACGACAAGTTCGGCGTCATGACCAGCATGTCCTATGGCGACATCGTTGCCGAAGGTTCGGGCGGCGAAGATCGTTCGTTCCAGCGCTTCTTCGCGAAGGTCGAAACCGGCGAGTTCACCTCGGTCGGCACCAAGGCCTGGTTCTCGGGTTCCTACGCTCGCAATGGCGCGACGTTCGCCAACTACGGCAAGGTCGAAAAGAAGCAGTTCAACGGCAAGATCTACCAGCCGCTGGGCAGCGACGGCGACTTCATCTCGCTTGCTGGTCACTACAACGTAAACCGCAACAACTTCGGTGGATCGCCACTGAGCGCGCAGGCCATCACGCTCAACAAGGATGAGCGCTTCTATGACGTCGCGGGCGGCGTTCCCTGCACCACCAGCACGACCAGCGTGCCGAATTCGTGCGGTTCGCAGTTCGAACGTCGTTACAATCCGTCGAACACGGGCAACCTCCGCCTGAATTCGCTGTTCCACCTCACCGAAAAGCTGACCTTCTCGGTTGACGGCGCCTACCAGTACACCAAGGCAAACGGTGGCGGCACCTCGATCGGCGTCGAAGGCTACAGCACCGGCGGTTACACCGGCGTGTTCTTCCAGCGCTATGCGCCGGTCAGCAGCTCGAGCGCAGCTTATTACTTCTACGGTGACGTGGACCTCAATGGCGACGGCGTGACCGGTTCGGGCGATGCGGTACGCATCCTCTCGCCCAGCCAGACGATCACCAAGCGCTGGATCGGCATTGCCAACCTCGCTTACGAGATCGACGACAGCAACAGCGTTCGTTTGTCGTACAGCTACGATCGCGCCCGTCATCGCCAGACCGGCCCCGGCGGCTTCCTGAAGACCAACGGCGAGCCGTTCGACGTCTTCCCGATCAACGATCCGATCCTTGACGAAAACGGCTACAGCATCGGCAAGCGCGATCGTAAGTCCTTCGCTACGCTGAACCAGATCTCCGGCGAATATCGTGGCCGCTTCTTCGACGACCAGCTGACCGTCCTGCTGGGCGTACGCGCACCGTTCTTCAAGCGTGACCTGAACCAGTACTGCGTCACCACTGACGCCAGCGGCAACGTGAACTGCCCCGCAGCCGACCAGGTGGATGCCTATGCAACCGCCAACCCGACTTACGGCGTACCGGGTTCGCGTTCGATCAAGTACGACAAGGTGCTTCCGAACGTCGGTGCGGTCTTCAAGATCACGCCGGAAATCAGCATCGCGGGTAGCTACGCCAAGAACATCTCGGCACCCAGCACCGACGCGCTCTATGGCACCTTCTTCTACGATGCCAGCGACCCGCTCGCGCGCCGCGTTGCAGAAACTTCGGACAGCTTCGATGTCAGCCTGCGTTACAGCAGCCCGATCGTTCAGGCCGCTCTCACCGGCTGGTACTCGAAGTACAAGAACCGCATCGTTACCGCGACCGATCTTGACGGCAACTCGACCGATACCAACCTTGGTCCGGTCAAGAAGTACGGCGTTGACGCCAGCGTCGGCGTGACGCCGGTGCAGGGCGCTTCGCTCTACGCCTTCGCTTCTTACATCAAGTCGGAAATCCAGAACGACGCACTGGTGGGTAGCTGCTCGGCCGCCCAGCTTGCAGCCAACCTCTGCTATGTCAGCGGTGGTGACGCGTTCCTGCGCACCAGCGGCAAGCGTGAACGCGCTGCTCCCGAGTGGCTGTTCGGTGGCCGCGCCCAGTACACCACTGGCGACTTCCTGATTGGTGCCCAGGCCAAGTACACCGGCAATCGCTATCTGAACGACATCAACTCGGTGAAGTTCAAGAGCTACACGGTTGTCGACCTGAACATGGCCTATAAGCTGGAGGGTCTTGGCCTCGCCAACAGCGAAATCCAGCTGAACGTTACCAACCTGTTCGACAAGTACTACGTCGGCTCGTTCAGCGGCGCTCTCGCCACCGCATCGAGCTCGGCCTTCGTGAACTTCGGTTCGCCGCGTGCCGTCAGCGCTACTCTCGTGATGGGCTTCTAAAGCTCAAGCCAGAGTATAAGAACAAAGAGGGGAGGGAACGCGAGTTCCCTCCCCTTTTGCGTGCCTGCTTTCCGCGCTAGCCTGATACCGTTACGGCAAGCGGAGAGGCTGGCGTTGACGAAAGCAGAAAAGGCGGAGCAATCCGCGTCGCAGCAGATCGATGCCCGCATCGCGGAGCTGGGCGATTGGCGGGGGGCTCTGTTGGCTCGGCTGCGCGAGGTTGTCCTGGCGGCCGATGCCGGTGTTGCCGAGGACTGGAAATGGCGGGGGGTGCCGGTCTGGTATTGCGGCGGCATGATCTGCACCGGGGAGACCTACAAGGCGGCGGTGAAGGTGACGTTCGCCAAGGGCGCTGCGCTCGACGATCCGGCTGGGCTCTTCAATGCCAGCCTCGACGGCAACCAGCGCCGGGCCATCGATTTCCATGAAGGCGATACGGTAGACGAGCCTGCGCTGACGGCGCTGGTCCGCAGCGCCATAGCACTCAATCTGGCGAAGAAGCCTGCGCGGTCGAAGACATCCCGCTAGGGGCGAGGTGCCTCAGTCGTAGACGCAGGCATCGAGGCCCTGGGTCTTCACCGTGCCGATGCGGGCGGCGATGGTGTTGCCATAGCGCCGGGTGAAGCCGGAGGGGCTCTTCACGCTGCGGGTCTTGGGGCTGGGCAGGGCGGCCGCCATGCGGCCAGCCTCCGTGGTCGTGAGGTTCGAGGCGGACTTGCCCCAGTAGCGCTGTGCCCCGGCTTCCACGCCGTAAGTGCCGATGCCGGTTTCCGCGACGTTGAGATAGATCTCCATGATCCGCCGCTTGTCCCACAGGTTCTCGATCAGGAACGTGAACCAGACTTCCAGACCCTTGCGCAGATAGCGCGTCCAGCCATCGCCCTGCCAGAGGAAGACGTTCTTGGCCGTCTGCTGGCTGATCGTCGATCCGCCGCGCAGGCGGCCGCCGGCGGCATTGCGCTCGAAGGCCTTTTCGATGGCGTTGGTATCGAAGCCGTTGTGCGTGCAGAACTTGCCATCCTCGGCGGCGATGGCGCCGGCGACCATGTTGCGGTCGATCCGGCTGAGCGGCTGCCAGTCCTTGGTGATGCCGTTGCCGTCCACCAGCATAGTCACCGTCACGGGCGGCGGAACGAAGCGGTAGAGCACGGTCAGCCCCACGCTGATCGCAACGAACCAGAACACGATCTTGGCAAGGATGCGCAGCAAAGGAAGGGAGCCCCATATGACCGGCGCGCGGGAATGCCGCCGTCCGGGGCCATGCCTAGCGATATCGCGCGCGGCGGAAAAGGTGCCTGCGCTCGGGTTCCCCCGGCGAGATGCGGATCGTGATCGGGATTCAGTCGCGCGCGTCGAAATCGGCGCGGGCGTCGGCCACCGTTTGCAGATTGGCTTCGGCCCAGAGCCAGACGCTGCAGAACGCCTCTCCCAGGCCGTGACCCAGCGGGGTCAGCCGGTAATCGACGTGAGGAGGGATGACGGGATGAACCGTGCGATGGACGAAACCGTCCCGCTCCATTTGCCGCAGTGTCTGCGTGAGCATCTTCTGGCTGATGCCCGGCACGGCGCGGGCAAGGGCGCTGAAGCGGGTTTCGCCGTTTTCTTCCAGCGCTTCCAGCACCAGGAGCGTCCACTTGTCTGCCACGCGGCCGATCAGCTCATTGACGAGCGCATCGACGCCCGGCACGGTCGAATAGCTGGTGGTCGGCGGATTTTCCATTTCTTACCCTTGGGTGGCTACAGCACGTTCAGGTGCCTACTTTCCAAAAGAGAGTATAGATCTACATTCCGTTTCGCAATCTTTCTCACAGGAGCGTTCCCATGAAGACCAGCGGCAACATTATCCTTCTGACAGGCGGCGGCACCGGCATCGGGCGCGAACTGGCGCAGCGGTGGCACGATGCCGGCAACCAGGTCATTGTCACCGGGCGGACGCTCGCCAGCCTGGAAGAGACCGCGGAGGGGCGGCCGGGCATTCATCCCGTGGCGCTCGACGTTACCGATGCGGGCGCGATCGCGGCTTTCGCGAAGGACATTCTCGCGCGGTTTCCGGCACTCAACGTGCTGGTCAACAATGCCGGGGTCATGCCGCTGGAAGACATTTCCGTGCCGCGCGACCTTGCGCGCGCGGAAACGTGCGTGGTGACCAACCTGCTTGGCCCGATCCGCATGACCGATGCCCTGGTGGCGCATTTGCGCGAGCAGGAGGGTGCGGCGATCATCAATGTCAGCTCCGGTCTTGCTTTCGTTCCGCTGGTCGGCGCGGCGGTCTATTCGGCCACCAAGGCGGCGATCCATTCGTGGACCGATTCGTTGCGCTTTGCCCTGAAGGGTTCGGTCGAGGTGATCGAGCTGGCGCCCCCGGCGGTGCAGACCGAATTGACGCCAGGCCAGTCGACTCGCGAAGGCTACATGCCGCTGGACGCGTTCATCGACGAGGTCATGGGGCTCATCGGGCAGCAGCCGACGCCGGAGCTGATTGGCGTCGAACGCCTCGGTTTCCTGCGCAATGCCGAAGCCGAAGGGCGCTATGCGCAGACATTCGCCGCGCTGAACGCGGCGCCGCACTGATCGTCGCTCCGCCCGGGGCCCTGGAGGTCTCGGGCGGAGCGCCGCCGCTGGTCAGGGCGCGGCGCGACTGCTATGGCTTTTGATGTTGCATTGCAGCATGAGTGAGCAGTGACATGGCCCGCAAGGACAATTCACCCCACAGGCTGGACCTCGCGCTTCAGGGCGGAGGCGCGCATGGCGCCTTCACCTGGGGCGTGCTGGACGGTTTGCTGCAGGATCCCCGAATCTCGATCGGCGCGCTCAGCGGTGCCAGCGCGGGGGCGATGAATGCGGCGGTCCTCGTCTCGGGCCTGGTGGCGGGCGGCCGGGAAGGGGCGCGGGAACGCCTGCGCTCGTTCTGGAAGGCGTTGAACCGTTCGGGGCGCGAGGCCGGGCCCTTGATCCCGATGATCGAGGCCTTCCCGGAAGCCACCCGCGCGATGAGTTCATGGTGGAGCACCGTGTTCGGCGATCTCGGCATGGCGCATGCGTCGCCGGAAATGGGCCGGGACATGCAGGAGATCCTGCGCAAGGTTATCGAGGACCACGTCGATTTCGCCGCCATCGCCAGCGAGGATGCGCCGCCGGTGTTCATCTCGGCCACCAATGCGCAGAGCGGCGCGGTGCGCATCTTCCGCAAGCATGACCTGACGGCCGACGCCTTGCTCGCCTCGGCCTGTCTGCCGCTTTATTTTCCGCCGGTCACGATTGACGGGAAGGACTATTGGGACGGCGGCTACAGCGCCAATCCCCCGCTCGTGCCCCTGGTGCTGGAAAGTCCGAACGACGATCTGCTGCTCATCACGGTCAATCCGCAGTTGCGGAGCGAAACGCCGCGCAATGCTGCCGGTATTGCGGACCGGATCACCGAGATCGGCTTCAACCAGTCGATGCGCAAGGAAATGCAGGGTCTGTTCCTGCTGCAATCGTCGATCGGGCGGCACCGCGAAACGGACGGACTGATCGCCCGGGTCGACCGGCTGCGTTTCCACGAGATCCACGACGAGGCTGCGCTTTCCGCCATGCCTGCGCAAAGCAAACTCCTGCCGGTGCGACAGATCCTGCTGACCTTGCGCGACGTGGGAGAGGCGGCGGCAAAGCGCTGGTGCGAGGTTTCGATCGAGAGCCTTGGCCAGGAGAGCACTGTCGACCTGGCGAGCCGGTTCGGACCGGGTTAGGGCTCGAGGTCTCTCGATCGGATCGTCAGAGAATACCCGGCAGATCCAACCCCTTCTCCCGCGCACAATCCAACGCGATCTCGTATCCCGCATCGGCATGGCGCATTACGCCCGTCGCCGGGTCGTTCCACAGCACACGCTCCAGCCGCTTGGCCGCCGCCTCGGTGCCGTCGGCGACGATCACCATGCCCGAATGCTGCGAATAGCCCATGCCGACGCCGCCGCCGTGATGCAGCGAAACCCAGGTCGCGCCGCTGGCGGTGTTGAGCAGGGCATTGAGCAGCGGCCAGTCCGAAACCGCGTCCGAACCGTCGCGCATGGCCTCCGTCTCGCGGTTGGGCGAGGCGACCGAGCCGCTGTCGAGGTGATCGCGGCCGATCACGACCGGGGCTTTGAGTTCGCCCTTCGCCACCATCTCGTTGAAGGCAAGGCCGAGCCGGTGGCGGTCACCCAGGCCGACCCAGCAGATGCGTGCGGGCAGGCCCTGGAACTGGATCTTCTCGCGCGCCATGTCGAGCCAGTTGTGCAAGTGCGCGTGGTCGGGCAGCAGTTCCTTCACTTTGGCGTCGGTCTTGTAGATGTCCTCGGGATCGCCCGAGAGCGCGGCCCAGCGGAATGGCCCCACGCCGCGGCAGAACAGCGGGCGGATATAGGCGGGCACGAAGCCGGGGAAGTCGAACGCGTTTGCGACGCCTTCGTTTTTCGCCATCTGGCGGATGTTGTTGCCGTAGTCGGTGGTGGGCACGCCCGCCGCCTGGAAGTCCAGCATGGCCTGAACGTGCACCGCCATCGATGCCTTGGCCGCCTTGGCAACGGCTTCGGGTTCCCGCTCGCGCTTTTCGATCCATTCGGCGACGGTCCAGCCAGCCGGGAGGTAGCCGTTGACGGGATCGTGGGCGGAGGTCTGGTCGGTCAGCAAGTCGGGCCGGATGCCGCGCGCGAACATCTCGGGCAGCAATTCCGCCGCGTTGCCGAGCAGGCCGACCGAGACCGGCTTCTTCTCGGCATTGGCTTTCTCGATGATGGCCATGGCTTCTTCGATGGTGCTGGCGGCGACGTCGAGGTAGCCGGTGCGCAGGCGCATTTCGATGCGGCTGGGCTGGCACTCGATGGCAAGGCACGATGCGCCGGCCATCACCGCTGCCAGCGGCTGCGCGCCGCCCATGCCGCCAAGGCCGGCGGTCAGCAGCCACTTGCCCGAAAGATCGCCATTGTAGTGCTGGCGGCCCATCTCCACGAACGTCTCGTAGGTGCCCTGAACGATGCCTTGCGTGCCGATGTAGATCCACGAACCGGCGGTCATCTGGCCGTACATGGCAAGGCCGCGCTTATCGAGTTCGTTGAAATGCTCCCAGTTCGCCCATTCCGGCACGAGGTTGGAATTGGCGATCAGCACGCGCGGCGCATCGGCATGGGTGCGGAACACGCCGACCGGCTTGCCGGACTGGACCAGTAGCGTTTCGTCGTCGTTCAGGCGGCGCAGGGTCTCGACGATCTTGTCGTAGCTTTCCCAGTCGCGCGCGGCGCGGCCGATGCCGCCGTAGACCACCAGCTCTTCGGGGCGCTCGGCGACATCGGGGTGGAGGTTGTTCATCAGCATCCGCAGCGGGGCTTCGGTGAGCCACGATTTCGCGGAAAGTTCGGTGCCGGTCGCGGGCTTGATGACGCGGCTGTTGTCGAGGCGGGTCATTGTGTTTCCTCAGGTCAGGATTGCGCGAAGGCGAGGGCCGCCTTCAGCACGTCTTGCAGGATCGGGGTGAGGGCGGCGGCGCGGGTGGCCGAGAAGAGGACGGGCCAGTTGGCTTCGTCCGGTGCTTCGGGCTCATTCATGTAGCCGCGAATGGCGAGTTCCATCTGGATCGCGTGAACGCCGTTTTCCGGGTGGCCGTAGTGGCGCGTGGTCCAGCCGCCCCGGAAGCGGCCGTCGAGGACGTGGCTGAGTCCGCTCGCGGCGCAAACCTCGACGATGGCGGCGGAAAGCGCCGGATCGCACGTCTGGCCGAGGTTGGTACCCAGGTTGAACTGCGGCAGTTCCCCGTCGAACAGGCGCGGCACATGGCTGCGGATCGAGTGGGCGTCGTAGACCACGACTTTGCCGTGAATGGCGCGCAGCCGATCGATCTCGGCGGCGAGGGCGGCGTGGTACGGATCGAACCAGAGTGCGCGGCGGCGGGCGATCTCGGCCGCATCCGGCGCGTCGCCTTGGTAGAGCGGTTCGCCGTCGAAAGTCGTCGTCGGGCAGAGTTCCGTCGTCGCCTGCCCCGGATAGAGCGAGGCGCCCGAAGGATCGCGGTTGAGGTCGATCACGCTGCGCGAGACGCGCCCGGCAATCGTCGTTGCGCCCATATCGCGGGCGAAGGCGTAGAGTTCGTCCACCCACCAGTCCGCATCGCGCCGGGCGAGCCATTCGGAGCGGAACGCGGGCGCGACATCGGCCAGATCCGTGCCGACATGAGGGAAGGCGACGATGAGCGGGGCTTCGCCGCGATGGAGAGTGAAGCTTGGGCTCATGTGCGTTGCTCCAAGTATCGGCCGTTACCCATCACTTCGTCATTGTGAGCGTAGCGAAGCAATCCAGAGCGGTTCTGCGCCGCTCTGGATTGCCACGTCGGCTTCGCCGCCTCGCAATGACGAAAGTGAGAGAGAGTAGCCGCCCTCATGCGATGCCCGGAAGCAGGTCCGCAGCCGTATCGGCCAGCGCGCCGGAGCGGACCAGCAGGTTGGCCGCTTCCATGTCGGGGTGGAAATGGCGGTCGTCGTCCAGTGCGGGAACTTGGGCCCGCAGAACGGCGCGCGCGGCATCGAGCCAGGTGCTGGAGGCCAGCGGCGCGTGGAATTCGATACCCTGCGCAGCGGCGAGCAGTTCGATGCCGATGACGGCAGTGGCGTTCTCGACCATCGACAGCAGGCGGCGCGCGCCGTGAGCGGCCATCGAAACGTGGTCTTCCTGATTGGCGGAGGTCGGAATCGAGTCCACCGAGGCGGGATAGGCCTTCTGCTTGTTCTCGGAAACCAACGCAGCAGCGGTCACTTGCGGGATCATGAAGCCCGAATTGAGGCCGGGACGCGGCGTCAGGAAAGCGGGAAGGCCGGACAGCGCCGGGTCCACCAGCATGGCGATGCGGCGCTCGGAGATCGAGCCGATCTCGCAGACGGCGAGCGCGATCATGTCGGCGGCGAAGGCCACCGGCTCGGCGTGGAAGTTGCCGCCGGACAGCGCCTCGTCGGCCCCGTCCCCATCGGCATCGACGAAGATCAGGGGATTGTCGGAAACGCCGTTCGCCTCGATCTCCAGCGTCGTCGCGGCCTGGCGCAGCACGTCGAGCGCGGCGCCCATGACTTGCGGCTGGCAGCGCAGGCAGTAGGGGTCCTGCACGCGGGCGTCGTTCTCGACGTGGCTGGCGCGGATCGCGGAACCGGCCATCAGCCCGCGCAGGGCGTCGGCCACCTCGATCTGGCCGCGATGGCGGCGCAGGGCGTGGATGCGGTGGTCGAACGGTGTGTCGGAGCCCTTGGCGGCTTCGGTCGAGAGCGCGCCGGTCACCAGGGCGGAGCGGAACAGCAGTTCCGCCTCGAACAGTCCGGCAAGCGCATTGGCGGTGGAGAACTGGGTGCCGTTGAGGAGGGCGAGGCCTTCCTTCGGGCCGAGTTCGAGCGCCGAGAGGCCCGCGCGTGCCAGCGCATCGGCGGCAGGCATGCGCTCGCCGTCCAGGACGATCTCGCCCACGCCGATCATCGTTGCAGCCATGTGCGAAAGCGGTGCCAGGTCGCCGCTGGCGCCGACCGAGCCTTGCGAGGGGACCACCGGCGTCAGGCCCTTGTCCAGCATCGCTTCGAGCAGGGCCACGGTTTCAGGGCGGACGCCGGAAGCGCCTTGCGCAAGGCTGGTGAGTTTGAGCGCCATCATCAGCCGGATGACCGGCACTGGCGAAGGCTCTCCCGTGCCCGCTGCGTGGCTGAGCACGATGTTGCGCTGGAGCGTGGCCAGGTCCTCGTCGCCAATGCGCACGCTGGCGAGCTTACCGAAACCGGTGTTGATGCCGTAGACCGGCTCGCCCCTGGCCAGGATGCGCGCGACGGCAGCGGCACTTTCGGCCACGCGCGGGGCGCAGGCCGGGTCGAGCTTCACATCCGCGCCGCGGTAGATCGCGCGCCACTGGGCCAGGGTTACCTCGCCGGGCGTAAGCGTGTCGCTCACGTTGCCAGGAGTGAGCGTGTCGCTCACGGGTGTCGGCGTGAGCAGGTTGTCGGTCATTGTCCACTCCAGATGCGTGCATGGAGCGGGTTGAACCCCATGCGGTAAACGAGGTCGGCCGGGCGCTCGATGTTCCAGATCGCAAGGTCGCAAGCCTTGCCCTGTTCAAGCGTGCCGAGCCGATGAGAGAGGCCGAGCGCCTGTGCCGCGTTGCGCGTCACGCCGGCCAGGCATTCGGGCACGGTGAGGCGGAACAGCGTGGCGCCCATGTTCATCGTCAGCAGCAGCGAGGTCAGCGGCGATGTGCCGGGGTTGCAGTCCGTGGCGAGCGCGATGGGCACGCGGGCCAGGCGCAGCGCTTCGATCGGGGGCAGCACAGTCTCGCGGCAGAAATAGTAGGCGCCGGGCAGCAGGGTGGCGACCGTGCCGGAAACGGCCATCGCGGCGATGCCGGCTTCGTCGAGATGTTCGAGGTGGTCTGCCGAAAGCGCCCCGTGGCGTGCGGCCAGGGCGGCGCCGTGAAGGTTGGAAAGCTGCTCGGCATGGAGCTTGACCGGCAGGCCCAGCGCCGTGGCGGCGCGGAACAGGCGCTCGGTCTGGTCGGGCGAAAAGCCGATCCCCTCGCAGAAGGCGTCCACGGCATCGGCAAGGCCGGCCTGCGCGGCGGCGGGGAGCATGACGGTGCAGAGATGATCGATATAGGCGTCGGCATCGCCTGCGAATTCCGGGGGAAGCGCATGGGCGCCGAGGAAGGAAGTGACGATCCGCACCGGCCGAACCTCGCCGAGGCGGCGGGCGGCGCGCAGCATCTTGAGTTCGCTGGCAAGGTCGAGGCCATAGCCCGACTTCACTTCGAGTGTCGTGACGCCCTCGGCCAGCAGGGCGTCGAGACGGGGAAGGGCGGTAGCGACCAGTTCGTCCTCGCCTGCGGCGCGGGTGGCCTTCATGGTGGAGACGATCCCGCCGCCGGCGCGCGCGATCTCCTCGTAGGAAGCGCCTTCCAGCCGCAGTTCGAACTCACGCGAGCGATCGCCGCCGAAAATGAGGTGGGTGTGGCAGTCGATCAGTCCGGGCGTGATCCAGCGGCCTTCGCAATCGATCACTTCGGCGGCATCGAATGCGGGAGCATCGACCTCGGGACCGGCGTACAAGATCACGCCGTCCTGCGCCGCGATCACGCCCTGCTCGACAATGCCCAGCGGCTCCTGGGCCGACCCGGCACTGGCCATCGTGGCCAAACGGGCGTGTTTCCAGAGCCTGTCGCAGCGCATGACGAGTCGATCCTTGTTGCTTGCCCCGGTTATTGCATCGGTCGTTTTTAATGTATAGACAAAATAGCGAAGGAGCCCCGAAAGCGATGTCCGCCATTTCGCCCGAAGCCACGTCCTCCGCGATATTTGCCGACCTTGCCTTGCTGGAGCAGGGCTGGGCCAGTGACGTGCGGTTCATACTCCGGGACGGGCGGATCGCCGCCATCGAGCGCGATACGGCGGTGCGCGCGGGCGACGAGCGTCATGGCTGCGTGATCCCGGCGCTGGGCAACCTGCATAGCCATGCCTTCCAGCGCGGCATGGCCGGCCTGGCCGAACGCCGCGGGGCGACCGACGACAGCTTCTGGACCTGGCGGGACGTGATGTACCGCTTCCTCGACCGCATGGACCCGGACGACCTCCAGGCCGTGGCCGCCATGGCCTACGTGGAGATGCTGGAGAGCGGCTTCGCGCGGGTGGGCGAGTTTCACTATCTCCATCATGCCCCGGACGGCCGGGCTTACGACGATCCGGCGGAAATGAGCGCCGCCATTGCCCGCGCTTCGGCGGAAACCGGCATCGGGTTGACCTTGCTGCCGGTTTTCTACGCCCATTCCGGCTTCGGCGGGCAGGCTCCGAGCGAAGGGCAGCGGCGTTTCCTCCACGACCTCGACGGCTTTGCGCGCCTGCTGGAAGGCGCCCGATCGGCGGTCAAGGGACTGGATGAGCCGGTGGTCGGCCTTGCTCCGCACAGCCTGCGCGCCGTGTCGCCGCAGCAGCTTGGTGCGCTCGAAAGCATGGCAGGCGGCCTCCCTATCCACATCCACATTGCCGAGCAGGTCCGCGAAGTGGAGGACTGCCTTGCCTGGAGCGGTAGCCGTCCGGTCGCCTGGCTTCTGGACAATGCCGCGGTGGACCATCGCTGGTGCCTCGTCCACGCCACGCACATGACCCCGGAGGAAACGCGGCGGATGGCCCGCAGCGGCGCCGTGGCGGGGCTATGCCCGGTGACCGAGGCCAATCTGGGTGACGGCCTCTTTCCGGCGCGGGACTTCCTTGCCGCGGGCGGCTGCTGGGGTGCCGGCAGCGACTCGAACGTGATGATCGATGCGACCGAGGAACTGCGCCTTTTCGAATATGGCCAGCGGCTGCATCATCGCGGGCGCAATATCCTCTTCAGCCCCGCCATGCCCTCCACGGGCGAGGCGCTCTGGGGCCAGGCGCTCCGCGGCGGCGCGCGGGCGCTGGGGGTAAAGAGCGGGCTTTCCATCGGCTTGCCGTTCGATGCCCTGTCGCTGGACCTCGACCATCCCTCGCTCACGGCGCGCGGCGCGGATCGGCTGCTCGACGGGTTGGTCTTCGCGGCCGGGCGCGGGGCCGTGGATTGCGTGTGGCGCTTCGGCGCGCAGGTGGTAAGCGGTGGCCGGCACCGCGCGCGACAAGAGGTCGTCCGGCGTTACAGGGACAGGTTGGGCAGGCTGATCGGGTGAATAGACCGCTCCACGAACGCATCCGCCAGGATTTCGAGACGCGGATTCTCGCGGGCGCGCTGGCGCCCGGCGAACGGCTGCCGACCGAGCAGGCGCTTATGGCGCATTACGACTGTGCGCGCATGACGGTGAACAAGGCGCTTTCGGCGCTGGCCACGGCTGGCCTGGTGGACCGCCGCAAGAAGGCCGGCACTTTCGTCGCCCGCCCGCGCGTGCATTCCATGGCCATGGATATTCCCGACCTCGGCGCGCAAGTGGCCGAGCGCGGCCAGGCCTATCGCTTCGATCTGGCGCTGCGGCGCGAAATGCACGCGGCAACGGGCCGGGCGCAGGCCCCGATGGAATGGAAGGTCGATGGTTCCGTGCCGCTGCTGGAACTGGAGGGCATTCACTTCGCGGACGGCGCGCCTTTTGCGCTGGAGCATCGCTTCGTGAACCTGACCGCCGTGCCGGAAATCCTCGACGCCGATTTCACGGGTTCCTCGCCCGGAACCTGGCTCCTGGAGCATGTGCCCTGGACCGAGGCCGACGCCCGCATCACCGCGACGGGTGCCGGTGCGACGGAGGCGCGGTTGCTGGCGGTCGAACCCGGCGCGCCGTGTCTTTGCGTGGAGCGCAAGACGTGGCGCGGCTCCGAGCCGATCACTTATGTACGGCAGCTCTTCGTCGCCGGGGCTTACGAACTGACCGCGCATTTCGGACCCGGCGCGCGCCGCGACACCTGACGCGGCACTCCGACCTTGCCGTGGCCCGACAGGATTATGCGGCAGGGGGCAGGGTGCGGGCGGAAAGGGTCATGCTGACGGTGGCGGTCTGGCCGGGTTCGAGCCAGGCCAGTGTTTCCGGCGCGCGGTTGATGGCGTCGGTGGCGTGGCTGACGGGCTCCACGCAGAAGTAGTCCTGACCCTCGGGCGTGAAGACCACCGTCGTCGTCAATTCCTCGGAAGGCGCGATCGTCAGGCCGAGGCCGCGTGCCGGCCAGTCGATTTCGAGCATGCCCTCGCGGCCGGTATAGGCGGTGTCGACGGCGCGAGTGTCCACGGGTTCGCCCTGCCACCAGTCGATCGCTTCCTCATGCTCGTCAAGCGAACTCGGCAGGCAGTCAGGCGTGTTGTACCATTCTCCGCGATGCAGTCCGCGATAGACGGTTTCGGCGTCGCGGGGAAAATAGGGGTGGAAGCCGAGGCCCGCCGGCATCGGTGCATCGCCCTGGTTGGTGATGCTGAGCCTGTTGGTCAACCCTTGCGCACCGAGTTCGAAGGTTTGCCGCGCGCGGTAGGGCCAGGGCCATTCACCGCCGGGGTAAGTGTGCTCCAGCAAGGCGTGGTTGTCGTCTTGTTCGATCACTGACCAGGCCGTGAGCCAACCGAAGCCGTGCAGCGGATGGGGGTGGTCGGACCCCGGGAAGTTCGGCGCAATCGTGCCTTTGCGCGCGCCGGTGTTGAAGCGGCCTTTGGAGATGCGGTTGGAGAAGGGCACCAGCGGAAAGCTCCCGACATCGAAGATCGTGCTGCCGCAGGCGGGGCGCATCAGGGGTTCGCCATGCCAGTCCAGCCGCAGCACGGCGCCGCCGCGTTCCGGTGCCAGTTCGAGTCGATAGCCTTGCGCTTCGAGGATGATCATCGCTTCCGGTCCACTCCCATGGGACGCGCCTACCTTGTGTTTCGGGCCTGAACGTCCAGGTCTGAACTTACAGGTCCGATCTGCCTGCAAGATCGCGCGGCGGGTTTTCGGCGGGGTGGAGGTAGCGCTAACAAAGGGGACGTGGCAAGACCCTGCCATGATCGGCAGCGATCATTCTCCTGCTACGCACGCCTCCCGCTGCGAAACCCAGGCCAGGGCGTTCTTCACCATCGTCCGGTATTCCGGGATACTGTACGTTTCCGGCCGGTGCCCGATCGCTGAGTAAAACATCCGGCCCTTGCCCAGGCACTTGCTCCAGGCGATCGGGTGGTCGCCCATGCGCAGGTCCTGCCCGCCCACGCCCTTGGGGGCGTAAGTATTTTCGTCCAGAGTGGCCAGGATTTTGGCGCCGGCTTTGCGCGGATTGGTGGTGAACGAGTACCATTCGTCGTTCATCGTCCATTGCGCGGGAAGCCCCTTTGCGAGCGGCGAGGAAGGCGTTTCCAGCCGGACTTTCGCGTCCTGGAACTGGGGCGACATCGGATGGCCGGCGAAACGCGCGCCGATCAGGGTATCGGCGTACCAGTCCCAGAAATAGGCCGGATCCCCCGCTGAGCCATGAACGGCCAGGAAACCGCCGCCATTTTCGAGATAGGCCTGCAGGGCTTTGCGCTGGGTGAGGGTGAGCACGTCGCCGCTGACGTTGTTCCAGATCACCGCGTCGAAATTGCGCAGGGTCTCGGCGCGGATGGCCCCGCCCTTTTCGGTGGAAGTCACGCTCCAGCCGTTCTCCCGGGCGAGGTCAACGAAGAGGGCATGCGCGGCTTCCACGCCGGGGGTGTCCTTGAAGCCGTTGATCTTTTCGAAGATCAGCAGGCGCGGTGCCCCGGCTGCAGATTTGCCTTCTGCGGATTTGCCGCCTGCGGATTTGCCGTCTGCGGATTTGCCGCCTGCGGATTTGCCGTCTGCGGATTTGCCGTCTGCGGATTTGCCCTCTGCGGATTTGCCGTCTGCGGATTTCCTGGCGGCGGGAATCTCCAGACGGTCGTCGTCGTAGCGCGCGCAGCGGGCCCTGCGATCGGCGTCGGTGACCGCCAGCTTGCGCAATTCGCCGTCGGCGCGGTCCACCGCATCGGCGGGCATGCCGAAGAACCCGGCGGCCTTGCGCAAAGTGAGAATGGCGGCGAAGCTGGGCGTCTGGGTGCCCATGAAACGCGGCGGGGCACGGTCCAGCGCGGCACCCATGTCACGCGAGACGATGGCTTTGGCCTCCGGGCTGAGCAGCAGGTCTATCAGCGGGGAATCCGCGGAGAACGGAGCATCGCGAAGCGGACAATCGAGCACGGCGGTGCCAGCCATCGTGGCGGGGGCAGGCCCTGCCATTGTCGAGACTGTAAATATCGACGCAGCAAAAAAGGAAGCGGCCAGCGCAGCGCAGGCTTTCAGGGTCCGTCTCATCATGGTTTCCAGCTCTCCCGGTCTGGTCCGTCCTGCCTAAAGCAGGGCCATGATTTGGCAAGTGCCACGAAGAGACCGATAGATCCGTTTCCGCCCCTATTCTCCGCGATAGCGCAAGGCGTCCACCACCAGCCGGAACGCCGCCGAAGGTTGGCGGCGGCTGGGGTAATAGAGGTGGTAACCGGAGAAGGGCTGGCACCATTCGTCCAGCAGCGGCACGAGGTGCCCGGATTCGATGTGCGGCCTGGCGTAAGTGTCCATCATCATGGCGATCCCCGCTCCGTCGAGCGCAGCGCGCAGGATCATCGCCATGCTGTCGAAGGTCAACTGGCCGTCGACGCGGACGGTCAATTCGCGCCCGTCCTTCTCGAACTCCCAGGCATAGAGATTGCCGCGCGAGCGGAAGCGCAAGTTGATGCACTGATGGCCGGCGAGGTCGTGCGGCGTTTCGGGGATGCCGTGCCGTGCGACATAGTCCGGGGAGGCGACCGGAACCAGCCGCGCGTGCGGGCCGATGCGGACGGCGATCATGTCGCGCGCGATGGATTCGCCCAGCCGTACACCGGCATCGAAGCGTTCGGCGACGATGTCCACGAAGCCTGCGTCGATATTCAGTTCCACGTTGATGTCGGGATAGAGCGGCAGGAACCCCCTTAGCGCCGGCCAGATCACCGAATTGGCCGCGTGTTCCGAGGCTGTCAGGCGGACGGTGCCGGCCGGCTTGTCGCGCAGCTCGCTCACGGTGGCCAGCCCCATCGCGATCTCGTCCATGGCGGGGCGCAGGGTGCCGAGCAGCCGCTCGCCCGCTTCAGTGGGGGATACCGCGCGGGTCGTGCGCGACAGCAGGCGCACGCCCAGTCGCGATTCCAGGCGGCGGATCGTATGGCTCAAGGCCGATTGCGAGGACCCGAGCTTGGCGGCGGCGCGCGTGAAGCTGCCTTCGTCGGCGACGGCGATGAAGGCGGTGAGATCGGCGAGGTGTTCGCGTTGCATTGATGAGCGCTTATCATGACTGTCATGCACTTGGCGACGGATAACGCACGGGCACCGGGGATGGCGACAGCCGATGAAATTCCGTCGGAAAGCCGCGTCCCGTCGGTACGACGGTCGGCCTGCGGCGCAAGTGCCGATAGTCGGGAACCGCGGGCGATGACAAGACTTTGTAATTGCCGAAGCTTCTTCTTGACCTTTGTTCCCGAAACAGATCATCTTCGCCCTGGTCGAGGGATCACCTGGAGCCCGATGATTTTGCGAGCTGGATTCGATCGTTTCCTAATCGTCCCGCTCGCGGCAAGCCTGCTTGCCTCTTGCGCGGTCGGTCCCGATTACAAGGTCCATGGCGCGCCGGAACTTGGCGTGCCGGACCAATGGTCCGTGACGGCGCCCCCGCAGGCCGAAGACCTGACGCGCTGGTGGCGCAACTTCGACGATCCCATCCTGACGCAACTGGTGGAGCGGGCGGCCGCCGCCAATCTCGATCTCGAACAGGCTTTGGCGCGCCTGCGCCAGGCGCGGGAATCGCTGGTGGTGAGCCGGGCCGCTCTGTTTCCATCCGCGAGCGGATCGGCCGGTGTCAGCCGGACCGAGGCGCTGCGTGGCGGCGGCACCGTCATCACCCTGCCGGACGGCACGGTCACGCAGACCGGCGGTGGGGGCAGTTCCAGCTTCTCGCTCGGGCTGGATGCCAGCTATCAGCTCGACCTGTTCGGCGGCAATCGCCGGGCGGTGGAAGCCAGCAAGGCCCAGTTCGAAGCCTCCGGGTTCGACTATGCCACCACTCTGCTGACGGTGGAGAGCGAAGTGGCGCGCAACTATGTGCTGGCGCGTGCCTATCAGGCCCAGCTTGCCAATTCGCGGGCCAGCCTTGCCATTCAGGACGACAATCTGCAGATCGCCGGCTGGCGCGTCATGGCCGGATTGGTGTCCTCGCTCGACCAGGAACAGGCCCGCGCCAGCCGCGCGCAGACCGCGGCGGGCATTCCGCAGATCGAGCAGCAATATAACGCCGCCGTCTCGCGTATCACGGTGCTGACCGGGCAGGCGCCGGGGGCGGTGAAGCCGCTGCTGCAGACCGTCCAGCCGATCCCCAAGGGCCCCGGCCAGGTCGGCGCCGGCATTCCCGCCAACGTCCTGCGCCAGCGGCCCGACGTTCGCTCGGCGGAGCGCCAGCTTGCCGCCACCACCGCCCAGATCGGCGTCGCCAAGGCGCAGCTGCTGCCCCAGCTCAACATCAGCGGCAGTCTCGACACCAATGCGTCGAGTTTCAGCAACTTGTTCGACACGATCACCGGCGGCCTGTTCGGCGGCATCAGCCAGGCGATCTTCAACGCCGGCCGGTTGAACGCACAAGTCCGCTCCAGCCGGGCGGCGGCGGACGGTGCCTTTGCCGCCTACCGCTCTTCGGTGCTGACGGCGCTGGAGGATATAGAGAACGCCGTGGTCGCCCTGAGATCGGCCGAGGAGCGGGAGCGGCAATTCGCCATCGCGCTCGATGCCTCGACCAATTCCGCCCTGCTGGCCCGTGCGCAGTATCGCAGCGGACTGACCGACTTCACCACGCTCAACACGCAGGAAAGCGCGCTGATCTCCGCCCGCAACGGGTTGGTACAGGCGCATTCCGACCGGGCGACCGCCCTGATCGCGCTTTACGATGCGCTCGGCGGCGGCTGGGACCCGACATCCGACTACACCGTGCTGGCAACCGAGCCCCGGGGAACCAACTGAGATGGCCGACGAAAAACTCGACGAATTCCTGGGTGCGGAAAAGAAGCCGGTATGGCGCCGCAAATGGGTGTTCTGGACTGGCCTGGTGGTGCTCGTCCTGTTCTCGCTCCTGCTCGTGCGCTGCTTCGGGACGACCGAGAAACAGAACTACGCCACCACCAAGGCCGAGAAGGGCCGTCTCGTCACCAGCGTCTCGGCCACCGGCAAGCTGGCGCCCACCACGCAAGTGACGGTGGGCTCGCAGCTTTCCGGCCTCGTCGTGAAAGTGCTGGTGGACGTCAACGACCGGGTGAAGGCCGGGCAAGTGCTGGCCGAGATCGACCCCGAGCAGATCGAGGACCAGATTCGCCAGGGCCAGGCCCAGTTGAACGCCAATCGCGCGCAAGTGGACCAGGCCAAGGCGACGCTGGCGGAATCGCAGGCCCAGCTGGCGCGGCTCGAGGAAGTCTCGCGCCTGTCCGGCGGGAAGGTGCCGTCGAAGACCGAGCTTCAGGCCGGACGCGCCGACATGCAGCGCGCTGCCGCAGCGGTGAAGACGGCGCAGGCCAATGTGGTGGCGGCCGAGGCCTCGCTGGCGCAGAACCAGACGCAGCGGGCGCGGGCGCGGATCATCTCGCCGGTATCGGGCGTGGTGCTGGCTCGGCAGGTCGATCCCGGCCAGACCGTGGCTTCCTCGTTCAACACGCCGACCCTGTTCGTGATC
This sequence comes from Novosphingobium sp. BL-S-21, assembly GCF_055521655.1. Classification (NCBI taxonomy): domain Bacteria; kingdom Pseudomonadati; phylum Pseudomonadota; class Alphaproteobacteria; order Sphingomonadales; family Sphingomonadaceae; genus Novosphingobium; species Novosphingobium sp. BL-S-21. Next base: position 148,133 of record NZ_CM145496.1, read on the forward strand.
GCCGAGGACCTTAGCGAGATGAAGCTGGAAGTGGCGATCGACGAGGCCGATGTCGGCACCGTGGCCGAGGGGCAGAGCGCCAATTTCACCGTGGACGCCTTCCCCGGCCAGACGTTCCCGGCGAAGATCACCCGGGTGGAAATCGCCTCCAACCTCACGGCATCTTCGGCCAGTTCCTCCAGTTCTTCCAGCAGTTCCACCACCAGCACGAGCGGCCAGGTGGTGTCCTATGCGGCCGATCTTTCCGTGGCCAACCCGGATTTCAAGCTGCGCCCGGGCATGACCGCCACGGCCGATATCGTCACTTCGGACAAGAAGGACGTCATGCTGATCCCGAACGCGGCTCTGTCCTATAGCCCGCAGGCGACGGGCAATGCCAAGAAGAAGGGCGGCGGCGTGACCGACGCGATCGGGTTCCGCCCGCCCCGCCGCGGCCAGCGCGCGGCCAAGAGCGCCACGCTCGACCGGGGGACGCGCCAGACGATCTACGTGCTGACGGCCGAGGGCAAGCCGCAGGCGATCGAGATCGTCACCGGCAGCACCAATGGCCAGCAGACCGAAGTGGTTTCGGGCGATCTCAAGCCGGGCATGCCGGTCATCACCGGCGAGCTTGCCGGGACCGGGAGCTGAGGGCAGGGCACATGGCCGGCAGCGCTCCCGTCGCCACCCCGATCATCTCGCTGCGCGGGATCACCAAGGTGTTCGGCACCGGGGCCACCGCGTTCCGGGCGTTGAAAGGCGTCGACCTCGACATCGCGGCGGGAGACTTCGTGGCCGTCATGGGACCGTCCGGTTCGGGCAAGTCGACGATGATGAACATTCTCGGCTGTCTCGACGTATCGACCACCGGCGAATTCCTGTTCCATGGCCATCACGTCGAGAGCCTCGACCGGGACCAGCGCGCCCTTCTGCGGCGCCGCTATCTCGGTTTCGTGTTCCAGGGCTTCAACCTCCTGGCGCGCACTTCCGCACTGGAAAACGTCGAACTGCCGCTGCTCTACCGGGGCGATGTCAAGCAGGACCGCCGCAAGGAGGCCATGGCCGCGCTCGACAAAGTGGGGCTTGCCGACTGGGCGGGGCATACGCCGGGAGAGCTTTCTGGCGGGCAGCAGCAGCGCGTGGCGATCGCGCGCGCCATCGTCACCAATCCCGAGGTCCTGCTGGCCGATGAGCCGACCGGCAACCTCGACAGCCAGCGCTCGGTGGAGATCATGGAGTTCCTTTCGGTGCTCAACCGCGATTCCGGGATCACCGTGCTGATGGTCACCCATGAGCCCGACATGGCCGAATATGCGCGGCGGATCGTCCACTTCAAGGACGGCCTGATCGACCGCATCGAGCAGGGGAACGGGGCGCCGGCGGCTGGGCTATCGGCAGCAGGGCCATCGGCCGCAACACCCGATGGCGTGCCGGGCTGATGCTGGGCACGATCTTCCTTCTCGCGCTGCGCTCGATCCGGCGGCACATGTTGCGCTCGCTGCTGACCATGCTGGGCATCGTCATCGGCGTGGGTGCGGTGGTTTCGATGGTGACCCTGGGCAAGGCGACGACGGCGGCGGTGACGCAGCAGATCGCCGCGCTGGGCACGAACATCCTCCAGGTGCGTCCCGGCCAGGGCTTCGGCCGCGGCGGCGGCGGTCCGTCCCCGCGCGATTTCGACCCTTCGGATATCGTGGCCATCCGCCAGCAGGTGGGCGGGGTCATGGCCGTGGCGCCGCAGGCTTCCTCCAGCGGAACCGCGATCTACGAGGGCGCGAACTGGTCCACCACGATCAACGGGACGACCTCGGACTATTTCAAGATCCAGCCCTGGCCCTTGCAGGAGGGCCGCCTGTTCAACGAGGACGAGGAAACCGCCGGCAAGTCGGTGTGCATCATCGGCTCGACAGTGAGCACCAACCTGTTTCGGAATGCCGACCCGATCGGCAAGCGCTTCCGCATCGGCAACGTGTCCTGCGACGTGATCGGGCTGCTGACCACCAAGGGACAGGCCGGCTTCGGCGGCGACCAGGATGACATCGTCATCATGCCGATCAAGACGGTGCAGCGCCGTTTCCTGGGCACGACGTCCATCCGCACGATCCTCGTCGGCGTCGATGACAACTATTCCACCGAGCAGGTCCAGCAGACCCTCACCAGGCTGCTGCGCGAGCGCCGCCACCTGACCGAAGGCAAGGACGACGATTTCAACATCTTCGACACCAAGCAGATCTCCGACACGCTGACCCAGACGACGTCGATGCTCACTCAGATCGTTGCCGCCGTCGCTGCCATCAGCCTGGTCGTGGGCGGGATCGGCATCATGAACATCATGCTGGTCTCGGTGACCGAGCGCACGCGCGAGATTGGCATTCGCCTCGCGATCGGCGCGGTGGCCAACGAGGTGCTGCTGCAGTTCCTCGTGGAGGCGGTGGTGCTCTCCTGCCTCGGCGGGGTCATCGGTCTGCTGCTGGCACAGCTCGTGGTGGGTGTGGCCACGCCCCTGATGGGCCTGCCCTGGATATTCGATCCGGTCGTCAACCTGGGCGCCTTCGCGGTTTCGGCGGTGATCGGCGTGGTCTTCGGCTATTTCCCGGCGCAGCGCGCGGCCAGCCTCAACCCGATCGACGCACTTCGTCACGAATAAGGAGAGCGGCGCATGGCCGGATTGCCTTTACGCGGACTGATCGTGGGCATGGCGAACGACCAGTCCCTGGCCTGGGGCTGCGCCGAGGCGCTGCGCGCGGACGGTGCGGAGCTGGCTGTGACGTTCCAGGGCGACAAGGCGCGGTCCCATGTCGAGCCGTTGGCACAGGCCCTTGGCGCGCCCATCTTCCTGCCGCTCGACGTGACCGCGCCGGAGCAGATGGAGGCGCTTTTCACCGAGATCGCCGCCCGCTGGGGACGGCTGGACTTCCTGCTCCACTCGGTGGCCTTCGCGCCCAAGCAGGACCTGCACGGCCGGGTCGTGGACAGCTCGGTGGAGGGCTTCACCAAGGCCATGGACGTGTCCTGCCACTCGCTGATCCGGCTTGCGCGCTTTGCCGAACCGCTCATGGCCGAAGGCGGCTCGATCCTGACGATGAGCTTCTACGGCTCGGAGAAAGTCGTGCCGGGCTACGGCCTGATGGGGCCGGTAAAGGCGGCGCTGGAGGCCAGCGTGCGCTACCTGGCCGACGAACTGGGGCCGACGGGCATTCGCGTCAATGCGCTGTCGACCGGGCCTGTCCGCACCCGCGCCGCGTCCGGCCTGTCGCATCTGGACGAACTGATCCGGCTGGCGGCGGAAAAGGCGCCGCTCCACCAGTTGGTGACGATCGAGCAGATCGGCCACATGGCGGCCTTTCTGCTCGGCCCGAAGGCCCGTTTCGTGACGGGCCAGACGATCTACGTCGACAGCGGCTACAACAGCGTGAGCGGCTAGGCGGCCTTTCGAGGATGCCGCGGCGGAACTGAAACAGTGAATTCGCGCGTCGTGAAATATCGCCAGGGTTCCGAATGCGCCGCGATCGCGGGGCATTCGGTAGAAACGTCTATGTATCTGTTGACGTTTTGAACAGACGGGCGCAGCTTCCTGTCTGACGGGTTCAAGGTTCGGATAAGTCGCCGATTTCATTCTCTTGGGCCCGGTATTTAAGATCTTCGCAGTCATTTCTACAGAGCAGTTGTCCCCGCGCGTCGCGAGGAATTGGTCGGGAGAACGTCATGGGCTGGATTATCGCATTGATCGTTGGCGGCATCGCCGGCTGGCTTGCCAGCCTGGTCATGAACCGCGATGCCTCGATGGGCATCTTCTGGAATATCGTTGTGGGCTGCGTGGGCTCGGTGATCGGCAACCTCATCGCCAACCAGTTCGGCATTGGCGGATCGGTGAAGGAATTCTCGATCGTGGGCCTCCTGGTCGCTTTCCTGGGGGCGGTGGTCCTTCTGGCAATAGTGAACCTGGTCCAGCGCGGCCGCGTGCGCTGATCGAATGCCGACCTGCTTCGGAGCAGGTCGGCACCGGTCCAGGCGGCGCGAACTCATCTGCTACAGGGATTTCGATGCGACTATTGAAGGTGCCGGTGCTTTGCGCATCGGCGGTCTGGTGGATGGCCCTGGCGGCGGCACCCGCTCATGCGCAGGGCGCGAAAGCGACGTCTCCGCCTGAATTCGCGCGGCGCATGGAGCACCTCAAACCCGGCGAATGGGTCTGGGCACCGGACGTTTCGCCGACCGGGCCGATCATGGTCTATGTGGACCTCTCAAGGCAGATCGGCATCGTCTACCGCAACGGCGTGCGGATCGCCGCGACCACGGTCTCCAGCGGCAAGGCGGGCCATGCCACGCCCACCGGCGTGTTCACGATCCTCCAGAAGGACGCGAAGCACCGGTCCAGCACTTACAACAACGCACCGATGCCCTATCAGCAGCGCCTGACCTGGGACGGTGTTGCGCTCCATGCCGGAGGACTTCCGGGCTATCCCGAAAGTCATGGCTGCGTGCACATGCCCTATGGCTTCGCGAAGGAGCTTTTCGCCATCACCAAGCTGGGCGTGACGGTCGTGGTGGAAGGCGATGCCGAGAAGCACGTCCGCACCAGCGACAACAGCCTGCTCGTCCCCTTCGACGACAAGGGCCGGCCGGTCGACCGCACCCCGCTGTCCGGAGGGGAGCAATATCGCTGGCGCCCGCAGCTTGCGCCCAGCGGGCCGCTGTCGATCATCGTCTCCAAACTGGACCAGCGGGTGGTCGTGCTGCGCAACGGCATCGAGATCGGCCGCAGCGTGGCCGAAGTGAACGACGACGATCCCGGCTCCCACGTCATCACGATGATCCTGCGGGACGGCAAGCCGCGCTGGGTCTATGTCGGCCTGCCCGGCCACGGCGATGACGAAGGGCGCGAAGTGGACGAGGCGATCGTCAATCGCCTGCGCCTGCCGCGCCCCTTCTACGAGAAGGTCAAGGCGCAGCTCGCGCCGGGCACGACGATCCTGGTCACCAATTCGCGCGTGGCCGAAGGACCGCCCGAGCACCTGACGGTGATCGACGCGGTCATGCCCAAACCCTGAACCTTACTGGTCTCGCTTCACGCCTCGGGATGGGGTGTGCATGCACCGGGCTGACCGGAGCGGCGCGGTCTGCCGAACCCGGCTCTTCCGGTTGTGCGGACCGATTGCAGTGGTAATCTGAAAATTGTCCTGATGACAGGAGGACTTCCTTGAAAGTTGCGGTCTTCAGCACGCGTCCCTACGATCGCGAATTCCTTGACAAGGCCAATGACGAGGCCGGTGCCGGTCACACGTTGTTCTATCTGGAGCCGCGCCTGAATTCGCACACCGCCCATCTGGCGCGGGGTCATGACTGTATCTGCGCTTTCGTGAACGACCAGCTTGGGCGCGAGGAACTGGAAATCCTGGTCGCCGGCGGAACGCGCATGATCGCGCTGCGCAGTGCCGGGTTCAACAATGTCGATCTCGACGCCGCCCGCGAACTGGGCCTGCGCATAGGCCGCGTTCCCGCCTATTCGCCCGACGCCATCGCCGAGCACGCCGCGGCGCTGATCCTTTCGCTCAACCGCAAGATCCACAAGGCCTATGCCCGCGTGCGCGAGGGCAACTTCGCCCTCGAAGGCCTGCTCGGTTTCGATCTCAGGGGCAAAGTGGCCGGCGTGATCGGCACCGGCAAGATCGGCATCAACCTGGCCCGCATCCTCAAGGGCTTCGGCTGCGAGGTGCTGGCCAGCGATCCTTTCGAAACCCCGGAACTCACGGCCATCGGCGGCCGCTATGTTCCGCTGGACGAACTGCTGGCCCGCTGCGACGTGATCAGCCTCCATTGCCCGCTGACGCCGGACACCCATCACCTGATCGGCCGGGAGGCGATCGGCCGGATGAAGCGCGGCGTCATGCTCATCAACACCAGCCGCGGCGCAGTGATGGATGCCCGCGCGGTGATCGCCGGGCTGAAGAGCGGGCAGGTCGGCTATGTCGGGCTGGACGTCTACGAGGAAGAGGAGGACCTGTTCTTCGAGAACCTGTCCGACCAGGTGATCCGCGACGACGTGTTCGTGCGGCTGATGACGTTTCCCAACGTGCTCATCACCGGCCATCAGGGCTTCTTCACGCGCGAGGCGATGACCGCCATCGCCGGCACCACGATCGACAATATCAGCACGTTCGAGCGCAGCGGCGCGCCGCGCCATCCCGTCCCGCCCGAGCCGGACCTCGTGCCGCAGGAGCCGCTGGCCGCCGGGCAGGGGGACTAGCCCCGCCGATGGCCGCGCTGGCGCTCGTTCCGATCCTGGCGCTCGTGTTCCTGATGACGGGGCTGCGCTGGTCGGCGGCGGCGGCCGGTACGGCCTCGGCCGTGATCGCGGCGATCGTCTCGGTCGCGGCCTTCCAGTTCGGAGACACGCCCGCCGATCTGGCCGGGCCCGTGCTGGAGGCGGGCTTCACGGCAGCGACGATCCTGTGGATCGTGTTTCCCGCGCTCTCCATCCACGAATACCAGATGCGGACCGGCGCCACCGGGGTGATCGGGGAGTGGCTATCGTCGATATCGTCCGATCCGGCGGCCACGGCGCTGCTGGTGGGCTATTTCTTCGCGATGTTCCTGGAGGGCGCCTCGGGCTTCGGCACGCCGGTGGCCATCGTCGCGCCGATGCTGGTCGCGCTGGGCGTGGCGCCGGAGCGGGCGCTGCTGGTCGCCCTGATCGGCCATGTCGTGGGCGTTTCCTTCGGGGCGGTGGGCGCGCCGATGGTGCCGCTGGTGGAGGCCGGGCCGGTCGACGAGCGGCGGCTATCGCTGGCCATCCTGCTGCTCCATGCCTGCATCGGCTGGAGCCTGGCGCTCATCGTCGTGAGGCTCGGCAGTGCGACGCTGCGGCACGGCGGCGCCGCTTCGTGGCAGGTGGCGGCAATGGCGGCGGCCTGCTTCTTCCCGGCGGCCGCCTTGATCGCGGGGCTGGCCGGGCCCGAACTGCCGACGCTGGGCGGTGCGCTGCTGGGCGGGGCCCTGTTCATCGTCTGGCTACGCCGCGGAGCGCCGCCGACAGCGCGGGCGCAAGGGCCGGAGACGAAAGCCCTGCTGCGCGCCGGATTGCCCTATCTTCTGCTGGTGGCGCTCATTCTTGCCAGCCGCCTGATCGATCCGCTGCGCACGGCCCTGCGGTCCTATCATGTCGAGTGGACCTACCGGCAGGGCTTCGGAGACCAGATGCTGCCGTTCTACCACCCCGGCACGATGCTCTTGCTGGCCTTCCTGCTGACGGCGCTGATCAACGGCTTTCGCCCGCGTCTCGTCGCCGGGTCGATGCTCGCCGCGCTCCGCCGCCTGCCGCAAGTGGCGATTGCGCTCGTCTCCGTGCTGACCCTGGCGCGTTTCATGGTTCACGGCGGGCTGATCGATGCGCTGGCCGTTGGGGCGACCGGCCTGTTTGGTCAGGCCTGGCCGCTCGCCGTGCCCCTGGTGGGGGCGCTGGGGTCGTTCGTGACAGGATCGGGAACGGCCTCCAACATCATCTTCGCGAACTTCCAGGTGGCCGCGGCCGATGCCGTGACCCTGCCGCACTGGCTCGCGCTGGCGGGGCAGAGCCTCGGTTCGGCTATCGGCAACATCATGGCGCCGCACAACATCGTGGCGGGCACGGCGACGGTCGGGCTGGTCGGACACGAGGGGAGGGCACTCGCCCGCACGGCGCCGATCTGCCTTGCCTATGCGCTGGCGGGCGGGGTGATCGTGCTGATCGTGCGCTGGGCCTTGGGCCTGCTCACCTAGAATTGTTCGGGGAATTTCAGTCATGTTGCAGTGATATCTTGGTATGCTGCAGTCATGTCATTTGCTGATGTCTTGGTTAATTCAGTAATTCTTCACCGATATCGCCTGAGACGATGTTGAGTATTATGTCTTGCGGGTGTAATAATCCCGGCTGATAGCGAGCGCGACATGATCACGAACCTCTCTTCCTCCGGCATTGCCACGCGGGCTTCCCGCCGCAGCAGGGCGGCAGGCAGGGGTTGGGAGCAGCGACGTGATCGTCCCAGAGATGCGGGAGGGCCGCGGCCTTCCCCCCAGGCGTGCAACGGCGGGTCCTGACCTGCCTTTGCCACTTCCGCCTCCTGTCCACATGTCCACCGAGAGCGACAGGAGGCGGAAAAACGCCCGGCCCGGCATCTCGTTCGATCGGTGCCGCGAACTTCGCGGGTCACGATCTTTCGAACGAACTCTCATCACTTTCCCCCCGATCGATGATCGGAATTTTGCGTGAGCCGGCAGGCGTGCGGCGCTTGATCGTGGCTGCATATCTGGCAAGCTGCAGGCGGTGCCGAAGGGCGCCGGGAGAGTGGCCTTGCCGGGTTTCAGGCCTGGTTGGAGACGACAAGGGTATTCAGGATCGGTCTGGAGCGGGCGCGCCCGTGGCCAGTCGATAGCGCGCCGGATGGTGCGACGCGGACAGTTCCAAACCGTTCGATGACAGGACGGAATCGACAGACCCGACCGGAAGGAGAATGACATGGACGCGAAGACCAGCGGCTGCCCGATGCACGGCGAGCCGGTAAGATCGCTGCTTGGCCGCACCAACCGTGACTGGTGGCCCAACCAGCTTTCCCTCGACATCCTCAGCACCAGCGGCGCCAGCGCCAATCCGCTCGGCGACGACTTCGATTATGCAGCGGCCTTCAAGTCGCTCGACTATGCGGCGCTCAAGGCAGACCTCACCGCGCTGATGACCGACAGCCAGCCCTGGTGGCCGGCGGATTACGGGCACTACGGACCCTTCTTCATCCGCATGGCCTGGCACAGCGCGGGCACTTATCGCACCGGCGACGGGCGCGGCGGCGCCTCTTCCGGCAACCAGCGCTTCGCCCCGCTCAATTCCTGGCCGGATAACGCCAATCTCGACAAGGCGCGGCGTTTGCTCTGGCCGATCAAGCAGAAGTACGGGGCCAAGCTCTCCTGGGCGGACCTGCTGATCCTCACCGGCAATGTCGCCATCGAATCGATGGGCGGCCCGACTTTCGGCTTCGGCGGCGGGCGAGAGGACATCTTCGAGCCTGAAAAGGACGTCTACTGGGGCACCGAGGAAGAATGGGTGGGCCAGGGCGCCGAGACACGCATCCAGCCCGAAAAGGAGATGGCGCTCGAAAACCCGTTGGCCGCGATTCAGATGGGCCTCATCTACGTCAATCCCGAGGGTCCCGGCGGCGATCCCGACCCGGTCGGCTCGGCTCGCGACATCCGGGAGACGTTCGCGCGCATGGGCATGAACGACGAGGAAACCGCCGCGCTCACGGCGGGCGGCCATACTTTCGGCAAATGCCATGGCGCCGGCGATGCGGCGAAAGTGGGCGCCGAACCGGAAGGCGCGGACATCGCGCAGCAGGGCCTTGGCTGGCAGAGCGGACACGAAAGCGGCTTCGGCGATCACACGATCACGTCGGGTCTCGAAGGCTCGTGGACGCCTACGCCGATCCAGTGGGACATGAGCTTCCTGCACATGCTGCTGGATTACGAATACGAACTCGTGCGCAGCCCTGCCGGCGCGCAGCAATGGCAGCCTGTCGCCCAGAAGCCCGAGGACATGGCGCCCGGCGCACATAGCCCCGAACGCCGTGTGCCGACGATGATGACCACGGCCGACATGGCCTTCAAGGTCGACCCCGAATATCGCAGGATCCTGGAAGGCTTCCGTGCCGACCCGAACCACTTCGCGGATGCTTTCGCGCGCGCCTGGTTCAAGCTCTGCCACCGCGACATGGGCCCCAAGGCGCGTTACCTCGGGCCGGAAGTTCCGGCGGAAGACCTGCTCTGGCAGGATCCGATCCCTGCCGCCGACCATGCCGCGATCGAGACGGGGGACGTGGCCGCGCTCAAGCAGAAGATCCTCGCTTCGGGCCTGACCGTGGGCGAACTGGTCTCCACCGCCTGGGCTTCGGCGTCGACATATCGCGGGTCGGACCACCGCGGCGGCGCCAATGGCGGCCGTATCCGCCTTGCCCCGCAGAAGGACTGGGAGGTCAACGAACCCGAGAAGCTCGCGAAAGTCCTCAAGGTCTACGAAGGCATCAAGGCTGAATTCGACGGTTCGGCCGGAGGCAGGAAAGTCAGCGTGGCCGACCTCGTCGTGCTGGGCGGCAACGCCGCGATCGAGAAGGCCGCGGCCGATGCGGGAACGCCCGTGGAAGTGCCGTTCCTGCCCGGTCGCACAGATGCCACGCAGGAGCAGACCGATGTGGAAGGCTTCGCGGTGCTGGAACCCCGCGTCGACGGCTTCCGCAACTACCTGCAGGTGGCCTTCACAGTTCCGACCGAGGAACTGCTGATCGACCGGGCGCAGCTCCTTGGCCTCAGCGCGCCGGAAATGACGGTTCTGGTCGGCGGCCTGCGGGTGCTGGGCGCCAACCACGGCGGCTCGAAGGACGGGGTCTTCACCGATCGCGAAGGGCAGCTCACCAACGACTTCTTCGTTGGCCTGCTGGATATGGGCACGGCGTGGAAGCAGGTGGACGACCAGGCCGACGAGACGTTCGTGGGTACCGACCGCGCCAGCAACACGCAGAAGTGGACGGCAACGCGGACGGACCTGGTGTTCGGCTCCAACTCCCAGCTCCGCGCGCTCATCGAAGTCTATGCCTGCGCCGATGCAGGGCCGAAGTTCCTCAAGGACTTCGTCGCGGCCTGGACCAAGGTGATGAACGCGGATCGGTTCGATCTGGCCGGAAAGGCGTAAGATCGGGGAGCCCCCGCGAAGGCGGGGGCTCCGCTGCCTTCTGCGAGCGAATTTGCCCCCTCGGGCGGATTTGGCGAACGGGCGGGAAGCCATATAAAGATATCTTTATATTTGCGTCGCGAAAGCTGACGGGGTAGGGACCATGCATTCGAGACGCCGGGCTTTGCCGTTCGGCGTCTCCACGCAACGTCCAACGTACCAGGAGCTTCCCGTGGCCACTGCCCAGATCGCCCACGACTACGCCATTACCGATATCTCGCTTGCCGATTTCGGCCGCACCGAGATCAACATCGCCGAAACCGAAATGCCGGGCCTGATGGCGCTGCGCGAGGAATTCGGCGCTTCGCAGCCGCTCAAGGGCGCGCGCATCACCGGCTCGCTGCACATGACGATCCAGACCGCCGTACTGATCGAGACGCTGGTCGCTCTCGGTGCCGACGTGCGCTGGGCCACCTGCAACATCTTCTCGACCCAGGACCACGCTGCCGCCGCCATCGCTGCTGCCGGTATCCCGGTCTACGCGATCAAGGGTGAATCGCTGGCCGATTACTGGGACTATGTCGGCAAGATCTTCGACTGGTCGACCGAAGAGAACCCTGACCTCACTGCCAACCTCATCCTCGACGATGGCGGCGATGCCACCATGTTCGCGCTCTGGGGTGCCCGCGTCGAAGCCGGTGAGCCGCTGTTCGAGCCCACCAACGCCGAAGAAATCGAATTCGTCCGCGCGCTGAACGCCTTCCTCAAGGCGAAGCCGGGCTACCTGACCGCCTCGGTCAAGGCCATCAAGGGCGTTTCGGAAGAGACCACCACCGGCGTTCACCGCCTCTACCACCTCGCCAAGGACGGCAAGCTGCCGTTCCCCGCGATCAACGTGAACGATTCGGTGACCAAGTCGAAGTTCGACAACCTCTATGGCTGCAAGGAATCGCTGGTCGACGCGATCCGTCGCGCCACCGACGTGATGCTGGCCGGCAAGGTCGCTTGCGTCGCCGGCTTCGGCGACGTCGGCAAGGGTTCGGCCGCTTCGCTCCGCAACGGCGGCGCCCGCGTGATGGTCACCGAAATCGACCCGATCTGCGCCCTTCAGGCCGCCATGGAAGGCTATGAAGTCGTCACCATGGAAGACGCCGTGAAGCGCTGCGACATCTTCGTCACCGCCACCGGCAACGAAGCCGTCATCACCGGCGAGCACATGGAAGCGATGCGCGACAAGGCGATCGTCTGCAACATCGGCCACTTCGACAGCGAGATCCAGATCTCGGCGCTCGACAACTACGACTGGAAGGAAGTCAAGCCGGGCACCGACCTGGTCACTTTCCCGGACGGCAAGCAGATCATCGTGCTCGCCAAGGGCCGCCTGGTGAACCTGGGCTGCGCCACCGGCCACCCCAGCTTCGTCATGTCGTCGAGCTTCACCAACCAGACGCTCGCGCAGATCGAACTCTTCGTCAAAAACGACGAATACAAGAACGAAGTCTATGTGCTGCCCAAGCACCTCGACGAGAAGGTCGCCGCGCTGCACCTCGAAAAGCTGGGCGTGAAGCTCACCAAGCTGTCGAAGAAGCAGGCCGACTACATCGGCGTGCCGGAAGCCGGTCCGTTCAAGCCGGACCACTACCGTTATTGATGCTTTCGGTAGGGAATGCCCATTCGGGCATTCCCTATGCGGCACCGGCCCACGCCCCCACCCGACCTCCCATCAGGATATGCTAGTGGGAGGTCGGGTGGGGGCGTGGGCCGGTGCCGCAAGCCTTCGACGGATGTCGAAGGCGTACTAAACACAGACGTTCTCCCCATTGTGTTTAGGGCTTCCCCGCATCATAGCCGTTGGTGAATGGACCAGGATCGCCTCGTACCCCTCCTGATCGGTCTCCTGCTCGCTGCCTGGATGCTGGCGGCGGCCTGGGCCGTGCTTACGGCGCGCAGCCGACAGAAGCGGGCTGAAAACCAGCTTCGCTCCGCGCGGCGCCTTGGCCGCATGGTCGAGGAATCGCCCGCATCGCCGCTGCTCGTCCGCTCCGACGGGCGAATCGAAGCCAGTCCGCGCCTGGCGCAGTGGCTGGGGCTGGACGAAGTGCCGCAGTTCCTGTCCGAACTCGACACGGGCGAGCGGGGCTTGCCGGCAGAGAAGCTGGAAGAGCTGACCGAGGCCGTACGCCGCACCCAGAAGACCGCGACGCCCTTTCGCATGGTGCTGACCCCGCGCGGGTCCACCCGGTCGCTGGCGCTGCGGGGGCATCTGGCCGACCCGCAAGTCTCGCCCGGCGGCGCCGCGCTGGTCTGGGTCTTCGACTTTTCCGACAGCGAGACCGAACTCACCCGCCTACGCGACGAAGCCTCGCGGGCGAGGGGGGATTTCACCGCGCTGGTCTCGCTGATCGAGGCGGCGCCGATGCCGATGTGGTTCCGCCGTCCGGACGGCGAACTGCAACTGGTCAATTCGGCCTATGTCGCCGCGGTCGGCGGCGACAGCGCGCAAGGCGTCGTGGCCAGTGGGACCGAACTGGTCGAGAACGTCGACGGCCTTACCCCGGCGCAAGTCGCGCGCGTCGCGGCCGACAAGGGCTCGCCGATCCAGCGCATCGTCTCGACCACGATCAACGGCCAGCGCCGCGCGATGCGCGTCAGCGACCTGCCCCTGGGCGAGGACGGGGTCGCGGGATACGCGGTCGATATCGAGGACCTTGAGGAAATGTCGCGCTCGTTCCGCGCTTTCCGCGAGGCGCAGCGCGGGTTGCTCGATCAGCTTTCGGCAGGCGTGGCCCAGTTCGACGCCAAGAAGCGCCTGACGTTCGCCAACCAGCCGTTCCAGCGCCTGTTCAAGCTCTCGGCGCAGGCCATGCAGGATCTTCCTGCCTTCGAGCGCCTGCTCGATGCTGCGCGCGATGCCGGGCGCGTGCCCGAAGCGCGCGATTTCCCCGCCTGGCGCCGTGAGAAGGCGGCCTGGTTCGCTTCGGGTGAAGCGAGCGAGGAAGCCTGGACCCTGGCGGACGGCACGCATCTGCGCATCGTCGCCCAGCCGGTGCCCGATGGCGGGCTGATGCTGATCGCCGAGGACCGCACCGAGCAGCTGCGCCTGTCGGCCGTGCGCGATACCCTTCTGCGCACCCGCACGGCCACGTTCGACAGTCTGTTCGAATCGATTGCGGTCTTCGCGCCGGACGGGCGCATGCAGATATGGAACCGCCGCTTCGCCGCCGACTGGGGGCTCGACAGCGACTTTCTCGACACCCATCCGCATATGCAGGACCTGCTCAAGAAGATCGCGCCGCGCCTCAAGCGGCCGGCCGAAGCGGAGACGGTGGGCAGCGTCATGCGCACCGCCACGCTGGACCGGGCGCAGAAGGGCGGCCGCATCGCGCTGGCTGACGGGCGCATGCTGGAGTTCGCGGGCGTGCCGCTGCCCGATGGCAACGGGCTGCTGGCCGTGCTCGACATTACCGATTCGCAGAAGGCCGAGGCCGCGCTGCGCGAGAGCAATGCGGCGCTGATCGAGGCGGATACGATCAAGACCCGGTTCCTTGCCAAGATGAGCTACGAACTGCGCACGCCGCTCACCTCGATCGGCGGTTTCGCCGAACTGCTGGAGGCGGGCGTCGGCGGCGAGCTTTCGGACAGCGGGCGCGAATATATCGAGGCGATCCTCACTTCCGTGGAAGCGCTGGGCGATCATATCGACAGCCTGCTGGACCTTTCGCAGGGCGAAGCGGGGCTGCTGCCGCTGAAGAAGGAAGAGATCGACCCGATGCCCTTCATCCGCTCCGTGGTGGAGGAGCGCGCGTCGCGGCTCCAGAAGGCGGGGCTGGTGCTGGATCTTCAGGCGAGCGGCCTGCTGCGGCCGATTTCCGGCGATCGCAAGCGGCTTGCGCGGGCCGTCGGCCATCTCGTCGACAATGCCATTGCCGCCTCCCGGCAGGGCCAGCGCATCCTGGTGCAGCTCGGCCGCCGCAAGTCGGGTGACGGGGAATGGCTCCAGATCCTGGTCCAGGACCAGGGAGCGGGGATGGACAGCCGCAGCGTGGCCCTGGCGCTTGACGGCATGAAGGCCAGCGCCGACGGCAAGTCGGTGGAGCGCAGCCAAGGCCTGGGCCTGCCGCTCGCGCGCCAACTGGTCGAGGCGCATGGCGGCGCGCTGCGCCTCGCTTCGGAGCCCGGCCAAGGTACCAGCGCGCTGGTGGAGCTTCCGTGAAGATTGCATTGCCCGACCTTGCCGCGATGGAACGCTTCGGCCGCGCCATTGCCGATCGGTTGCGCCCCGATGACGTCGTCGCCCTCACCGGCGGTCTCGGCGCGGGCAAGACAACGCTCGCCCGCGCCATCATCGCCGCCCTCGGGCACGAAGGCGAAGTGCCGTCGCCGAGCTTCGCCATCATCGAAGTCTACGATCCGCCGCAGGGCGACGTGTCTCCTGCAGGCGAGCCCGATTCCGGCCGTCCGGGCGTGCGTCTGCCGCTGGTCCATGCCGATTTCTACCGGCTCCAGGATCCGTCCGAGGCCGATGAGATCGGGTTGGACGACTATCGGCAAGGCGCCGTGCTGCTCGCCGAGTGGCCCGATCACGCGGGCGGCTTCGCCCATGAGCCGGCCTGTCTCTCGATCACGCTGGAAGTTGCGGGCGACGGGCGGACCGCCATTGTCGAGCCGGGGCCCGATTGGCGGGATCGCCTTGGGTTCTGATTTTATCGGAACAGCGATCACCGTTGTTTGTTTGTCGCATTTTCCGAGTCGTCAGGTGTTTCCACCCGACTTGAAAATGCTCTAGGGCGAATCCCGAAATGAGCACGAACCCAGCGAACCTTCCCGAGGACCTCGAACCCTTCCTGGCCGACGCCGGATGGGCAGGCGCCGCCGTCGAACCGCTTGCCGGGGACGCTTCGTTCCGGCGCTATTTCCGCGTTACCCGCGCGGATGGCGAAACGGCGATGCTGATGGATGCGCCGCCGCCCAACGAGGATCCCACGCCGTTCCTGCGCGCCGCGCGCTGGCTCGATGCCAACGGGCTGCGCGCGCCGCGCATCCTGGCGGACTGGGCGGAACGCGGGCTCGTGCTGATCGAGGACTTCGGCCACGCACGGATGCGCGACTATCTCGACCAGTGGCAGGACGACGAAGAGGCCGTCTACCGCGGCGCCGTGGACGTGCTGGCGCAGCTCCGCCAGCTGCCGCCGGGGCCTTTCCTCGACTATTCGATGAGCGAGTATCAGCGCGAGGTGCGCCTGTTCATCGACTGGTACTGCACGGCGCAGAACCTCTACGTCGATTCCGCGGGCTTCACCGCCGCCTGGGAAGCGGTGATGGGTGAACTGCTGCCTCGCCAGCGCCCGGGCGTGACCGTGCTGCGCGATTACCACGCCGAAAACATCATGCTGCTCGGCGCGCTGGAAAAGCAGGGCCTGCTCGATTTCCAGGACGCGCTGATCGGCCATCCCGCTTACGATCTGGTCTCGCTGCTGCAGGACGCGCGCCGCGATGTCTCGCCCGAACTGGAGGCCGAGATGTTCGACCATTACATCCAGGCCACCGATGCCGATCCCGAGACGTTCCTGGCGGACTATGCCCGCCTCGGCGCGCAGCGGAACACCAAGATCATCGGCATTTTCGTGCGTCTCTGGCGGCGTGACGGCAAGTCGCGTTATCTGGAACTGATCCCCCGCGTCTGGGCGATGCTCGAACGCGACCTGGCGCATCCGGCACTGGAGCCGGTCGCGCGCTGGTTCGATGCCAATATCCCCGCCCATTTGCGCGACGCCAATGGCGGGAGCTACGCGGCATGAACGAAGTGAAGCTGGCCAGCGATACGGCCATGGTGCTCTCCGCCGGCCTCGGCAAGCGGATGCGGCCGCTGACTGCCACCCAGCCCAAGCCGCTGGTGCGCGTCGCCGGCAAGTCGCTGATCGACCACGCGCTCGACAAACTCGATGCGGCCGGGGTCGAGAAGGCGGTGGTCAATGTCCATTACCTTGCCGACGCGCTGGAAGGCCACTTCAAGGCGCGCCACAAGGGGC
This sequence comes from Novosphingobium sp. BL-S-21, assembly GCF_055521655.1. Lineage (NCBI taxonomy): Bacteria > Pseudomonadati > Pseudomonadota > Alphaproteobacteria > Sphingomonadales > Sphingomonadaceae > Novosphingobium > Novosphingobium sp. BL-S-21. The sequence continues at coordinate 164,831 of NZ_CM145496.1, forward strand.
CGCAGGTCACCGTGTCGGACGAGCGCGAACGCCTGCTGGAAACCGGCGGCGGGATGGTCAAGGCTGCGCCGCTGCTGCCCGAGACGTTCTTCTGCCTCAACAGCGACAATATCTGGCTCGACGGACCGGAAGACGTGTTCCACGAGCTTTCGCGGGCCTGGAACCCGGAAATCATGGATGCACTGCTCTTGCTGGTCTCGCATCCGCGCGCGGTGAATTATCGGGGCGAGGGCGACTTTCACCTCGATCCCGCAGGGCGCATCGCCCGCCGCAAGCAGGGCCGCATCGCGCCCTTCATCTATTCGGGCATCCAGATCGTATCGAAGCGCCTCCTGCGCGATGCGCCGGAAGGACCATTCTCGACCAACGTGTTGTGGAACCGCGCCATCAAGGAAGGGCGCCTCTACGGCATTTCCCATACCGGGCTCTGGTTCGAAGTGGGCGAGCCGACCGCGATCAAGCCCACCGAGGAATGGCTGACCCGTGCCTGACAGGGCGGGGCCCGACAAGAGAGGGCCGCGCGTATTCTCGATTGCCGCTCACCGCGGCTTCGCAGACGCCCTGGTGGCGGGATTGGTGCCGCGTTACGCCGAAGGTGAACTGGGCCTGGCGCGGCTGACGCTGCTGCTGCCAAGCCGCCGCACGGTCCGCACGGTGACCGAGGCTTTCGTGCGCTTTTCCGGCACGACCGACAGGCCGGGTCTTCTGCTGCCGCGCATGGTGGTGGTGGGCGATCTCGATCTGGACGAGACGCTGGGGCCCTTGCTCGATCCGCTCGGTGCCTCTGACATCCCGCCCGCGGCCGATCCGACCCGGCGCTGGCTCCGCATCGCTCACTTCCTGCGCGAGGTAGAGGGCGCCGAGGCCGGAAAGGGCGCCGCCCTGCTGCGCCGCGCCTGGGAACTGGGGCGCACGATGGACCGCCTGCTGGTGGAAGGCATCGCCCCGATCGACCTGATGAGCGAACGGGTGATCGGCATCGTCGGCGATCTGGCCGGCCACTGGACCGACAATACGCGCACGTTCCTGAAAGTGCAGCAGCACTGGATCGCGGAATTGGCCGAGCGCGGCGAGATCGACGCGCCGGAGCGCCGCAACCTCCTGTTCGAGCACGCCGCCCGCGAATGGCAGGCCTCGCCGCCGGCCTATCCCATCGTTGCGGCCGGTGTGACCAGTGCCTCGCCTTCGCTGGCAAGATTGCTGCGCGTGGTCAGCGAATTGCCCGGCGGCAGCGTGGTCCTGCCCGATTTCGATCTTTCCCTGCCGCCGGAAGTCTGGGACGAACTCGGCACGGCGGGGCGTCCCGACAGTCCGGACGATCCGCCGTTCGGCCGGGGCGATGCCGTCACCCATCCGCAATATCACCTCAAGCTGCTGCTCAATCGCATGGGCATTTCGCGCGAGGAGGTAGCGCATTGGCACCGTTCGGGGCTGGGCGCCTCGCCGGCCGAGCGCAGCACCGTGATTTCCAACTTGTTCCTGCCGCCCCGCGCATCGGCGGCCTGGGTCGCGCTTGGTCCCGAGAAGCGACGGCTGGCCGGGGTGCGGCTGATGGAAAGCACTCATCCCGAGCAGGAAGCCCAGGCCATCGCGGTGCTGGTGCGCCAGGCGCTGGAAGTCCCGGAACGCCGCGTGGCGCTGATTACGCCTGACCGCGGGCTTGCGGGGCGGGTCGTCGCCCATCTCACCCGCTGGGGCATCGAGGCGGACGACACCGCAGGACGCCCGCTCGCGCAGACCGCCTCTGGCCGCCTGCTGCTGCTGCTGGCCGAAGTGATGGCGGAGCAGGCCGCGCCCGTGCCGCTGATCGCCCTGCTGATCCATCCGCTGGCAGGGGGCGGCGAAGGCCGTGCCCGCTGGCTCGAGAATGCCCGCCGACTGGACCTGGCACTGCGCGGGCCGCGCCCCGGGGCCGGTCTTGCCGCCCTGGCCGAACTGGCGGTGCAGGAAAAGCTGGAAGGCTGGTGGGGCGAGGTCGAGGCGATGCTCGCGCCGCTCTTCGCGCTGAGCGAAGGCGATCCGCTGGACTTCATGTTGGGAAGGCTTGCCGACGCGGCCGAGGCGATGTGCGGCGAAGCGATCTGGGGCGGTCCCGACGGCCGGGCACTGAGCGCCCTGGTCGAGGAACTGCGCGCGGCGGCCGGTTCTGCGGGAACGCTGTTCGATCCGCGCGAACTTCACGCCATGCTGCGCGATGCGATGGACCGCGTCTCGGTGCGCCCGCCCTGGGGCGGCCATCCGCGCGTGGCGATCTACGGCCTGCTGGAAGCGCGGATGAGCCGCGCCGACCTGGTCATTTGCGGGGGGCTGGTGGAAGGCGTCTGGCCCGCTTCCCCCTCGCAGGACGCCCTGTTGCCGCCTGCTGTGCTGCGCGCGCTCGGCGTGCCGGGGGCCGATTTCCGCATCGGCCTTGCCGCGCACGATCTGGCCGCCGCGCTGGGAGCGCCGGACGTCGTGCTGAGCTGGGCCTTGCGCGATGCCGGGGGGCCGGTGATCCCCTCGCGCTTCGTGCTGCGGGTCAAGGCGCTGCTCGGCGAGCAGGGTGAGCGTCATATCGAAGCGGAGGCGCTGCGCCTGGCACGCATGCTGGACGATGCCGCACCGGTGCCGCCGCACCCTCGGCCGCAGCCCATGCCGGCGCCCGAGCAGCGCCGCGTCGACCTGGCGGTCACCGGGCTGGACCGCCTGCGGGGCGATCCCTACGAATTCTACGCCAATGCGATCCTGCGCCTCCGCAAGCTCGACGCGCTCGATGCCGAACCGAGCGCGGCGTGGAAGGGCGAAGTGGCGCACAAGATCCTGGAGGACTGGCACAAGGCGGGTGAGCCGGTCGACGGGCTGCACACGATTGCCCAGTCCGTGCTGACCGAGAAGAACGCCCATCCGCTGATGCGCGCGCTGTGGTGGCCGCGTCTCTCGGCCGCGCTCGACACCTTTCGCGACCTCGTGCTGCGGCACAAGACCGAGGGGCGGCGTGTGGTGGCGAGCGAGGCCTGGGGCGACATGCGCCACCGCGACATCCGTATCCACGGCCGCGCCGACCGCATCGACCGCCAGGCTGACGGGACGCTGGCCGTGGTCGACTACAAGACGGGCTCGCCGCCCACTCCGCGGCGAGTGGAGGAAGGTTTCGCGCTGCAGCTTGGCCTGATCGCGCTGATCGCCGAAGCCGGCGGCTTCAAGGACATGCAGGGCCGCGAGATCGAAGGCGAGGCGGGGGGCTTCGAATACTGGTCGATGGCCAAGGACAAGAACCAGTTCGGCTACGCCGCCACCCCGCTCAAGGTCGGCAAGCGCCGCTCCGGGATCGAACCGGACGATTTCCTGCCGGAAACCGAGCGCTACCTGAACGATGCACTGGACCGCTGGATCCTCGGCAACGAGCCTTTCACCGCGCGTCTCAACCCCGAGCTCGGGTCCTATGCCGATTACGACCAGCTGATGCGTCTCGATGAATGGATCACTTCGCTCGGCAGCCGTGAACGCGTGCAGGGCAGTGCCACGGAGGAGGGGGCATGAGCGGTCCTGCCGCCGTCCATCCGCTGCACGGCAACCAGATGCTGGCGGTCAATCCGCGCGATACCGTCTGGCTTTCGGCCTCGGCGGGCACGGGCAAGACGCAAGTGCTGTCTTCCCGCGTGCTGCGCCTCCTGCTGCAGGAGGGGGTGGAGCCGTCCCAGGTATTGTGCCTTACGTTCACCAAGGCCGGCGCCACCGAAATGGCCGCGCGCATCAACGGCACCCTGGCCGAATGGGTGCGGCTGGAAGATACCCAGCTATTCCAGCGGCTCGACGCGATCGGCGCGCCGACCGATCTGGACACGCGCGCCCGTGCGCGAACGCTGTTCACCGCGGTGCTCGACAGTCCGGGCGGGGGGCTTCGTATCGACACCATCCACGCCTTCTCGCAGTGGCTGCTGGCGACGTTCCCGCTGGAGGCGGAGCTGGTGCCGGGCGCCCGGCCGATGGAGGACCGCGAGCGCGCCCTGCTGGCACGGCAGGTCCTGGCGGATCTGCTGGTCGCGGCGGAGAACGATCCTTTCGACGGTGCGCCGCTGCTGGAAGCTATCGCCCAGCTCTCGCTGCGGCACGGGCCGGATTCGGTCGTCGAGTTCCTGCTGCGCTGCGCCGGTGCGCGCGAGGCCTGGTTCGGCCCGGGATCGTGGCAGGCGGGCGACATCCGCAGCCATGTCGTGCGCCTGCTCGGCCTGCCCGCCGACGCCGGGGACGACCTGCTCGCGGAAATGTGTGCGGACGACGGCTTCGATGTGCGCTCGCTGCGCCGGTGCTGCGAAGTCCTGGCCGATTGGAACACCGCCACCGCCCACAAGGCAACCGACGTGCTGGTGCCCTGGCTCACCCAGTCTCCGGCGCGCCGGGCGGAGGGTATCGACGATGTTCATGCCGCGCTGTTCACCAAGGACGATTCGGTTCGCAGCCTCAACCACTTGTCCAAGCGCGATCCCGACTACGAGGGTTATGCCTTGCGCGTCGGCGAGGGCCTTGCCCGCATTCGCGAGGTCAAGGCGCTGCTCGGCCTGGCCGAGCGGCTCGTGCCGGCATTGCGGCTCGGCCGGGCTTTCGCGCTTGCCTGGGACGAGGCCAAGCAGCGCGAAGGCCTGATCGACTTCGACGACCAGATCCGCCGCGCCGCCGATCTTCTGCGCGGTCAGGCTTCGGCGGACTGGATCCGTTACAAGCTGGATCGCCGTTTCGATCACATCCTGGTCGATGAGGCGCAGGACACCAATGCCGCGCAGTGGGACATCGTCTTCGCCATGGCGGAGGAGTTCTGGGCCGGGCTGGGCCAGCACGAGCGTCAACATGCCGTGGAACACGGGGAACGTCACGGGCAGCCCCCCTTGCTGCGCACCCTGTTCGTCGTGGGCGATTACAAGCAGGCGATCTTCCGGTTCCAGGGCACCAGCCCCGAGAACTTCCGCCGCGCGGCAGACCGCGTGCGGGGCAAGATGCGCGAGGCGGCTGAAAATGCCGATATGCTGCGCAGCAACCTGTCCGCGCGGCCGCTGGTGGAACTCGGGCTGGACCGCAGCTTCCGCACGGCGCAGCGCGTGCTCGACTTCGTGGACGAGGCCATTGCCGGCATCGGCCATGCCAGCTTCGGCCTCGATCGTCCGGCCGAGCCCCATGTCGGGCAGGAGCGTCCGGGCTATGTCGCCTTGTGGCAGCCTGTCTCGGAGCAGAGCGGCGAAGACGACGACGCGCCGCTGGCAGATGACGAGGGCGCGGAGGAGCACGACGGGCAGCAGCCCAACTGGCTCTCCCGCCCGGACCGGCAGATGGCGGAACGCATCGCGCAGCAGGTCCGCGAATGGCTCGATCCCTCGGGGCCGGGCTTCACGCTGAACAAGGGCAAGCCGCGCCGTGCGGGTGCGGGCGACGTGATGGTGCTGGTGCGCCAGCGCAAGGAACTTGCGGGGCTGATCGTTGCGCGGCTTCACGCGGCCGGCGTGCCGGTGGCCGGCGTCGACCGTCTGCGCCTGGGTGCGCCGCTGGCCGTGAAGGACCTGATCGCGGCGCTGCGTTTCGCGGTGCAGCCGCTTGACGATCTCAACCTCGCCGCGCTGCTGGTATCCCCGCTCGTCGGTTGGAGCCAGGAGCAATTGCTGCGCCACGCCTATCGCGACCGGCACAGGCATCTCTGGGAACACTTGCGCGCCGGTTCCGGTGCCGAGATCGCGGCGGTGCTGCAGCAACTCGGCGATCTGCTGGCCCTGGCCGACTTCGCGCCGCCGCAGGCCATGTTGCACTGGCTGCTCGTCGGGCCGTGGCAGGGGCGGCGCAAGCTGGTCGCCCGGCTCGGCAGCGAGGCCAACGATCCCATCGACGAACTCGTCAATGCCGCCCAGGCCTATGTCGCCACCGATACGCCCAGCCTCGCCGGGTTCCTGGCCTGGTTCGATGCCGGCGACGGAGAACTGAAGCGCGAGGCCGATGCCGCCTCGGGCCTGGTGCGCGTGATGACCGTCCACGGCTCGAAGGGCCTGCAGGCGCCCATCGTCATCCTGGCCGACGCGACCGGCAACCCCGAAGCTGCGCGCGAACGCGGTTTCGACCTGGCCGATCCGCGCGACGAGCGGCGCAAGGTGCCGCTGCCGCCGTTGTCCAAGGACGAGAAGGTCGGCCGTATCGCCGCCCGGATCGCGGAGAACCGCGAGGGCGACGAGCAGGAGCATTGGCGCCTGCTCTACGTCGCTATGACCCGCGCCGAGGAGGCGTTGTTCATCGGCGGCGCGCTGGGGCGGCGCGACAAGGACGGCCCGGCCGACAAGAGCTGGTACGCCCGGCTGCGCGCCCTGTTCCCGGCCGAGGCGGACGTCGAGGACGCGATCTGGGGCACGCGGTGCGAGAACGGGCAGCCGCCGGAGCCGCTCCCGGCGGAAGTTCGCGCGGTCGAACTGCCCTTGCGCGAACCCCTGCCGCGCTGGCTGGAGCGGGCGCCACCTGCGGAGCCGCGCCCGCCCCGTCCGCTGGCGCCCTCTTCGCTGGGCGAGGACGACGCACCCGATCCGCCGTTCCCGCCGGGGGCCGGGCGCGATGCCTTGCGGCGTGGCACTCTGGTGCACAAGCTGCTCGAACGCCTGCCGCAAGTCGCTGCCGATTTGCGCGAGGAAGCGGGCTGGCAATGGCTCGCGCGCAACGCTGCCGATTTGGCCGAAGACGCCCGCGAGGCCATGTTGGCCAGCGCCATGGCGGTGCTTGGCAATGCCGCGTGGTCCGAGATATTCGGCCCGGCCAGTCTTGCGGAAGTTCCGGTGGCCGCCGTGGTCGGCGGGCAGGTGGTGGCGGGCACGATCGATCGTCTGGTGGTCGAGCCAGACCGCGTCCGGCTGGTCGACTACAAGACCGCGCGCCGCCCGCCCGAGAGTCTGGAACAGGTGCCGCGCGGGGTGCTGCGCCAGATGGGCGCCTATGCCGCCGCGCTGGAAGTGGCCTTCCCGGGAAAGCGCGTGGAAGTGGCCTTGCTCTACACCGCCGTGCCGCGCCTGATCGCGGTTCCGGCGGACGTTCTGGCCGCTCACAAGCCGGACTTTTCCCCGCCGCAGTAAACCTATGGCCGTGCAAGCGTTGCCTCATGGCAATTCGTCCCTAGATTGCGTTCAACCGAGATACCCGAGGAGTTTCAATTCATGGCGACCATCGCTGTTACCGACGCCAGCTTCGAACAAGACGTTCTCAAGTCCGACAAGCCCGTGCTCGTCGATTTCTGGGCGGACTGGTGCGGCCCGTGCAAGATGATTGGCCCCGCTCTGGAAGAGATCAGCGAAGAGCTTTCCGAGCAGGTGACCATCGCCAAGATGGACATCATGGCCAACACCGGCATCCCTGCCGAGATCGGCGTGAAGTCGATCCCGCTGATGGTGCTGTTCAAGGACGGCAAGCCCGTCGCCCAGAAGCTCGGCGCCGCTCCCAAGAGCGCGCTGAAGGGCTGGATCGAAGGCGAACTCTAAGCGTTCGTTGCGGCTTCGGCCGGTTCCAAGACGGATAGCAAAACCCCTTCCGCCGCGAGGCGGGAGGGGTTTTTCTTTGGGGCGAGCAGGACCGCCCGTGTGGTTCGGAAATAGCGAGGAGGACGAAAACCCTTGATCCGCGCCTTGGGTACAGATTTTTTGGGGTAGTGAAGGCAGCGCGTCGAACTTACCCGCAGAGAGTATGAACATGCCGGTGAACGATATTCTCTGGGGGCTTACCGAGAAGGAAAAACAGACCCTCCGTCTGATCGTGCGCGGCCATGATGCAAAGTCGACCGCGCGCTGCCTGGGGCTTTCCGTTCATACGATCAACGAGCGCCTTCGCGAAGCACGGCGCAAGATGGAAGTGTCGAGCAGCCGCGAGGCGGCGCGCCTGTTGCTCGATGCGGAAGGCGAAAACGGGCAGACGGCTTCCCCCAATTCCTTGGGGGACACGGCAATCGGGGATGACGCGGCGCGGCGGGAGATCGATCAGGCCAGCGCGCCGATCGGCGGCGCGGGGCGGGCGGATCGCTCTCCCCGGATCGTTACCGGAGTATTGCTCATGTCGATTGCTCTTGGCCTTCTGGCGCTAGTTACCGTTACGCAGGTTACGCCGACATCTCCCACCGAACCGGCTCCTTCGACCACGCCTGCCAGTTCGGAAGTGGTAGAGATTGCCCGTCATTGGTTGACCCTGATCGATCAGGGGCAATGGAAGAAAAGTTACGAGGGAACCGGCTCGGCCTTCCAGAAGCTGAATACGTTGGAGGTGTGGGCCGAAACCAATCAAAATGTGCGCATACCGTTAGGGCCGGTGATCTCTCGGACGTTTCTTCGTCAGGAGAACCTTCCGGCACCGCCTTCGGGGTATGAGGTCGTGAAATTCCGCACCAGTTTCGCTAATAAAGCGAACGCGGTGGAGACGGTCTCCCTCTCACGACAGGACGGCAGTTGGCGTGTCGCGGGTGTGACGATCGAATAGGGTCCGCTCGGGTTCTCCGGCTGCGAGATGTTCTTGCGTTATCGCAGACGAGTGTCCCTCAATCTTCCAGTGCGGACAAGCGGTTGGCGAGCGCTTCGAACAAGGCGGGCGAGGCGGCGCCGATCAGGCCTTTGCGGTCGAACTGGTCGACGCGGTAGGGGGTGCCGTCCGGGCGGGCGCATTTGCCGCCGGCTTCGTTGAGGAATAGGGCGCCCGCCGCGTGGTCCCAGGGCAAGGTGCGTTCGAACACCGCCACGTCGTTCTGGCCGAGGGCAAGGCGGGGGTATTGTTCGGCGGCGCAGCGGGGGATGTCGACCATGCGGTAGTGCGGGGCGACTTCGGTGCGCAGGCGTTCGCGGCGCGATTCCTCGGTGAAGATCAGCGAGATCGCGGCGACGGGCGGCTGTTCTCCGGTGGCCTGGGCGGTGAGGTGTTCCTCGTTGACCCAGGCGCCGCCGTTCAGCGAGGCGCGGCAGAAGCGGCCGGTCAGGCAGTCGAGAATCCAGCCGCCCAGCGTCTCGCCCCGGTCGGCCAGTGCGATCAGCATGCCGAAGGGGGGCTTGCCGGCCGCGAAGTTGTTAGTGCCGTCGAGCGGGTCGACGATCCAGCACAGCCGGTCCTTCAGCTTGAGCAGCTCGCTCTCGTCTGCGAAAGTGGCTTCCTCGCCCACCACCGAGGCGTCGGGGAGCAGGGCGGTGAGGCGCTCGGTGAGGATCGCTTCGCTCTCCTGGTCGGCCACGGTGACGACGTCGTTCACCGCCTTGCTGACGATCTGCGCGGCCGTAAGCGACTGGTAATGCGGCAGGATCACATCCCGCGAAACCTCGCGCATGATCGTTTCGACGGCGGCGTTGAGCGTGGGCGTGATCATGCGGGAGGCCTTTGCGGGAGGTTCAGGTGAGCGGAATCATGACCTGCTGGGCATAACCCTTGCGCTCACGGATGCGGGCGTACCATTCGGTCAGGGCCGGAAACTCGGGCCGGTCCAGCCCGAACTGGTCGAGCGGCAGGCTGAACCAGGTATAGGCGTAGACGCCCATGGGAATGTCGCCCAGGCCGAACTGTCCGCCGGAGAGCCAGGGCTTTTCGCTCAGGGCACGCTCCAGCACGGCAAGGTGGGCGATGCAGGCCTGCACGTCGCGCGCGATGGCGGGCATGTCCCACTGTTCGCGCGGGGTGCGGGCCATGGCCAGGAAGGGCACGCGCTGGGCGTCGGCATACGTGATCTGCCAGTCCATCCAGCGGTCCGCCAGCGCCCGGTCGATGGGATCGCGGGGAAACCAGCGCTCGCCGCCATATTCGGCCGCCATGTAGCGCAGGATCGCGTTCGATTCCCAGAGCGAGAGCTTGCCGTCCTCGATCATCGGCACCAGCCGGTTCGGGTTCTTCGCGAGGTACTCCTCGGTATAGCCGAACTGGCCGCCGATATCGTGGCGCACGTAGTTCAGGCCCAGCTCCTCGGCGAACCAGGCGACTTTCTTGACGTTGTGGGAGTTGAGGCGACCCCAGATCGTGAACTGCGGAGTGGCCATCGTCAGCTCCTGTAGTCGGCGTTGATGGAGATGTAGCCGTGCGTCAGGTCGCAGGTCCACACGGTGGCGGCGCCTTCGCCAAGGCCGAGATCGACCTCGATGGTGACGTCCTGCCCCTTGAGGTGGGCGGCGACGGGAGCCTCGTCGTAGTCGGCCAGCGGCAGGCCCTCGCGCGCGGCCCAGGTGCCGCCGAAGCCGATCGAGAGCTTGTCGCGGTCGGCCGGTTCGCCCGCCTTGCCCACGGCCATGACGACGCGGCCCCAGTTGGCGTCTTCACCGGCGATGGCGGTCTTCACCAGCGGCGAGTTGGCGATGGCCATGCCGACCTTGCGGGCGCTCTCGTCCGAGACGGCGCCGGAGACGGCGACCTCAATGAACTTCTGCGCGCCTTCGCCGTCGCGCACGACAAGGTGGGCAAGCTGGCGGCAGACGTCATGGATCGCGGCGGCAAAGGCATGGGCACCGGGCGAGGCGATGGTCGAGAGCGGCGCATTCCCGGCCTTGCCGGTGGCGAAGGCGAGTACGGTGTCGCTGGTGGACGTATCCGAATCGACCGTGATGCACGAGAACGTGCGGAAGTTCGCGGCCGAGAGGCATTCCTGCAGGAAGGCGGGCTCCACGGCGGCGTCGGTGAACACATAGCCGAGCATCGTCGCCATGTCCGGCGCGATCATGCCCGAACCCTTGATGACGGCGGCGAGCGTGACCTTGGTCTCGCCGATCATCGCGGTTGCCGTCGCGCCTTTGGCGAACGTGTCGGTGGTTGAGATGGTGTTGGCCACCTCTTCCCACGAGCAGGGCCCGGCGGTGAGGGCCTTCTCCACGCCTTCGCGCGCCTTGTCCTTGGGCAGCGGCACGCCGATCACGCCGGTGGAGGAGACGAAGACCTGTTCGCGCGGGCAGCCGATATGGGCGGCGACCTGGTCCATGATCTGCTCGACGGCCTCGCGCCCGCGATAGCCGGTGAAGGCGTTGGAATTGCCCGCGTTGACGACAAGCGCGCGGGCCTGGCCCTGCTTCACGTTGTCACGGCCAAGTTCGACTTCGCTGGAGCAGCAGAGGTTCTTCGTGAACACCCCGGCGACGGCCGTGCCTTCGTCCAGCTCCACATAAGTCAGGTCGCATCGGCCCCAGTCCTTGTACCCGGCGCGCACGACGTGCGGCGTGACGCCGGCGATCGGCGGCATGGCGGGGAAGGGCGAGGCGAGCGGGGAGGTGGGATAGGCCATGGCGGGTGCGTAGCGCGTGGGTGTGACAGGTCAAGAGTCGCTGCATCGGCGAAGTAACGGAGAAGTCCTGCGGCGATCTTCCGTGCGTAATTTGGGGCGCGGCGCTCTCTTGTGTGGACACGGGGTCAAGCGCCCCCTATCTGGTCCGCCATGGCAAATCGCCTGCTCTTGACCCTGCTGGCCCTGTTGACGGGTTTTGCCGCGCAGATCGGCCCTGCCGAAGCGCGCGCTTCGCAGGTGGCGAGCCTGCAGGTCGTGCTGACCGAAGCCGCCGTCGCCGCCAAGGCGCCGCGTGCCCCGGTCGCCCTTGCCCAGCTTCCCGAACCCGGATTGCGCAATACCCGCCGTCATGCGCCGCCGCTGGTGGCCGCGCCGGTTTCGCGCATGATCCCCGCGGTTCTGACCGGGATAGACCGCGCGCGCGAATAAGCGCGCTGCCCATTCGCTCTTTTGCGAAACCTTTCCCGTGCCTGCGCGCTACGCAGGCGCGCTTATCCGACATACGCATTCACGAAAAACAGGGATCTCCGCCATGTTCGGCGCCATCGCCAAGTCCATTTTCGGTTCGTCCAACGAACGCTACGTCAAGTCGCTCGACAAGATCGTCGCCCAGATCAACGCCTTCGAACCCGCTTTCGAGGCCATGAGCGACGAGGAACTGGCCGGGCAGACCGCCAAGTTCCGCGAAATGCTGGCCAATGGCAGCACGCTCGACCAGATCATGCCCGAAGCTTTCGCCACCGTGCGCGAAGCCTCGAAGCGCGTGTTCGGCATGCGCCATTTCGACGTGCAGATGATCGGCGGCATGGTGCTCCACCGCGGCGAGATCGCCGAAATGCGCACGGGTGAGGGCAAGACCCTGGTGGCCACCACCGCCACTTACCTCAATGCGCTTGAGGGCAAGGGCGTCCACATCGTCACCGTCAACGACTACCTCGCCCGCCGCGATGCCGAGCAGATGGGCAAGCTCCACAACTTCCTCGGCCTCACCATCGGCGTGATCGTGCCGAACCTCAACGAGTACGAACGCCGCGAAGCCTATGGCGCCGACATCACTTACGGCACCAACAACGAATTCGGCTTCGATTACCTGCGCGACAACATGAAGCACGAGCGCAGCCAGATGGTGCAGCGCCCCTTCAACTTCGCGATCGTCGACGAAGTGGACTCCATCCTCATCGACGAGGCGCGCACCCCGCTCATCATCTCGGGCCCGACCGACGACAAGTCGGAACTTTACATGCAGGTCGACGCGGTCGTTAAGCAGTTCGTCCCCGAAGACTACGAGATGGACGAGAAGACCAAGAACATCAATCTGACCGAGGACGGCGTCGAGAAGGCCGAGCGCATGCTCGAAGCCGCCGGTCTGCTGGTGGGATCGAACCTCTACGACGTCGAGAACACCCAGGTGGTCCACCACCTCGACCAGAGCCTCAAGGGCGTGGTCATGTTCAAGCGCGACATCGACTACATCGTCAAGGACGGCAAAGTCGTCATCATCGACGAGTTCACCGGGCGCATGATGGATGGCCGCCGCTGGTCGAACGGCCTGCACCAGGCCGTGGAAGCCAAGGAAGGCGTCCGCATCGAGCCCGAGAACCAGACGCTCGCCTCGATCACCTTCCAGAACTACTTCCGCATGTATCCCAAGCTTTCGGGCATGACCGGCACGGCCGCCACCGAAGCGCCGGAATTCTACGACATCTACAAGATGAACGTCGTCACCATCCCGACCAACGTGCCGGTGCAGCGCGTCGACGAGGAAGACGAGTTCTACAAGAACACGCACGACAAGTTCGGCGCCATCGCCAAGCTCATCCGTGAGCGCTACGAAACCGGCCAGCCGGTGCTCGTCGGCACCGTGTCGATCGAGAAGTCGGAACTGCTGTCGGACTTCCTCAACAAGGAAGGCGTCAAGCACTCGGTGTTGAACGCGCGTTTCCACGAGATGGAAGCGCATATCGTCGCGCAGGCGGGTTCGCTGGGCGCCGTGACGATCGCCACCAACATGGCGGGCCGCGGCACCGACATCCAGCTGGGCGGCAACGTCGAGTTCCGCGTCGAGGACGAGCTGCGCGACATGCCCGAGGGGCCGGAGCGCAACGAGGCGATCGCGCGCATCAAGCTGGAAGTGGCCGAGCAGAAGCGCCTGGTGCTCGAAGCCGGCGGCCTCTGCGTGATCGGCACCGAGCGCCACGAAAGCCGCCGCATCGACAACCAGCTGCGCGGCCGTTCGGGCCGTCAGGGTGATCCGGGCCTTTCGAAGTTCTATCTCTGCCTGGAGGACGACCTCCTGCGCATCTTCGGCCCGGACACGCTCTTCGCCAAGATGATGAACAGCAACCTGGCCGATGGCGAGGCGATCGGTTCGAAGTGGCTGTCCAAGGCGATCGAGACCGCGCAGAAGAAGGTCGAGGCGCGCAACTACGAAGTCCGCAAGCAGGTCGTTGAATACGATGACGTGATGAACGACCAGCGCAAGGTCATCTACGAGCAGCGCGCCGACATCATGGATTCGGAAACGGTCGACGAAGTCGTGGTCGACATGCGCAACGACACCGTCAACGCCATCGTCGCCGACACCTGCCCGGCCGGCTCCTATCCCGAGCACTGGAACCTGCCGGAACTCAAGGCGCGGGCGCTGGATATCCTGGCGGTGGACGTGCCGATCGAGGATTGGATCGAGGAAAACGGCATCGATCCCGAAGTGGTCGAAGAGCGCATCGCCGCCATGGCCAACGAGCACATGGCCGCCAAGATGTCGCAGGACGATCCCGCGATCTGGCGCCAGGTCGAGAAGTCGATCCTGCTCGACCGGCTCGATCACTACTGGAAGGAGCACCTTTCCACCCTCGACGCGCTGCGTCAGGTGGTGTTCCTGCGCGCCTATGCCCAGAAGACCCCGATCAACGAGTACAAGACCGAGGCCTTCAGCCTGTTCGAACGCCTGCTCGACCAGATCCGCGAAGACGTGACGCGCATTCTCTCGGTGAGCGAACTGCGCATTCCGGAACCTGCCGGACTGCCGGAACTCCCGGACTTCCTGACCGGCCACATCGATCCGCTGACCGGCCTCGACAATTCGAACGATGGCGATGGCTCGGCCTTCATGCCGGAACTGTTCGGCTCGCTGGCAGGCAGCCCGCAGGCCAATGTCGGTGCGGGTGCCGCGGGAGAAAACCCCTATGCGGACCTGCCGATCAGCCGCAACGCGCCGTGCCCCTGCGGTTCGGGCCAGAAGTACAAGCACTGCCACGGCGCCTTGGCGTAACGGGTAGAGTTAAAGGAAACTGTCGTCCCGGACTTGATCCGGGACCGCGGGCAAAGCCACGCGCGCTTTCAGAAAGGCTGAAAGCGCGCGTTTTGCTGTGAAGGTTGATCTAGCGGCTTCGGTTTAGCGCGATGGGTTTGTCATCTTCGCCGTTGCAACAGCCGCTCGCGGTTATCCAAACCGCTCGCGGTTATCCAAGTCCCTCTCGCAATTATCCCCCCTCCTCATTGCGAGCGTAGCGAAGCAATCCAGGGCGGCTCTGCGCGGCTCTGGATTGCTTCGCTACGCTCGCAATGACGAAAGGAGGGGAAGGCGGCTAACGAACGAGAGGGGACGGAATGCCGAACTCGCACCCCGACCCCCGTCAGTCCTTCGGCTTCTCGCCGCCGACCCGCGCCAGCTTGGCGAACATCGCCACCGACATCGGCTGGGCGCGCAGGAAGCCCTGGTAATAGGCGCAGCCCTCGCGCGCGGCGACGACGCGCTGTTCTTCTTCCTCGATGCCCTCGGCAATGACTTCGAGGTCCAGCGCCCGCGCCATGGCGACGATCGCGCGCAGCACCGCCACGTCGCGGCGGTCGGTGGCGACGCCTTCGATCATCGTGCGGTCCAGCTTGAGATAGTGGATCGGCAGGACCTTGAGATAGCGGAAGTTGCAGAACCCCGCGCCGAAGTCGTCCAGGGCGATGCGAATGCCCTGCGAGGAGAATTCCGCCATCATCTGCGCGGTCTGGGTAATGTCGCTGATGAGCGATTGCTCGGTGATCTCCAGCGTCAGTCGGCGCGGCGGAAAACCGCTCTCGCGCACGAGGTCCAGCATCTGGCGCACATACGTGCCGAAGGCGAGGTCGGCCGGGGTGACATTGATCGAAAGGCGCAAGTCGCCCGGCCACTGCCCCGCCGCCGCCATCGCCTTGGCGGCGATGTGGCGCGAGAGCGGGCCGATGTGGTCGGCGCGCTCGGCAATCGCGAAGAGGGCGCCCGCGCCGATGCGGCCGAGGACGGGGTGATTCCAGCGGGCGAGGGCCTCGGCGCCGGTGAGCGATTCGTCCACCAGGCTGAACTGCGGCTGGAACAGGATCTCGATCTCGTCACCGTCGATGGCGCCCAGGAGGTCCGCTTCGAGCTGCGCGGCCGATCGGCCCGGCACGGTGACTTCGCCGTCCGCCCAGCCCAGCCGCGTGGCGGACTGGTCCTGCAGGCCTGTCAGCGCATGGCCGAGCCGGTCCAGCATCGAATCGACGCTTTCCCCGGTGAGGGCGCGAATCAGGGCGATGCGCGGCGAAAGGCGCAGCACGCCGGTAGGCAGCGCGATCGGGCGGGCAATCGCGTCGGCCAGCTGGTCGGCCACGAGGTGCCAGCGCTCGCGGCTGCAGGCCTCGTTGGCGACGAGCACGAAGGAGCCACCGCCGGCGCGGGCCACCAGCCAGGGTCCGTCGAGTTCCTCGCCCGCGAAATGGGCAATGCGGCCGGCGACTTCCTCAAGGGCGCCGTCGCCCGCTTCGGCGCCGTAGGCCATGTTGATCGTGTCGAGCCGCCGCAGCGCCACCAGCATGGCATGGACATGGGCATGTTGCGGCGCGCTTTCGGCGTCGCTGCGCCACCCGGCGATGCGTTCGCGCACGGCTTCGAGGCCGGGAATCCCGGTCAGTCTGTCTTCAAGCCGGCGGGCATGGCCTCGCGGCAGCCCCTTGCGTCGTTCGCCCATCGCGAGTGCTATAGCCAAAGGCCTTGCCAAACGATGCAAAATTCGAAAGGTCCGCGGCATGAAAAGGGCTTCAAAATGAGACGGGCGCCGATGCATTCTTCGGAACGGGCCTCCCTTTCGGTGCGAGCGCCGCTTTACGCCGGGGATTTCAATGGCTGACGTACCCACGCTGGGACTGATCGTATCGGACAGCGCCAAGGCCCAATATGGCGCGGCGGAGCTTCGGCGTGCGCACGCCTGGGTCGATCCGGCAGAGGCCGAGGTGCTGGTGGTGGTGGGCGGCGACGGCTTCCTGCTGCATGTCCTGCATGAAATGCTCGACCGCGATGTGATAAAGCCCGTCTACGGCATGAACCTCGGGACGGTGGGCTTCCTGATGAACGGCCCGCACGACGGGGTGCCGATCGCCGATCGCATTGCCGAGGCGCATGCCGTGCCGGTGCGGCCGTTGCAGATGCATGCCACCAGCCACGATGGCCGCAGCTTCGTCTATTACGCGATCAACGAGGTCTCGCTGCTGCGCGAGACGCGCCAGACGGCGAAGCTGGAAGTGACGATCAACGGCAAAGTGCGGATGGAGGAGCTTGTCGGCGACGGCGTGCTCGTGGCCACGCCGGTCGGGTCCACGGCCTACAACCTGTCGGCCAATGGGCCGATCCTGCCGCTGGGTTCGCGGATGCTGGCGTTGACCCCGCTCAGCCCCTTCCGCCCCCGCCGCTGGAAAGGCGCGATCCTTCCCGAGAGCGCCGAAGTGGAATTCCGTATCCGCGAGCCCGGCAAGCGGCCCGTCGCCGCCGTGGCCGACCAGAAGGAAGTCCGCGACGTGAAGACCGTGCGCATCGTCGCCAATGCGGAGAAGGAGCTGACCCTGCTGTTCGACCCGGGCTTCACGCTGGAAGAACGCATCTTCGCGGAGCAGTTCCAGGTCTGACCGCGGGTATCGACCTGTGGAAAAGTTTTCTCGACATTTTCATTACAGAGTGCTTGCCAACCCCGAATACCCCTTTTATAGGCGCACTCCTGCCCGGCGGTGGTAACACTGACAGGCTGCTCCCCGATAGCTCAGCGGTAGAGCATTCGACTGTTAATCGAATGGCCGTAGGTTCGAATCCTACTCGGGGAGCCACTTCTTTCTTCCCTCCGGACCGGAGGAAGAAAGCAAGTCGCTCTGCACCTTACATGCATTTGAGCAAGGGTTTGCGGCAAGGCCGCAAGTGTCAAAACGTTTCCCAACTCCACTTCGCATTGACGAACGGCGCATCCGGTGAGAGCGCTGGTTATGGGCGCCCCCGCTAGATCGCGAATGACAATCGGGCATCCTGCGAGAGGAAACGTGGTCCGAATCAGCATCCCGCGCCTGGCGGTCCTAGCTGCCGTCGTCTTTCTGGGGCTTGGCATCGTCCAGTTGATCGGCAGCCTGCTGTTCTACCAGGCGATCGACCGGCAGACCCTGCGCGCCGACCATGCGCGGCGAATTGCGGAACTCATCGTCGTCAGCGACCGCATTCATTCGCTCGAACCGAATCTGGCGGCACCGATCATGACGACCGGACATCTCAAGGCGGAGTTCTCGCCCGAACCGGCGGTTCGTGCGATGATGGATTCGGATACGCTGCACAAGATCGCCGGGCAGGTGATCGAATGGGAACCCTCGCTCGCCTCGCGTCCGCTCAATCTCGCCACGGCCGATGCCAGCGGCGGCAAGAGCGACCTGATCGGGTCGATCCGCCTCGACGACGGCAAGTGGCTGAATTTCCGCTCGCGCGACATCACTTCGATGTGGCCCATAGCGCTGCGGGCCAGCGCGCTGATGTTCTGCACGGCGCTGGCCTGTATCGCCATCGGTCTGATCGCCCTCAGGCTCCTGACCAATCCGCTGCGCCGCCTGACGCAGGCCGCCGACGCCATCGGCCACGGCCAGCGGGTGGAGATCCGCGAGAGCGGGCCGGAGGACCTTCGCAATCTCGCCCATTCGATGAATGTCATGCAGGAGCGGATCGCCCGCCTGCTCGAAGACCAGGCGCGGTCGTTCGAAGCGATCAGCCACGACTTGCGCACACCGCTCTCACGCCAGCAGATCGCCACCGATCTCATCGACGATCCCGAGATCTCCGAGATCATGCAGGCCAGCATTGATGAGATGGAAGGCCTTCTGGCCTCGCTCCAGGGATACCTGAGGGCGCAGCACATGTCTGCCGAGGCCGAACCGGTCGATCTGGGCGAATTGGTGCGGGCGGTGATCGCGCCTTATGAAGATCGTGCGCGACTGTCCGGCGCGGACAAAGTCGTGGTCGAGAGCTTCCCCCAGCCGCTGGCCCTGGCGACAGGCGCGCTGGTCGAGAACGCGATCCACTTCGGGGGCCGGGCCGAGGTCGCGATCCGCCGCGAAGGCGCGGACTGGCTCATCGAAGTGGAGGACACCGGCCCCGGCATTCCGCCCGGTCATTTCCAGGACGTGCTGACGCCGTTCTTCCGGCTCGACGAGGCGCGTACCCGCGATACGCCGGGCTTCGGCCTGGGCATCCCCACCGCGCACCGGCTGATGATGCGTTTCGGGGGTGACCTGTCCTTCGCTACGTCGCCCTGCGGCGGGCTGATCGCGCGGATCAGGGTGCCGTTGATGTAGATCGGCGCGTCAGCGGCCTCGGCTTGTCCGGGGGGATCCGCGCACGTCCGTCATCCCGAACTGGTTTCAGGATGACGGGCGTGGAGGCGCGGTGTCGTTGTCGGTTCAGCCCTTGCGGGCGACCGAGGCCAGGCCCTTGGTCAGTTGCAGCAGGCCGTTCAGGCGGCTTTTCGGATCGCCCCAGGCGCGCTGCAGGACCAGCTTGTTGTCCGGACGGAGCTTGACGGTGCCCTGGAGGCGCTCGGCATAGGCGATGAGGCCAGCCGGGTTCGGGAAGCTGTCGTTGTGGAAGCTGACGAGAGTGCCGCGCGGGCCGACGTCGATCTTGGCGATATGCGCCTCGATCGCCTGACGCTTGATCTGGATGAGCTTGATGAGATTCGAGGTCGCCGAGGGCAGGGGGCCGAAGCGGTCGATCATCTCGGCCGAGAGCGATTCGATCTCGTCCTTGCTGTCCGCATCGTTGAGGCGGCGATAGAGCGCCATGCGCACGGCCAGATCCGGGACGTATTCCTCTGGGATCATGATCGGCGCTTCCACCGTGATCTGCGGGGACAGGCCGGAGGTATCCTTCTCCAGGCCCACCCCGCCTGCGCGGGCGGCCAGGATCGCGTCTTCCAGCATCGACTGGTAGAGTTCGAAGCCCACCTCGCGGATATGGCCCGACTGCTCGTCGCCCAGGAGGTTGCCGGCGCCGCGAATGTCCAGGTCGTGGCTGGCCAGCTGGAAGCCGGCGCCCAGGGAATCGAGGTCGCTCAGGACCTTGAGCCGCTTTTCGGCCACTTCGGAAAGAGCATTGCCGGCAGGGGTCGTCAGGTAGGCATAAGCGCGGAGCTTGGATCGGCCCACGCGGCCGCGCAACTGGTAGAGCTGGGCCAGGCCGAAGCGGTCGGCGCGGTGGATGATGATCGTGTTGGCGCGCGGAATGTCGATGCCGCTCTCGACGATGGTGGTCGAGAGCAGGACCTCGTACTTGCCTTCGTAGAAGGCGCTCATGCGCTCTTCCACTTCACCCGCGCTCATCTGGCCGTGGGCGGAGATGACCTTCACCTCGGGCACGTTCTTGGCCAGCCATTCCTCGACTTCGGCCATGTCGGTGATGCGGGGCACGACGATGAAGCTCTGGCCGCCGCGATGGTGTTCGCGCAGCAGGGCCTCGCGCATCACCATCTCGTCCCATTCCATCACGTAAGTGCGCACCGCCAGGCGGTCGACCGGCGGGGTCTGGATGGTCGAGAGTTCGCGTAGGCCGCTCATTGCCATCTGCAAGGTGCGCGGGATCGGCGTGGCGGTGAGCGTCAGGACGTGAACGTCGGTGCGAAGCTGCTTCAGCCGCTCCTTGTGGTTCACGCCGAAGCGCTGTTCCTCGTCGACGATGACGAGGCCGAGGCGCTTGAAATTGACCGTTTTCGACAGGATCGCATGCGTGCCGCAGACGACATCCATAGTGCCGGCGGAGAGCCCGTCGCGCGTTGCCTTGGCTTCCTTTTCAGGAACGAGGCGCGAGAGACGGCCCACTTCCAGCGGAAAGCCGTTGAAGCGCTCGGCAAAGCTTGAATAGTGCTGGCGCGCGAGCAGGGTGGTCGGCGCGACCACCGCGACCTGCTGGCCGGCCATGGCCGCAACGAAAGCGGCGCGCA
The DNA here is from genome assembly GCF_055521655.1 of Novosphingobium sp. BL-S-21. NCBI lineage: Bacteria > Pseudomonadati > Pseudomonadota > Alphaproteobacteria > Sphingomonadales > Sphingomonadaceae > Novosphingobium > Novosphingobium sp. BL-S-21. The sequence goes on from NZ_CM145496.1 coordinate 185,294, forward strand.
GGGCCACTTCGGTCTTGCCGAAGCCCACGTCGCCGCAGACCAGGCGGTCCATCGGCTTGCCCTCGGCAAGGTCGCCCAGCACGTCGTCGATGGCGTGTTCCTGGTCCTCGGTTTCCTGCCAGGGGAACCGGTCCACGAACTGATCGTAGGAGGACTTTTCGGGTAGCAGCGCGGGCGCGACGCGAAGGGCGCGCTCGGCGGCGGTCTTCATCAGTTCGCCCGCGATCTCGCGGATGCGCTCCTTCAGCTTGGCGCGGCGTTTCTGCCATGCCTCGCCGCCCAGCTTGTCCAGCGCGACGCCTTCCGCCTCGCTGCCATAGCGCGAGAGAACGTCGAGGTTTTCGACCGGGATGTAGAGCTTGTCGCCGCCTGCGTAAGTCAGCATCACGCAGTCGTGGGGCGACTGGCCGACCGGGATCGACTGGAGCCCTTCGTAGCGGCCGATGCCGTGGTCCATGTGGACGATCAGGTCACCCGGCGTCAGTGCCGCCAGTTCGGCGAGGAAGGCGTCCGAATCCTTCTTCTTTTTCTTCCGGCGGACCAGGCGGTCGCCGAGAATGTCCTGCTCGGTGACGACTTCGACGGTATCGTTGGAAAAGCCGGTTTCCAGCGGCAGCACCAGCGCGGCGCTACGCCCCTGAACCGCCAGGCCGAGCGCTTCCTGCCAGGTATCGGCGAGCCGCGGTTCCGGGCCTTGCGCTTCGCCCAGGATCGAGACGAGGCGGGCGCGGCTGCCGGTGGAATAGGCGGCCAGGATCGCCTTGCGGCCGGTCTTGGCGACGGCGTGCAAGTGCCTGGCGGCGGCTTCGTAGGCATTGTCGCCGCGCGCCCGTTCGGGCGTGAAGTCGCGGGCATTGCCGAAGCCGAAGTCGATGACCGTTTTCGATTCGGGCTGCGCGAAAGGATCGGCGCGGTGAACCGGGAAGGCAGCGACGGCCTGCTCGAATTCCTCGCGCGCGAGATAGAGCGCGTCGGTCGCCAGCGGGCGGTAGGATCCCGCCTTCTGCCCCGAGGTTTCGAGGCGGGCCTTGTGATAGTCCGCGATGTCGTTGAAGCGCTCGTCCGTGGCGCCCAGGGCGGAGCTGTCGATCACCAGCAGGTCATCGTCCGCAAGGTGATCGAACACCGTGACCAGGCGATCCTCGAACAGCGGCAGCCAGTGCTCCATGCCGGCAAGGCGGCGGCCGTCGCTGACGGCCTGGTAGAGCGGGTCGGCCGTGGCATTGGCGCCGAACATCTCGCGGTAGCGGGCGCGGAAGCGCTTGACGCTGTCGTCGTCGATCAGCGCCTCGCTCGCGGGGAGAAGGAGGTGTTCTTGCACCGATCCGGTCGTGCGCTGGGTGCCGGTGTCGAACAGGCGCAGCGTTTCCAGCTCGTCACCGAAGAAGTCGAGGCGCAGGCCGCCATCCAGCCCCGAAGGGACGATGTCGAAGATCGAGCCACGCACGGCGAATTCGCCGGCGTCGATGGCGGTATCGCTGCGCTGGTAGCCCTGGCGGCGCAGCAACGCGATCAGGCTCTCGTGGCCGATGTCGAGATTGGGCTTGAGCAGGCGCACCGATTCGCGGATGCGGAACGGCGTGAGCACCCGCTGCAGCACGGCATTGGCGGTCGTGACCAGAAGCTGCGGGCCGGAGCGCTTCTGCTGAAGCCGGTGCAACGCGGCCAGGCGGCGCGCGCTGACCGAGAGCGCAGGGCTGGCGCGGTCGTAGGGCAGGCAGTCCCAGGCCGGGAATTCGACGACGTCCAGTTCCGGCGCGAAGAACTGCGCGGCATCGGCCACGGCGCGCATGGCGCTTTCGTTGTCGGCGATGAAGACCGCGCGGCCGTTTCCGGCCTTGCTTGCCGCGGCGCGGGCAAGATCCGCCATGACCAGCGGCTGTGCCCCCCGCGTCACCGAGGCGAGGGTCAGGGGCGAAGTCGCCGCGAGAATACGTTGGAAGTCGGTCATCTGGTCGTTGTTGGGCCTTCGACAAGCTCAGGCTGAGCGGGTCCGAGAGTTTGCGTCATTCTCTGCTCATGCCGCGTTCCGAGCGTGCCGAGGGGGCACGGCATCAACGCGGAATGTCGACGTAATCGAGCTTCATCATGCGGTCCATGAGCGGGCCGCGATATTCTTCGGGGATCGACAGGGTGCCGAGCGCCCAGGCCATGATGTCCACGTCCTCTTCCTCGATCATCTTTTCGAAGAGGTCGAGATCGCTGCCGGACCATTCGGCGTGAAACCGGTCGAAGTAGCAGCCGATCATGTAGTCGGCCTCGCGCGTGCCGCGATGCCAGGCGCGAAACTTCAGTTTGGCGAGACGCGCTGCGGCTTGAGGCGAAAGTTCGGTCATATCCGCGCCGTTACCGCGCCGCGCCGGTTGGGGCAAGGTTCGGCGGGGCAACCTTGGCCTTGAGGAACGAACGAGCGGCGCCCGCCGGGATCTCTCGCGATCCTCCCGGCAGGCGCCGTCGGGTCTGTCGGCGCGCTTAGCGCTGGAACACCTTGATGATCTCTTCGCTCGGGCGGCCGGTCATCGTCTTGGGCACTTCGGTCAGCAGAGCGCCCTTCAGTTCCTTGTGATAATGGCGCCGCATCTCGCCCAGCGAGCGGGGATCGGCGACGATCACCAGTTGATCGATCTCCCGGTCCAGCACCTGCTGGTTGAGCCAGCCGGCCACGGCGGCGGCGTGGGCGCTTTCGTCCAGGGCGTCGTTGCTGCCGTCGCCGGTACGCGCCTGATGGCGCTTCTGGGCATCATGGCGGCGGAACCCCGCGCTGAAGTTGGTCGGTTCGAGGTCCGGGGTCTCCAGCGAGGTGAGCCTGGGTGCGGCTTCGCGCCCCGAGTTGCGATAAAGTTCGAAGTTTTCACCGTCGACGATCGCGAACACGGTTCCGTGCGGAAGAAGCATGCATTTCTCCTATGCTGGTGGGGGGGACATCGAAAGCAACGTGGCTGTCCGCAAATCCGTTCCCCATCGGTCTGGCGAACGGAGCCGTTCTCGCGCTAAGAGGCTGACCATGCGGCCCGAAGCACTGAATTGCCTGTTCACCGAGACCGATGCCCTCGACGGCGTGGGACCCAAGCTCAAGCGTCCGCTCGAAAAGCTCGGGCTCACGCGTATTCGCGACCTGATCTACCATCTGCCCGACCGTTTCGTGGAGCGGCGCGCGGTCACCAATCTCGACGACGCGAGCGTGGGCGAGAACGTGATCGTCCAGCTGACGGTGCGCGAGCATCGCTCCCCCGCCGGACGCGGGCCGTTCCGGGTCCTGGCCGAGGATGCCGCGGGAAATGTCTGCACCATCACTTATTTCGGCCGCGCGTCCTTCACCGCCCGCAAGCAATTGCCGGTGGGCGAGACGCGCTGGGTGGCCGGCCGGCTCGACCAGTATGGCCAGATGCTCCAGATGGTCCATCCCGAACATGTCTCGGAAGACAGTGCCGCGCCGGTGGGCCAGCTTTGCGAGGCGGTCTATCCGCTGTCGGAAGGGCTGACCCAGGGGCGCGTCGCCGGTCTTGTCCAGCAGGCGCTCAAGGTCTTGCCCGAGCTGCCCGAGTGGATCGAGACCAGCCTCTACGACAAGATGAAGTGGCCGGCCTGGCACGACGCCGCGCGCGAAGTGCACCGCGGGATCCATGCCTCGGCCCGCGATCGCCTGGCCTATGACGAACTGCTGGCCAATGCGCTGGCGCTGATGCTGGTGCGGGAGAGCAATCGGAAGCAATCCGGCACGCCGCTGAAGGGCGACGGCTCGCTGCGCGCCAGGCTGAAGCTGCCCTTTGCGCTGACCGGCGCGCAGAAGCGCTCGATCGACGAGATCGAGGGCGATATCGCCCAGAACGCCCCGATGCTACGCCTGCTTCAGGGGGACGTTGGCGCGGGCAAGACGGTGGTGGCGCTCAACGCCATGCTGATCGCGGTGGAAGCGGGCGCGCAGGCGGCCCTGCTGGCGCCGACCGAGATTCTGGCGCGGCAGCATTACGAGACTCTGGAGCGGATGCTCCAGGGCACCGGCGTCGAGATCGCGCTGCTCACCGGGCGCGACAAGGGCAAGGCGCGCGAGGCGATTCTCATGGGCCTGGTCGGCGGCACCATCGACATTATCGTCGGCACTCATGCGATCTTCCAGGACACGGTGTCCTACCGCAATCTCGCCCTGGTGGTGATCGACGAGCAGCACCGCTTCGGGGTCGGCCAGCGGCTCATGCTCGCGCGCAAGGGCCGCCGCACGCCGCATACCCTGGCGATGACGGCCACGCCGATCCCCCGCACGCTGACCCTGGCGCAATATGGCGAGATGGAAGTCTCCAAGCTCGACGAACTGCCGCCCGGGCGCCAGGCCATCGATACCCGGGTCGTCTCCGTCGAGCGGATGGACGACGTGGCCGGGGCCATCGCCCGTCATATCGAAACCGGGCAGCAGGCCTACTGGGTCTGCCCCATGGTCAGCGAGAGCGAGAACGACGACCTGGCCGCGGCCGAGGCCCGCTACGCCGTGCTCAAGGAGCGCTTCGGCGAACAGGTGGTGCTGGTCCACGGCCAGCTCAAGCCCGATGTGAAGGACGCGGGCATGGAACGCTTCGCCAGCGGCGCGGCATCGGTGCTGGTGGCGACGACCGTGATCGAGGTGGGCGTCGACGTGCCGAATGCGACGCTCATGGTCATCGAGCAGGCCGAGCGCTTCGGTCTTGCCCAGCTGCACCAGCTGCGCGGACGGGTAGGGCGCGGCAGCGAGAAATCGACCTGCCTGCTGCTGCGCGGGCAGCAACTCAGCGAAACCGCGCGCCAGCGCCTGGCGCTGATGCGCGAAACTCAGGACGGCTTCCGGCTGGCGGAGGAAGACCTCGAGCTGCGCGGCGGCGGCGAACTGCTCGGCACGCGGCAGTCGGGCGACACTCCGTTCCGCATCGCCAGTCTGGAGCAGATCACCAAGCTGCTGCCGCTGGCGCATGACGACGCGCGCCTGCTGATCGAGCGGGATGGCGGGTTGGCCGGGCCGCGCGGGGAAGCGGCTCGCCTGTTGCTTTACCTGTTCGAACGCGACTGGGGCGTGCAACTGCTTCGCGGCGGCTGAATGCCCGTCGCCGCGGGCCTCGTGCAAGGCCGCTGACGGGGTTCGGCTACCGCTCGGTGCCTGGCCTCAGCATCCCGTCGGCGTCACGCGCCCGGCGTAAATGGGTGAGAGCGGGAAGTTCAGCTCCGCCAGGAGCGCCGCGTCGGCATGGCAATACTTCTGCGCGGCCACGAAACTGCGCACCGGCGCGAAGTCGAAAGCCGCATGATCCTGCACCAGAGCGAAGGACTGTATGTGCGTGGTCGCTGCCTCATAGGGCGAAGTGCCGACATCGCGGCTGGCGATCAGCATATAGAGTGTGGACTTGCCGCGAAAATTCCCGCGCGCGAAGCGGACGGACCGGATCACGTCGTCACCCACATGGGGCATGTCGATGATTTGCTCGCGGCCTTCCAGCGTGGCGGCGATCTCGCCGACCTTTACCAGGAAGATGTGCTGGCCGCGCACTTTGTTGTTCTGCCGCCAGAGCTGCGCGATCGAGCCTTCCTGTCCGGTGCCGGCAATGTCAGGCACGGCGTTGAGGCCGGGGGAGAGCGCAAGGGGCGTCAGCACGGCCTCCTGCCCGGATGCGAAGGCAGGGCCAGACAGCGCCGAGCAGATGGCGGCGCAAACGGCGGCGCAGACTGGCGGGATAAGGCGGAAAGGCAGGTTTCGCATCGTCACTCCTGGCGACCGCGCATCCTCACCGCCGTTCTGCCCGAGCGTCGGAGGTGCGACAAGAGGGCTGGCCGAAAGAGGTATCCGCCCGTGCGAACCACGCGATTCGTGCCCTTTCACCAAGAGCAGGACCCGCAAGCGCATGGCTTCGGCAGGGTAGGATCAAGAAAAACGAGCCTGTGGAAATTTCTGTTTTTGCTGGAATTTCCTTGGTTTTCGGGTGGCGGGCAGGGGTGTTTGCGGGCTCATTCGGGGTCATGGCGCACAAAAATCGGATTGGGCCCTTGCCACCCCCGGAGTCGCCCTATATAGGCGCGCTCCTGCCCCGGGCGCTCTTCGGAACGCCCACCCGGTCGGGGAATAGCTCAGCCTGGTAGAGCACTGTCTTCGGGAGGCAGGGGCCGGAGGTTCGAATCCTCTTTCCCCGACCATTTCACCTTCGGGTGAGGCTTAGAAACCCAGCGGAAACGCTGGGTTTTTTGCTGTCTGGAGTTCGCGTCGGACTCAGGTCTCCGGCAGCGGCGGAAGCCGGGTTCTTCCAAAAGGAAACCGCAAGAGCCTGTCCTCATTATCGAGATTGCCGGCCAATGCTGCAGTGCGGGGCAGGCATCCGGGCACGCTTCGTGTAACCGCCATATTTCAGTTATTGCAACTCATTCGCACATGCGTCATGCACCCGGGAACAAGATTCAGGGTGGAATTCATGACAATCAACAATCGCGAGACCTTTCGTTTTTCCGCGCTTCTCCTGGCAGGCGTGAGCGCCCTGGCGCCGATGGCGGTGCTGGCGCAGGAGGCCGATCCCGCGCCGGAAAGCGCTGCGGAAATTCTCGTTTCCGCGCAGCGCATGAACCAGACCCAGGTCAGCGGCAGCGGCAGCCTCGGCGCGCTGGGGAACAAGGCGGCGGAAGACATCCCGTTCAACTTGCGCGCCTATAACGAGGCACTGATCCTGAATCAGCAGCCCGACACCCTGGGCGAAGTGCTGGAGAACGATCCGACGATCCGCACCACTCTGGGCTTCGGCATTGCCGGGGAAGTGTTCGTCATCCGCGGTTTCGAACTCAATTCGGACGACATCGGCTTCGATGGCCTCTACGGCATCACCCCGCGCCAGCTCGTCGCGCCGGAGCTGTTCTCTTCGGTGCAGGTCATCAATGGTGCCAGCGCCTTCCTGAACGGTGCGGCTCCCGGCGGCAGCGGCATCGGCGGCAGCGTCAACCTGATGCCCAAGAAGGCCGAGCGGGACATGATCCGCGCGACGGTGGGCTATACTTCCGATTCCCACTTCTCGGGCGCCGTGGATGTCGCGCGCCGCTTCGGTGAGAACGGCGAGTGGGGCATTCGCGTCAACGGATCGGCGCGCCGCGGCGACATCGCGATCAAGGACGAATTCCATTCGAGCTATGTCGTGGGCGCCACGGTCGATTACGACAGCGGCCCGCTGCGTGCCATGTTCAACGTCAACTACCAGCGCCTGCGCCAGTCCAACTGGCGCCCCAAAGTCGCGATCGGCGACGTGATTCCGCGCGTACCGGGCGCCGATGCCAATTATTCCCAGCCCTGGAGCCTCATCCAGACGACGGACTTCTTCGGCACCTTCAGCGCGGAATACGACTTGTCCGACAATGCCATGGTCTACGCCAAGTTCGGCGCGCGCGACGGCAAGGAAGACCAGATCACGGCCGGGATCACCTTGCTTGATCCGGCCACCGGCGCCGCCACGGGCAGTGGCTCGCGGATCCCGCGCACCGACAACAACGAATCGGCGACGGCTGGCCTTCGCGTCAAGCTGAACGGCGGCGGCGTCAGCCACGAGGTGAACGTCGGGGTGGCTGCAAGCTGGCAGGTCAACCGTAACGCCTACGATTTCTTCCAGAGCTATACGACCAACCTTTACGATACCCCCGAGGTGGCGCGGCCGGCGTCCTCCTTCTCGGGCGGCGACCTGGACGATCCGTTCCCGATCAGCCGCACGCGAGTGGCCAGCGTCTTTGCGTCCGATACGGTCGGTTTCTGGGACGATCGCATCCTCGTTACCGGCGGCCTGCGCCTTCAGCAGATCAAGACGACATCTTACGCCTATAGCGATGGCGCCAGAACCCAAGGGTATGACAAGGACGCGATCACGCCGGTGGTCGGCGTGGTGGTCAAGCCGGTCGCGGGTCTGTCGCTCTACGGCAACCGCATCGAAGGCCTCGCTCAGGGCGCTGCGGCTGCGAGCCTGATCAACATCAACGGCGTCGATGTGGCCGTGTCCAACGGCGGGCAGGTCCTGCCGCCGGTCAAGTCGGTCCAGTACGAAGTGGGCGGCAAGGTGAACCTGGGCCGCTTCAATGCCGGGCTGGCGGTGTTCCAGATCGACAAGCCGAACAGTTTCTATCGTCCCGATGCGGACAACCTCGGCCTCTATGAATTCGGCAACTTCGGCACGCAGCGAAACCGCGGCATCGAATTCACCATGGACGGCGAGCCGACCGACGGCCTGCGCGTCATCGGCGGCATCACGTACAACGATGCCAAGCTGCGCCGTACCGATGGCGGCGTGGATGAGGGCAATGACGCGGTGGGCGTGCCGGACCTGCTGGCGAACGCCAACGTGGAATGGGACATGCCCTTCCTTCCCGCGCTCACCCTGACCGGACGCGTGGTCTACACCGGCAAGCAGGCGGTGAACCGGGCCAATACGCTGGAGCTGAACGATTGGACGCGCTTCGACCTCGGCGCGCGCTATGTCGCGCTGCTGGGCGGTGACAGGCCGCTGACGCTGCGTTTCAACGTCGATAACGTGGCCAACAAGCGGTACTGGGCATCCGCCTTCGCCGTGTTCGGCACCCAGCTGCTCCAGGGCGGACCGCGTACTTTCAAGGCCTCGGCCTCGATCGAGTTCTGATCCGCTTCGCGAAGGCGGCCGGACATCGCGACCGGCCGCCTTCTCACTTGCGCCATGCGGAAATACGCGGCGCCGTCTGGACTGCGCCGCCACGGGCGATATGCACGGTGGGATGACATCCCCAGGCGACCGCAAAACCCGCTCCAACCCGCGTGACATCACCAGCCTCGTCGATGCCGCCCGCAGCGTGGCGGCGGCGCGCGGGATCTCGGGCATGAGCCTGCGCACCGTTGCCGAGGAAGCCGAGACTTCCGTCGGTTCGATCAGCTATCGCATCGGCGATCGTGCCGCGCTGATCGCGGCCGTGCTTGACCGGGAGATCGAACTCATGGCCCGCGCGCGGCGGGAATGGGGCGCGCGCGTGGCGGGGCACGATGTGCTCGGCTCGGGGCTACTGGCCGATCTCGTCTGCGAATGGCTGGACGAGGGCGCGCATGGCCGCCGCACTTCCGCGATCGTCACTTGCGAACTGGCCCTGTTGGCGGCTCGGGAGCCGAGCGCCCTGCCGGCCATCGCCTTGCTGTTCGAAGAGGCCGAGGGGCTCTGGCGCGACATTCTGCCGTCCACGCCGGAGGGCGAGCGGGTGGCGCGCTTCATCGCCTGCTATTGCCTGGATGAGCAGGTCTTCTCGATCGTCCTGTCCGACGAGACCGATTACCGGCTGCTGCGCCATTCCACGGTGCGCGGCATGTTGCGCGGCGGGCAGGGCAGCGGCGACCCGGCCGGGTCGCGGTGGCACATGGCCCTCGTCGAGCGGCTGGCCGTGCCCGCTGCCGCCGCGCTCGACGAGAGCGCGCTGCCGCAGCAGGGAACCAAGAGCACCATCGCCGAGCATATCGCGGACCTGATCGTGGGGCAGGGCGTGGGCGTGCTTTCCCACCGTGCGGTGGCGCAAGTCGCGGGCGTGGCGACGTCAAGCGTGGCCCACCATTTCCCCACCCATCGCGACATTCTCTTCGCGGGGGTGGAGGCGGTCTACTTGCGGCTGCGCGGCCAGATCCGGGACACCGGTGCCAGGCTGGGCAGCGGCGACATCATCCGCCTGACGCACGAGTGCGCGCTTGCGGCGCTGACCGATCCGGGTTTTCGGCCCTTCGCCATCGATATGCGCCGTCGCCGCGCCGAAAACGTCCATGCCCAATATGCCGGGTGGCTGGGTGTTCCCGTGGATTCGGACCGTGCGCGGGTCCAGGCGCTGGTCGTGGCCTCGATCGGCAACGGCCTGCGCAGCCTGGCCACGGAAGCGGATTGGTTGCCGGGGCCGGATATGGTCCGGCTTCTCACGGAAGGCAGTACAGGTGTTTTGATATGACGTAAAATATCGAAAAAAAGACAATACGGCTGTCCTGAAAGAGTCATGATGCCGTTCTAGAGGCGCGTCCTGAGACCCACGGTCAACAGGACGGAGCCCCCATGTCTGCTTTCCCGCGCAAGCGTACCATCCACCTTCTCTCGACGATTCTCGCCGGCGCGCTGGCGCCGTGCTGGTCCCTGGCCGCGCATGCCGAAGAGGCGAGCCCGAACGCGGACGATGCCCTTCCCGAAATCACCGTGACGGCCGAGCGCCGCGCCGAAAGCAGCCAGAAAGTGCCGCTGGCGATCCAGTCGATCGACGGCGAGGCCTTGGCCAAGACCGGCTACACGTCGGTCACCGATCTTCAGTACACGATGCCCGGCGTGCAGTATGACCCGACCCAGGGCGCGGCCTTCCAGATCCGCGGCGTGGGCAGCACCTCGTTCGACTTCTCGAACGCCAAGTCGGTCAGCGTGGTCGTCGACGACGTGGTGATGGACGGGCAGCGCGCCAACGGCCTGACCGGCCTGGTGGACATCGCCCGCGTCGATGTGCTGATGGGCCCGCAGGGCACGCTGTTCGGCAAGAACGCCACTTCGGGCGTGATCGCGGTGACGACCACCAAGCCGCAGATCGGGGAATGGTCGCTGCGCGGCAGCGCCAGCTTCGGCGAGCATGACGAACGCATCCTCAACAGCACGGTCAACGTCCCGCTCGGCCCGATCGCGGCGCTGCGCGTCTCGGGCTTCGACCAGGCCTTCGACGGCTTCGGCCGCAACGTGACGCTGAACCGCAAGGTCGGCTCGCAGCACGAATATGGCGGCCGCGCGCGCCTTTACCTGGAGCCTTCGGACAGCTTCAACCTGACGGTCTCCGGCGACTATGCCTATCACTGGGACAGCAGCGTGCGTACTCCGGTCTCGGGCCAGCCGGCCGAAGTCACGGCGATCCTCAACGAACTGGGCGTTTACCCCGGCCCCCGGAGCGCGGACACGGCGGACTCCTCGTTCGGTGAGATCACCACGGAGGAATGGGGCGCTTCGCTGCGCGCCAATGCCAAGATCGGCGATCACGACCTGACCTCGATCACGGCCTACCGCGTCACCGGCTACGACAATTCGACCCCGGCCAGCCTGACGCCTTACGACCGCTACGCCTATATCCCCTTCAACCTGGGCCAGCTCGATACCGACAAGTTCAGCCAGGAAATCCACCTCGCCTCGCCGACCGGCGGCTTCGTGGAATATCTCGTCGGCGCCTTCTACAACCGCCTTCATGCCCGCCAGACCCAGCTCCAGTGGTCGACCGGCGGCCAGCCGCTCTACAATGCCGCCGGCACGCCGCTGCCGACGCTAATCGCGCTGACCGGCGCCATTGGCGAGGACGGCAATGCCTCGCTGTTCGATGCCGTGAACGAGACCATGGCGGCCTTCGGCCAGCTGAAGTTCAACTTCACGCCGCGCCTCAGCCTGGCGCTGGGCGCCCGCTACACGCATGACAACAATTCGCAGAGCCTGGACTACGTCACCATCAACCCGGTATCGGTCGCGGGCTATACGCCCAACTTCGTGGCCTCCAGCGCCGCGCCGGCTTTCGACTTCGGCCGCGTGAAGGGTGACAACTTCTCGTTCCGCATCGCGCCGCAGTACCAGCTTGCCGACAATGTCATGGTCTATGCCAGCTATTCCACCGGCTACAAGCCGGCCGGCATCGCCTTCGTCGGCAACAAGTACGCGCCTTATGCGGACGAGACGGTCAAGGCCTGGGAAGCGGGTATCAAGTCCGAATGGTTCGGCCGCCGGCTGCGCTTCAACCTCGATGCCTTCCGGTCCGATTTCAAGGACTTCCAGGCGACGATCCTGACGCAGATCCCGGACGGTTCGGGGGGGCTGATCAACGCCACGGTGATCGGCAATGCCGGTGGCCTGCGCACCCAGGGCATCGAAGGCAGCCTGGTCGTGCAACCGATGCGCGGCCTGCAGCTTTCCGGCGCGGTGACGTATACCGACGCCAAGTTCACCGACTACGTCTACAACGCGACGACCAACTACACCGGCACGCGCCTGACCAACTCGCCCGAATGGTCGGGCACCGCTTCGATCGACTACGACCACGAATTCGGCTCGGGCATGGGACTGCGCGCTCACGCGGACTATGCCTATCGCAGCGAGTACTGGACCGTCGTCGGCCAGCCAGCCTATTCGAACGTGCCGGGATATGGCCTCGTCAATGGCCGGGTCAGCGTCACCTTGCCGAACAGCCGCGTGGAAGTGGGCGTCTATGCCCGCAACCTCTTCGACAAGTACTTCTCCACTGGCTGGCAGCAGTACGGCGTGCTGGGCCTGCTCCACTACACCTCGCCCAATGCCCGGCGCACGGTGGGCGGCTTCGTCAACTTCGAATTCTGACGCCAACCCGGCAAGCAGACCTGTCCCGCCGCCACCGACATGGCGGCGGGAATTCCTTGCACCTTCCATCACGGACCATGCCATGACCACACGGCGAATGCTTCTTGTCGGTGCGCCGACGACTCTCCTGGCCGCACCATCCGCATTGGCGCAGGCGCTCGATCCCGGCAGGGCACGGGGGGCGGATCTCGGCTCCCTCGAACAGCTGATGGCGCAGACCCTGCAGGGCGAACTGGGCGACGAGGCCACCGCGCGCCAGCTCGCATCGCATATTGCCGACGCCGGATTTCGCTGGGAATATCCGAGCTTTCCCGTGCGCGAGGCAGAGAGTGTCGTCGCGTACAGCTTCGGCTACCGCTCGGCCACGGGCAAGGTCGATCCCAGGACCGGCCTTTCGGACGGCGAGGAAACGCCCGAGGCGGGTCCGATCAACGCCATGCTGGCCGATGCCGTTCATGCCATCAGGCAAGTGCGGGACGTGCCTGTCTACGCGCAGTGGGAAATCGCGCAGATCCTGGCCGAGAAGTACCGGATGAAGGATGTCTTCGCGATCTTTCCGGTGAAGGGCGCGGATGGGCGCAAGACCTACCTCAGCACGGACGGAGTGGCCCAAGCCGCCGTCGCCCGGGCGGGTACGGCGCAGGCTCTGGGCAAAGTGGCCGTCGTGGGCCACCGCGACCATGTGAAGCGCTGCATCCTGGTGTCGCGCAAGCACGGCATGACCGCCGCCGCCGCGCGCGAAGTGCCGCTGCCCGTGCACTACGATCCCCGCTCCGCGCAGCCCTGGACGCGCGGCCGCGAAGTCTATCTGCTGAGCGACGTGATCGCCCAGCTGACGATGGCGCAGGCCCGGCTCATCACCGAAGCCTCGGCCTGAACTCCCGCTACCGAACGCACCCGATGACCGGCAGCATTTTCGCTGCTCCGGTCGTCGGTCGTTGGTCGCTCGAAAAACCACGCCTATCCAAGGACATGTGCGCCATGTCTGAAAGCCGACGGCAGAGGAGGCCGCTCGGGCTCGAAGTTGTCGCAGGCAGCGCCGCAACAGATTCGCAGGCCCGGACGAACAGCTAAGGCCGCTCCGTCGCAGCGCTGCGGCAAATTTGCCCGTGAACTCAGACGATTGCTTTGTGTATTGACGGCGAGGGATCACCACTGCGCCGGGTTCTATATTGCGCGCCTTCAACAAGACATGATGCCCCGAGCGACCCTGTAGACAACGGTTCGTCGCACGGCGCGCCCGAATTACCTGCACAACCACCCGGCATGCCGGGGGTGTTCATGCGCCCGCAAGGTTAATCTGAACACCCAGAAGATCCATAGCGTTCAGGTGAGGCTCCGTGCCGCATATCATACGAAGCTAAAGGGACGGGCTTCGACAGCCGAGGGCGCATTTTGGCCCCGCCGGCAGTCGGACGAAAAGCTGCTGTACGCAGGCCCGATTGGTCGAGTTTGAAGGAGTAGCGCGATGTCTATCATGTCCAAAAGCCCCAAAGTTCTCTTGCTGCTCGCCACGCTGACCGGCGCTGCCTCGGTCAGCCTGTCTGTCCAGGCGCAGGAACAGGAACCGCCTGCGGCCGACGTTTCGGCAACCGTTTACGGCGATCGCCCGGTTGACGCGGGCGAAATGACCGAAGGCCCCGAAGTAAAGGGCATCATTTCCGCGCGCAGCGGCGCCCGCATGCAGGTGACCAGCGCGGATGGCGCCAATTCGGTCATCACCATCAACGATGCCACCAAGATCAAGGCCAGCGGCGGCTTCCTCGGCATGGCGAGCAACAAGCTGCCCGCCACCCAGCTGCTCAACGGCCTGCCGGTGACGGTGAAGACGATGCAGTCGGGCGCGGGTCTGGTCGCCAGCCAGATCAATCTTCAGAACAAGGATCTGAAGACCGCCTCGATGATCCATAACGGCACCGACCAGCGCTTTGCCGAGCAGACGGCTGCCACCGAAGCCCTGCGCGGCCGCATGGGCGATATCGACCAGTACAACGTCAAGAGCACGACCAACGTGAACTTCGACACCGGCAAGGCCGTCCTGTCGCCCCAGGCACAGCAGGAGCTTTGCGCGGCCGCCAGCTCGGCCGAGGGCATGGATAACGCGCTGCTGCTGGTCGTCGGCTACACCGACTCCACGGGCAGCCCCGATTTCAACCAGGCTCTCAGCGAGAAGCGCGCGGGCAAGGTCGTCAACTACCTGCAGCAGGCTTGCGGCTGGAAGCCCTATCGCATGCTGACGCCGACCGGCATGTCCGAAGCCGATCCCCTGGCGGACAACAACACTGCCGAAGGCAAGGCCCAGAACCGCCGCGTTGCGGTGAACATCCTGGTCAGCAAGGGCCTCGACGGCCTGTAAGGAAAACGGGGCGGGCATGGCCCGCCCCGCTGTCCAGGTTCGGCGAACGGCATGTTCGACTCTCAAGTCGCAGCCACTCGCCAGATCCTGCAAGCCCCGTGCTTCCGATCATGCGGAAGCACGGGTTTTTTGCGCTCAGGCTATCAGAAACGATAGCCCAGGGTCGCCATGACGTTGCGCGGCGCGCCCACGAAGCAGTCGCCACGCGCCAGGCAGGAGGCGAAGTACTTGTTGTTGAGCAGGTTCGTCGCGTTGAGTGCGAGGCGCCAGCTATCCCAGTTGATCTCCGCCAGGGCGTCGACGGTGGTGCGCGAAGGCGTGACGACCGAATAGAGCGAACCGGCAGGAATGACGCTGGGGTTCAGGCCGTAAGGGTCCATCAGTCCGGTCGAAATGCTCTTGCCGCTGTAGACCACGCCGGCGCCGAGGCGCAGCTGGGCGTCGTCGGTGACGCCGAAGGTCTTGGTCGACCATACCGATGCCGTGTGGCGGGGCATATAGTCGAGGCTGCTGTTCACTTCGGATTTGAGCTGGTTGTAACCGTAGTTCACCAGCAGTTCGAAGTTGCCCGGCAGGGTATGGCTGGCTTCGAATTCCACGCCCTTCGTGGTCAGTTCGCCGGACTGGTCGATGGCCGAGCCGGGGCCATAGATGACGCGGTTGCGCTGCTTGATGTGGAAGGCCGTGATCGTCACGAGCGTGCTCGGCTCCGGCTGCCATTTCACGCCCGCTTCGAACTGCTTGCCGGTCTGGGGCTTGAAGGGCGCGCCGGGCGTGCCCGTGCTGTCGGCCAGCGTGCCGGCCAGCGGCAGGAAGCTTTCCGTATAGCTGAAGAAGGGTGAGAAGCCGGCGCCGATCTCGCCAATGATCCCGGCGCGGAATGTCGTGGCGTTGTCCTCGGTTCCTGCGGACGACGTCACGTGGTCGCGGCGGGCGCCCACCACGACGGAGACGCGGTCGTAGAAGCGGATCTGATCCTGAACGTAGACGCCAAGCTGCTTCTGGCTGACATTGGCGAAGGGCCCGGTGGGCTCGTAGGTCAGCAAGGCATCGTAGTCGATGTCGTAGAGATCAACCACTTCGTTGCCGCTGGCATTGCGCTTGCCGACCTTGTTCCAGCTGTAGTCGAGGCCGACCAGCAGCTTGTGTTCGATGTTGGCGCCGGTGTTGAAGGTGAACTGCAGGTTGTTGTCGGTCGAGAAGACGTTCATCCGCGCGTCGCTGGCATCGGCGGTCAGGCCGATGGTGCGGCCATCGGTGCCATAGACCGAGTACGGATCGAGCGGATAGGAATAGCTGTCGGCGTAGTGCGTCTTGTATTCGAGGTCGCTGTCGATGTAGCGGGCCTTGACGCTGAGGCGGACAGCGTCGGAAAACTTGTGCGTGATCGCGCCGCCGCCCTGCAGCGTGCGACCAGCGTAGCGATCCCAGCCCGCCTTGCCCACAAAAGTATATCGACCCAGGCGGCCGGTGGGGTTCGCCGGGTTGGGGCTGAACGTGCCGACGATGGGCAGGAACTGCGAAGTCGATCCGGTATCGTCCTCCTGGTAGAGGCCGGTCAGCACGATGTCGGTGTCGGGGGTGGGCTGCCAGCGGATCGACGGGGCGAACATCACGCGGTCGTCGGGGACGTGATCGACGTAAGTATCGGCATCGCGCACGCGGCCGACAGCGCGGATCGCCAGGTTGTCCGCCAGGGCCAGGTTGACGTCGCCCATGGCTTCCTTGCGGTCGAAGCTGCCGTAGACGAGGTTCACTTCACCGCCGGTCTTGAACTCCGGGGTCTTGGAGACCAGGTTCACGAGGCCGCCGATCGAGCCCTGGCCGAACAGCACCGATGCCGGGCCGCGCACGATTTCCACGCGGGAGAAGTTGTAGGGATCGGCCGTGATGCTGGCGTAATAGCTGAAGATGTCGCGCATGCCGTCGCGGAACTGCAGCGCATCGATGCCGCGGATGTTGAAGCCGTCCACGCGGGTATCGCGGCCGTAGGGATTGGCCAGGACGCCGGCGGCATATTTCACCGTGTCGCTGATCGAGATGGCGCCCTGCGAGGTGAACGTATCGGAGGTGATGACGGTGAGCGGCTGCGGGACCTGGATCAGCGGCGTTTCCGTCTTGGTACCGGTAACGCCGGCCGTGACGACGATGCTGCCATCTTCCACGCCGGTTTCGCCAGCAACGCTCGGGGCCTGATCCTCTGCACGGGCAGTGGCGGCGGTCGATACGGCAAGGAGCGCAACGCCACAAAGGGCGAGCGAGCGGGCGGATTTCATAGACTTTCCCTCATGCAAGTCATTCTCAATAACTGCGCCGTTAACGCTAATAGGAATGACTATCAATGCGCGAGGATCATTCGCCGGAAACTGTGTCCTGGGTGCAACAGTGGAGGGAAGGCCGCCTTTTTCCTTTCCTTCTCTCCGCAAGCCTCGCCGCTATTTTCCTTGGCGTCGGCATTGGGCTAGGCTCCCCGGCATGACCGAGACACTGACCGCCGATTCTGCCTCTCACTCCGGCCCTGACTCCGGCCCCGATACTGGCGCCGCCCCGAAGGCCGCGCGCCACTGGGAGTGGCAATACCTCGATCTCATGCGCCGCATCTGGGAGGAGGGCGACGAGCGCGTGGATCGCACCGGCGTCGGCACGCGCTCGGTTTTCGGCGCGACCGTGCGGTTCGACTTGTCCGGCGGGGCGATGCCGCTGCTCACCACCAAGCGGGTCTACTGGAAGACGGCCACCCGCGAACTGCTCTGGTTCCTGACCGGAGAGACCAATATCCGCCCTCTCTGCGCACAAGGCGTCGAAATCTGGACCGACTGGCCCCTGGACCGCTATCGCCGCGAAACCGGCGAGGCGATCGCGCGCGCCGATTTCTCGCGCCGCATCGTCGAGGATGCGGCCTTTGCCGCGGAATGGGGCGATCTCGGCCCGGTCTATGGCAAGCAATGGGTCGACTGGCCGGTCTACGAGGATGCGGGCGAGGGCCTGTTCCGCAAGCGTGCGGACGGCGTGAACCAGGTGGCGCAAGTGGTGGAAAGCCTGAAGGCCAATCCCGGCAGCCGCCGCCACATCATCGAAGGCTGGAACGTCGCCGAACTCGATGCCATGGCCCTGCCGCCTTGCCACAAGACCTACCAGTTCCACGTCGCCAATGGCCGGCTCTCCTGCGCGCTCTACCAGCGAAGCTGCGACCTGGGCCTGGGCTTCGCCTTCAACATGTGGTCCCTGGCGCTCCTGACGCGGATGTTCGCACAGCAATGCAACCTTGAGCCGGGCGAGGCCGTTTGGATGGGCGGCGATGTCCATCTCTACCTCAATCACGCGGCGCTGGTCGAAGAGCAGCTTTCGCGGGTCCCGCAAGGAGAGGCCCATCTGGATATCGCCCGCAAGCCCGATTCGATCTTCGATTACCGCATCGAGGATTTCGTGGTCTCGGGCTACGCGCCGCAGGCCCATATCGCCGCTCCCGTGGCGGTTTGAGGCTGGTTTCGATGCCTCTCACTATGGATTGACATTGCTGGAGGTTGAAATAATATGACCTGACCGTGGAATTTTGAAACGCGCCAGGTTCGTCCCTTTTTCCTTGCGCAGTTCAGGTTTTCGCGGCCCGTAACATCGGGAGAGGATAACCAGAATGGCCGAAGGCCCGGTTCGCACAGGCAAGCCACGCGGCAATTTGCCGCCACTCGATCTCTATGTCCCCGAGCCGAAGTATCGGCCCGGCGATACGGTAGATTATACGCACCTGGAAATCCCCGAACCGGGCCTTCTGGCCCGGCCGGACGAGGCCTGCGAGGCGCAGGATACCTGGCCCCTGACGCTGGACATGATCCGCGTGCTGGGCGACGACGACCGCGCGGTCGGTCCGTGGAATCCCGGTCTCGATGCCGAGACATTGCGCCGCATGCTCGCGACGATGGCGCTTACCCGCGCCTTCGACGATCGCATGTATCGCGGCCAGCGGCAGGGCAAGACCAGCTTCTACATGAAGTGCACTGGAGAGGAGGCGATCTCGATCGCCTGCGCCCATGCGCTTGCGGCGGATGACATGGTGTTTCCCAGCTATCGCCAGCAGGGCATCCTCATCGCCCGCGGCTATCCGCTGGTGGAGATGATCAACCAGATCTACTCCAACCGCGCCGATCCCCTGAAAGGCCGCCAGTTGCCGATCATGTATTCGGCCAAGGACTACGGCTTCTTCACGATCTCCGGCAATCTCGCCACGCAGTTCCCGCAGGCGGTGGGCTGGGCCATGGCCAGCGCGATCAAGGGCGACACCCGCATCGCCACCAGCTTCGTGGGCGAAGGCTCCAGCGCGGAAGGCGACTTCCACGCGGCGATGACCTTCGCGGCGGTCTACAACGCGCCGGTCGTGCTCAACGTGGTCAACAACCAGTGGGCGATCTCCAGCTTCTCCGGCTTCGCCGGCGCGGAGCGCACGACCTTCGCGGCACGGGCGGCGGGCTATGGCATCGCCGGGCTGCGCGTGGACGGCAACGACATCCTGGCGGTCTACGCGGCGATGGAATGGGCTGCCAACAGGGCCCGCGCGAACAAGGGCCCGACGCTGATCGAGCACTTCACGTACCGCGCGGAAGGCCACTCCACTTCGGACGATCCCAGCGCCTACCGCTCCGCGCGCGAGGCGGAGGACTGGCCGCTGGGCGATCCGATCATGCGCCTCAAGCGCCATCTGATCGCGCTGGGCGAATGGTCTGAGGATCAGCACCAGGCGATGGACCGCGAATTGGCCGAGCAGGTCAAGGCGGCCACCAAGGAGGCCGAGAAGAACGGCATCCTCGGCCACGGTCTGCACCATCCGTTCCACACCATGTTCGAAGACGTGTTCGAGGATTTGCCATGGCATCTCCAGGAACAGGCCGAGCAGGCCATTCGCGAGCGACAGATCAAATGGCCGGAGTGGAAGGAGTGAGGACCATGATCGAGGAAAACCCCGTCAGCCTCCACGACGCGCCGAGCCGTTCGATGAACATGATCGAGGCGATCAACGACGCGCTCGACATCATGATGGCGCGCGATCCCGATGTCGTCGTCATGGGCGAGGATGTCGGCTACTTCGGCGGCGTGTTCCGCGCGACGGCAGGGCTGCAGAAGAAGTTTGGCAGGAACCGCGTGTTCGATACGCCGATCAACGAATGCGGCATCATCGGCGCTGCCGTGGGCATGGCCGCCTATGGCCTGCGCCCGGTGCCGGAAATCCAGTTCGCGGACTATATCTATCCGGGCCTGGACCAGCTCGTCTCCGAAGCGGCGCGCCTGCGCTATCGCTCCGCCGGCGAATTCGTCGCGCCGATCACCGTGCGCTCTCCGTTCGGCGGCGGCATCTTCGGCGGCCAGACCCACAGCCAGAGCCCGGAGGCGCTGTTCACGCATGTCGCCGGTCTCAAGACGGTGATCCCGGCAACCCCCCATGACGCCAAGGGCCTGCTGATCGCGGCGATCGAGGACAACGACCCGGTCATCTTCTTCGAGCCGAAGCGGATCTACAACGGCCCGTTCGACGGCTATTACGACCGCCCTTCGCGGCCGTGGAAGGGTCTGCCGGGAAGCCAGGTGCCGGAGGGCTACTACCGCATTCCGCTCGGCAAGGCGCGCGTGGTTCGTGAGGGCGCGGCGCTGACCGTCGTGACTTATGGCACCATGGTCCATGTGGCCGAGGCAGTCCTGGCCGAGAAGGGCATCGATGCCGAGATCATCGACTTGCGCAGCCTTGTCCCGCTCGACATCGACACTGTGGAAAAGTCGGTGGAGAAGACGGGCAAATGTCTGGTGATACACGAGGCCACCCGCACGTCCGGCTTCGGCGCGGAACTGGTGACGCTCGTGCAGGAACGCTGCTTCTATCATCTCGAGGCGCCGGTGGAGCGCGTGACGGGTTTCGACACGCCTTATCCGCATAGCCTCGAGTGGGCCTATTTCCCCGGTCCCGTCCGCATTGGCGAGGCGGTCGATCGGCTCATGAAGGATTGATCCGATGGGTCGTTTCACATTCCGCCTGCCGGACATCGGCGAGGGCATCGCAGAAGCCGAGATCGTCGCCTGGCACGTCAAGGTCGGCGACACGGTCGAGGAAGACGGCCGTCTGGCCGACATGATGACTGACAAGGCCACGGTCGAGATGGAAAGCCCGGTTTCGGGTACCGTGATCGAAGTGGCGGGCGAGGCGGGCGACGTGATCGCCATCGGCTCGCCGCTGGTGGTGATCGAGGTCGAAGGCGCCGGCAACGAGGTCGACCGTGCGCCTGCGCCGAAGGCTGCTGTGGTCGAGCAGCGGATCGCGGCGGAAACGCCCGATGCCGATGATGTCGCGCGCGTCGAGCAGGCGGCGGCACCGGCTCCCGAGCCGAAGCGCGAACCGGCTCCGGCGCCCGCTCCGGAACCTGCTCCTTCTGCCGCTGGTGCCAAGGCCCCGCAGCCGCGCCCGGCCGCTCATTCGAAAGTCATGGCCAGCCCGGCGGTCCGCAAGCGGGCGGCCGATCTCGGCATCGACCTTGGCGAAGTGCGCCCCGCCGAAGACGGCCGCCTGCGTCATGCGGATCTCGACGCCTTCCTGTCCTATAACGCCGCGGGCGGTTTCCAGCCGGCCGGGCGAAAGGGTCAGGACGAACAGGTCCGCGTGATCGGGTTGCGCCGCCGCATCGCCGAGAACATGGCGGCGTCCAAGCGCCAGATCCCGCATTTCGCCTATGTCGAGGAATTCGACGTGACGGCGCTGGAGGAAACGCGCGCACAGCTCAATGCGGGGAGGGGAGCCAATGTGGACGGTCGCCCCAAGCTGACGATGCTGCCGTTCCTCATCGCCGCGATCTGCAAGCTGCTGCCGAAGTATCCGATGCTCAACGCCCATTACGATGACGAGGCGGGCGTGGTGACGCGCTATGGCTCCGTGCATCTCGGCATGGCGGCGCAGACTCCCGCGGGCCTGATGGTCCCGGTGATCCGCGACGCGCAGGATCGCAACCTCTGGCAACTCGCCGCCGAGATCGGCCGTCTCGCCAATGCGGCGCGAGACGGGTCTGCGAAGTCTTCCGAGCTTTCGGGATCGACCATCACCGTTACCTCGCTCGGGCCGATGGGCGGCGTGGCGACCACGCCGGTCATCAATCGCCCCGAAGTGGCGATCATCGGTCCGAACCGCATCGTCGAGCGGCCGATGTTCGTGAAGGGCGCGGACGGCGCGGAGCGCATCGAAAAGCGCAAGATCATGAATATCTCGATGTCCTGCGATCACCGCGTGGTAGACGGGTGGGATGCAGCCAGCTTCGCGCAGGACCTCAAGAAGCTGATCGAGGCGCCGGCGCTTATTCTGGCGGGTTAGGCTGAGGGGCTGGAGCAGCGCATATGGGCAGGGATCCGCGTGTCGATGACTATATCGCCCGGTCTGCTGAGCCGCTGCGCCCCTTGCTCGAACAGCTGCGCGACATGGCGCACAGCGCGCTCCCTGAGGCCGAGGAGGCCATCAAGTGGAGCGTCCCCCACTTTACCGTGCGGGGCAAGAACGTCGCCGGGATGAGCGCGTTCAAGGCGCATTGCGCTTTCGGTATCCACGGCGATGCCATGTCGCGCCGTTTCATCCGTGTGGCATCCGAGGCGGACATGCCCCGCGAAGCCGAATTGTCGGCACTGCTGCACGAAGCGGCGGATCGTATTCTTGGCGGCCGTCCTCCTGCCAGGGCGCGAGCCGAACGAAAGCCGCGTCCGGAAATCCCCATGCCCGCAGAATTCGCCGCCTTGCTCGCGGCGGTGCCGCAGGCGCAGGCGGCGTTCGAACGATTCGCGCCCTCGCACAGGCGCGACTATCTCGAATGGATCACCGAGGCGAAGACGGCGGCAACGCGGGACAAGCGCATGGCCCAGGCGGCCGAATGGATCGCCGAAGGCAAGACGCGCAACTGGAAGTACGAGAAGCCGCGCATGGGCGCGTGAGGCCTCAGGGCGGGGGGTGCATCGGCGGGCGTGCCTCTCCAGGCGGCGGTGCCATATCAAGTCCGACAGAGTTGATGGGCCCGATTGCCGATGTGCGTGGCTCAAGGATGCAGAATCGCCCCTCGACCAACTCGGCCTTCCGCTCCTGTCGTGCCTGATCCGGCGTTACCGGAAAGTTTTTTCCTGCCATTTTGTTCGCGCGAAGGCACCGGACTTTGCCTTCGGGCCATGAAACCGGCCTAAACCTCACGAAAATCCGCGGGCTGTCGAAACTGTCCACAGGCTAGTCGCGGCGTCGTCGCAAAAATCTTCCCTGGCCTGGAATAGTGCGTTGACAGGCACCCGGTGCTGACATAGAGGGCGGCCTCCCAAGCGGACGCAACCGCAAGAACGCGGGTGTAGCTCAGTTGGTTAGAGTGCCGGCCTGTCACGCCGGAGGTCGCGGGTTCGAGCCCCGTCACTCGCGCCACTTGGGAATTTCCTGCCTGTGACAGGCAGGGGAAATGCTGGTAAACCAGCGACTTGAGGTAGTCTAAAAACCTCACATACATTGCTGCGCGGGTGTAGCTCAGTTGGTTAGAGTGCCGGCCTGTCACGCCGGAGGTCGCGGGTTCGAGCCCCGTCACTCGCGCCATTTCCTTCCCGGGAGGTGGTAAAGCAATGATACGAAACAGGCCGGGTTAACACCCGGCCTTTTCTTTTGCCTGCTCCGTTTCAGGGCCGTGCGCGGGGCAAGAAAAAAGCGCCGGGGAATCATCCCCAGCGCCCGGTCTCCATCCAGATCAGAAACCGCTTCAGCGGCAATATCCATACGATGCCGAGGGCTAGGTAGACCGGCGTCTGCAGCAGCACATGCCAGTTGCCGATCACCGGCGGCAGGTAGCGCGCCAGCAGCAGGCCGTAGACGCAGAGCGCCGCAAACAGCGCGAGCACCCCGATGGGGATTCGCCAGGTCGGGGTTTCGCGCAAGTCAGATCTCTCCCTCGTAGATTCTGGTCGGCGTCACGATCGCGTCGAGAATGCGGTCGTGCGGCTCCAGGGGGAGAGTTTCGGCCAACTGGCAGTCCCAGGCAAGGCCGATCGCGGGAACGTCGGGATTGGCTTCGAGCCAGCGGTCGTAATGGCCGCCGCCCTGGCCGAGGCGATGCCCCTGGGCCGTGAAAGCGAGCAGCGGCACCACGACGATGGCCGGGACCACCGGCCGTGCGTCGGGCAGGGGCTGAAGAGCGCCCCAGGGGCCGATCGTCAGCTGTTCCTCGTCGAAGGGATTGGCCCACTCCCGAAACTCCATCGCGCTTTCGCGCTCCGAGAACCAGGGCAGGGCGATGCGCCGGTCGTGTTCGGACAGCCATCGCGCCCAGCCGAAAGCCGGAGCTTCGTCACGCACGGGGGCGTAGAGGCCGATCGTCAGCCCCTCGGGCATCATTTCCGCGACAGGCGCGGGCGGGCGATTGAGGACGAGCGCCCGCATGCCCTGCGGCAGCGAGGCGACATGCTCCGTACGCGCGGCGCGATGCGCCTTGCGCAAGGCGCTTTTCTCGATCGTGGGGGAGAGAGGAGGCGACGAATCCACCGTGAGTCCCATTCTAGAATATCAGGCCAGAAAGTTCGGAACCGCGACAATACCACCGAAGCGCCTTCGCGGCATGTCGGAATTCGGGCATCTCGCGTGCCGAAAGGATAAGGCCGAAAGCGGGCCTTCGGGGCCTGTGCGGAGTGGGTGACGGGTCCACCTTGGGTCGTTGCCTAGAAATCCTCTGACGCCTCGACGTCAGGTGGGGACCATGTGCGTCGGACCACGGTCCGGGCAGGGACAGACCCCATTGGATTGCTTATAGCCTCAGGGATGTTCGAACGGCTCGTGCCGGGCAGATCCCGTCATCCCCTAGTTAGGCGTTCGGAGCGCTCTGCTCAAGGAGGTCCGCAAGTTTTTCGACATGATCGGCGATCCGCGCCAGTTCCTCGACCAGCACCTCGGGAATTTCCGGTACCGGCGCGGGCGGCGGGGTGGCGACCGGCGCCGCCGCGGGTTGCTGGGCGCGCTGGCGCAGCTCGTGCAGTTCGTCGGCCAGCATCAGCGAGGCGAAGAGCAGCATACGCGGCTCGGTCTGTCCCACTGCGCCGGCCTGGGCCAGCTTTTCGTCGATCATCTCGGCCAGGCGGGTGAGGTGAGCCTCTTCGCCGTCCGCGCAGGCGAGCATGAATTCGCGTCCGCCGATCATCAGGGAGATGTTTGCCATTGGCTCAGGGCTTCTGCTGCGGGGGGAGATGCTGGGGCTGGCGGTGCTGCGCCAGCAGCGCGTCGATCTCGCCCAGCGTGTCCTCGACCGTGCCGCGCAGGCGGCCGTGGCGGTCCTGCAAGTCGCGGCTATGCGATACCGCGCTTTCCAGCCGTGCGAGTGCGGCCCGGATCCTGTCGATTGCCTGCTCTGTAGCGGCCTCGTTCGTCACCTTTTCCATTGCCGCCTGCGCTACCGTGAAAACGCCAAAAGGCAATCAATTGCCCCGCCTTGTTCACAGTGCATTCGATCAGACGAGACGAATGTGCCACCATATGATTGGCGCATCCCTGTACAAGTCCTCATGTAGGCGGCAGGCCAATCCTCCTTAGGTGAACTTGACGGGAGACGGCCTCGCCCTAAAGGGGGTCGGCAAGTTCGAATCGTCCCATTCTTTCCGTTTCCGGAGCCTTCACGATGACCCTTGCTGCTGACCGTCTCGCGCCGATGGCCAATGCCATCCGGGCGCTGTCGATGGACGCGGTCCAGGCGGCCAACAGCGGCCACCCTGGTATGCCCATGGGCATGGCCGACGTCGCGACCGTCCTGTTCTCGAAGTTCCTCAAGTTCGACCCCGCACAGCCCAAGTGGGCCGACCGCGACCGCTTCGTGCTGTCGGCCGGCCATGGCTCGATGCTGGTCTACTCGCTGCTCCACCTGACCGGCTATGCCAGCCCGACGATGGACGACATCCGGAACTTCCGCCAGCTCGGCTCGGTCTGCGCCGGTCATCCGGAAAACTTCCTGATCGAAGGCGTGGAATGCACCACCGGCCCGCTCGGCCAGGGTCTGGCCATGGCCGTGGGCATGGCGATGGCGGAACGTCATCTCAATGCCACGTTCGGCGACGATCTTGTGGACCACAAGACCTGGGTCATCGCGGGTGACGGCTGCCTCATGGAAGGCATCAACCACGAGGCCATCGGCCTCGCCGGAAATCTCAAGCTGGGCCGCCTCAAGGTGCTGTGGGACGATAACCACATCACCATCGACGGCGATACCGCGCTCTCCACCAGCGAAGACATCCCCGCGCGCTTCCGCGCCGCCGGCTGGGAAACGCTGGACTGCGACGGCCACGACTTCGCGGACATCGAACGCGCGCTGGCCGCTGCCGCCGCTTCGGACAAGCCCACGCTCGTCGCCTGCCGCACGGTGATCGGCAAAGGCGCGCCCAACAAGCAGGGCGGTCATGACGTTCACGGCGCCGCTCTGGGCGATGCCGAAGTCGCCGCGGCCCGCGAATACCTTGGCTGGACCTCGGCTCCCTTCGAGATCCCGGCAGAGATCCTGGCCGACTGGCGCGCCACGGGCGAAGCCGGCGCGGCTGCCCATGTGGAATGGTTCGGCCGCCTGGCCGCTTCCGACAAGGGCGAGGAATTCAGCCGCCGCATGGCCGGCGAACTGCCGGAAGCCGATGCGATCCGCGCCAAGCTGGCCGAATGGCTGGAAGGCGAATCCACCGTCGCCACCCGCAAGGCGTCGGAAAACTGGCTGAACGTGCTGGCCCCGGCCATCCCCGAGATGATCGGCGGCTCGGCCGACCTCACCGGCTCGAACAACACCAAGGCCAAGTGCCAGGATCCGTTCAATCCCGAGAACTACGGCGGCCGCTACGTCTATTACGGCATCCGTGAATTCGGCATGGCCGCGGCCATGAACGGCATGGCCCTGCACGGCGGCGTGATCCCCTACGGCGGCACGTTCCTGATCTTCTCGGACTACTGCCGCAATGCGATCCGCCTCTCGGCGCTGCAGCAGACCCGCGTGATCTACGTGCTGACGCACGATTCGATCGGTCTCGGCGAAGACGGTCCGACTCACCAGCCGGTCGAGCATGTCATGTCCATGCGCCTGATTCCGAACCTCTACGTGTTCCGCCCGGCCGACGTGATCGAGACGGCGGAGTGCTGGAACATCGCGCTCGAATCCGAGGAAACGCCTTCGGTCCTGGCCCTTACCCGCCAGAACCTGCCGCAGCTTCGCAGCAGCGGCGACATGCTCTCGGCCCGCGGCGCCTACACGCTCCGCCATGCCGGCGCCGACCGCAAGGTGATCCTGATCGCCACCGGTTCGGAAGTCGAACTGGCCGTGAAGGTGAAGGACGCACTGGAATCGCAGGGCATCGGCGCCGATGTCGTCTCGATGCCGTGCATGGAACTCTTCGCCGCGCAGGACGAAGCCTACCAGCACGAGATCCTTCCCCATGATGCGTCGATCCTGAAGGTCTCGATCGAGGCCGGAACGACCATGGGCTGGGAACGCTATACCGCACAGAGCCGCAACGGCGGCCTGAACATCGGTCTCGACCGCTTCGGCGCCTCGGCCCCGGCCAAGGACCTGTTCGCGCGCTTCGGCTTCACCGTCGAGGCGATCGTTCCGAAGATTCTCAACAAGCTCAGCGTTTAAAGAGGAGATTATTGCAATGGCGACCAAGGTTGCGATCAACGGTTTCGGACGTATCGGGCGCAATGTCGCTCGCGCCATTCTCGAACGCACGGACCATGACCTCGAGCTGGTTTCGATCAACGACCTGGCGGACGCCAAGGCCAATGCTCTCCTGTTCAAGCGCGACAGCGTCCACGGTACTTTCGAAGGTACCGTGGAAGTTGACGGCACCGATCTCGTCATCAACGGCAAGCGCATTCATGTGACGGCCGAGCGCGATCCCGCCAACCTGCCGCACGCCGCGCAGGGCGTGGACATCGTTCTGGAATGCACCGGTTTCTTCACCAACAAGGAATCGGCCTCCAAGCACATCGACGCAGGCGCCAAGCGCGTGCTCGTCTCGGCGCCTGCCAAGGGCGTGGACCTCACCGTCGTTTACGGCGTGAACCACAAGGAACTGACCGCCGATCACGTCGTCGTGTCGAACGCCTCGTGCACCACCAACTGCCTGGCGCCCTTCGCCAAGGTTCTGCACGAGAAGATCGGTATCGAGCGCGGTCTGATGACCACGATCCACTCGTACACCAACGACCAGAAGATCCTCGACCAGATCCACAGCGATCCGCGCCGCGCCCGCGCTGCCGCGATGAACATGATCCCCACCAGCACCGGCGCCGCCGTTGCCGTGGGCCTCGTTCTTCCGGACCTGAAGGGCAAGCTCGACGGTTCGTCGATCCGCGTGCCGACCCCGAACGTCTCGGTCGTCGACCTGACCTTCGTGCCGAAGCGCGACACCACCACCGAAGAAGTCAACGCGCTGCTCAAGGAAGCGGCCGAGGGCGAACTCAAGGGCGTGCTCGCCTTCACCGAAGAACCGCTGGTCTCGATCGACTTCAACCACGACGCCCATTCGTCGACCATCGACAGCCTCGAGACTTCGGTCCTCGAAGGCAAGCTGGTCCGCGTCCTGTCGTGGTACGACAACGAGTGGGGCTTCTCCAACCGCATGGTCGACACGGCCGGCGTAATGGCCAAGTTCCTCTGATGCGCCTGCTCTGAGGCGTTGATGGAGGCGGGCCGCCTCATCGGTATCGCGCGGCGCAAACGGCCGCGCGCGCCGATGGAGGAATTGCGGTCCGCCGCCGTAACTGCCGCCGCGGGAGTCCAGGGGGACTTTCGCGGCGCGGTGCGTCCGGGCCGGGTGCCGCGCCGACAGGTCTCGCTGCTGGCAGCCGAAGACTGGCTGGCCGCGCTGCGCGACCTGGGATTGGCGGAGGGCGATTGTCCGCCCTGGCATGCACGGCGCGCCAACTTGCTGGTCGAAGGCCTGCGGGTGAACGGGATGCACCTTCCGCGCGAGAAAGGCTGCGTCATCGCCATCGGCGAAAGCCTGCGCATCGCAGTGACCATGGAATGCGACCCATGCAGCCGCATGGAAGACGTGGTGCCGGGGCTCATGGCCGCGCTCCTGCCGGATTGGCGGGGCGGCGTGCTGGGCACGGTGCTGACAGACGGCACGATCGCCGTCGGTGACGAGATAAGGATCGAGCAATGAGCGCTTTCAAGACCCTTGACGACCTTGGTGATGTGACGGGCAAGGTCGCGCTCGTGCGCGTCGACCTCAACCTGCCGATGAACGACGGGCAGGTCACGGATGACACCCGCATCCGCGCCGCGGCGCCGACAGTGCTGGAACTGGCCGAAAAGGGCGCCAAGGTGCTGCTGCTGGCCCACTTCGGCCGCCCCAAGGGTGAGCGCGTCTCGACCATGTCGCTGTCGATGGTGGTGGGCGCGGTCGAAAAGGTGTTCGGCAAGGAAGTGATGTTCGTGCCGGAGATCGCCGGCGACGTCGTCAAGCAGACGGTCGGCATCCTGCGCGCGGGCGACATCGCCATCCTGGAGAACACGCGCTTCTGGAAGGGCGAGGAAAAGAACGACCCCGAGCTGGTCAAGGCCATTGCCGCCAATGCCGACTTCTACGTGAACGACGCCTTCTCCGCCGCCCACCGCGCCCATGCCACGACCGAGGGTCTTGCCCATGTGCTGCCCGCTTATGCCGGCCGCTCGATGCAGGCCGAACTCGAGGCGCTCGACAAGGCGCTCGGCAAGCCCGAAAAGCCCGTCGCGGCCGTCGTCGGCGGCGCGAAGGTTTCCTCCAAGCTCGACGTGCTCAAGCACCTCGTCACCCAGGTCGATCACCTCATCATCGGCGGCGGCATGGCCAACACGTTCCTGGCCGCCAAGGGCGTGGACGTGGGCAAGTCGCTTTGCGAGCACGACCTTACCGGCACGGCCAACGAGATCCTCGACGTGGCCGACCAGTCGGGCTGCACCGTCCACCTCCCTTACGAAGTGGTCGTCTCGAAGGAATTCGCCGCCAATCCGCCCAGCTTGCGCACCTGCAACGTTCATGAAGTGGCCGCTGACGAGATGATCCTCGACGTCGGCCCGCTGGCCGTCGAAGCCCTGGGCGACGTGCTCAAGACCTGCCGCACGCTCGTGTGGAACGGGCCGCTGGGTGCGTTCGAGACGGTTCCCTTCGATGCGGCCACCGTGGCCCTGGCAAAAACCGCTGCCGCGCTGACCCGCGAGGGCTCGCTGGTCTCGGTTGCCGGCGGCGGCGATACGGTTGCGGCGCTTCACCACGCCGGCGTGGCGGACGACTTCTCGTACATCTCGACGGCAGGCGGCGCCTTCCTCGAATGGATGGAAGGCAAGGAACTTCCGGGCGTGGCCGCGCTTTCGGCCTGAGTCGATTACACCATCGGTCCCGGACCTGATCCGGGACCGATGACAGGTCTTTGGGCGGGGATGCGAAGCGCGCCGCCGCGAAGGGGCCGTTCAGGGCCGGCGGTCCCGGATCAGGTCCGGGACGTCGAGAGGGGGATGCCGCAGGAATGAGCCACCGTGACCAAGTCGCGCCGCCGTGGCACGGGCGTTACGTCACGTTGGACGGCATGCGCGGGATTGCCGCGCTGGCGGTGGCGCTGTTCCACTTCAACATCTCCCAGGCACCGCACGGCTACGTCGCGGTGGATTTCTTCTTCGCGCTCTCGGGCTTCGTGCTCTGCACCAGCTACCTGCCGCGCTGGCAGGGAGGCATGGGCGCGGGCGACTTCATGACCAAGCGCCTGGTCCGGCTCTATCCGTTGTTTCTCGTCGGCGTGCTGCTGACGACCACGGTGGGCCTGGTACGCCACTATACCGGCGGTGACACTTCGCTGCGCGTGCCGACGATCGTGATCAGCACCGCCATCAATGCGCTGATGCTGCCGTCCCCGCTGACGAACACCCTGTTTCCGCTCAACGTCCCGGCCTGGTCGCTGTTCTACGAGCTTGTCGCCAATCTGGTGATGATCCTGCTGCTGTTCCGCCTGCCGCGGTTCGCCCTGCTGGCGGTCTGCGCGGCTTCGGCATGGTGGTTCGCCCCGGCGGTATTGGAGAACGGCTCGGGCAATATCGGTGCGATCTGGAACGAGTGGTCGGTGGCGCTGGCCCGCACGCTCTACTCCTTCTGCGCCGGCATGCTGATCGCGCGCCTGCGCCAGCCCGCGCACCGGCCGGCGACGCTCGGCGGGCTGGCCTGCCTCGCCGCGATCGCTGCAATGCTGCTGGCCGATCCCCACTGGCTATCGGCCAGCCACTACGACCTTGCCTGCACGCTGTTGCTGTCCCCCTTGCTGGTCTGGCTGGGATCGCGCGTCGAACCCTCGCGAAAGCTGGCGCCCGCGGCCTGGTTCGTTGGCGAGGTGTCGTTCGCGCTCTATGCCGTGCACTGGGCGCTGATAGAGCCGATGCGTTACTTCAAGGACGACCTCCACTACAACGAAGTGCTGATGGCCTTCGCGTTCCTGGGCGCGTGCCTCCTCGTCGCGTGGTTCTGCGTGCGCTGGATCGACGTTCCCGCGCGCATGCTGCTGTCCGACATGCTGCGCCGCCGCAAGCGCGCGCGCGTCTTCGCCGGAACGGATCACCCAACCGACGGATAGCCTTTTGCCGCAGTTGCGAAACGGTGGCTCGGGGAATAAGCCCGTTTCAGGTTGTCGATACAACTAGGAGGAGAAAACCATGCAATATTCGGAAATGGCGGCCAAAATGGCCGGCGGGAACGGCTTTATCGCCGCGCTCGACCAAAGCGGCGGCTCCACGCCCAAGGCCCTGAAGGGCTACGGCATCGAGGAAGGCGCCTGGTCGAGCGAAGAGGAGATGTTCGGCCTGATCCACCAGATGCGCGCCCGCATCATCGCCTCGCCAGCCTTCACCGGTGACAAGGTGATCGGCGCGATCCTGTTCGAGCGGACCATGGATGGCGAAGTCGCCGGCGTGCCCACTCCGCAGGCGCTGATCGCCAAGGGCGTGGTTCCCTTCATCAAGGTCGACAAGGGCCTGGAAGACGAAGCCAACGGCGTACAGCTGATGAAGCCGATGCCGACCCTCGATGCCCTGCTGGAGCGTTCCAAGGCGCTCGGCGTGTTCGGCACCAAAGAGCGTTCGGTGATCAATTCGGCCAATGCCAAAGGCATCGCCGCCGTGGTGAAGCAGCAGTTCGAGATCGGCAGCCAAGTGCTCTCGCACGGCATGATGCCGATCATCGAGCCGGAAGTGAACATCAAGAGCGAGACTCGCGCCGAGTGCGATTCGCTGCTCCTGGCCGAGATCCTCAAGAACCTCGATGCCCTGCCGGAAGGCACGCGCGTCATGCTCAAGCTTTCGCTGCCGATCGTGCCGGGCACGTTCGACCCGCTGGTTTCGCACCCCAAGGTTCTGCGCGTGGTGGCGCTTTCGGGCGGCTACAAGCGCACCGAAGCCTGCGCCGAACTGGCAAAGAACAAGGGCATCATCGCCAGCTTCAGCCGCGCGCTGCTGGAAGACCTGCGCTCGCAGATGAGCGACGCGGAATTCGACGCCGCGCTGAGCGAGGCGATCGACGAAATCTTCGCGGGTTCTACCGAAAAGGTCGGCGCGACCACCGCCGCCTGATCCTGCCCGGGGATTTTCGCTTGAAGGAAGGGCGGTGCCGCAAGGCGCCGCCTTTTTCCGTTACGGCCTTTCGTCAGGTCCTTGGCTGCTTGGCAGCGGTCAGAGGCCGCCCATGAAGCGGAAGCCGAACTGGTAGGCGAAAGGCGCCGGTTTCCTGCCGGCAGTGGGCCGAGGCAGGGCATCCAGCAAGTCGAGCTGTCCATCCGCGATCTGCACGGGCTGTCCCAGCGTCATCTCCACTTCGCGCGGCCCCGAACCCAGGTCCACGCGAACGCGAACTCTCAGGCGGCCGGCCCAGACGCATTGGGTGCCTTCGGCGCAGCGGCTGTCCTCCAGCAGCGCGAGCGGGGTCACCTTGGGGCCGTCGACGAAGACCGTCTCGCCGATGCGGGTATAAGCGAGCGGTGGTCCCTCGTAGGGCGCGCGCGGCGGGGGGGATTGCGGGGTGTAGAAATCGGTGGCCGGTGGACCGCCTGCATGGACATCCGGTTCGGGGGCCAGCACTTCCGGGTCCGGGGCGGTTGGCGGCGGGAGCGGGGCAGGGGCCGATGCTGGTGCCGGAGTCGAGGCGGGCGCATGGGGCCGCACAGGGGAGGCTGGAATGATCCGGCAGGCAGACAGCGCGACCAACGCGGTCGCGAGCGAAAGGGCAGTCGTCAGGGCGCGGCTTCTCATGATCCTCACACGGTAGGGGGAGAGGGACTTGGGGCGGCTCCTCGCCGAGAAACCGCATCGCGCCTGAACCTTGCCCGAACTGAAGCCCTTGCGCCAATGCCTCATCGGACGAGGAAGCCTTTTCCTGAGCCCGAGGACGCGCTAGGGCCGCGGCATGGACGAAAACGAACGCGAACCGACGCAGCTTTATCTTATCTCGCCGCTCGAAGTGGGCGGCGGCTTTCCCGATCGCCTGGCGCGTGCGCTGGATGCGGCGCCGGTCGCGGCGTTCCAGTTCCGGGTCAAGGACCTCGACCAGCACGAGGCCGCGCGGCTTGCGGAACCGCTGCAGAAGATCTGCGGGGAACGGGACGTGGCGTTCATCGTCAACGATTCGATCAGCCTGGCCAAGCGTCTCGGCGCCGATGGCGTGCACATCGGCCAGGAAGACGGCACGGTGGAAGAGGCGCGCAATGCGCTCGGCCGCGATGCGCAAGTCGGCGTGACTTGCCACGACAGCCGCCACCTGGCCATGGATGCGGGGGAGGCCGGCGCGGACTACGTGGCGTTCGGGGCCTTCTTCCCTACGACGACCAAGCAGGTGAAGCACATGGCGGGCGTCGACCTGCTCGAATGGTGGCAGGCGATCTTCGAGATCCCTTGCGTGGCCATCGGCGGGATCACGCCTGAAAACTGTGCTCCTCTGGTGAAGGCCGGCGCGGACTTCCTGGCCGTATCGGGGGCGGTCTGGAACGGCGACGAAGCCGCCGCGATCAAGGCTTTCCACGAAGCGCTGACCGCAGCGAACTGATCCTGCCGGAGGGGGCGGGGCGAAGCGGGAAACCCACAGGGTTTCCACTGTCGCTCCACCGGCTTTCCACGGCCAGTCCCCAGGCTTTGCACAGCTTATCCACAGGCTTGCCCCGCGGGGGCGAGCGGTGCAGAAACGGCACATGGACATCGATCGTTACTTCGCCCGTATCGGCCTTTCCGAGATGCCGGCCCGCTCTTCGGAAGGGCTGGGCGCGGTGCAGACGGCGCATCGCCGGTCGATCGGTTTCGAAAACCTCGCGATACCGCTGGGACAGGGCATCCGCATCGACAGTGCCAGCGTCTTCGAAAAGCTCGTGACGCGCGGTCGCGGGGGCTATTGCTTCGAACAGAACCGCCTCTACGCCGACGCGCTTTCGGCCATGGGGCTGGTCAACCGGCCCCTGCTGGCCCGCGTGCTGCTGGGGCTGGGCGAGGGCGTGGTTCCGCCCCGTACCCATACCCTGCTGCTGGTCAATCTGGACGGCGAGGCCTGGATTGCCGATGCCGGCTTCGGCGGCAGCTACGTTCCGCCGCTCCCGCTTGAAGACGGCGCGCAAGTGCAGACCGGCGACGGCGCCTGGCACAGGCTTCTGCGCGGCGGAGAACGCGGATCGCTGGGCGGTGAATGGCGGCTCGAACGCGCCGGTCCCGCAGGCGCCACCGATGGACGCGGCGCTCCCCACGGCGACTGGCAGCCGCAATATGTGTTCGATCTCGATGATGTCGCGCAGGACGACCTGGAGATGAGCAACCACTGGACCTCGACCCGGCCCGGCACGCGCTTCACCACGCTCTGCGTCGCCAGCGTGGTGCTGGAAGGCGGCTTCGCGTCCTTGAGCGACCGGCAGTTCACGATCGGCCGTCACGGCAAGAGCGAAGTTCGCCAGATCGAAACCGCCGCCGAATATGCCCGCCTTCTGGGCGAGACGTTCGGCATCACGCTCAGCGAGGAAGACGCTGCAAAACTGCCGATTTTCGCCTGAGCAAGCAGTCCCTTACGAGACGCTCAGTTTGTCCGCCAAGCGGTGACGGGCCGGGCGGCTGAGGGCCGCCGAGCTTACTTCTCTCGCAGCCTCGGCATCAGTTCCACGAAGTTGCAGGGACGGTTCCGGCTGTCGAGCTGCTCGGCCAGAATGCCGTCCCAACCGTCCTTCACTGCGCCGTTCGAGCCGGGGAGGGCGAAGAGGTAAGTGCCGCGCGAAACGGCGGCGCAGGCGCGGGACTGGACGGTGGACGTGCCGATGGTCTTGTACGAAAGCCAGCGAAACAGCTCTCCAAACCCCGGAATGTCGCGCTCCTTCACCCGGTCGATGGCCTCGGGCGTGACGTCGCGCCCGGTGAGGCCGGTCCCGCCGGTGGAGACGATGGCGTCCACGTTCGGATCGTCGATCCAGGCGTTCAACCTTGCGGCGATCACGTCGGCATCGTCGCGCTCGATCGCGCGGTCGGCCAGGGCATGGCCGGCGTCGCGAATGCGCTGGACGAGGATGTCGCCCGAAGTGTCGTTTTCGGGGCCGCGCGTGTCGGAGACGGTCAGGACGGCGATATTGATGGGCTTGAAGACACGCTCGGGATCAATGGCCACGCACGATTGCCCCGTTCGCCGTCATGCGGACGGCCTGCGAGCCCGAGAGGCCGGGGAACGTCGGCCACATATCCTGCGCCAGCGCCATGCGGCTTTCGGACTGGCCTCCGGCCTGACGCTCGTACATCCAGTAATTGCGCAGCACGATGTTCACGTAACCGCGCGTCTCCCAGTACGGCAAGGATTCGATCCAGAGCAGCGGATCGCCCTGGCAGTTCACTTCGGAGTTCCAGCGGCGCACCGGCAGCGGACCGGCATTGTAGGCGGCCATGACCTTGGGCAGCAGGCCCTGCGTACCCGGATCGTTGCGCAGCATCTCAAGATGGCGTTGGCCGAAGGCAAGGTTCACTTCCGGCTTGTTGAGATCGGAAGCGTTGCCGGTGTAGCCGAGCGAATTGGCATGATCGCGCGCGGCAGCGGGCATGATCTGCATCAGGCCGCGCGCGCCCGCCGGGCTGACGACGCTGGTCTGGAAGATCGATTCCTGAAGGGCATGGGCATAGACCAGTGCCGGATCGACCTTCCAGCCGCCGACCGGGTTCCACTTGGGGGTGGGGAACCGGCTTGCCGGCTCGGGCTTGCCGCCGAAGGGCGCGTTATAGGCCATCCAGAGCTGGGTGGAGGGCAGGCCGAGATCGCGGGCAAGGCGCGTGATCGAGGCATATTGGTCCGGGGTGCCGATGCGGGCCTGGTGGCGCAGCACTTCGTCGGCCAGGCTGTCCTCGCCGATCTCGGCGAGTTCCACGGCCGTGCGGATGTTGGTGTTGGTGCGCAGCACTTGCCAGTCGTTCTGGGTGAAGTCCGCCGCGGCATGCTGTTCCGGCAGCTTCATGCCCAACTGCTCGGCGGCCAGCATGCCGTAAAGCGTCTCGTCGCGGGCGGCGGCGAGGCGCAGGGCTGCCGAAGCCTGTTCCGGCTTGCGGCAACGCACGAGGGCGCGGCCGCGCCAATAGTGCGCCGCGCTGGTGAGTTCGGCGTTCTCGGACGACTTGGCGGTCTTGTCGAAAGCGTCGGCCGCGCCGTCGCAGTCACCCAGACGCCAGGCGGCCAGACCGGCGGTCCACCACGCTTCGCCGACCCAGGGGCCGGTGCCCATCGCGGCAAGCTGTGCTAGCTGATAGGCCTGCGCATCCTGATTCTCGATATAAAAGCTCCAGGCCACTTTCTGGCGCCATTCGGCCCGGGTCGAGGGGCTGAGGCCAGCGTCGATGCCGTCCAGCAGCATGCGGGCGCCGGTGGGATCGTCGGCCTTGATGCGGTCGTTGATGCCGCTTGCGATCATGGCGGGCATCGTGCCGTCGTCGATCGAGGAGGGCCGCACGCGCTTCACCATGGTCGGCAGGCGGGCGAACTGCTGCTCGGCGGGAAGCGAGGGCACGTTGAGCGCGCCGCGCTTGAGGGCCAGGCGGCTGATCTGGTCTGCGCCGGGCAGGTCGGTGCCTTCGGCCAGCCACGATTGCAGCGCGGGAAGCTCGATCTTGGGAGAGCCGGACGCAAGATAGTAAGCGGCGCGAAGCTGCTGGTGGAGCGGGCCCTCGGGACGGTCTGCCAGCAAGCGCTGGACAGTGGACCAATCCTTCGAGTCCACGGCGTCGAAAGCCTGCTTGTAATAGGCGCGGTCATCCTGGCTCAGCAGCGAGGGAACCGCGGTATTGTCCGCGCGCGAGCGAAAATATTCCACGGCCGCGCTGTTGGCGATGGCCGGGCTTGCGCCCAGGGCGGACATGACGGTGAGAACGGCAAAAGTGACGCCTGTGGCTGCGCTGGCGCGCCAGGGTCCCTTGCGGTTTCTCTCCATGCCGGATCTTTTCAAATTCATTCCCCGCATCGTGCGACCTAATCGCCGGCGGAAATCGGTCCTTTCAGGACTTCTGATCCTCCGGCGCGGTTGATACCGACTTGTCAGTTTCAGACTTTGACCACTCTAGCCAGGCGCTCCAGAAGCTCGCCTTCGCGCGCGGTTGTTGCATCAGCGCGGCGAGCCCCCACCCGGCCAGAAGCGGTATAACACATCCTTCATGATGAAATTGTCTTAAAACGGCAGCGCGTTGCGGCGATTCGTGGCCAATGAGCGACAGGACGTTTCCGCCCAGCACCATGAGTCGCTGCGGGGCCACAAGGTTAACGTGCCGCGCCAGCGCATCGCCAAGGCCGCGAGTCTCCGCGGCGCGCCAGTCGGGCAGGGCGTCGTGGCGGGGCAGGGCGCTGGCGAGGTAAACTTCCTCGCGCCGGGTGCCGAAGGCGGCCAGCATCGCGTCCAGCAGCTTGCCCTGGGGGCCGGTCAGCAGCGTTTCGCGGTCCTGCGGCTCGGGAGTCTCGACGACGATCATGAGCGGCGCGCCGCTTTGCCCCGAGGGCAGGATGCGCCCGGCGGATCCGCCGTCGTCCAGCAGCGATTCGCGCATCCACCAGTCGCGGAAGGCCGGAAGGTCGGCCGGCAGCAGCGCCGGATCGATCCGCGAAGGCAGGGCCGGCGGCGCGTCGACTTGCACCGGGGGGCGCCGCCGCGGGGGAATCCGGCCGCCGTTTTCGTCGCGTTCTTCCTCGGGCACGATCCACTGGCGCGGCGTGTCCAGGAAGTCGAAATCGACCCCGGCCTCGCGCCACCAGTCCAGCGCACCTGTGATATCGTCCAGAAATTGCCGATTTGAGGCCTGATCCATCGGCTGGGTCTTGACCTCTTGGCTTCCACCAATCAAGGCATTTCGAGAAAATTAATCGAGCGACTAAATTAGGGGCAGGCTCAGTGGACGCAATGATTGAACGCGAAGAGATGCCGTATGACGTCGTCATCGTCGGCGGTGGGCCTGCCGGCCTTGCCACGGCGATCCGGCTGAAGCAGGTCGATCCGGCGCTGTCGGTCTGCGTGCTGGAGAAGGGCTCGGAGATCGGCGCGCACATTCTTTCGGGCGCGACGATCGATCCCAGGGCGCTCGACGAACTGCTGCCCACCTGGCGCGAGGACGGCTGCCCGCTGGCGGAAACGCCGGTGACCGACAACTGGCACTGGCATCTCACGAAGAAGAAGAAGTTCGGTCTGCCGCACCTGGTCATGCCGCCGTTCATGTCGAACGAGGGCAATTACACCGGCTCGCTGGGCAATCTCTGCCGCTGGCTGGCCGAACAGGCCGAGGCGCTGGAGATCGAGATCTTCCCGGGCTTCCCGGCCGCCGAGATCCTCTATGACGAGAGCGGCGCCGTGATCGGCGTGCAGACCGGCGACATGGGCGTCGACCGCGAGGGCAATCCCAAGGCCGACTTCCAGCCGGGCATGAACCTGCTGGGCAAGTACACCGTGTTCTGCGAAGGCGCGCGCGGCCACCTGACCAAGCGGCTCAAGGCCAGGTACGACCTTGAAGCGGATTGCCAGCCGCAGATCTACGGCATCGGCATCAAGGAACTCTGGGACATTCCGGCCGACAAGCACGTTCCCGGCCGAGTCATCCACACCCAGGGCTGGCCGATGAGCGAGACCGATTCTTGGGGCGGCGGGTTCCTCTACCACCAGGCCAACAACCAGGTGGCGCTCGGCTTCGTGACCGCGCTCGATTACAAGAATCCCTACGTCTACCCGTTCGAGGAATTCCAGCGCTGGAAGCAGCACCCGGAAATCCGCGCGATCCTGGAAGGCGGCAAGCGCGTTGCCTACGGCGCGCGCGCGATCAACGAGGGCGGCTGGCAGTCGGTGCCGATGCTGGCCTTCCCGGGCGGCGTGCTGGCGGGTTGCTCGGCCGGTTTCGTCAACGTGCCGCGCATCAAGGGCACGCATACCGCGATGAAGAGCGGCATGCTGGCGGCCGAGGCGATGGCCGCGGCGATCAACGCGGGCCGCGCGCAGGACACGCTGGGCGAATACGATACGGCGGTGCGCGAAAGCTGGATCGCCAAGGAACTGAAGCTCGTCCAGAATGCCGAGCCGATGGTCGCCAAGTGGGGCGGGGAAATCGGCACGGTGCTGGCCGGCGCGGACATGTGGCTGCGCACGCTGTTCGGCTTCGGCCTGGCCAAGCCGATGAAGCATCACACCGACGCCTCGACGCTCCAGCGCGCCGATCTCTACCAGCCGATCGCCTATCCCAAGCCCGACGGTGTCATCAGCTTCGACCGCCTGACCAGCGTGTCCTACTCGTTCACCAATCACGAGGAAGACCAGCCGGTCCACCTGAAGCTCAAGGATGCCAGCGTCCCGACCGCGATCAACCTACCGCTCTATGCCGGGCCGGAAGCGCGCTATTGCCCGGCCGGAGTCTACGAATTCGTCGATCCGGACGGTGCGGGCGCCAAGCTCCAGATCAACGCGCAGAACTGCGTCCACTGCAAGACCTGCGACATCAAGGACCCCACCCAGAACATCGAATGGGTGACGCCGGAAGGCGGCGGCGGCCCGAACTATCCGAATATGTGATCGAGAAGGGGAGGGCCAGGCCTTCCCCTTTTTCGTTGCCGGTCGGGTGACGGAAGCAGTCTCTAAGTGCGTACGGACGAATAGCGGCGGAGTACCGGGCCGGCGAAGCTCAACTTGCCTCTCCGCGCGCGGCGCGGCATGGACGGTGCGATGCTGACCGAAATCGCCTACGCCAAGATCAACCTCGCGCTTCATGTCCGCAGGCGACGCGAGGACGGCTATCACGAGCTGGAAACCCTGTTCGCGTTCGTCGATGCGGGGGACGCCTTGGCTGCGACTCCAGCAGAGGCGGACCGGCTGACCACGCACGGCGAATTTGCCGGGAAGATCGACGATCCTTTCGGCAATATCGTCGCCAAGGCGCTGCTGGCGCTGCCGCATGGCGAGGGGAAGCAGGGCTGGGCGGTCGATCTCGAAAAGCGCTTGCCGGTTGCGGCGGGGCTGGGCGGCGGATCGGCCGATGCCGGCGCGGTGTTCCGCATGGTCGAGCGTGCCCATGGCCTGCCCGAGGACTGGCATGC
This sequence comes from Novosphingobium sp. BL-S-21, assembly GCF_055521655.1. NCBI lineage: Bacteria > Pseudomonadati > Pseudomonadota > Alphaproteobacteria > Sphingomonadales > Sphingomonadaceae > Novosphingobium > Novosphingobium sp. BL-S-21. Next base: position 225,533 of record NZ_CM145496.1, read on the forward strand.
GCGGGCGGCAAGACTGGGCGCGGACGTGCCCGCCTGCGTGCTGTCGCGGCCCTGCATCGGCACCGGCACGGGCACCGATCTTGCCGAAGTGGCGGAGAACGACCTCGAAGGCTGCTCTGTCCTTCTGGTCAACCCGCGCGCGCCCGTGCCGACCGGGCCGGTGTTCAAGGCCTGGGACCAGCGCGACCGCGGGCCGATGCCGAGCGGAACCTTGCGGCAGATCGCCCTGGCCGGTCGTAACGACCTGGAAGACCCGGCGATCGCCCTATGCCCGGTGATAGCCGAAGTGCTCGCGGCCTTGCGGGACACCGCGCCGTTCCTGGCGCGCATGTCCGGCTCCGGCGCGACGTGCTTCGCCCTCTACGAGAGTCAGGAAGCCTTAAGCCAGGCCGCGGCAAGGATCGCGGCAGACCATGCCGATTGGTGGCAATTATCCGGGAAGCTGCGTTGAAAACTTCCGATATTTCAGACCCCGAAGCGGCGGGTAAAGTCTACCGGGTGCTCGGCACGCCGGCCGCGGGCGGCATTCTCGTCGTGGCGGATCATGCTTCGAACCATGTGCCGGAGGGGATCGACCTAGGTATTCCCGCCGAGTTGATGAACCAGCACATCGCCATCGACATCGGCGTGGCGGGGGTGGCGCAGCGCATGGTGGCTCCGGGCGTGTGGGGCTGGCTCGCCGGGATCAGCCGCCTGGTCTGCGACCTCAACCGCGATATCGGCATGCCCGGCATGTTTCCCGAGGTTTCGGACGGCTATGCGATCCCCGGCAACATGATCGGCGATGAAGGCCGGGCAGCGCGCGTCGCGGCCTATTTCGATCCCTATCACACGGCGCTCGAACAGGCGCTGGAGCAAGCCGCTCCCGCCTTGATCGTCTCGCTTCACAGCTTCACTCCCGGCCTGGCGACTTGCGACAAGCCGCGCCCTTGGGAAATCGGCATTCTCTACAACGAGGACGATCGCGCCGCCCGTCTCGCCATTCCGCTGCTGGAAGCCGAAGGCCTGACAGTGGGCGACCAGGAGCCTTACTCGGGCCGAGTGCTCAACGCCTCGATGAACCGTCACGCCGAAAGGCATGGCCGCCCCTACCTCTCCATCGAGATCCGGCAGGACCAGATCGCCGATGCGGCAGGACAGGCGGTCTGGGCGGAACGGATGACCCGTATCTGCAGCGCGGTCGCCGACGGGCTTCGCTGATTCGTCCGGGTTGTCGCGAAGGCGCGGCGCGGATAGGCTGCCGGAGATTGATCCGGGGGCAACATGATCGGCTATCACCTTGTACGACTGGCGAAATTCTCCGGTCGTGAAACCCGCGCGGCATTCTGGCCATGGGCGGCCGTGGTGGTCGGGCTGGTCCTGCTCGGCGGCGTTGCCGCGATGACGCCGCAAGTGCTCGCGTCCATGGCGAAGATGCGCAAGTTCGCGCTGGAGCATCCCGATCAGGCGACGATCACTTCGGGGCCGGGCCATTATGAGATCAGCATAGAAGGCCATCATCCGGAACTGATGCCGGACATGGGCCCGTTCGTGCTGGCGCTGGAGGGTACGATGGCCGTGTTGATCGTGCTGATCGCCGCCGCTGCGGTGCGCCGCCTGCATGACACGGGGCGTTCGGGCGCCTGGGCGCTGCTGCCCTTGCCGTTCCTGTTTTTCGGTTTCTCCAGGATGCCCGTGCTCTTTGCCGATCCGGTGTTCGACACCCGGCTGTTCGGACTGCTGTTCCTCAACAATCTCTGCTATCTTGCAGCCCTTGGCGCGCTAATCCTGCTGCTCGCCCGGTCCGGCAAGCCCGGTGAAAACCGTTTCGGCCCGGAGCCCCGAGGCTAGTTCCGCACGATCCGAAAAGCGAAAAGCGCGTTTTTGGAAATTTTATGCCTCGCAAAAGCCAGGCACTTGTCGTAGGGGCGCGGTCGAGACGGTAGCTGTCCCGCGCCGTGCCCATGAAAAATCCCGGAGTTCGCACAATGCCCGCCTATCGTTCACGCACTTCCACTCACGGCCGCAACATGGCGGGCGCGCGTGGCCTCTGGCGCGCGACGGGGATGAAGGATGGGGACTTCGGCAAGCCGATCATCGCGGTGGTGAACTCGTTCACGCAGTTCGTGCCCGGCCACGTCCACCTGAAGGACCTGGGCCAGATGGTCGCGCGCGAGATCGAGGCGGCCGGCGGCGTCGCCAAGGAATTCAACACCATCGCGGTGGATGACGGCATCGCCATGGGCCACGACGGCATGCTCTATTCGCTGCCCAGCCGCGACCTGATCGCCGACAGCGTGGAATACATGGTCAACGCCCACTGCGCGGACGCCATGGTCTGCATCTCCAACTGCGACAAGATCACGCCGGGCATGCTGATGGCGGCGCTGCGCATCAACATTCCGGTGGTCTTCGTTTCCGGCGGACCGATGGAAGCGGGCAAGGTCGTGCTGCGCGGCAAGGAGCAGGCGCTCGACCTGGTCGACGCCATGGTCGCCGCCGCCGACGAGAGCTATACCGACGAGGAAGTCCAGGCGATCGAGCGTTCGGCGTGCCCGACCTGCGGTTCGTGCTCGGGCATGTTCACCGCCAATTCGATGAACTGCCTGACCGAAGCGCTGGGTCTCTCGCTGCCGGGCAATGGCTCCACCCTGGCCACCCACTCCGATCGCCAGCGCCTGTTCCTGGAGGCCGGTCGCCTCGCCGTGGACTTGTGCCGCCGCTATTACGAGCAGGACGACGAGACCGCCCTGCCGCGCAATATCGCCAGCTTCGGCGCGTTCGAGAACGCCATGAGCCTGGACATCGCCATGGGCGGATCGACCAACACCGTGCTCCACCTGCTCGCCGCCGCCGTGGAGGCGGGCGTGGACTTCACGATGGAGGACATCGACCGCCTCAGCCGCAAGGTGCCGTGCCTGTCCAAGGTCGCGCCGGCGAAGAACGACGTCCACATGGAAGACGTCCACCGCGCCGGCGGCATCATGGCGATCCTCGGTCAGCTTGACCGCGCGGGCCTGCTGCACACCGACCTGCCGACCGTTCATGCGCGCACCCTGGGCGATGCGCTGAACCACTGGGACATCTCGCGCACCAATGCGCCTTCGGTGCAGGAATTCTTCAAGGCGGCGCCGGGCGGCGTGCCGACGCAGACCGCGTTCAGCCAGAGCCGCCGCTGGGAAGAACTCGATCTCGACCGCGAGAACGGCGTGATCCGCAGCAAGGAGCACGCGTTCAGCCAGGACGGCGGTCTTGCGGTGCTCTACGGCAATATCGCGCAGGACGGCTGCATCGTGAAGACGGCGGGCGTGGATGACAGCATCCTGAAGTTCACCGGCACCGCGCGCGTCTACGAATCGCAGGATGCGGCGGTCGCGGGCATCCTTGGCGCGCAAGTCGGCGCGGGCGACGTGGTCGTCATCCGCTACGAAGGGCCGCGCGGCGGGCCGGGCATGCAGGAAATGCTCTATCCCACCAGCTACCTGAAGTCGAAGGGCCTGGGCAAAGCCTGCGCGCTGCTGACTGACGGCCGTTTCTCGGGCGGCACCTCGGGCCTGTCGATCGGACATGCTTCGCCGGAAGCCGCCGAGGGCGGGGCTATCGGGCTGGTCGAGAACGGCGACACGATCGAGATCGACATCCCCGGCCGCACCATCAACCTGATGGTTTCGGACGAGATTCTGGCCCATCGCCGCGCCCAGCAGGAAGCACGCGGGGCCGATGCCTGGTCGCCGGTGCATCCGCGCCCGCGCAAGGTTTCGGCCGCGCTCCAGGCCTATGCCGCGATGACCACCAGCGCCGCCAAGGGCGCGGTGCGCGACGTGACCCAGCTCAAGCGTCGCTAAGGCATGCATGCCGCCTCCCCGGATGCGATCCGGGGAGGCGGTGTCCCATTTTGGTCTGCCTTGCACATGGCGTTGGCGCCGCGCTGCTCGCGCCTGTAGCAAGGCGCATGGCCATGAAATTCCTCACCGTCCTGCCGCTTTCCCTTGCTCTTGCGGCATGCTCTGCCGGGCATGAGGTGCCGGAGCAGGCCGAAGGCGGAGAGCGCATTCCCTGCGCCGTCGCCGGTTCGGCGGAACTTAAACCGGTCTGCGCGGTAGAGCGCGTGCGCGAGCAGGACCGGTTGGTGCTGGTGGTCCATCATCCGGACGGCGGGTTCCGGCGCTTCACGGTCATGACCGACGGCAGCGGGCTGGCGGTTGCCGATGGGGCGCAAGTGGCGGTAACAAGGCTGGACGGTGATCGGCTCGACGTCAGCCTCGGGGCGGACCGTTACCTGTTTCCGGTCACGAGGAAGCCCCATGCCGCAGAGTCCAAGCCCGCACGATAGCCAGATCCTCACCGTGTCGCAGATGCGCGGCGCGGAGGAGGCGCTGATGGCGGCGGGTTCTTCCGTCGATGCGCTGATGCAACTGGCGGGGCGCGGCGCGGCCGAGTGGATCTGGCGGATATGCGCCGGGCGGCGGGTCACGGTGCTGTGCGGCCCGGGGAACAACGGCGGCGACGGATATGTCATGGCCGAGGCCATCCGCGAGCGCGGGGGCCAGGTCGCCGTGGTGGCCGCGGGCGAGCCGAAGTCCGATGCCGCGCGGCATGCGCGCGCGCTCTATCAGGGCCGGGTGCTGGACGCCGGACAGGCGGGCGCAGCCGAAGGCGATGTCTTCGTCGACTGCCTCTACGGTAGCGGGCTGACGCGGCCGCTCTCGGCGGAACAATTCACGCTGCTGAACCGTCTGGCCGAGGCGCATCACCACCGGATCGCCGTCGATCTGCCCAGCGGCGTACAATCCGATACCGGCATGGTGCTGAACGAAGTGCTGCCGCGCTATGACCTCACCCTGGCGCTTGGGGCATGGAAGTTCGCCCATTTCCTGATGCCGGCGACCGCCAGAATGGGGGCTTTGCGCCTGGTGCCGATCGGTGTGGAACCGGTGTCGGGCGCGGCAACGGCCGTGAGCAAGCCGCGGATTTCGGCGCCCGGGCCTGACGCGCACAAATATCGGCGCGGCTTGCTGGCCGTGGTCGGCGGCGCAATGCCCGGCGCGGCGGTACTGGCGAGCCTGGCCGCGCAGGGAGCAGGAGCGGGCTATGTGAAGCTGTTCGCAAACAGCAAGCGCAATGTTCCCGCGGACCTCGTGGTCGACCAGGGCAAGTTGATCGACGTACTGGCCGATGATCGCAACACGGCCATTCTCGTGGGACCGGGCCTCGGCCGCGACACTGCCGCGCGCGAGCGACTGGCGATCGCCCTGGCCGATTCGGCTGCGGCCCTGGTGGATGCCGATGCACTGGTGCTGCTGGGCCCGCGCCATCTGGCCGAGCGCAAGGCGGCGACCGTGGCGACGCCGCACGAGGGTGAACTGCTGGCGCTCGAACGTGCTTTCGGTCTCGACGGCACGGGCAGCAAGCCGCGCCGGGCGCTGGCGCTGGCGGAAGCGGCAGGGCTGATCGTCGTCGCCAAGGGGCCGGATACGGTGATCGCCGCGCCCGATGGCCGACTGGCCTGCGCCCCCCGCGCGACGTCGTGGCTCTCCACGGCCGGAACCGGCGATGTGCTGGCCGGCTGCATCGCCAGCCGCCTCGCCGCCGGAGCGGATGGCTTTGCCGCCGCTTGCGAGGGCGTCTGGCTCCACGGAGAGGCCGCGCGGCGGTGTCCGCCTGCCTTTACTGCCGGTCAGCTTGGACAAATGGTCCCGGCTGCGCTAGCGGCCTGCCTGTGACTACCGAAACCGAAGAAATCCTGAGAATCGCCTCCAAGGGCGACGGCGTAACCGCGAGCGGGCGCTTCGCCTGGGGCGCCGCGCCGGGCGACCTGCTGCGCGAAGACGGCACCCTGGAATGGGGGCCGCACCATATCCAGGCCGCGTGCACCCATTTCGGCCGCTGCGGCGGCTGCCAGCTCCAGCAGCTGGACGAGGAAAGCCTGGCCGCCTTCGTCGAAGGGCGCGTCGCCAATGCCTCGGCCTCGCAGGAACTGGGCGCGGAGACGATCTCCGCTCCGTACTTGTCCCCGCCGGGCGCGCGCCGCCGCGTGTCGCTGCGCGCCGAAAGCTCGGGCGGGCGCATCGTCATCGGCTTCCGCGAGGCAAAGTCCCACCGGCTGGTAGAGCTCGACGAGTGCCCGGTCATGGCGCCGGAGCTTTTTGCGGTGCTCGGTCCGCTGCGCAAGCTGCTCATCATGATGGGCAAGGCGGCACCGGCGAAGAAGGGCGGCAAGCCCGGAAAGTCGGCCCGGCACCAGCAGGCGCGCATGGCCGCCGATATCGAGATGACCCTGACTGACCAGGGCGTGGACCTTGGCGTGAAGGGACTCACTGCCGAGGGGTTGGCCGCGACCGAAGCGATGCTCGACTTCTCGCGCGAACATGGCCTCGCGCGCCTTACCATGGACGGCGGCTACGGCTTCGAAACCGTGTGGGAGCCGGTGCCGGTCACCGTGAAACTCGGCGGCGTGCATGTGCCGTTTCCGCCGGGCTCGTTCCTGCAGGCGACGGTGGACGGCGAGGAAGCGCTGGTCGAAGCGGCGCGTGGCTGGCTTCAGGGCGCGGCGACGGTTGCCGATCTCTTTTCCGGGCTTGGCACTTTCGCGCTGGCATTGGCCGGACCGCAGACCAAAGTGCTGGCAGCCGAAGCCGCGCGCGATGCGCATCTGGCCTGCAAGTCCGCCGCGGACAGCGCCCAACTGCCGGTGTTCAGCGCGCACCGCGACTTGTTCCGCAACCCGCTCCAGCCCGACGAACTGAGCAAGTTCGAGGCCGTGCTGCTCGACCCGCCGCGCGCCGGCGCGCGCGAGCAGGTGGAGTGCATCGCCGGGTCCACGGTGAACCGCGTCGTCTATATCTCGTGCAATCCGTCGAGCTGGTCGCGCGATGCCGCGCGGCTGATCGAGGCGGGCTTCAGATTGGTGGAACTGCGCCCCGTGGGCCAGTTCCGCTGGTCCACCCACGTCGAACTCGCGAGCTATTTCGAGCGCGCCTGAAGCTGCGGGTTACCTGAAGCGCGGATGTGTGCTGACTGAACCGGCGGCGCCGGATCAGTCAGCCTGTTGCGCTTTCGCCATCATGTCCATGAAATCCCGCGCGGCGTTGCGGTCCTCATCATTGTCGAAAGCGACGTCGAGGTCCGGCGAGGCGTTGAACAGATAGAGCAGGGACCACAGCGCGAACCGGCGGCTCCGGTCCTTCTCCATGCCCAGATCGACGCGCATGCGATCGATGCCGGTTTCCAGCGTGGTGGGTGCGATGGTCGAAAGGTCGTCGGTGCCGAAATAGCGGCGGAGCTGATCGTCGAAATCCATGCCCCGGCCCTAGCACCGGAAGATCGGATCGCGAAGACCCGTCAGGAATCGCCGTCCTTTTCGGCCATCTGGGCTGCGACGAGCTGGTAGATCACCAGAGCCCAGGTGCTGCCGATCATGCCCACGAAGAAAGTCGACCAGCTAAGGCCCCAGTCCGCGTCCAGCAGATTATTGGTGAGCGCAGCCAGCGTGACCAGCACCAGAAGCGTTTCCAGAGTTGCGAAACCCCAGCGGATGGAGACGACCGAATATGACTCGCTGCGTGTGCTCACGCCCGTCTCCCAACCCAAAGTTATCCCTTTGAGGCAAGAATAATACGGAGCAGGGGCCTCGTCCAGAAAATACGTTCAGATGAAAGCATCTCGAAACGGGATTTCGCCAAAAGCGGAGCGCTGGGTTCAGGCGTCTTCCCGAAGGACGCGTGCGAAGGCTTCGGCATCGGTATTGCCGCCCGAGAGGATCACGGCGGTGCGATCGGTCAGGTCGACTTTGCCTGCCAGCACGGCCGCCAGCGCCGCGGCGCCGCCCGGTTCGATCACGAGACGCAGTTTGGCGAAGGCCAGGCGCTGGGCAGCGCGGATTTCTGCCGGTGTCGCCACGAGGCCGAAGGGACAGCGGGCTTTCATGATCTCGAAATTGACGGGCCATGTCGCCGGCGTCTGCAGAGCGTCGCAGGCGGTGGGAGGGGCATCGGCGGCCACGCGCTGGATCTCTCCTGCCGCCAGACTGCGGCAGACATCGTCCCAGCCTTCCGGCTCGACCGGGACGATCCGGGCGTCCGGCAAGGCGAGGGCGAGGCCGGCCGTGAGGCCACCGCCGCCGCAGGGCGCCACCACCTGATCGGGGGCTTCAAGGCCCAGTTCCGCCATTTGCGCGGCGATTTCAGTGCCGGTGCTGCCCTGTCCCTCGATCACCCAGGGGTCGCCGAAAGCATGGACGAGCGTGGCGCCGCGGGCGGCGCAGATCCGACCGGCCACCGCATCGCGGTCCTCGCCGCCGGGGCGATCGTAGAGGATTACTTCGGCGCCCAGGGCGCGGGTGTTGTCCAGCTTCACGGCGGGCGCGTCGATGGGCATGACGATGGCAGCGGCAATGCCCAGGCGGCGCGCGGCCCAGGCCACGCCTTGCGCATGGTTGCCGCTGGAGACGCCGACGACGCCGCGCGCCCGCTCCGTTTCGCTCAATGCGGTGAGCCGGTGCCAGGCGCCGCGGATCTTGAAGGCGCCTACGGGTTGGAGGCTCTCGGCCTTGCACCAGATGGTGCGGCCCTCGAACTCTAGCGGAAGCAGGGGCGTGCGCGGCAGGATTTCCGCGACTTTGCGGGCAGCCAGGGCCACGCCTGCGGCAGTGGGGCGATAGTCGGGCGAGTGCGTCATGCCCGGGGGCATAGCCTCAGCGGATCAGGCGCACCATCTGATAATAGCCAAGCGGTCCGCGCTGGACCTCGATCCGCAGGCCATGCTCCCCCGCGAGGCGCGCAGCGACCATCGGCAGGTCCAGGCGCGGGGATACGTGGAATTTCCCCAGCCAGGCCCTGAGCGCCGCGCGCAAGGGAGAGGGCAGGCCGGAAAGATCGCCGAAATCGACCGCATGGAGGACACCGCCGGGCGCCAGCGCTGCGGCGGCCTGCGTCAGCGCCGCCTGCCAGCCGGGGATCATCGAGAGGGTGTAGGAGAGCACGACCCGGTCGAAGCCGGTTCGGCCGAAGAGGGCCTGCGAATCGAACCGCGTTGCATCGCCCAGCGCCAGCTGCGCCTGCGGGCCGAGCCGGGCGCTCGCGCTTTTCAGCATCTCGCTGGAGATGTCGAAGCCGTGGCACTGCACGTCCGGCCATGCCGCTGCGATCAGTTCGAGATTGCGGCCCGTGCCGCAACCCACTTCGAGCACGGCCATTCCGGGCCGCGCATCGAGTTCGCGGATCAGGCGATCCCGGCCGAACAGGTAGTATTTGCGCGTGAAGTCGTAGATGTGGCGCTGGCCGCGATAGACTTTGTCCATCAGGGCCGCATGATCCTGCGAAACGGCGGTTCCGGTCATCGTCCGGCGCTCAGCCGCGCAGCACGTAGAGGTGGACGCCGCCATAGATCGACGAGCGATCCGCCTGGGTTGCCGCCCGCGATTCCTCCTCGCGATAGTCCCAGCGCGATAGGATTTCCTCGGGCACTCGGCCCGGCAGGAGCGTCGGCTCCGCGGCCGTGCGGAACAGCACGCGCGAGCCGGGGCGGGCGGTGCGGGTGATTTCGCTCCAGAGTTCGGTCAGCTGCGCGTCGCTCATCCAGTCCTGCGCGTCGAGCAGGATATAGCGGTCGAGCGAGGCTTCGGCGCTTTCCTTCAGCACCTGGGTGAAGTTTGCGTGGCGCAAGGTGAGCCGGCCCAGCCGTTCGCGTACCAGCTCGACATTGGCTTCCTGCAGATAGGGGGGCAGCGGCGCCTTGGCCTCACGGCCATAGCCGCGGCCGAAGGCTTGCCAGGCGAAGTAGTTGTCGTCGAGCGGGAAGTGGCAGGCCAGCTTCTCCAGCCGCGCGCGCAGCACGTCGGCCATGCGGTTGCCGCCGGCCAGCGCGTCGTATTGCGCAGGGGGAATGCCGAGGCCGAAGAGCGAGGCGGGCTGGTCGGTCAGCCAGCGCACGAGCTTGCGTTCGAAAATCGGCGCGAAGCGTTCGTCGAACACCCGGCGCTGTTCCTCCAGCGTTTCCGCGCCGAGGATCTCGCTCGGGTCGATCTTGTAGAGCTTGGCAAGGACGTGGGCGGCGCCGATGAAGTGGCCGAGTAGGCCCTGCTTGTAGATGCCGCGCGTAAAGCCCTTGATGCGCCGGCGGCCCACCAGGTCGCGGCCTTCCCAGTAGCGGCGGGTGGCCTCGTCGAGATGGGGCGCAAGACGCTCGCGATAAGTCGCGAAATTGCCGGGATGGTCGGCCTCGCCGATGAAGCGGCGCAAGTCCGCATAGTCCGTTAGGTTGCGGATCGCAGCGATCTTGAGGCGGCCGAGCGCGATGTGCGCGGTGTTGAGGTCCACGCTGGTGATCGCGGCCGGGTCTGCCGTGAGATAGGACAGTGCGTTGCAGCTGCCGCTGGAGATCGTGATGACCCGGCTATCCGGCCCGATCTGCAGGGCTTCCATGTCGGCGACCGGGTCTTCCCAGATCTGCGCGTAGACCAGGCCCTTGAAGGCGAGCGCGAAGGCCTTGTCGAGCAGGCGCGCACCGCGCCTGGTTTCCTGGCGGACAACGGCGCCTTCGATGAGGTTGGATGCGGGATGGGCATTGGACATCGTTCGGCGGACCCCCGGGCCGTAAGAAGCTTGTGCGGCTCCAATGCCTCCGCGGCGTGACCGCGCGATGACGGGACGATGGCGGATTATGACAGTCTTTTGTTTGGTACGCCTTCGACCTCCGTCGTTTTTGCCCCGCCCGTCAGGTCGGGCAAAAACTCTCACAGTTGAGTTGTCACACAGGGCCTCTATATGCGGCTGTTCGCGAGCATCGCGTTAAGGAGACAGATTGGTGAGCAAGGTTCTGGTGATCGGCGCAGGCGGCGTCGGTTCGGTCGCGGTCCACAAGATGGCGATGAATCCCGACATCTTCTCGGACATTCACCTCGCGAGCCGCACGGTCTCCAAGTGCGAGGCGATTGCCGAGTCGGTCAAGGCGCGCACCGGCGTCTCGATCAGCACTTATGCGATCGACGCTGATGACGTGGCCGCGACGAGCGCGCTGATCCGCTCGATCGGGCCGGAACTCGTCGTCAACCTCGCGCTGCCTTATCAGGATCTCGCGATCATGGACGCCTGCCTGGCGACCGGCGTGAACTACATGGATACCGCGAACTACGAGCCCAAGGACGTGGCCAAGTTCGAATATCACTGGCAGTGGGCCTACCAGGACAAGTTCAAGGAAGCGGGCCTCACCGCGCTGCTCGGCTCGGGCTTCGATCCGGGCGTGACCTCGGTCTTCGCCATGTGGCTGAAGAAGCACAAGCTCAAGACCATCCGCACGCTCGACATTCTCGATTGCAACGGCGGCGACCACGGCCAGGCTTTCGCGACCAACTTCAACCCGGAAATCAACATCCGCGAAGTGACCGCGCCGGCCCGCCACTGGGAGAACGGCGAATTCGTCGAGACCCCGGCGATGGGCGTGAAGCAGAGCTTCGACTTCGAGGCCGTCGGTCCCAAGAACATGTACATGATGTATCACGAGGAACTGGAAAGCCTCGCGAAGTTCATCCCCGAGATGGAGCGCGCGCGCTTCTGGATGACCTTCGGCGATGCCTATATCCAGCACCTTACCGTACTGCAGAACGTGGGCATGACCCGCATCGACCCGGTGATCTACAACGGCGTCGAGATCATCCCGCTCCAGTTCCTCAAGGCCGTGCTGCCCGAGCCGGCCTCGCTCGGCCCCACGACCAAGGGCAAGACCAATATCGGCGACATCGCGACCGGCGAAGCGCTCGATGGTTCGGGCGAGAAGACGTTCTACATCAAGAACATCTGCGACCATGAAGACGCCTATGCCGAAACCGGCAACCAGGCCGTCAGCTACACCACCGGCGTTCCGGCGATGATCGGCGCGGCCATGCTGCTGACCGGCAAGTGGAGCGGTGCAGGCGTGTTCAACATGGAGCAGTTCGATCCCGATCCCTACATGGACATGCTCAACCAGCATGGCCTGCCGTGGACGGTCGAGGAACTCGACGGACCGCTGGCGTTCTGATGGCAGGGCTGCGGACCGTCCTCGTCGCTGCCTTCGGCGCTCTCGCGCTGGTCGGCTGCGCGCCGCAGGACGGTCCGCAGCCGCCTTCCACCCCGGCACCCGCCAGCCCGACACCGCCGACCCAGCCGGCCGGACACAAGGGCGAGGGGCAGGACTATAACCGCGACATGAGCGCGGACGATCGCGCAGCCTGCCAGTCCGCAGGCGGCACCGTGCAGCGCCGCGGCATGCTGGGCATGGAGCAATGCGTCCATCCCTACGCCGATGCGGGCAAGCCTTGCACCGATTCCGCGCAGTGCCAGGGCAAGTGCGTCGGCAGTGCGGGCGCCGTGTCTCCGGACAAGGCCGCGAGCGGGACCTGCCAGGCCGACGACAAGCTCTATGGCTGCTATGCCGAGGTCAAGCAGGGCAAGGCGGTCAACGCCATCTGCGTCGACTGAGGCGGCCGTGAACTGGACCTTCGTTGCGCCCGTGGCCATGCTGGCGGGCTCCAATATCTTCATGAACACCGCCTGGTACCTCCATCTCAAGATGCCTGGCAAAGCCTTGTGGGTGGCCGTGGCGATGAGCTGGGGCATTGCCTTCTTCGAATATTGCCTGGCCGTGCCTGCCAACCGGATCGGCAGCCAGGTCTATTCGCTGGGCCAGCTCAAGGTGCTGCAGGAGGCCATGTCGCTCATGGCTTTCGTCCTGGTGGCCTGGGCGCTGTTCGGTCAGAAGCCGGGGTTGAACGAGATCGTCGGCTTCGCGCTGGTCGGGGCAGGGGCCTGGTTCATCTTCAAGGGCCCGTTCGGCTGACGTGTTCTTGAAGCCGTGCGCAGGCAGGGCCATCTGGTTGCAAATTCGGCTCCCTTCGCGGGGGCCATCCGAAAAGGACTGAACGAACATGGAAACCCGCGCCGGTGATCCGGGAGCTTTCGCCCATTTCGACCTGTCGCGCGTCGACAGCCCCAGTTTCGTGGTCGATGCGGCCCGGCTGCGCAGCAACCTGCGCGTGCTGGCCGATGTCGGCGAACGATCGGGCGCCAAGGTCCTGTCCGCGCTCAAGGCCTTCTCGATGTGGTCGACTTCGCAGATCGTCGGCGAATATCTCGACGGTGTCTGCACCTCGGGCCTGTGGGAAGCCCGTCTCGCCTCGGAATTCTACGATGGTGAGATCGCGACGTATTGCGCGGCCTACAAGGAACAGGATCTCGACGAGATCCTGCGCCTGTCGGACCATGTGATCTTCAATTCACCGATGCAGATCGAGCGCTTCTGGGCGCAGATCGAGGCGGCGCGCGCGCGCGGAGAGGACTTCGACATCGGTCTGCGCGTCAATCCGATGCATGCCGAAGGCGAAGTGCCGAAGTACGACCCCTGCGCACCGCATTCGCGCCTGGGCTTCCCGATCGACCAGCTCACCGAAGAGCATGTCGAGATGATCGACGGCATCCACATGCACACTTTGTGCGAACAGGACTTCGAGCCGCTGCGGCGGACCTGGGACAAGGCCTTCGATTACCTCGAACCGTTCTTCGGCCAGTTCAAGTGGATCAACCTGGGCGGCGGCCACCACATCACCCGCGCCGACTATCAGCGCGACGAGCTGGTGGAATTCCTGATCGACCTTCAGGAGGACACCGGCGCCGAAGTCTATATCGAGCCGGGTGAGGCCGTTGCGCTCGATGCGGGTATCCTGGTGGGGTCCGTGCTCGACGTGGCGCATAACGGCATGCCCGTGGCGATCGTCGACATTTCCGCGACCTGCCACATGCCGGACGTGATCGAAGCGCCCTATCGGCCCGCGATGCTCGGGGAAAAGGAAGAGGGCGAAGGCGAGCCGGTGCGGCTTGGCGGGCCTTCGTGCCTGGCCGGCGACGTGATCGGCGATTACGTCCTGCCCGTCGCCGCCGAGCCCGGAGCACGTTTCGCGTTCCTCGATCAGGCGCACTATTCGATGGTGAAGACCACGACCTTCAACGGCGTTCCGCTTCCCTCGATCTGGCTCTGGGATTCCGAGACCGACTCGCTCGAATGCATCCGCCGCTTCGGCTACGAGGATTTCCGCGACCGTCTCAGCTAAGGGAACCCCCTGAAATCAACGCGGGACGGCTCGATCCGTCCCGCGATTCCCCCACTCGGTCCCCTCCTGGTCGACTCGAAAGAACTCGTCCGGTCCCTCCTGCATTGTAGCTGTGAAACCGGCATATCCAGGTGTCCCTTTCATGACGGATGACCGGTTAGGGTTGCGCGAGCTAACGCTCTGTAAAGTCGCAGAAAAACCAAGTGGAGAGGCGGCATGATTTCACGCCCGATTTCCGATTATGACGTTTCTGTGAAACGGACCTTTTTTCACTTGCGATTCAGCTTGAGAGCCCTATATCCCGCCCCTCGCTGCCCCATGGGGACTTCCAAACCGCAAGGCAGCTCTTGTCATTAACAATTCCGTTTGGGGGTCCCTTGAGTTGCTCGAATTTCTTGACGCACCGGCTGTAGCGCGCGCAATCGCGCCCGACGAACCCGTTATTCTCAACCGCCAGCATGCTGCTGCGCGCGCGGCCCGTTTCTTCGCAACGAAGTTTCCGGGCAAGGCGCTCTATGCCGTGAAGGCGAACCCGTCGCCGGATCTTATCAAGATCCTCTGGGCGAATGGCATCACGCATTACGACGTCGCTTCCATCGGTGAAGTGCGCATGGTTCGCGGGGCACTGCCCGACGCGACCCTGTGCTTCATGCATCCGGTGAAGACGGCCAGCGCGATCCGCGAAGCCTACTTCGAACACGGCGTCCGCACCTTCAGCCTCGACACGATCGAGGAAGTCGAGAAGATCCTCGAAGCGACCACCGACGCGGAAGGCAGCCGCGCGACGGACCTGCGCCTCTGCGTGCGTCTGCGCGTCTCTTCCGAATATTCGGAACTGAGCCTCGCCTCGAAGTTCGGTGTCGATCTTGCCGATGCTGGAGAGCTGCTCCAGGCCACCCGTCAGGTTGCTGACTGGCTGGGCGTATGCTTCCACGTCGGTTCGCAGGCGATGACGCCTTTCGCCTACGTCCAGGCCCTCGAGCGCGCACGCGCCGCGATTGCCGACGCCGGTGTCGTCATCGACATGATCGACGTTGGTGGAGGTTTCCCCTCGGTCTATCCGGGCATGGAGCCGCCGCCGCTGGAAGACTATTTCCAGGTCATCCACCGTCACTTCGAAGCCCTGCCGATCGCCTACAACGCGGAACTGTGGTGCGAGCCCGGTCGTGCGCTCTCGGCCGAGTACAGCTCGATGATCGTCAAGGTCGAGAAGCGCCGCGGTGATGAGCTTTACATCAACGAGGGTGCCTATGGCGCGCTCTACGATGCCGCCCACGTCGCCTGGCGCTTCCCGGTGAAGTGCATCTCGCGTGAGGCCGCCGTCGGTGGCGAGCGTTCGGACGATCTCGAGGGCTTCTCGTTCTACGGCCCGACCTGCGACGACGCGGACTTCATGGAAGGCCCGTTCATGCTCCCGGCCGACATCAAGGCGGGCGACTGGATCGAAGTGGGCATGCTCGGCGCTTACGGCGCGGCCATGCGCACGGCCTTCAACGGCTTCGGCACGGGCGAAGTGCTGAACGTCGCCGACGAGCCGATGGCGAGCCTCTACACGGGCGAGCGCAAGGATCCGCGCGTCTCCGACAATGTGGTGTCGCTGCGCTGATCTGAGCCATCCGATTACAGAAAAGCCCGCCGGGAGCAATTCCGGCGGGCTTTTTCGTGAGTGCTGCTGCCGTCCCGGATCGCGTCCGGGACGGCGGCGCTGCCTCAGGCCTGGACGAACAGGTCCTTGTAGGCGCGCGGCTGGCTGCGCATGAACTGCGGGGCCGCCTTGACCTTGGCGCCCAGGGCCGCAGCCGCATGCCAGGGCCAGCGCGGATCGTAGAGCACGGTGCGGGCCAGCGCGATCATGTCCGCCTCGCCCGTCGCAATGATGGCTTCGGCCTGCTCGGGCTCGGTGATGAGGCCGACGGCGATCACCGGCATCGACACCGCGTCCTTGACCTTGCGGGCAAGCGGAACCTGATAGTTCGGGCCGACCGGGATCGTCTGCGCCGCGTCCAGTCCGCCGCTGGAAACGTGGTAGGCGGCGCAGCCGCGCGCTTCCAGCGCCTTGGCGAATGCGATGGACTGTTCCACGTCCCATCCACCCTCGACCCAGTCGGTACCGGAAACGCGCATCGTCACCGGCTTGTCGGCCGGGAAAGCGGCGCGAACGGCATCGTAGACTTCGAGGGGGAAGCGCATGCGGTTTTCCAGGCTGCCGCCATATTCGTCCTCGCGCTTGTTGGAGAGCGGCGAGAGGAACTGGTGAAGCAGATAGCCGTGAGCGCCGTGGATCTGCACGGCATCGATGCCGAGGCGGGCAGCGCGGCGGGCGGCGTCGGCGAAGGCGTCGCGAATGCGGGCCAGCCCTTCGCGGTCGAGCGCTTCGGGCGGGTTCTCGTCGGGCAGGAACGGCAGGTCCGACGCCGAGACGGTCTGCCAGCCGTTCTCGTGATCGGGCGCGATCTGCGCGCCGCCGTCCCAGGGCTTGGCCGTGCTGGCCTTGCGTCCGGCATGGGCAAGCTGGATGGCAATCGGCATGTCGGACCAGCGGCGCACGCTTTCCAGCACCTGGCCCATCGCCTGTTCGGTGGCATCGTCCCACAGCCCGACATCAGCGTAGGAAATGCGGCCCTCGGGGCTGACGGCGCTGGCCTCGATCGTCAGGATGCCCGCGCCGGACTGCGCCAGATTGCCGAGGTGAATGGTGTGCCAGTCCGTCACCCGGCCATTTTCGGCGGAATATTGGCACATCGGCGCGATGACGATGCGGTTGTCGAGAGTGAGGTTGCCGATGGTGATCGGCTCGAACAGCTTGGCCATGGAAGTCCTTCTGGTCACGTCGTCGCGGGGGAAAGCGTCGGGAGAGACGCGCGGAGGCGACGGGAGGAACTTGGGGGCCGATGCGCAAATGAAAAGGGCTCCGCCGTCGGAACGGGGAGCCCTTTGCAAAAGAAAATGTTGCGACTGCGAAAGCGCGCGGCGGTCAGGCCGCCAGGCGCATTTCCAGCCGTTCCCAGATTTCGACGAGGGCTTCGGTGAGGCTCTGCATCATCGCCTCGGTATGCGCCGGGCCGGGCGTGAAGCGCAGGCGTTCGGTGCCGCGCGGCACGGTCGGGAAGTTGATCGGCTGCACATAGGCGCCATATTCCGCGAGCAGGATGTCGCTGATCTTCTTGGCTTTCACCGGATCCCCGACCATCAGCGGCACGATATGCGTGGTCGAATCCATGACCGGCAGGCCCGCATCGCGGAACATCTGCTTCATCAGGGCGGCCGACCGCTGCTGCCCTTCGCGCTCGGCGCTGGAGCCCTTGAGGTGTTTCACCGAGGCGAGCACGCCCGCAACGAGCACCGGCGAAAGCGAGGTGGTGAAGATGAAGCCCGGTGCGTAGGAGCGGATGCAGTCGATGATCTTCTGGTTGGTGGCGATATAGCCGCCCATCACGCCGAACGCCTTGCCCAGCGTGCCTTCGATGATGTCGATGCGGTGGGCCGCTTCGTCACGATCGGTGATCCCGCCGCCTCGCGGGCCGTACATGCCGACCGCGTGGACTTCGTCGATATAAGTGAGGGCGTTGTACTTCTCGGCCAGGTCGCAGATCGCGTGGATCGGGGCGACGTCTCCATCCATCGAATAGACCGACTCGAAAGCGACCAGCTTGGGCAGCGCGGGGTCGGTGGCGGCCAGCAGTTCCTCGAGATGTTCAAGGTCGTTGTGGCGGAACACCTTCTTTTCGCAACCCGAATTGCGAATGCCGGCGATCATCGAGGCGTGGTTGAGTTCGTCCGAAAAGATCACGCAACCCGGCAGCAATTTCGCCAGGGTGGAGAGCGTCGCGTCGTTCGAGACATAGCCCGAAGTGAACAGCAGCGCGCCTTCCTTGCCGTGAAGGTCGGCCAGCTCACTTTCAAGTTCGATGTGATAGTGCGTGTTGCCGCCGATATTGCGGGTGCCGCCGGAACCGGCGCCCACATCGTGCAGCGCCTCTTCCATGGCCTCGATCACCTTGGGGTGCTGGCCCATCGCGAGATAGTCGTTCGAGCACCAGACCGTGATCGGCTTCGGTCCATTGTGACCGGCGAAGCAGCGGGCATTCGGGTAGGCACCCTTGTTGCGCAGGATGTCGATGAAAACGCGATAGCGGCCTTCCGAATGGAGGCGCTCGATCGCTTGATCGAAGATGTTTTCGTAGTTCACCTAGGCTCTATCCTGCGTTCGCCTTGAAGGGGCTGTTACCCAAGGGCTATTACCCGTTGCTGCGGGCAAATACATGATCGATCGGGACATGGCCAGAAGCTTGTCCTGCGGACTGTGATCGATCTTTTGCAAATCCGCTTGCAATCCCCGCCACGTCTCGCGGTTCGTGCCCGGAAACCACGATCATCGCCGGGGCGGCCCGCTTCAGGGCCTTGATGGTCATGAGCCAGGAGACGGTCAGGCGGCGCTCATCGCCGTTTCGCATCGTCGCGAAAGTGCGGGCCGGCGGGCGGCCCTCCATCCAGTTGGCATCGATCTTGGCGACATCGCCGGTGAAGAGATATTCGCGGCCGTCTTCAAGCCGGATGTAGACCATCATCGCGCGGTCGGGCAGGCCCTTCAGCGGAATGGCGACCACGCCGGGCGCCACCGCGCGCGGCTCCCCTTCACCGAGATCGGGAAGCGGCACGGCATCGGGCGAGGCCAGCGCCGGATTGCCCCGGTGGAGCGGCCGATCCAGCAGAACCAGCTTCATCGTGGCGATTTCGGCCGCTTCGTCGACGCGCCTCTGGGCGGAGAAGTCGAAATCCTCCACGTCCCGTTTCCTGGCATCGACGGGCGTGGTGCCGGCATCGATCAGGATCGGGGCACGGCCCGGAACGACCAGCTCGAAAGCGCGCAGGGCCAGCCTCACCGGCCGCAGGCCGCTGCCGGCGGCGATGCGGTTGTAGAGTTCGGAATGGTAGCCCAGGACTTCCTGCCGCAAGGCGACAGGGGCAGGCCCGGGGATGCCCTCGGCCAGTTCGCGCAGGCGCGACATGGTGATCGGCAGCGGTTTGGCGCCGGGGGCGCTGGCGTCGAACTGGAACCAGTAGAGCGGCACGCCCAGCAGGAGCACCAGGATGAGCAGCAACAGGTTCAGTCGCGGCGTCAAAACCGTCCACCCTCCGGCAACCCGTAGCGAGCCAGCGCATCGCCATACGCTCCGGGAAATTCTCCCGATCCGGTGAATAACGCGCGGTCCGGCTGCTGGCGAGCGTATTCCTGGCCCTCGGTAAGCTGGGCGATGCGCCGGGCGATACCCGCGGCGCCGTGGATGAAGCGGACGCCGGAGCCGAAAGCCTGCGCCAGTTCCTCTTCGAGCAGAGGGAAATGAGTGCAGGCCAGCACCAGCGTGTCGATATCCTCGCCGCCGGGCATGGCGCGCAGAGCCTCTGCGGCCCGGACGATCGCGGAGAGGTCGACCGGCTCGCCGCGCAGCTTGGCTTCGGCGGCTTCGACCAGGCCGGGGCCGCCATAGCGCAGCAGGCGCTTGCCCGGCGCAAATTCCTGCTCCAGCCTGTCGACATAGGCCTGCCGGACGGTTGCCTGGGTGCCCAGGAGGCCGATGACGCCGGTTCGGGTCATCGCGGCGGCAGGCTTGATGGCCGGGACCGTGCCGACAACCGGCACTTCCAGCACTTCGCGCACCATGCCGAGCGCGATCGTGGAGGCGGTATTGCAGGCGATGCAGACCAGACGCGGCGCAAAGCGCTCCGTCATGCGGCCGAGCAGCCCGGCGACGCGCGCGGTGACTTGCGCCTCGCTCTTGGTGCCATAGGGCAGGCCGGCCATGTCGGCGGCATAGATCACCGGCGCCTGCGGCAGGATCTTGCGCAATTCGCCCAGAACGGTGAGCCCGCCCACGCCCGAATCGAAAAGCAGGATCGGCGCGCCCCGTTCGACGGAAATGGGTTCGACGGAAGTGGGATCGGCGGAAGCGGGAGCGACGGACGTCGCGGGCAGCGCATGGGGCATTGGGGACATCGTTTTTCCTGGACCTTGTACCCTGTTAATCGCTCGGCACGGGAAAGAGCAATGTTCAAAGCTGCAAGTCCGCTCGCGATTTGCGCGTAACCGGGTAAGACTGCGCCGAAATGGAGCCATCGAACAGCGGCGCGGCGAATGCACCTCTGGCGGATTTTCACGCAGGCTCTTAAGAGGCGTTCATGGATTGGATTCTCGCCCTTTTTATGGGTTATGCCCTCGGTTCGGTGCCCTTCGGCCTGTTGATTACGCGCATGGCCGGGGCCGGCGACTTGCGCTCGATCGGTTCGGGCAACATCGGGGCCACGAATGTCCTGCGCACGGGCCGCAAGGGGCTGGCGGCCGCCACCCTGCTGCTGGACCTGCTGAAGGGCCTGGCCGCGGTCCTGATCGCTGCTCATTTCCTGCCGGAATGGACCTGGCTGGCCGCGCTCGGCGCGTTTCTCGGCCACTGTTTCCCGGTCTGGCTGGGCTTCAAGGGCGGCAAGGGGGTCGCCACCACCGCCGGCATCGCCTTCGGGCTCGCTTGGCCGGTGGGGCTTGCCTATGCCGTGACCTGGATCGGACTGCTGCTGACCTTGCGGATTTCCTCTGTTGCGGGAATGACGGCCGCCGTCGTCGCGCCGATTGCGGCCCTGTTGCTGGGTCATGGTGAGGCGGCCGGCGTGCTCGCCGTGATCGCCGCTATCGTGGTGTTCCAGCACCGCGAGAACCTCGCCCGCCTGCGCGCCGGAACGGAACCCAGGATCGGGAGCGGCAAGAAGCCGTGACCGGGGCGGGGCGCGCGGAGCAGGGCGTACCGCCGGGGGAGGCCGCTGCGCTCTCGCAGGAGGAAGCCTTCGCCCGCATTCGCCTGCTGCGCTCGCCGAATATCGGCCCGATTACGTACAGGCAGCTTCTCGGCCGGTTTGGAGAGGCGCGCGCGGCGCTCGGCGCGCTTCCGGATCTCGCCGGACGGGCAGGACGGCCATACGAAGCGGCGTCCGAACACCGGGTCCAGGCGGAAATCGCGGCGACGCGAAAGGCCGGTGCGCGTTATCTTTTTCACGATTCGCCGGATTATCCGCAGCTTCTCGCCCATAGCGACGGCGCGCCGCCGATCCTGACCTATCGCGGCGATCTTGCCGTTCTGGGCCGCCCGGCCGTGGCTGTCGTGGGCGCGCGCAACGCTTCGGCAGGTGCCGTGCGTCTGGCGCGGGACTTCGCGCATGGCCTTGCCGAGGCGGGTTTCACAGTAGTTTCCGGTCTGGCGCGGGGCATAGACGGCGCGGCGCATGCCGGCGCTCTGGCGGGCGGCTCGACCATAGGCGTGATCGCCAGCGGGATCGACATCGCCTATCCGCCCGAACATGCCGACTTGCAGGCACGTGTCGCCAGCGAGGGCCTGCTGCTTGCAGAGCAGCCGCCGGGGACGGAGCCGCTGGCCCGTCACTTTCCCACTCGCAACCGCATCATTGCCGGGCTGGCAACGGGGACCCTGGTGGTGGAGGCGGCGCCGAAGTCCGGGTCGCTCATTACCGCGCGGCTCGCCGGAGAGATGGGGCGCGAGGTCATGGCAGTGCCGGGCTCGCCGCTCGATCCGCGCTCGCATGGTTGCAACCAGCTCATTCGCGACGGGGCCGTGCTGGTGCAATCGGTGGAGGACGTCATCGAACTGCTTTCCGGTTTCGATGGCATACCCGGATCGCGGATGACCGCCAGCTTACAGGAAGCCCAGTCGCAGTGGCAGGACGAGGATCGGCCGCTTGTGGCGCCGCCCGAAATCTGTGTGGCGGACCTGCTGACGAGCGCGCCGGTAGCGGTCGACGAATTGATTCGCCAGTCGGGCGCGGGCGCGCCATCGGTGCAGATGGCGCTGCTCGAACTCGAAATCGGTGGCCGTCTGCAGCGTCATGCGGGGGGCAGGGTCAGTCTGTCCTGAGCGTCCTGGTCGCGGTGAGCGGCGGGAAAGGCGGGTTTCCCGCAGCCAGGGCAGAAACCTGACCTGAATTTTGGTTTGAAATGAAGATGCCATATCTGGGCGCTTGACGAGTGCCCCAATCGCTTCCCACCCTATGCGTACACGTATATGCGCACGTAAGGCGCATGTCGCCCAGGGGCACACAGAGTCTGAAAGAATGCAGCTAGTCATCGTAGAATCGCCGGCAAAGGCGAAAACCATCGAGAAGTACCTCGGCAAGGACTACAAGGTTCTCGCCAGCTACGGCCACGTCCGCGACCTTCCGCCGAAGGATGGCTCCGTCCGTCCCGACGAGGGCTTCGAGATGGACTGGGAGCTTTACGGGGACAAGCAGAAGCAGGTGAAGGCGATCACCGACGCCGCGAAGGGGGCAGACCGCCTGATCCTCGCGACTGACCCTGATCGCGAAGGTGAAGCGATTTCCTGGCACGTGCGCGAGCTTCTGGCCAAGCGCAAGGCGCTGCCCAAGGACGTGCAGCGCGTGACCTTCAACGCCATCACCAAGGATACCGTCACCAAGGCGATGACCCACCCGCGCGAGCTGGATCAGGATCTGATCGACGCCTATCTCGCCCGACGCGCGCTGGACTATCTGTTCGGCTTCACGCTTTCGCCGGTGCTCTGGCGCAAGCTGCCGGGTGCGAAGTCGGCCGGCCGCGTGCAGTCGGTGGCCCTGCGCCTGATCGTCGACCGCGAGCGCGAGATCGAGGCTTTCAAGCCGCAGGAATACTGGTCCGTAGCGGCACAGATGGCGCATGACGGCACCGAGTTCGCCGCCAAGCTGGTCGCTTTCGAGGGCAAGAAGCTCGATCGCCTCAGCATCGGCGAAGAAGGCACGGCGATGCGCGCCAAGGCCGCTGTCGAAAACGGTGCCTTTACCGTCGAATCGGTCGAGACCAAGCCGCACAAGCGCAACCCGCAGCCGCCGTTCACCACGTCTACCCTGCAGCAGGAGGCGGCGCGCAAGCTCGGCTTCTCGGCCAGCCAGACCATGCGCGTGGCGCAGACGCTCTATGAAGCCGGCGCGATCACTTACATGCGTACCGATGGCGTGCAGATGGACCCCAGCGCCATCTCGGCCGCCCGTGCCGCGATCACGGACCGGTTTTCGGGCCATTACCTGCCCGAGCAGCCGCGCATCTACCAGACCAAGGCGAAGAATGCGCAGGAAGCGCACGAGGCGATCCGGCCGACCGAGTTCACCCGCGACCGTTTCGGCTCGGGCGACGAGGCGCGCCTCTACGACCTGATCTTCAAGCGCGCCATGGCCAGCCAGATGGCCTCGGCCGCGCTCGAACGCACCACGGTCACTCTCCGGGACGGCACCGGCCAGCACGAGTTGCGCGCTTCGGGCCAGGTGGTGAAGTTCCCGGGCTTCCTTGCCGTCTACGAGGAAGGTCAGGACAACAAGTCCGAAGATGACGACGGCGGCTTGCTGCCGTTCATGAAGTCGGGCGACATGCCGGCGAAAAAGGGCGTCACGGCCGAGCAGCACTTCACCCAGCCGCCGCCGCGTTTCTCGGAAGCCAGCCTGGTCAAGCGCCTCGAAGAACTCGGCATCGGCCGTCCGTCGACATATGCGGCGACGATCCAGGTCATCAAGGATCGCAACTACGTCCGCACCGAGAAGAACCGTTTCTTCGCAGAGGAATCGGGCCGACTTCTCACCTCGTTCCTCGAACGCTTCTTCCAGCGCTACGTCGCCTACGAATTCACGGCGGGCATGGAAGACGAGCTGGACGACGTTTCGGGCGGTCGCCAGGAATGGAAGGCGCTGCTCGAAGCCTTCTGGCGCGACTTCAAGCCGAAGTCGGACGAAGTCATGGAAAAGAAGCCCTCGGAAGTGACCGAGGCGCTGGACGAATTCCTGTCCGACTACCTGTTCCCGCCCAAGGCGGACGGTACCGATCCGCGTCTTTGCCCGAAGTGCGGCGAGGGCCGCCTGTCGCTGCGCGGCGGTCGCTACGGCGCTTTCGTTGCCTGCTCGAACTACCCGGAGTGCAAGTTCACCCGCAAGTTCGCACAGCCCGGCGGCGCCGCGGATGGCGGCGATGACGAAGGCCTGGGCAAGGACCCCGAAACCGGCCTTGAGATCATGCGTCGTTCGGGACGTTTCGGTCCCTACATCCAGCTCGGCGAAGGCAAGGAAGCCAAGCGCGCGTCGATACCCAAGGATATCGATGAACTCACGCTGGAATGGGGGATCAAGCTGCTCAGCCTGCCGCGCACCATCGGGCCGCACCCGGAAACCGGCAACGACATCACCGCGAGCATCGGCCGTTACGGCCCCTATCTTGCGCATAACGGCAAATATGCCCGCCTGCGCTCGACCGCCGAAGTGTTCGAGACGGGCATGAACATGGCCGTGACCAAGCTTGCCGAAGCGGCGGCGGGCGCGGGCGGGCGTGGTTCGCGTGCGGCAGCCGAGCCGATCAAGGTTCTGGGCGCTCACCCGACATCGGGCGGCGAGATCAAGGTGCTGGCGGGTCGCTACGGGCCTTACGTCACTGACGGCGCGACCAATGCCACCCTGCCGCGCGACCAGAAGCCGGAGGACCTGACGGCCGAGCAGGCGATCACGCTGATCGACGAGAAGGCTGCCAAGGGCCCGGCGAAGGGCAAGAAGAAGGCGGCGCCCAAGAAGGCCTCGGCCAAGAAAGCGCCTGCAAAGAAAGCGGCCGCAAAGGACGCCGGGGACAAGCCTGCTGCAGCCAAGAAGCCCGCAGCCAAGAAGCCTGCCGCAAAGAAAGCCACCGCCAAGGCTCCGGCAAAGCCCAAGAAGGAAGCAGCCGAATGAGCGACAAGATCGCCAAGCACAAGCAGCCCTGGAAGCCGGAGGAACTGCAGAAGCTTCAGACCCTGGCCGGTAAGGGCAAGGGTCTGAAGGAAATCGCCAAGGCGCTCAACCGCACCGAGGAATCGACCAAGGATGCCGCGCGCCAGCACGGCTTTGCGGTCGCCAAGGCGCGCTGACCCGCCAGCCGGGCTCGCCGTTGAAGCAGCGGGCCTGGTTCAGAAGGCCGGTTTCAGCCGGTAGAGCCCGAATTTCCGGGTGCCGACGATGACGCCCTCGTAGCGCTCATATGAGTGCGCGAGGGCTTTTCGTATCTGCGCGCGGGTCCGCAGATTGGGCAGGTTGGGACGGCTCGATTCCGAGACCACGATCACGCCGGGGCGGCTCTGCAGGATTCGGCCGACTTCCGCCTCGGGATCGACTCCCAGAGCGCCGGCCTCGTTCATCGCATTGAGATGGCTTGGGTAGGCGAAGCGCGTGGGAATGCAGGCATTGGTGGTGCGGTAGAGGGCGCTGTCGCCTTCGTAGACATAGAGGCAGCGGCCCCGCAGTTCGCGGGCGACCGCCTGGCTGGCGGCGGCAAAGTCCGCCGCCGTGCCGCGTTCGCGCACTTGCAGGGCGGGAACCACCAGAGCGCCCAGCAGGCCGAAGCCCAGCAGGAGCCGTCCGTACCAACGCTCGCCGCGAGCCTCGCGGGCGAGGGCAGGGGCCGACAGCAGGCAAAGGGGCACGAGGACCGGCCCGAGATAATGGTCGTACCAGGTGCCGAAAGCCAGGAATCCCAGCACGGCGACGAGCGCCCAGACGCGCATGGCCGGAAGCATGGCGGGACAAGTTCCGCCTGGAAGCGCATGACGTCGCGGCGCGAGCAGGATGGCGAGCGCGAAGGGCGTCATCGCCAGGCCCTCTTTCGCCAGTTGCGCGAAAGCGTCTGCCTGATCGACGGCGCGGCCGAATATCGAGAGGAAGTTGGCCTGGACGAATGCCGCGCCGTGCCCTGCCGCGGCATAGCCGGCCCAGACGGCGAGAGTGGGGGCGAGGGCGGTTCCGGCCCAGACCGTGCCGGTCAGAGCCAGCCGCGGCAGGCCCCAGCCGTCCCGCCGCCCGCGAAGCAGCAGCATCATGCCGAAACCCATGCCCTCGAAAACGACGCTATACTTGATCTGCAGGGCCAGGCCGAGCAGCAGCATGGCGGCGCATCCCCGCAGGACCAGCCTTGCATCCCGGTTTCGCGGCATGGCCCGAAGCACGATCAGGGCGGCCAGCGCAACGGGGAGATTGTAGAATACAGGCGCCTGTCCCAGTGCCACGTTGAACACCGGCTGGTAGAGCAGGTAGGCAAGGCCCGCGGCCTGTGCTGCCCGGGCAGGCGCGATGGCGCGGGCCATGCGTTCGATCACCAGCGCCGTGAGAACCGAAAAGACCAGGCCGGCGAGCTGATATGCCAGCACCGGGTCGATGGGCAGGGCGAACAGGCTGCGATAGAACAGGAACAGGCCGTAAGGCTTGCGGTCCCAGATATCGACGAAAGGCAAGGCGCCCTGCGCCATGCGCTGGCCGACCAGCAGGTAGAATTGCTCATCCGATTGGAAAGCCGGCTTGCCGAACATCATCAGCCGGAGGATCAGTCCCGCGCCCAGGTAGAGCAGGGGCGAGGCGACCGCCGGCCGTGCCGGTGCGACATTGCCCGCGCGGGCGATCCTCGCCGCCGTCAGCCGCGCGATTCCGATCATTGCTTCGACCCTTTTTCACCCGCCCTCGTGCCCCGATACGGCGGGCAGGCGATGGCGCGGCCGTGTCATGCCGGGGCAAGGTTGCGGTATGGAGACACCGGCGCCACCCACCCTTCGGATGGCTTGCGACAATTTCTTACCCGAGCCACCTTGCGACCGGAGCGGAACTCAGGCGTTGGAAGATCATGCTGCGAATGCGAGACGATGAAGGCGTGACCCCGGCCGCCTTGAAGGACGAGGGCGATAGCGGCCTGCCGATGCCGCGCCGCATATGGGCGATCGTGGCCATCTCGTTCGGCACGGCGCTGTTCGTGCTGGACGGGACGATCGCCAATGTCGCCCTGCCGACGATTGCGGGCGAGCTTTCGGTGGAAGAGGGCGTCGTCGTCAACGTGGTGACGGTCTACCAGCTCGTCATGGTCATGGCGCTCCTGCCTTTCGCCAACCTGGGCGAGCGCCTGGGGCTGCGACGGGTCTACCAGACCGGGCAGGTGATCTTCATGGCCGCTTCGGCGCTGGCGTTCCTCGCCAATTCGCTGCCGATGCTGCTGGTGATCCGTGCCGGCCAGGCGCTGGGTGCCGGCATGGCCATGAGCGTGGGCACCGCGTTGATCCGGCAGATCTACCCCAAGGCAAAGCTCGGCAGCGGGCTGGGCATCAACTCGGTGATCGTGGCGTCGTCGAACGCGCTAGCGCCGGTGCTGGGAGGCTTCATCGTGGCCCATGCGGACTGGCGCTGGGTCTTCGTGGCGGCAGTGCCGTTCGCGCTGATCTCGCTCGTCATCGGGCGTTTCCTGCCTGAGCCGCAGCGGGGAGAAACCCCGTTTGACTGGGCCGCCGGGCTGTGGAGTGCGGCCAGCTTCGCTATGCTGATCGGCGGCCTGGAACTCGCGGCACATGGCGGCATGGTGGAACTGGGCATCGTCGTGGCGCTGGGCGGTCTGGGCTCGGCCCTGCTGCTGGCACGGCGGGAGCGGGGCAAAGCCAATCCGGTTTTCCCGGTAGACCTCATGGCCCGGCCGGCCATCGGCCTCTCCACGATCGCCGCCGTGGCCGCCTTCATCGGTTCGGCGGCGCTGATCGTGGCACTGCCGTTCCGGCTGGAGCAGGGCATGGGCTATAGCGCCCAGCAAGTGGGCCTGCTGGTCCTGCCGTTCCCGTTGACGATGCTGGTGGTGGCGCCCGTGGCGGGGTGGCTCTCGGACCATGTCTCGCCCTCGATCATGGGGCTGGTCGGAATGGGCATTGCCGTCGCCGGGCTGGTGCTGCTGGCGTTCCTGCCCGCGCAGCCGGGCGCCTTTGCGATCGCCTGGCGGCTGGTCGTCGCAGCTTTCGGGTTCAGTCTGTTCTTCTCGCCCAATGCCCGCATGGTCGTGGGCAACGCCCCGCGCGCGCGGTCGGCAGCGGCAGGCGGATTGCTCGCCACCGGACGCCTCTTCGGCCAGACGCTGGGCGCGGCGATGATCGGGACGATGTTGTCGCTCGGCGCCGGACAAGGCCCGGCGCCGATGCTCATGGCCGCTTCGCTGGCGGTGGTGGCGGCCCTTGCGAGCCTGGCCCGCTGGCGCCTGGCCGAGAAGGCCTAGCGCCGCGACTTGACGCCGGTCTGGCTCTTGATGCCGGGCTTGGCCGCGCTGCCGGTAGGTGCGGGCGTGGGCGTTGCCCGTGGAGCCGGCGGGGGCGGGGTGGCGATCATCGGCGCGGGCGCCGCTTGCGGCTGCAGGGTCAGCGTCGGCCGCGGCGCCTTCACGCCGCTACGGGTCAGCCACCAGGCGATGTCGTTGGCGGTGGCCTGCATGCCGGCGAAGTTCAGGTGCCATTGCAGGCCCTGGCTGCCGTCATAGCCTTCCGGCGATCCGATCATCCAGGGCAGCGGATCGCAGGGCGTATGCGCGGAGGAGGACTGGTTCATCTCGACGACGATGGCATTGTAGGCCTGCGCGACGCGGGCCGTGATTTCCGAAAGCCGCTGTCCGGTACGGCGCACCACGGCGGCGTGATCCTCGCTGACCGGCGTGACGGCGCACAGCGATCCTGCCTGGGGCAGGGGCGTGAGGTACTGCACGAAGACGAGCCGCGCGCGCG
The DNA here is from genome assembly GCF_055521655.1 of Novosphingobium sp. BL-S-21. Lineage (NCBI taxonomy): Bacteria > Pseudomonadati > Pseudomonadota > Alphaproteobacteria > Sphingomonadales > Sphingomonadaceae > Novosphingobium > Novosphingobium sp. BL-S-21. The sequence continues at coordinate 254,159 of NZ_CM145496.1, forward strand.
GAGCGACCGTGCGGATGCGGCGCGCGATCTCCATCATCTGCATCTCGTCGCGCGCGTAGTCGACTTCGGTGGGGACCTTCACGGCGCCGCAGGCGGCCCGCTTGCTGCCCGCCGGCATCTGGCTGGCGCGATAGAGGCAGGTGGCGGTGAACAGATTGCCGATGTAGTTGAGGTCGTTGCCGCCGATCGTCACCGTCACCAGCCGTGTCTGCGGGGTGACGGCATTGATCTGCGGGCCGATCTCGCCCCAGGGGCCAAGGACATTGTTGGTCGTGGCGCCCGAGCAGGTGCGGTCGGTCAGGATCATTCCGAAGCGCTCTGCCAGCAGCGTCGGATAGTTGTTCATGCTCTGGCCGCAGCGTGCCGGAGCGCCGGACTTGGCCGGCGGCAGCATCGGGCCGGCCGCGAAGGAGGAGCCGATCGCCACGTAGCGCTGCCCGACGAGGCTTTCCTCGACGGCTACGCTCTGTTCGGCCTCGGCAGCCCGGGCCTGCGCGGCCGATAGCGCCAGCGTGCCGGAAATCATGACGGCGGCTGACAACGCCGTCGACGTGAAACGTGCCATCACTTGACCCAGTCCAACCCCATCTCTTCGTAGAAATCGCGGGCGTCGGCCCAGTTTTCCTCGACTTTGACGTGGAGGAACAAGTGGACCTTCTTCCCAAGCACTTCGCCCAGTTCCTTGCGCGCGGCCTCGCCGATGGACTTGATCTTCGAGCCGCCCTTGCCCAGCACGATGGCGCGCTGGTTGTCGCGGGTGACGACGATCTGCTGGCGGATCTCCACCGAGCCATCCTTGCGCTGCTCATAGGCTTCCGGGCGCACCGCGGCGTCGTAGGGCAGTTCCTCGTGAAGCTGCTTGTAGAGCTGCTCGCGGGTGATCTCGCAGGCGAGCAGGCGCTCGCTCGCGTCGGAGACCTGGTCTTCCGGGTAGTGCCAGGGGCCTTCCGGCATGAGCCCGGCGAGATGGGCCTTCAGCTCGGGCACGCCGTCGCCAGAGAGCGCGGAGACGAAGAACACTTCGTCGAACTGGACTTTGCCGGTGAGTTCCTGGGCCAGCACCAGCAGCGGTTCCTTGGCGCCGGCATCGACCTTGTTGATCACCAGGATCTTGCGTTCGGCACGCGTCGCCAGCGCTTCGAGCAGGGGCTCCAGCTCGTGGCGGCGCTTCTTGATCGGGTCTACCACCAGCAGGATGGCGTCGGCCTCCTGCGCGCCTTCCCAGGCTGCAGCGACCATCGCCCGGTCCAGGCGGCGCTTCGGCTCGAAGATGCCGGGGGTATCGGCCAGGATGATCTGCACGTCATCGGCAAGGGCGATGCCCAGCAGGCGCGCGCGGGTGGTCTGGGCCTTGGCCGAAGTGATCGCCACTTTCTGCCCGACCAGCGCGTTGACCAGCGTGGACTTGCCGGCATTTGGCGCACCGATCACGGCGACGAGTCCGCATTTTTGAGTCATTGTCATTCCTTTGGTCAGGCTCGGCGCCTGCGTGCTTTGGGTCTTCGGCGATTTTCGTTTTCGACAGGTCCAGGGCTAAACGCGGGACGTTCCGATTGGTGTCCCGGCTCGCTCCAGTCGGTCCTGCCGAAGGATCAGCCGAATTTTCTCATGAATTCTTCGGCAGCGCGAGTCTCGGCATCCTGCTTGGAATTGGCCGTGGCGCGCGCGGCGCCGACATTGTGGACCGCGACCTCCACCGTGAACTGCGAGGCATGGTCCGGGCCGGAGCGTTCGACCAGCTTGTATTCGGGCATGCGGCGGCGGTTTCCGGCGGCCCATTCCTGCAATGCGGACTTGGGGTGCTTGCGCTTGCCGGCCTTGCCGTGCATCGATTCGGACCACAGCTTGCGCACCATCACGCGCGCCGCTTCGAAGCCGCGCTCGGTGAAGCAGGCGCCGATCAGGGCCTCCATCACGTCGCCCAGGATATTGTCGCTGTCCAGCCCGCCGTCGTCGCGCGCCTGCTTGCCGAGGCGCATGTGCGGGCCGAGGCCGATCTGCCGCGCGACTTGCGCGCAGGTCTGGCGGCTGACGAGCGCGTTGAGGCGCTGCGAAAGGCGGCCTTCCGCTTCCTCGCTGTTTTCGAAAAGCCATTCGGCGACCGAGAGTCCGAGGACCCGGTCGCCGAGGAATTCCAGTCTTTCGTAATTGCGCTTCTCGCCGGTGCTGCCGTGAGTGAGGGCGGCCAGCCAGAGCGTTTCGTCGCCCGGAAGGTTGCCCGTGACTTCGGCGAGGAACTCGCGGTCCTTTGCTTCAAGCACTCAGATCACGCTCCCGATCCGGCTCCAGCGGGCGGCGGTGAACCAGGTCCAGGGCTTGAGCCATTCCGCATCGCCGTCGGTGGAGAACATCATCACCGCGGCCTTGCCCACCAGGTTGTCCTGCGGGACGATGCCGATGCCCTGGCCCTCGATCGCCGGGAAACGGCTGTCGAGCGAATTGTCGCGGTTGTCGCCCATCAGGAACATGTGGCCTTCGGGCACGATGTAGACGCCAGTGTCGTCCTGCGGGGTCTGGCCAAGGTCGAGCACGTTGTAGCTCTTCCCGTTCGGCAGGGTCTCGCGGAACTGCGGATAGTTGCAGACCGGGCCACCGGCGGCATCCTTGCCTTCGAACTCGGGGGCGTAGCAATGGGTGTTCGCGGTGACCGGCAGCGCGAAGTCGGGCTGCTTGACGCGCGGAACCGCCTTGCCGTTGATCCAGACCTGTCCGCCCTTCACCTGCACTTCATCGCCCGGAAGGCCGATGACGCGCTTGATGTAGTCGACATCGTTGCCTGGGGGCGCCTTGAAGATCACCACGTCGCCGCGTTCCGGCTGGCCGGCGAAGACGCGGCCGGGGATCAGCGGCAGGCTGAAGGGCAGCGAATACTTCGAATAGCCGTAGGACCACTTGGAAGCGAACAGGTAATCCCCGTTCAGCAGCCGGGGCAGCATCGACTCGCTCGGGATGTTGAACGGCGAGATGATGAAGCTGCGCAGCACCACGACGCCGAGCACCAGCCAGAGCAGGAAGGAGAAGAAGCCTTCATCCTTCTTGGCATCCTTCTTGGCGTCCTTCACGACCGGCTTGCCGCCGCCGCTTGAGGCAGGCCCCGATGAGGGTAGTTCAGACTTGTCGGATGCGGGGCCGGAAGTCGCGGTTTCGATGTCGCTCATGGCTCGAACCCTTGTTGCGCGCGAGGCCATCCGTCAAGTGACATACCGAGCAGAGACACATCCGTATCGACCAAAAACGTCATGTTCCTGACGTGCGTCCTGCGCAGAGATGGGTGCAAGAATGACCTTGGCCTTCTGCCGCCTGCTGGGCATAAGGCTGGCCCCCAACCCGAACAAAGGAACCATGGCATGAGCGAAACGGTATGGAACAAGCTGAAAGGATTGCCCAAACCGACGCTTGCCGAGCTGTTCGACGCCGATCCGGCCCGTCTCGACCTGCTCGCCACTCGCCTGGAGCTGGGTGACGAGACCAGCCCCGGCGCCATGCGGTTCGACTGGTCGAAAACTCACCTCGATGCCGCCCATATCGCCGCTTTCGAGGAACTGGCCGAAGCCACCGACTTCGCCGGGCGCCGCGCGGCGCTGTTTTCCGGCGAAATCGTCAACCCGACAGAAGGTCGCGCTGCCGAGCATACCGCCCAGCGCGGCGTCGGCAGCGACGAGAGCGTGGCACTTGCGCATGAGTTTCACGCCCGCATGGCCGCCATTGTCGAGGCCATTCACCGCGGCGCCATGGGCGAAGTGAAGCATCTGATCCACGTCGGCATCGGCGGCTCGGCCCTCGGCCCGGCGCTGGCGATCGACGCGCTCGCGCGCGACGGCGCCATGGTGGACGTTCAGGTCGTTTCCAACATCGACGGCTGTGCGCTCGAAGCGGCCTTTGCCAAGTGCGACCCGGCAACGACGATGCTGGCCGTGGCGTCCAAGACCTTCACCACCATCGAGACGATGACGAATGCCGAAAGCGTCCTTTCGTGGATGCGCGAGAACGGCGTGGAAGACCCCTACGGACGGGTCGTCGCCCTCACTGCAGCGCCGGAAAAGGCCGTGGAATGGGGCGTGGACGAGACTCGCATCCTGCCGTTCTCGGAAAGCGTCGGCGGGCGCTACTCGCTCTGGTCGTCGATCGGTTTTCCGGTCGCCATGGCGCTGGGCTGGCCGGATTTCGCCGAATTCCTCGACGGCGCGGCGGCAATGGACATGCACTTCCGCGATACCGACGGTCTCGCCAACCTGCCTCTGCGCGCCGCTTTCGCCGACCAGTACTACACCCGCCTGCGCGGCTGCCAGACCCGCGCCGTCTTCGCCTATGACGAGCGGCTGGCGCTGCTGCCGGACTATCTCCAGCAGCTGGAGATGGAATCGAACGGCAAGAGCGTGAAGTACGACGGCTCGCCGGTTGACGGGCCGACGGCGCCGATCACCTGGGGCGGCGTGGGCACGGACGCGCAGCACGCCGTGTTCCAGCTGCTCCATCAGGGCACCAACCTGGTGCCGGTGGACTTCATCGCCGCGATTGCCCCGGGCGACGATCTCAACCCCGCGCATCACCGCATTCTCCTGTCGAACTGCTTCGCGCAGGGCGCGGCGCTGATGGCCGGCAAGGCGAGCGAGGACCCGGCGCGGGCCTATGCGGGCGACCGTCCTTCGGCGACGATCCTGCTGGACGAAATCTCGCCGGCGACGTTCGGCGCCTTGGTGGCGTTCCACGAACACCGCACTTTCGCCAATGCCGTGCTGATGGAGATCAACCCCTTCGACCAGTTCGGTGTCGAGCTGGGCAAGGAAATCGCCAAGCAGATCGAGAAGGGCGGCACCACGTTCGATCCCTCGACCGAGGCACTTCTGCAGCTTTCGGGAATCGCCTGAGATAGGGGGCCGAGACAAGGCCCCCTGAAATTCCGGTCTCATGAGAAACGGGGCAGGCCGCATGGCGACCTGCCCCGTTCTCCATTCCCGGGCCTGTGCGCTTCAGGAACGGTATTCAAGGCCTTCCGACCAATCCGCATGAAGCGGCGTGTGCGCAGGCTGGGGCGAAGCGGCACCTCCGGCCAACTGGCGCAGCAACTGCTTGCCGTCCTCCCAGCTGCCGATCTTCGAATCCGCGTTGATATGGCCGGTATCGCCCGCATCCACGAACTGGCTGCCCCATTGCCGTGCCAGCAGGCGGGCGGTGGGGAAGCCGATCCACGGGTCGTTGCGGCTGGCCACGAGGATCGAGGGGAAGGGCAGTTCGTCGCTCGGCGTCGGCGCGAAGCCGTTGAGCCGGTCGTCGCGCGGGAAGAAGTCCACTTCCGGCGGGGCGACCAGCAAGGCGCCGATCACCGGCGAGGACCAGGCGGGCTGCTCGAATTTCGCCCACCAGGCCGTGAGGAGGCATCCCAGGCTATGCGCCACCAGCACCACCGGCCGACCCGCGCGCTGGACCGAGAGGTTCAGGCGGTTGATCCAGGTATTGCGATGCGGTTTTTCCCATAGTCCAAGGTCGACCATCTGGGCATTGTCCATCTCCTCGGCCCAGCGGCGCTGCCAGTGGCCAGGTCCGCTGCCGTCAAGGCCGGGGATCAGAAGCACGAGAGGCTCCTGCGGGGATGTGGGATGTTGGTTCGTCTTTGCCATTTCGCTCGTCTCCCGAAACTAGGAGTAGGCCCGCAGTGGGGCTTTTGCCGATGTCCGCTGGCGCAGGCTGTCCTGTAGGTATGCGGAACGTGATGCGACTCCGATAAACTCAACTGTTTTAGTTGACAATATTTTTGCGCTCAACGGAGGTCGTGTTCCGACAAAACGTCCGTTGGCAATCGAAGGCACCATGCCCCATATGCGCCGTGCCCGGACGCAAGCCGGCGCAGCAGGAGCAAGTGCATGTCAGAATTCGACTACGATCTCTTCACCATCGGCGCCGGATCGGGCGGCGTCCGCGCCAGCCGGATCGCAGCGGCGCATGGCGCACGCGTGGCGGTGGCGGAAGAGTACCGGGTCGGCGGCACTTGCGTCATCCGGGGCTGCGTGCCCAAGAAGATGCTCGTCTACGGCGCCCATTTCGCCGAGGATTTGGAAGATGCCCGTCACTTTGGCTGGGAAATCCCGGCCTGCCACTTCGACTGGGTGAAGCTGCGCGACAACGTGCTGGGCGACGTCGACCGGCTCAACGGGATCTACACGCAGACCCTGGAGAACAACAAGGTCGAGATCTTCCACGAGCGCGCCACGATCACCGGCCCGCACGAGATCACGCTGGCGAGCGGCGCGAAGAAGACCGCGAAAGTCATCCTCGTCGCCACCGGCGCGCGGCCCCATGTGCCGTCCTGCCCGGGCCACGAACTGGGCATCACCTCGAACGAGGCGTTCCATCTGGACGCATTGCCGAAGCGCATCCTGATCGCGGGCGCAGGCTATATCGCCAATGAATTTGCCGGCATCTTCCACCAGTTCGGCTCGAAGGTGACCCTGATCAACCGCTCCGACCAGCTTCTGCGCGGTTATGACGAAAGCATGCGCGATCGCCTCCTGCAGATCTCGCTCACCAAGGGCATCGACTTCCGCTTCAATGCCGATTTCAGCGGCATCGAGAAGAATGCCGACGGCTCGCTGACGGTCACGATGACCAATCACGAGCCTCTCGAGGTCGACTGCGTCCTTTTCGCCACCGGCCGCGTGCCGAATGTCGAGGGGCTGGGGCTGGAGAATGTCGGCGTCGCGCTCGATGACAAGAACGCGATCCGGGTCGACGAGCATTCGCGGACCAATGTCGATCACATCTACGCCGTGGGCGATGTCACCAACCGCGTGCAGCTTACCCCGGTGGCGATCCGCGAGGGGCAGGCCTTTGCCGATACCGTATTCGGCAACAAGCCGACCACGCTCGACTACGCCTGCATTCCCTCGGCCGTGTTCAGCCATCCGCCGATCGGCGCCGTGGGCATGACCGAGGCGCAGGCGCGGCAGGAACTCGGATCGGTGGAGATCTACACCAGCGATTTCCGGCCGATGAAGAACGTCATGGCGCACCGCAACGAGCGCTCGCTCTACAAGATGGTCTGCGAAGGCACGACGGGCCGGGTCGTCGGCCTGCACATGATCGGGCCTGACGCACCGGAGATCATCCAGGCCGCCGCGATTGCGGTGAAGGCCGGGCTCACCAAGGCCGATTTCGACGCTACCGTGGCCGTTCACCCGACCATGTCGGAGGAACTGGTGCTCATGAAATAAGGCGGCCGGGCGGGCGGCTTTGCCCGCCACGCGGTTATTGCCGCAATCTGTCGGCCGATCCGCCAAGGCGGAACGAGAGGGCGTCGTCACCGTCGGTTCGGTGGCGGCGCCTTTCGTTTGCGGGTCAGGCCGGGAAAACCCCGCGGCAGCGCGATAACGCGCCGGGACGATCGAACCGCGCCCAAACACATCGGTGGGGCGAAATCCGCGCGAACCTGCCACTTTTGTCATTTAACCGATCACTTAAAACTATTGACCTTCCCCCCTCGACCTGCCTAGCAGGGGCAATAATTCGTGCCGCCAAGGTCACTTGCCAAGGGAACCCGGATGTCAGCCAATATCGCCGAAATGGAGAAGCGCCGCGACGCAGCGAAGCTGGGAGGCGGCGAAAAGCGCATTGCCGCGCAGCATGCCAAGGGCAAGCTGACCGCGCGCGAACGCCTCGACATTCTGCTGGATGAAGGCAGCTTCGAGGAATTCGACCTTTACGTCGAACATGACTGCACCGACTTCGGCATGGAAAGCCAGCGCATCCCGGGCGACGGCGTCGTCACCGGATCGGGCACCATCAACGGCCGCCTCGTCTTCGTGTTCAGCCAGGACTTCACCGTGTTCGGCGGTTCGCTCTCGCACCGTCACGCGCAGAAGATCTGCAAGCTGATGGACAATGCGATGAAGGTGGGCGCGCCCGTCATCGGCCTCAACGATTCCGGCGGCGCGCGCATTCAGGAAGGCGTGGCCTCGCTTGGCGGTTATGCCGAAGTGTTCCAGCGCAACGTGCTCGCTTCGGGCGTGGTGCCGCAGCTTTCGCTGATCATGGGCCCGTGCGCGGGCGGCGCGGTCTATTCGCCGGCGATGACGGACTTCATTTTCATGGTGAAGGACAGCTCGTACATGTTCGTCACCGGGCCGGACGTGGTGAAGACCGTCACCAACGAAGTCGTCACGCAGGAAGAACTGGGCGGTGCGATCACGCATTCCAGCAAGACTTCGGTGTCCGACCTGGCGCTGGAAAACGATATCGAGGCGCTGCTGGCGGCGCGCGATTTCTTCGACTTCCTGCCGCTCAACAACCGCGAGGAAGTGCCCGAGCGTCCTTGTGCCGATCCCTGGGACCGCGCCGAGGAAAGCCTCGACACCGTGATCCCGCCTTCGGCCAACCAGCCTTACGACATGCATGAGGTGATCAGGAAGACGCTCGACGAGGGTGACTTCTTCGAGGTTCAGCCGCTCCATGCGGGCAACATCATCGTCGGTTTCGGCCGCATCGAGGGCAAGACCGTGGGCGTCGTCGCCAACCAGCCGATGGTGTTGGCGGGCGTGCTCGACATCAACTCGTCCAAGAAGGCCGCGCGTTTCGTACGCTTCTGCGATGCCTTCAACATCCCGATCATTACGTTCGTGGACGTTCCGGGCTTCCTGCCGGGCACCGACCAGGAGCACAACGGCATCATCAAGCACGGCGCCAAGCTGCTGTTCGCCTATGCCGAGGCGACCGTGCCGAAGATCACCGTGATCACCCGCAAGGCCTATGGCGGCGCCTATGACGTGATGGCGTCCAAGCACCTCCGCGGCGATCTCAACTACGCCTGGCCGACCGCCGAAATCGCGGTGATGGGTGCCAAGGGCGCGGTGGAGATCATCTTCCGCGGCCTCTCGTCCGAAGGTATTGCCGAGAAGACCAAGGAATACGAAGACCGCTTCGCCAATCCCTTCGTGGCGGCAAGCCGGGGCTACATCGACGAGGTGATCTACCCGCACTCGACCCGCAAGCGCATCGCGCTGGGCCTGCGCAAGCTGCGGACCAAGAGCCTCGAAAATCCGTGGAAGAAGCACGACAACATTCCGCTTTGATGGCGCATGAGGATCGCGGGACACCTCCTTTTTGAGAGTTCCGCGATCTCTTCCAGGCCGCGAAAGACGGCATGTGTCAGAAGCAAGATTGGGAAGTCAGGTCATGGAAGACATCTACATCGTCAGCGGCGTGCGCACGGCAGTCGGTGACTTCGGCGGTTCGCTGAAGTCGTTCATGCCGTCCGATCTCGGCGGCAAGGTCGTGACCGAGGCACTGGCCCGCGCGGGCGTTTCGCCGGAGGACGTCGGCCACATCGTCATCGGCCAGGTCATGCCGACCAGCGCCAAGGATGAGATGCTCAGCCGCGTGATCGGCATCAATGCCGGCGTGCCGTTCGAAGTGCCCTCGCTGACGCTCAACCGCCTGTGCGGATCGGGCGTGCAGGCGATCGTCTCGGCCGCGCAGATGATGAAGCTGGGCGAGGCGGGGATCACCGTCGCGGGCGGCGCGGAGTCGATGTCGAACGTGCCTTATCACGACCACGGCGTGCGCTGGGGCAAGAAGATGGGCGCGAACACGCAGGAAGACGCGCTGACGGTCGGCCTGTCGGACGCCATCGGCGGCTATCACATGGGCATCACGGCGGAGAACGTGGCGGAGCGCCACTGCGTCACCCGCGAGGACATGGATGCGCTCTCCGCGACCAGCCACCAGCGCGCCGCTCGCGCCATCGCGGAAGGCCGCTTCAAGGACCAGATCCTTCCCATCGAAGTGAAGACCCGCAAGGGCGTGACCGTGTTCGACACCGACGAGCATGTCCGGGCAGACACGACGGCCGAGACGTTGGCGAGCATGAAGCCTGCCTTCAAGAAGGATGGCGCGGTCACGGCGGGCAATGCCTCGGGCATCAATGACGGCGCCGCTGCCGTGGTGTTGGCTACCGCTTCGGAAGTCGAAATGCGCGGCCTGAAGCCGATGGCGAAGATCGTCGCCTGGGGCCATGCCGGTGTCGAGCCTGCCTACATGGGCGAAGGCCCGATCAAGGCGGTTCCCGTGGCACTGAAGCGCGCCGGGCTCTCGCTCGACCAGATCGACGTGATCGAGAGCAACGAGGCGTTCGCGGCGCAGGCCGCCGCCGTTTCCAAGGTGCTGGGCTTCGATCCGGAGAAGGTGAACCCCAACGGTTCGGGCGTCTCGATCGGTCACCCGGTCGGCGCCACCGGCACGATGCTCGCGATTAAGTGCATGTACGAGCTGAAGCGCACGGGCGGGAAGTACGGGCTAGTCACGATGTGCATCGGCGGCGGGCAGGGCATCGCTCTCGTGCTGGAGAATGTGGCGTGAAGCTCGGCCGTCTCAACCACATCGGCGTCGCCACGCCCGATCTCGACGCCTCGATCGCGTTCTATCGCGACGTGATGGGCGCTACCGATATTACCGAGCCGTTCGTGCTCGATAGCCAGCAGGTGCGCGTCTGCTTCGTCAATACGCCGGGTGAAGGTGGCACGGCAGGTACGCAGATCGAACTGCTCCAGCCGACTGCCGCGGACTCGGCCGTAGGCAAGTGGCTGGAGAAGAACCCGCTCGGGGGTCAGCACCACATTTGCTACGAAGTGCCGGACATTCACGCCGCCAAGGCCTGGTTCGAAAGCCTCGGCAAGCGCGTGCTGGGTGAGCCGCGCGTGGGCGCGCACGGGACGCTGATCTTCTTCGTACACCCCAGGGACATGGGCGGTCAGCTTACCGAGATCATGGAAACGCCCAAAGGCGGTCACTGAGATAGATTACGGTCCGCCGCAATGAAAGCGGGCCGAAAGGGATGCGGACAATGGCAGACATCAATGACTGGAAGGCGGCCGCCGAAAAGGAGGTCAAGGGTAAGGACCTGACCTGGAACACGCCCGAGGGTATTGCGGTGAAGCCGCTCTACACCGCCGAGGACGTGACCGTCGATCCCGGCTTTCCCGGCTTCGCGCCGTTCACGCGCGGCGTGCGCGCCTCGATGTATGCCGGCCGGCCCTGGACCATCCGCCAGTACGCGGGCTTCTCCACTGCCGAGGAATCGAACGCCTTCTATCGCCGCAACCTCGCGGCGGGCCAGAAGGGCCTTTCGGTCGCCTTCGACCTTGCCACCCATCGCGGCTATGACAGCGATCACCCGCGCGTCGTGGGTGACGTGGGCAAGGCGGGCGTCGCCATCGATTCCGTCGAGGATATGAAGATCCTGTTCGACGGCATTCCGCTCGACAAGATGTCGGTCTCGATGACGATGAACGGTGCGGTCATCCCGATCCTGGCCTTCTTCATCGTTGCCGGTGAGGAGCAGGGCGTCGACCGCAAGCTGCTCGACGGGACCATTCAGAACGACATCCTCAAGGAGTTCATGGTCCGCAACACCTATATCTACCCGCCCGAGCCGAGCATGCGGATCATCTCGGACATCTTCGGCTATACCAGCCGCGAGATGCCGAAGTTCAACTCGATCTCGATTTCCGGCTACCACATGCAGGAAGCCGGCGCGACGCAGGTGCAGGAACTGGCCTTCACCATCGCGGACGGCGCGGAATACGTGAAGTACGGCGTGGCATCGGGCCTCGATATCGACAAGTTCGCAGGCCGCCTGTCGTTCTTCTTCGCCATCGGTATGAACTTCTTCATGGAAGTGGCCAAGCTGCGCGCCGCGCGCGTGCTGTGGCACCGGGTGATGACGGAGCTGGGCGCCAAGGACGAGCGTTCGAAGATGCTGCGCACCCACTGCCAGACTTCGGGCGTGAGCTTGCAGGAGCAGGATCCCTACAACAACGTCATCCGCACCACGATCGAGGCGATGGCCTCGATGCTGGGCGGCACCCAGTCGCTGCATACCAATGCGTTGGATGAAGCGATCGCGCTGCCGACCGACTTCTCGGCCCGCATCGCCCGCAACACGCAGATCATCATCCAGGAGGAGACCGGCATGTGCAATGTCGTCGATCCGCTGGGTGGGTCCTACTACATCGAATCGCTGACGCAGCAGCTGGTCGACCAGGCCTGGGAGATCATCGAACGCGTGCAGGCAGAGGGCGGCATGGCCAAGGCCGTCGCTGCCGGCTGGCCCAAGGCGATGATCGAAACCGCCGCCGCCGCCCGCCAGGCGCGGGTGGACCGGGGCGACGACGTGATCGTCGGCGTCAACAAGTACCGTCTCGCCAGCGAGGACCTGCTGGAGACGCTGGAAGTCGACAACGCCAAGGTCCGCGAAGGCCAGATCGCCCGCATCAACAAGATGAAGGCGGAGCGTGACGAGGCCAAGTGCCAGGCCGCTCTGAAGGCGCTGCGTGACGGCGCGGCAGGCGTGTCCAGCATCGAGAACAACCTCCTCGCGCTCGCCGTCGAGTGTGCCCGCGCCCGCGCCACGCTGGGCGAGATCAGCTCGGCCATGGAAGACAGCTTCCAGCGCTACGGCACCCAGCCGACCCCGGTGAAGGGGGTCTATGGCGCGCCTTACGAGGGTGACAGCCGCTGGCAGCAGGTGCTGGACGGCGTGCAGGCGGTGGAGCGCCGTCTCGGCCGCAAGCCCAAGGTGCTGGTCGCCAAGATGGGTCAGGATGGCCACGATCGCGGCGCCAACGTCATCGCCTCGGCCTTCGGGGACATGGGCTTCGACGTCGTTTCGGGTCCGCTGTTCCAGACGCCGGAAGAGACCGTCGTGCTCGCGCTGGAAAGCGCGGTCGACGTGGTCGGTGCGTCCAGCCTCGCGGCCGGTCACAAGACGCTGATCCCTGAACTGATCCAGAAACTGCGCGAAGCGGGCCGGAGCGACATCAAGGTGATCGCCGGCGGCGTGATCCCGCCGCAGGACTATGAGTTCCTGCGGGGTGCCGGCGTTCAGGGCATCTACGGCCCCGGCACCAACGTCGTCGAATGCGCGGCTGACGTGCTGCGCCTGCTCGGCCACAACATGCCGCCGCTCGGTTCTTCGCTGGAAGTGGCGGAATAAGGATGGTCACGCTGGATCGACGCCGCGCTTGCCCCTATGACCGGGGTTTGGCCGCGCGTCATCCCGCGCGCTCTGCCTGAGGAATGACTATGACCGAAACCCCTTCCATCAGCCCCCGTACCGACTGGACCCGTGAGGAAATCGCGGCACTGTTCGATCTGCCGTTCACCGAACTGGTGTTCCGCGCGGCCGAAGTGCACCGTGCCAACCACAAGGCCAACGAAGTGCAGCTTTCCACGCTGCTTTCGATCAAGACCGGCGGCTGCGTGGAAGACTGCGGCTATTGCTCGCAGTCGGTTTCGGCCAACAGCGGGGTCAAGGCTACCAAGCTGATGGAAGTGCAGCAGGTGCTCCAGCGTGCGGCGCAGGCGGCCGATCAGGGGTCCACCCGCTTCTGCATGGGCGCCGCCTGGCGCAACCCCAAGGACCGCGACATGCCCGCCATCATCGAGATGGTGAAGGGCGTGCGCGCGATGGGCATGGAAACCTGCATGACGCTGGGCATGCTGACGCCCGATCAGGCGGACATGCTTTCTGACGCCGGGCTCGACTACTACAACCACAACATCGACACTTCGCCCGAGCGCTATGACCAGGTCATCACCACGCGCACGATGGATGACCGCCTCGACACGCTGTCGAACGTGCGCATGGCGGGCATCAACGTCTGCTCCGGCGGCATCGTCGGCATGGGCGAGACGCGTGCCGACCGCGTGGGCTTCGTCCACACGCTGGCGACCCTGCCGGATCACCCGCAGTCGGTGCCGGTCAACGCGCTGGTTCCGGTGAAGGGCACCGTGCTGGGCGACATGCTGGCCGACACTCCGCTGGCCAAGATCGATGACGTGGAATTCGTGCGCACGGTGGCGGTCGCGCGCATCACCATGCCGCTGTCGATGGTGCGCCTCTCGGCGGGGCGCGAGTCGATGTCGGAAATGACGCAGGCGATGTGCTTCATGGCCGGCGCGAACTCGATCTTCACGGGCGACCAGCTGCTCACCGCGCCGAACGCGGGCGACGACAGCGACATGGCGATGTTCGCGCGCCTCGGCATCAAGCCGATGGCCATCGAACTGACCGAGGCGCAAGTCGAAGCCCAGCGGATGCCCAAGGGCTGCGCGAAGCTGGAAGCGGCCGAGTGACCCGCGCATGATCCTGCCGATCCTTCTCCTGGCCTCGCAGCCCCCGATCGATTGCGCCAATGCGATGACGCAGACGGACATGAACGTGTGTTCGTATCGCGACTTCCAGTCCGCCGATCGGGTGATGAACGAGGCTTGGGGGAAGGCGGTGGCCAAGGCGAAAGCTGCCGACAAGCAGGGACCCGTTGGCAATTTCAATCGGCTGCTCGATGCGCAGCGCAAGTGGCTCGCCTGGCGCGACGCCCAGTGCCTTTCGGAGAATGGCCCGCGTGAGGAAAGCGGCACGATCTGGCCGCTTCAGCAGAACGGCTGCCTCAAGGGATTGACCGAGGCGCGCACGAAACAGCTGCGCGCTTATGGGAGCGCGGGGAACTGATGCCCGGTGCTCTCCGCTTGCAAACCCGTCATGCTGGACGCGCTGCAGCATCCATTTCGCGCCCCGGGCCGATGGCCTGTGCGGCGCGATGGACCCTGAAACAAGTTCAGGGAGACGAACGATGAGTGTGCCGGCGGGGATATTCATCCTCGCCGCGACGCTCTGAGCGATGGTTTTGGTGATCGACGCCGGCTTCTTCATGCACGGCGGCTGACTTGGGAGTTACGGGGTTGTTCAAGAAAATCCTCATCGCAAACCGGGGCGAGATTGCCTGCCGCGTGATCAAGACCGCGCGCCGCATGGGCATCCAGACCGTTGCCGTCTATTCCGACGCCGATGCCCGCGCGCCGTTCGTGCAGATGGCCGATGAGGCGGTTCACATCGGTCCCGCGCCCGCTGCGCAGTCCTACCTGATTGCCGACAAGATCATCCAGGCCTGCAAGCAGACCGGCGCCGAAGCGGTGCACCCCGGCTACGGCTTCCTCTCCGAGCGCACCTCCTTCGCCGAAGCGCTGGCCGCAGAGGGCATCGAGTTCATCGGGCCTCCCGTTGGCGCGATCGCCGCGATGGGCGACAAGATCGAATCCAAGAAGCTGGCCAAGCAGGCGGGCGTCAACGTCGTCCCCGGCTTTGTCGGTGAGATCGAGGACACCGAGCACGCCGTGCGGATCTCGAACGAGATCGGCTATCCGGTGATGATGAAGGCCAGCGCCGGCGGCGGCGGCAAGGGCATGCGCCTGGCCTACGACGAAAAGGACGTGCGCGAGGGCTTCGAGTCCGTGAAGCGCGAGGGCCTCAATTCCTTCGGCGACGACCGCGTCTTCATCGAGAAGTTCATTCTCAACCCGCGCCACATCGAAATCCAGATCCTCGGCGACAAGCACGGCAACATCCTCTACCTGAACGAGCGCGAATGCTCGATCCAGCGCCGCCACCAGAAGGTGGTTGAGGAAGCGCCGTCGCCCTTCGTGACCCCCGCGATGCGCAAGGCGATGGGTGAGCAGTGCGTCGCGCTGTCGCGCGCGGTGGGCTACTATTCGGCAGGTACCGTCGAACTGATCGTCTCGGGCGCGGATGCGACCGGCGAGAGCTTCTACTTCCTCGAAATGAACACCCGTCTTCAGGTCGAGCACCCGGTTACCGAAGCGATCACTGGCGTCGATCTGGTCGAGCAGATGATCCGCGTCGCCGCGGGCGAGAAGCTGGAGATGACGCAGGCGGACGTGAAGATCGACGGCTGGGCCATCGAAAACCGCGTCTATGCCGAAGACCCCTATCGCGGCTTCCTGCCCTCGACCGGCCGCCTCGTGCGCTATCAGCCGCCGGTGGACGGCTGGGACGACGACGGCGCCGAGAACGGCCGTCGCGGCATCCATGGCGTGCGCGTGGATGACGGCGTCTACGAAGGCGGCGAAGTTTCGATGTTCTACGATCCGATGATCGCCAAGCTCATCACCTGGGGCGAAACGCGCGACGAAGCCGCCGACAAGCAAGTGGCCGCGCTCGACCTGTTCGAGATCGAGGGCCTTGGCCACAACATCGATTTCGTCTCGGCCATCATGCAGCACCCGCGCTTCCGCTCGGGCGAACTGACCACGGGCTTCATCGCCGAGGAATATCCCGAGGGCTTTACCGGCGCGCCCGCGTCGGAGGACCTCAAGGGCAAGCTGGCTGCCGTCGCCGCTTTCGTCGCCACTGCGCGGGCAGACCGGGCACGCCGGGTCGACGGGCAACTGGCGCCGCATCGTTTGTCGCCGCCCTCGGAATGGACCGTCACCATCGACAAGGCGGCCTACGAAGTCGTCATCGACGACGAGGACGTCACGGTGAACGGCGCCTTTGTCGAACTGGCAATGGAATACACCCCCGGTGACCGGCTGATCGAAGCCGAGATCGATGGCGAGGCCATCGGCATCCGCGTCGCACCGACGCGCACGGGCCTCAGGATGACCACGCGCGGCTGCATCCACAATGTGCAGATCCTGCCCAGCCGCGTGGCTTCGCTCAGCAAGCACATGATCGAAAAGATCCCGCCGGATCTCTCGAAGTTCCTGATCTGCCCGATGCCGGGCCTGCTCGTCGCGCTTCATGTGGGCGAGGGGGACAAGGTTGAGGCAGGGCAGCCGCTGGCCGTCGTCGAAGCCATGAAGATGGAAAACATCCTGCGCGCCGAGAAGTCGGGCGTGGTGAAGGCGGTCAATGCCAAGGCAGGCGAAAGCCTTGCGGTGGACGCCGTCATCCTCGAAATGGAGTAAATGCACCTGGACCACGACCCCGCCGCGCCTGCGGCTGAGCAAGTCAGCTTCGACGACTTCCTGAAAGTGGACATCCGCGTCGGCACGATCGTCGCCGCCGAAGTCTACGAGGGAGCGCGCAAGCCGAGCCTTAAATTGCGGATCGATTTCGGTCCCGGCGTTGGCGAGAGAAAGAGCGTGGGGCAAGTCGCCGCGCTCTATTCTCCCGAAGAATTGATCGGGCGGCAGGTGGCGGCGGTCGTGAATTTCCCCAGGCGCCAGATCGGCAAGGCCGTGTCCGAGGCGCTCACGCTCGGCTTCGCGGACGAGGAGGGCCGGGTGGTCCTTTTCGCACCGGACCAGCCGGTGCCCAACGGTTCGAGGTTGTTCTGATGACGGGGTTTGCTGCGCTTCTGGCGAGCGCGGAGGAGATCGAGGGCGGTTTCGTTTTCGATATCACCGAAGACTGGCTTCAGGGCCGCACCGCTTACGGCGGGCTGACTTCGGCGGTTGCGCTGGCGGCGGCGCAGCGGCTCGATCCCGAATTGCCGCCGCTGCGTTCCGGCCAGTTCGCGATGATCGCGCCGCTGGCTGGCCGCGTGGAAGCGCGGGCGCGGATCGTGCGCAAGGGGCGCAATGCCACCTGGGTAGCTGCCGAGCTTGCGAACGAGAAGTGCGTGGGTTTCACCGCCAGCTTCGTGTTCATGCGCCAGATCGAGAGCGCGGCGGATATCGCCGGCTATCCGATGCCGGAGGGCGTGAACCCGGTGGCCGATGCCAGGCCGGTGCCGCTGGACGTGGCGCCCGAATTTCTGAAGCGGAACTTCGATGCGCGGTTCGCCTTGCCGAAATCGGCGCTGGGCGAGGCGGATATGTGCTGGTGGGTGCGCCTGAAAGAGCGCGGCGGCCTCGATCCGGCGCTGGAAGCGGTGTTGGTCGGCGATGCCTTGCCGACGGCGGTGCTGCCGCTGCTCAATTTCCGCGTGCCGATCAGCTCGATGCACTGGCACATCAATCTGCTGGAACCGGCGCCGGTCACCGAGGACGGCTGGTGGCTGCTGCGCACCACCAGCGCATTTGCGCGGGACGGCGGGGCCAGTGAGCATATTCTCCAGTGGAGCGCTGCGGGCGCGCCGGTGATTGCGGGGATGCAGTCGGTGGCGGTGTTCGGCTGAGTTGCTCAGCCCTTTTCGTCACCTGCAAGGAGACGCAGCCCACGAAGCAATCCGGAGCGGTGTAAACCGCCCTGAATCGCTTCGCTAAGTGCGCGATGACGAAAGTCGGGTGGCGATCCCGCCTTGTCAGGCGGGCGCCGGCTCACCTGCCAGGGTCTTGCCCAGCGCGATCTTGAAGGCCGAGAACGCGATCAGGCCGACGGCTGCGGCAGCGACGTGGATCAGCCAGAACGACACGGTGTCCATCGAGGAATACCAGCCGCCCACTTCGCCCACGATCTTGTTGGCACCGAAGAAGGCCAGGTAATAGATGCCGACGACCGTCGCGTTGAGCGCGCGCGGCGCGATCTTGGTGAAGAGCGCGAGGCTTACCGGCATGATGTGCGCGAAGCCGATCGAATTGAACAAGTGGAACATGACCGGCCAGAACAGGCCGATCCTGGCGTCCCCGGCCGTTGCGGCGGCGATGACCAGGCATGACCCGCCGATGATCGAAAAGACCGAGCCGATGATCATCTTGCCCAGTTCGTCGGGCTCGCGGCCGGTGCGATCCGCGTACCATTTCCAGAACGCGGCTACGGCCACCAGCATGGAGAAGCTGAGGGTCGCATCCACGGTGATCATCCAGCTCGTCGGCAGGGTGGTGCCGAAGAAAGTCAGCTGGAACTTGGCGTCCGCCCATACGAGATAGGCGTTGAAGATCTCCTGGTTGGTCATCATCGCGATGGCGAGCACCGGCACCAGCACGGCCAGCGCGCCGAGGCGCGGCCAGTCTCCGCGGGCGAGACGTGAGCGAGGCGTCTTGTCGCCCTTGGCCGCGCGGTTGTCGGCGGGCAGCCAGTGCCCGGCCTTGAGATAGATGACGAGGCCCAGCACCATGACGATCCCGGCCGTGCCGAAGCCGTAGTGCCAGCCCACTTCCTCGCCCAGCGTGCCCGCGATCAGCGGCGCGACGATCACCGAGACGTTGATGGCGATGTAGAAGATCTGGAACGCCATGGCGCGGCGCAAATCGCCGGGCTTGTAGAGTTCGCCGACCTGGCTGGCGATATTGCCCTTGAACAGGCCGACGCCGACCACCAGCGAGATCAGGGCGAAGAGGAACATGCCCTCGAACGCCATGAGGAAGTGGCCGAGCGACATGACCACGGCGCCCGCGATCAGGGTGGCCTTGCGGCCCAGCCAGCGGTCCGCGACGATGCCGCCCAGGATCGGGGTCAGGTAGACGAGCGAGGTGTAGTCGCCGAAGATCGCCGAAGCCAGCGGCTGTCCCTCCAGCCCGGCGTAGTGCCAGCCGCGCAGCCAGGACAGGCCGGCGACTTTGCCGACGTTCTCCGGCAGCAGCAGGTACTTCACCATGTAGAGCACGAGCAGGGTCTGCATCGAATAGTACGAGAAGCGCTCGCATCCCTCGACGAAGGAGAGATAGCCCAGGCCCTTGGGGTGGCCCAGGAATGCGCGGTCGTTGCGCTCGATTTCCTCGGGGAAGTCGAGTTCGGGAGTGGCTTCGGAAAGTGTCATGGCGGTCTGGTGCGGCCCGGTACTTTTGTTATCCAAGCGCGCACCATAGTGGCGCGTCATGGTAATGTCACGCCAGGCCAAGGATTGCACGGCCTGCGAGGCCCAAGCGCCTCTCTTCAAACGGGAAAAGGCGACAGACCCGATCGACCTGTCGCCTTCCCGTACGCCCCCGGACCTCCCAAAAAAGGGTTTGCGATCGGCGCCACATTCCCGCGTGGCGGGACAGAATCAGAACGTGCGGAGAGGCATCGGGTTTCGGCAGTCACCGCGCGCGAGGCACGGGACATCGGAACATTTGCGAGTGAAATCAGTCGGTCGGGCGTGGTTTGCCAAGAGCCGGTCAGTCCGGGCGGGCGAGTTCCTCGTCGAGGAAGGCGGCGACGTCCTCCAGCGAAACCTGCTTGTCGAGGTAGGTCTGGCCGATTCCCTTGAGCAGCAGGAAGGGCAGGGTGCCCGCGTCCATCTTCTTGTCATGGAGCATGTGATCGACCAGGCGGGTGCCGTCGCAGTCCAGACCCAGCCGCGCAAGCCCGGCAGGCAGGCCGATCTCCCCGATATGACGGGCGATATGCTCGGCGCTGGCGCGCGGCATGAGTTCGCGGCGCGCGGAATAGCGTGCGGCCAGCACCATGCCGAGCGCCACGCCTTCGCCGTGGAGCAGGCGGTCGGAAAAGCCGGTCTCGGCCTCCAGCGCATGGCCGAACGTGTGGCCGAGATTGAGCAGCGCGCGCTTGCCGGTGGTCTCGAACTCATCTTCGGCAACGATGCGGGCCTTGCT
The DNA here is from genome assembly GCF_055521655.1 of Novosphingobium sp. BL-S-21. Lineage (NCBI taxonomy): Bacteria > Pseudomonadati > Pseudomonadota > Alphaproteobacteria > Sphingomonadales > Sphingomonadaceae > Novosphingobium > Novosphingobium sp. BL-S-21. Next base: position 274,367 of record NZ_CM145496.1, read on the forward strand.
CGCCACGGAATGGGCCACCGCATATTCGCGCAACTGGCTGTCGCCGGCGATCATGGCGGCCGCGTTGGTGTCGCACCAGGCGAAGAAGTCGGCATCGTCGATGAGGCCGTACTTCACCACTTCGGCATAACCGGCCAGGAAGTCTCGCTCTGGCAGCGTTTCCAGCGCGGAGAGGTCGGCCAGGACGAGCGAAGGCTGGTGGAAGGCACCGACGAGGTTCTTGCCGGCGGGCGTGTTGATCGCGGTCTTGCCGCCCACGCTCGAATCGACCTGGGCCAGCAGCGTGGTCGGCACCTGGATGAACTTGCAGCCGCGCTTGAGCACGGCGGCGCAGAAGCCGGTGAGATCGCCGATGACACCGCCGCCCAGCGCGAGGATGTGATCGCCGCGCTCCACTTCCAGCGAGAGCAGCCAGTTCACGGTGGCGGCCAGTTCTTCCCAGGACTTGGTGGCCTCTCCGGCGGGCAGGATGCGCCAGTGCGGCTCATGGCCGTTTTCGCGCAGGTTGGCCTCTACCACGGCGCCCCAGGCGGCGTGGACATTGACGTCGGTGATGATCGGCACGCCGCGCTTGCGCAGGAGGCCGCGGCACTGCGGGACGAGTTCGGCCAGGAGGCCGGCGCCGACGCGCACTTCGTAAGGGCGGCCGGCGATATCGACGGGGATTACAGCCATTGCGAAATTCCCTGCAGGACGTTGTTGATCGTCTGGACGTGCGGCCCGCTGTGACTGAGCACATGGATCGGGGCCTGCGAATAGTGCGGCCGCCGGTCGTCGCGCAGCCTGCCGAGTATCTCGTGCGGGTCGCCGCCCTTGAGCAGGGGGCGGTTGTCCTTGCGCGCGGTGCGCTCGACCAGGGTTTCCACTTCGCTGTCGAGCCAGACCGTGATGGCCTTGTCCAGGATCAGCTGCCGCGTGATCTCATTACAGAACGCGCCGCCGCCCGTGGCGATCACGCAGCGTCCGACCCTGGAATCCGGCCCGGATTCGATGAGGCGGGAGATCACCCGGCGCTCGCCGTCGCGGAAGTAGGATTCGCCGTAGGTTTCGAAGATTTCCGGGATGGTCATCTGCGCGGAACGCTCGATTTCCTCATCGGCGTCCACGAAAGGACATTCGAGAAGCGTCGCGAGCCGCTTGCCCACGCTGGACTTGCCCACGCCCATCATACCCACCAGCACGATGGGGCGATCGATGCGCCGCGCGAGTGCGGCAATTTCCTGCGCGGAAAACCGGGTTTGTTGAACGTCCATTGCTCCATCGCCTATAGTTGCGCTAGGTCGCAGCGCAAGCATCGGTGAAGGAAGGCGAGTGACGATACAAAAACGCAGGCGCAAGTTCTCAGGCGTGGCTGCCGTTTCCATCGTCGCTCCGGTGGCAGTCCTGGGGGCGGTCCTTTTGGGCGCCTGGGCATGGTCGGACGGCGGCCGTTCGCCGGTGCGCGATATCGTCGAGCCGATTCCGGTGCCGGAGCTGCCCCGATGAGCCTGGGTGTACGGTCCTGGCATCTGCTGGCCGGCGTTTCGCTGGCGCTGACTTCGGTGTGGGCAGTGGCGCAGGATGCGCCCGAATCGCTACTGCCGAAGATGTTCGACGAACCGCCCGCGCGCGCCACGCCAAGCGCCGCGCCTGCTGCGCCGCCGCGGCCTTCCAGTCGCCCGGCGGCAAGCCCTTCGGTCGCCGCACCGGCATCGCCGTCGAGCGCGCCGCGCTCGGTTTCGACCCCGGTGATCCAGGCCTTGCCGGTGGAGGATGCGCCGAGCTTTCCCACCAGCGGCTTCGTGACGACCGACGCCAGCGGCAAGAGCACGCTCACGCGCATGCCCACGCTTGAAGAACTGCAGGGCATGTCGCCCGAGGCCTTCGAACAGTTGCTGACCGACAAGCTCGATCTCGACATGCCGGCGGGCGCTCGCCGCTCGATGGAGCAGATCGGTCTGGTCGACGAGAGCGAGGGCGGGATGGCCGCAGCTTCGCTCTCCGCCCAGAACCCCTATCTGGTGCAGACCGCCATCGCCGCCAATCGCGGGGCGCTGGTCTCGCGCTGGGGGCATATCCTGCTGCGCCGCGCGCTCGCCTCGCGGCTCCAGGCGCCGCCGGGCATGAGCCCGCAGCAATTCCTCGGCCTTCGCGTAGGCCTGCTGATTCGGATGGGCGAAACGGACGCCGCCCGCGCGGTCCTGCAGGGGCTGGATATCTCGAACTTCACGCCGGGTATTACCCGCGAGGCCTTCGACATCTACCAGCGCACGGCCGATTTCACCGGCATGTGCCCGGTGCTCTCGATCCAGGGCATGCAGGACGACACTGCCGAATGGAGCGCCGCGCAGTCGATCTGCGATGCCTTCCGGGGCAGTGGCGCCGCCGCGCTCGCCCGGCTGGAGCGGGCCCGCGTCAGCGGCAAGATGCCGCGGATCGATTCGCTGCTCGCGCAGAAGTACGCAGGCGCTGCGGGACGTTCACGCAAGGCCGTGACGATCGAGTGGGACGGCGTCGATACGATGACGCCCTGGCGCTACGGCCTGGCGATCGGCGTTGGTCTCACCCCGCCCGATAGCGCCATGTCCGGCGCCGGGCGGATGTACGACTATGCCACCGCGCTTGCGCCGATGGTCGGCCTGGAGCGCCGGGCCATTGCCGCCGACCGGGCGGCGGCCAGCGGCGTGCTTTCCAATGCCGCGATGGTCGACCTCTATTCGCAGGTCTATGCCGATCCCGAAGTGACCGGCGAATGGCAGAAGCGCGCAGAAAGCCTGCGCGATGCCTATACGCTGGAAGCGCCCGGCGCGCGCCTTTCCGCGATGCAGAACCTCTGGACCGGCACGACCGGGGAGGCTGCCTATGCCCGCCAGGTGCTGACCGCCGCAGCCGCAGCGCGCATTGCGCCGAGCAAGGACATGGAGGACGATGCCGCTGCGCTGATCGCCTCGATGCTTTCGGCGGGTTACGATACCAATGCGCTGGCCTGGTCGCCGATCGTGGCGTCGGGCAGCGAGGGCTGGGGCCTGCTGACGCTCGCTGCGCCGGGCCGTATCCGGGCCGTGGATTCGGGCGCGGTGGATACCTATTACGGGGCCGACGACAGCCAGAACAAGCGCCGCAGCGCCTTCCTTGTCGCCGGACTTGCCGGACTGGGTCGGATCGATGAAGGCGCGGCCTCGCGCTATTCGGGCGACTGGGGCATGCAGCTGGACAGCGCGACCCGTTTCACCGCCGCCATCGACAAGGCGGCCACGGACGGCGATGCCGCCAGCGTCGCCCTGCTTGTCGGTCTCGGCATGCAGGGCAGCAGTTGGCAGCGGATGACGCCGCGTTACCTCTACCACATCGTCTCTGCGCTTCGCACGGTCGGCCTCGATGCCGAGGCGCGGATGATCGCCGCGGAAGCCGTGGCACGGGCCTGACCGGGATGGCGGGCGGAAGCCACGCCGAACGGTTCCTGGCGATGCTGGCGGCCGAACGCGGGGCCGCGGCCAACACGCTCGCCGCCTATCGGCGCGATCTTGCGGCCGCCGAGGAGGTGCTGGGCGATCTTGCGGCTGCCGACGGCGATTCGCTGGCCGGCCTGGGAGAGGCCTGGACCGGGCTCGCAGCATCCAGCCTTTCGCGCCGCTGTTCGGCGCTCCGGCAATTCTACGGCTTCCTGGTGGACGAGGGCCTGCGTGCAGACGATCCCTCCGGCTCGCTGCCGCGCCCCCGCACGCGCAGGCCCTTGCCGCGTATGCTTTCGCATGCGGAAGTGGAGCGGTTCCTGGCCACGGCCGAGGCAGAGGCGGCGGGGGAGCGCTCCGACGCGGTGCGGCTGCTGGCGCTTTTGGAATTGCTCTATGGCTCGGGCCTGCGGGCCACCGAACTCGTTTCTCTGCCGGTCGCCGCGGTGCCGCGCGATGCGCCTTTCCTGCATGTGACGGGGAAGGGCGGGCAGCAGCGCATGGTGCCGGTGAGCGGCCGTGCGCGCATGGTGCTCTCGCGGTGGCTGGCGGTACGACGCGGCACGTCGAAATTCCTGTTCCCCTCCACCGGGGAAAGCGGCCATCTGACGCGGGTGCGCCTGTTTCAATTGCTGAAGGCGCTGGCGGTGCGCGCGGAAATCGATCCCACGCGCGTGTCTCCGCATGTGCTGCGCCATGCCTTTGCGACGCATCTGCTCGAAGGCGGGGCGGACCTGCGCGTTCTGCAGATGCTGCTGGGGCATGCGGATATCGCGACGACCCAGATCTACACGCATGTCGACAGCGCGCGGCTGGTGGCGCTGGTAAACGCGCGCCATCCACTGGCGCGCGGCTGAGCGGAGGGAACCTCGCATTATCCTTCCCGTTGCTTCACGGGAGAAACGCGAAGAATTGCCATCGTCCGAGGGGAAGAAGATGTCTGCATACCAACCGGTTCGGGCGCTCAGGGGCGCTTTCGCCGCGACTTGCGCGGGCGCCGCGCTGCTGGCCCTGGCGCCAAGCACGACAGGCGTTGCCGTCGCTGCCGCGGCCCGCCCGGCCACTGTCAACGCCATCAGCCGTGCCGACAAGGCGGAAGGCGCCAAGGCGCACCCCGATCTCCTCGCCGAATTCGGCGGCGCCGTGACCGGCCCTCAGGCCAGTTATGTCGAGCAGGTCGGCAAGAACATCGCAATCCAGTCCGGCCTTTCGAACGCGCGCGGCGACTTTACCGTCACGTTGCTGAACTCGCCGGTGAACAATGCCTTCGCGATCCCGGGCGGCTATATCTACGTCACCCGTCAGCTCACGGCCCTGATGAACAACGAGGCGGAACTGGCCGGGGTGCTTGGGCATGAGGTCGGTCATGTCGCCGCACGGCATTCGGCCAAGCGACAGGAAGCCGCCTCGCGCAACCAGTTGCTGGGCGTACTGGGATCCTTGCTGTCGGGTGTCCTGCTGGGGGACAGCGCTTTCGGCAGGCTGGGGCAGCAACTGGCCTCACAGGGCTCGCAAATGCTGACGCTGAAATATTCGCGCAGTCAGGAGCTGGAAGCGGACCGGCTTGGCATCACTTACCTAAAGCGGGCGGGCTACGATCCGCGGGCCATGGCGACCGTGCTGGATAGCCTCGCGCGCCAGACGGCCCTGGAGGCGCAACTGCGCGGCACATCGAATCAGGTTCCGCAGTGGGCCTCAACGCACCCGGACCCGGCCTCCCGCGTGCGCGATGCGCAGGCCCAGGCAGGCGCCTCGGCGACGGGCATGACCAACCGCGACGAATTTCTCACCCGGATCGATGGTCTGGTCTACGGCGACGATCCCAAGCAGGGAATTATCGACGGCAACCGTTTCACCCATCCCGAGCTGCGCCTGGCGTTCCAGGCGCCCGAGGGGTTCTACCTCGTGAATGGAACCCAGGCGGTTTCGATCAACGGCGATTCGGGGAAGGCGCAGTTCTCGGGCGGACCGATGGGGACGGGACTGGATGCTTATATCCAGACCGTGTTTTCCAGCCTCACCGAATCAGGGCAGGCGCGGATCGTGCCGTCCAGCATCGAGAGCGCGAACGTGAACGGCATTCCGGCGGCCTATGGCGTGGCGCAAGTGCAGGCGTCCAGCGGTCCGGTGGATGTGGCCGTGTTCGCCTACGACTTCGGCGGCGGCAAGGCCTATCACTTCCTGACGATCACGCGCGTCGGCGGCGCGGGCGCGTTCAACGCGATGTTCAAGAGCATGCGCCGGATTTCCGCAGGCGAGGCGGGCCAAGTCAAGCCGCGAAGGCTGGCGGTCGTGACTGTAAAGGCTGGCGACACCGTGCAGTCGCTGGCATCGCGCATGGCGTACAGCGATGGGGCCGTGGAGCGGTTTCTGGTGCTCAACGGACTGGGGAGCGGTGCGCGGCTGGTTCCGGGGCAGCGGGTGAAGCTGGTGACGTATTGAAGCCTAGTTTCGGTAATTGCCAGCGTTGTCCTGAACTTATTTCAGGATGTGTGCCGCACAAGACGCCGCGGTTCATGGCCCGCGGTGGATCCCGAAACAAGTTCAGGATGACGTCGGCTAAGGTAGATCGCGGCGTTGGCCTCAAACATACGACTTATAAAAAAGGGCGGCAGGTTTCCCCGCCGCCCTCTAGAATTGCTTATGGAGCTATTATTCGCTCTCAGATGCGGTGTTGCCGCCTTCGATCGCGGTCGAGGTCTTGGTGAACGTCGTCTTAAGGTTCGAACCCAGGCCCTGCATGGCGGCGATCGCGGCGACGGCGATCAGAGCGGCGATCAGGCCGTATTCGATTGCGGTGGCGCCTTCTTCGTTGCGGCGCAGCTTGGCGAGAAACTTCATGTCATGTCTCCTGAATGAAAGCAGTCTTGTGTACCCGGTCCGCCCCGCCAGGCACTCGCTTCGGCGCTTTGGACAGATTGGGATCTAGGCTGGAAGTGTTGAAAAAAACTTAAACAGAGAAAGTAATTACTGACCGGATGTAGCCGCTGCAGACTTATCACTGACGGATGCCCACAAGGCGATCGTTTCCGATGCAAGGCTGTTGAGCGCGACAAGTATGGCAAGGACGATCATGGCCAGAATCAGGCCATACTCTATTGCAGTGGCGCCATCTTCATCTCGAAGAAGGCGGGCAAGAAATGATGATTCTGTCATGAATACTTGCAATGCCCCCAATCATTGATTGAATTAGCGACTTAGCGTTAAAGAGTTCCTAAAGGAGGGCGTTTCCCTGGAAAATTTCCTTACACCCTTGCTGGTCGTCGCCGTGGCTCTGCTACGCGCGGACGGGCGCGTGCTGATGCAGCAGCGGGCTCTGGCGTCGCAACACGGCGGGCTCTGGGAGTTCCCCGGCGGCAAAGTCGAGGCAGGCGAGACGCCCGAGATGGCTGCCGCGCGAGAGCTGCATGAAGAGCTGGGCGTGGCGCTGGCGCCGGAAGCGCTCATGCCGGTGGGCTTCGCGAGCGGGCCGGGGAGCCTGCCGTCCGGAGACGAGGCTGCCAAGGTCAGGGCCAAGAGCGGGGGCGGCCGTGCCATCGTCATTCTTCTTTATGCGTGCCGTGCCTGGGAGGGCGAGCCGGAGGCCCATGAGGCCGAAGCGCTGGGCTGGTACATGCCCGGCGAGATCCCGGGTCTCGACATGCCGCCGCTCGACTATCCGCTCGCCGCAGCCTTATCCACAATCTTGGCGCAGAACGCGATATAGGCGTTGACGGCAAGGCGAAGCGCTCCTATTGGCGCCTCTCCAACGCGCCCGTAGCTCAGCTGGATAGAGCATCAGACTACGAATCTGAGGGTCGGACGTTCGAATCGTTCCGGGCGCACCATTCTCCTTCGGGGGTATGGTCTTTGGTTGGAGAATGACATTTGCGCCCGTAGCTCAGCTGGATAGAGCATCAGACTACGAATCTGAGGGTCGGACGTTCGAATCGTTCCGGGCGCACCATTCTCTCCTTCGGCAGGGAATGGCACCACATAGGGCAAATTGTGCGCCCGTAGCTCAGCTGGATAGAGCATCAGACTACGAATCTGAGGGTCGGGCGTTCGAATCGCTCCGGGCGCACCACTTGCACCAATGCACTGAAAACCCCGCGGAGCCTGGCTCCAGCGGGGTTTTTCGTATCTGCGATACCAGGCGGGCTGAGAGGCCGGATCAGACTGAAACGAAAAAGGCCGGAAACGCAGCTGCGCTCCCGGCCTTTCGATCAGATTGCCCTCAGGCGATTACTGGCCGCTGGGGGTCTCGCCCGCGGCGGCAGTGGCCGAGGGAGCAGCCTGGGCATCCGCACCCGGCTGGCCGCCGGCGCTGGCCTGCAGCTGCGAGTTGAACGCCGTGGACGTCATGCCGAGCGTCAGCGACTTGTCTGCGCCGAGGCCGAAGTAGGACTTCTTGAGCTGGGCGACCGAGCCGTTGTTGAGCGCCACGAAGACGTCGTCGCCTTCGACCTTGCTCACGGTGCCGAGAACGACGCCGTCGCTGCTCTTGATCGGCTTGTCGGCCACGAAGGCGGTGGCGAGTTCGGCGCTGCTCTCAGCCTTGGCGCCGTTCACGGCGGCTTCGAGGTCGGCCTTGTTCATGCCGATGGTCAGGCCCTTTTCGCGCATGGCGAAAGCGGTGCCGGGCAGGCCGGCGCGGGCCGTGCCCGTGTTCACGGTGACGACACCGTTCTGGACCGCTTCCACGGTACCGACTTCGGAGCCATCGGGGGCATAGACCTTGGCACCTACCGTCGGGGCGGCGGTGGCGGCAGCAGCCGTGCCCTGAGCCATGACGGTCACCGGGGACAAGGTCGCGGCGGCGATCGCGGCGGCGATGAGAGATTTCTTCATGGCATACTCCTTCTCGATGCGGGAACCGACCCAACGGTTCCGGCTCGGAGGCTTCCGACGCGCAATCGCTGCGGAAGCGTGAATGGTGGTCCGGAAAATTCACGACCCGGACGATTTGTTCCAACCCGAAAGCTGGAAGCCCGTTCCGCGTGGGTTAGCACTGGGAAGGAACGGACTTTGACGGTGCATGTTGCACACTTGCAACGGAATGGCCGCTGAACGGTGCCGGATCAACCGTCAAAGCGGCTCTTTTTTACGGTGAAGTGGCGGAAATCGGCCATTCGCAGGTTTCAGGGGCGGCGGGTCGTGTCACATGTCGGACAAATGCCCTTCGGAACATCCCTCGATCTCAACCCTTGATCGCGGGCGACGGCTGATCCAGCAAGGTAAGTGATGATACAAAACTCGGCTAACGGGGGAGGCCAGGACCCAGCGGCTTCGCCATCGGTCTGGCGCTACGCCATGGCGAAGCGCGCCTATGTGGTGATCGACGCGGCCGACTATTTCGAACTGATGCGCGGCGTGATGGAAGAAGCCCGGCAACGCATCTTCCTGATCGGCTGGGATTTCGATTCGCGGATCCTGCTCGCCTCGGGCCGCCGCTGGTGGCAACGCGGGCGGCGCCAGAAATTTCCCGCGCGGCTCGGTTCCTTCATCATCTGGCTGGTCAAGTCGAACCCCCGGCTGGAGATCCTGCTGCTCAAGTGGAACATCTCGCTCGTGAAGTCGCTCTTTCGCGGGACGATGGTCTTCGACCTGATCCGCTGGGCGCTGCAGGCGCGAATCGATTTCAAGTTCGACGGTGCGCATCCGATCGGCTGCAGCCACCATCAGAAAATCGTGGTGGTGGACGATGTCTTCGCGGCGTGCGGCGGTATCGACATGACTTCCGATCGCTGGGACACCCCGGACCATCTGCCCAAGGACCCTCGGCGCCGCCGCCCGACCGGAGGGCTCTATGGCCCCTGGCACGACGTGACGATGGTGATGGAGGGCGAAGTGGCCGCCGCGCTGGGCGAATTGGGGCGCGAGCGCTGGAAGGTTGCGGGCGGTGCGGAGATCGCGCCTTGCGTGCCGCAGGACTTCAGCCCCTGGCCTGACAAGCTCCGCGCCGAATTCGAGAATGTGGAAGTCGGCATTGCCCGGACCCGCGCCGAATATGGCGAGTGCCCCCAGGTCAGCGAGATCGAGGCCCTGTTCGTGGAGCAGATCCGCCGCGCCCGCCGCTTCGTCTATGCCGAAACTCAGTATTTCGCCTCGCGCGCGATAGCCGAGGCGATCTGCGAACGGCTGCTGGAAGACGATCCGCCGGAGTTCCTGATCGTCAATCCGCTGACGGCGGACGGCTGGCTGGAGCAGGTGGCGATGGATACCGCGCGCGTCGAACTGGTGCGGACGCTGGGCGAGGCGGACCGTGCCGGTCGCTTCCGCATCTACTATCCGGTCGCCGCGGACGGCACGCCGATCTATGTCCATGCCAAGCTCATGATCATCGATGACGAAGTGCTGCGGGTGGGTTCGGCGAACATGAACAACCGTTCGATGGGGCTCGATTCCGAATGCGATGTCTTCATCGATGCGGCGCGGCCTGCCAACGCCCATGTCTCGCCGGCGATCGCGGGTTTGCGCCATCGCCTGCTCGCCGAGCATTGCGGCGTGACCGAAGAGACCATCGCCGAGGCGCTGGATCGCCATGGCTCGATGCTGGCGGCGGTCGAAAGCCTTGTGCCCACGGGCAAACATCTGGAACCCTTGCCCTTGAAACATCTCTCCGAAGCTGAAAGAGCGCTGGGTGAAAGTGCTCTGCTCGACCCGGAACGACCCGGAGAGATGTTCGAGCCGATCGAGCGGCGCGGTCTCTTCCGCCGCAAGGGGCAGCTCATGCGGCTGCGCCTCATGGACAGATTGCGAAGGAGTAAGAAGGGATGAGCAGCCTTGACGGTCCCGACGAGGACAACCCGCTGGGCAAGCCGGCCGTCCCCGACCATGTGCAGCAGGCCATCCGCACGCTGATCGAGTGGGCCGGAGACGATCCCGCGCGCGAAGGGCTGATCGATACGCCCAAGCGCGTGGCCCGCGCCTGGAAGGAATATTGCCAGGGCTATGGCGAGGATCCGGCGATCCACCTCAGCCGCGTGTTCGAGGAAGTGGGCGGCTATGACGAAGTGGTGCTGCTGAAGGACATTCCCTTCCAGTCGCACTGCGAACACCACATGGCGCCGATCATCGGCAAGGCGGCGATCGCCTATCTGCCCAAGGACCACGTCGTGGGCATTTCCAAGCTGGCCCGCGTGCTGCACGGTTTCGCGCGCCGCCTCCAGATCCAGGAGCGACTGACCGCCGAAGTGGCGCAGTGCATCTGGGACCATCTCCAGCCGCAGGGCGTGGCGGTGGTGATCGAGGCCAGCCATGCCTGCATGACCGCGCGCGGCGTGCGTACGCCGGGCGTCAGCATGATCACCAGCCGCATGATGGGGACTTTCCTCGACGACGAACGCAGCCGCAAGGAAGTGCTCAGCCTGATGGGCTACTGAGCCGGGCATTTCGGCCACGCTGAGCGCGGCCTTGTCCGGTGCCAACGTTCGGGATAGCCGTCCGAACCCGATTATCCCCGCTTCCGCAGCGCAGGGGGCTTGAACAGCCTCTCGCGCTGCGGTGAAGGAAAGCGCGTGCCATGCAGGTGATGGGCATGCGCGGGGCATGAGCCGGGGGACAAGGTGAGCGGACGGATCGAGACGAGCGAAGGACGGCCGGTCGCCGCCGCGGCCCCCACGGCCGAAGCCAGGACGACAGCGCAAGTGTCCTGGGCGCATTGGGCCGCGGCGCTCGTGCCGGCGGCAATGCTCGCCGTGCTGCTGCTCCGCCGGGTCTGGGATGTCGACATTTTCTGGCAGCTCAAGCTGGGCGAGATCATCCTTGCCCATGGCGGCCCGATCTCGCGCGAGCCCTTCGCCGCGCTGCATCTGGGCGAGCCTCTGCCGGCCATCGGCTGGCTGGCGCAGGCCAGCATGGCCTTCGTTCGCGCCATCGGCGGCTGGGACGGGCTGCGGATCTACGATTCGCTATGCTGGCTCGGCGGGTTCTGGGCGGTCGCGGCTGCCTGCCGCCTGCGGGGCGCCTCCAGGCTGGCGGTCGCCGCCGCGCTCGTGCTGCCGTTCATCGCTGCAGTCGAGACGGCCAGCATTCGGCCGCAGAGCTACGCCTCGCTCTGTTTCGGTCTGCTCCTGGCGCTGCAGCGCCTCGAATTGCGACCGCTCCCGGCCATCGCGCTGGGCGTGCCCTTGCTCCTGCTCTGGCAGAACCTGCATCCCTCGGTCAGCGTCGGCGCGCTCGCATTGGGCATCCAGACGGCCCTTGGCCTCCTTGCCTGGCTGCGCGACCGCAGCCGTCCCTTGCCAATCGGCCCGGCGATCCTGAGCCTGGCCGCGATCGGCGCGGTCTTCGCCACGCCTGACGGCGTCTCGATCCTGGCCATTTCGGCGAAGAATGCCGAGATGAGCCTTGCGATCGGCGCCAGCGAATGGCGCCCGCTCTGGATCGAGGGCAACTGGACCAACGCCGTGCCGGTCCTGGCCGTGGCCATCGTTGCCCTGTTCCTTGTCCTGCGCCAGCAGGAGCGCCATGAGCTGCGCGAACTGTTGCTGGCGCTGGCTCTCTTCATCCTGACGGCGACTGCCTATCGCTTCGTGCTGTTCTGGGCCCTTGCGCTCGTTCCGGTGATCGCGCGGGCCATGACGCGGGCCGTGACAGGGAGCGAAGAGTGCGGGAGCACCCAACGCGCCGCGCCGCGGGGTCTGGCCGCAGCCGCCGTGCTGTTCGTGGCGGCGATCACGCCGATCGTGGCACCGACGCGCTTTGCGCCTACTCTGCCGCTCGGCGCCATCGCTTATCTGAAGACGCTTGACGTACACGGCACCATCTACGCCGATTTCCCTTATGGCGGCCCTGTCATCGACGCGGGCTGGCCGGCCTGGCACGTCGCTTATGACGGTCGCTACTATCGCTACGCGCGCGAGGAGTGGCAGTACAACGGCGGGATCGAGAACGGCTACGTTCCCCTCGTCGACGTGATCGCCAAGTGGCATCCGGCCGCGTTCCTCATCCAGGAGGAGCACAATGCGCCGCTGGCGGGGGAACTCGCCCGGTCGCGGCGCTGGCAGCGGGTCTATCGCGGGCCGGACGGCGTGGTCGTCTATGTCCCCCGCCGCCCGTCGCAGCGCCGCTAGCTCTACTTCGGCGCGTGGGGCTCGCCGCCCGAGAAGGCATCGGCGATCGAGCAGGCGGCTGGGCCGAGAATGACGATGAACAGCGTCGGCAGGATGAACAGGATCAGCGGCACGGTCATGATCGCGGGCAGTCGGGCTGCCTTTTCCTCGGCGCGCATCATCCGTTCGTTGCGGAATTCGGCGGATAGGACGCGCAAGGCCGAAGCCAGCGGCGTGCCGTAGCGCTCGGTCTGGATCATGGTGGTGACGACGCCGCGCATGGCGTCGAGATTGACGCGGTAGGCAAGGTTTTCGAATGCCTGCCGGCGTTCGGTGAGGAACGACAGTTCGATCGAGGCGAGCGAGAATTCCTCGCCCAGTTCGGGATAGGCGCGGCCGAGTTCGCGGGCGACACGGTCGAACGCTGCGTCGACCGTCAGGCCGGCCTCGGCACAGATCACCAGCAGGTCGAGCGCGTCCGGAAGGCCCTTGCGGATGGCGTCAGTGCGCTTGGTGACCATGTTCTTGATGAAAATATCCGGCCCCTTGTAGCCGGCGATCAGCATCCCCGCGAAGCCCATGAACTTCTTGAAGCTGCTCCATTGCGGGAAGTAGTCGATCCCGTAGATCACCAGAGCAGCGGTGCCGCCCATCAGGATTGGCGCGACGAGGCGCGCGAAGACCACCGCGACCGCCCATTCCTTGTTGCGGATGCCGGCCTGGGCCAGCTTCTGCTCGATGGTGCGAAGCTGGCTGTCCTGCAGCATCTTCAGCTTGCCGAGGAAGGCGCCCATGCGATCGGTCGTCTCGTTCCTGCGCACGACGCTCTGGCGCTTGCGCGGGGCGGTGGCGATCCCGGCCTTGAGCGCTTCGCGGCGCTGGTTGAGCGCCTTGACGCGCTTGGCCATGGGATCGCGCACGGTGACCGCGGCATAGATCGCCAGCAGCACGGCCGCCGCCGCGACGGCCGCGAGCAGCGTGCCGACCATGATGACGTCGAAACCGAGAAGGGTGGGACCGGCAGGTTGGTTTGGCATCGGACCGTCTATCTTTCGCTCAGATCTCGAAACTGACCATCTTGGCCATGATGAAGGCGCCGATGCCCATCCAGACCGCGCCTCCCATGCCCGCCACGATCAGGCGGTCGTCCGTGAAGAACTTGCCGATGTAGCCGGGGTTGATCCACCAGATCATGCCGAAGACGATGAAGGGCAGGGAGCCCACGATATAGGCCGAGGCCTTGGATTCCGAGCTCATGGCGCGGATCTTGAGCTTCATCTGCGAGCGCTTGCGCAGCACGTCGGACAAGTTCGCCAGGGTTTCGGCCAGGTTGCCGCCGGTCTCGCGCTGGATGGCCAGCGTGATGCAGAAGAAGGCGAATTCCGGGATGTCGAGACGGTCGGAAGTGTCCTGGAGGGCATCCTCCATGGTCTTGCCGATCTTGATGCGTTCGGTGACGAGCTTGAACTCCTCGCCCACCGGGCCGGGCACTTCCTTGGCGACGACGCCGAGCGTCTCGGTGACCGGCAGGCCCGAGCGCAGGCCGCGTACAAGCAGTTCGATGGCATCGGGGAACTTGGCGTTGAACGCGTTGGTGCGCCGCGAGATGAGCTTGTTGAGCACGAAATGCGGAATGCCCGCGCCCATGAACAGCCCGAAGGCCAGCGCCAGGATGAGCGCCTTGGTCTTGAGCAGTACCAGCAGCGTGACGAAGAGGCCGACGCCGCCGGAAACGTAGAGGTACTGGTTCAGCGACCAGCTCACGCCCGAGCGGTGCAGGCGCAGGGCCAGGGCGTCGATCCGCGAGCCCGAACCCGCGGTCTTGTGCATTTTCGGGCGGCGCGCAGCCACGGCCTTGCGCATCTGCGCCTCGACGCGGTCGGTCGTGCTCTGCGAATGGCGGTAGCGCACCGACTTCAGCCGGCGCGTCGATTCCTTGGCTGGCGAAGGGCCGGAGAAGGCGACCCAGACAAGCGCCACCGCGCTCGTCAGGCCGATCGCCAGCAGCAGCAACTGCATCATGTTCATGGCTGCTTTTCGCCCCTTACGTGGCCCCTCAGCGGGGGGCCGTTTCCTTCTTCGCCGCGGCCTTGCCCATGAAAGCCTTGAGGTCGAGCTTGCCGAGCAGCGAAGGCTTGGCGGCAGGACCACCCGGTGCCGAGCGGGCCTCTCCGGTCTCTTCGAGGATCAGGCGCGACAGGTCGCGGATTGCGGCACCGGCCCGGTTGGTGCGGTTGGTGTCGGCGAATGTCTGGCCCAGCTTCGCGGCCATCGATGCGGCCTTGAGGTCGTAGGGGATGGCAATCTGCACCGGGGTTTCGATCGAGGCTTCGAAATCGGCCTTGGTGATCTCGGCCAGGCTGGGCTGGATCTTGTTGGCGACCACGAGCACGCGGGCATGCGGGGCATGGGCCTTGAGCCAGGAGAGCATGCGGATCGTATCGCGGGCCGAGGCCAGCGTCAGTTCCACGACCAGCACGACCACGTTCACATTGGCCAGAAGCTGCGGGAAGTTGATCAGCATGTTGCGCGGCAGATCGATGACCGTCATCTCGAAGGCCTGGCGGAATTCTTCCTCAAGCTGCACGAAGGCCGCGCCGTCGGTCATCAGCGGCGTGCCGATGGGGGCTTCGGCCGAGAGGATCGCCAGGTTGTCGTTGGCGCGGATCATCGCGCGTTCGATGAACAGGCCGTCGATGCGGCTGGGGTTCTCGATCGCGTCGGTCAGGCCGCGGCCGGGCTCAAGGTCGAGGCAGAGCGCGCCGGTGCCGAAATGGATGTCGAGATCGAGCAGGGCGGTCGGCAGCTTTTCGTCCGCGCTGAACAGCCAGGCAAGCGATGTCGCCAAGGTGGAGGCACCGACACCGCCGCGCGTGCCGATCACGGCCGTGGAAAGGTGGGACTTGGCCGCGCCGGGCTCATGGCCGCGCGGGGCCGAGAACACGGCCTGCGCCTGCGCCAGCGTATCGCGCACGGTGCCGGGGGAGAGGGGCTTGAGCAGATAGTCCTGAATGCCGCTGGCCAGCAGGTCGCGGTAGAGGCGCACGTCGTTCACCTGGCCCACCGCGATGACGACGGTGCCGGGCTCGCAGACTTCGGCCAGAGCATTGATGTCGTTCAGCGGGTCGCCGCTTTCCGACAGGTCCACCAGGAGGATGTTCGGGCTTGCGGTGATCGACAGCGACTGGACCGCGTTGCGCAGGCCGCCCTTGTTGCACTTCTCCGGCTGCCAGCCCATTTCGAGCGCAATGGGGCGCAGCACGTCGAGCGATGCCTCGTCGCACATATAGGCGGCGAACTGGTCGCGGCCGCCGGGGCCGCCGGATTTCCAGGGTGCGTTCATGGCTCAGTTCGCCTTGCTGGAGGTGGCGGCGACGGTGTTGCCGCCCGTGGGAGTGGCGCTGCGATAAGCCTCGATCGCCTTGGACGCGCTCATGACGGTGGTTTCGCCGGTCGACTGGGCGCCGTGCACCAGGTCTTCGGGATTGGCGACCATGGCCGCGATATTGGCATTGGTGGCGCAGCCGTAGTTGCTGGTGAGGCCGTTGTTGGGATTGAAGTCGTTATGGGCGGACCAGTCCGGGCAACCCGGCACCGAAGCCTTGGTGCGGGCGACGACGATCCGCGCATTGCCGGCATCGACATAGCCTTCAGTGACCGGCGCGCCCTCGGTGAGGATCAGGCCATAGCGTCCGGCCACGGCTTCCACGGCGCTGCGGACGCCGGGATTGCCCGAGGGATCGTCCACGAAGATGCGGTCGCCGTATTTGAGGCCCATGGCCTCGAACCAGCCGGCCAGCCGTCCCTGCTCCCCGGACCCGAGGCCCGAGCCGTCGGTGCGCACGTCCAGCGTGTAGTTGACGCGCTCGATCACGGGCTGATGCACGCTGTTCATCGAACGGTTGGTGGGCATGCCGCCGCAACCGGTAAGGAGGAGGCCGAACGAGAGGACGAGCGAGCCGGCAGCGAGACGGCCGAGGCCGGGACGACGCGCGATCTGGTTGGACATCGGGTTCATCTTTCTCAGTTCAGGCTGAAGCCGGGGCGAACGGCGGTATCGGCGGCCGAGCGCTTGCCGGACGTGGCGGGCGCGGTGGAGGCATCGCTCGCTCCCGGGGCGGCAGCGGCGCCGCTCACGGCTTCCGAGCGCTTCTTGCCGCTGGTGCCGTCGTTTTCCATGTTGCCGAGCAGGCGCTGCAAGTCGTTCGGGGCGTTGAAGCCGTCGGTCGGCAGCGCGATCTGGGAGGCGTCGACCGGATTGACGAGGTAGGGCGTCACCACGATCACCAGTTCGGTCTCGCCGCGCTTGTAGCTGGTGGAGCGGAACAGCGAACCCAGGATCGGCAGGTCGCCGGCGCCCGGCAGCTTCTGGATGGTATTGGAGGAATTGTTGCTCAGCAGGCCGGCGATCATGAAGCTCTGGCCGGAGCCGAGTTCCACGGTGGTCTCGGTACGCCGCACGGTGAGGGCGGGAACCTCGTAGCCATTGAAATTGACGGCGCCCTGACTCGACAGTTCGGAGACTTCCGGGCGGACGCGCATCGAGATGCGGCCATTGGCGAGGACGACCGGCGAATAGCTAAGGCTGACGCCGTATTTCTTGTATTCGATCGACGTGGTGCCGAGCGCCTGGCTGATGGGGATCGGATATTCGCCGCCCGCCAGGAATTCAGCCGTTTCGCCCGACAGCGCGGTCAGGTTCGGCTGGGCGAGGGTGGTGACGAGGCCGATGGTCTCGCCGGCGTCGAGCGAACCGAGGATGTTCACGCCGAACAGCTTGCCTGCCGCAGCCAGCGTGCTGCCGGCCGTGTTGGTGGTGACGCTGCTGCCGGGAACCGTCGTTCCATCGGGCAAGGTGATGGAGACGTCTCCGCCGACACCCATGGCGCGGCCGGGATGGAATTCGTTGACGGTTCCCTGCCCGATGCCGAACTTGAAGCCGCCGGTGCCGTCGATGGTGGCCATGTTCACGGCCAGAGACTTGACCAGCGAGCGGCTCACTTCCGCGATGCGGACCTGGAGGTTGACCTGCAGCGGGGTCGCCATGCGCAGGCGGCTGATGACATTGGCATCCTTGCCGACATAGGCCTGGACGAGGCGCTCTGCTTCCGCGGCGTCTTCCGGGGTCTTGACGGTGCCGGTCAGCAGGAAAGTGCTGGAACCCATCGTCGAGACGCCGATCTTCGCTTCCGGCATGGCCAGGCGCAGCATGGCGTCCACGCTGTCGAGGTTCGAACCGACGCGGATGGTGGCAGACCAGATCACGGCGCCTGCCGCGTTGCTGGCATAGACCGTGGTGGTGCCGCCGGCCTTGCCGAAGACGTAGAGCTGGCGCGCGGACTTGACCTGCACGTCGGCCACCGCGTCATTGGCAACGAAGACGTCGGCCATGGCGCCAGGCACGTTGATGAGCTGGCCGTTGCCGATCGACAGCGAGAGGTCCTGCGCGGGATGGACGATCGACTGCGCGCAGGCGGGCGCGGCGGCCGCGATCGGCGCCAGCGCGCAGGCCGCGATCAGCAGGGACTTGAGAAGGCGCGGTTGCATCGTGAGACCCTTCGTCGGATGGATGCGCTTTGCGGAGAATGCGTTCTGCGGGCGGGTCATCAGTGGCTGCCGACGGGTTCTTCGGTCGTGTCCTTGCCGCGCGTGACGCGCACGACGGGGCCGGTACGAACGGGCGCTGCGGAAGCGGTCTGGGGGGCGCCGACGACCGGAACGGTGCGGGCCGCCACTTCGGGGCCGGTGGCCGGGCGGCTGGAGCGCTGGAAGCGCGAGACGTCACCGCCGGTCATATAAGTAGAGGTGCCTTCGATGGGGCGGTTCATGGCATTGCGCATGAGCTGCTCCTCCTGTTCGCGGGTGGCGCCTTCCGGCACCTTGACGTCGCCGCTGGCGAGGATGCGCTCGAATTCGCCCTGGTTGTCGGCGATGGCGCGCAGCGAGAGGCTGAGCGTGCCGATTTCCTGCGCCACGGCCACCTTTTCGGCAATGCGCGGCGTCACTTCGAGCGTGACCGTGCTGAAGGCGTGGACCACCGTCTTGCCGTCCACCACTTCGTTGTCGGTGGCCTGGTCGGTGGCGAGTACGCGCAAGTTGCGCAGGATCGTTTCCGATGCGCGCAGGGCCTGACCGCCGTCGTTGCCGGTGACCTGCTGGGTGAGCACGAGGTCAACGTGGTCGCCGGGGAAGACGAAGCCGCCGACGCCGGTCTTGGCGGAGACGGGAATGGTCACCGCGCGCATGCCCGGCCCGAGGGCGGCGGCCAGGAAGCCGCGGTCGCCCGGCGCGACGAGGGCGCCCTGGGTTACCGGCTGTCCGGCGGTGATCTGGAAGCGGACCACGGTGCCGAGCAGCTTCTGCATGTCGGCCTGACCGTCGATGAAGTAGGCATCCTTCACCAGCTCCTTCGGCCAGTCCTGATAGGAGACGGCGTCGGCGGTGATGATCGTGCCCACGGGCAGGGCGCGCTGGGCGACGAGGACCTTGGGTCCGGTCGGCTGGGCGGTCGCCACGGCCTGCGCCTGGGGCGCTGCCGAACCGGCGAACATCGAGCGGGCGCCCATTGCCGTCACCACTGCTATCAGCAGCGCGGCAACCAGCAGCACCAGCTTCTTCCTATCCATGTCTAAGCGACCCCCTGAAAGCCCTGGAGCGGCAGGCGCCGCCCCGAAGGCCGAAATGCGGCGTCAGAAACGCCCTGTGCGAAACCCCTGCGCCCGAAGTCACTGCGTTCGTGACTGGGCAAGTGTCAGTAGAATCGCGTAAAATGGTTAAAATCGAGTTCATCGAACAAGCGCGCTGGAAAGCACCTGCTCGCCCATCACCCAGAGCGCCGCCGCCGAGATGGCCACGCCGTAGGGAATGGGCAGGCGCGACTTCTGGCGGCGCATGATGTGGCGGAAGCCGAACAGGAACAGCGCGACCACGGCCAGCGCGATGAGTGCCAGCAGCCACGCCTGGGGAATGGCAGCGTGCACGGCGCCGAGCTGGTCGGGTGAGATCACCGGGCGGTGCATGGCCAGCGCAAGAACCACCGCGCCCGCAGCGAAGACCCAGCCCAGGGCGACGATCCAGCCGAGCGCGTCGCGCATCGCCTCGCCGGGCCGCCGTTCCATGTTGAAGGCGGCCATGGCGATCGAGGCTCCGCCGCCGATCATGGCCATGAGGACGATGACCTGGCCGAAACCGGCAGGCGCAAACCACAGCGCCAGCGCGGTCAGCAGCTTGACGTCGCCGCCGCCCATCTGGCGCAGTGCAAACAGCAGGCATGCGACGACAAAAGTGATCAGCGCCAGGCCAAGCTGCCAGGCCATGTCGGCCCAGCCCAGCCCGATCGACCACCACCAGAACGGCGCGGCCAAGGCAATCGCGAGATTGAGCGTATTGTCGATCTCCCGGCGCTTGAGATCGGTGAAGGCTGCGACAAGCAGGGCGATTGCCAATGCCAGCAGCAATGCATACGAAAAGGCTCCGCCCGGCATTCGTGAGTTCCCCCTTGGCCCGGGGCACGATCTATCGGACATCGCTTACCAAACAGTAACCACAGTATCGAGGCCGAGCTTAGCCCCATGACTGCAAAATCGTGACCATTCAGGCAACCGAGAGCGAGCCTGTGCCCGGCGAAGGCATGCCGTCCCCCGCCGAGATCGCGCGGCTGGCGGCGAAGGCGCGGCGGGCGATACCCGAAGGCGTCGTCGAGAGCTTCTGGACCGGGCCGAGCGGACCGGAGCCGCTGCGCCGGATCGACTGGCCCGCCCATGCTGCGGGTCTGCCGCAGGCGCGCGGATCGATCCTGTTCCTGCCGGGACGCGGTGACAGCTATGAAAAGTGGCTGGAGACGCTTGAGCAGTGGCATCTGGAAGGCTGGGAAGTCAGCTCGATCGACTGGCGCGGCCAGGCGCTGAGCGGACGCTTCGGCTTCGACGCCGCGACCGGCCATGTCCCCGACTTCGATGTGTGGATCGAGGATCTCGCCGCTTTCTGGCGCGGCTGGGCGGCGGACAAGCCGGGGCCGCATGTGCTGATCGGTCATTCGATGGGCGGGCATCTTGCCCTTCGCGCCGTGGCGCAAGGCAAAGTCCGGCCCGATAGCCTGGTGCTCTCGGCGCCGATGCTGGGCATTCACCCCGCCTGGCTGCCTGCCGGGCTGCTTCACGCGGTGGCGCGTGGGATCGCCGGGCTCGGCGATTCGCGGCGCCCTGCCTGGAAGCACAGCGAGAAACCGGAACTCCTGCCGCAGGCCCGATCGCATCTGCTCACGCATGACAAGGGTCGCTATTCCGATGAGGACTGGTGGCGCCAGCGCCGGCCCGGCATCGCCATGGGACCGGCAAGCTGGGGCTGGATCGAGCGGGCGCTCGCCTCGATTCGCCTGCTTGAGGCGCGGGGGGTGCTGGAAGCGGTCGACCTGCCGGTGCTGCTGTTGGCCACCCGGTATGACGGGCTGGTCTCCTGGCCGGCGATCCGGCGTGCTTCCCGCCGTCTGCCGCAGGCGGAACTCCTGGCTTTCGGCTACGAGGCGCGCCACGAAATCCTGCGCGAAGCCGATCCGGCACGCGATCGGGCACTCGCGGCCATACGGGACTTCCTGAACCGGACTGCGCGCGTTAGGGGCTGAAACCCTTATGGATGCGAGGTTCGATATCGTCATAGTGGGCGCCGGCATGGCCGGTGCCTCGCTGGCCGCCAGACTGGCGGACCATGCGCGGGTTCTGGTGATCGAGGCCGAGGAGCGCCCCGGCTATCACGCCACCGGCCGTTCGGCCGCGTTCTGGACCGAGAGCTATGGCGGCCCGCGCGTCAAGCCGCTGACGACGGCATCGGGACCGGAACTGCAGCGGCTGGGCGTGCTGACTCCGCGGGGCGCGCTGACCATCGGCCGAACCGGGCAGGTGCGCGACATCGCCGCTTTCGCCGAGACTTACAGTGCCGTCGGCATCGACGTTTCCATTCTGAAAGCTCCCGAGGTCGCCGCGCGCATCCCCGATCTCCGTCCCGAATGGACGTGCGGCGTGCTGGAGCCGAGCACTTGCGACATAGACGTCGCCGCGCTCCACCAGCACTACCTGGTCGAAGCGCGCAAGGCGGGCGTCGCCTTGTGGAGCCGCGCCGGGCTCGCTGCCGCCGAACGTGGGCCGCAAGGCTGGTCACTCACCCTTGCCGATGGCCGCCGCCTTGGCTGCGACGTGCTGGTCAACGCTGCGGGCGCCTGGGCGGATACGGTGGCGAGCCGGGCGGGCGCCCGGCCGCTCGGCATCGCGCCTTATCGGCGCACCATTGCCCAGGTGGCGATCGAGCCGGCCGCGCCGGACACGCTGCCACTGGTCCTCGACGTGGCCGGCCAGTTCTATTTCAAGCCCGAAAACGGCCGCCTCTGGTTGAGCCCGCATGACGAGACGCCCAGCGCGCCCTGCGATGCTGCGCCGGAGGAAATCGACGTGGCGCTTGCGGTGGACAGGTTCGAGCAAGTGGTCGATCGCCCGGTTCGCCGCGTCGAGCACCGCTGGGCCGGGCTGCGCTCCTTCGCCCCGGACCGGCTGCCGGTCTACGGTTTCGATCCGGCAGATCCGGCCTTCTTCTGGTTTGCGGGGCAGGGCGGCTTCGGCATCCAGACCGCCCCGGCCGCGGCGGAACTGGGCGCCGGGCTCCTGCTGGGCCGGACGACGGGGGGCGAAGTGGATCCCGCCCCCTTCGCGCCGGATCGGTTCGGACGCTAGGCCAGGGCGCCCGCCGCAGGCTTCGTTCCGGCGGGCATCACTCGTTGTTTTCCGCATCGCCGACCCGTGCCGATGCCTTGCGGCCGGGCGCGACGAAGTGCCATGCCAGCAGCACCGGTTCCAGCACGGCCATGCCCACGAAGATGCTGACGAGGCGGTGCACGGCGGGCATGATCTGCGCGTCGGCATAAGAGTCCGGCACCAGCACCACCAGCACGGCGAGCGTGAACTGGAGCCCCAGATAGGTCACGTTCGGCAGGCCGTTTTCGATATGGCGCCCGATGACGATGCCGAGGCAGGTGCCCGCCACGAGCACCGCGGTATTGCCCTGCGCGACCAGCAGGATCGCCAGCGACAGGCCGCCGCCCGCAAGGCAGCCGAGCGTGCGCTGGAACAGGCGGCGCGTCACGGGCACGAAGCCGCTCGCGCCGATGCCGCTGACCGGCACGATCATCACGGCCATGACGGTGACGGCGGCCTGCGCCATCTGCGGCAACTGGAACACCGCGTGCAGCACGGGGAGCACGGCGATGGCGATACCGGCCTGCGCCGCGTGGCGTGCGGCGTGAGGGTGCCATTTCATCCGGTCCGGCGCGGGCTTGCGTCCGGCTAGCCACTTCCTTCCCGTCAGGGTCGCCGCCGATAGGCTGACGATCACGCAGGCCAGGGTGCCGGCGATCACTTCCAGCAGGCGGGTCTGCGCGAAATGTATGGTGTCGAGGTCGGGATGCTCCAGCTTGTCGAGCAGGATCATCTCGAAGGTCAGGCCGAACAGCAGCCAGGCATAAGCGCGCCGCGCCGTGATCATGCCGTAGAGGCCCACGGCACCCACCAGCGCCGCGCTGGCCATGGCGAGCGGAAGGGCGTGAGCGGCATAAGGCACGATCGCCAGGGCCAGCAGCGAGCCGATGGCCGTGCCGACGATGCGAAGCACGCCGCGCAGTAAAGTCTCGGCGGTCTCGCTCTTGAGCAGGACGAAGGCGGTGAAGGCTGCCCAGGCGACCATCTGCGCGCCGATCAGGTGAGCGATCAGGATCGCCAGCATGACCGAGGCGACGCAGGCCCATTCGTCGGCCATGCGCGGGCCGGGCGTCACCAGGGCACGGGCTTCCTCGCGAAGGCGTTCGCGAAGGACGGGGAGCGGCGGAAACCGGGGCGGTTCGGAAGCAGGCAGGTCGCGCCTCCCTATTTGCCTGCCGCCACCGCCGCGTCGCTGGCCAGCTTGTCCACGCGCTCGTTCTCGGCATGGCCGGAATGGCCGCGCACCCATTCCCAGTGGACCTTGTGACGTGCAACCGCCTCGATCAGGTCATGCCAGAGATCGGCATTGCGCACCGGCTGCTTGCTGGCATTGATCCAGCCCTTCTTCTTCCAGCCGTGAACCCACTTGGTGATCCCGTCGATCACGTACTTGCTGTCGGTCTGGAGCGTGATCTCGCAAGGCTCGGTAAGGGCGTTGAGGCCCTTGATCACGGCCGTCATCTCCATGCGGTTGTTCGTGGTGTCCGGCTCGCCGCCCGACATCTCCTTCTCGTGGACGCCCATGCGCAGAAGCACGCCCCAGCCGCCCGGCCCCGGATTGCCCTTGCAGGCGCCGTCGGTGAAGATCTGAACCTGTTTCATGCGCCGAAGATGCCAGAATTGGCCGGATCGGCATAGAATTCGAGGCGCCGGGCAAAGGCCATCGGGTCCTTGGGGGTGACGAGCGCGTCTTCCGGCGTGTTCAGCCAGTCATAAGCGCGGGTCGCCAGGAAGCGGATGGCCGCGCCGCGCGCCAACAGCGGCAGGGCGGTGCGCTCGGCCTCGGAAAGCGGTCGCACGGCTTCGTAACCCTCGATCAGCGCGCGCGAGAGTTCGGCATCGAACTGCGTGCCGTCGTTGCTGAAGCACCAGGCCGAATGGGTGACGGCGACGTCGTAGGCCAGGATGTCGGTGCAGGCGAAGTAGAAGTCGATCAGGCCGGTGACCTGGCTGCCCAGCATCAGCACGTTGTCCGTGAACAGATCGGCATGGATCACGCCGCTGGGCAGGTCCGACGGCCATTTTCCGGCCAGCTCGGCCAGTTCGCGTTCGACCAGGGCGCCGAGCGCGGGGTCGATCGATTCCAGCCCTTCGCGGCCGCAGTCGCCCAGCAGTTGCTGCCAGGCGGGCAGGTCCAGCGCGTTGACACGGCCATGTCCGAAGTCGGCGGCGGCAAGGTGGATCTGCGCCAGGGCCGAACCGACCGCGCGAACCTGCGCCGCCGAAGGCTCGGAAACCGAAACCCCGGGCAGGAACTCGATCAGCGCCAGCGCCTTGCGGTTTTCGCCTTCGCCAATGAAGCGGTGGCTCGCCCCGTCGCGGTCATGCATGGTGCGCGGCACCGGGCAGTCGCGCGCGGCCAGATGGTCGAGCAGGTCGAGGAAGAAGGGGAGGTCGGCCACATCCGTCCGGCTTTCGTAGACGGTGAGGATGAAGCGGCGCGCGTCTTCGCCCTGCCGGGTTTCGATCAGCCAGTTGCTGTTGGACACGCCTTCCGCGATGCCCTTGGCCGAAATGAGCGTACCGACGCCGAACGTCTCGATGATCGCGGACATCTCTTCCGCGCCGAGTCGGGTATAAACTGCCATGACGAACTGGATTCCTTCAGCGGGCGAGCTGGCGCGGCAGCTTGAACGTGATGGTTTCCTCGGCGGTCACACGCTCTTCGGATTCGACTTCGCGCACTTCCTTGATGCGCGCGACCACCTCGTTCACCAGCTCCTCGGGTGCCGAGGCACCGGCGGTCAGGCCGAGGGTGTCGATGTCCTGCAGCCATTCCGGCTCGATGTCGGTCGCGCGCTGGATCATCACGCCGCGCGAACCGGCGCGCTCGGCCACTTCGACCAGGCGCATCGAGTTGGAGCTTTTGGGTGAGCCGATCACCAGCACCAGATCGCAGTCCGGGGCGATCTGCTTGACGGCGCCCTGGCGGTTGGACGTGGCGTAGCAGATGTCTTCCTGCTTCGGCGCCACGACTTGCGGGAAGCGCGCCTCGATCGCGGCGATGATCGCGGCCGTATCGTCCACCGACAGCGTGGTCTGCGAAAGATAGGCGAGTTCGCTGCCTTCCGGCACGTCCACCGTCGCCACGTCGCCGACCGTCTCGATCAGGGTCATGTTGCCTTCCGGGACCTGCCCGAAGGTGCCGATCACCTCGGGATGTCCGGCATGGCCGATGAAGAGGATGTGGCGCCCGTCCGCGATCTGGCGCTCCGCCTGGCGGTGCACTTTGCTGACCAGCGGGCATGTGGCGTCCAGCCATTCGAGACCACGCGCCGTGGCCTTGGCCGGCACCGACTTGGGCACGCCGTGGGCGGAGAAGATCACGGGTACGCCGTCTGGCACCTGGTCCACGCTTTCCACGAAGACCGCGCCCTTGGCCTTGAGACTGTCGACCACGAACTTGTTGTGCACGATCTCGTGCCGCACGTAGACCGGGGCGCCGTAGATATCGAGCGCGCGCTCCACGATCTCGATGGCGCGATCGACGCCGGCGCAGAAGCCGCGCGGGGCCGCGATCAGAAGGCGCAGGGGCTTGCCGGCGCGGGACGGGTTGGGAGACGGAAAGGGCGCGTTCATGAATGGGCCTCTAGCGCTTTGCCGCTTGCGCCGCTAGGGCAAGCCGACGTCTTCGAGGAACCTCACGATGAATGCACGCCGCCTGACTGCCACTGTTCTCTGCTCCGCCGCCGCGGTGACCGCGCTGAGCGGCTGCGCCAAGAAGGGAGAGATCGTGGTCGATTCGGGGGTTGGCATCACTGCCGTGCGTTCGGCCTGTCCGGCCGTGGGTATTCCCGACTATACCGGCGACATGACGCTGTTCCGCGCGGCGAACGATCGCACCGCCAACAATATCGACCTCGAAGCGGCGATGACGAATGTGCGGACGAGCTGCAACGACCAGGGCACTGACAAGGTCTTCGCGAAAGTGGAGTTCGACGTTCTTGCGCGCCGCAACGACAAGCAGGGCGCGCGCCAGGTGACGCTGCCGTTCTTCGTCTCGGTGCTTCAGGGCGGCACCGCCGTCGTTTCCAAGCGCGTCGGCCATGTCACGCTGAACTTCGCAGACGGCCAGGATCGCGCGCAGTTCCACGCCAACGGCTCGGCCTATATCGATCGCGCCGCCGCCACGCTGCCGGCCGACATACGCGAGAAGATCACCCGCAAGCGCAAGGCCGGCGACGCCGATGCCGCCGTCGATCCGCTTTCGGATCCGGCCGTGAAGGCCGCCGTTGCCCGGTCGAGCTTCGAAGTCCTCGTGGGCTTCCAGCTCGACGAGGCGCAGCTCGCCTACAACGCCACGCGTTAAGTGTGAGACGAGGGCGCTCCGGCGCCCTCGCAATCATGGGGACCGGGGTTGATGCGGCAGGAGCCGTAGCTTCTTCCTAAGGGTCAGCGCCTGGCCTGGCCCAACTCGTTTCTGGCGGTTTCGATCGCGGCCTCTGCGCTGCGCGCCATGGCCTTGCGATCCCGGCGTTCCTCGCCCTCCAGGGGTTGGAGGAAGTGCAGCGTCACCCGAACGGGCCGCACGCGTGCGAGAATGCGCAGGGCGTTGTCGAGGCCGGGTTCGTCGCCCACCCATGCGATTTCTTCCGCTTCGTTGCCGTAATCGAGCCAGACGGGCTGCACGGTCAGGCCCGCGTCTTCCGTGCCGATGGCGGAAAGCAGCGACGATTTGAACGGCAGCAGATCCGTGCCGTTGGAGGTGGTGCCTTCGGGAAAGATCGTCAGCGCGCCGGTTTCCTTCAGCGCCGTGCGAATTTGCTCCACTTGCGCAGCGACGGTGCTGCGGCGATTGCGCGCCACGAAGACGGTGTCGTTGAGCGTGCAGAGCCAGCGCAGCGGGCCGAAATCGGCGAGGCCGTCATGGGCGATGAAGGCTGTCCCGCTCGCGCCGGAGAGCGCGGGGATGTCCAGCCAGCTGACATGGTTTGCCAGAAAGAAGCTGCCGGGTGCTGGCCGGCGGCCCCGAACGGTCACGCGCAGGCCGGAGATGGTGCCCACCAGACGCAGGAAAAACGGCGGCACCGGATTGCGCGCCGTGAAGGGCGATGCCGCATAATAGACTGGAACGCAGACCAGCAGCAGCGCCAATAAAGCGAAAAGGCGGATCGCGATCAGGGGCCAGCCCCAGATCGCGATCCGCCTGATCGGTTCGGAAGCCCTGGCCGAAGCCTCTGGCTTCACTTGCGCGCTTCGCCTTCCTCGCGGCCGATCCGCACGCCGAAAAGCTCCATGCGGTGATCGACGAGACGGAAGCCGAGCTTTTCCGCAATCTGGCGCTGCAGCGATTCCAGTTCGGGATCGACGAATTCGATGACCTGGCCGGATTCGACGTCGATCATGTGGTCGTGATGCGCTTCGGGGGCGGCTTCGTAGCGCGCGCGGCCGTCGCCGAAGTCATGGCGATCCAGGATGCCGGCTTCTTCGAAAAGGCGCACGGTACGATAGACCGTTGCGATCGAGATGCCCGGATCCAGCGCGGTGGCGCGTTCATGGAGCTTCTCGACGTCGGGGTGGTCGGTACTCTCAGACAGCACACGGGCGATGATGCGGCGTTGTTCGGTAATCCGAAGGCCGCGTTCTGCGCAGAGGGCTTCGAGGTCGATAGGTTGATGCACGTTTGACCTGTATCAATGAAAAGGCACGGCAACCTAGATAGGCGGCCGTGCCTTCAATCACAACCGGAGAACGTCGATTACGAAAATCGACGATGCTCGTGACGGTTCTGTTCGCAGCCGATCAGGCGGCGACGGTCTTCGGCTTGCGGCCGCGACGCGCGTTGGGCTTGCGACCCAGGCCGATCTTCTTCGCCAGTTCGCGGCGCTTCTCGGCGTAGTTGGGGGCGACCATCGGATAGTCGGCGGGAAGGTTCCAGCGCGCGCGATACTCTTCCGGGGTCATGTTGTAGTGCGTCATGAGGTGACGCTTCAGCATCTTGAGCTTCTTGCCGTCTTCCAGGCAGACGATGTAGTCGGGCTTGACCGAAGCGCGCACCGAAACGGCGGGTTCAGGCTTTTCTTCTTCGACCACGGGGGCACCGCCAAGTCCGGCGAGGGCGCCGTAGACATTGGTGATGAGGGCGGGGAGATCCTCTACGCCGACACTGTTGTTGCTGACATGAGCAGCTACGATGTCCGACGTGAGCGTGATCAACGTCTCGTTGGCATCAGCCTGGATGGTTTCCATTATTTTACGACCTCTTTTTTGCGACCATTTTGGAATCGGCGGCCATTTAAGGCCTGCACTTGTCTTCTGAACCATTTTGTTCAGGAATTCAAGGTCTATTAGAAGTCGTCCCTAATTGTGACAGTTGTAACATTAGGTATCGACATCTTTATTCAGAAGGCGGGCAACCAATGTCGCAAGCAAAGGTTAGTGCGTCGATTCTGTCACCACTAGGTGTACGGTAGTACTCCCTGCGTTCGCCGATCTGGTAGAAACCGAAAGCGGAATAGAGCAGTTCCGCAGGGTTTCCTTTTCTCATTTCAAGTAAAAGTCGTTTAGCCCCTCTTGTCGCTGCGGCAAGTCGAAGCGAGTCCAATATGGAGCGTCCAAGTCCTAGGCGCCGATATTCGGGGTTCACGGCCAGAAGCAGCAGTTCCTCTTCCTCGTAGCCGGTACGGGAAAGCGAAAAACCCGCCGCCGCTTCGTCTTCCGCGACAGGCGTTCCTTGTGCAGAAATGAGGAAATAGTGGCAATTCCCGAAGGCCAGGGCATCTTCGACCTGGCGCCGGTTCCAGGCTTCACCCCAGGCGGGTTCGAAAGCCTGCGCCATGACGGCCATGATCCTGTCGAGATCGTCGATCATCGGCGCCTCAGTTTCCGGGAGCGGGAAGGCCGCCCGGCAGGCGCGCATCGGGTGCGCGGCCGTACAGAGGGCGGGTGTCGGATGTCAGCGCCGCGGCCGGCAGCAGCGGGAACGCGCGCGCATCGGGCCAGACGGGCAGGGCCGTGCCGCTTCCGCGCGCCGTGACGAGGGCTTCGGCCTGGGTGCCGGCGATCACGGTTTCGATTGCGCTTGCTGCGGCAGCTTCGGGCCGGAGCGACACGAGCGGACGGGCCACGTTGCCGTCTCCCGCGAAGCCTTCGATGAACCATTCTCCGTGTCCGCCGGTCATGGCCACGCCCACGGGCACGTTGCCCGCCTGGTCGCGCGCGATCGCGGCAACCATGGCCAGCGTCGAATAGCCGGCTATCTCGGAGCCCCAGGCCAGGGCGAGCGCGCGCGCCGCAGCCAGGCCCACGCGCACGCCGGTGAAGCTGCCGGGGCCGAGTGCCGCCACGATGCGCGGCGCGCGGCCACGATCGGGAAGGGCGGCGATCATCGGTACGAGGGCTTCGGCGTGGCCGCGGCCCAGCATGCGAAACTCGCCCGCCACCAGCCTGTCGCCATCGAAAAGCGCGACCGAGCAGGCCTCGGTCGCGCTATCGATCACCAGTGTCGGGCCGCTGAAAGGCGCATCTGTCGCTTCCGTCATGTCTGGTCAGTCGTTCCCGGGATCAGGCGGCGCGGACTTCGGTGACTTCGGGGACGTAATGCTTCAGCAGGCTTTCGATGCCGTGCTTGAGCGTCGCACTGGAGGAGGGGCAGCCCGAGCAGGCGCCCTGCATGGCGAGGTAGACCACGCCGTCGCGGTACCCGCGATAGACGATGTCGCCCCCGTCGTTGGCCACGGCGGGGCGGACGCGGGTTTCGATCAGGTCCTTGATCTGCTCGACGATGTCGGCATCGGCCGGATCGTCACCATAGTCGGCGTCCTCTTCGGCCGGTACCGAGAAGCCGCTGGCATCGCCGCCGGAAAACAGTGGGGCTTCCGATACGAAATGGTCGAGCAGGATGGAGACGACCTGCGGCTTGAGGTCGGACCACTCCGCGCCGGGCGCGGCGGTCACCGAAACGAAGCCCTGGCCGAAGAACACGCCGGTCACGTCGCCCAGGTCGAACAGCGCCTGCGCCAGCGGCGAGACTTCCGCGTCTTCGGGCGAAGTGAATTCGCGGGTGCCGGACGCCATGACCTGCCGTCCGGGCAGGAACTTGAGCGTGGCGGGATTGGGCGTGGCTTCGGTTTCGATATACATGATCCACGCGATTT
Source organism: Novosphingobium sp. BL-S-21 (assembly GCF_055521655.1). Classification (NCBI taxonomy): domain Bacteria; kingdom Pseudomonadati; phylum Pseudomonadota; class Alphaproteobacteria; order Sphingomonadales; family Sphingomonadaceae; genus Novosphingobium; species Novosphingobium sp. BL-S-21. The sequence goes on from NZ_CM145496.1 coordinate 304,669, forward strand.
AGGTGCTGCGCGGATAGGGTCAAGTCCACAAGCCGCAATTGACTTTGCGCGGCGCGGGAACAAGGCTGCGATTTGCCTCTTTCTAAGCCGCGACTTCACACGCTTGAATCCCCTGACGACCGGCGCTTCCTAATCACCGGCGCTATTCACTGGCCCTTAATCGAACCGGAACCTATACCCCTCCCGATGACGAAATCTTCGCGCGCCGCCCGCTCGCTCGCTTGCCTGCTCCTGCTGGCTCCCCTCCCGGTTCAGTCCGTTCTGGCGCAAGTGCCGAACGCCCCGGCTCCGGCGGCAGACACGCTGCCCGGAGACAGCAATCCGTGGCTTTATCGCGGCAGCGACATTCCGCGCGATCCCGAATGGCATTTCGGTGAGCTGCCGAACGGCCTCAAGTATGCCGTGCGCCGTAACGGCGTGCCGCCGGGGCAGGTTTCGATCCGCATCCGTGTCGATGCCGGTTCGCTCTACGAAACCGATTCGGAGCGCGGCTATGCGCACTTGCTGGAACACATGCTGTTCCGCCAGTCGAAGTACATTCCGGAAGGCACGGCCATTGCCGCCTTCCAGCGTCTGGGCGCGACCTTCGGCAGCGATACCAATGCCGTGACCTCGACCACGCAGACCGTGTTCAAGCTCGACCTGCCCAACGCGACGCCCACTTCGCTGGACGAGACGTTCAAGCTGATGAGCGGCATGGTGACGGCGCCGACGCTGTCGGCCTCCAACCTCAAGTCCGACTTGCCGATCGTGCTGGCCGAAATGCGCGAGCGGGGCGGCGCCGCCAAGCGTGTGCAGGATGCCATGCAGAAGACGCTCTATGCCGGGCAGCCGCTCTCCGTGCGCGAGCCGATCGGCACGGTGGAATCGCTGACTTCGGCAACGCCGACCTCGGTGCGCGCCTTCTATTCGCGCTGGTATCGCCCTGACAACGTGGCGGTGATCGTCGCGGGCGATGCCGATCCGGCCACGCTGGAAAGCTACGTGAAGAAGTGGTTCGCGGACTGGAAGGCCAATGGCAAGCTGAGCCAGGCGCCCAGCTTCGGCGATCCGGTCGCGCCCAAGGATGCCGATCGCAGCAATCCCGTCGGCGAGACGAAAGTGCTGGTCGAGCCCGACCTGCCGCCTTCGCTGATGTATGCCATCTTGCGCCCGTGGCGTCAGGTTACGGATAATATCGTCTATAACCAGGGACTTATGGTCGATTCCATTGCCCAGGCCGTAATCAACCGCCGTCTCGAATCGAAAGCGCGGGCCGGTGGCAGCTTCCTCTCGGCTTCGGTGAACCAGGACGATGTCTCGCGCTCGGCCGACGCCACTTTCGTGTCGGTGACGCCGCTCGGCGACGACTGGGAGGCGGCCTTGCGCGATGTGCGCGCCGTGATCGCGGATGCCACCACCAAGCCGCCTACGCAGGCCGAGATCGACCGCGAAGTGGCCGAACTGGATGTCGCATTCCAGGTTCCGGTCGAGCAGCAGCGCATCCTGCCGGGCTCGAAGCTGGCCGACGACATGGTCAATGCGCTCGACATCCGCGAAACGGTGGCCGCGCCGAACGACGTGCTGCGCATCTTCCGCGAATCGAAGCACTTGTTCACGCCAGCGGACGTGCTCAAGCACACGCAGCAGCTGTTCAACGGAACGGTGACGCGGGCGCTGTTCACCACGCAGAAGGAAGGCGGCGCTACCGACCAGTCCCTCCGCTCCGCCTTGCTCCAGCCCATCAAGCCCGATGCCTCGATCCGCACCGCCGGCAATGAAAAGCCGGTGTCCTTCGAGAAGCTGCCCGCCATCGGCGCGCCTCACAAGGCGACCGCCCAGACCTCGACGGGACTGCTCGATATCGAGCAGCTGACTTTTGCCAATGGCGTGAAGGCGCTGCTCTGGCCGGTTCAGGAAGAGCCCGGCCGCGTCACCGTGAAAGTGCGGTTCGGCGGCGGCAAGCGTTCGATCGACCCGAAGGACGCGCCCTATATCGCGCTGGGCGAGTTCGCGCTCGTCGGCTCGGGCCTAGCCACGCTCGGCCAGGAAGATCTCGACCGTATTTCGACCGGGCGCAAGATGGGCTTCGACTTCGAAGTGCAGGACGCCAGCTTCCAGTTCCAGGCGGAAACGCGCCCGCAGGACCTGGCGGACCAGCTCTACCTCTTCGCGGCCAAGCTCGATCTCCCACGCTGGGATCCGCAGCCGCTGGTCCGCGCCAAGGCCGCGGCGAAGATCCAGTATGCCACTTACTCCACCTCGCCGCAGGGCGTGCTGAACCGCGACCTGGAATTCTACCAGCGCGGCCAGGATCCGCGCTTTGCAACGCCGAAGCCCGAAGCGATCGAGAAGACCACGGCGGCCGGGTTCAAGAAAGTCTGGAGCAAGGCGCTGGCCAGCGGCCCGGTCGAAGTCCAGATCTATGGCGATTTCGACAAGGCTTCCACCATCGCCGCGCTGGAGAAGACCTTCGGCGCGCTCAAGCCGCGCACGCCGGCGCCTTCCACCGCCAACCTGGCGGACGTGACCGTGCCCAAGCCTTCGGACACCCCCATCGTGCTGCAGCACCATGGCGATCCCGACCAGGCGGCGGCGGTTATCTCCTGGCCGACCGGCGGCGGCTCTATGGGCATCCGCGAATCGCGTCAGCTTGAAATCCTGACGCAGCTCTTCACCAACCGCCTGCTCGATGCAGTGCGTGAGAAGCTGGGCGTGGCCTATGCGCCTTACGTCTATTCGCAGTGGCCCGTGGACATGGCGGCCGGCGGTTCGATCACCGCCATGGCGCAGCTCGACCCCAAGTCGACCAAGGTGTTCTTCCAGACCGCGGACGAGATCGCGCAGGATCTCATCAACAATCCGCCGACGGCGCAGGAACTGGCGCTTGTGACCGAGCCGATGCGTCAGCAGGTGACGCGCGCCGCCTCCAGCACCTCGTTCTTCATGGGCCAGCTGGAAGGTGCGACTTACGATCCCTCGCGCATCGGCACCGTTCGCACGATCCTCTACGATTATACCGCCACGACGCCGCAGCAGATGCAGGCGCTTGCCGCCCGCTATCTCGGCAAGAACAATTCGTGGCAGCTGGAGGTCATGCCGGAAGGCAAGGCGGTCGGCGCGGTCGCCGTAAAGTAGGATCAGGTTGAACGCGGGGCAGGATTGTTCGCAAGTTACGCGCGCAATCCTGCCTGCGACACCTTGTTTCGCCGCGCCGGGGCGTTGAAGGCGCAATCGATCACCCTGATCGTCTAAACCGGCTTTGCAAAAATTGCCCGGGGAGGCTATGGCCCGCCCCTTGTTTGCGGTTCTTGCCGGTTTGGCCCCATGCATTCGGCGCGGGGAGAGAGGGCGAAGGAACCGCCGGGAGTACGTAACGTGGCTAGCAATTGGACCCCGGAAAGCTGGAAGGCTCAGGAAGCCCGCCATCTTCCGGTATACGGCGATGCGGAGAAGCTGGGCGAGGTTGAGGCCACGCTTGCGAAGTTTCCGCCGCTGGTCTTTGCGGGCGAGGCGCGTGCTCTGAAGGCGGATCTCGCCGAAGTCGCCGCCGGTCGCGGTTTCCTGCTCCAGGGCGGGGACTGCGCGGAAAGCTTCGCCGAATTCAGCGCAGACAATATTCGCGATTCCTTCCGCGTGCTGCTGCAGATGGCGGTCGTGCTGACTTTCGCCAGCAAGCAGCCGGTGGTGAAGCTGGGCCGCATGGCGGGCCAGTTCGCCAAGCCGCGCTCGGCCCAGACCGAGACGATCGGCGGCATGGAACTGCCCAGCTACTTCGGCGACATCATCAACGGCATCGAGTTCGAGCCGGAAACGCGCCGCAACGATCCGGAGCGGATGCTGAAGGCCTATGGCCAGTCCTCGGCCACGCTGAACCTGCTGCGCGCATTCGCGCATGGCGGTTATGCGAACCTGCGCCAGGTTCACCAGTGGACGATGGAGCACATCAACCGCAGCCCCTGGGGCCAGAAGTTCGAACAGATGGCCGACCGCATCGGCGAGGCGCTGGACTTCATGGCGGCCTGCGGCGTGGACCCGACTTCGGTTCCGCAGCTTCAGGGCACCGAGTTCTACACCAGCCACGAAGCGCTGCTGCTGCCCTATGAGCAGGCGCTGACCCGCCGCGATTCGCTGACCGGCGACTGGTACGACTGTTCGGCCCACATGCTGTGGATCGGCGACCGCACGCGCTTCGAAGGCTCGGCCCATGTCGAGTACTTGCGCGGCGTCGGCAATCCGATCGGCATGAAGTGCGGACCCAGCCTCGAGCCCGACGCTCTGCTGCGCATGCTCGATACGCTGAACCCGGCACGCGAGCCGGGCCGCATGACGCTCATCAGCCGTTATGGCTATGACAAGGTCGAGGCCGGCCTGCCCAAGCTGGTGCGCGCGGTAAAGGCCGAAGGTCATCCCGTGGTATGGTCGTGCGACCCGATGCACGGCAATGTCATCAAGGCCGAGAGCGGCTTCAAGACTCGTCCCTTCGACCGCATCCTGGCCGAAGTGCGCGGCTTCTTCGCCGTCCACCGCGCCGAGGGCACGCATGCTGGCGGTATCCATATCGAGATGACCGGCCAGGACGTGACCGAATGCACCGGCGGCGCCATCGCCATCACTGACGAGGCGCTGAAGGACCGCTATCACACGCACTGCGATCCCCGCCTCAACGGTGCGCAGTCGATCGAACTCGCGTTCGAGATCGCCGACCTGCTCAACCTGGAAGCGACGGAGCGGCAGAAGCAGGCGGCCTGAAACCACTGCTTTCGATAAAGTTGCGCGGGCAGGAAAGTCTTGGCTTTCCTGCCCGTTTTCTTGCCGGAAGCCTGAGCGGTGGGACCGAAGCTCAGGTGCAGGGTTGGCAGGCGGCGGATCGGCTTTCCCGCACTTGCGCGCGCAGTGCTTCGATCTGGGCCGCCTGACGACGCATCACCGCGGCGGCCTGAAGCATGGTCGCCTCCGCTGTGGACCATTCCTTCACGGAACCGCCCAGCGCCGCCCACATTTCGAGCGTCTGCGCCAATGCCTTGACTTCGGCTTCGTCCACCGCCCTCATCCCCGGCGCCCAGACGGGCCGCCGTGCAAAATTGATTGTAACGGGGCGGGACTCTTCTTTCAGCTTCGCAAAATCGATGCGAATTCTACGAAAAGCCGATAGGCTTGGACGAGCGTCGTCCGTCCTGATGCCTTTTGAGCAGCCTGTCTGGAATGCCGGGGGCAACGGATTGGCGGGATGTTTCGGTGGGGAGGGGGCGTCATGAAGAAGTTCGCGTTGCTTGCGCTGGTCGTGGTCTTCGCCGCCGGAAATCCGGCCTTGGCAAAGGGCCCTGCGGCGTCCGAAAAGGCGGCCGAGAAGAAGCCGGGGATGGACCAGGCCGATCCGATCGAATGCCGCAAGTTCCAGGAAATCGGGTCGCGCCTTAAGATCAAGCGGGTCTGCATGTCCCGCAGTGAGTGGGCGGCCCAGGCGCGCGAAGACCGGATGAACATAGAGCGTTCGCAAGTGGCGCGGGGACTTGGTCCCACCTGAATCCTGCCGCGCAAGTGGGATGCTCTATCCGGTGGAGATCGGTCGAGAACCCGCTTGACCGCTCGAAATGCACGGGCCACCAAACGGGTCCATGACAAAACATTTCCGGATCGCCGCGGGCCTCGCAGTTGCGCCGTTCGCTCTTGCCGCCGCTTCGCAACTCTCGGCGGCCCCGCCCACCGATACGATGATGAACGAGCAGGTCGGCTCGTATGACTGGGTGCGCCCGCAGGCGGATTATATCCGCCGCGAAGTGATGATCCCGATGCGCGACGGCAAGAAGCTGTTCACGGTCATCGTCATGCGCAAGGGCACGAAGGACGGGCCGATCCTGCTCGGCCGCACGCCCTACAATGCCGGCGGCATGACCAGCCGCAACCGCAGCCAGAAGATCGAGGAAATCCTTTCGATCATGGACGCGGACTTCGTCAACGACGGTTATATCCGCGTCTACCAGGACGTGCGCGGGCTGGACGGGTCCGAAGGCGACTACGTGATGAACCGGCCGCTGCGCGGGCCGCTCAACAAGACCAAGGTCGACCATGCCACCGACGCCTACGATACCATCGACTGGCTGGTGAAGAACGTGAAGGAGAGCAACGGGAAAGTCGGCATCACCGGCTCGTCCTACCTCGGGTTCACCTCCCTGATGGCGCTGATCGATCCGCACCCGGCGCTCAAGGCTGCCGTGCCCCAGAGCCCGATGGTCGATGGCTGGATGGGCGACGACTGGTTCCATAACGGCGCCTTCCGCATGTTCGGTTTCGACTATGACCTGGGCCAGACCGTCAAGAAGGGCGGGGGCGCGGTGCCCAAGGGCACCGGCGACGAATATCAGGCCTATCTGGAAGCCGGTTCGGCCATGGATTATGCCAAGGCGTACGGCCTGCTGGACCTTCCGGTGGTCCGCAAGGTGCTGGAGCATCCCAGCTACGACGCCTGGTGGCAGGGTCAGGCCGTGGACAAGCTGCTGGGCGCGCGCAAGCTGACGGTGCCGACCATGCTGGTCGTCGGTCAGTGGGACCAGGAAGACAGCTACGGCGCCCCGGCCGTCTATCAGGCGCTCAAGGCCAACGGCACGCCCAGCGACATGGTCAGCCTCGCCATCGGCCCCTGGCGCCATTCCCAGGTCAATTACGAGGCGCGCGAACTGGGCCCGCTCAAGTGGGAAGGCGATACCGGCGCACAGTTCCGCCAGCGCTACATGAAGCCGTTCTTCGACTGCCACCTGAAGACCGATGCCCCGAAGTGCGATACCCCGCCGGTCGTGACTTACGCCACGGGCGAGAACCGCTGGGAAGTATCGCAAAGTTGGCCCGCAGGCAGCTACACGCCGCTCTACCTCGCGGCGAACTACGGCCTTTCGTGGAGCAAGCCGGCGGCGGGCAGCGACAGCTACGTTTCCGACCCGGCCAAGCCCGTGCCGCTGCTGCCGCGCCCCGTCCACATGCAGGGCGAGGAGTGGAAGACCTGGCTCGTTCACGACCAGCGCTTCGTTGACGGCCGCACCGATGTGCTGAGCTACAGCACCGGCGTGCTGGACAAGCCCGTCCATATCAAGGGCGCACCCAAGGTCGAGCTTCATGCTGCCACCAGCGGGCAGGACAGCGATTACGTGGTCAAGCTGATCGACGTCTATCCGCAGGAGAACTCGGCCAACCCTGCCCTGGCCGGCTATCAGCTCGGCATCGGTATCGAGATCTTCCGGGGCCGCTACGTCCACGGTTTCAACAAGCCGCAACCCCTTGAGCCGGGCAAGAGCTACACGTTCCAGTGGTCGCTGCCCAACGTCGATCATGTGTTCCTGCCGGGACACAAGATCATGGTGCAGGTGCAGTCCAGCCTGTTCCCGCTTTACGACCGCAACCCGCAGTCCTGGGTATCCTCCATCATGGAAGCCAGGCCCAGCGACTATGTGAAGGCGACGGAAACCGTGACGTACGGCGGCGATGCGGCGAGTGCCGTGTGGCTTCCGGTTGCTGGTGACTAAGCAAACGGCCTCGTTCCGGACCCGATCCGGGACGAGGTCACGCGGTCAGCTTTCCCCGAAGAGTTCGCGCTGCGAGGCTTCGATTTCCTCGAAGTAGCGCCGACGTGCATGGCGCTCGGTGACGACGCCGACCACCCGGCCGACGCCGTCCACCACCGCCAGTTCGTCGGCCACGGCCACGTCGAAAGCCTTTATCATCGCGCGGATGTCGGTGGTCGGGGAAAGGGTGGTGCCCTTCAGCGAGGCGAGGGAGCCGATCGCGCTGTCCTGCGGCAGTTCGGGATTATAGGCAGAGGACGTGGCGACGATGCCGGCGTAATGCTCGTCCTCGTCCAGCAGGATCGCCTTGCTTGCCGAGCCCAGCGGAACGCGCGCCCGGAAGTCGGCCACGGACAGCGTGGCCGGTGCCGAGATCCAGTCCTTGCGCATGATGCGTCCGGCCGTAAGGCTGAGCATCCAGCCGATGTCCCGCGGGGAGCGGATGATCGAGCCGCGGATGTGCAGGCGCCAGGTCGAGAACGAATAGCCGAACATTTCGCGGGTGAAGGCGCTGGAGACGAGCGAGGCGGTCAGCACCACGCCCATCAGCGCGAAGTCGTGAGTCGTCTCCAGCATGAGCATGGCCAGAGTCATCGGGCCGCCGACGATGGAGACCGCCAGCGCGCTCATGCCGACGAGGGCGGATTGGGTGGGATCGAGTTCGATGCCCAAAGGCAGCAATTGCACGGCGGCGGCGAAGATCAGGCCGACCAGCGACCCCAGGAAGAGCGAGGCGAAGAACAGCCCGCCGCGAAAGCCGAAGCTCAGCGAGATGACCGAAGCGGCGATCTTGAGCGCCAGCACCATGAGCAGGAAATGGATCGCCGGCTGCATGGCGAGGTTGAGGTGCATCGCGCCGTGGCCCGCCGAAAGCGACTGCGGCGAGACCCAGGCCAGCGGCATCAGCAGCAGCCCGCCCACCAGCGGCTTCCAGCGCGCGAAGCGGGTCAGGCGCTGGACGTGCAATTCGGTGAAGGTCACCAGCCGCATGATGAGTATGCCCACGAGGGCACAGACCAGGCCGAGCACGGCGTAGATGAAATAGTCGCCCGTGGTGAGGTCGCGCGCGCTGGACGCGGCGATCAGGTACGGTTCGACGCCGAGTTCGCGGGTGATGAACGCCGCGCCGAGGGCGGCGGCGATGACCGGGGCGATGGCGGAGGGCGTATAGGCGCCGATCACGATCTCGAAGGCGTAGAAGGCACCGGCCAGGGGCGCGCCGAAAGCGGCGCCAACCGCGGCTCCGGCTCCGGCGCCGACCAGTGTGCGCATGTCGGCGCGGCGCAGCTTGAACCATTGGCCCAGCACCGAGGCGACGCCGCCGCCCATCTGGGCATAAGCCGCCTCCAGCCCCACCGAGGCTCCCGCGCCGTTGGAAATGATGGTCTGGGCGGAGATGATGAGATTGTCGATGAAGGGGATCCGCCCGCTGTGCAGCGCGTTGGCTTCGACGACGTCGATCGGTGCGCGCCGGCGTCTGCGAAGCAGATAGGCGATGCCGATCAGGACCAGGCCGCCGAAGGGCAGGGCGAGCAACCGCCAGGGATGGCGGATTTCACCCAGTGCGCTCAGCCGGTTGCCGTCGATCGCGTAGAACAGCTGTTGCAGCGTGTGGGCGAGAAAGCCCTGGAGGTTGGTGAGCCATCCGGCGGCTATTCCTGCCATGACGGCCAGCACGATGAACGCCAGCTCGCTCTCGCGCATGCGTTGCCGCTGGCGGATGACCAGGGCTTTCAGGGCGTTAACGGCGGGACGTCGCATCGATTGTCGATTGGGCCTGCGCATGCGCGGCTGTCAAGGCGGGTATCGGGAGGAGGGGCAAGAAAAGCGAGCGTGCAGAGCGGCGGTCACGGGGCCGTCCTGCGGACGGAATCCGTGTCCGCGCGCCCGTTCTTGCGGGCGCGCGGCATGCCGCACCGGCTTGCGCCCGAGTTCTGCGGCTACCTCACTTCGGAGGCATGCGGATGCCGCCGTCGAGGCGGATGCACTGGCCGTTGAAGTACGTGTTGCGCACCAGTTCGAGCACGAAGCTGGCGAACTCTTCGGGATTGCCCAGGCGCTTGGGGAAGGGGACGGCCCGCCCGAGGCCTTCATAGACCGCCTCGTTCATCTCCTTGACGCGCAGCATCGGCGGGGTGGCGAATGTGCCGGGCAGGATGGCGTTGACGCGAATGCCGAGGTCCATCAGGTCGCGCGCCATCGGCAGCACCATGGCATTGACCGCGCCCTTGCCGCCGCCATAAGCGACCTGGCCGATCTGTCCGTCCTGCGAAGCGGCAGAAGAAGTGAAGACGATGCAGCCGCGTTCGCCGTCGGCATTGAGCGGCTCGGCCGTCGCCATGCCCAGCGCGGCGATCGCGGCCACGCGGTAGGACGCGGTGAACACGCCCTCGGCCGTCTTGGCGATCTGTTCGGTGGCCATGCGCTTGAAGCCGCCCGTGGCCTTGTCGAACGAGACGGTCTTGCCGCCGCCGGCCACGACGGCGCAGTGGACGACGACGCGTTCCTGGCCATGGGCGGCGCGGGCGCGGGCGAAGCCTGCCTCCACGCTCTCCTCGTCGAGAATGTTGACCTTGCAGAACACGCCGCCGATTTCGGCCGCGAAAGCTTCGCCTGCCTCCTCGCTGATGTCGAAGATGGCGACTTTCACGCCTGCATCGGCCAGCGCCTTCGCGCTGGCGCGGCCAAGGCCCGATGCACCGCCCGTGACGACGGCGGCCAGCGTGTTGTCGATCTTCATGGCGAAGGTGTCTCCCGCGATTCGTGTTTGGCCATGGGCTAGCGCACTTCCCGCCAGTGCCGCGCGGCCGGAATGCAGCGCGCGGCCAAGTATCGCTCTGGCGCGGTCAACGCCCGGCGAGCACGCGCCGCCCCCTCGCAGCAGGGCGGCGCGCGAAGATCAGGCGCGGGCGATCAGGCCGCGCAGGTCCTGACGGGTGGCTCCTCGCCGATCTGGAATCGCCCGGCCTGGTTGGCAAGCGTCGTCGCGTCCGAGATGAGGGTGCGGGCGGCGGCGGAGGTCTGCTCGACCATGGCCGCGTTCTGCTGCGTCGTGCGGTCCATCATGCCGACCGTGGAACTGACTTCCGAAATGGCCGTGGCCTGGGCATCGTTGTCCCGCGCCATCGTCTCGACAAGGGCGTGGACCCGGCCGACTTCGCCCGCGATGGTCTCCAGCGAACGATCGACGCGCGAGACGGTGGCGACCGCCTGGTCGATCTCGGAACGGGTGGCGGAAAGGCCGTCGCGCGCCTTGCGGGCTTCTTCCTCGGCGCGCATGGCCAGGGAACTCACGAGATCGGCAACGACCGCGAAGCCGCGCCCGGCGCTTCCGGCCCGACCGGCCTCCACGGCCGCGTTCATGGCCAGGACGCGCGTCTGGAAGGCGATCTTGTCGACCCCCTCGATCACGGCATCGATGCCGCGCGCGCTTTCGTGCACGACATGCATCGCCTGCACCGCGTCGCCGGCCACTTCGCGTCCCTGCTCGACGGAATCGAGCGCTTCCCCGGCAATGCCCAGGGTTTCCTGCGCGCCCGATGCCGTGGCCTTCACGCGTTCCTCGACGCGCAGCAGCGTCGCGGCCGTCTCCTCCAGGTTCGCGGCGCTGCTTTCCGTGCGCTGCGCAAGGTCTTCGGAGGCCCGCGCGATGGCGCCGGATTCGCCGTAGATCGCATGGGAGGCCGTCACCACCGACCCGATCGTCTCGCGCAAGTTGGCGAGGCTGCGGTTGTAGGAGGTCTTCAGCGAGAGGAACCCGGCGGGCAGGTCGTCGATGTCGTGGAGAAGATCGCCGCCCGCCAGCCGCGACATGGCGCGATCGAGGGCGGCGATGGCCTGGTTGCGCTCCGCTTCGGCTTCCTCGAAATAGATCGAGATCGACAAGTCCATGTCGAGCATGGCCGCCTTCATCAGCGCGCGGTTGAGCTTGCTTGGGCTGACGCGGCGCGTGAACAGCCGCCAGGGGCTGGCGCTGCGTTCGACGGCGGCCATGATCTCTTCCAGGATCAGCGCATAGCCGCCGATGTACCAGCGCGGTTCGAGGCCGATCTTGGCGTGGACTTTGCCGATCCGGCTGACGGCGGCGTAGTATTCGGCGTCGAACCGGCCGGTGGCGATGCCCAGCCAGTGGCCGACTTGCGCGCCTTTGGCGGCGTTGATGTGCGCATCGCTGCGGAACATGCGCGCCATCTCGGGGGTCGCGCGGACCCGCCGGTAGAAGTGATCGAGCGCTGGCTGGATGCAGGTGCGGAGAAATGGTTGCGCAGCGGTGAGAATACGGCGCTGCGCGGCATCGAATTCGAGGAACTCCAGACGTTCCTCGACGGTCTTGACTGTCAAGTTCAACTCCTGCCCGGCGGATCTTGTCCGGCCGAATGAAATCGTTTTTCCTGACCTATTATAGAACGATGCGGGCGGCTTTCGGCGCGGGAGGGCCGGGATTTTTGCGCCGTTCGGCCGATGCCGGCAGCGGCAAAGATGCCCAGCAGGGACAGCAGGCGTCAGGCGGGTTGGAAGCCCGCCAGACGCAGCGCGCCGTCAAGGGAATCGCCGAGGGCCGGGCTCAGTCGCTCGACCGTGCGCGAACGCAGCCAGGGCTGCATGCGCGGGGCCAGGCCGCCGACGAGCGTGCAGCGGGTGGCGCCGCGCTCGAAGATCGTCTCGATGAAACGCTCGATATGGCCCGCGGCATGTTCGACGATGGAGCGGGCGATGGCGTCGTCCGCTTCGGCATAGTCCATGACCAGCGGCGCGAAAGTGCCGTAGTCGCGCGGGGTGGCGTGGTCCATCCAGGCGATGGCCTGCGCCGTGTCGTGTTCGAAACGCTCGGTCACGGCCGCGCTCAGCGGGGTTTTGCGGGTGCGCCCGTCGAGCGCGCGCAAGGCGTGGCGCATCGCGCTGAGGCCGAGCGCGGCACCGCTGCCTTCGTCGGAGATCGGGAAACCGTAACCGCCGATGGTGAAGTCCCGGCCGTCCAATCGTACTTGCGCGGCGCTGCCGGTGCCGATGATGAGGATCGCGCCGTCCTGCCCGGCATGGGCGCCGAGGTTGGCGATCTGGGCATCGGTGGCATAGCGCACCGCGGCGAAGCCGAAGTCGAGTTCCGCCAGCGCCTCACGCACGCCGGGGCGGGTGATCCCGGCAATGCCCATGCCGGCCTGGATGGTGGCGCGCTCGGCCGTTGTAAGGCCCCCTTCGGCCACGGCCTGGTCGACCGTGTCCTTCAGCGTTTCGTAGAGTGCCTCCATCCCGATGCGCGCATTGGCGGTGCCGGACTTGCCGTGGCCGATCTCCTGGCCCTGCGCGTCGACAAGCCGGGCGCGGCAATTGCTGCCGCCTGCGTCGATGCCGAGGAAATAGGTCATGGATGTTCTCCGGTAGCCCCGATGCCTGGGTGATCTCCCCAGTCGCGGCCACGGGGGGTATGGCCGATTCCGGGGTTGAGCTGGTTGCGCGGGTCGATCTCGCGGTAGAACTGCGCGAGTTCGGGCCGGGCGACATAAAGGTGGCCGACATTGTGCTCGGCCGGATACTGCGCGCCGCGCGCGTCGAGCAGGGCCCAGAGCGCGTGCTCGAATGCAAGCGGATCGGTGCCCTTCTTCACGATGTAGTCCTGGTGGAATACCTGGCAGAAGAAGTGCCCGTAGTAGAGGGTGTGGACCGTGCGCGCCGCAAGTTCGGCCGGCAGGCGTTCCACCCATTCGCGGGTGTTGCGGGGCAGGGCGACGTCGAGCGCGACGATGTCCTCGACCGTGTCCGGGTGGACGGCGCGGTATCGCACCGCAGCGCCCGCCGCCACGAAGCGGTGGAGGAAGGCCTTGGCGCTTTCCTGCGCCGTGCATTCGAAGTGCCCGCCGTCAGTGCCTGTATCCTCCGCGTCGCCGGGGAAGAGGTCGTGCAGCAGCGTGCGCGCGGCTTCCACCTGGTCCCGCGGCACCTTGAGGATCAGGTGATGCTCGAAGCGCGCGCGATAGTCGCGCATGCGGGCCGGGAGATGGTCGGGGATGAACCGGCTGGACCACTGCATCAGGCGGTCGCTGAGCCCGCTGCCCATTACGCCGTCGAAGCGGGACTTGGCCGCGAACAGCGCCGGGAGCCGGTCGGTGCCGAGGCGCTCGATGGCGAAGAACATGTCCTTGCCGTAGCGATCGGCCACGTCGAAGGCTTCGGCGTGCATATATTCGCCGGCGATCGGCAGCGTGTCGAAATCGCGCAGCATCGTGCGGCGCAGCGCGGTCAGGCGGTCTGCCTCGTTAGTGCCGATGTAGAACGTGGTGGTCTCGTCTTCGCGCGCGAACGTATCGAGGCGCACGGCGAAGACGATCAGCTTGCCCGCGCTTCCCGCCGCCTCGAACAGGCACCGGGGGTCGGCATTGAAGCGGGCCGGCACTTCGCTGTCGATGTCGCGGACATGGTCGGCATAGCTGTGGTCGTGCGCCCACTTGTCGCTGGCGGGATCGATGTCGGCTTCGGTGAACTGTTCGAGGTCCAGCCGGGACAGCATGGTCTCCGGGTCGTCGCCAAGGTCCATGCCGAGATGGTTGAAGAGGCGCAGCGAGCCGTCGCCCTGGACCTGGGCATAAAGCGCAAGCTGGGTATAGGCCGGACCACGCCGGATCAGCGAGCCGCCCGAGTTGTTGCAGACCCCGCCGACCACCGAGGCGCCAAGGCAGGAAGAACCGATCACCGAATGGGGTTCGCGCCCGAACGGCCGCAGTGCCTGCTCCAGCTTGTAGAGCGTGGTCCCCGGCAGGCACAGCACTTGTTCTCCGCGGCAGATCACCTTGAGTGCGGAAAGCCGGGTGGTGCTGACGATCACCAGGCCGCCGGGATAGTCTTCGCCATCGGGGGTGGAGCCGCCCGTCAGCCCGGTGTTCGAAGCCTGCATGATGATCGAGACGTCTGCCGCCACGCAGGCCTGCACCGCGCGCCACATTTCCACCAGGCTGCCGGGGCGGACCACCGCGATGGCCGGGCCTTCGCCGGTGCGGTAGCCCTTGCGGAAGCGGGCCGTCTCGCGCGCGGAAGTCAGCACATGGCGCTTGCCCACGGCGGCGCGCAGTGCGGTCAGTAGCGCGATATCCCGGGTCTTGGTGCTTGCTGCCATGGTTGTATCCCCGCTTACTGGGTCTGGACCTCGTCGTCGGTCATCAGGTCCTTGCCGTCCAGCCAGTTCAGGATTTCACGCGCCGCGGGATGATCGATCCCTTCGTAGCGGTCCCGCAGGCGATCGGCGCGCGCGCCGAGGCGCTCGTGGCCCACGTCCTGCAGGGCCGGGATATCCTGCTGCAGCATCTGCGCGAAATCATCGCCGAGCAGGTGCCGCGCCGCTGCGCCGAAGGCTTCGCCATAGGCGTAAGTCTCTCCCTGCCGGTAGACCATCGGCAAGGTGATGGCGGGAATGCAGCCGAGGTGCGCCTGGATCGCCGGGTTGATGGCATGGCCGGAGATGTGCCCGGCGATCGCTGCCGGACGGCCGGTGAATGCCCGCAGATGGAGAAAGCGCGACATGCGGGCGCCGTCATTCACGGGCCAGTTGTCCCAGAGGCAGACCTTGCGGCCCAGTTCGCCTGCGACGCGTTCCAGATGGGCCGGGCCGATTTCCTTCGAGCAGACTTCCTCGCCGGTCCAGTAGACCTGCACGGCGGGATCGAGCAGCCGCCCGAGCTTGCCGAGATAGTCCGCCGGGCGATCCGCGAAGACGAGGTCGAGCACGGGATCGTCGGAATAATAGGTGGGGCAGGTGTAGACACGCGCGGCACCGGTGAGCTGGGCGCAGAAGTTGACGACATCCGCCTGGCGTTCTGCGAGTTCGGGCATGTCGCCGCGAAGATCGTCGAACAGCACGGCAAGGTCGTCGATGCCGATGGCGTCGAGTTCGGCTACCCGCCGCGTGAGGTCCGCGCGGGCCTCGTCGTCGAAGGGATGCGTGGAGCCGACCGGGGTGATCGCCATGCCGAAGCGCATGCCCGCGGCGCGGCACTCGGCGGAAAGGCGGGCCAGCGCTTCGGTCCGGGCCATGTCATGCGACACCCGCCATTCGCGGCGCAGCGCGCGATCGGCCTTGGGGCCATAGTGGTAGAAGCCGTAGCCGGCCTCGGCGAGCGTCTTCACCACATGGCTGCGCTCGGCCTCGTTCCAGATGCGACCGAAGCGGCCCTCGATCAGGCCCAGTTCCGGCTGGCTTCCTTGCCTCGTCATTCGCGGTGGTCCTCGCGTGCGCCGCCGATCCAGGTAGCGCGGACCAGGCGATCGTTGCCCAGATGGACGAGGTCCGCCCGCAGCCCCGGCGCGATGGCGCCGGTCTCATGGTCGAGGAGCAGGAAGCGGGCGGGGTTGCCGCTGGCCATGCGCGAGGCGGCGACGATGTCGCAGCCGATCATGTCCATCGCGTTGCGCAGGGCCTGCGCCATGGTCAGCGCGGAGCCGGCCAGCGTGCCGTCGGGCCCGGTGCAGGTGCCGTTCTCCACCTTGATGTCCTGGTCCATGAGCGTGAAGCGGCCCAGCGTCCCGCCGACCGGCGGCATGGCGTCCGTCACCAGCATGATGCCTTCCTCACCCCTGGCCGCAAGGGCCACGCGCATCGAGGCGGGATGGACGTGGAAGCCATCGGCGATGAGGCCGAAGTGGCTGGCGCGGTCTTCCAGCGCCGCGCCGACCATGCCGGGGTCGCGGCTGAGGAACTGCGTCATCGCATTGAACAGGTGGGTGAAGCCAACCAGCCCCTCGGCAAGCGCGGCGCGGGTCTGGTCGTAGTTCGCGAGGCTATGGCCGGCGCAGACGAGCACGCCCGCTTCGGTGAGGGCGCGCACGGTCCCTTCGGGCGCCAGTTCGGGCGCCAGCGTCACCACGCGGCGGCCCGTGGTCGGTGCCGAAAGCCGGGCGATGACTTCGGTGTCCACCGGCGCAAAGCGGGTCTGGTCGTGGATACCCTTCTTGGCGACGTTGAGGTGGGGGCCTTCGATATGCACGCCCAGCACGCCCGGAACGCCCTGGGCCATCGCAGCTTCGCCGGCGGCGATGGCAGCTTCCACCACTTGCGGGAAGTCGCTGATGAGCGTGGGCAGGATGCCGGTCGTGCCGTAGCGGCGATGCGCCTGGGCGATGGCGCGAATGCCTTCGATGCAGGGCATGTCGTTGAACAGCACGTCACCGCCGCCGTTCACTTGCGTGTCGATGAAGCCGGGTAGCAGGTAGCCGCCGTCGAGCCGCTCCAGCACGCAGTCGCCGGGCAGGGCGTCGGGCGCCGCAAGGTCGACGATGCGATCGCCGTCGAGGACCAGCGCCTGGTCTTCGACCACGCGGTCGGCAAGGACGATACGCGCACCGATAAGGGCGATCCGGGTCATAGCGTGCGCGTCACCTTGTTGAGGTGCGGAGGATTATCCGGGTTCCGTCCGCGCGCCAGCGAGAGTTCGTTGGCGAGGCCGTAGAAACTCTGGATCTCGGCAATGGCTCCAAGGACCGGATGCACTTCCGTGGCCAGCGGCAGTACCAGCGCGGCGGGAGCAACATCCTCGGGCAGGCCGGCGGCGATGACCCGGGCGCCGCGCGCCGCAAAGTCGTCCAGGCGCTCGCGAAGGCCGGTGCGCGCCACGTCGAGCGGGGCAAGCACCAGCACCGGATCCCCGTCCCCCACCAGCGTCATCGGGCCATGGGCGACTTCGGCGCTGCTGAAGGCCTCGGCATGGAGGCTGGAGGTTTCCTTGAGCTTGAGCGCGGCTTCACCGGCGATCGGCAGTGTCGGGCCGCGCCCCAGCACCAGCATTTCGCTGGCATCCTTGAGCAGGTCCACCGCCGTCGTCCAGTCGGCATTGGCGGCCGTTTCCAGAACCTCGCCCGTGGTTTCGAGAGCCGCGAGCAGCGCTTCGTCCTGGCTCCACTCGGCGACGAGATGGGTAAGCGCGACAAGGGTGCAGACGAAGCTCTTGGTCGCCGCGACGCTCGTTTCCGGGCCGGCGTGGACGGGGATCACGATCTGCGCAAGCTCGGCCAGCGGCGATTCGGCATCGTTGACCACGGCGATGACGACCGCGCCCTTGTTGCGGGCGTCCTGCGCCGCAGCCAGCAGGTCGGGACTGCGACCGGACTGCGAGATCGCGATCATCGGTACGTCCAGGAACTGGGCAGACGTGGCGTGATAGAGCGAACCCACCGAAGGGGCGTGGCTCAACGTCGGGATGCGAGCATGGGTTTCCAGCAGGAACTTCGCGAACGCGGCGGCCTGGTCCGAACTGCCGCGCGCCAGAGTCGCGGCGAAGGGCGGGGCAAGCTCGCGGAGCTGGCGGCCGGCCTCGCGCACGATATCTGCATTGCGGCGAAGCTGCTCGACGCAGCGCGCGGGCGCCTCGCGCGCTTCGCGGGACATCTGCGTGGTGCTGGCGGGCGCCGCTGCCGGCGCGTTCGGTGTCGCTTGGGTCATGATCTGACAGATACCAGTTTAGCTTTTTGGTACAAGTGGCATTAAAGTGGTTTTATAATTCGCCGCGTTCATGATACCGGTTCGGTTCGGCGAGGGCCGGATGTGGGAGAAGACGATGCTCAGGATCGAGATTGCCGCTTCCGATGGGCAGAGTGAAGTCAATGAGGACTGCGTCGGTCATCATGGTGATGCGGCGTGGGTCGTCGATGGCGCGACAGGGATTGGTCCGGCGCTGCTTGACGCACCTAGCGATGCCTCCTGGCTTGCCCGGACCGCCAACGCGGCCCTGACGCAATTGCTTGCCGGCAATTCGGAAATTTCGACCGTGGCGCTCCTGCGGGAGGTGATGGGGCGCTGCCGTGACGCCTTGGCGCGCGAGCAGGTGCGCGAAGCGGAAGGGCCGCATGAACATCCCTCGGCCGCCTTCGCGATGGTGCGTGTCATCGACGGCGTGGCGGAATTCACGGCGCTGGCGGACTGCCGAATCGTGACGGTCGAGGGTGAGGGCGACGGCGACGGCGACGGCGACGGTGAAGGCGAGGCGCGGCTGTTCGGCAGCTATGCGCTCGATGCTCTCGAAGGCCGTACGGTCGAGGCCATGAAGGCGATCCTGACGGCGGAGGGCGACATCGGGTTCGACGCGCTCAAGGCCCGGTTGCTGCCGGGTCTCCGGGCGAACCGTAAGCTGATGAACCGGGAAGGCGGCTACTGGGTGCTCGGCACCGAGCCGGCGGCGGCCGACCACCTTTGGCAATGCCGCATGCCGGTGCGGCCGGGGCAGCGCTTTGCGATCGCCAGTGACGGTTTCCTGCGGCTGAACGAGCTTTTCGCGGTCGCCACGCCTGCCGATCTCCTGTCCATTTCCGATCGGGAAGACTGGTCGCGCTGGCTCGGCCGCCTGCGCGACCTCGAAAAAGCGCCGGGTTCTCTGCACCGTCATCCCCGGGTGAAGCCGCATGACGATGCCAGTCTGATTGTCTGTAGTTGGGGGAGTGCACGCTGATGCTGGTCATGGGGTTCATGAGTGGGACGTCGCTCGACGGCGTCGACGTGGCGGTCGTGGAGACCGATGGCGAGCGGATCGAGGGTTTCGGGCCTTCGGCCATGATCGCGTTTTCGGCCGCCGAGCGCGCGGCGTTGGAAAAGGCGACGCGCGATGCGCTGCTCTGGGACGGTTTCGGCGAACAGCCGCTGTCGTTCGGGCTGGCGGGCGAAGTGATCGAAGCGGCGCATCTGCGCGCGGGGCATCATGTGATCGAGAGGCTGGGACGGCTTCCTGACCTCGTCGGCTTCCATGGCCAGACCTTGCTGCACCGCCCGGAACGGAAACTCTCCGTGCAGATCGGCGATCCGCAAGTGATCGCCGACGGGCTGGGTGCTTCGGTGGTGGCGCAGATGCGTCTGGACGATCTCCTGGCCGGCGGGCAGGGCGCTCCCCTGGTACCGGCCTATCACCTTGCTCTGGCGAAGAAAATCGGGCTGCCCCGCCCGCTGGCCTTCCTCAATATCGGCGGCGTTGCGAACCTGACATGGATCGGCGCGGACGGTTCTCTGCTCGCCTGCGATACGGGGCCTGGAAATGGTCTTATCGATCAGGTCGTCCAGGCGCATGGCGCGGGCCGCTACGACGATGGCGGACGCATCGCGGCGGCAGGCACGGTGGATGAGGCGGCCCTGGCGGCGCTGCTGTCTCACCCGCATTTCCACGGCGAGGGTCCGAAGTCGCTTGACCGTTACGACTTCCCGCTCGAATGGGCCGACGCCTGTTCGTTGGAGGATGCGGCGGCAACGCTGACCGCCTTCACGGCCGAGGCCGTCGCCGTGACAGCCCGCATCCTGCCGCAAGTGCCGGAAATCTGGGTAGTCTGCGGGGGTGGTAGCCACAATCCCACGCTGATGGCGGCTCTCCGCGCACGGCTGGGCGACTGCCGGACCGCGGACGAAGTCGGCCTGCGGAGCGACTTCGTGGAGGCGGAAGCCATGGCCTTCCTCGCCGCGCGCAGCCTGCGCGGCATGCCGTTGACGTTCCCCGGCACTACCGGGGTGTCACAGCCGCTGACGGGGGGAACGATCTGGCGGCCGGAAAACACGTTAGCCGAAGTGGTCTGATCGCGGCGAATTATTACATCACCACTTAGATACCACACCTTTACATATCCATGACAGGTATGCATGGTGAATGAGTCCGGAAAGGGCATGCCGTCGAGTCTTCGGGTCGCACCAACACACGACGGAACAGGGTTCAGGGAAGTAGTGAGGAAGTCTAATGGTTAAGTCACAACGACATACCGTGGCCGTGGCGGCGCTTGCCATCGCCCTTTCGCAAGTGCCGGTTGCTGCCTTCGCGCAGTCGGCAGGCAGCGCCGATGCAGGCGAAGCCGCAACTGGCGCCGACATCGTCGTCACCGGCACCCGCATCGCGGTTCCGGGACTGACGTCCAGCAGCCCGGTCGCCTCCACCGGCGAGGAGCAGATCAAGCTCCAGTCGGCGCTGACGGTCGAGGACTTCTCCACCAAGATCCCGCAGCTTTCGGGCGGCGTTCGCCAAGGCTCGCAGGGCAGCGACGCTTTCGGCGCCCAGGTTCTGGAACTGCGCAACTTCGGCCAGAGCCGTTCGCTGGTCCTGATCGACGGTACCCGCGCAACGCCGTTCAGCTTCCGCAACTCGGCTGACGTCAACGCCATTCCCGCCTCGCTGATCAAGCGCGTCGACGTGCTGACCGGCGGCGCCGCCGCGGTCTATGGCGCGGACGCCGTGGCCGGCGTGGTCAACTTCATCCTCAACGATGAATTCGAAGGCATTCGCGGCACCGCCACCAGCCGTCTGTCCGAGCATGGCGGCGCGCAGTACGGCGGCTCGCTGATGGTCGGTACCGGCCTGGGCGACCGCGGCCACATCGTCATCGCGGCCGACTATACCCAGCGCGACCGCATTCGCGCGGGCCAGCGCGACTGGGCGGAAACGCCGAACCAGACGATCCCGAGCATCGGCGGCGTCTTCACCGACGTGGCAAGCGGCCGCAAGTTCGGCTTCACCGACAGCGGTGACTTCACCACGAACCCTTCGGCCACTTCGAACATCTCGGATACTTATCCGCTGGTCTCGCCGCTGAAGCGCATCAATGTCGCGGCGCTGTTCAAGTACGAGATCACGCCGCAGGTCGAGATCTACGGCCGCGCGATGTATACCAATTCGCGCACGCAGGAGACCGGTACCCCCGGCGCGACGCCGGCCTCGGTCAACCGCACCGTCTCGATCAGCGAGAGCAATCCCTACCTCACGGACGATATCCGCAACCAGCTGACGTTCGTGAACGGCACCGCGCGCGTGAACGTCTCGCGCTCGCTGGCCGAACTCGGCCTCATCAACTACGAGACCGAGCGCAACACGCTGCAGTTCCAGACCGGCCTGCGCGGCCCGCTGACCAATGCGGTCAATTGGAACGTCTATGCCCAGTACGGCCGTTCGACCGAGAACACGCTCATCACCGGCGATGGCCTGGTCACCAGCCCGACCGGCGCGAACAACTTCGATTCCATCGTCAACAGCGTGAACATCTTCGGTCCGAACCAGACCGAACTGGCCGATGCGCTGGGCAGCACGATCAACGGCTTCAACCGCAAGCGCGACCAGTTCGTGACCGCGGCGACCCTGAGCGGCACGCTGGAAGAGCTGTTCTCGCTGCCGGCCGGCCCGATCGGTTTCGCCATCGGCGCCGAGTATCGCCGCGAAACCGCCAGCATCGATCAGGACACCGCGCTTCTTACGGGCAACACCTACCGGCAGGGCGTGCAGGCTGCCTACAGCGGTTCGTTCGACGTCAAGGAACTCTACGGCGAAATCCTGGTGCCGGTCCTGCGCGACCTGCCCCTGATCCGCAAGTTCGACGTGGGCGGTGCCTACCGCCTGTCCGACTACAACATGTTCGGCACGCACGGCACCTGGAAGGTGGAGGGCAACTGGGAAGTCGATCGCAACCTGCGTCTGCGCGGCACATACCAGCGCGTCCTGCGCACCCCGAACTTCGGCGAGTTCGCGGCCGGCATGTCCTCGCTGCCGTTCAGCAACCTCGTCACGGTCGATCGTCTGAAGCCGCGCTACGGCGGCGATCCGTGCGTGCTCGGCACCGGCGATGCCGCCCAGTGCGCCCGCTTCGGCGCGCCTGCAGTGGGTTCGGCGAACTCCAACGCGGCCAGCTACCTCACCGGCAATTACTATTACGGCGGCAACCCGGACATCAAGCCGGAGACCGGCTATACCACGACGCTCGGCGCCGTGTTCACGCCGACGTTCCTGCCCGGCCTGAACCTGACCGTCGACTGGTACGAGCTTGACCTGCGCGGCGCCGTGGGCGTGATCCAGCCGATCGCGGCGATCACCAGCTGCTATGTCACCAACCCCACCGCCACCAATCCGCTGTGCTCGCTGGTGACCCGTAATGCCGACGGCACGTTCAAGGATGCCTTCGTCAACAACCAGAACCTGGGCCGACTGCTCCAGCGCGGTTTCGACATCTCGGCCAGCTACACGCTGCATCCGGACTTCGTGCCGGGCACGGGCGTGCGCCTGAGCTACCAGGGCAATATCGTCACGTCCTACCTGATCCAGGCGAACTCCACGGTTTCGGCCGTGCAGTGCAAGGGCACTTTCGGCGCCACCTGCTCCAGCGACGGCACCACTCTGGTACAGCCTGACTATCGCCACACGGTCGGTCTCTCGTGGCTGTTCGACAAGGGCGTGATCCAGTTCGACTGGCAGCGCATCGGCAAGGTGAAGTCGAGCACGGTCGGTTCGACCGAGACGATCTCGGCCCAGAACACCTTCGACCTATCGGCCTCCTACGAGTTCACCGACGCGATCACCTTCAGCGCCGGCATCTACAACCTCTTCGACAAGAATCCCCCCTATGTGTCGACGGGCGGTGTCTTCAACACCTTCCCCGACACTTATGACATTCTCGGACGCACGATCGGCTTCTCGCTGACCGCGCACCTCTGAGGATAACCCACCCTGCGCGGCGCCCGGTCAACCTCCTCCTCCTCCGACCGGGCGCCCGCTTTTTTGTCAGGCCCTGAAGACCGATTTCAGGGCCGGGTCCGGAGACGAATTCGATGACGCTGCCTTTCTCGATGGCGGACTGGCTGGTGATCGCCGCCTACCTGCTGCTGCTGGTCGCGGGAGGCTGGATCTTCACGCCGCGCAAGACCGAATCCGCGCATGACTACTTCCTGGCGGGCGGCAGCGTTCCGGCCTGGCTCGCGGCCATCTCGGTGCTGTCCGCCACCCAGTCCGCAGCCACTTTCCTGGGCGGGCCGGATTATGGCTATCACGGCGACCTTACCTACCTCAGCGGCAATATCGGCGGACTGATCGGCGCGATCTTCGTCGCCCATGTCATGATCCCGCGCTTCTACGCCATCAAGGCGACGACGGCCTATGAGCTGCTGACCTTGCGCTTCAACGAGAAGGCGACGCGCTGGGCAGGGGGCATGTTCCTGGTCGGCCGCGTCTTCGCAGGCGGCGCGCGCGTCTATCTGGCCGCCATCGCGCTGGCCATGGTCATCACCGGCACGGTCGAGGCCCAGGGCATCATGATCGCCGCCGCCGTGCTCATCGTGGCCAGCGTGCTCTTCACGTTCGTGGGCGGCCTCAAGTCGGTGCTCTGGAACGACCTCATCCAGTTCGTGGTCTACCTGGGATCGGCGATCGCGGTGCTCGTCTTCCTGCGCCTCTCGATCCCCGCGTCCACCGGCGAGATCATCCAGGGCCTTTCCCATACGCCCGAAGGCGTGAACAAGCTGAAGTTCTTCGATTTCTCGATGGACCTTTCGCGTCCCTTCTCGATGCTGGCCATCGTGCTCGGCCTGTCGCTGCTCTACATCGCGAATGCCGGCATGGACCAGGACACGACGCAGCGCCTGCTGGCCTGCAAGGACGCCAAGACCGGCGCGCGCAGCCTTTACCTCTCGGTCTTCGCGACGCTGCCGGTGGTGGGCATGTTCATCGTCATCGGCCTGCTGCTTTATGTCTTCTACGACCGGCCCGACCTGATGGGCGGCGCCACGGCGGCTGCCGGCAACCAGTTCGGCGGCGAGAAGATCAGCATCTTCATGCACTACATCCTCACCCAGCTTCCCGGCGGCCTGCGCGGACTGGTGACCGTGGGCATCTGCGCGGCGGCCGTCGCCACCACGAACTCGGCGCTCAACGCCATGTCCTCGGTGCTGGTCCAGGACTTCTACCGCCCCTGGCGCGAGAAGCGCGGCACCCCGCCAGAGCATCACTTCGTTTCGGCGGGGCGCGTGGGCATGGGCGTGATCGGCTTTGCCATGTTCGTCATGGCCGTGGTCTCGTTCTACTGGCAGCGCTACACCGACATGGGGCTGCTGGAATTCGCCCTGCAAGTGATGGTCTTCACGTACGCCGGCCTGCTGGGTGTCTACTTCACCGCGCTGTTCACCGGACGGGGCACCACCGGATCGGTCATCGCCGCGCTTCTCGTCGGCTTCGTCACGATCCTGTTGCTCCAGCCTTCTATCGCCCATGCCATCGGCCTTCCGGCCGCTCTGAGCAGCCTGTCGTTCCCGTTCCAGCTTTGCATCGGCACGGTCATCGCTTTCGCGATCTGCGCCGCGCCGGCCGGATCGGGCAAGACGATGGCGCCTGTTGAACGTTGATCCCCGCAAGGGACAAAGGATACCATGAATACTGAAGCGCTCGACGCCCGATACCTCGATCTCGACCTCTGGCCGACCGAACTGGCCGTGGAGGCCATGCTTGAAGGGCAGATGGCGGCCATCGCCTCGATCCAGTCGCAGACCCGGGCGATTGCCCGCGCGGCCGAAGCGGCGGCGCTGCGGCTGGGCGATACCGGCCGGCTGGTCTTCGTGGGGGCGGGCACCTCGGGCCGCCTTGCCGTGCAGGACGGCACGGAGCTTTATCCGACGTTCGGCTGGACGATGGACCGCATGGTCTTCCTCATGGCCGGGGGCATCGGCGCCCTGACCGAGGCTTATGAAGGCGCCGAGGACGATGTCGAGGCCGGCCGCGCCGAAGTGCGCGAACGGGGCATCGGCCCCTCGGACGTGGTGATCGGCGTCGCTGCCAGCGGCCGCACGCCCTACACCGTCGCTGCGATCGAGGAAGCCCGCGCCGCGGGTGCGCTCACCATCGGCATCGCCAACAATGCCGGCTCGGTCCTGCTCGACACGTCCGAACATGCCATCCTGGCCGTCACCGGCAGCGAAGTGGTTGCCGGTTCCACCCGCATGAAGGCGGGTACTGCGCAGAAGGCCGTGCTGAACCTGCTGTCGACCGCGATCATGCTGCGCCGCGGCCTGGTCTATCAGGGCCGCATGGTGGCCATGCGCATTTCGAATGCGAAGCTCTTGCAACGGGGGCGGACCATGGTTCAGGATATCGCCGGGGTCGACGCCGAAGTCGCGGCCCGCGCGCTGGAAACGGCAGGAAACGAAATCCGGCTCGGCGTGATCGTCGCGCTGGGCGTTCCTCTCGCAGAGGCGAACACGCTGCTCGAAGACAATGGCGGCAATCTGCGCCAGGTCCTGCAACTGCTGGAAAAGCGAGACTGATCGACGATGCGCGACATTGCCTGGACCCGCAGCGAAGAGGGCACGCCGCTCTATCTGCAGCTTGCCCGCAGCCTGCGCGAGCACATCAGCAGCGGTGCGATCGATCCGGGCAGCGCGCTCCCATCCGAACGGGACCTCAGCGAGATGGCGGGGCTGTCGCGCGTTACCGTGCGCAAGGGTATCGAGCAGCTGATCGAGGAAGGCGTGCTGTTCCGCAAGCAGGGTTCGGGCACTTTCGTGGCCAAGCGGATCGAGGCACCCGGCGCCAGGCTCAGCAGCTTCAGCGACGATACCCGCTCGCGCGGGGAGAACCCCGGCGTGGTGTGGATCAACAAGGCCTATGCGCAGCCGACCGAGGAAGAGGCGGCGGCGCTGGAGATCCCCGCCAACGCTTCCGTCGCGCGGCTGGGCCGCGTCCGCCTGGCCGGCGGGGAGCCGCTGGCGATCGAACATGCCGTGATCCCGGCGCAGTTCATGCCGGACCTGACCGCGCTCGGAGATTCGCTCTACCAGGCGCTCGACATTCACGGATTCCGCCCGACTTCCGGCACGCAGCGCGTCCGCGCCTCGCTCGCGACCCCGACCGAGGCCGGCATCCTCTGCGTGAAGCAGAATTCCGAAGTGCTGCGCATAGAGCGCAAGACCCGCATTCCCGACGGCCGGATCGTCGAGTTCACCCGTTCGGTCTACCGCGGTGATCGCTACGAGTTCGTCACGGAACTCAAGGAAATCTGACCGCCAAGACGGGCCGCGTCTCCAAGGACCGGGCCGCTATTTCACGACGACCCTGACGCGCCCGAGGTTCTGGATGCGGGCAAAGGGCGTGTTCTTGTCGCCCTCTCGCTGCGACGTGCCGCGCAATGTGGGGAAATAGGTGCCGGGCCGGGCGAAGGTGTGAGTCGCCGTGACGGTCGCCGAACGGGCTCCGGAGCGGATTTCGGATTCGACAGGGAAAGTGCCCGCGCCGTCGAAATCCCATTGCGCCGCGACGATTGCGCCGGCGCCGGGCGGAACATCGATCTTGCCGACGAAAGTGACCTTCTGGCCCGCCTTGACCTCGGCCCGAACTCCCCCAGCGACCTTGAGGTCGATGACCGGCTGCACGCCGTGACGATCCGCCGCCCCGGCCGGGACGACGATCTGGCCATCGTCGAAGCGGTAGCTGGTGGAAGCGGGCGGAGCGATGCCTTTCTCCACCCAGAGCGCAAGGTCGCGCAGGGCCTGGTTGAGCACCGGCACATAAGTGATGGTATGCGTCGGGTCTTCGGGGTCTGAATCGCCGTGGAGCGCATGGTCGGTGTACCAGAGGCGGAAATGATCGTCCGTCGCAGCACCGAAGTGAGCGGTGACGAGGCCGCGATACCAGTCGGCCGACCAGGGGAAGGCCTCGCGGTCCCAGAGGGATTCCACCAGGATCATCTTCCCATCGAAATTGCCTTTCGGCACCGAACCGGCGGTTGCCTGCGTGAAGACAGGCCCCAGCAGCATGGGCCGCTGCGGGTAGAGCGGCTTGCCGTCTGCCCCGCGGAACTGGTTCCAGACCTTGAATTCGGGGCCGGGGACCTGGTGGCGATGGTAGGTCTGCGCGGCCAGGAAGTTCGAATTGTCGAGACTGACCTCGTCGCCCGCTGCCAGCTTGGCGGCCACGGCGGGATCGACGATGCCCAGCACCGCCACGTCGCCTTCGATGCGGCTGACCGTGAGGCGCGCGCCCTTGGCGGCGCCGGACTTGACCATCAGGTCGCCGCCCAGGAACTGAACTCTTGGCGGCGCCTTGGCGAGGCGGACAGCGACCACGTTCTTCGCTTCCTTGCCCTGCAGGGCGGCGAAACTGTCGTCGACGTTGCCCTGGACCTTGCCGTCGGTGACGCCGGTGTGGATCTTGAGGCGCGCTGCTTCGGCCGCCGTGATCGGCGCCGAGATCGCCGTTTCATGCTGCAAGCGATAGCCGGCGAAACTCTCGGGATGGTCGAAGCCAAGATATCCGGGCTTCGTCCAGAAATCGGTGAAATAGCCGGGATCGGCCATCAGCACGCCGCCGTAGAGCGCGGCGAAGCCGTGGATCCCCATCGTCTTCCAGCCGAACCACGATTTCGGCGGGAAGCCCATGCGCGTCACTTCGCGCAAGGCCGAGGCCTGTTCCGCGCTGAGCCCTGCATAAGGATCGCCGCTGCCGCCCGGCTCCATGGCGTCGACGATCTGCGGGAACTTGTCCTGAAGCAGGCGCATCGCATGCATGCGCACCGTGAACGAGTTGGGGATCGCCATGCTCGAACCCAGCACGTAGGGCACCGCGCCATCCCACACGCCGCGCGTGTTTTCCATCGAACCGACCGTTCGGTAGCCGCCGCCGCTGCCGCCATAGGCATAGCCGTAGGGCCGCTTGCCGCCGTACATCTTCACCGCAACCACGCGCGAATACTGCGCGGCCGCGGCATTGGCGCGGTAGGCGCCGATCGTGGGATCGCTCGATCCATATCCGGCGACGGCCGGACCGCCGCCATTGGTCTCGACGAAATAGGCCCCGCTCGCGATTGCGAAGGACAGCTTGTCGTTGGTGGGCGTCGTCGCCCGCTGGGCCAGGTTCTCGTTGTCAGGGGCGGGGGTGAAGTGCTGGAAGAACCGGCCCTGGTACTGATCCTTGGGCGGGAAATAGAACGAGAAGCGCGTGTCCGTGCCCTTGAAGCCGCCATGGACATAGCGATGGCGCACCGGCGCATCGCGCCATTCGTCGATGTCGATATAGGGCTCTGCGAAAGTCGCATCGGGCACGGCGGCAGGCTCCTGTTTGGCCGCTACGCTCTGGGCATTGGCAGCGGAGTGGTCGATCGCCGCCATGGCCATGGCGGCCGTTACAGTGAGCAATCCAGCCAGTTTCAAGCGAGAGGGATTTGCAGAAGGCATTCCTGTGCTCCGTGCTGCCATGATCCGGTGAGGGCGCCTTGCCCGCATTCCAGCCAGTGTTGGTCTTTCGGAAATGATCGTTCGTTCGCGGCCTTGGGTGGCATAACCGAGATGGGCTGTCGCGAGGAAATTTTAGAGATTAAAATAATCGCCCGGGCGGCGCGGTTGCATGCGCATGGCGTTTGGCCGATGACAGCGCGATGCGGCTCACCGATCAGGAATTCAACCGAGTGCTCGTGCTGAAGAAGCTGCGCGCCAGCGAGCCCGTGGCCCGGACGGATCTGGTCGGCCTGACCGGCCTGACCGGCGGAACCATCACGGCCATCACTGCCGATCTGGTCCGGCGCGGGATCGTGATCGAGGAAAAGGTCGCCACCTCGGGCCCGGGCCGCCCGCGCGTGAACCTTCGGATAAATCCGCAAGGACGCTACGTCGTCGGCACCACGCCCACCAACGAGGGCGAACTGCTGACGGAGATCGTCAATCTCAGGGGCGAAAGCCTCGGCTTCGCCAAGGCAGCGCTGACGCGGGACACGACCATCGAAGGTCTCGCACGGCAATTCATCACGGCGCTGGAACAGGCCCTTGCCGAGTGGGACGTCCCCCGGGAAGAGATCTACCGTATCGGCATCGGCATTCCCGGCATCGTCAACAATCGGACGGGCATCGTCGAGCATATCATCTCGCTGGAATCCGGGCCGGTGGACTTCGGCGGCATCGTCGGCGAGGCGCTGGGGGTTGCCACTCTCATCGACAACAGCACCAATCTGCTGGCCCGCGCGGAGCATTGGTACGGCGCCGCTGCCCATGCGGACGATTTCACCCTGATCAACATCGATCTGGGGATCGGTGCCGCCTTGTACCGCGGCGGCCAACTCGTCACCGGCGTCCACGGCATGGCCGCCGAATTCGGGCATGCCAAGGTCGTGCCCGACACGGGCAGAGCCTGTTACTGCGGCGGCATCGGCTGCCTTCAGGCCTATTGCTCCGTGCAATCGATCATGGAGCAGTCCTGCGCGCAACTGGGCAGGCCCTTGCCCGACTTTGACAGGATGAACGCCGCCTTCGACGGCCTGATGGCCGAACAGGCCGCGGGCAGGATCGACATCGGGCCGATACTGGAACAGGCCAGCCACTATCTCGGCGTGGCCGTTGCCAATCACATCACGATGCAGGACCCGGAGGCCGTGGTCATTCTCGGCCCGAAATTCGCCATGATCGAGGAACTGCGCAGCATCTTCTTCGATGCCCTGGAGCGAAACACGTTTCCAGCGCTGCGCCGCCGCACGAGGCTGCACTTCAAGCTTGGCGACAAAGGCGCCTACGCGCGCGGTGCAGCCGCCATGGTGCTGGAACAGATCTATCGCTGCTCCGACGGGGCGCGGGAGGTTGCAACCGGCAATCTGGCCAAAAGGTCTGGCGCGCCTATAGCCCGAACTGTCGCAAAAACCTGAAATGCGGGCACTCGGACGTGCCGTTCCCTGTTCTCGAAACCGTGCCGCGTTTCATGGCGCGGCGCGATTGTCGCCAGAAGAAAAGGGAAAGGGTCTGCAAATGCACGTTTCATACCACACACCCGCGCGGCTGATCCGCTACGACGGCCAGTTGGACAAAGCTGGCTCGCTCGCTGCTGGGCTGGTCAAGGACGGGCCCTTGGGAGAACTCGTGCAGGAGGCAGTTGCGGATCCCGCTCATGAGCTTTGGCGCTATGCGGTCGTGGCCGAAGACGATCCCGACAACGAAGCCGCCGACATCCTGCGGCTCAGTCTGCGTTGGCCCAGTGTCAGCCACTGACCTAGTCTGAGCGGTTAACACCCACTTTTAATCGAGTGCCGTCAGCTTGCACCATTGTGCAACAAGGCGGCTCCTCTTGCCGGCCCCGGATTTAGCCCTCGCCGTTTGCGAGGTAGTTTCTGGTTGAGCGGGGGTAGGTGCGGTGCGTTTGCTTCCCACTGATGGGAAAGCGCTGGGGCTAACCCAAACGGGCCACGACCGAGGGCAACGATCCGGTCGTCAGGATACCAGGCGGAGCGGCGCAGATGCTGGATACTGCGTTGACGGGACGATGCGCCGTCAGGTTAGGTAGCGTTGTCTGGCGATCGGCGTGGGGAATGGGAAAGCCGATGCTGATATCGAGCGGCGTGTCCCCCTCGACGGTGACTCGCCACCCGTCTCCGCGCAGGTCCCACGGGGGATCGAGTTCTTCGGTGACGAACCAGTTGCAGCGAAAACGCATGACGGGCGTTCCGCCGCGGTAGCCGGTCGTCACCATCCGCTGTCCGGCAACCGAGCCTGCTGGAATGGTGCTTTCATGCAGTTTAACGGGACGTTTGGCGAGCGCGACTTCGCTGGAGACTTCGAAACGCTCGATGTCGATGCCGACCGCCTCGGCCAGCGCGCGCAGGGAGTGGTTGAACACTTCGTCCCGCTCGTAGAACGGGCGCTGGGCGAAGGCCTCGGGCGTCTCGCCGAAGCCCATGATTCCGACCAGCATCTCTTCCGAGCAGCCGTCGATGCAGTTGGCAAATTCATCGATGGTAAGAAGGTCCAGACGCCGTGCGAGCGACAACAGGACGAGAGGCAGGGCTTCGGTGATGAAGCCGGGGCTGCTGCCGGAACTGTGCAGCGTGGCGCCCCCGTTGCGGCATGCCGCTTCGATCCGCGCGCGGATCATGGGCTCCATGCTTCCCGGATGGAAGAACTCCGCCCGCGTGGAAGAGATGTTGATGCCGTTTTCCAGAAGGGCGCAGACGTCATCGTAGTCGGTCAGTTCGGGCATGTAGAGCACGCAGTCCGGCTTGAGCGCCAGCACCGATGCCAGGTCCCGTACCGCCTTGATGCCGGTTGGCGGCATTCCGCATAGCGCGCCGGCATCCTTGCCTTCCTTGGCGGGCGAATAGACCTTGACGCCGACAAGCTCCATCTCGGGGTGCGTGAGCACGGCGCGCATGGCTGCCGCGCCTACCGTGCCGGTGGCCCATTGCACGATGCGCAGCTTTCGAGCTTCCGATGGCTTGGTCATTGTGTTCGCTCCCAGGTGTTTCCAGGTGACGCAGTCCCGGCGGCGGACATCGGCGACTTGCTGATGGTGCGCCGCCGATGTCCCGTTATCCGATGAACATGCCGCCGTTGACGGCAAGGACCTGGCCGGTGACGTAGCTTGCACCGTCGGAGGCGAGGTATTCGCAGGCTGCTGCGATATCGCCGGGGGTACCGGGACGCGGGATGGGAATATGCTGGGAGATGACTTCCAGCGGCGGGAAAGTCCCGGCAGCAATACCGGCCTCGGCCATGGGGGTGGCAACGACCGAGGGCGGGATGGTGTTGACGGTAATGCCTTGCCCGGCAAATTCGCGGGCGAGAGACCGGGTCAACCCGATCACACCGGCCTTGGCGGCGGAATAGTGCGCGCGGTCTCCGGCGCCGGACTGCGCGGCCTGCGACGAGATCGTGATTATCCGGCCCCACCTGGCATCGACCATGTCCGGCAAGGCGGCCTGAACCGTGTGGAAGACGCCGGTAAGGTTGATGTCGATCATGCGCTGCCAGGTTTCGACGGTCACGTCCTGAAAGGGAATGCCCTCGGAAATACCGGCATTGGCGACCACGATCGCGATCGGGCCGAGTTCTTCGCGAACGGCTTCGTAAGCGGCGTCGATGCTGGCCCGATCGGAAACATCGACCTTGCGCGCGACGATTCGTGCGCCTTGCGCGCGGAGAGCTTCGCTCTCGCGCTTCAGGGCGTCTTCCTGAACGTCGAGGATCGCGACCGGATGGCCCTTGTCCGCGAAAAGCCGTGCAACACCAAGCCCGATACCCGATGCTCCACCCGTGACGACGACGACACGATCGGCAACCATTCGCTCTCTCCCATTTGCGGCGCGCGGCGACTGTTCACCGTGCCTTTTCCTGTCCGGCAGCGATCTTCGACCCTGCCAGTTTATGCGATATTGTGGCGCACAACTTGAAACCTGTCCAGCCTGCAGATAGGCACGCCAGCGCCGCGATTCGATTTCGCGGTGCAGTCGCGACTGGCCCGGGCGGACATCCAGGAGCCGCAATTTCTACGGAAATGACCCAGTCGGGACAGGCTCGATGGATAAGGAGAAATGGGGATGCCAGTGCCAGATGTTTCGGACCATTCGATCGATCAACTGATCTCTCTCAAGGGCAGAAGCGCCGTCGTTACCGGTGCGGCCTGGGGTCTGGGAAAAGCCGCGGCGCGGCGGCTTGCAGAGGCGGGAGCTGCCGTTCTCATTGCCGATATCGATGAGGAAGCGGCGGCCGTGACCGCAAGGGAACTGGCCGAGCGGTTCTCTGCGGATGTGACTTCGACCCGTCTCGATGCCGGCAATGCAGCTTCGATTATCGCCGCTGCGGACCTGGCGGAAAACCGTTTCGGCAAGCTGGACATCTGGGTCAACAACGCGGGCATACCCTCGTTTTCACCGTTGCTCGATCTGGATGTGGAGGAGTTCGATAACGTCCTCGCGATCAATTTGCGCGGTACCTTCGTCGGCGCCAAGGAGGCTGCAAGACGGATGATAGTTAGGGGGCAGGGCGGCGTGATCGTCAACGTCGCCTCGCTGGCCGGGGTCAGGGGGATTTCCGAAGGGCAGGCTGCCTATTGCAGCTCCAAGCACGGGGTGGTCGGTCTGACCAGGCAACTCGCGATCGAACTGGGCGCGCAAGGCATCCGGGTGCTGGGCGTCGCGCCTGGCTTTTCGCTCACTGAAAAGACCATGTTCATTGCCGACTGGGACGAAGAGACCATCAAAAATTGCCCGATCCCCGGGATCGGCACCAGCCGACTGGGCCGGGTCGGTGTGGCCGACGATATTGCCCGGGCCATCCTGTTCTGCGCATCGGACATGGCGATGTTCATGACCGGCAGCACATTAATGCTCGATGGCGGAATGGCCGCGTAAGTCGTGGCTGGTCCCGGGACATAAACAGCCCCGGGACCCACTGTCATCGCGGCCTGGGTCAGGCGAGCTCGACAAGCGCGAGACCCTCGGCGGGCAGGTTCAGGACCAGGGTGCCATCCGCATTCAGACGGTGCGTTTCCACCACCGGACGCGAGACCTGGCGCAGATGCGCGATCTGGGCGCGCGAAGGATAGCGGGGAGACCCCATGGCGCGCCAGGCCGGCATGGGCGATCCCCGTTCCCAATCGACGAACC
Source organism: Novosphingobium sp. BL-S-21 (assembly GCF_055521655.1). Lineage (NCBI taxonomy): Bacteria > Pseudomonadati > Pseudomonadota > Alphaproteobacteria > Sphingomonadales > Sphingomonadaceae > Novosphingobium > Novosphingobium sp. BL-S-21. Next base: position 338,307 of record NZ_CM145496.1, read on the forward strand.
GGACTTCGGCGGTCTTCCGTCCCTTGAGCCCGTCGAACTGCAACGTCATCCGCTTGGCACCTCCGGTGATCTTGCGCTCCGCAGTCATGCCGGGAATTCCTCCGGGCTGATCCACTTCGGCCAGATTCCACAGGAGCACGGAAGTCCGCCCGGTCCTGTCGCGCGATGCCAAAGCAGGCCCTTGTGCGGCGAGGCGCTGCGTCCCCAGGCGATGGAGCAGCCGGTAGGTATTGAACGAGGGCTTGGCGATGCCGTCGATCATCATGCTCCAGCCCATCGAGCCTTCCTTCAGCATGTAGTCGTCGACGCCGAGTTCCTCGTACATGCCGCTCAGCGTCCATTGTGACATGCCGGCGCAGTGCGCCATGCCATTGGCGATCACATGGGCAATCATGGCCGGGCTGTCTGACGACCATTCGGACAGCCACATCGGCTTGCCGGCTAAGGGACCGGCGTCGATCGTGCGGCGGGCGTTGGCAAGGGCCTCGGGAATGACGTCATTGACGCTGCGGCGCGGACCGCCCTTTCCGAAGACGTCGTCCTGATCGTCGCCGGCATAGGCATGTGTGGCGAAGAAATCGACGGGGGCATTGTTCGCCGCGCACCACTGCGCGAAATCCCCGATCCACGCTGTCTTCGAGGTTGCCGGCCCGCCGACCTGGATACGCGGATCGACCGATTTGATCGCAGTCGCCACAGCCTTGTACATTTCGAAATAGCGCTGCTTGTCACCGGTCCAGAAGAAGGAGAGGTTGGGCTCGTTCCACACCTCGAACGGCCAGCTGCGCACGGTTTCCAGCCCGTAGCGCTCTATCATGGCGGTCGTGAATGATGTGATGAAACCGGCGAACTCGGCGTCCGAAGTGGGCGGCGTGATGTTGCCGCCGTAAAAGCCGAACTGGGTTTTCCCTGAGGCGAGCTTGCCCGGCATGAAGCTGAGTTCGACATAGGGAGATACGCCCAAGTCGAGCAGACCGTCGTAGACGCGGTGGACGTTGAGCCAGTTCGGCCCGCCGTTCCTTCGCATCTCAAGAATGCTCTTTCCGAACACGCCGAGTTCGTCGTTGAAGATGCCGTGGAACCGGGCGCGCTTGAAACCGGCCTCTGCCAGCCCGAGGCGCATGTCCTGGCGCCATTCTTCGCGCATCGTGATCGCGGCGCGGTCCGAACCTACGCACTCTTCCCATACGTGAGGCAGCGGGCCGGCAATCGCGCGGGTATCGACCCGGACCGTTTCGCCCGGAATATCGGCAGCTCTCGCCCCGCTTGCCGAAAGCGCGGCCGCTGCCGCGCTCGATGCCAGAAACGTGCGTCGATCAAACATGTCTCTCTCCATGGAAATTGTGGCGGCGTCCGGCGCTCACCGCGTGATCTCGATCCCGGCCAGGGCCGCGTTGCCGGAGACGCTCGAAAAATCGAGGATCAGGCGGCCGTGGAGGACGGTCACAGGAAAGGTGCGAACCAGTTCCTTGAGAGGCGCTCCGGCCTCCTTCAGGAGATTGAGCCCTTCGATGACCGAATGGCCATTGGCCTTCACGGCAAGAGACTGGTCGGGCGAGGAGGTCTTGCGCGGTTCGAACAAGTGCAGGGTCACTGTCCACTGGCCGTTGGGCAGCGGGATGTCGTAGGAAAAGGCGGCGCCATCGCGCCAGTAGTCGAACAGCGCGGGATCGGCAGCATCCACCTGACGGATGGGGGCCATCGAGCGTCCGCCAAAGCCGACAAGGTTAAGCACGACGGGCTTGCCGCCCGTCACGAAAGTGTCGGAGCCGAATTGCCGCGTGCCAAGATCGAGCCCGGCAAGGCTGCCAGCGTTGATGCGCAGGCCGTTGCGCTCGACGTCCGGCCCGTTCCACCGGGCGGTATCGCGCAGCGTCTTGCCGCCTTCCGTGGCCGTCACCACCGCGGTATTGGCGCCGGGGCGAAGGGAGACGTTCTTCCATTCGCATACGAATTCGGCGCAAGGCGCCGTGCCGATCGGCTTGCCGTCGATCGCCAGCGTCGCGGATGAGGCGGTCGAATAGGCTTTAACGTCCATGACGGGATAGGCGCGATCGACATACCGCTTCCCCGCGAGATGCAGGGCAGGGGTATCGCTCCATGCGACCTTGTAAAACCAGAACGCGTCCTTGCGCTCCTTGCGGTCCGCGGTGACCAGCCCCTTGTCGTTGAGGTCTACGGCCTCGCCTTCGTCACGCAGGTCGCTGGAGAAGTCGAACATGGCCCAGACCCAGCTGGCAAAGACGAAATCGCGCTTGGCGATGCTGGGCCAGGTCTGCTCGTGAACCCAGGCCTGATATTCCTCGGGATGGGGGCGCCCGACGAAATTGACGAAGCCGTTCCGCACATCGTCACTGTGCTGGCTGATCGCGCCGCCCGCGCCATATTCGCTCAGCGACAAAGGCAGGGCAGGGTGATCCCGGTGGAACTTGTCGAGCGTGTCGCCAAGATCGGTCCGCGCCTGCAGCGGGTTGGGATAGTACCAGCCGTAATAGCGGTTGTAGCCGATGAGGTCGGCCGTCCCTGCAAGTTTTTCGCCTGCGGTCTGGACCAGCGTCAGCCCTTCGCAGCAGTCCGCAAATGTCGTCGGGCGGTGCGGGTCTTCCTCCTTGGCGATCGCATCGAGGTGCTGGAGCAACGCCAATGGCTTGGGCGGGCTGCCTTTGACACCGAAGCCCTTGGCCGAATCCACTTCGTTGCCGACAGACCACATCAGGATCGAGGGATGGTTGTAGTTCTGACGGATCTGCTCGCGAAGTTGCTGTTCGGCATTGGTCCAGAGCGCTTCAGAACCCTGCCCGCCGGAGACGCTGGGCGTGGTGACGTATGGCAGCTCCGCCCACACGACCATTCCCGCCTTGTCCGCCAGATCGGACCACGCATCGGCGTGCTGGTAGTGGGCCTGGCGAATGGTGTTCGCGCCAAGCTCCTCGATCAGGGCCATGTCCTCGGCATGCTGTTCGGGCGTGAGTGCCCAGCCTGAGCCCAGCGCGTCCTGATGGCGTGAGACGCCGTGCAGCTTCACATGCTGCTCGTTCAGGAAGAAGCCGGCATCGGCATCGAAGCGGAATGTGCGAAGGCCCAACGGCTGGGACACCCGGTCGAGCCGGGCCTTTCCGTCCGAAAGCGTGGAGGTGACCGAGTAGAGGTAGGGATCGGCCCTGCCGTTCCAGCGATGGGGCCGCGCGATGTTCACGTTCGCGCGCTGCTCGCTGGCCCCGGACGCCAAGGTCACGGGCTGAACTGCGCGGGCGACGATCTTGCCGCGCGCATCGCGGATCTCGGTCGAGAGCGTCAGGTTACGCGGGGCCGCGCCTGCATTGCGCAGCTTCGTGCGAATTTCGATGGCCGCGCTTTCCGGGGTTATCTTCGCGGCGTATGCGTAAACGCCTGGCCCGCCGAAATCGAGCGGATCGATAGAGGCCGCTGGAAGCTGGAGCAGCGAAACCTCGCGGTAAATGCCGCCATGCACGAAGAAATCGCCGGACAGGGGGATCACTTCGGATGTCGAACTGCCGGGTTCTACCTTGCTGTTATCGGCACTGACAACCACGAGGTTACGCTGCCCCGGCTTCCAGGCCTCGGTGACGTCGAGGCGGAAGCGGGCGAATGCGCCCTTGTGTGTGCCGACATGCCGGCCGTTCACCCAGACCTCGGCCAGCTTGCCGACCGCGGCAAAGTCCAGATATTGGCGTTCTCCCGATTTCGCCGCGGGTGCGTCGACCCAGAGGCGGTACCAGCCCACGCCTTGCCGGTTGTCGGTTTCGGTGCCGCGCGTCAGCGCATAGGCGCCGATGTGGTTCCAGCTATGCGGGACCGAGACCTTCTCCCAGCCGCGGTCGTCGAAGCGGGCGTCGGTGACGGAACTGGGCGCGTCCCCGAAATGAAACCGCCAGCCCTGGGACAATGCGATCGCCGGCCTTGCGTCACCCGCTTGTGCGTCACCCGCCTGTGAGTCATCCGATTGGGCGCTGGCGCGATCGGATGACGCGAAAGCAGGCGCGGCGAATGCGGTGACTGTTATGGCCGCACCCAGCATCATCGCCGTCAGCATTCGTTCGATTTTGCCCACTCGCCGCTCTCCTGCTTGTTTCGGCCGATTTTGTTTTTCGAGATTCACCGTTGCAGCAGCAACTGCACCGGACCGAGCAGCCCCGACGGACGCAGGGGAGCGTCCTTCCGGTATGTCGGAGTTGCGGTCCAGGTCACTTTCTTCGCGCCGGCCTCCCCATTCCCAGGCTGCGCGTCGCCGATGAGGCGATTGACCCAAAGGTTGGCAACGCGGATCGAGAGCCGGTTCTTGTCGGCATGCATCTGCGCGCCGATGTCGATGCGATAAGGCTTGTGCCAGGCATAGCCGGCGAATTGGCCGTTCACTCTTACCTCTGCGATCTCGCGCGCCTCGCCGAGATCGAGCAGTAGTGGCTTGCCTTTCTTCCATCCGCGCGGGGCCACGAATTCCTTCGTGTATGTCGCGATCCCCGAGAAGTAGCGGATCGACGCCTGCGTGTTCTCATTGAGCGGGGACAGTTCGGCAAGCCGGGTCTCAGGCGGCGCGCCGCGATCCTGTTCGAATGCCACGTTCCATGGACCTGCAAGGAGTGCGGCCTTCGTGAGTTCGACGGGCGCGACCTTGCGGCTGGTCTCGGCGGTGTCCTTGCGGAAAACCACATGCACGGATTCGTCCGAAGCGAGGGACATGGGAATGGCTGTCACGCCGCCTTGAACAGTAAAGCTGACCGGTTCCGACTTGCCCGTGTCGGCGTGCCACAGTTCCGGTACCTTCCCCGTGACCCGGAAGCGCGCGGTGATCGTTTCGGTGCGGTCCTTCTGGTTGGCGACGAAATAGATATCGCCTCCGGGCAGCCGGCGATGGACGAAGGGGAGCGCTGCGCCCTGCTTTCCGCCTTCGAATGCAAAATCCGGCGCGATGCCGGCTTGGGACAAGGCTCCGCCAAGGTCGGCCGCGGCGATCACCCGGCCTCGCCCGATTTCGGTAACAGGGGATCCCGGCCAGAGTTTTTCGAGCAGCGCCTGGTAGCGCGCAGGGTCTGCGGTGAGGCCCGGATCGCTTGTTGGGCGCGGGCCGATCACCGTCGCGCCGGCCTCCACCAGTTCGGCAATCCGGACGAGAACGGCAAGGCTCATCCTGCTGGCAGAACCTCCCAGATAGAGTACGCGGTACCGGGCGCCTCCCGTGCTCACCAGATCGCCGCCGTCGTTGGAGAATGCGCCGAGAAGTGCATCGGCGTTCACGAAATCGAATGCGTTGCCGGCAGGAACCTCGGCGACCGGCTTGTCCCCGAACAGGGACGTCAGCGGGGCCTCTTCGCCGTAGAAATAGGCGATGTCGGCGACATTGGTACCTTGCTGAAGCAAGTGGGAATTGCGCGCGATATAGTCCATCCATGGCCGCGCGAGTTCGGCCCAGGCCTCGTTGCGGTTGAAGTCCTGTCCGAAAATGGAGAGGCGCAGGCCAGGTTTTTTGCCCTCCACCGGAACATGGACCGAGGTGTGGATGATGGGGCGATTGATGCCGGTCGCGAATTCGAGATCGATCATCCGCTTGAGGTCGCCTGGGCCAAAAGCCCAAGGCGACAGCATGGATGTCAGCGATTCCGCGGCGACGTATTTGCGGCCATAGACATGCGCGACCGAGGCCGCGCCCTTCATGTCGGCAAGATAGCTCGGCTTGGGGCCACGGTCGCGCTGGAACGACCACATCGCGGACATCGGCACGTCGGCCCATCTGCGCATCGCCATGTCATCACCGAGCAGAGGGCGATGATCTTCCAGCGCTTCGCCGTAGACGATCAGCTCATGGTCATGCGCTGCCTCGGCTATGGTCCCATAATGCTCGCTGGCAAGAAGGTCGGCCAGGGTTCGCCGAAAATCGTAGAGGAAGCGTTCGCTCTCCTGGCGCGATCCCACGATCGTCCCGGTCAGTGCGGGCATCCACGGGACGGGATCATACCCGCGCAGCCGCTTGAACTGGGCGATCATCTGCGGCGTCCAGTTCGCGGCGCCAACCTCGATGCTGTCGTTAAGGATTGCCCGGATACCTCTGCGCCCCATCAGATCGGGACCGACCGTCTGGCGGTAAGTCGCGAGATAGTGATCCATGTAGCGCCGGACTGCCTCGGCATCGTACTTGTCCACTTCAAGGCCGGTTGCCTCGAACGGAGCCGGATGGTTCATCGTGCCGACAAGCGAGTAACCGAAGCGAATGATGCGCCATCGCCCCGCGGGCGGCGTCCATTCCAGCGTGCCGTCTGGCCTCAGGCGATCGGTCAGGTCGAGGATCTTGTCCGGAGGTATGCCGGCGGAATCGGCGAGGCCTGCGTCGAGTGGATAATAATCGGGAACGATGTCGAAACCTGCCTTGGCTTCGACGCGATTGACCCGCTCCTGGCCGGACAGTTCGATCTCGGTGATGCGGATCGACGTGCTTGGCTTTCCGCCTGAAAACCCCGCAGCCAGCGCTGACAGATCGACACCGGCAGGCGGCGCGGCGATGTCGGGAAGGCTGCTGACTTCCTGAAAGGAAACGCGAAAGTTCCGGGCAGTCACGGGCGCGAATGCCAGCGTGGTGGGGACACGGGCCAGCGGCACATCGGTCACGGTGGTCCATTTCCCCGCCGAGACTTCCGCTTCGAGGCTTGCCTTGAGGTTGGCGCCGATGAACTTGCCCGATCCTCCGGGCACGAACAGGGTCATGGCGCGGATTGTACGGGCAGTCGGATAGCGAACGGCGAGGAGCGTTGGCCCCTTCGCTGCTTTCGCAAGATCGATCCCGGTCTCGAAATCGCCGTCCGTCAATGTTTTCGCGTCGAGAGGCTTCCCTGAACTATCGGCAAATGCCGGAAGGGCTGAGCCCGTGCTTGCCAGTGCCGGCACCGCGAGCACCCTGACGTCGCGGTAGAATGGCGCCGGGACATCGGGCGCTTTCTCGTTGATCGTCGAGTTCGTTCCCGATGCTGCGGCTATTGATTGATACGGTCCGGTCACGGTGGGCGGGGCGGGGAGCGCAAGGGTGACGCGCTTTCCGCCGCCCGTTCCGCCGCCAAGTGTAACCTCGCTCCATACCAGCTTTTTCATGCCGTCGGCGGGGGAAACCCAAGGTCCGCCGGTTTCCGACCAGCCCGGCGAAGAGGCGATGGCCAGTTCGAGACCCAGGCGATCCGCTTCGCGGGTGGCGGCCTTGAAGGCTTTTTGCCAGGCGGGTGTCATGTAGACCAGGCGCTGATCCACGATTTGCGGACTCTGGAGGTTGACGTCGAACGACTGCGCGCCGCCAATCCCCACGCGTTTCATCCAGGCAAGATCCTTGAGGAGTCCTTCCTCGGTGATGTTGCCGTTGATCCAGTGCCACCACACGCGCGGGCGGGCATCCATGGGCGGATCGGAGAAATCCGTTTCGAGTTCATCCGGTGCGCTCGGCGGGACAACTGAGCCGTCTTGCGCACATGCCAAGGATGAGCACGCAGAGATCGAAAGCAGCAGTAGCTTCAGCGCTGCCGCTTCGGATCGAAATCGCGTTCTCTTCGCCATAGATGTTTTCGCCTGACGTTCGCAGAAGCAGACATGCTTGCCTGAAGCGCATCTGCTCAACTCTCCCAAAGCCGCACTTTTGTGCGACAATGTGTCGCGTATAAATTGCGGGTGCAGACTGTCAAGCCGGTCAGACCGATGCGAAGCGCCCGTACTACCGCGTTATTTCATATGACCGGGTTTCGTTATCCAGATGTCCTGGTTGGCCCGGCGCGCGGCCGGAATAACGCTGCGGCGATCAAACTCGTGAAGCGGACCGCGAACGCGATCTCACCGCCAGCCCTGTCCCGGAATCCGGGTTGACGCTCTCCGGCTGCTGGATGTATGCGCCACTGTATCGCATAAAACGAAGCGCCGCTTTTGGGCGTCCACTGTCCGGTCGGGCAGCATCAAGCCGCCGACGGCGGAAGTCTCATCCAAGAGCGCACAACAAGCCAAACCTGGAGAGTGCTGAGAAATGGCATCAATCACCGTCATAGGGGCATCCGGAGAGGAACGAGTTCTCCGTGCCAATCCCGGACAGACCGTCATGGAAGTCATCCGCGACGCCGGCTTCGACGAACTGCTGGCGCTATGCGGCGGGTGTTGCTCGTGCGCGACCTGCCATGTGCACATCGAAGCTGGCCCCACCGATGCTCTTGCGGCGATGAGTGAGGACGAGAACGACCTCCTGGATTCGTCCAGTCATCGCGGCAGCCAGTCACGCCTTTCATGTCAGCTCCAGATTACTGACGCTCTCGACGGACTTCGCGTGAAGATCGCCCCTGAAGATTGACCAGACATACAATATTCGCCGGCGAAAAGTGCGGGCACGAAACAGGAGTGGGACACATGACTGAACTGGCAGATCGGGATTACTTCACCGACCACGAAATCCTCGTCGATCCTTACGCATATTTCGAAGCGGTGAGGGGCAAGGGCAGAGTCTATCAGCCCAAGGGCAAGGACTATCTGATGGTCATGGGTTTTGAAGAAACCCTGGAAATCATGCGCAATTCGGAGGATTTTTCGGCGATCATCGGTTTGCAGGGCGCCTCGGCCCCGCTGCCGTTCACGCCGCATGGGCCCGACATCACGGCACAGATCGAGGCGCATCGCGGCGAATTCCACGGTGGCGACTTGCTGGTCAATCTGGACGACAATGCGCATGTGCAGTTGCGCGCGCTCGTCAACCGGCTGTTCACACCCTCGCGGCTCAAGGCGAACGAGGAGTTTATCCAGGCCTTCTCGGACGAGCTGGTGCGTGACGCGGTGGCAAATGGCGGCGTCGAACTGGTCAGGACGATCGCGACGCCTTTCGTCACGCTGGTGATTGCCGACCTTCTGGGCATCCCGGCCGAGGACCGGCAGAAGTTCATGGACATCATTCAGGATGCGCCGCCTCCCGGCAATCTCGACGGCGAACTTGACCTCAATGCCGAAGATCATCCGTTCATGATCATGGGCGGCTATTTCGCTCAATACGTCGCCGAACGGCGTGCCGACCCGAAGCAGGATATTCTCTCCGAGCTGGCGAATGCCGTCTATCCCGATGGCACGCTTCCCGACGAGATGGCCATCGTCAAGCTTGGCATGTTCATGTTCGGCGCGGGCCAGGATACGAGCGCGAAGCTTCTCGGCAATGCGATGCGCTACATCGTGGATCAGCCGGGCCTGCAGGACAAGCTGCGTGCCGATCCCAAGCTTGTTCCGGCGCTGATCGAGGAAGTTCTGCGGCTTGAGGGTTCGACCAAGCAGACGGCCCGTCTTGCGCGCCGTGACACGAAGATCGGCGATATTCCGGTACCGGCGGGGACCAAGATCATGCTGTCGATCGCTGCTGCGAACCGCGACCCTGCGCGCTGGGAAGATCCCCAGGCCTTCAAGCTCGATCGGCCGAAAATCCGCGAGCACGTTGCCTTCGGGCGCAGCGCCCATACTTGCGCAGGCGCGCCGCTTGCGCGGGTGGAAGTGCGGATCATTCTGGAGAAATTGCTCCAGTACACTGCCGACATCGATCTCGATGCCGAAGTGCATGGTCCGCGCGGGGCGCGCAAGCTGGACTTCGAGCCGAGTTTCATCATTCGCGGGCTTTCGGAACTTCACCTCAAGCTGACACCGGCGGCGGGGGTCGACCTTTCGCCTGGCGGCTCGCCCATGATCCAGAAGTCGGTACCGGCATCCAGCCCGCAGGCGGTGCCGCCAGCGCCAGTTTCGGGGCCAGTCTCGGTGCCGGTCGCCGGGTACTCCACCGCCTCAACAAAACTGGCAAAGCTATTGTCCGATCCCGGGGCCAAGGCGGTGCTCGATCAGCACTTTCCCGGGATAACGGCGGACAAGCGGATCGGCATGGCGAAGTCGATGACCCTGCGCGCGATTCAGAAGTTCGCGCCCGGCCAGTTTACCGACGAAGCGCTTGATGCCGTCGATCGGGATCTGGCCCTGCTGCCGGTAGATTGACCCTGCCATTCAGAAGCGGGCCGGGGGAATCTCACGGGGTTTCCGCCGGCTCGTTTCCAATGGCCCGACGCGCCCACTTCGCCAGAGCGAACGGATGATCCGAATCCAGCAAATGGATTGACCAATGCGATAGTGTGGCGCACAAAAATCAGAATAAAAAAATCGATAGGGAAGGGGATTCGATGCGTAGGAAAATGGCGCTGACGCTCGTGGGAGCGAGCACGCTGGCTATGGCCGTGCCGGCGATCGCTCGGCAGGACCAAGCGGCCGCACCGCCTGACGCCACCGACGCATCAGTGGCAAACGAAATCATCGTTCAAGCCCGTCGCCGTGATGAAAGCCTGCAGGATGTGCCACTGGTTGTGAATGCCGTCACCTCGGAGGCGATTTCCAAGTTGAACATCCGCAATTTCACCGAGATCAGTTCGGTCGTTCCGGGTCTTCAACTGACGCCCAACGCCAACGGCATCGGGACTTCCTCATCACTTCGCGGCGTCAATCACGACGTGAATGTGAGCGCCGAAAACGGCACGATTCAGTATTATCGCAACGATGCGCCGGTACCGTCGAATTTCGTCATGCAGACGATGTACGATGTAGGGCAGATCGAAGTGCTGCGGGGGCCGCAGGGCACGTTGCGCGGCCGGTCGACGCCATCCGGTTCAGTCACCGTAACCACGCGTGCGCCCGACCTGGTCGAAGCGGGTGGCTATCTTGCCGGAACGCTCGGTTCGGCTGGGGCGGCTAATTTCAATGGCGCCCTGAACATTCCTGTCATCTCGGATGTGCTGGGCGTGCGCGTGGCAGGCATTCACAGCAAGGATCGCGGCAACCGCGTGACCAGCCTGAATAGTGATGAGAAGCCTCGCAGCGAGACCAATGCAATTCGGGCGGCTGTCCGCTTCGAACCGACGCAGTGGCTTCGCCTGGGCTTCCTGTACGAAGCGATGCAGACTGACGGCACGCGCTTTGACCAGGTGCGATCCGTCAGCGCGTACGATCCCGACTATGTGCCGACGACCGGTGCACCCGACTATGGCAATATCGGCTTGAGCGACAGGCTGTCGGTTCAGTCCCGCCCGAGTACAACCCAGCAGAAGTTCCAGTTCTACAACTGGAATGCGGAAGTCGACGTATTGGGGCAGCGTCTCATTTACGTCGGCTCGGCTACTTCCCAGAAGTATTACAGCTATGGCGTCCGTGATCTTGCGAATTTCTTCCCGGATCTCGAAATTGCGCAGATTGCGGACACCAAGGGAACGACAAGCAGCCATGAGGTGCGCTTGCAGAACCCCGACCGGGTAGCCGGGCTGTTCGACTACGTCGTCGGATACTTCCACTATCAGGTACCTTCGCAGACCAACCTCCACGATCTCAGTATCACTCAGCTTCGACTGGCCGGCCTCGGTATTCCCATCGCCGCCCCAAGCGTGACCGACACGCCGATCTACATTGCAAAGGGGACGCCCAAGGAAGACTCGTTCTTCGGTAACCTGACATTCCATCTCACCGAATCCACCGAGCTTTCAGGCGGACTGCGGCGGATCCATTTCACGGATAACCGAGACGGCCTGTTCATCAGCTGCACGCCCGACATGTATGCCGCCGGCGGTTGCACGCGCCAGAACGGTACGGAATCGGACGTCAGCGAGAACACCACGATCTACAGCGCAAGCATCAAGCATCGTTTCACGCCGGGGCTCATGGTCTATGCCTCGACCGGCAGCTCGTGGCGCCCACCGGTTGTGGCCATCGGCGACTTCACGCATGCCGAATACACGGCGAACGAAGTCGCGCATATCTCGCTGCCTTCGGAAAGCTCGAAGTCCTACGAGGTCGGCTTGAAATCGGACTGGTTCGACCGCCGGTTGCAGTTCAACCTGACCGCCTATCACCAGGACTACAAGAATTACCCCTATCGAGCGGGCGGTGCCGGTATTGCCTATATCGACATCAACTCGGCGGGCGCCCCGACGATCGGCAACTTCAATTTCGTTAGCGCGGTTCCGATCAAGGTGAACGGGATCGAGGCCGAACTGGCATTCACGCCAACGCCGCGCTGGAATCTTGGTGCAACTCTCAACTTCGCTCGCAGCCGGATCGGCAATGCTCTGCTGGCCTGCACGGATGCGCTCGACAACCAGACCGGCGCTGTAGGCTCTGACGGCATTCCCGATACTGTTACGCCTACCCTGGCGCAAATGCAGCAGGCTTACAGCGGCGAACGCGTGGCGCAGTGCCCGGGTGGCGGTCAGTCGGCAACCTTCCAGCCCGAGTGGTCGGGTGTATTAAGGGCCGAGTATACTTTGCCGGTCGCCAACAAGATGGATGGTTATTTGCGAGGACTGTTCAGTTGGAAGGGTAAATCCAAGACGGACCCGAACAACGCGTTCGACGACGTCAAGGCTTACGGCCTGTTGAACCTGTTCGGCGGTCTGCGATCGCAGGACGGGGCCTGGGAAGTGTCTGTCTACGCCAAGAACATATTCGATACGACGAAGCTCATCAGTCAGGATGACCGCGCCCAGTTCACCTCCGTCACCGACGTCTTTCTAAGGCCGCCGACCTTCAGCGTATCGGGTATCGGATCGACGGTTTACTCCAGCCGCTATGCGGGTGTTTCGGTTACCGCTCCTCGCGAATTCGGGGTGACTTTCCGCGCAGCAATCGGCTCGCGTTAAATGATTTCCGAGCGGAAGGGCTTTGGGTTTCTGGCCCCGGCCCTTTCGACTTCGGATTGTGTCGCTCTCGCTTGGGAGTGACGCCTCCGACTAGAAACGATGCCGGGCAGGGAGGATCCGCGATCGATCTTCGAGATTTGGTCTCTGAAAAGCACCGTCACCTTGAGCAACAAGCCTGGGAACCGAGCACCGATCCTGGGATCGATGTATGCCTCAATCGGGCGCCATGATCGAAGTCGAAAGGAGCCTGTAGAGGATCTTGGCGATTTCAGAGACGCTGTAGGCATCTTCGGGTTGGCCAACCCACCAGGCAAGCGTTTCGGCGATAAGCGAGGCAGCGCAGATCGTTCCAAGCTCGGTAGGGAGCCAGGCGTTGATGGGCTGTTCCTCTTTTGCCACGACCATGGATACGCGAAGCCATTCCTCGCGCATGGCACCGCCGGCTCCGCCGTTGAGGAGGATGGCCCAGAGCGCGCGGTGGTCGGCAACGTAGCCGCACAAGGCTTGAAACCCGGCCTCGTAGCTTTCGGCATCGCGGATGGAGAGCGTCAATCGGTTGAGATGCGCGATCTCGTCTTTCGCAATGGCGCTGAGCAGTGCTTCCTTGGTCTCATGATGGCGAAAGAACGTGGCGTAATGGACCTTGGCTTCAGCGCAGATGTCGCGAACGGTGATCTGATCGAAGGGCTTGCGCTGGAGCAATGCCAGCATGGCTTCCTGCAGCGCCTTGCCCGATCGCACGGCGCGGGCATGCGTGGATCTTGATGATGCCAGCGGCCCGGCTTTATGCGATGCTGTGTCGCTCAACTTGCGATTCGGTTTGCTGTTCTCGGCCATCCCGTCGTGTGTGACGCAAGATCGCTGGTCAACGCAAGCACTGCCGGCCGACCCTGGCAGCCCTCAAAGGGTCAAAGGGACGTTCGAAGCAGCAAAGTGCAAAATCACTGAAGAGAGGACTGCCAATATGCTTCGTAAATTTCTACTCGCCGCAACGTTTGCGGCTGCCATCACGGCGCCGCTATCGGTCAACGCGGCGGAGCCCGCAGCTGCCTCCGCTCCGGCAGCAGCCTTGTCGACTTCAACGACCTCTATCGGGACCTTGCTAGACAATCCCACGACCAAGGCCATTGTCACGAAGTATCTCCCGGATCTTGTGAGTAACCCACAAATCGAGATGGCGCGGGGTATGACGCTGAAGCAGATTCAATCGTACTCATCCGACACCGTCACGGATGAAGTCCTAGGAAAGATCGACGCAGAACTCGCGAAGCTGCCCGTGCAAAAGTGACCCCGTCGAGCCTCCGGCCACTGTGTGACCGGAGGCTGTCCCAAACGGAATGCTACGAGGGAGATTGATGGATAGGCTTCGACCGAGGGGCCAGGGCGGTGAGCAATTGATAGGGCAGCATGATCGACACTCCGGCCTTGCCGTCGCGGATCCAAAACCTGCCTGGTCCAGTTTGCTGCTTCTGAGATCCTCTGAGACCTTGTTGGTCGAAATGGGTCAAAATACTGGCTGGGGCGGCAGGATTCGAACCTGCGAATGCCGGTACCAAAAACCGGTGCCTTACCACTTGGCGACGCCCCAGCAGGGATTGCGCGCTTAGCGGCTAAAGCCGGCGCTGAAAAGCCCTTATCGAGCACTTTTCCCGCGCCGGCTTTATGGGGAAGCGATCAGCCCTTCAGCACGGTGTCGATATCCGCGGCACTGTGGCGTTCGCGGACGAAGCCGTCGCCCTTGCGATTGACGATGCGGCCGCGCTGGACCGCCTCGCGGGCGCCCACTTCCTCGCCCCAGCGCACCAGGTTGGTATAGCTCGGAACGTCCAGGAAGCGCGCCGCATCGCCATAGGCATCGCCTCGCACGAAGCTGCCGAACCAGCCATAAGCGGCGATATCGGCGATGGTGTAGCTATCGCCCGCCAGGTATCGCGTTTCGCCGAGGCGCTTGTCGGCCACGTCGAACAGGCGCTTGGTTTCCATGGCATAGCGATTGATCGGATATTCGTATTTCTCCGGGGCATAGGCATAGAAGTGCCCGAAGCCGCCGCCGATCAGCGGAGCCGTGGACATCTGCCACATCAGCCAGGACAGACACTCTGCGCGCTCGGGATAAGCGGCCGGCACGAACTTCCCGAACTTTTCCGCGAGGTAGAGCAGGATCGCACCCGATTCGAACACGCGGACCGGCGATGCGCCCGAGCAATCCAGAAGAGCGGGAATCTTCGAGTTCGGATTGACCGACACGAAGCCCGAACCGAACTGGTCGCCTTCGCCGATGTCGATCAGCCAGGCGTCGTACTCCGCCTCGGCCACGCCTGCTGCCAGCAATTCTTCCAGCATGATCGTGACCTTCTGCCCATTGGGAGTACCCAGCGAGTAGAGTTGCAGCGGATGCTCACCGCGTGGCAGGTCCTTCTCATGCGTGGCGCCGGAGATGGGCCGGTTGATGCTGGCCCATTCCCCGCCATTGCCCTTGTCCCAGGTCCAGACAGCGGGCGGCGTGTAGGTAAGGTCGGCCATGAGCAACTCCTTGATGTGTCGGGCGCACATCTAGGAAGCGCCCCAAGGCACGACAAGGCCGCCGGTCAATTCGCTTCGGTAATGGGCAGCAGGCGACATATTCACCGGAAGAGACCTCGACTTTTCGCGAATGTCATTTTAAATCAATTGCCTAGAGTGATATTGCGGCCTTATCCGGTCGCGCCGGGAAGACAGGCAGGAAGCGAATGAGCAAGACGATCGACGCGCCGGCAGCTCCATTGGGCAGGCGTCAGCCCACGCGTCGCCGCAACAAGGGCTTCGAGGAAACCCACGCGCTGCTGATCGATACGGCGATCCGTCTCATGTCGGAAAAGGGCACGGAGGCGCTGTCGCTGTCGGAAGTGGCGCGCGAGGCGGGTGTGAACCGCACGACCGTCTATTATCATTTCGAAAGCCGCGAGGCTCTGCTCACGGCGGTGCGGGCGTGGTCGGCCAACCAGTTGGCCGCGGCTTTCGCGCCTTCGGACACCATGGAAAACCGCACGCGCTTCATCACCCGCTTCGTGATCGAAAAACCGGAAGTGATCGCGCTCTGGACCGAGGAATTCCTGGCGCCCGGGCGGGCGGGGGAACGCTATCCGCATTGGGAGGCGCTTGTCGAAGGCTTGCGCGGCGAGTTCAGCGACGATGAGGACCTGGATGCCGAGGCTTTCGCCACGTTCCTGCTGACCTGGGCGATGATCGGACCGCGGGTCTATCGCAACAGCGTGCGGCCCGATCTCTCGCTGGACGAAACGATCGAGCGGCTGACCCGGACGCAGATCGCCATGCTGCGGCGTATCGGGGTGACGCCGGGCCGCTGAGGGCAGGCGAAATCGGCGGGGTGTGGAAAGCGGAGTCCGGAGGCTAACCCCCGGACTCCCGAATTATCGGCCGTCAGATGGCGGCGATCAGGAAACCTTGCGGATCCAGCCGTGAGTATCGGCAGCTTCGCCGCGCTGGATCGACACGAGGCGGTACTTCAGCTTGGCCGTGAGCTGGCCGGGGCCGCCCGAGCCGATGGTGAATTCACCGTCGCGGCCCGAAACCTTGCCGACCGAGGTGACCACGGCTGCCGTGCCGCAGGCGAAGGTTTCGATCAGCTTGCCGGAATTGGCATCATCGCGCCACTGGTCGAGGCTGTACTTGCCTTCCTCGACCTTGAGGCCTTCCTCGCGCGCAAGCTGGAGCAGGCTGTCGCGGGTGATCCCGGGGAGGATCGTGCCGGTGAGAGCCGGGGTGAGCAGCGTGCCGTCCTCGAACACGAAATAGAGGTTCATGCCGCCCAGCTCTTCGATCCACTTGTGCTCGGCGGCGTCAAGGAAAACGACCTGGTCGTGGCCGCGCGAGATGGCTTCGGCCTGGGGCACCAGGCTGGCGGCGTAGTTGCCGCCGCACTTGGCCGCGCCCGTGCCGCCGGGGGCCGCGCGGGTGTAGTCGGAAACCCAGATCGAGACGGCCGGAGCGCCGGACTTGAAGTAGTTGCCCGCCGGGCTGGCGATCACGATGAACTTGTACTGCTTGGCCGGGCGCACGCCGAGGAAGGCCTCGGTAGCGATCATGAACGGACGCAAGTAGAGCGAGGCGCCTTCGCCGGCCGGGATCCACGCGCGGTCGATCTTCACGAGGCGTTCGATCGCCTCGACGAACAGCGCTTCGGGAAGTTCCGGCATCGCGAGTCGCTGGGCCGACTGATTGAAGCGGGCGGCGTTCGCTTCGGGGCGGAACAGCGCGACTGATCCGTCGGCCTGGACGTAGGCCTTGAGGCCCTCGAAGATTTCCTGGGCGTAGTGCAGCACCGAAGCGGCCGGATCGAGCGCGATCGGCTGGCGCGGTCCGACGACGGCATCGTGCCAGCCCTGGCCTTCGGTCCACTCCACGGTCACCATGTGGTCGGAGAAGTTCGTGCCGAATCCGGGGTTGGCAAGCACGGCCTCACGTTGCTCCGCGCTGGCGGGCGAAGGGTGGGGCAGGGTGGTGAAAGTCAGGCCGGCATCGGCGAGGGTCGCCATCGAACTAGTCCTCTTGTGTGCGTTTCCGGAGCGCGTTGAACGAAAATTACGCTCAAGGCAACCGAAAAGTAATTTTGATACGCGTGCAAGGCGCTTTACTGCCCGGGGAAAGCGGTAAAGCGCGAAAGTCCGGGTGTCCGATGGACGTCCAGACTTACCGTGTCTCTGCCTTAGCTTCGGGAAACGCTGGAGGGCCAGCGGGAAATTCGCTTTTTGGCATTCAGGCCAGTCAAGTCTGAGCCAGGAGAGCGATGCCGAGCTTACGATCCGCGGCGGGATGTTGCTGGCAGTCGTGTGGCTGGCAGACGTTCAAATGAGAAGGGCCGCCCCGGTTGCCCGGTGCGGCCCTTCGCATGGTCAGCGGCCGGGAAGTGCCGCCAGCGAAAGCCTTTATCGCTTCATCAAGATTTAGCGATAATGCCTCGCGACGGAAATTGCCGACCTCTCTGCTGAACCATGAGACATCGGATCACCTCCTTTCGCGCTGTTAAGCCAGGGTTGCCACCTTGGATCTTGCACCGAGGCAGCTGGACTTCAGTAACTCCCGGGCGCGTTTCCCAGGTCCCGCCGTCCTGTGAAATTTGTGTCCGATTCCGCAGCGCACAACAAGCCTTGCAATCATCTTTTTTGCGGTCATTATCGAGGCTTCGGGCTAGTTTTCCCCAGCCTGGATGCCCTGCCGAAGGGCCGTTTCTGGGGGCTGAAAACTGCGGCCTGCAACCTTCTGAAATCGCCGCAAAACCTCGTCGAATCGCGAGAAATTCCTGCCTCAGTGGTCGGATGATTCCCGGTCACTTGTGCGCACAAGTCTGGTTCCTGCGCGGCAAGCCGCGCGGCCGTACCGTGCCGAAGGACGCGCTTCGACACGGGATGGCCGAATCCGGCGGTCAGCGGCAGTCTTCGATGACCCTGGAAATTTCCGTCCAGCTTGGAATGTAGAGCGGCTGCATGCCCTGCGCCTGGACCGCGAAACGGCCGCGGCTGAAGGCCATCGAATCGAGCAGCCGGTCGCGCGCGGGCAAGTCGACCTGGACCCCGCCACTGACGGGATGGGCGGCAACGGCGCGAGTCGTGTCGGATGTGGTGATCGAAAGGGAAACGGGGCCGGCCGAAGTGCCGCTGCGGAACAGGGATATGGTGGAGGAGGCGCGATTGCAGCGGATGCCGAAAATGCCGTCGGCAAAGCTGGCTATTCCCGGGCTGGTGATGCGCCAGTCGCCCGGCGTTGCGGGAGAATCGCGCCAGTCGGCGGGTGGCGGCGGCGGGGCCGGTGGCGGCGGGGCGGCCGGCGTCGGTGCCGGGCGCGGGGCCTGAACGGGGGGCTTGGCTGCCGGAACGCAAGCTGCGACAAGCACCAGCGCGGTCAGCGAAGCGGCTGTCAGCACCTTGCGGGGCAACTTGCGGGAGAACGAAAGGGCGTCGGTGCGCCGGCGCGGATTTGCCTTCATTCCCCCGGTATGGAATGAGGCGCGGCTCATCTCAAGTGTGCAAAGCCATGACTGACCCGTCCGAACCCCGCCCCGTCGATAAGAAAGCAGGCGCCGCGCCGCGCCAAGCGACTCGCCCAGCGCCCCGCATAGCCAAGTCCCGCGTCGATCAGATGCTGGTGGATCGCGGCCTGGCGGAGAGCCGCACCCGGGCGCAGGCGCTGGTGCTGGCAGGGCTGGTCTTCACCGGCGAAACCAAGGTGGCCAAGCCGGGCCAGAGCTTGAAGGCCGACGCCCCGCTGGAAGTGCGCGGGCGCGACCATCCCTGGGTTTCGCGCGGCGGAATCAAGCTGGCGCATGCCATCGAGCATTTCGATCTCGACCCCACCGGCGCGGTTGCCATGGACATCGGCAGTTCGACCGGCGGCTTCACCGATGTGCTGCTGACTCACGGCGCCGAACGCGTGTTTGCCGTGGATTCGGGCACTAACCAGCTCGCCTGGAAGCTGCGTCAGGATCCGCGCGTCACCGTACTGGAGCAGACCAGCGCGCGAATCCTGACCCCCGAGCAGATCGACGCGCCGTGCAACTGGGTGGTCTGCGACGCCAGCTTCATCGGTCTGTCCAAAGTGCTGGAAGTCCCGCTTCGCCTGGCGGCGCGCGAATGCCGTCTGGTCGCCCTTATCAAGCCGCAGTTCGAAGTGGGCCGCGGCGAAGTGGGGAAGGGCGGCGTGGTGCGCGAACCGGCGCTTCATGAGCGGGTCTGCGCCGAAGTCCGCGAATGGCTGGAGGCCGATGACTGGGTGATCCAGGGCATCGTCGAAAGCCCGATCAAGGGGCCGGAAGGCAACGTCGAGTTTCTCGTTTCGGCACTGCGGGGATGATTTTCCCGGCGGCGAGCGATTGCACCGGCGGCAAGCTCGTTACACAACCCGCGCATCTTCGTGGTTTATCCTGATTCGGGAGTTGTTAAGGGAATGAACCTGATTGCCTCGTCCGGCCAGTTGCGCGCCAGCCTGCTGCGCTGGGCGCTCGTGCTCGTTCCTCTGGTCGTGCTGCTGGGCTTCGTTTCCGGCCGCGTGGCGCAGAGCGGGCCGGGCAATCCCTGGTTCGACGCCCTGGTGAAGCCCGGCATCTACCCGCCCCCGATCACGTTCCCGATCGTCTGGACCGTGCTCTACGTGCTGATGGGCTTGGCCCTTGCGATGATCTGCGCGGCGCGCGGGGCGCATGGGCGGGGACTGGCGGTGGTCGCCTTCGCCGTGCAGTTCGCGCTCAATCTCGCCTGGAGCCCCGTTTTCTTCGGCGCGCACCGAATGACGGCCGGCCTGATCGTGATCGGCCTGCTCGACCTGGCCGTCCTGGTGACGATCGTCCTTTTCGCGCGAATCCGGCCAGGCGCGGCACTGCTGCTCGTGCCTTACCTCGCCTGGATCTGCTTCGCGACTTATCTCAACTACGCCTTCCTCCAGGCCAATCCCGCGCTCGACGGTGCGGAAGGGCCACGCGCAGTCGAGCGTTTCGAGATCTGAACGGTCTGGAAATTCGCCGGAAGCTCTTGCGCGCCTCCGCGCAAAATACCAAATAGGCGCCATGCAAAGCGAAAACCCCTTCGTCGCCGATTTCGTCAAGATGATGAACAGTGCTGCCGGCACGCTCGCAGGCGTCGGCCGCGAAGCCCGCGACAGCGCGCGCGAGCGCTTCAAGGAACTCATGGGCGACATGGACTATGTCACGCGTGAGGAGTTCGAGGCCGTGAAGGAACTCGCCGCCACCGCGCGCGGCGAAGTGGAAACGCTCAAGGCGCGCATCGACGCGCTCGAAGGCAAGTCGGGCCAGTAAAAGGCCTGGGTGACGCCATTCTGGAAACGGGCCTGGAAACAGGCATGAAGCGCGGGGGAATTTCCTCCGCGTTTTGCATTGGGCGTGCGGCGCTTGTGGTGTCCGCACCGCGCTGCCGCTAGCGGCGAGCCATGCAGCTTCGAGCACCCGCCATCGTCTGCGCTGCCCGCCCTCACGGCGAGACGGCGGTCATCGCCCGGATGCTGACGTCCGAAGCCGGGATCGTCGCTGCCTATGTGGCAGGAGGCCGGGGGCGCGAGCTGCGGCCGGTGCTGATCCCCGGCAATGCCGTGGAGGCGGATCTGCGCGCGAAAAGCGATAGCCAGCTTCCCTTCGCCCGCATCGAACTCGTCACCAGCCGCGGGCCCTGGCTCAGCGAGCCGCTTCCCGCCGCCGCGATCTCCTGGGTGACGGCGCTGACCGCCATGGCGCTGCCGGAGCGCCAACCCTACCCCGCGCTTTACGACGCGCTCTGCGCGCTTCTGGAGGCGATCTGCGTGGCGCCCTCGGCCAGGGGCTGGGCGCTGCCGCTGCTTTCCTACGAGGTCCTGCTGCTGCGCGAACTCGGTTACGGCGTACCTGTCGCCCGTCCCCAGGACGACGACTGGGGCGCGATACTCACCACTTTCGACCGCCTCGGCCGTGAGCTTTCGCGCTATCCGCTTGCCGATCGGCGTGGAGACGCTATGGGGGCGCGCGTCCTGCTGCGTGAGCGGCTGGCACGGATTCATGGCTGAGAAGCAAGCGGAGAACGACATGCGCATCGCAGTATTTGCAGGAGACGGGATCGGTCCCGAGGTCACCGAGCAGGCAGTGCGCGTTCTCGAAAAGCTTGAACTTCCGGGTCTTGAGCTTGTCGAAGGCGATGTCGGCGGCGCGGCCTATTACAAGCATGGCCACCCGCTTCCTGCCGAAACGCTGGAGATCGCGCGTTCGGCCAAGGCGATCCTGTTCGGGGCCGTGGGCGATTTCTCCTGCGACCATCTCGAACGCCATCTCCGCCCGGAGCAGGCCATCCTCGGCCTGCGCAAGGAACTCGGCCTCTTCGCAAACTTGCGCCCGGCGCAGGTTTTCGCAGGCCTTGAGGACCTGACCACGCTGCGTCCCGAAGTCGCCAGCAAGATCGACCTGCTGATCGTGCGCGAACTCAACGGCGACGTCTATTTCGGCGAAAAGGGCCTGCGCACGCTGGAAGACGGCCGCCGCCAGGGCTGGGACATGATGTCCTATGCCGAGGACGAAGTGCGCCGCATCGCGCATGTCGGCTTCAAAGCGGCGATGGGCCGCGGCAAGAAGCTCTGCTCGGTCGACAAGGCCAATGTGCTCGAAACCTCGCAGCTCTGGCGCGACGTGGTGATCGAAGTGGCCAAGGAATATCCCGAGGTCGAACTCACCCACATGTACGTCGACAATGCGGCGATGCAGCTGGTGAAGAACCCGGGCCAGTTCGACGTGATCGTCACCGGCAATCTCTTCGGCGACATCCTTTCCGACCAGGCCTCGATGTGCGTGGGCTCGATCGGCCTGCTGGCTTCGGCCAGCCTTGCCGAGGGCACGTACGGCCTCTATGAGCCGATCCACGGTTCGGCGCCGGACATCGCGGGCAAGGGCCTTGCGAATCCGATGGCGACGATCCTTTCGGCGGCGATGCTGCTGCGTCACTCCTTCGGTCTCGAAGCCGAAGCTGCGCGGATCGAGGCTGCCGTCGCCAGGACACTGGCCGATGGCATCAAGGGCGGCGATCTGGGCGGTACGGCCGGCACGCGAGAAATCGGTGACGCGGTCGTCGAACGGCTGTAAGATCGCCTACCGTTCGGACCAAAAAGGTTTATTCAGGATTACCACCTATTACGGGGCGCATGAACATAACTCGTTCTGATCTCGCAGAGGCGCTCGACGTCGCAGCCAAGCCGCTTGAGCTGGCGATCGTCCTGCCTACCTATAACGAGCGCAAGAACATCGCGACGATGATCGAGCGACTCGATGCCGCGCTGAAGGGCGTGGTGTGGGAGGCCGTCTTCGTTGACGACAACAGCCCGGATGGCACCTCGGACGAGGCGCGCCGCCTGTCGCTGGAGGATCCGCGCGTGCGCTGCATCCAGCGCATCGGCCGCCGCGGCCTTGCCAGCGCGGCGATCGAGGGCATGTGCTCCACCGCCGCGCCGGTGGTTGCCGTGATGGATGCCGACCACCAGCACGATCCTGCGCTGCTGCCGGGCATGCTCAAGGCGGTGACCTCGGGCGAGTACGACCTGGCCTATGCCTCGCGCTTCGCGGAAGGGGCCAGCACCGAAGCTTGGGGCCGTCCCGACCGTGTGAAGGCCTCGGGCCTTGCCAACCGGATCGCCAACAAGGTGACCGGGGTGGAACTGACCGATCCGATGAGCGGGTTCTTCATGCTTCGCACCGAGACCTTGCGCGCCGATGCGCATCGTCTCTCGGGCGTGGGCTTCAAGATCCTTCTCGACATTCTCGCAACTGTCGACCGTCCGCTTCGCGTGAAGGAGTTCCCGCTCCATTTCGCGGCGCGTGCGGAAGGCGAAAGCAAGCTGGACCAGACCGTCGTGTTCGAATTCCTCGTAGGCCTTTACGACAAGTGGCTGGGGCGCATCATCCCCACCCGTTTCGCCCTGTTCGGAACCGTTGGCGCCCTGGGCGTGGTGGTGCAGTTCAGCGCGCTGTGGATCATGCTCCACCTCGTGTTCGCCGAGCGCTTCGTCTACGGCAACTGGTCGGAAAGCGCGACGTTCAACATCGCGAACTCGATCGCGGCGATCGTGGCCATGACGTTCAACTTCGTGCTGAACAACGAACTGACGTACTCGGACAAGCGCCTGCGCGGTTTCGGCCCGCTGATGCGTGGATGGGCGCAGTTCGCCGTCGCCTGCTCGCTGGGCCTGCTGACCAACGTCGGTTCGGCTGCTGTGCTCAGGACCATCGGCATTCATGACGTGGTGGCGGTCGTCACCGGCATCGTGCTGGCCGCGGTCTGGAACTTCGCGCTGTCCTCGAAGTTCGTCTGGGGCAAGTACTAAGCCAGCTGCGATAGCTGGCCCGCCGCCCTGATGGCGGCGGCGAACAGACAAAAGCGCGCGCCGGGGTTCCGGCGCGCGTTTTTGTTTGCCCTACGTCGGTCGTTGTAGGGCGTTCGCCGGATTCGCTTTGTGTTCACTCGTGCAATCATGTCCAGCACCGGGGCCGAGCCGGCTTGAGGGACAATGCATGATCTTTCGCGTTTCGATAGACGCCCGCGACCCCTGCCGGGTCGCCGCGGTGCTGGCCGAACTTGTCGGCGGCCGGTCGGTGCGCTGCGGCGCGGGTTGGCGCGTGGAGGCATCGCAGGCGGCGCCGCAGATGCTTGTGGTGCCTTGCGAGGATCCCTGCACGGATGCGGGCCATTGCAGCGTGACCCTGGCGACATCGCTCGACATCGCGGAAGTCTATGCCATCGCCGGGCGCGAAGGCTGGCCGGCCCGCTACCGGCGGCGTGCGAGCGGCCTGGACGTGATCGAGCTGATGCTGGAGAGCGCACGCGCGATCGAGGTCGTTACGCCCGACATGCAGGCGGATCACTTGGGCAAGCTGGCCGCGTCTGGCTAGGGACAGGCGCCCGGCGTTCCGTCAACGCCAGTTCGGAAACCACATCCAGACGTTGTAGAATTCCTTGGTCGGCAGCGGGGCGCCAGAGATGATGGGGTAGAAGCCCACGAACATCGCTGCCGAGATCGCCATGGTCGCAGTGGCCAGGTGGCGCCAGCGGTTGCGCCGGTTCCACAGGGCGTCCAGGGCGAAGGCCAGGATGCCCATGAGGAAGGCTCCGGGGAGCAGATAGTGGTAGTAGAACTGGATCGGCTTGCCGTTGACCACCCAGATGCCCAGCGTGCCCGCATAGAGCAGCACCAGCGTCAGGACGTCCCGGCGCCCGCGGAACAGCGAGACCCAGGCGCCCCAAACCAGCGCGAAGAGCCCGGAGATCATCGAGAAGGGATTGCCCAGCATCACGATGCCATGCTGGTGGCCGTCGATGTTCTCGAACTGGTACCAGATCGGCCGCCAGTCGACCATCCACTGGTACCAGAGGCTGCGGTAGGGGTGCAGCTTCTTCACGCTGTCCTGCAGCGCGATCATATGGCGGTGCTGCTCGATGAAGCCCCAGGGCGAGAGCGGGCGGCTGCTATAGAACATCGCCGGAAGGTACGTCGCCCAATAGACCATCAGGGGCAGCAGCCCGAGCCAGAACGCGGCTTCCGCCAGCGAGATGCCCGGGATGGGTCCCGCGCCCTTGCGGCCGACGAATTTCCAGCCGCTCTCCCGCACGCGCAGCGCCAGGAACCACAGCCCGGGCACCATCAGCGCCGGAGCGCTGCTCCACTTGGCCCCGAGCGAAAGCCCGAGCGCTACGCCTGCCGCTGCCAGTCGTCCCCGCGCCGCGCCGCTCGTCGGCGCATGAAGGGCGGCCGCGAACTGCCAGAGGGCGATCATGCACAGCGAGGCCTCGACCATGTCGAGCATGGAGATACGGCTCTGGACGAACCACATGAAATTGGTGGCCAGCAGCACGGCCGCGGTGATCGTGGCCCGGCGGCGTCCGGACAAGTGCCAGACGAAGCGCGCGAAGGCGAACAGGCCGAACACGCCGAACAGCAGCGGGCCGATGCGCCAGGCGATCGGCCGGTCGCCGATGATCGAGATGAAGCCGGCGATCACTTCCTTGGCGAACATGGGATGCTCGCCATTGGCCGGGATCAGTTCCAGCAGCTTGAGCGCAGCCGGGACGTAGTGGATCTCGTCGAAGTAATAGCGGTTCGGTTCCGCAAGCCGGAACAGGGCGAGGGCCAGGAACAGGCCCGTCACGATCAGGCTCCAGCCGATCGGATCTCTCTCATTGCGCGAAGCGTTCGGCATCGGACCGGCGGAATAAGGGCGAAGTAAGGGGACTGCAAGGCTGACTGAAACTTGCTCCACCGAAGCCGCGGCGCGCCTAAGGTTGCACTGGCCGCTTGCGCTGGCCCTTTGGCGATCCTAGAGGCTTGGCCCATGAAACGCACTACCGGACAGGACCGCTCGAAGACCCGCAATTGGCGCCCGGCCACCCGCGCGATTCGCGGAGGCACCTGGCGCTCGGAAATGGGGGAGACCAGCGAAGCGCTGTTCCTCACTTCCGGCTACAGCTACGACGATGCCGCCACCGTGGCCGCCCGCTTCATGGGCGAAGACGACGGCATGACGTATTCGCGGCTCCAGAACCCGACGGTGCAGATGCTGGAAGAGCGCATCGCTCTGCTGGAGGGGGCGGAAGCCTGCCGTACCCAGGCCTCGGGCATGGCGGCCATGACCACGGCGCTGCTCTGTCAGCTTTCGGCCGGCGACCACATGGTGTCCGCCCGCGCCGCCTTCGGTTCGTGCCGCTGGCTGGGCGACAGCCTGCTGCCGCGCTTCGGTATCGAGGTGACGGTGATTGACGCCACCGACACGGCGGCCTGGGAAGCGGCGATTCGGCCCAATACCAAGGTGTTCTTCTTCGAATCGCCTGCGAATCCGACCATGGACATCGCCGACATCGAAGGCATCTGCGCCATCGCCAAGGCACACGGGATCACCACCGTGGTCGACAACGCCTTCTGCTCGCCGGTCCTGCAGCGGCCGATGGAGTTCGGCGTCGACGTGGTGGCCTATTCGGCGACCAAGCTGATGGACGGGCAGGGGCGCGTCCTGGCCGGCGCCGTCTGCGGCACCGAAGAATTCATCAACGACAAGCTCCTGCCGTTCCAGCGCAACACCGGGCCGAACCTTTCGCCCTTCAACGCCTGGGTCGTGCTGAAGGGCCTGGAGACGCTGGATCTGCGCGCCAAGAAGCAGAGCGAGAACGCCCTCAAGGTCGGCCAGTTCGTCGCCGGCCGCGTGCCGAAGATCCTGCATCCCTGGCTCGACAGCCACCCGCAGCAGGCTCTTGCGCAGAAGCAGATGGATGCCTGCGGGCCGATCTTCAGCTTCGTCCTCGATGGCGGCCGCGAACAGGCGCATACCTTGCTGGACGCGCTCGAACTGATCGACATTTCCAACAATATCGGCGACTCGCGCTCGCTGATGTGCCACCCGGCCTCGACCACGCACCACGGCGTCGGTCCCGAAGGACGCGAGGCCATGGGTGTCACTGAAGGCATGCTGCGCATCAATGTCGGGCTGGAGGATGCCGACGACCTGATCGAGGATCTCGACCAGGCGCTGACCAAGGCCGGTCTCTGATTCGTCGTGAAGCGCCGCTGCCCGCCGGGGCGGCGCTTCATCTGGCTGTCCGCCATGTCATCAGCCGAATGCCTCGCGCAAGGTTCGCGCTGCGCAGTTGTCGTTCCGTCAAATCATCGTTAGGCTGGCGGATGTTATGAAGGAATTCTTCCAACATACGGCGATGACCGATGGGGTGACCGTGCGGGTCGCCGTCAACTTCCTGCCCGAGCAGTCGCGCATCGAGGCGGGTAAGTGGTTCTGGGTCTATCACATTCGCATCGAGAACGATTCGGATGAGACGCTCCAGCTCATGACCCGGCACTGGCGCATCACGGACGGTCATGGCGATGTCAGCATGGTCGATGGCGAAGGCGTGGTGGGCGAACAGCCCGTCATCGCGCCGGGCCGAAGCCACGATTACGTCTCCGGTTGTCCTCTGCCAACGCCACAGGGCTCGATGGAAGGCAACTACACCTTCCTGCGCGACGACGGCACTGAGATAGAGGCGGCGATCCCCTTTTTCCCGCTGGCCGCGCCCGCCACGGCGCGCTGACGGAACGGGCTTTCGGGGGGGCGATGCGCAGCGCCGGGGGCGTTGCGGCAGTTCTTCATTGCCCGTGCGAAAACCAGCGCATAGGGAACTCCCATGAAGCGCACGCACCTGCCCCTCAATGCCCTGCGCGTCTTCGATGCAGCGGCACGCCACCTTTCGTTCACCCGCGCCGCCGACGAGCTGGCCGTGACGCCGGCCGCGGTCGGCCAGCAGATCCGCGCACTCGAAGACCTGCTGGGCGTGGTGCTGTTTCGCCGCACCAGCAAGGGACTGGAACTGACCGACGAAGCCGGCGCAGGGCTTGCCGCGCTGCGCACCGGGTTCCTTCATTTCGAGGATGCCGTGCAGGCCATGCAGGCGGGCCAGTCTAGCCACGTCTACACCATCGCCGCACCGCGCGAATTTTTCGCCGCCTGGCTGGCCCCCCGCCTTGCCGCGTTCCGGGCCGATAATCCGCAGGTCCGCTATGTCATCGTCGACGGCGAACTGACCGATTTCACCGAAGCCAATCTCGACCTGGCGGTGCGCTGGACCGATGGGCCGGGCGAGTTGGAAGGCGCGGCACTGGGCGCGGCGGAATGGGTCGAAGTGGGCCAGGGCGACTGGATCGGCTGGCCGGGCGACCCTGCACCGGGCACCGAGGACGATCAGGACAATGAGGAGGCCAAGCCGCCGATTGCGGTGAGCGATGCGGGTCAGGCCATTGCCGCCGCGCGATCGGGCCTCGGCCGGGCGCGGGTTCCCGGCTTGCTCGCGCGCGGTCTCATCAGCGAGAACGACCGGGACGTGATCCAGACGACGACCCCGTGCCGCAGGGGGTACTGGTTGGTGGCACCATTGCCGCAGTGGCGCCAGAAGAAGGTCAAGGCCCTGGTCGGCGCCCTGACTGAGCAGGCGCTTACGGGTCAGACACCGGCCGATCAGAGCCTGGACCAGATCCCGGCCGGCCAAACTGCGGCAGACTGAGCAGGCGGAAACCGAACGAACCGAATTCGTTCGATTTCAACAAGCACCGCGGCGGGGCGGCCATGTTAGGTTCCAGTCGGATCACACTGGAGACCGCGATGTCCTCTAGCCTTCCCGTGCCTGACGCCGAAGCCGCCTGCTGCAAGACCTCGCGCCGGGAGATGCTGGGAGCCCTGGCCGCCGCCAGCGCAGTCGGAACCCTGAGCCTGGCCGCCGCGCCGCCGGCCATGGCCGCCTCGTCCGCCGCACCTGGGGGCGGCGGCGAGCAAGTCACGCCGGACCAGGCTCTCAAGGAAATCATGGACGGCAATGCCCGCTTCATTGCGGGAGCGCCCACGGCCCACACCAGGGATCTGGCCATCATCAAGGCCCGCGCGGCGGAAGGGCAGTGGCCGATCGTCGGCGTCCTGTCCTGTGCCGATTCGCGCGTGCCAGTGGAGATGGTGTTCGATGAGCCGATTGGCCGCCTGTTCGTCACCCGCATCGCCGGCAATATCACCACGCCGGAAATCATCGCCAGCCTGGAATACGGCGTGGCGGTGCTCGGCATCAAGGCCGTGGTGGTCATGGGCCATTCGAACTGCGGGGCGGTGAAAGCTGCCATGGAGAACCCCGAGGTCCCCGGCCAGATCAGCGCGCTGTTCCCGGCGATCCTGCCCGCGCTCTATCTCAGCCAAAGCCAGGATCCCGGCGTCGTCACCCGTCAGAACGCCGTGATCCAGGCTGCAACCCTGATCAATTCCTCGCCCGTGATCGAGGCGAAAGTCCAGTCCGGCGAACTGAAGGTGGTGCCCGCCCTCTACGATGTCGCCACGGGCAAAGTGGAAGTCCTGCCTATTCCTTCGGGCCTTCGCACCAAGACGGCAAAGTGACGTCCGAAAGCCCGCCGTGCCGGATGGTCCGGCAAGGCGGGTCCTGGATCAGAACCCGAGGTCTTCGATCGGGCCGTCGAAATTGCCGCCCAGCTTGTGGATGGCCTTGGCAAGCTGCTCCTGCGGCACGCCCTTGAGGTAGCCGTCGATGATCCGTTCGTAGTTGCTGATCAGCCCTTCGACTTCGTGCGACAGGCGCATGAACTCGAAGCCGCTGGCATGAAGCCCCTTCTGCTGGATCGGGATGTTCGAATAGTCCTGCCGCGGAATCGGTGGGAAATCGGGGCTGTTGTAAGGCAGCACCGTGGGCTCCATCACCGTTTCCATGTCGTCGTCCTCGGAGACATATGTCAGCGACCATATCTCGAAGAAGCAGCTTTCCGGCCCCGTTGGGCGGATCCGATAGGCGGACATCGAGGTGAAATAGGGCAGCAGGAAGTAATGCGGGAAGAGGAACTCCACCGCTTTGACCGGATGGGTCTGTGCCACCGTGCAAAGGTCGGGCACCGGCTCTCCACGGGCCTGCAACTGCGCGGAAATCTGGTGCATGACGATGCCCAGCCAGTGGAACATCGCCATGTTCTGGTCTTCCGGCAGGCCTTCTTCGATGCCGATGAGACCGCGCGCAATTTCCACTTCCTTTTCGTGGACCATCCCCGCCATGCCTTCGCTGAGCAGAGCCATGGACTTGACCTGAAGTTCCTGGTTCTCGCGATAGGACAAGTGCGGTTCGGCCATGATCGGCACCGGGCCGCGCGGGCTGCGATACATCGAATCGTACATCATCGGCGCCGCATGCTGGAGCTGCGGATGCGTCTGCATCACATGGTAGCCTTCCATGAAGGCTTCCATCGCCACCTTCCAGTTCGCCGGCAGCTCCGCTCCGTAGCACCATTCCGCGCGCATCTTGTCCAGGCCGCGGGCTTCCAGATTGGGTGCCAGGGGGCCGAAAGAGTCGCGCACGGAAGGCGCGTCGTCGTCATGGTTGATCCAGACGCAGCCGATGAAAGTCTCCGCACGGCAGGGGACCAGGTTGATGTCGTCCTCCTGAAGCTGCCGCTCCGAGAACATGTGCTTGCCGTAGACCTGGGTGGATTCGCCATCCATGTTCCAGCGCCAGCCGTGGAACGGGCAGACGAAGCCCGACTTCTTGCAATTGCCGTGCGCATGGCCGGTGCCGCCGGCAAAGGGCACGCCGCGGTGGCGGCAGGCGTTGTGGAAGGCTTTCACGCCGCTGGCGGTCCGCACGATGACGACGGACTTGCCGACGTTCTCGTACTCGATCCAGTCGCCGATTTCGGGGATCTGCTCTTCCCGGCAGGCCATCTGCCAGACATGCGGCCAGAGGTGGTCCAGCTCGGCCTGGTAGAATTCGGCATCGTAGTAGCGCTTGACCGGAATCCGTTCCGGATCCTCGATCGGATAGGGGACGGACCGCAGTCCGCCGTCGACAGATTTCAGCACTCCGACACCTCTCGGCTTGTTCTTCATTCGTGTTGAACGAATGTACAACCGTCGGCGGGGCAGGCAATGGCGCGCTCTATCGTGGGCGCGCTATTTGAACGGCGCGGGCAGGGGCCTCCGCGTCGGTCGCTTACCTTCGGGCCGGGTCGAGCGCGGATGCCGCGCGGCGGGCCGGCGCGCTTTCCATGGCCATCAGCGCCGCGATGCGCTTTTCAGTGGCGGGATGGGTAGAGAACAGGTCCGAAACCGAAGTGGGCACGATGTAGAGCTGCGCCGCCGCCGGATTGCGCTCCGAAGCCACGCTGGGAACCGCCTGCGCCGGGCCCGCGATCTTGGCGAGGGCGGATGCGAGCGCGCGCGGGTTGCCGCTGATCTCGGCGCCGGCCTTGTCCGCGCCGAATTCGCGGGTGCGGCTGATCGCCATCTGCACGATCATCGCGGCGAAGGGGGCCATGAACACGGCCGCGATGGCGGCAATGGGATTAGGTCGGTTTTCGCCCCCGCCAAGATGGCCCCCGAAGAACAGGCCGAAGTTGGCGATCATCGAGATCGCGCCGGCAATCGTCGCCACCATCGTCATGATCAGGGTGTCGCGGTTCCTGACATGGCCCAGCTCATGCGCCATGACTGCCGCCACTTCCTCGCGGTCCAGCATGTTCAGAAGGCCGGTCGTCGCCGCGACGGCGGCGTGCTCCGGGTCGCGGCCGGTGGCGAAGGCATTGGGGTTGGAACTTTCGACCAGGTAGACGCGCGGCATGGGAAGGCGCGCGCGGCGGGCGAGTTCGGCCACGAGGGTGTAGAATTCCGGCGCGCTGCGCTCGTCCACTTCGCGGGCATTGTGCATGCGCAGGACGATGCTGTCGGCGTTCCAGAACGTGAACAGGTTCATCCCCGCCGCGACGACCAGCGCGATCATCGCACCGCCGCTGCCGCCGAAGATGTAGCCCAGCCCCATGAACAGCGCCGTGAGCGCCGCCAGCAGCATGGCCGTCTTGAAACCGTTCACTTGTCCAAACTCCTTGAAATGTTTGCCTTTGGAATCTGGGTATCACGCGGCGGCTTTCAATATCCGGAACGGCCTTTGCATCGCCCGCGCGAATTGCGGGGCGGGCGGCGCGTTCGGTGTCCTCAAGCGCGCCGATCCCCCCTAGGACCACTGCAAGGGAAGTTTCTGGGAGTTTGCAAGCAATGGCGTTCAAGACCCGCGTCACCGAGATGCTCGGCATCGAACATCCGATCGTGCAAGGCGGCATGCAGGGCGTGGGCCTGGCCGAGCTGGCCAGCGCCGTGTCCAACGCCGGCGGCCTGGGCACGCTCACCGCGCTGACCCAGCCCAGCCCCAAGGCGCTGCGGGAAGAGATAGAGCGCTGCCGTTCGATGACCGACAAGCCGTTCGCCGTGAACATCACGGTGTTTCCGACCCTGCTCCCGCCCGATTACAAGGCCTATGCGCAGGCCGCGATCGACGGCGGGGTCAAGATCGTCGAGACGGCCGGCACTCAGCAGGTGCGCGAGATCTGGGAAATGGTGAAGCCGCATGGCATCACCGTGCTCCACAAGTGCACGGCCGTGCGCCATGCCCTGTCCGCCGAGCGGCACGGCTGCGACATCATATCGATCGACGGTTTCGAATGCGCCGGCCACCCCGGAGAGGACGACATTCCGGGGCTGATCCTGATTCCTTCAGCGGCCGACAAAGTGAAGATCCCGATGCTGGCCAGCGGCGGCTTCGGTGACGGGCGCGGGCTGGTTGCCGCTCTGGCGCTGGGCGCCGAGGGCATCAACATGGGCACGCGCTTCTGCGCGACGCAGGAAGCGCCGATCCATGACAACGTGAAGGCTAAATATATCGAGAACGACGAGCGGGGGACGAACCTGATCTTCCGCAAGTTCAAGAACACGGCCCGCGTCGGCAAGAATGGCGTTTCCGACGAGGTGGTCGATATCTCCGCCCGCCCCGAATCGACCTTCGACGACATCAAGCACCTGGTGGCAGGGGCCGTGGGCCGGGAACTGCTCCAGTCCGGCGATCTCACCAAGGGCATCTTCTGGGCGGGAATGGTGCAGGGGCTCATCCACGACCTGCCGACGTGCAAGGACCTGATCGATAGGATCGTTGCCGAAGCCGAGGAAATCGTGAATGCCCGCCTCGGAAAGATGCTGGCCTGAGCCGGCGCGACGCACGGAGCGATGCCTGACATGACTTACGAGAAAATCCTCTACAGCCTGGAAAACGGCGTGGCGCGGATATCGATGAACGATCCCGCCACGCGCAATGCCGGATCGGCGCAAATGGGCGAGGAGCTTTTCGATGCCGTTTCGCGTGCGGCGTTCGAGGCGCGGGCCGTGCTGCTGACGGGCGAAGGCAAGGCCTTCTGCTCGGGCGCGAACCTGGGCGATGCGCAAGATATGCTGGATAACCCGCGCCGCGACGTGGGTACTTTGCTGGACCGGCACTTCAACCCCGTCATCATCGCCATGCGCGACATGGAGCAGCCGGTCGTCACCGCCGTGCGCGGCGCGGCGGCGGGCGTCGGCGCGGGGCTGGCGATGGCGGGCGACCTCATCCTCTGCGGAATGAGCGGGTTCTTCCTCCAGGCATTCCGTCATGTCGGGCTGGTGCCGGACGGGGGATCGTCCTGGTTGCTGGCCCGCGCGGTCGGCCGGGTGCGCGCCATGGAGATGATGCTGCTGGGAGAGCGGCTCCCTGCGGAGAAGGCGCTGGAATGGGGCCTCGTCAACCGCGTGGTGCCGGACGAAGACCTCGATGAAGCCGCCATGGCGCTGGCCGGGGAACTGGCGCGCGGGCCCTGGTCACTGCGACGGATCAAGCAGGTGGCCTGGGCCGCCACCGATTGCACGCTGGAGCAGGCACTCACCAACGAGCGCCTCGGCCAGCGCGATGCCTCGCGCACCGAAGACTTCGTGGAAGGGGTGACGGCGTTTTCCGAAAAGCGCCAACCGTCCTTCCAGGGGCGCTAGCAGTCTCGAAGGCCGCCGGACCCCGAAGTGGAACCGGCGGCTGAAAGGCGGTGGGGGAATCGACAAAGGCTGCCAGGGAAGGGCAGCCAGTGCGGCCAGGTCAGATGATCCCGCTGGTCTCCAACTCGGCTATTCGTTGTTCGCTATAGCCCAGTTCGGCGAGCACTTCGGCATTGTGCTCGCCCAGCATCGGCGGGGCGAGGCGGATGGTCGCCGGGCTGGCGGACATCATCGCCAGCGGACTGGCGATAAGGTCCACCGTGCCGCTTTCGGCATGGGCGTGCGGCGTCGTGGCACGCAGGTTCCGGTGCTTGACCTGCTCGTCCTCCCAGACATCGGCCAGCTCGTTGTAGCGAGCCGCCGGGATGCCCACGCCGTCGAGCATGTCCTGCATTTCGGTGACGGTGAAAGCCTTGGCCCAGGTGTTGATGATGTCCATCAGTTCCGCCCGGTTGGTCTTGCCGCGCTTGAGGTTGCTGTCGAAGCGTGGATCGGTGAACAGTTCGGGCTGCTCCATCAGCACGGTCAGGCGGCGGTAGTGCTCGTCGGTGCCGGCGGTGAGGTAGATGATGCCGTCCGCGCAGCGCATCAGGTCTGCGGGGCCGCCGCCATTGCCGCCATTGCCCAGGCGGGGCGGAGCCTGCCCGCTGATCAGGTAGTCCTGCATGATGTGGCTGACCATCGCGACCGAACTGTCGAGCAGGGCGATGTCGATGAATTGCCCCTCTCCGGTGCGATTGCGATATTGCAGCGCGCCGAGGACGGCGAGGGCGGTATTGTGCCCGGTCACGAAGTCGACAAGGCTGGGGCCGGTCTTGAGCGGTCCGCTGCCGGGCTGGCCTTCGGGAATGCCGGTGACGGCCATCATGCCGCCGGTTGCCTGGAACAAGCCGTCATATCCCGGCCGCGCGGCCATGGGTCCGGTCTGGCCGAAGCCGGTGACGGAGCAGTAGATCAGGCCGGGGTTGATCTCTCGCAAAGTCTCGTAATCGAGGCCGAAGCGCTTGAGATCGCCGACTTTATAGTTTTCGATCAGCACGTCGGCGGTCTTGACCAACTCGCGCAGGATCACCTGGCCTTCCGCTTTGGAATGATTGAGCGTGATCGAGCGCTTGTTGCGGTTGGACACGGTGAAGAAGCTGGAGTGACGCGTTTCGATCCCGTCCTTGCCGGGCACCCACGAGAAACCGTAGCCCCGGCCATCGTCACCGACGCCCGGGCGCTCGATCTTGATGACGTCGGCGCCAAGGTCGCCCAGGATCTGGGCGCCGATGGGGGCGGCAAAGACGCGGCTCATGTCGATGACGCGGATGCCGGCCAGGGCTGCTTTATCGTTCTGGTTCGTGCTCATGATGGCGCTGACGCTAGACCCTGCCCCGGAACCGGCCAAGACGAGCAGCCCCGCTTATCGCAGCGACGATCAAGCATCGCCTTCGCCCGGCCGGGCTTATCCGGCCCGCCGAAAACGCCTAGCCGAAAGCGGAAGACGATGGACGGGAGCATGCGATGAAGACGGCGATCATCACCGGGGCAGGCAGTGGCATCGGGCTGGAGACCGCGAAAATTCTCCACCGCGAGGGCTTTGCCGTGGTCGGCGTCGGGCGAAGCAGGGACAAGCTGGCGACCTTGGAGGCGGAGATCGGCAATCCCGATCACGTCCTGGCGATCAGCGCCGATCTGACCGATCCGGCCGCGCCGAAAGCCGTGGTTGCTGCCGCGCTGGAGCGGTTCGGGCGGATCGATGCCCTGGTCAACAACGCGGGCGTGGGCAGTCCCAAGCCGCTCGACGAGACTGACGACGAAGCGCTCGACGGTTTCCTCGATATCATGTTGGTTGCCCCGTTCCGGCTCTGCCGCGATGTCATGCCGCACCTTTCCGAAGGGGCCAGCGTGGTCAATGTCACCAGTACGTTCGCCCATATCGGCGGAAGGCGCGGGGGCGCCTATTCCGCGGCGAAGGGCGGCCTGAAGTCGCTCACCGAGCACATGGCCTGTGAATATGGGCCGCGCGGCATCCGCTCCAACTGCGTGGCGCCGGGCGTGACGATGACCGACATGGTCCGCCACCGTTTCGAGGACGAGACGTTCAAGCGCAGCAATGTGGAGACCACGCCTTATCCGCGGCTCGCCCAGCCCGAGGATATCGCTTCGGTGATCGCGTTTCTCTGCCTGCCGGGGAGCGAGATGATCAATGGCCAGTCGATCGTCGTCGATGGCGGCTGGACGGCGACGAAATATCTCTCGCCGCGCGTCACCCGCACGACATGGGTGGAACCGGAAGGGCAATAGGGCAGGTGGCTCCGCTCGGCCTTTCGCGCGGAGGCGGTCAGGTTCCGGCTGTGCAGAGCTGGTTGCCGCCGCGCCGTTTCGCGGCATAGAGCGCGGCATCGGCCTGGTGGAACAGCGCCTCCGGATCGACCACGCCTGCGAGGGCGGGCGCGGCCATTCCCGCACTCGCGCCGAGCGGCAGGGAATGGCCCTGCCAGACCACCGGCGACATCAGTGCTGGCAATCGGTGGCGCACGGAGCTTTCCAGCGCGGCGGACGAAGCGCTGCGGTCGAGGATCATGGCGAACTCGTCGCCGCCGATCCGGGCAATCAGGCGCGCTTCGGGGAATGTGCGGCGAAGGCGGCGCGCAAAGTCGCTCAGGCAGGCGTCGCCGGCTGCATGGCCCCAGGCGTCGTTGACCGTCTTGAAGCCGTTGAGGTCGAACAGCACAAGCGCGCCGATCTCGCAAAGACCTTCGCTTCCCGCAGGCCGATCGAGAAATTCGGCGTGAAAGCAGGCGCGGTTGGAAAGGCCGGTGAGGGCATCGTTCTCGGCCAGATGGCGCAGGCGTTCCCAGCGCAGGCGCTCTTCGGTTATGTCCTGCTTCATGCCGTAGAGGGTGGTCGCCCGGCCGCGTTCGACGCGCGTGGCAGCGGTTATTCGCATCCAGCGGACTTCGCCGTCACCGCGCAGGATCTGGGCGTCCATGGTGAAGCCCGAACCTTCCTCGATCGCCTTGGCGCGAAGCTGCGCGAGCAAGGCACGCGATTCCTCGGTGTAGAAATCCAGAGTCTCGCGCCGGTCCATCGGTCGGTCGGCCGGGGCGCCGAAGATGTTGAACACGCCTTCGGTCCAGGTCAGGGCCTGCGTCGAGAGGTCGCAGGACCAGGCGCCCATTTCGGTGAGCGCGGCAGCCTGGGCATAGAGCTGTGCCTCCTGGTTCGCGACAGGCGTGGAGGGCCGGGTCTGCGGCTGGACAGGGTCCAACAGGGATGAAACGATCGCGTGCTTCAAGAGAACCGATCCTCGGCGGAAGGCATGTCCCGGACGGGAGCCCGTAACCCGTTTAATCCCTTAGTGTAAAAGCATTGCTAACCATGCCGAACGGCTTGGCGCCTCCCGTGAGGCGGGACGGGGTCAGGCGAGAGGACGGGCAAGGGTGAGAGCATGGTCTGCATCGACGCCGCGAACCGATTCGCGCACGACCAGATCGGCCGCGAAGGTATGGCGATCCGTGTCATTGCCGGTCAGCCTGCTTACGGCCTCCCGCGCGATTTCGTCCCAGGGAATGCGCATCGAGGTGAGGGCAGGTGCGGTTCTGGCGGCGATGGGCATGTCCTCGAAACCGGCGACGGAAAGGTCCTGCGGCACTGCCAGACCGGCTTGCACCGCGGCCTGAAGGACGCCGGCAGCCATTTCGTCAGTGGCGGCGATGATCGCGCTGGGCCGGGGGCTGACGTCGAACAGGAGGTGCGCCGCGGCACGGCCGGATTCGCACGAGCCGTCTCCCGCCACCACCAGCAGGGGTCCGGTCAGGCGGCGATCCGCGATAGCCTCGAGAAACCCCTGTTCGCGCAGGCGCCCGGATAGCGAATTGTCGCTGTTCGAAACGAGACCGATCCGGCGGTGTCCTTCGGCTGAGAGCCAGTGGACGAGCTGCGCCATGGCGGTGCGATCGTCGCAGGCAAGACCGGGATGGCCGAGGCGCGCACAGCCTGCCCCTGCATCGGCACATGCGTGGGCAAGATCCTCCCGAGCCGAGAGCGGAGGAAGGAAGATGGCGCCCTGGGGGCGGCGGCGTTCAAGAAAGGCCTTCAGGCCCGCAAGCGGCTGTTCGCGCAGGAGCCAGGGCGTCATGACCGGGTCATCGTCGCCCAGAAACTCCATTATCGCCGTTTCCACGATAGCGGCGAGGGCGGGGTCGCTGCCGTCGTGGAACAGCGCGAGTGTGGCCATGGCAGGGTCGGCGGCGTTACCGGGTAGCGGAAACAGGCGGTGGTCGAAGCCCAGCTCCTTCATCGCGGCCAGGATGCGCGCGCGGGTAGCAGGGCCTACGGATGCGCTGCCATTGACGAGGCGGCTGACGGTTTTTCGGGATACGCCGGCAAGGCGGGCGACATCGTCCATGGTAAGGCGCGGCGGTGGCATTTCAACATCATGTCGCCCCGCGCATGCGCTTCCAAGCACAGTCCGATCCGATCCGGAGATGTGCCTGCGACGACCTGTTACAACCGTGTCATTGCAGAAAAGGCGCGAAATCCCTAAGTGGGCCGTGCTTCCGCAGCTGGCGGAACCGCCCACCCCACCGGAGAAAGATGAAGCTCGCCCCGTCGCAACGCCACTATGGAATGGATTGGCTGCGCATCGGCGCGTTCGTTCTGCTGATCTTCTACCATGTCGGTTTTTCGTTCACGCCGTGGGGTTATCAGACGCCCACGCGCGGTGTGGTGAGCTGGGCGGAAATTCCGCTGCTCGGCCTCAGCGCCTGGCGTCTGGCGCTGCTCTTTGCGATTTCCGGCTATGCCAGCGCCGCGCTTCTCAAGAAAGACGGCGACAATCGGGCCTTCCTCAAGAGCCGCATCCTGCGCCTTGGAATCCCTCTGCTTTTCGGCCTGACCGTGGTGGTGCCGCCCCAGCCCTACATGGGGCTGGTCAATAGCGGGTACGACCATGGATATGGTTACTTCCTGCTTTACGATGCCTTCCGGTTCCATAAAGTGGGATACGAGATCCTCCCGGCCACGATGCACATGTGGTTCGTGATCTATCTGCTGGCTTACACGCTGGTGCTCTGCGCCGGACTGATGCTCCTGCCCGGAAGCTGGCGCGCGGCACTGCGCCGGGGTGCCGAGCGTCTGCTCTCGGGACCGGCCTTGCTGCCGCTGGGAATCGGGCTGATCTTCGCGATCCGCATGCTTCCTTACGGCTGGACCGACATCCATAATTTCCTCCAGGACCGCGGCGCGCACCTGCACTATTTCGGCATGTTCCTGTTTGGATTCCTGCTGCGCGGTTCGGACCCCATCCGCGAGGCCATTGCCCGCCAGTGGAAGCTCGCCCTTGCGCTCGGCATCGCCGGCTATGCCTGGGTGATCGGCGACACGCTGCTCTATCCCGGCAATGTGCCGACGCCCGCGGCCTGGCAGGAGCCGTTGTCCTTCGCCAAGTCCGTCCAGTGCTGGGGAACGGTGATCGCGCTCTTCGGTATCGCCGATCGCTTCTGGAACTTCGATAACCGCTGGCGTGCGACTTTGGTGGAGGCGGTCTTCCCGATCTACATCGCCCATCAGACCGTGATGGTTTTCGTCAGCTATGGCATTCGCGACATGGGCCTTGGCGCCCTGGCGGAATTCCTCACGCTCTGTGCGGCAGTGGCCGGGGGTTCCTGGCTGTTCTACCTGATCGGGCGCGAGATAGGGCCGCTGCGTCCGCTGATCGGGCTCAAGCGGCAGCGCCGGCGGGGCACGGCCGAAGAGCAGAAGCCTGCCCTCGCTTCGGCAGGCTGACTCCCACGAGCAAACGGTTCCGACCTCTCGCGAGGCCGGAACCGCCGATCATTCCCGCGTCAGCAGCAGCGCCGCAGCCATCGGACCGCCGCCGGAGGTGGCGACGGCCACTTTCGGGTCGCCGGCGATCTGTCTCTCGCCGCCTTTGCCGCGCAGCTGGGTCACGGCCTCATGCGCGAAACCGAAGCCATGCAGGCGTCCGGCGCCGAGCTGGCCTCCGAACGTGTTCAGCGGTAATTCCCCGTCGCGCGCGATCCGCGTCCCGCCCTCGATGAAGCGGCCGCCTTCGCCCTTTTCGCAGAAGCCTAGGCCTTCGAGCCAGGTGATCGGCAGGAAGGCGAAGCCGTCGTAGAACTGCACCGTGTCGACGTCGGCAGTGGTGTAGTCCGTCCGCTTCCAGAGGTCGGCGCCGGTCTCGTAAGCGGCGAACTCCTCCACCTGATCCCAGGAATAGCGATCGACAGAGCCTGACATGGCGGCGATGCGGATCGGCTTGGCGGAGACTTCGTCCAGCGCGTCTTCGGCCGAAACGATCACCACGGTCGAGGCGTCGGAAAACCGGTCGCAATCGTAAAGGCAGAGCGGCGTGGTCACCATGCGCGCGGCCATGTACTTTTCGAGCGTCAGTTCTTCCTTGGTGATCGCGCGCGCGCGCGGGTTCGCCATGGCGTTTCTCGATCCGTTGATGGCGATCTGGCCAAGCTGTTCGCGCGTCAGGCCGTAGCGGTGCATGTGCCGTGCCGCATATTGCGCCGTCCAGCAGGCGGCCGAAGTGGCCCAAAAGGGGCTGGTCCACTGGGAACTGCCGCTGACGGTGTCCTGCTTCGCGCCCGCCATGTACTGGGCCGGATCGGCCATGCCGCCCGCTTCGTAGACCGTGCGGAAACAGATGACATGGCGGCACAGACCCTGCTTCACCGCCATGGCCGCCACGCCGATGGCCGAGAGTTGGGCCGGCTGCTCCATCGCACCCATGTGCCATTTCGACTTGATGCCCAGAACCTCGATCAGGTCCTCGCTGGCGATCGGGGAAAAGGCGGTATAGCCGGCCATCTTGCCGGGATACGTGAAGACCCCGTCGATCTGGTCGAGCGTGAGGCCGGCATCGTCGAGCGCCTCGCGCACGGCGTCCACGGTCAGCAATAGCGGATGGCGCGGCAAGCGCACCCCGACTTCGGACTGGCCGACGCCGGTAATATAGGCTTCCTTGCTGGGCATCAGTCCGCTTTCTCGAAGAGGGGATAGAAGACGCCGTCCTGTTCCTCGAAAACGACGCGGACGCGGTCCTCGAAGTCCACGGCTTCCACCGGGCAGCCGACGATATTGGTGGTCAGATAGACCCCCGGCGCCCCGTCCAGCTTCACGCGGGCGATCACGTAGGGCACTTCCAGCCCCTTGGCCCAGGGCTGGTGATTGATCGTGAAACTGTCGATCGTGCCGGTGCCGGGCACGGCCTGCGGGGCGACGTTTTCCGACTGGCAGTGGCGGCACAGCAGGCGCGGGGGATGGGTGAATTTTCCGCAGTCCCCGCAATGGACGATGTTGAGCCTGCCTTCGCCGCCGCCGGTCCAGAACGCGGTGTTTTCCTGATCCAGCCGGGGCCGGGGCCTGGGTAAATTCATGTCCGGAGCCTCTCCCTTTTAGGCGCCGAAATTCCGCGCCGCATGGGTCTGCGTCAAGCAGGGGAGGGGATTGATCGCGGGGGCGCGGGCGTTGCGCAAATGTCGCAAACCGTTGAAAATCCGATGTGGAAAAAGTTGATTTGGAGCGGATTTGCGTTGCCGCCAACATATCCCCCAAAAATCGGTAACAAGACTGTCATTGCGGACAAGTACTCGCCCGGCCGGTTTTTCAACCAATAGGGAATGCGACGTGTCCACGAAAGTCATCGCCAAAAAGGCTCTGCATCTGACCTGTGGTCTGGGTGCCATTTGTATTTCCGCCCATGCTTTCGCCCAGGACGCGGCGCCCCCCAGCGAAGGGCTTGGCGATATCGTCGTCACGGCGGAGCGACGCACCGAGAACCTCCAGCAGGTGCCGATCTCGGTGGGCGTTGTCGGCGGTGACCAGCTGCGCAGCTTCCAGGCTGCGGGCGACGATATTCTTGCGCTGTCGGGCCGCGTACCCGGCCTCTACGCGGAAACGACCACGGGCCGCATCTTCCCCCGTTTCTACATTCGCGGTCTCGGCAATATCGACTTCTATCTCGGCGCATCGCAGCCGGTGTCGATCATCCAGGACGATGTCGTGCTGGAGCACGTCGTGCTGAAGTCCAACCCGGTCTACGACATGGACCAGGTGGAAGTTCTGCGCGGCCCGCAAGGCTCGCTGTTCGGCCGCAACACGACGGCCGGCATCATCAAGATCGACACGATCAAGCCCACGACCGACCGCTGGACCGGCCGCGCCAGCGCCAGCTACGGCGAATACAACTCGGTGAACGTGGACGCCGGCGTTGGCGGACCGATCATCCAGGACGTCCTGGCCGTCCGCGTTTCCGGGCTCTACCAGCGCCGTGACGACTGGATCGACAACACCTACAGCGGCCCCAGCGCCGATGGCACCGTCTCGCCCAAGAAGGATGCGATGGGCGGCTTCGAGGAGCGCGACGCCCGCATCCAGTTGCTGCTGGCGCCCACCGGCTCGGGCTTCTCGATGCTGACGAGCTTCCATGCCCGCAAATACGAGGGCACGTCCACGATCTTCCACCGCGCCGCGTTTACCAAGGGTTCGAACGACGTAAGCCAGGAACCGCGCGACAAGATCGCCCTGGACGAGGCGCACAACAATCCGCAGGCCTACGATACCTATGGCGCCTCCAGCCGCATCGCCATGGACTTCGGCCCGGTCACGCTGACCTCCATCAGCGCCTGGGAATCGACTTCGGGCTATAGCCGCGGCGATACCGACGGCGGCGCGGCGGCGGACTATCCGGTGAACGGCGTGGCCAACGGCTATGGCCAGTCGCAGGGCAACGTGCGCGATCTCGACCAGCTGAGCCAGGAACTGCGCTTGTCCAGCAATGGCGACACCCGCTTCAAGTGGCAGGTGGGCGGCATGTGGTTCGACCAGCGCGACATCACCGAGTTCTATCAGCGCGCCTACTTCCTGACGCCGCCGGCCAACAACCCCAACAACTGGGTGCGCCTGCGCAACCAGAACACCAGCTGGGCCGTGTTCGGCCAGGCGAGCTACGAGCTGGCCGAGGGTCTGACGGTCACCGCCGGCGGGCGCTATACCAAGGACACGAAGAAGACGCGTCTGCTCAAGACCGCGGACACGGCGGCCGGCGCGGTGACTTACCGGGGGCGTCGCTACGTGCGTCTCTCGGGCGAGGAGCCGAGCTGGGATGTCAGCGTGAACTACCAGGTCAACCCGGACGTCAACGTCTACGCGCGCGTCGCGCGTGGTTTCCGCGGTCCGACCATCCAGGGCCGTTCGGCGGTGTTCAACTCGGACTTCACCACGGCGGATTCGGAAACGATCCTTTCGGGCGAGGCCGGCATCAAGACCAGCCTGCTGAACAACCGGGTGCGCTTCAACCTTTCGGGCTTTGCCTACCGGGTGAAGGACATCCAGCTGAACGGTAACGACAGCGACGGCAACGGCGTCCTGTTCAATGCCGACAAGGCCGAGGCCTACGGCATGGAAGCGGAACTGGAGGCACGTCCGATCCCCAACCTCTCGCTGACGGCCGGGCTCAGCCTGCTCCACACCGAGATCAAGGACAAGAACGTCTACGCCCAGGTCTGCGCGCTCAACGGCGTCGTCGTCTGCACGGTCGAGGACCCGACGATCACCAATGCGCGCGGCACTTTTGCGCAGATCGACGGCAATCCGCTGCCGAATGCGCCGAAGTACACCGCCAATGTCACCGCGCGCTATGACGTGCCGTTGGGCAATGGCGGCTCGCTGTTCGCGGCCACCGACTGGATGTGGCAGGGCTACACCAACTTTGTGCTCTACAAGACCAAGGAGTTCTACTCGAAGGGCGATTTCGAAGGCGGCCTCAAGATCGGTTACTCGGCCGCAGGCGGCCAGTACGAAATCGCGGCCTTCGCGCGCAACATCACCAATGAGAAGAACCTCAAGGGTGTGATCGAGAACTACATGGCCGCCGTGTTCAACGAACCCCGCGTGATCGGCGCTTCGTTCTCCGGCAAGTTCTGATCGGGACGTTCCGATCGGTCCAGTCGGATCCGGTAAACGGGTGGTGCGGTCGTCAGGCCGCACCACCCGAAACCATCGGAACTCCTATCGCACCGCGGGCATGATCTCCTCGGCGATCCACTGGGTGTAGTCACGGTAGGCTTCGATACCGGAGAGCGGAGGGATCGGAACCGAACTCCAGGTCACGCCCAGCCGGGAGAGTTCGCCCAGCCGCGCGATCAGCTCGTCCTTCGACTGGCCGGGCCGGGCGCGGGGATCGTCCAGGACCTTGTGACCCTCGCCCACGCGGGCGGTGGAGATACCGTAGAATACGTCTTCCAGGCGGCCGTTGTAGTCCGGCTGGGAGCGGATGAAATCCAGTCGCTCGGGGATCGTCTCCGGCTTGGTGAGGAAGGGCCACCAGCCTTGCGCATGGCGCGCGGTACGCCGCAATACGGCATCGGCATCGCCGCCGAACCACACCGGGATATGCGGTTTCTGCACCGGCTTGGGCTCGAAGGCCAGATCGCGGAAGGACACGTACTTGCCCTCGAATTCAGGGTTTTCCTGAGTCCAGAGGGCGATGATGGCCTGGATATATTCGTCCGCCATCGCTCCGCGCTCGTGGAACGGAATTCCGAGCAGCGCGAACTCCTCCTCCAGCCAGCCGACTGCAAAAGTAACCGTGACCCTCCCGGAGGAAAGCCAGTCCATGGTCGCGAGCGCCTTGGCCGTCACGATCGGGTGCTGGGCGGGCAGGATGGCGATGCAGGAATTGACCCTCAGCCGCTCGGTCGCGCCGGCGAAGTGGCTCATCGCGGTGAAGGCACTGAAATAGAAAGCGCCGGACAGGGCGACATGATCCCGCGGAATCGCGTGATGCTCGGGCACGGCGATCATCTCGAACCCCAGCTTTTCCGCCCATTTGGCCAGCGCCGTCTGGTCGGCGCCGGTCACGGCCGTCTCCCAGGGCTGCATCGTCGCCTTCAGTTCCAGCATATGCGGCATGGCGAAAGCGAGCTTCATGCGGGGTCTCCTGGTAACCGGACCAATGGCGATTGGGGGAAGCGGGAGGGCGGCTAGCCTCTCCCGATGAAGCCCGCGATTTCACGGGCGATCTGCTGCGGCAATTCGAGATTGAGCAAATGGCCGGCGCCGGGGTGCTCGATCCGGGTCACGTCCCTCCCGGCGGCATCGATCAACTCGGCCATCAGGCGGAAATCCTCGGTGTCGCGGCTGCCGGTCAGGAGGAGCGTGGGCAGGGCCAGCGCGGAAAGCCGGTCTACATCGGGCATTTCGGGTTTCTGGTCGTCCTGCACCCACTGGCGCCCGTGGAACGCGGCGATCCCCGCGCGCAGCCGCGCGGCGTTCGGGCCGTCGCGGGC
Organism: Novosphingobium sp. BL-S-21; assembly: GCF_055521655.1. Classification (NCBI taxonomy): domain Bacteria; kingdom Pseudomonadati; phylum Pseudomonadota; class Alphaproteobacteria; order Sphingomonadales; family Sphingomonadaceae; genus Novosphingobium; species Novosphingobium sp. BL-S-21. Next base: position 383,156 of record NZ_CM145496.1, read on the forward strand.
CGTGTCGAACAGCGGATGCTGCAACCAGAGGTCGCGCGCCGCTGCCATTTCGCCCCCTCGCGCGGCGCGCCCGATGGCCTTCCAGCGTTCGATCCAGTCGGCGCTCCACGACCAGCCGACCATGAGCGGGCTCACCAGCACCAGTCGGCGCACCCGCTCGGGATGGTTCAGGGCAAAGTTGAGCACGGTGCCGCCCCCCAGCGACAGGCCGCACAGATCGGCCCGTTCCAGTTCGAGCGCATCCAGCAGGGCAAGCAGATCGTCCGAGTGCGAAAAGGGCGCTCCGGCTTCACCATGGGAATCACCGAAACCGCGCTGGTCGTAGGCGATCAGCGGCAGGTCATCGGGGAGGGCGGCCGTGACGGGCTCCCAGTCGTGCCGGGAGCCGCCGAAGCCATGCACCAGGACGAGCGGCGTGCCCGTGCCGCTGCGTTGACCCCCTGCCAGGGTGGCCTGGCAAGGGGTCGTCGTACCGATCTCGATGCTGAAGTCCTGTGTCATGACACGGAAGCTAGCGTCTTCGCCGCCGTCCTGCACTGCTCCAATCGCCCCGCACGATCCTTATCAGGCGGAACCCATGTAGCGCCCGCCATTGGTGCTGATGGTCTGCCCGGTCATGTAGCTCGCTTCTTCGGAGGCGAGGAACGCGGCGGCGGCGGCAATGTCCGCCACTTGCCCCAGGCGCTTCACCGGCAGGGTCTTGCCGTAAGTCTCGGCATCGATAGGCGCCTGGCGCAGCATGGGTGTGTCGATCGATCCGGGCGGGATCATGTTGGCCGTGATGCCCGTGCCGCCAAGCTCCATGGCAAGGGCCTTGGTCATGCCGAGCAGGCCACCTTTCGAGGAAACGTAGTGGCTTTGCGCAAAGGAGCCGGACTGCGTGGACGAGGAAGTGATGTTGATGATCCGCCCCCACTGGGCTGCCAGCATGTCCGGCACGATCTCCTTGGTGACCAGCCACGGGCCCTTGAGATTGATGCGGATCACCTTGTCGAACTCGTCCTCGCCGATGTCCATGAACGGGGTGAAAGGCGCGATGCCGGCATTGTTGACGAGAATGGTGATCGGACCCAGCTTGCTGCGGGTTTCCTGCGCCGCAGCCTGGATCGCCGCCTTGTCGGCGCAGTCGGCGGTGAGGGCCAGTGCCTTGCCGCCTTCGTCCTCGATCATCCGCACGGTTTCCGCCGCGCCTTCGGGATTGAGGTCCCATACCGCGATGGCCGCCTTGTCTTCGGCCAGCCGCCGGGCAATGCCGCGTCCGATCCCCGAGCCGCCGCCGGTGACGACGGCGACTTTGCCTTCAAGCGAACGTGTCATGCATTCTCTCCCGCAAGCATCCTGCTGTGCTGAACGGGTGAACAACAGGGGCGGGTCAAGTCAAGCCGAGCGCGCCGAATTCGCCTCGGCGGATTCGGGTGCGTTTACATCCGCTCCGCGAAACCGCCGTAGCGGCCCTTGTGGAACAGCATGGGATCGTCTTCCCGCACGGCTTCCATGCGCAGGACTTCGCCCAGCACGAACCAATGGTCGCCCGCCTCGGTCACCGAATAGAGCCGGCATTCGATGGCGGCGATCGAATCGGCGATGATCGGCAGGTTGTGGTCGGAAACGATGTAGTCCACGCCCACGAACTTCTGGTCGCCCTTGGCCGTGACGGCGCGGCACACGTCGGCCTGGTCGCTGGCCAGGACATTGACGCAGAAGTGCCCGGCCTTCTCGATCAGCGGCCAGGAAGTGCTCTTCCGATCGGGGAAGAAGCCCACCAGCGGCGGATCGAGCGAAACCGAAGTGAAGGAGCCGACCACCATGCCGGTGGGCCGGTCCTCGTCGAGCGCGGTGATCACACAGACGCCGGTGGGATAGCTGCCCAGCACCTTGCGGAATTCGGCCGGATCGATGGTCGTTGTCGTCACTGGGTCGTTCATCCTGTCGGTTGGAGCCTTGGGCAAGTCAGGGCTTCAGTATCCCCTCCATGCGCAGGGCGGTTTCGTCAAGCCACTGGCGAAATGCCACGACCCGCGGCAACTTGCGGATGTCCTGATGCGTGACGAACCAGAAGCTGCGCAGGATGCGCTTTTCCGGCAGCACGGCCACCAGGCGGGGATCGGATTCGGCCATGAAGCAGGGCAGCACGCCCAGTCCGGCACCGCTGGCCACCAAGCTTTGCTGCGCGGTGATGCTGGGGGAGCGGATCGCCGCCTTCAGGCCGGGCTGGATTTCGTCGAGATAGCGCAGTTCGGGGGAGTAGATGAGGTCCGGGATATAACCGACCAGCGCATGGCCATCCAGCAGGTCAGCCGGCCGCGAGGGCGTACCGTGGGCCGCGAGGTAATCGTGCGTGCCGTAAAGCGCGAGCGTGTAGTCCGACAGCTTGTGCGCCACCAGCGGCCCGGTGCGCGGGCGCGACAGCATGATAGCGACATCCGCCTCGCGCCGGGTGGGACTGAGAAAGCCGCTGGAGGCGACGAGGTCGATGGCGAGCCGCGGATGCGCGGCCTGGAAGCGTGGCAAGTGGCGGGCCAGGAACCAGCACCCGAAGCCCTCGGACGTGCTGATCCGCAAGGTGCCGTAAAGCCCGTCGTTCCCGCCGGCCTGTTCCGCGATGCGTCCGGCGGCGCTGGCCATGGCTTCCACCGAGGACAGCAGCGCTTCTCCCGCCTCGGTCAGTTCCTGGCCGCTGCGGGTCTGTTCGAACAGGGCAGTGCCCAGCGAGGCTTCGAGCCGGCGCAACCGGCGGCCGACCGTCGTGGGATCCACGCCCAGCGTGCGGGCGGCACCCGCGAGCTGTCCCGCCCGGGCGATGGCGAGAAAGGCCTGGTAGTCGCTCCAGTCGATCGAGGGCATCGTCCCAAAAGGTATCGTCAAGGTATCGTCACTGCGGGAAATGGTCCTCGGGGCTGCAAATGTGCAGTTATCGATGGCGTATTTTCAGCTTGCCTGCAAATCGGACCGGGACCACCTAACGTGGAAAGCGCACCGTGAGTGCCGTCGAAGACAATGCGAAAGGATGAGGAATGCGCCTGATTGACCACGTCGTTGTCGGCGGAAGCGGCGGATCGGCCGCCCGCATGGGTGACGTCTTCAACCCCAGCACCGGCCAGGTTCAGGCCCAGGTCCCGCTTGGCGACAAGGCCCTGCTCGACCGTGCCGTGGCCACCGCGCAGGAAGCGCAGGTCAAGTGGGCCGCCACCAACCCGCAGCGCCGCGCCCGCGTGCTGTTCAAGTTCAAGGAACTGATCGAACAGAATATGCAGGCGCTGGCAGAAATGCTGGCCTCCGAGCATGGCAAGGTCGTGGACGACGCCAAGGGCGACATCCAGCGCGGGCTTGAGGTCGTCGAGTTCTGCTGCGGCATCCCGCATATGCTGAAGGGCGAATATACCCAGGGCGCCGGCCCGGGGATCGACGTCTATTCGATGCGCCAGCCGCTCGGCGTCGGGGCGGGCATCACCCCGTTCAACTTCCCGGCGATGATCCCGATGTGGATGTTCGCTCCGGCCGTCGCGGTGGGCAATACCTTCATCCTCAAGCCCTCCGAGCGCGATCCCTCGGTTCCCAACCGCCTTGCCGAACTGTTCCTGGAAGCCGGCGCGCCCGAGGGCGTTCTGCAGGTGGTCCATGGCGACAAGGAAATGGTCGACGCGATCCTCGATCATCCCGGCATTGCCGCTGTCAGCTTCGTCGGCTCGTCCGACATCGCTCACTATGTCTATGAGCGCGGCGTTGCCGCCGGCAAGCGCGTGCAGGCGATGGGCGGCGCGAAGAACCACGCCATCGTCATGCCCGACGCGGACATGGACCAGGCCGTGAACGACATCATGGGCGCCGCCTATGGTTCGGCGGGCGAACGCTGCATGGCGCTGCCGGTGGCCGTTCCGGTGGGTGACGAAACCGCAGATCTGCTCCGCGAGAAGTTGGTCGCCGCGATCGACAAGCTCAAGGTCGGCGTGTCCAACGATCCCGAAGCGCAGTACGGCCCGGTCGTCACCGCCGTCCACAAGCAGAAGATCGAGAACTGGATCCAGACCGGGGTCGACGAAGGCGCCGAACTGGTGGTGGACGGTCGCGGCTTCTCGCTGCAGGGCTATGAGGAAGGCTTCTTCGTCGGCCCGTCGCTGTTCGACCATGTCACCACCGAGATGAGCGCCTACAAGGAAGAGATCTTCGGCCCGGTGCTGCAGATCGTCCGCGCCAAGAGCTTCGAGGAAGCGGTGGAGCTGCCCTCCAGGCACCAGTACGGCAACGGCGTCGCCATCTTCACCCGCAACGGCCACGCCGCGCGTGAATTCGTCCAGCGCGTGCAAGTGGGCATGGTCGGCGTGAACGTGCCGATCCCGGTGCCGGTCAGCTACCACAGCTTCGGCGGCTGGAAGCGCTCGGCCTTCGGCGATCACAACCAGTACGGCATGGAAGGCGTCCGCTTCTGGACCAAGGTGAAGACGGTGACCCAGCGCTGGCCGGATGGCGGTGCGGGCGACAGCGCCTTCATCATCCCGACCATGGCCTGACGATTGGCAGGGACCGGAGCGCGGAACAGGGTAGGGACTGCAGGTGTTTCCTCGGGAACGTCCGCAGAAAAGGAAGGTCGCTCGATGATGAAGATCGGCAATGCACTGGCCCCGGCCCTGACCGTCTCGCTGCTTGCCCTCGGTCTCGCCGCCTGCTCGAAAGAGCCGGCCAAGCCCACGGCCGAGGAAACCGCGACCACGCTTCCGGAGCCGGCGCCCGGTGCCACGGCGCCATCCTCGGGTGGCGGCTCTGCCTCATCGGAGCCGGCTGCGGTGCCTTCGGCGATACCCGCCGCCCTGCAGGGCCGCTGGGGTCTCGTCGATGCCGATTGCACCAGCACCAGGGGTGATGCCAAAGGCCTGCTGACGGTCGACGCCGATACGTTGAAGTTCTACGAATCAGTGGCCAAGCTCGGCACTATCAAGTCCGGCTCCGCGACGGCTCTGGAGGGCGAATTCGCCTTCACCGGCGAAGGGCAGAGCTGGAACCTTGACGTGGCCCTGCGCTCGCCCGACGGCGGCAAGACTCTTGTCCGCAAGGACACCGGACCGGACGCGATGCCCGGTACGCTCACTTATGCAAAGTGCCCCTAGAAGCACCCCACCGCACCTGCCAGGAACAGAACAGAGATGACCGAACAGTTTGGGCTGACCGAGGACCAGCTTGCGATCCAGGAGACCGCACGCAAGTTCACTGCCGACCGCATCACGCCCTATGCTGCCGAGTGGGACGAGAAGCACCACTATCCGGTCGATGTCTGGAAAGCGGCGGGCGAGCTTGGCTTCGGGGCGATCTACGTGTCCGAGGAAAGCGGCGGCATCGGCCTCGGCCGCTTGGACGCGGCGCTCATCATGGAGGCCATGTCCTACGGCTGCCCGGCAACCAGCGCCTATATCTCGATCCACAACATGGTCGCCTGGATGATCGACAGGTTCGGCGACCAGCAGCTCAAGGATCGCTATCTTCCTGACCTCTGCTCCATGGAGAAGATCGGCTCTTACTGCCTGACAGAACCGGGCTCCGGCTCCGACGCGGCCGCGTTGAAGACGACCGCGCGGCTGGTCCAGGATGCCGGAGGCGATCACTACGTTCTCAACGGCACCAAGCAGTTCATTTCCGGCGGGGGCTACAACGACGTCTACGTCGTGATGGCACGTACGGGCGATCACAAGTCGCGCGGGATTTCGTGCTTCGTCGTGGACAAGGACACGCCCGGTGTCTCCTTCGGCGCGCCGGAGAAGAAGCTCGGCTGGAATGCCTCGCCCACTGCGCAGGTGATCTTCGAAGATGCCCGCATCCCGGCCGAAAACCGCGTCGGCGCCGAGGGGGACGGCTTCAAGTTCGCCATGGCCGGTCTCGATGGCGGGCGCCTCAACATCGGTGCCTGTTCGCTGGGCGGCGCGCAGCGCTGCCTCGATGAGGCGGTTCAATATGTGAAGGACCGCAAGCAGTTCGACCAGCCCATTGCCGAATTCCAGAACACCCAGTTCCGGCTTGCCGACATGGCCGCCGAACTGGAGGCAGCCCGCGCGCTGCTCTATCTTGCCGCCGCCAAGGTCACCGCCGGCGCGCCCGACAAGACCCGCTTTGCCGCCATGGCCAAGATGATGGCCAGCGACACCGGCTCCTCGGTCGTCGACCGCGCCCTGCAACTCTTCGGTGGATACGGTTATCTTCGCGACTATCCCATCGAGCGGTTCTGGCGCGACCTTCGCGTCCATCGTATCCTCGAAGGCACCAACGAGGTCATGCGGATGATCATCGGCCGCGACCTGCTCAAGTAAGGGGCACGAGGACATGACTACCGATTCGCTGTCTGGAGATACCCTCCCTGCCGATGCCGTGCCTGCTGGTGGTTTGGACGCCGAAATCCTCACCCGGCGCGATGGTGTGGCCGGGATCATCTCGCTCAACCGGCCCAAGGCGATTCACGCGCTCACTCTGGGCATGAGCGAATTGATGAGCCACGCGCTAGCGGCCTGGGCGGACGATGCCGAGGTGAAGGCGATCATGATCGAGCACAGCGAGGGTCGAGGCTTCTGCTCGGGCGGAGACATCAACCTGCTGCGCCGGTCGGCCCTTGAAGACCACGGGATAGAGGGGCGTCGCTTCTTCCGTGCCGAATACCAGCTCAACCACCAGCTCTTCATTTACGACAAGCCGGTCGTCGCATTCATGGACGGCGTGACCATGGGCGGCGGCGTCGGCATTTCGCAGCCCGCGCCCTTCCGGGTGGCGACGGAGCACACCCGTTTCGCCATGCCCGAGACCGGGATCGGCCTTTTCCCCGATGTCGGCGGCGGCTGGTACCTCTCGCGGCTGGACGGCAGGCTCGGCCAGTTCCTGGCGCTGACCGGCGCGCGGCTGGATGGCGCGGAATGCCTCTGGGCGGGCCTTGCGACGCACTACCTGCCCAGCGAGGCGCTTCCCGAAGCCAAGCGCCGCATCGCCGCGGGCCATGAGATCGGTGGTGTGCTCGGCGCGCTTTCCGACAAGGCGCCCGAGCCCAGGATCGCCGCCCACGCCGCGCAGATCCGCAAGCATTTCGCCTTCGACACGCTGGAGCAGGTGCTCGCTTCGCTGGAAAGCGACGACAGCGAATGGGCCGCACGGGAACTCGCCACGCTGCGCACCAAGAGCCCGCAGGCCTGCAAGATCGCGCTGCGCCAGCTCGCCACCTCGCTGACCCTCGACAATTTCGCGCAGAACATGGCGATGGAGTACCGCATCGGCAGTCACGTGCTGGTCCTGCCCGACTTCGCCGAAGGGGTGCGCGCCGTGATCGTGGACAAGGACCACGCGCCGAAGTGGAACCCGTCGACGCCCGAAGACGTGACCGAGGATATGCTGGACGCGATTTTCGCGCCGCTCGCCCCCGAAGACGAGTGGAGGCCGATTTGACGTTCCCGACGCCGATTGAACTCTACCACGTCGTCAAGAAATCCTGGTCCGCCGCTTCCATCCCCGATCCATTCGATCCCGCTAACCCCGCGCGCAATCAGTGCGCGGTGACGGCGCTGGCCGTGCAGCACTACTTCGGCGGGGACATCTTCAAGACCGCGACCAAGGGCGGCACTCACTTCTACAACCGGGTGGACGGCCGGTTCTGGGATCTGGCTGCGGACCAGTTCGACGAGCCGATCCCTTACGACAACACGCCGACCTCGCGTGACGAGGCGCACGAACATGCCAGCCCGGCCCATCTTGCCGCGCTGATCGCCGATATCGAAGCGAATACCTGAAGGGACTTCCGATGAGCTACGAAACGATCCTGGTCGAAACGAGGGGCAACGTCACTCTCATCACGCTCAACCGTCCGCAGGCGCTCAATGCCCTGAATTCATCGGTACTGGGCGAGTTGATAACGGCCTTCGCCGCCTTCGAGGCGGACAAGAGCCAGGGCTGCGCCGTCATCACCGGCTCGGGTGAAAAGGCCTTCGCTGCAGGCGCTGACATCAAGGAGATGGTCGAAAAGCCCGGCGCCGAGTTCTACTCGGAAGACTTCTTCGCCGGTTGGACCGCGCAGATCGTCAAGACCACCCGCAAGCCGTGGATCGCTGCTGTCAACGGCTTCGCACTTGGCGGCGGCTGTGAACTGGCCATGATGGCGGACTTCATCATCGCCTCTGAAAACGCGAAATTCGGCCAGCCAGAGATCAAGCTGGGCGTGGCGCCCGGCATGGGCGGTTCGCAGCGTCTGGCCCGTGCGGTCGGCAAGTCCAAGGCCATGGACATGTGCCTGACCGGCCGCATGATGGATGCCGCGGAGGCCGAGCGTTCGGGGTTGGTCAGCCGCGTGGTGCCGCAGGACCAACTCCTCGGCGAAGCGCTGAAGGCCGCCGAAGCGATTGCCGGGATGCCGCCGCTGGCCGCCATGATGAACAAGGAAATGGTCAACCTCGCTTTCGAGACCACGCTCGACACCGGCCTCATCATGGAGCGCCGCCTGTTCCAGGTGCTCACCGCCACCGAGGACAAGGCCGAGGGCATGGCCGCTTTCGTCGAGAAGCGCCCCGGCGTCTGGAAAGGCCGCTAAGGCCGCCGTGGCGGGTCGGATGTCGTCCCGGCGTGACCGGGGACCGCTGGCCCAGCCGCGCAAGAATGCAGCGAGGCGCTTGGGTGCCCGGCCGATGGTAACGGATGGCCAGCGGTCTCAAACTTGGGAGAGAACGTCATGAAAATCGCCTTCATCGGTCTGGGCAACATGGGCGGCGGCATGGCCGCGAACCTCGTGAAGGCTGGGCATGCCGTGACCGCCTTCGACCTTTCGCCGGAAGCCACCGGCAAGGCGGCGGAACAGGGCTGTTCGATTTCAGCGACGGTTTCCGAAGCCGTCGCGGACGCGGAAGCGGTCGTGACCATGCTCCCCAACGGTGCGATCGTCCGATCGGTCTACACCGCCGAAGTGTTCGGAAACGCTCCCAAGGGCGCGCTTTTCCTCGACTGCTCGACCATCGACCTCGCCACTGCGCGCGAAGTCGTGGAACTGGCGCAGGCGGCCGGGTATGAAATGGTCGATGCGCCGGTCTCGGGAGGGATCGCGGCGGCCAATGGCGGCACTCTCACGTTCATGGTCGGCGGCAGCGAAACAGCCTTCGAGCGCGCCCGCGCCGTGCTGGAACCGATGGCCAAGGCGGTTATCCATGCCGGTGAAACGGGCGCAGGCCAGGTCGCCAAGATGTGCAACAACATGCTGCTGGCGATCCATATGATCGGCACCTGCGAGGCGCTGGCCCTGGCCGAAAAAGCGGGGCTCGATCCCCAGACATTCTACGAGATCAGCTCCAAGGCCACCGGCTACTGCTGGTCGCTTAACGACTATACGCCAATGCCCGGCGTTGGCGCGACGAGCCCTGCGGACAACGGCTACGCGGGCGGTTTCGCCTCGGCGCTCATGCTCAAGGACCTGCGTCTGGCGATGGCGGGAGCCGAAACCTCCGGCGCCGCCGTGCCGATGGGTGAGCACGCCACCAGGATCTACGAGGCGTTCGTCGAGGCCGGAAACGGCGGCAAGGACTTTGGAGCGATCTTCACCACGCTCTGAATTCCGTTATGCCCAAAGCGGCCCCGGCCTGAACTTTCACCTTGATCCCATCGCTTGCCGTGACGGAACTTTTCCGGTCATGAGGGCGAGGATCGGGAGGCGAGAAGGGCGGGGCCGCCAATCGGGGGCGGGTTGCTAGGCCCCCTTGCCCCCTTCCGCCCGCTCCAGCAGGAAACGCGGAACCCGCATTCCCTTGGTTCGGCTGGTCAGGTGATATTGCCGGCAGAGCGGGCAGCGATAGGGCCGCAGAACGACATCGGCCTTTTGCGCCACTTCCAGCGCCGCCGCCTCGCTGGCGTAGCGCGCCTTGCGTTGACAGACGCCGAACCGTGTTTTCACGATCAGCCCAACAGCCGCGCGCCCAGCAGCATGAGGAGCTTCACGTCCATGGCGTAGCCTTGCGCGCGCCAGTCTGCGATGGCCTGCTCGATCCCGGCGAGCGGCACGCGGCGGACCACGATGTCTTCGCTATCGACGCCGCCGCCTTCGCCTACTTTCACCAGATCGTGCGCGCGGAACAGCGTGAAGCTTTCGCTGACCATGCCGGGGGAGGAAAAGAACTCGCCCAGATTTTCCATGCGGCCTGCGTGATAGCCGGTTTCTTCTTCCAGCTCGCGGGCAGCAGCTACGCTGGCATCTTCATCGGCGCTCTCGTCGTGATCGCCGACCAGCCCCGCCGGCAATTCAATGCAGCGCTTGCCCAGCGGCACGCGGTATTGATCCACCAGGATGACATGGTCATGCGGATCGACGGCCAGGATCACCGCGGCGCGGATGCCCCTGGCGCGGCTGACATATTCCCAGCGGCCGCGCTTGCGGGCGGTGATGAACCTGCCCTGCCACATGATCTCATCCGCCGCATCGGCGTCCGGGGGCAGGGGCAGCGTGGAGATATCAGTCATATTTCGATTAGCCTGTCGGGAAGTTCGTTCACGTCGTCATCGGCGCGAGGGAAATGTTCGGAAAGAATCGCGCCGACTTTGCCGACGGCGACGATCATGCCGTCGCAGATCCGCCCATCGCCGACATGGGCGAGCATGGCCGCCATGGCCTGGCCCCAGACCTCGGGATCCACTTTCGCGGCAATGGCGCGGTCGGCCACGATTTCGGCCCGGTGCTCGCGCATGGAGAGGTAGATGAGGACGCCGGTTCGCCCCGTCGTCCGCTGCTCCGCGCCGATGCGGAAAGCGCGAACCGCATGGGCATGGACGCGCATGGTCTTGATCTGCGGAGGCACTAGCCAGAACTTGAGCGGCGGCCAGAGCTGCAGCAGCAGCATGGCGCCGAACTTGATCGCAGCCACACCGGCAGCCAGGCCGACGATCATGCGCGGGGTCCATTCGTGCCCCCAGTCGGCCAGCAGCCGCTCGTAGAGGCCCATGTAGAATTCCGGAGCGATTACCAGCGCGGCCAGGGCGAGAAACGCCACGATCGCCGACCATGCAAGGGCCACGTCAGTATAGCCGTCCGAACGGTCTGCCAGGACGGTGACGATTTCGCCGGCGCTGTGCATTTCCGCTTCGCCCACGGCGGCGCTGATCCGCGCATGGTCCTCGTCGGAGAGGTAGATGGGTAATGCCATTGTCTCGTCCCCCTACCAGCTGCCGCTCGCGCCGCCGCCGCCGAAGCTGCCGCCGCCGCCCGAGAAACCTCCGCCACCTCCGAAGCCGCCGCCGCCGCCCCATCCGCCACCGCCGCCCCAGCGATCGTCGTCATCGTCGTTGCCGAAACCGCCGGGCATCCAGATGATCGGGCCGCCGAAGCCGCCCCGGCGCCGACCGCCGCCGCGCGCCTCGTTGACCATCGGCAGGACGACGAAGAAGACGATGATGACGATGAACACGATCGTGCCGATCGGGAATCCGCCGCCGCTATCCTTGCGCGCGGCATCGGCCTCGGCCGCGACTTTCTGCGCTTCCTCGGGCGGCAGCGTCAGCTGCTTGACCAGAGCGTCGGCGCCGGCTTCGATGCCGCCGGGATAATCGTCCTGCTTGAAATGCGGGATGATGTCGTTGTTGATGATGAGGAAGGAAAGGCCGTCGGTAACGATCGGTTCCAGGCCATAGCCGACCTCGATCCGCACCTTGCGCTCATTGGGCGCGACGATCAGCAGCGCGCCGCTGTCCTTGCCCTTTTGGCCGATGCCCCAGGCGCGGCCGAGCTGATAGCCGTAGTCCGAGATCTCGTAGCCCTGAAGGCTGGGAAGGGTGACGACCACCAGCTGGCGGCCTGAATTCTTCTCCAGCGCCTCCAGCTTTTGCGTGAGCCGGGCTTTGACATCGTCCGGGATGACCTTGGCGTCATCGACCACGCGCCCGGTCAGCTTGGGGAAACTGGGCGCGGCGGCCACCTGCTGGGCAAGCAGCGCGCCGAACGCCAGAAGGATGGCCGCAAGGACGGCCTTCACGCGGATCACGATATCAGATCTTGCCTTCGAGGCTCGGCGCGACGTCCGCGCCCGGCGTTGCGGCCTGGTAGGGCACGAGCGGATCTGCACCGCGCAGCTTGGCGCCGATCATGGTCGGGAACGTGCGGACTTCGGTGTTGTAGTCCTGGACCGCGGCATTGTAGTCGCGCACCGAGATGCGAATGCGGTTTTCCTGACCTTCGATCTGGGTCTGGAGCATCTGGTAGTTCACGATCGACTTGAGATCGGGATACTGCTCGACGCTGACCAGCAGGCGCGACAGGCTCTGGCCGAACTGCGACTGGGCAGCCTGGAACTGCTGCATCTTCGCGGGATCATTCAGATCCTCGGCATTGACCTGCACGCTGGTTGCCTTGGCACGCGCCTCGACCACGCCCGTGAGGATCTCCTTTTCCTGCGTCGCGGCGCCCTTGGCGACGGCGGCGAGGTTCGGCACGAGGTTGGCGCGTTCCTGGAAGGCGGCCTGCACATCGGCCCACTTCGCCTTGGCGGCTTCCTGCTTGGTCGGAACCGAGTTGAAGCCGCAGGCGGCCAGCGACAGAGCCGCCGCAAGGGCAAGCACGGCGCGGCTCTTGCGGGCCAGGTTCGACAGGGTCATGCGTGATCCTCCTGATCGACGGGACCGTTCGGCCCCGCCTCGTTCTGAATGGACGGTCTCTTGCTCAGATAGATAGCAGGCGGCGGTTCCGGTTCAAGGACAGTCGCGTCATGCAACTTCTTACCGCAACCGATTGTTAGCTAAACTTCGATGTGGCAGGTCTCCAGGGCCAGCCATGGCCTGCACAGGATCGAGGGGAAACCGACCCATGCTTCAGGAATTCAAGACTTTCATTGCGCGCGGCAACGTGCTCGACCTTGCCGTCGGTGTCATCATCGGCGCCGCATTCGGCAAGATCGTTGCCTCGCTGACTGACGACGTGATCATGCCATTCATCGGCCTCATCACCGGCGGTATCGACTTCAGCAACAAGTTCGTCGTGCTGGGCACCGTCCCGGCAGACTATACCGGCCCGATGACGTACGCCGGCCTCAAAGCGGCAGGCGTGGCCATGTTCGGCTACGGTGCCTTCCTCACGGCGATCATCAACTTCCTGATTCTCGCCTTCGTGATTTTCCTGATCGTGCGGCAGGCCAATCGCCTTCTGCCCAAGAAGGAAGAACCGGCCGCGCCGACCGGCCCGACCGAAGTTCAGCTGCTTGCGGAAATCCGCGACGCCTTGAAGAAAGGCTGATTGGCTGGGGAAATTCGCGAAAGAGCGTGTTCCACAGCGACGTTCCACGAAGAGGGGGAGGGGTGAACCCGCCCCCTTTTCATTTTCGTACGGCGCCCTATATGGGGTCTCGCCAGCTTCGGTTGGCTATGATGATAAACTGCGCCGTACAATAGGCACAGCGGACCCGGGGGCGGTACCCGGCGGCTCCACCATCACCCGTCCTGCCTTTCGGCAGGGCAACCCTGTTGTCGCAGGGGTGATGACGGGGCCGAACTAGGATCGACGTGTGTTGAAAAGCGGTGTTTTCATTCGGGCTGAGTAACCCGTTCAAGGCTCAAAACTCACAAGTGCCAACGACAACGAAGCACTCGCTCTCGCCGCGTAATTCTAGGGCCTAACGGCCTGACGTTACAAAGCTAAAGCGCGGTTGGACCCACCGGGCAACAGAAGGGATTCCAGGGGTTCGGGGTGTACCTTGCAACAGAAACACCCCACCTTCACCCATCAAAGAGAATCGCCGCGAAACCGCCTGCTGCGCGGCTTCGGTCGGATGGCTGTTCGAACAACGACAGCGCTCAGGCGGCGTCGATTCTCGCCATGGAATTCTGATCGGTTTCGGATGCGATTTCGGTCTTTTCGGCGGCGCGTTCCTGCGCCTGTTCGAACTTCAGGCAGTCGAGTATCTTGGCGCCGGCCATGAAGACGGCGCCCGTGCAGGCCAGGAACAGCAACTTGCCGCCCCATCCCGGAAATCGCGTGAGGTAGACGCTTCCACGCTCCACCGCGCCCAGCGCGAGGGCATAGATGATCATGAACGCTTCCCAGCGGGTCTTGATCACGAAGAGGCGGCTGATCTTGCGAAGCATTCCAGTCCTTCCAGTCCTGCCCTGTGCCGATCGGCAGGAACTTCAGCGCATTCGAAGCAACATCCGGGCCAACCCGAGGTTCCCGCGATGGGCGGCGTCGACAGCAATCTTCTATGTAAGTCTTTCCGACGCAAGGTGTAAGCTGATCCGACGTGGTACCACTTTGGGACCGTAACGGAGCTTCCTTGCGAAACCGCGTTCGCGATTGCCAAGGCATTTGCGATGAGGCATAGAATGGCCGATCCTCCCCAGGACAGTCTTGAACAGATGTCACGGTCGCCGCCCGCCCGAATGGGTCTGCGTGCAGGGAATGCGAGGAAAAATGACGGACAGAGTTGATCGCTCGGGCCTTCGGGTCGACGCCGCACTGGCGCGTTTCGTGGAGGACCGGGTGCTGCCACCGATCGGGCAGGACGCCGCCGCCTTCTGGCCCGGATTTGCCGCGCTGCTCGCAGACCTGGCACCGCGCAACAAGGCTCTGCTCAGGCAGCGCGACGCCTTGCAGGCGAGCATCGACGCCTGGCATCTCCAGCGCGCGGGAAAGCCCATCGATCAGGCCGAGTACCAGGATTTCCTGCGGGAAATCGGCTACCTGGTGCCGGAACCGGACGCGTTTTCCATTGGCACGCGCGGCGTCGATCCTGAAATCGCGACGATGGCCGGACCGCAGCTTGTCGTCCCGGTGCTCAACGCGCGCTTCCTGCTCAATGCTGCCAATGCGCGCTGGGGCAGCCTCTATGACGCGCTCTATGGGACGGACGCGCTCGACGCTGCGCAGGCCCAGGGAAAGGACTACGACCCGGTTCGCGGCGCCGCGGTGATCGCACAGGGCCGCCGTTTCCTCGACAAGGCCCTGCCGCTCGCTACCGGAAGTTGGAGCGATCTCGACAGTCTCGGCGCCCCGCTTGCCGACCCCGGCCAATATGTGGGCGTGACACAGGCGGGACGCCTCTACCGCTCGAACGGGCTCGGCATCGAGATTGTCGTCGATCCGGCCAGCCAGGTCGGGCGCGCGGATCGGATGGGCATTGCCGATATCGTGCTGGAAGCGGCATTGACCACGATCGTCGATCTGGAAGATTCCGTCGCCGCAGTGGACGCGGAGGATAAGCTCGCCGCTTACACGAACTGGCTCGGCGTGATTCGCGGCGACCTGACGGAAACGTTCGAGAAGAGCGGCGAAACCCGCACCCGCGAACTCGCCGGAGACCGGACCGTCACCACGCCTTCCGGCGAAGTGCTGGCATTGCCGGGGCGCAGCCTGCTGTTCGTCCGCAATGTCGGCCATCTCATGACCAACCCGGCGATCCTGCTGCCGGACGGTTCGGAGATACCGGAAGGGATCATGGATGCCGTCCTGACCAGCGCGATCTCGGCGCAGGACGTCAAGGGTTTGACGCGCTTCGGCAATAGCCGCGAGCGGTCGATCTACATCGTCAAACCGAAGATGCACGGCCCGGAGGAATGCGCCTTCACCAACGACCTGTTCGATGCCGTCGAAGACTTGCTGGACCTGCCGCGCTACACGGTGAAAGTCGGCGTGATGGATGAGGAACGGCGCACTTCCGCCAATCTGGCGGCCTGCATCGAGGCTGTGAAGGATCGCATCGTCTTCATCAATACCGGCTTCCTCGATCGCACCGGGGACGAGATCCACACCTCGATGCGGGCAGGGCCGATGATCCGCAAGAATGCGATCAAGGGCTCCGAGTGGATTGCGGCTTATGAACGGCGCAATGTCGCCATCGGTCTGCGGCATGGCCTTTCCGGCATTGCCCAGATCGGCAAGGGCATGTGGGCTGCGCCGGACCGGATGCGCGACATGCTGGAGCAGAAGATCGCCCATCCCCGGACGGGCGCGAACACGGCCTGGGTTCCGTCCCCCACGGCTGCGACGCTTCATGCCATGCACTATCACGAGGTCGACGTCTTCGGCTTGCGCGAGGAGATGGCAGGGGCCGCGATCCCGAGCCTTGACCTGCTGCTCCAGGTTCCACTCGCGGACGGCGCCAACTGGTCCGAAGAGGAAGTGCGGGACGAACTGGACAACAATGCCCAGGGTCTGCTCGGCTATGTCGTTCGCTGGATCGACCAGGGCGTGGGCTGCTCCAAGGTTCCCGACCTCGACGATGTCGGGCTGATGGAGGACCGCGCCACGTTGCGCATATCCAGCCAGCACATGGCGAACTGGTTGTTTCACGGCGTCTGCTCGGCCGAGCAAGTGATGGATTCGCTGCGCCGCATGGCGGCCAAGGTCGACGCCCAGAATGCGGGCGACCCGCTCTACGAGCCCATGGCCGGCAACTGGGAAGGCTCATTCGCCTTCCTCGCGGCCTGCGATCTGGTGTTCAAGGGCGTGGAGCAGCCCAACGGCTATACCGAGCCCTTGCTCCATGCCTGGCGCCGTAAAAAGAAGGACGCCGTCCGCCTGCAACTTTTTGCAGAAGTCTGACTCTCGCATTAACTTTAATTTGATCTATCGGCCCCAAAGCACTATTCAAAGGATTGTTCGCTAGGGGGGCCCGGCGTTGAAGAGACATAGAATCGACCGTGCCCACGGGCACGCCATACCCGGCACACCGTCAAGCGGTGTGCCGGCTGAAGGTAACACCGCCGGACCGAGCGACCCATCCAGCGTCGTGCATCTCGACGCAGCGCGCGCTGGGCGGGAAGCCGCACGTTCGGCATCCCATGCCAATGGCAACGATGAACCCTTGCCGGTGGCGCTGGCGGTCGAAGCCCTGCGCTTTCCGCGCGATCAGGGCTTGGCCGGGGCGCTGGCGTCCGATGGAAGACTGGCAGGTCGCCTCGTTCAGCTGATGCTGATGACGCTTGGTGCGGCTGTTGCGATCTGGGTGGCAGCCCAGCTTGTGAAGCCGGGTCTCGGCGCCGCCGAGCCCGAACCAGCGCAGGCGGGTGCGGTTCTCTCCAAAACGGCGAACCCCGGTTTGAGCGACGCCGAACGCTAGATCAGTTCGGCGTCAGTTCCCGCGCTATGCTGACGAATTCCGCCACCGATAAAGTCTCGGCACGCCGTTGCGGATCGATACCGAGTCGCTCCAGGGCATCCAGCGCGCCGATCACGCCTTTCAGGCTCTGACGCAGCATCTTGCGGCGCTGGCCGAATGCGGCTTCCGTGACGCGCTCCAGCACCCGCATCGAAACGCCCTCGGGCGCCTCGCCGGGAACGACATGGACGATGGCGGACATCACCTTGGGCGGCGGCGTGAAAGCGCTGCGATGAACTTTCATCGCCAGCTTCGGTTTCGCGCGCCACTGCGCCAGGACGGCCAGCCGCCCATAAGCCGAAGTATCCGGCTCCGCGACGATGCGGCGGGCGACTTCTTCCTGGAACATCAGAGTCAGCGAGGACCACTGAGGCGGCCAGGCCTGACCTGAAAGCCAGCCGATGAACAGCGCGGTGCCGACATTGTAGGGCAGGTTGGCCACCACCGCATAAGGCCCGTCGAACAAGTCGGCGGGCGCGAACTTCATGGCGTCGCCCTCTATGACCTTCAGTTTGCCCGGGAAGGCCGCTTCCACTTCCGCCAGGGCGGGAAGGCAGCGACGGTCCATTTCGATCGCGGTCACTTCAGCGCCGGCGCGCAGCAGGGCGCGCGTCAGGCCGCCGGGGCCGGGGCCGACTTCCAGGACTTTTTGCCCCTCAAGGCCGCCGGGAATGGCGGCGATCCGATCGAGCAACTGCTCGTCGAACAGGAAATTCTGGCCGAGCGCCTTGGAGGCCGAAAGGCCGTGCTTGGCGATGACCTCGCGCAGGGGAGGCAGTTCGGCAGTCATGCAGTGGTCTCCGGCAGGCGCCTGCGCGCGGCGCATTCCCCGGCCATGCGAAGGGCGGCGATAGTGGCTCCGGCACTGGCCACGGCCTGCCCGGCGATGCCGAAGGCCGTCCCGTGATCGGGTGAGGTTCGTACGATCGGCAGGCCCAGCGTAACATTGACGCCGGCATCGAAGTCCAGCGTCTTGATCGGCACCAGGGCCTGGTCGTGATACATGCAGAGCGCCACGTCGAATTTGCCGCGCTCATGCGCAGCGAACAGGGCGTCGGCGGGGTGCGGGCCGGTTACGGCCAGTCCCTCGGCGGCGAGCGCGGCGATGGCGGGGGCAATCGTCTCGATTTCTTCCCGGCCCATGCGGCCGTCTTCCCCGGCGTGGGGATTGAGACCGGTGATGGCGAGGCGGGCCGGCGATAGCCCGAAGTCGCGGCGAAGCGCCTGCGCGACGATGCGGGCCTTGCTCTCGATCAAGGCGCGCGTGACCAGCGCGGGCACCTGCGAAAGGGCGACGTGCACGGTCAGCGGCACGGTGCGCAAGTTCGGGCCGGCCAACATCATCACGGCATCGCCATGGGCAACGCCGCAGGCATCGGCGAGAAATTCGGTTTGGCCGGGCTGCGAAAAGCCGATTTCCGCAAGTTTCGACTTGGCGATAGGCCCCGTGACGACGGCGCCGGCCTCGCCTGCAAGGGCGAGCTGCGTGGCGCGGGTCAATGAATGGAGGGCGAGGGCGGCACCGCTTCGATCGGGCTGGCCGAACACGGCGGCCGTATCCTCGTCGCCCAGAACCGGCAATGCAGCACCGAACACGGCGGCGGCTTCGTCGGCGCTGGCAATGCGGGCTATGGGCAGTTCGAAGCCCCGGCTCCGCGCGGCCGCCTTGAGCACTTCGGCGCCGCCGACCGCGAAGAACGGCGACAATCCTGCTTCGTGCCGATCCGCCCAGGCCTGGGCAAAAAGCTCCGGTCCGACTCCTGCCGGGTCTCCCAGCGAAACCGCGAGGGGCGGCGCGCCGTTGGTATTGGCCGCCATCGGTGCCGCCCCCTTGTTCGTCAGTTGTATTCGATCACCGCATCGCGGCGAAGGTCGCGCAAGTACATCTGCGCGCGCTTGTTGACGCGGTCGTCTTCCATCTGCGCCATGACCTGCTCGAAGTTCGGGCCGGATTCGACTTGCGGATCGTCGCGGCCGCAGAGCATCAGGATGCGCACGCCCTCGGCAAGCGAGCCGAAGGGCGGCAGGGTCTCGCCGGGCGACAGGGTCAGGATCGAGGACTGGATCGGGCCGGGCAGATCGCGGGCCTTCACCTGGTCGTTGGCAACGACTTGCGCGCCGATGGTGGCGGCAACCTTTTCCACATCGCCGCAGCCTTTGGCCGTCTTGATGGTTTTGGCGAAATTCTCGGCCTTGGCATTGGCCTGCGCTTCGCTGATACCCTTGGGGAATTCCAGCGAGATCTGCTTGAGCGCCAGCACGGCGTCGCGCGGATCGGCGGTGAGGACCTGGCGCTTGTCGATCAGGTAGACGATGTCGAAGCCGCCCGGAATCTCGATCGGACCGGCAAGCTGGCCCGCCTGCATGTCGCGCACCGCTTCCGAGACTTCGCCCGGAAGCTGGCCGAGGCGCACCCAGCCGAGATCGCCGCCGACCGAAGCGGTCGATGCCTGCGAGTACTGGCGGGCATAGGCCACGAAGCTGCCGCCCTGGCGCAGCTGCTGCATGATCTGGTTGGCGTTGGTTGCCACCTGCTGCTGCGATTCCGGCGTGGCGGCGAGGTAGATCTCGCCCAGACGGTATTCCTCGGTGCCCTTCGACGCCTTGAGGCGGTCGATCACTTCGTTCACTTCATCGTCGGAGACGTTGATGAACGGTTGCACATTGCGCTGAAGCAGGCGCTGCCACGAAAGTTCGCCGCGGATCTGGCGCTTCAGCGAATCCGGCGAGGAGCCGACGCGCTTGAGATAGGCGTCCATCGCCTGGGTGTTCTGATTGAAGTTCTGCGAAGCGACGCGGGCGTAGGACTGGTCTACCTCGGCATCGTCCACCGAGACTTCGACAGCCTTGGCTTCCTGGATCTGGAGCGTTTCGTCGATCAGGTTGCGCAGCACCTGAAGGCGCAGGCGCTTCTGTTCTTCCTCGCTGATCTTGCCCTGGTTGGCGGCAAGGATCAGGGCGAGGCGCTGGTCGACGTCGGTACCGGTGATGACCGAGCCGTTTACCACCGCCGTCGCGCGGCGCAGGTTGGGATTGTCGTTACCGAAGATCTTCACGTCGTCAGGAATGACGATCTCGCCCTGGGGGGCGGACTGGGCGAAAGCAGCGTGGGCCGAAAGCGTCGCCGCCACGGCGCCGCAGGCAAGAGCCGCGCGCTTGATGAACTTGTTGCGTTGGATTGCTTTCACCTTGACCTGTATCCCGTATTCGACCCGTCCGGCCGATGCCGCTCGATGGAGAATTCGCCGAGGGAGCTTCCCGGCCCTATGTCGGCACGCGGCTTAACCGAAACTGAGCACGTCCGATAGCCGCTTTGGTCCGCGGTGCCAACGCCCGCGCCTGTGCTCCTCAGCCATGACCGATTTTACCAGGCGCCGATGTTCTTGAGCGCGAAGCCCAGCTGGAATGAGTTGCCCTTCCGCGCATCGCCGAAGGTCACGTAGTCCCGCCGCCAGGTGAACGAAATCTGGAGGCAGTCGTCTTCGTAGGCCATGCCCAGGCGCGAGCGCAGGGGCTGGAACCCGTCCGAACCGTAGATAGGATCCTCGTTCTGGTCGGTCAGGTTGACCGAAGCCGACCCGAACACGGACCAGTAATTGGCAAAGGCCACGCGTCCGGCCGCGCGCACTTCCTCGCGATCCTTCAAATCCTCGATGTCCATCGAGATGTCGCGGTTCAGCTTGGTATAGCCGAGTTCGAGGTAGGTCTGGTTGTTGCCCAGAGAGATGTCGAACTCGTTGCGGCGTACCGCTAGCGTGTCCTTGTCGACACGGTAGCGGTGGATGATGTTGAAGAAATTGCGATAGCGCACTTCGGTGCGGCCGACGATGTCCGAGGTCTTGCTGGCAAGGCCGGTGCCGTCGGGCAGGATCGAGGGCTTGTTGCTGAGGCGGATCGACTGGCCGATCGTGGACTTGATGCGCCAGCGCGGGCGCTCGAACATCCAGTCGAAACCGTAGGTGAAGCGCACGCCGTCCTCGAACCGATCGTAGCCGGGGAAGCGATTGAGCGCGAAGAGGTTGGAATCTTCCAGTTCGATCGCCCGCGAATCCTCGTTCGGGATCGCGAGGTTCTTGATCCTGGGCGTGGCGACGAGCTGGACGCGGGGGGTCAGCACCTGGCTGCCGCCGAAGACCTGCCCGACCAGCGGCCATTTCACGTCGACCGCCGCCAGCGCGATGCCGCGGCCTTCCCAACCCGATTGGCCGCGGTAGAGCGCGGTGGTGGACAGTTCGTTTTCGTCCGAGTGGTAGACGTCGCCGCGCACGAGCCCGGTCAAGGTCACTTCCTGGCCCATGCCCGTCAGCTTGCGCAGCGACCACTGGGTGCTGGCGAAGGCGCGCTGGGTGTCCTGTCCGTCGACGCGGGTGATCCCCAGGGTGTTGACCTGGGTTTCGATCTTGCCGCCCAGCAGCGATTCGTCGAAGCGATGGCGATAGTCGAGCACCGGGAAGGCGACCGGGATCTGCCCCTGGTCGCGGCTAGACTGCAGGGTCTGCGTCGCATAGCCCGAGAACGAGAAGTAGCTGTCCTGGTCGATCCGCTCGACCTCGATCGAGGAGCGCAGGCGGTCGTCGCGCGAGATGTCGTAGCGGCGCACAAATGTGCGGTCGGTGGCGCGGCGGATCGAGGCGGTGATGCTCCAGTTCTCGTCGAGCTGGAACTTACCGTTGGCAAAGATATAGCCGCGGAAGGCGCGTTCGCGGTTGGGATCCGGATTGCTGCTGTTGATCGGAATGCGATTGCTGGAAGTCGCATAGCCGGTGATCTGGTAGGCGCCGATGTCGGTCAGCGCGCGGTACTGGAACGAGGCCATCGGCGCCGCCTTGGTATAGGCGTGGAGCGAGCCGGTGAGATCGCGGTTTTCCGCAAGTTTCCAGTAATAGGACTGCGCGACTTCGATGCCGTTCGACGGGCTCGACCGCAAGTCGGGCACCAGGAAGCCCGAGACGGCGCCGCCGTTGGTGCTGACAGAAAGGCCCAGCAGCGGAAGCTGGACGAGGCCGAACAGTTCGAGCCGGGCATCGCTGAAGCGGACGCGATTCTGGGTCTCGCTATAGACCACCGTCTTGGCGACCACGCGCCATGTCGGTTTCTTGGGGCAGCCTTCGTCGTTCTCGACGGCGCAGCCGGTATAGGCCGCATGCTGGAGGACGACGTCGCCGTTGGCAATGCGCTCGCCCTTGCTGGCGGCGAGGCGGCCACCCTGGCGCATGACCAGCAGCAGGTTCTCCATCATGCCGGTCTTGAGCTCGTCGGTCAGCTCGACGCTTTCGGTATAGAGCTGGTTGCCGTCCTGATCGACCATGCGGACGTTGCCGTTGCCGATGATCTGGCCGGTCTTGCGGTTCCAGGTGACTTTGTCGGCGCGAACGGACTGCCGGTCCTTGCGCAGCACGACATTGCCTGTCGCCGTCACGAATTCGTCGTTCTGGTCGTATTCGACGGTGTCCGCCTCGAAGGCGATCGGCACGTTGTCGTCCGTCGACGCCGGGGGCGCGGCAGGGGCGCCTTCGATCGGCCCGGTGTCGACGGGGCGCGAAACGTCCTGCGCCCAGGCGAGCGAAGGCAGGCCGAAGGCGGCGATTCCGAGGGCCATGACGCTCAGCGAAACGGGTCGCAAGCGGCGAATGGGGGCTTGCAGCAGGGTCGGCACGGCAGGGAGCATCACTTGCCTATCGCACCGCCTGTGCCTAACTGCAATCCGCTGTTGCGGCGAAGCGCACAACATCGGCGCTCGCCCACGTGATTCAGGAGATCCCATGAATATCCAGTTCCTTGACGCTGCTGCAGCCGCCCCGGCGCGTCTCGTCGCCCGCTTCGTGAATCAGGATTCGATTCCCGCCGACATCGAGCAGGTCCTTGCCGAAGGCGCCAAGGCATCGCGTTTCGCCGGCAAGGCCGGACAGGTGTTCGAAGGCTTCGTAGAGCGTGACGGCAAAGTCGTGCGCGCGGTGCTGGCCGGTATCGGCGCGGCCGATGCGAAAGACCGCAAGGGCGCCGTGGAGCGCGCCGGTGCGGCTGTCGTCGGCAAGTACCTGACCTCGGGCGAGACGGCGCTGACCCTGGACCTGACCGGCGCGGGCCTTTCGGCCGAAGAAGCTGCCGGTGCGCTGCTTGGCGCGGTGCTGCGCGGATGGCGTCTCGACACCTACCGCACCAAGCTGGCCGACGATGCCAAGCCCAGCCTCGTGGACATCGCCGTGATCGGTGCGCCGGAAGGCACCGAGGCGGTCTGGGCGGTCGAGCAGGCGATCGTCGCCGGCGTGTCGTTCACGCGCGAACTGGTGACCGAGCCCGCCAACGTGATCTATCCCGAATCCTTCGTCGCGCGCTGCGAGGCGAAGTATGCAGGCAGCGGCCTCAAGGTCCGCGTGCTCGACGAGAAGGAAATGGCCGACCTCGGCATGGGTTCGCTGCTCGGCGTGGCCCAGGGCTCGGTGCGTCCCGCGCGCCTGCTCGTGCTGGAGTGGCTGGGCGGAACCGCGGGTGAAGCACCCGTGGCTTTCGTCGGCAAGGGCGTGACGTTCGACACCGGCGGCATCTCGATCAAGCCGGCAGCCGGCATGGAAGACATGAAGTGGGACATGGGCGGCGCCGGTGCGGTGGCCGGCACCATGCTCGCGCTCGCGCTGCGCAAGGCCAAGGCCAATGTGGTCGGCGTCTGCGGCCTTGTGGAAAACATGCCCGACGGCAATGCCCAGCGCCCCGGTGACGTCGTCACCTCGCTCTCGGGCCAGACCATCGAAGTGATCAACACCGACGCCGAGGGCCGCCTGGTTCTCTGCGATGCGCTCACCTGGGTGCAGCGCGAATACAAGCCGGCCAAGGTCGTCGATCTCGCCACGCTGACCGGCGCCATCATCCTGTCGCTGGCGCATGAATATGCGGGCCTGTTCTCGAACAACGACGAACTCGCCGGCCAGCTCAACGCAGCGGGCGACGCTTCGGGTGACCGCCTGTGGCGCATGCCGATGGGCCCGAACTACGACAAGATGATCGACAGCCCGATCGCCGACATCAAGAACGTCGGCCCGCGCTTCGGCGGCTCGATCACGGCGGCGCAGTTCCTGCTGCGCTTCATCGAGAACGACACCCCCTGGGCCCACCTCGACATTGCCGGCACCGTCTGGACCGACAAGCCGGGCGCGACCTGGGACAAGGGCGCTTCGGGCTTCGGCGTACGCCTGCTCGACCGTTTCGTTCGCGACACCCTCGAAGCGTAAGGCAAAGGCGAAGCGTAAGGCAAAGGCGGGGACACGGCGATGCGCGTGGATTTCTACCAGCTCAGTCGTGACCCCGCCGAAAGCGCGCTTGCGCTGATCGCCGGCAAGGTGGCGGGGAATGGCGAGCGTCTGCTCGTCGTCTCCGCCGACCTCGGCCAGCGCCAGCGGATCTGCCAGGCGCTCTGGTCGGCCGGGCCGGAGAGTTTCCTGGCCAGTGGCTTCGCGGGCGACGGCAGCGAGGATCGGCAGCCGATCCTCATTTCCGACGCGCCCGAACCGGCCAACGGCGCCAGGTTCATGGCCATTGCCGATGGCCAGTGGCGGGAAGGGGAAGAGGCTTTCGAGCGTACCTTCTTCCTGTTCGACGAATCGACGCTCCAGCACGCGCGCGACACCTGGCGCGCACTGCGCGGCAGAGAAGGCGTCGAGCATCATTACTGGAAGCAGGACGGCGGCCGCTGGGTCCAGGCGGGGTGATCCCGAGCCGATAGGCTCTCGCGCCGAAGTTGATCCGGAACGACCGTAAGTTAATCGCCTGCGCCTTGCGATGAAGCCGGTTCCCGGCTAGTGGCGCGCGCAAGAACCATAACCCTTTTCGCCCTACAGTTTGCAAGGAACATCCCATGGCGGTTACCCGCACCTTTTCGATCATCAAGCCCGACGCCACTCGCCGCAACCTGACCGGCGGCGTGACCAAGATGCTCGAGGAAGCCGGCCTGCGCGTCGTCGCCTCCAAGCGCATCCAGATGACGCAGGAACAGGCTGAAGGCTTCTACGCCGTTCACAAGGAACGTCCCTTCTTCAACGACCTCGTCTCGTTCATGATCTCGGGTCCCGTGGTCGTGCAGGCGCTCGAAGGCGAAGACGCCGTGAAGCGCAACCGCGACGTGATGGGCGCCACCAACCCGGCCGACGCTGCCGAGGGCACCATCCGCAAGACCTTCGCCGAATCGATCGAAGCCAATTCGGTCCACGGTTCGGACTCGGACGAGAACGCCGCGATCGAGATCGCCTATTTCTTCAAGCCGGAAGAACTCGTCGGCTGAAGCACGCGCTTCGATTGACATTGAAAAGGCCGCCCCCAAAGGGCGGCCTTTTTGTTTCGGGCTTGCCGAACCGCCCAAAACCAACGTCCCCGGTCGCAATCGTACCAGCGGCGGAGGTTTGTGCTTTTCGATTTGGCCTATTCCGCTTCTGCGCTAGATTGCCGCCCGGAAGAGGAGAGCAGACATGCAGGGCATGGGCGATACGGGCGAAGTCTGTCCGTTCGAGTTCAATTTCGACGAGAAGACCTTCAAGGTGGGCGACACCGTGAGCTACCGCGTGGGCGGCAGTCTCGAAGGGTTTCCTTTCGTCGGCACGCTGATCGAAGTCCATGACGATTATGTTCTGATCGCGGGGGATCCTCAGGAACCCGAGAAGCGTTACCGGGGCACGCGCGAAAGCCGGCCGCAAGTCGACTATTCCGAAATCTGATGAACCCGAATTCCGAGGGGCCGCCGCTGCCTTGATCTGGCGCAAGGCGGGTTCGGACGAGAGAGACTAGCTCAGGAACACGCCTTCATTCGTTTCGAATCAAGAGGAGAGCCGATGTCACAGGTCCATGGTCACAAGCCCCACGATCTTGCCTCCGAGTTTCCGGACGATCTCGAGATCCTGCGCCATCTCAAGGCGACGCGCGGGCACTTTGCTGTGCTTGCCGACCGCTATGACGAAGTGAACGGCGCGATCCAGCGCGTCGAATCGGAGATCGAGGCCGCGTCGGACATGCGGCTGGAGGAACTCAAGAAGGAGCGCCTCTGTCTGCTCGACCAGCTTGGCCGGATGATCCGCGATGCAGGGGCGGTGGGCGCCTGAGTTCAGGTCGCAGCGGCTCCTGCCGGAGCCTTCGAAGGATCAGAACTGGTCGGCCGCGTCGATCAGGGCGGTTAGCTTCTTCGGTGCGATCGCCCGCCAGGAACGCGCCAGCCATCCGCCGATGGCATCCCAGTCGTTCTGGCCAAGGTCCAGGCGGATGCCGATCCAGCCGTCGCCGAAATAGGCCGGGCGGAAATAGCGGTCTTCATCCCCCTCGATCAGCATCGCCTGTTCGTCGGGACCGCTGATCTTCACCAGCAGCGCCGTGCGCCCGTCGGCGTGGTGATTCGACGTGAAGTAAGCGAACTTCTTGCCCTTGATCACGCCGAAGCAGGGCATGCCATGGCTCTGGATCTCATCGGCTTCGGGCAGGGCCATAGCGCGTTCGCGAATGCGTTCGAGCAGCCATTCCGGGCTCGATTCGCGCACGACCAGAGCGGCCAGGCAACGCGAGTAGAGTTGGTGTTCCGCGATCAGCACACGGGAGGCGAGCGCCTCTGCCGTGTCGCCCGGAACGATCGCGACCGGGATCTGGCCCAGGATCGGGCCTTCGTCCAGCTCGGGAATGACCAGGTGGACGCTGACTCCGCCATGGCTGTCCCCCGCCTCGATGGCGCGCTGGTGGGTGTGGAGGCCGGTGTATTTCGGCAGGAGCGACGGGTGGATATTGACCATCCGGCCGCTCCACCGGCCCACGAATCCCTCGGTGAGGATCCGCATGTAGCCCGCGAGTGCGACCCATTGGGCGCCGGATTCGCGGATCGCCGCGTCCATCGCTGCGTCATGCTCGTCGCGGCCGAGACCCTTGTGGCTCAGCGCGAAAGTGGCGACGCCCTCGGCCGCTGCCAGGGCGAGGCCGCCCGCATCCGGCCTGTTGCTGGCGACGAGGACGATCTCGTAGGGACAGTCCTCGGCGCGGCTGGCATAGAGCAGGGCGGCCATATTGGTGCCGCTGCCCGATATCAGGACGGCGACCTTTGCCTTCTCAGGCAAGATGGACGGCCTCCCAGTCCTCGCGCGCGGACCAGACTTCGGCGGCGCCCTGCACGGTGCAGCCCTTGTCGCCTTCCTCGATGATGCCGATGACGAAAACGGTTTCGCCGGCGGCTTCCAGCTCGGTCTTGAGCGCGGCGGCTTCTTCGGCCGGCACGGCCAGAACCATGCCGATGCCGCAGTTGAAGGTGCGAGCCATTTCTGCCGGCTCGATATGGCCCTGGGCCTGGAGGAAGGCCATCAGGCGCGGCTGTTCCCAGGCACCGGCATCGATGCGGGCGTGGAGACCCTTGGGCAGGACGCGCGGGATGTTCTCAAGCAGGCCGCCGCCGGTGATGTGGGCAAGGGCGTTGATGCGGCCCGAGCGAATGAAGGGCAGCAGGCTCTTAACGTAGATGCGCGTAGGCGCGATCAGCGCGTCGATCAGCAGCGTGTCCGAATCGAACAGCGCCGGACGGTCGAGCTTCCAGCCCTTGTCCTCGGCCAGGCGGCGGACCAGCGAGTAACCGTTCGAGTGCACGCCCGACGAAGCCAGGCCCAGCAGCACGTCGCCATCGGCTACCTTGTCTCCGGTCAGCTGCTCGCCGCGCTCCACGGCGCCGACGCAGAAGCCGGCAAGATCGTAGTCGCCGGCGGCATACATGCCCGGCATTTCCGCGGTCTCGCCGCCGATCAGGGCGCAGCCGGAGATGCGGCAACCGTCGGCAATACCGGCCACGACACGCTCGGCGACGCCGTTCTCCAGCTTTCCGGTGGCGAAGTAATCGAGGAAGAACAGGGGCTCCGCGCCCTGGACGATAAGGTCGTTCACGCACATGGCGACAAGGTCGATACCGATGTGGTCATGGCGATCATGATCGATGGCGAGCTTGACCTTGGTGCCCACGCCGTCGTTGGCGGCGACCAGCAGCGGGTCCTTGTAGCCGGCCGCGCGCGGATCGAAGAAACCGCCGAAGCCTCCCAGCTCCGCATCGGCGCCGGGGCGCGCGGTGGATTTCGCGAGCGGGGCGATGGCCTTCACCAGCGCGTTGCCGGCGGCGATGGAGACGCCGGCCTGCTCGTAGGAATAGCTCTTCGGGGTGTTATCGTCGGACATTGCGCGCGCATAGTGCGCAAACGCCTTGCTGTCACGCCCGAGGCGCGAATCCGGGCAACAAATCGGGCGGAAACTTTGTCTCCCGCATTCTTTGACGGCCTTTGTCGGCAGGCTTCCGCCAATTTGCGCATCGCTCGGCAATACAACTGTGCGAGCCTTCGGATTACGACTTGGTTTTCCGGATCGGTTTGGGCAAAAGGCCCATCGGTTTGATGATGGCGATAGCGTTTTCCCATAATATCCGGCGCGTGGCCGGCAAGGGCCTCACCTGGGGCCTGGCCTTGACCCGTTCGCGCGGCTCCGGCGACGGTTCGGTGCGCCGTATGGCCCTCATGGCCGGCGGTGCCGCGATTCTCGCTGCGGGAGCGGTGGGCGGCTATCGACTCGTGGCGCAAGTGGAGGGCGATCGCGGCATCGCTCCGCTCGCCAACTCCGAAGACATCCAGGTCAACGGCATCAAGGTCGACGTTACCGCCAAGACCGGTGCGGATGCGCGCCTGGAAGGCTGGAAGCAGGCCGAGAAGGAAGCCTGGAAGAAGCTCGGCGGACCGGACATGCCGGTCGAATCGATCGACGCCATGGTTTCCTCGGTCGTCATCGGCCAGGAACAGGTCGGCCCGCGGCGCTACATCGCGACGCTGGGCGTCATCTTCAGCAAGGCGCGCGCAGGACAATATGTCGGCGCCGGCGGGGCGACGATCCGTTCGGCGCCGATGCTGGTGCTTCCCGTGCTCTATTCGGGCGGCGTGCAGCAGGTATTCGAGGTGCGCGGCCCCTGGCAGCGTGCCTGGGCCGAATTCCAGGCTTCGCAGAGCCCCATCGATTATGTCCGCCCGGTGGGCGCGGGCGGAGAATCGCTGATCCTCACGGCCGGGCAGGCATCGCGCCGCAGCCGTCTGTGGTGGCGCAATGTTCTCAACCAGTTCGACGCTGCCGATGTGCTGGTGCCCTATGCCCGGCTCGAACGGCAATGGCCCGGTGGTCCGATCCACGGCACCTTCACGGCGCGCTACGGCCCCGACAATACGTTCCTCGGCACGTTCGAACTCGATGCTGCCAGCGAGCAGGAACTGCCGGCCATGCTGGACAAGGCGGTCCAGCGTATGGATGGCCTCTATCGCGATGCGCTTTCCGGGGGTGAATTGCGGCCCGATGCCACGCTGACGACCAGCGGGCAGGTGCTTGACCGCGCCTTCGCCGAACTGCGGCAGAAGCTGATGCCCAAGGGCGGAGACGCTTTCGCGCCGCTGCCTCTTCCCTCGCAGACGGAGGCGCCCGCCGCGGTGCCGTCGCTGGTGCCCACGGCCCCGGTCGAGACCGTTTCGGTACAGTTCGCCTCGCCTGACGCGGCGGCTGTCGATGCGGCGCTCGCGGCGGTTCGGGGTGTGCCGGGTGTGCGCGGCGCAGCCACGGTCAGCCTGGCCGTCGGCGGCACTTCAGTGATGCGCGTGACCGTCGAAGGCGGCGGCGAGCGGCTCGCTTCGGCTCTGCGCGGGCAGGGCTGGAAGGTGACGAGCGGCGGCGGCGCGCTGAGGATCACGCGCTAGGTCCTCCCGGTGATGAAGCAGATCGCACTTCCGCTGTCGGCCGCGAGCGACAGCCCGCCGCGCATTGTCGTCGGCAATGCCAACGCACAGGCGATCGATGCGCTGTTGGAGCCGGGCACCTGGCCGTTTCACAGCGCCATCCTGTCCGGCCCCCCGCGTTCGGGCAAATCGCTGCTGGCGCGCTGGTTCGTCGAATCGGGCCATGGCGATGCCCTCGACGACGCCGACCGCCTGGATGAGGACATCGTCTTTCACAGCTGGAATCGCGCCCAGGAACGCGCGCGGCCGCTGCTGATCATTTCCAGTCGGCGGCGCGGGTCGGGCGAGGATCGCTGGCAGGTGACTTTGCCGGACCTCGGATCGCGGCTCGGCGCGGCGCTTGAACTGGAAATTGGAGCGCCCGATGCGGAAATGCTGGGCGAATTGATCGACGTCCATGCCCAGATGCGCGGGCTGTCTCTGGATCCTTCTGCAACCGACTATCTTGTACCGCGTTGCGAACGTAGCCATGTGGGCGTCGAAAAACTGGTCGCCGCCATCGACCGTCTCAGTCTGGAGCGCAAGCAGCCGCCGACCCTGGCGATCTGGCGTGAAGCGCTTTCCGAGTTGAAGTGGACGATGGACCTCAACGGCGACGAGCCGAAAGCCTCATGACCTCATGGCTTGCTTTGCGGGCCGATTGATGGGAGATTCGCGCGATGCTGGGTAATCTGGTCCGCTATCTGGACTCTGTGGTCGCGCGTGATCCCGCGCCGCGATCGCGTTGGGAAGTCCTGCTCTATCCGGGCGTATGGGCGCTGTTCTTCCACAAGATCGCGCACCGTCTGTTCCGGGCGGACCTGTTTTTCCTGGCCCGCGTGGTGAACCACATATCGCGGTTCCTGACCGCCATCGACATTCACCCCGGTGCCACGATCGGCCGTAACTTTTTCATCGATCACGGTTTCACCGTGATCGGGGAAACCGCCATCATCGGCGACAATGTGACGATCTACCAGTGCGTGACGCTCGGCGGCTCGAACCCGACCAACGGCAAGGGCGGCAAGCGGCATCCGACCTTGCTGGACAATGTGATCGTCGGCTCCGGCGCACAGATCATCGGTCCGGTCACGGTGGGCAAGCGTGCCCGCGTGGGTGCCAGCGCTGTCGTTACCGAAGACGTGCCGGAAGGTGCGACCATGATCGGCGTCAAGGCACGCTCCACGCTCGTCAAGGCGGAGACTTACGCCAAGGAATTCATGCCTTACGGCACGCCCTGCAAGGAGCCGTGCGAGCCGGTGGGCAGCCAGCGAGTGGACGAACTGGAAGAGCAGGTCGCGGCGCTCCGGGCGCAAGTGGACACGCTGCTGCACCGCCTCGAAGAGGAAAAGCAAGTCGAACCGGCCGTGAAGGGTGTCTGACGGGCGGATGTCTTCCATTACCGGGACCGGAAGCGTCGTCGCTTTTCCGGGACGCATCCCGCTTCAGGTGGGGTTCGACCGACTGGAGCTGCAACGTATCCTCGATCTTTACGGCCGCATGGTCGCCGCCGGGATCTGGCGCGACTACGCCATGGATTTCGGCAAGGAAGCGGCGAATTTTTCAGCCTTCCGCCGCGCTGCGGAAAGGCCTCAGGCCCGGGTCGAAAAGCGGCCGTCCCTGCGCAGCAAGCAGGGCATGTGGACGCTGTTCGGAGAAGCCGGCCAGGTGCTCAAGCGCGGTCATGAACTGGCCGGCATTCTCAGCCCGCTGGAGCGCAAGCTGCTCAAGATCGTGGAAGACTGAGCCTTCGAACGATCTTGCGCTGCTGAGGGTCAGGCGAAGGCGTGATGCACGCTCATCTCGGAAGCCTGTGCTTTCGTGATGGCATTGGCGATCAGCAGCAGCGTGGCCCCGGCCACGAGATGGAACCCATAGCCTGTCAGATCGAGTACGGTGATGGGGCTGGTGATGTCGCCGATGGTGGTGCTGCCGTTGGCGATCAGATTCCCCAGGACCCAGCAGGACCACCAGGCGATCAGCATCCGCTCGGTCCTGGCAGGCTGGTTTTCGTTCGCGAGATGGCTGGCGTTCCACAGTTCGCGCATGGCCTGGAACGGCTTGAACCAGAACGCGAAGGGAATGAAGTACCAGCCCACCGCCATGTTCGGCTTGAACTCCAGCCCTTCGATCCCGGCGGCGAAGAGGTTGGCATGGGCGCGGTGGACCCAGAGGCAGACAGCGATCACACTGGCGACGAAGCACAGCGCATAGGCCAGTCCGGAGAAGCCGGCTGCCAGAACGAGCGGATGGTCTCCCTCCTGGTCAAGACCTCGGCCGATGACGGATCCCCACAGGATGAGGGTCGCCGCGGTGCAGGCCAGATAAGCACCGATGACGAAGCGCAGGCCGGTTTCCCGTCTCCGCAGCGAGATCAGTCCTCTTTCAAGCTCGTCTTCCTGCATGGCTTCGTCCCCCCGAATATCCAGAGGGGTGGCCGTACAAGAGGCAGTCCCGCGGTCAACCGACTTTCGCGGATTTAATTCTGCGATTTCAGAAGCATCGACAAGGCATGATGAGCCTGATCCATTCCCGTTTCGAGGATTCGGTCTCCGCGCCGGTCGGCTATGCGGGGCCAGGCCTGGGCGAACGACTCCACGGTCAGCTGTTCCGATGGCAGCAGAACGCCGTCGTTCATGGTCACGAAGGCGCTCTGGCACACGCCGCCGCCGGCGCCAACGATGGCATCGTTGGGTGCGTCCCTGGAAACGAGGAACAGCGCGGCCGGGACGACGGCTTCCGGCCGGAACGCGTGATAGGCTTCATCGGGGAAGATATCGGCCGTCATGCGCGTGCCGGCAGTGGGTGCCAGCGAATTGACCCGGATGTCGTATTTCGCGCCTTCCATCCGCAAGGTCCGCGCCAGGCCGAGCACGCCGAGTTTGGCGGCGCCGTAATTCGCCTGGCCGAAATTGCCGCCGAGGCCGCTGGAGCTGGTGGTCATCAACACGCGGCCGTAGTTCTGCTCCCGCATGATCTCCCACACGGCTTTCGTGGCAAAGGCGCTGCCGAGCAGGTTGACCCGCACCACGCGTTCGAAGTCGGCCATGTCCATCTTCGCAAAAGTGCGGTCTCGCAGGATGCCGGCGTTGTTGATGAGGATATGGATGCCGCCCCAGTTTTCGCGGGTACGAGCGGCCAGGGCCTCCATCTGGGCGAAGTCGGAAACGTCGCCGCCATCGGCCATGGCCTCTCCGCCCAGAGCTTTGATCTCATCGACCACGGCAAGGGCGGCCTCGGAATGGCCCGCGCCGCCGCGATCGGTGCCGAGATCGTTCACGACCACTCTCGCGCCGCGCCGCGCTAGTTCCAGTGCATAAGCGCGACCAAGCCCGTGACCGGCACCGGTGACCACGGCGACCTGGCCGGCGAAAGAGATGAATTCCTGCATGGAGAAAGAAATGGCAGGTTGCGCGAGGCGCATCAATCGCGACTTTCGTGGCCAAGTGCATGATGGCCAAATGCATGGTGGAAGGCGTCTCGGCGCCGCATTCGCGGGGACGACTCTCAAACCTTGCCCCGGCGCGTGTCCGGGGCCATAGGCGCTGTGAAACGAATCTGCGCCGATAAGCGAAAGGCCCTGCGATGAAAGTCCGCGTCCACGTCAGCCTCAAGCCTGGTGTCCTCGACCCGCAGGGCCGGGCGATCCACCACTCGCTCGAAGGCCTGGGCTTCTCCGGCGTCAATGACGTGCGTGCCGGCCGTCTCTTCGAGCTGGACGTTGCAGACACGGTCAGCGACGAAGCCATCGACGACATGTGCAAGAAGCTCCTCGCCAACATGGTGATCGAGAACTACCGCATCGAGAAGGTCGCCTGATGGCCTTCCGCTCCGCTGTCGTCACGTTCCCGGGCTCCAACTGCGACCGCGACCTGGCGGTGGCGTTGGAGAAGATTTCGGGGACCGAATGCATCCGCGTCTGGCACGGCGATGCCGAACTGCCGGAAAACCTCGATTTCATCGGCCTGCCCGGCGGTTTTTCCTACGGCGACTACTTGCGCTGCGGCGCGATCGCGTCGCGTTCGCCGGTGATGCAGGCCGTCGTCGCGGCTGCCAATCGCGGCGTGCCGGTGTTCGGCGTCTGCAACGGCTTCCAGGTGTTGACCGAAAGCGGTCTTCTGCCGGGCGCCCTGCTGCGCAATTCGGGCATTCGCTTCGTCTGCCGCGAAGTCTCGCTCAAGGTCGAGAACGCCCAGTCGCTGTTCACTTCGGGATACGAAGCGGGTCAGCACATTCGCGTGCCGGTGGCGCATCACGACGGCAACTACCATGCCGACGAGGAAACGCTGGACCGCCTTGAAGGCGAGGGCCGCGTGGCCTTCCGCTACGCCGAAGACGTCAACGGTTCGGCGCGCCAGATCGCCGGCGTGCTCAATGCGGCCGGCAACGTGCTGGGCATGATGCCGCACCCCGAGCGCGCGATCGAAAGCATCCACGGCGGCACCGACGGCCGCGCGCTGTTCGAAAGCGCCATTCGCGGGATGGTCGGGGCCTGAGGCTTCCGGATCGATGGGCCATGGTTCGCCATGGCCCAAGGTCCCCGCTGATAGGCTCGCTGGGCGTCAGGCTTTCGCTTTGCCGCCGACGCCCTTCAGATATTCTTCCATGCCCCGGATGTAATCGGGGTTGAGCATCAGCGCGCTGTTGGCCATGCGCTCGATGTGGCGCGCGCTGTCGCGGCCGACTTCGGCGCTGAGTTCGATGGCGACCTTGGCGGCGCCCATTTGCTCGGGGTTCTGCCTGGCCAGGTGGCGGCAGAATTCCATGACATCCGCCTCGAACGTCTCGTCTTCATAGACCTGATGGACCAGCCCCATGGTGAGAGCCATGTCGGCGGGTGCGGGCTTGTTCGCCATGATCAGCCAGCGCGCCCAGTGCGGGCCGCAGATGCGGGTGAGGCGCGAGACACCCCCCGAGGCCGGAAGTACGCCGAACAGGCCTTCCGGGAAGGCATAGGCTGCACTCTTCGCGGCAAGGCGGAAATCGCACGAGAGGCTCATCTCCAGCCCGCCACCGACGCACATCGCGTGATGTGCGACGACGAAGGGCTTCTCGATATGCTCGATCTCATCCCAGAGCTGCTGCATGTTGTTGAGATTGAGCCGGTGGTTCTCGCGAATACCGCGCGCGCTGCCGCCGGTGGAGACGGGCGAGACGATGTTCTGATTGCCGCCGCGCAAGTCCGCGCCGGAGCTGAAATAGCGCCCGGCCGAGCGGATGAGCATGACTTTCAGCTCGGGCGTTTCGCGAAAGCGCAGCACGGCCTCGGTCAGGAGGTCCATCATCTGCCGGCTGATGGCGTTGAGCTTATCGGGCCGGTTGAGCGTGGCGATCAGGATGCCGTCCACGTCTTCGGTGAGCAGGTGCGGTGCTTCGTCGGTCATGGTTTCCACCTCCTCAATTACGCGACCGCGGCAGGCCGAGGCCCTTTTCAGCGATCATCGAACGGTGCACCTGGCTGGTGCCGCCGTAAATGGTCGTCCCATGGGCATGGCGATAGGCGAGATTGAGCGCATTGGCCGCGCCCTTCCGCTTGGCCAGCGAATAGGGCGCCGTCAGATCGAGCAGATCGCGCGAGTCGGTGATGAAGAGTTCGGACGAGAACATCTTCGCCATCGGCCCATAGGCGCCGTTGCCCTTGCCGTGGACTTGCGTCCAGTTGGCGCGATAGGCGATCATTTCGGAGGCGATGACATGGGCATACGTGCGGGCCAGTCGCATCTGGGCCTTGGGCGTATCGATCAGCTTGCCGCCGCCCGCCACCGGGATTTCCTCGCAGAGTTCGACCGCGTTTTCGAGCATCGCGCGCTGCACTTTGGCAAAGCCGCCGCCATGTTCGAGTTCGAGGCTGGCCGCCATGGTGCGGCCTCCGGCGTTGATCTCTCCCAGGCGCCAGGTGTCCGGGATCCTGACGTTGTCGTAGAACGTGATATTGGTGCGCTCGTCCATGAACGTATGGACGGCCTGGATCGTGACGCCTTCGGCCTTGAGCGGCACGATGAACATCGTCAGCCCCTTGTGCTTCGGCGCGTCGGGATCGGTGCGGCAGAGCATCAGCACATAATCGGTAAGGTTGGCGCCGCTCGTCCACATCTTGGTGCCATCGATCCGCCAGGAGCCGTCCTCAAGCCGGGTGGCCTTGCACTGCGCGGCGAAGACGTCCGAGCCGCATCCCGGTTCGGAGTAGCCGAGCGAGCAGATCGCATCGCCCGCCATGACCTTGGACAGCACGTCGCGCTTCAGGTCCTCGGTGCCGAAGCGGTACATGATGAGCGCCACCATCTGCGCGACATTGGCGACAGGATTGTTCCAGCCCTCTTCCTCGAAAGCCTCGCGGGCGCCGGTCACTGCATAAGGGCTGAGGCCGCGTCCGCCGACATCTTTGGGAAGCTGGAGATAGGCAAGGTTCGCCTCGACCAGCTGCTTGTGGATGACCGGGTTGTGGCCTTCCCATGAGAAGTGAAACTTCTCGCGCTGTTCGTCAGTGACGTTGCTGGCGAAGAAGGTGCGGATTTCCTGCTGGATCGCACGGGCATCCTCGCCCAGATCGAACTCGACCGGAACTTCGCCCACATCGGGAAGGCTGGCTTTTTCGTCGGCGTAGAGGCGGCGGCCGGCCTCTGCCAGCCAGTCCTCGGGATCGCCCGCGACCAGCGGCCACGCCTTGGCGCGCAAGTTGTAGAGGTGGACGTCATGCTCGGTGGTGAGGCCGATGCCGCCGAAGGTCTGCACGGCATGGCGCACGGTGCGGCCCGCCGCGCCGGAGGCGTACCACGCGGCCAGCGAGACCTGCGCGCCGGCGGCCGCCTCGCCGTCGGCGATCGAGCGCATGGCTTTCCAGGCGAGGAACTTGGCGGAATCGATCTCGCAGATCAGGTCCGCCATCGGATGGGACAAGGCCTGGAAAGTGCCGATGAACACGCCGAATGCCTTGCGCTCGCCGGCATATTCCGCCGCCATCGTCAGCGCCGCCCGGCTGAGGCCGGAGAGCGCGAGTGCGATCAGGATTTTCCATTCCTCGAGACCGGCGGCGAAAGTCGCGAGCGCCGGGTCCCCGCTGCCAAGCACGGTTACGGGCAGGGCGGAGAGATCGAGGTCGGCGATAGCCGTGGAGGCCAGAGTCGGCTCGGCCATGCGTGCATCGGCGGGCACCGTGACGAGTACGATCTCGTCACCCTTGCGGGCCACGACAGCGTCGGCAACCAGACCGCCAGCGACCCATTGCCTGGGGAACTGTGCGATATCCTGCATGGCGATGGTGACCACCGCTTCGCCGCCGACTGCGTTTGCCAGAAGGTCTTCCTGGCCGCCCAGCAGGCCCAGCACGCGCGTTGCCACCAGAGCTTCGGCCAGCGGACCGGAGGCGAGCGTGCGGCCCGCCTCTTCCATTAGCAGACCGGCGTCGAACAGGCCGAGGCCCATGCCGTCCGCCTCTTCAGGCACGCGCATCGCAAAAGCGCCGAGTTCGGCAAGGCCCGACCACATTTCGGGATCGAAGCCGCCGGATTCCTGCGCCTTGCGCACGCGCGTGGAACTGGAATGCTCGTCGAGGAAGCGCGCGAACGTGTCGCGCATCATGCCCTGTTCGTCGGTGAGGTCGAAGTTCATTTCAGGCTTTTCCCGGGGCTTTTGGTTTTCGTGTTTCCTCGTCAACATCATACCTCGTCGCCCCGTTCAATCGCCCGGCCCACGCAATCGCGGGCGCGATAGCTGGAAACGCGTGCTGGCCGCCTGGGGAGGGGAGGCGTAGCTTCCCCGGTCAAGGCGCCGTTAAAGATGCGCCCGCCGGCAGCCGATCCGGCCCGGCAACTTTGGGAGTGCCGTCATGCAAATGAACGACATGGTGCTGATCAGCGTCGACGATCATATCAGCGAGCCGCCGGATCTGTTCCAGAACCACCTTTCCGGCGCCGCGCTCGACTCGGCGCCGAAGCTGATCCAGGACGAGAACGGCAAGGACTTGTGGGTCTATCAGGGGATGAAGTTCCCCTCGGTTGGCTTGAATGCCGTGGTCGGCCGGCCCTTCGAGGAATACGGCATGGAGCCGACCTCGCTCGATCAGCTTCGCGCCGGTTGCTATGACGTGCACGAACGCATCAAGGACATGGACGTCAACGGCGTCGCCTCGTCGCTCAACTTCGGTTCGGTGTTCGACTTTGCCGGCGGCCGCCTCCACCGCGTGCCCGATCGCGAACTCGCGAAAGTCCATGTAAGCGCTTATAACGACTGGCATATCGACGAGTGGTGCGGCGCCTATCCGGGGCGTTTCATCCCCTGCGCGATCCTTCCGACCTGGGACATGGACGCCACCATCGCCGAGATGAAGCGCGTGTCGGCCAAGGGCTGCCACACCGTCTCGATCAGCGAGAACCCCACCTGTCAGGGCCTGCCGAGCATCCACAACGCCTATTGGGATCCGTTCTACAAGGCGATCAACGATCTCGACATGACGATCTGCATCCACATCGGCGGCGGCAATCCGGCGCCCCATGCCTCGATGGAAACGCCGATCGAGGCGTGGATCTCGACCATGCCGATGTCGATCGCCTATGCCGCCTCGGACTGGCTCCAGCTTGAGGCGCTGCATCACTATCCCGACATGCGCATCGCGCTTTCGGAAGGCTCGATCGGTTGGGTGCCCTACTTCACCGAGCGGGCGGACTTCTCGAACTGGCGGCACAAGGCCTGGACCAACTCTCGTTTCCAGAAGATGAAGCCCAGCGAGATGTTCCGGCGGCACTTCCTGAACTGCTTCATCGACGATGCCTTCGGCCTGCAGAACATCCAGTTCATCGGCGAGGACAACATCGCCTATGAATGCGACTATCCGCACTCCGACACGCTCTGGCCGGAAGTGCCCGAAAACCTCTGGCCCTCGATCAACCATCTGACCGACGCGCAGATCGACAAGATCACGCACGGGAATGCCATGCGCTGGTTCCGCTTCGATCCGTTCCAGCACTTCACGCGCGCGGAACTGACGGTCGGTGCGCTGCGCGAGAAGGCGAAGGCGGCGGGCGTGGATACCGGTCCGAAGTCATCTGCAGGTGAGCGTCCGGTGGAGGAAGGCGATACCCGTCCGGTCACCTCGGGCGACATCATGAAGATGTTCATGCGGCATGAGGATACCGACCGCACGGCCCGGATGCAGAAACAGGAGGCCTGATCGCAGGCTCGATCCGGCGTTCCTGCTCGCCTGCAAGCCCTGTGCGAGATTTTGCGCGGGGGCGATATGTGCAGGGACGCCGGGCCTTGGCGTACGAAAAGCGGAATTGATCGAGCCGGTTGATGATAATTTCATCCGCGCCCACAGACCGGTTCGAACCGGCGGGGCGCAGGCCGGGCTCGATCCGGCGTTCATACCCGGGGAGAGGGTCATGACGGAAACCTTGTTTGCGCTCGACGGGCGCAACTACCGCGATTGCCAGCAGGTGTTCAGGGGCGCCCGCGAACAGGAATACTATAGCGGCGATTTCTGGGTGGAGGATGTGGGCACTGTCGATGTCCGATCGGAGCGCAAGGCCGTGGGGGCCATGTCGATCATTCGCCAGCGCTCGGCCAGCAACCTGTTCTTCCGGCGGTCCCGCCAGCATATCCGAGAAGATGCGACCGATCTTTCGATCCTGTGGTTCGTGCGAAGGGGGGCGCTGTCCTATTCCGACCAGTTCGGCGGCAAGCTGGCGCGGCCGGGAGACTTGTTGGTGACGCGTTCGATGACGCCGTTTCTCATCGAATGCCGCAAGGACGAGGACAGCCACGAGAGCCTCCACGTCACCATGCCCACCCATGTGCTGCGCTCCTCTATCGCGCAGGACCTTGGCGCGGGGTTGGTGGTGGCGGGTGGCCGGCCGGAACTGGCCATGGCCGAGCGGATGCTGGGCGAGGTCTTCGCCGATGAAGGGCGTCTGGGCGAGAGTTCGGCGCGCCTGCTGATGGATACCGCGATCGGTCTGGTCGCCAATGCCATGCGCGCCCTATGTGCCTTGCAACCCTCTCGCCAGTCGATTGCCGACCGCCGTCTGGAGGAAGTCCTGCGCTTCATCGAGGTGCACCTTTCGGACCCGCAGCTTTCCACGGCGATGGTGGCCAGGGGTTGCGGGATTTCGCCGCGCTACCTCTCGTTCCTGCTGCGCCTGCGCGAAACCTCGTTCTCGGAACTGGTCTGGGAGCAGAGGCTGGCAAAGGCGAAGGACTGGCTGGGCAAGAGCGATCCGCGGGACATTTCGATCAGCGAGATTGCCTATGGCGTAGGCTTCAAGAGCCCGGCGCATTTCAGCCGCATGTTCAAGCGCGTGTTCGGATTGAACCCCCGAGAATATCGCGGCGAGGGCGGCGGTGTGGCTGCTTTGCCAGCTCCTGCCGCGGCACGTTCGGTGAACGAGCCATTTGCAGGCCTGCCGCGCGCCAGCCTGCTCCTTCAATAGCCGCGCAAACGCCAGAGCGATCTATGCGCAAGGGACGTCGCTGCGCTTGCGCCTCGTCATGTCCGTAGTCGAAGCTGGCGGCATACCGATGCAATCGGATCTACGGGAGAGCACGACAATGCCCAAGTACAAGCTGATCGCCCTCACGACCCCCAAGGCAGGGCGTGAGGAGGACTATCACCACTGGTACGACAACAATCACCTGCCGGAATTGGTGAACACCTTCGGCATGACCGGTGCCCAGCGTTACGAACTGGTCGCCCGGCTCGTCGGCAACGACAGCAACCCCTATCTCGCGATCTACGACATCGAGACAGACGATCCGATGGCGCTGCTGGGCGCGATCGGCAAGGCCACGGCTGCCGGCCAGCTCACGCAGAGCGACGCGCAGGACATGGGCACTTGCTACACCGCACTGTTCACCGAAAGGGGCGACCGGGTAACCCCTGCCGCGTGACTGCCGCAGCCTCGCGGCACCCGGCCGCGAGGCGTGTCAGCGGCCGCTGAAGCGGGGCGGCCGTTTTTCTTTCAGGGCGGCGATCCCTTCGAGATGGTCGGCACTGCGGACGGAGACGCTTTCATAGGCGATCCCGGCATCCATCAATGCCGCCGCCAGCCGCTTGAGTTCGAGATTGGTCAGGACTTTCGTCGCCCGGATCGCCACCATCGCGCCGGCCAGCAACTTCGCGCAGAAGGCATCCACCCGGGCGTCGAGTTCCTCGGCCGGAACGCAGTGATTGATCAGCCCGATTTCGGCCGCCCTGGCAGCCGTCAGCAGTTCGCCGGTGAGGAGGTATTCCTTCGCTCTCGTTAGGCCGATTCGCTGCGCCCAGATCACCGCGCCGCCATCGCCCGCCACCAGGCCAAGGCCGACATGGGGATCGCCGATCTTCGCGCCTTCGGCAGCGAAAATCACGTCGCAGAGCAGTGCCAGCGTGGCGCCGAGGCCCACGGCATGGCCGTTCATCCGGCAGACGACGGGCTTGTCGATATCCAGCAGGGTCGAGACGATGCGCTTCGCCACGCGGGCCTCATGGTCGAAGAAGTGGGGGTTGCGGGCATTATGCTCGATGTGGTCGAGGTCGCCCCCGGCGGAGAAGGCACGGCCGGCGCCGGTCAGCAGCACGAGGTCGGAGCCCGGATCGCCCTGGGCGAACCACAGCGCTTCTGCCAGATCGTCGTGAAGCTGGAGGTTGACCGCATTCATCGCTTCCGGCCGGTTGAGCGTGATCCGCAGCAGGCGTTCCTCGCGGGCCATGGCGATAGTGGCCAGGTTCGGCAGCGGCGGAATGGCGCTCATGTTCGTCAGGTCTCCCAATGGTTCTTGCTGTCGTCCTGGCGGTGATAGACCGCTCCGTTCAGCGAAGGCAGGGGCAATCCCATTTCGCGATCACCTTTCGCCCCGGCGAAACCTTCGCTCTTGCAAGCCTTTGTCGGCCTCTTCGCCTTGCCAAGGCCGGGCGGTTCCGTTCTACCTCGCTGAACGCCTGAACGGCACCAGCTGCGGGTCATGGAAGAGGAAGCGTAAATGGCGCAGTTCGACGAGAGCTTCGATTGGGTGGTCGTCGGCAGCGGAGCCGGTTCCATGGCCTCGGCGCTGCTGATGAAGCAGGCCGGCAAGTCGGTGCTCATCTTGGAGAAGTCGCCGTGGGTGGGCGGGACGACGGCCAAGTCGGGCGGGGTCATGTGGATCCCCAACAACCGCTTCATGGACCCGGGCGAGGACAGCTTCGAGCAGGCTTGCCAATACCTTGACGCGGTCGTTCCCGATGGTGACGACAGCCCCGGGACCAGCCCCGAACGCCGCCGCGCTTATGCGCGGGAGGCGCCCCGGATGCTGGACTTCATCGTGTCCCAGGGCGTGGCGATGGAGCGTGGCTCGCGCTTCTGGCCCGACTATTATGACGATCTGCCCGGGGGCATGAAGACCAGTCGCACGGTCACCGCCGTGCCTTTCGACAAGAACGCGCTGGGCAAGTCATGGGCCGGCAAGCTGCGCCAGGGCTTTGCCGAGGCGCCCATCCGTCTCGACGATGGTATGAAGCTGCCTTTCGCCAAGCATTCCTGGGCGATCAAGAAGATCCTCCTCAAGACCGCGGTGAAGATCATCGCCGGCAAGCTGACCGGCAAGCACTGGGTGACGGCGGGCGCCGCCTTGCAGGGGCGGATGCTCAAGGCCGTGCTGGACCGGCAGGCGGCGGAGATCCGCACCGACAGCCCGGTCACGGAAACGGTGGTCGAGGATGGCCGCGCGCTGGGCGTGGTGACGGTCAAGGACGGCAGGCCCTGGCGGATCGGCGCGCGGCTGGGCGTGTTGATGAATGCCGGCGGCTTCTCGCAGAACCAGGCGATGCGCGACAAGTATATGCCCGGAACGCGCGCCGCGTGGTCGAACGGCATCGAAAGCGACACGGGCGACATGCATGCCGAACTTGAGCGCCAGGGCGCTGTGCTCGCCCAGATGGACCAGATGGTCGGGTTCCAAATGTCGGAAGCCCCGGGCTGGGATACGGACTACGTCAAGCCGGGTACCCAGAGCACCACCGGCAAGCCGC
Organism: Novosphingobium sp. BL-S-21; assembly: GCF_055521655.1. Lineage (NCBI taxonomy): Bacteria > Pseudomonadati > Pseudomonadota > Alphaproteobacteria > Sphingomonadales > Sphingomonadaceae > Novosphingobium > Novosphingobium sp. BL-S-21. Next base: position 425,941 of record NZ_CM145496.1, read on the forward strand.
ATGCCATCCAGGTCGATCAGACCGGCGTTCGCTATATGAACGAGGGCGGCTCCTACGAAGAGTTCTGCGAAAACATGCTGCTGCGCAACCGCACGGTCCCCGCGATCCCGAGTTGGGCGATCATGGATCAGCAGTACATGGACGAATATGCGGTTGCCGGCAAAGGCATGGCGAAGAAGAACATGACCGCCTGGCTGACGTCGGGCTGGATGCGCAAGGCAGACAGCATCGAGGCGCTGGCAGGGCAGATTGCAGTGCCGGAGCAGGCCCTCAAGGCCACTGTCGAGCGCTGGAACGGTTTCGTCCGGGGCGGGCGGGACGAGGACTTTCATCGCGGCGACCGGGCATACGACAACTGGCTGGGCGATCCCTTCTTCAAGGACGGTCCCAATGCCTGCATGGGCACCATCGAGCAGGGCCCGTTCTATGCGATCCCGGTGGTTCCCGGCGATGTCGGCACTTACGGCGGCGTCGTCTGCGACAGCGACTCGCGCGTGCTCAGGGCTGACGGCTCGCCTATCGAGGGGCTCTATGCCTGCGGTGTGAGCACGGCCTCGCCGATGGGCCGCGTCTATCCCGGCGCCGGGGCCAGTGTCGGTCCTTCGATGACCTTCGGCTGGATTGCCGCCAGGCATGCGGCAGGCTTGGGCAACCAGGTCTGACAGCGGCGTGAAGTCGGCGGTCAAGCGCCGGTCGAGAGGCATCGCCGGTGCGACGGTTGGTCGATAACGCTGCGGCGGTCTGGCCTCCCCTTGCGCACACTTGCCCTTGCGGTACTGAACTTGAGTTCAGCCCGCAAGGTTCACCTATGGGCGGAGAGGCTGCTCGAGAGAGGACACATGAGCCAGACACTGGAGAACAGGGCATCCCCGGATGCCAAGACGCAGCTCGACATTTACCGCCGGATGATCCGGATCGAGCGCAACGATGACGCCACCCGCACCCAGATCCGTCGCGGCCGCATTACCGCGCCGTACTATTCGGCGCGTGGGCAGGAATGCATTCCCTCAGCCATCTCGGTGCTGCTGAACAACGACGACAAGATCTGCACGATCTATCGCGGCATCCACGACATGGTCGCCAAGGACATGCCGCTCCGCCCGCTCTGGGCAGAAATCTGCGGCCGCGTTGACGGCACCTGCAAGGGCAAGGGCGGCCCGATGCACCTCACTCACCCGGAAACCGGCGTGATGGTGACGACGGGCATCGTCGGATCGTCCATGCCGATCGCCAACGGCTTCGGGTGGGCGGCCCTGCTGGACGGCACCAAGCAGGTGACCGTGGCCTATTTCGGTGACGGCGCCAGCAACATCGGCGCGTTCCACGAAGCGCTGAACCTGGCCTCCGTCTGGAAGCTGCCGGTGATCTTCGTCTGCCAGAACAACGGCTTTGCCGAGCATACCCGTTACGAGAACGGCACTTCGGTCGACCAGATATCGAAGCGCGCGATCGGCTACGGCATGCCGGGCTACACCGTGGACGGCAACGACCCCGTCGACGTCTATGCCCACGCCCACGCCGCCATCGAGCGTGCGCGTGCGGGCGAGGGGCCGACCTTGCTGGAATGCAAGACCTTCCGCTTCATGGGCCACGTCTTCGGCGACGCCGACGGCTACATGACCAAGGAAGAGAAGGCGGCAGCCATCGCCAAGGATCCGCTGCCGATCTATCGCCAGAAGCTGATCGACGACGGCATTGCCACTGCGGCGCAGCTCGACGCGCTGACCGCGAAGATCGAGGCCGAAGTGAACGACGCCATCGAATTCGCGATGGCCTGCGAATACCCGTCCGACGACGAACTGCGCCGCGACGTCTTTGCCGAGGAGATTCCGGCATGAGCACTGAAACTCTCGAAGCCCCCGCCGTGGAAACGGTGAAGATGAACGGCCTTCAGGCAATCAATGCTGCGCTGATGGAGGCGATGGAGGCCGATCCCAAGGTCCTCGTGCTGGGCGAGGACATTGCGGATAACGAAGGCGGCGGCGTCGTTGGCGTTACCCGCGGGCTTTCCACCAAGTTCGGCACGATGCGCGTGCGCTCCACGCCGATCTCCGAACAGGCGATCATCGGCGCGGCCATCGGCGCGGCCATGGGCGGTTACAAGCCCGTTGCCGAAATCATGCTGATGAACTTCACGGCGGTCGCGATGGACATGATCGTGAACCACGCGGCCAAGCTGCGCTTCATGTCGGGCGGTCAGAGCCAGGTGCCGATGGTGATCCGCACGCTGACCGGCGCGGGCAACCAGACTGCCGGCCAGCATGCCGACTTCTATGAGGCGTGGTTCTGCCACACTGCCGGCATCAAGGTGGTGATCCCCTGGACCCCGGCGGATTTCAAGGGCCTCTACCTCTCGGCGATCCAGGACCCGGACCCGGTCATCATCGTCGAAAGCGGCAAGACGCTGTTCGTGCCGATGGACGTGCCGGTCAATCAGGGCCCGATCCCGCTGGGCAAGGCGAATGTCGTTGCACCCGGTTCGGACATCACCATCGTCTCCTATGGCCAGATGATGTTCACCGTCATGCAGGCCTATGAGGAACTGACCAAGGCGGGTGTCTCGGTAGAAGTGATCGACCTGCGCACGATCTCTCCGTGGGACAAGGAAACTGTTCTGGCCTCGGCCGAGAAGACCGGTCGCCTGCTGGTGGTCCACGAAGCCGGCCGTAATTTCGGCCCCGGCGCGGAAATCGCCGCCACCGTGCAGGAAACGCTGTTCGGCAAGCTGAAGGCCCCGGTCGGCCGCCTTGGCGCGCCCTATTGCTCGGTGCCCTTCGCGAAGAAGCTGGAAGACGCTTTCCTCGTGCAGCCGCCCGAGATCATTGCCGAAGCCCAGCGCCTCGTCGCGATGGGCTGAACGGCACCGCCATTCACTCAAACGGAAGGGCCTCCGCAGCGATGCGGGGGCCTTTTTGCGTTATAGGGCGATGGAGCACTTCTGGCTGGGCTAGACGTAGGGAACTTGCCGGGACGGTGTTGAAGCAGAGATCGCCGGGGACGGCTTCCTCCAAGCAATGCCGACGTGATTTGAACTGGCTCGACTTAAGCCCCCCTCTGGCCTCGTCATCTCCGTCTTCGCGGGGGCGACGAGATTGTGAGCAGTGCGGGAGGGGGCGCATATGCAAGAGCTTGGGAATGAGAACGCAGCAGCGCCCGAAACGCGATGCCCTTCGAAAATCCGTCAAGCCGCGCCGCGGCGGATCACCACACCATCGCGTCTGCCCGCCTTTCCGGGCGAATGTAGATCGACGTAATCCACGGGGAGAGTGCTTTCATCCGGCACTCCAGTTCCTCGATCAGGGTTTCGGCTTCGCCCATCATCAGACTGTCATCGAAGTCCGCGCTGATGGCGACGAAGATGGCCTGCGGGCTGGTGTGGACCGTGCGGATGTGATTGACCGCGTCGATGCGAGGGTGGCCGTTCAGCACCTCCCGAATTTGCGCGATGAGAACCGGGTCTGCCGCTTCGCCGATCAGCAATTCCTTGGATTCGCGGGCCAGCAGCATTGCCACGCCCGCCAGCACGCAGCCGATCAGGACGGAAGCGACGCCATCGATCCGCGGATCGGCAAAGTGGATCGAGGCCCAGACGCCGACCGCCGCTATGACGAGGCCGATCAGCGCCGCGCTGTCCTCGAACAGCACGATGAAGCCGGGCGGATCCTTGCTGCGGCGGATCGCCTGCCACCAGGTCTGATCGCCGCGCCCGCGATCGAATTCGCGCACGGCGAGGGCCCATGAGGCGCCTTCCATCAGGAATGCGATGCCCAGAACGATGTAATTGAGCGTCGGATCTTCGATCGCGTGTGGTTGTTGTATGTGGACGAAGCCTTCGTAGATCGACACGCCCGCGCCGATCGCGAAGATCAGGATGGCGACCACGAAAGCCCAGAAATACAGCTCGCGCCCATAGCCGAACGGGTGCGTTGGGTCCGGCTTTCGGCTGGCGCGCTTCTGGCCGTAGAGCAGCAAGACCTGATTGCCGCTGTCCACCAGCGAGTGCACGCCCTCCGTCAGCATGGAGGACGAACCGCTGATCCCGGCGGCTACGAACTTGGCGACGGCAATGCCCAGATTGGCCGCCAGCGCGCCGTAGAGCACGATATTGGCCTTGAAATGCGCAGCTACGCTGCCTGTCTCGCTCATCGTGGGGCGGTTCCTCGCAGGACTTCGAAGAGTCCCAACTGTCACCGCCCGTGCGAGGTTGCGCAAGGGCTGTCGATTTAGCCCAGCGCCTGACGTCCCACGCGCTCGTTCCACAGGTCGGCATTGCCGCAGAGTTGCAGGTTCAGCAGCGCGCGCTTGAGGAACAGGTGGCAGGGATGTTCGTCGGTAAGGCCGATTCCGCCGTGGAGTTGCACCATCTCCTCGGTCACGAAGCGGAACGCTTCGGCGGCGAGGACTTTGGCTGCGGCGAGTTCGGTGACGTTGGCTTGCTCGTCGCGCGCGCGCTTCCACAGCAGGGCCTCGGCCACGACGATGCGCGTCTTCATGTCGGCGGCGCGGTGCTTCAGGGCCTGGAACAGCGCGATTGGACGGTCGAACTGGCGGCGGACCTTCATATACTCGATCGTCATTTCCAGCGCCGCGCCAGCAGCACCGATGCAATCGGCGGCGAGGGCGAGTTGGGCTTCGCCGGAAAGTCGGTCGTGCAGGGTCTTGGCGCCCGCTGCGTCGGTGAGCATCAGCGTGGGCGCATACCCATCCAGTACCACGTCGAACAGGCGGCGGCTGGGATCCCAGATCGCGCGCTCCATCAGCGAGACGCCGGGTGCGTCGAGCGGCACCAGCGCGTAGCCAGTGGGCAGTTGCGCGACCACGGCGACGGCCATGTCCGCCTCGAACACGCCCGAGATCGTGCCGGAAACGGTGCCGTCCGATCCTTCGATCAGCCTGGCGGAAAGCATCGGCAGCGGCGCATAATCACCGCCGGCCATTCGCTCCAGCCAGTCCGCACGTTCGGCAAAACTCTCGCTCGAGGCTATCGCCTGAAGGCCAAGCTGCGCCGGGATCAGCGGCATCGCGGAAAGCACGCGCCCCATTTCGAGGTGCAGCGCGGTCGAAGCCTCCCGCGTGAAGCCAAGGCCGCCGTCTTCTTCGGGCAGGCGTACCATCAGCCAGCCCATTTCGGCGGCCAGTTGCCAGCTTTCATCGCGCGAGGGGGAGAGCTTTTCCGCCGGGAACGCCTTCTGCGCGGCGTCGGTGAGTTCGTTCAGTTCGATCACAGCACCCACCCCTTCGGCTCGCGCGGCATGTCCAGCATGCGTTCGGCGATGATGTTGCGCTGCACTTCCTCGCTGCCGCCGGCGATGGTCCAGGCATAGGAATTCATGAAATCGGCCATCCAGTTGCCGGTGTTGAGATCGCCGAACGTGATCGGCGCCATATATTGCTCGGCCATTCCGCCCAGTCGCAGGCCCAGCGCAGAATAGGCGCGCAGGGCCCGGCTATAGGCGTTCTTGACGATGGAGGCGTCGCCCATGCGCTCGATCCCGTTGATGCGGTTGTCGAGGAACTGGTCGGCAATCGCGCAGACGGCGTCGACTTGCGTGACGAGCGTGCCGAAATCGCGCAGCACCCCGCGATCGTCCTCGTGCCCATGCTCGCGGATCAGTTTCGCGACCCGGCCCAAAGCCCCGCGCATGCGGTAGGACAGTTCCATCAGCGTCAAACCGCGCTCGGAGGCGAGCGTCGCCTGCGCCACGGCCCAGCCTTTGCCTTCCTCGCCCACGCGTTCGGAGACGGGAATCTCCACGTTATCGAGGAAGATCTCGGCAAATTCCTCGTCGCCCTGGATCTGGTGGATCGGGCGGACGGTGACGCCGGGCGCCTTCATGTCCATCAGCAGGTAGGTGATGCCCGCCTGCTTCACTCCGTCAGACGAAGTGCGCGCCAGCAGCAGGCACTTGTCGGCGAACTGCGCCATCGTCGACCAGACTTTCTGGCCGTTGATGACGTAGACGTCGCCTTTCCGTTCGGCCCGCGTCTTGATCGCGGCAAGGTCCGATCCGGCGCCGGGTTCGGAGAAGCCCTGGCACCACGTCTCGCCTTCGAGGATCTTGGGCAGATAGCGCGCCTTCTGCTCGGCATTTCCGCATTCGTGCAGCGTGGCGAAGGCGTGGTAGGTGGACACGAACGAGAGCAACAGGCGGGGGCAATCGGCGCCGGCCAGTTCCTCGTAGATCACTTTCTGCTCGGCCAGGCTGCGGCCGCCGCCGGGATATTCGGCGGGCCAGTGCGGGATCGCATAGCCGGCGCGGACGAGCTTGCCGAACCAGTCGCGCTGGGTGCGGACGAAATCGTCCTGCGTGCGGCTGGCATCGCGCCAGCCGGTGGGCGCTTCGGCTTGGAGGAAGCCGCGGACTTCGATTCGCAGGGCTTCTAGATCGGCAGTATCGGTCATCCCCTGTCCTTGCCGCCCGGCCGTGGGGGCGTCCAGACAGGGGCGGGTCGCCGCGGCGATATCGAGGCGTGTCAGTCCCCGTTCGCGCTCTAGACTGCGACTTCGATGCTGTCGCCGATGACCCGCACTTCGTAAGTCTCGATCGGCATGGTGGCAGGCGGATTGATCGGCGCGCCCGTTTCAAGGTCGAAGCGCGCGCCGTGGACCGGGCAGGAGATCCAGCCACCCCGCATCCGCCCGCATTCCAGCGTCTCGTAAGCGTGGCTGCACAAGTTGCGCACCGCGAACAGGCGGTCGAGCGTGTTGCACAGCAGGAGGCTGAGCCCGTTCACGTCCACCACCCGCTTCGTGCCGGGCGGCACTTCGTCCAATGTCGCCACGGCCACGAAGTTCTTCTCGGTCATCGTCATCCCGTTTCTCTTTGGGCTCCCGCTGGCGCACACGAACAGGGCAGGGGGCCTGAACAGGAAGCCTTACCGTGAGGCTGCTTTCATGGGCAAGCCGCCGCCGCGATTAAGCGGTCTGACAAGCACAGACTGCGTGCCGGAGCGCTTCCCGTGCGCTTGCGCGCCATACCCGGGCGGTTTTCGCCGGGGCGTTGGACCCGTGCTTGTGAGCGGGGATGGCGCTCGGTAACTCCAGGGAAAGCAAAAACGAAGGATGCCATGCAGTTCGAATGGACCGAGGAACAGGATTCGTTCCGGCACAAGATTCGGGAGTTCCTGCATGCCAATCTCCCGGATGACTGGGAGAAGTTCTCCGAGCATGGCCCTGCTTCGCCCGCGCTGACCGCTTTCGCGCGCGGCTTCTGCGTCAAACTTGCGGAGGCGGGCCTGCTCTTTCCGCATTGGCCGCAGGACATGGGCGGAGAGGGGCTGGGACCGTGGGAGCAGCAGATCCTTTCCGAGGAAATGTGGATCGCCGGAGAACCGCGCGGCGGCCAGTACATGAACGTCAACTGGATCGGCCCGACGCTGCAGAAGTACGGCACTGCCGAACAGAAGGCGCGTTACCTCGAACCGATCACGCAGGGGGAATCGCTGTGGTGCCAGGGCTTTTCAGAGCCGGACGCCGGATCGGACCTGGCCTCGCTGCGCACCCGCGCGGTGCTGACCGACGGCCATTACGTCATCAACGGCCAGAAGATCTGGACCTCTTACGCCGGGCTGGCCGACACCTGCTTCCTGCTCACCCGCACCAGTGACGACCGGAAGAAGGGGATTACGATCGTCCTCGTGCCGATGGACACGCCGGGCATTACCGTGCGGCAGATCCCTTCGCTGATCGGCGAGGGCGATATTCACGAGGTCTTCTTCGACGACGTGACCGTGCCCGAAACCGCCCGCTTCGGTGAGGAGGGGCAGGCTTGGGAGATCGTTGCCTATTCGCTGCGCAACGAACGTCTGGGCATTCCGCGGTTCGTGCTGGCCCGCGCCGCGCTCGACCGGGCCGTGGCCATGCTGCAGGATCGCGGAGACTTCGCCCGCGAGCACGTTCGGATCGAAGCTGCGCGCTGCGCTGCGCTCTGCGAAGGGGCGGGTACGGCCAACTATGCCGTCGTGCAGAAGCGGACGGAGGGATTGGCGATCGGCGCGGAGTCGAGTTCCGCCCGATACGCTACCGTCATGGCCGAGCGGGCGGTCTGCGATTTCGTGGTCGAGTTCCTGCCCGAGGCGCTCGCCGGCGGTTCGCCCTATCTGAAGATGCACCATCAGCGCGGGATCGTTGCGGGGATCGCGGCCGGTTCGGCAGAGATCCAGCTCAACATCATTGCCAGCGATGTGCTGGAACTGCCGCGGGAGCCACGCTGATGCAGCTTGCCCTCAATGAAGACCAGAGGCAGGTGCTCGATTTCGTCGAGGCACTGGCTCGGCCTTTCGCATCCGCCCCCTTGCACGATGCCGGACTGGCACTGGAAAGCGCCGAGCTTGATGCAGCGCTGGTGGAGAATGGCTTTCTCGATGTCCAGGCCGTGGAAGAACTCGGCCCGGTGACGGCGGCCCTCGTGGTCGAGAAACTGGCGCGCCTGCCTTTCGCAGTGGAGGCGGCGTTTTCAGCGCTCGTCCGTCCGCTGATCGATCCCGACTTGCCGCGGCCGATCTGCCTGTTGGAAGAAGGACGGACCCGCACGCCGGTGCGCTTCCTCCGGCCCGGTGCCACCGTGGTCGTTGTCGGCGCGTCCGGCGTGCGCAGCTTCACCGCTCGCGAGGAGCAGATTGCGCCGGCGCAGGAGGATACGCTCTACGCCTATCCGGTCGCGTTCCTTGCCGACATGCCCGAGACGATGACCCTGCATGCCGCCGACCCAGCGGAGATCACGCGCGCATGGCGGGTGGCCATGGCGGCGGAGGCGGCCGGACTGCTGGGAGCTGCCCTGGCCAGCACGGTGACCTATGTGTCCGAGCGCAAGCAGTTCGGCCGCCCGCTGGCGACGTTCCAGGCCATGCGCCACCGGCTGGCAGAGGCGCAAGTTCTCACGAACTGCGCCTATTGGCTGGCCATGCGCGCCGCAGCCACGGGCGAGGCCGCAGATGCCGCGATGGCGCTGCTCCACGCGCAGGAGGCGGCACGTCGGGTGTGCTACGATTACCATCAGTTCCTGGGCGGCATGGGCATGACGCTGGAGCATCCGCTGCATTTGTGGACGTATCGCCTCAAGCTGCTCACCTCGGAACTGGGCGGTCGCGGAGAGCAAGGCCTGGCCGCGGCGGAGGCGCTCTGGGGCGAATAGCCTCGCAGCGATGGGCGAACCGTCGCTGCGATATCGGGCACGGATTGGCGCTCGGTCCATCGCGCCGTGCCATGCCCTATGCGAAGTCTTCTCCTGACAACGAAATCAGGTGGAGGATGCCATGAAGACACAGGATCTCATCGATCTGGACGGGCAAGTCGCGATCGTAACGGGAGCGGGACAGAACGCGGGCCGGGCAACGGCGCTGCAACTGGCGCGTCACAATGCCGGGGGTATCGCCGTCAACGACTTCGTGCCCGAACGGGCGGAAGCCGTGGCCGAGGAAATCCGCGCGCTGGGCGTGCCTGCGCTTGCCGTGCCCTTCGACGTGGGCGACCTCGACGCGATCCGCGCCGCCAGTGCCGCCGTAACCGCGAATCTCGGCCCGGCGACGATCCTGGTCAACAATGCCGGCATGGCCGGTCCCAATGCCACGATCCGGCCCAGCCAGACCTTCTGGGAAGAAGACCCCGCGAACTGGGACCGCTACCTGCGCACCAATCTCTATGGCGTCTACAACTGCTGCTTCGCCTTCATCCCGAACATGGTCGAGGCGAAGCGCGGACGGATCGTGACCATCGTTTCCGATTCCGGCCGCATCGGCGAGCCGAGGCTGGCGGTCTATGCGTCCGCCAAGGCCGGCGCCCAGGGCTTCGTGCGGTCGATCGCCAAGGAACTGGGACGCTACAACGTGACCTGCAACGCGGTTTCGCTCTCGGCGCTGATGCCGGACATGCCCGAGGAGCAACTCGCCGAAATCATGCAGGGCGACCATGCCAAGACCATGATGTCCCGCTACACGATCCGCCGCTACGGCAAGTCCAGCGACGTTGCCGGCCTGGTGACCTTCCTGTGCTCCGATGCAGCGGAATGGATCACGGGCCAGACTTATCCTCTCAACGGGGGTTACGCGCCGTCCATGTGAAGGTTGCCGGCGATTTCACGGCTCACGCCGTCCTGCCATTGCCGCATGACGAGGTAGCGGCCGTGAAGCGCCCCGCGGTCGCAGACCCCGAAGCCGAGCAGAGTACCCTCGCGGCCTTGCGCCGCGGGGAGCCACTTGACCCGCTCCAGCCCGAGCCGAAGCCCGTCTCGGCTTCTGTCCGGAGCCCGGGCAAGCGCTTCGGCGATCACGCGGCCGAGGTCGTGGCCTCGGGCTACGGCCGGGGCTTGCGTCCTATCCATCGCGGTCTCGGCCAGCAGCCGGTGCAGGGTGCGGTTATCGTCGGATACCAGGTCGAGATAGAGCCAGCCATCCAGGGCCTGTGCGAAATCGCCGTGATAGCCGCGCAGGCCGGCCGTGTTCATGATCTTCGGTCCGGTCCAGCCCGCCTCTGTCAGGACGGCGGCAGCGGCCGGGGCAGACAATCCGAGACCCAGATAGACGAACGCTTCGGGGCGGCTCTTGAGCACGGTTTGGGTGAGAACGCCGGCGTCTTCGCCCAGGGGGGAGATGCCTTCCGCTGCGACGATCTCCAGACCCAACACGCGCGCTTCGTCCTGGAGACACTTGAAATGCCGGGTGCCAATGGCGGAACGGTCGTGGATGACACCAATTCCGGTGGCGCCGATCGCTGCGAGATGGCGGGCGATAAGCAGCGATTCGTCTTCATGGCTGCCGACCTGGAGCTGGAACATCCAGCGCCCGCGGGCGCGTTCGGCGCCGGCCCAGTTGATCGTCGGCACCCGCAGTTGTTCGGCAAGGGGCGTGATGACAAGGGCGTTGTCGCCGATCGCCGGTCCCACGATCATCCCTGCGCCTGCGTCGACCAGTTGGCGATAGGCCGTCTCCACGGCCTCCGAGGTACCGGAAGGCAGCCCCAGGCCGTAGGCGAAAGCGAAATTGACCGGAAAATCGATCCGGCCGGCGTTTTGGAGCGCCTGAACCTCACGTTCCAGCCATTCCCCGATGTCGCCGGGGCCAGGTGCCGGGTCGGCCATGTCGTTGAGTATGCCCACCGTCACGCCTGCCATCTTCAGCTCCAAGTCCCGCGGCTGCTTTCCATTGCGGCAGACAATGGATCAGACGGGAAAAGGCTGCACGATGCTGCGGAGGCGTCCGTCCTAGGCGCGTTTGCCGCGCGCGAAGAGGGATGGGGGGCATAGGGCATAGCTGGGATCCGCCGTGCCTTGCCCCAGCGTGCCGCCGCCCGAGAAAGGACGCCGCAGCTTGAAATCGTAGGTGACGACGCGCTTGGCAAAACGCCATTTGCCGTCCGCGCAGCGACGATAATTGTCGATGTAGCGAACGGCCATGAAGTCCTCTTCGCTGTCCCCGCCCCGTCCCGGGATGAGATGCCAGGCGAGAGCGTAGACTTCGCCGCTTGCCCGCTCGCCCTCCACGGCGATCAGGTGGTTGCAGACGTGGTGGCCGCTGTAGGGCATGTGAGGGAAGGCTCTGGCGATGAAGGCGCAGTAGTCTTCGGCGCTGCCATCGAAGCTGTCTCCATGGGTATCCGTGGCCTCGGGCGCGTAGAGATCGCGCAGCAGCTCGATATCCTGCCGGTCGATGGCGCGCGAATAGAGCAGTACCAGTTCGCGGATCGCCTCCTTGTCGAGCAGGACCTGCAGGGCCGTCTCATCGATCGCCATGGCATGTTACCTTTCTAGAGCAGGGCGCCGCCGTCGATCGGATAGACCTGCCCGGTGATGAAACTGGCCCGGTCGCTGGCGAGGAAGGCGACCATGCCCGCCATTTCTTCCGGCACGGCGAAAGGACGGCCGACCACGGTTCGGCGCAGGCGGAGCGCCTTGTCCTCCTCCGACAGGGCTTCCCCGCCTCGGCTGAACAGTCCGGATTCGGGATGGAAACGGCTGCCACGGCTGAAGGCGGCGGGATCGGAAGCTATCGTGGCATAAGGCGCGATGGCGTTGACGCGGATGCCGTGCCGGCCCACTTCCTTAGCCAGCACGGCCGTGAAGCTGTGAACCGCGCCTTTGGCGGCCGAATAGACCGGCAGCATATAGTCCCCAACCAGAGCTGCGGTGGAGCCGACATTGACGATCGCGCCGGCCTTGCGGGCGATCATTCCGGGCAGCACGGCGTGCGTCATGCGCAGGACGGTGCCGAAATTGAGGTCGATGTCCGCCATCCACAGGTCCGGGTCGGAATCAGTGAACAGCCCCTGGTCCACATTCCCGCCGACATTGTTCACGAGCACGTCGACTGGCCCGATTGGCGCGGCGGCTGCGCAGACTTTCGATGGGGACGCAGGATCGCGCATGTCCGCCGCGACGAACACCGCGTGCCCGGCGCCGCTGGAAAGGCATGCCTCCACCAGTCCCGCGCCCGCTTCCTCATCGCGACCCACGAGCACCAGATCAGCGCCTTCCGCTGCGAATTCGAGCGCTATGGCCCGGCCGATGTTGGCCGTGGCGCCGGTTATGACGGCAAGCCTGCCGGAAAGATCGAGATTCATGCCGCCGCTCGCCTTCGTCCCATCGTGGTGGGAAGGGGCTAGGACGGATCCTCAGGCGGGGCAAACCGCCGAGGCGATCAGGTCTCCGGCTCGTTCACGCTGTCGGCCGCGTCGAACTGGCCGCGGCTACCCTTGGTGAGGACGCACCGAATGTCGTTGTCGGTGCCGTCCGCACCGACATGGCGCAGGAAACCCTTGGAGGTTTGGTGCATCTTCATGCCCTTGAGCGCGCCGCCGGTCATGATGACCTGGTCACCGGTCATGAGATAGCTGCCACGCACGCCATCGGGCGTCTTGTAGTTCGATCCCGTGACGGCGCGAAAATCGTATTGTGGCAGGCGGATGCCGACAGGGCCACCGGCCGAGCCGTCCCGCTCGCAGTTGTATTGGCCGACTGCCAGCGTGCCGATCGGCCCGCCGGGCACCGAGGGCGGTGCCGGGCTGGCGGCCAGCGGCACCGATACGAAGCCGGCGGCGAGAAGGAAAGCGACGAAAGGAGCGTTATGAAGGGCGCGCATCATGATGAACCGCTAGCATCCACGCGAAGCAATTGCCACAGCCAGTCTCCTCGGCTAAGGGCGCATGCTTTCCCGTACAGCGGCTCTTTCCCATCTTAAGGTTCATCCCATGAAGATCAGCGGCGTCGACATTCGTCCCGGCAATATCCTCGAATACGAAAAGGGCATCTGGAAAGTTGCCAAGACGCAGCACACCCAGCCGGGCAAGGGCGGCGCCTTCATGCAGGTCGAGATGAAGAACCTGATCGATGGCCGCAAGACCAACGTGCGCTTCCGCAGCGCCGACACGGTCGAAAAGGTCCGTCTCGATACCAAGGACTTCCAGTTCCTCTACGTCGAGGGCGACCAGCTCGTCTTCATGGACATCGAAACCTACGAACAGATCCAGCTTCCCGCCGATCTCCTGGGCGATGCCGCTGCCTTCCTCCAGGACGGCATGCAGGTTCTCCTGGAGCTTTGGGAAGAACGTCCGATCTCGGTTCAGCTTCCCGAACAGGTCGAAGCCAACATCGTCGAGGCCGACGCCGTGGTGAAGGGGCAGACCGCCTCGTCCAGCTACAAGCCTGCCGTGCTCGACAACGGCGTGCGCGTGATGGTGCCGCCGCACATCGAAAGCGGCACGCGCATCGTCGTCGACGTGTACGAGAAGGCCTACGTCAGGAAGGCCGACTGATGCGGACCCTGGCCTCGCTCGTCGCCGCGGCTGCTCTGGTCGCAGGGCTTTCCGCTCCCGCTCAGGCTGCCGCGCCGAAGAAGGCGCCGGCCAAGGCTGCCGCTCCGGCACCGGCTGCCGGAGCGCATGCTCCGTCGCCCGAAGTGGAGAGCGCGATGCTCTACCTGAAGGTGCTGATCAGCGGCCTCCAGTCCGACAAGGTCGAGCCCCCGGTAAAGGGCGCGCTCGTCGGCTGCATCTACAACAATTCGCTGCAGAAGATCAGCGAATCGATGGACAAGGTGATTGCCGAGAATGCCGGCAAGATCCACCGCGACAACCCCAGCGAGCTGCTGAGCGCCATGGTGGCGATCTGCGGCTACAAGCCCACGGCCGCTGCCGGCGCCGCCCCGCAACAACCCGCGCCGCAGGGCCGATAATCATACTGGCCGTCGTGCCGGTACTCGAAGGACAAGGTAAGTTTTATGGCCATCTCCGGTCTCATTCGCGTCATGGAAAAGGCCGCCCGCAAGGCGGGTAGCCGTCTGCGCCGCGACTTCGGCGAAATCGAGCACCTCCAGGTCTCGCGCAAGGGACCGGCGGATTTCGTCTCCAAGGCGGATCAGGCCTCGGAGCGCACCATCTGGGACGAACTGCGCGCAGCGCGTCCCGAATGGGGCTACCTGTTCGAGGAAGCGGGCGAGATCGAAGGCGATCCCGACAAGCCGCGCTTCATCGTCGATCCGCTCGACGGCACGACCAACTTCCTCCACGGCATTCCGCACTTCGCGATTTCCATCGCCGTGCAGGAACCGCGCCTGGACGGGAAGGGCTGGGGTGAAGTCACCGCCGGCCTGATCTACAACCCCGTGACCGACGAGAGCTACTGGGCCGAGAAGGCCCGTGGCGCCTGGCTGCAGGACAAGCGCCTGCGCGTGTCGTCGCGCCGCCATCTCGACGAGAGCGTGATCGCGACCGGCATTCCCTTTGCCGGGCACGGCGATGCGGGCGAATGGACCCGAATCTATCACGCCCTGGCCCCGCAGGTTGCCGGTATCCGCCGGTTCGGTTCGGCGGCGCTCGACCTCGCATGGGTTGCCGCGGGCCGTTACGAAGGTTTCTGGGAAGCCGACCTCAAGCCGTGGGACACGGCGGCAGGCTGTCTGCTCGTTCGCGAGGCCGGCGGCTTCGTTTCCGACTGGAAGGGCCGTTCGCAGCCGTTCCACGACAAGGAAATCCTTGCGGGCAACGACGCATTGCACTCGCGTCTCCACAAGATTCTGGCAAACGCGCTCAAGTGACTTGAGCCGAAGCCAAGGCGCGGCTAAGTCACCCGCGCCGATGCCGGTTCGTCTGACGACTCCTGTTCGAAGACAACCGGCAGCACGTGATCGTGCCCCTGTGGCGGAATGGTAGACGCGAACGACTCAAAATCGTTTGTCGAAAGGCGTGCCCGTTCGAGTCGGGCCAGGGGCACCACACGAAAAGCCGCGAACCCAGCCAGGGTCTCGCGGCTTTTTCGTATTCATGGCCGGGGTGCGGGGAGCGCGCATGTCGTCCACGGCTTCACCGGGACAATCGCTAATGCACGGGACGCCGGCCTTTATCCTCGGGAATGGACGCGATTTAACGGTGAAACACGCATGTTTCGCGCGGCAATTTTTCTACATTGGTAATAACCTTGAAATCCCACTGCCCAGCCGCAGTGGCATGTCTTTCGTCCCTCGGGCCGCGATCGATATCGAGGTCTGCTGGAAGCCTGTTCCGAGTCGAGGAAACGAGGTTCCGGGACACCGGCGGCATTGTATCGCCGGCGCTTCCAGCAGTTCCCGGCCCGGGCGCCGGCCAAAGGCCTGGCGATGAACGGATGACGAGGAACAGGTGCCGGGCATGAGCAGGCGCCGATAACAGAGTTTTTGGAGAGCCGCTTCGGGTCGCATCAAGAAGCGCGTTTGCCAAATCGCCCCCTCCGGACTACTTTGCGCCGGAGGGGGACGACATGGAACCCAGTGCCGACGAATATCGCGACGCCCTCTCGCGCGTCGTCGCCGCCGCTACTTTCCGGTCTTCGCCGAAGCTGGCGGAACTTCTGTCCTATCTTGTCGAGCAAAAGCTGGCCGGTCATGGCGATCGGCTGAAGGGCTATCCCATCGCGCTCGATGTCTTCGGGCGAGACGAGGATTTCGATGCCTCGTCGGATTCGATCGTCCGCGTGCAGATGACCCGGCTGCGCCGGGCACTGGGCGAGTACTATGCGGGGGAGGGAGCAGGCGATCCCTTCCGTCTCGTCGTCCCCCGCGGGTCTTATGCGCCCATGCTCGAACCGGCCGCGGAACGGGGCCAGGAGGCTCGTCAGGAGCCGTCACCCGAAGCGCCGGTTGATACCTCCACCTCGCCGCGTGCGCAGCAGGGGGAGGACATCGTCCGGTCGTCGAGCGCCCTGAATTTACGCCGTCGTTCCTGGGGGCTGCTGGCGGCGCTGGCCTTGGCCGCCTCGCTCCTGATCATCTACTGGCCCGGCGGGGAGCGCGATGCCGTGCTGGTGCGCGCGGGCGAAATGCCGGACGGGCCGGTGGTCTATGTCGCGCCTTATGCGATCACCGGATCGGATCCCGCCATCGCGCGGGTGCGCGATGGGTTGCAGTTCGACCTGATCAACTATCTCGCCCAATTGCCGAACCTGGCGGTTCTTTCGCTCGACGAACGGACCGCGAAGGGCGAGCGGCAGCTCGGCGCTGGAGGCGCATTGGGGACGCAGCCGAGCCGCAAGGGGTTGCGCCCGGCCTTCGTGCTTCAGGGGTCGATAGACGGCGCGGGGTCCACGCTGCGCATCAACTCCAGCCTCGTGCGCATGCCGGGCGGGGTGGTCGTCTGGTCCGGGCGCAGCGCTTCCATCGACTATGACCCTGCCCAGATACTCAAGGTGCAGTCGAAGATCGCGCTCGGCGTCGCCTCGCGCCTCGGCCAGCCTTATGGCGTGATCCACGAGACCATGCGGCAGGATCTGGAAAACCACCGCGATCTCGGCATGGAGCGCTATTTTTGCGAGTTGGAAGCCTACGAGTTCATGCGTTCGCGCCGCGAGGGGCAGCTCGGACGCGTAAAGGAATGCCTGGAGCGGGCCGTCTACGACAAGCCCAATTATTCGGACGCCTGGGCGCTGCTGTCGTGGATGCACCTCTACGAGGCGCAGGCGCACGGTGTCGGCGATTCGCCTGAGGCGCTCGAGGCGGCGAAGCGTGCGGTGGCCGCCAATGCCACCAATGCGATCGGTTACGAATATCTGGCGCTCGCGCTCTACCGGCACGGAGAGGACGACGCCGCGCGCGAGGCGATCGGAAAGGCGCTGGAGATCAGCCCTAACCATTCCGAAGTCCTGGCCAATGCGGGCCGGGTGCTCGGCGCGCTCGGCGAACACGAGATTGCACCCACCCTGGCGCGCAAGGCGATCCAACTCAATCCGGGGCATCCACCCTGGTACTGGTCGGGATTGGCGCTGGACGCGCTCTATCGCGATGAGGCGGACGAGGCCCTTCGCTATGCCCGGCTCGGCGCCGCGGATGGTGGGTTGATGTCGCGCTATCTGCTGGCTTCCGCTTACGCGCAGGCGGGCAAGGGCGCCGAGGCGCGCCGGGTGCTGGAAGAAGCGGCGCGGGCCTATCCCGGCGTATCCAAGGACCGGCGGGAGGTCGTTCGCCAGCTGCGCATTCCGGACTTCGCTGCCGAGCCGCTGGAGGCGCAGGGCCTGCTGACGCGCTAGGGCGCTGATGCGCGCAGGCCGGACGAGGATCCCTATTGCCGCAAGCCACGCATCTTCATACTCTTTCCGGCATGAACGCCCTTCGCACCCGCTCCGCACTCGGCCTTGTCGCCCTTGGTCTGATCGCTTCCGCAACGGCGGTACGCGCCGAGCCGGTTCCCGATAGCATCGCGCGCGACCTGCCGGGCCTGATGACGATCTACCGCGATCTGCACGCCAATCCGGAGCTGAGCTACCAGGAAGTGCGCAGTGCTGGCGTGATGGCCAAGGCGGCGCGGGAGGCAGGCTTCACCGTGACCGAGAAAGTCGGCCAGACCGGCGTGGTCGCGGTGCTCAGGAACGGCGAGGGGCCGACCGTGCTGATCCGTGCCGACATGGACGGTCTGCCCGTGGTCGAGCAGACGGGCCTTGCCTTCGCCTCGAAGAAGCGCGGCGTTTCGACGGCCGGGGTAGAGAGCGGCATCATGCATGCCTGCGGGCACGACACGCACATGACCGCCTGGATCGAGACGGCGCGGCTCATGGCGAAGCGCAAGGCGGAGTGGGCCGGAACGCTCGTCATGATCGGCCAGCCGGCCGAGGAAGTGGGCACGGGTGCGGTCAGCATGTTGCAGGACGGGCTCTATAGCCGCTTCCCCAAGCCGGACTACACGCTGGCTTTCCACGATTCGGCTGACCTTCCGGCCGGCCAGGTCGGCGCGGCCGTGGGTTGGGCGCTCGCCAATGTCGATAGCGTGGACATTCTCGTGAAGGGACTGGGCGGCCACGGCGCCTACCCGCAGGCGACCAAGGACCCGATCGTGCTGGCCAGCGCGATCGTCATGAAGCTGCAGACCCTTGTCAGCCGGGAGATGAGCCCGCTGGACCCGGCAGTGGTGACGGTGGGTTCATTCCACGCGGGCGCCAAGCACAACATCATTTCCGACCAGGCAAAGCTGGAATTGACCGTTCGCAGTTACTCGGACGAGACCCGCGCTCACCTGCTCGAAGGCATCAAGCGCATCGCGCGGGGCGAGGCGATCGCTTCCGGCCTGCCGGACAACCTGATGCCGGAAGTCTCGGTCAAGGATCCCTATACACGCGCCACCTGGAACTCACCCGAGTTCACGCAGGAGGCCGTCGCCGATCTCAAGACCAGGATGGGTGACGGCAATGTGGTGATCACGCCCTCGGTCATGGGCGGAGAAGATTTCGGCGAATTCCGGCGCGCGGACGAGGACCACATCAAGTCCGTGATCTTTTGGGTAGGCGGCGCCGATCCGCAGAAGATCGCCGCGGCCAAGGCGGGCGGGCCGGCCCTGCCTTCGCTGCACAGCCCGTTCTGGGCGCCCCAGGCCGACAAGGTCATTGCTTCGGGCAGCGAAGCCCTGACGCTGACGGCGCTGCGCCTCATGCCCAAGCGCTGATTGCGCTCGTGCCCGGTGCAATGCGTGTAAGGAGCACCGACAGCGCCGGCCGGAATTCGTGGGCTTTCTCGAAAGAGGGCGGCTTCCGCCGGTTTCACGGCTGTCAGATTCACCGACAGTTTACCCCTTTCGGATAAGTCTGGCCTCATTGCCGGATTCGGCTCGGAAAATGGCGCCCCACGACGATGATTCGTCTGTTCAAACACTACATCCCGCATGCCGTGGCCCTGCTGTGGCTGGCAGACATGTTCCTGCTGCTGGGGGCGAACGAGCTTTCCTGGCGGCTGCGCGCCGGGCAGATCGGGATGGCGCTGGGCAGTCTCGTCGACCGGATCGGGCTTCACGCCGGCTTCGCGGTCGTCATCTCGCTGTCCATGGTGGCCGTGGGCGTCTACGGCGCGGAGGCCCTGCGTTCCATGCGCTTCGCGGCCGCGCGACTGCTCGTGGCGATTTCGCTGGGCGTGATCGCGCTTTCCTTCGTCGATTTCCTGTTCGCCGCGCAGAACTTCTGGCGCTCCACGCTCGCCTATTCGATGGCGTTCGCCATCGTGCTGCTGACAGCCAATCGCCTCGTTCTGGGCGGATTTCTCGGCACTTCGGCCTTCCGCCGCCGCGTGCTCGTCCTGGGGGCGGGCGATCGCGCACAGCGTCTGCGCGACCTGGCGGAGCGGCCTGAAAGCGGCTTCGTCATCGTCGGCTATGTGGCCATGAGCGATGGCGCGCCGGTGGTGGAGGAAGCCATCTCGCGCGGCGCCATCCACAATCTCACCCGATTCGTGGACAATCTGGGCGTTACCGAAGTTGTCCTCGCGCTGGAGGAGCGCCGCAACGCGCTGCCGCTGAAGGACCTGCTGCGGATCAAGACCACGGGGGTGCATGTCAACGAGTTCTCCAGCTTCCTCGAACGCGAAACCGGGCGCGTCGATCTGGACACCGTCAATCCGAGCTGGCTGATCTTTTCCGACGGCTTCTCTTCGGGACGGATGATCTCCAGCGTCGCCAAGCGTCTGTTCGACATCGTCGCCAGCGCCGTGGCGCTATGCGTGACGGCGCCGATCATCCTGCTGTTCGCGCTGTTGGTGAAGATCGACAGCCGCGGTCCGGCATTCTACCGCCAGCAGCGGGTGGGTCTGTTCGGTGAGAATTTCGACGTCATCAAACTGCGTTCGATGCGAACCGATGCCGAAGTGGCCGGGGCCCAGTGGGCTTCCAAGGACGACCCGCGCGTTACCCGCGTCGGGCGTTTCATTCGCAAGGTCCGCATCGATGAGCTGCCCCAGGCCTGGACCGTACTCAAGGGCGAGATGAGTTTCGTCGGCCCGCGTCCCGAACGCCCGCAGTTCGTCGCGGAACTCGAGGATGCGCTGCGCTATTATGCGGAGCGGCACATGGTGAAGCCGGGCATCACGGGCTGGGCGCAGATCAACTATCCTTACGGCGCTTCCATAGAGGATTCCCGGCACAAGCTGGAATACGATCTCTATTACGCCAAGAACTACACACCCTTTCTGGACCTGCTGATCATTCTCCAGACGCTGCGCGTGGTCCTGTGGAGCGAAGGCGCGCGATGAGCGCGGCCCGCAGCCTGGATTTTTGGACGACCGCAGGGATCGCATTCGACCTGACCGGCGCCATTGCCGTCGCCAGCCTGGCGCTCTGGCTCTGGCCTCGTCGCGGGCGCCTGGCGGGAGCCGGAGGCGCGGTCGTCGCAGCGCTTTTGGTGACGGCGGGCTGGTGCATCGCGGCGGCCGTGGGCCTCACTGCCGAAGTTCCCATGTTTGCCTCCTTTGCGGAGAGCATCCGCAATCTCGCATGGCTGGTGGCGATCTACCGGCTTTTCGCGGGCGATGGGCGTCATTCCAGCCTTGCGCCGATTCGGCCGGTGATCTTCGCACTGGCTTTCGTCGAGACGTTGCACCTCAGCATGACGCTGGCCCTGACTTACCTCTCGGTGAAGGGCGGTCTCGCCAATCTGGGGTTCGAGATCGAGGTCATGCTGCGCCTGCTCGTCACCGTGGGCGGGCTGGTGCTGGTACACAACCTCTACGCGGGCGCACCGCGTGAAGTGCGACCGGCCTTGCGCTGGCCCGCAATCGGGCTGGCGGTCCTCTGGTCCTTCGACCTCAACCTCTACACCGTGGCCTATCTCGCGCGAAGCTGGCCGAGCGAGATCGCGGCGCTGCGCGGCATCGCGGCAATCGTGCTGGCGGGCTGCTTTGCCCTGACCGCATCGCGCAACCGCGACGAATTGCGGCTCAAACCCTCGCGCGCGGTCACGTTCCAGACTTTCTCGCTGCTCGTCATCGGCGTCTATCTGGTCGCCATGGTGTCGGTCGCGCAGTGGCTGTCCTATGCGGGCGGCGATTTTGCGCGGCTGATCGAGATGGCTTTCCTCACGTTCGCCAGCGCGATAGCCCTCGTGGTGCTGCCTTCGCGGCGCGTGCGCAGCTGGCTCAAAGTCATTCTCGCCAAGCATTTCTTCCAGCATCGCTACGACTACCGCGAGGAATGGCTGCGCTTCACCCGGACCATCGGCAAGAACGACGACGAGACCCTTCCGCTCAGCGAGCGCGTGGTGCAGTCCCTGGCGGATATCACCTACAGCCCTGCCGGCCTGCTGCTGTGCCCGGACGAGCAGGGCGATCTCATGCTCGCTGCCCGCTGGAACTGGCCCGAAGTGGATGTGCCGGCCCTGGCCTACCCGCTCGCCGCCCTCGGACCGTTCGAGCAGACCTGCTATATCGCCGATCTCGACGAGGTGCGCGCAGGCGTCGTCGCCGAAGGTTTTGAGATAGCCGCCCCCGACTGGCTGCTTGCCGAGCGCCGTGCCTGGGCGTTGGTTCCGCTGGTGCATTACGAAAGGCTCGTCGGCATGGTCGTGCTGGCGCGCCCGGCGATGGCGCGCAAGTTCGACTGGGAGGATTTCGATCTGCTGCGGGTGATCGGCCAGCAGCTCGCCAGCTATCTGGCCGAGCACGCCAGCCAGGAAGCCCTGGCGGAATCGAGCCGGTTCGAGGATTTCCACCGCCGCATCGCCTTCGTCATGCACGACATCAAGAACCTGGCCAGCCAGTTCAGCCTGCTCGCGCGCAATGCCGAACTTCATGCCGACAAGCCCGAGTTTCGCGCCGACATGCTTGTCACGCTGCGCAATTCCTCGGACAAGCTCAATGCCCTGCTGGCCCGCCTCTCGCGCTATGGGGCCGGCGGCGTGGACCGGCTGCACGATGTGGGCGCCGCGGATGTCGCCCGCAGCGTGGTCGCCCGCTTCAACGGCCACCGGCAAGTCGTGCTGGGCGAAGTCCAGGACCTTGTCGCCACGGCCAACGCCCATTCGCTCGAACAGGTTCTGGTCCATCTGGTGCAGAATGGACTGGACGCCAGCCGGCCCGAGAGCCCGGTCATCCTGTCCATCCGCGCGGACGGCCTCAGCGCCCGCTTCGAAGTGGCCGATTCCGGCACCGGAATGTCGGCCGAATTCGTCCGCAACCGGCTGTTCAAGCCCTTCGTTTCCACCAAGAGTGGCGGCTTCGGCATCGGCGCCTTCGAGGCGCGCGAGCTGGTGAAGGCGATGAAGGGCCGGCTCGACGTGGAATCGCGGGAAGGGCTGGGATCGCGCTTCATTGTTCGCATACCGCTGGCCGCAGCCACCGACATGTATCTCAACCGCACTGACAAGGACCAGAAGGTAGCCTGAGAATGACCGAGACCCGACCCAAGCTCCTCGTCGTCGAGGACGATGCCGGTCTTCAGGCGCAGCTCAAGTGGGCCTATGAGGATTTCGACGTGGTCGTTGCCGGCGACCGGCCCTCGGCGCTGGCGCTCCTGCGCGCCGAGACGCCCGACGTGGTGACGCTGGACCTCGGCCTGCCTCCAGATCCCGACGGCACGACCGAAGGCTTTGCCGTGCTCGACGAGATCATGGCGCTGAAGCCCGACACCAAGGTGATCGTCGCATCCGGCCATGGCGCGCGCGAATCCGCGCTTCAGGCGATCGCGCGCGGCGCATACGACTTCTATCAGAAGCCGGTCGACATCGACGCCCTTGGCCTGATCGTGCGCCGCGCCCTTCAGCTTCACCGGCTCGAGGAGGAAAACCGCCGCCTCGCCTCGCGGGTCGAGAAGGACGAGAAAGTGCTCGGGAGGCTGATCACCGCAGCGCCCGAAATGGTCCGCGTGGGGCGGACCATCGAGCGGGTGGCGAACACCAATGTCTCGGTCATGCTGCTCGGCGCGAGCGGCACCGGCAAGGAACTGCTGGCGCGCGGGCTCCATGAGGCCAGCGGACGTGCCAAGCGCGAGTTCGTGGCCATCAACTGCGCCGCGATCCCGGAGAACCTGCTCGAAAGCGAATTGTTCGGCCACGAGAAAGGCGCTTTCACCGGGGCGGTCAAGACCACGCCGGGCAAGATCGAGCAGGCGGCGGGGGGGACATTGTTCCTGGACGAAGTGGGCGATATCCCGCTCCAGTTGCAGGTGAAGCTGCTGCGCTTCCTGCAGGAGCGCGTGATCGAGCGGGTCGGCTCGCGCGAATCGATCCCGGTCGACACGCGCATCGTCTGCGCCACGCATCAGGACCTCGAAGCCATGATCGGGGAAGGGCGCTTCCGAGAGGACCTGTTCTACCGCCTGGCCGAGATCGTGGTGCGCATTCCCGGCCTAGCGGAGCGGCCCGGCGATGCCACGCTGCTCGCCAAGGCTTTCCTCCACCGATACGCCAAGGAAATGAACCCCAGCGTGCGCGGTTTCGCTGCCGATGCGCTGGCGGCGATCGACGCCTGGCACTGGCCGGGCAACGTACGCGAACTGGAGAATCGGGTGAAGCGCGCCGTCATCATGGCGGACGAAAAGCTGGTGGGCGCCGCCGATCTCGACCTGGCCGCTCCCGACGAGCAAGTGATCAACGCGCTCAACCTCAAGACCGCGCGCGAGCAGGCAGACCGCAAGGTCATCCGCCATGCACTCGCGCGCAGCGAAGGCAATATTTCCAGCACGGCCAAGATGCTGGGGATCAGCCGGCCGACGCTCTACGATCTGCTCAAGCAGTACGACCTGCAGAACTGATCGCCGGCGTCAGTGCCGGCCGGGGTCAGGCCGGTTCCGTTCTGGGGGCCGGCTTACTTCGGTTGATAGGTCTGTTCCGGACCGGGGAAGCTGCGTGCGCGCACTTCCTCGGCATATTTCGCGGCAGCCTCGGAAACGAGCCCGGCCATGTCGGCATAGCGCTTCACGAAACGGGGCACGCGGTCGAACATGCCCAGCATGTCTTCGGCCACCAGGACCTGTCCGTCGCACTGGGCCGAAGCGCCGATGCCGATGACCGGAATGTCGAGGCTATGGGTGAGCGAGATGGCGATCGGCTCGAGAACGCCCTCCACCACGACCGAGAAGGCGCCGGCGTCCGCTACGGCCTTGCCGTCCGTGATGATCTTGGCGTGCTCTTCCTGGCTGCGTCCACGCGCGCCGTAACCGCCCAGTGCGTTGACCGCCTGCGGAGTCAGCCCGATATGCGCCATCACCGGGATGCCACGCTGCGTGAGGAACGCGATGGTTTCGGCCATGGCGACGCCGCCCTCCAGCTTGACGGCCGCACAGCCGGTTTCGGCCATGATCCTTGCCGCGGAAGCGAAGGCCTGCTGCGGGCTTTCCTCATAGGAGCCGAAGGGCATGTCGACGACGACGAGCGAATGGTAGCTGCCGCGCACGACGGCGGCGCCGTGAGCGATCATCATGTCGAGAGTGACGGGAAGGGTGGAGGGAAGCCCGTAGATCACCTGGGCCAGGGAATCGCCCACCAGCAGCACGTCGCAATGTTCGTCGAGAAGCTGGGCCTGGCGCGCCGTATAGGCGGTGAGCATCACCAGCGGCTCCACGGTCTTGCCTTCCACCTTGCGGCGCTGGATGGCAGGTACGGTCAGGCGCTTCATGGGCGCGGGCGTGGGGTTGGCGCGACTGGTCGCGGTGTCGAGCTGGAAGGTCGTAGACATGGATTCGCTTCTAGCGCGGGTTGGATGATGCGCAAAAGCGCATTTTCGTTGCGGCGCATCGGAACAAGGCGATGGTCATGGCCAGACTGCGGCCAAAGCGGAACAATCTCGGTAAAGCTGGGGAGCCGATAGCGTTAAGGCTTGCCATGCCGCCGCAGCCCGCTAGCGTCGGCGCATATAGAAATTCGGGGGTCGACCGCAATGTTCGGACGCGTAAAGCCGCTCGACGCCATTCTGGCGACAGCGGAAAAGAAATCACTTCACAGGACGCTGGGCGCGTTCCAGCTGACGATGCTTGGCATCGGCGCCGTCATCGGCACGGGCATTTTCGTTCTGACGGCGGAAGCCGCGCAGAAGGCTGGCCCGGGCATGATGTTCTCGTTCGTCATCGCGGGCTTCGTCTGCGGTGTGGCCGCGCTTTGTTACGCCGAGATGGCAGCCATGGTGCCGGTATCCGGCTCCGCCTATACCTATAGCTATGCCGTGATGGGCGAGCTGGTCGCCTGGATGGTCGGTTGGGCACTCATTCTGGAATATGCCATTGCCGCCGGCGCCGTTTCGGTCGGTTGGTCGGGCTATTTCATCGGGTGGCTCAACAGCAGCTTCGGCATGCATATTCCGTACGATTTCGTGCGGGGGCCGTTCGACGGCGGCATCATCAACGTGCCGGCGATGCTGATCGCGGCGGCGGTGACGGCGCTGCTCATCAAGGGCACCAAGGAAAGCGCCACGGTCAATGCGGTGCTCGTGGGCATCAAGATCCTGGCGCTTACCCTGTTCGTGGCCCTGACGATCCCGATCATCCGCTCGGGTCACTTCACGCCTTTCGCGCCGCTTGGCTTCACCGGCATTTCCAGCGCCGCAGCCTCGATCTTCTTCGCCTATGTCGGCTTCGACGCCGTCTCGACGGCCGCGGAGGAAACCACCAACCCGCAACGCAACATGCCGATCGGCCTGATCGGCAGCCTTGCGATCTGCACCATCTTCTACATGCTGGTGGCGTCGGGCGTGATCGGTACCGTCGGCGCGCAGCCGGTGTTCGGCGCCAATGGCCAGGCGCTGTCGCCGGGAACGCCCGAGCTTTCGCAAGCCTGTGCGGCAATCCATGAAAATGCCGTGGTCTGCTCCAAGGAAGCGCTGGCCTGGACCCTGCGCCAGGTCGGCTATCCCTTCGTGGGCTGGCTGGTGGGCGCCGCCGCGATCATCGCGTTGCCCTCGGTCATCCTGATGATGATGTTCGGCCAGACCCGCATCTTCTTCGTGATGAGCCGCGACGGCCTGCTCCCCGAGTTCTTCTCGAAGGTGCACCCGCGCTTCCACACGCCGCACGTCATCACGCTGCTGACCGGCCTGTTCGTGACGCTGTTTGCAGCCTTCTTCCCGGTCGGCCTGCTGGCAGACGTGTCGAACTCCGGCACGCTCTTCGCCTTCGCAGCGGTTTCGATCGCGGTCATGGTGCTGCGCAAGACCGACGGCGCACGCAAGCGCCCGTTCCGGAC
This sequence comes from Novosphingobium sp. BL-S-21, assembly GCF_055521655.1. Classification (NCBI taxonomy): domain Bacteria; kingdom Pseudomonadati; phylum Pseudomonadota; class Alphaproteobacteria; order Sphingomonadales; family Sphingomonadaceae; genus Novosphingobium; species Novosphingobium sp. BL-S-21. The sequence continues at coordinate 452,316 of NZ_CM145496.1, forward strand.
CCCGGCCATCATGGTGACGGCGCCGCTGGCCATCATCGGCTGCATCTACCTGTTCTTCAGCCTCTCGGTGCAGACCATCGCGCTGTTCGTCGGTTGGGCCATGCTCGGACTTCTGGTCTATTACGGCTATAGCCGTTCGCGCAGCCATGTCGGACGCGGGCTGATCGAAACCCACGAGGTCGACAGCGACGCGCCGCCCCAGCCGGTGCCGCCGGTCTGAGCGGAGGCCGCGGCAACTGAAAAAGAAAAAGGGGAGCCAGACCGGCTCCCCTTTTTTGTGCGCATCACACAGGTTTTCCGCCCATTATCCACCGGCCATGCACCGGTTTTGCCGGAATTGTCCACAGCGCCTCCATGCCGCCCAGTAGGAGGAAATTTACCTGTCGCTGCCAAAATCCCGACAGGCTTATTCAAAAACCGGACACCATCCATGTCGGCCATCAAGGCGTTGATTCCAGGGTTCCTGCTCACCTGGGTCGTTTCTCTCGTCATCGGATCCCAGGGATCGCGCGGCGGCATGCTTGCGATCACCCATACCTTCTACCAGGGCCACGAACTCTACTGGTCCTGGCCGCTCTTCTGCGGTGCAACGGCGCTGGCCTGGGCGCTCTTCGCACTGATGGACTGAGGCCCGGCCGGAGCAAGCGCCCCTCCCATGCGTTGGGCGAGGAATGTCCTTCCCATTCGACCGTTTCATCGTCGCTGCACTTCTGTTGGCCTGCCTGGTGCTCGCCGGGCGGGCGTGGCTGCGCGAACATCCCGGCTACGACCCCTGGACGCCCCTGAGCCTGGAGGAACAACCGGGTTGGGCCACCCCGCGAAAACTCTCAGCCCTGCGCGCGGACCGGGGCTTGTGCCGTGCGTTTCTCGATCGCAGTGGTATCGACAAGACGGCCTTGGCGCCCACTGGCAGCGACAGTTGCCGGCGCGACGATCGCAAGGTGCTGGCCGCCCCCGCAGCGGCCGAGATCCGGCTCTCTCCGTCCCGCCCAGAGGCCACTTGTGCCGTCGATGCCGGTCTGGCCTGGTGGCTGCGACACGGCGTCCAGCCGCAGGCGGAGGCGATTTTTGGCAGCAGGGTGGTCAGGATCGAGCAACTCGGCACGTATAACTGCCGCCGCATAGGCAACGGCACCAAGGGTAACTGGAGCGAACATGCCACCGGCAATGCCATCGACATTTCGGGGTTCGTGCTGGCGGATGGCAGGCGGCTGAGTGTGCGCAAGGACTGGAAGGGTTCGGTCGAAGCCGCGGCCTTTCTCCACGCCGTGCGCGATTCGGCCTGCAATGCGTTTTCGACGGTGCTTTCGCCGGACTACAACGCCGCCCACGCGGATCATCTTCATCTCGATCAGGCCAACAGGACCGCTGGTTGGCGCGCATGTCGCTGATATATCGGCAATGTCGGAGAAGAAGGGGGAAGTGGGCGCTGGCCCGAAATCTGCTGGTGACCCCTACGGGAATCGAACCCGTGTTTCAGCCGTGAGAGGGCCGCGTCCTAACCGCTAGACGAAGGGGCCATATGGCCAGCATGTGCCGCTGGAAGGCGGATGTAAATGGTGACCCCTACGGGAATCGAACCCGTGTTTCAGCCGTGAAAGGGCCGCGTCCTAACCGCTAGACGAAGGGGCCGTGAAGCCATTTTATCCACCTTGACGCACCAACGAGATGGTGACCCCTACGGGAATCGAACCCGTGTTTCAGCCGTGAAAGGGCCGCGTCCTAACCGCTAGACGAAGGGGCCAATCGGTGTTGCGCCGGAGGCAGGACCGGCCCTCTAGCGGGGGTCCGGAGGGGGGTCAACCCCCTCATCGCGAATAATTTGAACTCTCTATGACAAGCCGGCGAAGCGGCGGCTTTGCGGGGGAAGGGCGCTGCACAATTCAGCCGGCGAAGGCCGCGTCGTCGATGTGCAGTTCGGCCTGCGGACGGCTGCCCCAGTCGTCGATCTTGGCGCGTCCCGCCAGCCAGAGGCGGCGCCCTTGTGACGCGTGGAGGAGGGCCTGCCCCATCTCGGTTTCCGCCGAGCGGAAGGCCATGGCCTTGAACCGGCCGCCGTCCTGCCCACCGACGATCAGGCGAACGTGGTCGGCACCGACCGTGTCGGCCTTGATGACGTGCACGGGCCCTACGGCCACTCTCGGCCCCGGCCAGCCCATGCCGAAGGGGCCGGCGCTTTCCAGTTTCTCCACGAGTTCAGGCGTCAATCCACGCGGCGCCAGCGCCAGATCCAGCAACATCGACTGGTTGGCGCTCGCTCGTGACACATCGGCCGCCAGCAGAGCGTCGAGCCACTCGGAGAGCGCCTCGAGCTTGTCGGGAGCGACGGTGAGGCCCGCGGCCATGGCATGGCCTCCGCCCGCCACCAGAAGACCGGCCTGGCGGGCCGCGATGATGGCTGCGCCCAGGTCGACGCCGGGAATGGAGCGGCCGGAGCCTTTGCCATTTCCCGCCTCGTCGGCATCCATGGCGATGACGAGCGTGGGCTTGCCCGTCTTCTCCTTGATGCGCCCGGCGACGATGCCGATGACGCCCGGGTGCCATCCGGCGCCGGAGAGAACCATGACGGCGCGGTTATGCTGGCGCTCGATCTGTGCCTCTGCGGCTTCCTGAACCACTTGCTCGATGCCGCGTCGCTCGTCGTTGAGGCGCGAGAGCTGGGCGGCGATGTCCTGCGCCTCGTCGGGATCGGTCGTCGTCAGCAGGCGTACGCCCAGCGTGGATTCGCCGACGCGGCCGCCGGCATTGATGCGCGGGCCCAGTGCAAAACCCAGGTCGGAGCACGTCGGCGCCCGGCTCAGGCGGCTTGCGTCGATCAGAGCGGCCATGCCGATGTTGTCGCGCCGGGCCATGACCTTGAGGCCCTGGGCCACAAGGGCGCGGTTGAGCCCGTGGAGGGCTGCCACGTCGGCCACCGTACCGAGCGCCACCAGGTCGAGCAGGGCGAAGAGATCCGGCTCGCTGCGCTTCTCGAAGAAGCCGCGGCGGCGCAAGGTGCGAACCGTGGCCACGGCAAGCAGGAAGGCGACTCCAACGGCGGCGAGATGCCCGTGTCCCGCCGCGAGTTCGCTCTCGTCGAGGCGGTTGGGATTGACCAGCGCGGTTGCCCGGGGAAGCTCGGGCGCACACTTGTGGTGATCGACCACGATCACGTCGACGCCGGCCTGATGCGCCATTTCCAGCGCCTCATGAGCCATGGCGCCGCAATCGACCGTGACGATCAGGCTGGAACCTTCACCGGCAATGCGGACGAGCGCCTCGCCGCTGGGGCCATAGCCTTCGAGCAGGCGATCGGGAATGTAGTAGCGGGCGTCGTGACCCAGCCCGCGCAGCAGGAGAATCAGCAGCGCCGCGCTGGTGGCGCCGTCCACGTCGTAGTCGCCGTAGACGGTCATGGTCTCGCCCGTCATCACCGCCTGCGCCAGCCGTTCGGCAGCGGCATCCATGTCACGGAATTCGGAGGGATCGGGCAGGAAAGAGCGCAGCGAAGGCGACCGATGTCGATCGAGATCCTCGCGCGGGACGCCGCGCGACAGCAGGATCTGGGTGACGATGTCGTCCTCCAGCCCGCCGCCGGAATAGCCGGAAGTGCCTTCGGACAAGTCCATGTTGCCGCCTCGCCAGCGCCAGGCCTTGCCGGTGAGCGAACGATCGATGCCGAGTACGGAAGTAACAGGTCGCGAAGCCATGGCGATCCGACTAGACTATGCGGCGAGCGGGGAAAAGGGCAGCGAGGCGATTGGAAGAGGAGAGGGATCGATGCTGGCGATAATCTGGCACAGCCGCACCGGTGCGTCGCGTGCGATGGCGGCCGCCGTCGCGCAGGGCGCGGGCGAACAGGGCGTGCTGCTCACCGCGGCTGAGGCCATGCCGGCCATTCTGCTGGGCGCCAAGGGCTACGTTTTCGTCTGTCCGGAAAACCTGGGAAGCATGACGGGGCAGATGAAGGAAATGTTCGACCGCTGCTATTATCCCATGCTCGGCAGGGTCGAAGGCCGCCCTTACGCCACGGCAATATCGGCCGGATCGGACGGGGCCGGCGCGCTCTCGCAAATGGACAGGATCCTGACCGGTTGGAGGCTCAAGCGCGTGGCGGAGTCGCTGATCGTCAATCTCGGTGCCCAGACGATGGAGGAGATCCGCGCGGAAAAGACCGTTTCGGAGGTGGACCTCGATGCCTGTCGAAACCTTGGATCCGCATTTGCGGAAGGATTGGACCTCGGTATCTTCTGAAGATGAAACCGTTTTGGTTGCATCAGTTAGTAAACAGACTCGACGTTCGCTCTGAACTGCGTCCTTATCGTTCACGTTGAAAACGAACGAGCTGAGCATCTTGGAACAGAACACGACTTGTCTGACCGCGCCGGATGATGGTGTGAACCACGATCCGCATGCGGCCGATCCGGCACCCGGGGACATGGAGTTGGCGCCCGCCGCGCCGGGCAACGGTGTCTCGCTCTTTTTCCGACCCGGGGAGCGTCCGACCGCAGCCGCGATCGCGGCTCTGCTGGATGCCTCGAACGGGGAAATCATGGCCAGGGTCACCCATCGGCCTGCCGATGACGAGGGGTGGCTGGAACTGCTCGCCAGCGGGCTGACTTTCGAGCTGACCGGCCTTGAACCCGCAGACGCTGCGGCCGGCGGCGACACGGTGCAGATCCATGGCTTCGACCGCGCGCCGCTTATGACGGAACTGGAGGCGATTCATCTTCTCCCCGGGCGACATATCGCCGGCGGTGCGGGCTTGCCGCCCGTTATCCGGACCCAGGCCGGACTGGCTGCCAGTCTCGCTCTGAAGCTGCCGGTCGCTGCGGTGGGCTGGCAATCGGCGCAAACCGTGATGGAGCCACGTTATTTCGCGCAGATCGTGGTGAATTGGCTTGCGGGCGGTACGTTTCCCGCCCTCGGGCTGACGGCGCTGCTGCGAGGGGAGGACGGCAGCATCGCAACGCGTGGGTTGTCGCGCTTTTCGGGCTGCGAGATGCAATTGGAGGGGGCTGCGGGCGAGCCGCCCTCGGAAACGCTGAAGCTGGCGATCCGGATCGTGGATTACCTCGTTCGCCAGGGCTCGATCACCGAACCGCGCGAGATCGATACGCCGAAAGGGCGGTTGCTTCTGGAGCCTTCCCGGGCGGGACGGCAGCTTTGGGTCTGGCGGCAAGCTTGATTTTCAGCCGCACCCCTGAGGCGGCATCTTTCGTTTCGCTCCGTCAACCGGCGGGGCCTGCCCGATCATGACGAAGGGCTGCAACGGCATCACCTCCTCCCGCTGCAACTAGCCCGCAGACCGGACTTTCAGCCCTTTTTCATGGCGCTCGGCGGGGTGCGGACCTACTTCGAGGACTTCCGCCGTAACGGACTTTTGCTTCCCTGTTCTGAACTGGCTGGAATTCGACTGGGGCTGCCCCTTCATCGGGGACCTCATCGCCGTTACACACAGCTTGTCTGCGAGCGTCTGGGCCAGATCGAGGCTCGATGGTCGCGCGATCGGACGCGGGAGTCGGATCGCGCGACGGAAGTGGCGCGCTGGCGGATCGAACTGCTGCAACGCGCCTTGCGGCGACTGTTGCTTGGGCAATCGACGCTTAGGCCGCTGCTCAATCGCAACGATCCGCTCAGGGCGGAATCCGATTTCCTTGAGCTGGATAGCTTGGTGGAAGCGCTTTGGTCGGGAACCGAACAGGCACTTCAGCCCGCTGCGATTCCTTTGATCGTTCAGCCCATGCCGGAGCGGCTGCGCAATTCCTCGCCGGCAGCCCGGTACTGCGATTCGAACTCGGCGACCCGTTCCGCTACCGATTCGACATTGGAGATGGCACCGATGCCCTGGCCGGACCCCCAGATATCCTTCCAGGCCTTCGCTGCCGTGTTTCCTCCGGAGCCGAAGTCCATCTGGCTCTTGTCGCCTTCCGGCAAGTTGTCCGGATCGAGCCCGGCAGCCTTGATGGATGCGCGAAGGTAGTTGCCGTGGACTCCGGTGAAGAGGCTGGAATAGACGATATCGCCCGCGTTGCCGTCGACGATGGCCTGCTTGTACGCCTCAGCGGCGTTGGCTTCGCGGGTCGCGATGAAGGGCGTGCCGATATAGGCGAAGTCGGCGCCCATCGCCTGCGCCGCGAGAATGGAGCGGCCGCAAGCGATCGCACCGGACAGCGCCAGGGGGCCATCGAACCAGGCGCGGATTTCCTGCATCAGGGCAAAAGGAGACTGCGGGCCGGCATGCCCTCCTGCGCCGGTCGCTACCGCGATCAGCCCGTCCGCACCCTTTTCCACGGCCTTGCGGGCGAAACGGTTATCGATGACGTCATGCATGACCATGCCGCCCCAGCCATGGACAGCCGCATTGACCTCGGGAATGGCGCCAAGCGAGGTGATGACCAACGGCACCTTGTGCCGTTCCAGCACTTTGAGGTCCTCTTCGAGCCGGTTGTTGCTCTTGTGGACGATGAGGTTGACCGCAAAGGGTGCGTCATAACCCTCTGTTTCTTCACTGATTTGATAAAGCCAATCGTCGAGCTGGCTGGCGGGACGGGCATTGAGCGCCGGAAAGCTGCCGACGATGCCCGAACGAACTTGCGCCACGACCAGTTCGGGCGTCGAAACGATGAACATGGGAGCGGCAATCACGGGAAGGCGCAAGCTGTCGAAGGACGCGGGCAAGGTCATGTTCAGTCCGTTTAAGCGATCGATTAAACCGGCATAGTGCCGCGCCGATGCTCTGTCGAGAGGCGTGTCATGCCGTTCAAGCGCTGCAACGCCGGGAGGATATGAGATCGCGGACGGTGGCTTTTGAACGTAATAGACAGCAGTGTCGATCAGGAAGGCTGCGGAGGCGGCCACCAGGAGAGGGAACCGCTTATGTCTAACCAAGCGTCAGGCCAGGGATCGGATCAGGTCGTGGCAGAATTCGATTGCTCGGACATCGACCAGTATCTCGGCAAAGTGATCGATTCGTCGCCCATCCGCGAGCCCTTGGGAAACAACGACATCCGCCGCTGGGCCCAGGCCATGCATTATCCCAATCTCGTTCACTTCGACCCGGCCTATGCCGCCGAAAGCCGCTACGGAAAGTTGGTCGCGCCGCAAAGCTTTCCTATCGTCATGGACGACGGCCACGGCACGGCACCTTCCTGTGTCGGCTGCATACCGAATTCGCACCTGCTCTTCGGCGGCGATGAGTTCTGGCATTATGGCCCGCGCATCTTCGGCGGCGATGTCGTGACCAATGAACGCATTCCCTTTGATTACGTCGTCAAGAGCACCGGTTTCGGGCCGACCTGCTTCCAGCGCGGAGACAACTTCTACCGCAATCAGAACGGCGAACTGATCGCCAAGCAGCGCTCGACCGCCATCCGCTACCTCGCCCATGCCGGCGGCGACACCGTCAACACGGCGGAGTTCGAGGAACCGGAATGGTCGGATGACGAACTGGAGAAGCTCGAAGCCCGCAAGTTCGCATGGATTCAGATGTTGCACGAGCTTGGCCACAAGGAGCGCTGGTGGGATGATGTGAAAGTGGGCGACCATCTGCCCGAACGCGTCTTCGGTCCGCATACGGTCGCGAGCTTCACGACCGAATGGCGTTCCTTCCTGTTCACCACCTGGGGGACGCTCGACCGGCGCGAACTCGATCTTGCGGCCTTGGGCTTCACACCGGAGATGGCCGGGCATGAAAACGATCCCCACATGGAGCGGATCAATCCCGAACTGACGGATGGTGCCTATTTCGGCCCGTCGCGTGGGCATCTCTTCCCGAAATATGCGCGCAAGATCGGCATGCCGCGGGCATACGGATATGGCGCCTCGATGGGGGCGTGGGTTACCGACTATCTGGCGGGCTGGGCCGGGGAATGGGGCATGGTGGTGCACTCCACAGCCAATTACCGGGGCCCGGCACTTTCGGGAGATGTGACCATTCAGACCGCCGAAGTGGTCGATACGATGATCGATGACGAGGGTCGCCATCTGGTGCAGGTCAAGCACAAGATGACCAATCAGAAGGGCACGCTCATGTGCGCGGGCCTGGCGGAGATTGCCTTGCCGAAACGGCCCGGCTGATTACGCTTCCGTTGAGCTATGTCACTCGCGGCCCGAAACGATTGTCGCCGCGGGTTCCCGGCCAAGTCAGCAGCGCGAGGTAAGCAAGGCCGAAAGCGGGCAGAATCGCCCAATCCACCCAGTGGAAGATGCTTTCGGCCATTGCCCTGGCGTCCCATCCGAGGCTGCGCTGGAGGATCTCCAGCAGCAGCAGGCGCAGCGCGCCGATCATGAGAGCCAGTGTCCACCAACCGCTGAGGCCGATATCGTGGAAGCGCCGTACCGCAAGCGCCGGCGCCGGCAGGACGCAGACAAGGACCAGTGCGAGGCCGATCCACGAGGTGAGGGGGCCTTCCATGACCCAGGACACGAGGCCGGAAAGGAGCGCCGCGATGAGCGCGGCGGACATCAGGTAGATCCATACCTCGCTTCGCCGCGAGCGTCCCGACGGCGTAAGGCTCAGCCGAAGCGTTCGCCCGATGGCGTGAAGGGGATGGTCCTTCATCAGGGCAACGGCTCTCCGCCGTGACCGTGGCTGGCAAGGTCGAGGCCGGCCAGTTCGGCGTCTTCGGACACGCGCATCGGGAAGAGGAGGGAGGCCATGAGGGCAACGATCGCTGTCGCCATTCCCGACCAGAAAATCACGATGGCGAGTGCATATAATTGTGCAATAAGCTGCGTTTTCATGGACATGTCGCCGAAATATCCGATGCCTCCGAGGCTCGGGGAAAGAAACAAGCCGAGCAGCAGGGAGCCCAGAATACCGCAGGCTCCGGACACTGCGAAAACATCCAGAGTGTCGTCGACGTTGAGGGCCTCGCGGATCAGGCGGCGCGTCGGAAACCCCGTCAGCGCCCCGAGGACGCCGAAAAGCATGGCGGCGCCAGGTGAGATGTAGCCTGCCGCGGGTGCACTGACGGCCATGCCGGCTATGACGCCTTTACCCAGGCCAATGGCCGTGACCCGACCGATGGACAGTCGCTCGAGGCCGGCCCAGGTCAGGGCCGCGGCCGCGATGGCGAGGTGGGCCGCGATCATCGCCGCCGCCGCATCGTCATTGGCGGCAACAGCCCAGCCTCCGCATAGACCCAGAGCGCCGATCCAGACGATCGCGCTGCCGGAGAGCGCGAGCGCCGGGTTTTGTGGTCTGCCCGACTGACCCGGAAAACCCAGCCTGCGCCCCATGAGGAGGGCGACGACGAGTGCAGAGACACCCGCGCTGGTAAAGGTCACGAGACCGCCGGCCCAGTCCAGCACACCCAGATTTCGCGAGAGCCAGCCACCGCCCCAGATCCAGTGGGCAATCGGGGCTTGGACAACCAGGGTCCAGAGCGCGCTGAAAGTGACTACCCAGCCGAAGCGGGCACGTTCGGCCCAAGCTCCGATCATGAGGGCCGGCCCCAGCGCGGCCACGGCGATCTGGAACAGGGCGAAGGCGCTTTCGGCAGTTCGGGTTCCGCCCCGCAAGTTGCCAAGCTCGATCAGCATCCAGGCATTGCCGCCACCGATCCATCCGCCGGTAATGTCGCCGAATGCAAGCGTATATCCCACCAGGCCCCAGAGCAGCGTCACCACCGCCGAGACCGCGGCGGTCTGGATGAGCACCGAAAGCCCATTGCGCGCCCGCACGCTGCCGGAATTGTGGAGGGCAAGGCCGAGCCCGGCGAAAAGCACCAGACAGGCTGCTGCGATCATCCAGGCCGTATCGCCGCTGTCGGCGAAGTCGGTACGGCCATCCTGCGCCATGGCGGCCACCGGCATGGCTGCCGGCAGAGCGAGAAAGGGCAAGAGCCCGCGCTTCGTCATCGATTGTCCCCATCGGCGTGCCTGGATCGTCGCGCGCCGGAAATCGGTCTAAAGCAGCAAATTGGCTGCACACAAGGGGTTGTACCTGAGGGATTTCCCGCAAAGCCGACTCGGGCTTGTTCGGATGGGTCTCGATCGTTCGCGAAAGATCGGAGGTATCACCGGCAGGGCAATGTCCCGAAAGCCTTGGTTTCATTGCGCATTGGATGTCCGCGGTATCTTGCAAATCCGCTGAGATTGGCTCGGCTAATCATTGAAATAACGAAATAAAAAGCCATCGTCATGTGCCGCTGAAAGCGCCCGATCACATTTGTGATCCAAACTCGGGCAACCTGTTTTCGATCCGACAGTTTAAGCCTTCCGCACTTTCCGGCCGTCCACAGGGCTGGGGTAAGAAACCTTGAAGACCTGTGCGGCTAGAGGGTATGAAATGACCATGTTTCCTCGAAAAGTTCGACAGTCGGCTTTGGCCGCTTGTGCAGTCGCTCTCTGCACCCTGGCCGGCGCTGCCCATGCGGCAGATGACGACAAAGTGCCCTATTGGGCATCGGTGGATACCGATCTCGCGAATTTGCGCGTGGGGCCGGGTGAATCCTACAAGATCGATTGGGTCTATCGCCGTCTCCACTTGCCCGTGAAAGTGCTGCGACGGGAAGGGCCGTGGAGACTCGTGGAAGACCCTGACGGCGCCAAAGGCTGGATGCGCGATCTCCTGCTCTCCCGCCAGCGCTCTGCGCTGGTGAAAGGTCCTGGGCGCAAGGCTCTGGTCGAAATGCATGCGGCGCCCAGTTCCGCTTCGCCCATGCTCTGGCGCATGGAATCGGGCGTGGTCGGCGTGCTGGGTGACTGCAAGGAGGGATGGTGCCCCTTCGATGTTCAGGGGCACAAGGGTTTCGTGGAGCAGGAGATGCTCTGGGGCGCGGGCGCGCCCTGAACTGAGGCCGGTAAACGGCTGGGAATAAAAGAAAACCCCCGCCGCAAGGACGGGGGTTTCTTTTATGCTGTAAGAACGGTCAGGCCAGTTCGATCGCCACGGCCGTCGCCTCGCCGCCGCCGATGCAGAGCGACGCAACGCCCTTCTTCAGGCCCTTGTCCTTGAGGGCGTTGATGAGCGTGACGATGATGCGGGTTCCCGACGCGCCGATCGGGTGGCCGAGTGCGGTGGCGCCGCCGTGGATGTTGACCTTGTCATGCGGGATGCCCAGGTCGTGCATCGCGAACATGGCCACGCAGGCGAAGGCCTCGTTGACTTCGAACAGATCGACGTCCGAGAGCTGCCAGCCCACCTTTTCCATCAGCTTGGTGATGGCGCCCACCGGTGCCGTGGTGAACTTCGCAGGCTCCTGCGCATGAGCAGCGACGCCGACGACGGTGGCGACGGGCGTCAGGCCCTTTTCCGCGGCAACGCTGGCGCGGGTCATGACGACCGCGGCCGCACCGTCCGAGATGGAGCTGGAGCTGGCGGCGGTGATCGTACCGTCCTTGGCGAAGGCAGCGCGCAAGGTGCGGATCTTGTCGGGATTGCCCTTGGGCGGCTGCTCGTCGCTGTCGATCACGATGTCGCCCTTGCGGGTCTTCACGGTGACCGGAACGACTTCGTCCTTGAACGATCCGTTGTTGATCGCCTCCTGCGCGCGGCGCAGCGATTCGATGGAGTAATCGTCCTGGTTCTCACGCGTGAGCTGGTATTCGTCGGCCGTCACCTGGGCGAACGAGCCCATCGATCCGCCTTCGTAGGCATCTTCCAGGCCGTCGAGGAACATGTGGTCGTAAAGCGTGTCGTGGCCGGCGCGGGCACCCGAACGGTGCTTCTTCGAGAGATACGGCGCATTGGTCATCGATTCCATGCCGCCGGCAATCAGCAGGTCGAGCGAACCGGAGGCAAGCGCTTCCGCGCCCATGATGACCGTCTGCATGCCCGAGCCGCAGACCTTGTTCACGGTGGTGGCCTGGACCGACTTCGGCAGGCCGGCCTTCAATGCGGCCTGGCGGGCAGGGGCCTGGCCGAGACCGGCCGGCAGCACGCAGCCCATGTAGATGCGTTCGATGTCCTCACCCGCAACGCCTGCGCGTTCCACCGCAGCCTTGACGGCGGTTGCGCCGAGATCGGTCGCCGAAACTTCGGCGAGAGCGCCCTGGAGTCCACCCATCGGGGTGCGGGCGTAGGAAAGAATGACAATCGGGTCCGAAGCCGAGATCTGGGCCATTATTATGATGCCTTTCACGCGTTGAAAATCAGGTATCCTTGAAGACGACGTAGTGTTGCACTGCACCAATTGCAATTGGCGAGTCCGCCCGAACAAGCACGATCATGCTTCATCCCTGTGGCGGTTCGGGGTCATCCATTGCGCCGATTTTCGCAAGTCCGATGCAGAAACTTGCATGGGTGCCTCCAAGGGGGGCTTTGCCATTGAAATTGGCCAATCTCGCGGCTTCTGCGGGTTTCGCCGTGATGCGGCACGGTAACGAAGCATGTCGCCTCCAGTGCTTGTTGCGAACGACTTGCAACACCGCAGAGTTCAGCCATTTATTCCCTTCGGACACCTTGCAGAGGGGGAGGGGCTGGCCTAAGAGCGCCCGCAACGACCGGGCACTGCTTTTGGCATGAGTCCGGCTGCCGTATCCGGTATGAGGCCAGAACCATTGACTGATCTGTCACAATACCTGCCGATCCTGATCTTTCTCGCGATTGCACTCGCGCTTTCGTCGGTGATCGTGCTGCTGCCGATGGGTGTCGCCCGTCTGACCGGCACCCACAACCCGAGCGCCGACAAGAACAGCGAGTACGAATGCGGCTTCCCCGCTTTCGAAGATCCGCGCAGCCAGTTCGACGTCCGCTTCTATCTCGTGGCGATCCTTTTCATCGTCTTCGACCTTGAAGCCGCTTTCCTGTTCCCCTGGGCCGTCTCGCTGAAGATGACCGGTTGGGCTGGATGGCTGACGATGATGGTGTTCCTCGGCGAACTGGCCATCGGCCTCGCCTACGCATGGAAGAAGGGAGCTCTGGACTGGGAATGAGCACGCTCGTCAATTCCGCCGGTCAGCCTCTCGCTCCGGCCGCTAGCCAGGGTGGCGCGATCACGCCGCCCGATCAGTCCTTTTTTAAGGACCTCAACCAGGAAGTGTCCGACAAGGGCTTCCTCGTCACTTCGACCGAGGAACTCTTCCAGTGGGCCCGTACCGGCTCGCTGTGGTGGATGACCTTCGGCCTCGCCTGCTGCGCGGTCGAGATGATCCACGTCAACATGCCCCGCTACGACATGGAGCGCTTCGGCGCCGCGCCGCGCGCTTCCCCGCGCCAGTCGGACGTGATGATCGTGGCCGGCACGCTGTGCAACAAGATGGCCCCGGCACTCCGCAAGGTCTACGACCAGATGTCGGACCCGAAGTACGTCATCTCGATGGGCTCGTGCGCCAACGGCGGCGGCTACTATCACTATAGCTACAGCGTCGTGCGCGGCTGCGACCGCATCGTTCCGGTCGACATCTACGTGCCGGGCTGCCCTCCGACCGCGGAGGCGCTGCTCTACGGCGTGATGCAGTTGCAGCGCAAGATCCGCCGCGCCGGCACGCTCGAGAGGTAAGGGCACGATGACCGTTCTGCATTCCGCCCCCAAGTTCGCCTCGAACGACGGCGTGATCGAGGCTCTTTCGGCCGCGCTCGGTGACGTGGTCGTTGCTGCCAAGGAAGAGCACGGCGAAGTCGTGCTCACCGTTGCACGCGACCAGATCGAGAACGTTCTTCGCCTGCTGCGTGACCATCACGAATACCAGCAGCTGATGGAAATGGCCGGCGTCGACTATCCGTCGCGGGCCGAGCGTTTCGAAGTCGTCTACATGCTGCTTTCGGTGACGAAGAACCATCGCATCATGGTGAAGGTTTCGGCTGCCGAGAACACGCCAGTGCCGACCGTGACCACGCTGTGGCCCAACGCGGGCTGGCTCGAGCGCGAAGTGTTCGACATGTACGGTGTGATCTTCGCCGGCAACCCGGACCTGCGCCGCATCCTGACCGACTACGGTTTCGAAGGCCACCCGTTCCGCAAGGACTTCCCGCTGACCGGCTATGTCGAACTGCGCTATTCCGAAGAGGACAAGCGCGTCGTCTATGAGCCCGTCAAGCTGGCCCAGGACTTGCGCCAGTTCGACTTCATGAGCCCCTGGGAAGGCGCGGAATACGTGCTTCCCGGCGACGAGAAGGTTGCCCAGCAGCCGGCTCCGCCGCCCGTGGCCGAACCGAAGACGACCGAGAAGAAGGCCGATACCGGCGCCGGTGACAAGGCGAACGACAAGGCCGCTCAGCCGTCCGGCGACAAGTCCGAAAAGGGAGACGACAAGTGAGCATCCAGCTCGAGCAGTCGCCGACCACCGGCGATGAAGTCATCACCAACTACACGATCAACTTCGGTCCGCAGCACCCTGCGGCCCACGGCGTTCTGCGCATGGTCATGGAACTCGATGGCGAGATCATCGAGCGCATCGATCCGCACGTCGGCCTGCTGCACCGCGGCACCGAGAAGCTGATCGAGCACAAGACCTACCTCCAGGCGCTGCCGTATTTCGACCGCCTGGACTATTGCTCGCCGCTGGCCATGGAACATTCCTATGTCCTGGCGATCGAGAAGATGCTCAACCTCGAAGTGCCGATCCGCGCGCAGTATCTGCGCGTGCTGTTCGCCGAGCTGACCCGCATCTGCAACCACATGCTCAACATCGGCTCGCACGTCATGGACGTGGGTGCGATGACCCCGAACCTGTGGCTGTTCGAAATTCGCGAGGACTGCCTCAACTTCTTCGAACGCGCATCGGGCGCCCGCATGCACTCGGCCTGGTTCCGCCCCGGCGGCGTCCACCAGGACGTGCCGCTCAAGCTGCTGACCGACATCGCCGACTGGCTCGACACGCGCCTGCCGACGCTGTTCGAGGACGCGATGAGCCTCGTGGTCGACAACCGCATCTTCAAGCAACGCAATGTCGACATCGCGCTGGTGAGCAAGGAAGACGCGCTGGCCTGGGGCTTCTCCGGCCCGATGATCCGCGGCGCGGGCATTCCCTGGGATATCCGCAAGGCGCAGCCTTACGATGTCTATGACCGCATGGACTTCGAGATCCCTGTCGGCACCAACTCGGACTGCTACGACCGCTTCATGGTCCGCGTCGAGGAAGTGCGCCAGTCGGCTCGCATCATGAAGCAGTGCCTGGCAGAGATGCCGGAAGGCCCGATCGCTTCCGATGACCGCAAGGTCGTTCCGCCCAAGCGCGGCGAGATGAAGCAGTCGATGGAATCGCTGATCCATCACTTCAAGCTCTACACCGAAGGCTTCCATGTGCCTGCCGGTGAAGTCTATGTCGCCACGGAAAGCCCGAAGGGTGAATTCGGCGTCTATCTCGTGTCGGACGGCTCCAACAAGCCGTACCGCTGCAAGATCCGCCCCACCGCCTTCTCGCACCTCCAGGCGATGGACTTCATGTCGAAGGGTCACATGCTGCCTGACGCGACCGCCATTCTCGGCGCCATCGACGTCGTGTTCGGGGAGTGCGACCGTTGAGCCGTCTCGCCATCGCAGAGGCCATGATCGCCGCCTACAATGCGCAGGACGCCGATCTCTACGTGACCTACATGACCGACGAAGCCTGCGAAGCGAACTATCGCGGCGCAGTCGTTCGTGAGGGCAGGGAAGGTACGCGCTCGGGTCTCAAGACGGCTTTCGCCAAGTGGCCGGAAAACCGGGCCGAGATCGTTTCGCGCGAAGAGACCGACAACTACGTCGTCCTTCGCGAGCACGTCACGCGCGGGCCGGCCACGGACGGTTCCGATCTCGTCGAGCCTTTCGATGTCCTCGCTGTCTACAGCTTCGAGGGCGACAAGTGCTCGCGCGTAGAATTCATCCGGTGAGGGAGCTCGTTCGATGAAGTTCAACACGCTCGAATTGACCCGCATCTGGGCCGCGGTGACCGGCGTTTCGCTGGCGCTGTGGTACTTTGCCGCCGTCTATCTCGACCTCCAGCCTACGGCGCTGCTGCCGATGCTGGTGACCGCGATCGGCGGTTTCGAATTGTTTCTTTTCGGCCAGGACCAGTGGCTGAAGCGCAGGGGTAAGCATGGCTGACCGCTATATCGAACCCGACTCGCCCGAACTTCGGGCCCGTTGGGGCAATTTCACCTGGACCGCCGAGAACGCCGAAAAGGCGAAGGATGTCGTGTCCCGCTATCCCGAAGGGCGCCAGCGCTCGGCGGTGATGCCGTTGCTCGACCTCGCCCAGCGCCAGGTCGGCGCCGAGCTGAACACGCAGGGCTGGTTGCCGATCCCGGTGATGGAATATATCGCCGCCTATCTCGACATGCCGGTCATCCGCGTGGTCGAGGTCGCGTCGTTCTACACCATGTACAACATCGCGCCGATCGGCCGTTTCCACGTCCAGGTCTGCGGCACCACGCCTTGCATGCTGCGCGGGTCGGACGATCTGCTGGCCACCTGCAAGTCGCGCGGGATGAAGAAGGGCCACATTTCGGAGGACGGCATGTGGTCGTTCACCGAGGTCGAGTGCATGGGCAACTGCGCCTCGGCACCGATGGTCCAGATCAACGACGACAACTACGAAGACCTGACGTCGGACCGCCTGAACGCGGTTCTCGATGCTCTGGTGCGTGGTGAAACGCCAAAGGCCGGCACCCAGGATCCCGCCCGTCACACGGTGGAACCGGTGGGCGAGCCGACCAATCTGGCCGCGATGACTACGTCCAATCATGACTATCGGAGTGAGTGGTAATGGCTCTCGCCGACAAGGACCGCATCTTCACCAACCTCTATGGCTATCAGCCGTGGAACCTGAAGGAAGCGCAGGCGCGCGGCGCCTGGGACAACACCAAGGCGCTGATCGAACGCGGCCGTGATGCTATCATCGACGAGATGAAGGCTTCGGGCCTGCGCGGTCGCGGCGGTGCTGGCTTCCCGACTGGCATGAAGTGGTCCTTCATGCCCAAGCAGCCGCCGCTCGACCAGGCCGGCAACCCGAAGCCCAGCTTCCTCGTGATCAACGCAGACGAATCCGAACCGGGTTCGTGCAAGGATCGCGAGATCATGCGGCACGATCCGCACCTGCTGTTCGAAGGCGCGCTCGTCGCGGGCTTCGCCATGGGTGCGCGCGCGGCCTACATCTACATTCGCGGCGAATATATCCGCGAAGCAGAGACCCTGTTCGCGGCGCGTGAAGAGGCTTACGCGGCCGGTCTGCTGGGTAAAAACGCCTGCGGTTCGGGCTACGATTTCGACGTCTTCGTCCATCGCGGCGCCGGCGCCTACATCTGCGGCGAAGAAACCGCGATGATCGAGAGCCTCGAAGGCAAGAAGGGCCAGCCTCGCCTGAAGCCGCCGTTCCCGGCAGGTGCAGGTCTCTATGGCTGCCCGACCACGGTCAACAACGTCGAATCCATCGCCGTCGCCCCGACCATCCTGCGTCGCGGTGCGGCGTGGTTCTCCAGCTTCGGCCGTGAGAACAACAAGGGCACCAAGCTCTTCCAGATCAGCGGGCACGTGAACCGTCCCTGCGTGGTCGAGGAAGAGATGTCGATCCCGTTCAGCGAGCTGATCGAACGTCACTGCGGCGGCATTCGCGGCGGCAAGGACAACCTGCTGGCGGTGATCCCCGGCGGTTCGTCGGTTCCGCTGGTTCCGGCTGCCGACATCTGGGACGCGCCGATGGACTTCGACGGTCTGAAGGCGGTCGGCTCGGGCCTCGGCACCGCGGCCGTCATCGTCATGGACAAGTCCACCGACATCGTCCGCGCCATCAGCCGCATCTCGTACTTCTACAAGCACGAGTCCTGCGGCCAGTGCACCCCTTGCCGCGAAGGCACGGGCTGGATGTGGCGCGTGATGGAGCGCCTGCGCACCGGTGATGCTGAAGTCGAGGAGATCGACATGCTGCAGCAGGTGACCAAGCAGGTCGAAGGCCACACCATCTGCGCCCTGGGCGATGCGGCCGCATGGCCGATCCAGGGCCTGATCAAGCACTTCCGTCCGGAGCTTGAGCGCCGGATCGCCGATAACGTCCGCGAGGCTGCCGAGTAATGCCCAAGGTCAAAGTCGATGGCGTCGAGATCGACGTCCCCAACGGCGCAACCGTGCTGCAGGCCTGCGAGCTTGCCGGCAAGGAAATCCCGCGCTTCTGCTATCACGAACGCCTGAGCATCGCCGGCAATTGCCGCATGTGCCTGGTCGAAGTGAAGCCCGGACCGCCCAAGCCCCAGGCTTCGTGCGCGCTTCCGGCCACCGAAGGCCAGGAGATCCGCACGGACTCCGAAATGGTCAAGAAGGCGCGGGAAGGGGTGATGGAGTTCCTCCTCATCAACCACCCGCTCGACTGCCCGATCTGCGATCAGGGTGGCGAGTGCGACCTTCAGGACCAGTCGGTGGCCTACGGTCGCGGGGCTTCGCGCTATGACGAGAACAAGCGCGCCGTCACCGAAAAGTACATGGGCCCGCTCATCAAGACCCAGATGACGCGCTGCATTCACTGCACCCGCTGCGTGCGTTTCTCGGAAGAGATCGCCGGCGTGGACGAGATCGGCGCGCTCTATCGCGGCGAGAACATGCAGATCACCACTTATCTCGAACATGCTGCAAAGCACGAGATGTCGGCCAATGTGATCGACCTCTGCCCGGTCGGTGCGCTCACCTCGCGTCCCTACGCTTTCGAAGCTCGTCCCTGGGAGCTCAAGAAGACGCTGGGCATCGACGTGTCTGACGCCACTGGCGCCAACATCCGTATCGATGCGCGCGGCCGCGAAGTGCTGCGTGTGCTTCCTCGTAACAACGACGACGTCAACGAGGAATGGATCAGCGACAAGGCGCGCTACATGGTCGACGGGCTTACAAAGCGCCGTCTCGACAAGCCGTTCCTGCGCCGTGACGGCAAGCTCGTCGCGGTCAGCTGGAACGAGGCGTTTGCCGCCATCGCCACGTTGAACCCGGGCAACTCGATCGCCGCCGTCGCTGGCGACATGGTCGATTGCGAAACGATGTTCGCCGCCAAGAAGCTGGTCGGCGCGCTCGGTTCGACGCTCATCGAAGGTCGCCAGACCGGGATGGACTATGCGACGGGCAGCCTGGCCGCCGTCAATTTCAACTCCACCTTCTCGGGCATCGAGACGGCGGACGCGATCCTGATCGCCGGCAGCAACGTGCGTTGGGAAGCCCCGCTGCTCAACGTTCGCCTGCGCAAGGCGGTGAAGCGCGGCGCCAAGGTGTTCCTGGTCGGTCCCGAGTGGGAAACCACGTTCGGTGGCCAGTTCCTGGGCGAAGACCTCTCGGTTCTCGGCAATCTGCCGCAGAACGTCGTCGATGCCCTGTCGAACGCCAAGCGTCCGGCAGTCATCCTCGGCGGTGCGGCGCTCGGCCGCGGCGGTCTGGAAGCCGGTCTTGCGCTGGCAGGCCAGTTCAACCTCGTTCGTGATCTCGAAGACGGCACCAAGTGGAACGGCTTCAACGTCCTCCACATGGCGGCCTCGCGCATGGGCGGCCTGATGCTCGGCTACGCGCAGAAGGGCGGCATCGCCGACCTCGTCGCCGCCAAGCCCAAGGTCCTGATCGCGCTCGGCGCCGATGAAGTGGACTTCACCCAGTTCGCCGGTTCGATGATCGTCTATATCGGTCACCACGGCGACAAGGGCGCCCACGCGGCCGACGTGATCCTGCCGGCCTCGGCCTACACCGAGAAGGCAGGCACTTACGTCAATACCGAGGGCCGGGTGCAGTGGGCCGACAAGGGCGTGTTCGCGCCGGGCGACGCCCGGGAAGACTGGACCATCCTGCGCGCCCTTGCCGACGCTTTCGGCGTCTCGGTCGGGTTCGACAGCTTCGATCAACTGCGCAACGCAATGATCGCGGAAGTTCCTGCACTTGGCAGCGAGGGTCTTGCTGACTACGGGAGCGTTCTGCCGAACGGTGGCGGTTCCGCTGCCGGCCAGATCGCCTATCCGATCAAGGACTTCTACATGACCAACCCGATCGCCCGCGCGAGCGCGGTCATGCAGCGTTGCTCGGCCGAACTGCTCCACGGTGAAGACCTGGCGGAGGCCGCGGAATGACCGCATTCTTCCAGAATCTCGGGATGAGCTTCGAGTGGGCATGGTTCGTGTCCACCGTCTGCGGCATCCTGCTCATCGCGCTGCCGCTGATGCTGGCCGTCGCCATGATCATCTATGTCGACCGCAAGATCTGGGCTGCCATGGCGCTGCGCCGCGGTCCCAACGTGGTCGGCCCGTTCGGTCTGCTCCAGTCCTTCGCGGACGGTTTGAAGGTCTTCCTTCAGGAAACCATCGTTCCTTCGGCTGCGAACAAGGGCCTGTTCCTGATCGCGCCGATCGTGACTTTCACGCTGGCGCTGCTCTCCTGGGCGGTGATCCCGTTCAACTCGGGCGCGATCCTGGCCAACATCAACATCGGCCTGCTCTACATCCTCGCGATCAGCTCGCTGGGTGTCTACGGTACGATCATGGCGGGCTGGGCTTCGAACTCGAAGTACCCGTTCTTCTCGGCCATGCGCGCTTCGGCGCAGATGATTTCCTATGAAGTCTCGATCGGCTTCATCCTGATCTGCGTCGTTCTCTGGGCGGGCACGTTCAACATGAACGACATCGTCTGGGCGCAGAAGGGCCACGTCTTCGGCATCATCAACGGCTTCGTCGCGAACCCGCTGCTGTTCCCGATGTGGGTGATGTTCCTTATCTCGAGCCTTGCGGAAACCCAGCGCGCCCCCTTCGACCTTGCCGAAGCGGAATCGGAACTCGTTGCCGGCTACCAGACCGAATATTCGTCGATGGCTTTCGCTGCCTACTGGCTGGGCGAATATGCCAACGTGCTCCTGATGTGCGCGCTCAACGCGACGCTGTTCTGGGGCGGATGGCTGCCGCCGCTCGACATTCCCGTTCTGTACCTCGTGCCGGGCTTCGTTTGGTTCCTGCTCAAGGTCTTCTTCTTCTTCTTCGTGTTCAGCTGGATCAAGGCCACCGTTCCCCGGTACCGCTATGACCAGTTGATGCGTCTGGGCTGGAAGGTCTTCCTGCCCGTATCGCTGCTGTTCGTCGTAATCGTCAGCGGCTACCTCATGGCTACCGGACACTTCGCATGACCGTCGGACAACTCATAAAGAGCTTCACGCTCTGGGAGTTCGTGAAGGCGCATTGGCTGACCTTGAAGTACTTCTTCAAGCCCAAGGCGACGATCAACTACCCCTTCGAGAAGAACCCGCTTTCGCCCCGCTTCCGCGGCGAGCACGCCCTTCGTCGTTATCCCAACGGCGAGGAACGCTGCATCGCCTGCAAGCTTTGCGAAGCGATCTGCCCGGCGCAGGCGATCACGATCGAGGCCGCACCGCGTGTCGACGGTTCGCGCCGCACCACGCGCTATGACATCGACATGACGAAGTGCATCTACTGCGGTTTCTGCCAGGAAGCCTGCCCGGTCGATGCCATCGTCGAGGGGCCGAACTTCGAATATGCGACCGAAACGCGCGAAGAACTGCTCTACGACAAGGCCAAGCTACTGGCGAACGGGGACAAGTGGGAGCGTGCTATCGCCGCGAACCTTGAAGCCGACGCACCGTACCGATAGGGGGCCGCGGACATGATCCAGACTTTAGCCTTCTACCTCTTCGCAGTACTCACGATCGCTTCGGCGGCCGCGACCATCCTGTCCCGTAACCCGGTGCATTCGGTGCTGTTCCTGATCCTGGCGTTCTTCAACGCCGCCGGGCTCATGATGCTCACCGGCGCCGAGTTCATCGCCATGCTGCTGATCATCGTCTACGTCGGCGCGGTCGCGGTGCTGTTCCTCTTCGTCGTCATGATGCTCGACATCGACTTCGCCGAGCTGCGCGCGGGCTTCGTCAAGAACTTCCCGTTGGGCATGCTGGTCGCCATCGTGCTCCTGGCCGAGATGGTGCTGGGCCTTGGCGCCTACAAGGCCGGCGCGCTGAACCTCGGTACGCCGGACGGCACGGCGGTAACGCCGGCAGGCGCTTCCAATATCGAGGCGATCGGCGGACTGCTCTACAGCCGCTACTTGTTCCTGTTCGAGGCGGCCGGCCTGATCCTGCTCGTCGCGATGGTTGGTGCCATCGTCCTGACTCACCGTCAGCGCGGCGATACGCGCGGCCAGAAGGTCAGCAAGCAGATCGCGCGTCGTCCCGATGAGGCGACCGTCAACGTCAAGCCCGAAGTCGGCAAGGGGGTTTCGCTGTGATCGGCGTCGAACATTACGTGGTCGTGAGCTCGATCCTCTTCGTGCTCGGCGTCCTCGGCATTTTCCTCAACCGCAAGAACGTCATCGTTCTGCTCATGGCGATCGAACTGATCCTGCTTGCGGTCAACATCAACCTCGTCGCGTTCAGCGCAGCCCTGCACGACCTCACGGGTCAGATCTTCGCGATGTTCGTGCTGACGGTCGCTGCCGGCGAGGCCGCAGTGGGGCTCGCAATCCTCGTGATCTATTTCCGCGGCCGCGGCAGCATCGCTGTCGACGACGTCAACCGGATGAAGGGATAAGGCCTTGCACCCGATCCTATTCATCGTCTTCCTGCCGTTACTGGCAGCGATCATCGCCGGGCTGGGCAACAAACAGCTGGGCAATGTTCCCGCAAAGGTCCTGACGACCGGCGCGCTGTTCATTGCCTGCGCGCTCAGCTGGCCGATTTTCATCGGCTTTCTCACCGGTAGCGCCGAAGCCAGCGTCATTCCGGTGCTCAAGTGGGTCCAGTCGGGCGCCATGAGCTGGGACTGGTCGCTGCGCGTGGACTCGCTCACTGCAGTCATGCTCGTGGTCGTCACTTCGGTATCTGCGCTCGTGCACCTCTATTCCTGGGGCTACATGAGCGAGGAGCCGGATCAGCCGCGCTTCTTCGCCTATCTGTCGCTGTTCACGTTCGCCATGCTCATGCTGGTGACCGCGAACAACCTGGTGCAGATGTTCTTCGGTTGGGAAGGCGTCGGCCTGGCCTCGTACCTCCTGATCGGCTTCTGGTTCCGCAAGCCTTCGGCCGGCGCCGCCGCGATCAAGGCCTTCGTGGTCAACCGCGTCGGCGACCTTGGCTTCATGCTCGGCATCTTCGGCTGCTACCTGGTGTTCGGCACCGTTTCGATCCCCGAGATCCTGAACGCCGCGCCCAGCATGGCCGCATCGACGATCGGCTTCCTCGGCTACCGCTTCGACACGATGACGGTGATCTGCATCCTGCTGTTCATCGGTGCGATGGGAAAGTCGGCGCAGCTCGGCCTGCACACCTGGCTTCCGGACGCGATGGAAGGCCCGACCCCCGTGTCGGCGCTGATCCACGCGGCCACGATGGTCACCGCCGGTGTCTTCATGGTCTGCCGCCTGTCGCCGCTGTTCGAAACCAGCGAGACGGCGATGCACTTCATCGCATTCATCGGTGCCTGCACCTGCTTCTTCGCGGCCACCGTCGGCTGCACGCAGTGGGACATCAAGCGCGTCATCGCCTATTCGACCTGCTCGCAGCTCGGCTACATGTTCTTCGCAACCGGTGTCGGCGCTTATGGCGCGGCCATGTTCCACCTGTTCACGCACGCGTTCTTCAAGGCGCTGCTGTTCCTGGGGGCAGGGTCGGTCATCCACTCGATGCACCACGAACAGGACATGCGTTTCTACGGCGCGCTGCGTAAGCACATCCCGATCACCTTCTGGACGATGACCGCGGGTACGCTGGCCATCACCGGCGTCGGTATCGCGGGCTTCGTGGGCTTCGCAGGCTTCTATTCGAAGGATGCAATCCTCGAGGCGGCCTTCGGTTCGGGCACGGCAGTGGGCGGTTTCGCCTTCTGGATGGGTATCGCAGCCGCGCTCATGACGAGCTTCTATTCGTGGCGCCTGGTCTTCCTGACCTTCTTCGGCAAGCCGCGCTGGATCCAGTCGGAGCACATCCAGCACGCCGTTCACGATGCCCACGGCCATGGTCACGACGATCATGCGCATGACGCACACGGTCACGGTTCTGCCGCTGAAGAAGATGCGGGCGAGAGCACGGATCACCATGATGCCCATGCCCATGCCGCACCTGCGCTGGGCGTGAGCGGACCGAACTATGACACGCATGGCGACGGTACGGGTGGCTACCATCCGCACGAGAGCCCGCTGGTAATGCTTGTGCCGCTGATCGTCCTTGCGATCGGCGCCGTGGCTGCGGGCTTCGTCTTCCAGCACGCCTTCGTCTCCGAGGGGACCGGCGAATTCTGGAAGGGCGCCCTGGTCTTCCACGAGCACCTGATCCACGCCATGCACGGCGTGCCGACCTGGGTGAAGTGGGCACCGTTCACGGTGATGGCGCTGGGCCTGCTGACGGCATGGTACGGCTACATCAAGAACCTCTCGTTCCCCAAGGCAGTCGCCGAACAGCTCGGGCCGGTCTACACCTTCGTGTACCGCAAGTGGATGTTCGACGAGCTTTACAACGCCATCTTCGTCCGTCCGGCTTTCTGGCTCGGCAAGGTGTTCTGGAAGGTCCTGGATATCGGCGTGATCGACAAGTTCGGTCCCGACGGTGCGGCCTGGGTCGTCGCCAGGGGTTCGACTTACGCGCAGAAGGTCCAGTCGGGCTATCTGTACAGCTACGCACTTGTCATGCTGCTGGGCCTTGTCGGCGCCATCAGCTGGGTGATCGCGGGATAAGATGATGAGTGGTTTTCCGATCCTCAGTCTGATGTTGCTGGTGCCGCTCGCGGCGGCACTGGCGTGTCTTTACCTTGATGCCAAATCGGCACGCATGGTGGCGCTTCTCGCCACCCTTGCGAACCTTGCCCTTGGCGTCGTCCTCTGGATGAACTTCGACGTCGGCGGCGCGCAGTGGCAGTTCCAGGAACGGCACGAGCTGTTCTCCGGCTTCTCCTACGCCCTTGGCATCGATGGTATCGCGTTGCTCCTGATCGAGCTTTCCGTCTTCCTCATGCCGATCTGCATCGGCGCGAGCTGGAATTCGATCGAGAAGCGCGTGGGCGAATACATGGCGGCCTTCCTGCTCGTCGAAACGCTGATGATCGGCGTGTTCACGGCCCAGGATATCTTCCTGTTCTACATGTTCTTCGAAGCCGGCCTCATCCCGATGTACCTGATCATCGGCATCTGGGGCGGCGCGGATCGCATCTACGCCTCGTACAAGTTCTTCCTCTATACGCTGCTCGGCTCGGTGCTGATGCTCGTGGCGATGTTGTGGATGGTCCACACCGCCGGCACGACGTTCGTCCCGACGTTGATGACTTACGACTTCGATCCGCAAGCCCAGACCTGGCTCTGGCTCGCCTTCTTCGCCAGCTTCGCGGTGAAGATGCCGATGTGGCCGGTCCACACCTGGCTTCCGGCGGCGCACGTTCAGGCGCCGACCGCAGGCTCGGTGATCCTGGCGGGCGTGTTGCTGAAGATGGGTGGCTACGGCTTCATCCGCTTCTCGCTGCCGATGTTCCCTGAAGCCTCGGCCTACTTCGCGCCGCTGGTCTGGGGCCTGTCGATGGCCGCCGTCGTCATCACCTCGCTCATCGCGCTGGTGCAGGACGACATGAAGAAGCTGATCGCCTATTCGTCGGTCGCGCATATGGCGATCGTGACCATCGGTCTCTTCGCCTTCAATCCGCAGGGTCTCGAAGGCTCGATGCTGGTCATGCTCAGCCACGGCCTCGTTTCGGGCGCCTTGTTCCTCTGCGTCGGCATCATCTACGACCGTCTGCACACCCGTGAGATCGCCCGTTACGGCGGCCTTGCCATCAACATGCCGCGTTACGCGCTGTTCTTCCTGCTCTTCACGATGGCCTCGATCGGCCTTCCGGGCACCAGCGGTTTCGTCGGCGAATTCCTGAGCCTCGGCGGTATCTACCAGGTTTCGAGCTGGACGGCGCTGATCTGCACCACCGGTATCATCCTGGGCGCTGCCTACATGCTCTACCTCTATCGCCGTGTCGTCTTTGGCGACCAGAAGAATGCCGATGCCGCCGCCATGGCCGACCTCGACTTGCGTGAATACCTGATGGTGATCCCGCTCGGTCTCGCGGTGCTGTGGATGGGCGTCTACCCCGAGAGCTTCATCGCTCCGATGCGCGCAGACATTGCCGCGCTCGACGCCCGGCTCGCTCGCGCAAAGCCGGAAGGAGACGCCAAGTTGGCCATGGGCAAGGAAAAGCCTGCGCACGAAGAAGCCGCGCATGAGGGGGCACACTGATGGACTGGTCACAGTCGCTGCGCCTGATCGCGCCGGAAGAAACGCTGAGCATCGCAAGCCTCGTCTTGCTCCTGATGGCCGCCTGGGGCGGTGACAAGGCCGCAAAGCTGATCTCCGTTCTCGCCGTGGCGGCGCTCGTCGCCGCCGGTGTCCTCGTTGCCCCCGCGCTTTGCGGCGGTCACATGGGCGCTGACACTTCGGCCTTCTTCGGCCAATTCCGTGCCGACGCTTTCGCATCTTACGCCAAGATCCTGATCTACCTCTCGGCCGCCGTGTCATTGGTAGTAGCCCCGGCCTACTTCGACCGCTTCAAGGCGATGCGCGCGGAGTATCCGGTGCTGGTCCTGCTCGCCTCGCTGGGCATGGGCATGATGGTTTCGGCCACCGACCTGCTGACGCTCTACATCGGCCTCGAGATGAACTCGCTCGCGGCCTATGTGCTGGCGGCCTTCCTGCGCACCGACGGCCGTTCGGCTGAAGCGGGCCTCAAGTACTTCGTGCTGGGCGCGCTGGCTTCGGGCATCATGCTCTTCGGCATGAGCCTGACCTACGGTTTCGCCGGAACCACCTCGTTCGCCGGTATCAGCGCCTCGATGGCGCAGGGCCTCTCGAACGGCGCGCTGTTCGGCATCGTGTTCGTCTTTGCAGGTCTTGCCTTCAAGATCAGCGCCGTGCCGTTCCACATGTGGACGCCCGACGTCTATGAAGGCGCACCGACTCCGGTGACCACGCTCTTCGCCACGGCCCCGAAGGTCGCCGCAATGGGCCTGACCATGCGCGTTGCCATCGAAGCCTTCGGCGACCAGGCAGCCGCCTGGCAGCAGATCGTGGTCTTCGCGGCGCTTGCCTCGATCGTCGTCGGTGCTCTTGGCGCCATCGGCCAGTCGAACATCAAGCGACTGATGGCCTATTCCTCGATCAACAACGTCGGCTTCATGCTGGTTGGCCTTGCCGTGGCAACCCAGCAGGGCGTTTCGGCCATGCTGTTCTACCTCGCGATCTACGTCGCGATGTCGGTCGGCGGCTTCGTTGTGATCCTGATGCTCAAGGATGCCGACGGCAACCCCGTTGAGGATCTCGGCAAGATGGCCGGTCTGTCGCGCACCCGTCCGGGCCTGGCCCTGGCGCTGGCGATGGTCATGTTCAGCCTTGCCGGTATTCCGCCGATGTTCGGCTTCTGGGGCAAGTTCCTGGTCTTCAAGGCCGCTGTCGACGGTGGCATGATCGCTCTTGCGGCCATCGGCTTTGCGGCTTCCGTCATTGGCGCCTTCTACTATCTGAAGGTCGTCAAGGTCGTCTATTTCGACGAACCGGCCGATGTGGTGAAGGGCGAGAGCGATGTCTGGCACAAGCTGATCCTCGTGCTGGCCTGCATCTTCATCTCGCCGCTGGGCTATCTGGCCAGCAAGTGGCTGGGCGGGCTGGCTGACACGGCCGCAGCGGCCCTGTTCTCCGGCCTTTGATAGAGGTCGTAGAAGAGACCGCATCGACCAACGCGGACCTCGTTCGGCGCCTGGGCGCCGGCGAGGGGCTGGCGGAAGGTTACTGGCTGCGTGCGGTGCGACAGAGCGCCGGACGCGGCCGCCGCGGCCGGGAATGGTCCTCGCCCGAAGGCAATCTCTACGCCAGCACCGTCGTCGCGCTGAGAGCCGATGACCCCTGGGTTCACACCCTGGCTTTCGTCGCCGCGCTTTCCGTGCACGACCTCATGCTTTCGCAGCTTGGGGCTGGCGCGGATTGCCAGCTCAAGTGGCCGAACGACGTGCTGGTCGGCGGCGCCAAGATCTGCGGCATCCTGCTGGAGCGCAGGGGCGATCATGTGATCGTCGGGATCGGCGTCAACGTCGTCACGGCGCCGGAACTTGCTGACCGCGCGACAACGTCGGTCCGCAAGGCAAACCCTGAAAATCGCAGCGACGCACATACCGTTCTCGGCGATCTGGCAGACCGCTTCGCGGCGCGTCTTGCGCAGTGGCGCATGGAAGGACTGGCCTCGACGCTGGCCGACTGGACGCGTCATGCTCATCCTCCGGGAACGCCGCTCTTGGTGACGCTGGACGAGGAAGGGCTGCTGCCAGGTGCCTTTGCTGGGCTTGACCCGGACGGAGCATTGCGCTTGCGTCTGGCCGACGGGTCCCTACGTGTCGTTCACGCCGGTGACGTTTCGCTCGCCTGAAGGAAATTCCATGCTGCTTGCCATCGACGCCGGCAACACCAATGTCGTCTTCGCTCTGTTCGAGGGACGCACTTTGCGCGGGCGCTGGCGCATTGCCACGGACCCCCGCCGCACGGGTGATGAATATGCGGTATGGCTCATGCAGCTACTCTCGATCCGCGGCGTAGCGGCGGAAGAGATCAAGAGCATCATCATCTCGACCGTGGTCCCGCGCGCGCTACACAATCTCGAGATACTTTGCCGACACTATTTCGATGTCGAACCGCTGGTGGCGGGCGTCGGCAAGGCGGACTACGCGATCGACATCGACGTCGATCAGCCCAAGTCGCTCGGCGCCGACCGTGCGGTCAACGCCATTGCCGCGCATGAACGACACGGGGGCGATCTCATCGTCGTCGATTTCGGCACTGCCACCACCTTCGACGTGGTAGACTACAACGGCGCCTACAAGGGCGGCATCATTTCGCCGGGCATCAACCTGTCGCTGGACGCGCTGGTGGGCAATACGGCCAAGCTGCCGCGCATCGCCATTGCCGTACCCACGACGAAGAGCGTGATCGGTCGTAATACCGAGGACCAGATGCTGATCGGCGTGTTCTGGGGCTATGTGGCGATGATGGAGGGCCTGATCGCCCGCATGCGCAACGAGATAGGTCGCCCCGCCAAGGTCATCGCGACCGGCGGGCTGGCCGTACTGTTCGACGAGGCTTCCGATATTTTCGACGCGGTCGATCCCGACCTGACGCTCGAAGGCCTCGCCATTCTTGCCGAAAGGGCATCCAAGAAGTGATTCCAGGTAACGAACTGCTGTTTTGCGCGCTCGGTGGCTCGGGCGAGATTGGCATGAACGTCAATCTCTACGGCTGCCAGGGCAAATGGCTTATGGTCGACCTGGGCATGACCTTCGGCATGAACGAATATCCCGGCGTGGACCTGGTTTTCGCGGACCTCGATTTCATCGAGGGTGAGCGCGAAAACCTGCTGGGGATCGTCCTCACTCACGCGCATGAGGATCACATCGGCGCGGTTCCGTATTTTGCCGAGGAACTGAACGTTCCGATCTACGCCACGCCCTTCACCGCGCGCCTGGTGGCGGCGAAGCTGGAGGAAGCGGGCATTCTTGACCGGGTCGAACTGATCGTCATCGATCACCTCGACCAGTTCCAGCTCGGACCATTCGGTATTCGCTACGTGCCGCTTGCGCACTCGATTGCCGAGGGCAACGCCCTACTGATCGACACGCCGTTCGGCCGCATCTTCCATACCGGTGACTGGAAGCTGGACGACGAGCCCCAGGTGGGCACGCCCGCGACCCAGGCCGAACTGACCGAAATCGGCGACAACGGCGTGCTGGCGCTCGTCTGCGATTCGACCAACGTCTTCAACCCCGAGGCGTCCGGTTCCGAAGGCGAGGTCTATCGCGGCCTGCTGGAGGAAGTGAAGCGGCACCGCGGCCGCCGGGTTCTGGTGACCACCTTTGCTTCGAACGTGGCCCGTCTTCAGACGCTGGGCGAGGTGGCCCGCAAGACCAACCGCAAGCTCTGCGTTGCGGGTCGCTCGCTGGACCGGATCATCGAGACCGGGCAGGCCAGCGGCTATCTCAAGAAGCTGCCCGAACTGGTCGATGTCGAAACCGCGATGGATCTGCCACGCGGCGAAGTGCTGATCGTCGCAACGGGCGGACAGGGCGAGCCGCGCGCGGCGCTTTCACGGATTTCCGAGGGCAATCATCCGATCAAGCTGGAGAAGGGCGATGTCGTCCTGTTCTCCAGCCGCCAGATTCCTGGAAACGAGATCCCGATCGGACGTATCCAGAACCGGCTCTCGGACGCTGGCATCGTCATCGTCACGGACCGTCAGAGCATGATCCACGTTTCGGGCCATCCCGGGCGGCCCGAACTGGTGGCGCTATATGGTTGGCTCAAGCCCGAGATCCTGCTCCCGGTCCATGGCGAAATCCGCCACATGCGCGAACAGGCGAGGCTCGGCGTGGAAAGCGGCATTCCGCACGCGGTGTTCCAGAAGAACGGCGATCTCGTGCGCCTGGCGCCCGGTCGTCCGGGCAAGTTCGGCGAGGTCCATTCCGGGCGGCTGATCCTTGATGGCGATATCATCGCGCCCGCCGATGGCGACGCTATGGTCATGCGGCGCCGGATCGCCTTTAACGGTGTGGTTTCGGTCGCCGCGGATCGCCGCGGCAACGTCCAGGTCGCGGCGATTGGGCTCCCGCTCGACGAGGACTACGCCAAGTTCATTGACGAGGCGCAGCGCGATGTCGCCAATGCCCTGGGCAAGGCGAAGAAATCGGACCGCGAAGTTCGGGTCGAGGCGGCCCGCCTGGCCGCCCGCCGCGCGGCTACGCGCTGGTCGGGCAAGAAGCCGCAAGTGCAGGTCATGCTGCTGGAGGATTGAGGCGATGGCGATGCAATGGACTTCGATGGTGGCGATCTACGGCCTGTTCTGGGTCCTGAGCGCCTTTCTCGTCATGCCTTTCGGTCTTCGTACGCCCAACGAAGTGGAAGGTTTTCGCGTCGAAAAGGGCCATGCGGACAGCGCCCCGGTCAATTTCCAGCCGCGCCTGATCGCGAGGCGCGCCACGCTGCTGGCGGTCGTGCTTTTCGGGCTCTACTACGTGAATTATGCCCAGCAGTGGATCACGGTTGGCGATCTCAACTTCTTCGGGAAGCCGCCGGTTCAGGACCTCGGATACTGAGGGTCACAAAAAAGCCCGCCTGATGAAGGCGGGCTTTTTCATGTCGCATTGCCGAGCGATCAACTGCGCAGACGTTCGATTCCCTGAGCCAGTGCGACATAGAGCTTGCCCATGTCCGACGAGAGCAGGGTGACGCCCAGCGCATTGCCGTCGCGGGTTGAGAGGACCTGTCGCAGGATCGATTCGAAGTCGTGGATGTAGCGGCTGACGTGCTCGCGGAAGGCATCTTCGCGTTCGAACAGCTGCTGGATCGATTTGATTTCCCCGGCATCGAGCAGCGAAACAGCCCGGCGCGTGAAGATCCCGCGATCGCCGCGGAGATAGGAGGCCCAGGCGGTGTCGGAAACATCGCTCGATAGTGCCGAGGCAATGTCGATGGCGTTGGAATTCAGGGACTCGGTGATCAGCGCCACGCGGCGGGCGAAATCGTTGTCGACCTGCTCCTCGGCCTGCTCGCGCGCCTGGGTGACGCGGCTTTCGAGATTGCCGACGAGGTCTTCGACCTTGGAGAGCTGTTCGCGAAGCTGGATGGTCGCTTCGCGGGCGGCGCCGGAAGCATGGGCTACGGCCTGATCGAGCTGGCCGGTTACTTCCGCGACGCGCGTGCGCATGGAGCGATCGATGGCCTGGGCGCTTTCCGTCCCGAGGTTTTCCGCCACCTGGGCGATGCGCGCGGCGCTGTCGGTCTCGATCGCGCCGACGGAGTCCTCGATCGACTTGCCAAGCGCTGCAAGGGCGGCCTGCAGTTCGGTCTGGGCCCGGCCGGCAGCGGTTTGCGTTGCCGTGTCGATATCGGTGATGGACGTGTGCAGGACGCGCAGCAGGTCGGCGTGTGCGGCGCCGTGCTCCGAGAGGTCCGAATGCATCGCGGAAAGCTCGTCCGCGAAATCCTTGAGGTTGGTGCCGGACTGCTCGACGCCGCCTGCGAGTTCCTCGCCGCTCCTGGCCGATTGGCGCAGAGCCTCCAGAACGCTGGCAATACCGGCATGAAGGCGGTTGAGGCGCTCCTCGGAGACGACCAGCGCCTCGGGAAGATCGTTATGGGCAAAGCGTGCGCTGCCCTGGATCAACTCCAGCAGCCGTACGCTCGTCTCGGTGAGCTTTTCGACTTCGCCATCGGTCGCCGAGAGCGTTGCACGGGCGGCCGTGAGGCGCTCGGTCAATTGTGCCAGGCTGCCGCGCAGACGGGTTTCCAGGGCTTCGCTGCTGCCGACGATGGCGCCGAAACGGGCTTCATATTCGCCAAGTTCGCCGCTTACGGCCACGGCGCGTTCGCTCAGAGCCGATGCCTGCAGGCGCTGATTTTCAAGGCGTTCGGCGATGGCATGGTCGAGATTGCCAAGCATCTGGTCGATGCGCGCAATGGCGTGGCGTTCCTGTTCGGCCTGGCGGGCCTGACGCTCACCGAGTTCGCCCGCAAGCCGTTCGCGGCGGGCCGAAATCTCGCGGTCGAGGTTTTCGGCATCGTTGCCGATCGCCTCCAGGCT
This sequence comes from Novosphingobium sp. BL-S-21, assembly GCF_055521655.1. Taxonomy (NCBI): domain Bacteria; kingdom Pseudomonadati; phylum Pseudomonadota; class Alphaproteobacteria; order Sphingomonadales; family Sphingomonadaceae; genus Novosphingobium; species Novosphingobium sp. BL-S-21. The sequence goes on from NZ_CM145496.1 coordinate 484,756, forward strand.
GCCACGCAGCGCGGACAGAGCCGTGTCCTGAGCGCGGGTGATGCCGCGCGCCACTTCGCCCTGTTCCTCGTGCAGGTCGTCGAGCGCCTGCCGCCAGGCTTCTGCGGCGCGGCCTTCGCCATCGCGCAAGGCGCGCGAGACGACGTCGCTTTCCTCACGCAAGGCCACGAGCCGGGCGCGAAGCGAAGTGAGGCTTTCTTCCTCATGACGGTCGAGCTGTCCGCGGGTCTGCGCGATTTCTTCCTCGAGCGCTTCGGCCCGGGTTCGAATGGATTCGAGTGCAGCGACTTCGTGACCGTCAAGCTCGCTGCGGAAGGCCGTCCCGCGTTCGGAAAGCAGGTCGAAGCGCCGGTCGGCCAGGGCAGCGACCTGTTCGCCGCGTGCATGGATTTCGGTCAGCGCCGCTTCCACGGATTCCCGCAGCCGGGCAACCTGCCGTTCGCTGGCGGAGCCGAACTCGTTCAGGCGATTGAAGCCGTTGATCATGTCTTCCAGCTGGACATGGGCGGCGCGGCCGGCGTTGCCGATATTGTTAGTGACGTCCTTGGCGGAACTGGCGATGACGGGGAGCTGGTTGCGCAGTTTCTCCATGTTATCGAGAGCGGCCTGGCTGACTCCGCTGATCGATTCCACGCGCGAGCCGTTCTCGCGGATCAGGCCCTGCAAGCGCTCAGCGTTTGCGGAAAGCCGCTCTGTGGCAATGCGCCCCAGCGATTCCAGATCGCGCGACTGGGCGGCGATGAATTCCCGCGCCAGGCTGAGTTCGCGGTTGACGGTGGTCAGGCGCGTTTCAAGCTGGGCGGACTCGTTCGACAGCGCCCGAGCGACATTGCCGAAACGCCTGCTTTCGCGCGAGCTGTGGCGCAGGACCAGCAGCCAGACCATGCCGACCAGCAAGAGCGGCACGGCCCACTGCACGACAAGGGCGGGGACTGTGTCGAGGCTCAGGGTCTCGAAATGGGGAGAGAGGGCGTAGAGAAAGAACGCCGTCCAGCCCAAGGCCGCGGCGCCGGCCAGCGAAGGGGCCAGCCAATCGCGCGAGGGGGCGGCAAGGGCCGGTTCCTCGGTGGCGACCCAGGCATTGCGCCAGGCATCTTCCGAAATCGCTTCTGCGGGTTCCGGCGGCGAAACGCCCACTGCCAAGGTTTCGTTCATGCGGTCTTCCGAGTTTCCGTCCGCAGTGCGGGCCGAATTGTCTTCGCTGCCATTCGCGCCGAGCGCGACGATCCTGTTTTCCCCAGCCATGGGATCAGGATACCACGCGGGAGGCACCTATAAAGCCCACTTTAACCCTTTGGGCATTAAGCTGGGGAAATGGCTTATGAAGCAGGTGCCCTCGAAGCGACCCTCGCCGCGGCAGCGGGCGGGGATCCCGCGCTTTTCGCGGAGTTGCGCGCGTCCTATCTGGAAAGCGTGGCGCGGCAGGCCGATCTGCTGTCCCGCTCCCGTTGCGATGGCAATTGGCACCTTGCGGCCATGCGGCTGAAGGGGCTGGCGGCCAGCTTCCATTCGGCCCAGCTCCTGGCCCTGGCGGAGCAGGCGCTGGACGGCGCTCCCGGCGAACCCGGAGTTATACGGCGCCTCGATGCCTATCTTGCCGAGTTTTCCGCCAGCTGATGCAAGCGTCGCGCTTGGCACCGGGCTGCCCTTTGCCTAAGTGGCTAAGGGTCGCTGGAGGTTAACACACTGCGTATCGCATTGCTCGCCATGATGGAGCCTGCCGTGGCGGGTCAGTCCCTGCCGCGCGCCTTCCTGCGCGTGGGCGGCGCGACCCTGGCGCAGCATCAGCTCGGGCTCGCCCTTGCGCTCGATTGCCAGCGGGTGATCTGCCTCGCGAAGGGGCCCTCGGCGGAGATGATCGCCCTTCAGCACATGGCGGAGAACGCCGGCCTGCAATTCCATATCGCCACCGGCGCGAGACCGCTTGCTGGGCTGGTGACGGCGAATGACGAACTGGTCGTGATAGGGGAAGGGCTCTTCGTCGAGCCCGCCGGCGTCGTGCCGCTGCTTGAGGGCAGGGCGCCGGCCGTGCTTGTCCAGCCGGTCGAAGGCGGGCTGGCCGCCGGGTTCGAGCGCATCGACATCAACCGGGCGAGCGCTGGATTGATGCGAATCCCGGGGCACCTGGTGGAAAACCTTCAGGAGCTTCCAGGCGATTGCGATGTGCACTCCGCACTGACACGGATCGCGCTGCAAGCGGGCGTACCGATGCGCGAAGTTCCCGTGGCCGTGCGCAGCGGCGTCGATTGGCGGCTGATTCGCGACGAAGCCGAAGCTCACGCGGTAGAGCTGGAATGGTTGCGCGGGCGTTTCGCCGATGGCGACAGCGTCTCGCCGGGCCGGGCCGTTGCCCGTTACGGCGTGCTGACGTTCGGATCCTCGCTGCTCCATGCGGGCAATGCCAGCAACATGTTGAGCCTCGGCGTGCTCGTGGCGGTGGCGCTGGCAGGCGGCCTTGCCTGGTTCGGTTTCGTGACGATCGCCTTCCTCTCGCTGGTGGCAGCCGCGTTGCTGGTCGAGGCGAGCCGGCTGCTGCGCTCGGTAGAGCGGCAGGCGCTGGGGCAATTGCCGCCCGCGATCCCGCGCGCCGATGTGCTGCGCTGGCTGGTCGACACGCTTTTCGGGCTGTCGCTGCTGGCCGCCATTCCCCGGCTCGGGGGCGAATCGCTCATTTCGTGGATGTTCCCACCGGCCATGCTGATGATGCTTCTGGCCCTGATTCCCCGGTTCGTGACCGGCAAGGTGGCGTCGCTGGCGACAGACCGTGCCACATTGGGACTTGTGCTGGCTTTTGCCGCAGGATTCGGGCAAGTTGAGCCGTTGGTGGAAGTTCTGGCGATCACGCTCGTTGTGGTCGGCATGGCTCTTCCGCTACGTCGGAAGGACTAACCGGGGCTTAACCAGATACAGGGTATACGGGACGGATGATCGACAACGCTGTTCATCCGGCCGACGACCAGACCGCGGAGGCTTTGCTCCGTGCGGACCTGGCGCGCGGCGATGCCATGGCCGACAGCGTGCTGCCGATACTGCAGTACTTGCTCGCGGCCGAGGACAGTGCGCTTTTCAGCGACGAAATTCTTGCGCGCGTGCGCGGCGTGCTGGCGGATCTGGCGCGCCAGATCGTTGAGCCGCTTCACCTGGGCGGTGCGGATTCCGGCTCGCTTGTCGAAGACATCGAAGACATGGCACGCCTCTTCATGGCGGATCCGCTGCTTCTGTCCCACGTCCATGCCATGGCCCTGGAATGGCAGATGACCGAGCGGTTGCAGACGCGCCTGGCGCTGGATCCTGTCGTTCCCCCGCTCGTCCAGGCAATGCTGGCCTCGGCCGAAGGTGCCACGCACGCCTTGGCCGTGACCTGGCTCGCGTCGCAGGCGCGTTGGTGCCAGGCGCAGCGGCGCATGAGCCTGCCCTTGTCCGAACTGCCGGGAGATCTGCTCCACCGCCTGATCCTCGCCGTGCGCAGCGCGATGGCGGCGCGGCCCATCATGGGCGAACGCCTCGTGCTGGTGGAAGCCGCTATCCGCCAAAGCTATGACGAAGGTGCCACTCGCCTGGGCCTGGCCTCGCGTTTGCTGACCGGGCTTGGCGGCGCCTTCCATATCGCCCTTTCCGTGAGTCACGCGGGCGCGGCGCTGTTCTTCACGGCGCTTGCGGCGGGCTCCGGCCTGCGGCGTGAGGCGGCGGTGCTCGCAACCCATGAGGCGCAACTGGCCAGGCTGGCGTTGGCCCTGCGGGCGGCCGGACTGAAGGCGGCGGACATCGAAAAGCAGTTCCTTGCCATTCATCCCGAAGCGATGCTGCCCGAAGGCTTCGAGAGGCTGGGCGCGGGCGTGGCGGCTTCGATCCTGGCCAGCGGACGGCAGGGCGGCTGATGCTGATGGAAGGTACCATTCTTGCCCGCGCAGTCAGCGACGCGCAGGACAGGCTGCTCGAAGCGGACGAGCCCCTGGCTGGACTTCAGGAGCGCTGCGGCGGCGAACTGCCCGGCACCATCGCCATTCCTGAATTGCTCGAACTGGTCCGCAAGGCTCGGCGTTACGGCTTCCGCCTTGCGCGCGCCGTCACCGCCCATGATGGCGGGGACGTGATCACGGCCTGGGTCGAAGTGGAACCGCAGGGTCTGGGCGAAGGATGCCAGATCGTCGTCCGCAACTGGCAGGCCGCTCCCGCGCCCGTCGAGGATGCGGCTTCGGTGGAGCGGCGGCGCACGATGATCGACCGGCACCTTGCCGAGTTGAGCGCCCAGCTCGATGCCGATCAGCGGGTACTCACGGTCCTGTCGGACAGCCCGGAACTGGCCGGGGTCGCGGCGGCGATGGAGGCCGGTTTCGGCGGCCACTGGACCGACTTCCTGCCGCCCGAGAAAGTCACTCACAAGCAGCCGCTGCACTGGCGCCTGCTCGACGGATCGCGCGTGGTCGTTTCGGGATCGCGCCGGTCGTGGCGCGTTTCGCTCGTTCCGCACATGCGGCCCGGTTTCGATCCGGCGGGCTTCGAGCTTCTGCTGGTGTCGGACACGCCCGGCACTTCGGCCGCGGCCGTTCGCGAACCGATGGAGCCTATGCTTCGCCGCAGCCTCGTCGGACATGATCTGGCGCCGGTGCTGCGTCAGCCGATCTCGCGGATCATCGCCAATGCCGAGACGATCCGCACGCGGCTCGCCGGACCGCTGCCGGACGCCTACGCGGAGTATGCGGGCGAAATCGCCGGCGCTGGCAAACTGCTTCTGGGATTGCTGGAAGATCTCGCCGATCTCGAAGTGGTCGAGACGGAAGGCTTCAGCACGGCGCCGGACCGGGTGGACCTATCGGAGCTGGCCCGGCAGGCCGCCGGCATCCTGAATGTCCGCGCTCAGGAAAAGGGCATCGCCATAGAGGCGCCGCATGGCTCGGAAGTCCTGCCGGCAGTGGCGGAATATCGCCGCGTCCTGCAGGTTCTGTTGAACCTCATCGGCAATGCCATTCGCTACTCGCCGGAGCGCTCGCACATCTGGATCCGCCTCGAAACGCTGGGCGATCGCGCCCGGATCATCGTGGCGGACCAGGGACCGGGGCTGTCGCAAGAGCAGCAGGGCAAGATCTTCGACAAGTTCGAACGGCTCGGTCGCAGCGGAGACGGCGGTTCCGGCCTCGGCCTCTACATTTCGCGCAGTCTGGCGCGGGCCATGGGCGGCGATCTGCTGGTGGACAGCGCACCGGGGCAGGGCGCGCGCTTCATTCTCGAAGTGCCCGCCGACCTTCCGGGCTGATCAGCGGCGCCTGTTCACAGGCGTCTCCTTCACAGGCGCTCCCTTCACAAGCGGTGATCGTTGGCATCCTTGCCGCGACGCGCCAGCCACAGCAGGATGACGCCCACCGCCGCCATGACCGCGCCGCGCACGGCCCAGGAGCGGTCATCCAGCATCATGCTGTCGCTCGGCCACGAGATGATCCCCGTGCCTTGGCCGACCCAGAGCAGGCCCACGACGATGCCGAACAGTCCTATGACAAAGGCAAGAAGCCTGAGGAATGACATTACAATTCCTCCTGTTTTATCTTGTGAAAAGGCCGGGTTTGCGCGGCTATCTTAGGACGTGACACGGGAAAGCTCCGGTAACCGCGGTCACGTTCTTGGTGCCCGGCAAGGCGGTGGACCGGCATCGATCCGAGCTTCGGCCGGGGGCGAGCACGCGTTTGACCCATGTCTTCGGCTTCTACAGCCCCGGCTCGTGGATCTCGAGCCGGGAAAACCCCCGCCAAGCTCAGGAAAAACATGGAATCCGGCCGGAAAGCACTGAGGATCATCTGCTAACGCCCCCGTAGCCAATGCTTTGTTGCTGCCCTGAAAGCTATCGCTTGGCCTCTCTCATATCAAGCACTTGTACATAGCGGCCTTAACCAGGTGCCGCGCCGGCGGGCTGCCTGAATGCGCGCGCACAAAAAGAAAGGCCCCCGCTTGCGCGAGGGCCCTCCTGTTATCGGTGCATTGCCTTGGTCGCTCTTGCGAGCAACGGGCTCAGCGCTGGCCGATCGGCACGAAATCGCGTTGCGTCGGGCCGGTGTAGAGCTGACGCGGGCGGCCGATCTTCTGGCCGGGATCGGAGATCATTTCGTTCCATTGCGCCACCCAGCCCACGGTGCGGGCGAGGGCGAAGAGCGCCGTGAACATCGTGGTCGGGAAGCCGATGGCCGAGAGAATGATGCCCGAGTAGAAGTCGACGTTCGGGAACAGCTTCTTCTCGACGAAGTACGGATCGTTGAGCGCGATTTCCTCGAGGCGCAGGGCAGTCTCGAAGAGCGGGTCGGTAACCTTCAGCGCGTCGAACACCTCGCGAACGGTCTTCTGCATGACCGTGGCGCGGGGATCGTAGTTCTTGTAGACGCGGTGACCGAAGCCCATCAGGCGGAACGGATCGTTCTTGTCCTTCGCACGCTCGATGTAGTGCGGGATCTTGTCCGGCGTGCCGATTTCCTTGAGCATGTTGAGCGCGGCTTCGTTGGCGCCGCCATGCGCAGGACCCCAGAGGCAGGCGATACCGGCCGCGATGCATGCGAACGGGTTGGCGCCCGACGAACCGGCAAGGCGTACGGTCGAGGTCGAGGCGTTCTGCTCGTGGTCGGCGTGCAGGATGAAGATGCGGTCCATGGCCTTTTCGACGGCCGGGATCACTTCATACTCTTCCGCAGGCACGCCGAAGGTCATGCGCAGGAAGTTGCCGGTGTAGCTCAGCTTGTTGTCAGGATAGACGAAGGGCTGGCCGACCGAGTACTTGTAGGCCGCTGCCGCAATCGTCGGCATCTTGGCGATCAGGCGGTGCGAGCTGATCTTGCGGTGCTCGGGGTCCGAGATGTCGGTCGAGTCGTGATAGAACGCCGAGAGCGCGCCGACGACGCCGCACATGATCGCCATCGGGTGGGCGTCACGGCGGAAGCCGCGGTAGAAGTTCGCCAGCTGCTCGTGGAGCATCGTGTGGCGCGTGATGGTGTTTTCGAAGGTTGCCAGTTCGTCGGCGCTCGGCAGTTCGCCATTGAGCAGCAAGTAGCTGGTTTCCATGAACGACGAATTTTCAGCCAGCTGGCCGATCGGGTAGCCGCGATGGAGCAGCACGCCTTCGTCGCCGTCGATATAGGTCAGCGCGCTTTCGCAGCTGGCCGTCGACGTGAAGCCGGGATCGTACGTGAACTTGCCCGTCTGGGCGTAGAGCTTGCGGATATCGATGACATCCGGGCCGACACTGCCCTTCAGTACGGGGTAGTCGAATTCCGTGCCACCAGCATTCAGTTTGACCTGATCACCCACCAGTTCTTACTCCTTATATGTGCGACCCGGTCGCGGCGTCCGCCTGCGCGCCAATGCGTGCGAGGCTTTCGTCCCGGCCGAGCAGAACCAATACGTCGAAAATACCCGGAGAGGTCGTTTGACCAGTCAGGGCCGCCCGCAAGGGTTGCGCGAGCTTGCCGAGGCCCAATCCCAGATCCTCGGCCATTGCCTTCAGGTTGGCTTCCAGTGCCTCCAGGAGCCATTCGGGCTCGCTGGAAAGACGCTCGTGAATGGCGGCAAGGCGCCCCCGCGCCTCGTCCGTCAACAGCGCCTGCGCCTTCTCGCTGAACGCGAGCGGACGCTTGGCAAACAGGAAGGCCGCGCCTTCTGCAAGTTCGTTGAGGTCCTTTGCACGGACCTTCAGTACCGGCATCGCCTGCGCAAGCAGGGCAAGGTCGGTATGTTCGTAGCCGGCCTGGACCAGGCGCGGCAGGACCAGTTCCGCCAGGCGGGCGTCATTCGCCTCGCGCAGGTAGTGGCCATTGAGATTCTGCAGCTTCGCGAGATCGAAGCGCGAGGGCGACTTGCCGACGTCGGCCATGTCGAACCACTTCACGGCCTGTTCGCGGCTGATGAATTCTTCATCGCCGTGGCCCCAGCCAAGGCGCAGCAGATAGTTGAACAGCGCTTCCGGCAGGACGCCCATCTCGTCGCGGTAGGCATCGACGCCAAGAGCGCCGTGACGCTTGGAAAGCTTGGCGCCGTCCGAACCGTGGATCAGCGGCACATGGCCGTAGACCGGCACTTCCCAGCCCATGCCGTGGATGATCACGAGCTGGCGGAAGGCGTTGTTGAGGTGGTCGTCACCGCGCAGAACATGGGTAACGCCCATGTCGTTGTCGTCCACGACGACGGCCAGCATGTAGGTCGGCGTACCGTCGGAGCGCAGGATGACGAAATCGTCGATTTCCTCGTTCCGAACGGTGACTTCGCCCTGGACCAGATCGGTGATCGTCGTCTCGCCGTCACGCGGCGCCTTGACGCGCACGACGTAGGACTTGTCGGCGGGCCAGGTCGAGGGATCGGCATCGCGCCATTCGCTGTCGATGCGGAATGGGCGGCGTTCTTCCTGCGCCTTCTGGCGGCGTTCGGCGAGTTCCTCGGTCGTGAGGTAGCAGCGATAGGCGTGGCCGTTAGCCAACAGATCGGCGGCCACTTCAGCATGGCGGTCCGAACGGGCGAACTGGAACACCGCCGGTTCGTCGCCATCGAGGCCGAGCCAGGTCAGTCCGTCGAAGATCGCCTCGATCGCCGGCTCGGTCGAGCGCGCGCGGTCGGTGTCCTCGATGCGAAGCAGATACTTGCCGCCGTGGTGACGGGCGAAGAGCCAGTTGAAGAGAGCGGTACGAGCGCCTCCGATATGGAGATAACCCGTGGGCGAGGGGGCAAAGCGCGTGACGACGGCCTTGCTTGCCGCCGCTCCGCTCGATGCACTGCCGCTTGCCATTCTAATAACCTTCCTGTCCTATGCTCGCCATGGCCAGCCACGCCGCCACGACGGTTGATTTCGAGCGTCCGGTTTTAGCCGGAGGCGCTGCATTGCAGCATCGCCCATGGATCAGCAAGAGCCACTTGTCGAGCGGTTTGGCGGGTGTCGAGTGTTTTCTTTCGAACTGCAGTTTCACCAGAGCGCCGTGGCTGGCCGTGGCCTTTGGAACTGGCGCAATTGCTTGGTTTTTCCTGTCGTCTGCAGCGACATGGGTAGCCCTTTGCGTAGTATGCGTCTCGATTGCATTATTCGCATTGAACTGGCACGTCGGATCGGCTCGGTTTCCTTATATCAGACAGGCGATCCTTTCGCTATCGCTGGTCGTCCTGGCGGGGTGCCTATCGATCTGGACCCGGTCGGAAATCGTCGGGCAACCGGCCATAGAGCGAAACATGTCGGGCATCTTCACGGCCCGGGTCCTGTCGCTCGAAGAGCAGCCGGCGCTGCAGCGGGATCGGCTGACACTGGCGTTGCAAGAGCCACGAAGCGGGCGGTCCATCAAGGTCCGGGTCAATCTGCCGGCCGCACTGCGGGAACAGCCGCTGAGCACCGGTGCGGTCATTCGGTTCCGCGGCCGACTTACCCCTCCGGCATCACCCATGTTCCCTGGAGGATACGATTTTGCGCGCGCGGCCTGGTTTTCAGGCCTGTCGGCCACGGGCTCGATTACATCGCCGGTCGAAGTGATATCGCTCGGGCGTGGAGGCGATTGGCTCGCCGACCAGCGTGCCGCGTTGTCCCGTCATATAACGACGCATCTCGCGGGGTCGCCGGGCGGTATCGCGGCAGCGCTGACGACCGGAGACATGGGCGCGATCGGCCAGGGTGATGCCCAGGCCATGCGCGATGCGGGCCTGGCTCACCTTCTGTCGATCAGCGGACTTCACGTGAGTGCCGTGATCGGCTGCGTCTATTTCGTCGTATTGCGCCTTCTGGCCCTTTTCCCGGCACTGGCCCTGAGGGTCCGCCTGCCGATATTGGCCGCAACATGCGGTGCGGCCGCGGGGCTGGGTTACACGCTGCTAAGCGGCTCGCAGGTGCCTACCATGCGGGCTTTCCTGGGCGCTCTGCTCGTTCTCGCTGCCATGGCATGGGGCCGTGAAGCGCTGTCCATGCGCTTGCTGGCGGTGGCGGCTGTCATCGTGCTGGTCATCTGGCCCGAGTCGGTCGTTGGTCCCAGCTTCCAGATGAGCTTCGCGGCGGTGATGGTTTTGGTGGCACTCGGCAATGCAGAGCCGCTGAAGCGCTGGTTGGCACCCCGGGAAGAGGCCTGGCCGTTCAAGGCCATGCGCAACCTCACGATGATCCTGATCACCGGCATAGCGATCGAATTGGCGTTGATGCCCATCGCCCTGTTCCATTTCCATCGTGCCGGCCTCTACGGTTCTGTCGCCAATGTGATCGCGATCCCTTTGACGACGCTGGTCATCATGCCTTTCGTCGCCCTGGCGCTGCTGCTCGATGTGGTTGGGCTTGGAGGTCCGGTGTGGTGGCTGGCGAACCACGCTATCGACGCCCTGTTGGCCATCGCCCGCTTCATAGCCGCGGAACCGGGAGCCGTTCGGGTGATGCCCACGATGAGTGGGTGGCATTTTTCGTTGTTTGTCGTTGGAGGCCTCTGGCTGGGCCTTTGGGACGGTCGCATCCGGCTATGGGGGATTTTGCCTATAGCTGCCGGTTTCTTCGGCTTGATGCTCATTCCGGTTCCGGACATCATGGTTTCGGGCGATGGCCGCCATGTGGGCTGGATCGATCCCGAGAGCCATCGGCTCGTGATGCTTCGCACCGGTTCCGGCGACTACGCCCTGGACAACCTCATGGAAGTTGCCGGGACGCGAGAGGTCCCGGTCAATGCGCAGACGGCGCCCGGAACGCGATGCAACGCGGACTTCTGCGCCGTCGAGCTACGTCACGGCGAAGAGGCTCGGCATGTGTTGATCGCGCGGGGGAGGGCCATCGTCCCCGAGATGCAACTGGCCGAGGCGTGCAGGTGGGCCGACGTGGTGATCGCCGAACGCCGCTTGCCGAGGACCTGCCTGCCGAAGTGGCTCAAAGTTGATCGCCAGATGCTGGATCGAACGGGCGGGCTGACTATCGATCTTGCAAGCCGCAGTGTGACGACCGTGGCGGAGGGGCAAGGAAATCATGGCTGGTGGAAGCCCGCTGCGCCGACCATGATCGAACGCAAGGGATGGTATTAGCGACCGCTGGCCTGAGGAGGGCGAACAGGGCGCCCTCCTGAGACGGATCAATGATAGCGGCGCAGCAGGCCTGCCAGCTTGCCCTGGACTTCTACTTCGTCAGGTCCGTAGATCTGCGGTTCGTAAGCGGCGTTCGCGGGATCGAGGCGCACCATGCCATCTTCCCGGCGCAGATACTTGAGCGTCGCTTCCTCACCCCGGACAAGGGCGACGACGATCTCGCCATCCCTGGCCGTGGTGGTCCGCTTTACGAGTGCGAAATCCCCGTCGAGAATGCCGGCATCGACCATCGAGTCGCCTGAGACTTCCAGTGCATAGTGATCGCCTGCACCGAGCAGGGCCGCAGGCACCGGGAGCGAAGACTGGCCTTCCAGGGCCTCGATCGGCACGCCCGCGGCAATACGACCATGAAGGGGGATTTCGATCACGTCGTTGGCGGGCCTGGCGACCGCCGCCGGACGGGAAGGTGCGGCGTTGCCGCCACGCGCCGCCGATACCGCAGCCGCGGCCTTGGCCGGCTTGCTCGTGGCGTCTTCGGGCTGGCGGAGCACTTCGAGAGCGCGGGCACGGTTGGGAAGGCGGCGGATGAAGCCACGTTCCTCCAGCGCGGAAATCAACCGATGGACGCCCGACTTCGACTTGAGATCGAGCGCTTCCTTCATTTCCTCGAAGCTGGGGGAAATGCCGCTCTCTTCAAGCCGGACCTGAATGAACCGGAGCAATTCGTGCTGCTTGCGCGTCAACATCTGCTTAGCCTCATGTGTTCTGTGGCACTTGGCCTGAATCGCCCGACGAACCGGCCCCGGCTGACTTGATGTGTCGTTCAGGGAACTTGTCTGCGAACAATGAGGGAACAATTATGCAACGAATAGGGTATCGTCAAGCAATACCGCCATTTTGGAGCAAGAACACCTGAACGGGATCACCGCGATCAGCGGCGAGGGCATGCGCCGACCGGTCGATCAGGACATTGCTGGCGGCAAGCGAGGACAAGGCGCCGCTATCCTGTAGTGAGAGGGCATGGACCGCCTCACCATCCCAGGATCCCCGCAGGAATTCGCGGCGCGCCCCTCCCGTCCTCAAAGGTGCCGAAAGCCGGGTGGCAATCGCGCGGGGTAAGGGCTGCGCCGCGCCCAGAAATGCGCGCAGTACGGGAAGAACGAAGAAATATGCGGTTACCAGGCTGGACACGGGATTGCCGGGAAGCCCGATCACCAGTTGACGACGCCCTGCCGTTTGCCGTGTCGCGACCATGAGCGGCTTGCCGGGTTTGATCGCGACGCGCCAGAAGTCGATTTCGGCGCCCCATTTTTCCAGTGCCGGCCGGAGAAGGTCGTGATCGCCCACTGACGCTCCCCCGCTCGTCACGATCACGTCGGCATCGGCGGCCGCATCGAAGGCGGCGACCAGAGCGTCCAGATCGTCGGGGATTGGTCCATTTCGATTTGCATCGACGGGAACGCTACGCGCAAGAGCGGTCAGCATGGCGCCGTTGCTGGCGGGTATCTGATGGGCTGCGCAGCATTCGGGATCGCCGGACAATTCATCGCCGCTATCGATCACGGTTAGCCGGGGGCGGCGGCGGACGGCGAGATGCCGGTGGCCCGCCGAAATGGCAAGACCGGCTTGCGCCGGTCCGATCAATGCCCCGGGGGCGAGCAGCGGCGCTCCATCGGCGAAATCCATGCCGCGGAAGCGGACGTGCTTGTGGCCTGGTGAGGGCGCCTCTCCCGTGAGGGCGAGGTGATCGCCGTCCCGGTCGACATCCTCCTGCAGGATCACGGCCCGCGCATTTTCGGGCAACAGGGCGCCGGTGGAGATCCGCACGGCTTGACCCGGATCGACGGCTGCACCGAAAGGCCGCCCTGCCGCGCTTTCACCGATCACCTGCCAGGGTCCGGACAAGTCCCCTTCGCTGACGGCATAACCGTCCATGGCGGAGATATCGGCGGCAGGCTGGACCCGGCGTGCCAGCAACGGAGCCGCGAGATAGCGACCCAGCGCACCGTCGATGTCGACGTGCTCGACGGGCCGCGGCTCGACCAGCGCAAGCAGTCGGGCCTGTGCCTCTTCCAGAGCGATCGGCGGGATCATCGCGACGATGTCTCGATCTTCCAGTCGCCCGATTTGCCGCCACGCTTTTCGATCAGGCGAATGTCACCGATGACCATGCCCTTGTCGAGCGCCTTGGCCATGTCGTAAATTGTCAGCAGAGCCACGGAAACCGCTGTAATGGCTTCCATTTCCACCCCGGTCTTGCCGCTCAGCGATGCAGTGCCCATTGCCAGAACGGCGCTGTCCTCGAACGTGAAATCCAGGTTCACGGCGTCCAGCGTCAGCGGGTGGCACATCGGGATGAGGTCCGCCGTCTTCTTGGCGGCCATGATCCCCGCGATGCGTGCCGTTCCCAGCACGTCGCCTTTCGGTGCATTGCCGGCGCGGATCGCTTCCAGGGCCGAGGCGCTCATCGTGATCCGCCCGGACGCCACGGCGACCCTGCGGGTCGCGGCCTTGGCACCAACGTCGACCATGCGGGCCGAGCCTTCCGCATCGATGTGAGTAAGGGACTTGCTCAAGCGCGGGCTATCCTCAATCTGCGAAGAGGAGCTGGCGGGTTGCCGCTTGGATATCCGCCTGACGCATCAGGCTCTCGCCAACGAGGAAAGTACGGGCGCCGCAAGCCGACAGCCGTTGCAGATCGGCGTGAGTGTTGATGCCGCTTTCGCTCACGAGCAGGGTGCCGGCGGGTGCCAGCGGGGCAAGGCGTTCCGTCGTCGAAATATCGGTCGCGAACCGCTTGAGATCACGGTTGTTCACGCCAATGAGACGCGACTTGAGGCGGCTCGCCCGCTCCATCTCGTCTTCGTTGTGGACTTCGACCAGGCAGTCCATCCCGCGCTCACGCGCCGCAGCCTCGATTTCAGCCATAAGCACGTCGTCCAGCGCGGCGATGATGATCAGGATCGCGTCGGCGCCGATCGAGCGCGCCTCGGCGACCTGCCAGGGATCGATCATGAAATCCTTGCGGATCACCGGAAGCGAGCAAGCGGCCCGGGCCTCGACGAGGAAATCTTCATGGCCCTGGAAGTAAGGCGAGTCGGTCAGCACCGAGAGGCAGGCCGCACCGCCGCGCTCATAAGCGATGGCATGTTCGGTGGGGCGAAAATCAGGCCGGATCAAACCCTTGGAAGGCGAAGCTTTCTTGATCTCCGCGATCAAGGCGAATTCGGTCTTCGCCTTCCGGCGCAGGGCCGCCTCGAAGCCGCGAGGTGCGCTCTGTTCGCGGGACCGGGCGTCCAGGTCATCCAGCGTCGCGAAACCCTTGCGCGTCTGCACTTCGATGCGCTTGGTGTCGCAGATCTCGGTAAGCTTGTCGGACATCGGTAACCCTCGAAAACACGCAGCGCCTCAAGCCCGAAGCGCGGAAATCCAGCAATTGAGCAGAGCATTGGCCAAGCCCTTGTCGATAGCCTCGGCAGCCTCTTCCACGCCTTCCCGCCAGGTTTCGACCTCACCGGCAACGATGAGGGCGCCCGCGGCATTGAGCAGGACGGCATCGCGATAGGCGCCATGCTCGCCCAGCAGCAGTCGCCGCAGGGCATCGGCATTATGGGCCGCATCGCCGCCGCGTATCGCCCCGACTGGAGAGATGGGCAGCCCTACATCCTCAGGCGAGACGCGGCGCATCGAAAGCTCGCCGTCCTTGATCTCGGCGACTTCGTTGCCGCCGGCGAGGCTGAGTTCGTCCAGCCCCTCGTCGCCGGAAATGACGAAAGAATGCGTGCTGCCCAGGTGCATCAATGCCTCGGCATAGATCGGCACATAGGCTGGTCGCGCAATGCCGACGAGCTGGCGCGTGACGTTTGCAGGGTTTGCCAGCGGCCCCATCAGGTTGAAGATCGTACGGCGGCCGATGGCCTTGCGGATCGGCATGATCCGCCCCATCGCCGGATGATGCCGGGCAGCGAAGAGGAAGCAGATGCCGAGGTCGCCGAGCGTTTCCTCAGCCGTTTCCGCGGCGCGGTCGAGGTTGAGCCCCAGCGCTTCGAGCGTATCGGCTGCGCCGGCCTTGGAACTGGCGGCGCGGTTGCCGTGCTTGGCGACGGGCACGCCGCAGGCGGCGACCACCAGCGATACCGCGGTCGAGACATTGAGCGTGTGATGGCCGTCACCGCCCGTGCCGCAGACGTCGATGGCGTTGCCGGGCGCCGAGATCGGGATCATGCGCGCGCGCATCGCCCGGGCAGCACCGGCGATTTCGCCTGAAGTCTCGCCCCGTTCGGTGAGGGCGATGAGGAAGCGGACGATCGAATCGTCATCGACCTTGCCGTCGAGGATCAGCCCGAAAGCGTGCTCGGCTTCGGCTTCCTCGATGGGATGGAGCGGGTCGGGCAACGTCATCTGCAAGGTCACGCCGCGATCCGTGCGGGCAGCCGGGCGTCGATGCCGCAGAGCCTCAGGTAATTGGCCAGCATCGCATGGCCATGCTCGGTGGCGATGCTTTCCGGATGGAACTGCACGCCATGGATGGGCAGATCGGCATGGCGGAAGCCCATGACATGGCCATCGTCCGAGCGGGCGTTGACCTTGAGCGCCTCGGGAATGTCCTCGACGATCAGCGAGTGATAGCGGGTCGCCGTGAAAGGTGAGGTAATGCCTGCGAAAATGCCGGTATCGTCATGAGTCACCGGCGAGGTCTTGCCATGCATCAGCCCGCCGCGAACCACTTTGCCGCCGAAGTACTGGCCGATTGACTGGTGGCCCAGACAGACGCCGAGCAAGGGCTTTCCGGCATCGGCAGCCGCGCCGACGAGGTCGAGGCTGATGCCTGCCTCGTTGGGCGTGCAGGGGCCAGGCGACAGCAAGAAACCCTGAGCGCCGCTGTCGATGGCCTGCGCGGCGGAGAGCGCGTCGTTACGGACGACTTCGACTTCGGCGCCAAGTTCCATCACGTAATGGACGAGGTTCCAGGTGAAGCTGTCGTAGTTGTCGATGACGAGGATCATTTAACGCCTTTCGTCGCTTTCTCGACGACGATCAAGGGGCCGAGCGGAGGTCCGCCGTCCACGCGCCCGTGCTCGGGGTCCCAGAGCGAGGATACGCTGCCGTCGAGAAACAGCGCATTGGGGCAATCGAGTTTGTCGCGGAACAGCCGGGCGAGCTTGCCGAAGGACACCGGTTCATCCGAAATCACGAAATGCGCGCGGCCTTTCCGGTCGACGCCCACGGCATTGCGCAGCTTCCTCGATTCGCCGTCCGCGTCGATCTTGGGGTGAAGCTTGCCGCCGATCACCAGCATCGGTCCCGACTGCGTGCCGAAGTCGGGCCGGTTGGAGACGCTCCTGGCGAAATCGTCCGTGGCCCGGATCGCCCATTGTCCTTTCGCGTCGCCGTAAAACACGCCGTTGGGCTGGAGGTGGAAATTGCCCCAGCCCGCGTTGGTGTTGAGCTTGTGGCCCCGCTCGCCCTCTTCGACGTAATAACCGATGGGCTGTCCCTTGTCGTCGAACATGCCGCCGTTCATCGCGAAGGCCACCGCGTGCCGGCCGGAGGGGCGGCTAGCCGCCAGTTCCGACAGGCTGCGATAGGGCGCAGCGCCCTTGGGGCCGAGCACCATGTGGATCGAATGGCGCGCAGGATCGGCCAGGCAATGCGTGAAGCTCGCGCCTTCGAACGTCGCGCCTTCACAGGACGGAGGCGGTGGGGAAACCTTGCGCTCGGGGGCGGCGTCGGATGAGCAGGCGGCGACGAGGAGCGCGAAGGCGGCAATGCTGCCGGCGCGCGTCACCATCGGCAGGCTGCTGCCCCGGACTTGAGGCCGAAGTTCCGGAGACCCAGGTTCCGAAACCCCGGGATCGGGAAGGCCTCTACGCCGCTCACTGCCCGAAGCCCGGTTCACCGGCGACGCGAACCGCTTCGCGGGCCGCGGCAAAGAGCGCGCCGGACTTGGCCTCGCACTCGCGCTGCTCGTAGGCGGGGACGCTGTCGGCAACGATGCCGGCGCCGGCCTGAACGTGAAGGATGCCGTCTTTCAGCACGCCGGTGCGCAGCACGATGCAGGAATCGACCGAACCGTCCGGGGCAAAATAGCCGACGCCGCCGGCATAGGCGCCGCGCGTTTCCGGCTCCAGCTCGGCGATGACCTCGCAGGCGCGAACCTTGGGCGCCCCGGAAACGGTGCCTGCCGGGAAGCCTGCGAAGACGGCGTCGATGGCATCGTGCCTGGCCGTGTCGAGCTTGCCCACCACGTTCGAGACGATGTGCATGACGTGGCTGTAGCGTTCGATCGTGTAGCTGTCGGTCACTTCGACGGTGCCGGCAGCCGCCACGCGGCCGACATCGTTGCGGCCGAGGTCGAGCAGCATAAGGTGCTCGGCCCTTTCCTTGGGATCGGCAAGCAGGCTGACTTCGTTGGCCTTGTCTTCCGAGGCCGTCTTGCCGCGCGGACGGGTGCCGGCGATGGGACGGATCGTCACTTCGCCCTCGCGGACGCGGACGAGGATTTCCGGGCTCGAGCCGATCAGCGCGAAGCCGGGCATGTCGAGGAAATAGAGGAAGGGCGACGGGTTCACGCGGCGCAGCGAGCGGTAGAGCGCCAGCGGAGGCAGGGTGAATTCGCAGGTGAAACGCTGCGCCAGCACGACCTGGAAGATGTCGCCCGCCTCGATGTAGTCCTTGGCCTTGAGAACCATGGCTTCGTAGTCGGACGCGGACATGACCGGGGTCTGGACGGGCTCGGGAAGATCGCTCGCGCTGGGGAGGACCGGGGCGGGTGCGGCCAGTTTGCGCAAGGCTTCGTCGATGCGCTCGGCGGCCAGTTCGACCAGGCGCTCCGGCGTGCCGGCTTCCGGCCAGAGCGGGGCGACGCAGAAGAGTTCGTCGCTCAGGCGGTCGAACACCAGTATCAGCGAAGGGCGCACGAACAGCATGTCGGGTAAGGCGAGCGCGCTTTGCGGCGCGCGCGGCAGCTTTTCGACAAGGCCGATGGTCTCGTAGCCGAAATAGCCGACAAGGCAGGCGAGGGCGGGCGGAAGCGCGGCAGGAACGTCGAAGCGGCAGCTTTCGACCAGCGCACGCAGCTCCACCAGCGTCTCGCCGGCCAGCGGCGCGAAAGCTTCGCGGTCGTCCTGCCAGTCGCGGTTGATCTCGCAGCCCTGGCCTTCGGCGCGGAACACCAAGTCGGGATCGAGGCCGATCAGGCTGTAGCGCCCGCGCGTCTCGCCGCCTTCGACCGATTCGAGCAGAAAGTCGCCGCGGCCTTCCTCGAAGAGCTTGAGCGCGACGGCGACCGGGGTTTCGGTATCGGCCACGAGCTTGCGCCAGAGCAGTGCCGGCTTGCCCTTGGAGAGCTGCGCCAATGCCGCAAGGCGATCCGATTCGCGTTCCATGACCCCGGTCTTCATCTGATTGGCCTTATTCGGCGCTGGCGGTGCCGGCGAGCTGGTCGCGCACGGCCTTGATGGCCTTGTCGTGCTTGGTCACGCCCACTTCCTTGCGGATCGCCTTGCCGAGCGCGTCGGTATAGGCCTGGCCCATCTGGCCGCCCAGCTCGCGCTGGGTGCCTTCGACGAGCTGGGGCGATTCGACCTTGCCGGGCACGACGTCCTTGAGGACGACGACGAACCAGCCGCGATCCTGTCCGGCCGACTGCACCTTCACGGTGCCCTTGGCCATGTGGAACATCAGCGAGACCGGCGGCGGCACCTGGCGGCCCGAGCGCAGCGCTGCAGTCAGCGTGGCGCGCGACATCGAGACCTGCTCGACGGGCAACTGCTTGCCTGCAGCGGCAACGGCCTGTTCGACGGTCTTGCCCTGGCGGATCTGCGTCTGGATCTGGAGCGCGGCGGCCTTGGCAGCAGCCCCGCCCTTGTCGAGCGCCCAGGCGGCCTTCACGTCGCCGACGATCTCCTTGTAGGGAGCCGGCGCGGAAGGCGTGATGTCGGTGACGTCGTAGACGATGAAGTTGCGCTCGGCCGCGACCTGGTTGCCGTCCTTGCCAACTTGCGCGGTCTGCGGCTTTTCCTGGTCCATGCCGAAGGCGGTCTTCAGCACCGGCTGCAGCAGGGCAGGCGCGGTTTCACCGGGCTTGCCGTAGATCTGGCCGTTTGCGGTGACCGGTGCCGTCGTCTCGACAGTGGCGCCAAGCGACTTGGCGACTTCGACGAGGCTGGCGCCATTGGCGAATTCGTCCTCGATCTTGGCGAGCAGGTCAGTGAAAGCAGCCTGCTTCTTTTCGGCGCTCAGCTTGGCGGCGATCTCGTCCTTGACGGCGGCGAGGGGGCGCTCAGGCTTCTTCTGCTCGTCCTCGACGCGGATCAGGTGCCAGCCGAGAGCGCTCTTCTGCGGCGCCGTGAGCTTGCCGACAGGGGCTGCAAACACGGCGTCGGCAACGGCCGGCGAGAACTGGCTGGAGAGCTGGTCCTTGCTGAAGAATTCGAGCTTGGCGGCGGAAAGGCCCTTTTCCTGGGCAGCGGCTTCGAGCGTCTTGCCGCTCGCGACTTCGGCGGCGACGGCCTTGGCCGCGGCTTCGGTCGGAACGATCAACTGGGTGATCTTGCGATTGTCCTGCGCGGCGTAGATCGACTTGTCCGCCTGGTACCGCTTGGCGATATCCGCGTCCGTGGGAGCGGGGATCGCCTTGACCGCGTCCTCGCCGAAGGTGGCATAGCGGATCACGCGGCGTTCGGGACGGATGAAGGCGTTGGTGTGGCTCTTGTAGAAGGCCTGGAGATCGGCGTCGTTCGGCTCTTTCGCAGGGAAGAACAGCTGCGAGGGAAGGGCGACGACCGAACCGGCGCGGTTCTCGTCGAGCAGGGCCGCATAGCGCTTGGCCGCGAACGTCGACATCGAGGTGCCGAACTGGGCGGGGAGCATGAGCTGCTGCGCGATCAGGCCCTGTGCGATGTCTTCGCGAAGCGACTTTTCCGAAAGACCCTGCTGGCCGAGAAGCTGGCGGAAGGTTGCCTGGTCGAACTTGCCGTCCACGCCCTGGAACGCGGGAATGCGGGCGATCTCGCTGTCGATCAGGCGGTCACCGGCGACGACGCCGATCTTCTTGCCGAAGAACGCGGTCGCGGTGCGATCGATCAGTTCGTCGAGAACCTGCTCCAGGCCGCCCTGGGCGATGAGGACCTTCATGGTCATCGTCGGATCCTGGGCCTGCACCCGCGAAAGCGCGGACTTGGCGGCCAGGCCCAGTTCGTTCTCCTCGACCTCGTCCTTGCCGACAGTGGCGACGGACTTGCCCGCGGTGATCCCGGTGGAATCGCCCAGGCCGGTCAGGTCGCCGCCGACGAAGGCCAGCGTGATGAGCACCAGCACCGCCAGGGCAATGCCGGCACCGATCTTGGACTTCAGGAGGTTTCGGAAGAGTGAGAGCATGTACCGTGCCGATCAGCGTGTAAATTTGGGTTCAATCGGAGCGCGATGGCCTTGCCACTGCGCGAAACGGGGCAGGCTTTAGGGTGGCTTGTGTCATCCTGCAATGGCGACGTTCGATAAGGCGCTCGCGACTCGGGAAATCGTGGCTTCCATCTGCGGTTGCGACTGAACCGGGAATGCGCGGATTTTGACAAGTGAGCCCTCCGTGCACTAGCAGCGCCCCGAAAGCGCGGCTTGTGATTCCCGCTCCCAGCGGGCCTTCCGGGCACTCTGCGCGCTCTGAAATCAAGGTTTCCCAATAACATGGCTGGTCTGCCTTACATCGTCGGTAACTGGAAAATGAACGGCACGCGTGCGATGCTCAATGAGGCGCGCGCGATCGACCGGGCTGCCGCACGCTTTCCGAAGGTGCAGGTGGCGGTCGCACCGCCGGCGACGTTGCTCTACCGCGTCCGCGATGCCGTCGAACTGATCGGTGTCGGCGGGCAGGATTGCCGCGCGGAAGACAGCGGTGCCTTCACCGGCGATATCTCGGCCCCCATGCTCAAGGATGCAGGCGCGGACTTCACGATCGTCGGTCACTCGGAGCGCCGCACGCTTCACGGTGAGCGCGATGGCGACGTGAAGGCCAAGGCCGAGGCGGCGCTCGCCGCGGGCCTCGCGGTGATTCTCTGCGTGGGCGAAACCGAAGCCCAGCGCGATGCAGGCGATGCCGAATCCGTGGTCGCCGCGCAGATCGAGGGCTCGGCTCCGGCCATTGACGGCCTGCCCGAGAAGCTCTCGCTGGCCTACGAGCCGGTCTGGGCGATCGGCACCGGACGCGTGCCCTCGATCGAGGACGTGGCCGCCATGCACGCGGCGATCCGCGCCAAGCTCGTTGCCATCTACGGCGAGGGCGGGGCGGACGTGCGCATTCTCTACGGCGGCTCGGTAAAGGCGGAGAACGCCGGCGAACTGCTCTCCGTGCCCGACGTGGGCGGAGCGCTGGTCGGCGGTGCCAGCCTGAGCGCCGAGAGCTTCCTGGCGATCGTCGGTGCCGCAGCCTCGCTGGGCAACGACTGACTTTCCGATTTCGGCCGGATCGCGCGCTTTGTGGCGACGGTTCGGCTGATGACTTGCACAGAAGGCCGCGAGCGCCTATCTGCGCGGCTTGAGACGAGGGCACGGCTTCCGCTGGAAGCGTCCCCACAGAAGACTGAGAAAAACGCAAGATGCTGTTCACCTTCCTGACCGTTGTCCAGGCGATTGTCGCGCTCCTGCTCGTCGGGATCATCCTGATGCAGAAGTCGGAAGGCGGCGGTCTCGGTGTCGGCGGCGGTAGCCCTTCGGGCATCATGTCGGCGCGCGGTGCGGCCAACTTCATGACCCGTGCAACCGGCATTCTTGCGGCGATCTTCGTGATCCTTTCGATCGTGCTGGCGGCACTGGCGGTCAACGAGACCACTGGCCGTGACATCGATACTTCGCTTCAGCGCGAGACGGCTCCGGCCGCGCCCGCGCAGCCGGCCGATCCGCTCGCCGGCGCAGCTGCCCCGGCTGCCGCTCCGGCAAACGGCGCCAGCCCTGCTCCTGCCGGGACTGCGCCTGCTGGAACCGCACCGGCCAATGATCCGCTTTCGGGTGCTGCCGGCCAGTAAAACGGTCCGATCAGCAGGGTTCACCCCGGCGCATCATCGTAACAGGAATGCCGTCTGGCTCTGGCAGGCGGCATTTCATTCGTTTTGAACTGTGGATTCAGGCACAGCGCTCTTGCGCTCGTGCCCCCATGCAATTTAAGGGCCGACTCCCATGGCGCGGCATATTTTTATCACCGGCGGCGTGGTCTCCTCGCTCGGCAAAGGTCTCATGGCGGCGAGCCTCGCGGCTCTCTTGCAGGCACGCGGTTATCGCGTCCGCATCCGCAAGTTCGATCCCTATCTGAACGTCGATCCGGGCACGATGAGCCCGTATCAGCACGGCGAAGTCTACGTAACCGACGATGGTGCGGAGACGGACCTCGATCTGGGCCACTACGAACGCTACACCGGCGTTTCGGCGCGCCAGGCTGACAACATCACCTCGGGTCGTATCTACCAGGACATCATCGCCAAGGAGCGCCGCGGCGACTATCTTGGCGCCACCGTCCAGGTGATCCCGCACGTCACGGACGCGATCAAGGACTTCGCGATGACGGAGACCGAGGATCTCGACTTCGTTC
The DNA here is from genome assembly GCF_055521655.1 of Novosphingobium sp. BL-S-21. NCBI lineage: Bacteria > Pseudomonadati > Pseudomonadota > Alphaproteobacteria > Sphingomonadales > Sphingomonadaceae > Novosphingobium > Novosphingobium sp. BL-S-21. Next base: position 507,329 of record NZ_CM145496.1, read on the forward strand.
TCTGCGAGATCGGCGGCACGGTCGGCGATATCGAGGGCCTGCCCTTCGTCGAGGCGCTGCGCCAGCTGCGCAACGAACTGGGCCGCGAGCAGACCTGCTTCGTCCACGTCACGCTGGTGCCCTACATCGCGGCCGCCGGCGAGTTGAAGACCAAGCCGACGCAGCACTCCGTGCGCGAACTGACCGGTCTCGGCATCCAGCCCGACATCCTGCTGTGCCGCTGCGACCGGGAGCTGCCCGAGAGCGAGCGCCGCAAGATCGCGCTGTTCTGCAACGTCCGTCCGCAGGCGGTGATCCCCGCGCTCGACGCGCCGAACATCTACGCGGTCCCGCTCCAGTACCACCACGAGGGTCTCGACGCCGAAGTGCTCCATCACTTCGGCATGGCGTCGGAAGCGCCGGATCTGTCGCGCTGGAACGACATCACCGACCGCTTCGAGCACCCCGAGGGTGAAGTGACCATCGGCGTCGTTGGCAAGTACGTCGGTCTGCAGGACGCCTACAAGTCGCTGAACGAAGCGCTCGTTCACGGCGGCATGGCCAACCGCGTGAAGGTCAACGTCAACTGGATCGATGCGGAAATCTTCGAGAAGGAAGATTCGGAGATCGCCGCAGCGCTCGAACCGATGCACGGCATCCTGGTACCGGGCGGCTTCGGCGAGCGCGGCACCGAGGGCAAGATCGCATCGGTGCGCTTCGCCCGCGAGCGCGAAGTTCCCTTCTTCGGCATCTGCCTCGGCATGCAGATGGCCTGTATCGAAGGCGCCCGTTCCGCGGGTGTCGAGAAGGCCAACTCGACCGAGTTCGGACCGACCGAAGATCCCGTCGTCGGCATCATCACTGAGTGGATGGGCAAAGACGGCCTGGAAAAGCGCGCAGAAGGCGGCGACCTTGGCGGCACGATGCGCCTTGGCGCCTACAAGGCCGAGCTTTCGCCGAACAGCCACGTTGCCTCGATCTACAACGCCACCGAGATTTCGGAGCGCCATCGTCACCGTTACGAGGTCAATGCCCAGTATCGCGAGACGCTGGAAGGCGATGGCCTGATCTTCTCCGGCATGTCGCCCGACGGCCTGCTGCCCGAGATCGTCGAGCGGCCGGACCACCCGTTCTTCGTGGGCGTGCAGTTCCATCCGGAATACAAGTCCCGGCCGTTCGAGCCGCATCCGCTGTTCGCAGGCTTCATCGCCGCGGCCTTGCGCCAGGCGCGACTGGTCTGATCTTCGGGCAGGGTTGAAATTAAGAGGCGGTCTCGCAGGAGGCCGCCTCTTTTCGTTTGCGCGGGTTCTCGCGCGGAACGGCGGTGGCTGCTCCGGCCTCCTGCCTCCTGCGTCAGGCGAGCACCGAGAGCAGCACGGTGATCGTGCCGACCGACAGCACGGTGGAAACGAGAATGACCTTGGCCGTCAGCGCGCCTTCGCGGCGATGGAACTCCGCGAGCATGAACGGCCCCGTGCCGGTCGGCAGGGCGGCCAGGAGCACGGCGGCGTCGCGAAGCGGCTTGGTGAGCGGGAACACCCAGAGAGCCAGAACCAGCGTCAGGGCCGGATAGAGGAAAAGCTTGAGCGCCACGAGCAGGGCGGTGTTTCCGCTTCCCCCGGCTTCCGTTTCGCGCGGTTCCGCCAGGAACATGCCGAGGCACACGAGCGCGCATGGGCTGGCGGCCGATCCCAGCAGTTTGAGGAAGGCGTCGAGGGGCGCTGCGACGCCGATGCCGCTGGCCATTACCGCCGCACCCAGCAGCGGGGCCAGGACCAGGGGGTTGCGAAACAGGGCCTGGAGGACGCGCAGGAGGATCGTCAGAGGGCGGCCGCCCGACTGGTTGCCGAACTCGATCAGCACGATGGCGACGGCGAACAGTACGCAGACGGTGTTGATCGTGGCGATCAGGGTCAGCGCCTGCGAACCGGGGCCAAGGGTCGCCAACAGAAGGGGGAAGCCGAGGAAGGCCGTGTTCGAGTAGGCGCCATTCAGGCCGTGGATCGCGGCGTTGCCGATCGGCGCTCCGGTCACCCGGCTGACGGCCACCGTCGCGGCGAAGAAGAAAAACGTGCTCAGCCCGAAAACGGCAAGGAAGCCCGGCTGCCAGATGTCCGCCACTTGCGCCTTGGCGACAATGTCGAACAGGAGCGCCGGGAGCGCGAGATAGACGACGAAACGGTTCAGTTCGGTCGTCGACTGGGGGCTGAAGATGCCCACCCGCCGCGCCAGCCAGCCCACGAAAGTCAGCGCGAAGATCGGCAGGACGATCAACAGGATAGAGATCATGGAGCGCGGCAGCCTTCAACTCAGCAAAGTCTGCGGCTTAGGTGCTGGGTCGGTGCTGTCCATCGCTCTTTTTCCCGGGAGCGATGCGAGGGTTGCAATCGGCCATCAAAAAGGGCGGCCCGGATATCCCAGGCCGCCCCGATCTGCGAATTATCGAACTGTTCAGGCGGCGGCGGAATCGTCGCCCGCACTGCCGTCCACCACGGTCAGCGTATGGCCGCCGATGGCGATCTTCTTGGGCTTCATCGCTTCCGGCACTTCGCGCAGGAGGTCGATGACCAGCAGACCGTCGGCAAGGTCCGCGCCGTCGACGCGAACGTAGTCGGCCAGCTCGAACCGGCGCTCAAAACCGCGCTGGGCGATGCCGACATGCAGCATTTCGCTGTCCGCCGCCTCATCGGGCTTGTGGCCCTTGACGACCAGCAGGTTGGCCTGTGCGGTGATATCGATGTCCGCCGGCTTGAAACCTGCGACGGCCAGGGTGATGCGATAGGCATCCGGGCCGCGGCGTTCGATGTTGAAGGGGGGGTACTTGTCGCCCGGGTTCGCGCGGCCCTGGTTTTCGATCATGTCGAACAGGCGGTCGAAGCCGACCATGGTACGGCGATAGGGCGAGAAATCGATACGGTTCATGACAAAAATCCTCCAATGAGCAATCTTCGTTTCGTCGGGGCCCGGACCTCCCGGCGCCCCGTTTTCAAGCCATGCCCTTGGCGGGCCATGACTTGAATTCCTAGATATGGTAGCCGCCCCCTGTTTCAAGGCCCCGTCCGGCGGCCTTCGGAACGTGGGCTTGCCCAGGTGCAGCGGCCCGGTCGCCAAGAGACGAAAAGGAAGAATTCGATGAGCCAGCCGAAGGTGGAAATCTATACCAAGTGGGGCTGCCCCTACTGCGTCATGGCCAAGTCGCTGCTGGACGATAAGGGCGTTCCCTATGAGGAATACGATATTACGATGGGCGGGCCCAAGCGCGACGAAATGCTCGAACGCGCGCCGGGTGCCCGAACCGTTCCGCAAGTGCTGGTGGACGGCAAGCCTTATGGCGGGTTCGACGATATCGACGCCTTGAACCGGGCGGGTAAGCTCGACCCCGTCCTTGGTCTCTGCTGACCGCCATGGGCCGCGCTGCGCTGTTCCAGATGACTTCGGGGATCGATCCCGAGGCCAACGCTGCCGCCATCGTTTCCGCCATTCGCGAGGCGAAGGCGGGGGGTGCGGCGATGCTGTTCACGCCCGAGATGTCCGGCCTGCTCGATCGCAAGCGGGAGAGGGCGGCGGCGAACATCGTCGGCGAGGCCGATGATCTCGTTCTGGCCGCGGCGCGCGAGGCGGCTGCGCGCGAAGGGATCTGGGTTCATCTCGGCTCCCTGGCCGTGCGTCCTGACCGCGATGCACCGGAACGGCGTTATGCCAATCGCGCTTTCGTGATCGACGACAGCGGCGAAGTCCGCGCGCGGTACGACAAGATCCACATGTTCGACGTGGATCTTGCGACCGGCGAATCCTGGCGCGAATCAAACGCCTATGCGCCCGGCGAGCGGGTAGTGACGGTGGAAACGCCGCTTGGCCGGCTTGGTCTGGCGATCTGCTACGATGTGCGCTTTCCCGCGCTGTTCGAAGCGCTTGGCCGCGAACGCTGCGACCTCGTGGCGATTCCTGCGGCCTTCACGGTGCCAACGGGCCGCGCCCACTGGCATCTCATGCAGCGCGCCCGCGCCGTGGAAGCCAGCGCTTTCGTGCTGAGCGCCGCGCAAGTCGGCCATCATGAGGACGACCGCGAAACTTATGGCCATTCGCTGGCGGTGGATCCCTGGGGAGACGTTCTGCTGGACCTTGGCGGTGACATGGCCGGCCTGGGTTTCGTCGATATCGATCCCGCGCGGATCGCGGAAGTCCGCGGACAGCTGCCGAGCCTTGCCAACCGCCGCGAGATCGCCAAATAGGCCGCATGCCCATCGTCTTTGATCTCGAATGCCGTTCCGCGCACCACCGTTTCGAGGGCTGGTTCAAATCCTCGGAAGATTTTGCGCGCCAGCAGGAGCATGGGCTGGTCGCCTGTCCTCATTGCGGCTCGGCCGAAGTGGGCAAGGCCGTCCAGGCGCCGCACCTTGGCCGGAAGGGCAATCAGCGGGCCGAGCCGGCGCGGGCGCCTGCTTCGACCGTGGCCGTGCCGGCGCCACCTGCGGGCGGAGCCCCGGTGCCTCAGGCGCTGGAATTGCCACCTCAGGCCGTCGAGGCCTTGCACAAGCTGGCGATCATGCAGGCCGAGGCCTTGAAATCGAGCCGTTTCGTCGGTGACAGCTTCGTCGAGGACGCCCGCGCCATGCATTATGGCGAGCGCGACAGCGAATCGATCCATGGCCGTGCGAGCGTGGAGCAGGCCAAGGAACTCATGGAGGAAGGCATCGCCGTTGCCGCCCTGCCGTTCCCGGTGTTGCCGCCCGAACAGGCCAATTGAATCGTCCCATTCAACAGATTGCCAAGTTCGGCACTGCAAGCTAGGACGCGCTCGAGTGCGCCCGTAGCTCAGCCGGATAGAGCACCAGATTCCTAATCTGGGGGCCATGGGTTCGAATCCCGTCGGGCGCACCAACAAAAAATGCCCGCGTTTATCGCGGGCATTTTTATTTCGGCTGACGGAATGTCACATCCGAAAGATCAGGCGAACTTTTCCTTGAGGTCGTAGAGCGCCACGGCAGCCTTGGCCGCTTCGCCGCCCTTGTCCTTCTGGCCCGGTTCGGCGCGGACGAGTGCCTGTTCCTCATTCTCGACGGTCAGGATGCCGTTGCCGATCGGAATGCCGTCCATCGTCAGCGCCATGATACCGCGTGCGGATTCGCCGGCGACGATTTCGAAGTGATACGTCTCGCCGCGAATGACGACGCCGATCGCGACATAGCCGTCATAGTCGCCGGTGGCATCTGCCAGCGAGATGGCGGCCGGGATTTCCAGCGCGCCGGGCACGGTGATGACTTCGGCCTGGTGGCCGGCGGCCTTCAGGGCGGCCTTGGCGCCGGCGATCAGCTTGTCGTTCAGGTGGTCGTAGAAGCGGGCTTCGACGATGAGAAAGCGGGCCATGTCAGTTCGCTCCTTCGGAGGCGGGGATGGGGCGTTCGCCGGCGATGTTCAGGCCATAGCCTTCCAATGCGACGAGCGAGTGATGGGTATTGGTCAGCAGGATCATATCGTGGATGCCGAGTTCGGCCAGGATCTGGGCGCCTACTCCATAATCGCGCAGTTCCTCAAGGTCCGGGTTTTCGCCGGCGCGGAACTGATGCTTGATATCCATGACGCGCGAGATCGCACCGGTCATCTGGCGATTGATGACGACGATCACCCCGGAGCCCTCTTCGGCGATCATTTCCATCGAGCGGTGCAGCAGGGCGCCGCGGTCGCTGGAATCCTCGCCCAGCACGTCCACGAACATCGACAGCGTGTGCATCCGCACGAGCGTAGGCTTGGCGGGGTCGATACGCCCCTTGATCAGCGCCATGGTCTCTTCGCCGGTGGCCTTGTTGAAGTAGCTGCGAGCCAGCCACTGGCCGCCATAGCGGCTTTGGAACGTGATCTCGTTCTTCTTCTCGACCATGCGATCGTGCTTGCGGCGATAGGCGATGAGATCGCGGATCGTGCCGATCTTCAGGTCATGAATGCGCGCGAAACCGATGAGGTCGTCCATGCGCGCCATGGTGCCGTCATCCTTCATGATCTCGCAGATCACGCCCGAAGGATTGAGGCCGGCAAGGCGGGAGATGTCGACTGCGGCCTCGGTGTGGCCGGTGCGGACGAGCACGCCGCCGTCACGGGCACGCAGCGGGAAGACGTGGCCGGGGGTGACGATATCGGCCTTGGTCTTGGTGCCGTCGATCGCGACTGAAATGGTGCGCGCGCGGTCGCCTGCCGAAATGCCCGTGGTCACGCCTTCGCGCGCTTCGATGGAGATCGTGAATGCCGTCTCGTGACGCGTGCCGTTGTGCTGGCTCATCAGGTCTAGGCCGAGTTCCTCGACGCGCTGGCTGGTGAGCGTCAGGCAGATCAATCCGCGGCCATGGGTCGCCATGAAGTTGATCGCCTGCGGTGTCGCCATCTGCGCCGGGATCACGAGGTCACCCTCGTTTTCGCGGTCCTCGTCGTCGACCAGGATGAACATGCGGCCATTGCGCGCTTCGTCGATGATTTCCTCGATCGGCACGAGGACCGGACGGTCGTCGTTCGAAAGGAGGAAGCGTTCGAGCTTCGTCAGCGTGTCGGCGGTGGGATTCCAGTCAGGCTCGGTGCAATCACGCAGGGTATTGGCGTGAAGCCCGGCGGCGCGGGCGAGGCCGGCCCTGCTCATGCCGCCCTCGTTCACGAGCCTGCGGACCTGTTCGATCACATTACCAGCCATTGGAAATCCATTCTCACATTTCAATGTGATTTCCATATGAACCGATCACATCGAAATTCAAGACCCTTTGAACACCGGCTTGCGCTTTTCCAGGAACGCTTCGACCGCTTCGATGTGATCGTCCGTCGCATGGGCGGCGGACTGCATGGCGGCAGCCATTTCCAGCAGCGTCGCCAGATCGCTGCGACGGCCTTCCCACAGCAGGCGCTTGGTCATGCGCACCGCGTGAGGCGGATTGGCGGCGATACGCCGGGCGAGGGCGCGCGCTTCGTCCATGAGGAGATGGTCGGGCACCACTTTGGAGACCAGCCCGCAGGCGAGGGCCTCGGCAGCGTCGATCATGTCGCCGGTGAGCGCCATTTCTGCGGCTTTCGACCATCCGACCACGCGGGGAAGCAGCCAGGAACCACCATCGCCTGCGATCAAGCCGATTTTTACGAAACTTTCGGCAAAGCGCGCGCTCTCCCCGGCGATGCGAAGGTCGCACATGCAGGTGAGATCGCAGCCCGCGCCGGCCGCTGCGCCGTTGACGGCGGCGATCACCGGCACTTCCAGCTTGGAAAAGGCGAGGGGTAGGCGCTGAATTCCGCGCTTGTAGTTGAGGCGGGTGCGGATCGGCATGCCGCCGTTGACGTTGCCGCCCGGCTTCATCTCATTGATGTTGCCCCCTGAGGAAAAGCCCTTCCCGGCGCCGGTCAGGATCGCCACCCGGGCGGCCGGATCGCTGTCCAGCCTTTCGAGCGCCGCGAGCAGACCTTCGATCACTTCGGGATCCGAAATGGGATTGCGCATGTCCGGCCGGTTCAGCGTGAGCGTGACGATGCCTTCGCCGTCGATGTCGTACAGTACCGCTTCTTCCATGCGCTCTATCCTTCTCCGTCTGCGCATGCCTTAGCAGGTTGACGCATAGGGAAAAGGGGCCGGACGCCGCGACGTCCCGCCCCTTTTTCGGTAATGCCCAAATAGGTCCGCGTCAGGCGGGCTGCTTGCTCATCATCCTGGAGATGTCCACCTGACCGGTGACCAGGCCGCCCATGAACCCGCCGTCCACGGGCATGACGATGCCGTTGACGACGCCCGCCAGCTTCGAATTGACCAGCACGAGGGGACCGGCCTGTTCTTCGGGCGTGGTGTAGCGGCCCAGCGGCTCTGCGGCCGCGTCCACCACATCCTTGCCCGAGGTGGCATGGAAGGTCGCCATCATCGGCGTCTGCGTGGGCGAGGGAAGCGAGCAGTTGATGCGGATGCCCTTCTTGATGAGCTGGGCGCCCATGAACTGGGTCCAGACAATCACCGCTTCCTTCGAGAAGGCGTAACCTTCGGCCACCTGGTCGAGATTGGCGTCGCACCAGGCGAGACCCGCATCGAAGCCCTGCGTTGCCAGAAGCTGCATGTGCACGGGGATGCGGCGGCTCCAGCCGAGGCCACCGGTCGACGCGATCGAGACGATGGCCCCGCCTTCGCCCATCAGCGGCACGACTTTATCGGTAAGATGGCGGGTGCCGAGGAAATTGACCTTCATCACGTCGAGTGCGGGAAAGCCGCCGCCGCCCGGAAGGCCGGCGCAGTTGAACAAGGCGTCGACTTTGCCGCCGACGCCGTTCACCGCCGCTTCGATCGTCGCGGGATCGCGCAAGTCGATCTGGGTGAACGAGGCCATGGGAACGGCGCTTTCCTTGAAGTCGAACCCGTGCACTTCGGCGCCGAGATCCACCAGCATCCGTGCCGTCGCTTCGCCCATGCCCGAGAAGCAGCCGCTGACGATCACGCGCTTGCCCTGGTATCCGAGAACGTCTTGCCCTTGAACCTTGGTCATCTCGCTGTCCTTCCTCTCCTGCGGGCCACTGCTGCGGACGGAGTCCGGGTGACGAAGCCTTGCGCTTCTTGCCGCGCGATATCGGGCTGTAGCTAGTCCGAGAAAGGCGCCGTCATCAACTGCCTGAAGGGCTGATCGCCGGCACGATGACGCACCGGCGATGGGCCATGATGGGCGGCCGGAGGGGAAGGTGCCTCGACTAGTCGACCTGGCCGCGAACCTGCTCGGCCTTGCGGCGCTTGTGACGATCGAGTTCGGAGGCAGAAGGGACGCGGTTGTCGATTACGTCTGCCAGCACAGCCCCGCGCTCGCCGGCGGGCAGGGAGGGCCCCGTGGTGGTATCGCAGTAGGTCTGCCGCTCGATCTCGGCATTCACGAGTGCGCCAAGCAATACGCCGTAAGCGGACAGATAGAGCCACATGAGGAAGACGACGATGGCCGACAGCGAACCATACGTCGCGTTGTAGTCGCTGATATAGGCCACATAGAGGGAGAACCCGAACGAGACGGCGATCCATAGCAGAGTTGCCAGCAGCGAGCCGGGCGCCAGCCAGCGCCACTTCGCCGGGCTGCGGTCCGGACCATAGCGCATGATCAGCGCAAAGCCGCCGCTGCCCAGCGCCACGGCAGCGATCCACGTCAGCCACTTGAACAGGATGGCCGTGGCGTCGCCCAGGAAAACGCTGGTCTGGGTCTGCAGCCAGGCAAACACACCGCCCGACAGCACGCCGGTCAAGGCGATGAGCACGGCGGAAACCGTGAGGCCCACGGCCCGCAGTGTCAGCGAGACGGTGCCACGGGTCTCGCGCTCCTCATTGATGATGTTAAGCGCGCTGATCATCCCGTTGGCCGCACGCATGCCGCCGAATATCGCGAAGAAGAGCGCGATCAGCAGCGCAAACCCGGTCACCCCGCGACTGGTGGTGACGATCTGCACGAGCTGCTGCTCCAGCATGCGCGCCACTTCCGGCGGGACCACCTCGACGATGCTCTGCATCTGGGCATGCACTGTCTCCACGTTGCCGAACAGGCCGTAGATCATCACCGTCGCACCGATCAGGGGCGTCAATGCCAGGAAGCAGTAGAATGCCAGCCCGGCGGAAAGCAGGCCAAGCTCATGGAAGCCGCTCATCACGTAGACGCGCTTGAGGATCTTCCACCAGGCCCTGCCCGGAATCTGCCAGGGGGCATTTGCGTCGGTTCCGAGCGGTTTCGGCGCGGACTGTGTCGACATCTCGTCCTTGACGGTTGACGTCGATGTTCCTTCGTCAGATTTCATTGCTTACCCACTTGCGGCAGGGAACTTTCGCTGTTGCAATGCGATAGGGTATTCCACGAGGGGGCCTGTTGCCCATTCTCGACAGGGGGTGTTACATCGCGCTGCTCATGCCTTGGCTAAACGATCAAAAGCCGGCTTGTTCCCTTTCGCTGCGCGACGGTGCGGGACTTGCCACGATTTCCGTTCTTCTGGCGCTGTCGGTCGCTCCGGCACGCGCGCAGGACGAGGGGGGGCGCCCATCCGCCCAGACCACGTCGCGTACGGAGGCCCAGTCCTCTGCCGAGAAAGGGGCCTCTGCCGAGACGGCCTCGGTGCCGGACGACGATCAGGTGCAGGCCGGCAAGCTCGTCATCCCGCCTCCGCCGGCCAATGTCGCCTTGCCCGAGGTGAAGCCGGTCATCCCCGATGACGAATTCAACCAGGCGATCCCGAAGCTCGATTCGCAGGACGATCCCGAACTCGACAAGCCGCTTGAATCGATCGAAGCCTTCGAGCGTCGCATGGCGTCCGACCAGACCGATGCCAAGCCGCAGGAAGGCCAGGCCGCGCCTTTGGGTGACCCCGCGCTTTCGGATGGCGATGTCAACGAGGAAATCGGCGATGCTCCGGTCCGCGATGCGGAACTGAACGCACCGCTGCCGCCGATCGACCAGTTCGAAGTGACGCCGGTCCAATTCGCCGAGAAGAAGGACGACAACAAGGAAGTCGAGGTTGCCTACCAGACCCGGATCGACGGTCTGGACGATGCGGACGGCGATACCGAGACCGACATGCGCAGCGAATTCCGCTCGCATTCGGCGCTCAAGAAGGGCGATGGCAAGGCTGCGAACCTGGCCATGGTCAATGCGCGCCTGACCGAAGACGCCACGCTGATGCAGACGGTGCTCTCCTCCGAGGGCTGGTACTCCCCGATCGTCACCACCCGTGTCGAACGGACGCCGGACGGCACGGACGGTCCGCCGCTGGTCGCCGTGCTCAAAGTGGTGCCCGGCAAGCGCTATTCCTTCTCGGACATCGTCGTGAAGGCCGATCCCACCGTGCCCAGCGATCTCATCGCCAAGAACTTGTCGCTCAAGGTGGGCGAACCGATCGTCGCCGAGCGGGTGCAGGGCGCCGAGGCGCAAGTCGCACTGGCCTTGCCTGAGAACGGCTATGCCTTCGCCAAAGTGGGCGATCGCGACATCCTGCTCGACCAGGATACCGCCGAGGGTGTCTATACCCTGCCGGTGGATGTCGGGCCGCGGGGCCGCTTCGGCGGTTTCACGACGGCCGGAAAGCAGGCTTTCGATGCCCAGCACATTGGCGTGCTCGCCCGCTTCAAGCGCGGCGAACTTTACGACAGCCGCAAGGTGGACGACTTGCGCAAGGCCCTGGTGGCGACGAGCCTGTTCTCGACCGTCTCGGTGGAGCCGCGCAAGACCGGCGACGCCGCGCCTGACGATACTGAATATGTCACGCTCCACGTCCAGCAGACGGCCGGGCCGCCGCGCACGATTGCAGGCTCGGTAGGCTATGCCACGGGCGAGGGCGTCACTGCCCAGGCGACCTGGACTCACCGCAACATGTTCCCCCCGGAAGGCGCGCTGATCGGCAAGGTCATCGCCGGTACGCGGCAGCAGGGCGCCGGCGTCACCTTCCGCCGTTCCAACGCGGGCAAGCGCGACCGGACCTTCGAACTCGTGGCCGAGGCGTTTCATAACGATTACGACGCCTACAGCGCCTACACCGGCCGCATTGCCGCCCGTGTCGCGCGGGATTCGACGCCGATCTGGCAAAAGAAGTATACTTATGCCTTCGGTGTCGAGTTCCTGGCCACGGCGGAAACCGACTACAACCCCGCCACGGGCGACCGCGACCGCAAGCTGTATTATGTGGCGGGCGTCAATGGCCAGATCGGCCTCGATCAGACCGACAGCCTGCTCGATCCGACCAAGGGCTATCGCCTGACCACGCTGATCCAGCCCGAAGCCACCGTTCGCAACGGCTTCGATCCTTACGTTCGCGCGCGTGTCGATGCTTCGGCCTATTATCCGGTGATGGACAGCCTCGTGCTGGCCGGGCGCGTACGCTTCGGCACCATCCAAGGGGCCGGCCTGTTCGACATCGCGCCGTCCCGCCGTCTTTATGCGGGCGGCGGTGGTTCGGTGCGCGGCTATGCCTATCAGGCGCTGGGCGAACAGGCGCCGGACGGTACGGCCGTGGGCGGCCGCAGCCTTAACGAAGGCTCGGTCGAGGCGCGCTATCGCTTCGGCAATTACGGCGTCGTCGCATTCGTGGACGCCGGCCAGGCCTATCGCGAGACGATGCCGCAATTCAACAACTTGCGCTACGGCGTGGGCATCGGCGGACGCTTCTACACCAATTTCGGTCCGGTGCGTCTCGACGTCGCCACGCCGATCAACCGCCAGCCCGGTGAGTCTCGCTTCAATCTCTATGTTTCGATCGGACAGGCATTCTGATGTCGGACAATGACACCATGATCCCGGCCGACGAACCGGAAAACACGGCAGAGACCGGCACGCCAGAGGCTTCTCCCAGGCCTTCGCTATGGCGGCGGGTGCGTATTCGCGCCCTGAAGACGGTCGTCGGCCTCGTCCTCGGCACGGTCGTGCTGGTCGCGGCCGTCATCTTCGGTATCGACACCGGCCCGGGCCACCGCTTCGTGGCCGAGCAGATCGCCGGACTGCAGTTCGAGAACGGCATGCGGATCAAGGTCGGCCGCATCGAGGGTTCGCTATACCGGCGAATGACTTTGCATGACCTTTCGGTGAGCGACCCGCAAGGCGAGTTCCTGTTCTCGCCGGAAATCGACGTCGATTGGCGGCCCTTCGCCTATCTCAGCAATCACGTCGACGTGCGCAGCGCCACCGCGCAGCGCATGGTCCTGCGCCGGGCGCCGAAATTCAAACCCACCCCGCCAAGCAACGCGCCGCTCTTGCCTGATATCGACATCGATATCGGGCAGCTGCGCATCGACCGGTTCATTGCCGAACCGCCCGTTTCCGGCAATCGCCGCATCGTCACCATCGACGGCAAGGCCCACATTTCCGACGGCCGCGCGCAAGTCACGGCGAAAGGCGGCACGATCGCCATCGAGGGCAAGCAGGGCGGAGACCGCTTCAACCTGATGCTCGACGCGGTACCGGCGAAAAACCGGTTGGCCATCGATGTCGATCTGGATGCGCCGACCGGCGGTGTCATCGCCGCGCTGGGCGGCCTCAAGCAGCCGCTTCGCCTGAAGCTGGGCGGCAAGGGCGACTGGAAAGCCTGGAACGGCAAGCTGGACGCCGATCTCGGCGGCGGCGACCTGGCCAATCTCGACCTCACCGCGCGCGGCGGCACCTTCACGATCAAGGGCCCGACCCGCGTGGCCCGGCTCGTAACCGGACCGACCGCCAGCCTGTTGGGCCCGATCACCAATCTCGACATAACCGCCGCGCTCGACCAGCGACGGGCGAAAGTGACCGGGCGCGTCTGGAGCGATGCGTTCACGCTGGCGCCGAACGGCATCGTCGATCTTTCGTCCAACAGTTTCGAAGACCTCAAGCTCGATTTCGCCCTGTTGAAGCCGGCGGCCATCGCGCCCAATCTCAGCGGTGCGGGCCTGACCGCTTCGCTGGCACTGGACGGTGCCTTCACGACGCCCAAGGTCGCCTATCGCATCAATGCCGCGCGCGTGGTGATGAACGACATGGGCCTCGAACGCCTTACCGCCAGCGGCGCGGCGCGGGTCGATGCGGACAAGATCCTCATTCCCGTCTCCGCGCGCGTGCAGCGGATCACCGGCCTCGACACCGTGGCCGGCGGGCAGCTTGCCAATGTCAGGTTGGACGGAGACCTCGCCATCGACGGCGCCCGTGTCCTTTCCGACAATATGCGGCTGCGCTCGGATCGCATCGATGCGGGTCTGATCCTCGTCGCGGATGTCAGCAAGGGCTTCTATACCGGCGCGATCGACGGAAAGATCGACAATTACCGGCTCGATAGCGTCGGCATCTTCAACATTCGCACCAATATGGACCTCAAGAGCGAGGGCAGCGGCTTCGCGCTCGATGGCACCGTGCGTGCCCGGTCCACCAAATTGCTGAACGACAGTCTGCAGACGTATCTGGGCGGCAATTTCGCGGCCTCGTCGCGGGTCCACTATGGACCGGACGGCGTCGTGCGCTTCTCCTCGCTGCAGTTGAATGCCCCTGAGTTGAAGGTCAGCGGCGGGCAGGGGAGCTGGTCGCCCAATGGCCGTATTTCCCTTGCAGCGCGCGGCAGTTCCAGTCGCTACGGCGCCATCGGCGTGCGCGTGACCGGCACCATCGCCAACCCCGACGCTCATGTCACGGCCGAGCGGCCGGGCCTCGGCATCGGTCTGGCGAACCTCGATGCCCGCATCACCGGCATTCGCGGCGGCTACCGCTTCGACATGACCGGCGATACCGATTACGGCCCGCTCAAGGCGGACGTATCGCTCGGCATGGGCTCGCAGCTGTCGGTAGACATCAACAGCGCAGATCTGTCCGGTGTCGCCTTCGCCGGCCGGATGGTCCAGACCAAGGCCGGGCCCTTCGCAGGCCAGTTGACCGCGACCGGCAACGGCATTGGCGGTGCCTTGCAGCTCGATGCCGAGGGCAAGTACCAGGCCGTCGATTTCAACTTGCGCGCCAAGGACGCGGTCTTCCCCGGACCGGCAAACCTCACGATCGGTTCGGCCATCGTCGACGGCCGCGCGGTGCTCTACGACAAGCCCAGCGTCGTCGCGGACGCACAATTGGCAGGTACTTCGTTCGGCGCCGTGGACATCGCCGCCGCGCGCGTCCTGGTCGATTACCGCGATGGACGCGGCAAGGCCAAGGGCCTGGTCGAAGGCGTGAGCGGCGTGCCGTTCCGTGTCGCCCTCAATGCCGATCTCACGCCGGAACTCTGGCGTGTGGCCTTGCAGGGGCGTGTGCGCGGGCTCCAGCTCAACACGCAGTCCCCGGCGCGGATCGTGCCCAAGGACGGCGGCTACGAGCTTCTGCCCACCACCATTGCCTTCGGATCGGGTACGGCCAAGATCGCCGGCACTTACGGCGCCGGCATGAAGATCCAGAGCCGGCTCGAAAATGTCGACGTCGCCCTCGTGAACGCCTTCGTTCCCGGCTACGGCTTGGGCGGCAAGGCCAGCGGCAGTTTCGATTTCGAGCAGGCCAGTTCCACGGCCTTCCCGCGCGCCGATGCCCGCATGAGCCTGGTGAACTTCACCCGCACCAGTTCCAGCACGGTGAGCCAGCCGGTCGACATCAATTTCGTCGGCAAGCTGCTGCCCGATGGCGGCGAGGCCCGCGCGGTGTTCCGGAAGCAGGGCAGCGTGATCGGCCGCCTGGTCGCCAGCTTGCGCCCGCTGCCTCCGGGCGAGGGCGCCTGGACCACGCGTCTGCTGCAGGCGCCACTGGGCGGCGGCATCCGCTATAACGGACCGGCCGACACGCTGTTTTCCTTCGCCGGACAGCCGGGGCAGACCCTCACCGGATCGGTCGGGCTGGCGGCGGACTTTTCCTGCCGCGTCTCGGACCCGTGCATCACCGGTCTCGTCAAGGGCAAGGACCTGACCTATGAATATCAGGCCTTCGGCACCCGCCTCACCAACATGACGCTGGACGGCAAATTCAGCGGCAACTCGTTCGAACTGACCTCGCTGAACGCCAATGCCGGCAGCGGCACGGTGAGCGCCAACGGCCGCCTCAGCCTCGCCTCGGACGCGGGCTATCCGATGGATCTCAACGTGAAGCTGAACGGCGCGCGGCTAGCCCGCAGCGATTCGCTTTCGGCCAGCGCCACCGGCACTCTCAACCTGACCAAGCGGGCAGGCGAAACGGCACTGCTGACGGGCGACTTGCGCCTGCCGGAAACGCGCTACGAGATCGTCCGCCAGGGCGCGGTCGACGTGCCGCATCTCACCGGCGTGCGCTTCAAGCCTCGCTCCGGACCGACCCGCGTCTCGGGCGACGAGCAGGCGGCGCAGATCAGCAGCGCCTTCTCCTCCGTCAGGCTGGACTTGCGTCTGCGGGCTCCGGAAAAGCTTTATGTCTCGGGAATGGGCCTGGAATCCGAATGGAGCGCCGATTTCCGCCTGAGTGGCACGAGTTCCGCGCCCAGCATGGCCGGTGAGGTCAAGCTGGTGCGAGGCACCCTGGGCTTCGCCGGCAAGTCCTTCGAACTGTCCGACGGCCTGATCTCGTTCAACGGCGGCCAGACGATCGATCCCACCGTGGCCATCACGGCCACTGAATCGATCGAGGATGTGGAAGTCACGGTCACCGTCAGCGGCCGGGCCTACAATCCGCAGATCGAGTTCAGCTCGGTTCCGGCGCTGCCGCAGGACGAAGTGCTCTCGCGCATCCTCTTCGGCAGTTCCATCGAGAACCTGTCGGCGATCCAGGCGGTGCAACTGGCATCGTCGCTCAACTCGCTGCGGGCCACCGGCGGCGGCATCAACCCGCTCGGCAAGCTGCGTTCGGCCGCAGGCATCGACCGCCTGCGCATCCTGAGCCCCGATGAGGCCAGTGGACGCGGTACTGCGCTTGCGGCAGGCCAGTATCTGACCGACGATATCTACGTCGAGCTGATTACCGACGCGCGCGGCTTCACCGCCACCCAGCTCGAGGTCAGCGTGACGAAGTGGTTGTCTGTCCTGAGCCAGGCCGGCGGTTCGGGCGTCAACAGCCTCAATATCCGCATTAAGAAGGATTACTGATGCGGCGAGGTGTGATCGCAGTGGCAGGTCTGGCGATGCTTGCTGCCTGCCACAAGGAGCCGAGCTTCGAGGAACGCTACGACGCTGCCAGCGAGAAAGTCAGCCAGCGTGCCAAGGAGATCGATGCCCAGATCTCCGCCTCGGCAACGTCGCAGGCCGGCGGTCTTCAGGCAGGCACGCAAGCGTCAGGCAATCCAGAGGCCCGCTAGAAACCGCTCGGGAGGCAACCTGCGGTTTACCTGTGGCTGCTAGGGGTCCTCACTTGGCTGCCAACAGGAGTGACAATGCAGGTAAGGGACGATTGCGGGAGGCTCAATCCGCGCCATCATGTCCTGCTTGAGGCACGTTGCCGCAAGTCCAGCTGGCACGTCTTCGGCGTGGAGCTGGCCGACATCTCAGAAGGCGGCTGCTGCATCGTGGGGAATGACGGCGATTTCGTCGTCACCCAGCGCGTCGCACTGCGCATGGCCAATCTCAAGGCGATCGAGGCGGAAGTGCGCTGGGTGCGCGATGGCCGGGTGGGCCTGGAGTTCCTGGCGCCGGTTCGCCGGCAATCCATCGAGGATCTCGCGCGGCTTTACAGCATCCCGGTAACGCGCCGGGCGGCATCGACAACCCAGGCGTGACGACAACACGCCGGTGTGTGACGCTGCTGTAGGGAATATCCGCTACAACCGGGCTATCGCTTTGAAAGGTGGGAGGAGGCGGTGGTGGACGCACTTGGGCTCGAACCAAGGACCCGCTGATTAAGAGTCAGCTGCTCTACCAACTGAGCTATGCGTCCACACGCGTTGCCGCGTAAGGTACGGAAATGGTGGACGCACTTGGGCTCGAACCAAGGACCCGCTGATTAAGAGTCAGCTGCTCTACCAACTGAGCTATGCGTCCACGCGTTTCCGCGTAAGGACAGGAATGGTGGACGCACTTGGGCTCGAACCAAGGACCCGCTGATTAAGAGTCAGCTGCTCTACCAACTGAGCTATGCGTCCACACTGCCCTGACCTGGGCTGCCTTTGCGGGAAGTCTTGGTGGACCTCCCCGGCGGCGGAGAGGCTCCTATAGCGTCTGTTTTGAGGATGGGAAGCGGAAAATTCGACTTATTTTACGAGATTGATCCGGGACGCCGATTCCACCGGTTTACAGCCATCAACGTGCCGAGGCAGATCATGTTGGTGAGCATCGAAGTGCCGCCATGGCTCATGAAGGGCAGGGGAATCCCCACCACCGGGGCCAGGCCCATGACCATCATCAGGTTGATGGCGACGTAGAAGAAGATCGTTGCCGCCATGCCGGCTGCCAGCAGGCTGGAGAACCGATCAGGCGCGCGCCTGGCGACACGCAGGCCCCACGACAGCACGACTGCAAAGACGAAGAGCACGAAGAGACCGCCGAGCATGCCCCATTCCTCGGCCATCGTCGCGAAGACGAAGTCGGTATGCGATTCGGGCAGGTATTGCAGGTGGCTTTGCGATCCGTTGCCGAATCCCTTGCCGAAGAACCCGCCGGATCCGATCGCGATCTTGGACTGGGTGATGTGATAGCCCGTTCCCAGCGGATCGCTCTCGGGGTCGAGGAACACCAGTACCCGGTTGCGCTGATAGTCGTGCAGCAGGGTGAAGAAGGCGATCGGCGCGGCGATGGCGCCGGTCATGCCCGCGCCGATGAACCAGGACAGCGGCAGGCCGGCCAGGAACATCGTCACCGCGCCGCCGAAGCAGATCGCCAGCGCCGTGCCGAGATCGGGTTGGATCATCACGAAGAGCGCGGGAATGCCGATCAAGACGCCTGCCGGTACGAGACCGCGCCAACTGGCGGTCATGGCATGGGGCAAAGTCTCGTAGAAGCGCGCCAGGACGAGGACGATGGCCGGCTTCATCAGTTCGGACGGCTGAAGCGTCATGAACCCCAGGTTGAGCCAACGCTGGCTACCGCCACCAACGGCGCCGATGGCCTCGACAAGCACGAGCAGCACGACGATTGCGCCGTAGACCGGATAGGCCGCCATGCGGAAGAAATCGCGGCTGAACCGGGAGATGACGATCGCCATGCCCAGGAAGATCACGAATCGCATGACATGGCTGAGCGCATAAGGCTGCAGGCTGCCGCCCGCCGCCGAATAGAGAACTGCCGCCCCCAGCGAGACCAGCCCGGCCAGGGGGATCAGCATGTGCCACGGCTGCCGGGCGATGGCGTCGGGAACGATCGATCGCGTGATCATTGCGGATTCCCTCCGGAATTGCCCGGGGCAGGGGTTGGCGAAGGCGTGGCCGCAGGCGCCGGGGCCGCGGGCTGATCGGCCGCATCGGGCTCAGGCGCCGGAGAAGCGGCATCGCGCACGATCGGCTGTGCCGGATCCTGCGGAGCGTCATCGCCCTGGAGCTTGCGGTTTTCCTCCTCGGCCGAAACGGCGGGAGCACCGACGCCATATTGCGCGGAGTAAGTGCGATAGCGCGCCTCGAGCCGCTCCTTGGGCGTGCCGCCCCACTTCTTCTCCAGCTCGGTCAGGACATCCATGCCCTTCTGCTTGTCGAAGATGTACGTCAGAACGTCGCGGGCGATGGGATAGGCCGAGGGCGAGCCGCCGCCGTGCTCGCAAACAACCGAGCAGGCGTAACGTGGGTTCTCCGTCGGCGCGAAACAAATGAAGTGGCCGTGATCGCGATGCTTCCAGAGGCCGCCCTTGCCGTTACCGATATTCAGGCCAACGACCTGGGCGGTACCCGTTTTACCGGCGAGCTTGATGTCAGGAAAAGGCAACGCTGCGTGACGCGCCGATCCCGGACCATTGGCAACATCCGACATCGCTTGATGGATATAGGCCAAGTGATCGGCGGGAATGCCCAAGGAAGGCGCGACTTCCTGCTCATGCCCATGAACCAGGCGCGGCATGATGATCCTGCCGCTGGCCAGACGGGAAGCCTGAACGGCCTGTTGCAGCGGATTGACCAGGAAGTAGCCCTGACCGATCGTGGCGTTGACCGTATCGAAGGTCTGCCATTCCTTGCCGTATTTCTTCAGCTTCCAGGCCGGGTTCGGCACGGTGCCGTAGGACTGGCCAGAGACCGGCAGCGGGAAGTCATGGCCAAGGCCAAGCCGGCCGGCCATCGCCGCGATCGGATCCATGCCGATTCGCTGGGCGAAGTGATAGAAGTAGACGTCGCAGCTCTGGTAGATGCCCTTGGCCATGTTGACCTGGCCGTGACCGCGGTGGTTCCAGCAGTGGAACACGCGGTTGCCCACGCGCAGACCGCCGCCGCAGAACACCGATTCGTTAGGGTCCAGCCCGGCTTCCATGAAGGACAGCGCAACCATCGGTTTGACGGTCGAGCCCGGCGGATAGAGCCCGCGCAGCACTTTGTTGCGCAGCGGCACATGGTCGTCGTCCGACAGCATCTTCCATTCGAGACGGCCGATACCATCGGAAAAGCTGTTGGGGTCGAAGCTGGGCATCGAGCACATCGCGAGGATGTCGCCGGTCTGGCAGTCCATCACCACGACGGCCGCCGATTCGGGGCCGATTCGCCGGGAGGCGTAGTCCTGAATGTCGGCGTCGATGGTGAGCTTCAGCGTCTTGCCGGGAACGTCCTCGCGCGTGTCGAGATCGCGCACGATCCGGCCCGAAGCGGTGACTTCGACGCGGCGGGCGCCGGGTTTGCCGCGCAAGTCCTTCTCGTAGAACTTCTCGAGCGCGTCCTTGCCCACTTTGTAGCCCGGCGTGATCAGAACCGGGTCACGGTCCTTTTCATATTCTTCCGCCGAGGCGGGGCCGACATAGCCGATCAGGTGCCCAACCGAAGGGCCCTGCGGGTAGAAACGCGAGAAACCGCGCTGGGTGACGACGCCCGGAAGGTCGGGCAAGCGCACGCTGACAGCGGCGAACGTATCCCAGTCGAGACCGCTGGCGACTTCGACCGGCGCGAATCGCCGGGCGCGTTCCAGCTTGTCCTCCAGGTCCTGCATCGCGATCGGCGTCAGGTTGAGCAGTTTGCCCAGGGTCTGGATCGTGTGCGGCGCGTCCTGAACGCGTTCCGGAATGAGGTCGACACGGAAGTCCGCACGGTTCGAGGCCAGCGGCGTGCCGTGGCGATCGAGAATCCAGCCGCGGCGAGGCGGTATCAGCGAGAGGTTGACGCGGTTACTCTCGGCCTGAAGCTCGTATTTCGCGTTCTGGGCGATCGCCAGATAGCCTAGGCGAGCCGCCAGCAGCACACCAACGCCGCCCTGGATCGATCCCAGAACGATGCTGCGCCGGTCGAAACTGTTTCGAAGCGTGCCCGCGCTGACGTGGCGTTGCGGAAAGAAGCGCTTGAAGCTGATCTTCATCGCAGGAGCACGATCGGCGCGAGCCGGATCCGATCGAACATGGCAACGACTCGACCGACGAGCGGATAGGAAAGCACGGAGATAACGACCTGCGGCACGATGACACGAATGGGAGACGACGCGCCCGCGATGTTCGCGAAGGCGAGGCAGAGGAATATATAGGCGACGATCAGGCCCATGGCCATGAGCCATTCGGTCACGAAATTGCGCCAGGGAAGGCGCAGTTCCACGATCTCGAGAACGATCGCGGTGACCGACCAGAGCAGGACCGCGCAGCCGAAGGGCTGGCCGGAGAACAGATCGTCGAACAGGCCCAGCGGCAGGCCGGCCCAGATCGGCAGAAGGCCGGGGCGCAATTGCCGCCAGCCGAGGTAGATCAGGAAGCCGAGCGGCGGCATGACCGGCGCCGAGGCGATCAGGAACCAGCCCGGCACCACCGAACCCAGCATGATCGTCAGCCAGGGGAATCCCCTGGCGAGAATCCGCGAAGGCGCATGGTTGATGCGCTGCCGGGAGGTGGAGCGGGAGGCGCTGCGCTGGAACATCAGCGTTTCTTGACCGTACCGTCGTTTGCCGGGGGAGGGGGCGCGGGGGGCGCCCAGCTCTTTTCGACCATCACGTAATCGGTGTCCGAGGGATTGCTCAAGACGCGGGCGATGGCGCCGTCGCGGATCAGGTCGGTCACGATCGCCATGGGTGTGCCGGGGCGGTAAAGGCCGCCCGAGCCCGAGGTTACAAGCACATCGCCCTTCTTGAGCGGGTTGATGCCCAGGTTGATGAGGCGGATGCGCAAGGTGCCGTCGCCGTTGCCTTGCGCGAAGGCGGGTACGCCGTCGGCCGCGCGGCGGACCGGTACAACGCTTTCACTGTCGGTAACCAACAGGACTCGCGCGCTCGACGAGCCGACTTCCAGCACGCGGCCGACGAGGCCCATCTGCGAGCGCACCGGCATGCCGGAGGTTACATTGCGGTCGCGCCCCGCGCCGAGCGTGGCGTAGCGGCGCGAACTGGCGCTGGTGGAGGCCGTCAGCCGGGCATAAGTGACCGCGCCGCCATCCTGCTCGGACAGCGCCATCAGGTCCTTCAGCCGCTTGTTCTCCGCCATCGCCGCCTTTGCTTCCACAAGGCGCACTTTGGCTTCACCAAGTTCACGCTCGATGCGCGCGTGTTCGCTTCCGGAATGGAAGAATCCGGAGAGGTTGGCCCAGGCATCGCGTCCGAGATCGCGTCCACCGGCGGAGACTTGCGCGGCCGGTTCGGTCGCGTCGTCCGCCAATCCGCGGAGGGTGGAGAAGAATTCCGGATTGACGAGCGAGATCACGACGAGCGCCAGTCCGACCACGGCGCCAAGCACGCCTGCGGTGTAACTGAGGAACGTGGTGTATTGCGCCCGACGCGAATAGCTGGAGCGCCTGTTTACGGGCGGCGCCATGCGCCATGCACTCCTTCGTAGGGGCGGCGCCGTCCTTGGACTGCCGCGCGGCCGTCAATAATGCCGACGACGAGGCCGCCGGGAATCGGACGGAGCGGCGGTGCCATGGGCACCGGCCGCTCCGCGCGAAATTCAGGCGGACATCAGCACGCCGCGATAGACCGGATCTTCCATCGCGCGGCCGGTGCCGAGCGCGACGCAGGAAAGCGGGTCTTCAGCGACGCTGACCGGAAGGCCGGTTTCCTCGCGCAAGTAATCGTCCAGGCCCTGGATCAGAGCGCCGCCGCCGGTGAGCACGATGCCCTGGTCGACGATATCGGCCGCCAGTTCGGGCGCGGTATTCTCAAGCGCTATGCGAACGCCCTCGACGATGGCGCCGATCGGTTCTGCCAGCGCTTCGGCAACGTTCGCCTGGGAGATGGTGATCTCCTTCGGCACGCCGTTCACGAGGTCGCGGCCCTTGATGTGGATCGTTTCGCCGATGCCGTCTGCGGGCATGACGGCGATGCCGTAGTCCTTCTTGATGCGCTCTGCCGTGGCATCTCCAATCAGGAGATTGTGATGGCGACGCACGTAGGAAACGATCGATTCGTCCATCTTGTCACCGCCGACGCGCACCGAAGTGGTGTAGGCAAGACCGCGCAGCGAGAGCACGGCGACTTCGGTGGTGCCACCGCCGATGTCGACGACCATCGAGCCAACCGGCTCGGTGACGGGCATGTCGGCGCCGATTGCGGCGGCCATCGGTTCGAGGATCAGGTAGACCTGGCTGGCGCCGGCGTTCGAAGCAGCATCGCGAATCGCGCGGCGTTCCACCGAAGTCGAGCCCGAGGGCACGCAGATCACGATTTCCGGATAGCGGAACAGGTTCTTCTTGCCGTGCACCTTGCGGATGAAGTGCTTGATCATCTCTTCCGCGATCTCGATGTCGGCGATGACGCCGTCGCGAAGCGGGCGAATGGCTTCGATGTTGTCGGGCGTCTTGCCCATCATCATCTTGGCGTCGTCACCGACGGCCTTGACCTTCTTCACGCCGTTGAGCGTCTCGATGGCCACCACCGAGGGCTCGTTCAGCACGATTCCGCGGTCCTGAACGTAGACGAGCGTGTTGGCGGTCCCAAGGTCGATCGCCATGTTCTGTGAGCCGAGTTTGAAGAATCGCGAGAAGGGCGAGGCCATCAGTAATCCGTTGTCTTTCCCGGCGCTTGTCACAGGGAATCCCCATGGAGCGAAGGGCAGGTTGGCATGGAAGGGGACCCCTTAGCCCATCGATTCGCGAAACGCCAAAAATTTGTGTCGATTTCATGGGGGAATCGTCAGAAGCCCGTCTCGAATTCCATGCGGTTCACCGCTAGTGTTTGGATCGCTTCGAGATCGCGGTGCCATGGACGCCCCGCGTCCGGGCCGGCCCATCGGTGGCCCGGGCTCGTACCTGGATGACGCGGAGCCCAAGGCCTGAGCAAGGCCGCTTGCGAAAGAGTGCCCGATGCCCACGATCCGCCGTCTTCCCGAACATCTCGTCAACCGCATCGCGGCCGGCGAAGTGGTGGAAAGGCCCGCTTCCGCGCTGAAGGAGCTGGTGGAGAACGCGATCGACGCCGGCTCCACCCAGATCACCGTGCGCTTGTCCGCCGGCGGCCTGGACCTCATCGAAGTGACCGACGACGGCTGCGGCATGGTGCCGGACCAGATCGCCCTGGCGCTGGAACGCCACGCCACTTCCAAGCTGCCGGACGAGCATATCGAGCTGGTGGCGACGCTGGGCTTTCGCGGAGAGGCGCTGCCGTCGATCGGATCCGTCGCGCGGCTGACCATAGAAAGCCGCCCGCACGAATCGGAAGAGGGCTGGAAGCGCGTCGTCGATCACGGGATCGTGACGGTGGACAGCCCCGCCGCGCTGCCGCCGGGAACGCGGATACGGGTGGAGGATCTCTTCGGCAAAGTCCCGGCGCGGCGCAAGTTCCTGCGTTCGGCGCGCTCGGAATATGCGGCTTGCCAGGATGTGGTGCGCCGTCTGGCCATGGCCCGGCCGGACATCGGCTTCGTCCTGGAGCATGACGGCCGCCGGGCGATTGCCGTGCAGCCGCGCGAAGAGCTGGCTTCTCGCGTGGCCCGGCTCGTGGCACGCGAACTGGCGGACGACGGCGTGCTGATCGATGCCGAACGCGGGTCGGCTCGGCTCACCGGCGTCGCCGGTCTTCCCACCTACAATCGCGGTGTCGCCGATCATCAATACCTGTTCGTCAATGGCCGGCCAGTGAAGGATCGCCTGCTGGTGGGAGCCGTGCGCGGCGCCTATTCCGACATGCTGGCGCGGGATCGCCATGCCGTGCTGGCGCTGTTCCTCGACATTCCGCCAGAGGAAGTGGACGTCAACGTCCATCCGGCCAAGACGGAAGTGCGGTTTCGCGATCCTGCGTTCATCCGCGGTTTTCTGGTCGGCGCCTTGCGCCATGCTCTCGAATCGTCCGGTCAGCGGAGCGCGCAACCGGCCTCCGCGGCGGCCATGGGCATGTGGCAGGTGGAGCCGGTTGCCGCTCCTGCACCTTCGCTCGGTTCGCTGTTTGCCCGGGAGTACGCTCCCTCTTCCTCGTCGTCGCCCTCCCGTTCGGAGTTTCGACCGGCAGCGGACCGGGTTTCCGAAACCGGGGCCGCATGGCGCTCTTACGAGGAGCAGGTCATGGCGCAGCCTTCCGGGCGCGCCGAGCCTGCGTACGAGGCTGCCGATGAGGCTTTGAAGTATCCGCTCGGCGTGGCCCGCGGCCAGGTCGCGGAGACTTACATCGTGGCGGAGGCGGCCGATGGCCTGGTCATCGTCGATCAGCATGCCGCGCATGAGCGGCTCGTGCTGGAGCGGCTCAAGGCGGCCGGCGCGGAAGATGCGATGTCTCGCTCCCAGGCGCTGCTGCTTCCCGAAGTCGTAGAGCTGGAAGAGGCCGCCTGCGATGCGCTGGAAGAAAAGATCGCCGACCTGGCGCAATTCGGCCTCGCGCTCGAAAGGTTCGGTCCGGGTGCCATGCTGGTGCGCGCGGTGCCGTCCGTCCTGGGCAAATCCGATGTCCACGCGCTCGTGCGCGATGTGGCCGACGATCTTGCGAAAAACGGAGACGCCCTGCTTCTGGGTGAGAAGCTGGAACTGGTGCTGGCGACAATGGCCTGCCACGGCTCGGTCCGGGCCGGTCGCTCGCTCTCGGTCGCGGAAATGAATGCCCTGCTGCGGGAAATGGAGCGCACGCCGCGCTCGGGCCAATGCAACCATGGACGCCCGACGTGGGTTAAACTGGCTCATCAGGATATCGAAAAACTGTTCGGGCGAAAATGATGCGAAAACCGATCCTTGCGCTGGCTCCTTTCGTTCTGCTCTCAGCTTGCGGACAGGAAGATCCGCAGCGCGAGGCGGTAGAGAACGCGCACGACGTGGCCATGGTCGAGCGGATGAGCAAGGAGCCGTTCAAGCCGATCATTCCCCATGCCATCACCGAGATCGACGTCGCGCGTTATGGGCTGGACAAGCCGGGATGCTCCTTCCGCAAGCCGGGCGAAAAGGACCCGATCTTCATCGCCAATGCCGACGAGGGATTCCTGCGCGTCGCCGGGGACCTCAAGCGCTATGCCGCCAAAGTGGAAAGCGCGCAGTTGCCGGGCAACGCGCGCTCCACTTATGTCGGGCTGGCCAGTTGGGTCGATCTGGTGAGCCTGCCCGACAAGAGCGGCGGCTCGGATACCACCCATTGGCCGGCGAAGCTGATCCTGCACGATGCCCAGGAACGGGTCGCCTTCATGTCGGAAGGCGTGGTTACTTGCCACCGCTGACGGGAGCTTGGTCTCTGCCCGGCTTCGCCAGAGTGCCGCGGAATGGCGCGTCGTTGCCGTCGCCGTCGGCTGCCGGGGGCAGCTTCAGGAGGTCGCGCAGGAGCGGCGCGATGTCGACATTGTCGAACGGGGCCAACTTGCCCTTCGGCCTGAAGGCCGGTCCGGCGGCGATGAAGAGCGCGGCCATCTCGGGCGCGGCATTGTCATAGCCATGGGTTCCGCCGGTCGACGCCTTTTCCGGCGGCTTGGCTGCGATCTGCCAGCCGATCTCCGCCAGGCAGAAATACGGCGCGATGCGGGGGTTGCTGCCGTAATGGAAGCGCGCCGGGATGTCCTGCTTGCGCCAGCATGACATGTGTTCGTGGGGCTTCAGCAGCGCGGCGGCCAGCTTCCGTTCGTTGCCTTCGGTCGATGTGATGCCCGCGAAAGGGCCGGTATCGCCCAGCTTGTAGAGCGAAGGGTCGGCAACCGAATCGAGGGCGATCGTCCGTTCGCTGGAAATGGCAGCCATGCCGTGATCGGCCACGACGATCAGGTTGGCGGGCTGCCCAAGCTCCCGAAGCCCCGCAAGAAGGAGGCCGATATCGCCGTCGACATCGGCGATGGCCGCGTCGGTCTGGCTGTCGCCGGGTCCGTAGCGATGGCCTGCCGTATCGACCTGGTCGAAGTAGAGGGTCACCAGCTTCGGGCGTTTCGCTGCCGGGCGGCGCAACCAGTCGATCACGGAATCGACGCGCTGGACCGGCGATACCGCGCCGTTGAATTGCTGCCAGTCGCTCGGCCGGGTTCCGCCGCTGATCGTCTTGTGCGGCTCGGTCACCAAAGTGCCGCCCCAGGCGACGTTCGATCCCGGCCAGAACATCGTTGCGGTTCGGATGCCGGACTTCTCGGCCGTCACCCAGATCGGTTCCGCCTCATCCCACCAGTACGGTTCGTCGCTCGACATCGTGAACTTCTCGCCGGGATGAGCGGGATCCTCGAAGCCGTTGGCGATGATGCCGTTGCGGTCGGGCACTTTTCCCGTGGCGATGGCCCAGTGATTGGGGAAGGTCTTGCTTGGGAACGAGGGGCGCATGGCCGCGCTGATGCCGCTGGCCGCCAGCGCCGAGAGGTGCGGCGTAATCCCGCGGTCGAGATAATCGGCCCTGAAACCGTCGATCGAGATGAGGATCACCACCGGCTCACGGACTTCCGCGGCGGGTTTGTCGGCAGGCCAAGTGCTGGCAGGCCGGGTGCTGGCAGGTCGGGTGAGGGCAGGATCGGCGAGAACGGGGCCGGCCAGCAGGGCCAGCGCACCGAACAGGGGGACGAGTCTTTTCATGACGGCGCCACTAGCGCCGGGACCATGACAGGTCGATGTCGGCTCACGCCATCCCAGCCAGCATCCACAACGCCATGGCCACCATGAACAGGTTCTCCGTGAGCGAGACGAAGCCCAGCGGCACGGCACCCGAGCCGCCGACGCAGGCGCACTTCAACGCACGCTTCTGAATATAGACCGCGTAGAAAACCGATGCGGCGCCGATGCCGCCGATCACGAGGCCGATCGGGATCGAGAGCCAGGGCAGGGCATGCGCCGTCATCAGCGCGCCTGCGGTCCATTCCAGCACGGGATAGGCGTAAGCGTAAGGCACGAAGCGCTTGGCCAACAGGTCATAACCCAGGAACATCGTCGAAAACTGCTCGACATCCTGAAGCTTGAGCATCGCCAGCAGCATCATCGTCATCGAAACGAACCATTCGGCGCCGCGCATGGTGAAAGGCGTGCCGAACGAAGCCCAACTCGCCGCCAGGGCGAGGCCGAGGCCAGTGGCGAAAACGGCCAGCACGGGGCGGTAGCTCTTCGCTTTCGGATCGTGAACCTTCAGGCCGAAATGGGCGCGCAAATCGGTGTAGCCGCCGATCCGGGCGCCCCCGATGAAGGTCTGCGGCGTGGTGGCAACACCGTGCCGCGCCTTGAAGGCATCGACCTGCTCGCGCGTGGTCAGCCAGTGATCCTCGACCTCATAGCCGAGCTTCTCCAGCAGGTATTTCGATTTGAGACCCCAGGGACAAGTGTGCTTGTCCATGACCATGCGGTAGAGCGCGGCGCTCTTGTCTGACTGGCGGGATGCGGGGCTTTCGAGGGTCTGGTCTTGCGTCATGCCGAGGCTTATACCTTCCGTACCATGGTACGGAGTCAAGCATGGCATTGACGATTTCGGAACTGGCCCGTTCGAGCGGCGTCGGCGTGGAGACGGTTCGTTTCTACCAGCGCAAGGGCCTGCTCTTCGACCCGCGCCCGGCTGCGACCGGAGGCGCCAGGGGGCAGCGACATTATGGTGAGCCAGATGTGAAGCGCCTGCGCTTCATTCGTTCGGCCAAGGCGGCCGGCTTCATTCTCGATGAGATCGCCGAGCTGATCAGCCTCGACCATACCGGAGACCGGCCGCGCGCGCGGAAAATGGCGGAAATGCGATTGGCGGAACTGGATCGGGAGATCGCGCAACTGGAAGCCGCGCGGCAGTCGTTGCGGCGATTGGCCCGCGAATGCGCCGGCTCGGACGATGGCCCTTGCCCGATCCTCGAAGCGTTCGAGGAACCGGCGTCTTCCCGGACCTGAACCGGGAGAGCAGGAACTGCCGGCGGTCCCGGATCGAGCCGGTGACCGCCGGTATCTCCGGATCAGACGTTGAACTTGAAGTGCATGACGTCGCCGTCGTGCACGACGTATTCCTTGCCTTCCTGACGCAGCTTGCCGCCTTCCTTGGCGCCGGCTTCACCGTTCAGGGCGACATAGTCGTCGTAAGCGATGGTCTCGGCGCGGATGAAGCCGCGCTGCATGTCCGAGTGGATCTCGCCGGCGGCGTCAGGGGCCTTGGCGCCCTTGTGCACGGTCCAGGCGCGGGCTTCCTTGGGGCCGACGGTGAAGAAGGTCAGCAGGGAAAGCAGTTCGTAGCCAGCGCGGATGATGCGGGCGAGGCCGGTTTCGTGCAGGCCCATCTCCTCGAGGAAGACCATGCGCTCCTCGATATCCATGCCGACCAGCTCCGATTCGATGGCCGCCGAGACGATCACCGCAGTGGCGCCCTCGGCCTTGGCCTTCTCGAAGACGCGGGCGGAGAAGGCATTGCCTTCCGCGGCGGCTTCTTCCTCGACGTTGCAGACATAGAGGACCGGCTTGGCCGTCAGGAGCTGGGCCTGGCGGAACACGCGTTCCTCGTCTTCGTCCTTGGGCTGGGTGAGGCGCGCGGGCTTGCCTTCGCGCAGCAGTTCCAGCGCCTGGCCGAGCACCGAGGCGACGATCTTCGATTCCTTGTCGCCCTGGGTAGCTTTCTTCTGAGCGGCGGGAACGCGCTTTTCCAGGCTCTCCAGGTCGGAAAGAAGCAGCTCGGTCTCGACCGTCTCGGCATCGGCAATGGGGTCGACGCGCTCGTCGACGTGCTGGATGTCGTCGTTCTCGAAGCAGCGCAGGACGTGAACGATCGCGTCCACTTCGCGAATGTTGCCAAGGAACTGGTTGCCCAGGCCTTCACCCTTCGAGGCGCCGCGCACGAGCCCGGCGATGTCCACGAAGGACAACTGCGTCGGGATGATCTTGGCCGAACCGGCGATTTCGGCCAGCTTGTCCAGGCGCGGATCGGGAACGCCGACCTGGCCGACATTGGGCTCGATCGTGCAGAAGGGATAGTTGGCCGCCTGCGCCGCCTGCGTCTCGGTGAGCGCATTGAACAAGGTCGACTTGCCAACATTGGGCAGGCCCACGATTCCGCAACGGAAACCCATGTGTAACTCCGGAAGAAATGTATGGGCCGCGCCTTAGCGCCAGTCTGCGCGCATTACCAGTTGCGCGACGGTTCTTTATGACCGGAGCCGGTGGAGAGGTGGGCTTCACGGAAATTTCAGGGCTTGTTCCTAGACGGGCGGGATGAAATCCATCGTTCGCCTCTCCCTTGTCGCCCTCGTGTCCGCGTCGCTTGCTGCTTGCGGCGCCATTGGAACCGGCAGCGGCGGGGGAGGACTGGAAAAGGCCCGCGCCGATTTCGCCTCGCAAAGCTACCCTTCGGCCCGCACCACGCTCTTCGCCATGCTTGAGAAGGAACCTGACAACCTCCAGGTCCTGGCGCTTCTGGGCAGGACGCAGATCGCATTGGGCGATGCCGATGCGGCCGATCGCGTCCTTGCCCGATTGAAGAAGGCTGGCGGGAAGGGCGCGGAACTTCGCCGACTAGAAGCGGGTGTCAGCCTGCTGCGCGGCAAGCCGGCTGCGGCTCTGGCGCTGATTGTAAACGATTTCGACACCGATGCCTGGCGGCTGCGCGCTCAGGCCCAACTGGCGCTGGGCAAACAGACGGACGCCTTGGCATCCTTCGAAAAGGGGATGGCCGCGGGTGACGACCTGCCACTGAGCGTAGCCTATGCGCGGTTCGCGCTGGAAACCGGCGACCTTGCCCGCGCCGGGCAGATCCTGACGCGAATGAACCGCTTTGCGCCGGGCGCCTACAACACGCTCGTTCTCGCCGGCGACATCGCCGCTGCACGCGGCGAGACGGATGGCGCGATAGCCGCCTATGGCAGGGCGACAAGCGCCTATCCCGGCAAAGTCCCGCCCATGCTGGCGCTTGCCAATGCTCTCGACGAAAAAGGCGAGGTCGATGCGGCCATGCGCGTAGTCGAGAAGGCGGCGAAGCTCTCGTCCGGCGACCCGGCCCTCGAAGAGATGCGGATCCAGCTTCTGGCTGAGAAAGGCGAATGGAAAACGATCCGCCTGGCCCTGCAGGGGCGAGAGGGGCGCATCGATCCGGCATCGAGCCTGGGGCTGACGTATGGCGAGGCCCTGCTGCGTCTTGGTCACGCCGAGCAGGCCCGCGTGCTGTTCAGCCGCGCCTCGCTGCTGCTGCCGGGCAATCCGTTCGCGCGCATGATGCTCGGAGAAGCGCAACTGGCGAGCGGGGATGCGAGGGGCGCGTGGGAAACGCTGAGGCCCCTGGCTTCCGGCACGCTGGCCCAGCCGGAAATTCTCGTTTCAGCCGAACGCGCGGCCCGCGCGGCCGGCGCTCCCGAGGCGGATGTGCTGAAAGCACGGCTCGATCCCGTGCGTCTGAAAGCGACGATGGCGCTGGCCGACAAGGGGCAGGCCGCCCTGTCCGCGCAGGACTGGAAGCTGGCGCTGGCGACCTATCGCGAACTGCTTCAGCGGGGCGACGATCCCGAGGTTCTCAAGCGCATGGCGCTGGCAGCGGCGGGGCTGGGGCAGGGAAGTGACGCCCTGGCTTATGCCGACCGGGCGCGCAGGCTGGTGCCGGACAATCCCGACTATCTTCACGTGGCCGGCCTCGTCCGCCTGGAACTCGGTCGCGACCTGTCCGGTGCCCGGCGCCTGCTTGAGGCTGCGGCCATCGCCGATCCGCGCGATCCCGACATCGCGCGCGATCTTGGAAAAGCGAAGGCCGCCGCCAGCTAGAGCCAGCGGCGGCCTGCCCGGCCGGAAACGGAAGCAACCCGGCCGAGAGGCGCCACCTCCCGCGATGGGCGCGGGAGGTGGCGCCTTGGAAGCTACTGTCAGTCGCGCTTCTTGCGGCGGCGGGCATAGGCCAGGCCGAGCAGGCCGAGTCCCATCATGCCGAGCATGCCCGGTTCCGGCACGTCGGTGCTGCCGCCGCTGCTCGAACCGCCGGAGGTGCCACCGGAAGTCGTGGTGCCGCCCGAAGTGGTCGTGGTGCCGCCCGAGGTGGTCGTGCCGCCGGAAGTGGACGTCGTCCCGCCCGAAGTCGAGGTGGTGCCGCCCGAAGTGGTCGTGGTGCCGCCAGAGGAGCTGCTGGACCCGCACTGCTTCTTGCCGGCCGAATGGCCGCAGTTGCAAGTGTGCTTGTGGCCGCCGCTGCCGCCCCAGCCCCAGGTCGCCTGCGCAGGCGACGTGAATGCGATGGTGCTGCCGGCGGTGAGCGCCAGGGCGAGCATGGTCTTGCGGATCATTCGTATTCCCCTTGTTGCCCGAATGGGTTGCCAAGAGGAAAAGCAAGCGTCGTGCCAGATGAGGGTTTCTGCGGACAACGTTGGTTAACGCATGCCTTGAAGCGTTGCTTGTGTAAGCTAACCCGACGCTAATTACGGCGAAAGACGGCTAACTCCAGGGTCAATCCTGCTGGCGGAGAGCGACGTCGTTCATGAACCTGGTATCGTCGCCGGCCGAAAGGCGATCGGCTTCCCCTGCAACGGCGCCCAGCATGTCGGCCAGCGGATCCATGTCGGCCTTGGCGTAATTGCCCAGGACATAGCCGGTCACGCGGTCCTTGTGGCCGGGATGGCCGATACCCAACCGCACGCGGCGGAATTCCGCGCCGAGGTGCTGGTCGATGGAGCGCAGGCCGTTGTGGCCGGCATGACCGCCGCCTTGTTTCACCTTGACCTTGAAAGGCGCCAGATCCAGCTCGTCGTGAAATACGGTGAGGTCCGCCAGCGCCAGCTTGTAGAAGCGCATGGCTTCGCCCACGGCGCGGCCGCTCTCGTTCATGAAGGTCGCCGGCTTCAGCAGCAGCACTTTCTCGGAGCCGATCCGCCCTTCCTGGAGCCAGCCCTGGAATTTCTTCTGGCTCGGACCGAAGTTGTGGACTTCGGCAATCGCATCGATCGCCATGAAGCCGACGTTGTGCCGGTTCAGCGAATATTGGGGACCGGGGTTACCGAGGCCGACCCAGAGCTGCATGACGAGAAATCCTGTACTGAAACGCGAAACGGCCCCTCCGCGCGCCGGACGAACCGGGGCTGGAGGGGCCGTTCCCTATCCGAAGATGGCCGGGCCCGAAAGGACCCGGAACCGAATTTACTCGGCTGCGATTACTCGCCTTCAGCTTCTTCCTTGGCCGTGTCGCCTTCGGAGCTCTTGAGAGCCGAAGGGGCAGCGATCGTCGCGATGGTGAAATCGCGGTCGGTGATCGCGTTCTCGACGCCCTTGGGGAGCTTGACGTGGCTGGAGTGGATCGATTCGCCCACGTCGAAGCCGGTCACGTCGATGACGATCTCATGCGGGATCTTCTCGGCGTCGCAGACCAGTTCCAGGTCGTGGCGAACGACGTTCAGCACGCCGCCGCGCTTCAGGCCCGGCGAAGCTTCTTCGTTGGCGAAGACGACCGGCACGTTGACGTGCACGGTCGCGCCCTTGACGACGCGCAGGAAGTCGGCGTGAAGCGGACGATCCGAAACGGGGTGGAAGGCAACGTCCTTGGGCTGCGTCCGGAACTTCTTGCCGCCGACTTCAACTTCGATGATCGAGTTGAAGAAGTGACCGGTTCCAAGCTGGCGGGCCAGCTCCTTTTCCTCGACGTGGATTGCGAGGGGTTCTTCGTTACCACCATAGATAACGGCGGGGACGCGGCCATCGCGACGCAGAGCACGGGAGGCTCCCTTGCCAGCCCGATCACGCGTCTCGGCCGGCAGGTTAAGCGTATCGCTCATGAGGACTTGCCTTTCGAAAACTGGATATATGTCGGATACAGGCCGCGTATCGGCCCGCTCCGTCCCGCCACGCCTCCAGGGATGACCATGACGGGAAGCGGGCGCCCTTAATGCGATTATCGCAGATTTGCAAGCACTGTCGGGACCGCCAGTGGTCCAATCCCGATCAACCCGGATCGACCGCGTTCCAGCTATTCGACCCGGATGACGCGGTAGCCCTTCGCTGCCAGCATCGCCGGAATGCCCTCCGGCCCGGCCATGTGTGCCGCTCCGACGGCAACGAACGGACGTTTGCCCTCTCGCATGGCAGAGTCGATCCTTCCGGCCCAGTCCCGGTTGCGCCCCACGAAGAGCACCGCGCGCAGTTCCGGGTCGGCCAGCAGGCCCTTGCGCGTTTCGCGTTCGATCGCGGCCATGTCTCCCTGACGCCAGCGCTCGGCAAGATCGCCATCCGTGGCGGCGGCCTCGGTCACGACCGCGCCCAGGAGATCGCGCTGCTCGCGCTCCGGCAGGCTGTCGAACAGGCCGAGTTGCTTTGCCGCACCCTCCAGTTCGACGACGGGCTTGTTTCCTGCCGCCGCGATGACGGCCCGGTCCACGCCGTTGCGCGCCTCGTCCTCCCTGGCCCCGGCCTGGGCCAGCGTGAGGGCCGCGGCCCAAGTGTCCATCGCCGCGAAATCGCCGTCGGCATAGCCGCCTTTCGCCAGCAAGGCCGAAAGGGCAGGGCGCCTGCGTGGATCGATCCGTTGGGACAACGGCGGCTGTCCCTCGTTCCTGGCGAGGCGGGCGAACGTGGCGGCGACTTCCTTCTCGTCGGCGAGATTGGCGACTTCGACCATCACCGAGTCCGAACCTTCCAGAGCGGTCCGAACTTTCGCGGTCTGCCATTGCAGCGGAGACTTGGCACTATGAATGGTTCCGAAGAGCCAGGCGGTCTGGCCGTTCGGTCCCTCGACACGCCAGAGTGCGGGATCGGCGGGCTGGGGTTTCGGTCCGCAAGCAAAGAGCGCCAGGGCCGCCAGCAGGACGATGGTCTTGCGCATCGGCTACTGCACCCGCACTGTGCGAATGCCGTCGCGTGACAGCTGCTCCTGAACACTGCCCGCCCCGGCCAGATGCCCCGCGCCGACGGCCACGAAGACCACGCCCGGCTGAGCGAGCCGACCTTCAAGCCATTTCGCCCAGGCTTGGTTGCGGTCGGTGATGAGCACCTTGCGCATGGTCTCGTCCGATTCGTCGTCATTGAGCAGTTCGGCGAGTTCCTCGGCCCGGCCCCGTCTCCAGGCCTTGACCAGCTTGGCCACGTCTTCCTTGAGGGTAGGCAGCTGCTCCAGCACTTCGGAAAGGTAGGCCCGCTGGCTCGCTTCCGGCAAGGCGGCGAAGAGACCGATCTGGTATTCGGCAGTTTCCAGCGGATGCCGCGCCACGCCGCTGGCCTTGGCCATCGCATCGATCTGGTTCTCGACGCCCTTGGCCTGATCGTACCCGGCGGCTTTCAGCGGGATCAGAGAGAGCAGCAGCCCGGCGTACCAAGGCTCGAACTGATCAAATGAATTGACGGCAAGACCAAGATCGGAAAGACTTTTCTCCAGCCTGCCGCGCTGCGTCTCGTCCAGGCTTTCGCGCAATGTCCGGCCGTCCCGGCGGATCCCCTTCTCCGCGAAGATCGCCTGCAGGGTCTCTGGCGAATCGGTCATCGTTTCGGTGACGACCTGATCGGCCGACTGGAAAGCGCGCTTCACCGGCCCACGGAACCAGCCCAGTTCTTCGGGGAGAATGTGGATCGTGCCGAACAGGTAGATCGTCGTGTCCCGGTCGGAGATCTTCCAAAGCGCAGGTCTGGCCTCGGCAGCAGGGGCCCCCGAAGCCCTTGCCCTCTCCGACTGCGCCTCCCGCGCCGTGACCGGCGGCGCGGCCAGGAACATCAACAAGGCGGAAGCCGCCGCGAGCAGGCGGATCTTGCGGGACGGTATCATGACAGTTTTCCGAGGGAGTACGAAAGAAACGGGCGCTTGACGGAGGTTCCGTAGCGCGGGGGATAGCCTCGCGGCGCCGGGCGCGGTAGCCATAACTGTTGTTCACGCGCGGCTTGTGCGGTTGATTTGGCCGGTTCGATCCGCCAAAGGCCGCGCAACCAAGAGATTTGACGGGATTTCGATGTCGACCGCTGACAGACAGCCGCTCAGCTTCCAGGACATGATCCTGACGCTCCACAACTTCTGGAGCGCGCAGGGCTGCCTCATCCTCCAGCCCTATGACATGCGCATGGGGGCAGGTACCTTCCATCCGGCCACGACGCTTCGCGCGCTCGGCCCGGAACCCTGGAAGGCGGCCTATGTCCAGCCTTCGCGCCGTCCGACCGATGGCCGCTATGGCGAAAACCCTAACCGGCTCCAGCATTACTATCAGTATCAGGTGATCCTGAAGCCGAACCCGGACAACCTGCAGGAACTCTATCTCGCCAGCCTCGCCGCCATCGGCGTCGATCCGCTCGCGCACGATATCCGCTTCGTCGAGGACGACTGGGAAAGCCCGACCCTGGGCGCCTGGGGCCTGGGCTGGGAAGTCTGGTGTGACGGCATGGAAGTGACGCAGTTCACGTACTTCCAGCAGGTCGGCGGGTTCGACTGCAAGCCGGTCGCGGGCGAGCTGACTTACGGTCTGGAGCGTCTGGCGATGTATATCCAGGGCGTCGACCGCGTCTACGACCTGCGCTTCAATAACGAGGGCGTCAGCTATGGCGACGTGTTCCTCGCCAATGAGCAGCAGATGTCGAAGTACAACTTCGAGATCGCCGATACCGAGGCGCTTTTCGCCGGCTTCAAGGCCGCCGAAGCCGAATGCATGCGCTGCATCGAGGCGGAAATTCCGCTTGCCGCCTACGACCAGGCGATCGAGGCCAGCCATCTCTTCAACCTGCTTCAGGCGCGCGGGGTGATCTCCGTCCAGGAGCGGGCCAGCTACATCGGCCGTGTGCGCGATCTCGCCAAGGGATCGTGCGAGGCCTGGATCGACAAGAACAAGAGCGAATGGGAAGCCAAGTTCCCGGGATGGACCGTATGACCGACTTCCTTCTCGAACTGCGTTCGCAGGAAATTCCTGCCCGCATGCAGGCCGGCGCGCGCGCCGATCTGGAAAAGCTGTTCCGCAAGGAAATGGCCGCTGCCGGCGTTGCCGTGGGCGAAGTCACCGTCTGGTCCACGCCGCGCCGGCTCGCCCTGATCGCACGCGGCCTTCCGCTGGCGACCGAGGCCGTTCACGAGGAAACCAAGGGCCCTGCAACCAGCGCCCCGGACCAGGCGCTCGAAGGCTTCCTGCGCAAGACCGGCCTGACCAGGGACCAGCTCGAGGTGCGCGACCTCAAGGGCAAGGACACCTACTTCGCCGTCGTCGAAAAGCCGGGCCGCGCCGTGGCCGAGGTGCTTGCGGAGGTCGTCCCGGCCATCATCCGCAGCTTCCCCTGGCCCAAGTCGCAGCGCTGGGGCGCCGCCTCGATCTCCACGGAATCGCTCCGCTGGGTGCGGCCGCTCTCCGGCATCGTCGCGATCCTGGGCGAGGATCTTGTCGCCTGCGAAGTGGGCGGCATCGCTTCGGGATATGTGACGCTGGGTCACCGCTTCCATGCCCCCGGAGAAATCACCATCGGCGGCGCGCACGACTATGCCGACAAGCTGCACCTTGCCCATGTGCTCGTGAACCACGAGGAACGGCAGGATATCGTTCGCACCAAGGCGCGTGAGGCCGCCACCGCGGCCGGGCTTGTGCTGGTCGAGGACGAGGGGCTGGTGATCGAGAATGCGGGTCTCACGGAATGGCCGGTGCCGCTGCTCGGCCGGTTCGAAGAGGACTTCCTTGAAGTTCCGCCCGAGACGATCCAGCTGACGGCCCGCGTCAACCAGAAGTACTTCGTCTGCGAAGACACTGCAGGTTCGCTTGCCAACGCCTTCATTTGTACGGCAAATATTGTCGCCAACGATGGCGGGGCGGCTATCGTCGACGGCAATCGCAAGGTGCTGGCAGCGCGTCTCTCGGATGCGCGCTTCTTCTGGCAGCAGGATCGCAAGACCTCGCTATCGGCCCAGGCTGCAAAGCTTGCCCGCATCACCTTCCACGAAAAGCTGGGCTCCGTTGCCGACAAGGTCGATCGCGTCGCCAGGCTGGCCGAATGGCTGGCAAGCGAAGGCATCGTGCCGAACTGCGATCCGGCGCTCGCGCGTCAGGCTGCGGAATTGTCCAAGGCGGATCTCGTCACCGAGATGGTCGGAGAATTTCCAGAACTTCAAGGGCTTATGGGCGGATATTATGCCCGCGCCGAAGGTCTGCCCGATGCGGTCGCGGATGCCATCCGCGATCACTACAAGCCCGTCGGGCAAGGGGATGAAGTGCCGACGGCGCCCGTCACCG
This sequence comes from Novosphingobium sp. BL-S-21, assembly GCF_055521655.1. Lineage (NCBI taxonomy): Bacteria > Pseudomonadati > Pseudomonadota > Alphaproteobacteria > Sphingomonadales > Sphingomonadaceae > Novosphingobium > Novosphingobium sp. BL-S-21. The sequence goes on from NZ_CM145496.1 coordinate 545,212, forward strand.
TGGCCGTGGCGCTGGCGGACAAACTCGATACGCTTCGCAGCTTCTTTGCGATCGACGAAAAGCCGACCGGGTCGAAGGATCCGTTCGCGCTGCGCCGTGCCGCTCTGGGCATCATCCGTCTCATCACTGACAATGCCCTGCGCTTCGGGGTTGCCGAGGGTGACCTGCTCGACTTCTTCGCAGACCGCCTCAAGGTCCAGCAGAAGGAAGCCGGCGTTCGTCACGACCTGATCGACGCGGTCTTCGCTCTTGGCGGCGAGGACGACCTCGTTCGCCTGCTCGCCCGGGTGCATGCCCTGCAGGGCTTCGTCTCGACCGATGACGGTGCGAACCTGCTGGCGGGCTACAAGCGCGCTGCCAACATCCTCAAGAAGGAAGACTGGCACGGCGTCGAGGGCGAGATCGCGCGCACGGGCGAGGAAGATCCGCTGGCCGGCGTCGAGGATCCCGATCTGGCCGAAGTGATTGCCGCCAAGATGGCGCACCGTCACGCCAGCGAGCAGGCCCCGGCCTATGCGGCCGAGCCTGCCGAGCAGACCCTGATCGATGCCGTTGCCGCGGCGGAAACGGAAGTCTCGCGTGCGGTTTCCTCCGAGGACTTCGCTGCGGCCATGACCGCGCTGGCGTCGCTTCGCGCACCGATCGATGCGTTCTTCGAGCACGTCACCGTCAACGATGCCGACCCGCTGAAGCGCCAGGCCCGCCTGGCCCTGCTGGACCGCTTCCGCGCCGCGGTTCACAAGGTCGCGGATTTCTCTCGCATCGAGGGCTGATCGCCGGATCAATCTGCGGGGAGCGTCATTCGCCCCTGAAAACGAAAAGGCCGGGGTATTCCCCGGCCTTTTTCTTACTTTTTCCAGCCAGATAGAGTGAGAATTTCAAACCGCTCCACGGTCCTGCCATCGTCTCCGGCGGCAGCGAAGGCCTCACGGGCGCGCGCCAGCGCTTCCTTTCCCAAGGGTGGCGGCGCATCGGCCAGGACGCCGCCGATACCCTGGGCACGGATGTCGCCAACGAGCCGCTCCAGGCTGCGGAAACCGACCTGCAAGGAGCGCTGGTCAATCACCGGGTCCGCGAAAAGCGTGCGCTGGAGCAGTTGTCCGCCCGCGCGCACGTCGACCATGGGATGGACCCGAGCGGCCGGACGTTCGCCGTCGGCGGCCAGCATGACATCGCGCAAGGTCGGCAGGCTGCCCGCTGAAAGGAAGCTGGAGATCATCATCCCGCCCGGCGCCAGGGCCTTGCGGATGTGGACCAGGGCGCCCGGCAGGTCGTTGACCGTGTCCAGCGTGCCGAGACTGGCGATGAGGTCGAAACCTTCGAATGGGTAAGGGGCTTCCTCGTCGAAGCCTTCCGCCGGTTCCACTTGCGTCACGGCGACGCCCTGCGCGTTCAGGGCCTCGGCCAGTGCGCCGGTCCAATCGCCGATGACCAGCGCACGGGCGGGCTCGAAGCGTAGGAAGGAAAGGCGCTCGAGGACGTCTTCCACCATGTCGTCGTGAAGGTACTGCGGTGCGTCGTGCTGCTTTTGGAGCGTGAGCGCGCGGCGGCGGGCGGCGAGGCGGCGGGCGGACGAGAAGATGCGGGGGGGAGCTTTGCTGGCCATGGTCGCTCCCCTGCCGCTTTGCGCCGTCCGGTGCAATCGCACTTCGTGCAATTACAGTTCGAGATGGCGGGTTAACGCCTTGTAGCTTGCAGAGCGAAATGCGGCGGCTAGCTTCGCCGCCGATGTCTCTCTTTCGTGCCTTCGATCCGCTTGTCGACCTGATCTTTCCGCCGCGATGTCCGCTGTGCGGAGCAGGGCTGAGCGCGCATGGGGGGCTTTGCGCTTCATGCTGGGGCGAACTGGCAATACCCGGAGAACCCTCATGCATCGCCTGCTCCCGGCCGTTCGGCGCCGGCATACCCGAAGGCGCGCTTTGTGCGCCTTGCCTGGGCGAGCCCCCGCGGCACGACGGCATCGCCGCGGGGACGCTCTACAACGATGCCTCGCGCAAACTCGTGCTCGCTCTGAAGCACGGCAATCGGATTTCGCACGCCCGGCTGATGGCGAGGCTGGTCAGCGCCAAGCTGGCTTTCGTGGACGAGACATGGCTGATCGTGCCCGTACCGCTCCATCGCTGGCGGATCTGGCGGCGTGGCTATAACCAGGCCGCCGAGCTGGCCCGCGAGATCGCAAGGATCACCGGGGGCGTCCTTGCCGTCGATCTGCTGGATCGCCGCAAGGCGACGCCTTCGTTGGGCGGACTGGGCAAGGCTGCGCGGCGCAAGGTCCTGTCCGGCGCCATAGCGGCGCGGCCGTCCCGGAGAGCCATGTTGAAGGGAGCGAAAGTAATTCTGGTCGACGACGTGCTGACGAGCGGCGCGACGAGCGAGGCCTGCGTATCCAGCCTCAAGCGGGCCGGAGCGGCAAAAGTCGTAATCGCCTGCTTTGCACGGGTGCTGGACGAAGCGTTGGAGCCTGTGCGCCGATCACCGAATCCGCCCGAGGTTTGAGATTTCGCCGGAGAGGGCGGCAATTACCGGGTCGCCACAAACGAAAACGCCCGGAACTTTGGGCTCCGGGCGTCCTCGTGACGAAACTGTTGAGCCCTGCAAAGCAGTTCGGCGGTCCCCCTGTCGGCCGCCTGGCCCGATCCCTCATTACCTGAAACCAGACCACCCGAAAGTTTTCCGGCCTTGTTCCCTGAACCGTGGCGCTTGTATCAGCGACCTGTGGGTCAGCAGCAGCCCCCAGCTGCAGACAGACATTCCTACGAAATCCCGGGGTTGAAAAGAGGCACGGCGAAGCTACGAGGATTTTGGTCAACGGCTGTGGTTATCGTGCAACAACCGCGTCCAATGAATTCAAATCGGAGAAATTTCCGTCATGTCCGAAGCAAGCAAGGCCGAACGCGAACTGGGCACTACTTTCCTCCCGCGATTCGATGCGCAGGGTCTGCTCATCGCCATAGCCGTCGACTCGCAGACGCGGGACATCCTGATGGTGGCCTACATGAACCAGGAAGCGCTCGAAAAGACGCTCGAAACGGGGCTCGCCCATTTCCACTCGCGCTCGCGCGGGACCTTGTGGCTGAAGGGAGAGACCTCGGGCCATTTCCTGCGTGTCGAGGACATCCGGGTGGATTGCGACCAGGATGCGCTGGAACTGCGGGTTCGGCCTGAAGGACCGGCCTGCCATACGGGGGCGCGAAGCTGCTTTTATAGGAAGTTGTCGGGCGATTCTTTGATTCGCGTTTCCGACTAAGCAGTTAGCAATCGATTGAGTAATTACAGTATAGGAAAAGCACCTCTTCCCTTAAGAACATGCACTTATCGGCCGATTTCAAAATTAACCAAAGAATCAGCATGTTCTACAGGTCACCATTGAGCGGACGGAGCGGACGGATCATCGCAATCGGCTCGCAAGACGTCTCTCGCCAATGAACTATCCCGGACGACAGGGTGCAAGGACCGTCTTCGGTCGTGCCCGTCCTACGAGAAAAATCGTTGATTGGCAGGGACTTTGGTCGGTGCTCCGTGCCCCATGCACCGGGTCGTGGCCCTGCCGGCTTCCGGGTCGCCGACTTTCGGAGGCGAACCGGGCGGAGATGGGTGGCCTTGTCAGGCGCCTGGGGCGCATGAATGGAAGGGAAGCATCAATGAAGCATAAAGCGTTGATTGCTGCCATGGTGGTGGGGCTCGTAGCAGCACCAACCGCCGCAATGGCAGATCAGAGGCCGAGCTCGTCCTCCAGCAACTTCCACACCTCGGACTCGTCCAAGAGTTCCAGCAAGAACTCCGGCTGGGGCCGGGGTGACAACTGGGGTCGCGGTAACGATCGCGGCAACGACCGTTGGGGCAAGCCCAGCTGGGGTTCGAACAAGCCCGGTTGGGGTTGGGGTAAGCCTGGTTCCGGTTGGGGCAAGCCCAACTGGGGTTGGGGCAAGCCCGGCTGGGGCTGGGGCCACGACAACGGTCACGGCCACGGACATGACAACGGTCATGGCCATGGTGGCTGGGGCGATGACGATGGCGGCAAGTCGCACGGCTGCTGAGCCGGTGATTTGACCACCGTGGCCGCCCTTCGGGGCGGCCACGGCTTTAAAGTAGTTATCCTAGAACTTCGTCGAAAAGACTGAGCATCGCGGCCCAGCTCTGACGGTCGGCGCTGGCATCGTAGCCGATGGCGGCCATGCCCCGTTCGTCGCTTCCCGGATCGGTGAAGCCATGGCGAACGCCGGAATAGGCATGGAAATGCCAGTTCGCTTCGGCACGATCCATCTCATCCCAGAAACCGACGACCTGCTCGCGCGGGACGAGGGGATCGGCGTCTCCGTGGCAGACCAGGATACGCGCTTTGACCGCGCCCGGTTCTGCGGGCGCCGCGGTCGCAAGGGTGCCGTGGAAGCTCACGGCCGCGACCAGGTCCTGTCCGCCGCGCGCCGCTTCCAGAACGGCCTGTCCGCCCATGCAGTACCCGATGCCGAGCATCGGCAGCCCCGCCGTTTCGGGGAGGCTGCGCAGGGCCGTGATGGCAGCGTCGATACGGCCGCGGTAATGTGCATTGTCCGAACGCAGCTTCTCCGCCATCGGGAAGGACGCTTCGAAGCTGGCGACAGGCTCCCCGTAGAAGTCCGAAACCAGGGTGAGGTAGCCGAGGTCCGCGAGCATCTTCGCGCGCCGTTCCATCGCCGCGTTGAAGTTGGCGATCGTCGGGAACAGGATCACGGCCGCGCGAGGCGTGGCTTCGGGACGCGCCAAATGGCCGGTCAGATCCTGACCGGCGTGGCTGTAGGCAATCGTTTCGAGCATGATTACTCCGGAAGGAAGTCCGGCACCGAGAGATAGCGCTCGCCGGTGTCGTAGTTGAAGCCGAGCACGCGGCTGCCTGCGGGCAGCTCCTTCAGCTTCTGGGCGATGGCGGCCAGCGTCGCGCCCGAGCTGATACCTACCAGCATGCCTTCCTCGGTAGCGCAGCGGCGCGCCCAATCCTTGGCATCGGCCGGGTCTACCTGGAGCGCGCCGTCGATGGACTGGGTATGGAGATTGGCAGGGACGAAGCCGGCGCCGATGCCCTGGATCGGATGGGGGCCGGGCTGCCCGCCGGAAATCACCGGGGAGAGCGTGGGTTCGACGGCATAGGCCTTGAGCGAAGGCCAGCTCTGCTTGAGGGTTTCCGCGCAGCCGGTGAGGTGGCCGCCGGTGCCGACGCCGGTAATCAGCACGTCGATCGGGCTGTCCGCGAAATCGGCCAGGATTTCCTTCGCGGTGGTCGCGACATGGACCGCGACATTGGCCGGATTTTCGAACTGCTGCGGCATCCACGAGCCGGGGATCGTGTCGAGCAGCTCCTTGGCGCGCTCGATCGAGCCCTTCATGCCCTTTTCGCGCGGGGTGAGGTCGAAGCTGGCGCCATAGGCCAGCATCAGGCGGCGACGCTCGATCGACATCGATTCGGGCATGACGAGCACGAGCTTGTAGCCCTTGACCGCCGCGACCATGGCCAGGCCGATCCCGGTATTGCCCGAAGTCGGCTCGATGATGGTGCCGCCCGGCTTCAGCGTGCCATCGGCTTCGGCGGCTTCGACCATGGCGAGCGCGATGCGGTCCTTGATCGAACCGCCGGGGTTCGTGCGCTCTGCCTTTACCCAGACTTCATGGTCCGGGAACAGGCGCGAGAGGCGAATATGCGGCGTATTCCCGATCGTGGCGAGAATGCTGTCGGCCTTCATTGTTCATGCTCCCATCGTGGTGCGAAGGTGCGGGCACGGCGGATCTCGGGAAAGCTCCAGGCCCAGATTGCGGTAATGACTATGGCAGCGCCGCCACCGAAAACAACAGCCCCGGTCGCGCCCAGCAGGGCCGCGGCCACGCCGGACTGCATCTCGCCCAGCTCGTTCGAGGCGGATATGGCGAGGCCGGAAATGGCCGAGACCCTTCCGCGCTTGTCGTCCGGGGTGCGAAGCTGGACCAGGGAACTGCGGATGAAGACCGAGATCATGTCCGCCGCACCGAGCAGCGCCAAGAAGCCCAGCGACACAGCGAAACTGCGCGAGAGGCCGAAGCCCACGGTCATGGCGCCGTAGGCCGCGACCGAGAGCAGCATCTTCACGCCCACGTTCTTGGCGAGGGGGCGGAACGAGAGCCAGACGGCGACGATAGCGGCACCGGCCGCCGTCGCGGCGCGCATCTGACCCAGGCCCTCGGGTCCGACATGGAGGATGTCGCGCGCGAATACCGGCATGAGCGCGGTCGCGCCGCCGAGCAGAACGGCGAAGAGGTCCAGCGTGATGCAGCCAAGCAGGAAGCGCTCGCGCCAGATGAAATGGAAACCGTCGACGATCTGGCGGACCGGATGGTCGCGGCGCGCGTCCTTGGGGACGGGCGGCAGGTTGCGGATGCTGGTGATGCTGAAGGCGGCCACGGCCATGAGCACGGCCGCGATCCAGTAGGGCATCGCGTGATGGCGCGCGAAGAGGAAGCCGAAGGCTGCCGGGCCGATGATGGTTCCGGCCTCGATGGCGATCGAGTTGAAAGCGATGGCGCGCGGGATCAGCGAAGTGGGCACGATGTTCGGCGCGATCGCCGTCATCGACGGGCTCACGAAGACGCGGGCGATGCCGTGGAGCGCGGCGAACAGATAGAGCACCGGCAGGCTGCGCAGATCGAGTTCGGTGATCAGGGCCAGGCCGATGGCGACCAGGATGTCCACCGACATGGCTATTCCCGCCACTTTGCGCCGGTCGAACCGGTCGGCGATGACGCCGGCTACCGGGGTCAGCAGGAAGATCGGCAGGAACTGCGCGAAGCCAAGCAGGCCGAGCTGGAACGAAGCCTCGGCAATCGACATGCCGTAAACGCTGCGGGCCACGTCGTAGAGCTGGTAGCCGATGATGACGACCATGCCGGTGGAGGCGAACACCACGGCGAAGCGGGCTAGCCAGAACTTGCGGTAATCCGCAATGCGCAGCGGGGAGGTGGGCTCTGGCAGCACGGAAGGGCTGGAAGTGTCGATGGTACTCACGGCTTGCTGCATGGCAGCATGTCAAAGCATTGCCAAGACATGCCGCTCATGCGCAGCGATAGCTTATGTTTGGGATCAATAAGTAAACCGCGCGGTGATCCGCACGTCACGCCCGGCGATGGGTACGAAGTCGCGCGTTTCCGAAGCGGCCAGGCGTCCGGTCACGTCCAGAAGGTTGTCCGCCGCGAGGATGAGCGAGAGCGGGCCCTGCTCGCCGAAGGGCCGCCAGGTGGCGCTGGCGTTGACGAGCGTGAACGCGCTCGTGGGGTTTTCATTCTCGGTCACGCGGGTCTGCCTGGCATTCCATTCCACTTCGCCGCGCAAGGTGAAGGCGGACGAATCGAATTCCACGCCGCCGCGGGCGCGCAGGGGCGGAATCCGCGGAACAGGGCCCATGTCGACGAGACGGGCATGGGTATAGTCCACGCCGCCATCGGCCTTGATCGCCTTGTCGCCGCCCCAGCGGGCGAATGTCACGCCGCCCTCGGCCTCGATGCCGCGGAAGCGGGCAGGGGCCTGGAGGTACTGATAGACCGGGAAATCCTCGATCACTTCGCCGGTCGGCACGGCGGTGATGAAGTTCGAGAAGTTCGTGCCGAACACCGTGACCGAACCGGCGATATCCCCGCCGTTGTAGCGCACGCCAGCCTCGATGCCGTCGCTCCGCTCCACCGTGAAGTTCGGATTGCCGCGCTCGTAGGACTGGGTGGCATCGTGCAGTCCGTCGACGAACAGCTCTTCAGCGGACGGAGCACGCTCGCCGTGCGAATAGTTCACCGAGAGCGTCACGGTATCGATGGGATGCCAGGCGAGGCCGGCCACGCCGGAATACTGGTCGAAATTGCGATGCTGGTCGGCCGGAACCGTGTCGATCCGGGTATTTTCGTAACGCAGTGCGCCTTCGATGTCGAATTGGCCCACTTCGAGACGCTGCAGGGTGAAGAGGGCAAGGCGGTCGGTGTTGTTGTTCGGCAGCAGCTTCTCGTCACCGGCGATGTCGAGTTGGGCCGAAGAGTATTGCACGCCGGTCGAACCGCTCCAGATCCCGCGCTTGGCCTGGTCTGCCTGAAGACGAACTTCGACGGCCTTGTTGTGGAACTGGGTGCCGATGTCGCCACCCTCGATTTCGGCATGCTCATAGTCGCCATAAGCGCCGCGCACTTCCAGCCGCTTGAGGAAGCCTTCGAGATTGAGGCCGGCGCGCAAGTCGACGCGGGTCTGGCGCAGCGAGATGCTGGTCGCGCTTGGATCGGTGGAGGGGCGCGGCGGGATGCCATAGTCGTTGGCCAGGCGCTGGACGGAAACGCCGATGTCGCCGCCGTCGTCGATGAAGGCGAGGCCGCCGCCGAGGGTCCAGCCTTCGGTGCCGCTGTTGGCGATCTTGCCGCGGCGATTGGCCTGCTGGGTCAGCGTGGCCGCGCCGGTCAGGTCCCCGGCATCGGACAGGGTGCTTGCCTGCGCCAGGGTCTCCGCGCGCAGTTCGGGCGACAGGACATAGCCGCCGACGTGGAGGTCGTCGCTGTGATAGTAGGATGCATCGAAATGGGCGACGAGGCGGCTTGCCAGCCGGACGTCGGTGGTGATGCCGCCGTTGACCATATTGGCGGCCGTGCCGAAGGATCCCAGCGCGTCCAGGGTGAAGGCCTTGTCCGGCACCTTGCGCGGAATGCGCTTGTCCACGGCATTGACCGCGCCGCCCGAAGGGTCGCTGGCATAGAGCAGGACGCGCGGGCCGTGGAGCACTTCGATGCGCTCGACATTGAGGGTATCGAGCGAGACGGCGTGGTCGGCCGAGACCGACGAGGCATCGAGCGAACCGATGCCGTCGAGCAGGACCTGGACGCGCGGACCGTCGAACCCGCGCAGGACCGGCCTTGACACACCCGGCGCGAAACCGCTGCTGGACACGCCCGGCAGGCTGGCAAGCATTTCGCCGATCTGCGGCTTGAGGTCGCGGGTCAGCGCTTCGCCTGAGAGAACGACCGGCGCGGCGATGGGATCGGCATTGCCGGAGATCAGGCGGCCGGTGACGATGATTTCCGGACCGGCTTCCTGGGGATGGCCATCGCCGTCGACAGGTGCGGTCGCTTGCGCCCCGACAGCCTGCGCGGAAGCAGGCATTGCCGCCAATATCGTGGAAAGGGCGCCGGCGGTGACCAGCAGTGCGATTCGGGCGGTTGGGAGCGTCATGGCCAACCGGCTAATTGCGAGGTTATAACATATCAATTCTGAAATGTTGCCAGCCGACGAAGCGAGCCATGAATGCGATGAAGCGAATGTTCGGCCGAAAGCAGGCGGTCGGTCTTCCGCCTCAGCGCCGGGGGCGCAAGCGAGGGTTCGGCTGAACGGTGTCCACCAGCTTCAGGAAGTCGTCGATGCGGATGATCCGTTCGAACTGGAAGCCCGCGCGTCCTTCATGCGCCCATATCAGATGAGCCTCGATCCGGCCGATCACCGGCAGGCGCATCACCAGGCGTTCCCCGCGCTCGAGCGGAAGGTCGCCCTGGGACATGAAACCCTGGGCCGAGAGATTGACGATGTGCAGATGCAGGTCGCCCAATTGGCGGTGCTCCGCAATCACCGGGTAATCGACGGGGTGCCGCGCCGCGCGACGTTTGTCGGTTACAGTGAGCTGCGCTCCTGCAGTCATCTCTATTGCCCCTGTTGTGACCGTGAGCAAGGACAGTGCATCAAAATGGCAAAGAAACGGTAAATTCGTTCGCTTTTTGCCAGTCATAGGCGGCAAAATGTGCCGCTCTTGCGTTAAAGCGCCCCGGTTACGGGAACCGGAGCGCCTTAGTTCAATCATGTTAGCAAACCATTACGTAGTTATGCACCCCTGAGAATTGCGTGCTTCTTCTTGCCTAGACTAAGCTTACGCGTTTCACCGGGACCGACTTCGATCAGGAACGCCGGATCGTCCATCAGCGCATCGTCGATCTTGACGGCGCCTTCTGCGATCTTGCGCTTGGCTTCGCCATTGGAAGCCGTGAAGCCGAGTTCGGTCAGCGCCGCGCCCAGGCGGATGCCTTCGCCGGTTACGGCCAGCGTCGGCAGGTCGTCTCCAAGCCCGCCGCCCGCGAAAGTGGTCTTCGCCGTCGCTTCCGCCGCCACTGCGGCATCCTCGCCGCGGCAGAGCCGGGTCACTTCGTTGGCCAGCACGACCTTGGCATCGTTGATCGCCGCGCCTTCGAGGGTTTCCAGGCGCGCGATCTCGTCCAGCGGCAGGTCAGTGAACAGGCGCAGGAACTTGCCAACATCGCGGTCGTCGCAGTTACGCCAGTATTGCCAGAAGTCGTAGGACGGCAGCATGTCCTCGTTCAGCCAGACCGCGCCGGAAGCGGACTTGCCCATCTTCGCGCCGTCGGCCGTGGTGAGCAGGGGCGTAGTGAGGCCGAAGACTTCCTGACCGTCCATGCGGCGGGACAGCTCGATCCCGTTGACGATATTGCCCCACTGGTCGGAGCCGCCCATCTGCAGACGAACGCCTTCGTTCCGGGAAAGATGGCGGAAGTCGTAGCCTTGCAGGATCATGTAGTTGAATTCGAGGAAGGTCATCGGCTGCTCGCGCTCCAGGCGCAGGCGCACCGAGTCGAAGGACAGCATGCGATTGACCGTGAAATGCGTGCCCACTTCCTGAAGCAGCTGGATGTAGCCGAGCTGCCCCAGCCAGTCGTGGTTGTTGACCATGACGGCATCGGTCGGCCCGTCGCCGAACTTCAGCAGGCGCGAGAAGATCGAGAAGATGCCCTCGATATTGGTGGCGATCGTCTCGTCCGAAAGCATCTTGCGGCTCTCGTCGCGGCCGGTGGGATCGCCGATGCGGGTGGTGCCGCCGCCCATGAGCACCATCGGCTTGTGGCCGGTCTGCTGCAGGCGGCGCAGCATCATGATCTGCACCAGGCTGCCGATGTGAAGCGACGCCGCCGTGGCGTCGAAGCCGATATATCCAGGCACGACCTGCTTGGCGGCAAGGGCGTCGAGACCCTCGGCGTCCGTCATCTGGTGGATGTAGCCGCGCTCTTCGAGCGTGCGGAGCAGGGAGGAATTGTAGGTCATGATGGCCCAGTGCTTCTTGGCTTGGATGGATCGGAGCCCGCGCGCCTAGCACGCGCGAGGCGCAAGATGAAGCGGTTGGTCGCCTTGCGGCGCGTTCCGGCCGAATCCGCATTGCCAGCAGGCGCGCGCGCCCTCTAGGCATGCGCGCATGGCCGAACTGACCTGCCACCCGGCACATCCCTCGCTTCTCGTCCGCTCCATCGAAACCCGCGTGATCGGGTTCGACGCCAGCTGGCTGCGTGTCCGCTGGCGCATTCTGGGCGCGGGCAAAGTCGTGGTTCCGCCATTTGCGGGCAAAGGCAGGGCGGACGACCTCTGGCAGACGACCTGCTTCGAACTGTTCCTGCGCCAGCCGGAAAGCCGCGGCTATACCGAGTTCAACCTTTCGCCTTCCGAGCGCTGGAACGCCTACGATTTCTCCGGCCGACGCGAGGGCATGATCGAGCGCCCCCTCCCGCGCGAGCCGGAATGCGCGATGCGCAAGGGCTCGGACATCGCGGTTTTCGATGCGGCCATTCCGGCAGCGGGCCTCCCGCAAGCCCCGCTTCGCTGCGGCTTCACGGCGGTGATCGAAGAGGAGGGGGGAGTGAAAAGCTACTGGTCGCTTACCCACAGCGCCGATGCGCCGGACTTCCACGATCCGGCTTGCTTCACGCTCGAGCTTGCGGCACCCACCGCCTCATGAAATTCGGTATCGATCGCCTCCTGGCAGACCCAGAACTGCGCGCGCCCCTTGAAGGCAAGCGCGTCGCGCTTGTCGCGCATCCCGCCTCCGTCACCGAGGACCTCGTCCATTCGCTTGATGCGCTGATCGCGGCGGGTATCAACGTGGCTTGCGCTTTCGGCCCGCAGCACGGACTGAAGGGCGACAAGCAGGACAACATGGTCGAGACGGCCAATGAGCTGGACCCAGTCTACGGCATTCCCGTCTACAGCCTCTACGGCGAAGTGCGCCGCCCCAGCCCGGAGATGATGGCGGGCGCCGATGTCTTCCTCTTCGACCTTCAGGACCTTGGCTGCCGCATCTACACGTTCGTGACTACGCTGCTCTACCTGCTCGAAGCTGCGGCCGAGCAGGGCAAAGCCGTATGGGTGCTGGACCGTCCCAACCCGGCGGGCCGCCCCGTGGAAGGAACGACCCTGCTGCCGGGGCAGGAAAGCTTCGTCGGTGCGGGACCGATGCCGATGCGGCACGGGCTGACCCTGGGCGAGATGGGGCTCTGGTTCGTGCGTCGCTTCGAACTCGATGTGGAATATCGCGTGATCGAGATGAGCGGATGGGAGCCGGACGGCCCCGGGTTCGGATGGCCGGAGAGCCGCATCTGGATCAATCCCAGCCCCAATGCCGCCAACCTCAACATGGCGCGTGCCTATGCGGGCACCGTCATGCTGGAAGGCGCGACGCTTTCGGAAGGACGCGGCACCACCCGGCCGCTGGAAGTACTGTTCGGAGCGCCCGATATCGACGCCAAGGCCGTCCTGTCAGCGATGCAGCGGATCGCGCCGGAATGGCTGGCCGGCTGCGCGGTTCGGGAATGCTGGTTCGAACCGACGTTCCACAAGCATGCCGGAACGCTGTGCAGCGGGCTGATGATCCATGCCGAGGGCAAGTTCTACGATCATCATGCCTTCCGGCCCTGGCGCCTCCAGGCGCTGGCATTCAAGGCCATTCGCCAACTCTATCCCGACTATCCGATCTGGCGGGACTTCCCCTACGAATACGAATTCCAGCGCCTTGCCATCGATGTGATCAACGGCGGTCCGGCGCTGCGCGAATGGGTTGACGACCCTGCCGCGCTGCCTGGCGATCTCGACCTGATCGCCGGCCGGGACGAAGCCGCCTGGAAGGCCGAAATCGCCGATCTCCTGCTTTACTGAGCAGGCGCGAGGCGGGCGGGCGCGTCGGAATAAGCGGGCGGCGGGGTCATCCTGCCGTCCAGGCTGACGAGTACGGGGCAGCCCGCCACTCGCTTGTCGAGGGCCCGGATCACTTCAGGCTGGATCATGTCCGGCTGGATCAAGGCTGATTTTCCGGGCGCAGCAGGATGCGGCGGCCGGTGTCCTGCTGCGGCGTTGGCTTGCTGGATCGTCCTATTGCAGGCGGCCTGCGCCGCATCGGCCGTTACAGGAACCTTGGCCGGGCTGGCGGCCACCGTCATCGCAGCGATCGTCGTGATCAGAACCAGCTTGTGCATAGTCACGAAGTCCTTCGTCCGTGAGCCCACCGGCGGTGTCCGCCGCTTCGACACGATGATCTGCCCGGCGCGGCAGACAGGCAAGCGCTTTCAGCCCTTCTTGCGGGTGAGCTGCTTCATCGCCGCGTCCAGCCCGTCCAGCGTCAGGGGGAACATCGCGCCGCCCATCAGGTCGCGGATCATGCGGGTCGAACTCGAATAGTTCCACTGATGCTCCGGCGCCGGATTGAGCCACACCGTTGCAGGATAAGTCTGCGCGACGCGGCCGAGCCAGACGGCGCCCGCTTCCTCGTTCATGTGCTCCACCGAACCGCCGGGATGGCTGATCTCGTAGGGGCTCATCGCGGCGTCGCCGACGAAGATCACCTTGTAGTCGTGGCCGAACTTGTGAAGCAGGTCCCAGGTCGGCGTGCGCTGCGACCAGCGGCGGCGATTGTCCTTCCACACCCCTTCGTAGAGGCAGTTGTGGAAATAGAAGAACTCCATGTTCTTGAATTCGGCACTGGCGGCGCTGAACAGCTCTTCCATCAGTTCGATATAGGGATCCATCGATCCGCCGACGTCCAGGAAGAGCAGGACCTTGACGGCATTGTGCCGCTCGGGCCGCATGCGGATGTCCAGCCAACCCTGCTTCGCGGTTCCGTGGATCGTTTCCTCAAGGTCCAGTTCCTCGGCAGCGCCTTCGCGCGCGAAGCGGCGGAGACGGCGAAGGGCGACCTTGATGTTGCGGGTGCCGAGTTCACGCGTGTTGTCGAGATTGGCGAATTCGCGCTTTTCCCAGACCTTTATGGCCCGGCCATGCCTGGCTTCGCCGCCGATGCGGATACCCTCGGGATTGTAGCCCGAATGGCCGAATGGCGAAGTGCCGTTGGTACCGATCCACTTGTTGCCGCCGGAGTGGCGTTTTTCCTGTTCCTCCAGACGCTTCTTGAGCGTCTCCATGATCTCGTCCCAGGAACCGAGCGCCTTGATCTGCTCCATCTCCTCGTCGGAGAAGTAGCGCTCGGCCACTTTGCGCAGCCAATCTTCCGGGATGGCGACAGGTGCTTGGCCATAGTCGCTGAGGGCACCTTTGAAGACCTTTTGGAACACCTGGTCGAAGCGGTCGAGCAGGCCTTCGTCCTTCACGAAAGTAGCGCGGCTGAGAAAGTAGAACGCCTCCGGGGTGCGTTCGATGACATCCCTTTCAAGCGCTTCCAGCAGCACGAGGTGCTCTTTGAGCGAGGCCGGAATGCCCGCCGCGCGCAGTTCCTCGATGAAGTTCAGCAGCATGTGCAACGCTCCCGAAGAGGCCGATCGCGCCCGGGGGCTGCCAGGCGGTGGCGCTTACTCACGTGGAGGGGGGCGGGGGCGGGGGCGGTTGGCGCGACCAGGTTTCGAGAGTCTCATCGAAAATGGCCCATTCCGGCGCGTCTTCGGTCCATATCACCGCTTCCGGCCGCAAGCCGTGACCGGCAGCAAGCGCGCCGAGGCGTATGGTCATCAGATGCGGACGCGCCGAGCTCTGCGCGTAGATCTGGGTGCCGCATTTCGGGCAGAAGTGGAACGTGAGTGTATTGCCGCTTGCCGCAGTCCAGACGGAGGATCCGAGTTCTCCATCCAGCGACACGTCCTCCACCTTGAAGATCGCGTTGTTGGTCGGACCGCCTGCCGCAAGCTGCTGGCACTGGCGGCACCAGCACTGGCGCGTGGCGATGGGCTCGCCCGAAACCGTCAGCGAGACGGCATCGCAGGCACAACTGCCGAGATAGGGAGCGCTCATGGCCTGTCAGTTCCCGCGGCGCGCCATGAAGGCGAGCCTTTCGAACAGCATGACGTCCTGTTCGTTCTTCAGCAAGGCCCCATGCAGCGGTGGGATCGCCTTGGTCGCGTCCTGGTTCTGCAATATTTCCAGCGGCATGTCCTCGCTCAAGAGGAGCTTGAGCCAGTCGAGCAGCTCGCTGGTGGAGGGCTTCTTCTTGAGGCCGGGCACTTCGCGCAGCTCGTAGAACACCTCCATCGCCCTGGTCACCAGGGTCTTCTGGATCCCGGGGAAATGCACGTCGACGATGGCCTGCATCGTCTCGCGATCGGGGAACTTGATGTAGTGGAAGAAGCAGCGGCGCAGGAAGGCGTCCGGCAGATCCTTCTCGTTGTTCGAGGTGATGACGACGACCGGCCGCTCGGCGGCGGCGACATGCTCGCCGGTTTCATAAACGTCGAACGCCATGCGGTCGAGTTCGGCCAGGAGGTCGTTGGGAAATTCGATGTCGGCCTTGTCGATCTCATCGATCAGCAGCACGGGCAGGCGAGGCGAAGTGAACGCCTCCCAGAGCTTGCCCTTGCGGATGTAGTTGTTGATATCGTGGACCCGCGCATCGCCCAGCTGCCCGTCGCGCAGGCGGCCGACCGCGTCGTATTCGTAAAGGCCCTGGTGCGCCTTGGTGGTGGACTTCACGTTCCAGGTGATCAGCGGCGCATTCATCGAGGCGGCGATCTGCTCGGCCAGCACGGTCTTGCCGGTGCCGGGCTCTCCCTTCACCAGAAGCGGGCGGCGCAACAGGACGGCGGCGTTCACGGCGACTTTGAGATCGTCCGTGGCGACGTAGCTGCTGGTGCCTTCGAAACGCTGCATGTCCTGTCCCTTCGGCGAAATCCCGGGGCAATTCCTTAACCGCCCGGTTAATCTCTAAGTTTTGCGGCGCAACATGGCAAGCACCGAGGCGCCTACCCCCACCGCGCCATGGACTTAGCCGCCGGGGCGTTGCAGACAGGCGCGATGGGGGCTGAATTCCTGAAACGTATGGATTGGTTGAACGCGCCGCGCGTCGGCGCCTATCTGCGGCTGTTTGCCGTGATCAACCTGGTCATGATCGTCTGGCTGGTGGCCACTTCGCACAACGGGGTGGATGCCAACGGCTACTTGCTCGGCAGCGATTTCATCAGCTTCTGGACGACCGGGCACATGCTGGTCGCGCATGGCAATCCCTACGACGGCGCGGCGCATATCGCGGCGCAGCGCACCTATTTCTCGGCGGAAGGCGCTTATACCGCATTCTACTATCCCCCGTCGTTCCTGCCGTTCTGCTGGCCGCTCGGCTGGCTTGCCTATTTCCCCGCGCTGGCTCTCTGGGTGGCCGCGACCGGCGCCTTCTACCTTTCTGCCGTCCGTCGCTGGTGGGCCGGAGCCGGGACGGGTCTCCCGCTCTGGCTGCTGTTTGCGGCCTTTCCCGCCGTGCCCATCGTCGTCACTCACGGACAGACGGCTTTCCTCGTGGCAGGACTGCTCGGCCTTGGCGCATGGCTGGTTCCGACCCGGCCGCTGCTGGCCGGTGCGCTGTTCGGTCTGGCGACGATCAAGCCGCAATTCGGGTTGCTGCTGCCTCTTGTCCTGCTGGCGACCGGGCAATGGCGGGTCATCGCCGCGGCCGGCGCGACGGCGATCGCGCTGGCGCTGCTGTCCGCCGGCGCGTTCGGCCCGCATGCCTGGGCGGACTGGGTGGGTGCGAGCGAGAGGGCCCAAACGGCCATGGCCTATGGCCAGATCGGCTATGGCAAGATGATGAGCCCCTTTGCGGCGCTGCGGCTGCTCGGTGCCCCCATGGCGCTGAGCTATACGGTGCAGGGCGCCGTGACGCTGGCTGCAGCGGTGCTCGTGCTCCAGGCGTCCTGGCGCCGGCAATGGTCCGCGGGACTGGCGGCGTTGATGCTGGCGGGCGCGCCCCTCGCGACGCCCTATGTCCTCGATTACGATATGGTGATCCTGGCGTTCCCCATGCTCTGGCTTGCAGGAGAGGGCCTCCGCCGCGGTTTTCGCGACTGGGAACGCTGCGCCCTGTTCCTGGCCTTCGCCGGCCCGGCACTGGCCCGGCCGCTGGCGCTCAATCTCCATTTTCCGATCATGCCGCTGGTCCTGGCATTCTTCTTCGTCATAATCTGGCGCCGAGCCGCGCCCGCTTACCAGGAGCGCGCGGCTGTCACGTCCTGAGGAAGGAACTGCCCTTTGCCAGAGCCAAAGCCCCGCATCGGCCGTAATATCGCTTTGCTGATCGACGCCGATAACGCCTCCCCCGCCAACCTCGACGCGGCGCTGACCATCCTGGGCGATCTCGGCACCGTCAATGTCCGGCGGATCTACGGCAACTGGAGCAAGCCTGCGCTCAAGGGCTGGTCGAAATTGGTCCATCGCCATGCGCTGGAACCGCAGCAACAATTCGACCTGACCAAGGGCAAGAATGCCACCGACATGAAAATGACGATCGACGCCATGGACCTGCTCTATGGCGGGCAAGTGGACGGGTTCGGCATCATGTCGAGCGACAGCGATTTCATGCCGCTTTCGATCCGCATCCGCCAGAACGGCACGCCGGTCTATGGTTTTGGTTCTTCCCGCACGCCCGAAGCCTTTCGCGAGGCTTGCACCCGCTTCATCGATCTCGACGCCTTGCCGGACAGCGACGCCGTGGAAACGGCAAACGAAACCGCCAAGCCCGCGATAGACGAAGAACTGG
Organism: Novosphingobium sp. BL-S-21; assembly: GCF_055521655.1. Lineage (NCBI taxonomy): Bacteria > Pseudomonadati > Pseudomonadota > Alphaproteobacteria > Sphingomonadales > Sphingomonadaceae > Novosphingobium > Novosphingobium sp. BL-S-21. The sequence continues at coordinate 562,962 of NZ_CM145496.1, forward strand.
TCAAATTGCTCGGTGAGGCCTGGAAGGCGAGCAAACGAGACGAGCAGGGCTTCGCCAGCCTCTCCGAAGTCGGCCAGCGCGTGGCCAATCGCTCCAGCTTCGATGCCCGCAGCTACGGTTTTTCCCGATTGTCCGAACTGGTGCAGACACTTCCCAACTTCGCCACGGAAAAACGCGAGAGCGGATTGTTCCTCAAGCGCGTGCGGTGAGGGGGATCGTGGATCTTTCTCAAATTGACTTCCTCGCGGCCACGAATTTAGGCTCCGCTTGAGGGCATTTTTGCCTCTCAGGGGGACTATCGATGAAATCGAAGTATTTGGCAGGCTTTTGCCTGCTGATGGGGGCCGCGTGCGCAAGTCATGCACAATCCACGCCGTCCACGGACGCCGCGCCTCTCGCAGCGCCGCAGCACGTGGCGATCGCACTCGCGCCGGTATCGGACAATGTTCTTCGTGCGGGGATGGAAGTGCCGCTGATCACGCGCGAGGAACTGACGACCAAGAAAAAGGCTCTTCGCGTGGGGCAGCGCGTGCAGATGGAAGTGGCCGCGAATATCGAGCGGAACGGCGTTGTCGTGATACCGGCGGGAACCCCCGCCGTCGCCGAGATCACCGAAGTGCGCAACAAGGGCATGTGGGGCAAGTCCGGATACATCGGTGCCCGGGTTCTTTCGCTCCGGCTCAATGACCGAAACATCAGGCTGTCCGGCACTTTCGACGATAAAGGCGTTACCGGGACCGGGGGCGTAGTCGCTGCTGTCGCCCTCGTGCCGATCGCCGGATTCCTGACCACCGGGACCAGCGCCTTCATCGCCTCGGGATCGGCGGTCAAAGGCTTCCTTGACGAAGACGTCGCTTATGCGACCGTGGCGAAGGTGATCGAGCCGGTTGCGGTTGCGGTTCCCGCCGAACCGGCCCTGTTGGCGGCGACGCCGGTAGCGGCCAAGTAGGTCGCGATGGATCGGACTGATCGGCGCCTCAGGCGTCGATCAGTTCCGGATCGATTTCGCCCGCACGGTTCTGGATGAACATGAAGCGGTGTTCGGGATTGCGGCCCATCAGGCGGTCGACCAGGTCCTTCACCGCGGCGCGGCCCTCGTATTCGGGCGGCAAGGTAATGCGGATCAGCGAGCGACTTTCCGGCGCCATGGTGGTTTCACGCAGCTGACCGGGGTTCATCTCGCCAAGGCCCTTGAACCGGCCGACTTCCACTTTCTTGTTCTTGAAAACGGTCGCTTCCAGTTCGGCGCGGTGGGCATCGTCGCGGGCATAGGCCGAAGTCGAACCGGCAGTCAGGCGGTAAAGCGGCGGCTGCGCGAGGTAGAGGTGGCCGCGCTTCACGATGTCCGGCATCTCCTGGAAGAAGAAGGTCATCAGCAGCGTGGCGATATGTGCGCCGTCCACGTCGGCGTCGGTCATGATGATCACGCGGTCGTAGCGCAAGTTGTCGGCGTTGCAGTCCTTGCGGGTGCCGCAACCGAGCGCGAGGCCGAGATCGGCGATTTCCGAATTGCCGCGGATCTTGTCGGCCGTGGCGGATGCGACGTTGAGGATCTTGCCGCGGATCGGCAGGATCGCCTGGGTCTTGCGATTGCGCGCCTGCTTGGCCGAGCCGCCTGCCGAATCGCCTTCGACGATGAAGAGTTCGGTTTCGCCCGGGCCTTCGCCCGAACAGTCCGTCAACTTGCCGGGCAGGCGCAGCTTACGGGCATTGGTAGCCGTCTTGCGCTTGACCTCGCGCTCCGCCTTGCGGCGCAGGCGATCGTCCATACGCTCCATCACCGCGCCGAGCAGGGCCTTGCCGCGTTCGAGATTGTCGGTGAGGAAATGGTCGAAGTGATCGCGGATCGCCGCTTCCACGAGGCGCGCGGCCTCGGGGCTGGTCAGGCGGTCCTTGGTCTGGCTCTGGAACTGGGGGTCGCGGATGAAGACCGAGAGCATGACTTCGCTGCCGGTCACCACGTCGTCCGGCGTGATGTCCTTGGCCTTCTTGGCCTGGCCCACCAGGTCCGCGAAGGCGCGAATGCCCTTGGTCAGCGCGGCGCGCAGACCCTGTTCGTGCGTGCCGCCATCGGGCGTCGGGATGGTGTTGCAGTACCAGGAATAGGAACCGTCGGAATAGAGCGGCCAGGCGATCGCCCATTCGACGCGGCCCTGTTCGGAGCCGTCATCGCCGCGCGGGAAATCCTGCGTGCCTGAGAAGGCCTGCGTGGTCACGCATTCGCGCGCGCCGATCTGCTCGGCCAGGTGATCGGCCAGGCCGCCGGGGAACTGGAACGTCGCTTCTGCAGGAACGTCGTCCGAAGCCAGCGAGGGCGCGCATTTCCAGCGGATTTCCACGCCGGCAAAGAGGTAGGCCTTGGAGCGAACCAGCTTGAACAGGCGCGCCGGCTTGAACTGCTGGTCGCCGAAAATCTCGGTGTCCGGCGTGAAGCTGACGGCGGTGCCGCGGCGATTGGGCGCCGCGCCGACCTTCTGGAGCGGGCCAAGCGTCTGTCCGCGCGAGAACTCCTGCGCGAAAAGCTCCTTGTTACGGGCCACTTCGACGCGCGTGAGGCTGGAAAGGGCGTTGACCACCGAAATGCCCACGCCGTGCAAGCCGCCCGAAGTGGCATAGGCCTTGCCCGAGAACTTGCCGCCCGAGTGCAGGGTGGAAAGAATGACCTCCAGCGCCGATTTGCCGGGGAACTTGGGATGCTCGTCCACCGGGATGCCGCGGCCGTTGTCGGTGATGGTCAGGCTGTTGCCTTCGTCCAGCGTCACCTCGATGCGGTTGGCGTGTCCGGCGACGGCTTCGTCCATCGCATTGTCGAGCACTTCGGCCGCGAGATGGTGAAGCGCGCGCTCATCGGTGCCGCCGATGTACATGCCGGGACGGCGCCGGACAGGCTCCAGCCCCTCCAGCACTTCGATCGCGGAACCATCGTAGGATTCCCCGCCCGAAGACGGGAGCTTGTCGAACAGGTCATCGGACATGAGCGGGACTATAGGGCGCCTAAACCCGCGATCAAGCACGGGTTTAGGCTTATCCGCAAAGAGATGTTCGCTGTCTGATCCTTTCCACCGGAAAGGGGCGGAATTACTTGGCGAAACCGCTGGGCGCGGCGCTGATGACCTTGACGGCGCCGCCTTCGACCGCCCGCACTTCCAGTGCGCGTTCGATCAGGCCGGTGCGGCCGAAGCGGAACGGTCCGTCCACACCCAGGAAGCCGCCGGGATCGAGCATTTCGGTCGTCGGGAAGGCCTTGCCCGGCACCCAGTCGCGCGCAACCCGCAGGGTCAGCAGCACGGAATCGTATCCCAGTGTCGCGATGCGGAACGGTGCGGCACCGAAGCGGCTGCGATAGCTCTTGGCGAACTGCGCGAAGCGGACGTCGGACACGGTGGAGAACCATGCTCCGTTGAGAGCAGGACTGGTCGCCAGTTCGCGTTCGCCGCCCCAGAGTTCTGTGCCGAGCAGGCGCACACCGGCGCCGCCACCGGCCGCGCGGTAGGACACGGCGGCCTTGGCCGAAAGGCTGCCGCTGTCGGCGATGAGCAGCGCGCCATAGCCGGCCTTAGCCTTGATCCGTCCCGCCGCAGCGCTGATCGAGGCTGCCGAGCGATCGTAAGTCTCCATGGCGACGACGGAGCCGCCGCCATCGCGCACCGATGCAAGCAGGGAACTGCTCACGCGTTCGCCATAGTCACCCTTGGGAACGAGCGCGGCGAAAGTGGAGATGCCTTTGCCGCGGGCATACGTCACGGTGCGGGCGATCGACTGGCCGGGCAGGTTGCCGATGATGAAGACGTCCCTGGTGGCGGCTTTCTCGTCGTTGGAGAACGAGATCAGCGGCACCTTGGCGGGCTTGGCGACAGCCGCGACCGAGGCGATGTCGTCGGAAAGCAGCGGGCCGAGAATCAGCTTGTTGCCGTCGGCTATGGCGCGGCGCGCGGCCTCGCCGGGATTGGTGCCGGTGTCGTAAGTCGTGATGCGCAGGTTCTTGGCGCCCGTGTCGAGCAGCGCCATGTTCGCCGCATTGGCCAGCGACTGGCCGACGCCGGCATTCGGGCCGGTGGTCGGCACCAGCAGGGCAACGCGGTGACGCTCGGTATCGGTGGGAATTTCGCTTTCGGAAGGCGTCGGAGCGGGCGCGGGGGCCGGCGCAGGGGCCTTGGGTACCACGGCACAGCCCGCCAGAGCTGCCATCGCTGCCGCCGCGAAAAGAGTGCGCCGGTTCAGGCGATCATAGAACATTGCTTGCCGCTCCCATAGTGCTTGGGCCATGAGTCCCTGCGATGGAACACATTCTCACCTCAGGCCTCTACATAGTGGCAACCCCGATTGGCAACCTTGGGGACATTACCTTCCGCGCCGTGGAGATTCTCAAGGGCGTGAGCGCGGTTGCCTGCGAGGATACCCGCATCACCGGAAAGCTGCTGCACCACCTGGGCATCAAGCAGAAGATGATCCGCTACGACGACCACGCAGGCGAGGGCGACCGCGAGCGTCTGCTGGCACTGATGGAAAGCGAGCCGGTCGCGCTCGTCAGCGACGCCGGTACGCCGCTGATCTCCGATCCGGGCTATCGGCTCGTCAAGATCGCGCGGGAGCGGGGCATCCCCGTCACCAGCCTGCCGGGGGCCAATGCCGCGGTCATGGCGATGACGCTCTCGGGCTTGCCGAACGACCGTTTCCTCTTCGCCGGGTTCCTGCCCAACAAGGCCAAGGCGCGCGAGACGGTGCTGTCCGACCTTGCGAAAGTCCCGGCCACGCTGATCTTCTACGAGACGGCGCCGCGCCTGGACGATGCGCTGGCAGCGATCGGCGCGGTGCTTCCCGGACGCGAAGTGGCGGTAGCGCGCGAACTGACCAAGAAGTTCGAGGAATGCCGCAGCGGCACGCCCGACGAACTCATCGCCCATTATGCGGCCCATCCTCCGAAGGGCGAGATCGTGCTTCTGGTGGCGCCGCCGGGCGACGAGCCGATCGGTGAAGTCGACGTGGACGCGATGCTGCGTGCGGAGCTGGCCATCGCCAAGCCGTCGCAGGCGGCGGCCAGCGTGTCCAAAGCCACCGGGCTCGACCGCAAGACGCTTTACGCCCGGGCCATGGAACTCAAGTGAGCCAGGGCCGCGGCAAGTCGCGCGCAGAGGCGGAGCGGCAAGGGCGCCGGGGAGAGGCGCTGGCCGCATGGTACTTGCGGATGACGGGCTGGAGCATCCGGGCGAGGCGCGTGAAGACCGCGCGCGGCGAAGTGGATATCGTGGCCCGCCGCGGACGGACGCTCTGTTTCGTCGAAGTGAAATGGCGTGCGCGGCGCGCCGATCTCGACACTGCCATCGATCATTACCGGCTGCGCCGCGTGGCGGCCGCCGCCGAGTCCGTCGCGCATCGATACCAGAAGCCGGGCGACAGCTTGCGGATCGACGTATTGCTGCTGGCACCGCGCTGCTGGCCGCGCCGCATCGTCAATGCGTGGCAGCCGGGCGCCTGAATTCCGCCGCAGGGTTTCGGTCCGTCGGCAAAGATGCAGGACTGGCTCGAAACCATTCGCACCCGCCGCCGAATTTGATTAAGCCGCCTTTCCGAAAGATACCGCTCGGTACATATCCGCGAGGACCAGACTTTTCATGACCTTACGCATCGCCGTTCAGATGGACCCGCTGGAATCGATCAAGATCGCGGGCGATTCCTCGTTCGCGCTCATGCTCTCGGCGCAGGCGCGCGGGCACGAACTGTTCCATTACGATGTGCGCACGCTGGCTTATGACGCCTCCTCGGGTGCCGCCGGGCGGCTGACCTGCTGGGGCGCGCCGATCACGGTGCAGCGCGTGGAAGGCGCCCATTTCACGCGCGGCGAGTATCGCCTGATCGACCTCGTCGCCGATATCGATGTGGTGCTGATGCGGCAGGATCCGCCTTTCGACCTTGGTTACATCACTGCCACCCATCTGCTGGAACGGCTTGCCGGGCAGACCCTTGTGGTCAACGACCCCCTCTCGGTTCGCAATGCGCCCGAGAAGGTCTTCGTGCTCGACTATGCGCGCTTCATGCCGCCGACCTTCATTGCGCGCCGCATCGAGGATGTGCGCCTGTTCCAGCAGCGCAATGTCGAGGCGGGCTTCGGCGGTGACCTCGTGATCAAGCCGCTTCACGGCAATGGCGGCAAGGCGGTGTTCCGCGTGCCCGCCGATGGCAGCAATCTTGGCGCGCTGATCGAGATGTTCGAAAATGCCTGGGTCGAGCCGTTCATGGTCCAGCCTTTCCTCCCCGACGTGGCGGAGGGCGACAAGCGGATCGTCCTGGTCGACGGCGAATTCGCGGGCGCCATCAACCGCAAGCCCGGAGCCGGCGAGTTTCGCTCCAACCTCGCGGTGGGCGGATCGGCGGAGGCCGCCGGCCTCACTTCGGCGGAAGAGGAAATCTGCGCAGCGCTCGGTTCGGAACTCAAGGCACGAGGCCTTGTTTTCGTGGGTATCGACGTGATTGGCGGAAAATGGCTGACCGAAATCAATGTGACCTCGCCGACGGGAATCGTCGCCATCGATCGCTTCAACGGTACCGACACCGGGGCAAAGATCTGGGATGCGATCGAGGCCCGCCACGCGGCGATGTAAGCCTGATTTCGCGGGTCGTCCGCAATGATGAATGCAGGCGAACATGAATGAATGGGTTATCGCGCTGATCGAAGCAGGAGGGTACTGGGGTATCCTCCTGCTGATGATGCTCGAGAACATCGTGCCGCCGATCCCCTCGGAGCTTATCATGGGCGTCGCGGGGATCGCCATTGCACATGGGCGCATGGATTTCCTGTCCGTGCTGCTGGCCGGCACCGTCGGCTCGACCTTGGGCAACTACGTGCTGTTCCTCGGCGCCGACCGCCTGGGCTACGAGCGCCTGAAACCCTTCATCGAGCGCTGGGGCCGCTGGCTGACCCTGGAATGGCATGAAGTGGAGCGCGCCGGCACCTTCTTCCGCAAGCATGGGCACTGGGTGGTCTTCCTCCTGCGCTTCATGCCGATGTTCCGGACGATGGTATCGGTCCCCGCGGGCCTCGCGCATATGCGGCATGGCACCTTCCTGCTCTATACCGCTGCCGGCGTGGCGATCTGGAACACGTTGCTGATCCTGGCGGGCCGGTGGCTGGGCCAGCGTTTTGCCCAGGCAGAGGCCTGGATCGGTTGGGCTACACTGGTTCTCGCCGCAGGTGGCGCCGTCTGGTACTTGTGGCGGATCCTCTCCTGGAAGCCTTCTGCCGAGCGCCGATCCAAGTAGATCAGGGCTAACTATTAGTCAGTTTTGTACAAGAGCCAGAGTATCGCACCTAGGTGTTATACCGTAGTCTCTGCTCGCAACCATTTGGGAGCAGGGGTTATGTCCAAGCGATTGGCAGCGGAGTTCTTCGGTACATTCTGGCTCGTCTTCGGCGGCTGCGGTTCGGCAGTGCTGGCAGCGGCCTTTCCCGAACTCGGGATCGGCTTCGCGGGCGTAGCCCTGGCATTCGGCCTGACGGTGCTGACCATGGCTTATGCGGTCGGCTCCATTTCCGGCGGGCATTTCAACCCGGCGGTCTCGCTGGGCATGGCCGTTGGCGGCCGGCTCGACTGGAAGGACCTCGTTCCCTACTGGATCGCCCAAGTGCTGGGCGCAATCCTGGCCGCGGCGGCGCTCTACGCCATCGCCTCGGGCAAGGCCGACTGGACTCCGGGAGGCTTCGCCACCAACGGCTACGGTGCACTTTCGCCCGGCGGCTATGCGCTGTCTTCGGCACTGATGATCGAAACGATCCTGACGGCCGGTTTCATCATCGTCATCCTCGGCTCGACCTCGAAGATCGCCCCTGCCGGTTTCGGACCGCTGGCGATCGGCCTGTGCCTGACGCTGATCCACCTGATCTCGATCCCGGTCACCAACACATCGGTCAATCCGGCGCGGTCGACCGGCGTGGCGCTCTTTGCAGAAACGGCCGCCCTCGGGCAGCTGTGGGTGTTCTGGGTGGCGCCGCTGGTCGGCGCGGCGATCGGCGCCCTGATCTGGCGCGGTCTGCTGGCGCCGCATGAGGGCGCGCTCTAGCACGCGCTTCGGCCAGGCATGCTCCTGACATCGGCGGGGGGCGGGGCTGAACACGCCCCGTCCCCCGCAGCGTTTCAGCCCTGTTCGCGCGGATGGGCGTTACGATAGACGTCCAGCAGCGTCGCGGCATCGACCTTGGTATATATCTGCGTCGAACCCAGGCTTACATGGCCCAGCAGTTCCTGCAGGCTCCTCAGGTCGGCGCCCGCGCCCAGCAAATGCGTGGCGAAGCTGTGGCGCAAGGCGTGCGGCGTGGCGCTGTCCGGCAGCCCGAGCACGATCCGGGCGCGCGCGACCGCCTTCTGCACCATGCCTTGCGACAGGGCTCCGCCTTTGGCGCCCCGAAAGATCGGCTCGTCCGCCTTCATCGGCCAAGGGCATTTGTCGAGATAATCGGCCACGCCCTCGCGCACGATGGGCAGGAGCGGAACCATGCGCTGCTTGCCGCCCTTGCCGGTAACCACCAGCGTCTCGCCCAGCGGCAGCGCGGCTCCGGCGATAGACAGGGCTTCCGCGATGCGCATGCCGGCGCCGTAGAGAAGGAGCAGAACGGCACGATCGCGCGCGCCGATCCACGGCTCGCGGGCATCTTCCTCGACCAGGGTGGCCAGGTTGACCGCTTCGTCCGGCGTGACCGGGCGTGGCAGTCCCTTCTTGACGCGCGGTCCGCGAAGGCGCGGCGCGGCGGCATGGGCAACGCCGGCCTGCTCGCGCGCAAAGGACAGGAAGCTCTTGAGCGCCGAGAGTTCGCGAGCGGCCGAACTGTTGCCGATTCCGTCCTCACGCCGGGTGGCGAGGTGAACGCGCAAGTCGGCCGCCTCAAGGCGGGCCAGCGAGGTCCAGTCGCAGGCCCTGGCACCGTCGATCAACCGGGCGGCCGTGGCGATATAGGCGCGAACCGTGTGAGGGCTGCGGCGGCGTCCATTGCCGAGGTGGTTGCCCCAGGCTTCGAGCAGGTCCGCTTTGGTCGTGCCCGATGGCGGGTTCACGGCTCGACGAGGTCCACGGGCACAATCTCACCCAGCAAGCCATCGAGCAGCGGCATGCCGTCCTCGGTGACGTGGAGGTGCGTGCCCGCGCGGTGGACCAGGCCCTGCTTCTCGTAGAAAGCGGCCTTGCCGGGATCGCAGAGCTGCGCGGCATCCAGTCCGAATCGGGCCGCAAGCGCATCGAGGTCCACGCCTTCGCGCAGGCGCAGGCCCATGAGCATGGCTTCGCTCGCCTGTTCGCGGCGTCCGAGATCGCGGACTTCGTTGATCCCCTGCGCGTGCAGATCGATGGCTTCGAGCCAGTTTTCGGGCTTGCGGTGGCGCGTCGTGGCCACGCCGCCGCGCCGCCCGTGAGCGCCGGGGCCGATGCCGCAATAGTCCTGATAGCGCCAATAAGTCAGGTTATGGCGGCTTTCCTCGCCGGGCCGGGCATGATTGCTGATTTCGTAGGCGGGCAGTCCTGCCGCGGCCGTCATCTCGCGCGTCAGCGCGAACATGTCGGCACAGGCGTCTTCGTCCAGCGGAGCGAATTCCTGCTGGCGCACCATCGTGGCGAACTTCGTGCCGGGTTCGATGGTGAGCTGGTAGAGCGAGAGGTGGCCCGTGCCGTAAGAGAGGGCGTGGGCGAGTTCTGCCTGCCACTGGTCGAGGCTCTGGCCCGGCCGCGCGTAGATCAGGTCGAAGCTGACGCGCGAGAAGTTCTGCTGCGCCACTTCAAGCGCCTTCAGCCCTTCCTGCGCATCGTGCAGGCGGCCCAAAAACCGCAAGGTCTGGTTATCGAGCGCCTGGAGCCCCAGCGAGACACGGTTGACCCCCACCGCCGCGAGAGCCGCATAATTGCCGGCTTCCACCGAGGAGGGGTTGCCCTCCAGAGTGATCTCGATCCCTTGCGAAAAGCCCCAGAGCTTCTCGGCCTCGTCCAGCAGCCGCGCGACGAGGGCAGGGGGCATCAACGAAGGCGTGCCGCCGCCGAAGAAGATGGAATCGAGCCGCTCGCCGCCCGCAACCGCGTGTTCGTGGCGCATGTCGGCGAGCAGGCCCGCTTCCCAGCGTTCGATCTCCACCCGCTCGCGGACATGGCTGTTGAAGTCGCAATAGGGGCACTTTGCGAGGCAGAACGGCCAGTGAATATAGAGCGCGCGGGCCATCGTGACAGATTAGCCCGGGAACTGCTCCGCGACCAGCTTGGCGAAAGCATCGGCGCGGTGGCTGATCTCGTGCTTCTTTTCTGGCGCGATCTCGGCGAAAGTCTGGTCGAGGCCGTCGGGCACGAAGCAGGGATCGTAGCCGAAGCCCAGCTTGCCGCGCGGCGGCCAGGTGAAGGTGCCGTTGGAGCGACCTTCGTAAACGGCCTCTGCCCCATCGGGCCAGGCGATCGCGAGCACGCAGGAAAACCAGCAAGAACGGTCGACATCCTGGCCTTGCTCGCAGAGCAGACCCTCGACCTTGCCCATCGCCATGAACCAGTCGCGGCCTTCCCAGGCCTTGCCCGGCTCGCCCTCGAACCACTGCCGCTCGGCCCAGTCGGCGGTGTAGACGCCGGGCCTTCCGCCCAGCGCCGTCACCGACATGCCGCTATCGTCCGCCAGCGCGGGAAGCTGCGCTGCCTTGGCGGCCGCATGGGCCTTGAGCAGCGCGTTCTCCACGAACGTCGTGCCCGTCTCTTCCGGCTCGGGCAGGCCGAGTTCGCCGGCGGAAACGCACTCGATCCCGAACGGCGCGAGCAGGGCGCCGATTTCCCGAAGCTTGCCCGCATTGTGCGTGGCAATAACGAGACGTTCGCCCTGGAGGCGGCGATTGCTCACCGGCCGACGGCCTTGGCCTGGGCGGCGAAGATCCGGTCGCAGCCGATGCGGGCCAGGCGCAGGAGGCGCAGCAGGCCTTCCTCGTCATAAGTCGCGCCTTCGGCGGTTGCCTGGGCCTCGGCGATCATGCCGCCTTCGATCAGCACGAAGTTGGCATCGGCATCGGCCGAGCTGTCTTCGATATAGTCGAGGTCGAGCACCGGCGTACCCTCGCAGATGCCGCAGGAGATCGCGGCAACGCGGGCGTTGATCGGATCTTCCTTGATCTTGCCTTCGGCCATCAGCTTGTCGACGGCCAGGCGCAGCGCGACCCAGGCGCCCGAGATGGAGGCGGTGCGAGTGCCGCCATCGGCCTGGAGCACGTCACAGTCGAGCACGATCTGGCGCTCGCCGAGCTTCTTCATGTCGACCACGGCGCGCAAGCTGCGGCCGATCAGGCGCTGGATTTCCTGGGTGCGGCCCGACTGCTTGCCCTTGGCGGCTTCGCGGCTGCCACGGGTGTGAGTGGCGCGGGGCAGCATCGAGTATTCGGCCGTGACCCAGCCTTCGCCCTTGCCGCGAAGGAACGGCGGAACCTTTTCCTCGACCGAAGCGGTGACGAGCACACGAGTATCACCGAAGGAAATCAACACCGAGCCTTCGGCGTGCTTGGTGAAACCGGTCTGGATGTCGATAGCGCGCATCTCGTCGGGCGTACGGCCGGAAGGTCGCATGGAGGTTCCTTTGGTCTAAAATTGCCTGCGCCCCCTAGAGCATTTTCCGCCCCGGTGGAAACACCTGAGCGCGTGGAAAATGCGACAATCGAGTGTGTCCAAGGGAAAAAGCGCGATAGTCGCTCCGACATCGCGCCATGGGACTTGAGGCCTTGGCGGCAATCCCTAAGTTGAGGACGAATGCCGACACCACCCATCCTGGAACTGACCGACCGCGCGCGCGAGATTTTCCGCCTCGTCGTGGAGGGCTATATCGCCACCGGAAGCCCGGTCGGCTCGAAGGTCCTGGCCGGGCCGGGCGGCGTGAAATTGTCCTCGGCATCGATCCGCTCGGTCCTGGCCGACCTCGAATCGCTGGGACTGCTGGCCGCCCCCCACATAAGCGCGGCACGCCTGCCGACCGAGGCCGGGCTGCGCCTGTTCGTGGACGGCATCATGCAAGTGGCGGAACCGACCGCCGAGGAACGGCTCGCCATCGAGAGCCGGATTGCCGCGCCGGGGCCGATCGAGGCCGCGCTCGAGGCGACCAGCGCCTTGCTGTCGAACCTCACGTCGGGCGCCGGCGTAGTCATGGTGCCGCGCCGCGAGCCGCGTCTGATGCACTTGCAGATCGTTCCGCTCGGCCCCGGCCGGGCGCTGGCGGTGCTCGTGGGCGAAGAAGGCGCGGTGGAGAACCGGATCATCGAACTGCCCGCCAGTCTGCCGCCCGGCGCGCTGGAGGAAGCCTCGAACTACATCACTGCCCATCTCGCCGGCCGCACCCTGGGCGAGGCGGCCCGGGCGATGCGGTCCGACATCGCCACCGGCAAGTCGGCGCTCGATACGGCCAGCCGCGACCTCGTGGAGCGCGGCCTTGCCGTGTGGAGCGAGGATGCGACCGCACGGCCGGTGCTGATCGTGCGTGGGCAGGCCAATCTCCTCGACGAATCGGCGCTTTCTGATCTCGAACGCGTCCGCTCGCTGCTTGACGACCTGGAAAACAAGCAGTCCGTCGCCGAGTTGCTGGAGACGGCGCGCGAGGCGGATTCGACCAGGATATTCATCGGATCGGAAAACCGGCTTTTCGCGCTTTCCGGCTCCTCGGTCATCGCTTCGCCCTATCGGGATCGCGAGGGCAGGGTCGTCGGCGTAGTGGGGGTAATCGGCCCGACTCGGTTGAATTATGCGCGCGTCGTCCCCATGGTGGACTTCACTGCCCAGAGCCTGGGCAAGCTCATCGGATAGTTGGAACCTTACAATAATGACTGACGACAAGACCCAGCCGCCAGAGGGTCAGACTGTAGATCCCGCCATCGCGGAAGAACTGAAGGGCGTGCCCGAAGACATGATCGACAGCGATAAGGACGGCGGTGAAATCGCCAAGCTCCGCGAGGAACTGGAAATCGCCAAGCAGGACGTGCTTTACGCCCGTGCCGAGACCCAGAACGTGCGCCGCCGCCTTGAAAAGGACGTGGCCGACACCCGCGCCTATGCCGCGACCGGCTTTGCCCGCGACATTCTCTCGGTGGCGGACAACCTGTCCCGCGCGCTTTCGTCGATCCCGAGCGAACTGCGCGAGGACGAGAAGCTGAAGGGCATCGTCGCCGGCATCGAGGCGACTGGCCGCGAGATCGAGAAGGTGTTCACCAACCACGGCATCAGCCGCATCGCCGCGATGGGCATGCCGCTCGACCCGAACCAGCACCAGGCGATGATCGAGGTTCCCTCGGCCGATGTCGAGCCCGGCACGGTCGTCCAGGAACTCCAGGCCGGTTATATGATCAAGGACCGCCTGCTGCGTCCTGCCATGGTGGCCGTGGCAAAGAAGCCGGACTGATCCGGCTTTCCTGATCCCTGTTACCCGCCGTGCCTGCTGTTGGTCTTCAAGGTTCGTCAAGGCCTTGAGAGACGAACGGGGGCACGGTGTCGTTCGTTTGCAGGGCCTTATGGAACCCCTCCGCATCGGGGCCGTTGATCAGTCAGGCAACTGATTTTCAGCGGAGAGATCCCATGCGAATGCTCATTCTTCCTATCTTGGCCGCCGGCGCCCTGGGCGTGGCTGGCTGTGCAAGCAACTACGGCGGCGAAGGCGCCCTGGCCGGCGGCGCGCTGGGCGCGGGCGTTGGCGCGCTGGCGGGTGACGTCGGCGCCGGTGCCGCCGTCGGCGCTGCTGCCGGTGCGGCTGTCGGCTCGACCCAGAAGAAGCACAATGGCTGCTATCGTTACGATCGCCGCGGCGACCGCTACTGGGACCGCGACTGCTGATCGCGCCGGCCTGACCGGTCTGCTTACACATAAGAAAGGGGCGCGGGGAAACTCGCGCCCCTTTCTTAATGCGCTGGGAGCCTAGTCTGAAATCCGGCCGAACGGCAGGATGCCGTCATAGCTGGCGAGCGGCGGTGCACCTGGAACTCGCCATCCCCGATCGAGCAGGAACGCGTGGCGCACGATTTCGGCCTGCTGCTCGATCCCGTAGCGACCGAGCGTCCATCCCGGCCGCAAGGCATAATCGTAGCGGCAGAGCGGATGGCGCATGAGCGGAAGATACCAGCGGCCTTTGCGCTGGGTCTGCCAGACATGCGTCATTTCATGGATGAACAACCCCTGGAGCCCGATCGGCGCTCCGGCGAAATCGTCCTGATAAAGCGCGGAGCCGCGGTGGAAATGAAGGTGCCCGCAAGGCGCCATGACGACATTGGCAGGCTGGAAGGGAAACCATTTGCGCCGCCGGATGCGAACGGGCGCGCAGTCCAACGCGTCGCCGAAAACCGATTGGACCAGCGCGATCTCACCCGGTGTCAGCGGGCGCTCGGCCCCCGGCAGGCAGGGCGGGGGCGCGATTGCTTCTGGCAAGGGTTCCCCAGACAAATGGGTGGTCAGTGGTCCATTCCGGGCATGTCGCTGCCGCCGCCCATATCCCCGCCCATGGTTTCGACCCGAAGCGGCATCGAGAGCTTGTCGCCGTCGGAGAAGGTCAGGGTCAATTCAGCCGTCTCGCTGGCCTTTACCGTCTCGCCGATGTCGAACACCATGACGTGCATGCCGCCCTGCTTGAAATCGACCTGGGCGCCGGGCGCGAGATCGAGCGAATCGACGGCGGCCATGCTGCCGCCCTCCGTCTTGTGCATCTGGGCGCTACCGGCGCCGCCGACATGGACGCCGACGAGCTTCACCGGCACCGAACCGTCATTGCGCACGGTGAAGTAGACCGCGCCGGGGCGGCCGGCCACGACCGGAAGAATGAGGTGGCCGTCGCTGGCGCTGATGCCGGGCTTCGCGGTTGGCCCGGCGTCAAGCGAGGCGCTTTCCTGCGGCGCCGGCGCCTCGCTCTGCTTGCAGGCGGCAAGCGAGACGAGCAGGGCGGAGGCACTGGTAAAGGCAAGCAGGGAAAAGGGCTTCACGGCGGATGGATCCTCTCGGGCAGGCCCCTGATCGCGAAGAGTTTCGGGGCGCTGAAAATTTCCCCCGCGTAATGCCATCGCGACAGACTTGTTCCAAGCGAAACCACACCTATATGCGGCTCCGACGACTTTGAACGTCATCGAGCTGTGCAAGCCGCCTTGCCTTATGGAGGGAGGCGATCCGCATGGTGTCATCCACTGACGTGAGGAATGGGGATAATGGCAAAAGTAATTGGTATCGACCTCGGCACCACCAACAGCTGCGTCGCCGTGATGGACGGCGGCAAGCCCAAGGTTATCGAGAACTCCGAAGGCGCGCGCACCACGCCCTCGATCGTCGCTTTCACCAAGGATGGTGAACGCCTGATCGGGCAGCCCGCAAAGCGCCAGGCCGTGACCAACGGCGACAACACGATTTTCGCGGTGAAGCGCCTGATCGGCCGCCGCTTCGACGACCCGGTGACCAAGAAGGACACCGAGCTGGTTCCGTACCACATCGTCAAGGGCAAGAACGGCGACGCTTGGGTCCAGGCCGGCGGCGAAGAGTACAGCCCCTCGCAGATCTCGGCCTTCACTCTGCAGAAGATGAAGGAAACCGCCGAATCGTACCTCGGCGAGACCGTGACGCAGGCCGTCATCACCGTGCCCGCCTACTTCAACGACGCGCAGCGCCAGGCGACCAAGGACGCCGGCCAGATCGCCGGTCTTGAAGTGCTGCGCATCATCAACGAGCCGACCGCGGCCGCACTGGCCTATGGCCTCGACAAGCAGGACGGCAAGACCATCGCCGTCTACGACCTTGGCGGCGGCACCTTCGACGTTTCGATCCTCGAAATCGGCGACGGCGTGTTCGAAGTGAAGTCGACCAACGGCGACACGTTCCTGGGCGGTGAAGACTTCGACACCAAGCTGGTCGAATGGCTGGCCGACAAGTTCAAGGCCAAGGAAGGCATGGACCTGCGCAGCGACAAGCTCGCTCTGCAGCGTCTGAAGGAAGCGGCCGAGAAGGCGAAGATCGAACTCTCGTCCACCGCGACGACCGAGGTCAACCTGCCCTTCATCACCGCACGCATGGAAGGCGGCGCCACCACTCCGCTGCACCTCGTCGAAACCGTCACCCGCGCCGACCTCGAAAAGATGGTTGCGGACCTGATCCAGCGCACGCTGGAACCCTGCCGCAAGGCGATCGCCGATGCCGGTCTTTCGGCCAAGGACATCGACGACGTCGTGCTCGTGGGCGGCATGACCCGCATGCCCAAGGTGCGCGAAGTCGTGAAGGACTTCTTCGGCAAGGACCCGCACACCGGCGTGAACCCTGACGAAGTGGTTGCCATGGGCGCCGCGATCCAGGCCGGCGTGCTTCAGGGCGACGTCAAGGACGTGCTCCTGCTCGACGTCACCCCGCTGTCGCTGGGTATCGAGACGCTGGGCGGCATCATGACCAAGATGATCGACCGCAATACGACGATCCCGACCAAGAAGAGCCAGGTCTACTCGACCGCCGAGGATAACCAGCAGGCGGTGACCATCCGCGTGTTCCAGGGCGAGCGCGAGATGGCGCAGGACAACAAGATGCTCGGCCAGTTCGACCTGGTCGGCATTCCGGCCGCGCGCCGGGGCGTGCCGCAGATCGAAGTCACGTTCGACATCGACGCCAACGGCATCGTCAACGTCTCCGCCAAGGACAAGGGCACCGGCAAGGAGCAGCAGATCCGCATCCAGGCTTCGGGCGGTCTGTCGGACAACGACATCGACCAGATGGTCAAGGATGCCGAGAAGTTCGCCGAAGAGGACAAGAAGCGTCGTGAGGCCGCAGAGGCCAAGAACAACGCCGACAGCCTCGTCCACGCGACCGAGCAGCAGATCGCCGAACATGGCGACAAGATCGACGCCGGGCTGAAGTCCGAAGTCGAAGCGGCCATTGCCGAGACCAAGACGGCGATCGAAGGCGGCGAACCCGCCGAGATCACCGCCAAGTCGCAGGCGCTGACCGAAGTCGCGATGAAGATGGGCCAGGCCATCTACGAGAAGGAACAGGCCTCGGGCGCTTCGCCGGAAGCCGCTCCGGCCGGTGCCGATGACGATGTCGTCGACGCCGAGTTCTCGGAAGTCGACGAAAACAACAAGGGCTGACGAGTCCTCATGAAAACCGCGATCGCCACCGGTGCACGACGTGCCGGTGGCGACCGGGTCGTACGCGGGGAAGTATAAGACGTGTCAGCGACTGAAATCGATTATTACGAACTGCTGGAAGTAGAGCGCAGCGCCGACGACAAGACCATCAAGTCGTCCTACCGCCGCCTCGCCATGCGGCATCATCCGGACAAGAACCCGGGCTGCGGCGATTCCGAAGCGCGTTTCAAGCAGATCAGCGAGGCTTACGACTGCCTCAAGGACCCCCAGAAGCGGGCGGCCTACGATCGTTACGGCCATGCCGCATTCCAGCAGGGAATGGGCGGCGGCGGTCATCCCGGCGGCGCCGAGTTCGGCGATATCGGGGACATCTTCGAATCCATCTTCGGCAGCGCCTTCGGTGGAGGCGGGCGTCAGCAGGCGCGTCGCGGTGCCGACTTGCGTTACGACATGGAAGTCAGTCTGGACGAAGCCTTCCACGGCAAGCAGACCGAGATCACCATCGAAGTCTCGCAGGGCTGCGAGCCTTGCGGCGGTTCGGGCGCCGAGCCGGGAACCGGCAAGCGCGGCTGCAACATGTGCGGCGGCAATGGCAAGGTCCGGGCGCAGCAGGGCTTCTTCGTGGTGGAACGCACTTGCCCCACCTGCCACGGTCGGGGCGAAGTGATCGAGAAGCCATGCCGCTCCTGCGGCGGCGAGGGCCGGGTCGACAAGCCCCAGACCTTGCAGGTGGACATCCCGCCGGGCGTCGATTCCGGCACCCGCATCCGCCTTTCCGGCAAGGGCGAGGCCGGTCCCTTCGGCGCGCCTCCGGGAGATCTCTATATCTTCCTGCATGTCAAACGGCACCGGGTGTTCGAACGTGACGGCACGACGCTGATCACGCGCGTTCCGATCACTTTTACCACGGCGGCACTGGGCGGCTCGATCGAGATTCCCGGCATGGATGGCGAGGGCCTTTCGGTCGACATTCCGGCGGGCATCCAGTCGGGCAAGCAGCTGCGCAAGCGCGGCGCGGGCATGCCTGTCCTGCAGGGGCGCGGCCGCGGCGATCTCGTCATCGAGATCAGCGTGGAAACGCCGACCAAGCTTTCCGCCCGCCAGAAGGAAATCCTGCGCGAGCTGCAGTCGACCGAAACCGGCGACGAATGCCCGCAGTCCAAAGGCTTCTTCGACCGCATCAAGGAAGCCTGGAACGACCTGACGGAATAACCCCCATTAGGCCGAATGACCGAACAAAAACGTCGTCCCGGACCTGATCCGGGGCGACGTTGTTTTTTGGGCCGACGTTTTTGGCCGACGTTTTTTGGCCGAACGTCAGCCGCCTCTCAGCACTTCTTCCCGCACGTTCCGCACCAGAGTGGGATCGGCCGTGAGGCGATCCTTTTCCTCTTCGAGCACGGCCAGGAAAGCCTCCCGCTTGAAGGTCCAGAGTTCGCCTTCCAGCAGGGCATGTTCGCCCTCGGCGGTTGAGGAAATCAGGTCGATCATCCGCTCGGCGCCGTGCAATCGGCCCCAGAGGTAGTCGTTCTCGCGATAGGCGCGGCTGAAGAAGGCACCGAAGTTGAAGAACTCGGTGCCGCGAAGCACCGGACCTTGCCGGATCATGTGGCAATCCTCAGGCGAAATGCGGTCGACGCGAATCGGATCGAACTCCGTCAGGCCCTCGCCGCGCAGCAGCGGCAGGGTCACCGTGTCGTAGAAAGGGAAGCCGAGGTAGGCGAGCAGCACCCGGCGCCGCAGCGCCTGCGGCATTTCGGCCAGGGCTTCCGCCAGGAGGGCATCGACCCGGGCATCGATCGCCACCAGGTCGCGAACCTTTTCGATGTGATCGATCACCGCGCCAGGATCGGTGAACACCGCTGCGGCGAGCGCGGCGAAAGTCTCCCCCATCGCAGCGACCGGCTCGCGGTCGAGATAAAGCGCAAGCGCGGCGTAGATCGCCTCCCGTGCCTTGTCCCGCTCTACTTCCGTGACGCTTTCTTCCTGCTGCCACTCCTGCGTGACGCGCCGTGCCAGCAGGCGAAGCCGCCGAATTCGGAACGCCAGGTCATGCGTGCGGAAAAAGCCGATCATCCCCGGCGAACCGTCGCCTTTCAGGCCCTTGATCCGGTCCAGCCCGACGCTGGCGAAATGATCGTGAAGCCGCAGCGCGATCGGCTCGCTGGAGGAGAGGCCCAGCTCCGGCGCGCCTTCGTAGATGAGCCGGGCCAGCTTGGCGACGATCCCGGAAAACTTGACCTGGACGTATCCGTGATAGGCGAAACCCGCCTGTTCCAGCGCCGCGCGCTGTGCCTTGTCGCGCCAGGCGGAGAGGCGCTTGGGGGTTGGTCGGTCGAGGAAGAAGGTATTGCCGAACAGGCGGTCCACCGTCTCCTCGATCTCCGGCCGCAATGCCAGCACGATGGCCCGCAGCGTCGCCACTTCCTGCGAATCGCGCTCCAGCGCCTCCAGGTTGTCGCGAATCGGCTGCTCGCGCGGGATCGAGGACAGTGAGCCGAATATCGTCGAAAAGAAGCCCGGCGCCCGGCGTTCCTGGCGCATCGAGGCGCCGATACGATCCGGCGTGGGGTCGATGTAGACGAAACGGCGATCGACTTCGCGCGTCGCCGGCCGGTCGCGCAGCACGCCCATGGCATCGGCGAAGGGCGCGTTGTTGAGCACCGAGCCGTCGATGAGCGCAACATTGTCGAGGTCTCCGCGCTGGCTGTGCTCGGGCATGACACGGCGGAAGAACGCCTCGCGCTCCGGCCAGGCGAGCCCTAGTTCCGCAATCACGCCGCCGATTTCCTCGATCTGGAGCGGCGGGAAGGCACCCGGGAAACTCGCCGTGGCGCGGGCGGCCAGCAGGAGTTCCGGCATGGCGGCAAGGGAAGGGGTGCCGGACCGCGACTCGAAGCCGATGCTGAGGCGATGCTCGCTTTCCAGTACGAGTTCCGGCGAATGCAGGCGCAAGGTTTCAAGGTGTCCCTTGAAGTCCGTTGCCGTCACGAAGAGATTTATCGGATGGCCATGGGGAAGGAGCGGCGGCCCGGCCTCGGTCTCGGCCATCGCCGTGAAGGCTCCGGCCAGCAGGCGCGAGAGACCGACCCCGCTGAAAGGCGGTTCGAACCAGCGCGAGCGGATCAGCCGCGAGAGTTTCTGCCGCACTTCCTCGCGAGTTTCCGGCGCCACGCTGGTCGTCACGGCATTGCCGGGCCGATGCAGCAGGTAGGAGACGAGCGGCCGGGCCCAGAACTTGGTGACCTGGCTGCGCGCTCTTGCTTCCGGATCGAGCAGGACGTCGACGTCGGCGTTTTCCAGCCAAAGCTCGGTCAGCGGCTCCAGCGAGTGTCCCGAATGGATCGCCTGCGAGAGGAATACGCTGTTTATCCCGCCCGCGCTGGCACCGGCGACAATGTCGGTCAGTATGCGCAGCCGCAGGTTGCTGCCGGCCTCCAGTCGCTTGAGCAGCTTGTGATAGACTCGCGCCGTCCCCGGCGGCGGTTCCGCATCGCCCTCCGCCCAGAACGCCTGGCTGGCCTGAAGCGCCTTCCAGAGTTCCTTGGTGACCCCGTGCATGTAAACGGCAAGGCTGATGCCGCCGTAGCAGACCAGCGCGATCCGCAATTCCTTTTGCCGCATTGCTCCATGTTGGCGCTATCGTTCGGGAAAGGCAATTGCGTTCTCATTCCGTTCCCGATAATCGGGCGACATGGCAAAGCCCAAGCGTCGATATGTCTGTCAGGCCTGCGGAGGAGTCTCCTCCCGCTGGCAAGGTCAATGTCCCGATTGCGGGGAGTGGAACACGCTGGCGGAAGATGCGCCGCAGACGGTGTTTTCCTCCAAGCACGATCTCTCGTCCGGGGGGCGGCCGATCCTGTTCACGCCTCTCGATGCGCCAGGCGAATTGCCGAAGCGGCGCGCGAGCGGATTTGCGGAGTTCGACCGTGCGCTGGGCGGAGGACTGGTCCCCGGCTCCGCGATCCTGATGGGCGGCGATCCGGGCATCGGCAAATCGACGCTCCTGCTTCAGGCTTCGGCGCATATCGCCCTGGCCGGCGGCAGCGTGGTCTATGTCAGCGGCGAGGAAGCCGCCGGGCAAGTGCGGCTGCGCGCGGAGCGACTGGGGCTGTCGAAGGCGCCGATCCTGCTGGCCTCCGCCACATCCGTGCGGGACATCCTGACCACGCTTGGCATGATGGACGCGCCGACCCTGCTGGTCATCGATTCGATCCAGACCATGCATTCCGACACGATCGAGGGTGCGCCGGGCACGGTCAGCCAGGTCCGCGGCTGCGCCTTCGAGCTGATCCGCTATGCCAAGGAGAACGATGTCACTCTCGTGCTCGTCGGCCACGTCACCAAGGACGGCACGATCGCCGGTCCGCGCGTATTGGAACATATGGTCGACGTGGTCATGGCGTTCGAAGGCGAGCGCAGCCACCAGTACCGTATCCTGCGCAGCCTGAAGAACCGCTTCGGGCCGGTGGACGAAATCGGCGTCTTCGCCATGGAAGGGGCAGGATTGGCCGAAGTCGGCAATCCCTCGATGCTGTTCCTGTCCGGCCGCGATCAGGAAATGGCCGGAAGCGCCGTGTTCGCCGCCATGGAGGGGACCCGGCCCGTGCTCGTGGAAATCCAGGCGCTGATCGTCCGGCTCCAGAGCGGGGCAACGCCGCGCCGTGCCGTGGTTGGTTGGGATTCGGGGCGCATGGCCATGCTGCTGGCGGTTCTCGAGGCACGCTGCGGGCTCAATTTCTCCAGCGCGGAAGTCTACCTGAACGTCGCAGGCGGCTACCGCCTGGCAGATCCGGCAGCGGACCTTGCCGTGGCCGCCGCGCTGATTTCGGCGCTGGGAGACAGGCCGCTTCCGAAGAATGCGGTCTGGTTCGGGGAAGTCTCGCTCGCAGGGGAGATCCGCCCGGTTTCGCATTCATCGATCCGTCAGCGGGAATCGGCGAAACTCGGCTTTGGGCGCGCGATCGGGCCGGCAGGCGGGGCCAATGCCGAAGGTACGGCAAAGGGCATCGACTTTACCGGCCTGGCCATGTTGCCCAATCTCGTTGACCGTATCCTGACGGATGCCTAGTTCGGGGCCTTATGACCGGTTTCGATATTGCTGTTCTGGTGTTTGTGGGCGTGGGTGCCGCCACCGGATTTCTGAGAGGTTTCGTGCAGGAGATTCTCGCTTTGGGAGCGTGGATCTTCGCGGTGTTCGCCATCCGGGCGCTGCATACGCCGCTGTCGGCCTGGCTGGTTCCTTATAGCGGCGACGGAACGGCCACGCCGGTGATCGCTTTTGCGGTGCTGCTGTTGGTGCCTTTCATCGTCGTAAGGCTGATCGCGAGCTGGGCGGGCAAGCGAAGCCGCGCCTCGGTACTGGGTCCGATCGATCGTGTGCTCGGGTTTGGCTTTGGCGCGGTGAAGGGCGTTATCGTCGTGATCCTGGGATTCTCCGTCCTGGTGCTGGGCTATGACACGGTCTGGGGCATCGGCGGCCGACCGGCCTGGATGAAGGAAGCGCGGACTTATCCCTTCGTCAACGCCAGCAGCGAGGCACTGGTGAAGATGATTTCCGAGCGCCGCCGGGAGGCGCTGCGGGCCGAGGCGGCGGGAACCTGATGTCGGCAACCGTTCTCTATACCCCGGAAGTCCTGGGCCTGACCATCAGGCTGGCGCATTATCCCTGGAGCGAGGCGCTGCCGCTGCAGGGCGAGGCACGGTCCCAGAGCTGCGGCAGCACGATCGCGCTTGGCCTGTCGCTCGGCGAACAGGGAACCGTGGAGAGCATCGGCATCCGCAGCCAGGCCTGCGCCATCGGCCAGGCCGCCGCGGCTATCTTCGCCGATGCCGTCATCGGTCGCGGTCCCGAAGAAGTCTGCGTGACGGGCGAAACGATGGCGCGCTGGCTATCCGGCGAAGGCCCCATGCCCGAATGGCCCGGCCTGGCGAAGATTGCGGCCGCACGGGACTATCCCGGTCGGCACGGCGCCGTCGTGCTTCCCTGGCGCGCCGCCATTCAGGCATTCTCGAAAGACGGCTGACTGGCGGCGGGGCGCCCCGCTTTCCCGCATGATGAAGATGCAATCGTTGCAAGGCTACCGGGTACTTTGGCAGTTTTCTTCGCTTCAATTCCGTCTACATGAGGGCGCTAGCAACGCCGTCTCCTTCCGAAACGGCCGTCCGCGCAATGTGGTGAAGATGTTTTCCGAGTTTCCTGCCTCCGCCCTCCGTCTCGCTTTCGACCGTGATGCCTTGCGCTCCAACTGGCTGGCGCTGGACCGCCTGTCCGGATCCGCGCGAGCGGGTGCCGCGGTCAAGGCCAACGGCTATGGCCTTGGCGCAAAGCAGGTGGTGCCGGTGCTGCACGCGGCAGGCTGCCATGACTTCTTCGTCGCGCATTGGGGGGAGGCATTGGACCTGCTCGATTGCGTGAGCCCCTCGGCACTTTCCGTGCTGCACGGTCCCTTGACACCGCAGGATGCCGCGTTTGCGCGCGAAAGCGGTATTACGCCGGTGATCAATTCGCTCGCCCAGGCCAGGCGCTGGACCGAGGCGGGCGGCGGCCGCTGCCATCTCATGGTCGATACCGGCATGAACCGTCTCGGCATTCGCATGGAAGAACTGGGTGACGAAGCGATAGCCGCGCTCGATATCGACCTGTTGCTTTCGCACCTGGCCTCGGCCGAGGAAGAAACCGATCTCAACGCCGCGCAGTGCGCCCAGTGGCAGGAAGCGCGACAGCAAGTGCCCCACATTCGCGCCAGTCTGGCCAACAGCGCCGGCATTGCGCTGGGCAGCGACTATCATGGCGACCTGACGCGACCGGGCATCGCCCTCTATGGCGGCATTCCGCGGGCCGGTATGGAGCAGGATTTGCAGCAGGTCGTCCGTCCCGAGGCGGCGATCCTCCAGGTTCGCGACGTGCCTGCCGGAGAGACGATCGGCTACAACGCCACATATACCGCAAGTGCGCCCTTGCGGGTCGGCGCCATCGCGCTCGGCTATGCCGACGGCTATCTGCGCTGCTGGTCGGGCAAAGGCCTGTTCCGCGCCAAGGGACATGAATTGCCGGTGCTCGGCCGTGTCAGCATGGACCTCACCGTCGTCGACCTGACTCACGCGCCGGACGTAGGCGAGGGCGACTGGATCACGGCAGATTACGCGCTTCCGCAAGCCGCGGCGGCATCTGGGCTTTCGCAATATGAATTGCTGACCCTGCTGGGCCGGCGTTTTGGGCGCTGAACGGATCTGCCGCGACAAGGCCCTGGCCTTTCGTCGGCGGCAGAGCCCACCTGGGGCAAAATAAGCAAGGCACGGTCCGGTTTTGCTGCGCAGCAATTTGTGTTGCGTTGCGACAAGGGTGGGTGGTAACCTCTTGTCATACTGGCCGGGAATTAGGCAGACTGGGGATTGGCAAATGGCTGAAACGGCGTCTCAGGACGACAACACGGTAATCATAAAAAAATACGCTAACCGTCGTCTCTACAATACGCGCTCGTCGAGCTACATTACGCTCGATCATCTTGCCAAGATGACCCGCGAAGGGGTCGATTACAAAGTGCTCGATGCCAAAAGCGGCACGGACATCACGCATACGATCCTGACGCAGATCATCATGGAAGAAGAATCGAACGGTGAGCAGATGCTCCCGGTCAACTTCCTGCGCGAACTCATCAGCATGTACGGCAATTCGATGCAGTCGCTGGTTCCGCATTATCTCGAAGCGTCGATGGACAATTTCCGGGCCAATCAGTCGAAGCTGCACAAGGCGTTCGAAGACAGCCTGGGCAATAATCCGCTGGCGAAGCTGGCCGAACAGAACATGGCCATGTTCAAGGCTGCCGCCGCGGCCTTCATGCCCGGTGCCGAAAAGCCGGAGCCCAAGGCACCCGCTGCCGAAGACACCGGAGACCTTTCCGCGCTGCGCGATCAGATGGCGGAAATCCAGAAGAGGCTTGACGCGCTGGGCAAATAAGGGTCTGCGCGGGGTGCTTTCGCGGCGCGTCATCGGCGCCGCGACTTGCCCAGAATGCAACGGATGGTCCGTCGCATCGCTCAGTTCAGGAAGAAGCACCCGTGTCCGCCATTCGTCACGCCCTCTCCACCAAGCGCGAGGACGACTTCGCCCAGTGGTACCAGGAAGTCATTTCCGAAGCCGAAATGGCCGAGGAATCGGGTGTTCGCGGGTGCATGGTCATCAAGCCGTGGGGCTATGGCATCTGGGAGCGCATCCAGCGCCTCATGGATGACCGGATCAAGGCCGCTGG
The DNA here is from genome assembly GCF_055521655.1 of Novosphingobium sp. BL-S-21. Taxonomy (NCBI): domain Bacteria; kingdom Pseudomonadati; phylum Pseudomonadota; class Alphaproteobacteria; order Sphingomonadales; family Sphingomonadaceae; genus Novosphingobium; species Novosphingobium sp. BL-S-21. The sequence continues at coordinate 588,289 of NZ_CM145496.1, forward strand.
CGTCACCAACTGCTACTTCCCGCTGTTCATTCCGCTTTCCTATTTCGCCAAGGAAGCCGAGCACGTCGAAGGCTTCGCCAAGGAAATGGCGGTAGTCACGCACCATCGCCTTGTCGGCGACGGCAAGGGCGGCCTCGTTCCCGATCCCGAAGCGAAGCTCGAAGAACCGCTGATCGTCCGCCCGACTTCGGAAACGGTGATCGGCGCGGCCATGGCACGCTGGGTGCAGTCCTGGCGCGACCTGCCGCTCATGGTCAACCAGTGGGCCAATGTCGTGCGCTGGGAAATGCGCACTCGCATGTTCCTGCGCACCAGCGAGTTCCTCTGGCAGGAGGGCCACACCGCTCACGCCGACCGCGACGATGCCATGACCGAGACGCTGCGCGCGCTCGAAATGTACCGCGACTTTGCCGAGACCGAGCTGGCCATGCCGGTGATCGCCGGCGAAAAGCCCGAGAACGAACGCTTCCCCGGCGCCGTGGCGACTTATTCGATCGAAGCCATGATGCAGGACGGCAAGGCGCTCCAGGCGGGCACTTCGCACTACCTCGGCACGGGCTTCGCAGAAGCGGCCGGCATCCAATATCAGGACAAGGAAGGCACGCAGCAATACGCCCACACGACCAGCTGGGGCACTTCCACCCGCATGGTCGGCGGCGTCATCATGACGCATGGCGACGATGACGGCCTGCGCGTTCCGCCGATGATCGCGCCGCAGCAGATCGTGATCCTGCCGATGCTGCGCGACAACGACGAGGACGAGGCGCTGCTCGCTTATTGCGAAGACTTGCGCAAATCGCTGGTCACCCAGTTCGCCCTGGGCGAACCGCTGCGCGTCCTGCTCGACAAGCGTCCCGGCAAGGCCACGCAGAAGCGCTGGGCCTGGGTCAAGAAGGGCGTTCCGCTGATCCTCGAGATCGGCGGCCGTGATGCCGCGGGCGGACAAGTCTCGATGCTGCGCCGTGACAAGCTCTGGAACGAGGCTGCGAAGGCAAACTTCGTGGGCATGGCCAAGGATGCGTTCGTTTCGCGCGCCGCTGCCGAGGTCGAGGATATCCAGACCGCGCTCTTCACCGAAGCCAAGGCCAAGCTGGACGCGAACATCTCGCGCGCGGACAGCTTTGACGAACTTGCCGCCTTCTTCTCGGAAGAAAACCGCTACCCGGGCTGGGTGGAAGTCGAATGGTCGCGCCCGACCGGCGAAGCGCTTGAGGCCGTCGTCCAGAAGCTGAAAACGCTGAAGCTCACCATCCGCAACACCCCGCTCGATGCTGCGCCGGTGTCCGGCAATTGTGTGTTCACCGGCGGTCCGGCACTTGAGCGCATCTACGTCGCAAGGTCCTACTGATCGGAAGGGGAAGAGGACGTGTTGGGATCGATCAAGTACAACCTGACGAACCTGATGAACTTCAAGGGCCGGGATGCCCGGCAGACCTTCTGGTTCTACGTTCTCTTCCTCGTCGTGATCCAGTACGCCGTGGGCATGGTGATCGCCATGCCCATGATGGGCGGGATCATGAAGGGCGCCTTCATCGCCGCCCAGCAGGGCGTCTCCGGCGACGACATGAATGCCCGCGTCATGACCCAGATGGCGGGCTACATGCGCACGTCGATGACGGTCTCGACCATCGTGTCGCTCACGGCAGGCCTGCTGCTGATCGCCTCGTTCGCCCGCAGGTTGCACGATTCCGGCAAGCCTGCCTGGATCTCGCTCCTGACGTTCCTGCTTTCGGTCACGTCCAAGGCGATAGTCTGGTCCAGAATGGATGAAATCGTCTCCACCATGGAGAAGGTTTCCGCGGACAATCTGGAGACGGCCTTCGCCATGCAGTCGCGGATGGTCACCGCGAGTCTGCTGGGATATCTCGCCATCCTGATCGTGATAATCTTCGGCGTCTGGCCATCCAATCCCGGCCCGAACCGCTACGGCGAGGCACCGGTTCGCTTCTGACCCTCTTGCCAAGCCGGCTATCCGGCGTGACAAGCGCCTGCATGAACAAGATTCTGGTCGCCGCAGCTCTTTCCGCCACGATCCTTTCCAGTCTTCCGGCAAGCGCTTCGGACGAAACTGGGCTCACGGCATCCGTCTCCGAAGCCCGCATGCGCACGGATGTCGCCAAGCTGGTCTCCTTCGGCACCCGTCACACGCTGTCGTCGGACACCGATCCCAAGCGCGGCATCGGCGCCGCGCGCCGCTGGGCTGCGGATGAATTCCGCAAGACGTCGAAAGCCTGCGGCGGCTGCCTCGAAGTGGTCATTCCAGAAGCGATGGTCAGCGGCACGCGCATTCCGGCGCCGGTCAAGATGGTCGATGTGGTCGCCATCCAGCGCGGCACCGAGCGGCCGAACGAAGTGGTGATCGTCGAGGCCCATATCGACAGCCGCGTAACCGATGTGATGGATGCCAAGAGCGATGCTCCAGGCGCCAATGACGACGGTTCCGGCACGGCGCTCGTCCTTGAAGCCGCCCGTGTCCTTTCCAAACGCAAATTCGCCGGCACCATCGTCTACGCAGCACTTTCCGGCGAGGAGCAGGGGCTCTACGGCGGCAAGCTTCTGGCGGACTACGCTAAGAAGCAGGGCTGGACGGTCAAGGCCGTGCTCAACAACGACATCGTCGGCGGCACGCATGGCTCCGATGGGCTGGTCGACGACAAGAACGTAAGGCTGTTTTCCGAAGGCCCGCGCGCCGATGCCACGGACAAGACCCGCGCGGACGCCCGGCGCTTCGGCGGCGAAAACGACAGCCCGGGACGCAATATCTCGCGCTTCATCGCCGAACTGGCGGGCCACGTGCAGGACGACTTCGCGGTGAGGCAGGTCTGGCGCGCCGATCGCCTGGGCCGCGGCGGAGACCAGTTGCCCTTCCTTGAACAGGGCAATCCGGCCGTTCGCTTCTCGGTGGCCATCGAGGACTATGACCACCAGCACCAGGACCTGCGCACCGAGAACGGCGTGACCTACGGCGATACCATCGACGAGATGGACTTCGCCTATCTCGCCAAAGTGACGCGCCTCAACATTGCCGCGCTGGCAGCGCTTGCCGCCGCGCCGATGCCGCCGGCCCCCACGGCCGATGCGGCGGTGAAGACCTGGACCGACGTCACCTGGAAGCCGGTTGCCGGCGCCGCGGCGTACTCCGTCTGGCGGCGGCGCACCGATGCCCCCTCCTGGGAAGCGCAGCCGCTGGTGGCGCGTACCACGGAGACGAGCGTCAAGCTGGACGGCCTGCGCGGAGACGACTGGATTCTCGGCGTTCGCTCCATCGCGGCCGATGGCAGCGTCAGCCCGATCGCGGCAGCCGTACCGGGCGGAGGGTTTACTCCGCTTGCCCAATTGCCTTGATCCCTTCCTTGGTTGAATTTTACCGGTGGGATAGAGGGATGGGGGACATCTTTTTGCAGATATCCGGAAGACTGCCGCTCTGCGGGCAAGGGCCATCGCCGCGAGGCTTGCTGGCACGGGGCGAAGTAAATCTTTGTTGTCGGGCAGCGGGTTGGCGTGACAGTCGCCAATCGGGAAAAGCACAAGCCCACCAGTTTGGAGAACGGGCGATTTCGGGTAACGGTGGGCACATATGGCACTGACGCAGCATTTCGATTTTCTGCACGTCATTGCGGGCATGCTCGTCGGCGTGCTCGTGGGGCTGACGGGCGTGGGCGGCGGTTCGCTGATGACGCCGCTGCTCGTGCTGCTGTTCGGCGTAAATCCGCAGACGGCAGTCGGTACCGACCTTCTTTTTGCCGCCATGACCAAGATCGCGGGTTCTGCCGTCCACGGCAAGCGCGAGACGGTGGACTGGCGCATCGTGCGCCGCATGGCCTGCGGCAGCGTTCCCGCAGCAATCCTGACGCTCGCGACGCTTTCCTGGTTCGGCAAGGTCGGCAATTCGACCGAGCGCCTCATCATGGTTTCGCTGGCCGTGCTGCTGGGCGTCACGGCGCTTGCGGTCATATACCGCAAGTGGCTGCTGAGGCTGGCCCATGACATCGATCCGATCCAGCCCCGTTCGCGGGTGCTGACGGGAACCGTGCTGCTGGGCGCCGCCATCGGCATTGCAGTCTCGATTTCCTCGGTCGGCGCTGGCGCCATCGGCATGACCGTGCTGCTGGTACTCTATCCCAAGCTCCCCGTGGCCCGCATCGTCGGTTCCGACATTGCCCATGCGGTGCCGCTGGCCCTCATCGCCGGCTTCGGTCACTGGATGATCGGCGACGTGGACTTCCCGCTTCTGGGGGTGTTGCTGATCGGCTCGATCCCGGGTGTCGTGATCGGCAGCTACTTGTCTTCCCACGCCTCGGACCGAATTCTCCAGCCCTTGCTGGCCTGCGTTCTGGCCGTTTCTTCCTGGCAGTTGTTCCTCAAGGCCAATGCCGGCGAGAAGCCTCATGCCGTGCCCGTCACCGCGCCGGCCGTGACGATCGCGGGTGAGGCGGCGGCCAAGCAGCCCTGAACCATTCTCGCGTACCGGGCGGCGGCATCGCCCCATCGGCATGCCGCCGCCATTGCAATGAAGGCCATTCCGGCGCATGGCGGAAACCATGCCTCCCAAGAACCGGCCCGAGCCTGGCCTCCCGACGCGCGAGCAAATCCTCGACTTCATCCAGAACTCGGCCGAACCCGTCGGCAAGCGAGAGATCGCACGCACGTTCGGGCTGAAGGGTAACGAAAAGATCCAGCTCAAGGCGCTGCTGAAGGACATGGCCGAGGAAGGCCTGATCGACGGCAAGCGGACCGCGTTTCACCGCATGGGCGGGTTGCCCAAGGTCACCGTACTGCGCGTCGTGGACGTGAGCGAGGGCGAGCCCATCGCCGTGCCGGACACCTGGGCGCCCGACGATGCCACGCCCCCGCCGCGCATCCGCCTGATCGAGAAGGGCCGTTCGGCGCTCAAGAAGGGCGACCGGGTGCTGGCGCGCACGGAGGAAACGCAGACCGGATGGCGTGCTTATCCGATGAAGAAGCTGATGCTGCGTTCCGAGCAGCTTCTCGGCGTTGTCGAGATCGATGGTGCGGGCAAGCCCTGGCTGGCTCCGGTCGACAAGCGCATCCGTAACTCCTCGCCGATTTCCGACCTGGGCGGTGCGGAAAAGGGCGAGCTGGTGCTGGCCGAGCCGATCGGCCGTTCCGCGCGTCCCTCGGTCAAGATCACCGAAGTGCTTGGCGAGCCATTGGCGCCCAAGGCCTTCAGCCTGATCGCCATTCACAAGCACGGCATTCCGAACCATTTCGAGAGCGAGACGATTGCCGAGGCCGAAGCTTCGGCCAAGATGCCGCTCAGCCATGAACAGCGCGAAGACTTGCGGCACCTGCCCATCGTCGCCATCGACCCATCCGACGCGCGCGATCATGACGATGCGATCTGGGCCAAGCCTAACGCGGAGGGCGGTTTCGACGCGCTCGTCGCCATTGCGGACGTGTCCTTCTACGTCCGTCCGGGCGGCGAGATCGACCGCGAGGCACGGCGCCGCGGCAACTCGGTCTATTTCCCCGACCGCGTCGTGCCGATGCTGCCCGAAGTGCTCAGTGCCGACGTCTGCTCGCTGCGCTCGGGCGAGGACCGCGCGGCCATGGCCTGCCATCTCAAGGTGGACGGGCAGGGCAAAGTCACCGAATGGCGCTTTACCCGCGCGCTGGTGCGGATCGACGAAGTCATCGCCTATGAGGAAGCCCAGGCCCGCATCGACGAGGGCAGGGCGGAGCACCATCTCCAGGACCTCTGGGCCTGCTGGAAGCTGTTGGCCGAAGCCCGCCAGGCGCGCGACCCGCTGGAACTCGAACTGCCTGAACGCCGGGTGAAGCTGGACGAGCAGGGCCGCATCACCGAAATCGCCATCCGCGAGCGGCTCGATGCCCACCGCGTTGTCGAAGACTTCATGATCGCCGCCAACGTGGCCGCGGCCAAGGCGCTGGAGGCCAAGGTGGCCCCGGTCGTGTACCGCGTCCACGAGACCCCGAGCCGCGAAAAGCTGACCGCGCTCAAGGACTATCTGGCAACCTTCGGCCGCAATCTCTCGCTGGGGCAGGTAATCACGCCGGGCCTGTTCAACCGCATGCTCAAGGACATCGTGGACGAGAGCGAAAAGGCGCTCATCATGGAAGCCGTGCTGCGCAGCCAGACCCAGGCCTATTACGGTCCGCGCAACGAAGGGCACTTCGGCCTCGCGCTCGCTTCCTACGCGCATTTCACCTCGCCGATCCGCCGCTATGCCGACCTTCTCGTGCACCGCGCGCTGGTCGATGCCTATGGGCTGGAGCAGCCCCGACCGCAGGGCGACATCCCGGCCACCTCGGGCCTTTCCGAACGCGACCGTGACGATCTGGGCCGGGTCAGCGATGCCATCAGCCAGGCCGAACGCCGGGCGATGGAAGCCGAGCGCGAAACCATCGACCGCTATGTCGCGGCCTGGCTCTCGGGCCGCGTGGGCCAAGTGTTCGACACGCGCATCACCGGCGTGCGGAAGTTTGGCTTCTTCGCCACGATCATCGGCCTGGGCGGCGACGGCCTCGTGCCGGTTTCGACCCTGGGCGACGAGCGCTTCGGCTATGACGAAAAGGCGCAAGTCCTGGAAGGCGAGAGCAGCGGCACCGCCTATGCCATGGGCCAGATCCTGCGGCTGCGACTGGCGGAAGCCAATCCGCTGACCGGTGCGCTCAAGTTCGAACTGGAAGAAGGCGGCGGCCGCATCGAACCGCGCGGCCGGCCGCAGCCCCTGAAGAAGAAGGGCAAGCACTTCGTCTCGCCCCGCGGCCGACCAGGGAATATCCGGCATCAGGGGCGCAAGAAGAAGTAGCGATTCAAGGCTTGATCGTCCCGGACCCGATCCGGGACGGCGGCCTTCTCAGGCGAACGATAGGCTTCGCGGTATCAGCTCAGGCGCTCGATCGCTTCGGCGTCGAGGGTACCGGGGATCACGAAGACCGGGCAGGGCATCTGCCCCAGTCCGGCGCCGGTGAAGTGCGTGACGAGCGGCCCCGGTCCGCCCTCCTTGGCAGCGCCGAGCACGAGGGCCGAAACCTCTCCGTGCTCTTTCAGGTATTCGCGCACGATCTTGATGTCTTCTCCCATGCGAACGGAGATGACCGGCATCTTAGCGCCTTGTGATAAAAGGTTTCCGGCAGCGGCCGTCACCAGCGTCTCGGCGCGGGCGCGGGCCTCTTCCTCAATGGTTGCCTGGACCCCTCCGAAAGCATTGAAGGGCTGGGGGGGGACCACGGCGAGAAGATGCAGCGCACCGTCGGTCTTCGCGGCGCGGCGCGCGGCGAATTGCAAGGCCACCAGCGCCTCTTCCGTTTCGTCCACGATGACCAGGTAGATGCGCATGGGTTTCCTCTCGATGCGGGCTTATCGGGCTATTCAGGTCATGGTGCAAGCCATCACGAATGCGAAAAAAGGATCGTGAAGGCGCTTGTGCGCGCGCGCCAACTTGTCCAAGGAAAGGCGGACCCCGCATACCTCCCCAAGGAAAACAAGGGACACACAAGCTTCCATGCCAATCGACATCAAGATGCCCGCCCTGTCCCCCACTATGGAAGAGGGAAAACTGGCAAAATGGCTGGTTAAGGAAGGCGACACCGTCAGCTCCGGCGATATCATGGCCGAGATCGAGACCGACAAGGCCACGATGGAGTTCGAAGCCGTCGACGAAGGCACGATCGGCAAGATCCTGATTGCCGAAGGTACCGACGGCGTGAAGGTCGGAACCGTGATCGCCATTCTCGCCGGTGACGGCGAAGACGCCAGCGCCGTTTCGGCTGCACCAGCTGCTGCTTCCGCTCCTGCCAAGGCGCCCACGGAAGCCAAGGCCGAAGCGCCGAAGGCTGCCGCACCGGCGCCTGCCGCCTCCGCTCCTGCGCCTGCCGCTTCGAAGGAAGGCCGTATCGCCGCCTCGCCGCTCGCCAAGCGGATCGCCGCAGACAAGGGCGTCGACCTCGCTGCCGTGAAGGGCTCCGGCCCCAACGGTCGTATCGTGCGCGCCGACGTGGAAGGCGCCAAGTCCGCGCCGGCCAAGCCTGCCGCCGCAGCACCTGCTCCTGCCGCCGGTTCGGCCGAAGCCAAGGCCCCGGCTGTCGAGATGGCGGCGGAAACCCGCGCCTTGCTCGACGACCGCATCCCGCACTCGGTCGAGAAGCTTTCGGGCATGCGCAAGGTCATCGCGCGCCGCCTGACGCAGTCGATGCAGGAAGCGCCGCACATCTACCTCACCGTGGACGTGCGCCTCGACAAGCTCATGGCCCTGCGCGCCGAGATCAACTCCATGCTCGAAAAGCAGGGCGTGAAGGTCTCGGTCAACGACATGCTGATCAAGGCGCTCGGCCGCGCTCTGATCGACGTGCCGGAATGCAACGTGACCTTCGCCGGAAACGAGCTGATCAAGTATGCGCGCGCCGACGTTTCGGTCGCCGTCTCGATCCCGGGCGGCCTGATCACCCCGATCGTCCAGAACGCCAACGGCAAGTCGTTCTCCGAAATCGCCAAGGCGACCAAGGATCTCGGCAAGCGCGCCAAGGAAGGCAAGCTGCAGCCGGGCGAGTATCAGGGCGGCACCGCCTCGATCTCGAACATGGGCATGATGGGCATCAAGCAGTTCACCGCCGTGATCAACCCGCCGCAGGCGACGATCATCGCCGTGGGCGCGGGCGAGAAGCGTCCGTGGGTCATGCCCGACGATTCGCTGGGCGTCGCCACCGTCATGAGCGCGACCGGCAGCTTCGACCACCGCGCGGTGGACGGTGCCGACGGCGCCCGCCTGATGGCCGCATTCCGCGAATACATCGAAACGCCGCTGGGCATGGTCGCCTAAGTGACCGAGACACGACGTGACCCGGTGATCCGGGTCACTGCCATGCCGGCCGACGCCAATGCCTACGGAGACATCTTCGGCGGCTGGCTGATGAGCCAGATGGACATGGGTGCCGGCCTCGTCGCCGCCCGTCGCTCGCGCGGACGCGCGGTGACGGTGGCGATGGACGGGATGCAGTTCCACCTGCCCGTAAAGGTAGGTGACGAAGTCTCGGTCTACGGCGAGATCCAGCGCGTGGGCCGGACTTCGTTGACCATCGCCATCGAAGCCTGGCGCCGGCATCGGCACGAAGAGGAAGAAGTGAAAGTGACGCAGGCCGTGTTCACTTTCGTCGCGGTGAACGAATTCGGTCAACCGCGCGCCATCGATCAGGAGAAGTAAGACAGTGGCTGATACCTACGACGTCATCGTCCTCGGTTCGGGCCCCGGCGGCTATGTCGCGGCCATCCGCGCCGCCCAGCTGGGCCTGAAGACCGCCATCGTCGAGCGCGAGCTGCTCGGCGGCATCTGCCTCAACTGGGGCTGCATCCCGACCAAGGCGCTGCTGCGCTCGGCCGAGGTGTTCCACCAGATGCAGCATGCCAAGAACTACGGCCTGGCCGCGGACAACATCACCGCCGACCTCGCCGCCATCGTCAAGCGTTCGCGCGGCGTTGCAGCCCAGCTCAACGCCGGTGTCACGCACCTGATGAAGAAGAACAAGATCACCGTCCACATGGGCACCGGCAAGCTGGTGGCCAAGGGCAAGCTGGCGGTAACCGACAAGGATGGCAAGACTGCCGAAGTCTCCGCCAAGCACATCATCGTCGCCACCGGCGCGCGTGCCCGCGAACTGCCCTTCGCCAAGGCCGACGGCAAGCGCATCTGGACCTATCGCCACGCGATGACCCCGTCCGAGATGCCGACCAAGCTGCTGGTCATGGGTTCGGGCGCCATCGGCATCGAATTCGCGAGCTTCTACAACGACATGGGCGTTGACGTCACCGTCGTGGAGATGCTCGACCGGATCGTGCCTGTAGAGGACAAGGACGTCTCCGCGTTCCTCGAAAAGGCCCTCACCAAGCAGGGCATGAAGATCCTGACCGGCGCCGGCGTCGAGGCGATCACCGCCACCGACAAGGGCGTGAAGGCCAAGATCAAGGGCAAGGACGGCAAAGTCGCCGAGCACGACTTCAGCCATGTCATCTCGGCCGTGGGCATCGTGCCCAACACCGAGGAAATCGGTCTGGAAGCGCTCGGCATCAAGGCCGACCGCGGCTTCATCCAGATCGACGACTACGGCCGCACCAATGCCGCCGGCATCTGGGCCATCGGCGACTGCACGCCCGGACCCTGGCTCGCCCACAAGGCCAGCCATGAAGGCGTGACCGCTGCCGAATCGATCGCCAAGGAACTCGGCAACAAGGACGTGCACCCGCACGGCCTCGACCGGAACAACATCCCGGGCTGCACCTACTGCCACCCGCAGATCGCGTCGGTAGGCATGACCGAGGAGAAGGCCAAGGAAGCGGGCTACACCGTGAAGGCCGGCACGTTCCCGTTCATCGGCAACGGCAAGGCGATCGCGCTGGGCGAGCCGGAAGGCTTCGTGAAGACCGTGTTCGACGCCAAGACCGGCGAACTGCTCGGCGCCCACATGATCGGCGCGGAAGTGACCGAGATGATCCAGGGCTACGTCGTCGGCAAGACGCTGGAGACCACCGAGGCGGAACTCATGCAGACCGTGTTCCCGCATCCGACGATCTCGGAAGCGATGCACGAGTCGGTACTGGCCGCTTACGGACGCGCCATCCACATCTGAGCCTTCGGCTCATGTGAAAAGAGAAGGGCGGGTCCTTGCGGGCCCGCCCTTTTTTGTGCGTGCTTCCAGTTCAAACGCAGGGAGATTCACACTTTCAAACCATTTTCGTCATTGCAAGCGTAGCGAAGCAATCCAGAGTCGCGCAGAGCCGCTCTGGATTGCTTCGCTACGCTCGCAATGACGAAGGGGGACGGGGCGCCACTTCTCTACGCCTCCACTTCTCTACGCCTCCACGTCTTTGCGTGCTCTAAAGAAAAGCGCGGTCGCCGCCTTCGCGGGCATCACGAGATTTCAATGCGAGCGGGAACTTGGCGATAAGCCGCAGCGAAAAGCTGCGCCTCCCTCAATCGTAAGACTTCGACAGCAGCACCAGCGTCGGATCGCCGAAAAACGGTTCCGGAAGAAAGCCCTTGTCGCGTTCCACTTCGATCGCGGCGCTGTTCTCGCGGCTTTCGATGGCGATCACCCGCTTGCACCCGCGCTTCTCCGCCTGGTTGCCCAGGAAATCGAGCATCGCCCAGCCCACGCCCTTGCCCTTGTGGTCGCCGCGCACCGAGATCGCCACTTCGCCGGTGTCGCCCTGGTCGTCATAAGCCAGCACGCCCGAAGCCACGATCTGCCCCTGGTCGGAGAAGCCCAGCCACGATTCGGTCTGGTAGTGATCCGCCTTGACGATCGGCGCGATCTGCTGCGGGCTCACCCGGTCCGCGGCCGCGAAGAACCGGAAGCGGCGATCGTCTTCGGTCACCTGCTCGAAGAACTGTGCCAGTGCCTCGGCATCGCTTTCCCGCGCCGGGCGAACGTCGAGGGCGATCCCGGATCGGGTGGGCAGGGTGATGGCGTCATTGAGGGACATGGATCGAGAACTCCGGCTGCATCGGGGGTGGTTCGTGTCGGATTTCTAAGTCTTTCTAGCACGCACGGCCTTGATCGAGATCATCGCGCCGCCCGGTAGACGCGCCAAGGCTAACACAGCGTGCCCCTTATGTCCCGCTGCCGAGACAAGTGGCCGGAAGACAGTGGCGCTCCGGCGAACATCGGTTAATGTGGCGGGGAAACGGCGGCTTCCAGGCCCGCCGGGAACGAAGTCTGCCGGAGAGGATACCGGCAAGAGGAGAAGGACATCATGGCCGAGGCCATCTATCCCGTGCCCACCGAGTGGGCCAAGAACGCCCTGATCGACGAGGCGCGCTACCAGGACATGTACGCCCGTTCGCTGGAAGATCCCGAAGGCTTCTGGCGGGAGGAAGCGCAGCGGATCGACTGGATCAAGCCGTTCAGCGTGGTCAAGCAGACCAGCTTCCACGAAGCGGACTTCGGCATCTCGTGGTTCACCGACGGTACGCTCAATCTCTCCGCGAACTGCCTAGACCGTCACCTTGCCGAGCGCGGCGACGCCGTGGCTATCCTCTGGGAACCGGACGATCCGAAGAACCCGGAACGCCGCATCACCTACCGTGAACTTCACGAGTCCGTCTGCCGCTTCGCCAACCTGCTGAAGGCCCGCGGAGTCGAGCGCGGAGACCGCGTGACCATCTACCTGCCGATGGTGCCCGAGGCCGCGGTCGCCATGCTGGCCTGTGCGCGGATCGGCGCGATCCATTCCATCGTCTTCGCCGGCTTCTCGCCCGACGCGCTGGGCGGCCGTATCCAGGACTGCGACAGCCGCATCGTCCTCACATCCGACGAGGGGCTGCGCGGCGGCAAGAAGATCGCACTCAAGGCCAATGTCGACGAGGCGCTCAAGGCCTGCCCGGGCGTGGAGACGGTCATCGTCCTCAGCCACACCGGCGCCGACGTGCCGATGGTCGAGGGACGCGACATCGACTGGGCCTCGGCCGTGGCGGAGCAGTCGGCCGATTGCCCGCCTGAAGAGATGAATGCCGAGGATCCGCTGTTCATCCTCTACACGTCCGGTTCCACCGGCAAGCCCAAGGGCGTGCTGCACACGACCGGTGGCTATTCGGTCTGGGCTTCGATGACGCACGAATACGTCTTCGACTATCGACCCGGCCAGATCTACTGGTGCGCGGCGGACATCGGCTGGGTCACCGGCCACTCCTACGTCGTCTATGGGCCGCTGATGAACGGCGCGACCACGGTGATGTTCGAGGGCGTGCCCAACTTCCCCGATCCGAGCCGCTTCTGGCAGGTGGTCGACAAGTTCCAGGTCGAGATATTCTACGGCGCGCCCACCGCACTGCGGGCTCTGATGCGCGAGGGTGACGACTGGGTGAAGCAAACCTCGCGCCAGAGCCTGAGACTGCTCGGCTCCGTCGGCGAACCGATCAATCCCGAGGCCTGGTCCTGGTATCACGACGTCGTGGGTGAGGGGCGCTGCCCCATCGTCGACACCTGGTGGCAGACGGAAACCGGCGGCGCCATGATCACCCCGCTGCCGGGCGCAACCGCGCTCAAGCCGGGTTCGGCCAGCAAGCCGCTGTTCGGGGTCAAGCCGGTCCTGCTCGACAACGAGGGCGGCGTTCTGGAAGGGGCGGCTGATGGCTGCCTCGTCATCGCCGATAGCTGGCCCGGCCAGATGCGCACCGTCTGGGGCGATCATGAACGCTTCTTCCAGACTTATTTCTCTACGTTCCCCGGCACTTATTTCACCGGCGACGGCTGCCGCCGGGACGAGGACGGCTACTACTGGATCACCGGCCGGATCGATGACGTCATCAACGTATCGGGGCACCGCATGGGCACGGCGGAAGTCGAATCCGCGCTCGTCGCCCATCCGGCCGTGGCCGAAGCCGCGGTCGTCGGCATGCCCCATGAGATCAAGGGGCAGGGCATCTACGCGTTCGTCACGTGCAATGCCGAAATCGAGCCCGACGAGGATCTCCGCCGCGAACTGATCAAATGGGTTCGCCACGAGATCGGTCCGATCGCCACGCCCGACGTGATCCAGTTCGCGCCCGGATTGCCCAAGACCCGTTCCGGCAAGATCATGCGCCGTATCCTGCGCAAGATCGGCGAGAACGATTTCTCGAACCTGGGCGATACCTCGACCCTGGCGGATCCCTCCGTCGTCGACAATCTGATCGCCAACCGCCCGCAACCCGCGACGGCCTGACGGGCAAGTGCTGCTCCTAGGCGCTGTCAGGACCCAACATGCGGCCCTGACAGCGCCGCAACTGGACAATCGGCAGGCACGCGGGGAAATCCTGGCCGCGTCGAAGCGGCGCGCAGCATTTGTGTCATGGAAGGTACGTAAGGTTTCCTCACGTAACTGAGGCGAATCCATGAACGCGACCCTAGCGGCAACCCCGGCCAGTACCCGACCCGATCTCGAGAAAGGACTGGGCGCCGCAGGAAAGATCGGCTTCGGTGCCGCCATCGTCGCCGCCATCGGCTATGTCGCCTACAGCGTCTACACGGATGCGGCGGCCGTCGGCGTGGAGCCGACCACTTATCTGCCGTTCGTGCTGCTGTTCATCGCCCTGCTGATCGCCCTCGGCTTCGAGTTCGTGAACGGCTTCCACGATACCGCCAATGCCGTGGCCACGGTGATCTACACCAATGCCATGCCTGCCAATGTCGCGGTGGTATGGTCGGGCTTCTTCAACTTCCTGGGCGTGCTCGTTTCCACGGGCGCCGTCGCCTTCGGCATCGTATCGCTGCTGCCGGTCGAACTGATCCTGCAAGTGGGCTCCAGCGCGGGTTTCGCCATGGTCTTCGCGCTGCTGCTGGCGGCGATCCTGTGGAACCTCGCGACTTGGTGGCTCGGCATTCCTTCGTCCAGTTCGCACACGCTGATCGGCTCGATCATCGGTGTCGGTGTGGCCAATGCCATGATGCACGGCAAGAGCGGAACGGCCGGCGTGGACTGGAGCAAGGCGGCCGAAATCGGCCAGGCGCTGCTGTTCTCGCCGCTGATCGGCTTCGGCGTGGCAGCGCTGCTGTTCCTCGCCATGCGCGTGCTCATCCGCAAGCGCGAACTCTATGAAGAACCCAAGGACGGCCTGCCGCCGCCGCTCTGGATCCGGGCATTGCTGATCTTCACCTGCACGGGCGTCAGCTTCGCGCATGGCTCGAACGACGGCCAGAAGGGCATGGGCCTGATCATGCTGATCCTGATCGGCACGGTTCCCACTGCCTATGCCCTGAACCGCGCGGTGCCGGAACGCTACATGGCGGAGTTCCACTCCCAGTCGATCGCCGCCGAAACCGCCCTGGTCGGCAGCAGCAACGGCAGCGTCGAGGCGCAGGGCGTCAATCCGGCCGAGGCGCGCCGTCAGGTGACGACTTACATCGCCGAAAAGACGTTCACGCCGGCCACGCTTCCCGCACTTTCGGTCCTGGTCCACGACGTGGATGCGCAAGTCGGCCAGTACGGCTCGCTGGCCAAGGTTCCGGCGGCCGCGGTCAGCAACATCCGCAATGACATGTATCTCGCTTCCGAAGCCATCAAGGGGCTGGGCAAGCAGAAGCCCGAGGCGCTTTCGGAAGGCGCGCAGAAGACGCTCGCCACCTACAAGACCTCGCTGGACGCGGGCACCCGCTTCATCCCGACCTGGGTGAAGATTGCCGTCGCCTTTGCGCTGGGCCTGGGAACGATGGTGGGCTGGCGCCGCATCGTCGTCACCGTGGGCGAGAAGATCGGCAAGACGCACCTGACTTACGCGCAGGGCGCGGCCGCCGAACTGGTCGCCATGGGCACCATTCTCGGCGCGGACCACCTCGGCCTGCCGGTCTCCACCACGCACGTCCTGTCATCGGGCGTCGCGGGCACGATGGCGGCGAACCGCTCGGGCTTGCAGATGAGCACGATCCGCAACCTGCTCATGGCCTGGGTTCTCACGCTTCCGGTCTCGATCGTGATGGCCGGCGTTCTCTACATGATCTTTGCGCAGATATTCTGATAGTCTTCCGATCCGTAAAGACGGAGAGACTGCATGGCGAAAGAGGCGCCGGGACTGATCCCGGTGGAACCGGCGCATGGTGGCATGGGGCCCGGCCTGATCTGGGGCATGGATGCCACCCCCGACGGCGCTTTTGCCATTACCGACTGCGAGGTCCCGCCAGAGGGGCGGTTTCGCTGGCTTCACCTCAATCTCGCGCATCAGCGCACGCGGCGTTGGATCGAGCAGTTCGACACCCTGGCGCCGGCCGCCCGGGAGCTGCTCCTTTCCGCTGACACGCACCAGCGCGCCCTAGTCGAGGGCGAAACCGTGGCCTGCGTACTGCATGATTTCGAGCGGGACTTCGACGTGGCAGACACGGCGCGCGTCGGCGGGCTGCGCATGGCGCTGATGCCCGGGCTGATGATTACGGCCCGGCTCCATCCAATCCGCTCGGCAGACATCGTGCGCAATCGCCTGTCGCGCTGGGTGGGGGGCTTCGGAGAATCCCAGGCGCTGGAAATGCTGGTGGGCGCCATCAGCGAGAACATCGCCGACATCTGCCGCGCGCTCAGCGCCGAAGTGCAGCATGTCGAGGATATGTTTCTCGACGCCCGCGATCCGCCCAAGGCGCGCGACCTCATCGGCATCCGCCGCCGCC
Source organism: Novosphingobium sp. BL-S-21 (assembly GCF_055521655.1). NCBI lineage: Bacteria > Pseudomonadati > Pseudomonadota > Alphaproteobacteria > Sphingomonadales > Sphingomonadaceae > Novosphingobium > Novosphingobium sp. BL-S-21. The sequence goes on from NZ_CM145496.1 coordinate 604,399, forward strand.
TGGCACAGATCCAGCGGATCATCTCGGGCATGCGCGGCGTGTTCCAGCGTCTCGAAAAGGACGAAGACCTTCCCGAGGTGCTGCTACCGACCGTCGAGAAGATCGCCCAGCGCATCCAGTCGCTCGACGGGGATGTGCTCGGCGTCCAGTCGCAGCTGCGCCTGCTGCGCGAGGAACTCGACATCCAGGAATCGCAGCGGACCAACCAGAACCTTTATATTCTCTCGATCATCACCGCGCTGATGCTTCCGGCGACGCTTGTGACCGGGATCTTCGGCATGAACACCGGCGGCCTTCCCTTCGCGAACGGCCCTTATGGCACCATCCACGCCACGCTCATCGCCGGCGGAGCGGCCATCGCCACTTATCTGCTGCTGCGCTGGATGGGTTTCATGCGCCGCTGAGCAGGGCGCCCCCGCCTTGCTTGCCAGGCTTTCCCTTGCGCGAAATTTCATCGTGGCGCCCGTCGCAAACCCTGTTGTGCGAACCGCGGGCCGTGATAGCCTGTCTCGAAATTGCAAGAAAGGGAGAGCTGGATGCCGCTGATCGAACGAGCCGCACAAGCGCTGGCCAAGGCGCAGCATGACGGTGACGAATTCCACCGTCTCACGCCGGATGCACAGGAACAATTGAGAGAGAACGTCCGCACCGTCATTCGGGCGCTTCGCGTCCCCACCCCCGTGATGTGCGAGGCTGGCCACAAGCTGCTGGAACACGAGCGCGGGCACTCGGTAGGGAACAGCGACGCGCATGACGCGTGGCAGGTCATGATCGATGCCGCTATCGGCAGCATGAAGCCCGCTGAAAACGGCTAGGCCTCTCGCCAGGCCGCCGATGGCGGATATCGGAAGGGCCGGGTCGTATCTGGCCTGATTGTCCAGATCGACCGGCAGGCCTCACGGTTCGGCTGTCGCTGCGCCGGGAGAGACAATGGTCCGGGGTGCCTGCGAGGATAAGGCGATGTCATGAGCGAGGCACTATCCGAACATCCGCCTGCTCAGGACGCGCCCGCTTCCATGACAGAACCTGCCGGCGTCAGGACGCGGCAGCTTTGCCTGACGGCCCTGATCGCCGTGCTGGCGATCTGGATGGCGCGTGAATTCCTGACGCCTCTTGCCTGGGCGGCGGTTATCGCCATGGCCGAATGGCCACTTTACCGGCGCGCGCTTCAGCGGTTCCCGAATCACCCTGGGTGGCTTGCGACAGGCTTTGCGGTCGTAACCGCACTGGTCGTCATAGGGCCGCTTTCGCTGGCTGCGGTCACGCTGATGCAGGAAAGCCAGGCGGCGATGCACTGGCTCCAAGAGGTCCAGCAAACCGGCATTCCGATGCCGGCGTGGCTGCCATCGTTGCCGTTGATCGGAAACCGTGCCGCGCTCTACTGGCAGCAGCATATCGGCAATCCCCAGGCTGCAAACGCCTTGCTCGGCTCTTTCAGCGCAAGCTCGATCCTCACCTGGACGCGGTCGATCGGCAGCGAAGTGGCCCGGGAATCCGCGTTGTTCCTGGTCACCTTGTTCGCCCTGGTCTCCCTGCTTTCCCGCGGCATGCTGATCGGCCGACAGGCCCGCGAGGTGTCGATACGGATGTTCGGCGTTTTCGGGGGCGACTTCCTGGAGCGGATGGTCGGAGCCGTTCGGGCGACCGTGAACGGCACGGTCCTCGTCTCGGTGCTGGAAGGCGGCATCCTGGGGATCGCCTACGCCGTGGCCGGCGTGCCGCAGCCGCTGCTGTTCGGGACTTTCACGATTGCGCTGGCGCTGGTGCCTTTCGGCGCCTGGGCCGCTTTCGGTCTGGCCAGTCTCATATTGATCGGCACCAGCCATGTTCTGGCCGGGTGCCTGCTGTTCGGCTTCGGAGTGACGGTGATGACCGTTGGCGACAACGTCGTGCAACCGGCCGTGATCGGCAGCGCGGTAAAGCTGCCTTTCCTGCTCGCCATGATCGGCGCTTTCGGTGGACTGGCCGAACTTGGGCTGGTCGGGCTCTTCATCGGCCCCGTCATCATGGCCGCGCTGCTGCTCGTCTGGCGGCAGTGGGTCGAGCCGCAACCGGGCTAGGCGCCGCTGAAGGCCGCCCTGCGCCGCCGGCGAAGCCAGGCCGGAGGCGCAGGGCTGCCTTTCAGGCGGGGCTCATCGCCACGTCGAAATCGGCGCAGTAGTCGGCGAAGCGCTCCCGGATTTCTCCAGCGGTGAGGCCGTAGTCGGCCAGATCGTAACTGTGCTTGCCGAAGCGGTCCTTGGGCTTGTCGTCCAGGTAGCGCTGCATGTTTGCGGCCGCTTCGCCGCTCAGTTCCTCGCCGAAATGCGCGTAGAGGCGGCGCATCGTGCCCAGCGGGTCGCGAAGCTGTTCGGTGTAGAGCACGTCATGGATCGCGTTGCGGCCATGGCGCCTGCGGAAATCGTTCTGCCGGGCGATCATGACCACGAACGTCTCCACCATGTCGCGGCCGATCGCCGCGCGGTCCACGCTCTCGCTGAACATGCGCCGCACGTTCCACACCAGGCTGCAGGCGGAGCCCACCACTTCCACCGGGTCCCGGTGCGTCATCACCAGACGGGCGTCTGGATAGACTTCGGTCAGCGCGTCCAGATAGAGCGGATGCCACGGGTTCTTCAGTGTCCAGCGGCCGGGCGCCTGGGATTGGAGAAGTTGCAGCAGGCGCTTCTGGTGGCGGAAGGCGGGCAGGTAGTCCGCCTCATCCAGAAACCAACGATGATAGCTGGGAATGTTATACTGGGAATCAAAGACTTGCGAGACGAAGCTCGGCGCCATTGAGAACTGGCACTCGCACGGACTGTCGCCATCCTCGTGATGAATCGCCGAAATGTGCGGCATGACTTTCAGCGAATGGTCGATCTGCGCCTGCGCCGCCTCATAGCGCGGCCCAGCGTGGAACTCCTCCGGCCTTGGCGGCGGGGTCGAGGCGAAGGCCTCCCACCGCAGGAAACAGCGGCGCGCCGAGTCTTCGTTGAGCAGGTTGATCGTCAGGGTCGTCCCGGTGCGGGGCAGGCCGAATACGAACGTGGGCTTTTCAACCGGGGCGTCCAGGATCTCGGGATGGCGGGCCAGCCAGTCCTCCACCCGCATGCGATTGGCGAGGTATTCGGTGGCATTGCGGGTGAACACGGCAAGGCCCATGTCCGTCAGGTTCGCCTCGCCCTCGATCGCTTCGGTCAGGATCCGCAGCGCCTCGCGGATTTCGGCGTCGTCCCAAGTGGTGTTCCCCGAGCGCTCGCGCGCGCCGGAGACGATCGTTTCGGCCAGTGTCATCCAAGCTCTCCCATTGCTTCGGGCACCGGTCGCCGGATAGTCGCATCGACCGGACCATGGCGTTTTGCGCCACTTCTCTTGCCGGGAAGTCTGTTGCGGCGCGGCGCCGACGGCAATCGGCCGCTACATCGCGATCTGGCCGCGTTATGGAGATCAGGCCATATTGCGCCGCTCTTGCGGGATGCCTGTGCGTCGAGAGGGTGGCTCGGTCAGCCGGAACATCGAAGTGAACCGATGTCCCGGCTTCACTGGCACTTACTTGCCGCGTGCCACGCACTTGCCGCCGTCGGGGCCGACGTTGCCCAGGCAAGTCCGCACGGCGATCGTGGGCTCTGCGATGTCGATCAGGTGATTGCCGTCCGTCCGGCGTTGAAGGTCGAATCCGTCATAGAGCTTGCCCGAAGCCGTGAAGGTGCGGAACTTCAAGGTGTCGCCTGAAACATCCACGACCTGATAGAGTTCGGTCGCTTCGGCCGTCTTGTCGGGCTGCGTGCGGGCGCGATCGTTCAGGCCGTGCATCTTGGCGCCCGTTACCGACACCAGATAGACCGGCCCCTGGACTTTGCCGTCCTTGCGCATGGCTGCGGACGCCTCTCGCCCTGCTGCTGAGGTCAGGCGGCTGTAGCAATGGTCGTGGCCCTGCAGGACGAGGTCGACCTTGCGGCTGTCGAATACCGGCTTCCAGGCCTGCTTGATCTCCGAGGTGTCCTGCGGGCGAGCGCAAGTGAAGACCGGCTGGTGAAACAGTACGACATTCCACTTCGCCTTGCTGGAGGCGAGGGTCTCGTCCAGCCAGCGGGTCTGCTGCGCCATGGTGCCCAGATCGATCGCGGACGTGCCGTCCAGCACGATGAAGCGCACACCCTGATAATCGACGAAGTAGGTCGTGGCCTTCACGCCAGGCGCGCCATTCGCAGGCAGCGCGAACTGCAGCGGCCAATAAGGGCCGAGCTTGCGGCTCTCCGCCCCGTTGGGCAGTGCCACGTCGACATATTCGTGGTTGCCGGTGGCGGGCAACTGGGGAACGATGCTCCAGTTGTAGCCGCCGGCCTGATTGAATTCGCCCCACTCATCGTCATGATCGAGATCGTCGCGTTGGGCGGCGAGGTCTCCTGCGTGGAGCACCAGTTCGATCCCGCCATTGGCATGGAACGCCTGGCGGATCACCCGGCTGGCGTACGTCAGGATGCCGTTCTGGATATCGCCGAGATAGAGGAACCGGAACGGCTTCGCCTCTGCGGAGGCGGTGCGGAACTGCATCCATTCCGTCCAGCCGGCGCTGCCTTTGAGGCGGTAGGCATAGACGGTGTCGGGCGTCAGTTTCTCGAAGCGGAGTTGGTGGTAGAGCGCCGGACCATTAGCGCTGTCCTTGGCCACACCCGGCGTGCCGATCACAAGAACCGCTTTCTCTCCCAGCGTCGGCCCGTCCACGGCGATAGCGATCTGCGCCTCGCTGGCGGTCTGCGCGACGTCAGTGCGCCAGGCCACGGCCATGCCGGTGCTGGGGTCGGCTGCGGGGGTCAACATGATCCGATCGGGCAGATTGCGCGAGGCATAGGGCGTGCCTGCCGAGCGCGGAACCGCCTGCTGCGCGGATGGAGATCCAGACTGTACCGCCGGAGATTGGCCCATGACGGGCTGTGCGATACAAAGCGCCAGTGCGGTAGCAAGGCAGGGGCGGGGCATGGATGGCATGGTTCGATGGCTCCGGAAATAGCGGCGCAGCGGCCCGGCCGTGTGACGTCAGGCATGGGGCAGGGCGGCAGCAGGGCCGACCTCGGCCCATCTCCAGAGGATCACGGTCCGCTCATGAGGCTGTTTGCCGACGACGCCGGCTCTCACGGGGCTAGTTGGCCAAGGAAATGACGGTTGCATGACACTTGCGCCAGTTTCCTGCCATCCTTCTCGGATAACCGGGCGAACGCGCGCGCGAAACCGGTGGCCGGAGATACGCAGCGCAGGCCTCGGACCAGTCTACAGGCTGAACGTTCCTGGAAACAACGCGGCACGGTCTTTACTTCAAGAGGCCAGTCTATTCCGCGGTTAACGATCAGGAGCGTTGTTGCCCCTGATCGTTCACGACGCATGAATCAGACTTGTAATTCGAGATGAAATCAGGACATCGGCGCATTGTCATGCCCATCCTTATTTCATCCCAATTTTTACTTGATAGCGTCTTCACCAGCCTGACCCACGGACTGCACATCGCGGCCAGCGCCTTTGACGGTATTGCAGGCAGCCACAGACATCACGACGCTTCCCGCGATAATGGCAATGATTATTTTCTTCATCTTCGTGTTTCCGGTTCTCAGGCAGCCTTCGTGACTGCGAGAAGGATCAAACCTCTAAAATCCCCCGGGTTCCGGCACTTTCGATCGAATGTGAAATTTTGATCGGACAGTACCTTCCGCCGGCTTGAAACAGGGCAACTTCAACTGACCAGAGCCTGAATGGCCGGCCATTGCTCCTCGACGGCGGCACGGCCCGCCTCGATCGCGCGGCGGATCTTGGCGGGATCGAACTCCAGCGTGTCGGAGAACTCTTCGCGGGGCTCGATCACCCGCACTTGTGCGAAGCGGTATCGGGATATCTGGTTGTCCAACGGAAGCAGCAACCGGGCCGCTTCGTTGGCAGGCGTTCCGCTGGCCTCCAGCGCGGTGAACATCTGGTCACGCGCCGCGAGGATATCGTTGATCAGCGACGTGTTCATGAGGTCGTTCCGGGAGACCTCGGACTGCAAGAGGTTCACGGCGCGCAGCCCGATGTCGATCAGGCCGCCGTATTTCCTTGTCGAAGGGGAGCCGCTGGCAGGCGAGGCCCGAATGACGATGACGCCCGTGGGGTTGAGTTCGAGCGCCGCTCCCAGCGGGGTGACGTCTCTTACGCCCCCGTCGACCCATTGTTGTTTGTCGCTGGTCTGGAGCGGATCGAAAAACACCGGCATCGCGCAACTGGCATAGACCCAGTTTTCGATGTTCGGGACGGTCTTGTCGATCGTCCTGAACTCCCCGCTCTGAAGGTTCACCACCCCGAGCCGCAGGTCGACACCGGACGCGGCAAGCTTCGCAGGATCGGCGAACTGCTTGAGAAGGCGCCGGAGAGGCGCCGCGTCGTAGATTGCCTTCTCTCCGAACAGGACCGCGCCCGCCACGCCGCCGCGCTTCCTGAAGATATCCTGATCGCCGCGCAGCCCGAGCCATACGTCGAGCAGCCCCGGAATATCGTCCTGCGCAGCGGCAAGGGCCTGAATTGCGCCGGTGGAGGTGCCCACCACGATGGCAGGTTTAACGCCATGCTTCGTCATCAAGGCATCGAGAACGCCGACCTGAAACGCTCCCTTCGCGCCGCCGCCGCTCAATACTATCGCAAGTCTGGATGGCACCGCGTCTCTCCTGATCCGCGAGGAAGGCTGCCATGATATTATGACTGGCCGCGGGGCGCATCAGGAAAGATGGCACGTCACCCGGCTGCGACAGCCCTCCAGACTTCCATCGACGCTTCGATATCGAGACCTTTTCCAGTCACGGCCTGAATGCAGACATGGTCCGCACCCGCGGCCCAATGGTCATCGAGCCGCGCCTTGATCGTGGCCACGTCGCCCCATGCGAACAGACTGTCCACCAGACGATCGTCCAGCGCATCGATCTCCGCCACGCTGAACCCGAGCCTCTGCCAGCTGTTGCGATAATTGGGGTACTGCACATATTGCGAAAGCGCGCCACGCGCCTTTTCGCGGGCGCTTGCCGGATCCTCGTCCAGAACCACACCTTGTTCAGGCGCCAGAATGCGCCCCGGACCGAGCGCTTCCCGGGCCGAACGGGTATGCTCTGGCGAGACGAGGTAAGGGTGGCTGCCCGCGGATCGATCGCGTGCCAGGGCCTGCATCTTCGGACCCAGCGCTGCCAGACAGCGCACTTCTTCAGGCAGGCCCGCGTCATCCAGACGGTCTAGATAGGAGGACATCACCGTCAGCGGCCGTGCGTAGGCCTCGCCCACGATATGCGAATGGCTTACGCCGAGCCCGAGAAACACCCGCTCTTTCCGCCCATCCGCCAGCCCGTTCCACCAGGCAGCGATCTCCTCGGGATCGTGCTTCCAGATATTGAGAATGCCGGTGGCTATCGTCGCATGCCGCGTGGCATCGAGCAGCCGTTCGATATCGCCCGTGACATCCCCGCCGATGCCGCCCGGGATCCACAAGGTTCCATAGCCCATTTCGTCGAGTTCCGCCGCCGCGTGGGCGGCCTGGCCAGCGTCGCCGAACCGCAATTCCATGGACCATACGCCGATCCGTCCAAGCGAAGGCATTGGCGTTCTCCCAAGCTGCCGGCGCGGAACACTGCATTGCGCCTTTGCCTTCCTCATAAGGGAGATCGCGCCAGGTTCGAGGAGGGTCTTCAACGCCCGAGCGGTATCAGCGTCGTTCGGGAACGAGGGATACCCGCGTCACGCTGGCGCGGCGCCTGGTGGGCGGCAGTCTTGGGGGGTGATGGCGGACAGGGTGGGATTCGAACCCACGGTGAGCTTGCACCCACGGCGGTTTTCAAGACCGCTGCCTTAAACCACTCGGCCACCTGTCCTTACCGCGAGAGCGCATAGAGCAATCGGAGCGGCTTGCAAGTGTCGACTGCAGCGGTCCGGCCAATCCGTTTCCGGTGCGACAAGGCACGCGATCAAGACGGAAGGCTGCTCGCTTGCGGTGACTGTCCACGGGGGATGCACGCCAGCCATTTGCAACGCCGCCGCATTGTGCAAGATTTGCGGGGATGACTGTCTCCCTGAAGCTACGTCCCTTGCGCCATCCTCTTCTTGTCGTCGCTCTGGCCATGTTGCCGACCGCTTCGGTGGATGCGCAGCCCGTCGTGCAGGACATCGGCCAAAGCGCCTATCAAAGCGCCGCGCCGCAGACCGTGGCGGGCCAGACCTTCCAGGCCTACCTGCAAACGGTTGGCGCGCGGGCTCGCCGCGAGGGTGTCAGCGATGCGACGATTTCGAGGGTTCTTACCGGACTGGTTCCGAATCAACGGGTTATCGAACTCGATTCGGCGCAGCCGAGCCGCTCCACCACGCCGCCTCCTGTCGCGCCCTATATCGCGCAACATGTCGGCTCCAGCATCATTGCCCGCGGGCGTTCCCGCTATGCGGAGCTTTCCGGCATCCTCCCCAGCATAGAGCGGCGTTACGGCGTACCGGCACCGGTGCTCTTCGCGATCTGGGGGCATGAAACCAATTACGGCAGCTATGTCGGTGACTTCGACCTGGCAAGATCGCTGGCGACACTTGCCTGGGAAGGCCGCCGCCGCGGGCTGTTCGAAGGCGAACTGGTCGCGCTGCTGAAGATGGTGGACCAGGGCGTGCCCCCGTATCGCCTCAAGGGAAGCTGGGCAGGGGCCTTCGGCTATCCCCAGTTCCTCCCAAGCGTCTACTTGCGCCTGGCCGTGGACGGTGACGGCAACGGCACGCGCGACATCTTCACCAGCCCGGCCGATACGATCGCCTCGATTGCCAACTATTTCCGCGATTCCGGCTGGCGTCCCGGGCAGCCTTGGGGCGTTCCGGCCTCCCTGCCTTCGGGCTTCAACGCCAACGCCTACGCCAGCAAGCTCGCCGCGCCGACGTGCGACCGGGTCCATGCCCGTCACGGCCAATGGAAGACCGTTTCCGAATGGCGCGCCCTGGGCGTAACTGCGCAGCGACCGATCGGAGATTCGGTGCTGACCTCGCTGTTCCAGCCCGACGGTCCCGGTACGCCGGCCTATCTGTTAACCGGTAATTATCGGGTGATCCTCCAGTACAACTGCTCGAACTACTACGCACTGTCCGTGGGGTTGCTTGCAGATGAGATTGCCCGTTAACCATGCCCTGCCGCTCGCCGCGCTGTTTCTGACCGCTTCCCTGGCCGCACCGGCGCAGGGCAGTGGCAGCGCACCGGCGGGGATAACCGGACCCGCTGCGGATTACCCCGTCGTCGTGGGCGAGCCGTTCACCATCGGCGCCGTCACCTGGACGCCCGTCGACCAGCTGAATTACGACGCGGTAGGCTATGCACAAGCCGGCGACGGCACGGGGGTTACCGCGGCGCACAAGACGCTGCCTCTGCCCAGCTATGTGGAAGTGACCGCGCTGGGCAGCGGCCGGACCATCCTCGTCCGGCTCGAACGCCGCGGTCCCATGACCAACGACGCGCTGCTGGAACTGGCGCCCGAGGCGGCCGCGCAACTCGGGCTGGCGTCCGGCGCGCGTTCTGCCGTCCGCGTCCGCAGGGTCAATCCGCCGGAAGTCGAGCGGGCCGCCCTGCGTAGCGGTACCCCGGTTCCCGCACGCATGGAGACCCCGGAAGGCCTGCTCAAGGTTCTCCGCCGCAAGCTGGCGGAGCAATCGCCGCTGCTGCCGCCGCCTTCATCGCCGCCGACGATGCCGAAAGCACCAAATCCAAAAGCGCTGACCCCAGCGGAGCAGGCTGCTCCCGCCGCCCCGCAGGTGGCTGGCGCGGAATCGAAGCTGCCGCCGCGCAAAGCCGCTCCGGCGTTTCCTGCGCCTTTTGTGGCCCCCGTGCCTGCCCCGAAGCCCCGGCCAAGCGCACCAGCTTCGCGCCCAACACCTGCCGTTTCCGCACCTCCTGCAAAAGCCGTGACCACAACCGACAAGCCGGCTCGAAAGGGCAGCGAAGTGGTCCAGGTGGGGGCTTTCTCCGTCGAGGCGAATGCCCGCAAGTCCGCCAGCCAACTTGGCGCCAGCGTGACCAAGGGCGGCAAGTTCTGGCGCGTCCAGATGGGGCCCTTCGCAAACCGTGCACAAGCTGCCGCAGCGCTGGAGAAGGCCAAGGCAGCAGGGTATAGCGACGCACGAATCCAGCGCGCGGATTGATAAAGGGTCGTTTCGCGCACGCCACCGCGCCCGTCCTGGGCGCGCGGGGAGAAGTCGCGCCTTGAAATCCTTCCTGAAGTCTGCCCTCCTGCTTGCCACTTCGGCGAGCCTTGTTTCCGGTCCCGTCGCTACGGCAGCGAATGCCGCGATCCCCACGCCGCCGGCCGAGCTGGCGCCGATCCCGGTCAGCATCCTGGTCGATATCGGTTCGGGCCAGGTGCTCGTCCAGCGCCGTCCGGACGTGCCGTTCCTGCCGGCATCGGTCACCAAGGTCATGACCGCCTTCGTCGCCTTCGAAGAGATCGATGCCGGCCGTCTCAGCCTGGACCGGCAGATGTCGGTGCGCCCCGAAACGGCCAAGGAATGGTTCGCCAAAGGTACGTCCATGTACCTGACGGAAAAGGATCATCCCACCGTTCGCGACTTGCTTCATGGCGTCATGACGGCATCGTCGAACGACGGCGCCATCGTGCTTGCACAGGGCTACGCCGGCAGCGTTCCCGCCTGGGCGGCGATGATGAACGCAGCAGCGCGCCGCATCGGCATGACCGGCAGCCATTACAACACGCCCAACGGCTGGATGGACGACGGCCATACCTACATCACCGCCAGCGACATGGTGAAGCTGGCCGACGCCATGATCACCCGCCACCCGCAGCTCTACCACGAGTTCTCGGGCGTGAAGCATTACATGTGGCGCGATGTCGCCATGCGCAGCCACGATCCGACGGTGGGCGTGGTCCCCGGCGCCGACGGCATCAAGACCGGCTACACCCGCGAGGCGGGCTATAACTTCCTCGGCACGGCCGAACGCGGCGGGCGCCGGCTCGTGATGATGCTTGCGGCATCGCCCAAGCCCAAGGTCCGCGATGACGCTGCCAAGGCCCTGCTGGAATGGGGCTTCTCCGCCTGGGATGCACGGCATCTCTTTGACCAGGGTCAGCCCGTAAGTCAGGCCCGGGTGCAGGGCGGAGACGCCCGCTCGGTTCCGCTGGTGGCCAATCGGGAAGTTCATGCCACGCTGCCCAAGGGCGGGCACGAGAAGGTTTCGCTCGCGGTCCATTACAAGGGACCGCTGGTCGCGCCGATCCGCAAGGGCGATCAGGTGGGAGAACTGGAAATCAGGGTCGAAGGTCTCGCCCCGGGGCACGTCCCGCTTTACGCGGGTAAAGACGTTGGCGTCGCTGGACCGCTGGACAGACTGATGAACGGGCTTATCAGCTTCTTCTCATGACCCGAGGACGATTCATTGCGCTGGAAGGCGGCGAGGGGGCAGGAAAGTCCACCCAGTCGCGCCTTCTGGCAGAAGACCTGCGCAGCCGCGGCATTGACGTCGTGACCACCCGCGAGCCTGGCGGCACGGTCGGGGCCGAAGCGATCCGCGCGCTCCTGCTCCATGGCGTCGGAGACGAGAATGGCAGTGACGCAGGTGGCTGGGGTCCCCGCGCCGAAGCCCTGCTGTTCGCGGCCGCACGATCGGACCATGTCGAGAAGCTGATCCGCCCGGCATTGGAGCGCGGCGCCTGGGTGATCTGCGACCGTTTCCTGGACTCGAGCCGGGCCTATCAAGGCGGCGGTGGCGGCTTGTCCGATAACGACTTGCGTACGCTCCACGCCATTGGCAGCGAGGACATGCTGCCGGACGTCACCGTGCTGATCGAAGTCTCGCCCGAAGTCGCCGCAGGGCGACTGGCCTTGCGCGACATTGACGGCACGGACCGCATCGGCGGCCGCGACGCGGCTTACCATGCCCGTGTCGCCCAGGCCTTTGCCAGCTTCGCCGATGCCGAGCCGAAGCGTTTCGTCCGCATCGACGGCGACGGCACGCCCGAGCAGACCTGCGCCGCCATAATTGCCGCACTCGGCGACCTGCGATGAACGAAGACCTGCCGTTCATCGGGCAGAAGGCGGCATGGGAGGAGTGGCTCGCCGCAATCGGGTCCGAGCGGATGCATCACGCCTGGCTGCTGGCCGGCGGGAAGGGGCTCGGCAAAGCCGCCTTCGCGCGCACCGCGGCAGCAGAACTCGTGCGTGCTCCCGGCGAGCCTCGGCCAGACCCGAGGATGCACCCGGACATCTACATCCTCGAGCATCTTCCCGCCAACGATGACGAGGCCAAGAAGAAGGCCGAGGGCAAGCCCTACCAGACCAAGCGCAACATCTCCGTCGATCAGGTGCGCGAGATGATCCGTCGTCTCGCCACCAAGCCGACCATGGGCGACCGCCGCGCGATCATCATCGATCCGGCGGATGACATGGAAAAGGGCGCGGTCAATGCGCTGCTCAAGGCCCTGGAAGAGCCGCCCGCCGGTACGTATTTCCTGCTCCTGGCCCACCAGCCTGGGCGCTTGCTTCCAACCATTCGTTCACGCTGCCGCATCCTGCGCTTTGCGGCCCTGGACGAGCACGAACTCGATGCAGTGATCCGGCGCGACATCCCTGAAGCGGATGCGGACACACGCCGCGCCGCCATCGATGCCGCACAGGGTTCGCCGGGGATCGCCCTGAGCTTCGTCGAGCACGATCTTGGAAGCATTCACCGTCTGATGATGCAGATCCTGCGCGAAGGCGACGCCGAATACGATCTGCGCGGCAGTCTGGCCGAGGAAATGGGCGGCAGGCCCGCGCGCGACCGGCAACTGGCCACGCTGGAGCTTGCCCGCACGGTGCTCGCTCACGAGTTGCCGCAAGCCTCTACGGCCAGGCAGCGCCGCCTGATCGAAGCCCACAGTGTCTTGACCGTCCTGTCGAACCAGGCCCCGACCTACAATTTCGATGCCGGTCTCCTGATAATGGAAATTGGCGGGTTGCTGGCATCGACGGCGATGCCTAGAGAGACGGCTCGCTAAGAAACTCCTGCAAAAGAAAGCCCGACGCCGCATGGGCGAGCCCTATTACATCACCACCGCGATCAGCTATCCCAACGGCAAGCCGCACATCGGCCACGCCTACGAAGCGATCGCCGCCGACGTCATCGCGCGCTTCAAGAAGGCGGAGGGCTTCGATGTCCGGTTCCAGACCGGAACCGACGAGCACGGCCTGAAAATGGCCCAGAAAGCCCGCGACCTTGGCACGACGCCGGCAGAGCTTGCGACGGAAATGTCTTCTTACTTCAAGGAGATGTGTGACGGTCTTGATATCGATTACGATGTCTTCATCCGCACCACCGAACCGCGCCATCACGCCGCGACGCAGGAATTGTGGCGCCGGATGGAAGCCAATGGCGATCTCTATCTCGACCGCTACGAGGGCTGGTACTCGATCCGCGACGAAGCCTATTATGACGAAGGCGAACTGATCGCGGGCGAGGGCGGTGAGAAGCTTTCTCCGCAAGGCACGCCTGTAGAGTGGACGGTCGAGGAATCGTGGTTCTTCCGCCTGTCCCGCTATCAGGACAAGCTGATCGAGCTTTATAATTCGACCGATTTCATCCGCCCCGAAACGCGCAAGAACGAAATCCTGCGCTTCGTGGAAGGCGGTCTGCGGGACCTTTCGGTCTCCCGCACCAGCTTCGACTGGGGCATCAAGGTGCCCACCGCCGAGGGTTCGGACGGCGCGCAGCACGTGATGTACGTCTGGGTCGATGCCCTCACGAACTACATCACCGGCCTCGGTTTCCCGGACGAGACCGCGGAGTTCGCGAAGTTCTGGCCCGCCGACCTGCACCTGATCGGCAAGGACATCGTCCGCTTCCACACGGTCTACTGGCCCGCCTTCCTGATGAGCGCCGGCCTCGAACTGCCCAAACAGGTGTTCGGCCATGGCTTTTTGCTCAACCGCGGGCAGAAGGAATCGAAGTCCCTCGGCAATGTGACCGATCCGATCGGTCTGGCCGAAACCTTCGGCGTGGACATGGTCCGCTACTTCCTGATGCGCGAAGTGGCATTCGGACAGGACGGTTCCTGGTCTCCGGAAGCCATCGTCACGCGTACCAATGCCGAACTGGCCAACAGCTTCGGCAACCTGGCACAGCGCAGTCTTTCCATGATATTCAAGAACATGGATGGCGAACTTAAGACTGGACATTCGCAAACCGATGCCGATGCGCAACTGCTCGCAGCCGTCGCGGAAGGCGTGGCGGGCCTGCGCAAGAGCTTCGACGAACTCTCGTTCAGCGAAGGCCTCGAAGCCTGGATGCGGGCGGTATTCGCCTGCAACCAGTATGTCGACGATCAGGCGCCCTGGGCTCTGCGCAAATCCGACCCCGAGCGTATGGAAGCGGTGCTGATGATGCTCTTCCGCGTCGTCCGTGACCTCGCCATTGCCGTTCGCCCGGTCGTTCCGGGCTCCATCGACAAGCTGCTCGACCAGATGGGCCAGAACGCCGGCGCACGAGATTTCGCGGCGCTGACCGATCAGCAATGGTTCGAGACCTTGGCCGCCAGCGGCTTCAAGGTCGAGAAGCCGGTGGGCGTCTTCCCGCGTCTGGAACTTCCGGAGGATGCGGAGGCGTGATGCTGATCGATTCGCACTGCCACCTCGAATACGAAGGCCTCGTCGAAGACCAGGACGGTGTGCTCGACCGGGCTCGATCGGCCGGCATTCGCGGATTCCTGAACATTTCCACGCGCTGCAGCGAGTGGGAGAGGGTGGTCGGCACCGCAGCGCGCTATCCGGATGTCTGGGCATCGGTGGGCATCCACCCGCATGAGGCGGACCAGCATGCCGACCTCGGCGAGGCAGCCTTGCTCGAAGCGACGCAGCACGCCAAGGTCGTCGGTATCGGGGAAACCGGTCTCGATTACTATTACGACAAGTCGGATCGCGAGGTTCAGCAGGCCCTGTTTCGCACGCACATCACCGTTTCGCGCAAGACCGGCCTGCCGCTGATCATTCACACCCGCGACGCTGAGGACGATACTTTCCGGATACTCGAAGACGAGATGGGGAAGGGCGCCTTTCCCGCCCTGATCCACTGCTTCACCGCAAGCGCCGATTTCGGAAGCAAAGTGCTCGACCTCGGCCTCTCGATCTCGATATCCGGGATCGTCACGTTCAAGAACGCGCAGGACTTGCAGGGCGTCGTCGCGACCATTCCGGAAGATCGGCTTCTGGTCGAAACGGATTCTCCGTTTCTTGCGCCCGTCCCCCATCGCGGGAAGCGCTGCGAGCCGGCCTATACGGCCGACACGGCGCGGTTCGTTGCCGACCTTCGCGGTATTTCGATAGAAGAACTAGGCTCAGCAACGACCCGCAACTTCTTCAATCTGTTCAAGAAAGCTGCTGCGTGAAAGTGACGATCCTTGGCTGCGGCACCTCCACCGGGGTTCCCCGCCTTGGCGGCGAATTCGGAGCAGACTGGGGCCTCTGCGATCCGGAGGAGCCGAAGAACCGGCGCACGCGAGTATCGATCATCCTGGAGAGCGACGCCGGAAGTCGCATCCTGGTCGATACGCCCACCGACTTGCGGGCACAGCTACTCGCTAACGAAGTTCACCGGATCGACGCCGTTTTCTGGACCCATGATCACGCCGATCATTGCCACGGCATCGACGACTTGCGCCCCTTGCGCTACGGCCGCGCGGGACCGATCCCCGGTTTCGCTCACTCGGAAACCGTCCGCCGACTGCGCCAGCGCTTCGGTTATGTCTTCGCCGGCCAGTATGGTTATCCCACACTGATTTCGTTGGATAATCTCGATACGGTGCGACTTTGCGAAGGATACCGGGTGGATCACACCCAGATGCCGCATGGTCCGACGGAATCCACCGGATTCCGATTCGATTGTGACGGAAAATCAGTATGTTACCTAACTGACTTCAGTGAGATCACGCGCGGGATGGTCGACTTGTGCTACGGCGCCGATCTGCTCGTGGTGGACTGCCTTCGCCGCGAACCGCATCCGACCCATGCGCATCTGGGCATGGCGCTGGAAATCACCGAAGTCTGCCGCGTTGGCCAGGCCGTGCTGACACACCTCGACAAGAGCATGGATTATGCGACACTCAGCGGCGAAGTGCCCGAGAACGTCCGGGTCGCATTTGATGGAATGGTGATCGAACCATGAGCCAGACCGGATTGATCGTAGCCGTCATCTCCGTGATCGGTGCGCTCATTCTCGTCACCAGCAATTCCCGGTTTCGTGCAATGCCGATGGGAACCATGCTCAAGATGGCTCTGATCTGGGCCGCGATCATCATCGGTCTGGTGGCAATCATCCAGGTCAGCGGGTTCCAGATCCGGCAATGATCCGTCCTGCCTTGTCCCATGATTTAACATAAGATGTATTATCGATCTCTATGACCGACGCTTCGATGACCCCCTCGATGACGCCGCAGCGTCACCAGCAGCTTGACCGTCTTCTTTCGATCATGGCGCGTCTCCGCGATCCCGTTTCCGGTTGCGAATGGGATCTCGCGCAGACCTTCGCTACAATCGCGCCTTATACGATCGAGGAAGCCTACGAAGTTGCCGATGCCATCGAGCGCCAGGATATTCCCGCTTTGCGCGACGAACTCGGTGACCTTCTGCTCCAGGTCGTATTCCACGCGCGCATGGCCGAAGAAGACGGACATTTCGTCTTCGGCGACGTGGCGGACGCCATATCGAACAAACTGGAAGCCCGGCACCCCCACATCTTCGGTGACGATCGCACCGGAGACGCCCAGACCGAGCGATGGGAAAAGGTCAAAGCCAGTGAGCGCAGCGCCAAAGGTGAAACCAGCGCCGTCGACGGCGTCGCGATTTCCCTGCCAGCGCTGATGCGCGCCGAGAAGCTCCAAAAGCGTGCCGCACGCGTGGGCTTCGACTGGCCCGATCCCAGCGGCGCAGCCGCGAAGGTCCATGAGGAGATGGAAGAGCTGGAGCAAGCCAGCGACGCCGAGAAACTGGAAGAAGCCGGCGATCTGCTGTTCGCCGCCGTCAACCTGGTTCGCCTCCACGGGATCGCTCCCGAGGACGCACTGCGCGCTGCCAATGCCAAGTTCGAGCGCCGCTTCCGCGCCATGGAAGCCTTCGCCCAGCGCGACGGCCAGGCCTTCGAAGGCCTCCCGCTCGATGAGCAGGAGGCCTATTGGCAGGCCGTGAAAGCCTCAGAGCGCGCTGAAACGACCTAGTTCGCGTTCCGCAAGGCGGACTTGCAGGCGAAGCTGGGGACCATCCGGCCCCTCGCCCGCATCCTCTTCCGCCAACACTTCGCCGCGTGCGTGAAGGAAAGCCAGACGCTGGCCATCGGCCGCCGGAATGACGAAAGAATAGACTTTCGCGTCAGCCGTCAGCGCCGCACCGACGGTTTCCAGCAGGAAGTCGCAGCCCATTCCAGTGCGCGCGGAAGTCGGAACGATGATCTCTTCCGGCCGCTGCGCCATGGCTTCGCGCATTTCGCCTGCCTGCGTCGCGGTGAGCAGGTCCCACTTGTTCCAGACCTCGATGATCGGGATGGAACTGGCAAGGGCCTCCTCGTCATCGGGCTCCCCTTCCCCGCCGATCACGCCGAGATCGGCGAGAACTTCGAGGACCTGCCTTTTCTGCGAATCCGTATCGGGGTTGGCGATATCGCGGACGTGCAGAATGATGTCTGCGGCGTTCACTTCCTCAAGTGTCGCGCGAAAAGCCGCGACCAGCTGCGTCGGAAGGTCGGAGATGAAGCCCACCGTGTCGGACAGGATCGCCTTTTCCACGGCCGGTAAACGGATGGCCCGCATGGTGGGATCGAGCGTGGCGAAGAGGAGGTCTTCGGCCATCACGTCGGCGCCGGTCAGGTAGTTGAAAAGCGTAGACTTCCCGGCATTGGTATAACCCACGAGCGCGACGATGGGCCAAGGGGCCTTTTCGCGGCGATCGCGGTGCAACCCTCGGGTGCGGCGAACCTGCTCCAGCTCACGCCGGATCTTGGCCATGCGATCGCGGATCATGCGGCGATCCGCCTCGATCTGCGTTTCGCCGGGACCGCCGAGGAAGCCGAAGCCACCGCGCTGGCGTTCCAGGTGAGTCCAGCTGCGTACGAGGCGGCCGGCCTGGTAGTCCAGGTGCGCGAGCTCGACCTGAAGCCGTCCCTCAGCCGTTGCCGCGCGCTCGCCGAAGATTTCGAGGATCAGGCCGGTGCGGTCGATGACCTTGCGCTTGAGCTTTTCTTCGAGATTGCGCTGCTGGATGGCCGACAGCGAACCGTCGACGATGATCAGCTCAGCCTCGTTCAGCTCGCAGGCGACGGAGATGTTCTGGATCTGCCCTTCGCCGAAAAGCGTTCCGGCGCGCGGTTCGCGGATCGGGATGGCCATGGCTTCCGCCACGACAAGGCCGATCGCTGCAGCAAGGCCCCTGGCCTCTTCGAGACGCGCTTCGGGATCGAGATCCCCTCGTCCACGCATCTGCGGATAAACGACGAGGGCACGCGCGCCGCGCGTGACCTCGCCCTTGAGTTCGTCGTTCAAATCAGTTCAGCTTCCGGTGTTGTCAGTCTTCGGCTTCTTCATGCGCCTGAAGGTCGACCGGAGTCACGGGCTGAATCGTCGAAACGGCATGCTTGTACGCAAGCTGGACGTAACCTTCACGCTCCAGCAGCATGCAGAACAGGTCATAGGCAGCCACGCGGCCCTGCAGCATGACGCCGTTGATCAGGAACATCGTGACCTGAACGCCGGCGTTGCGGATGCTGGAAAGAAACACGTCCTGAAGGACACGCGTCTTCTTGCCATTGTCCGCGCCGCTGGAGAACTGGCGCGCATCGACCGGGGTCGACGGCATGATCGTCGAGATCGCGTGCTTGTAGACGAGCTGCGACTGGCCGTCGCGGCGCAGAAGAATGGAGAAATTGTCGAACCAGGTAACAATGCCCTGCAGCTTCACGCCCTTGACCAGGAACATGGTCACGGGGGTCTTGTTCTTGCGCAGGAGGTTGAGGAACTGGTCCTGAAGGTTCTGCCCCTTCCCTGCCGAAGTCCCAGCGGAAACGGGAGGCGGTGCCACGGTTTCCGTGGCGGGGTCGGCTTCGGTTTCGGCCGCGGGGGGCGGCGTGGGTCGCGGACGAGCGGTCAGCGTACGGCCGGCCATATCATTTCTCCTTTTTTTTGGCGGCCGCTTTGCGGTCCGCGATCTGGCTTCGGAACTCCCGAAGCCGTTCTCGAATCGGAATCTACTCAGTTGCTGCAGTGCAGTAAACGCCGAAAATGTAGCACTCTTGTGACAGGTTCGCAAAAAGGGCTTGAGGCATCCGGGAAAATCCCGAGGCTATCCTCGCGAAAACCCCGGATAACCGCCGTTCCTAAAGCTCGTCGCCATCATGCTCGCCTTCGCGCCGGTCCGCCATGCCCAGCAGCTTGAGCTTTCGGTGAAGGGCCGAGCGCTCCATGCCGATGAAGGAGGCCGTCTTGGAGATGTTGCCCGAGAAACGGCGGATCTGGACGCGCAGATACTCCCGCTCGAAGCTCTCGCGCGCTTCGCGCAAGGGCGCGCTCATCATCACCGAGACGCCGGCATCGCCATTTCCGCGGCTGTTGAAGATTTCCGGCGGCAGCATATCCGCCTCGATCCGGGCGAGCTTCTCACGCGGTGCCATGATCACCGTGCGCTCCACGACGTTGCGAAGCTGGCGCACATTGCCCGGCCACTCGTAGGCCTGGAGCGCGGTCATGGCCTCGGCACTGACCTGGGGCGGCGAGACGCCCTGCTCGTTGGCGTAGCGTGCGAAGAAATGGTCCACCAGCGCCGGGATATCGTCCCGCCGTTCGCGCAGGGCCGGAATCGACACCGGGACGACGTTGAGCCGGTAGAACAGGTCTTCCCGGAAACGCCGCTCGGCAATTTCCTTTTCGAGATCGCGCGACGTGGAGGAAACCACGCGCACATCGACGCGGATCTGCCGGGTTCCGCCGACGCGCACGAAAGCCTGGTCGGTCAAGACGCGCAGGATCCGGGCCTGGGTCGAAAGCGGCATATCGGCCACTTCGTCGAAATAGAGCGTGCCGCTGTCGGCCGTCTCCAGCAGGCCCGGACGGATCAGGGCGCCGTCGGCTTCCTCGCCGAACAGTTCCTGCTCGAAGCGTTCGGGGGTGATCCTGGCGGAATTGACGCTGACGAAGGCATTGCCGGCGCGCGGGCTCCAGGCGTGGAGAAGCCGCGCTGCGACTTCCTTGCCCGATCCGGCGGCGCCGGTGATGAGCAGGCGGCTTCCGGTGTTGGCAACACGCTTGAGCGTCGCGCGGACCTGATTGATCGCGCCGCTGGAACCGGTGAATTCCTCTCCGATCGAAAAGTCGTGGCGAAGCTGGGCATTCTCGCGGCGCAGACGCTCGGTTTCCGTCGCGCGGCCGACCAGATGGAGCAGCTTCTCCGCTTCGAAGGGCTTTTCGATGAAGTCCACCGCGCCGCGGCTGATCGCGGCAACCGCGGTATCGATATTGCCATGGCCGGAGAAGATGATCACCGGCAGTTCCGGCTCGCGCGCCTTGATGGCGTCCAGCACTTCCAGACCGTCCATCGGACTGCCGTGGAGCCACACGTCAAGCAGCACCAGCGAAGGGCGCCGCGCATCGATGGCGGCAAGCGCCGCCTCGCTGTCTCCAGCAGTGCGGCATTCGTAGCCTTCGTCGCTCAGGACGCCTGCGACCAGTTCACGGATGTCGCGTTCGTCGTCGACGATCAGGATTTCGAGAGCCATGGCATTGTCTTCTTGGTGAGGGGGATGATGGGGGAAAGCAGGTTGCGACAGGCCGGCATCATTCGGCGGCCTCCTGCTTGCGGTGCCCCGGGAGCGGATCTGTGGCGATAGGATCGACGGCGAAGCGCATGGTGACGGTGGTGCCGCCGCCCGGTGTGGGCAGGAACAGCATTTCGCCGCCGTGTTCCTCGATGATCTTGTTGACGATGGCGAGGCCGAGGCCAGTGCCCTTCTCGCGCGTGGTCACGTAAGGTTCGATGATGCGTTCGCGGTCCTGCGAAAGGCCGATGCCGTTGTCGGCAATGCGCACCATGATGGCCTCCGGCAGGGCTTCCACGGCCACGCCGATCGCACCGCGGTAGTCGCCGTCAGCCTCCTTGGCCTTGGCCTCGATCGCCTCGACCGCGTTCTTCAAGACATTGGTCATGGCCTGGCCGAACTGGTGCCGGTCGCAATCGATGGCCCCGACGCCGGGATCGCTGGTGAAGCTGAAATCGATGTCCGGCCGGGCCACTTCCTGAAGGAACAGGGCCTGCCGGGTCAGTGCCACCGGATCTTCCGAGCGGAACACGGGCTTGGGCAGCCGCGCGAAGGAGGAGAACTCGTCCACCATCTTGCGCAGTTCGCCGACCTGGCGAATGATCGTGCGGGTCAGGTCCTCGAACAGTTCCGGATTGTCGACGATCTGCTTGCGATAGCGACGGCTCAGGCGTTCGGTGGCGAGCTGGATCGGAGTGAGCGGGTTCTTGATCTCGTGCGCGATGCGACGGGCGACGTCGGACCAGGCCGCCGTGCGCTGGTCCAAGAGCTGGCGGGTAATGTCCTCGAACGTGATGACATAGCCGGTGGCGTCGCGACTGACCTTCACGGCGAACGTCAGTAGGTCGCCGTTGCGGTTGTACTGGACGATCCCGCCGGAGCTGCCCTGCTCGATCAGGGCTGCTATCTGCGGCGCCAGTTCGGCCAGCGGCATGTCCTCGGGCAGTTCCGCCCTTGCGGTCAGCAGCTTCTGGGCCGTGCTGTTCATCAGCAGGATCCGTCCATCGGGATCGAGCGAGATGATGCCGGAGGTCACCGATTCCAGCACGGCCTCGATGAAGACGCGGCGCTCGTGAAGCTGGCGGTTGGCGCCAAGCAGCGCCTGGGTCTGCTTTTCGATCTGCGCCGTCATCCGATTGAAGGCGCGGTTGAGCAGGCCGATCTCATCGGCGCCGGTGCGTCCCTCGATGCGGAGCGCGAAGTTGCCGCTGCCCACCCGTCTCGCCGCATCGACCAGCTCGTAGAGCGGCTTGACCTGCCGATCCGCGAAACGCAGCGCGAACCAGACCGCCAGGCCGACAAGCGCCAGTGACACCACGAAAAGGGCGACGTTGAAGCGCAGCTGCAGCACCCGCGCACGGTTGGTCAGAACTTCGTAGGCGCGCACGATGTTCTCGGCATTCTCGGCCCGCTGCCCCTGGCTGAGCGCCAGCAGTTCCGAGCTTCGCGCCGCGTAGAGATAGACCCCCGCTTCCCTGTCGATCGGCACCACCGCCACGACGCGGTCGTTGTTCGAGGCGACGACGAGTTGCTCGCCGCGGCTCAACCGTTCCTGCGTTTCCGGCGTGATCCGTTTGTCCTCGGTCTTTCCTTCGGGATCGACGATGATCGGGGTGCGCTGGCTGCCGTCTTCGGCAACCTGGATGATCGCGGCAACCGAGAGATTGCGCTTGTAAACCTGACCAGCGAAGAAGCGCTGGAAAAAGTCGCTGACGACCGGGTATTCGCTCAGGACCTTCCGGGAATCGTAGGCCATCGCCGCCGTCTCGTTCCCGACGTCGCGCTGGGTCTGCTCGTAATAGCCGCGCGCCAGCTTGTTGGCGTTCTCCAGCAAGCCGCGCGAGGAATCGGAAAACCAGAACTCGACGCCGGACTGGAACTGCCAGGAGGCGAAGATCACGACCAGCAGCGTGGGTACGGCGGCGATCAGCGAGAAGATGAACACCAGGCGGACGTGCATCTGCCCGGTTCCGCCGATGCTCTCGGCAGCGCGGCGCAGCGCAATGCGGCGCCCCAGCAGCACGAGGATCGCCATGGCCGGGACGAGCGTCCCCACCAGCAGAGTGGCCGTGAGGTTGGAGGGCAGCAGTTGCCCCTTGTCCCGAAAATTGAGCGCGATCCAGGTTGTCGCGGTCATGATCAGGAAGGAGGCGATCGAGAGCACTTCCATGATCGCGAAGAAATTCGCGCGGCGGGCAGCAACCTGCATGCGCCGCCACCAGCGCGGCCAGGCGCGTTTGTGGACCAGGGTCTCGTTCATCGTTGCACCGTTACAACGCCGGTGTTGCTGCTTTGCAAGGGCAAATCCATCAAGGTCGTATCATGAGCGACGAACGAATTCCTCGGGATCGAGAGCCAACTCACTGAGGCGCTTACGCAAAGTGTTGCGATTGATCCCGAGGGCCTGCGCCGCGCGCAGCTGGTTTCCCCCGGTTTCCTTGAGCACTTCGGCAAACAGAGGCCTTTCGAAGGCTGCGGCGGCGGCCTGGTAGATCGTGCCGTTGGCGGGTTTCTCCAGAGCCAGCCAGCGGGTGACGGCCTGCGCGATGTCGCCGCTGTCCTCCTCGGGCACGGCCGGAGTCTCCGCGGCCAGCAGGGACTGGATGCTTTCCGGATCGATGGCATCCTCGCGCGCCAGCAGGGCCAGGCGGTAGATGAAGTTCTTCAGCTCACGCACGTTGCCCCGCCAGGGCTGACGGCTGAGCAATTCCGCCGCCTCGCTCGTCAACTGGCGGCGAGGCAGTCCCTCGTTCGCGGCATGCTGGAGGAAATGGCGAGCCAGAACGTCGATGTCGTCGCGGCGGTCGCGCAGCGGCGGCATGAGGATGGGGACCACGTTGAGGCGGTAATAGAGATCCTCGCGGAATCGCCCTGCCGCGATCTCCGGTTCGAGGTCCTTGTTGGTCGCGGCGATAATGCGGACATCGAGCCGGATTTCTTCCCGTCCGCCCACCCGGCGCACCGTGCCGGACTGGAGCGCCCGCAACAGCCGCGTCTGGGCCTGCATCGGCATGTCGCCGATTTCGTCAAGGAACAGCGTGCCCCCGGCGGCCTGCTCGAACTTGCCGACGTGCCGGGCGACGGCGCCGGTGAAGGCGCCCTTCTCGTGGCCGAACAGTTCGCTCTCGATGAGTTCGGCGGGAATCGCGGCTGTGTTCACGGCAATGAAGGGGCCGGCCTGGCGATGCCCGAGGTTGTGCACCGCTTCGGCGACAAGCTCCTTGCCGGTCCCGGATTCGCCGAGGATCAGCACGGTCAGATCGTTGCGCAGCACGCGCGTAATCATGCGGAAGACCGTCTGCATCGCCGTGCTGCGGCCCACCAGCGGCAGGCCGTCGCCCAGCGGTTCCTCGCCTTCCACCGCGGTTCCCTGCCCCGCTCCCGCCGCCTGGCGGACGGTGCGGGCGAGTTCGTCGATGTCGAAAGGCTTGGGGAAGTACTCGAAGGCCCCGGTATCGGTGGCGCGCACGGCCGTATCGAGGGTGTTCTGCGCCGAGACGATGACGATCGGCAGCGCCGGATGCAGGGCGCGAACCCGGTCGATCGTCTCGATGCCGTCGCCGTCGGGCAGCATCACGTCCGTGACGAGCGCCTGATAAGGCCCCTCCTCCAGCAGCCGGTCACGCTCGGCGATCGACTGGCAATGGACCACGCAGAAGCCTTCCGCCTCCAGCGCTGCGGTGATGACGATGGCGATCGAAAGGTCGTCCTCGACGAGCAGCACGCTCACGCTGCCGGTCTCCTTCTGTTTGATCGGCTGCGAGTTTCGCGCGCCAGCGGCAGATGCACGCGGAAGTGCGTGAGGCCGCCCTCCTCGTCGCGCTCGTGCGTGATGCGGCCGTTCATGTCGCGCACCAGCTTGCGCACGAGCGGCAGGCCAAGGCCCTGCCCGGACTTCTTGGTGGTGACGAACGGCTCGAAAATATGATCGCGCATGGCCGGATCGACACCCGGGCCATTGTCCGTGACACGCAGTTCCACCGGAAGGCGCACGGGCTCCCCAGAGTCGCTGGTATGGAGCTGGAGACCGCTGGCGAAGCGGGTGCGGATCGTGACGCGGGGGTTTTCCTCGTTCCCGCAGGCTTCCGAAGCATTGGCGAGCAAGTTGATGATCACCTGCACCAGGGCGTCCGGGCTGCCGAGCACGGCGGGCAGCGAAGGATCGAACTCTTCCACCAGCTTGACCCGCTCGGGCGCCGCACCATTGGCCGCGGACAGCACGTCGAGCGCGCGGCGCGCCGATTCGTGCAGGTTGCACGGCTCTACCGGCGGCGCGGTGCGGCGGCTGAGCTTCTGCATCCGGTCGATCAGGTTGGCGATCCGGTCGACCTCAAGAGTGATGAGATCGGTCAGCGCGCGGTCCTTGTCCTCGACCTTGCGGGCGAGAAGCTGCGCGGCGCCGCGAATGCCGGCCAGCGGGTTCTTGATCTCGTGGGCCATGATCTCCGGCCCGCGCAGCACCGCATTGTCGGGGCCGCCGGAATCGTCTCCCAGCGCCTCGGTTGCCGTGTTGTCGTGGATGGTCAGCACCTGCCAGCCCGGCGTGTCCGCGATCGGCGCGACGTTCACGTCGATGCGGCGCGCGCCCTTGCCCTTGAGCGTGACCACCACTTCGCGCGCCGAAACCGGGGTTTCGTAATCGTCCAGGCGCTCCAGCAGAAGCTGGTCGGAAAACGTCAGCATTTCCTGCAGCGGCGTACCCACCAGCAGCCGCAGGGACTGGCCGAAGAACTGCTCAGCAGCCGGATTGAGGGACGCGATCCGCAGCCCCGGCTCCAGCAGGACAACCGCTTGCGGCAGGCTGGCAACGAGCCGGGACGCCGCGGGCAAAGTCGTATGCAGGGCCGTGTGCGGCGTAAAGTTCATGCAGCCTGACGGTCTGCCGATGCGGTGCCGGTCTCGCCATCAGGGCTGGCTGCTTCACAGCCCGACATCCCGCGGAACGGCGCGTAGAACTCGGCGAGCGAACGCAGGACTTCGTCAGGATCATCGACGAAGTTGACGCGATTGCGGAACTCGGCCGAACCCTTGATGCCCTTGACGTACCAGCCCAGATGCTTGCGCGCCATCTTCACGCCGGTTTCGCGGCCGTAGTGCGAGAGCATGTCCTCATAGTGTTCGCGGATGATCTCGTACTGCTGGCCGAAATCGGGTTCCTGCATCAGGCCGTTGCCGCGCCACCACTGCATGACCTGCGCGAGGATCCAGGGCTTTCCGTAAGCGCCGCGGCCGATCATCAGGCCATCGGCACCGGACTGCTCCAGCGCAGCGGCGGCATCGTCGATGCCGCAGATGTCGCCGTTGACGATCACGGGAATGGAGACAGCCTCCTTCACGCCGCGCACGAAGCGCCAGTCGGCCGAGCCCTTGTACATCTGGTTCCGGGTGCGGCCGTGGACGGTGATCATCTTCGCGCCGAGGTCCTCGGCGATTCGGGCGAGTTCCGGCGCGTTGAGACTGTCATGGCACCAGCCCATGCGCATCTTCACGGTGACGGGCACCTTCACGGCCTTGACGGTCGCTTCGATCAGGCGCGTCGCCAAGGGAACGTCGCGCATCAGCGCCGAACCGGCGTCACCGTTGACGACCTTGCGGACCGGACAGCCCATGTTGATGTCGATGATCGCGGCGCCGCGATCCTCGACCAGCTTGGCCGCCTCCGCCATCTGCTCCGGTTCGCAGCCGACGAGCTGCATGGACACCGGATCCTCGATCTGGTCCCACATCGCCTTCTGCAGCGAAACGCGGGTCTCGCGGATGGCGGCGGGGCTGGCGATCATCTCCGTGACGTTCAGGCCCGAGCCGAACTTGCGCACCATCTTGCGGAACGGCAGGTCGGACACGCCGGTCATCGGCGCGAGCACGACCGGGCAGTCGACCGTGACGGGACCGACCTGGATCGGCGTGACAGCCGGAGGAGTGGGCAGAGTCTTCATTGCGTGAACCGGTAATTGCCTGAAAAACGAGATGTGCCTAAAAAACAGGCAGCGCATAGTGGATTGCCCTCGCCTCGGCAAGCGATTACCGGCAACGACAATGTCGCAAGACCTGTCAGAAACGCCCCAGCGTCCCGCCGAACATCCCAGCACCGCCACGCCGGTGCCTGTCTCGACCGTTGCCGCCGTCGTCGTGGCGGCGGGCCAGGGACTGCGCGCCGGGCAGCCGCTCCCCAAGCAATTCGCGCCCTGGCGCGGCAAGCCGGTGATCCGTCATTCGGTGGAAGCCCTCGCCAGCGCCGGCGTGAAACCGATTCTCGTGGTGATCCCGCAAGGCGCGGAAACCCTGGCGGCGGAAGCGCTCTCGGGGATCGAGGGCATACTGTTCACCAACGGCGGCGAAACACGCCAGGAGTCAGTGAGGCTGGGGCTCGAAGTGCTCGTGGGCGGCGATCCCGATTTCGTCCTCATACATGATGCCGCAAGGCCCCTGCTTCCCGCCGCCGTGATCGGCCGGTTGCTGGCTGCCCTGGACGATCACGAGGGCGCTATTCCGGTGCTGCCGGTGGCCGACAGCCTCGCCCATGCCGAAACGTCCGGAGACGGCGAAGTCATGGGCGCTCCGGCGCGGCGGGAAGACTTGCGCCGGGTCCAGACCCCGCAGGCCTTCCGTTTCGACCGAATTCTCGGTGCGCACCGCGCCTGGGACGGCCCTACCAATGCCGGAGACGATGCCCAGGTCGCCCAGGCTTCCGGCATGGAAATCGCGCTCGTCGAAGGAGACGAAGCCTTGCACAAGCTGACTTATTCCTCGGACTTCGCCGCAGCCGCCCCGCCTATCCGCGTGGGCACGGGTTATGACGTTCACCGCCTGGAGGAAGGTGAGGAACTCTGGCTCTGCGGCGTGAAGATCGCTCATACCCATGGCCTGTCCGGTCATTCCGACGCCGACGTGGCCATCCATGCCCTGGTCGACGCCATGCTCGGCGCCGTGGGCAAGGGCGACATCGGCCAGCACTTCCCGCCCAGCGATCCGCAGTGGAAAGGCGCGGCTTCGGATCGCTTCCTTGCCCACGCTGGAAAGCTCATCGCCGAAGCCGGTTATGCGCTGGGCAATGCCGACGTCACCATCATCTGCGAGGCGCCGAAGATAGGCCCTCACCGCGAAGCCATGCGCGCGCGGCTCGCGGAAATTCTCGTCGTTCACCCCGGGTTGATCAGCGTGAAGGCAACAACCACCGAAAAGCTGGGTTTTACGGGTAGGGCAGAAGGAATCGCCTGCCAGGCCGTCGTCAGCCTGGTACGGATTTAAGGAGCCGACGATGTCCACTCTTCGCAAGACCTGCACGCTCGCCTTGCTCTCCGCGCTGGCGATCGCGCCCGGTGTGGCCAGCGCTCAGCAGTCGTGCCTGACCAAGGCCGAGGCGCGCTCGCTGTTCGGCTATGCCCTGCCCCAGGTCATTTCCGGCACCAGCAAGCGTTGCGCCCAGGTGCTTCCGAGCGATTCCTTCCTGCGCAGCCACGGCGCCGAACTCGTCACCCGTTACGCGGCGCAGAAGGCCCGCTACTGGCCGGAAGCCAAGGCGGCCTTCCTCAAGCTGGGCGAAGGCAAGGACGCGCAAGTCGGCCAGTTCGCGCGCAATCTGCCCGACGAATCGCTGCGGCCGCTTGTCGACATCACGGTGGAAGGCCTTGTTTCCCAGGAACTTCCGCTGAAATCCTGTGACAAGGTCGACCTTGCGCTGGACCTGCTTTCCCCTCTCCCGCCCGAGAATACCGCCAGCCTGATCGCCCTGCTGATCGAAGTCACTTCCAAGGCCGATGAAGTCGCGCCCGGGAAGGCGAAGCTCGGCGGCTTCACTCTCTGCAAGGACTGACATGTCTCGCAACATCCTATTCCCGCAGGATCTTTACGACCTGGCGGAGCGCGTCATTGCCGAAAACAAGGCGATCGGACGCAAGGTGTCCGTGGCCGAGAGCTGCACCGGCGGCCTCGTTTGCGCCGCCCTGACCGAAGTGGCCGGCTCTTCGGCCGTGCTCGATCGCGGCTTCGTGACATATTCGAACGAATCGAAGCAGGAGATGCTGGGGGTTCCCTCGGACATCATCGATACGCTCGGCGCCGTATCGCCGGCGACGGCATGGGCGATGGCGCAAGGCGCGATTACGCATAGCCATGCCGATGTGGCCGTGGCGATCAGCGGCATTGCCGGTCCGGATGGCGGCAGCGAACTCAAGCCGGTCGGCACCGTGGTCTTCGCCCGCGCCCATCGCGGCGAAGAGGAAGTTCATGCCGAGCAGAAGCTGATCGAAGGCGCCAACCGCGCGGAAATCCGCCATCACGCGGCGGTAGTCGCGCTGGAATTGCTGCTGCCGGGTACCGAGCTGCCGGCTTACGCGGACTGAGCCAGGCACATCGTCCCGGACTGGATCCGGGACGGCGTTTTCAAGTCAGACCGGCTCGCCGTATAGCTCGTGCGCGCGGGTTTCGAAGGCGGCCACCATCTTGCGGAAGGCCTTGTCGAAATACTGGCCGGCCAGCTTTTCGAACAGGGCGTTGCGGAAGCTGAAGCGCACGTCGAATTCGATGTCGCAGCTATGCGAATCCACCGGATGGAAGATCCAGTGGTTGTGAAGGTCCTTCATCGGACCGTCGACGTAATGGACCTTGATCTCGCGCGGATGGACTTTCTCGACGCGCGAGGTGAACTTCTCGCGCAGGGCCTTGAAGCCGACGAGCATGTCTGCGACCATTTCCGTGCCATCGTCGGACTTCACCCGGGTGGCGACCACCCAGGGAAGGAACTCCTGATAGCGACCGACATCGGCCACAAGGTCGAACATCTGCTCTGCGCTATAGGGAAGGCGCTGCGTCTCGTGAATTCCGGGCACTGCTACGTCTTCCGGCTCAGCGCGGGGTCTTTGCCAGCGCGGCCTTGGCAAGCTGCGCCTCGCGGGTAGCACGCATCTCGGCGAAGTCCTTGCCGGCATGGTAGCTCGATCGCGTCAGCGGCGAGGACGCCACTTGCAGGAAGCCCTTCGCACGGGCGATGGCGCCATAGGCGTCGAAGGCCTTGGGCGTGACGAATTCCTT
Organism: Novosphingobium sp. BL-S-21; assembly: GCF_055521655.1. Taxonomy (NCBI): domain Bacteria; kingdom Pseudomonadati; phylum Pseudomonadota; class Alphaproteobacteria; order Sphingomonadales; family Sphingomonadaceae; genus Novosphingobium; species Novosphingobium sp. BL-S-21. The sequence goes on from NZ_CM145496.1 coordinate 634,205, forward strand.
CACTTCGGCATGCTTCGGCGTCGGCCGCAGGTACTGGCCCATCGTCAGGAAGTCGATATCGGCGCAGCGCATGTCGTCCATGACCTGGTGCACTTCCAGGCGTTCCTCACCCAGGCCGAGCATGACGCCGGACTTGGTGAAGATCTTCGGATCGTGGGCCTTCACTTCCTCCAGCAGGCGCAGCGAAGCGTAGTAGCGCGCGCCGGGACGGATCGTCGGATAGAGCCGGGGCACCGTTTCGAGGTTGTGATTGTAGACGTCGGGACCGGCGGCGACGATCGCCTCGATCGCGCGGCGCATCTTGCCGCGGAAGTCCGGGGTCAGGATCTCGATCGTGGTGGAAGGCGTTGCAGCGCGCAGCGCCTGGATCACCTTGACGAACTGGTTCGCGCCGCCGTCCGGCAGGTCGTCGCGGTCAACCGAGGTGATGACGATGTGTTCGAGGCCCGTCTTCAGCGCCAGTTCGGCGACATGCTCGGGCTCGGAAGGATCGACGCGGCCGGGCATGCCGGTCTTCACGTTGCAGAAGGCACAGGCGCGCGTGCAGGTGTCGCCCAGAATCATCACCGTGGCGTGCTTCTTGGTCCAGCATTCGCCAATGTTCGGGCAGGCCGCTTCCTCGCAGACCGTATTGAGCTTGAGATCCCGCATCAACTGGCGCGTCTCGCCATATCCCTTGCTGGTCGGCGCTTTCACGCGGATCCAGTCGGGCTTGCGTTGACGTTCGGGCTTCTGCTCAGGGCTTGGCACGGAGGAAAGATCGTTCATGCCGTCCAGATAGTCGCAAGCTTGCCAGCTTGCCAGTGCGAATATCCGCTCTATGGATTGCGTGCGTTTCAATGGAGGCATCCCATGACCGATTCCAGCGCCCCGAACGACCAACAACGCGTCCTCGATACCCTGCTAGAAGGGTACCACCGCTTTCGCAGTAGCGGGTGGAGCCCCAATCGCGAGCGATGGGCACGCCTGAGCGAAGGGCAACAGCCCGAAGTCATGATCGTCGCCTGCTCGGACAGCCGCGTCGATCCCTCGCAGATCTTCGACGTCGATCCCGGCGAGATCTTCGTCGTCCGCAATGTCGCCGCGCTCGTTCCGCCCTTCGAGACCACGCCCGGTCACCACGGCGTTTCTGCCGCGCTGGAATTCGCGGTACAGGTCCTGAAGGTGAAGGAAATCGTGGTCATGGGCCACGGCATGTGCGGCGGCTGCAAGGCGGCGCTGACTCAGGAACTTCACGGCACCGAGCCCGGCCAGGGCGGCTTCATCGCCGACTGGATCTCGATGCTGGACGAGGCGCGCGGCCCGGTCGCAGCCGAATTCGGCACCAGCGGCCGTCCCGCGGAGCGTCAGATGGAGCAGGCGGCCGTCCGGGTCAGCCTCGAAAACCTGATGACCTTCCCTTGCGTCCGCCACAAGGTGAAGGCCGGGGAACTCAAGCTGCGCGGCGCTTTCTTCGCGATTTCGGACGGAGAGCTGCACATGATGGACGACGCGAGCGGAGACTTCGCGCCGGTCACGTAAACGCGAAATCGCAAAGCCAAAAAGGAAAGGGCGACGGGTTTCCCCGCCGCCCTTTCCTTTTTTGTGCCTGAGGCAGCGGCTTACGAAGCCGGCGTGCCCTTCGAAGCGGCGTAGGCCGACCACAGCTTGGCCACTGGGCCGCGCGTGCCGCTGACCTTGGCCAGGGTAGCCTGCGCGTCGGCCGCCTTGCCCTGCATGGCCTGCGCCATGCCAAGGCGCAGATTGGCCTTGTTGGCATCGACGCCGGACTTGCCCAGGGCCGCCTTGTAGAGCGTCTCGGCCTTCGCGTATTCGTCATAGCTGAGGAACACGTCGGCAGCGCCCGTCACTTGGGCTGCGGTTGCGCCCGGCTTCATGGCGTCACGCTCGGTGGCAGGCAGCGAGGCCTTGTCCGCAGCGACACGGCCAGCGCTGTTGGCGCGGTCCTGGCCGACTTCGGCCTGGGTCAGCAGGCTCTTGGCCAGACCCTGATCCATGATCTTGACGGCTTCACCCGGGAAGGCGCGCGGATCGACATTCTGGAGATATTCCAGATAGTCGCGCTTGTCCTTCATCGCGCCGGTGACGTTCATCAGGCGCATGAGATCGAGGTTCTCGGCGTTCTGGAGCGAGGCCAGCTGGCGCACGATCGAAATCGCGATGTTCCACGAAGCCGGGCTCGGGTAATACTGTGCCAGCATCGCCGCATATTCGGTCGACGGTGCAAGCTGCTTGGCATCGTAGGAGGCCTGAAGCGCGCTGCGGATCGAGGTTTCGCTCGGCTTGGTGCCGTTCGCCTTGGCCGCTTCCAGCTCCTTCTGGACCATCGCCAGCGCCGCCTGCGGGTTGTTCGAACGCTTGTAGGAGTCCGCCAGCAGCGGCTGGATCATGTTCTGCGTATCGCGGTAGCCGCCGTCGAACGACTGCTGCAGATAACGTGCAGCCACATCGTACTGACCGCTCTGATAAGCGGTGACGCCGGCCAGATACTGGACCTGACCCAGCGATTCAGGGCTGGTCTGGCCGCTGTCGAGCATCATGACGAGGCCCTTGTTCTGCATCGCCGGGTCGTTCATCAGAACGCCGACGTTGCGGGTCATTTCGCCCTGCTTCAGCTTGTCGAACGGCTGCGTGGCCTGTGCCTCGGCCGTCTGGAGCTGGGCCAGAACGCCGCCCATGGCGGCGTCGACTTCGGCGCGGGCCGCAGCCTTTTCAGCATCGGTCTTGGCGGCCTGGGCCTTCTGCGAGGCGGCCGTCACCGCGGCATTCGCCTTGGAATCCGCGATCGCCTTGTCGACCGGTGCGGCAACCGCCGCATATTCCTTGGAGAAAGTAGCCTTGGCGGGCGCCTTCTCCTTCTCCTTGGCGGCAACCGTTGTCGGTGCTGCCGCGATGGCCATTCCGCCGGTCATGGCTACGGCCAGGGCAATACGGGAAATCAGGAACTTGCGAGCCATTCAGGCCAACTCCTCATCAAGACAAATCGAAGACACGCCGGACGGCGAAATCTCCTGAAATCGGTGGTGCCGGTGTGGCGGCGAATTGACCGCTTGGCAACCTAGAGGCGCAATTAGAACGCCGCCACTTAACGCTGTTTGAATGCAATTCGCCGCAGCCTCGGGGGTTCCCGCCGGACGTCGGTCCGGGCTCGCCACTCCCTTCGGCCCATAAGTGTGGAAAAAAGCACGGAGGATGGAACGCCCCCTCCTGTTCATGTGGCTTTCGCCCAGCGCATGCCCTAGGGCGATCCATCACCCTTTGTCCCGCAGCAACGAACGATCCAGCGCGTGAGCGACGACACCGACATCAACGGCCCCGAACACCTCGGTCCCGAAGGCGAATATACCCGCATCGACATCGTCGATGAGATGAAGACGAGCTATCTCGATTACGCGATGAGCGTGATCGTGAGCCGCGCCCTGCCCGACGTGCGCGACGGCCTGAAGCCGGTTCACCGCCGTATTCTCTATGCCTGCCAGGAAGCGGGCTACGTTGCCGGTCGTCCCTACCGCAAGTCCAGTCGTATCGTCGGCGACGTCATGGGTAAGTATCACCCCCATGGCGACAGCGCGATCTACGATGCACTGGCCCGTCTGACGCAGCCGTGGTCGATGCGCCTGCCGCTGATCGACGGCCAGGGCAACTTCGGCTCGATGGATCCCGATCCGCCGGCCGCCATGCGTTACACCGAAGCGCGCCTGGACAAAGTGGCGAACGAGCTTCTGTCGGACATCGACAAGAACACCGTCGATTTCGCCGACAACTATGACGGCTCCGAAAGCGAGCCGACCGTGCTTCCGGCGCGCTTCCCGAACCTCCTCGTCAATGGCGCCGGCGGTATCGCCGTCGGCATGGCCACGAACATTCCGCCGCATAATCTGGGCGAAGTGATCGACGGCTGCCTGGCGATGATCGAAAATCCGGCGATCACGGTCGAGGACCTGATCCAGATCATCCCGGCGCCCGACTTCCCCACCGGCCCGCTGATCCTTGGCCAGGGCGGCGCGCGCAACGCCTATCTGACGGGCCGCGGCTCGATCATCATGCGCTGCCGCCACGAGATCGAGGAAGGCCGCGGCGACCGCCGTTCGATCGTCCTCACCTCGATCCCCTACCAGGTCGGCAAGTCGAACCTCGTCGAGAAGATCGCCGAAGCCGCCAAGGAAAAGCGGATCGAGGGCATCTCGGACATCCGCGACGAATCCAACCGCGAAGGCGTGCGCGTCGTCGTCGATTTGAAGCGCGATGCCACGCCTGAGGTCGTGCTCAACCAGATCTGGCGCAATACCCCGGCCCAGTCGAACTTCGCCGCCAACATGCTGGCGATCCACGGCGGCCGCCCCGAAGTCTTCAACCTTCGCGGCTTCCTCCAGGCCTTCATCCAGTTCCGCGAAGAAGTCATCACCCGCCGCACCAAGTTCGAACTGAACAAGGCGCGCGACCGGGCGCACATCTTGCTCGGCCTGGTCGTTGCGGTGTCCAACCTCGACGAAGTCGTGGTCATGATCCGCAGCGCCCCGAACCCGGCAACGGCACGCGCGCGCCTGATGGCCAAGGAATGGCCGATCGGGGACATTGCGCCGTATATCCGTCTGGTCGAGGCTATCGAGCCGAATGCCGAGCAGGACGGCGGATCGTATCGCCTCTCCGAGGTTCAGGTGAAAGCGATCCTCGATCTGCGCCTGCACCGCCTGACGGCGCTGGGCCGCGACGAGATCGGCGACGAACTGAAGGAACTGGCCGCCGCGATCGAGGAATATCTCTCGATCCTGGCCGACCGGGTCAAGCTCTACGCCGTCATGCGCGAAGAGCTGGTCGCCGTGCGCGAGCTTTACGCCACCCCGCGCGTATCCCAGATCACCGGTGCCGCTGACGGCATCGAGGACGAGGACCTGATCGAGCGCGAGGAAATGGTCGTGACCGTCACCATGGACGGTTACATCAAGCGTACCCCGCTCTCGACCTTCCGCGCCCAGGCGCGCGGCGGCAAGGGCCGCGCCGGCATGGCGACGAAGGACGAGGACGTCGTGACCACGATGTTCGTCACGTCCACGCACAACCCGGTGCTGTTCTTCTCCACCGCCGGCAAGGTCTATCGCCTCAAGGTCTACAAGCTGCCGGAAGGCGGCCCGACCACGCGCGGCCGCCCCATCGTCAACCTCCTGCCCTCGCTGGACAAGGACGAGACGATCCAGACCGTGCTCCCCCTGCCGGAGGACGAGAAGGAGTGGAGCAAGCTCTCGGTGGTCTTCGCGACCGCCAAGGGCAACGTGCGCCGCAACGCCATGGACTCTTTCGCGAACATCCCGTCGAACGGCAAGTTCGCGATGAAGTTCGACGACGACAGCGACGATCGCCTGATCGGCGTGGCTCTGCTCAACCATTCGGACGACGTCCTGCTGGCGAGCCGCCAGGGCAAGGCCATCCGCTTCGCCGGCGATCTGGTCCGCGAATTCGCGAGCCGCACCTCCACCGGCGTCAAGGCCATGACGCTGAAGGAAGGCGACGAAGTCATCTCGCTGTCGATCCTGCACCGCGTCGGCGTGCAGGACCAGGACGAGCGCGAGGCCTATCTCCGCTTCGCGCCCTGGAAGGGCGAGCGCGACGGTGAGAGCACGCTCGACGGCGAACGCCTGGCCTATCTGGTCGAAAAGGAGCAGTTCATCCTGACCGTCTGCGCCAACGGTTACGGCAAGATGTCTTCGGCCTACGAGTATCGCCGCACCGGCCGCGGCGGCCAGGGCATCACCAATATCGACAATATCGAGCGCAACGGCCCGGTCGTCGCCAGCTTCCCGGCTAGCCGCGCCGACCAGCTCATGCTCGTCACTGACCAGGCCAAGCTGATCCGCCTGCCGCTCGAATCGCTGCGAGTGATTGGCCGCGGTTCGGCAGGCGTGCGCCTGTTCAACGTGTCGAACAACGAGCACGTCGTCAGCGCCGTGCGCCTTGACGAACCGGCCGAGGAAGACATCGTCGAAAGCACTGTCGATGCGGCCATCGAGGGTGATGCACCCGTCACGGGCCAGGCGCCTGAAACCGGATCGCCGGAAGGCGACCTGCCCGATACCGACACCCCGGACACGGAAGCGTGACGGAGACGGTCGCCTACAAGATCCTGACCGGAGAGCAGCTCGATCGGCTGCTCTCCGACGGCACCTTCACCGGCGCCCCGATCGATCTTGCCGACGGCTATATCCACATGTCCACGGCCGAGCAGGCGCAAGAAACGCTGGACAAGCACTTCGCCGGACAGTCCGGACTCGGCATCGCCGCGGTTGATCTCACCGTCTTGGGCGATGCGGTGAAGTGGGAAGTTTCGCGCGGCGGCGCGCTGTTCCCGCACATCTACGCCGACCTGCCGCTTTCCGCCGTGATCGCCCATGGTCCCGCCGAACGGGATGCCGCCGGCAAGCTGATCCTTCCGGGCGGCTGAGCTTTCGGCACCGCTGAACCAGCGGGGCTGCACCGGCACGCCGGTTGATTGCCATACCCTGTCCTTGCGCCCTTCCCTGATGCCGCGCAAAGGTCTAGGCGCTGGCGCCATGACACAAGACGTCCACATCATCGGCGGCGGCCTCGCCGGAAGCGAAGCCGCCTGGCAGCTCGGGCGCCGCGGTTTTCGCGTGCGCCTTTCCGAAATGCGCGGCACCGGCGAGCGCAGCCCGGCCCACCAGGGCGACGGTCTTGCCGAACTGGTCTGCTCCAACTCCTTCCGCTCGGACGACGACGAAAAGAACGCGGTCGGCCTGCTGCACCACGAAATGCGCCGCTGCGATTCGCTGATCATGTCGGCAGCGGCCAAGGCGCAAGTTCCCGCCGGCACCGCGCTCGCGGTGGACCGCGACTTGTTCTCGGCCGAAGTGGAGGCGCGTCTTGCGGCGCTGCCCAATGTCGAGATCGTCCGCGAGCGCGTCGATACCCTGCCCGATACCGGCACGACCATCGTCGCCACCGGCCCGTTGACGGCCGAATCGCTCGCAGGCAGCATCGGCCGCGCGACCGGTGCCGACAGTCTCGCGTTTTTCGACGCCATCGCCCCCATCGTCTACCGCGAAAGCATCGACATGGACGTGTGCTGGATGGCCTCGCGCTGGGACAAGGGTGAGACCAAGGACTACATCAACTGCCCGATGGACAAGGACCAGTACCTGGCTTTCCACCGGGGACTGGTCGAAGGCGAAAAGACCGCTTTCAAGGAATGGGAAGCGGACACGCCCTATTTCGACGGCTGCATGCCGATCGAGGTCATGGCCGAACGCGGTGTGGAGACGCTGCGCTTCGGGCCGATGAAGCCGGTCGGTCTCGACAACCCGCACTGGGCGACGCCTGAGTACCCCAACGGCCGCTGGCCCTATGCCGTCGTCCAGCTTCGCCAGGACAACAAGCTGGGTACGATCTGGAACATGGTCGGCTTCCAGACCAAGCTCAAGCACGCCGAGCAGGTGCGCCTGTTCCGCACCATTCCCGGCCTCGAAAACGCAGAGTTCGCGCGTCTGGGCGGCTTGCACCGCAACACTTTCATCAATTCGCCGATCCTTCTTGACCGCCAGCTTCGGCTCAAGACCGCGCCGCATGTCCGCTTTGCCGGGCAGATCACCGGTTGCGAGGGCTATGTCGAAAGTGCGGCCGTTGGCCTGATGGCTGGCCTCATGACGGCGACGCAGCTCGCCGGTCGCGAGTGGCAGGCCCCGCCGCGCACCACCGCGCTGGGTGCATTGCTCTCGCACATCACCGGCGACGCCGAAGCGGAGAGCTATCAGCCGATGAACGTCAATTTCGGGCTGTTCCCGCCGCTTCACGACGTGAAGAAAAAGCAGCGCAAGGAAGCCTATACCGAGCGCGCAAAGCTGGAAATCGCCCCCTGGCTGGACGCGCTGGCCCCCGCCTGATCCTCGCGGGTCCAGCCTACTCGTCGCAGATCCCTCTCTACGGCGTCATTTCGGCTTGCAGCTGCACTTCGGCCCGGGCTTCGCCTTGGCCGGAGGCGGCGCCGTCTTGCGGAATTCCTCCGGTGTCAGCGCCTGATCCTGATTCGCATCGGCGCCATCGAACTTGGTGACCGTCGCCACGGCCCATTCCTCGAACGTCAGCAGGTTGTTGCCGTCCTGGTCGAGCTTGCGAAACCCGTCCACCCGTGTCGACAGCATCTCGTTGCGGGTGATCCTGCCGTCGCGGTTCCGGTCGTAACGGCCGAAACGGCGCTGTTCGCGCGTTTGCTCCGTCGCCTCGGGCAATTCCGGCCCGTCGATTTCGGACAAGTCCGCGCTCGGCATTTCCTGCGGAGCGATCGAACTGACAGGCGCCTGCGGCAATGGCGCGCCTCTTTCCACGGCGGCACGGCCCTGCCACCAGAACAGCCCCACCGACACCATGACCAGCGCCGCCAAAGCACCCAGAACAAAACGGTTCATCTCGGCCCCCTTGCGAGGCGGCCACTTAGCCGCGGCACCCGGGCCGCGCGAAATTACATAATCTTCACCGGCACCTGAGCAGACCGGTCTGCGGTCCTAGAAACCCAACAAGCCCAGACGCATGGCCTTGACGACCGCGCCCGGCGATGTCTCGCTGCCCGTGGCCAGACGATGCTGCGCCAGTCCTTGCAGGACCAGCAGCGGACGCAGGCTGCGCGACAGGCGCGGCGATCCGGGCGAGGTTTCCCGCGCGAGGGTCTGCGCCACGACGCTTTCTTCGGGATTGCGCAAGTGCGATGCCAGATCGGCGAGCGCCCAGCGCCGTCCGATCCGACCGGCCGCCTCGGCCTCTTCGGGCCGTCCGAGCGCTTCGGCCAGCGCCGCGAACGCCGCGCCGCGCCCTTCGGCCATGGCTTGCAGCGATTCCGGCGGCAGGGGCGCCGGGCCGGTCAGCGCCTCCCAGCCATCGACAAGGGCTACAAGCGGCTTGTGCGCGCCGTTCCAGCTCCTCAAGGCATTGAGCAGCGGTTCGCCCTCCGGCCACTCGGAAGCGTCGCGACCCAGGGTCTCCCGCCACCATGCCAGACGAATGAGCGCCAGCATCGGCTCGCGCGAATGGCGCAGCAGGCCGGCCAGTCGCTGGTCGAGCGCGAACAGCGCGAGTGTCGGCAAGCGCGAGGACGCCGTCGCGTAGGACAGCGCAAGCCGGGCGCTTTGCGTGATGGTGGGGAGAAGAAGGTCTTCGGGACCCTGGCTGGCGGAAGCCGGTGAGGCGGAATTGTCAGGCACGGAGCCTCTCTAGTCGGCCAGTCGGCAGGTGCAAGTCCCGCTTCGTGCAGAGCCTGCATGCCTGCGCGCGTGCTGCGCGCATTTCTTGTAAAGAGGTTCGCCCAGGAACCGATCCAGGAAAAAGGCGGCGGAGTTTCCTCCGCCGCCTCATCTTTGTCAGCGGTAGCAGACCTTGCGGACCGCCTCGACGATACGCGGCGTGTCGATCAACGCCGCCTTCTCGAGGTTGGCCGCATAAGGCAGCGGAACGTCTTCGTTGCAGACGCGGACCACCGGGGCGTCCAGGTCATCGAAGCCTTCTTCCATGCAGATCGCGGAGATTTCCGAAGCGATCGAGCAGACCGGGAAGCCTTCTTCGGCCACGACGATACGGTTCGTCTTGGCGAGACTTTCCAGCACGGTTTCCTTGTCCAGCGGACGCAGCGTGCGCAAGTCGATGACTTCCGCATCGATGCCTTCGCCGGCCAGCTGCTCGGCAGCTTCGAGCGCGAGCCCGACGCCGATCGAGTAGGACACGATCGTCACGTCCTTGCCTTCGCGCATGATGCGGGCCTTGCCGATCGGCAGGACATGCTCGTCAAGCTCGGGAAGCTCGAAAGTGCGGCCGTAGATCAGCTCGTTTTCGAGGAACACCACCGGATCGTCGCTGCGGATCGCTGCCTTGAGCAGACCCTTGGCGTCGTAGGCGTCATAAGGCGCGATCACGACGAGACCCGGCACGTTGGCGTACCACGGACCGTAGTTCTGCGAGTGCTGCGCGCCGACGCGGGCCGCGGCGCCGTTCGGGCCACGGAACACGATCGGGCAGCGCATCTGGCCACCGGACATGTAGTTGGTCTTGGCGGCCGAGTTGATGATGTGGTCGATCGCCTGCATGGCGAAGTTGAACGTCATGAACTCGATGACCGGACGCAGGCCGCCCATGGCGGCGCCCGTACCGATGCCGGCGAAACCATATTCGGTGATCGGGGTGTCGATCACGCGCTGCGGACCGAATTCCTCGAGCAGGCCCTGGGTCACCTTGTAGGCGCCCTGGTATTCGGCCACTTCCTCGCCCATCACGAAGACGCGCGGATCGCGGCGCATTTCCTCAGCCATCGCGTCGCGGAGCGCTTCGCGAACGGTCGAGGTCTTCATGTTGGTGCCGTGGGGGATCTCGGGATCCCGCTTGGCCGGTGCACGGGCCGGCGCCTCGGCCTTGGCCGCGCCGGATTCGGCAGCCGGAGCGGCTTCGGCGGCGGGAGCCGCTTCTGCTTGCGGAGCCGAAGCCTGGACGCTCGATGCGTCTTCGCCTTCACCGGCCAGCACGGCGATGACCGTGCCGACCTTCACGCCCTCGGTGCCTTCGGCCACGAGGATCTTGCCAACGGTACCTTCGTCGACGGCTTCGAATTCCATCGTCGCCTTGTCGGTCTCGATTTCGGCGAGGATGTCACCCGATTTGACTTCGTCGCCTTCCTTCACCAGCCAGCGGGCAAGCTTGCCCTCTTCCATCGTCGGAGAGAGCGCCGGCATCTTCAGTTCGATCGCCATCAGTAGCGCTCCACCAGGACGTCAGTATAGAGTTCAGAGAGTTCGGGCTCGGGAGAATTCTCCGCGAAGTCCGCCGACTCGGCGACTTGCGCGCGGACGCGCTTGTCGATTTCCTTGAGCGCGGCTTCGTCCACGCCAAGCGCGGTGAGATCCTGCTTCACATGCTCGATCGGATCGCGCTTCTCGCGCACGTCCTGCACTTCCTCGCGGCTACGATACTTGGCAGGGTCGGACATCGAGTGGCCGCGATAGCGGTAGGTGTTCAGCTCCATGAGCACCGGACCATTGCCGGCACGCACGTATTCGAGCGCCACTTCCGCAGCCTTGCGAACTTCGAGAACGTCCATGCCGTCCACCTGCATGCCCGGAATCCGGAACGCGGTGCCGCGGCGGTGGAAATGCGTCTCGGCCGAGCCGCGCTTCACGGCGGTGCCCATGGCATAGCCGTTGTTCTCGATCACGAAGATGATCGGCAGTTTCCAGAGAGCCGCCATGTTGAAGCTCTCGTAGACCTGGCCCTGGTTGGCCGCGCCGTCGCCGAAGTAGGCCATCGCGACGCCGCCGTCTTCGCGGTACTTGTGCGCGAAGGCGAGACCTGCACCCAGCGAGACCTGGGCGCCGACGATGCCGTGTCCGCCGTAGAACTTATGCTCCACGCTGAACATGTGCATCGAGCCGCCCTTGCCGCGGGAAATGCCCGCAGCACGGCCGGTCAGTTCGGCCATGATCACCTTCGGGTCGATACCGTAGGCAAGCATGTGGCCATGATCGCGATAGCCGGTGATGACCGAGTCGCGGTTGGAATCGAGCGCGGACTGAAGGCCCACGGCTACGGCTTCCTGGCCGATATAAAGGTGACAGAAACCGCCGATGAGGCCCAGGCCGTAAAGCTGGCCTGCGCGTTCCTCGAAGCGGCGGATGAGTACCATCTGCTCGTAGAGGTTGAGAAGCTCTTCTTTGTTCGGCGTGTAGCGCCGATCGGCCGCGAGTGCCTCCTGGAGGCTGTGCAGCGCGAAGTCTTCGTCCTGTGCCGATACTACGGCTGGCTCGGCGCCGGACCCGGCGTCAGTCTTGGCTTTGGGCAACGGGGCTCCCCATCGTTGGTGCGATTGATTTCGGGCCGCTTATAGGACCCCCTGCGGAAATCGAAAGCGCGATGAAGGAAATTTGCCGTAAGTGGCACAAAAATTATGGCCATCCGCAACAGAACGGCCACAATTGGACGGTTCCGTCCGCTTTCCATCACCGCGAACCGGGTCTTGGCCCGGCGCGGAACGGAATCACTTGTTGATGAGCATGACCATTTCGTCGGGCCGGGCAACGTTCAGATTGCTGCGCAGCAACTCACCGGCAAGATCGGGGTCGACATGGTTCTGGTCGAGCAGTCCCACACGGTTCTTGAGGTGATCGCGCGTGAGGCGCAAATCGGCCAGCTTGGCGTTGCGCTCTTCCAGCAGATGCTGATTCTCTGTCCAGGCGATCAGGCCGCTGGGACCCGCGATCACGAAAGCCCCCATCAGCAGGAGCAGCGCAAGCGCAATGCCCTGGACCAGGCGTTCCTTGGCAAGGCTGGCGTCCTGACGCATGATGGGAGAGCTGGACCTCATGAAAAGCGATAGAATCATAAGTGATTCCGCGTTGCAAGTTAAATTGATAACCGATTCGCCCGGTTTTCGAACAGGCCGCTTCATCGCCGGCTGTCGCAATACTGGGCATATTGGTGTTGATAACTCTGGGACAGGCTTTCGGCGCGTTCACGGGTGAACACAGCCCCCTCGAAAACGCGCTTCGAACGCGAGCTAATAGCGCGAGTCCGGAAGATGTTTCCAACCGCGCTCAAAATCCTCTAGGCGCTGCCCCATGCTGACGATCCGCGACATTACCGTCCGCCTTGGCGGGCGCACCATCCTCGACCAGGCCGCTGCCACCATCCCCAAGGATGGCAAGGTGGGCCTCATCGGCCGCAACGGCGCGGGCAAGTCCACGCTGGTAAAGGCCATCATCGGCGAACTGGAGCCCGATGGCGGCGCCGTGGAGATGCCGCGCCGGGCACGCCTCGGCTACATCGCCCAGGAAGCCCCTGCCGGTAACCGGACCGCGCTTCAGGCCGTGCTCGACGCCGATGTCGAGCGTACCGACCTGCTGGCCGAAGCCGAAACCTGCGCCGACCCGAACCGCCTTGGCGACCTCCACGACCGCCTGATCGCGATCGACGCCTATACCGCGGAAGCCCGCGCCGCGCGCATCCTGGTCGGCCTCGGCTTCGACGAGGAAATGCAGGGCCGCCCGCTCGACAGCTTCTCGGGCGGCTGGAAGATGCGCGTCGCCCTTGCCGGGCTGCTGTTCTCGCAGCCCGACGTGCTGCTGCTCGACGAACCGTCCAACCACCTCGACCTCGAAGCCACGCTCTGGCTGGAGAACTTCCTCCAGACTTATCCGCGCACCCTGATCGTCATCAGCCACGAGCGCGACCTGCTCAACAACGTGGTCGATCACATCCTGCACCTGCAGCAGGGCAAGCTGACGCTCTATCCGGGCACGTACGACAGCTTCGAGCGCATTCGCGCCGAGCGGGCCGCACAGGCCGCCGCCGCCCGCGCCAACCAGGACGCCCAGCGCAAGAAGCTGGCCGATTACGTCGCGCGCAATTCCGCTCGCGCCTCCACGGCGAAGCAGGCGCAGTCCCGCGCCAAGATGCTGGCGCGCATGCAGCCGATCGCGGCCATGGCCGAGGATTCGTCGCTCAGCTTCGACTTCCCCAGCCCGGACGAACTGCGCCCGCCGCTGGTGACGCTCGATCTCGCATCCGTAGGCTACGAGGCGGACAAGCCGATCTTGCGCCGCCTGAACTTACGCATCGATCCCGAGGACCGCATCGCCCTGCTCGGCCGCAACGGCAACGGCAAGACCACGCTGGCGCGCCTGCTCGCCCGTCAGCTGGAGCCGATGGAAGGCTCGCTCAGTTTCTCGCCCAAGATCCGCATCGGCTATTTCACGCAGTATCAGGTGGAAGAGCTGCCCTCCGGCTCGACACCGCTCGAACTGATGACCCGCGCCATGGTGGACAAGCCGCCGGTAGCGGTGCGCGGCCAGCTTGGCCGGTTCGGCTTCTCGGGCAACCGCGCGACGGCCGAGATCGCCACGCTGTCGGGCGGCGAGCGTGCCCGCCTCGCGCTGGCGCTGGTCACCCGCGAGGCGCCGCATATGCTCATCCTCGACGAACCGACGAACCACCTCGACGTCGACGCGCGCGAGGCGCTGGTCCAGGCGCTGAACGCCTTCGAAGGCGCGGTCATCCTGGTCAGCCACGACCGTCACATGGTCGAACTCGCGGCGGACCGGCTGGTGCTGGTCGACCAGGGCACGGCGGAGAACTACGACGGGTCGATGGAGGACTACATCGACTTCGTGCTGGGCCGTAACCAGCCCAAGTCGAATGGCGGCGACGGCAAGCCCGCCCGCAAATCGGGGGCCATCGCCCGCGAGGAACTGAAGGCGCTGCGCAAGAAGGTCTCCGAGACCGAAACCCGCATGAAGCGCATCCAGCAGCAGCTTGAAGCGCTCGACTCCGCCCTGGCCGATCCGTCCTCGATCAAGGGCGACCTGGCCAAGTTCAACATCGGCGAACTCGGCAAGCGCCGCACCCAGGCGGCAGAGGATCTGGAAGTGGCGGAGGCCGGATGGTTCGAAGCCAGCGAGGCCATGGACGAATACATGGGCGGCAACGCGTGAGCGTCGCTTTCCGGCGCGACGGCGACGAGGAGCACCTGGAGCCCAAGTTCGAGGTGCCGATCCCGCCCGGCCCCAATCTCGTGACGCGTGAGGGCATGGACCTGATCCATGCCCGGATCGCCGGGCTCGAGGCGCAGATCCCGACGCTGGCGGAGGAAACCGCCCTCAACACCGCGAAACGCGATCTGCGCTATTGGAAGAAGCGGCTGTCGACAGCGGCAGTCCAGCCTGCGCCCAGCGGAGAAAGGGCGATGTTCGGCCATCGCGTGCGCTTCGCGCTGAACGGCAAGCCGCGCGAGGTCCGCATCGTCGGGCATGACGAAGCCGAGCCCGCCAAGGGCGACCTCGCTTTCACGGCGCCGCTCGCCCGCGCCCTGCTGGGTGCCGAGGCGGGAGAATTCGTCGACTTCAACGGGCGGGAAGAAGCGATCGAGATTCTCGAACTCATGGCCTGACCCGCTTATCGCGCCCGGCGGCGCGGGACCGGCAGGACAGCGCCGGCACGAACCACGGAACCTGAAACGAAACACGGGGCCTTTGCGGGCCCCGTGTTCGTTGTTCAGCAGGCTGAAGGCGTCCTCAGTAGGACTTCTTCGGCTTCTTGTGGAACGGCTTGCCGCCGCCGCCCGGGCCACCGCGATCGTTGCGCGGGCCGCCGGTCGGACGGGGCTTGTGCCGGGGACCATCGAAACCGCCGCGTCCTTCGTCACGCGCATAGGGCTTGCGAGCGCGTCCCTGCGGACCTTCGCGGCGACGGTCGCGCGCGACGTCGCGCGGCGTGTCCGTGGCCACTTCGATGCGAATGGTGTTCTCCACGTCGCCGCTCTCGTCATGCGAGGTGCGTTCGACCGAACGGATGAACTGGTCCGCCATCGCCTTCGGGATTTGGAAGTGCGTCTGGTCCGCGCCGATGCGGATCTGGCCGACGGCATTGCGGGTAACGTGACCACGGCGGCAGAGCAGCGGCAGGATCCAGCGCGGATCGGCATTCTGCTGACGGCCCACGTCCATGGTGAACCACACCACGTCGTCGAAGCCCGGACGCTGACGCGCCTCGCGCGCTTCGGGGCTGTTGCCGATGAGTTCCTCGGGCTGCGGCATGGCGGCGCGGTGCGCGCGAACCAGTGCGGCGGCCAGATCCTCGGCGCTCACCTTCTCCAGGACTTCGCGGGCGATCTCGCGATCTTCCTCGTCAGCCTCGACCGGGGCGAGCAGCTTTTCCATCAGACGGCCGCGATCGGAAGCGCGGATGACTTCGGGGGTCGGCGCGGCAATCCACTCCGCCTCGATGCGCGCACCGCGCAGCATGCCTTCAACGCGGCGGCGGCGCGGGAACGGCACGACGATGACTGCGGTGCCCTTCTTGCCCGCACGGCCGGTACGGCCCGAACGGTGCTGCAGCGTTTCGGCGTCGCGCGGAATCTCGACGTGGATCACCAGCGTCAGCGAGGGCAGATCGATACCACGCGCGGCAACGTCAGTCGCGACGCAGACGCGGGCACGCTTGTCGCGCAGGGCCTGAAGCGCATTGTTGCGCTCGTTCTGCGAGTGCTCGCCCGAAAGCGCCACGGCCGAGAAGCCGCGCTCGGTCAGGGTCGAGTGCAGGTGCTTCACGTTGTCGCGCGTGGCGCAGAACAGGATCGCGGTTTCGGCATCGTGAAGACGCAGCAGGTTGACCACCACGTTCTCGACGTCGGCCGGGGCAACGGTGACGGCCTGATAGGCGATGTCGCCATGGCCGCGGTTCTCCGTCACGGTGGAGATGCGCAGCGCGTCGGTCTGGTAACGGCGGGCCAGGGCTTCGATCGGACGCGGCATGGTGGCCGAGAACAGCAGCGTGCGGCGGCTGGCCGGCGCGGCGTCGAGCAGTTCCTCGAGGTCTTCGCGGAAGCCCATGTCGAGCATTTCGTCCGCTTCGTCGAGCACGACGACGCGCAGAGCCGAGAGGTCGAGCTTGCCGCGTTCCAGGTGATCGCGCAGACGGCCCGGGGTGCCGACGACGATGGTGGCGCCGCGTTCGAGCTGCTTGCGTTCGCGCACGGGGTCCATGCCGCCGACGCACGTAACGATGCGGGCGCCGGTCGAGGCATAGAGCCACTCAAGCTCGCGGCTGACCTGCTGGGCCAGTTCGCGCGTCGGCGCGATGGCGAGCGCCAGCGGGGCCTCCGCATAAGGAATCGAGCCGTCCGCCAGCAGTTCGTCGCTCATGGCGATGCCGAAGGCGACGGTCTTGCCCGAGCCGGTCTGCGCCGACACCACCAGGTCGCGCCCACGCGCCTCGGCTTCGGCGACGGCGGCCTGGACCGGGGTCAGGTTCTCGTAGCCATGCGCGGTAAGCGCGTCGGCAAGAGGCTGGGGGAGCTGGGAAAATGTCATGCGTTTTGAATCTGTCCTGTGCCGCCGGCGCGGTCTGTATGAGTGAGCCTGGTGTGGAGTGTGCGACCCAACGGGCCCTGGTTGAGGCGCTCCATAGACAAAAAAGTCGGGTTTGGCGCGCACCAATTTCACAAAAGGCAACAATGGCCTTGCGCTAGCGCAGAATAATCGATCGCAGCCCCCCGGAAAACCCCCGAGCGTCACGGGATTTTCACGGAGCGGGTCTAGGCGCCGCGCGGGGTGAACGGAGCCGATGATGACCGAAAATACCCGCCAGAAGCGCCTCCTGGCTTCGATTCATGATGTCGGGCCGGCATCGGAACGGGCCGTCCTCCAGCTTGCCGACTTGTTCCAGCGCCGCCTGGGCGGACCCAGCTTCGCGATGCTGGTGGTGCCCAACCATTGGGGCCGCCACCCGCTGTCGGAAGACCGGGCCTTTCAACGCAGGCTGCGCGGCTGGGCGGAAGCCGGGATCGAGATGTTCGTCCACGGCTGGTATCACAAGGACGAGGCGCGCCATCGCGGCGCCGCGCAGTTCAAGGCCCGCCACATGACCGCCGGGGAAGGCGAATTCCTCGGCCTCGACGAAGCCACGGCCCTCTCCCGCATGCTCGATGGCAAGGCGCTGATCGAGGACGTGATCGGCCGCCCGACGGCGGGCTTCATCGCCCCGGCCTGGCTCTATGGCGAGGGCGCCCGGGCCGCGCTGCGCCAGGCAGGCCTGCCCATCGTCGAGGATCACTGGCGGGTCTGGGCCGCGGGCGACGGCAACGTGCTGGCGCGCGGTCCCGTGGTAACCTGGGCCAGCCGATCGGCGGCACGCACGGCCTCGTCCCTGGCCTTTGCCGCCCTCGCGCGGACCGCCTTGCCGCTGACGCGAACCGTGCGGATCGCCGCCCATCCCGGAGACGTCACCAAGCCCGCACTCCTGGCCAGCATCGACGCCACGCTGCGGCGCTTCACGGCTACGCATACTCCCTCAAGGTACCGGGATTTAGGCAGATTCATGGCACCGCAGTGACGCTTTCAAAGCAGTTTCACGTCTCGCCTATGACCATGCTTCCCCGCGTCACAAACCCGACATCTGGTCCCCATAGGAGCCTCCCCGCAAGGATAAGTTCGGCGGGGTCACCGCCGGTTGCTGCCCAAAGGCACACACGCCAGGCATCAAGGTCGCTTAGGGATTCGCATGAAGGACGCGCTCAGGATTGTCGTGCCCATCCACAGCCTCGATCCCGGTGGAGTCGAGCGCGTGGCCCTGGGGCTCGCAGCGCAGTGGCAGCAGGCCGGGCACGCGGTGACGATCGTCCTCGGACGCTCCGGCTGTAGCCACCTCGCAAGCGCACCGGCCCTCGATTACTGGCAGATCCCCTCGCGGGTTCCCACGGCCTCCTGGGAAACGCCCTGGATGGTCCACTGCCTTTACAGCTACCTGATCGCGCACCGCGCAGACGTCGTCTTCCTACCGGGCAATACATATGCCGTGGTCGGCGCGGCGATGAAGCTGCTGCTGGGCGATCACGCGCCGCCCATGACGCTCAAGGTCAGCAATGCGCTGCATCGTCCCGACATGCCCGCTTTCGTGCGGCGAGGCTACGGGATCTGGCTGCGCGCCCAGGGCCGCCTGTTCGATCGCCTGGTCGGACTGTCGGAACCGATGGCGCGGGAAATTCGCGAGACGACGGGCGCCGAGGCCGCGCGGGTCGATGTCATCGCCAATCCCATCCTGACCCGCGCCCGCCTGCGTGCGCTGGCGCGCAGCGAAAGGCGTCCCGGTTCGGTCTGGGGCACGCGCTACCTGACGGCTGGCCGCCTCGTGCCGCAGAAGAACCACGCCATGCTGCTGCGCGCCTTCGCCCATGCCGCGCGGCCTTCGGACAGCCTGACGATCGCCGGTGAAGGCCCCGAGCGCGGCGCCATCGAGCGGCTCGCCGCGGAACTGGGCATTGCCGACCGGGTGCGCCTGGCCGGTCACCTTGCCAGCATCGACCCGCTGATGGCCGAGGCCGACGCCTTCGTTCTCAGTTCCGATTACGAAGGGCTTCCCGGCGTCATCGTCGAGGCGCTTGCCGCCGGACTGCCGGTGCTGTCGACCGACTGCTGCGTCAGCATGGATTGCCTGGTCGAAGGCGGCCGCACCGGCTTGCTGGTGCCGCGCGGCGACGAACAAGCCTTTGCCGATGGCCTCGCCCGCATCCGCGACTTTGCAGGAGACCCCCAGCGGGCACGCGACATCGCCGCGCGATACGAAGTCGAGGAGGCGGCGCGCCGCTATCTCGACATGATGGCGCAAGTGCGCCGCGAACGCGAAAACCAGCGGCGACACCGGCTGGGGCTGAGTGCCTGGGCGACGCACTCACCCTGGCAGCGGTCGCTTTGACCCAGAACCCTTCGCGGAGAACTTCGTGACAGAAACCGCAGCCGTCCTGGCGCCCGATACGCCCGCCATCCAGCTCACCCCGCAGGATCGCAACCCGCGCCTCGGGCGCAATGCCCTGTTCTCGATCGCCCTGTCCCTTGCCGTGATCGCGGCGGTATTCCACGAGATGGGCGGGCTCGACATGCGCCGCCTCCTGGCCATGGTGCCCGAAAGCCCGGTGTTCTGGGCCGTCTTCGCGGCGAGCTACCTCGTGACGCCTGCCAGCGAGTGGCTGATCTTCCGCCGGCTCTGGGGCATTCCCGGCGCCGGGATGCTCGCGCTGCTGCGCAAGAAGGTCTACAACGAGCTGCTGCTGGGCTATCTCGGCGAAGCCTATTTCTACACCTGGGCACGGCGGCGGGTATCGCTGGACGCGGCGCCCTTCGGCGCGGTGAAGGACGTGGCGATTCTCTCGGCCATGGCCGGAAACGGCGTGACGATCGCCTTGCTGGCCGTGATGGTGCCGATCGTGGGCACCACCCGCCTCGGTCTCGACGCCAGTATGGTTACCCTCTCGCTCGGCGTGCTGGTGGTGGTCTCCGCCATCGCCATGGTCTTCCGCCGGCGAGTGTTCACCCTGCCCCGCGCCGAACTGGCCATGATCACCCAGATCCACCTCGGCCGCATCGCCCTGACCACCCTGTTCAACGCCATGCTCTGGCATCTCGTCCTGCCCGAGGTGCAACTGTCCTGGTGGCTGTTCCTGGCAACGCTGCGCCTGCTGGTATCGCGCCTGCCGCTGATCCCGAACAAGGACCTGCTTTTCGCGGGGGTCGCCGTCCTCGCTCTCGGCCGCGAGCAGGACATCGGCGCGCTGATGACGCTGATGGCCGGACTGATCCTGGCCGCGCACCTGCTGCTGGGCGGCATGCTGGCGATCAAGGACCTGACAGCGCCGGAACAGCCGGCATGAGCCCGCTGGCGATCACCCCTCTCCTCGCTGCCGCGCTGGTTCCTTCCACGCCGGACCTCGGCAAGGCCGAAGGTCTCTGCCGCGCGAACGAGAGCGGGCCGGCCTTCGTCGTCGAGCCGGTGGGCCTCAAGGATCGCACGGGCAAGCTGAAGCTGGAGGTCTATCCCGCGAACGAGAAGGACTTCCTGGCCGACGACAACCTGCTGGTAAGCACGGGCAAGGTCTTCCGCCGGGTGGAGGTACCCCTGCCTGTCAGCGGCACGCCGAGCCTCTGCATCCGCCTGCCCGGCCCCGGCACTTATGCCGTCAGCCTGCTTCACGACCGCGACAACGACCGCAAGTTCAACTGGAAGATCGACGGCATCGGTTTCGCCGGAAATCCGAAGCTGGGCTGGGGCAAACCAAGCGTCCGCAAGGCGAGCGCCACGGCGGGAAGCGGGCTCACCGCGCTCCGCATCGTCCTCAATTATCGCAGCGGGCTGGGAGTCGCCCCGCTCAGGCAAGGAACCTGACGGCATGAAGATCGTCGATGTCTGCGCGTTCTATTCGCCCCAGGGCGGCGGTGTACGCACCTATGTGGAGCAGAAACTGCGGATCGGCCCGATGCTGGGCCACGAGATCGTCATCCTCGCCCCCGGAGACGAGGACGCCGTGATCGAACGCGGAGCCGGTGCGCGCATCGTGACCGTGAAAAGCCCGCGCTTCCCGCTCGACCGGAAATATGGCTACTTCGCCGAGGCCGAACGGCTCCACGCGGCGCTGGATGCACTGGCCCCGGATTTCGTGGAGGCGACCTCACCCTGGCGGAGTGCCGGGCTGGTGGCGGACTGGCCGGGCGCGGCTCCGCGCAGCCTTGTCATGCATGCCGACCCGCTTTCCGCCTATGCCTATCGCTGGCTTGGCAACATCTTCTCGCGCCAGACGATCGACCGGCAGTTCTCCGTATTCTGGGAGCACTTGCGCCGCCACAGCCGCAAGTTCGATCATGTGGTCTGCGCCAACAGCGATCTTTCGCGCCGGCTCGACGAAGGCGGGGTCTCTCACACCGTCACCATCCCGATGGGCGTGGAAGCGGACTGCTTCTCGCCCGCTCATCGCGACCCGGCCTTGCGGGCACACCTGCTGGCAGACTGCGGCCTGCCCGAAAGCGCCGCGCTGCTGCTGGCAGTGGGACGCCTGGCGCCGGAGAAGCGCTGGCCGCTGGTGATCGACGCGGTGAGCATGGCCAGCCAGCAGAGCCCCATCGGTCTCGTCATGCTGGGCGAAGGCCGCGAACAGCGCGCGATCCTGAGGCACATCGCCGGAAATCCCCATGTCCGCCTCTTCGCGCCGGAACGCAACCGGGCCGCCTTCGCGCGAATCATGGCGAGCGCGGATGCTCTGGTCCATGGCTGCGAGGCGGAGACGTTCTGCATGACGGCTGCCGAAGCGCGGGCCAGCGGCATCCCCGTCATCGTGCCCGATGCCGGCGGGGCGGCCGACCATGCGGCAGGCGGCGCCGGACGGACTTACGCGGCGGCCGATTGCAATGCGGCGGCGGCGGCGATCCTGGACGTGGTGCGTACACGCCCCCGCCCCGCCGTGACGGCGCGGACCATGGAAGAGCACTTCCGCGAACTCTTCGCCGCTTACGCCCAGTGCCTCGTCCGGCAGCGCAGGGCTGCCTGAGAAGCCTGGCCTTCGCCGGGCAACCTGCCCTTCCGTTTCCTACCGGGCCTGTTGTCCTGCCGGCTGCCCCGCCTGCGCTTCAGTCCTTTGCCAACCTCCGCCAAGCGCGAGGAAGACCGCGATCTGATCGTCGACAAGCGCGGTTTCCGCCGCGGCATGATTGACCTGGGCCGTCGCCAAGGCACCCTGGGCGCTGAGCAGATTCAGGAAATCGCTGCGCCCGAACCGGAACAGCTTGCCGGCCTGCTGCGCGGAAAGGCCCGCGCTGTCGCTGGCACGGCCGAGGGCCGCGGCACGGTCGGTATCGCGTGCATAGGATTCCAGCGCCGTCTCGGTGCCGCGCAGGGCCTCGAGTACGGTCTGGTCGAACCTGGCGATGTCCGCCTCTACCTGGGCATTCGCCGCTTCGATGCGGGCGCGGATGATCGGGCGATTGGGGAAGGACCAACTGAGCAGCGGCCCCAGGCTGAAGCCGAAGCTATGGGTCTTGCCGAAGTTCTCCAGCTTGCCGTCGTTGATGATGCCCCCGCCGATGCTGACCGTGGGGTAGAGGTCTGCCGTGGCGACGCCGATGCGGGCGGTATCGCCGGCAATGGTGCGCTCGGCCTGGCGAATGTCCGGGCGGCGGCGGATCAGCGCGGCGCCGTCGCCGACTGGCATCGGCTGCGACAGGCGCGGCAGGGTCGCGCAGCTCTCCACTTCCCGGGGATACTCCGCCGGCGCCTTGCCGAGCAGGGTTGCCAGCAGATAGAGCGAGGACTGCCGCTTGGCATAGAACGAAGGCAGGTTGGCCTTGCTGCTTTCCACGGCCGTGCGCGCGCGGCTGACATCGAAAGCCGTTCCGCGCCCACCGCGCTGGAGCCTTCCGGTGGCGTTCAGCGTCTGCTGCTGCAGCGTGATCACTTTCTGGACCGTGGCGATCTGGTAGTTCGCGGCGCAGACGTCGGCATAAGCCTTGGTAGTGGCGGCCGCAACGCTGATCCGCACGGCATCGCGCGCGGCCTCCACCGCCTCGCGGTCGGCCAGGCTGCTCTCGATGGCGCGCTTGATCTTGCCATTGAGGTCTAGCGGGTAGGACAGGGTCAGGCCGAGATCGTACGTCAGCACGCCCGGCAGATTGGTACCGGCCGAAGCGGTCGAGTAGTCACGCTCCAGGTCGGCGTCGGCGCCGATGGTGGTGGCAAGGGTCTTCTGGCCCGCAGTTTCCCGAAGCACGGCATCGGCCTTGCGCAAGTTCGCATCGGCCACGCGAATGTTCGCATTGGCCTCAAGCGCCTGCTCGACGAGGCCGTCCAGCTGCGGATCGTCGTAGAGCTTCCACCAGCGATCAGGCAGTTCGGCCTGCGAGAACTGCGGCCCCTGCCCCGAGACGAAGGGACCGTTCGCGGCCGGCGTCGTCGCCGCGGAATCGGCGGGCGGCGCGTAGTCCGGTCCGGCCGTGGCGCAGCCGGCCAGAAGTGCGAGCGCCAGAAGCGAAACGCCGCTGCGGATCACGTCGTGGGCTCCCCGGAGGGCGCTGGCTGAACCGGCTGTGCCTTCTGGGCGGGCTGGACCGGCCTGGCATTCCTGCGGCCGGCATCGCCCGGTTGCTCGATCGTCACCGTGGCCGTGCGTCCGGCGATCAGGCTCACGTCCCTGGGCACCTCGGTCAGCCGCACGCGCACCGGAATGCGCTGGGCGAGACGGACCCAGGTGAACGTCGGATCGACGCTCGGAAGAAGATTGCGGGAGTCGCTGCGGGTCGTGTCGTTGATGCCCGCGGCGATGCTCTCGACCACGCCCTTCAGCGGACGCGCCTCACCCATGAGCACGACCGTGACCGGCGAACCGACATGGATATTGGCGAGCTTGGTTTCCTCGAAATAACCCTCGATGCGGATGGAATCGCGGTCGATCAGCGCCATCGCCTGGTTGCCCGGCGCCACGTAGTCGCCCGGATGCAGGTCGAGGTTAGTGACGGTGCCATTCACCGAAGCCTTCACATTGGTGCGCGCCAGGTCGAGCTTGGCCTTGTCGAGCGCGCTCAGCGCCTGGTCCAGGGCCGCGCGCGCGGTGGCGACGGCGGCGACGTTCTGTTCGTGAGTCTCGGTGGCCACGAGATCGCCGAGCGCAAGGTCGCGCTTGGCTTCACGCTGGGCCTGGCCCAGCCTGGCCTGCGCGCTCGCCACGGCAGCCTGCGCCTGCTCCACCGCCAGCGAATAGCGCGGTCGGTCGATCACGAAGAGCAGATCGCCGGCCTTGACCTCCTGGTTGTCCCTGACTTCCACCGATGTGACCAGCCCGCCGATATCGGGGGTGACGCGCACGACGTCCGCACGAACGCGGCCGTCGCGTGTCCAGGGGCTGTCCTCGTAATGGCGCCAGAGCGAGACCGCGATCACTGCGGCCAGGATCACGAGGATGGTGGTGGCGAGGCTGGGAGCGAGCCGGGCAAGAAAGCGCTTCATTGGCGGAAACCGATCAAGGGAGAGGCCCAGACGAGAAGCCCGAGCACGAGGATGTAGAGGCACAGGTCCACCGCTGCACGATAAGCGAAGAGGCGGTAGAAACCGATAAGATTGGCAATGCGCATCAGCACCAGGGTGATGATCGAGGCGATGACCGCAAGAACCAGAAGCGTGGGTAGGAACACCCCGTCGATGGAGACTTCGCCCCTCATGCCGGCATCTCCGAGAGCGGCGCCGCCGGCGAAGGACCGGCGGAGGGGAACAGATTGCGGCGCAGGCTGACCAGCCCCAGCGCCCCCGCACGGCTGAGCTGCGGGTCTTCGTCGTTCAGCACGGCGGTCATGGCAATGTCGATATCCTCAAGCAGGATGGGGTCGGCGGGCGCGGGGCGGTCGGGATCGAGACCCCGGTAATATTCGCCCACTTTCCGAAGCACTTCGGTGAGCGGACCACGGCGGGACGTGGGCATGGCCAGGCGCAGTTCGCGCAGTTCGCCGATGGCCACGCCGGTCCGCAGATCGCGCAAGGCGTCGTAGAGCGGCGCGCCGGGCGAGCGGCCGGACATGGCCAGACGCGGCGCCAGAAGGGCGATCCGGTCGAGCATGCGGTTGATCCAGGCGCGCACGTCCGGCGGGCTCATCATGTTGGCGCGCTCGGCGATGTCGGCCCAGCCCGCCCGAACGGTGCGACGGATCGCGGCATGAGTGCCGGTGGAGCTGAGCAGGCGGATGACGATGATGGCGAAGATGATGCCCACCAGCTGCGCGAGCGCTCCGTTCACGAAGCCCGCGAAGCCGCCCACATAGCGGTCGGAAACGAGCACCGGCGACCCCAGGCCCAGCAGCATCGGCAGCGCGATGCCGCTCCAGCGCGGAGACTGCATCAGCGCGCCCAGCATCAGCAGCATCGGCGCCATGGCTGCGGCATATTCCAGGAAACCATCGAGCCGCGGCATGAGGACGAAGCCATAGAGCAGCC
Source organism: Novosphingobium sp. BL-S-21 (assembly GCF_055521655.1). Lineage (NCBI taxonomy): Bacteria > Pseudomonadati > Pseudomonadota > Alphaproteobacteria > Sphingomonadales > Sphingomonadaceae > Novosphingobium > Novosphingobium sp. BL-S-21. The sequence continues at coordinate 659,474 of NZ_CM145496.1, forward strand.
CGATCAGCGTCGCGATGAGGGTTCCGGCAAAGAACGTGCGCAAGGGCGCGAGCGGGTCCGGTGCGGCCGCGAACAGCGCGGTGAACACGCCTGCCAGCATGACCGCCGTCGCGCCTTCGTGCCAGCCGCTGCCGATCCACAGCGCACAGCCGATGGCGATCGTCAGGAATGCCCCGATGGCACCGCGCGTGGCGCCGCCGACATCGACATGCAGCTCGCGTCCGCGGCGGCCTTCCACGAGTTCGGCAGCGCGCGGGCTGACCGGCCGGGTGGTGTTGGTGCCAAGCTGCTCGGCCAGGATGCGGCAATCGCGGTGCGCCCCGATCAGCGAGGAAAGGCGCGAGAGCAGGCTGAGCAGGATCAGCGCATTCCACGAGGCATCGGGGCCGATCCGAGGCTCCAGCGCACGGCTCCGCTGCTGCAGCGCTATGGCCGCCTCCTCGCGTTCCGGCAGCGACATGGCGCCAAGGCCGCCGAACCAGTCACGCGCATCCGTCAGCAGGGCCTGAACTGCGGCAGGAACCGCGTCCACCGCGTGAAGCTGCGCGATCCGGTCGGACACGGCGGCGCCCAGCGGCATGATCAGCGAGAGTTGATCCTGAAGCGCACGCACGGTGCGGATGCGCGGCGCGATGCGCGTGCTTTCGTAAGGCAGGTGGATCGAGAGCTGGTGCAACTCGGTGACGTCCAGCGCGAGCCGCTGGCGTTCCTTGTCGATCGCCGGATCGGTTTCAAGCTGGAGCGAATCGCGCGACCAGCGCTCGGCGTCGGCCAGAATGTTGGACACGCGCTGCAGCATGAAGGCCGAAACCGATTGCGGCAGGACCAGCGCATGGACGAAGCTGCCGCAGAGGATACCGATGGTGATCTCCTGCACGCGCAGGGTCGCCACGGTGAAGATCGTGTCCGGCACGTCGACACTGGGCAGCACGATGAGCACGGCGGTATAGCCCGCCAGCACGAAAGCATAGGACCGCGGCGTGCGGTCCAAAAGCGAGACGAAGACGCACAGCGCCAGCCAGCCGCCGATGCCGATGGTCAGCAGTTCGGGGGAGTTGACGAGGTTCGGCACGATGATGACGGCCATTCCCGCGCCGACGAAAGTGCCGATCACGCGGAACATCGCCTTGGACACGACGGCGCCGGCCAGGGGCTGCGCCACGATGTAGGATGTCAGGAACGCCCAGTAGGGTCGCTCCAGCCCGATCGAAAGCGCGACATAGATAGCCAGCATCGAGGCCAGGTAGGCCTTCACGGAGAACAGCGCGGCGTCCAGTCCGAAACGCTTCGTCATTGCCGGGCGGCGCTTTCCGCTATGCGCGCAGCGATGCGGTCAAGCACCCGCACGACAGTCTCGACGTCTTCGCCTGGAATGCCATCCAGAAGCGTCGCGCGCAACTCGATCAATCGCTTGTCGATGCGGCGGGCAGCGGCGGCGCCCTCGTCGGTGAGGCGCAAGTGCTTGGCACGGCGGTCGCTGTCGTCGGCGATGCGCTCGACGAGACCGGCATCTTCCAGCAAGTGCAGGGTTCGCACGAGCGAAGGTTCCGTCACGTTGATGGCGCGCGCAAGGTCGCCCTGCCGCACCTCGTTGCCGAGGCGCAGCAGGTGGACCAGCGCCCACCCCGAGGAGTTGGAAACTCCCAGCGAGGACAGCGCCGAATCGGCCAGTTGCTGCCATGAACGCGAAACCGGCCCCAACCTTGCGGCCAGAGCCTTCTCGCTCGATTGTCGATCCTGCATGGCCTGGGTAATTAGAGTGCTAACTAATCTTCGCAAGATATTTTGGCGTCGATATTGCGGCATCGGAGTTGAGTTTATTGCAAATGAGCCCGTCGGCCTCGGCGGCATGGCCGGGATGCAATTCCATCCGATCCGCAGGCTCAGGTTTCGGGCCGATATGCTGGCGCCGCGCCGAATTTTCCTGCCGCAATCCGGGCGCCCGTCTTGCTATTGCTGACCGGCCAGAGCGACTTTGCAAAAGCTCGCAGGGGTGGCGCCTGTGAAACGAGGGCGCTAAGTCGCTGCAAATGCCCATTACCGCCCGGAGAATAACTTTGCGCCGATCGATCCTCGCCCTCGGCCTGTCTGCCCTTGTGCTGGCTGCCACGCAGCCCGCCCTCGCCCGCCAGACCGAGGCTGCGGAAAAGGTGGCAGAGGCCGCGCCGGTTACTGCTCCGGCCCGGGAGGAGCAGTCCGCCACCGCCCCCCACGCCATGGTCGCCGCTGCCAATCCGCTGGCGGTGAAAGCGGGGGTGGACGTTCTCAAGGCCGGCGGCTCGGCGATCGACGCAGCCGTGGCCATCCAGGCCGTGCTCGGCCTTGTCGAGCCGCAGAGTTCGGGCCTGGGGGGCGGCGCCTTCATGGTCTACTACGATGCGAAGACCCGGCAGGCGACAGCCTATGACGGCCGCGAAGTCGCACCCGCCGGTGCCGGCGATCATCTGTTCTTCGACGAGAACGGCAAGCGGCTGCCTTTCGTCACCGCCGTGCTGGGCGGCATCTCGACCGGCGTGCCCGGCGCCATCGCCATGCTCGACATGGCCCACCGCGATCACGGCAAGCTCGCCTGGGGCAAGCTCTTCGATCAAGCCCATGTCCTCGCGCAGGACGGCTTCGCCGTCAGCCCGCGCCTGGCCCGCATGATCGCAAGCAAGGCACCCCAGGCTTCCGCGCCCGACGCCAGGCGCTACTTCACCAAGGCCGACGGCACGCCCTATCTGGCCGGCGACCGGCTGAAGAATCCCGACTATGCTCGCTCGCTGGAACGCATTGCACGGTACGGTGCTTCCGGCCTGCTGACCGGGCCGATTGCGCAGCAGATCGTCGAGCGCGTGCACCAGGGGCCGTACCCGAGCACGCTCACCCTGTCGGACCTGGCGAGCTATCGCCCGCACTCCGGCCCCGCGCTCTGCAATCCTTACCGCATCTACCTCGTCTGCACGCCCCAGGCGCCCTCGGGCGGCCCCGGATTGCAGATCGCGCTCGGCGTGCTCGAACACACCGACATCGACAAGCGCGGTGCCACTGACGAGAAAGCCTGGTTCGAATTCGCCCAGGCCAGCCGCCTGGCTTACGCCGACCGCGACCGCTACGTCGGCGACCCGGCCTTCGTGCAGGTGCCGCTCGATGGCCTGCTCGATCCGCACTATCTCAAGGGCCGCGCGGCCGAGATCGGCGACCGGGCCGGGCCGGTGACGTTCGGCATGCCCCGGGGCGCCCCCAAAGTCGGGATCGACGCCACCGACGAGCCGGGCGGAACCAGCCACATCGTCGTGATCGACGCACAAGGCAACGTCGTGTCCATGACCACCACGGTCGAGAGCATCTTCGGCTCCGGCCGCATGGTGGGCGGCTTCTTCCTCAACAACCAGCTCACCGACTTCTCGTTCAGCCCCACCGTTGACGACGGCGCGAAAGCGGCCAACGCCCCCGGGCCCGGCAAGCGTCCGCGCTCCAGCATGGCGCCCGCCATCGTGCTGACGCCGCAGAAGAAGTTCGTGGCCGCCGCGGGATCGCCGGGCGGTTCCGCAATCCAGGCCTACAACCTGAAAGTGCTGGTGGCCCTGCTCGACTGGAAGATGACGCCGCAGGACGCCGTCTCGCTGCCCAATCTCGTCGCCAAGGGAGACAGCTACAGCGCCGACATGTTCCCCCAGCCGATCATGCAGGGCCTGGCCGCGCGGGGCATGACCCTGTCCACCTCGCGCGGGGAAGAGTCCGGGCTCCAGGCTATCGTCGCGACGCCGAAGGGCTATGTCGGCGGCGCCGATCCCCGGCGCGAAGGCGTGGCGCGCGGGTTCTGAACGCAGTTCGCCTTCCATCGCGTTGAAAATAGCATAATGTTCGCCTAGGGGCCGCTGCCTTCAATCCCACCGCCCCCAAGGGAGACGACATGGCAGGCGATCAGGACGGACAGAGCGAAGGTCCCGGCATCAGGTCCTCCGCAGGAAGCCTCGGGCTGACCGCCGCCATCGCGCTGGTCATGGGCAACATGATCGGCTCGGGCGTATTCCTGCTGCCGGCCAGCCTGGCGCCTTTCGGATGGAACGGCGTGATCGGCTGGGCGACCACCATCAGCGGCGCGCTGATCCTGGCCTATGTGCTCAGCCGGCTCACCCGCGCGCGTCCGGCTGCGGGCGGCCCGGCCGGCTTCGTCACTGACGCTTTCGGGCGTCCGGCGGGGTTCTTCATCAGCTGGATCTATCTCGTCTCGCTCTGGACCTCGGTCGTGACTATTGCCGTGGCCGCCGTCAGCTACCTGTCGAGCATGGTGCCCTTCCTGGGCTATGGAGAGCACGTCCCTGCCCTGGCCGCTATCGCCCTGCTCTGGCTGATGACGCTGGTGAACCTGCGCGGAACACGGGCCGCCGGGAATTTCCAGATCGTCACGCTCGCGCTCAAGGTCATTCCGCTGCTGGTCGTGATCCTGCTGGCGATCTACATCCTGTCGAGCGGCAAGGCGCAGCTTCCGGCCTTCGATGCCGGGCAGGTCCATCTCGGCGCCATCAACGGCGCCGCCACCCTGACGCTCTGGGCGCTGCTCGGCTTCGAATCTGCCAGCGTCGCCGCCGCGCGGGTCCGCAATCCCGAAGTGAACGTCGCGCGCGCGACGCTCTGGGGCACGGCGCTGACGGGGGTGCTCTATCTCATGGTCTGTTCCGCCATCGCCCTTTTGCTGCCGAGCGATGTCGCGGCCCATTCCGCAGCCCCCTTTGCCACTTTCGTCGCCCGCTTCCTCGATGGAGACGTCGCCACGCTGGTTGCCGTATTCGCGGTCATCAGCTGCATCGGCGCGCTTAACGGCTGGACCCTGCTCGAAGCCGAAATGGTGCGCGACATGGCCGCCCGCCGCCTGCTCCCGCGCTGGTTCGCAGAGACCGACGCGCGCGGCACTGCGCGCCGGGCCCTGCTGATCTCGGCCGTGATCGCCAGCTTCTTCGCCGCGATGAACGCCAGCCGGACGATGCAGGCCCTGTTCGAGTATCTGCTGCTGCTCTCCACTTCCGCCACGCTGTGGCTTTACCTCGCTTGCGCGCTTGCTGCGCTCAAGCTGGGCATTGCCCGCATACCGGCGCTGATCGGCGCGCTCTATGCGCTCTGGACGTTATGGGGTGCGGGTATCGGCGCCAGCGGGTTGAGCTTCGTGCTGATGGTCCTGGGCCTGCCGATCTGGCTCTGGTTGAAGCGCAACGAAATCGACTAGGCCAGCAGGCAGTCGAGCCACTTTTCGACGAGCCCTTCGGCCTCGACCGGCGTGAAGGGCGGCTTGCCAAGGCTCAGTTCCAGCCAGAGCCCGTCGATCAGCGCCGTCAGCGCCACCGCGGGCAGGCGCGTATCGGCAAGGTCCGGTCGCAGCGCGCGGATCAGGTCGTCCATCCCGCTGCGAAACTCCCCGTAGATCTCCTCGTGAAGCCGGGCGATCGCAGGGTCGGTCGGCGTCATGCTCCAGAACGCCAGCCATGTCGCGAGCAGTTCGGGGTCGGCGATCGGCGCCCGGAAGCTGGCGGAGAGATAGGCGAGAAGCCGCGCTCTCGGATCGGCGCCTGCTTCCGCCACGGCCTCTTCCAGCGCCAGCGCCACGCGGTTGCCCGTCCAGCGATAGGCTTCGGCAATCGCTTCCCCGACGCCTGAAAAATAGTGGCGGAGCAGCCCCGGCGAAACGCCGGCCGCCGCGCAGATCGATCGCACCGAAGTGCCGCCGGCGCCTTGCGCGGCCAGGCAGCGCGCGGTTGCCTCTACCAGGCTTTGCCGCCGCTCGTCGGGATGTTCCCGCGTGTAGGATTGCTGCTTGCCCATCACCTTGTTATACGATCGTACAATAAGGAGAGACCCATGGCAACGCAGCCCCGCGACATCGCGGAGACCGACCCGCTCGATGGCTGGAGCCTGCCGGCCTGGACGTATTCAGATCCCGAATTCTTCGCCGCCGAAAGAGAACGCGTCTTCGCGCCAAGCTGGCAAGTGGTCTGCCATGAGAGCGACTTGGCCGAAGCGGGCGATTGGCACACGCTGGAATATATCGGCGAAAGCGTGATCGTCGTGCGCGGCCATGACCGGCGACTGCGCGCCTTCACCAATGTCTGCCGTCATCGCGGATCGCGCTTGGTCGATGGACCGAGCGGCTGCGCCAGGAAGCTGGTCTGCCCCTATCACGCCTGGGTCTACGACCTCGACGGCCGCCTGACCGGTGTGCCCGACAGCCAGAGCTATCCCGAGTTCGACAAGGCCCGGCACGGCCTTTCTCCCGTGGGCATCGAAGTCTGGCGCGGGTTCATCTTCGTGCGGCTGGTCGATGACGGCGGCCCCACGGTCGGCCAGATGATGGCTCCTTACGAAGCCATGGTCGCTCCCTACCGTTTCGAGGAACTGAAGACCCTCGGCCGTGTCACCACGCGCCCGCGCGGGGTGAACTGGAAGAACGTGGGCGACAACTATTCGGACGGACTGCATATCCCCGTCGCCCATCCCGGCCTGACGCGCCTGTTCGGCCGCAGCTACGGGGTCGAGGCGGAGCCGCATGTCGATCGCATGTGGGGCGATCTGATGGACCGGCCCTCGGCCAACTGGTCCGAACGCATGTACCAGCGCCTGCTGCCGCCGGTTCCGCACTTGCCGGAGGATCGCCAGCGCCACTGGCTCTATTTCAAGCTCTGGCCGAACGTCGCCTTCGATATCTATCCCGATCAGGTCGATTTCATGCAGTGGCTGCCGACCGGTCCGGAAACCTGCACGATCCGCGAGATCAGCTACGTCCTGGACGATGACCGGCGGGAGATGCGCGCCGCGCGCTATCTCAACTGGCGCATCAACCGGCAGGTCAATGCCGAGGATACCGCCCTCATCACCCGCGTGCAGGCAGGCATGGCCTCGCGCAGCTTTTCGGTCGGGCCGCTTTCCGACAAGGAAGTCTGCCTGCGCCGCTTCTGCAGGCGCATCCGCGAACTGATTCCCGAAGCCCGCCACAACGAGCGGCCTTCATCCGGCTGGAGCCAGGCATGACCCGGAAGTACGATGCCGTCATCATCGGCGGCGGCCACAACGGCCTTGTCTGCGCGTTCTACCTTGCCCGCGCGGGACTGAAGGTTCGCATTCTGGAGCGCCGCGACGTGGTCGGCGGAGCGGCGGTGACGGAGGAATTCCATCCCGGCTTCCGCAATTCCGTCGCCAGCTACACGGTCAGCCTGCTCCAGCCCAAGGTCATCGCCGACATGCGCCTGGCCGAGCACGGCTACCGCGTGATCGAGCGCCCGATCTCGAACCTGTTGCCGCAGGAAGACGGCGGCTACCTGAAGCTCGGCGGCGGGCTGGCGCGCACGCAGGCGGAGTTCCGCCGGTTCTCCGCGCACGATGCCGAAGTGCTGCCGGCCTATTACGATGCGCTGGAAGTCGTGGCCGAAGTGCTGCGCGATCTTGCCCTGAAATCGCCGCCCAATGCTGGCGACGGTTGGCGGGGGCTGATCGATGCGGCCTTGCAGGGTCGCAAGCTGGCGGGCCTCTCCATCGAAGCGCAGCGCGACGTGCTGGACCTGTTCACCAAGTCCGCCCGCTCCCTGCTGGACGGCTGGTTCGAGAGCGAGGCGGTGAAGGCCGCCTTCGGTTTCGACGCGGTGGTCGGCAACTATGCCTCACCCGATACGCCGGGCAGCGCCTATGTCCTGCTGCACCACGTCTTCGGCGAAGTGAACGGCAAGAAGGGCGCCTGGGGCCACTCGGTCGGCGGCATGGGCCAGATCACCCGTATCATGGGCGAAGTCTGCCGCAAGCTGGGCGTGGAGATCAGCCTGGAGAGCCCCGTGGAGCAAGTGCTCATCGACGGCGGCAAGGTCGCCGGCGTGCGGCTGGAAAGCGGCGAGGAGATCGCGGCAACCCGCGTGATCGCCAATGTCGGGCCCAAGCTGCTTTATGGCACGATGATCGCCGGGAGCGACCTCACCCCCGACTTCCAGCGCCGGATGAAGGGCTTCAAGACAGGCAGCGGCACGTTCCGCATGAACGTGGCGCTGTCCGAATTGCCGAGGTTCACCTGCCTGCCCGAACCGGGAGAGCATCATCGGTCGGGCATCATCATCGCGCCGACGCTGGACTACATGGACCGCGCGTTCCTTGACGCCAAGACGCATGGCTGGTCGAAGAAGCCGATCGTGGAGATGCTGATCCCCTCCACCGTGGACGACAGCCTCGCGCCCGAAGGCCGGCATGTCGCCAGCCTGTTCTGCCAGCAGTTCGCACCGGAACTGCCGGCCAGTGACGATGGAACGCCCCGCGACTGGGACGCCGAGGAAGACAAGGCGGCCGACACCATCATCGATACGGTGGAGCAATATGCGCCGGGCTTCCGTGCCTCGATCCTCGGCCGCCAGGTGCTCAGCCCCAAGGGTCTGGAGCGCGAGTTCGGGCTTGTCGGCGGCGACATCATGCACGGCAACCTGACGCTCGACCAGATGTGGTCGGCGCGGCCGGTGCTGGGCCACGGCGCCTATCGAGGGCCGATCAAGGGCCTCTACATGTGCGGATCGGGCAGCCACCCCGGCGGCGGAGTGACGGGTGCGCCCGGCCACAACTGCGCCCATGAGGTGATTGCGGACACCAGACGCTTCGGGAATGGCTTCGCGCGCTTCGTTTCATGACTTATTTGCAAGTCGGCGCCGCTTCATCCCTTCTCTCGGTCATCTGGCCGAATAGAGACAGACCCGAATGGCCGTAATTGGTTTGAGGCAAGTAGACGAACCGTTTTTACTCGCCCGCTTCCTGGCGGGCATGTGAAAGCAGTTCGGCGGGTTGCCAAAAAGCCAGGAAAATCATTTGTCCGGAATACTCAATACCGACGTACGGCGCAGGTCCGATGCAATATCCGTTGCACGCGTGATCTGTATACTCGGGGTCGTCTATGTCCACGCCTGGACCGGGCTGACCGGATATGACCTCCAGCTTGCCCATGGCACGCCGCAGGAAAATCTGCGGTGGGTGCTGATGGACGTGTTCGGACGCAGCGCCGTGCCTCTGCTCGGCCTCATTTCCGGCTGGCTGGTCGCGGGATCGAGCCGGACCTTCGACTGGGCCAGCCATGTCGGCCGCAAGGCCAAGACCATTCTCCTGCCGATGGTGCTCTGGAACGCGCTCGCGATCCTCCTCGTGTCCGGAGCGGCGGTGGCGACCAAGCTGGCGGCGCCTACGCCGCAATCGATGGACTGGATCTTCCAGGAAATCTTCATCGCCAGCCGCAACCCGGACATCAATGTCCAGATGCCGTTCCTGCGCGACCTGTTCCTCTGCATGCTGCTGGCGCCGCTGCTGGTTCGCTGCGGCAAGCGTACGCTCTTCGCCATCGCGCTGGTGGCAGCGCTGTGCCAGATCGGCGGCTACGGTCCGCCGGTGTTCATGCGCGCTTCGATCCCGTTCTTCTTCACCCTGGGCATCATCGCCCGGCGCGAGAACCTGGCCGACCGGATCGCGGCCTGGCCGCTCTCCGCTGCCCTCACGCCTTTCGCCGTGCTGACTGCGGTGCAGCTCTATTTCACGCTCGTCGTAGACTGGTCCCCGATCAGCCTGCCCGCCGCCACGCTGGACCTTGCGGTGCGGATCTCGGCCGCCCTTGCCTACTGGCGCATATCCTGGGGTCTGGCGGGAACCGTGGTGCGAACGCCGCTGCTGAAGATCGAGCCTTTCGCGTTCTTCCTGTTCTGCTCGCACCTCATCCTGATCTGGCTGGGCGGGCCGCTTCTGGGCCGCCTGTTCGGCACGCTCGGCTCGCCGCTATACCCGGTCTACCTGGTGGCCCAGCCGCTGATCGTCCTGCTGGCGGTGGTGCTTCTGGGCACCCTGCTCAGCCGCGCTGCTCCGGGGCCTGCCCGCATCCTCAGCGGCGGCAGGCTGAGCAGGAGGAAGCTGGCGGCCACCTGAGCCGCCAGTCCCTGCTTCCCCCGTTTCAGGCCGCGCTCACTTTCCCGCGAGATCGGTGTAGAGGCTGATGTAGTACGTGATGCCGGGCCGCACATTGAGCAGCGGCAGGCGCTCGTTGAGGCCGTGGGCGAACTCATCGGAGTCCTTCATCATCGAAGCGCTGGCGCCGTAGCTTGGCACGCCCAGCGCACGATACCACATCGAATCCGAGGCGCCCGAAGCCTGCGAGGGGATGATCGGGATCGGTCCCCAGGCCGCAGTCACCGCCTTGCGCGTCGCGGCCACGAAGTCCGGCCGCATCGGCGAGGCCGGCGACATTGTCGAGGCATCCCCGGTCGCGTCGGAGAACTTGGCCGCGGGCATGTTCGCCACCTTTTCCAGTTCCGTCATGATCTCCTCGCGCGTGTGCCCGGGGAAGATGCGGCAGTTGATGTTGGCCGTGGCGCGCTGGGGCAAGGCGTTCTGGGCATGGCCGCCCGAGATCATCGTCGCAACGCAAGTCGTGCCCGTGCGGCCGACCATGGAGGGATTGGCGCGCAGCACCTTGAGCGCGGCTTCATCGCCGGGATTGGCGGCAAAGGCGCGCATGGCGCCGGCCAGGGTGGCATCGGGCTCCAGCTTGGCAGCCTCGACCCAGTAAGCGCGGGTGATGTCGTTCAGCTCGGGCTTGAAGTGATAGCTGCCGATCCGTTCCAGTGCCTGCGACAGCTGGACGATCGCGTTCTCCGTGCGGGGCGCCGAACTGTGCCCGCCGGGGTTGGTAACCTCGATCTGGTAGTCGACGTAAGTCTTCTCGGCACCCTGCCATGACCAGAACGAGGGCTTGCCGGTCTTCTCCGAAAGCGTGCCCGAGGCGCCGTCGACGTTGAGCACGAGTTCGGCGTTCTTCAGCCGCTCCGCGATCAGCTTCGATGTCGCCATCGAGGTTTCCTCGTCGCCCGAGTAGGCGATGACGAGAGTGCGCCTGGGCTTGAAGCCCTGCTGGCGCAAGGCGATCATCGATTCCATCGCCAGCACCGCTTCGAACTTGGTGTCGCTGGCACCGCGTCCGTAGAGGTAGCCGTTCTCGACCACGGGGGTGAAGGGATCGCGCTCCCAATCGGCGGGCTTGGCTTCCACCACGTCCATGTGCGCGGAGACGACCAGGGGCCGCAGCGAAGGATCGCTGCCGGGCCAGGTTGCGATCAGGTAGGCGGTGTCCTTGTGAGGGACGATCTCGATGTCCTTGGCGGTCCAGCCGTTCGCGAGCAGTTCCTTGCGGAACAGTTCGGCGACTTCGCGGGTCTTGTTACCCTCGCCTTCGACGGAGCGCAGGGCGATGGCCTGCTTCGATATTTCGAGAACCTGCTTCTCGGCCTCGGGATAGGCCTTGGGTGCGGCCTGGGCGACAGTGGCGCCCGCCAGAACGGCACCGAGCGTGAAGACGGTGGATGCGATAGCCCGCATGGATATTTTGCCCCCTGGTACTGCGATCGCAAGTGGCATTGCGATCGGAAGTGACGTTGCGATCCGAAGTGATTGAGCATGCCCGATGGAGAATCGGGCCGAACGTCAATACTCTGTCGCATTCCAGGAGAGGACGCACCTCTTTTGCGCGTCCTCCCGCTTCCGCCCCCCCTTCGCGGCTTTCAGGAATGGCTGCGGGCTTCGGCACGGCCGCCGCCCGCTGATCGTCAGGTGCTCAGGCCAGATCGAGCGCGCCGGTAAGGTCTCCCGGCGCCACGCCGCCCGCGGCGATCATGGCGTCTTCACGCATGGTCAGGCCCGGCAGTTTCTCCAGGCCGAAGCGGCGTGTCAGGAAGCGGGCGATCGAGCCCGTATCGTAGATCGTATGGTCCACGGCGCCCTTCTTCGCATGAGGGGAGACGACGACGGCCGGAATGCGCGTGCCAGGCCCCCAGCGATCGCCCTTCGGCGGCGCGACGTGATCCCACCAACCACCGTTCTCGTCGAACGTAATGACCACCAGCATGCGTTCCCATTGCGGGCTCTCGCGCAGACCATCGATAACCGCCGCGATGTGGCGATCGCCGGCGTCGATGTCGGAATAGCCGGCATGCATGTTGAGGTTGCCCTGCGGCTTGTAGAAGCTGACCGCGGGAAGCTTGCCGGCCTCGGCATCGGCCAGGAGGCGGTTGGTGCGCGCGGTGCTGCCCTCTCCGCCGTCGCGCAAGTGCTTGGCGCGGTCCGGCGAGCCGGGCGCGAAGCGCTCGTAATAGTTCAATGGCTGATGATGCGGCTGGAAGTTCGGCCGCGAGGGGAACGCGGCGTCGTTCATCTTGCCTTCGAGCGCGGCATTCCACCCGCCCGCATACCAGGCCCAGTCCACATTCCGCGCGGAGAGCATGTCGCCGATGGTCTTGTGATGCTGGGGCACGAGCGTGTGTCCGCTGGCGGCATTGGCGTAACCCGGCTTCTCGGGATCGAGTTCATAAGTCGGCGCATAGGGCGGCAGCATCGTGTTCACGGCCCAGAAGTCGGGCGAGAGCGTGCTGGCGGAGAACATGGCCGGGCCGTCCATGGCGCTGGCCGGGGTCTTGGGATCGAGCTTGAGCTTGATGCCCTTGGGATCGCTGCCTTCGACTTGCGCGATGCGCTTGGCCGCGGGGCTCTTGTCAGCGTCGGGATAGAACGGCGGCTGGGCGCTGATCAGGTACTGGTGGTTGAGGAAAGAACCCCCGAACGCACCCATGAAGAAATTATCGCAGAGCGTGAATTCGCGCGCGATCTGCCAGAGACGCAATTGCGCGCGCATGTCGCCGTAATGGCCCATGACCAGCGCGCCGCTGTCTCCCCAGGCCGCGAAACCGTCGTTACGGCCGCCGTTGATCTGCCACTGGTTCTGGTAGAAGGCGTGAACGAGGTCACGCGTGACCAGGCCATGCGGCAAGGGGTCGCCCTCGGGCGTCTTCAGCGCAAAGGGACCGTTGGCGATCGGGCCGAGGTCATCCGGGCCGATCAGATACTCGGTATGCTCGACCACCTGCTTGCTGGGAACGAGGCCTTCCCAAATCTTCGGCAGCTTTTCCATGACCTTGCCGTCACGGTCGCGCTGAGCCGTGCGCTCGGCCGGGACGGAGGCCAGCGGCTGTTCGAGACCGGGAAAATCGGCGAAGAGATTGTTGAAGCTGCGGTTCTCCGCATAGATCACGACGACGGTATCGATCGCTTCGCGCAGCCGGGCGTCGCTGACCGGAGCGGCGCTGTTCTTGCGCGCCTGCTTCGTTGCGGCGGCCGCTTCTCCCGGAGATCCGGCGACGGCGGCGGCGCCCAGCGCTGCTGCCAGTCCGCCCAGGAAGTCGCGGCGGTCCGGACGCACCACGGAGGCATCGGCCTGCGGTTCGGGAAGATCGGAATCGGTCATGGAAAGTCCTTGGGGGAGAGGAATTCCCGGCTGTTTGCGACCCCGATCAAGGCGCGTCAACCAATATGATATTTTGTATCATACCTGATTTTGAACTCGACCTTGAAACCAGGGCGAGCTCGATCGGCCAGCGGGCGGGTCGGTGCATTGAACGAGCGCCCCCTCGCGCCGTGATGGGCGGTTCGGCATGGCTGACGAACCGCCCGATCGCGTCAGGCCTTGGCGAAGCGGCGTTCGTTCCAGTTCACCGTCAGACCTTCGCTGGTCGTGCCGGCGGTGGTGTGCTGGGCGATCGTGCCCATGAAGTGCCATTCGCCGCGAACCTGCTCCGGCGTCATCTGGAGCGAGACGTAGCCGCGGCGGCTGGTATCAGCGAAAGCCAGCCCCGGGTTCGCCGCGCGCAGCGCCTTGGAGAGGTCGGCCGCGGGCACCGACGGCAGGTAAGCCTCGAAGCCCGGCGAGGTGACGGAGTGGCCGGCATATTCGACGCCCGCTGCCGATCCGTCCACCGAGAGTTCGCTGCCCCAGGCATTGTGGCTGTCGCCCGCCAGAACCACGAGGTTGCAATCGGCCTGGCGCGCCGTGCGCAGCAGACGGTCGCGGGCAGCCGGATAGCCGTCCCAAGAGTCCATGTTGAACGGCAGGCCCGCCTGCGAGGCCGCGGCGATGGCCATGAGCGCCTGGCGGACCTTGGGGTCTCCGCCCGAGGGCACGAGGTCTGCCATCTGCGGCGGCGCCTTCAGCGAGCCCATGACGACCTGCTGCGCCAGGATCTGCCAGCGCGTGCCGGACTTCGCGGAATCGATCAGGCCCTTGTAGAGCCAGCTCTCCTGCTGCGCGCCCATCAGCGTGCGGTCCTTGGACATCCACGGGCCGTCGCGGAACTGGGCCAGGGCCCGGCCGATCTCCGCTGGACCGCCCTTGGCCGCGCCCGCGATCACGGCGCCGAAGTCGAGCTGCTGCATGCGCTCGCTCACGCGGGTTTCGGGGCGGAACAGCGTAGCCAGCGAGCCGATCTGGAAGCTGTCGTAGAGGGCGTCGGAAACCGGCATCCACTCGCGGTAAGCCTTCTCGGCCGCGGCGCGGCGGACCGCCCATTCGCCTTCCTTGTCGGGCTGGTGGTTCTCCGCCCCGCCCTTCCAGGTATCGTTGGCGAATTCGTGATCGTCCCACTGCGCGATCATCGGGAAGCGCTGGTGGAGGCGGCGCAAGTCCGGGTCGAGGCGGTAGCTCGCGAAACGAAGGCGGTAGTCGGCCAGCGAGACCGTCTCGTTCTGCGGCTCGATCGGGCGGCCAGCCATCGGCTGTTCGGGATAATGGCCATATTCGTATTCGTAGAAATAGTCGCCGACATGGACGACCAGGTCGAGATCGTCGCGCGTGGCGGCATGGGCATAAGCGTTGAACCAGCCGAACGGCATGTTCGAGCACGAGAACAGGCCGATGCCGAAGCGGTCGACGTCGCCCACCGGCAGCGTGCGCGTGCGGCCGGTTTCGCTCTTCGTGCCGTCCGGCGCGATGAAGCGGTAGTAGTACCACTTGCCGGGCGCGAGGCCGGACACCACCAGCTTGGCGCAGTTGTCATGTGCGGGCGAGGCGATCGTCTCGCCGCCGCCTGCCACCTTGCGGAAGCTCTGGTCCGCCGAAAGTTCGCAGCGCAGCTTCGTGTCGCCGCTGCCGACGTAGCGGGTCCAGAGCAGCACCGAACCGGCCGCCGGCTCGCCGCTCGCCACGCCGTGCGTGAACCCGCGCGCGGTGAGGATCTGGGCGACGCCGGGCGTCGAGAGCGCGGCGAGCCCGAAGGCGCCTGCCTGAAGCAGCAGGCGCCGATCGAGTTGAAGTGTCATGGTCTTGTCCTTGGTTATCGAGGCAGCGGCGCGGAAAGCGGTCAGTACCGCGCCGTGATTTCGATGCCGTACGTGCGCGGCTCGGCCGGGATGAAGGTCGGGTAGCCGAACGACCCGCCGGTGTTGCCCGCATCGAGCAGGTACTTCTTGTCCGTGAGGTTGCGGGCATAGCCGGCGACCTGGAACTTGCCGTCCATGAACGAAACGCCGCCGCGCAGATTCACCAGCGTGACCGGCCCCTGGCTGATCGCTTCCCTGTTGGGGATCTCGAAGTAGATCTTGCTGCGGTAGGTCACGCTCGGCATCAGGAACACGTTCACGCTCTGCGTCACCGGCAGGTTGAGATTGAACCCGGCAGCCCACTGCCACTTCGGCTGAAGACGGAACTGGTCGCCGGCATAGACGCCGTTGGCTGCCTTGTCGTCGATGCCGCCGCTGATGAAGCCGACATTGCCGAAGGCGCTCAGCCAGTCGGTGAAGCGCGCTTCGAGTTCAGCCTCGACGCCCAGGTTGGACGCGGAGCCCGCGCTCTCGGTACGGGCAACGCCGGTCGTCGCGTCGAGCACCGAGACCTGGAAATTGCTGTACTTGTCGTAATAGACGCCCAGCGAGCCGGAGAACATGCCCACGGTGCCCTTGATGCCCGCCTCGTAGTTCCAGACCGTCTCGGACTTGATGAGGTCCAGGTCGGCCACCGGACCTGCCGCAGCCGAGAGCTGGACCACCGGCGAGCGGCGTCCCTCCGAAATGGTCGCGTAGAGATTGAGGCCGGGGGTCAGGTGATAGAGCGCGTTGAAGCGCGGAAGGATCGCGGCGTAGGACTTGCGGGCGTAGAAGGTCTGCCCGTCGGTATCCACCAGCGGCAGCAGCGGCTGACCATAGACCGGGGCGTCGGGCTGATTGGCGGAATAGCCCGAACGGCGCTTCTCGATCAACACGCGCGCGCCGGCGGTCAGTTCCAGTGCGGGCGCTGGCTTCCAGGTGACATCGCCGAACATCGACCAGGACTGGTTGCGGCCCTCGTTCTTGTACCAGCTGGAATAGGGCACGGCGGTGAAGGCGCCGCCGGTGAGCAACGAAGTGGCGCGCCCGGCATTGACGGTGTTGTCGGCAGCGACGCAGCCCAGGCCCGGGATCAGGTTGGCGCTGCACTGAAGGTAGGTGCCCAGCTCCGAAGACAGCGGGACGTACTGCGAGCTGTCCTCGATGAAGTAGTTCCAGCCGAACGAGGCGCGCCACTGGTCGTCGCTATACGTGAAGCGGCCCTCGTGGCTCGCCTGCCAGCCCTTGGCGCGCTCCGCGAATTCGAGATACCAGGCGGCCGAACCGTCGGCATCGAAGACTTCCAGCGCATCGAAATGGCGGTAGCCGTTGACCGTGGTGAAGTTCCAGCCGTCCGAGAAATCCCAGCTCAGGGTGAGGTTGCCGTCATAGACGTCGCGGTTCAGCCCGAGCTTGTCGGCACCCAGCACTTCGCCGGAGAGCGGCGAGCCGCCGAGATAGGCCGCGTCGTAAAGGCCGTTCACCGAAGTCGAGCCGAGGTTCTTCGACAGGAACGGCGTGCCCGAATTGCGCTGGCGGTCGTAAGTGAACGTCAGGTCCGCGGTAAAGTCGGTGGTGGGCGTGTAGCGAAGCGAACCGCGCAGGCCGAGCTGGTCCTGCGCATAGAGATCGTCCTGGCCGGGCGCGAGGTTCTCGATATAGCCGTCGCGCTTCTTCCACTGGCCGGCGATGCGCGCCGCGATGACGTCGTTGCCGGCATTGACGAAGCCTTCGACGCGGTAGGCATTCAGGTTGCCGTAGGCGCCCGTCAGGGATGCCGAGGTTCCAGCTTGCGGCTGGGCCGAAACGAAGCTGATCGCGCCGATGGTCGCGGCCGTGCCGAACAGGGTCGCCTGCGGACCCTTCACGACTTCGACGCGGTCGAGATCGTAGATGCCCTGGTAGGCGCCGCGCGAACGCGAGATGTCGATGCCGTTGTAGTACAGGGTGACGCGCGGCCCCTGCTGGGCCGAGCCGCTGTCGGAGGTGATGCCGCGGATCACGAAGCCGGGGTTGTTGGCGCTCTGCACCTGCACATTGAGGCCGGGAACGTAGTTCGACAGTTCGCCGATGTCCGTGACGCCCAGTTCGCGCATGCGCTCTCCGGTCTGGACGGAAAGCGTGATGGGAACATCGACGGCGCGCTGCTCGATCTTCTGGGAAGTGACGATGATGGCATTGGGGTCTTCGCCCGCGGCCACGTCGGCCTCGGCTGCGTAAACGGTTGCAGGAACGCCGGCCAGGGCCGTGCCCGCGAGAAGAGTTGCCACGCAAGTGCCGAATTTCATTGCCGTTTCCCCTGAGATCAATTGCCTTACGGCTCGGCGGGGTACGCGCGGCAGATGAAGGTTGGATGGCGGTCTGATGACGGTTTGATGCCGTCCGGCCGGGTCGGTCCCTGCGGTCAGGAACGGCGGCGACAGGCCGCGCCGGTCAGCCGCCAGGCGGCCATGGCGCCGTAGACAAGGCTCAGCACCACGAGGCCCGCAAGCTGCGGCAGAACCTGCCCAAGGCTGGCGCCCATCTCGTTGAGGCGCAGGAAGGCTTGCGCACCGGATGTCGCGGGCGAGAGGTGGGCCAGCCCCGCCACCCAGCGGGGCATGGCGGAAAGCGGCCAGGCCGCGCCGGCCAGGAAGAACAGGATGATCGAGCTGGGGATCAACACTTGCAAGGCGCGGTCGGCGCTGTCGAACAGGCTGCCGAGCAGCAGGCCCAGGGCAGAAACGGCCGCGGCGAAGAGCGGTACGGCCATGAGCAGAGCGGCCGGATTGCCCGCTCTCGGAACGTCCTGGTACCAGAATATCCAGCCGAAATAGAACAGCGCCGCCAGGCAGCCGATCAGGCTCAGCGCGCACCAGGTGCCGAGAAAGCCTTGCGGCGAAAGCGGGGGCACCCGGCCTTCGCGCATTTCGGCAGCCATGCCCGCTGCAAGCATGGCCGTGCCGAACAGCAGGGTCTGCTGGAGGATGATCGCGGCCACGGCCGGGAAGACGTAGTCCGCATAGCCTTCGCGGGTGTTGAACAGCGGCCGCTCGACCACGGCGACCGGCGCGCGCAAGTGCAGCCCTTGCGCCAGAGGTCCAAGGCGCTCGGCAGCCACGGCCAGCGCCGCGGCCTGGATAGCCCCGCCTATGTCCTTCGCGCGGATCAGGTACGTGCCGTTGACCCATATGCCGATGCCGCCGCCCCCGGCGCTGCCCGGTGCGCCGGTCAGCAGGCTGCGGGTAAGGCCGCGCGGCAGCAGGAGTATCCCGTCCGCCTCGCGGCGGCGCACGCGCTGCTCGGCCTCGTGAATCGAAAGCGCCTCTCCCGCCACGCGGACTTCCCGCATGTCGGACAGCTTGCGCACCAAGGCGCGGGTCAGCGTGCTGCGCTCCTCGTCCACGACCACCACCGGAAGCTGGCGCGCGGTCTGGTGGGCGTAAGGCGCGGGGTAGTAGAAACCGTATAGAACCACCGCGAGAACCACGATCGAGGCCAGAGCGAACGTCGAGAGCACCGCGCGGAAGACGGAGACGAAGCCCTGCGCGAATGTCACGCCGCCTGCTCCGGCTTGCGCAGCAGCAGCAGGCAAAGGCCCAGCGGCACGACGAGATAGAGCGACAGCACGCCGATCTGCGGAAGCGCCAGCAAAACCGGCGCGCCCAGGAACTGGTCCATCTGCAGGCGCAAGTAATGGGTGAAAGGCAGCGCCTGGCTCCAGCCCCGCGCGAAGACGGATCCCCCGCCCAGCGGCAGCGTCCCGCCCGAATAGGCCAGCGCCGATCCGGCATAGAGCGCCGTCGCGGAAAAGGCGAAGCTGGGCTTGCGCACGCCAACCACCAGCAAGGCGGAGAGCGCCGCCGTCCCGGCGATGAGCAGGGCCTGCGCGGCCAGGGTCAGCAGCAGGCTGCCGTTCATCGTCCAGCCGCGAACGCCCACCAACCAGATCATCCAGACCAGCCCCCAGATCGAGAGCACCCCGACATAGGGCGTGAGCTTGCCCAGCAGCGCCGGGAGCCCTCCGCCGGTCTCCGCTTTCCATTTTGCCAGCGAACGGCCCTGCAACTCGCGCCCCATGGCCATCACGGCGACGCAGCCGGCAAGAAGGTGCAGCACGGCGGGCTGGATCAGCGCCTGGAGATACCATTCGAAGCTGGTCTGGGGATTGAACAGGACGGTCGCCTGGACCACGGGTGGTCGAATTCGGATCGCCGGCAACCCCCTCGCCCGCGCTGCGTCGAGCCCGCGCTCAGCCAGGACCGCGCCGACGGCCGAGCGGATGCCGGATTCCGCGCTTGCGCCGATGGTCAGGAAAGAGGCGTTGTAGAAGATCTGGATGGCCGGCGTGGTCTGCCGCTCCAGCCCCTCGCTCACGCCGCGCGGGATCAGCAGGATGGCCCATACCCGCCCGGCCCGCGCAGAGCGCTCAGCAAGGGCGAAAGTCTCGGGTCGCTCGGCAATGGTCACCGCGGGGCTTGCGCTCACGGCCCGGACGATGGCGCGACTGAGCGTGCCGTTGTCCTCGTCCACCACCGCAACGGGCAAGGCGCGGGGGACGCCCGCGATCAGCATGGCCGCCACGATCAGGATCGCCAGGGCCGGAAACAGCGTGAGCATTCCCAGGTCCCAGCGATCGCGGCGCAGATGCGCCAGTTCGCGGCGCAGGGCAGCACGATAGCCGGGACCGGGCGTGCTCATTGCGGCCAGTCGAACAACACGCTCATGCCCGGACGCAGACCCTTGATCGCTTCGGCCGGACGCAGGCGGATCTCGAAGCTGCGCACGTCGAAGCCGGAGGACTGGCGCGTCGCCCGCCATGTCGCGAAATCGCCCTGCGGGCTGATGTAAGTGACGCGGAATCGCGCCTTGCGGTTTTCCAGGGCCGGAATGCGGCCCATCAGCTCCTGGCCCTTCTGCAGCGAATTGAACTGATTTTCCCGCAAGTTGAGCGCTACCCAGGGATGGGCGGTGTCGATGATCTGGAACACCGGCACTGCCGGACCGACGATCTCGCCGGGCTCGGCCAACCGCCGTGTCACTTCGCCGCCGATGGGGGCGATCAGCGTCTTTTCCGCGCCCAGCGCATCGGCAATCGAAACACCCGCCTTCGCCACTTGCACTTGCGCCTGGGCGGCGGCCTTTTCCTCGGCACGGGCGCCGGACTGCGCCTTCACATATTGCAACCTTGCCGCCTCGGCCTGCCGGGCGCTGGCATCGCGCGCGGCGCGGGCTTCGTCCCGGCGCTGCGCGGCGATCACGCCTTCCGCATAGAGGTTGTCCGCCCGGCGCGCGGTGACGGCGGCAAGATCGGACCCGGCCTGCGCCGCCTGCCAGACGGCGCGCAGCGATTCCACATCCTCCTTGCGCGCGCCGTTGTCGGCAAGATCGCGCATGGCTTCCGCCCCGGCGAGCACGCCTTGCGCCTGCTGCCTTCCCGCGTCGATCTCCGGGCTGGACAGGATCGCGAGCACGGTGCCGGCCGTCACCGTGGCGCCCTCTTCCGCCAGGAGCCGGTCGACCCGCGCCAGCGCCTTGGTCGCGACATTGATCTCGTCCGCATCGACCATGCCCTGCAACTGCTCCGGCGCGGGCCGTGCCGCGATCCACAGGCCTGCCAGCAGCACGGCGGCCAGCAGGACCAGCCCCGCCACCAGCAGGCGAAAACGGTCGCGCCCTTCCGGTCCCGCGTCGGCTTCTCCTGCCGGAAGGATCGATGGCGCGTCGCTTTCGCTCATGGGGCGGTGATCCTGTCCGGTCGGAGGAGGTAATCGCGGAAGCTGTCCCCGCGATTGCTGGCGACCAGCAGAGCGGAAAGCGACACGACATATTCGTAAGCGGAGGCAATGCGCTGGGTCTGCGCCAGGGAGAGAGCGTTGCGCGCATCGATAAGCTGGCTCGCGGTATCCTCCCCCTCGCGGAAGCCGATCTCGTGGACGCGCAGGTTCTCTTCGGCGGCCTTCATGTTGCTGTCCAGCAGCAGGAACGATCGGCGCGCGGTCTCCACCAGGTTATAGGCGCGGCTGGTCTCGATCTCGATGGTCTTGCGCATGTCGCGCGCCGCATTCTCCGCCGCACTCTGGCGCGCGTTCGCTGCATCGAGCGTGTCGCGCCGGTCTATGTTGGACAGCAGGGTGAAGCGCAGGCCCAGGCCGACGATCCAGTCCGGGTCGACCGGGATCGCATCGCTGCGGTTGAAATTGTACGATCCGAACGCGAAAGCCTGAGGCCGCATCCGCGACTTGGCCAGGTCCACGCCCGAATCCGCCAGATGGCGCGTCGCTTGTGCCGCGCGCATCTGGGGCTGGCCCGGCCCGGTAGCGGTAGCGAGGAAATCGTCGAGCGGCTCCAGGCCGCTGCCGTTGACGAACAGCGGCGTCGTCGGCCGAACGCCGCCGCTCGCATCGAGAAGCCGGGCCAGCGAATCCGAGGCATTGTGTTCTTCCATCGCCGCGCGTTCCAGCGCGCGCTGCGCCGCATCGCGCGCCACCTGCATTTCCAGCACGCGGGACCGGGGGATCACCCCCTCCCGGAACAGGGCCTGGGCATTGCCGAGGTGCTTATCGAAAGCGTCGCGGGTGCCCGTGGCGGAGGCCAGCAGCGCCGAGGCCAGTTGCTGGCCGAAGTAGCTCTGTACCAGCCGGACCTGCGAGAGATCCTGCGCGCCCGCCTGCCTGGCACGCGCCAGCTCCGCCCCGGCCTCCGCGCCGTGCTGGATCGCCGGGATCGCACCGCCCGAGTAAAGCGGCATGACCGCCGTGACATTGGGCCGGATCACCGTCTGCCGCGCGCGAAAGTCCAGTTCGTCCGGAAGCTGCGAAAGCAGGCCCGGCAGCGCCTCGCTCACACGTCCCGTCACTTGCTGGACGATCCCCGAGAACTCCGGCGGAAATTCGCCGGGCAGCCCTTCGAGGAACTGGCCCGCGGCATTACTGAAGCTGTCCTTCTGCCCGGTCAGGTCCACCGAAAGCGATTTCTGGTAGGAGATCACCGAAACCGAGCCCGATACGACCGGCCGATTCAGCGCCTTGAGGGCATGGGCGGTGGACTCTGCCGCGCTCAATTCGTCGGAGGCAGCGCCCAGCGCGGAAGATACCCGGTCCAGCCGCTGGCGCGCGGCATCGAAAGAAAGCGTTCCCGCGGCGCCGTCGTCCTGAACAGCCTCTTTACCACCCGCCTGGGCGAAAGCAGTTATGGGTCCGGCGAGCAGGATCGCAAAGATGCCGGCCCAGCCAATTACAATTCCATTTCGAAAATCGCTGCCAGCAATCATGGTTCACCAGAAATGGGACGCTCAGGAATTTACATATTTCCCCTTGAACGAAAAGCTATTTCGATCAATGTTTCGCTCGTGTTCGGGATCAATCGAATCGCGGTAAATCGCGATGTGAAAGAGGTATCCGCGTCATCACCACTTCCTGACAGATGCCGGCTTTTCGACATTGATTTGGCGCCTGCCAGATCAGAACGGTCGGTTTATTCCGTCATATTTCGGATCACGACTCAAAAAGCACGCTCGATCCGCGATTATTCCTGGTTTTACATTTTTCCGAAGCACGAACTCAACGAACAGGTCGCCAAGAACATAAAGCATGCTGCGTCCCCGGTTGCAGCACACTCATCACCGGATCGGCTGGATCACGCGATTGAGGAGCTTTTCAGATGGTATCACGTTCGAGCCTGAGACTGGCGATGCGCGCGCTTTTGGTGCGCGAAGACTTCGAAGATGTTTCCGCCGCAGGACGCGCTCTTGGCGCGCTCGTCGATGAACTGGAGCGACGCGAGATCGAGGTGATCGTGTCCGACGACGTCGAGGACGCCGTTGCCATCGCCGCCACCGACCCTTCGATCCAGTGCCTGCTGCTCGATTGGGAACTCGGCTTCACCGAGGACCACGTCGATGCACACCGCGTGCTCGACGCCATGCGCGGGTTCAATGCCGCGGTACCGATCTTCCTCGTCGCCAATCGTAGCGCGGCATCGCAGATTCCCGTCGATGCCATGACCAAGGCGGACGACTTCATCTGGCTGCTGGAGGACACGGCGGACTTCATCGGCGGCCGCATCCGCGCCGCGATCGAGCGCTATCGCTCTACCGTCTTGCCGCCGATGTTCGGCGCGCTGGTGAAGTTCGCGCAGACTTACGAATATTCGTGGCACACCCCCGGCCATACCGGCGGCACCGCCTTCCTCACCTCACCCGCCGGCCGCGCGTTCTTCGAGTTCTTCGGGGAAAGCCTGTTCCGGTCGGACCTGTCGATTTCGGTCGGCGATCTGGGCTCCCTGCTCGACCACTCCGGCCCGATCGGCGCGGGTGAGCGCTATGCGGCGGGCGTCTTCGGCGCGGACCGCACCTACTACGTCACCAACGGCTCCTCCACATCGAACCGCGTGATCCTGATGGCCTCGGTCACGCGCGACCAGGTGGCGCTGTGCGATCGCAACTGCCACAAGTCAGTCGAGCACGCGATGACGCTTTCCGGCGCGATCCCGTGCTACCTGATGCCCACCCGCAATGCGCTGGGCATCATCGGCCCGATCCCGCCCGAACATCTGACGCCTGCGCATCTGCGCCTGCTGGTGGCGGACAATCCGCTGGCGCCCGAAGGCGCCAAGCCGGTCCATGCGGTCATCACCAATTCGACTTACGACGGCCTCTGCTACAACGTCGCTCGCGTCGAGGAACTCCTGGGCGACACCGTGGACCGCCTGCACTTCGACGAGGCGTGGTACGGCTATGCCCGCTTCAACCCGATCTACCGCGAACGCTTCGGCATGCACGGCGATCCGGAAACGCGCGACAAGTCCAAGCCCACCGTCTTCGCCACGCAATCGACGCACAAGCTGCTGGCCGCGCTGTCGCAAGCCTCGACGATCCACGTGCGCGACGGGCGCAATCCGATCGACCATGCGCGCTTCAACGAGGCGTTCATGATGCACGCCTCCACCTCGCCCTGCTATCCGATCATCGCGTCCAACGACGTTTCCGCCGCGATGATGGACTCCTCGGGCGAGCATCTGACCGATGTGTCCATCCGCGAGGCAGTGGCCTTCCGCCAGATGGTCGCCCGCCTCAATGCCGAAAGCGCGGACGACAACGCCTGGTTCTTCGACATCTGGCAGCCCGACGAAGTCCACGACGCGCGCGGCCGCACGGTGCCGTTCCACGAATGCGATCCCGAGCATCTCGCCACCGATCCCACCTGCTGGCAACTCGTCCCCAATGCCGCATGGCACGGCTTCGGAGAGATCGAGCCGGGCTACTGCATGCTCGATCCGATCAAGGTCTCGGTGCTCACCCCCGGCATGGATCCGGACGGCAGCTTGCGCGCGGTGGGCATTCCGGCCAGCATCCTCACCTCCTACCTTGGCGCGCGAGGGATCGTGGTGGAGAAGACCACGGACTTCACCGTGCTGTTCCTGTTCTCGCTGGGCGTGACCAAGGGCAAGTGGGGCACGCTGGTCAACGCCCTGCTGGACTTCCGCAAGGACTACGACGCCAACGTCTCGCTGGAACGCACGATCCCCTCGCTCGTCGCCGACTATCCGGAGCGCTATTCCGGCATGGGTCTGCGCGAACTGGCGGACCTGATGTTCGCGGCGATGGGCGACCTCAAGACCACCGCCACGATGTCCGAAGCCTTCGGCATCCTGCCCAAGCCTGACATGAGCCCGGTTTCCGCCTATGAGGAACTGGTGCGCGGCAATATCGAGAAGGTGACGCTGGACGGCCTGGCCGGGCGCACCCTCGCCACCGGCATCGTGCCTTATCCGCCGGGCATCCCGCTGCTGATGCCGGGTGAGAACGCCGGCCCCGCCAAGGGCGCGCTGATCGGATATCTGCGGGCGCTGGAGCTTTACGACCTGCGCTTCCCCGGCTTCGGGCACGATACCCACGGGGTGGAAGTGGAGGACGGGGTCTACAACGTCCTGGTCGTCAAGAAGTCCTGAGGGGAGACCAAAAATGGCAACAGCAGCGGCCGACGACAGCGGCAAGATCGGACTCGTTCCCGCCACCTTGATGGTGGCCGGCAACATGATGGGATCGGGCGTGTTCATGCTGCCCGCCAACCTTTCGGCCATCGGCTCGATCGCGCTGATCGGCTGGCTCCTGACCGTGGTGGGCGCAGTGGCGCTGGCACTGGTCTTCGCCAAGCTTTCCGCCATCGATCCGGCGGCGGGCGGGCCTTATGCCTTTGCCCGCAAGGCCTATGGCGACTACATGGGATACCAGACCAACCTGATCTACTGGCTGGCCAACGTGGTGGGCAACGTGGCGCTGGCCGTCGCGGGTCTGGGCTATCTCTCCCATTTCTTCCCGGCGTTGAAGATCCCGATCGTGATGGCTTTCGGCTCCATCGCGATCATCTGGTTCTTCGCCTATGCCAACATCCTGGGGCCCAAGGTGGTGGGACGGCTGCAGAGCTTCACCACGGTGTTCGCGCTGGTGCCGATCTTCGGCATGGCGCTGTTCGGCTGGTTCTGGTTCAAGCCGGAGATCTTCTCCTCCGCCTGGAACGTCTCCGGCCAGAGCAGCCCCAACGCAGTGATGGCCACGCTGACGTTCACGCTCTGGGCCTTCATCGGGGTGGAGAGCGCCTCGGTCTCCGCAGGCGTCGTCGCAAACCCATCGCGCAACGTGCCGATCGCGACCGTGGGCGGCGTGGTGCTGGCCTCGGTGGCCTATGTGCTCAGCTCCTCGGTCATCATGGGCATGATCCCCAACAAGGAACTGATCGCCTCTTCCGCGCCCTTTGCCGACGCCGCGCGCCTGGCATTGGGCGACTTCGCGGGCAGCACCGTGGCGCTCTGCGCGGCGGTGGGCTGCCTCGGATCGCTGGCGGGATGGACCCTGCTGGTCGGCCAATCGGCCAAGGCAGCGGCGGACGACGGGCTGTTCCCCGGCATCTTCGCCAAGGTGAACAAGCGCGGCGTGCCGTCGCTCGGCCTCGTCATCGTGGCCGTCATCATGAGCGTGCAAGTGCTCGCCACGATGTCGCCCACGGCCAGCGAGCAGTTCGGCAAGATCGCCTCGATCGCGGTGATCATGACGCTGCTCCCCTACATCTATTCGTGCATCGCGATAAAGGTGCTGGGCTACGGCAAGATGCCGCACGGCCAGTACACCTTTTTCGTGGCGGCAGGCCTCGCAGGCGCGATCTACTGCATGATCGCGCTGGTCGGTTCGGACGGCGAGCAGACGCGCTGGTCGCTGATCTTCGTGATCGCCACCATCGTGTTCTACTCCGCCTCTATCACCCGCAAGCGCGATCTGGACGAGAAGCACATCCACCCCGGCGGCAAGGCCCCGATCTGGGTGCGCTATCTGGCGCTTGGGGTCACGATCGTTGCCCTTGTCGTGATGTTCTGGCTATCGGTCGGCCGCCACGACGACCTCGACCTCCGCTCGCGCGAACAGGCGCCGGCGGAGGCGGGAGAGGCCGCGCAGCAGATGGCGCCGTCCGGCGTCCAATAGGGAAACGACAAGACGATGCACTGGCGGGAAATGCGCGAAGATGACGTGGCCCACGTGGCGGACGTGGCGGACATGGTCCACCTCGACTACCCCGAGAATCCGCAAGTCTTCGCCGCCTGCTTCCGGCATTACCCTTCCGGCTGCCACGTGCTGGAAGGGGATGACGGCAAAGTCGCCGGCTACCTCGTCTCGCATCCCGGGCGGCAGGACCGCCCGCCGGTGCTCGACACACCCATGACCGGCCTTGCCGAGCCGTTCGATTGCTACTTCCTGCACGACCTTGCCCTTGGCGCCTCCACGCGCGGGCGGGGTTTTGCAGGCGGCGCAGTGCGGATCGCGCTGGACGAGGCAAAGGCGCGCGGGCTCAGCCGCGTCGTGCTGATCGCCGTCGGGGACGCCCACGGCTTCTGGGAAAAGCAGGGCTTCGAACTGCTCGGCGACGGGTTGCTCGATCCGATCAAGGGCTACGGCCCCGAAGCGAGGATGCTCGTGCGCCATATCTGAAGGGGGAAATACATGGCCCACTCTTCCGGCCGGAGCCTCGCTCTGGTCTGCGCGGCAGCCTCGGCGGCCGTCGCCCTGCCCGCTAAAGCGCAGGATAGCGACGTTGCTGCGCTGCGCGGCGAAGTGGCCGACCTCAAAGCCACGGTCGATGCGCTGAAGGCCGAGATCGCGGCGATGAAGCAGGATCGAAACGCCGGTGCGGCGCAGATCGCCGAAGCGCCCCCCACCACCTCCGCAACCGACCAGGGCGCCGGTGCCGTCCATGTCGCTGAAACGGGCAGGACGCCCGCGGCCCCGCCGCAGAGACCCGAAGCACCGCGCTCCGCTCCTTCAGGCGCGCGAGTGGCAAGCGGGGCCAGCAGCCTCGGCGTGATGCCTTCCCCCCTGCCCGGCCGCGAAACCATCGGCGACCGCATCACCGGTGCCTCCCGTCCGGACAACGAAAGCCCGCCGAACGACCCCGAGTTGAAGGGCTTCATCCCGATCCCCGGCACTGAGACCGCCGTGCGTATCGGCGGTTTCGCCAAAGTCGATCTCATCTACGACCCCCGCTTCGTGGGGGACCGGGACCAGTTTTCCGTGCCCTCCATCCCCTTCGTCAACAAGGCCCGCAACCGCGCGGATGTCAGCGCCCGCGCCACGCGCTTCAGCCTTGAGATCCGCCGCCCGTCCACGCTCGGCAACTTGCGGTTCTACGTCGAGAACGACTTCTACGGCGATGGCACCGATTACAGCTTCCACCTCAATCACGCCTATGGGCAAGTGGGCAACACTTACGGCGGCTACGGCTATTCCGCGCTGGTAGACGCCGATGCGCTGCCCGACACGCTCGACAACTGGGGCCCCGGCGGCGCGATCTTCGTGCGCCAGGCCTCGGTTCGCCAGTCGTTCAAGGTGGCACGAGGCACTCACCTCACGCTTTCTCTGGAGCAACCCGATACCGACCTCTCGCTGGCCGACGACCAGACCAGTGCCGAGACGATGCCCGATGTCGTCCTTGTCGGGCGCTACGAAGGCGCCAGCGGACATCTGCAACTCGGCGGGGCCGTGCGCCGCATCGGCTATCGCACCGATAACGGCGGGGCCAGGGACAATGCCATGGGCTTTGCGCTATCCGCCTCCGGCTCGCTGTCGCTGGACGATGCCAATGCCTTTTCCGCAGCGGGGCTCTGGGGCAGAGGCGCCGCGCATTACGTCAACGATATCGGCGGCCTGGGCCTCGACGCCGCGCTGCGAACCGACGGCAGCCTCCGCCTGATCGAGCAGGCGGGCGGCTACGGCGCCTATACCCACAACTGGTCCACCGCCCTGCGGACCAGCATCGTCGCCGGCATCCTGGGCGTGAGCGACGGGGGACTGCTGCCCGACGATGCCTTTTCCGAATCCCGCTACGGCGCGCTCAACCTGATCTGGTCGCCGGTCGCTTCTTTCTCGGTGGGTATCGAGGGACTCTATGGCCGACTGAAGCGGCAGGACGGCAGCGCGCGTGACGCCAGCCGCATTCAGGCCAGCGTGAAGTACGACTTCGTGCGATAAGATAATTTCAAGCAAAATCTTAGTAACTTAAAATTCCTCTAGCAGCAACATATGTAGAACCGCTTATTTTTTGACGCTGTATAATCAGAAAACGCGCATAGTCTCGATTAAATACCCCCCTTCCTCATCGTTAACTAAATTTCATGACGTGTTCACAAGTTGGACACTCCCATTCTGCTTGTTCCATTGCGATGAAAATTCTGTAATTGCACGGGCAATCTCTCCGATATTGATCGTATTCGGAGGTATTGGTCGAAAAAATTCCGCCCCCTTTGCGGTGCGGGTCGCAAACCCTGGTCCGGGGGCGTTCGGACCCAGTCGAGAGCCACTCTCGCCTGTCGGAGAACCAGAGTGTGAAGAGGGACGCTAATATGACTCAGTTGATCGGTGAACTTGGCTCGAAACTCGAAAAACTCGAGGAATTGGGCGCTTTCGTGGCTGCGGCCCATCTCCAGGCCGCCATCGACGCGTTGCGCGGTCAGCACAAATCCGAGCAAATTCGCTCCAAACCGGACTAGCCTGCGCAAGACGGACTTGCCCCGCTGTGGTTAACATTGGACCAGTTCGCGAATACTATTACCGTTTCTACCAGTTCCACCGAATTTGGCACTGCTGGAAACAATCCATCGCGAACACCTGTAGTAACAGCCGCGAACACGATCGTATTCCATCGGGAGATGGTGGTGCGATGTGCTTGCGGCCAGGCGCTGGTGGCACTGGTTTATGGAGAAGACCGATCAGTTGATGCGCAATCGGGCGAAGGCCATTCGTCTGATCGGCATCGCCAATGAACTTCTGGCCATGGCGCGCGAACTCGAAATCGGAGCAAGTGCCGCCACGGACATCATGGGCATCGGCATCCCCATCGAAACGCGGGAGACGACCAAGACGGCCAGCCAGGATCACCCCGTATGGGTGGAACTGGCGCGCCAGACTTACGAGGACCGTCGGCGCCGCAGCAAGATCTTCCAGTCGGAAGAGCTTTTCGGCGAACCGGCCTGGGACATCCTCCTGGACCTTTTCATCGCCGCCAAGGAACGCCGGCGCGTATCGGTCACCAGTGCATGCATCGGCTCGGCCGTGCCTTCGACAACGGCGCTGCGCTGGATCACCATTCTCGAAAAACAGAGCCTTCTCGTCCGCGAAGCCGATCCTGGCGACGCGCGTCGGGTCTACGTGAAACTGAGCGCGCGGGGCTACGCCGCGATGCTCGAGTACTTCGCCTCCGCATCCCGATCCGTGGTGCTGCTCGACGATCCCCGCCCCGGGATCCTGGCAGCCTTATAACAGATGCCTGCAACCAACCCGTTCCGCCCCACAGGGGGTTAGCCAGGCACAAGGATGGGATATGCGGCGGTGACCGGGTGGTCGATTTCTCCTGACGGAAATCGGCCACCCGGCTTTCTCCGGCCAGACCCGGCATTCCCGGGCAGCAGAACCGCGACGAAAAGGGCCCGGTCCCCATACGGAGGCCGGGCCCTTTTTCATGCCGCAAGGCTGGCCCGGCCGGATATTCCCGCCGGGCCGGCCTCGTCGTTCCGTCAGCGCGAAAGACGGCCGAAGGCCGAGGCACCGGCGTAACGCGCCGCCTTGCCCAGCTCTTCCTCGATACGGATGAGCTGGTTGTACTTGGCGAGCCGGTCCGAACGCGCGAGCGAGCCGGTCTTGATCTGGCCGCAGTTGGTGGCGACGGCGAGGTCGGCGATGGTCGCATCCTCGGTTTCGCCCGAACGGTGCGACATGACGGCGGTATAACCGTTGCCCTGCGCGATCGAGACGGCTTCCAGCGTTTCCGTCAGCGTGCCGATCTGGTTGACCTTCACCAGGAGCGAGTTGGCCAGGCCCTTGTCGATGCCCATGGTCAGGCGCTTGGGATTGGTGACGAAAAGATCGTCGCCAACCAGCTGGACCTTGTGGCCGATCTTGTCGGTCAGGGCCTTCCAGCCTTCGAAATCGTCCTCACCCATGCCGTCTTCGATCGAGATGATCGGATAGGCTTCGGTCAGATCGGCCAGGTAATCGGCAAAGGCCACCGGAGTCAGGCTCAGGCCCTCGCCGCTGATCTCGTACTTGCCGTTCTTGAAGAACTCGGTCGAGGCGCAGTCGAGCGCGAGCTGGATTTCCGAACCCGCCTTGAAGCCTGCCTTTTCGATCGAGGCCATGATGAAGTCCAGCGCATCGCGGGTGCTGGCAAGGTTCGGCGCGAAACCGCCTT
Organism: Novosphingobium sp. BL-S-21; assembly: GCF_055521655.1. Taxonomy (NCBI): domain Bacteria; kingdom Pseudomonadati; phylum Pseudomonadota; class Alphaproteobacteria; order Sphingomonadales; family Sphingomonadaceae; genus Novosphingobium; species Novosphingobium sp. BL-S-21. The sequence goes on from NZ_CM145496.1 coordinate 690,340, forward strand.
CGTCGCCCACCGCGGTGGCCAGGCCCTTCTCGTGCAGGCCCTTCTTCAGGGTGTGGAAGATTTCCGAACCCCAGCGCACCGCTTCGGCGATCGAATCGGCGCCGACGGGCATGATCATGAATTCCTGGAAATCGATCGGGTTATCGGCATGTTCGCCGCCGTTGATGATGTTCATCATCGGCACCGGCAGGACATGCGCGGAAACGCCGCCGACGTAGGAATAGAGCGGCAGGCCGCGCGCATTGGCAGCCGCCTTGGCGACGGCAAGGCTGACGCCGAGAATGGAGTTGGCGCCGAGGCGGCCCTTGTTCTCCGTGCCATCAAGCTCGATCATGCACAGGTCGAGATCCCGCTGGTCTTCGGCATCCATGCCGACCAACTCTTCGGCGATCTCGCCATTGACCGCGTCCACGGCCTTCAACACACCCTTGCCCAGATAGCGCGACGTATCGCCGTCACGCAGTTCGACGGCCTCGTGCGCGCCGGTCGAAGCACCCGAAGGAACTGCTGCACGACCGAAGCTGCCATCTTCGAGAAGAACATCGACTTCGACAGTGGGATTGCCGCGGCTGTCGAGAATTTCGCGGCCGTGGATATCGATAATCGCGGTCATAACGGGATATTCCTCCTGCAAGGCGCCCCCTGAGACGCTTGGGCGCACTCTCGTCCGGCGTCTTAGCAGGGGAACTACGCCTGACAAGTTGCGTTGCCATTTCGACGACAAGTTGTGTTACTCATGCCGCATATCGCTCAAGACACCGAGCGGCCTCGAAATGAATACGGCGCAACGGGAAGCAAGGAAGGAATTCGCAATGTCCGAGACCACCACGAGCACCGGAAACGGCACTGACGACGCCAAGAGCCATTTCACCAAGGCCGTCGAAGAAGCGAAGGCCGGCGTTCAGGCCATGGCCGACGGTTGCCATGAGAAGTTCAGCCAGACCAAGGGCGAATTGTCGAGCGAAGCCAAGGTCCGTTCGGAAGATGCCAAGGCCAAGGCCAGCGCCTTTGCCGACGACGCCAAGGTCAAGGCCGCCGATTTCGCGAACCAAGGCAAGGCCAAGGCCAGCCAGGCGATCGTCGGGCTGTCGAAGATGATCGACGACAATGCCGGCCTGATCGACGAGAAGGCAGGCGCGAAGTACGGCGACTATGCCCGCACCGCGTCCAAGTCCCTTGCCGATACCGCGACCAAGCTCGACGAGAAGTCGATCGATGAACTTGGCGAGGAAGCCAAGGAATTCGTGCGCAGGAGCCCGGTCGCCGCAGTCGGCATGGCGGTGGCAGCCGGCTATCTCTTCGCTCGTCTGTTCAAGAGCGGCAAGTAAGCGCTTATCGTTCGCACGACGATGCTGGACACCCAAGCCAACCTCGCCCCTCCCCTTCAGGAGGGCGAGGACCTTTCCCTGATTGAAGACGTGCGCCTGTTGCTGGGCGAAGCGCGAACGTTCGCGCAGGCGGAAGTCACGTACCAGAAAACGCGGGCCGCCTATCTCGCCGCCGAGACGAAATCCATCGCCGTTCTCGGCGTCGGCGCCGCCGTCTTCGTGTTCTTCGCTCTCATGGCCCTCGTTCTCGGCGCGGTCATCGCCGTCGGCACACTGATCGGGCCATGGCTGGCCATGGTCGCGGTGCCGGTGGCGATCCTGTTGGTTGCCCTGTTCATGGGGCTTTCCGCGCGGGGCCGTGTGAAGCGGATGATGGCGATCCTGAAGGAAAAGGAAGGTTCGGAATGAGCGCCCTCGCCCGCCAACTGGAAGTCGATCGTTCGGCCAGGGACACCGCAAAGGCCGTGTTCGATGCCCGTTACGGCGCGCTCAAGGCCGATTTCGAAGTGCGCGGTCTGGCCGGTCGCATCATCGACGAGGCTGTCGAACAGGCGGCCGACATGTTCGACGAGGCGGTCACCGTCGTTGAAGAGCATCCCGTCGCGATTGGCGGAACCTTCACTGCCCTGGTGCTTTGGCTTCTGCGTAACCCGATCATGGCCGGGATCGATCGACTGTTCGGTTCCGGCAGACACCCGAAGGAGTCCGACGGTGAGCAAGACTGAAACGACCACCCCTACCCTCCCCGCAACCTCAGCCAGCGATTCCAATCCCGGCAAGGTCGTGGCGCTCAAGGCCGCCAAGGCCGAGCAACGCCCCTCGGAAAAGGTGGTGGCGTTCGTGAAGAGCCATCCGGTTCTGGTGGTGGCAGGCGGATTGGCGGCGGGGGCGCTCGTCAGCGCACTGCTGCCGCGCCGCATGACCCGTGGCGTCCTGTCGCGCGGAGCGCACCTGGCCGAAGCGGCCGGCGCTGCCACTGCCCTGCTGGGCAAGGAAGCTGCCGAGAAGGCACACGATCTGAGCGCAAGTGCGCGCAAGAAGGCCGGCCTGGTAGCCGACAGCGCCGAGAAGAACGGCGAACTTGCCGCCGAGCGACTTGAAAAATACGGCATGGCAGCGCTGGCTGCTGCAAGTGCCCTTGGGCGCGCGTCGGCAAAGCGGGCAAGCGAAGCCGGTGAAGTGGCCGCCCGCCAGGCGCACAAAATCAGTCATTCGGCCAGCGAAACCGCCACTTCCGGCAGTCACCGCATTGCCGAGATCTTTAGCGGACTGACTCAGCGCCTACCGCATTGACCTCCTCTTTTCGTTATTGAGAAGCAGTATCATTTATGAGAGCGGATCGCCGGTGCGATCCGCTCTTGCCCTGTAACCTGGCAAAACGTATGGGGTCCGCATCTCTCTTCCCACTCACGAAAGCGGTCCCATGCAGAAGCTTCACCTTGTGATGGGCGGCCGGGTCACAGATCCCCGCAGCCTTGAATTCGCCGATCTCAATGAACTCGATCTGGTCGGCGTCTACCCGGACTACGCCTCGGCAGAAGACGCCTGGCGTTCGTCCGCCCAGCGCACGGTCGACGATGCGGAAATGAAGTATGTGATCGTGCACCTGCACCGTCTGCTTCAGCCCGACCAGCCGGAAGCCTGACGAGCGGCAAGCCCTCACGGGGGCTTCACCCGCAAGTCGCGGATAACGAAAAAGGCCGGCATTTCTGCCGGCCTTTTCTTTTGTCTGCAAAACGGAAGATCGGCGCTCAGACGAACTCGATCTTCTGCACCAGATAGAACTTGTCGCCCGCCGGAACGGTGACTTCCACTTCTTCCTCGACCCTGCGGCCGATCAGAGCCTTGCCCAGCGGCGAGTTGTAACTGATGCGACCGACGCGGGCATCGGCTTCATAAGGGCCGACGATCTGGTAGCGCACGGGCTTGTCGTCTTCATCGAGCAGCGTCACAGTCGCGCCGAAGATGATCTTGTCGCTCGAAAGCGTGGCCGGATCGACGATCTGGGCGCGCGTGATCTTGTCTTCCAGATCCGCAATCGTCGCTTCGACCTGGCCCTGACGCTCCTTGGCGGCATGATATTCGGCATTTTCCGAAAGATCGCCGTGCGCGCGCGCTTCCTCGATCGCGTCAACGATCCGGGGGCGCTCTTCGCGCAGCGCCTTGATCTCGGCGGTAAGCTTCTCATACCCTTCCGCGAGCATGGGGAGCTTTTCGATACTGGCCATCAAACACTTCCTTCCTGCTGCCTCCCCGCTCCGCGAAACCAGTCAGGTGAGACTAGTTTCCTGTCCCGTCCCTCAGGGTTTTCCCGGGGACTGGGCCGATCTGCAGCGATGTGGGGAGGCTAGATCGATTTCAGCTATAATAATCCTGCAACGAACGCACTTCAAGCTGGCTCCCGCGCTGTGCAGAAATTGCCTGTGCAGCAGCGACACTGGCAGCCGCTGTCGTGAAGTACGGCACCTTGCCTGTGAGCGCCGAAGCGCGGATCGATTGCGAATCCTTCAGGCTCTGCCAGCCCTCGGTGGTGTTGAAGATCAGCGCGATATCGCCATCGACGATCTTGTCGACGATGTGCGGACGACCTTCCGCCACCTTGTTCACCAGTTCCACCGGCAGACCGGCTTCGCTCAGGTACTTGTGGGTGCCCGACGTGGCGACGATGCGGAAGCCTTCCTTCACCAGCGACTGTACCGCAGGCAGGATCACCGCCTTGTCGCTGTCCTTCACCGAGACGAACACCGTGCCGCTATCGGGCAGGCGCATGCCGGCGCCGAGCTGGGCCTTGAGGAACGCGGTCGGGAAGTCGGCATCGATGCCCATGACTTCGCCGGTCGACTTCATTTCCGGGCTCAGCACCGGATCGACGCCGGGGAAGCGCGCGAAGGGGAACACCGCTTCCTTGACCGCCATGTACGGCAGGTCGCGCTTGAAGGGCGGGAAATCGGCCAGCTTTTCGCCCGCCATGACGCGGCTGGCGATCTTGGCGACCGGCTGACCGAGTGCCTTGGCAACGAAGGGTACCGTACGCGAGGCGCGCGGGTTCACTTCGATAAGGTAGACCTCGCCATCCTTCACCGCGAACTGGATGTTCATAAGGCCGCGCACGCTGAGGCCGAAGGCCAGCGCTTCGGCCTGACGCTCCATCTCGGCAATAATCTCGGCCGGCAGGCTGTAAGGCGGCAGCGAGCAGGCGCTGTCGCCGGAGTGGATGCCCGCTTCCTCGATGTGCTGCATGACGCCGGCCACGACGACCTGGTCGCCGTCGCAAAGCGCGTCGACGTCACATTCGATCGCATCGCGCAGATACTGGTCGATCAGCACCGGGCTGTCGCCCGAAACCTGCACGGCCGTGGTGATGTAGTCGTCAAGCTGCTGCTCGCTGTCGACGATTTCCATCGCGCGGCCGCCGAGCACGTAGCTGGGGCGCATCAGCACCGGATAGCCGATGCGGTTGGCGACGTTCACCGCTTCATCGCGGCTGCGGGCGATGCCGTTGGCCGGCTGCTTCAGGCCCAGCTTGTCGACCAGCGCGGAGAAGCGCTCGCGGTCTTCGGCAAGGTCGATCGCGTCCGGCGAGGTGCCGAGGATCGGGATACCCGCGTCCTCAAGCGCCTGGGCCAGCTTCAGCGGGGTCTGGCCGCCGAACTGCACCAGCACGCCGACCAGTTCGCCGTTCTGCTGCTCTACGCGCAGGATTTCCAGCACGTCTTCGGCGGTCAGCGGCTCGAAGTAGAGGCGGTCGGAGGTGTCGTAGTCGGTCGACACGGTTTCCGGGTTGCAGTTGACCATGATGGTCTCGTAGCCGACTTCGGCAAGCGCGAAGCAGGCGTGGACGCAGCAGTAGTCGAACTCGATGCCCTGGCCGATGCGGTTGGGACCGCCGCCGAGGATTACGATTTTCCGGCGATCCGACGGGTTCGCCTCGTTCTCCGGCTCACCGAAGATCGGCGCTTCGTAGGTCGAATACATGTAGGGCGTGACCGCCTCGAACTCGGCCGCGCAAGAGTCGATGCGCTTGAACACCGGGTGGACGCCCAGCTTCTGGCGCAGCTTGCGCACTTCGTTCTCGCTGGTGGCGCCGGCCATGGCGCGCAGCGCGTCGTGCACGAGGCCCGAGCTCTTCGCCTGGGTTTCGCCCATGCCGCCGGCCACGCCGACCGAGCGCACGGCGAGCGTGGCAAGGCGCTTGTCCGAGAAGCCCATGGCCTTGACGCGGCGCAGGCCCTGCGCATCGATCGGCAGGCCGTGCTTCATGATCTGCGCCTCTTCGGCGACGATCTCTTCGATGTGGCGCAGGAACCACTTGTCGTAGTGCGCGATGGCGTGGATCTCGTCGACCGAGAAGCCTTCGCGGAAGGCCTGGGCCGCCACCAGCAGACGGTCCGGCGTCGCCTTGGAGAGTGCGGCGGTGATCACGTCCCGCCCGGCGCCTTCCAGTTCGACCACGCGGTTGAAACCGTCGAGACCGGTTTCCAGGCCGCGCAGGGCCTTCTGCATCGATTCCTTGATGTTGCGGCCGATCGCCATGACTTCGCCCACCGACTTCATCGCGGTGGTGAGGTCGTTCTTGGCGCCCTTGAACTTCTCGAAAGCGAAGCGCGGGATCTTGGTGACGACGTAGTCGATGGTCGGCTCGAACGCGGCCGGCGTGGCGCCGGTGATCTCGTTCATGATCTCGTCGAGCGTGAAGCCCACGGCCAGCTTCGCCGCGACGCGCGCGATCGGGAAGCCGGTGGCCTTCGAAGCCAGCGCGGACGAGCGCGAGACACGCGGGTTCATCTCGATGACGATCAGGCGGCCATCCTTCGGGTTGACCGCGAACTGCACGTTGGAACCGCCGGTCTCGACGCCGATCTCGCGCAGCACCTCGATCGAGGCGTTGCGCATGATCTGGTATTCCTTGTCGGTCAGCGTCAGCGCCGGGGCCACGGTGATCGAGTCGCCGGTGTGGACGCCCATCGGATCGACGTTCTCGATCGAGCAGATGATGATGCAGTTGTCGTGCTTGTCGCGCACGACTTCCATCTCATACTCCTTCCAGCCGAGCAGCGATTCTTCGATCAGCACTTCGGTGGTGGGAGAGGCATCGAGGCCCGAGCGGACGATCGCCTCGAACTCTGCCTTGTTGTAGGCAATGCCGCCGCCGGTGCCGCCCATCGTGAAGCTGGGACGGATGATCGAAGGCAGGCCGGTGGTTTCCAGCACCGCGAACGCTTCGTCCAGAGTGTGGGCCACGCCCGAGCGCGCCGAGTTCAGCCCGATCTTGTCCATCGCGTCGCGGAAGCGCTGGCGATCCTCGGCCTTGTCGATGGCGTCGGCGTCCGCGCCGATCATCTGCACGCCGAACTTCTCCAGCGTGCCGTCGTTGAACAGCGCCAGCGCGCAGTTCAGCGCGGTCTGCCCGCCCATCGTCGGGAGCACCGCATCCGGGCGCTCCTTCTCGATGATCTTGGCGACCACTTCCGGGGTGATCGGCTCGACATAAGTGGCGTCGGCCATGTCCGGATCGGTCATGATCGTCGCCGGGTTCGAGTTCACCAGGACGACCCGGTAGCCCTCTTCCTTGAGCGCCTTGATCGCCTGGGTCCCCGAATAGTCGAATTCGCAGGCCTGGCCGATGATGATCGGGCCGGCGCCGATGACGAGGATCGAGGAGATGTCTGTGCGCTTGGGCATGGGCTGTCCTGGGGTGTCCTGTGTGTCTTGTATGTCGGACTGGCGGCCTAGGCCACCAGCTCGCCAAACGCCTTGTCCCAGTAATCCGGGCCTTCGGCTTTGGCTTGAAGAATGATCGGGTTGCTGTCCTGCTCCTCGCGGATCACCGCGCGGTATCGGTCAGCCTGGAACTGGTGCATCGAACCGCCGTACTCGCCCTCCGTGGTCGACCAGGCGCCCGTTTCGAGCATCCGGTCGATGAAGACCTTGCCGGCTTCCTTGGCGTGCTTGCGCACTTTGGGGCCGAACTTGCGAACGGCCACCGAGACCTTGTCCTCGAAGATGAGCTGCAGTTCACCGTAAGGGTAGAACCGCGGCGCAACCGTGAGTTCGGCAGCCTGTCCGGCAATATAGTAAGCGATCATGTGGTCGATAAGGTCGGTCATCGTATGGCCCCTTGCCTCTGGTGGGTTCCCGGCACCAAGGCCGGGCTCCCGACTGCATAGGCAAAGGGACATGCCGGGTCGAAAGCTCGCTGGGCCGCACCGGCAATGATCGCCGATGCGGGGTGCGGCACGGATGCCGCCAGAAGAGCCCGACCCGCCAATCCCATCAGGCCAGCATCCCCACGAACTTTTCGAAGAGGTAGAAGCTGTCCTGCGGACCGGGGCTGGCTTCGGGGTGATACTGCACGCCGAAGGCCTTCTTGCCCTTGATCGAGATACCGCAGTTCGAACCGTCGAACAGGGAGACATGCGTCTCCTCCACGTTCTCCGGCAGGGTCTGGTTGTCGACCGCGAAGCCGTGGTTCATCGAGGTGATCTCGACGACGGCGTCATCCAGGCGCTTCACCGGGTGATTGGCGCCGCGATGGCCCTGGTGCATCTTCGAGGTCTTTGCGCCAGCCGCAAGGCCGAGCATCTGATGACCGAGGCAGATGCCGAAGATCGGCACGTCGCGCTCCAGCAGCGAGCGGATCACGGGAACGGCATATTCGCCGGTCGCCGCCGGGTCACCCGGGCCGTTGGAGAGGAACACGCCCGCCGGCTCCAGCGCGAGGATCGCGTCGAGCGAGGTCTCGGCAGGCACCACAGTAACGCGTGCACCGGCCTTCACCAGGTTGCGGAAGATGTTGTCCTTGGCGCCGTAGTCGATGGCGACGACATGCGGGAGAGCGTCGCCCTCCGCCGCACCGAAGCCCTGGCCGAGTTCCCAGGTCGAGCCTTCCCAGCCCTCCTGAATTTCGCGGCTGACGATCTTGGCAAGGTCCATGCCTTCGAGGCCCGGCCATTCCTGGGCGCGCTGGATGAGCGCGGGAATGTCGAACTCGCCGTCCGGGTTATGGGCGACGACGGCGTTGGGTGCGCCTTGCAGGCGGATGCGGCGGGTGAGCGCGCGGGTGTCGACGCCCGAAAGACCGACCTTGCCCTTGAGCGCGAGCCAGTCGCCGAACTCACCGGCAGAGCGGAAGTTCGAGGGCAACGTCACGTCTTCGCGGACGACGCAGGCCACGGCGCCATCGACTCTGGATTCGAGATCCTCGTCGTTGACACCGACATTGCCGATGTGGGGGAACGTGAAAGTGACGATCTGGCCCGCGTAGGACGGGTCGGTCATCACTTCCTGATATCCGGTCATCGCGGTGTTGAAGCAGACTTCGCCGACTGCTTCGCCGACGGCTCCAAAGCCGCGGCCCCAGACCACGTGTCCATCGCTCAGGACGAGAACGCCTGTCGCCCCTTCAGGTTTGGGCGCAAGCGTATATGCGGCGTCGGCCATGGTGGGTCGCTCCGTTTACGGCGTTTCTGACTATGTGTGCTAAGGGCTGCCCGCTAGAGAGGGTTGTGCACCGCGTCAAGGCGCGAGAGGTGCAATTTGGCGCGCGGCTTGCTAGTTTTGCGCCACGACACTTCCCCAAACCTATCAGAACAGCAGGAAAACAATGCTTCGTGATTCGATCAAGGCCGCCCAGATCACCGCGATGAAGACGGGCGACAAGCCGCGTCTCGCCGCCGTGCGCCTCATCCTTGCCAAGATCAAGGACCGCGACATCGAACTGCGCACCGCCGATTCTCTTCCGGACGACGATGCCATGGTGATCGACGTGCTCCAGAAGATGGTGAAGCAGCGCCGCGAATCGATCCAGCTCTTCGAGGAAGGTGGCCGTCCCGAAAAGGCCGCCGACGAGAAGGCCGAACTGGAAGTGATCGAAACCTTCCTGCCCGCGCAGCTCTCCGAGGAAGAGACCAAGGCCCTGATCGAGGCCATCAAGGCCGAAGTCGGTGCCGAGAGCATGAAGGACATGGGCAAGGTCGTCGCCGCGCTGAAGGCGCGCCACGGCACCCAGCTCGACATGGGCAAGGCTTCGGGCTGGGTGAAGGCGGCGCTGGCCTGACCTGATACGAAATCGGGCGGCAGGACCGTGCTTACTCCCCAATGGCTCGACCAACTGCGCACGCGGGTAACGCTGTCTGCGCTGATCGGTCGCTCGACCCGCCTCACGAAGGCGGGGCGCGAGTTCAAGGCCTGCTGCCCGTTTCATAACGAGAAGTCTCCAAGCTTCACCGTCAACGACGAAAAGGGCTTCTATCACTGCTTTGGCTGCGGCGCACATGGAGATGCGATCCGCTGGATGACGGACCATCAGGGCCTGTCGTTCATGGACGCGGTCAAGGAGCTGGCGGCCGAGGCGGGCATGGACGTCCCTGCTCCCGATCCGCGCGCAGCCAAAGCGGCGGAAAAGCGCGATACGCTTCATGACGTGATGGCCGCCGCGCAAGCCTGGTTCGTGCAGAACCTGTCGTCGCCCGGCGGAGAGGCGGCGCGCGCCTATCTCGGCACGCGTGGCTTCGATGCCCATACCCTCCAGCGCTTCGGCTTCGGGTTCGCGCCCGAGGGGCGGCAGGCGATGAAGGAAGCGCTGGGCAAGTTCCCCGAAGCGATGCTGATCGAGGCGGGCCTGCGGATCGAAGTTGAGAACCGCGATCCCTACGACCGCTTCCGCGGCCGCCTCATGCTGCCGATCGAGGACGCGCGCGGCCGCGTCATCGCCTTCGGCGGGCGCATCCTCTCCAAGGAGAAAACGGATGCCCCGAAGTATCTGAACTCCCCGGACACGCCCCTCTTCGACAAGGGCCGCACGCTTTACAACCTCCACCGCGCCGCGCCTGCCGCGCGCCAGTCGGGCCGGATGGTGGTGGTGGAAGGCTACATGGACGTGGTCGCCATGGCGGCCGCCGGGATCGGCGAATGCGTCGCCCCGCTGGGCACGGCGCTGACCGAGCAGCAGATCGAGATGCTCTGGCGCCATGTCGAAATGCCCGTGCTCTGCTTCGACGGCGATGCGGCGGGCCAGCGCGCGGCGATGCGCGCCGTCACCCGCGCCCTGCCCCTGCTCCGCCCTGCCCATTCCCTGCGCATCGTGCGCCTTCCCGAAGGTCTCGACCCGGACGATCTCATCAAACAGCGCGGCGCCCGGGCCATGGAAGAGATTCTCGGCGCGGCCAGAAGCCTGATCGAAGTGCTCTGGGAAGTGGAGCGCGACGCGCAGCCGCTGACCACGCCCGAGGACAAGGCCGGCCTCAAGGCCCGCCTGATGGCGCATGTCGATGCGATTCAGCACCCGGATATCGCCAGCCTCTACCGGCGCGAATTGCAGGATCGCTATTCCGAATTCGCCTTTCCCAAGCGTGAAAGCCGCTGGCAGCAGGGTGGCGGCGGAGGTGGTGGCGGCCAATTCCGTGCAAACCAGCCGCGCGGCGGTCGTGGGAACTTCCAGAACGGCCGCTGGCAACCCCAGGCCGAATCGACCCCCGAATCGCTCGAACGCCTGCGCCGGGCAACCGGCGGAGGCGCGCGGGATGCGCTCTCGGCCGCAGTGCTTGCCGGGCTTATTCAATGGCCTGCGCAGGTTCGCCGCCACGCCGAGGCACTGGCCCGCACCCCCGGGCTCGATCCGCGCTTCGGGTTGCTGCTCGATTGCTGCCAGGCCAGCGGCGCGCTTGAAAGCGACCACCTCGCCACCATATTGGTCGAGAATGGTCTGGAGATTCCCGGCACCGCAGAATACTCGGGATTGCGCTTCGGGTTCCTGAACACCGATACCGGCCCGGACCAGGCGGCAGAGGATCTGGCCCAGGCAATAGACCTCCTGGTAGAGCGTCCGGTTCTGGATGCGGCATTGGCTCAGGCAACGGCAAGGTTCGAAAGCGAGTTGTCTGAAGAGGCATTTGCCGATCAGCAGCGCCTGCTCAAGAGAAAGCTGGAATTTGATAGTCGGCTCAGGCAAATGGCGACAAGACAGGCGGCTTCTTCCTGACGGTATAATCGGGTTGAATGCACGGGGATAACGGCGAAGAATGAGCAAGAACGACAACACCGGCGGCGACGACGGGACCGACGCACCGCTGATCGACCTGAACGAAGGCGCGATCAAGAAGCTGATCGCCCGCGCCAAGCGCCGGGGTGTCATTACTTACGACGAACTGAACGAAGCTCTCCCGCAAGACCAGATGTCCTCCGAACAGATCGAGGACATCATGGCGGCCATCTCCGAAATGGGCATCAACATCGTCGAGAGCGATGAAGATTCCGAAGGCCAGCAGGAAGACGACGACCGCGACAACGAGGAGTCCGATTCGGACGACGTTTCGCCCCGCATGGTGGTCGATACCAAGAAGAAGGAAACGGTCGAGCGCACCGACGACCCCGTGCGCATGTACCTGCGCGAGATGGGCGCCGTCGAACTGCTCAGCCGCGAGGGCGAAATCGCCATCGCCAAGCGGATCGAAGCCGGCCGCGACATGATGATCCTGGGCCTCTGCGAGAGCCCGATCACGTTCCACGCCATCATCCAGTGGTCCGAAGCGCTCAACAACGGCGAGATGCAGCTGCGCGAGATCCTCGATCTCGACGCCATGCTCTCGAAGGAGCCCGCGCCGGAAAGCCTGTCCGAGGACGGTGAAGGCGACGACGACGGCGAGATCAGCGAAAAGACCGCCGGCCCCTCGTTCAAGGACGAGGACGAAGTCGAGGAAGAGTCCGGCGACGAAGTCGACGAGGACGGCAACCCGATCCCCAAGCGCGAAGCCGAGGAAGAGGAAGAGGACAACACCCTCAGCCTCGCCCAGATGGAAGCGGCCCTCAAGCCCGAAGCGCTTGAGAAGTTCATGCTCATCACCGAGCTGTTCCAGGCCTTCGAGCGCCTCCAGTCGGAGCGTCTCGACGCGCTGGCGCTGGGCATCGACTTCCCGGCCGCCAAGGAAGACCAGTACCAGCAGCTGCGCGAAGACCTGACCGCGCAGGTCGAATCGGTGAAGTTCCACGCGACGAAGATCGAATATCTCGTCGACAACCTCTACGCCTTCAACCGCCGCCTCACCACGCTGGGCGGCCAGATGCTGCGCTTGGCGGAGCGTCACAAGGTCAAGCGTGCCGATTTCCTTGAGACTTATGTCGGCCGCGAGCTGGACGACACCTGGCTCACCGACATGGCCAAGAAGGACAAGAAGTGGGCGGCCTTCGCCGAGGCCGAAGTCGATCCGGTCGAGCGCATCCGCGCGGAAGTCTCGGACATCGCCGCCGCCACCGGCATGGCGCTTCCCGAGTTCCGCCGCATCGTCAACATGGTCCAGAAGGGCGAGCGCGAGGCGCGCATCGCCAAGAAGGAAATGGTCGAGGCGAACCTGCGCCTGGTGATCTCGATCGCCAAGAAGTACACGAACCGCGGCCTTCAGTTCCTGGATCTCATCCAGGAGGGCAACATCGGCCTGATGAAGGCGGTCGACAAGTTCGAGTACCGCCGCGGCTACAAGTTCTCGACCTACGCCACCTGGTGGATCCGTCAGGCGATCACGCGTTCGATCGCGGATCAGGCCCGCACGATCCGTATCCCGGTGCACATGATCGAGACGATCAACAAGCTGGTCCGCACCAGCCGCCAGTTCCTTCACGAGCAGGGCCGCGAGCCCACGCCCGAGGAAATGGCCGAGCGCCTGTCCATGCCGCTCGAAAAGGTCCGCAAGGTGATGAAGATCGCCAAGGAGCCGATCTCGCTTGAAACGCCGATCGGCGACGAGGAAGATTCGCACCTCGGCGATTTCATCCAGGATACGAACGCGATCATCCCGGTGGATGCGGCGATCCAGGCGAACCTCAAGGAAACGGTCACCCGCGTCCTTGCCTCGCTGACCCCGCGCGAGGAGCGCGTGCTGCGCATGCGCTTCGGCATCGGCATGAACACCGACCACACCCTTGAGGAAGTCGGCCAGCAGTTCTCGGTTACCCGCGAACGTATCCGCCAGATCGAGGCCAAGGCGCTGCGCAAGCTCAAGCACCCGAGCCGCAGCCGCAAGATGCGCTCGTTCCTCGATCAGTGAAAGCAGCGAAATCTCAGGAAAAAGCCCCGCCGAAGCGGGGCTTTTTTTTCGGTCTTCGTCCGCCGGGCTATCGTCCGCAAGGACGCTGATCGACCACGTCGTAGCCCTTCGCCCGCGCCATGCAGGCATTGTTGAAAGTCTGGCGCTTACCGCGCTTCACCGCGCATACCGGCGCATATTCCCGCGTGCACATCGCCGGTTGCTCAGGGCGCGGCGGAGGCGGCCGATGGGGGCGGTCCGGTCCCGGCATGGTCTCCATGCATCCCGCCATCACCAGAATGCCGGCCATACCCAATGTCGACAGCACAATACGCTTCACGGTCGCTCTCCCTTCTGCGGGTCAAAACCGCCACGAGGCTGCCCGCAGCTTGCGGTAATCGCAAGACTACAGTCTTTCCTCATCCGGAATAACCCTTAGCCCTTCACCCCGAGCTTACGAACCTGGTCGTAGGCCGCCACGCTTGCTGCCGGGGCGTCCCACCGCACCCAGAGCGCGATCCCGATCGCCAGCACCAGCAGCGCCGCGGCCGCCCCTCGCGCCGCCCCTTTCGGCAGCGGCCGCCTTAGCGGCACGAGCACCGGCACCGCCATCAGCAGCGGCACCAGGCAAACCATCGGAACGACCGGCCCCACCGCCTGCATCAGCGAATAGCCCAGGAGCAGCGCATAGCCTGTCACCAGCGCCGCAACGATCACGCTCGCAAGGACCGGGTCGCGCCTGGGCATCGCGCCTCGCAGCAAGGCGACCACACCGCCCAGCAGCAAGGGCACGGTCAGGACATAGGCCGCCGTCGGCGCGAAAACCTGGAACGCCGCTCCGGCCAGCCAGACCGGCAGGACCAGCCCCACTTCGCCCGATGCCGAATCGGGCCGCCGCCAGAGCAACGCCAGCCCCACCGCGAGCGAACCGCACAAGGCCACCACCTGAAGCCTCGGGATCGCCGCCAGCCGGTCGTAATAGTTCACCGGGCCGTCCGCTCCGGACACCAGGTTCAGCGCCCAGAGCAACCCGCCGGTGAGCACGACAAGCGCCAGCATCCGCACTGCCCCGCCCGCCAGCGTCGGAGGATCGAACCGCCGCATGGCCATCATGCCATAGCCCGCGAAAGCCACCGCCAGCATCGCCCAGCCCCACCACGGCGCATAGTGGAACACGAACAGGCCGAAGACATCGAAGAACACGATGTCCGGCGCCCCCCGCGGCAGTTCCGAGGTTTGCGTCAAGGCGCGCGCCAGTCCCAGGGTCTGCTCGCCCATCTGCTGAAGCGCGCCGCGATCAAGGTTCTGCGCAGTCGCCAGCGGCGAGTGATAGAGCCCGGGCCTGCCGATGAAGGCGAAGTTCCAGGCGGCATAGCCGCGCGGCAGGGCGACGCTCAGGTCGGTGTCGTTGGGCAGAATGCTGTAGATGAACGTCGCCAGCGAAGTGCCCGCCGGATGCGGCGCGGAAGCCGCCCAAATCCGCGCCGCTTCGCCGTTCAGCGCAGAAGTCTGGAACAGATTGGCCTTCCCACCGCCCCCGCGGGTCTCCAGATTGACGATCGCGCCGATCCGCCCTGCCTCGCCCGCCTCGGCAAAGAACATCTTCGCCCCGTTCAGCCCGGCTTCCTCGCCATCGGTCAGGATCACCAGCACATCGCGTTTCCGGTCGCGATCGAGCGAAAGCGCGCGCACCGTTTCAAGAATCGAGGCCACACCCGCGCCGTCGTCCGCCGCTGCCGGAGAGCCCCAGACGCTGTCGTAATGGGCCATCAGCGCCACGGCCGGGAGATTCGGCTCCTTGCCGCGCAGCAGCCCCAGCACATTGACCAGCGGAATGCGCTGCGCCTTCGCCCCGCTGCGCCGGTTGAGCGCCGCGCGCGCGCCTTCCGGAAACTGCCCGTCCTGCGTACGCACGGTCAGCCCCAATCCGCCCAGGCGCTGCATCAGATAACCGCGCAAGGCCGCGTGCTCGTCCGAGCCGCTGGGATGCGGCGCGCGGGCAATGCGCTCGATATCGCCCATGGCCCGCATGGCCGAGAATTCCGCGGGCGGCGCGGAAACCGGCGCGGGGCGCGGCGGTGTCGTGCCCAGGATAGCGAGCACGATGGCCAGAAGGATCGCCGCCATCAGCCACTTGCCGTTTTTCATGCGATCCTCCTGAAATTCCGGTAACATTCCCCGCGCACAATGCCACTTCCCTCACGGGGAACCAGTCCCTTTCGAATCCGTTCGCGCGCAAGACTCGCAATGCGACGAAGTCACGACTAAGGGGAGGCGCAACGAATCTCCGCATCAGGACAGGCAGCCCGATCCCATGCGCATTGCGATTGCTTCAGACCACGCCGCCATCGACCTCAAGGCGACCCTGCGTGAATACCTTATCGAGCAAGGCCACGAAGTCGCCGACCTCGGCCCGGACACCGCGGACCGTGTCGACTATCCCGACTACGGCTACAAGCTGGCCTCCGTCGTTGCCGACGGTACGGTCCAGTTCGGCGTCGCGCTTTGCGGCTCGGGCATCGGCATCTCGATTGCCGTGAACCGCGATCCCGCATGCCGCTGCGCGCTCGTATCCGAGCCGCTCTCCGCCGCGCTGGCGCGTGAGCACAATGACGCCAACGTCATCGCCATGGGCGCGCGCCTGACCGGCGAAGACATGGCCAAGGCCTGCCTCGATGCCTTCCTTTCGGCCGAGTTCGGTGGCGGACGCCACGCGGGCCGCGTCGAAAAGCTTTCCAACCCCGTCTTCTGAAACGGAGAAACCCGAACATGACTGTAGATACCGCCATCCGTTCCGCCGGTTTCTTCACTGACGGCGTTGCCCAGAGCGACCCCGCCGTCGCCAAGGCCATCGGCCACGAACTCAGCCGCGAGCGCAAGCAGATCGAACTGATCGCCTCGGAAAACATCGTTTCCAAGGCCGTGCTGGAAGCCCAGGGCTCGGTGCTGACCAACAAGTACGCCGAAGGCTACCCCGGCAAGCGCTACTACCAGGGTTGCGAGCCTTCGGACGAAGTCGAGACGCTCGCCATCGAACGCGCCAAGCAGCTGTTCGACTGCCAGTTCGCTAACGTCCAGCCTCACTCGGGCGCGCAGGCCAACGGCGCGGTTCTCCTCGCCACCGTGAAGCCGGGCGACACCATCATGGGCATGAGCCTCGATGCCGGCGGCCACCTCACCCACGGCGCGCGCGCCGCGCTTTCGGGCAAGTGGTTCAAGGCCGTGCAGTACGGCGTGACCAAGGACACCCACCTGATCGACTACGATGAGGTCGAGGCCCTGGCCAAGGAGCACCAGCCCAAGCTGATCATCGCCGGCGGCTCCGCCTATCCGCGCGTGATCGACTTCAAGCGCATGCGCGAAATCGCCGACGCCGTGGGCGCGCTGTTCCAGGTCGACATGGCGCACTTCGCCGGCCTCGTCGCCGCTGGCCTGCACCCCTCGCCGTTCCCGCACGCGCACATCGCCACCACCACCACGCACAAGACGCTGCGCGGCCCCCGTGGCGGCATGATCCTCACCAATGACGAGGCGCTCGCCAAGAAGATCAACTCGGCAGTGTTCCCCGGCCTTCAGGGCGGCCCGCTGATGCACGTCGTCGCCGCCAAGGCCGTGGCCTTCGGTGAAGCGCTGCGCCCTGAGTTCAAGGACTACGCCGCGCGCGTGATCGAGAACGCCCAGGTACTCGCCGCAACGCTGAAGGAACGCGGCGCAGCGATCGTCTCCGGCGGCACCGACACGCACCTCGCCCTGATCGACCTCTCGCCGCTCGGCGTGACCGGCAAGGACGCGGACGAGGCGCTGGAACGTGCGGGCATCACCTGCAACAAGAACGGCATCCCCTTCGATCCGCTGCCGCCGATGAAGACCAGCGGCATCCGCGTCGGTTCGCCGGCCGGCACCACGCGCGGTTTCGGCCCGGAAGAATTCCGCGAAATCGGCAACATGGTCGCCGACGTGCTCGACGGCCTTGCCAAGTGCGGCGAAGCGGGCGACGCTCAGGTGGAGCAGAACGTGCGTGCGCGCGTTGAAGCGCTGTGCGATCGATTCCCGATCTACGAGGACTGATTTCAGGAGCCCCAGTGCCATGACCGACCCGAACCGCCCCAACGACACCGGTGATTTCATGTCCGACGCCCGCCATGAGCTGGCCGGAATGCTTCAGGATGGCATGGGCCATCCCTCCACCAAGCCGGTCTTGATCTGGGGCGCGGCGGGTGCGGTCGCGGCCGCCGTGCTGCCGTTCGTGTCTATCCCGCTCGGCCTTGCGGTCGGTGCGGGATACCAGTTCTACAAGCGCGTGCGCCCCTGAAAGTCTCTCAAGTTTTGAAAGTAGCTGACTGAATGCGCTGTCCTTTTTGCGCTCACGACGATTCCCAGGTCAAGGACAGCCGCCCGACCGAGGACAATACCGCGATCCGCCGCCGCCGCCAGTGTTCCAGCTGCGGCGCGCGGTTCACCACATTCGAACGCGTGCAGCTTCGCGAAATCACCGTGGTGAAAAGCGACGACACCCGCGAGCCGTTCGACCGCGCGAAGATCGAGCAGTCGGCCACGCTCGCCTGCCGCAAGCGCGGTATCGAGCGCGAGAAGATCGACCAACTGGTCTCCGGCGTGCAGCGCCAGGTCGAGACCCTGGGGGAATCGGAAGTATCCTCGCGCGAGATCGGGGAAATGGTGATGGAAGGCCTGCGCCAGCTCGATTCCGTTGCCTATATCCGCTTCGCCTCGGTCTACCGCGCCTTCAACGAAGCGCGTGACTTCGAGGAATTTGCCGGAACAGTCCGCGATGTCGCGGGTCCGGGCGCCATGGAAGGCAGCAAGAATGACTGACGTGAACAAGCCGGTCGTCGTGCTGGTCCGCCCGCAACTGGGCGAGAACATCGGCAAGGCCGCGCGCGCCATGCTGAATTTCGGCCTCGTGGAAATGCGTCTCGTCTCCCCGCGCGACGGGTGGCCCAATCCCTCGGCCGGTCCGGCTGCGGCAGGCGCCGACGTCGTCCTGGAGCAGGCGGAAGTCTTCGAGACGCTGGCCGAAGCCGTGGCAGACTGCGCCAATGTCTACGCCACCACCGTGCGCAAGCGCGGCGTCACCAAGCCCGTCGTCACCCCCGAGCAGGCCGCGCGTGAAATCCACGCCGCAGCGGAAGCCACCGGCGCCCGCTCGGCCTATGTCTTCGGGCCGGAGCGTTCGGGCCTGGAGACCGAGGACGTCGCGCTCGCCCGCGCGATCCTGACGGTGCCGATCAATCCCGAATTCGCCTCGCTCAACCTGGCGCAGGCGGTAATTCTCTGCGCTTACGAATGGTCGAAGGGCGCCGCGGCGTCCGGCGAACTCGCGCAGCCCACGCAGGAGGAATTGCTTCCCCCTGCCCCGCAAGACGAATTGGAAGGCCTCATCGGCCACTTCGAGCAATTGCTCGAACCCAAGAACTATTTCTGGCCCGAAACGCGTGCGGCGGCCAACCGGCTGACCTTGCGCAATCTTCTCACGAAGCCGGGCTGGAATCACCTCGAAGTGCGCACCCTTCGCGGTGTGCTCTCTGCCCTCGGAAACAAGCGTCGCCCGCGAGATTGATTTATATGTGGCGTCTCGTGTCAAGTGGCGCGCGCAGAACCTGCGGCAGACCTTGTCCGGTTGCCTTTTTCATTCTGTCGAGATCGGCGGGGTTGATCGTCCTCGTGCAGGCGTGCGCCTGGCGCATCAACTTATATCCGGCAGCTCCATGACGGCTTGCCACAATCCTGCATGCACAGCTCAGACGTTCAAGGGGACGGTTTCACACTTTTTGTCGGTGCATTCGCACCAATCATACTCTCGAAGCCCGTCACCCCGCTTTCAGGCCCTGGCCGGGGCCTGAACTCTCAAAGGCTGATTATCAGGCCGCAGCCGCCTTGTCTGGTATCACCAATCCTTCAGGTATGAGGCCAGTTTCGACATAGCGCCACAGCGTGATTGCCAGCTTGCGGGCCATAGCCACCAACATGATCCGGCGCATGCGCGGCGATTGCCCCTGTGTTCGCGCCCTGAACCATTTCGTCAGCGGACTTTCGGGATGTTTTTGCTGCCAGATCCAGGCGATCTCGATGAGGATGCGCCGAGCCCAGCTGTTGCCAGCTTTTGAGATGCCCTGACATTTCGTCGTCGAGCCGCTGTCGTAGGCACTCGGTGTCAGCCCGAGATAGGAACCCAGGTGCGAGCGGCTGCTGAACTGCCGTGAGAAGATTTCCCGCGCCATGATGGCGGCAGTCGTTCCGCCGACTCCGGGGAGCAGGCGAAGCATCTGGCGCTTCTGCTCGATGGCGGGGTCTTGCGCATCAGCCATGTCGCGCTCCTTCTCGACGCAGCGGATTTGCTCTTCGACCAAAGCCAGCCGTGCATATTCACGTTCGAGTTCATGGCGTAGGCGTTCGGGAAGCGATTTACCTTCGGCGGTGACAAGGGAGGCAAAATCAATCCGGGTCGCGCGCAGCTTTGGTTCGATACCCCTGATCCCTTGTCCAAAAAGCAGGCCCTTGATCCGGTTGATGTGGGCTGTGCGCTCGTGGATTAGACGTTGCCGTTCCCGGTGCGATCGGCGCGCATCTTCTTCTTCGACATCGGGAACGCGCACGACAGCACATACATGATGATCGCCCCGGTCAATCGCGATGACGGCCCGGAGCAGCATCAGGGCATCGATGCGATCCGTCTTCACCCTGCGTGCACGACGGTTCACCTGCAGGCTGGCGGGATCCAGTACCCGGCACTCGATCCCTGAACTGGTCAGGCGGCGCGCCAGCCAGAACCCATCGTAGCCCGCCTCATAACAGATCACGATTCTCGGGATCGATCCGGCGACCTTGCGAAGCCGCGTCACCAAGGCATCAAAATCGCCGCCTGGCAGACGATAGATGCTCGGCTTGGGCTGGTCAGGGTGGGCTACGGATATGACCCAACTCTTCTTGCTCAGCTCGATTGCCGCATAAACGGTTTCGCTGGTCGCCGATCGGAAGGCAAGCTCCTGTTCTGTCGTCATGGCCAATCTCCTGAATGACACTGCCGTCAGAATACCGACTCAGACCGGCGGCCTACATAGGATCTTTTTGCCCGGCTGTCGCCGGGTAGCGGCACCGCTGCTGCGGATTGTCCAAAAACGCCATCTCGCTTGACATTCCTGCCCGAGCCCGTATGGGGCACCCCTTCACATGGCGCCTGCCTTCTTGACAGGTCTGTCCATTCGGCCCCGCACCCCGGTGAAGCGGCGGCCGCATTCCGCATATTAGGCGGAATGGTGCGCCCCGGGAAAACATGGACCGCTTCCACCGTGGCAGCGGCAGCAGAAAAGGAGAACGACTTATGTCGAAGCGTAAAAGCGCCAAGTACAAACTCGACCGCCGCATGGGCGAGAACATCTGGGGTCGCCCGAAGAGCTCGGTCAACCGCCGCAGCTACGGCCCTGGCCAGCACGGCCAGCGCCGCAAGGGCAAGCTGTCTGACTACGGTCTGCAGCTCCGCGCCAAGCAGAAGCTCAAGGGCTACTACGGCGACGTGACCGAGAAGCAGTTCAAGGCTACCTACCAGGAAGCCTCGCGCATGAAGGGCGACACCGGCCAGAACCTGATCGGCCTGCTCGAGCAGCGCCTGGACATGGTCGTGTACCGTTCGAAGTTCGCGCCCACCATCTTTGCGGCTCGCCAGATCGTTTCGCACGGCCACATCCGCGTCAACGGCGTGAAGTGCAACATCGCTTCGCGTCGCGTGAAGGTCGGCGACGTCATCAGCCTGGGCAACAAGGCCAAGGAAATGGCGCTGATCATCGAAGCCCAGAACCTGCCCGAGCGTGAAGTCCCCGACTACGTCGCTCAGGACGGCACCGACAAGGTGACCTTCGTTCGCGTTCCCTCGCTGGACGAAGTGCCCTATCCGGTGAAGATGGAACCGAACCTGGTCGTCGAGTTCTACTCGCGCTAAGTTTCGGGCCTATCGGCCAGAAATAGGAAGGGCGGCTCCCTCGCGGAGCCGCCCTTTTTGTTGCCCTGCGCAGTCTTATTTTTGCTGCGCCAAAACGCTGAAAAACCGCGCCGAATCGTTGGTTCTGTCAGGGAACGGACATGGAACTTGTGCATTAGACCTGCATCATGTCCCGATATCGTTTCATCACTCCCAATCGCACTGGCAAATGGTACCCCGACCTCGAAACCGCCAAGCAGTTCGCGGCCGAGATCGGTGCCGGATTCCTCGATTCCAGAACCGGACGCTTTGTGACGTACGTCGGCACCAAGCTAGAGATCGGCGCGCTCCACGAAGATCTGGAAGAAGGATTGGAGCCCGCCTGATCCAGGGCGGTGAGTATGCGGGCCTTTGGGCCTCGCTGACAGCCTTGGATCGGTAGCGCCGGGTTATTCCGGATACTCGAAGCCGCGTCCGCGCGATGCGCCACCAACGCACCGCCGTCTGCCAACGCGATGCGATCTTCGCAAAATGTGATGGCGCCTGCTGATACTATGTCGGTTGCCAAATACACATCGTCGTCGGTTGCCCAATACACATCGTCATTGCGAGCGTAGCGAAGCAATCCAGGGGCGGCTCTACGCGACTCTGGATTGCTTCGCTACGCTCGCAATGACGAAGGATGTGTGGCGGCTTAGGAGAGCGACGAATTGGGCTGGCCTCTTAGGATTAGCCCCGAACATCACCTCCGCCTCGCCCCAAGCTCCCATCATGCCGGAAGGAGACCGGCACGCCCCTTTCAGGCTACCCGTCGCGTCCGCCGAAATAATCGCGGCGGAAATCGGCCGCGAACTGCGCGAAAGTGCCTGCGGCGATGGCCTCGCGCATGCCCTGCATGAGCTGCTGGTAGAACGAGATATTGTGCTCGGTCATCAACATGGCGCCGAGGATCTCGCCGGACTTGACGAGGTGGTAGAGGTAGGCCCGGCTGTAGGTCCCGCAAGTCGGGCACTTGCAGCGCTCGTCCAGCGGATTGTTGTCCTCAGCATGGCGGGCATTGCGCAAGTTCAGCGGGCCGTTCCAAGTGAAGGCCTGGCCATTGCGCCCCGAGCGGCTGGGCAGGACGCAATCGAACATGTCGACCCCGCGCTCCACGGCGCCCACCAGATCGTCTGGCTTGCCCACGCCCATGAGGTAACGCGGGCGGTCGGCGGGAAGCTGGCCCGGTGCGAATTCGAGTGTGGCGAACATCGCCTCCTGCCCTTCGCCCACGGCAAGACCGCCGATGGCATAGCCGTCGAAGCCGATGTCGGTGAGCGCATCGGCGCTCGCCTTGCGCAGACCTTCGTCGAGCGCGCCCTGCTGGATGCCGAACAGCGCCGAATTGGCCGCATGTTCGCCGCCGCTGTCGAAACCGTCGCGGCTGCGCTTCGCCCAGCGCATCGACATTTCCATCGAGCGCGCGATCACGTCGCGCGGCTGGTCGATCTTCGGGCACTCGTCGAAGCACATGACGATATCCGAGCCGAGCAGACGCTGGATCTCCATCGAGCGCTCGGGCGTCAGCAAGTGGCGCGATCCGTCGAGGTGGCTAGCGAAGGTCACGCCGTTCTCCGTGATCTTGCGCAGATCCGAGAGGCTCATGACCTGATAGCCGCCGCTGTCCGTCAGGATCGGGCGATCCCAGTTCATGAACTTGTGCAATCCGCCAAGCCGCGCGACGCGCTCGGCGCCGGGGCGCAGCATGAGGTGGTAGGTATTGCCCAGGATGATGTCGGCGCCGGTGGCGCGCACGTCCTGCGGCTTCATCGCCTTCACGGTGGCAGCGGTACCCACCGGCATGAAGGCGGGCGTGCGGATTTCGCCGCGACGCATCTTGATGACGCCGGTGCGGGCCTTGCCGTCGGTGGCGTGGATGGAGAATTCGAAACGGGGGTTCATGCGCCGCCCGTTACAGCCTTCAGAAGCCGTAGACCAGTGAGAAGCGCGAGATGGTGTCGGTCCGCAGCGATCCGTCCGGCGGCGAGGTTTCATGCTCGATCGAATAGGACATCCGCGCCTTCAGCCCTTTGGCCATGCCGGCTTCGAGGCCGGTGGCCGATGTGAAGGTACTGTTGCCGGTCTCGATGTAGGACGAGGCATCTTGTGTCAGCTTGATCGTCGGCCCGACCTGCCAGTCGAAATCGATCGATGTCAGTCCCGACCATGTCGTTTCCTGCGGCACGGTTACGTAGCGCGTGCGGCGAAGCGCCGGTCCGACTTCCAGCGAGAGCGTCACATTGTCGCGCTTCAGGACGCGGTAGCCGAGACCGCCGGACAGCGAGTAACGGTCGAGGAAGCCCTGGATCCGGTCCTTTTCGTATTGCACGCGGCCATATGTGAAGAGGCCGTCGTTCAGTGTGTAGCGCGGCTGGTAGCTGGCCCCGTACTGTTCGCGCGAAACGACCCCGCGGTCCTTCTGATAATCGGCATTGAGCTGCACGGTGTGCTGCCAGTTGAGGCCCTTGCGGTCGAGCTTGACCGCGCCGGTATAGCCGAAATTGCTGGTATTGCCGGTTGCGCGGAAGGCACCGAGTTCGACTTTGCCCGTCCACAGCTCCAGCAGCGCGGCGCGGCGGATGCGCTCCCTTTCAGCGTTCGCCTTGTCCGCGATCTCCTGGGCGTTCGCATCCAGGAACGCCTGGTGGATCGCGCGGATCTCGTCCTTGTCATAAGGCTGCGTGGAGAGCGCGGCCTTCACCACGGCACCGACGACGGCGGAATCCTTGGTCTTGACCGCCGCTTCGAGCATCGATTTCACATTGCCCGGCAGGCGCGGCGGCGACGCGGCGATGTAAGGCGGCGGAGCGACATAGTCCGGCAGTTCGAGGCGCACCGGCAGTTCCTCGACGGGGAACAGCGGCACCAGTTCCAGCTCGGGGAAAGTCTCGAAATGATAGGGCTGAAACTGAACCGACAGGGGTTCCTGGGCCTGCGCCGAGACGGCGATGAACAGAGCAGGCACACTAAAACAAACAGCCGAACGCATTGTCATGTCACGATATTACCGATTCAGGCGCGCAGGCGCCACCCCGTGCGGAAGATCCAGGCGATGAAGCTGATGCACAGCGCCAGGAAGCCCAGCGTCATGCCCAGCGACAGGCCGATCGGGAAATCGGAACTGCCATAGAAGCACCAGCGCAGTCCGTTGACCAGATAGACGACCGGATTTGCCATCGCCACAGACCGCCAGGGCTCGGGGAGCAGGTCGATGGAGTAGAAGGTGCCGCCCAGGAATGTCAGCGGCACGATGAACAGCACCGGAACGATGCCCAGCTTTTCGAAACTGTCCGCCCAGATGCCCAGGATGAAGCCGAACAGCGAGAAGCTCGCCGAAACCAGCAGGATGAAGCCCAGCGCATAGAACGGATGGGCCACCGTATAGTCGACGAAGAACGTGGCGGTGGTCAGGATGATAGCCGCCAGGATCAGCGACTTGGTGGCCGCTGCACCCACGAAGCCGATCAGCGTCTCGGCCACGCCGACGGGCGCCGAAAGCAGCTCGTAGATCGCGCCGGTGAAGCGCGGCATGTAGATGCCGAAGCTACCGTTCGAGGTGCTTTCGCTGAGCAGGGTCAGCAGCAGCAGGCCCGGCACGATGAAGGCGCCGTAGTTCACCCCGGCCATGCCCGAATCCATCTTGCTGCCGATCGCCGCGCCGAACACGACGAAGTAGAGCACGGTCGTCAGCACCGGCCCGAGGATCGACTGCATGGCCGTGCGCAGGGCCCGCATGACCTCGCGCTTGTAGATGGTCCAGGTGCTGCGTGCGTTGAAGGCGATCATGCCGCCGCTCCTTCCAGAAGGTCGACGAAGATGTCTTCGAGGCTCGATTCGCGAATGTCGATGGCGGTATAGTCGATGCCGTTCGCGACGAGGTCCTTGGTCAGCTGCGCCACTTGCGCCTTGCCGCCGCCCGAACCGTCGCCGCCGCGATAGACCAGTTCCAGCCCGTCGTCCGCGAGCGTGAGATTGTAGTCCGCCAGGGCCGCGGGAATGGCGGGCAGCGGCACGGGAAGGCCGATATGCGCCTCGGTACGGCCCAGCCGCTTCATCAGCGAGCGGGTGTCCTCGACCATGCGGATGCTGCCGGCCTGGATGATCCCGACGCGGTCGGCCATCTCCTCGGCCTCTTCGATATAGTGCGTGGTGAGGATGATCGTGGTGCCGCGGTCACGGAGTTGGGCGATCTGCGCCCACATGTCGCGTCGCAGTTCCACGTCGACGCCGGCGGTCGGCTCGTCCAGGAACAGCAGGTCCGGTTCGTGCGCCAGCGCCTTGGCGATCAGCACGCGCCGCTTCATGCCGCCGGAAAGCGCGCGGATCTGCGACTTGCGCTTGTCCCACAGGCTGAGCGCGCGCAAGATTTCCTCGATCCGCGCGGCATCGGGCGCCAGCCCGAACAACCCGCGCGAATAGTTGACGGAATGGAGGACCGTCTCGAACATGTCGGTCGCCAGTTCCTGCGGCACCAGACCGATGCGGGCACGCAGTGCGCGCCAGCCGTGAGTCATGTCCTCTCCAAAAGCGCGGATCGTCCCGCTGCTCGGTCGGACCAGGCCGCAGACGGCGCCGATCAGCGTGGTCTTGCCGGCACCATTGGGGCCGAGCAGTGCGAAGATCTCGCCCTTGTTGATCGTGAGGTCCACGCCCTGGAGCGCGGTGAAGCCCCCGGCGTAAGTCTTGGTCAGGCCGCTGATTTCGAGAATGGGTTCCATGGAGCGCGTGATGCGCGAAACCGGTGACAGTTCCAAGTCCCCTCAGGGTAAAAGTAGACTGGAATCTCCGTAGGAATAGAAGCGGTAACCCTCACCGATGGCATGGGCGTAGACTTCCTGCATCCGCTCCAGTCCCATCAGCGCCGAGACCAGCATGAACAGCGTGGACTTCGGCAAGTGGAAGTTGGTCATCAGCCCGTCGATCGCCTTGAAGCGGTAGCCCGGGGTGATGAAGATCGCGGTATCGCCTTCGAAGGGACGAATCACATCGTCCTCCCCGGTCGCGCTTTCGAGCAGGCGCAGGCTGGTGGTGCCGACCGCGATGACCCGGCCGCCCGCCGCGCGCGCGGCGTTGAGACGGTTCGCAGTCTCTGCGTCGATCCGGCCCCATTCGGCATGCATGCGGTGGTCCGCGGTCTCCTCGGCCTTGACCGGGAGGAAGGTGCCTGCGCCGACATGGAGCGTGAGCGTCTCGCGCTTCACGCCTGCCGCGTCCAGCCGCTCGATGAGTTCGGGCGTGAAATGCAGCGCCGCGGTGGGCGCCGCTACGGCGCCCTTTTCGCGCGCGAACATGGTCTGGTAGTCGCTGGCGTCCTGCTCGTCGGTCTCGCGCTTGCCGGCTATATAGGGCGGCAGCGGCATGCGCCCTGCCCTTTCGAGCAGGACTTCGACGGGCTCGTCGCCTTCGAAGTGCAAGGTCCAGCTGCCGTCATCGTGCCGTTCTTCGGCAAGTGCCGTGACGTCGGCAGGAAATTCGATGCGGTCGCCGGCCTTCAGGCGCTTGGCATTGCGGACGAAAGCCTGCCAGCGGCGCAAGTCCATGCGCTTGTGCAGGGTGGCGCCGATCCGCGCTTCTCCGCGGCGCCCTTCGAGCTGGGCGGGAATGACGCGGGTGTCGTTGAAGACCAGGACGTCGCCGGCCTGCAGTTCGCCGGGAAGATCGCGCACGACGCGTTCGACCATCGGGCCTGCAGCGCGCCCCTGCACCACCAGCATCCGCGCCGAATCGCGAGGACGTGCAGGACGCAGGGCGATATTCTCAGGCGGAAGGTCGAAGTCGAAAAGGTCAACGCGCATGGAGCGCCCTCTAGGGGCGCTCACACGCGGCGTCATCCATTTTTCGCGTCAGGTCAGTTCGACTTCGACTTGCTGAGCTGGTCGGCCGTGATCGACTGCGGCGCCGGGGCGACCGGAGCAACCGGCGGCGGTGCCTTGTGCTCGGAAGCCAGCGAAGCCTGGACGATCTTCGTCGGGTTCTGCGGCGGCTCGCCGCGCTGGATCGCGTCGACGTACTGCATGCCCGAAATCACGCGGCCGAAGTTCGTGTACTTACGGTCCAGCGAGAAGCGCGGGTAGAACACGATGAAGAACTGGCTGTTGGCGCTGTTCGGCTCGTTGGTGCGGGCCATCGAGACGGTGCCGCGAACATGCGGCATCGCGTTGAATTCGGCGGTGAGGTCCGGAAGCTGCGAGCCGCCCTGCCCGGTGCCCGTCGGATCACCGGTCTGCGCCATGAAGCCGTCGATCACGCGGTGGAATATCTGACCGTTGTAGAAGCCCTGCGCCGCCAGCGTCTTGACCCGCTCGACGTGATGCGGCGCCCATTCCGGCATGAGCCGAATGGCGACGCGGCCGCCGTCCGAGAGATCGAGCAGGAGCACGTTCTCGGGCTGGTGCGTGACGTCGGGATCGACGAAAGTGGGCAGCGCTGCCACCGGCGGCGTCGGGGTCGGATCTTCCTTCTTCTTGGCCAGAGCAGGCGTAGCCGCCAGCGCCAGGCCGATCATCGTCGCGGTAAGGGTCAGGCGAAACGTCATCGAATACTCACAGGAAGGAAGCCGTTCAGGCCAGGGGCGATAGTGCCCCGCTGCTGACGTGACAATGAATGAATTTGTCGCAAGGACCGCGTGGAGGGTTCTGCGAGGTTCTCAGTAGTCGCCGAGGAGACCGTTGCGGGAGACTCTCGCCATCACGTCCTCGCGCACGGCGGGGCTCACGAACTTGGCGATTTCCCCGCCGAACATGGCGATTTCCTTGACCAGCTTGGAGGCGATCGGCTGGAGGCTGACGTCCGCCATCAGGAACACCGTCTCGATGGAAGGATTGAGCTGCTGGTTCATGCCCGCCATCTGGTACTCGTACTCGAAGTCCGCGACGGCGCGCAGCCCCCTCACGATGACGCTGGCCCCCTGCTTCTGCGCGAACTTCATCAGCAACGCGTTGAAGCCTACCACGGTGACGTTCTCGATCCCCAGCGCCGCCACTTCGCGCTCGACCATGGCCATGCGTTCTTCGGGCGTGAACAGCGGATTCTTCGAAGGGTTTGTCGTCACGCCGATAATCAGGCGATCGACCAGCTTGGCGCCGCGCCGGATGATATCAGCATGGCCCAGCGTGATGGGATCGAAAGTGCCGGGATAGACCCCGATACGTTCACCAAGGCTCATCAATGATCCCTCTCGATGATATAGCGCGCCACGGCACGCAGCAGGTCGGCTTCCTTGCCGTGCTGCGCCAGGTGGCCGATAGCCTGTTCGACCAGCATGCGGGCCTGTTCGCGGGCGCGATCCGGGCCGAGCAGCGAGACGAACGTCTCCTTGCCCGCCGTGGCGTCCTTGCCCACGGCCTTGCCGGCGACGGAAGCGTCGCCCTCATGATCGATGAGGTCGTCCGCGATCTGGAAGGCGAGGCCGATGTCCCGCGCGTAGCCGCGCAAGTGGGCGCGACCTTCCGGCGGCAGGCGCCCGAGGATAGCACCCATCTCCACCGCCGCGCCCAGCAGCGCGCCGGTCTTGAGCTGCTGCAGCCGCGTGACGGTCTGGAGGTCGAATTCGCTGGTCTCGGCCACGAGGTCCATCATCTGCCCGCCGGCCATGCCCTGCGCACCGCTGGCATGACCCAGCGCCTGCACGAGTTCGATGCGGGTGAAGGGATCCGCGCTCGTGGCCGGATCGCCCAGCACCTCGAAAGCGAAGGCATGGAGCGAGTCGCCCGCCAGCACGGCCGTGGCCTCGTCGAAGGCGAGATGAAGCGTGGGCTTGCCGTGGCGCAGGGCGTCATCGTCCATGCACGGCAGGTCATCATGGATCAGCGAATAGACGTGGATCGATTCGATGGCGATGGCTGCGCGAATCGCCGCCTCGCGCACGACGCCGTACATTTCCGCGACTCCGGCCAGCAGCAGCGGCCGCAAACGCTTGCCGCCGCCGATCGCGGCGTAGCGCATGGCCTCCACCAGCCGTGCCCGGGCATCGTCGGGAACCGGCAGCAGCGCATCGAAGGCGCCGTCGATTTCCTCGGCTATGCGGGCGAGGCCTTCGGAAAGGATCGGATCGGTCACGGCGACCTCACTCACGAATCAGCGATCCGCCGCGTCGAACGGCTGGGTTCCTGCCGGAGCCCCATCCGGCCCGGCGACGATGCGCTCGATCCGTGCCTGCGCGGCATCGAGCCGCTTCTGGCAATGCTGGCGCAGCGCTTCGCCGCGTTCGTAGAGCGTGATCGAGTCGTCGAGCGGCACATCGCCGCTTTCGAGGCGACGCACCACGTCCTCCAGCGCACGCAGCGCATCTTCGAAACTCATGCCCGCAATATCTGGGCCGGCACTATTGGGGGCGCCAATTTCAGCACTGTTCTCAGTCATGCCCACCGCAATGGAGCGGCCGCGTTCGGCGGTCAAGGCGGGACTGGGGGACGGCACTTCGGCAAACGGCGAGGGGCACGGCGAAATGGCCTTGTTTTTACGTCTAGCGAAGCGCCACGCTCGGCGCTAAGGCGCGTCGCATGTCCGAAATCACTCCCGATGTCGTCGAGGCGCATGGCCTCAATTCCGAGGAATACGAGCGGGTCCTGAACGCGCTCGGCCGAGAGCCCAACCTGGTTGAGCTTGGCATCTTCTCGGTCATGTGGTCCGAGCACTGCTCGTACAAGTCGAGCCGCTTCCACCTGAAGCAGCTGCCCACGAAGGCCCCCTGGGTCATCTGCGGCCCCGGCGAAAACGCCGGCGTGATCGACATCGGTGACGGACAGGCCGCCATCTTCAAGATGGAAAGCCACAACCACCCAAGCTACATCGAGCCGTTCCAGGGCGCGGCCACCGGCGTCGGCGGCATTCTGCGCGACGTCTTCACCATGGGCGCCCGCCCGGTCGCGAACATGAACGCCCTGCGCTTCGGCCGCCCCGAGCATCCGAAGATGAAGCACCTGGTGCAGGGCGTGGTCGAGGGCATCGGCTCCTACGGCAACTGCGTGGGCGTGCCCACCGTGGGCGGCGAGACGAACTTCCACAAGGCCTACGACGGCAACATCCTGGTCAACGCCATGACCGTGGGCGTCGCCGATACGGACAAGATCTTCTACTCGGCCGCCACCGGCCTCGGTAACCCCATCGTCTACGTCGGCTCCAAGACCGGCCGCGACGGCATCCACGGCGCCACCATGGCTTCGGCCGATTTCGACGAGCATTCGGACGAGAAGCGCCCGACCGTGCAGGTGGGCGATCCCTTCACCGAAAAGCTGCTGATCGAGGCCTGCCTCGAACTCATGGCCACCGACGCCATCGTCGCGATCCAGGACATGGGCGCGGCCGGCCTCACTTCCTCGTCGGTCGAAATGGCCAGCAAGGGCGGTGCCGGCATTCGCCTGAACATGAACAATGTGCCCTGCCGCGAAGAGGCGATGACGCCTTACGAGATGATGCTTTCGGAAAGCCAGGAGCGCATGCTCATGGTGCTCCAGCCCGGCAAGGAGCCGATGGCCGAGGCGATCTTCAAGAAGTGGGAACTGGACTTTGCCGTGATCGGCGAAGTGACCGACACCGGCCACATGGTTCTCGAATTCAATGGCGAAGTGGTCTGCGACATCCCGCTCGGCCCGCTGGCCGACGACGCGCCGGAATACGAGCGTCCCTACGTTTCGCCTGAAGAATACAAGGCCTGGGCCAAGGTTCCGGCCCTGGGCGAGGTAGCGGAAAGCGCCGACATCGGCGCCGACCTGCTCAAGCTGATGGGCACGGTGGACCTCGCCTCGCGCAAGTGGATCTGGGAACAGTACGACAGCCAGGTCGGCGGCGACACGATGCAGAAGTCCGGCGGCGACGCGGCCGTGGTGCGCATCCACAACACGCCCAAGGCGCTGGCGATCAGCACCGACTGCTCGCCCCGCTACTGCTATGCCGACCCCTATGAGGGCGGCAAGCAGGCCGTGGCCGAGACTTATCGCAACATCAGCGCGGTGGGCGGCCTTCCGCTTGCCATCACCAACTGCCTGAACTTCGCGAACCCGCAGCGCCCCGAAATCATGGCGCAGATCGTCGGCTGCCTGAACGGCATGGGCGATGCCTGCCGCGCGCTCGACTATCCGATCGTCTCGGGCAACGTCTCGCTCTACAACGAATCGAAGGCCACCGGCGGCGGCTCGGCGATCCTGCCGACCCCGGCGATCGGCGGCGTGGGGATCCTGGCCGACCACGAGAAGATGGCGACTGTCGCCTTCAAGAATGTCGGCGACGAGATCTTCCTGCTCGGCGCGCCTGAGGGCAAGCTCGGTTCGCACCTCGGCCAGTCGCTCTGGCTGCGCGAGATCGCGGGCCAGGAAGCCGGCGAAGCACCAAGGGTCGATCTCACTGTCGAGGCCGAGAACGGCGCCGCGATCCGCGAGTGGATCGGCGCGGGCAAGGTTACCGCGGTCCATGACGTCAGCGACGGCGGCCTGCTCGTGGCCCTGGCCGAAATGGCGCTTGCCAGCGGCCTCGGCTGCAATCTCGACGTGGAACTGAGCACGGCCGAGGCCTTCGGCGAAGACCAGAGCCGCTACCTCGTCACCGCCCCCGCCGGCACCGAACTGCCCGGCGCGCGCCGCATCGGCACTGTTGCAGGCACCAAGGTCGCCGGCAACGAAGTCAGCGATCTTCGCGACGCCAACGAAGCGTTCTTCAGGGACTGGATGGAGGGCTGATCGCTCTTCGTCCCGGAACGGAACCGGAAAAAGGGCGCCCCGACGGGCGCCCTTTTTTTCTGCTCGGTCAACCGCCCCCGGTGGAAGAGGCCAGCACGTTTACCGTCAATGCCAGGATGCCGAGGTTGAAGGCGAAAGCGAACAGGCCGTGGAAGGTGGAAACCCGTCGCAGGTCCGAATCGGTGATCTCGATGTCCGCGGTCTGGCAGGTCATGCCGATCACGAAGGCGAAGTTCACGAAGTCGGCAAAATCGGGCACGCAGCCGCCGGGGAAGTCCAGGCCTTCGTGATCTCCGCCGTCGCGGGAGGAATAATAGAGCCGCGCGTAATGGAAGGCGTAGATGAGGTTGGCGAAAGTCCAGCAGGCCAGCAGCGTCACCACCAGCAGCGCAATCTCGCCGGGCACCAGGCTCTGGTTGTCGAGCACCAGAGTGCCGAGCGCGGCGAGAATGATCGAGGATATCAGCCCGGTCAGCAGAAGCAGCAGGACCTGCCCCGCATCGTCGCGCTTGGCCTGACGGCGCATCACATCGGCCGTGCCGCCGCGCCATAGCGGGATGCAGCTCAGGGTGAAGACGATCACGGCAAGATCGAACGCGGTCACGACCGCCTCGACCTTGCGCATCACGGACAGCAGCGGCCAGGGCGAGAGCAGAAGCGCGGCCAGGAACAGCAGATAGCGCGGGTGAGACAGCCGACTGAGAAAAGAAGTTTCATCGCCGGCCATCATCGTCGCCTTTCCTAGATGCGAACCCATTCCTGCTCGTCGATGCCGAGCAGCCGCAGCACGCTGGTGAGATCGCCGCGGTCGACCCAGCCGTTCGCCGCAGCGCGCGCCTTGGGCTTGGCGTGATAGGCGATACCGTAAGTCGCGGCTTCCAGCATGGGAATGTCGTTCGCGCCGTCGCCCGTGGCAAGGCTGGTGACGTCGTCGCCCAGCGCCGCCATCTCGGCCAGCAGCGTCGCCTTCTTGACCGCGCTGTCGACGATCGGGCCGGCAAGGCCGCCCGTCAGCTTGCCGTCGGCCACTTCCAGCCGATTGCCGACCACATGCTCGAAACCGAGCTGCGCGGCGACCGGATCGGCGAAGTGGTGGAAGCCGCCGGTCACCAGGACGGTGCGGCAGCCGAACTTCTTGAGCGTCTCCACCAGCGTGCGCGCGCCCGGCATCGGCCGGATGCGGCTGGCGAGGCATTCCTCGATGGCGCCGACCGAAAGGCCCCTGAGCAGTCCGACTCGTTCCAGAAGGGCTTGCTCGAAGTCGAGTTCGCCCTGCATGGCCCGCTCGGTGATCTCGGCGATGCGCTCCTTGAGGCCCGCGAAGTCACCCAGTTCGTCGATGCATTCCTGGCCGATCATGGTCGAATCCATGTCGGAGATGAACAGCCCGGGAATCGTCGGCTCATGATCGCAGACCAGGCCGTCGGTCGGCGCGAAATGGTCATCCAGGGCCTTGCGCAGCGCGGCGGCGTCATCGTCGGGCGAGGCAAGCTGCATGGTCTTGCCGCAGAAATCGAGCATCGCCGCCGAAGCGAGCCGCACACCGCTTTCCTGCATTTCGGCCCGCGCCGCATCGATTCTTGCCGAGAGGTGGTCCGGTTCTGCTATCAGCCGCGCAATGAGCACTGCGAATTCCCTTGAAGCTGCGTATGAAAATTCCACTGGCGACCGCGAAAAGCCACCCCTCGCGCTCATCGCAGGGCCAACCGCCAGCGGCAAGAGCGATTGTGCCGTGGCGCTGGCACAGGAGCTGGAACGGCGCGGTCGGCGGGCCGTGGTCGTCAATGCCGACAGTTCGCAGGTCTATGCCGACCTGACCGTGCTCAGCGCCCGCCCCACGGCGGAGGAAATGGGCGGCATCGAGCACCGCCTGTTCGGCGCCTGGGACGGGGCCGAGACCTGCTCCGCCGCCGAATGGGCCCGCGCCGCGCGCGCGGCCATCGCCGCAGTCCATGCCGAGGGCGCCGTGCCCGTGCTGGTGGGCGGCACCGGCCTTTATATACGCACGCTCCTGGACGGCATCGCTCCCGTCCCCGCAATCGATCCGGACGTGCGCGACGCGGTCCGCGCCCTCCCCGTTGCCGAGGCCTATGCCGCCTTGCAGGGCGAGGACCCCGAACGCGCCGCGCGCCTCGCCCCCGCAGACAGCGCGCGCATCGCCCGCGCCCTGGAAGTCGTCCGCTCTACCGGCCTGCCGATTGCTCATTGGCAGGCACGGACCAGCGGCGGCATCGGCAGCGATGTCTCGCTTCACGCCGCGATCCTGCTTCCCGAACGCCAGGCCCTCTACCGCCGCTGCGACGTGCGGTTCGCGCGCATGATCGAGCGCGGCGCCGTCACCGAAGTGGAGAGGCTGCTCGCCCGCGGCCTCGATCCCGACCTGCCGGTGATGCGCGCCATCGGCGTGCCGGAACTCGCCGCCGTTCTGCGCGGGGAAAGTGTGCTGGAGGAGGCCGTGGCCCGGGGATCGCAGGCCACCCGCAACTACGCCAAGCGTCAGTTCACCTGGTTGCGCCACCAGCCCCCGCAAGATTGGGCAAGGATCGAGTTCGAATATTTCGACCAAAAAACCCTTCAAGATAGATTATTTCACGTTATAGGGTTGACGTAATATTTTCGGCCCCTTAGAGCGCCCTCACCTGCTGATGAAAGTATGCAGGGAGGAGAGGGAGGACCCGGCACGGCGCCCGTCGTGTCGGGTCGGTTTCATTATAGTTCGCCCAAGGGCGCGCTATGGTTTTTTGGTAATGCGTGACCTTCGTGGCGCGCAATATTCGAAGGGCAGCCCTTCCCTCGGGAAACGCCCACGAATCGGTAAAGGAATGTGTTGTGACTGAAGAGCGCAGCGGCGCGAACATCCTGGTCGAAAGCCTGGTCAAGCAGGGGGTCGAATTCGTATTCGGGTATCCCGGCGGCGCCGTGCTACCGATCTACGATGCTCTATTCGGCGACGAGCGACTTCGGCACATCCTGGTCCGTCACGAAGCCGGCGCGGCCCACGCAGCCGAAGGTTATGCGCGTTCGACCGGCAAGCCCGGCGTCGTTCTCGTCACCTCGGGCCCGGGCGCAACCAATGCCATCACCGGTATTGCCGATGCTTTCATGGATTCGATTCCGCTGGTCATCATCACCGGCCAGGTGCCGACGGCGCTGATCGGCTCGGACGCTTTCCAGGAAGCGGACACGGTCGGCATCTCGCGCCACTGCACCAAGCATAACTACCTGGTGAAGGACCCGGCCGAACTGGCAGGCATCATCGACGAGGCGTTCCAGATCGCCACGTCCGGCCGTCCCGGCCCGGTGCTGATCGACATCCCCAAGGACGTCCAGATCGCCTCCGCCGCCTGGAACGATGCCCCGGCGCAGCGCCGCCAGCGCTATTCGCCGCGCACCGAAGGCACGGCGGACGAGATCGCGCAGGCGGTCGAACTGCTGGCCAAGGCCAAGGCGCCGGTGTTCTATACCGGCGGCGGCGTCATCAACTCCGGCCCGCGCGCCACGACCCTGCTGCGTGAGCTTCAGGCCAGGACCGGCGCGCCCGTCACGTCCACCCTCATGGGCCTCGGCGCCTTCCCCGCAGACCATGCCGACTGGCTGGGGATGCTGGGCATGCACGGCACCTACGAGGCCAACCTGGCGATGAACCAGGCCGACCTGATCGTCTGCGTCGGCGCCCGTTTCGATGACCGCGTGACCGGCCGTCTCGACGCTTTTGCGCCGAATTCGACCAAGATCCACATCGACATCGACCGCGCCTCGATCAACAAGACGGTTCGCGTCGACCTGCCGATCATCGGCGACTGCGCCACCGTGCTCGACCAGATCCTGACGCTCTGGGGCGACCGCAAGGGTCAGGACCTGGCGCCGTGGAAGGCCCGCGTGGAGGAATGGCGCGGCAAGAAGAGCCTGTCCTTCCCGCTTTCGAAGAAGGCGATCATGCCGCAGCTGGCGGTCCAGCGCCTGTTCGAGCTGACCAGGGACAAGGACCCGGTGATCTCCACCGAAGTCGGCCAGCACCAGATGTGGGCGGCGCAGTATTTCCACTTCTTCGGTCCGAACAAGTGGCTGACCTCGGGCGGTCTCGGCACGATGGGCTACGGCCTGCCCGCCGCGATCGGCGCGCAGCTCGGCAATCCGGACAGCCTGGTCATCGACATCGCCGGGGACGCCTCGATCCAGATGAACATCCAGGAACTGGGCACCGCCACCCAGTACCGCCTGCCGGTGAAGATCTTCATCCTCAACAACGAGTGGATGGGCATGGTCCGCCAGTGGCAGGAACTCACTTACGAGAGCCGCTACTCGCAGTCCTATTCGGACAGCCTGCCGGACTTCGTGAAGCTGGCTGAAGCTTACGGGTGGAAGGGCATCCGCATCGAGAACGAAAGCCAGCTCGATGCCGGCATCCAGGAAATGATCGACTACGACGGTCCCGTCATCGTCGACTGCCTGGTCGCCAAGGAATCGAACTGCTTCCCGATGATCCCCTCGGGCGCGGCGCATACCGAAATGATCCTCTACGGCGACACCGTGGCCGGCACCATGGACGACGAAGCCAAGGCTCTGGTCTGAGAACGCGCGCGCAGGATCCGAAAGACATATCATGATGCACATCAAGCAAGAGGCCGAGGAACGCCACGTCCTCACCATCACCGTCGATAACGAGGCGGGCATTCTCGCCAAGATCGCCGGCCTGTTCACCGCGCGTGGCTACAACATCGACAGCCTTACCGTGGCCGACATCACCGAGAACCACGCGGTGAGCCGGATCACGATCGTCACGCACGGCCCGCCGAGCCAGATCGACCAGATCCACGCCCAGCTCGAACGCCTGGTGCCGGTGCACAAGGTGGTCGACCTCACCGAGGTAGGCCCTCACGTCGCCCGCGAACTGGCGCTCATCAAGGTGGCGGGCCTGGGCGAGAAGCGCGTCGAGGCGCTGCGCCTGGCCGACATCTTCCGCGCCAAGGCGGTGGACACCACCACCGGCAGCTTCATCTTCGAACTGACCGGCGCGCCGGACAAGATCGATACTTTCGTGCAGCTGATGCGCGACCTCGGCCTCGTCGAAGTCGGCCGTACCGGCATCGTCGCAATGATCCGCGGGCCGCACGAGGCTTAACCCATATCCTCCGGCCAGAAACCGGAACCAACCGACCATGCGCCACCGGCGCAAATCAATTAGGCCCCGCCTCACGGGGACGGGCCGTCGAAAGGGTAGTACAATGAAGGTCTATTACGACGCCGATTGCGACATCAACCTGATCACCGAAAAGAAGGTCGCGATCCTCGGCTACGGCAGCCAGGGTCATGCCCACGCGCAGAACCTGCGCGACTCGGGCGTCAAGGAAGTGGCCATCGCGCTTCGTCCCGGCTCGCCCTCTGCCAAGAAGGCCGAAGGCGCCGGCTTCAAGGTGCTTGCCAACGCCGAAGCGGCCGCATGGGCCGATGTGCTCATGATCCTCGCGCCCGACGAGCACCAGGCCGCGATCTATGCTGCCGACATTCATGAAAACCTGAAGCCCGGCGCGGCGCTGGCCTTCGCTCACGGCCTCAACGTCCACTTCGGCCTGATCGAACCGCGCGCCGACATCGACGTCATCATGATCGCGCCGAAG
Organism: Novosphingobium sp. BL-S-21; assembly: GCF_055521655.1. Taxonomy (NCBI): domain Bacteria; kingdom Pseudomonadati; phylum Pseudomonadota; class Alphaproteobacteria; order Sphingomonadales; family Sphingomonadaceae; genus Novosphingobium; species Novosphingobium sp. BL-S-21. Next base: position 727,948 of record NZ_CM145496.1, read on the forward strand.
GGCCCGGGCCACACCGTTCGCGGCGAATACGTGAAGGGCGGCGGCGTGCCCTGCCTCGTCGCGATCCACCAGGACGTGACCGGCAATGCGCAGGACGTGGCCTTGGCCTACGCCTCGGGCGTCGGCGGCGGCCGTTCGGGCATCATCGAGACCAACTTCCGCGAGGAATGCGAAACCGACCTGTTCGGTGAGCAGGCCGTGCTTTGCGGCGGCACCACCGCGCTGGTCCAGGCCGGCTTCGAAACGCTGGTGGAAGCCGGCTACGCGCCGGAAATGGCCTACTTCGAATGCCTTCACGAGCTGAAGCTGATCGTCGACCTGATGTATGAAGGCGGCATCGCCAACATGCGCTACTCGATCTCGAACACCGCCGAATACGGCGACATCAAGACCGGCCCGCGCATCATCACCGAAGAAACCAAGAAGGAAATGAAGCGCGTTCTGGAAGACATCCAGTCGGGCCGTTTCGTGAAGGACTTCGTGCTCGACAACCGCGCCGGCCAGCCGGAACTGAAGGCTTCGCGCATCGCCGCCAAGCGTCACCCGATCGAGGAAACCGGCTCGAAGCTGCGCGCCATGATGCCCTGGATCGGCGCCAACGCCCTGGTCGACAAGGCGAAGAACTAAGCCTTGAGGTTCAAGGCAGAGAACTGATTTCTCTTACGCATTTCGCGTTTGACGAAGGTTCGGAGGCGGCGCAGAAATGCGCCGCCTCTTCTTTTTCGGGAGCATACCCAATGCGCCGCATCCATATCCCCCTCGTCCTCGCCGCCGCAGCCGCTCTCGCGGCCCCCGTCATCGCCCAGCCGGGCCCCGGCGGCCCGGGCGGCGGCCGCGAACGGATGGAAATGCTCCACGGCGCCGGCGCCCCCACGGATGTCAAGGCGGGCACTTACGCCGTCGAGCCTGCTCACACCCAGGTCACCTTCAGCGTCTCCCACATGGGAATCTCGCCTTTCGCGGGCACGTTCTCCGGCGCCAGCGGCTCGATGACGCTCGACCCCAAGAACCTTGCCGCCACCAAGCTCAACGTCACCATCCCGGTCACTTCGGTCCAGACCACCAGCGACAAGTTGACCGAGGAACTGCGCAGCGCAGACTGGCTCGACGCCGCCAAGTTCCCCACCGCGACGTTCGTCGCCACTTCGGTCACGCCGCGCGGTCCCGATGCCGCCGCGATCGACGGTACCCTCACGCTTCACGGCGTCAGCAAGCCGATCACCATCATGGCACGCTTCTTCGGCGCCGGGCAGAACCCGATGAGCAAGAAGGATTCGGTCGGCTTCCTGGCCCGCGCGATCATCAAGCGTTCGGACTTCGGCGTGACCAAGTACGTCCCGGTCGTTTCGGACGAGACGGTGCTCGTCATCAACGCCGCGTTCGAAAAGCAGTAACGCGGGCGTCATCGACCGTTCACGGCGGATGGGCCATAATCGCGGGATCAGACACCCCGAAAGGAGACCGGCATGAAGGCCAGACTGTTCGCGACCATTGCCCCCGCCCTCACCTTTGCAGCCGCTCTTTCCGGCTGCACCGGCACGGGGAGCGACAATGTGGCCGATGCCAGCCCGCCGCCGCCGTCGATGGAACCCAGCTGCGGTGCCGACCAGCTTGCCTCCTACGTGGGCCAGCCCGCGAGCGACGAAGTGATCGCCAAGATCACCGCATGGCGCGGCGACAAGCCGATGCGCGTCCTGAAGCCCGGCATGGCCGTGACCATGGACTATCGGCCCGACCGCCTGAACGTCCAGGTGGATGAGGACGGCAAGATCAAGGGCTTCACCTGCACCTGACCCATACCAAGCGATATCTTGATCCGGGCGTCCCTGTCGGCCAAGTCTCTTTCTCGGCCAGACATCCTTGCCGAATTGAAACGGCCAGGATCTGAACAGGGACGCCCGATGAGCGAAGCAGACGAAATCGACCGCGAGGACGGCCTCACCCGTGTCGAGGCCTTTTCCGACGGCGTCATCGCCATCATCATCACCATCATGGTGCTGGAGTTGAAGACCCCGGTCACCGAGGGCCTCGGCGCGCTCTGGTCGCTCTGGCCGATTTTCATCGCCTATGTGCTGAGTTATGCCTACGTCGCGATCTACTGGGTGAACCACCATCGCCTGCTCGGCCATGCGCGGTTGGTGACCAGCGGCCTGCTCTGGTCCAACATGCTGCTGCTCTTCACCCTGTCGCTCATCCCCTTCTCCACCGCCTACCTGGGAGAGCACCACTTCAGCCGCGAGGCCACGCTGCTCTATCTGGTGACGATGCTGACACCGGCGCTTGCCTATATCCTGCTCCAGGGCCGGATCGCGGCGACCGGCGCGCAAAACGTGGCGAGCCGGCGCTATCACAAGGCCTCGCATCGCAAGGGCATCGCAGCCTCGGTGGTCTATGCGCTCGGCCTTCCGCTGACATTTCTTTCCCCCTGGCTCGGCATCGCCTGCGCGGCGCTGGTCGCGGTGTTCTGGATGCTGCCCTGGAGCGTGCTCGACCGGCTGTTCCTCGACCGCCATCCGCCCGCCGGCTCCTGACCGCGACAGTTTGTTGCGCACCGGGATAGCTGCGCGCGGGATCGGCCGTGCCGCAAGCGGGCGCCCTTTTCGCTTTACTTCGGCGGCCCGAATGCCCATAGGCAGCGCCATGACCCTTCGTCTTGGCCTAACCCTGCGACTTATCCGCCCTTGGGCGTGAGGTGACGCGTCGGTCCTGCGGCGCGCTCGGCGCTCAAGGGGACCTGCAAAGACCGGCCAAACGCAGGCCGGCAAGACGCAAGCAGGCTAGCCAATGGCAACAAGCCAGCGACACGAAGATCATTTCCGAGCGAGATTACCCATGACCATGCTGAAAGACCCTTCGGTCAAGTACCGTCCCTTCCCGCAGATCGACCTGCCGAACCGCCAGTGGCCCTCGCAGGTCATCACCAAGGCGCCGCGCTGGCTCTCGACCGACTTGCGTGACGGCAACCAGGCGCTGATCGACCCGATGGGCGCGGAAAAGAAGAACCGCTTCTTCGACCTGCTCGTCAAGGTCGGCCTGAAGGAGATCGAAGTCGGCTTCCCCAGCGCGGGTGCGACCGAGTTCGATTTCATCAACGGCCTCGTCAGGAACGACCGCATTCCCGAAGACGTGCTGGTCCAGGTGCTGACCCAGTCGCGCGAAGACCTGATCACCCGCTCTTTCGAGAGCCTGGAAGGCGTTCACGCCGCGATCGTCCACCTCTACAACGCCGTCTCGCCGCTGTGGCGCACGGTGGTGTTCGGCATGGAAAAGCACGAGATCCGCGGCATCGCTGAAAACGGCGCCAAGATCATGCGCGACCAGGCGGCGAAGTATCCCGGCACCCAGTGGCAGTTCGAATACTCGCCCGAGACGTTCTCCACGGCCGAACTCGATTTCTCGATCGAGTGCTGCGAGGCGGTGATGGAAATTCTCCAGCCGACGCCGGAAAATCCGATCATCCTCAACCTGCCGGCGACGGTCGAGGCGGCGACGCCCAACGTCTATGCCGACCAGATCGAGTATTTCTGCCGCAACCTGCCGAACCGCGAATCGGCCGTGATCTCGCTGCACACCCATAACGACCGCGGCACCGGCGTGGCTGCCGCCGAATTGGGGCTGATGGCCGGCGCAGACCGCGTCGAGGGCTGCCTGTTCGGCAATGGCGAGCGCACCGGCAACTGCTGCCTCGTTACCGTGGCGATGAACATGTACACGCAGGGCGTGAACCCGCAGCTGGACTTCTCGGACATCGACGAAGTGATCCAGACGGTGGAATACTGCAACCAGCTCAAGGTCGCGGAACGCCATCCCTACGGCGGCGAACTGGTGTTCACCGCCTTCTCGGGCAGCCATCAGGACGCCATCAAGAAGGGCTTCGCGGCGCAGGAAAAGCGCAACGACGAGATCTGGGCCGTGCCTTACCTGCCGATCGACCCGGCTGATCTCGGCCGCGACTACGAAGCGGTGATCCGCGTCAACTCTCAGTCTGGCAAGGGCGGTTTCGCCTGGGTTATCGAGCAGGACCAGGGCCTCAAGCTGCCCAAGCGCATGCAGGCGCACTTCTCGAAGCACGTCCAAGAACTGGCCGACGAACTCGGCCGCGAACTCCAGGCCGCCGACATCTGGAACGTGTTCCGCAAGGCCTATCGCATCGACGATCCGCAGCACTTCCAGCTGATCGACTGGGAAGAAGCCAAGGCCGCCGACGGTACCCGCGTCTTCGCCGGCAAGATCGGCGTCGACGGCAAGGAGCAGTCGGTATCCGGTCGCGGCAACGGCCTGATCTCCTCGGTCACCGCGACCCTGGCGGAAAGCTTCGGCGTGACCCTCGACGTGCGCGACTATGCCGAGCATTCGATGGGCAAGAGCACTGACGCCCGCGCCGCCGCCTATGTCGAATGCGTGACGCCCGATGGGCGCGTGATCTGGGGTGTCGGCATCGACGAGGACGTGGCGACCGCCAGTGTCCGCGCGGTGCTGAGCGCTGCCAACACGGTGCGTGGCTGAAAATCCCTCCACGCTCCGGCCTTTTCGGCAATGCGTTGAATTAAATGAGTTGAAATCGATTGAGGCGGGGGTCTGCGGACTCCCGCCTCAGTCCTTATGTGCACAGGGAACGGAGCGAAACGACCGGCCATGGAGGTCGCACGGCTCATCTTGCGTACGCAAATTAACGATGAATTTTTAGGAACCGTTTAGAACCGTCGACAATTTTTTCCGGCAATTCTAACGAGAACCGGGATGCCTGAATGCAGTTCTACCTCGCAACGTCCTTCATATTTCCGCGCTCGCTGCGATTGCGCATCTTTGCCATCTGCTTCCTCGCCACTCATCTTCCGCTGATCGGCTATTGTGCCTGGGGCCTGTCGACCGGGCGGATCGCCCTGTTCGAATTCGTCCTGCTGACCCTGGCGACGGTCCTGGGCACCGCTCTCGCCCTGTTCGGCATAGGGGCCCTGCTCGACCCGATCCATGCCCTGGCGGCCGCCCTGAATCCGAAGGAAGAGGACGGCGCACCGCTCCCTGAAGTGGGGGACGTGATCCAGACACTTTACGCAGGCGTCCACCGCGCAGCCACCGCCACGCGCGCGCAGATGGAAGACCTCAGCATCGCGGCACTGGAAGACCCCCTCACCGGGATCGCCAACCGTCGCGGCTTCCTGGAGCAGGTCCAGGCCCTGCCCGCCCACCAGCGCAAAGGCTGCCTGGCCATCGTCGACATCGACTTCTTCAAGCAAGTCAACGACCGGCTCGGCCATGACGAAGGCGACCGGGTGCTCTGCGCATTCGCGGACCGGCTCTCTTCACAGATACGCCGCGCCGACATGGTGGCTCGCTGGGGCGGCGAAGAATTCGCCATCCTGTTCCACGAATGCATCGAGGACGAAGCGGACTGGACACTGGCCCGGCTCGCCGCCCGCATGCGCGAGGAGCCGATCGGCACCGTCGATGGGCGCCCGATCACCTTCTCCGCCGGTCTCTGCTGCTGGAACGACGAAGACATCGAGGCCGCGTTGCACTCTGCCGACGAGGCCCTTTATGAAGCCAAGCGCTCGGGCCGCGACCGGACCTGCCGCGCCGCCTCGGTGGCCGGGCAGGAAGTCGGCTCCTGACGCAGGACGGCCGGATCCGAAGGTCGGACTTCGGTTGATGGAAACAAAAAAGGGCGGCCCGAGAGCCGCCCTTTTTCTTTATCGCTCCGTTTCCCGCGGCGATCAGTCGCCGGTCAGGATGCGATCGACCAGTTCCTTCACCGTCGGCGTGAAGCCGTTGGAATAGAACGGGTCCTGCTTGAACTTGTAGGCGGCATGGCCGGCAAACATCAGGTTTTCGTCGATCGGGCCGCCGTGAGCGATGTCCTGGAGCGTCTTCTGGATGCAGAAGCTGCGCGGATCGGCGAGACGGCCGGTGGTGTAGTCGTCATGGTCCTTCCACGAGGAGAAGCCGCAATGCGACAGGCAGCCCATGCAGTCGGCCTGGTCCTTGCGGATATCATCGCGCTCGGCAGGATCGACGAAGATGATCGTGTCGTCGGGTGTGCGCAGGCCATCGGTGAAGCCCTGCGCCGACCACGAACGCGCGCGGTCGAGATCCTTGGGCGCGACCCAGAAGTTCTTGCCCTTCACGCCGACGTCGAGACGCACGGTATGCTCTCCGGCCTCGACCTTCGAGTAAGGAATCTGGCGCTCCGAACGCGCCTCGAGATTGCGCAGGAACGGGTTGCGCACCGCCGAGGAATAGAACCCGGTCGGCGAGAAACGGTGCAGCAGCACGTCGCCCGGTTCGAGGGTGCGAAGGTGGTCCTTCCACGCCTGCGGGATCGGGCTTTCGTGCGTCAGCAATGGGCGCGTGCCATACTGGAAGGCGATCGAGCCCAGTTCCGGATTGTCGATCCAGTTTTCCCAGTCGCGCAGGAACCAGACGCCGCCGGCCATGACGATCGGCACGGTGTCGGCAATGCCTTCCGCGCGCATGGTGTCGCGCAGCGCCTTGACGCGGGGATAGGGATCTTCCGGCTTGAGCGGATCTTCGGCGTTCGACAGGCCGTTATGGCCGCCGGCGAGCCAGGGATCCTCATAGACCACCGCGCCCAGCAGGTCGGGCACCTTGTGATAGGCGCGCTTCCACAGCGCGCGGAAAGCGCGGCCGGAGCTGACGATCGGCAGGTAGTTGACGTTGAAGCGCGCCGCGATCTCGGACAGCTTGTAAGGCATGCCCGCACCGCAGGTCACGCCCGTGACCATGCCGCGGGTCTGCTCCAGAACGCCTTCGAGGATGGTCTGGGCGCCGCCCATTTCCCACAGGACGTTGATGTTGATCGCGCCCTTGCCGCCGGAAATCTCGTAGGCACGGCGAACCTGCTCGACAGCGCCGTCGATGGCGTAGTCGATCAGTTCCTGGTGCCGCTCCTTGCGGGTAAGGGCGTTGTAGACTTGCGGGACGATCTTGCCCTCGGCATCATAGCTGTCGGCATTGACGGCGCTGACCGTACCGATGCCGCCGGCCGCCGCCCAGGCGCCCGAGCTCATGTGGTTGGTCGCGGCAACACCCTTGCCGCCCTCAACGAGCGGCCAGACTTCGCGTCCACCATAGACAATCGGCTTGAGACCCTTGAAACCCATTTTCTCTTTCGTCTTTCCCCCGGCGTGAGGCACGCCGGTTCAGCGGCCCTGTATACGCCCTGTGCTACTGACGCACTACTTTTGCGTCATGGTGTTGCCGGATATCCGGCAAGGTACGATGTTTGCCGGCTCCGGACGCGGACCGGCGACCTCGAACTGTGCGTAGTAGCCCTGGAGCTCCGGCTTACGGACAAATTCCGTCAAACGAAAGCCCATGGACGCAAATTCGCAGAAAAGGAGTTGCGGCGGAATGCCGTGGCTGTCGCTGGCGCGATCGACGTCGACGACGACCACGCGGCCGCCCTCGCGCAGCGAAGGCCGCAAATGCCAGAGGAACGCGTAAGGCTCCGTCACTTCGTGGTACATGTGCACCAGGAAGACGCGATCGAAGCTGTTTTCCGGCAGTTTCGGATCGTCCGGCGTGCCGAGCTTGATGGAGACGTTCTCCAGCTCCTCGCGCATCACGCGGTTGCCGAGCCGCTCGTTCGCCGCGCGGTCGATATCCTCGGCCAACACACGGCCCTTGGTGCCGACGCGCTGGGCCAGGCGAACCGTGTAGTAGCCTTCACCCGCACCGAGATCGGCGACGCTCATGCCCGGCTCGATCCTGGCCAGGTCCATGACGACTTGCGCCTCGTTCAGGCTATCACGCTGGACTTCGGTGCCGACGGCGCCGTCGGGTGTCCTGGAAACCGGGCGGTCCGCCACCGGAAAGGCGCGCGCGCTTTCGGCCCGCGATTCGTCGACCGGCTCGCGGTGGCACCCCCCCAGAACCAGGCCGAGCGCGAGCGTCGACACCGCCAGGGCGGAGCGGCAGGAAAGGGGGAAGGACAAGCGCATGCGGCCCTTTAGCGGTTCGCCCCGCGCTTGGCAAAATCGCTGCCGAAGCGCGGGTTCGAATTCCGCTACCGATCTCAGTCGACGTCTTCCACTTCGACCTTCTCACCCGTCACGCGCTGCGAAAGCGCGGCGGCCATGAAGGGGTCGAGCGCGCCGTCAAGCACGTCACCGGGCGCCGTCGAGACGACGCCGGTGCGCAGGTCCTTCACCTGCTGGTAGGGCTGAAGAACGTAGGACCGGATCTGGTGGCCCCAGCCGATGTCGCTCTTGCTGGCGTGTTCGGCACTGGCCGCTTCCTCACGCTTGCGCATCTCTTCCTCGAACAGACGCGCCTTCAGCATGCCCATCGCGATTTCGCGGTTCTTGTGCTGCGAACGGTCGATCTGGCTGGCGACGACGATGCCGGACGGACCGTGCGTGATGCGCACTGCCGAGTCCGTGGTGTTGACGTGCTGCCCGCCCGCACCCGAAGCGCGATAAGTATCGATCTTCAGGTCCGCCGGGTTGATGTCGATCTCGAAGCTGTCGTCGATCACCGGGTAGACCCAGACCGAGGAGAAGCTGGTGTGGCGCCGCGCCGAACTGTCGTAAGGGCTGATGCGGACCAGGCGATGGACGCCGCTTTCGGTCTTGGCATAGCCATAGGCGTTCTCGCCCTTGATCAGCAGGGTGCAGCTCTTGATGCCCGCGGCTTCGCCCGAGTGGTAGTCCACCAGTTCGACCTTGTAGCCGTGACGCTCCGCCCAGCGCGTGTACATGCGCTGGAGCATTTCGGCCCAGTCCTGGCTTTCCGTCCCGCCGGCACCGGCATGGACTTCGAGATACGTGTCGTTGCTGTCGGCCTCGCCGGAAAGCAACGCGGTCACCTTGTCCTGGTCGGCGCGTTCGGCAAGAGCGGCGAGCGTGGCGATACCTTCGTTAATGGTATCCTCGTCGTCCTCCATCTCGCCCAGTTCGACGAACTCGATGGCGTCCTGCATTTCGCGGCCGATATCGTTCACGGCACCGATCGCAGCCTCAAGACGGCGACGCTCCTTCATCACCGCTTCCGCTTCCTTGGGCTTGTCCCAAAGCGTGGGATCTTCGACACGCGCGTTCAGCTCGTCGAACCGGCGCAGGGCGCGGTCCCAATCGAGGAACTTGCGGACCAGCGCGAGGGCCTTCTCGATACGCGCAATGTGGGCCTGCCCTTCGGCACGCATGACTTGAAACTCCCAAGAAGCGACAGCGCGCGCATAGCGCAGCGACGGCATATGTAAAGCGCGCGAGCAAAGTGGCGCGCGGAAACGGCGCTCTTACCCGCCTATGGGGGTGCTGTTCAAGGCTGGAGTGCGGTTGTTCACCCGGTGGAGGTTCCAGGCCGCCTCAGCCCGCTGCAATCAGCGCGGCCCTCAGCCCTTGAGCTTCTTCACGGCCTCAAGGGTGAGCTTCACATGGTCGCGGTAGTCGAGTTCGGAATGGACCATGACGATGCGCCCGTCCTGCGCGATCACATAGCTGGTGCGGTCGGTCATGCCGGCCGGCACGCCTTCGCGCTTCATCGCGACATCGTAGGCCTTGGTGATCGCCGGCGTGGCGACGGCGACGGCGAACTTGTCCCGGCAGGCTTCGGTCGAGAACTTCTGCAGCGTCGGCAGGTCATCGGCCGACATGCCTACCACGGTGGCGCCCAACTTGGCGAAATCGGGGGTCGCATCGGCGAACGCATGGGCTTCCAGCGTGCAACCCTGTGTGAAGGCCTTCGGATAGAAGTAGAGCACGACCGGCCCCTTCTTCAGCGCCGCCTTGAGGTCGAAGGCCATGACCTTGCCGCCCTTCGCGCCCTGCGTCGAGAACGCGGGAGCCTTGGCTCCGACGGGCAATGCGGCCTGAGCGGCACCGGCGGAAACAGCGAGGGCGAGAGCCGCGATGGCGGCGGGCAGGATCTTGCGCATGGCGGGCAATCTGAACTTCGGAAAGGGACCTGTCCAGTCCCTTCCCGGCCCCGATCGCGCCTCCGTTCCTGCCGCTTATTCGATGTAGCCGAGCACCGTGCCAACCTCATAGGTCTCACCCACCGCTGCGACGATCCGCAGGGTGCCCGAGGCGGGCGCCTCCACCTCATTGGTGGACTTGTCAGCTTCCAGCGAGAACAGCGGCTCGCCTTCGGTCACGGCGGCGCCATCGCCGACCAGCCATTCGGCAACCTGGCCTTCTTGCATCGAGAAACCGATCTTCGGGAGCAGGATTTCAACGGCCATGGTACTTCCAGTCCTCCAGGATTTCGCGTGCCCGAGGCCCCTGCCCCATCACGGCGATTTGCCATTCTGACTAGCGCAAGGCGCGGGGCAGGCAAGCCGCCCACCCCGCTATCCGCGCCGGCGATATGAGAGCCTCAATCCGGCTTGCCATCCTCGTGCGCCATCCAGTGAACGAAGCGGTGGAGCGGATACATCGCGTCGTGCGGGTTGCCGATCGTCGAAGGCCCCGCCTCGCCCAGATGGACCACGCGCTGCGCACCGCCCGCCGCCAGCCGGTCGCGGTAATCGGCCATGCGGTCGAAGGGATAGAAACCCACCGTCTGCGTGGCGACATTGATCCACTTCACCGCTTCATCAAGGCTGTCCACCCGCACGACGTTGGCGGTCTTGTTGATCGGATGGAAGTCGACCGGCTCTTCAGAGCGGATGACAAGACCCTTGCCGTCGGTCCGCCCCCAGACGCCGTATTCGTCGTCCATCAAGGTCATCGTATCCACCGCCTCGCGCATATCACGATCGAGCGGGCGAACGTCGCCACTCTCCGCCGCACGACGGGCGATGTGGTGGTGGAGGCGCTCGCAGAAGCGGTCCACTTCCTCCTCGCTGCCCTCCACGAACTGGAAGCGGCTGGCGACGCAGGCTTCCTGGTTCAGCGTCATGACGTCAGTGGAACAGAGGTCCGCCACGCGGTCCACCGTCGCCTCATCCACCAGCCCCTCGCGCCCGACCATCGAGATCGAGGTCTTGGGATCGAAGGAAACGAGTTGAAAACCAGGACCCAAGTACTTGATAACGTTGTTTATTGCATCACCCCCGCCCCAGGCGACAATCTTGTCGAAGTACTGCGGGCGATAGAGCACACGCTCGGTCGCATCGTCGCCGCCGCGCCAGTAGACCGCCGACATGGAACGGACGATGGGATGGTTCGCATCGATATCCGCCATGGTCCGCAAGATCGCGACCATGGTGAAGGGATCGGCACTGCTCATCTTGAACAGGTTCACGCCCTTCACCATCGAGCCCTGCGCCACCGACTTCACCGCCACGCCCGGCGAGTTGCCCGGCAGCACATGAATCAGGCGGGGCGCGAAGGCGCGCACGAAACTTCGGCGGCCGGTGAAGTCCTGCTTCGGCACCCACTCATCCAGCGCGCGCGGATCGGGGAAGTTCTGCTCCACCTCCGCCATCAGCACGCGCTTGTCGAGATAGGCTGCGGCATGGCGCGCGGTGTTCTCGACCACGGCACGCGGCAGGATATGCGTGCGACACATTCGCTCGATGCATTCCTGCATGTGGTCGTTGTCAGGCGCGATGAGGCGCTGGCCGGTCTCGACAAGGAAGTCGATGATTTCGGCCAGCGGCACGTTCAGCAGTGGCGGCACTTCGGTGCGCGGCGGCACGGCGCGATCAAAGGGTATCCTGGGCGTCGCGAACGTCACGCCAAGGTCGCGCGAGGTCTGGATCACGTCGGTGCCGTGCAGCACCTCTCCCCGCAAGAAGAACGGCGCCGAAACGAGTTCTTCATTTTCAGCATGTTGCGTTACGGAGTTCATGCTACACCTCGCACATAAGCGTCGACCGTGCCCGCGCAGCCGATCTTGTCGTCCCCTTCCAGATCCGCGTAGCGAACGATGTTGTCGCGGATCGAAGGACCGTGGTTGCCGCACTTGCAGGGGCCGTATTCGAGCGAGATCCGGTCACCCGTGATCACTCCGCCCCAGCGACCATCGAGGGAAAGGTCGAAGAACGCGGCGCGACCTTCCATTTCACCTGAAGTGTGGTCCAACGCATTGTCGCCCGACTTGTCGAGCAGCACCGGAACGATCCACGGCGGCACGTGATAGCGGCCGCCCTCGCGGCACTTGGGCATGCCGGAGTTCAGTTCCTGCATCGAGTAATTCTGGAAGTGGCGATCCTCAGGAATGTTGAAGGTATCGAACACATATTCCTGATAATCATCGGGAAGTTGTGCGCGCTTCAGCCCGCCACCGACGTAGATCGAGTTGTCCGGATCGAAGTCTGGGCGGCCATAGCCCGCGTCGCGAACTGCCTTGGCGACCTGCCACAGCCCGCTCCACAAGCCCGAAAGCTGGAGCTTGCGATGGCGGTTCTCGATGATGAACTGCGCCGTCGCCGGGATGGCATCGGCCACCGCCTTGGCGCGCGCGGCGGAGGTTTCCTCGAAAGCGGCAATCTCATCCGGACGGGCGGTGCCATCGGCGATCTTCTTGCGCATCACCACCATCGCGGTCAGCGAGCCCACGGTGATCGGCGGCACCGGATAGTGCCAGCGGGGCGCCGCGGGATCGGCGAATGCCTCATACTGCGCCTGGGCGATCGTCGCATTCTTGGGCACGGTCGCCACCGGCGCACAGCCGACGATCACGCGGTCCTGCGCCGGAACCACGCCCGAGCCCCAGGCGAAGACGTTGACCGTATCGATCTTCGACCAGTCCATGTCCTTCTGCGAGGCAATCAGCATGGCCGACTTGCCAGTGGTGCCGCTGGAGCAGGAGATGAAATAGCCAAGCGCCGCCAGCCGCTCGATCCAGTCGTCGATGCCCTCGACATCTTCGAGGTCCAGCCCCTCGATCGGATAAGGCGAGATCGTGCCGAGCCACTTGGTCAACCGGTCCCAGCGCTCCTCCATCAGGAAGCTCTCGAGGTACGACTTGTAGGCGGTGTGCGGGAACAGCAGCGGCACCATGTCCGCCACGGACCCAATCTTCTCGATCCCGGCATCGCGGGCACGCAGAGCCAAGAGCTTGATGCGATCCTTCCGCTCCTGAAAGCGCTCATCCAGCGCGGCAACCTGCGTTGCGCGCAGTTCCTCGGCACTGAAACTGAAACGCTGCGGATCGACGACCAGCGCCATGAGCCTGTCGACGGCTTCACCCATTCGTTCTCTCCCGGATCGCCGTGCGCTCCGCCTCCAGTGGACAGATCCGCGCGACTCGATTAATGACAACTCATGCGTATCATTATTCACGATCCTCTTGGCAGCGCAAGCGCGATCGGCTCGAATGGCCAGATGCCCGAGACGATCCAACCCAAGCGCATCGCTGCCACCGACGCCCCGCCCTCGCCCGTCCGCGCCGGTCGGCCCACCCGCGAACAGGCCCAGGCGCGTCATGCGCAGCTGCTCGACTGCGCCTTCGACCATTTTCTCGACAAAGGGTTCGAGCCGACGACGATCGAGGCACTGGCCGCCGAAGTCAGCATGACGAAACGCACCGTCTATGCCCGCTATCCGGACAAGGCCTCCCTGTTCCGCGCCGCCATCCAGCGGGGGACCGAACGCCGCGCCGCCAGTGCCGAAACCATCGCGGCGACCCGCGCAGATACCCTGGAAGAGACGCTCGTGGGGATAGCCATGCTGCGCATCCAGCTCGCAGGGTCGCCGGAGGGCGTGAAACTCCAGCGCCTCATCAATACCGAGGCCTACCGCTTTCCGGACATCTTCCAGACCTATTACGAGATCGCCGCCCTCCCCACCGTGCGGTTTCTAGCGGATATCCTGGACGAAGAGACCCGCGCCGGACGCCTGGCCATCGAGGACGCGATGCTTTCGTCCACGGTGTTCATGAGCATGGTGGTCAGCGCCCCCGTACGTTTCCTGATTTCGGGGAACGAGCTTCCGGCGCAGGATGTGGACCGAAGGGTTCGCTTCGCCGTGAGGCTGTTCCTCAAGGGCGCTCTCCCACGCTGAGAGCGCCGCGCCGAACCGGATTTCATCAGGGAGAACAGAACGATGCCGCAGAAAGACGATCAGCCCGAGGTCCGCCGGCGATGCGTCGTCGTCACCGGGGCGAGTTCCGGGATCGGCCGGGCCAGCGCCGCGGCTTTCGCCCGCATGGGCTGGCACGTCATCGGCACGGGCCGCGACCGCAAGCGCAGTGAGGACGCGGAGGCCGAAATTCGGGCGGCAGGCTCAGAAAGCGCCCGCGTCGACATGCTGCGCGGCGACTTTTCGGAAATGCATGAGGTCCGCCGCGTGGCCGGAGAAATCCGCGCGCTCACTGACCGGGTCGACGTGCTCGTCAACAATGCGGGCGGTGTCCGCGACGGATATCACGCGACTTCGGAAGGACTGGAGGCGACCTTTGCGGCCAACCACCTGGCACCGTTCCTGCTCACGCGGGAACTTCAACCCTTGCTCGAGCGCGCCGCCGGCGATGCCCCGCCGGGACAAGTGCGGATAATCGCCGTCTCCTCCAGCGGCCACCGGGCCTGCGCCGGCATGCGCTGGTACGACCTCATGATGAAGGCCGCCTTCGAGCCCGGCACGGCCTATTGCCAGGCCAAGCTCGCCAACCTGCTTCATGCGCGGGCGCTGCACAGCCGGCTGATCGACAAGGGAATCGTCGCCCTTGCCATGCATCCGGGCCGGGTCGGCTCCAACTTCGCCAGCCACGGGGACGAGGCCATGCAGGCCTACATGGCCGCTAACGAATGCGCCGCGCCGGAACAGCCGGCCCGCACGATCGTCTGGCTGGCAACCGATCCCGATCTGGGCGGCAAGGGCGGCCACTACTTCCACGATCTTGCCGAGGAAACGCCGGCCCCTCAGGCGCTGGACGATTTCGAAGCGGAAAAACTCTGGCAGGAAAGCGAGCGCATTCTGGAGCAAGTGCTGGAAGCGCCGCTGACTTTGTGAGGCCGGGGCTTTCCGCAACGGGCCCCCATTAAAAAACCGTCCCGCGCCGCTTCTTCGTGAAGCGGTCGCGGGACGGCTGTGCGACCCGTAAAGGGCTATCGCAGCGTGAGCCGAAAAGTTCCGGCCCGCGCGTTCTTCGATCGTGGAGGAGGAGGAACGATCGAATACGACGGCGCGCTGCTACACGAACTTTCAAACGTTTGCACTACCCGTCAGCCCTGTAGCAACATTCAAGGTGAATTTTTTCCCGGGCGCCTCCATCGCTGCGGGGGTCTCGACCGACGTCAAGCACCGTGAGCCTTGACCTCCCTGCCCGGCTCCGCAATGCCTCCGCCAACTGCGAGGAGCCCTGCCCGATGACCGTCTCTTCCTCTGATACTGGCACACGCCACGGCGCGGAGCGTCCCCGGCGCAGCGCCCTCTATCTGCCCGCCTCGAACGCCAAGGCCATCGCCAAGGCGCGCACCCTGCCCTGCGACATGGTCGTGCTGGACCTTGAGGACGCCGTCGCGCCGGAAGCGAAGGAGGCCGCTCGCGCCGCCGCCATTGCCGCCGTCGCGGAAGGCGGTTTCGGACAGCGCGAGGTCGCCATTCGCGCGAACGGCATCGACACCGAGTGGGGCGCCGCGGACCTGGCCGCTATCGCCGCTTCGCAGGCCGACGCCGTACTCGTGCCCAAGGTGGATTCGCCCGAGCACATTGCACGCTATCACGCCGCCCTGTCCGGCGCGGCGCCGCAGATGCAGCTCTGGACGATGATCGAGACCTGCGAGAGCGTCGGCAACCTTCCCGCAATGGCCGCCATGGCCCGGAGCACCCGGCTCTCCTTGTGGATCATGGGCACCAACGATCTCGCCAAGGAAATGCGCGCGCAGCTCACGCCGTGTCGCACGCCGTTCCTGCCGTTCCTGGCCATGGCCGTCGCCGCCGCGCGCAGCCATGGCCTGTCGATCCTGGACGGCGTCTGCAACGAGTTTCGCGACCTCGACATGTTCGAGGCCGAGGCGCGGCAGGGCCTGATGTTCGGCTTCGACGGCAAGAGCCTGATCCACCCCGCCCAGATCGACCCCTGCAACACGGTGTTTTCTCCGAGCGAAGCCGACCTGGACTGGGCGCGGGGCGTGATCGAGGCGTTCGCCCTGCCGGAAAACCAGGGCAAGGGCGCTATCCGCGTCGAGGGCAAGATGACCGAACTGCTGCATCTGGAGCAGGCACGGCGGCTGGTGGAGATCGCAAGGCAGATCGGCGGCATGAGGTAGGAAAGCGGCGGTGCATGCGCCAAATCGGAGGCCGCGCCAGCTGTCGGAAAGAAACGGGATCCTTGCCTTGGCGAGGGCAACGAGGCCGGGACGAGATCAGCCTGGTCGATAGCGAGGCGACGATGATCGTCGCCTCGCCGAACCGTCAGCCTTCGCCCTTCGAACCTGGCACCCGCGCGATCGCGCCGGGCTCGTTGGCGATCACTTTCAGCACGGCCGTCCAGGCATCCACGTTCTGCTGAAGAGCCGCCGGATCGACCTTGTCCAGCGTATCGTCCGGCGTGTGATGCAAGTCGAAATAGTGCATGCCGTCCTGCCCAAGATCGACGACGGCCAGCTCCTGCTTGGCGATGATGCCCGAGACATCGGCGCCGCCCGTGGCCGCGCCTTCGTGATAGACGATGCCCATCGGCCAGAGCGCCGCCTTGATCCGTTCCGCCATCGCCTGGTTGCTCTCGGCGAGCGTCAGGCGGAACTGCCAGACCTTGTCCGCCCCGAAATCGCTTTCCATCGCCACGGCATGGGGCTCGTCCCCATGCATCTCGGCATAGGCCTTGCTGCCGCCTCCGGTGACGCCCATTTCCTCGTTTCCGGCCCAGAGCACGCGGATCGTGCGCAGGGTCTTGCCCTCCTTCTGCGCGGCCAGTGCCGCGGCCGTGACGATGCCGCAGCCCGAGGCGTCATCGATGGCGCCGGTCGCCAGGTCCCAGGAATCGAGATGGCAGGCGAGCACGATCTTGGGCAGCGAGGGGTCGCTGCCCGGAAGGTCGGCGATCACGTTGCCCGAGGGAGCATCCGGGAACGGTTTGCCGAGCAGGGTCAGATCTATCTTCATCGGCTTGCCGCGCCCGGCGATGCGCGCGATCAGGTCCGCATCGGGATTGGAGACGGCGCCAGCCGGAATGCCGGTCACACCCTTGGCAAACACGGTGACGCCCGTGTGCGGATTGCGATGGTTGTCCGTACCGGCCGATCGGATGACGATGGCAGCAGCGCCTTTCTGCGATGCGATAGACGGTCCCCGGCGGCGCACGTCGCCATAGGGGCCGTATCCCGAGCCGTCCTGCGCCGGCCGCATCGCATGGTCCACGAAGGCCACCTTGCCCTTCAGCGAGCCGTCCGGCGCCGCGCGCAGCGCGTCGAGCGTCGGGAAATAGACGAGTTCGGCCTGGAGGCCCTTGGCCGGCGTGGGCGTCGACATGCCCAGCGCGGCAATGGCCAGCGGCTGCGCATAAGGCGCTGTGAGTTTCGCGTGCTCTTCGCCGCGCGTCCAGGCGAGGGTCTTGAACGGTTCCACCTTGACGTTCTGGAAGCCCAGCGCGTTCAGCCTGGCTTCGGCCCAGGCGCGCGCCTGTCCCTCCTGCGGCGACCCGGCGAGGCGGGGACCGATCTCGGTGGTCAGGCCCTCCACGATCTCCCAGGCGACGCCCGAACCCTCGGTGGGGGTGGCTTGTGCGGGGCACGTCAGCAGCGGAGCGGCGACGAGGAGCGGAGAGACGGCGAGAAGCGCCGCGCGGGAGAATCTGCGTTGCATGACAGATGCGTAACGCGCCCTGCCGCTCCTGCCAACCGGTCCATCCCGATTGCCTGATGAGGTTCCGGCCGCGGCGGAGCAGTCGAGGCCCGATGCGGGCGCGACAGGGCGGGCCGCCGTTTTATGACGGCTTGAAACTTCGCCGTCGCGGCACAATCTTGTTCTCACATGTAACCCGCTGCGTCACGCGCCTGGCACTGCCAATGGCGACTGCCAGGGGCGCCGGGGCCGCTGCCCTTGGCAACAGGCCCGCGCGCCTGTAGAGCGGGCCGCAAATCTATCCGATCCAGATCCTATTTCCAGAGGAAACCGATGGCTGCCCAATACGCCTTCGTCATGAAGGGCATGACCAAGACCTTCACCGGCGCTCCGAAGCCGGTGCTGTCCGACATCAACCTGCAATTCTACCAGGGTGCCAAGATCGGCATCGTCGGTCCGAACGGCGCGGGCAAGTCGACCCTGATCAAGATCATGGCCGGCATCGACACCGACTACACGGGTGAAGCCTGGGCCGGTGAGAACATCACCGTCGGCTATCTGGAGCAGGAACCGGAACTCGACCCGACCAAGACCGTCCTGGAGAACGTCAAGGACGGCGCGCGCGCGACCGCCGACATGGTTGACCGCTTCAACCAGATCGGCATGGAAATGGGCGAGGAAGACGCCGATTTCGAAGCGCTCGGCGCCGAGATGAGCGAACTGCAGGACAAGATCGACGCAGTCGATGGCTGGACGCTCGACAACCAGCTCGAAATCGCGATGGAAGCGCTGCGCTGCCCGCCGGGCGACTGGCCGGTGGACAAGCTCTCGGGCGGTGAAAAGCGCCGTGTGGCCCTCACCCGCCTGCTGATCCAGAAGCCGTCGATCCTGCTGCTCGACGAACCGACCAACCACCTCGACGCCGAATCCGTCGAATGGCTGGAAAACCACCTCAAGGAATACGCGGGCGCGGTGTTGATGATCACCCACGATCGCTACTTCCTCGACCACGTGGTGGACTGGATCCTCGAACTCGACCGCGGGAAGTACTTCCCCTACGAAGGCAACTACTCCACTTACCTGGAGAAGAAGGCCAAGCGCATGGAGCAGGAGGACCGCGAGGAATCCGGCCGCCAGAAGGCGCTCAAGGACGAGCTGGAGTGGATGCGGCAGACCCCCGCCGCCCGCCAGACCAAGTCGAAGGCGCGTATCCGCAAGTTCGAACAGCTCCAGGATGCCCAGGCCGGCCGCAAGCCCGGCAAGGCCCAGATCGTCATCCAGGTGCCTGAGCGCCTCGGTGGCAAGGTCATCGAGGTCAAGGACATCTCGAAGGCTTACGGCGACAAGCTGCTGTTCGAGAACCTCTCGTTCATCCTGCCGCCGGGTGGCATCGTCGGCGTGATCGGCCCGAACGGCGCCGGCAAATCGACGCTGTTCAAGCTGCTCACCGGCAAGGAAACGCCGGACGAGGGTTCGATCGAGATCGGCTCGACCGTGCATCTCGGCTTCGTGGACCAGAGCCGCGACCACCTCGATCCGAAGAAGAACGTCTGGGAAGAAATCTCCGAGGGTCATGACTACATGACCGTCAACAAGCACGAGATGTCGACCCGCGCCTATGTCGGCGCGTTCAACTTCAAGGGCGCCGACCAGCAGAAGAACGTCGGCAAGCTCTCGGGCGGTGAACGCAACCGCGTCCACATGGCCAAGATGCTGAAGCTGGGCGGCAACGTACTCCTGCTCGACGAACCGACCAACGACCTTGACGTCGAAACGCTGGGTGCGCTTGAAGAAGCGATCGAGAACTTCGCCGGTTGCGCCGTGGTCATCAGCCACGACCGCTTCTTCCTCGACCGTCTGGCCACGCACATCCTGGCCTTCGAGGGCGACAGCCACGTCGAATGGTTCGAAGGCAACTTCGAGGCCTACGAAGAAGACAAGCGCCGCCGCCTGGGCGATGCGGCCGACCGTCCGACCCGTCTGGCCTACAAGAAGCTGACGCGCTGACCCGCAGAGGCTCGAAGCCGACGCGCCGGTTCATGGCGCAAGGCTGAAAGATCCAAAGCCGCCGTCCGGGAAAGCCGGTCGGCGGCTTTGTTCATTTCAGCGCGATCGAACATGAACAAATAGCCACATCCCGGTTCACCATTCCGACAGTGCATTTCCCCTAGGGGTATGCATTAGGATGAACCGTCATCGCCGGGCGGCAAATCCGGTTTTGGAGACCGGAAAATGAAGAAGGAACATACACTGAAGGCGAGAAGGCTTCTCTCGGCCGGCGCATTCGGCGCCATGGCAGTCGCTGCCGTCGCGCTCACCCTTCCGGCCGCCGCCATGGCGGAACCCCGGCAGGAGCGCGCCCGCAGCGAAGGCCGCAGCGGCGGAGAACGCCAGGGCGGCAACGGGGGCGCCTATCGCCCTGCGCCTCAGCCGCAACAGGCCCGTCAGCAACCCCAGCAGGCTCGACCGGAAATGCCGCGTCCGCAGGCAGCCCAGCGCCCTTCGGCCTGGCGCGGCGGTGAGCAGCGTCAGCAGCCCCAACAGGCGCCGCAGGGTGGTCGCCCCGGTAACGATGCCCGTCCGCCCCAGCAGGCGGGCCAGTCGCAGCGGCCCGATCGCGGTGTCGTGCGCGGCAATCCGAGCTGGACTTCCGACGTTCGCTGGAACAACGGCGCTACGCCGGATAACCTGCGTGGGTCGTCCCGCAACGACGACCGTCGCTGGAATGGCGGAAGTCGCCCGGATCGTCCGGACGTTCGGCCGGGCGAGAACCGTCCCGACGGCCGTCCCGGCTGGAACAACGACAACCGCAACGACAACCGGCCCGACCGCAATGCCTGGGGCAAGGACCGCCGCGACAACGACCGCCGCTGGAACAACAACGACAATCGCCCGGACCGAAACGCCTGGGGCCGGGATCGCCGCGACGACGATCGTCGCTGGTCCGGTAACGACAACCGCCGCTGGGACCGCAACGACTGGCGCCGCGATAACCGCTACGACTGGCAGCGCTATCGTGACCGCAACCGCTCGGTCTACCATATCGGCGGCTACTACGCGCCCTATCGCGGCTACGCCTATCGCCGCCTGAGCATCGGCTTCACGCTGGGTTCGATGTTTTACGGCAACAACTACTGGCTCGACGATCCCTGGCAGTACCGCCTGCCGCCCGTCTACGGTGCCTATCGCTGGGTCCGCTACTATGACGACGTGCTGCTGGTAGACACTTACTCCGGCGAAGTGGTGGACGTGATCTACGACTTCTTCTGGTAATACGATGGAGCCCCCGGATTTCGCGATCCGGGGGCTCTTTTCGCAAGTCAGCCACAGTTTCCTAAGGCAGTGCGATTGATCCGCGGCAAGGCGCCGGTACTCTCGCCGGACGATGCCGAACTCCGCCCATCCTGACTGCGACGCCCTGGCCAGGATCGGCATCTCCGTGCGCGAGCGCCTGGCCGGAAACACTGCCTTTTCTCGCTTTCCCGTGGAAGGTGCGGAAATCTACAGGGCCGCCGAATTCCTCAGCGAGGCGCATTGCCGCCATGTCATCGGCCTGATCGATGGCGTCGCCTGCCCTTCGCGCCTCGTCGACGAGGACGACTGGGACGGCTACCGCACCAGCTTCTCGGGCGACATCAACCCCCGCGACCGGATCGTCCGCTCGCTCGATGCCCGGCTCTGCAAGCTGACCGGAATCGATCCCGGCCACGGCGAGTCCACCCAGGGCCAGCGCTACCACCGGGGCGAATTCTACCACGATCACTGGGACTGGTTCGACACCGATGCCCCCTACTGGGGGCACGAAAGCCGCAACGGCGGCCAGCGCAGCTGGACGGCGATGGTCTACCTGAACGCAGTGGACGAAGGCGGAACGACGGATTTCGTCCATCTCGACCTGAAGGTCGCGCCTGCCGCGGGATCGCTGCTGATCTGGAACAATGCGCTTCCGGACGGCACACCCAACCCGCTGACGATGCACGCGGCGCGCCCGGTGGTGAGCGGGGTCAAATATGTCGTGACGAAGTGGTTCCGGGCGCGCCATTGGCGCTGAGGTCCAAGGCTAACTTCTCTGTTGCCGATCGGCATTGGCAGGGAGGTGTCAGCCGCTTTCGCGACTGTCTCCCGCGCGACTGGTACCGACCGACACAGCGAGAGACTGCGAGGCTGGCGTTCGAAAGACTATCCGCAGGTATGGCCGCCGTCGGCTTGGGACTGACTGCCGCTCGGCGCCTGGCATTCCTTGCCATCTTCGGCAGAGCGACGCGCTTCGAAATACTCGGCGAACCGGTCGAAACGGCGGTGCAACCGGATGATCTCCAACTGCGTGCGGAGGTTCACCTCGTAATCGTGGCGCGCCGTGATGCGATCCTTGTCGGCCTGGCGGTTCTGGCTCATCATGATTACCGGCGCCTGTATCGCGGCCAGCATCGAGAGCATCAGGTTCAGGAAGATATAGGGATAGCCGTCGAAGGGCCTGATACCCAGCGCCTGGAGGATCGTGCTGTTGAGCAGCATCCAGCCAAGCAGCACCACGGCAAAAGCCATGATGAAGCCCCAGCTGCCACCCACCGCCGCCACCCGATCGGCCAGACGGTCCGCGCGGGTGGCATGGGTCGCGGCCAGTTCGTCGGCATCCAGCCCGATCACCGTACCCGAGGCGATGCGGCAGAGCACGCGCTGCTCCTCGCCTCCCAGTTCCGCGAAATTGCGCCCGAGCAACTCTTCGGCAAGTTCCTCGGGCGTTCGCGGATCCTTGTGCATCGCCGCCTCGATCCCTGACGTCAGCCCGCCGCGGAAAGAGCCTCGGCGATCAGCTTGCGCGTTTCCGGCACGCCGTAGAGCGCAATGAAGCTGCCCATGCGCGGGCCCTGCGAGGAACCGAGAAGCGTTTCGTAAAGCGCCTTGAACCAGTCCCGCAGGCTTTCGAACTGATAGGCCTCGTTCTTGCCGATCTCGTAGACCACGTTCTGCAGCGTTTCTGCCGTGGCTTCGGGGCCGGCCTTTTCCAGTTCGGCGTCGAGCACGGCGAGCGCTTCCGCCTCATTGGCGGTGGGCGCGCGGCGCTGGAGGGTGGGCGCAATGAAATCGCGGTTGGTGGCAAGCGCGGCCCGCACCATCTCGCCGAGTTCCGGGTGCGCCTCGGGCGTGGCGTCGGCCACATAGTTACCGAGGTAGGACCAGACCTGGTCGGCCGTCGCATCGGCACCCAGCACGCCCACCAGGTTGAGCAGCAGCGAGAACGTCACCGGCACGGTATCGCCCGCGCCTTCCGTGGCTTCGCCCTGGTTGCCGCCCGCCGTGCGCAGCAGGTGCCAGACCGGATTGCCCAATTGCTTGTCGAGCGCCTGTCCGGCCAGATTGCCACGGAACTGCCAATACTCGTCCACAGCCTTGGGGATCACGCCGACATGAAGCTGCTTGGCGCTCTTCGGTTCGCGGAACAGGTAGAACCCCAAGGACTCCTCGGTGCCGTACGTCAGCCACTGCTCGATGGTCAGGCCGTTGCCCTTGGACTTCGAGATCTTCTCGCCATTCTCATCGAGGAACAGTTCGTAGATCAGCCCTTCCGGCTTGCGGCCGCCCAGAACCTGCACGATCTTGCCGGACTGGGTGACCGAGTCGGTCAGGTCCTTGCCGCACATTTCGTAATCGACGCCCAGCGCATACCAGCGCATCGCCCAGTCGACCTTCCACTGGAGCTTGGCCTTGCCGCCGAAGGCCGACTGTTCGACCACGGTGCCGTCCTCGTCCGTGAAACGGATCAGGCCGGTGGCGGGATCGAGCACTTCGACCGGCACCTGCAGCACGACGCCGCTGGTGGGCGAAACCGGCAGCACCGGCGAATAGGTCTTGCGACGCTCCTCGCGCAAGGTGGGGAGCATGACGTCGAGGATGGCCTGGTTGCACTCCAGCACCCGCGTCAGCGCGGAATCGAAGGCACCGGAATTGTAGCGATCGCTGGCCGAGACGAATTCGTAGTCGAAACCGAAACGGTCGAGGAAATCGCGCAGCATCGCATTGTTATGATGCGCAAAACTCTCATGCCCCTGCTCGCCTTCATGGCCGAAAGGATCGGGAATGCGGCTGAGCGGCTTGCCGAGATTGGCGGCGAGCACTTCGGCGTTGGGGATATTGTCCGGCACCTTGCGCAGCCCGTCCATGTCGTCCGAAAAGGCGACAAGGCGCGTGGGCGCGCCGCCCGTCAGCGCTTCGTAGGCACGGCGCACGAGGGTGGTGCGCAGAACTTCCTGGAACGTGCCGATATGCGGCAGGCCCGAAGGACCGTAGCCAGTCTCGAACAGCACGGGCGCGCCGCCGGGTTTGCCCTGAGGAAAACGCTTCAGCAGCTTCTGGGCCTCCTGGAAGGGCCAGGCCTTGGATACGCGTGCGGCTTCGATCAGGGCTTGTTCAGTCATGCAGCGCTCTTTGGCGAAAAGCGCGCATTTCGCAAGGGCGAAGGCGCAAGCACGGCCTGTGAAATTGCCGCGCCCCGGACTCGATCGGCAGCCGCTATCGGCCTGGAGGCGCCTTGCGAAGGGCAAAGCGCGCCCGGACCAGCAGCCCCGGATCGCCCCCGGGATGCGGTGTGGAGTTCAATCTTCCCGCCACTGCCAATCGTAGGCCAGCGGCGCCTCGCGGAAGGCGAAACGATCGATGTGGCGGGCGACCACGTCGGTCAAACCCTCGACATCGCTGCGGTTTTCGCCGGTGATGGCGATGGAGATACCCTCCCCGTCGGCCGCCATGGTGGCAACGGCCGTGGGGAAGGTCACCGTGCCGGTATCGCCTTCGACTTCGGTCTGGAGCTTGTGGCTCCAGTGCTTGCAGAGCTGGCGGACGTACTTGCCGCCATTCTCCGTGGGCACGCGGGCTGCGATCGTGCTCAACCTTCGATCCTTTCGATCTTGCGGGTCGCCTCGTCGAGGGCATCGGCGATCTGCAGGATCACCTCGCGATTGGCGCCGTCCTTGGAGAGACGGTCGAACATGGCGATCTTCAGCGCATGCATCGCGCGGCGGACCGGGGCAGGATCGACCTTCTCGCGTGCTTCGGCCAGCGCCGAGAGACGCAGCTTCAGCGCAGCGGCCTTTTCGGCATCGGCATCGGCCTGGGTCCGGCCCTGCTCGGTCGCTTCATAGGACTTGCGCGAACCTTCCTCGGCAGTCGGAGCGATCAGCCCCGATTCCTCCATGTACGTCAGCGCCGGATAGACGACACCCGGGCTCGGCGCATAGTCGCCGCCGGACAGCGTCTCGATCTCGCGGATCAAGTCGTAACCGTGGCGCGGCGCCTCGGCGATCAGCGCAAGCAGGAGCACCTGGAGTTCGGCCTGATCGAACAGCCGCTTGCGGCGACCGCCACCGGGGCGACCTCCGAAGCCGCCACCAAAACCGCCGCCGAAGCCGCCCCCGAAGCCTTCCCCGCGGCCACCACGACCCCGTCCTCGGCCACCGGGGAAGCCGTCTTCGAACCCGTCGCCATCGCGGCCGAACGGTCCGCGGGCCATGCCGAAGCCGCCGCGCCCGCGCATGCCGTGTTCTTCATGGCGATGACCGCGATGAGCGCGATGGCCGCATCGGCCGCCGCCCCGCTCCATGTCGTGTTCCATGCCATCGCGCATGCCGCGATCACGGCCGAAGCCGCCATGTCCGTAAGGGTTGTTGATGTTTCTCATTTCATCTCTCTTGTTTCTCATGATGGCCACAAGATATATCTTAAATCGATCTTCGCAAGACGCTAAAATGTATCTTGATGTATTTTCCTGCCGGAGCGCCGGGTTTTCGACCGCGGGGCAGGTTCAGAGGTTTCCCTTTTGTCCGCGCCTTGCCTAAGACGATCACCATGGCCGCCCTGCCCCTCCCCGCCCTTCACGCCAGCCATGGCGGTTCCTGGATGCGCGACGGAGCCGGCAGAACGCGTCCCGTTTCCAAGGGCGAGGCGGTCATGTCGGCGGCGGACACGCCGCTGCTGATTCTCAACGCTCCGCTCATCGCCACGCGTCTCGGCTATCCCGATCTCTCGGGGCTCGACCTGCTGGAACTCTACGCCTTCATGCACCCGGCCCGGTTCGTGGTGCCGACGCCCAAGGGCCTTGCCCATGCGCTTGGCCTCGCAGAACCGAAGGACGATGCCGACGTGCCGCGCCTGCTTCAGGAAGCGGCCGGCGCCCTGCTCGACATTTGCGAGAGTCCCCACTGGCCCGAGCGCGAAGGCGCCTGGACCGCACTGCAATCGCTCACCCGCATGCGCTGGCCCTGGGCTACCCTGCTCAACCCGCGTGTCGCCCGGCCCGAGCGCGCCGAACGCTGGCTCTTCACGCGCCTGCCCGAATGGGAGGAGAGCCCGGAACTGCCCCAGCCCCGGCAAGTCACGCTGGAACGCGGCGAAGTGCTGCAACGCCTTGCGGAGCTGACCGGCAGCGACGCGGAGCAGAGACCGACCCAGCAGGCCTATGCTGCCGAGGCCGCCGCCGCCTTCGCCCCGCGCCAGTCCTCGGGCCGGCCGCACGTCCTCCTGGCCCAGGCCGGAACCGGCATCGGCAAGACGCTCGGCTATCTCGCGCCGGCTTCGCTCTGGAGCGGCTTGTCGGGCGGCACCACTTGGGTTTCCACTTACACCAAGGCCCTGCAGCGCCAACTTCGCAAGGAAAGCCGCCGCGCCTGGCCGGACCGGCGCGCGGACGGCTCGCGGCCCGTCGTCGTGCGCAAGGGGCGCGAGAACTACCTCTGCCTGCTCAATCTGGAAGATGCGCTGCAAGGCGGTTTCGCCGGC
Source organism: Novosphingobium sp. BL-S-21 (assembly GCF_055521655.1). NCBI lineage: Bacteria > Pseudomonadati > Pseudomonadota > Alphaproteobacteria > Sphingomonadales > Sphingomonadaceae > Novosphingobium > Novosphingobium sp. BL-S-21. The sequence goes on from NZ_CM145496.1 coordinate 754,350, forward strand.
CGCGCGGCGATTCTCGCGCAGCTCGTGGCGCGCTGGGCCGCCTATACCCAGGACGGCGACATGATCGGCGGCGACCTGCCGGGCTGGCTCGGCACGCTGTTCCGCCAACGCGGCATCACCGCGCTCACCGACCGCCGCGGGGAATGCGTCTATGCGGGCTGCCCGCATTATCGCAAATGCTTCATCGAGCGCGCCGCGCGCGCCAGCGCCGGGGCGGACCTGGTGATCGGCAACCACGCGCTGGTCATGATCAACGCCGCACGCGGGCGCGATCACGCCGCGCGTCCCACGCGCATCGTCTTCGACGAAGGCCATCACGTCTTCGACGCCGCCGACTCGACTTTCGCGGCAGCCCTCACCGGCAGCGAAGCCATCGAACTGCGCCGCTGGGTGATCGGTCCCGAGAAAGCCTCGCGCGGCAGACGGCGCGGCCTCTCCGCCCGTCTCGCCGATGTCGCCAGCTACGATGAAGCCGGCGCCAAGGCGATCGAGGCCGCGCGCGCCGCCGCCGAAGCGCTTCCCGGCGACGGCTGGATGCAGCGCCTGACCGAAGGTGAGCCTTCCGGTCCGATCGAGGAACTGCTCGCGGCGGTACGCGCCACCGTCTACGCGCGCGACGAAAGCGGCGGACAGGAGGCCGGCTACGGCCTCGAAACCGAAGCGGCGGGGCTGGAGGGCGCCTTCGCGGAAGTGACCGAGGCAGCGCGCGAGGCGCTCGGCGAACTGCGCCAGCCCCTCGTCCGGTTAGGGCTGCGCCTTGAAGCCCTGCTGGAGGACGGACCTGACTGGCTGGACGGCCAGGGCCGCGCCCGGATCGAAGGCGCGCGCCAGTCCCTGTCCTGGCGCGTCGACTTGTTGCTCGCCTGGGAATCCATGCTGGGCCGCCTCAATGGACCCGCCGATCCCGAATTCGTCGATTGGCTCGCCCTCGATCGTTCCGAGGCGCGCGAATACGACGTCGGCATTCATCGCCATTGGCTGGACCCGATGAAGCCCTTCGCCAGCGTCGTGCTGGAACCGGCCCACGGCGTCGTCATGACTTCGGCGACGCTGCGCGACGGCGAGAGCTGGGACAAGGCCATCGCCCGTTCCGGCGCCGCCCATATCGAAGTGGCGCCCCGGCTTTCGGAGCATCTCAGCCCGTTCGACTATGCCGCACAGGCCGAAGTGCTGATCGTCAACGATATCCCGCGCGGCGATATTCCGGCGCTGGCCGGGGCCTATGCGCGGCTGATCGAATCGGCGGGCGGCGGCGTGCTCGGATTGTTCACGGCGATCCGGCGCCTGCGCGCTGTCTACGGCCGCATCGCCGATCGACTCGCCCGCGCGGGCCTGCCGCTCTATGCGCAGCACGTCGATCCGATCGACACCGGCACCCTGGTCGACATCTTCCGCGACGATCCGGCCGCTTCGCTGCTGGGCACCGATGCCCTGCGCGACGGAGTGGACGTTCCCGGAGAATCGCTGCGACTGGTCATCATGGAACAGGTTCCCTGGCCGCGCCCGACCATCCTGCACCGCGCGCGCCGGCTGGCCGGCGGCGGCTCCTCCTATGACGACAGCCTGATCCGCGCCAAGCTGGCCCAGGCTTTCGGCCGGCTCATCCGCAGCCGCGGCGACCGCGGGCACTTCGTGGTATTGTCTTCGGCATTCCCCTCGCGGCTGCTCAGCGCCTTCCCGGCCGGCACGCCGGTGCTCCGCATTTCGCTGGAGGAAGCCTTGCAACGCGTGAGCTGGAATGGTTCAGGAGAGAACAGTTCAGCAGGGAGCAGTTCCGGGGGGAGCGAAAAACCAGACGAGGCAGCCGGCACCGCCGAAGCCCCGCCCAGCCAACCGCCCATTTGACCGATCAGCGAACCGAAAGCCTCGATGAAAACCCTCGGAATCCTAAGACACGCCAAATCGGACTGGCACGATGCCCGCCTCCGGGACTTCGACCGCCCGCTCAACGGGCGCGGCCGCAAGGGCGCCGCCCTGATCGGCCTGCACATCCGCGACCACGCCGTGGGCTGGAAGCGCATCCTCGCCTCCCCCGCCGTTCGCGTCACCCAGACGATCGAATTGGCCGGAGAAGCCGCGGGCGAAATGCCGCCGATCACCTGGGATCGCCGGATTTACCTTGCCAGTTCCGCCACCTTGATCGACCTCCTGCGCGAACAGGCGGGCGATCCGCGCTCGATCATGCTGATAGGGCACAATCCGGGCCTCGAAGACCTGATCTTCGATCTCGTGCCGGACGACGGCAGCAGCCCGATGCGCGATGTGGTCGAGGAAAAATTTCCCACCGCCGCTTATGCCGTGGTGGAACTGGACATCGAATCCTGGGACGAGATCGCCGAAGGCACAGGCCGGCTGGTGCATCTCACCCGCCCACGCGACCTCGACCCCGAACTGGGGCCCAGCGCGCTGGATTAAGCCGGAACGCGGCGTACCGCCTCGGCCCTGTCAGGCCGCGGCCAGCGCCCGTGCCAGTCGAAGGCGAATTCCGAGCAGTTCCTGAATGAAGGAATCGGACGCGCCTGCAGGCGCCGCCTCCGCGAGTCGATCACTCACGGCGCCGGTCTCCACCGATGCCGGCTCCTCAAGAGCCATGCGCGCACCGCGCAACGTATAGCCCTCGCGATTGACCAGTCGGTCGATCTCGGCGATCAGCAGGACGTCTTCCGGCCGGTAATAGCGACGATTGCCGCTGCGCTTGATCGGTTGAAGGGCAGGAAACTGCTCTTCCCAGTAACGCAGGACATGCTGGCGAATGCCCAATGCCTTCGTCACTTCACCGATCGTGCGCAGCGCATCGTGCGCCTTGCCGTCGTTGAAGACCCCCGTCCCGGACGCTCCATCATTGACGATGGTCGCTTCCGGACGGTTCGCTTCGATCGCAGTCATGGCAGAATTCTCCGTATAACCAACGTGATGCCGGAACCGGATCAGTCGGTAATGCGGTCCTTCAGCATCTGACTGGCCCGGAATGTCATGACCCGGCGAGGCGTAATCGGCACCTCCACGCCGGTTTTCGGATTACGGCCGATCCGTTCGCCCTTGTCGCGAAGCAGGAAAGTCCCGAACCCGGAAATCTTGACATTTTCGCCCTCCGAAAGGGCTTCCGACATATGCTGCAGTATAGCTTCGACCATCGCAAGCGACTCGGATCTGGACAATCCCAGCTTCCTGTGGATGGCTTCAGCGATTTCGGCCCTCGTCAATGTGTCCGTGGAGCGCATAAGTCCCGCATCCCCTCCGTGCGACAACCCCCCGGACAATATTATGAAAAAATGCGGGAAAAGCAATGCTCCCCCACATCAGTTCACCCGATCCTCCATAACGGAGCACCGAATCAGATCCGAACGACGCTTGCGCCCCAGGTGAAACCGCCGCCCATCGCTTCGAGGACGACAAGATCGCCCTGCACGATGCGGCCGTCGCGAACGGCCTGGTCGAGCGCCAGAGGCACCGAGGCAGCTGAAGTATTGGCGTGCTGGCCCACCGTCATCACGACCTTTTCGGCCGGCAGATTGAGCTTGCGCGCCGTCGCATCGAGGATGCGGGCATTGGCCTGATGCGGCACCAGCCAATCGATATCGGAAGGAGAATGTCCTGTTTCCTCAAGGACTTCCTTGAGAACTTCGGCCAGGTTCACAACAGCGTGCCGGAAGACCTCACGGCCCTTCATGCGCAACTTGCCCACGGTGCCGGTCGTCGAGGGACCGCCATCGACATAGAGCAGTTCGTTGTGCGCGCCATCGGCATGAAGCCGCGTCGCCAGGATACCGCGCGAACCCTCTTCGCCCTGCTCCTGCGCTTCGAGAACGATCGCCCCGGCGCCGTCTCCAAAAAGAACGCAAGTGGTGCGATCTTCCCAGTCGAGAATGCGGCTGAAGGTTTCCGAACCGATGACGAGTGCCCGCTTGGCCATGCCGGTGCGGAGCATCGAATCGGCAACGCCCACTGCGTAGAGGAAACCGGAGCAGACGGCGGCAACGTCGAAAGCGATTCCGCCGCGGCAGCCGAGGTTGTTCTGGACGATCGTGGCCGTGGCCGGGAACGTCTGGTCAGGGGTGGCCGTGGCCAGCACGATCAGGTCGATCGACGAAGCCTCGAAGCCGGCCGCCTCGATGGCCTTGCGGGCCGCATCGGTGGCCAGGCTAGAGGTCGTTTCGTCAGGCGCGGCGATGTGGCGATTGGAAATGCCGGTACGCTCGACGATCCATTCGTCGCTGGTGTCGACGCGCTCGGCGAGTTCGGCATTGCTGACCGCGCGTCGCGGCAGGGCCGAACCCGTACCGACGAGAACCGAACGAATCATCAGGCACTCTCTTCCTGGACGCGAGGCTTGCGCAGGGACGTCCCGCCCAGACGGGCAAGGTCCGCGGAAATCCGCTCGGTCACGTTTTCCTCCAAGAGGCGCGCGGTAACCGCCACGGCATTGGCGACGCCTGCGGCGTTCGCACCGCCGTGGCTTTTCACCACGATGCCGTTGAGGCCCAGGAAAACCGCGCCGTTATGATTGTTGGGATCGAGGTGATGCTTGAGCAGCTCGGTGGCCGGCTTCGAGATCAGGAAACCGATCTTCGAGCGCAGCGAACTCGAAAAGCCGCGGCGCAGCAAGTCTGCCACGAAGCGCGCCGTGCCTTCGACAGCCTTGAGCGCGACATTGCCCGAAAAACCGTCGGTCACGACGACGTCCATGTCCCCGCGGCCGAGCTTGTCGGCTTCGGTGAAACCGTCGAACGAGATCGACAGGTCGGCGGCCGAGGCCTTGAGCATCGCCGCAGCGTCGCGCAAGTCTTCGGTGCCCTTGGTTTCCTCGGTGCCGATGTTCAGCAGGCGCACGCGCGGGTGCTCGCGGCCCGTGGCGACGCGGGCATAGGCAGCGCCCATGATCGCGAACTGCACGAGATTGCGCGCATCGCACTCGGCATTGGCGCCGAGATCGAGCATGACCAGGTCATGATCTTCCAGAGTCGGCAGCAGGGCAGCCAGCGCCGGGCGATCGATGCCGGGCATCGTGCGCAACGCGAGCTTGGAAATCGCCATCAAAGCGCCGGTATTGCCGGCACTGACGGCGGCTCCGGCGTCACCCGCCTTCACCGCCTCGATAGCGCGTCCCATCGAGGTGCCCTTGGCCCGGCGCAATGCCTGGCTGGGCTTATCCTCGCCACTGATGACGCCTTCAGTGTGCAATATCTCGGAACTTGCCCTGAGATTCGGATGACTTTCGAGCGCGGCCTTGATCCGCGGCTCGTCACCGACCAACAGGAACTTGAAGCGATCGTGACGACGGCGCGCGAGAGCAGCGCCTTCAATCATGACGCGCACGCCCTCGTCGCCGCCCATCGCATCGACAGCGATACGCGGCAAACTCATGGGCAACCTCCGAAAATCGTCTTGGTCTTAAGCTTCGACCGCGACGATCTCACGACCGTTGTAGTGGCCGCAAGCGTTGCAGAGGTTGTGCGGGCGCTTCAGTTCGCCGCAGTTCGGGCATTCGTGGAATGCTTCGACCTGCAGAGCATCGTGGCTGCGGCGCATGCCCCGGCGGGACGGGGACGTTTTTCTTTTAGGGACAGCCATTTCGGCACCTGTTCCTGGAATTGAATGTCAAAAAGGCCGCCGGAAACCGTGTTCGCGGACCGGCGGCTTGCGAAGGCGCGCCTATAACCGATTTCGCACGAGTTGCAACCCGTTCCTCCCCGCAGCATGAACGTGAAATCCACCTAGGGGGAATTCGAACCATGATTCTGCAGACAACTTTGTGCCTCGCGGCCGCGGCCGGCGTGATTACCTTCTGGCATATAGCGCGTATCGGCCAGATGCGCATGCGGGAAAAGGTGCTGTTCGGCGACGGAGGCCACGATCCTCTCGCGCGGCGCATGCGGGCGCAGCTCAATTTCGTGGAAAGCACGCCTTTCGTGCTGATCCTGGCCGCAGCGATCGAAATGACCGGAAAGGGCGGCATCTGGCTGGCCATCGTCGGCTCGCTCTTCATGCTGGGCCGCGTGTCCCATGGCCTGGGCATGGACATCGACAGGCCCAACCCGCTGCGCATGGTCGGCGTTCTCGTAACCGTCCTCACCTTGGCCGGACTGTCCGCCGTGGCCGTGCTGATCGCCCTGGGGTGGTTCTAAAACGAAAAGGGGCGGTGCACCGGCACCGCCCTCCTATAATAGCGTGAGGAATGGCACAGCCCTCAGCCCGGCAAGCCGTGCTCCAGCGCCGCGTCGCCGACATAGGGATTGCTCGCCCGCTCGTCTCCGAACGTGCTGATAGGTCCGTGGCCCGGGACGAACGTCACTTCGTCACCCAGCGGCCAGAGCTTCGCGGTGATCGATTCGACCAGATCCTGAAGATTGCCGCGCGGGAAATCCCACCGGCCGATGCCGCCCTTGAACAGCACGTCCCCCACCATCGCGAACTTGCTGGGTGCATGATGGAACACGATGTGCCCCGGCGTGTGCCCCGGGCAATGGACGACATCCAGTTCCAGCTCGCCCACGGTCACCCTGTCGCCGTCTTCGAGCCAGCGATCGGGCTCGAACGTCTCGGCTTCCATGTTCCAGCGCGGACCGTCGTCGTCCAGTTTGGATATCCAGAACCGATCCTCTTCGTGAGGCCCCTCGATCGGGACGCCCATTTCCTTCGCGAAGATTCCCGCCATGCCGCAGTGATCGAGATGGCCATGGGTGACGAGTATCTTCTCCAGCGTCACCCCGGTCTTTTCCAGAGCCTGCCGCAGCTTGGAAAGGTCTCCTCCCGGATCGACGAAGGCACCGCGCATGGTCCTGGTGCACCACAGCAGTGAACAGTTCTGCTGGAGCGGCGTGACGGGAATGATGCCGACACGCATCGACTGTTCCTGAGGCTTCTCGCTGGTTTGGGTCATGGCTGCGGAAATGGCCGCAAGCCGGGAGGAATGCAACCTTGCGCCCCTCCCCGTCAGGCCTGCGAGCCGTTCAGATTCGCCCGCCCTTCCACACGACGCGGCCGATCACCTCGATTTCCTGGAGATCGCATTCGATAGGCCGATAGGCCGGATTATCGCTCAACAAGGCGATGCGTCCGGCCCGCCCGGCCTCCAGTCGCTTCACCAGCACCGTATCGTCGAGTCGGACGACATGGATGCCGTCCCGCAGCGGCCGCCAGTCGCGGTCCACGAGGATCTCGTCGCCATCGCGCAGCACCGGCTCCATCGAATCGCCGCTGACCACGATGGCCGACAGCATTTCCGGGCGCAGCCCCATCGAACGCAGCCAGCGGGGGGAGAAACGGATCGTTCCGAACACGTCCTCCCCGTCCGGCAAGGCGCCCGGCCCCGCGGAGGCGCCGATCGAAAGACGCGGAACGTCCACCCAATCACCGGCGTAGGAATTTCGGTCGCTTACGTAGGATTTTTCCTTCGATTTCCCGAATTCCGATTCGTCCACTCCGAAGAACCGTGCAAGCTGGCCGCGATCCCCCTCCTCCAGCTTCCTCGGACTGCCTTTTCTTATAAATTGCTGAAGATAAGTGGTATTTTTTCCGATCATTCGCGACAGGGACGAGAGGCTCGCACCGCGTTCCTCGGCAAGTTCCAGCAAACGGCGGCGAATTTCGGCGTTTTCCATAATGTAATCCTAGTCGTAGGAAATTTCCTAGACAAGCCCCATTCGGTTGGAACATATTAGGAACACGAGTCGCGAATCTCACTCACCGGAGCCCAAAGTTCCATGCTTTTACGCCAGATAGAGCGCTTCCTGCGCCTCACCCGGATGCCGTGGACCAAGTTCGGGCGCCTCGCTGCACACGATCCGCGATTCGTCGGCGATTTACGCAACGGGCGCCGGCCCCGCGCCGGGACCGCGGCACGCATCCGACTTTTCATGACGACTTACCTGGAGAGCCCACATGCACGTTAATTTTGCCCATGACCGCGCGATGCTCGCATCGGCTCGACAGGCCCTGGGCGACGGTGCGCAGCGCTATGCGGCGCGCGGACCATGGCTGCCCTTGATTGCGGCCCTGCTCAAACTCGCCGGTTCCCGCGCCGAGTTCCTGCGCCACGCCGAACGCCCCTGGACAAGCGCCACTTTCGCCGGCTCTCGCCATACGGTGGCGCTGACTTTCGCGGGCGAGGACGCCATCGAGGACGGAGAGAACCTGATCGCGGCTCTGCCCGACCATGAATTCACCATTTCCGGCCACCTGGTGGCGGACGCGGTGGTGACCGAAGCCGACCACCGGGCAGGTCCGCCGCCCAGCCTGACCGTGGAGATCGAACTTCTGCTGCTCGAAGACTGCTGATCGGGAAAAAGCCACGCTGCGGGAAGGCAGGCGCGCGCCCTGCCTTCCCGTTTTCATTCAGAGGGCCAGCGAAAGCTCCCTGATCTCGCTGTTCAGGATGCGATCGTTTTCCGAATAGTCGACCGGGCAATCTATCACATGGACGCCCGGTGTATCGCGGCAGTGGGCCAGCAGTGTCTTGAGATGGGCCGCGCTCTCCACCCTGTGGCCGCTGGCGCCATAGCTCTCTGCATATTTCACGAAGTCGGGGTTGCCGTAAGTCAGCCCGAAATCGGCAAAGCCCATGTTGGCCTGCTTCCAGCGAATCATGCCATAGGCATTGTCGTTCAGGATCAGCACGGTGAGGTTGAGGCCCAGGCGAACCGCCGTTTCCATCTCCTGGCTGTTCATCATGAAGCCGCCGTCGCCGCAGACCGCGAAGATCTTGCGGTGCGGATAGACCATCGCGCTGGCCATGGCAGACGGCAGCCCTGCTCCCATCGATGCCAGCGCATTGTCGAGCAGCACGGTATTGGGCTTGGACGCGCAATAGCCGCGGGCAAACCACAATTTGTAGACGCCGTTGTCGAGGCAGACGATCGCATCGTCAGGCAAGGCGCTGCGAACCTGCTTCACGAGATGCGCCGGGAAGATCGGGAAGCGCTCGTCGGCAGCCAGCTTTTCAGTATGCTCCACTTCGGCCTGGCGATAGCCGAGCATGGCATCGAAGTTCCATTTCGCCGACGGCGCGATGGCTTCCTTGATCTGCCATACGGCGTTGGCGATATCGCCGATCACCTCGATGTGCGGGAAATAGACCGGATCGACTTCCGCGGTCTTGGTCGAGACGTGGATCACCACGCGGTCGTTCCGCGTACCGTCGTTATGCATGAAGAACGGCGGTTTCTCGATCACGTCGTGGCCGATATTGACGATGCAGTCGGCGTCCTCGATCGCGCGGTGAACGAAATCGCCCGAGGACAGCGCCGCGCAGCCCAGGAAGCGCGGATGGCGCTCGTCGATCACGCCTTTGCCGAGCTGCGTGGTGAGGAAAGGAATTCCGGTCTTCTCGACGAATTCGCCCAGCATCTTGCTGGTCATCTTGCGGTTGGCGCCTGCACCGATCACCAGCACCGGGCGCTTCGCCTTCTGCAGGGCCTCCACCGCCTGTGCGATCGACTTCGCGTCAGCCGTCGGCCGCCTCACCGTCGAGCGCGGAATCGGGCGCGAATCGGTATATTCGTCGGCAATGTCCTCGGGCAGTTCGACATGGGTGGCGCCGGGCTTCTCTTCCTCGGCGATGCGGAACGCCTCGCGGACGCGGCTCGGGATATTGTCCGAACTGGCCATCTGGTGCGCGTACTTGGTGATGGGCTGCATCATCGAAACGACGTCCAGGATCTGGAAGCGCCCCTGCTTCGATTTCTTGATCGGCTTCTGCCCGGTAATCATCAGCATCGGCATGCCGCCAAGCGTCGCATAGGCCGCGGCGGTCACGAAATTGGTCGCGCCCGGGCCGAGTGTGGAGAGGCAGACGCCCACTTTCCCGGTATGGCGGCCATAAGTGGCCGCCATGAAGCCCGCCCCTTGCTCGTGCCGGGTGAGGATCAGCCGGATCTGTTTGGACCGCGAAAGCGAATCGAGGAAATCGAGGTTCTCCTCGCCCGGAACGCCGAAGATATATTCGACGCCCTCCGCCTCCAGGCATTCGATGAATAGATCGGACGCCTTGCGCTTGTCGCTCTCTGCCATGTGCATCTTCCCTCCGCTTGATCCCGAATTTCAGGTCGTAGTGTCAGGGCATGTGGCGAAGAATTCAACGCCGGGCATCTGGCCAAAGTAGTGGCCGGTCAATAACCCCGCGACAGATCGACGACATGGTCCAGGGGCTCGCCGCGCACGAAGTGCTGAAGATTGGCGAGAAATCGCGCCGATCCGCGCTCGTACAGGGTGTCCTGCGCCCGGCCGGCCAGGTGCATCGAAATATGGATATTTTCGCGCGACCAGAGCGGATGGTCGGCCGGAAGCGGCTCGGGTTCCGTCACGTCGAGGAAAGCGCCGCCCAGATGGCCCGAGTCGATGGCGGCCAGCAGGGCGTCCTGATCGATCACCGTCCCGCGCGCGAAGTTGAGGAAGACGGCGCCGGGCTTCATCGCGGAGAACTCCGCCTCACCGAACATGCGCTGGGTTTCCGGGGTCGAGGGCACGACGGCGATGACCCAGTCGAATCGGCCGAGTTCCGCGCGCCAGGCATCGGATGCCAGGTCGCCCGGTCCCGGACGGCGGCGCACGCCCGTCACGTCCGCACCGAACACGCGCAGGAGTTCGGCGATCCGGCCGCCGATCTCGCCGGCGCCGACCACCAGGACTTTCGAATCCAGCAGTTCGCGCTTGCCCGGCGGCTGGGCCAGCCACTGGTGCCGATCTTGCGCCCGCACCACCTCGCGCCAGCCCTTGGCGACCGACAGCATCCCCATCACCGCGTATTCGGCCACCGACTGCGCATGAATGCCCGAACCGTTGGTAAGCTGGACGCCGCGCTCCACAAGGAGCGTCAGGGGAAGCCAGTCGACCCCAGACGACAGCGCCGTGTACCAGGTCAGCTTGTCTGCAGCGGCAATGAACTCGGCCGCGATGGCAGGCGATACGGGATCGAGCCAGGCGATCTCCGCGCGCGGCGCCAGTTGCAGCAGCTGCGCATCGCTTTCGAACCAGAGCGGCTCCACACCCTCGGGCAAGCGCCCTTCAAGAAGGGCACGCGACTTGGCGTTGATCACGGCGGCGGTCATGGACGGACTCCGATTGGCGGCCTAATTCAGGCCTTTGCACCTTGATCGGGATGGCCAGCCGGGATGACAAGGGGGCCTGGCCCGCGCTTACTGCAAGCCCTGTCCCGCCCCGCTCAAGCGGTCAGCCGAGCTTCCATTCCCAGCCCAGCGGATCGCCGTCCATCACGTCCACGCCCTTCGCGGCCAGCGCGTCGCGCAGGGCATCCGATGTCGCGAAATCCTTCTGCGCGCGCGCTTCCTTGCGCTGGACGAGGACGCTCTCGATTTCGGCCTCGGTGATCTCGGCCGCCTTGGGCCGAAGGCGAAGATCGGCGCGGCTGGTGCCGAACAGGTCGAGACCCAGCACCGCGTCCATCGCCTCGATCACGGCCCGCTTGGCGCCGGGATCGACTTTCTTGGCGGCCAGAACGTCTTCCAGCGCGGTAAGCGCCACGGCGGTGTTCAGATCCTCTCCCACCGCCTTCTCGAAAGTTTCGAGCATGGGCGCGAGCTTGGGATGGCCGGCATCGCCCGGCTCCACGTCGCCCAGTCGCTCGATCACGATGATCATGCGCTTGAGGCGAACCAGCGCGGCGGCCAGCCCATCCCACGAAAATTCCAGCTCCGAGCGATAGTGCGCCTGCAGGCACATCATGCGGTAGCCGAGCGGGTGGTAGCCCTTGTCGATCAGCAATTGCAGCCGCAGGAATTCACCCGAGCTCTTGCTCATCTTGCCTGAGCGTTCGACCAGAAAATTGTTGTGCATCCATATCTTGGCACCGGAATTTGCGGCCATGTCGAGGCCATTGGTGCAGCAGAATGCCTGGTTCTGGGCAATCTCGTTGGGGTGATGGATCTCGCGGTGATCGATGCCGCCGGTGTGGATGTCGAAGGGAAAGCCGAGCAAGTCGCCGGACATCACCGAGCATTCGAGATGCCATCCCGGAGCACCTTTGCCCCAAGGCGAATCCCATTCCATCTGGCGCGTCTCGCCCAATGGAGTCTTGCGCCATATGGCGAAGTCCGCCGCATTGCGCTTGCCCGCGACAGCCTCGATGCGCCCCTCCCCCTCGTCCGTGACGGCCCGGGCCAGGCGGCCGTAGTCGGACACGGTGGAAACGTCGAAATAGAGACCACTTTCCAATTCGTAGCAGTGAGTTGGAGCTATCTTCTCGGCAAATTCTATCATCTGCGGCACATAGTCGGTCGCGATCGACCACTTCGCCGGCTGACGGATATTGAGCGCCTTGATGTCGGCCCAATAGGCCTGGGTGTAATGGGCCGCGATGTCCCAGATGGACTGCGCCTGGGTGCGCGCCATCTTCTCCATCTTGTCCTCACCGGCATCGGCGTCGTCGGTCAGGTGGCCGACATCGGTGATGTTGATGACGTGCGTGAGCTTGTAGCCCTTGTGGCTCAGCGTCCGGCCGAGGATGTCCGCGAAGACATAGGCGCGCATGTTGCCGATATGGGGGTAGTTGTAGACCGTCGGCCCGCAGCTGTAGACCCGCGCCTCGCCTTCATGGACGGGCTGGAACGGCTCCAGCTGGCGGGTGAGGCTGTTGAACAGGGTAAGGCTTTGGGTTTCGGTCATGCGCCGCGGCATAAGCGGCTGGCCGAGGCGAGGTCAATCCTTGAGGACGCCGACCCGAACGGATCCCGATAACGGGAAGCTCCCGCGCAAGCGACGCCCTGAAGAAAGGCCGGCAGTCCCGGACCAGGTCCGGGACGCCCTCATTTCCTGCCCTTTTCCTCTTCGAACAGTCCGGCGAGCTGTTCGATCATGGTCCCGCCGAGCTGTTCGGCGTCCATGATCGTCACGGCGCGGCGGTAGTAGCGCGTCACATCGTGGCCGATGCCGATGGCGACGAGCTGGACCGGGCTCTTGGTCTCGATCCACTCGATCACGCGGCGAAGGTGCGCTTCGAGATAGCCCGCGGAGTTCACCGATAGCGTCGAATCGTCCACCGGAGCGCCATCGGAGATCACCATCATGATCCGCCGGTCTTCGGGCCGGGCCAGCATGCGGTTGTGCGCCCAGAGCAGCGCCTCGCCGTCGATATTTTCCTTCAGCAGGCCCTCGCGCATCATCAGGCCCAGATTCTTGCGCGCCCGGCGCCACGGCTCGTCGGCCTTCTTGTAGATGATGTGGCGAAGATCGTTGAGGCGGCCCGGATGCTGGGGGCGCCCGTTCGACAGCCAGGATTCGCGGCTCTGTCCGCCCTTCCAGGCGCGCGTGGTGAAGCCCAGGATCTCCACTTTGACGCCGCAGCGCTCCAGCGTGCGCGCCAGCACATCCGCGCTGATCGCCGCGATCGAGATCGGACGACCGCGCATCGAGCCGGAATTGTCGAGCAGCAGGGTGACGATCGTATCCTTGAACTCGACATCGCGCTCGATCTTGTAGGACAGCGACTGTCCGGGCGAGACGACCACGCGGGCGAGCCGCGCGGCATCGAGCATGCCCTCTTCCTGGTCGAAGTCCCACGAACGGTTCTGCTGGGCCATGAGGCGGCGCTGGAGCCGGTTGGCAAGGCGCGTCACCACGCCCTGCAACCCCTTGAGCTGGGCATCGAGATAAGCACGCAGACGGGTCAGTTCCTCGTCGTCGCACAGTTCGGAAGCGACCACCACTTCGTCGAAGGCCTCGGTGAAGACCTGATAGTCGAAGCTGTCGGGAATGTCGGTCCAGGGTCGGTTCGGGCGCACGGGCATCATGCCCTCCTCGCCTTCCTGTCCCTCTTCGCCGTCGTCCATCTCGTCCGAGTTCTCGCCCTCGGCCTCGCTCTCGCCCTCGTCCTGACCGCTCGACGGCTCGGCGGCCATCTCGGTGGACTGCTCCTCCTTGCCGCTTTCGTCGCCGGTTTCGTCTTCCTCGGTCTCCTCGTCGCCGTCCATGTCCTCGGACTCTTCGGGCGGCTGTTCGATCTGCTCGGCCTGGGTCATCTCCAGGTGCATGAGCATGTCGAGCGAGAGCTTCTGGAAGGCTTTCTGGTTCTCGATGGAATCGGCCAGCGCCTCGAAATCGTCACCCGCCTTCGATTCGATCCAGCGGCGGACCATGTCGACGCCGAACTGGGCCGATTCCGGCACTGGCTGGCCGGTCAGACGCTCGCGCAGCATGAGCGCCAGCGCGGTCGGGATCGGCACGCCGTCCGGGCTGTCCGCCCGCGAGATCGGATCGCTGGCGATGCGCGCTTCCAGCGAGGCATCGAGGTTGGCGCGCATGCCCTCGTAGTGATTGGCGCCCAGCGCCTCGTAGCGCACGGCCTCCACCGCATCGTAGCAGGCCCGGGCCGAAGGATCGGCGGGCGCATTGCGCATGTGCAGCCTGTCGTTGTGATGGCGCAGCCTGAGCGCGAAACTGTCGGCATAGCCGCGCGCCTGCATGGCGGCCGCCTGCGGAATCGAGCGGCCCGGCATCGGCACGCGGAACGTCTGGCCGGTGGAGCTTGGAGCGTCGGCGGTCCAGTTGACCTCGACTTCGGCATCCTGCGCGATGGCGCGCGAAGCGCCAGTCAGGGCCAGCTTGAAGCGATCGACGGGTGTTTCATCGGACATGACCGCTCAATGGCGACATAGTCCGCCGGGTGCAAGCCGGGAAGGATCGGTTGGGAGCAAGAGGTCGTCCCGGACGCGGTCCGGGACGACGATCCATGCTGCCCTGACCTCGGGCCGGAACGGCTTCAGATCAGAGCGGCGTCAAGTCAGAGCGACGTCAAGTCAGAGGGACGTCAATTTCAGAGCGACTGGCCGGTCTTGGCCCAGTCGGCCATGAAGCCTTCGATGCCCTTGTCCGTGAGGACGTGCTTCACGAGGTTCTTGATGACGGCCGGCGGCATCGTCGCGACGTCGGCGCCGATGCGGGCGCATTCGAGGACGTGGACCGGGTGGCGGATCGAAGCCGCGAGGATCTCGGTCTCGAACGCGTAGTTGTCGTAGATCAGGCGGATGTCGCGGATCAGGTCCATGCCGTCGAAGCCGTTGTCGTCATGACGGCCGACGAAGGGCGAGACGAAGCTCGCGCCGGCCTTGGCTGCGAGCAGGGCCTGGTTGGCCGAGAAGCAGAGCGTGACGTTGACGAGCGTGCCGTCGCTGGTCAGCTTCTTGCAGGTCTTCAGGCCGTCGATGGTGAGCGGCACCTTGATGCAGACGTTGTCGGCGATCTTGCGGAGGATTTCGGCCTCGCGCATCATGCCTTCATGGTCGAGCGCAACGACTTCGGCGCTGACCGGACCATCGACCAGACCGCAGATTTCCTTGGTGACTTCCAGGAAGTCGCGGCCGGACTTGGCGATCAGCGAGGGGTTGGTGGTAACGCCGTCGAGCAGGCCGGTGGCGGCCAGATCGGCGATGTCGTTGGTGTCTGCGGTGTCGACGAAGAACTTCATGGCGCGGTTCCTGTGGGTGCGGGGCTGCGACGGGCGGCGTCGCGCTGCCCGTCGATTCTGGCGCCCCCTATAGGGAAGCGCGCCCTTCCCCGCTACCCTGCGCCTTGCGGCCGCCGGAGCGGCCGGCCGGTCAGGCCTTCTTGAACGCGCCGATCAGCACGGCATCGTTGGTATCGGCCGGATCCTGGCGGATTGCCGCCTCGGCCGCACCGATCTCGTACCAGATGCCGTTGTCGGCATCGAGCGCGAGGGCATGGGCGGTGTCCTGGACGGTCACGCCCTTCAGCGCGGCGATCGCCTGGTTCAGCGTGGGGTCCTGCGCCTCCTTCATGGCGCGCTCGATCTCGGGGATCATGGCGTTGACGAGCGCCGGCCCCATCGCGCGGCGCAGCAGCGTGGTGGCCGCGGTATTGCCGCCTGCCATCACTTCGGCCGGATTCGGGATGGCGACGCTCTGCACGGTCTTGAGCACCAGCGGACCGGCCACGCGCGCGCCGGGCGTCGCGAAGAGGTTGAGCTGATACTGAAGCTTGTCGCGGAAGGCCTTCGACTTGAGCACGCCCGTGGTCGTGCGCCCGGGGCGGTCGAACAGCACCGGCATCGGGATGCGGGCCACGGGGCTGGTCCAGAAGCCCTCGGGCTGGCCGAGCCAGGCGAAAGCCCGTTCCGAGGAAAAGCGCATGAGGCGGCGTACGGGGTCCGCGCCGGCCGAAGAGCCCGAGCCCAGGCCCGAACCCGTCGCGAGAGTCGAGCAGCCCGGCAGCATCAGCACTCCGGTTGCAAGCATGCCGATGAGCACGCCGCGGCGGCTCCAGTCGGACCGAAACGCGCTTGCCGCGCCGGTTTCGACATGCATGTCCGCTTCCGCCGAAGCGCCCATGGCTGCCGAATTATCCCCTGTTCCCCAGTTCACCATCATCAACTCCTTCACGCCCCCGGACAGCAGTGCCTATATGCAACCTACATGAAACGCGTCCGAATCCTCGTCTTCAACGCCGCACTGGGCGTCCTCGACTACCGCGTCCCCGAAGGCATGGCGATAGAATTCGGCTCCGTGGTGGTTGCGCCCCTCGGGCCGAGGCAGGTGCTCGGCATCGTCTGGGAGCCGCAACGCCTGAACACGCAGGAAGTGCCTGAATCGAAACTGCGCCCCCTGCTGGAAGTCATGCCCGTGCCGCCCCTGCCGGAGCGTCTGCGGCGCCTCATCGAATGGACCGCGGACTACTACTGCGCCTCGCTTTCGTCCGTGGCGCGCATGGCGCTGGGCAGCATGGCGGCGCTGCGCGGCGGCGGCACCACCACCGAATACCGCCTGACCGGACAGGAGCCCGCCCGGCTCACCCCGCAACGCGCCGCCGCGCTGGACGCTCTCCAGGGCGAGCAGGCCTCGATCAAGGAACTGGCCGAGCTGGCCTCGGTGTCGGACGGCGTTCTGCGCGGCATGGTCGGCGCGGGCCTGCTGGAGCCGGTGGTCGTCGATCTCGACCGTCCTTATGCCCGCGCCCGGCCCGAACATGCCCAGCCCATGCTGTCGGACGGTCAACAGGAAGCGGCCGACATCTTCGTCGAGGCCGTTCGCGCCGATGCGTTCGCGCCGTTCCTGCTCGACGGCGTGACCGGCTCTGGAAAGACCGAGACTTATTTCGAGGCCGTGGCCGAGGCGCTGCGGCGCGGACGGCAGATCCTGGTCCTGCTGCCCGAGATCGCGCTGACCGAGAATTTCCTGCGCCGCTTCGAGCACCGCTTCGGCGTGCCGCCGATCCTCTGGCATTCTTCACTGAAATCCAGCGAGCGGCGCCGCGCCTGGCGCGCCATCGTGGCGGGCGAGGCGCAAGTCGTGGTCGGCGCGCGGTCGGCGCTGTTCCTGCCTTATGCCCGCCTCGGCCTGATCGTGGTCGACGAGGCTCACGAAGTCTCGTTCAAACAGGACGACGGGGTGCGCTACAACGCGCGCGACGTGGCGGTGATGCGCGCCAAGTTCGAAGGGATACCGGTCGTGCTCGCCAGCGCGACACCCGCGCTCGAATCGATGCAGCTGGCCGAGGCAGGCGTCTATCGCAAGGTCGACCTGCCCTCGCGCTTCGGCGGCGCGCAACTGCCCGACATCCAGATCCTCGACTTGCGCCAGGAGCCGCCCGAGCGCGGCAAGTGGCTCGCCCCGCGCCTGGTGGAGGAAATGAAGGCGCGGCTGGCGCGCGGCGAACAGTCCCTGTTGTTCCTCAACCGCCGCGGTTACGCGCCGCTGACGCTGTGCCGTCACTGCGGCTACCGTTTCCAGTGCCCGAACTGCACGGCCTGGCTGGTGGAGCACCGCTTCTCGCAGCGCCTGGCCTGCCACCACTGCGGCCATGAAGTGCCGGTGCCCGCGGCCTGCCCCGAATGCGGCACCGGAGACTGCCTGGTCGCCTGCGGGCCGGGGGTCGAGCGCATTGCCGACGAAGTCGCCGAGATCCTGCCCGAGGCCCGTGTCGCGCTCGTCACGTCCGATACGATGAACACGGCCGAGGCCGTCGGCGAATTCGTCGCCAAGGCGGAGGGTAAGGCGATCGACGTCATCGTCGGCACGCAGCTCGTGACCAAGGGCTACCACTTCCCCGATCTCACCCTGGTGGGCGTGGTCGATGCCGACCTGGGCCTGGAGGGCGGCGACTTGCGGGCGGCGGAGCGCACCTACCAACAGGTCGCCCAAGTCGCCGGGCGCGCGGGCCGCGGCGAAAAGCCGGGCGAAGTGCTGATCCAGACGCGCCATCCGGAAGCCTCGGTGATCTCGGCACTGGCCGCCGGGGACCGGGACGCATTCTACGCCGCCGAGACCGAGGCCCGCCGCGATGCGGGTGCGCCCCCCTTCGGACGCTGGGCGGCGATCATCGTTTCCTCGGAAGACCAGTCCGAGGCGAAAGCCGCCGCCCGCGCCATTGGCGGCACGGCGCCCAACCATCCCGACATGCTGGTGCTCGGCCCGGCCCCTGCCCCGCTATCGCTGCTCCGCGGCCGTCATCGGTTCCGCCTGCTGATCAATGCCCGTCGCTCGGCCGAATTGCAGAAGACCTTGCGCGAATGGCTGGAACCGCTGCAGTTCCCCCGCGGTGTGCGGGTGAACATCGACATCGATCCTTATTCGTTCGTGTGAAATTCACCGCGCCGGATCGATGCGCGGCGAGGGCCTTGCCGTTCACCCCCGCTCCCGCTTGAGCAGTTCCCGCTTGATCTCCTCGCCGTAGGCATAGCCGCCGATCGACCCGTCGGTGCGGATCACTCGGTGGCAGGGAATGAGCACCGCGACATTGTTGGCCCCGTTCGCCGAGCCTGCCGCGCGCACCGCGCCCGGCTTGCCGACCGCCGCCGCAATCTGGGCATAGCTGCGCGTCTCGCCGGCGGGAATGCGCTGCAGCTCGCGCCAGACCGCCTCCTGAAATGCCGTGCCCTGCACATCGAGCGGGATCACCCGCGACTGCCCCGGCTGCTCCACCGCCGCGACAACGCTTGCCAGCAGGTGCGCAAAGTCGCTGCCGCCTTCCACCAGTTCCGCATTCGGAAACCGCGCGGCCAGTTCCTCGCGCCCTTCCTCGAAGGAGAGCCGGCACACGCCCTTCCCGGTCGCCGCCACCAGCATGGCGCCGAGGCTGGTGGGAACGACGGCCCAGTGGATGGTCACGCCGCGCCCACCCTCGCGCCAGGCCGAAGGCGTCATGCCCAGCCTGCCCTCGCTTGCCTCGTAGAACCGCGAGCTGGCGCCGAACCCGGCCTCGTAGATCGCCTCGGTCACGCTCGCGCCGCTGCTCAGGGCATCGCCGGCACGCGCGACCCGCTTCGCCCGGAGATATTCCGCCGGCGACAGACCGACCGCGCGCTTGAACACCCGCTGGAAATGCGTCGGACTATAGCCCGTCGCCTCGGCCAGCTCGGCAAGGCCCGGCGTTCGCTCCTCATCGGAATCGAGCAACCGCAGCGCTATCGTCACCGCTTCCTCGTCGCGCGAGACATCGTTGGGCCGGCAGCGCATGCAGGCGCGCAGGCCGAACTGCTCCGCTTCGCCGGCATCCGGGAAGAACCGCACATTCTCGCGCCGGGGGTGCCGCGCCGAGCAGGAGGGGCGGCAGTAAATGCCGGTGGTCAGCACGCCGGTGACGAAGCGGCCGTCGAACGTGCGGTCGCGCGACTGCACGGCCTGCCAGGCGCGGTCCTCGCTTACGGGGATGTCCAGGACGGTCACTGCATCTCTCCATGGCGTTCGATCCGCGCGGCAAAGCAGCCGTAAGCGGCATTGTGAGCGTGAATCCCGGCAATCGCGGGATCTTCGAACAAGGCCCCGATCGCTTCCTCGATCTCGCCCGGTCCTGCCAGTCTGGCCCGGACCAGCATCCCCTCCCGGTCGAAGCCCCGCAACGAAAGCGTGCGACCGGCGAACACCGGTGGCAGCCGGTCGACATGCGGCTGGGCCTCCGCCGCGTTCTCCCTTACATATATCGCATAGGCGCTGCGATAGGGACCGGCGACATCATGGCTGACGAAATTCGCCAGGATCAGGCTTTCGCCCGGCTCGGCATCCTGCAGGCTGACACGGCACGGATAGCCCGGACGGGAGGTCGCGATCACGCGCCGCATCCCGTTTTTCTCCAGTTCCTGCGCGTCCATCGCGAAAAACGGTGCGAACCGATCTTTCGGCAAACCGATGATTCGATAGGTCATGGCAAACTCCATTGGTTCGTTTGTCCCAACCTTGCAGCAGCCGCTGCGGCGATACTTCCCGCCCCTTGCTTTTAAAGCGCTTTCCCAACCATTGTGGTCAGGCCGCCTCCCATAGCTTGCATCGTAACACTATCGTCGCTATGCGCGCCCCGTCTGCGGGCCGGGGGGCACGTCATTGTCGTGCGCCCCAAAGTGTCCCAGCCCACCCGATGTAAGGATAGGACACGCGTGGAGAATTCCGGCGGCATCAAGGCCAGCTTGCAAGGACGCTACGCTTCGGCGCTGTTTGATCTTGCCAGCGAGAACGGCGTCGTAACGACGGTCGAATCCGACCTCGAAAAGATCGCCCTCGCCATCAGCGAAAGCGCCGATCTGGCCGAGCTGATTCGCAACCCCGAAATCAGCCGCAAGGCTGCCGGCGCGGCCATCGAAGCCGTTGCCGATGTCCTCGGCCTTGCGCCGCTGACCAGGAACTTCCTGGGCGTTCTGGCGGCCAATCGCCGTCTCGTCGCCCTTCCCGAGATCATCCGCGCCTTCGCTTCGATCGCCGCCGCCCAGCGCGGTGAATCGACTGCCGAAGTCACGTCGGCTCACGCCCTGGACGACCAGCAGGTCGAGCAGCTGCGCCAGAAGCTGGAACTGCGCGAGGGTCGCAAGGTCAAGGTCAGCACCAAGGTTGATCCGGACCTGCTCGGCGGTCTCGTCGTCACCATCGGCTCCAAGCGCATCGACAGCTCGATCCGCACCCGTCTCAATTCGCTCGCCCAGGCCATGAAGGGCTAAGAAAGGCAGAACAATGGATATCCGCGCAGCAGAAATCTCGAAGGTCATCAAGGACCAGATCGCCAGCTTCGGCACCGAAGCCCAGGTTTCCGAAGTCGGCTCGGTTCTGTCGGTCGGTGACGGCATCGCCCGCATCCACGGCCTCGACAAGGTCCAGGCCGGTGAAATGGTCGAATTCGCCAACGGCGTTCAGGGCATGGCCCTCAACCTCGAAGCCGACAACGTCGGCGTCGTGATCTTCGGCTCGGACGCCGAGATCAAGGAAGGCGACAGCGTCAAGCGCACCAACACCATCGTCGACGTTCCCGTCGGCAAGGGCCTGCTCGGCCGCGTGGTGGACGCCCTCGGCAACCCGATCGACGGCAAGGGCCCGATCGTCGCCGAGAAGCGCGCCCGCGTCGAAGCCAAGGCTCCCGGCATCATCCCGCGCAAGTCGGTGCACGAACCCGTGCAGACCGGCCTCAAGGCGATCGACGCGCTCGTTCCCGTCGGCCGCGGCCAGCGCGAACTGATCATCGGTGACCGCCAGACCGGCAAGACCGCCGTCGCCATCGACACCTTCATCAACCAGAAGGAAGCGAACGCAGGCGACGACGAATCCAAGAAGCTTTACTGCATCTACGTTGCCGTCGGCCAGAAGCGCTCGACCGTCGCGCAGATCGTGCGCCAGCTCGAAGAGAACGGCGCGATGGAATACTCCATCGTCATCGCCGCCACCGCTTCGGAGCCCGCTCCGCTGCAGTATCTCGCGCCTTACACCGGCGCCGCGATGGGCGAATTCTTCCGCGACAACGCGATGCACGCCGTGATCGTGTATGATGACCTTTCCAAGCAGGCCGTCGCCTACCGCCAGATGTCGCTGCTGCTGCGCCGTCCTCCGGGCCGCGAAGCCTATCCGGGCGACGTGTTCTATCTCCACAGCCGCCTGCTTGAGCGCGCCGCGAAGATGAACGACGAGAACGGCAACGGCTCGCTCACCGCGCTTCCGATCATCGAAACGCAGGCCGGCGACGTCTCGGCCTACATTCCGACCAACGTGATCTCGATCACCGACGGCCAGATCTTCCTGGAAACCGGCCTGTTCTACCAGGGCATCCGTCCGGCCATCAACGTGGGTCTGTCGGTGTCGCGCGTCGGCGGTTCGGCCCAGACCAAGGCGATGAAGAAGGTTGCCGG
Organism: Novosphingobium sp. BL-S-21; assembly: GCF_055521655.1. NCBI lineage: Bacteria > Pseudomonadati > Pseudomonadota > Alphaproteobacteria > Sphingomonadales > Sphingomonadaceae > Novosphingobium > Novosphingobium sp. BL-S-21. Next base: position 776,413 of record NZ_CM145496.1, read on the forward strand.
CTCGATCAAGCTGGAGCTGGCCCAGTACCGCGAAATGGCGGCCTTCGCCCAGTTCGGTTCGGACCTCGACGCCTCGACCCAGAAGCTCCTCAACCGCGGTGCGCGCCTGACCGAACTGCTCAAGCAGAAGCAGTTCTCGCCGCTGTCGTTCGAAGAGCAGACCGTGTCGATCTTCGCCGGCACCAACGGCTACCTCGACGGCCTGCCGGTCGCCAAGGTCACCGAGTATGAAGCCGAAATGCTCGACTTCATGCACGAACAGCATGCCGATGTCCTCGCGCTGATCCGCTCGACCAAGGACTTCGGCGACGAAGCCAAGAGCAAGACCAAGGCCGCGCTCGACGCCTTCGCCAAGCAGTTCGCTTAAGAGAAACCGTCATCCCGGTGTAAGCCGGGATCGCGGGCCATCATCGGGACCGACCTCCCTGCGAGGCATTTCCTGAAGATGGCCCACCGGTCCCGGACCATCCCGGGGAAGACGAAACGAGGAACAACGAGTGGCTTCGCTCAAGGAACTCAAGGGCCGCATCAACTCGGTCAAGTCGACCCAGAAGATCACCAAGGCCAAGCAGATGGTCGCCGCGGCCAAGCTGCGCAAGGCGCAGGCCGCCGCGGAGTCCGCGCGTCCCTACGCCGCCCGCCTCGCAGAGGTCATGGGCTCGCTCGCGTCCAAGATCACTGTCAGCGAGAACAGCCCCAAGCTGCTCGCCGGCACCGGCAGCGACAAGGTGCATCTGCTTGTCGTCGCGAACTCGGACAAGGGCCTGTGCGGCGCGTTCAACTCGAACATCGTCAAGGCTGCCCGCGTCAAGGCGCGTGAACTGGAAGCACAGGGCAAGACCGTCCTGTTCTACCTCGTCGGTCGCAAGGGCCGCGCGCCGCTGCGCCGCGAGTTCCCGAAGCAGATCGCTCACATGTTCGACACCACCGATGTGCGTGACCCCGGCTTCGACGAAGCCGAGCGTATCGCCAACGAACTGGTGGCGATGTACGAAGCCGGCAAGTTCGACGTGGCGCATCTGTTCTACTCGAAGTTCCGGTCGGCCCTGCTGCAGGAGCCGACAGACCAGCAGATCATTCCCGTCCCCGCTCCCAAGGCGGTGGCCGCTACCGCCGGTGCGGATGCGGTGACCGAATACGAGCCGGAGGAAGAGGAAATCCTCGCCGCGCTGCTGCCGCGCTACTTGCGCACCCAGCTGTTCGGCGCCCTGCTGGAAAACGCCGCGTCCGAACAGGGTGCGTCGATGACGGCGATGGACAACGCCACCCGCAACGCCGGTGACCTGATCAAGAAGCTGACCATCGTCTACAATCGCACCCGCCAGGCTGCGATCACCACCGAACTCGTCGAAATCATTGCTGGCGCGGAAGCGCTTTAAGTCATCGCAGGCAAGGAAACCGAAATGGCCACTGCACCCGTGCTCAACCAAACTTCTACCGGCAAGATCAGCCAGGTCATCGGCGCCGTCGTCGACGTGACCTTCGAAGGCGAACTGCCCGCCATCCTCTCCGCGCTGGAGACCGAGAACAACGGCCAGAAGCTGGTTCTCGAAGTCGCCCAGCACCTCGGCGAGAACACCGTGCGCACCATCGCCATGGACGGCACCGACGGTCTGACCCGCGGCCAGCCCGTGTCGAACACCGGCAAGCAGATCTCGGTGCCGGTCGGCCCCAAGACGCTCGGCCGCATCATGAACGTCGTCGGCGATCCCATCGACGAGCGCGGCCCGGTCGGCTCGGACATGTTCGCCCCGATCCACGCCGAAGCCCCGCCCTTCGTCGACCAGTCGACCGAAGCGGCGATCCTGGTCACCGGCATCAAGGTCATCGACCTTCTCGCGCCTTACGCCAAGGGCGGCAAGATCGGCCTGTTCGGCGGCGCCGGCGTGGGCAAGACGGTTCTCATCCAGGAACTGATCAACAACATCGCCAAGGGCCACGGCGGCGTCTCGGTCTTCGCGGGCGTCGGTGAACGTACCCGTGAAGGCAACGACCTCTACCACGAGTTCCTCGACGCCGGCGTTATCGCCAAGGACGCCGAAGGCAACGCCGTGTCGGAAGGTTCGAAGGTTGCTCTCGTGTTCGGCCAGATGAACGAGCCGCCGGGCGCCCGCGCCCGCGTCGCTCTTTCGGGCCTGACCATGGCCGAGTACTTCCGCGACCAGGAAGGCCAGGACGTTCTGTTCTTCGTCGACAACATCTTCCGCTTCACCCAGGCGGGTGCGGAAGTGTCGGCCCTGCTCGGCCGTATTCCTTCGGCCGTGGGCTATCAGCCGACCCTGTCGACCGACATGGGCCAGTTGCAGGAACGCATCACCTCGACCACCAAGGGCTCGATCACCTCGGTCCAGGCGATCTACGTTCCCGCGGACGACCTTACCGACCCGGCGCCGGCCACCTCGTTCGCCCACTTGGACGCAACGACCACGCTGAACCGCGCCATTTCGGAACTGGGCATCTACCCGGCCGTCGACCCGCTCGACTCGACCTCGCGCGTTCTTGAGCCCCGCGTCGTCGGTGCCGAGCACTACGAGACCGCCCGCCGCGTTCAGGAAACCCTGCAGAAGTACAAGTCGCTTCAGGACATCATCGCGATCCTGGGCATGGACGAGCTTTCGGAAGAAGATAAGCTCACTGTCGCCCGCGCCCGCAAGATCCAGAAGTTCCTTTCGCAGCCGTTCCACGTCGCGGAAGTCTTCACCGGCATCCCGGGCAAGTTCGTCCAGCTCGAAGACACCGTGAAGTCGTTCAAGGCCGTCGTCGAAGGCGAATACGATCACCTTCCGGAAGCAGCCTTCTACATGGTCGGCGGCATCGAGGAAGCGGTCGCCAAGGCCAAGAAGCTGGCCGAAGAGGCGTAATCGATCATGGCTCTGCACTTCGAACTCGTCACGCCGGCCAAGCTCGTCCGCTCGGAAGACGTCCACATGGTGGTCGTCCCCGGCACCGAAGGCGAGTTCGGCGTGCTGGAGGGCCACGCGCCCTTCATGTCGACGATCGCCGACGGCGCGCTCAAGGTCTACCGGACCGAGAACGCCACTCCGGAAGAAATCCGCATCACCGGCGGCTTCGCCGAAGTGGGCGACAAAGGCCTGACCGTACTCGCCGAGCACGTCGGCTGATCTCTCACGCTAGTCGGCAAAAATAAAAAAAATAAAAAAAAGGCCGCCTCAGCCGAGGCGGCCTTTTTTTTGATTTGAAGATGAAACAATATTCTTAAAGGGCAGCCCCCTGTCGTGATCGATCCAATGCTCGTCGGTTGCGAAGCATGATCCAAGGAACATGTTCTGCATCGTAGCGATTTCTAAGAGCTCGCTGGAAGAATGGTGGCATGTGATCCCCGACAATGAGAATATCGGCTTCCGGGAAATCACGCCTCATAACTTCCTTCATGATAGAATCGGCAAGTCGCTGCTGGAGCAAGTAGGAACGACAGAGCATGGGAAACTGCTCATTCCAATTCTGATCGGCAAGCCTACAGTTGTCGGTATGAGCGTCACTATCTTCCGCCACTGGCAAATGACTGTTTAATGTAAGCCAGTAGATTAGGTTCCTTTGGTCAGGTAACGAACGCAACTTGTCCCCGATTATACTTGGTATGTCGGTATCGCAGGCACCTGGGAAAACACCCCCGCATTTATGGGCATCGAGTCCCAGTAACTCGGGCATGAAAAGCTGATCCTGAAACCCCAGTTTTGGATGCCAGGTTTGCCTCTCAAAAAAGTCTCCAGTGAAAGTGTGAATCGAGGTCGTGTGAAAACCCGCGTCCTTGAACTGCGCCGGCAGACAATGCGCATTATCGAAGTCGAAGCTCTCGAAGTCCTTCCAGACTGAGCACCACTCCCGTAATTCTGCATTTGTTGTTGAACCATAATAAGCGCTTGTACCGCCAGTGACTTCATATCGGCTGGACCAACGCGCTTTACCCCAGGCTTTATCGAACAAAGCCTGATCATGGGGGTTGTTGGGCTGCCCCAAGGACTCAACAAGAATGACGACAAGATTCCGCGCGCTAACTGTGCTCGGCGTTAATTCATTCCGGATCATGGCGGAGTCGATCGGTGCATCCGCTGGGGCGGTCATCTTATACGACCCTCGTGCTCCAGCAGTAGCGGCACCATCGACAAGGATCAGAAGCGCCACCGTAGCCAAAGCCATGATCTTGTGATCCAGCGTCGAGAGCTTTGGAACTTGCGGCGCAAATTTGATCGCAAGCACCATTGCTACCAATATGGTTCCCACGGCCATTAGATATTCGGGTGATTGCCGAAGATCGAGTTCTCTTGCAAACTCAACGGAAGCAACGACCGTCGTTGGGTTCAGATTGAACGAGATTGCGATGTACATCATCACGCTAGTCAAAAAGCAGAAAACAATACCTGCTCGCCTGATCCAAACGTTTTCAGAATGGCAAATCGCGACGGCAGCGACACCACAGACAGCCATCGGGAATGCCATCTGCGGCCCGCCAATCGGCCACATGGCAATTGCACCGATGTTCGGAATGCAAATCCACCAGAAAGTAAAACTGAACGAGAAACTACGCAATAAAGTAAACTTACCCATCGGCACCCCACAAGCCAACGTTCATTCGACCTGACCTGCCCCGGCCGATCTTTCGCCCGGCTATCTATTGCAAGCGTAGTTAACGCATAGCTAATCAGCACTTTCCGGAAACCGCCCTGACCGCTTTGAACTGCCAACTTGCGGCACCTTTGGACCTGAAGAGCCGGTGCACCGCAATATGGTTGAACTCCAGCCACCATTAGGAAGTTATCAAAGTTTCAACCTTAATCCTGCGCTCAATCGCAGGACATCGCCATGCGGCAGGGTGTGCCGGCGCTGAAAGGGTTGACGAAAACATGACTGCATTCGGGCGTCGCAACGGCATCGGCGGACTGGGCCAGGGCGCAAGGCCTGCGTTCGGCGTGGCCAAGCCGCTGAAGGTTGGCGCCGAGACTACGGCCGGGGCCGCCCAGCCTTCCAGTGATCCCTTCCCCCTGCCCGCCGGCTCCGGGACGACTGCGCCGCAAAACTCCCGCGACGATGCGATGTCGCGTCTCGCGGACCGCGCCAATGCCGTGCATGATGGCCAGTCCGAGCAGAGCGGCTTCGAGGCATCGATCCACAAGATCAAGGAGCAGGTCTTGCCGCGCCTGCTGGAGCGCGTGGACCCCGAAGCCGCCGCGACCCTGACCAAGGACGAACTGTCCGAGGAATTCCGCCCGATCATCATTGAAGTCCTCGCCGAGCTCAAGATCACCTTCAACCGCCGCGAGCAGTTCGCGCTGGAGAAGGTCCTGATCGATGAGCTGCTGGGCTTCGGCCCGCTGGAAGAGCTGCTGAACGATCCCGACGTCTCGGACATCATGGTCAACGGTCCGAACCAGACCTACATCGAAAAGAAGGGCAAGCTCCAGCTCGCGACGACCAAGTTCCGCGACGAGCAGCACTTGTTTCAGATCGCCCAGCGCATCGTCAACCAGGTCGGCCGCCGCGTCGACCAGACCACGCCGCTGGCCGACGCCCGCCTCAAGGACGGCAGCCGCGTCAACGTGATCGTGCCGCCACTTTCACTGCGCGGCACCGCCATCTCGATTCGTAAATTCTCGGAGAAGCCGATCACCATCGACATGCTCAAGGACTTCGGTTCGATGAGCGAGAAGATGGCGACCACGCTGAAGATCGCCGGAGCCTGCCGGATGAACGTCGTGATCTCGGGCGGTACCGGGTCCGGCAAGACGACGATGCTCAACGCGCTGTCCAAGATGATCGACCCCGGCGAGCGCGTGCTCACCATCGAGGACGCCGCCGAACTGCGCCTGCAGCAGCCGCACTGGCTGCCGCTGGAAACCCGCCCGCCGAACCTCGAAGGCCAGGGCGCCATCACCATCGGCGATCTCGTCAAGAACGCACTGCGCATGCGTCCCGACCGCATCATCCTGGGCGAAATCCGCGGCGCGGAATGCTTCGACCTGCTGGCCGCGATGAACACCGGCCACGATGGCTCGATGTGCACGCTTCACGCCAATAGCCCGCGCGAGTGCCTGGGCCGTATGGAAAACATGATCCTGATGGGCGACATCAAGATCCCCAAGGAAGCGATCAGCCGCCAGATCGCCGAATCGGTGGACCTCATCGTGCAGGTGAAGCGCCTGCGCGACGGTTCGCGCCGCACCACCAACATCACCGAAGTGATCGGCATGGAGGGCGATGTCATCGTCACCCAGGAACTCTTCAAGTTCGAATATCTGGACGAGACCGACGACGGCAAGATCATCGGCGAATTCCGCAGCTCCGGCCTGCGCCCCTACACCCTGGAAAAAGCACGCCAGTTCGGCTTCGACCAGGCCTATCTCGAAGCCTGCCTCTAACCCCTGAACAGATCCTTCCCGACCACCCCCAGCAGCAGTACCGCTGCCATGAGGGCGAAAAAGAACACGGGCGTCCAGGGCATGAAGCCCACCCGGTCGAGGTCGCGGCGCTTCATGCGGCGGCGGTCGCCCAGCCAGGCCACGGCCGCCAGGGCAACCGCCAGGCCGCCGATCACGGCCATGATCTTATCGGAATCGTTCATGGCCCGCCCTTGCCTCCTTCCGCCGCCAAGTTAAAGCCCTGGCGGTGAACGCCGCCCGCACATCATCGAAAACATCCCGGCCCGACCGCCCGATGCTTGCCATCACCCTGCGCCTGATGGCGATGGTGATGCTCTCGACGATGTTCATGCTGGTCAAGCTGGCAGGGCGCAGCGGGGTCTCCGCAGCGGAGATGGTGTTCTGGCGCCAGGCCATGGCCGTGCCCCTCATCGCCGGAGGACTGTTGATGACGGGCCGCCTGCCGATGTTGCGGACACGGCGGCTCGGCACTCACGCCGCCCGCGCGACGACAGGCACGCTCGGCCTGGTCTGCAACGTCACCGCAGCCATGCTGCTGCCGTTGCCGGTGGGCACGACCCTGGGCTTCACCGCGCCGCTCTTCGCCGTGCTCATCACTGCGCTGGTCGTGCGCGACAAAGTCGGACCCTGGCGCTGGCTTGCGGTGGTCCTGGGCTTCCTCGGGGTGCTTGTCATCACCCGGCCCGATGCCCCGGTGCAGGACCTGCCACTGGTGGGGCTGGCCGCCGGACTGGGCGCCGGCGTCATCGTCGCCGTGGTGAGCTTCCAGATCCGCGACCTTGCCCGGACCGAAGAACCCATCGCCTGCGTGTTCTGGTTCGCCTTCTTCGGTTCGCTCTTCGCCGCCGTGCTGCTCCCCTTCTACGGTCGCGCTCACGAACCCCAGATATGGCTGCTGCTTGTCGCCGTGGGGGTTACCGGAACCCTGGCGCAACTGCTCATCACCGCGGCGCTGCGCCACGGCGCGGTCGCCACCGTGGTGGTCATGGACTACACCGCCCTCATTTGGGCAACCACTTACGGATACACCGTTTTCGGCGACGCACCGCCGCCTTCGATCTGGTTCGGCGCCCCGCTGATCATCGCTGCCGGGCTCGTCATCACCTGGCGGGAGCATGTCCTGAGCAAGCGGATCTCTCCGACTTCCGCCCTGGATGAAAGCGCGATCGAAGAATCCGTGCTGCCTTCGCGCTAGCCTCCGGGAACCGGCGGCTTCACCGAGAGTTGCCTCCAACGTTCCCGCTTGAATGATCGGGATTGCGTAGAAAGGAACCTCACATGGTCAAGAATCTCGTTCTCGCGCTGGTCGCCGGAAGCATCGTCTTCTCCGCCGCAGCCTGCAACACCGTGAAGGGCGCGGGCAAGGACGTTGAATCGGTCGGCCAGGCCGGCGACGACGCCATCAACAAGTAATTCGCCTGAGGCGTCCAGCACCGCTGCTCCGATGCGGCGCAACGCCGTATCGGCGCGGCGGATAGCCTGCTGACCTGACCGCGAGCCCCTTTCTCTCCATCGGAAGATGGATTAGCGACAGCGCGAGGCATCCGCCTCGGACATTGTTCGTTGAAGGGTCAAGCAATCATGATCAGGAAAGCGGTTCTGGCGCTTGCAGTTTCGGGCCTCGTGCTCAGTGCGGCGGCCTGCAATACCGTTCGCGGCGTCGGCCAGGACATCGAGTCTGCCGCAAACGCGGTTGACCGCGCGACCTGAGGTCTCCGAAGGTAACGTGGCGCGAAACGGTCTGCCGCTTCGCGCCACAAGCTTTTCCCTTGAAGATCAGCTGTCCGAGATGTGGTTCGCCACCATGGCGCGCGCCCTCTGCCACAGGATCATGCGGCTGATCACCACCATCCCCAGCACGAAGCCGAGCATGGCATCGGTCATCAGCAGGGCATTGGCAGCCGGATGGCCCGCCCCGATCGCCATTCCGCCCGGCAAGATCATCCGCCGCAAGGCGAAGACGACCAGAATCAGCACCAGCGCCAAGGGCGACTGGCGCATCATCACCCGGGCCTCGTCCCCCTCACCCTCGACATGGAGCCGCATGAGGCGCGAACGCTGCATGCCGATCCCGCCGCCGATGGCGAAGCCGGCGGCCAGGGCCATCCAGCCCAGCGCCCCCGGCGGCATGCCATAGAGCGCCAGACTGACGGTCGCTCCGACGATCAGCGGCGCAATCCAGAGAAGGGGGAGACGGAGCGGCCGCGCCTTTTCAAGGCTGCGAAAACGCCAGGCCATCACTGCTGCGAAAATCAGCAGCGGCAGCCAGGCCGCATATCCGTTTCCCCCCATAGTCTCAGCTACCCCCGATTTCGCTCAGCGAAGGCGTGCCCGGCTCACCCGGGGCGCCCTGCCATACGAGCACAGGCTTGCGCGCCGCGAGCGTTTCGTCAAGGCGGCGACGCGGTGCGAAGTGCGGGGCGCTGTGGAGGCTCTGGTCGCCATCCTTGGCGCGCTGGGCCAGGCTGCGCAGCGAACCGATGAAGCGATCGAGACCGGCCTTGCTTTCCGTCTCGGTCGGCTCGACCAGCATCGCGCCCTTCACCACCAGGGGGAAGTAGACCGTCATCGGGTGGAAGCCCTCGTCGATCAGGCCCTTGGCGATGTCCAGCGTGGAGAAGCCCTCGGCCAGACCCGCATCGCTGAACAGCGCCTCGTGCATGCACGGACCGCTCTTGGCGAACGGTGCCGGCAGCAGATCCTCGCACGAACGCAGGACGTAGTTGGCGTTGAGCACCGCGTCTTCGGCCACCTGGCGCAGACCGTCCGCGCCGTGGCTGAGGATGTAGGTCAGCGCGCGGGTGAACATGCCCATCTGGCCGTGGAAGGCGACCATGCGGCCGAATGCCTGCGCATGGCCCTCGCCCGCGTTTTCCTCCTCGACGAGGTGGACGCGGCCGTCTTCACCGCGGCTGACGAAGGGCAGCGGCGCGAAGGGCGCCAGCGCTTCGGACAGCACGACCGGGCCGGCACCGGGACCGCCGCCGCCGTGCGGGGTGGAGAAGGTCTTGTGCAGGTTGATGTGCATGGCATCGACGCCGAGGTCGCCGGGGCGCACCTTGCCGACGATGGCGTTGAAGTTGGCGCCGTCGCAATAGACGTAGCCGCCGGCCGCGTGAACCGCGTCACCGATCGCCTTCATCTCCGGCTCGAACAGCCCGCAAGTGTTCGGGTTGGTGATCATCACGCCAGCGACGTTCGGGCCCAGCTTGGCCTTCAGCGCCTCTACATCGACGCGGCCTTCCGGGGTCGCCGGGATCGACTGAACCTTGAAGCCCGCGAAAGCGGCGGTCGCCGGGTTGGTGCCGTGGGCGCTTTCGGGCACCAGCACCACGTCGCGCTTCTCACCGCGCGCGTCGAGCGCGGCGCGGATGCAGAGCAAGCCGCAAAGCTCGCCGTGCGCACCGGCCTTCGGGCTCATCGCCACAGAGGCCATGCCGGTCAGCGTGATCAGCCAGTCGGCCAGCTGCTCGATCACTTCCAGCGCGCCCTCGACCGTCTTCTGCGGCTGGAGCGGGTGAACGTCGGCAAAGCCCGGCAGGCGGGCCATCTTCTCGTTCAGGCGCGGGTTGTGCTTCATCGTGCACGAACCGAGCGGGAACGGCCCGAGGTCGATCGCGTAGTTCTGGCGCGACAGGCGGGTGTAATGGCGCACGGTTTCCGGCTCGGTCAGGCCGGGCAGCGCCGGAGCCGACTTGCGCAGGAACTTCGACAGGCCGGCCGCCGCCGGACGGCTGGGCGTGTCGAGATCGACGCCGCACTTCTCGGACGAACCGAGTTCGAAGCTGAGCGCTTCTTCCAGCATCAGGCCATAATCGCCCGAGGCGGTCTTGAAGGGGGTGCCTTCGCCAGCTTCACCCATGCTCGGGCGCCAGCCGCTTGCGTTTACCGCGTTCATGCCAGCACTCCTTCAAGTTCACGGGCAAACACTTCGATGTCCTCGTCAGTCACGGTCTCGGTCGCCGTCACCAGCAGGCCCTTGTGCAGATCGCTGTCCTCGGGGAACAGGCGGCCGAGCGAGACGCCGCCCAGAACCTTGCGATCTGCCAGTTCGCGAACCACTTCGCGGGCGTCGCGGGTAAGGACCAGCGTTGCTTCGTTGAAGTAGGCGTCGTTCAGCACGGTCACGCCCGGCACCTTGGCCAGACGCTCGATCATTGCCTGCGCCTTATCGTGGTTCACGGCGGCGAGCTGGGCCAGGCCTTCACCGCCCAACAAGGTCAGGTGAATGCTGAAAGCAAGCGCACAAAGCCCTGAATTCGTGCAGATATTGCTGGTCGCCTTCTCGCGGCGGATATGTTGTTCGCGCGTGGAGAGCGTCAGCACGAAGCCACGCTTGCCTTCGGCGTCCACCGTCTGGCCGCAGAGGCGGCCCGGCATCTGGCGCACGAACTTCTCGCGGCAGCCGAACAGGCCCAAGTAAGGCCCGCCGAACTGGAGGCCGACGCCGATCGACTGGCCTTCGCCCACGACGATATCGGCACCCAGCGCGCCCGGCGCCTCGATCATGCCCAGCGCCACCGGCTCGGTGACGACCGCGATGAGCAGCGCGCCCTTGGCGTGCGCGGCTTCAGCAATTGCGGCGAGGTCGGGGATGCGGCCCATCACGTCCGGATACTGGACGACGACGCAGGAGGTCTTGTCGTCGATCGACGCGATCACGGCGGCGTCGTCAGCCTCGGCCACCAGTTCGGCCTTCAACGAGACGATATCGTCTTCGGTGAACTTGGCCATCGTGCGCACCACTTCGGCGTAGTGCGGGTGCAGACCGCTCGACAGCACGGCGCGGGTCTTGCGGGTGATGCGGCTGGCCATCAGGATCGCTTCCCAGCAGGCAGTCGAGCCGTCGTACATCGATGCGTTGGCGATGTCGGTGCCGAACAGGCGCGCGACCTGCGTCTGGAACTCGAACAGCACCTGCAGCGTGCCCTGCGCGATTTCCGGCTGGTAGGGCGTGTAGGCGGTCAGGAACTCGCCGCGCTGGATCAGGTGATCGACCGAGGCCGGAACGTGATGGCGATAAGCGCCAGCGCCGATAAAGAACGGCGCCGTTCCGGCCGAGAGGTTCTTGGCCGCAAGCGCGGACATGTGCCGTTCCACCGCCATTTCGCTGGCGTGGAGCGGCAGCCCCGCGATGGGACCGGAAAGGCGGGCCTCGGCGGGCACGTCGACGAAGAGGTCGTCGACCGTGTCGGCACCGATGACGCCGAGCATCTCGGCACGATCGGCGGGAGTCAGGGGCAGGTAGCGCAAGCGGCGATACTCCGTGAATTCTATCGGTAAATCAGAGGCTTTCGACGTACTGCTTGTAAGCAGCCTCATCCATCAGCGCGCCGAGTTCGGAAGCGTCCGAAAGAGTGATGCGGAACAGCCAGCCGCCGGTTTCGGCCTGGGTATTGACCAGTTCGGGCTCATCGGCGAGCGCGCCATTGGCTTCGGCGATCGCGCCGGAAACCGGGGTGTAGACGTCCGAAGCGGCCTTCACCGAATCGACGACCGCAACCGAATCGCCCTTGCCGAACGTGGCGCCGGCTTCGGGCAGGTCGACGAAGGTGATGTCGCCAAGCTGGCCCTGCGCATAGTCGGTGATGCCCACGGTGCCGAGGTCGCCCTCGATTTCGATCCACTCGTGTTCCTGCGAGAAATAACGGGTCATGGGTAGGTATCCTCAGCGGTGATAGCGGTTGGGGACGAAGGGCATGGCTGCGACGATGGCGTCGAGCTTCTTGCCCCGTATTTCGATGGAAAGAGCCGTGCCGTCCGCCGCCACGGAGGCGTCGACATAGGCCATGGCGATGGGGTGCTGGAGCGAGGGCGAGAAGCCGCCCGAGGTCACTACGCCCACTTCCTGTTCGCCATGGAAGACCTTGGCGCCTTCTCGCGCGGCCTGACGACCTTCGAGCTTCAGCCCGACGCGCTTCTGTGCGGTGCCTTCGGCAAAGTCGCGCTGCACGCGGTCCGCGCCGGGGAAGCCGCCTTCGAGGCGGCGGCGCTTGTTGACGCCGAAAGCAAGACCGGCCTCGACTGGGCCGCGCTCGGGGTCCATGTCATGGCCATAGAGCGGCAGACCGGCTTCGAGGCGCAGGGAATCGCGCGCGCCAAGGCCGATCGGCTTCACTTCGGGCTGGGCCAGCAGCAGGTCCGCCACGGTGGCAGCAGCTTCGCCGGGGATCGAGATTTCGAAACCGTCCTCGCCGGTGTAGCCCGAACGGCTGATCCAGGCATCGACACCGCCCAGCGTGAAGCGGCCGCCTTTCATGAACGTCAGCGCCGACAGCGGGTATTCGCCCTCGGCCACGCGTTCCAGCGCAGCGAAAGCCTTGGGGCCTTGCAACGCCAGCAGCGCGCGGTCGTCAAGGTGGTTGAGCGTGACGTCGTCCGGCAGATATTCGCGCAGCGTGCCGATATCGTCCCACTTGGTGGCGCCGTTGACGACGATGTAGAAACCGCCCGGCCAGCGCGAGACCATCAGGTCGTCGAGGATGCCGCCGTTCTCGTCCAGCAGCAGCGAGTAGCGCACCGCGCCCAGCTTCAGGGTCGAGAGGTCGATCGGCAGCGCAGCTTCCAGCGCAGGCTCGATATCGGTCTGCGCGTCTTCCTCGCCGGTGACCAGCAGCTGGCCCATGTGGCTGACGTCGAACAGGCCGGCGTTTTCACGCGTCCAGAGGTGTTCGGCCATGATGCCTCCCCCTGCGACGTCGTACTGCACAGGCATCATGTAGCCGGCGAACTCGACCATGCGGCCGCCCTGATCGCGGTGCCAGCCATTGAGCGGCAGCAGCATCGGTTCGAGGGGGGCTTCTTCCTGATCGGAATCGGTAATCGGATATTCGCTCAAGACATGACTCCGCACAGTTCGGTACACCATTCCAGGTGCCCCCTCTGTCACGGAAACCTGAGAGCTTCCCTTGGCCAACCAACAGGCTTGACCAAAGTTACACCGTCGGCGGCCTCATCCCAAGGGATGAGACACTTTCCAGAGTCTCGCTATCGACGCTGCGCGGTCCTTTTGCCTGAGAGATTCCGGGGCGGTTGCTCCTTCGGCGCCTGCATGTTTCCGCATGTGCGAATCAGCAGGTCTCTCCCGCGCTGTCAGCGATACCTCGTCACTTGATTGAGCGCCGCGTCCAAGTCAACGCAATCGCGCTGCGGCGCATCATAATTTCCACCGATAGCCGCGAGGCCGACGGTGGGGCCTTCAGCGCAGGACCGCCGCCATGGAATCGTGCTCATGAACGAAAATTCCAGGTGCCTCCTCGCCGCTCAGCGCGAGGATGACCTGCGCGAGGCGCACGGCCGCGATGGAGCGGAACCGGCGCAGCCTGGCATGGAAAACCAGCAGATCTGCCAGGGGAGCGATCACCTGCCCCGCCATTTCCAGCGGACGATCCTCGATCCGCCGCCCGCGCAACAGGCCGGGCCGCAGGATATCGAGCCGCGCGAAGCCCAATTCGCCCAGGGCCTTTTCCACTTCGCCTTTCGTGCGCAAGTAGAGGTTGGTGCTTTCGGCGTCGGCACCCACGGAGGAGACCAGGATCATCCTGTCGATCCCGGCCGCGCGGGCTGCTCGAGCCGTCTCCAGCACGAGGTCATGGTCGACCGCCCGAAACGCCTCGTCGCTGCCGGCCGCCTTGCGCGTGGTGCCCAGAGCGCAGACGAGAACGTCGCCATGCGCGGCCTCGATCAGCGTCGGCCACTCGCCGGTGCCGCCGACCAGGATTTCCAGCCGCGCGCCCGCCGGCAAAGGCACTTCGCGCCGCGCGACGCCGATGATGCGGACATCCGGACGCCGGATGCTTTCCTCGATCACCGCAGCCCCGACCAGACCACTCGCGCCGACGAGGCAGAGACGCCGCGCGGCCACGATCGTATCAGACATTGCGCAGCCCTTCCGGGGTGCTGCCATAGATCTGGGCGTGGCAGGAGATGGCGTAGCGGTCCGTCATGCCGGCGATGTAATCGGCGATGTGGCGGCTGCGGGCCGGTTCGTGGCGGGGCAAGCCGTCGATCCAGCTTTCCTCCATCAGCACCGGCTCCTGCGAATAGGCCGAGTAAAGCTCCGCCAGCAGCGCCCGCGCACGACGCGCCGTTTCGAGTTGCTCGGGATGGTAGTAGAGCTTCTCGTACATGAAGCGCTTGAACTGCCGCTCCCCCTCCTCGACCTCGGGCGAGAAGGCCACCAGTTGGCGACCGGCAGAGCGCACCTGATCGATGCTATCGATGCCGACCAGCCGCTTCTGCGTCTCGTCCAGCAGGTCGTTGACCATGAAGCCGATCTGGCTTCGGATCAGTTCGGCGAGCTGGCGATCGCGCGGAACACCGGGATAGCGGCGTTCCACGTCGGCCCAGCGCGGCACGATGAAAGGATGGGCGAGCAGTTCGTCGAGATCGAGAAAACCCGCGCGCAGGCCGTCGTCGATGTCGTGGTTGTCGTAGGCGATGTCGTCGGACAGCGCCGCGACCTGAGCTTCGAGCGAGGCATAAGTGCCCAGTTCCAGGCCATAGGCCGCGTCCAGTTCCGCCAGCGCCCAGTTCGGCTCGGACACCGGTCCATTATGCTTGGCGAGGCCCTCCAGCGTTTCCCAGGTCAGGTTCAGCCCGTCATGCTCGCAATAAGGGCTCTCGATCCGCATCAGGGTGCGCAGGCAATTGGCATTGTGATCGAAGCCGCCCGCCTTGTGGAGCGCGGCGTCGAGCGCTTCCTCTCCGGCGTGGCCGAAAGGCGGGTGGCCGATATCATGCGCGAGGGCGAGGGCTTCGGTAAGGTCTTCGTCGAGGCCGAGGATCCGGGCGATCACGCGGGCGACTTGCGCCACTTCCAGGCTGTGCGTCAGGCGCACGCGGTAGTGGTCGCCATCGGGCGCGATGAACACCTGGGTCTTGTAGCGCAAGCGGCGGAAAGCGATCGAATGCACGATCCGGTCGCGGTCACGCTGGTAGGGGCTGCGCTGTCCGCGCGGCAGACCGGTGTCCACGGGGAACTCGCGGCCGCGCGAGCGAGCCGGATCGGAGGCGTAAGGTGCAAGGGTCAAGCTGAAGTCTTTCCCGAAAGCAGGCTTGCTCTCGGCGCCCTACTAGCGAGCAAGACCCGTCTTGCACAAGGCCGCCGAGGAAGTGGTCACGAGAATGGCCTGGCTGTCGTTCACGGCTTTCACGCCGCGAACCCAGGCTCCCGGCGTTTTCTTGTCGCCTTCCAGTTTCTGCAGCTTGATCAGCTGCAGGATGCCCAGCCGCTTCACCATGCGCTTCGACATGCAGGTGGCCACGCGGTCCGACATCCCGGCCTCCACAAGGGCCGTGCGCAGGCGCCAGCCGGCATAGAGGTGGACGCCGAAAGAGAGCACGGCGACCAGGCCGACGAGCAGAAGGGCAGACTTGAGGAAGCGCAACATGGCAGCGCCCTATAGGGCGCCGCGATCAGTCCGCCAGCGCTTTCACGATGTCCTCGACCATCTTCTTGGCATCCGCCAGGAGCATCATGGTCTGGTCCATGTAGAACACCTCGTTGTCCACCCCGGCATAGCCCTGCCCGCCCATCGATCTCTTGATGAAGAAGATGGTCTTGGCCTTCTCTACATCGAAGACCGGCATGCCATAGATCGGCGAGCTTTTGTCGGTCTTGGCGGCGGGGTTCACCACGTCGTTCGCGCCGATGATTAAGGCGACGTCGCACTGGGCGAATTCGCCGTTGATGTCCTCCAGTTCGAAGACTTCGTCATAAGGAACGTTGGCTTCCGCCAGCAGCACGTTCATGTGGCCGGGCATGCGGCCCGCGACCGGATGGATCGCGTATTTCACGCCGACGCCGTGCGCCTTGAGCCGGTCCGCCATCTCGCGAAGGACATGCTGGGCCTGGGCCACCGCCATGCCGTAGCCCGGGATGATGATGACGTTCTCGGCTTCCTTCATCAGGAAGGCGGCATCTTCGGCCGAGCCGCGCTTCCACGGCCGGTCCGATACGGCAGCGCCGCCGCCTGCGCCGGCCTCGGCGCCGAAGCCTCCGGCGATCACCGAGATGAAGCTGCGGTTCATCGCCTTGCACATGATGTAGCTCAGGATCGCACCCGAGGAACCCACGAGCGCACCGGTGATGATCATGGCGGTGTTGTGCAGCGTGAAGCCCATCGCCGCGGCGGCCCAGCCCGAATAGGAATTGAGCATGGACACCACCACCGGCATGTCCGCTCCGCCGATCGGGATGATGAGCAGGAAGCCGATGGCAAAGCTGAGGAGCACGATCGCCCAGAACAGCGCGGGCGTGTTCCAGTGGAACAGACCGACGAGCACGACGATGGCCACCAGCGCCGCAAGGTTGATGACGTGCCGGCCCGGTATCAGGATCGGCGCGCCGCTCATGTTGCCGTTGAGCTTGGCGAAGGCGATCACCGAGCCCGAGAACGTCACCGCACCGATGGCGACGCCCAGCCCCATCTCGATCCGGCTTCCCTTCAGGATGTCCAGGCCGCCCGCTGCGAGAATGCCGAAAGCGGCGGGATTGTAATAGGCCGCGATGCCGACAAGCACGGCAGCCAGGCCGACCAGCGAGTGAAACGCCGCGACAAGCTGCGGCATCGCCGTCATCTGGATCCTGCGCGCGATCACGAAGCCGATGCCGCCGCCGATGGCAATCGCGCCCAGGATCTCCGGCAGGCTGGCGATCTCGTGCGTCAGCAGCGTGGTGGCCACGGCGATGGCCATGCCCAGCATGCCGTAGCGATTGCCCGCGCGGCTGGTGGAGGGAGACGATAGCCCGCGCAAGGCGAGGATGAAGCAGATGCCCGCAACGAGGTAGGCGCCGGCGACCCAGGGGTTCAAGGCATGGGCCTCCATTAGCGCTCGCCTCCCGCCTGCGGGGACGGGGGAGCCTGCTTCGCCTTGGCGGCCGGCTTGTCCTTCTTGCGGTACATTGCCAGCATCCGCTCGGTGACGGCAAAGCCCCCGAAGATGTTGACGCTGGCCAGCACCACGGCCCCCAGCCCGAGCCATTTCGCCAGGGGCGATCCCTGTGCCGCGCTCGCCACCAGCGCGCCGACGATAATCACCGAGGAAATCGCATTGGTCACCGCCATGAGCGGCGTATGCAGGGCCGGCGTTACCGACCAGACGACGTAGTAGCCCACGAAGCAGGCCAGCACGAAGATCGACAGGATCGAGACGAAGTCCATGAACTCGCTAGCCCCTTTTCAGCGCCCTTCCGGCGCGCTTCTCATCCGAGCAGCCGCTCGTGGACCACTTTGCCACCCTGCGTCAGGCGGATCGCATTGCCGATTTCCTCGTCCAGCACGGGCTTGCCCAGATCCTTGTCCCAGAATGCCGAGAGGAAATTGAACAGGTTGCGCGCGAAGAGCGCCGAAGCGTCGGCGGGAAGCTGCGCGGGCGTGTTGGAATAGCCGACGATCCTGACGCCGTGCCGCTCCACCACCTGATCGGGAACGCAGCCCTCGACATTGCCGCCCTGCGGAGCCGCGAGATCGAAGATCACGCTTCCCGGTTTCATCGTGGCGATCTGCGCGTCGGAGATCAGGCGGGGTGCGGCGCGGCCGGGAATCAGCGCCGTGGTCACGACGATATCCTGCTTGGCCAGATGGCTGGATACCAGCGCGGCCTGCGCCTGCTGGTATTCCGCGCTCATCTCCGTGGCATAGCCGCCCGAGCCTTCGCCTTCGATGCCGCCGACGGTCTCCACGAAGATCGGCTTGGCGCCCAGCGAGAGGATCTGCTCCCGTGTTGCCGCCCGCACGTCCGTCGCGGAGACTTGCGCGCCCAGGCGCCGCGCGGTGGCGATCGCCTGGAGACCGGCCACGCCCACGCCCATGACGAAAGCCTTGGCGGCGCTCACGGTGCCGGCCGCGGTCATCATCATCGGGAAAGCGCGGCCATAGAGGTTGGCGGCCACCAGAACGGCTTTGTATCCGGCGAGATTGGACTGCGAGGACAGGATGTCCATCGATTGCGCCCGCGTGATGCGGGGCATGAACTCCATCGCCAGAGCCTCCAGCCCGGCCGCGCCGTAGTCCGTCACGCGCTGGCGCTGCACGAAGGGATCGAGCGCCGCCACCACCCAGGCGCCGGGCGCAACCGGCCCCAGCAGGGCGGGATCCGGTCCCTGAACCCCCAGAACGATGTCTGCGCCCGCCAGAACCTGCTCGGCCGATCCCAGTTCGGCGCCGGCAGCCTTATAATCCGCATCGGCGATGCTTGCCCCGAGCCCGGCCCCGCTCTCGACGGCCAGCGCCGCGCCCAGCCCGACAAGCTTGCGAACCGTTTCCGGCGTGGCCGAAACCCGCGTCTCGCCGGATGCGCGCTCCCGTAGGACGGCGATCCGCGTGCCTTGCGCCACGGATTACCGAGCGATCAGGCTGACGACGAAAGCCACGATAACGACGATGATGCCCGTGCTCCAGGCCGTGACCTTGACGAAGCCGTTGTAGGTTTCGGTCGCCGCCTTGATGTCCTTGCCTGAAGCCATGAAACGGAATCCTCTGTGATTATTGCTGTTTGATCCGGGATATTTAGCGTTGACGGCCCTTGCGCTCAAGTGCGAAGCGGCGATGTCTTGCATTGATCAAGAAGCGCCGGGCATGCTCAAGTTCGATGCCGAACCTGCGCTTTCGAAGCGCGGCACGGCAAACTTTGCACGGACCGTCTTTTCGATGAAACGAGCGGAGCCTTAATTTCGTCTTTACCGGTATCTTCTAGATCCGGATCGTAACACCAGGGAGGCGACACGCGCGGGCATTATCATGGCGGAACAGGAACAACGCCTCCTCATGCTCATCGACGATGAGCCGGCGCAGAGCCGTCTGATCTCGGCGCTCGCGGCGCGGGAGGGCTGGCGCACGGTGATCGCCCGCGATTCCGAGACCGCCATCGCGACACTCGGCACCCGCCAGGGCATGCAGCTTTCCGCGATCATCCTGGACCAATGGGTGCCCGGCGACGATGCCTGCGCCCTGATCGCCGAGCTAAAGTCCCGCCGCCCCGCCCTGCCGATCCTGATGCTGACGGCCAGCACCTCGCCGCTCCTCGCCGTGGAAGCGATGCGCGCCGGAGCGGCAGACTATCTCGTCAAGCCGGTCGCGCCGGACCGTCTCATGCATGCGCTCCGCTCCGCCACGACCCGCGAAGCGCCGCGTGACGAACTTGCCCCGCTGACCGAGAAAATGCCCTCCAACCCCGATTTCGAATCGATGATCGGGGCCGCACCGAACTTCCGCAAGGCCCTGGCCGTCGCTGCCAAGGCCGCACGCGGGCACGGCCCGGTACTGATCGAGGGCGAGACCGGTTCCGGCAAGGAAATGCTGATCCGCGCGATGCATGCGGCCAGCCCGCGCGCCAAGTCTCCGCTGCGGATCGTCAACGTTGGCGGCCTGCCTGCAAACTCCATCGAATCCGCCCTGTTCGGGCACGAAAAGGGCGCTTTCCCCGGCGCTTTCGATCGCCAGATCGGCGCCCTGCAGCACTGCGACGGCGCCACCCTGGCGCTCGACGAAGTGGACCGCCTGCCGCTCTCGGTGCAGGAGCGCCTGCTCGAATCGATCCGCAAGAGCGACGTGCGCCCCATCGGCGCGCGCCATTCCTTCCGCATCGATGCGCGCCTGATCGCCGCCAGCAACCTCCCGCTTCAAGACCTGGTGACTGAAGGCCACTTCCTGCCCGAACTGCTGGAAGCGCTTTCGCCCACCAAGGTCAGCCTGCCGCCGCTGCGCGAAAGGACGGGCGATATCCCCGCCCTCGCCCGCTTCTTCCTGGCCCGCATCGGCGAGCAACCGGGTCTGCGCGAACTCGGCATAACGGACGGCGCGCTTTCCCTGCTGGCCGCCTACGATTGGCCGGGCAATGTCCGCCAGCTCCAGGCCGTGCTGTTCCGCGCCGCGGTCTTCTGCGACGGCGACGCGCTGACTTCCGAGGATTTCCCCCAGCTCCTGAACATCCTCGGCTCCGGTCCGGCCACGGCGTCCGGCAACCCGATGCAGGAAAGCTCGGGCGTCATGCTCTACACGCCTGACGGCAACTTGCGCCCGCTGGACGAGATCGAGGCCGACGTCATCCGCCTCGCCATCGGCCTCTATCGCGGACGCATGACCGAAGTGGCGCGGCGGCTGGGCATCGGGCGCTCGACGCTCTATCGCAAGCTGGGCGAACTCGGGATCGACAACGCGGCCTGAGGCTGCGGGGAAACCGACGCCGATGCCGGGCTGATGCCCACGCGAAAATGCCGGCGAGCCTCGGGCGCGCCGGCATTCCGGTTTCGATGGAGCGAAGTTACAGGTTCTCGAAGTAGACCTGCGGCACGCGATACCCGCGCTTGCTCATATAGCTCACGTACTTGCCGCGTTCCTTGTGCAGCTCGGTGCCGTATTCCTCCCAGGCATCGCGCTGGTCCTCGATGTCGGTGGCACGGCGCAAGTCGCTGGTGAGCTCCTTCTGGCTCTCGTTCACATTGATGCGGTAGTCGTACCACTTGCTGTTCTGGACGCCGCCGATCGGATTCTGGATCACCAGCGACTCTTCGTGGCGGGCGACCTGCTTCTCGTACATCATCGGCTGCACGGCCATGGCCACGGCCGGAACGACAAGAGCCGGAACGGCGACGAGCGCAACGAGAGCCTTGGTGGGGCGGATGGTGCGGGTGTTGTTGGTCTGCTTCATGGGAAGGTTCCCTTTCGCTTGACGACGCGGGCTCCATTGCCTGCGTTTGGAAGTGCAACGAGCGTACCCGCCGTTTTCCTCCCGCCCTTGGGACGAAACGGGCCGCTGCCGGGACGCATTGGTGCTTGCGTTCACGGGTTCACACTCCGCCGCAGGCCGGTTCATCGCGGAGCAAGGCGCCGTTCATCTGGCCGCCAGATTTGTCGCCGTTTTCAGGCATCTCCGGCTGCCGGTTCACGCGCCGCGCTTTGCAAAAAGGTCATCCGGCATAGCGAGAACCCGGCCGCCGCTGCCGCGTTGAGCCGGTGACCGAGGAGACGAAGATGATGGATTTCAAGGACAAGGCCGGAATCGTGACGGGTGCAGCTTCCGGCATCGGTGCCGCCGTTGCGCGCGAACTGGTGAACCAGGGCGGCCGCGTGGTGATCGCCGATTTCGATGAGGAAGCGGCGCGCGCGCTCTCGCAGGAACTGGGGCCGGAAAGCACGGCCGTCTTCCGGCTCGATGTGGCCGATCCCGCTGCCAACGAGGCGCTGGTCGCCTTCGCTCTCGGGACGTTCGACCGGCTGGACTTCGCCGTGAACAACGCCGGGATCGGCGCGCCCTCCACGAAGCTGGCGGATATTCCGCTCGATTCCTGGTCGCGGGTGATCGATGTGGACCTCAACAGCGTGTTCTACGCCATGAAATACCAGATCCCGGCCATGGTCGCGCGCGGCGGCGGCTCCATCGTCAATATGGCCTCCATCCTGGGCGCGGTGGGCTGGGCTGGCTCCGCGGCCTATGTCACCTCCAAGCATGCCTTGCTGGGCATGACCAAGGTGGCGGCGCTCGACTATGCCGATGCCGGGCTGCGCATCAACGCGGTGGGGCCGGGGTTCGTCTCCACGCCGGCGCTGGAAAAGACCATGACCGAACAGGAAATGGCCGGTCTGGCCGGCAAGCACGCGCTCAACCGCCTGGCACGGCCGGAGGAGATCGCCATGGTCACCAGTTTCCTGCTGTCCGAGCGGGCCTCCTTCGTGACCGGCACGTACTATCCGGTCGACGGCGGCTACCTGGCGATCTGAACCGTCACGCCATCTGCGCGAAGTCGGTGAGAGCGGCATCGCGCAGCCCCCGCCAGACGCGGGCGGCCTGGACGGTTTCCGCCACGTCATGGACGCGGACAATGTGCGAACCCGCGTCCATCGCCTTCAGCGCCAGCGTGACCGAACCACCGAGCCGCTGGTGCGCGGGCGCCTCGTTCGAGAGCGCACCGATCATGCGCTTGCGGCTGGCCCCCACGAACAGCGGATGGCCAAGCCCATGGAACAGGGCCAGGCCGTTCATGAGCTGAAGGTTCTCGGTAAGCGTCTTGCCGAAGCCGATGCCGGGATCGAGCAGGATCTTCTCAGGGGCGATCCCGGCCGCCACGGCCTTGTCGCGGCAGGCGCCCAGCCAGTCGAACACGTCGAGCACGACATCGTCGTAGCGGCCGTCCGCGTGAAGATCGTCCCCATCGCCCGGCGCATGCATGAGCACCACCGGCGCGCCCGAGGCGGCCGCGAATTCGAGGCTGCGCGGATCGTGGCGCAAGGCGGAGACGTCGTTGATGATGTGAGCGCCGGCCTGCAGCGTCGCTTCCATCACTGCCGGGCGGCGCGTATCGACGCTGATCGCCGCGCCCATCGCCGCCAGCCGCTCCACCATCGGCACGACGCGCTTCAGCTCATCGCCTTCCCAGACCGCAGCCGCACCCGGCCGCGTCGATTCGCCGCCGATGTCGATCATCGCCGCGCCGGATTCCAGCATGGCGGCAGCATGGTCGGCGGCGATCTGCGCATCGTCGAGGAAGGCACCGCCATCGGAAAAGCTGTCGGGAGTGATGTTGAGGATGCCCGCGATCTGGGGCTGCTCCAGCCGAATCGAGCGGGCCCCGCAGATCAGCGTTGCATGGACCTTGCGCAAGTTCGACCACTGGAGTTCGGCTGCGGCGCCAAGATCGGCCGGAAGCGCCGCCAGCGCCTCACCCGCCTCTGCCGCGCCGAAGCGCCTGCGCGAGAGCACCTGGCCGTTTTCCCGCACGATCAGCGCGAAACGGCTGGCCCATGCCATCGACCCGCCGAGACGGATCGCATCGCCCTCCTCGCTCTGGGGGCTGTCGGCAAGGGCGATCGGGCGAATGTAAACGGTTCGGGTCATGACCGCCCCTTAGCCCGGTGGCGCCCGGCGCAGAACAGGATTTACAGGTTGCCCGATTACCTCTGGCTAATCGGGCGATAGGTCTCGGCCAGTTGCGCGGCCGAAGTCCTCATGGTTCGGTGGCGAGCAGATAGAGCTGGCGGATCGCGTCGATCGGCTTGATCTGGCCTTCGTGCTCGAGGTGCCAGTACGTCCAGCCATTGCAGGAGGGCGCGCCTTGCAGTTCCTTGCCCACGCCGTGGATCGAACCGTTCAGCGCGCCGCTCACCAGCGAACCGTCGGCACGGACCAGGGCTTCGAAACGGCCCTTCTTGTCGGTAAGCCGGGTGCCGGGAGCGATCCAGCCGGTTTCGATCAGCGTGCCGAACGCCACCTTCGGCGCGCTGCGCTTGGACTGCATGGTCTTGAGCGTCGATTCGTCGAGCGGCAGCGCCATCTCGATGCGTTCCAGAGCGGCCTCGCGGTAGTCGCCTTCGCGCTCGCAGCCGATCCACTCGCGGCCGAGACGCTTGGCGACGGCCCCCGTGGTGCCGGTGCCGAAGAACGGATCGAGCACGACATCGCCCGCATTGGTGGTGGCCAGCATCACGCGGTAAAGCAGTGCTTCCGGCTTCTGCGTCGGGTGAACCTTGCGGCCGCCCTTCTTCAGGCGCTCGGCGCCGTTGCAGATCGGCAGGACCCAGTCCGAACGCATCTGCAATTCGTCGTTGAGCGTCTTCATCGCGCGGTAGTTGAAGGTGTACTTCGACTTCTCGCCCATCGAGGCCCAGATCAGCGTCTCGTGCGCATTGGTGAAGCGGGTGCCCTTGAAGTTCGGCATCGGGTTGGCCTTGCGCCAGACGATGTCGTTGAGGATCCAGAACCCCATGTCCTGCATGATCGCGCCGAGGCGGAAGATGTTGTGGTACGAACCGATCACCCACAGCGAGCCCTCGGGCTTGAGCACGCGGCGGGCCTCGGTCAGCCAGTCACGCGTGAACTGGTCGTAGACGGCGAAGCTGGAGAACTTGTCCCAGTCGTTGGTGACGGCATCCACATGGCTGCCGTCCGGACGTGAAAGGTCGCCGCCGAGCTGGAGATTGTACGGGGGATCGGCGAAGACCATGTCGACGCTGGCGTCGGGAATGGAGCGCATCGCCTCGATGCAGTCACCCGGGATGATCTGGCCAAGGGGCAGAAGTTCCTTCGGCGTCGGCGCCGGTGCGCGCGCGCGGATCTTCTGCTTGACGAGTAGCTGGCCCATGTATGCTCCGGGAAATTTGAACTGTGGATTGACTCCCTAGTGAGTCTTCCGGGACTCGCCGTCAAGCCGCGACTCGGCGGAATCCCTTGCGATTCAGATGTTCAGCAAATGGAACAAAACGAATCCGACACAAGATGTCGAGTCATGATCGACTCGGCAGACTCTAGATATGGGGGTTGTGACTCGACGGACTCAGGGCAATTTTTATTGCGCCGGAAGAGTCAGAGCCCCGCCAGGCCGCAGTCGATCCCGGTCATCTGCACGCTCACTTCCCAAAGCCGGCGCGCTGCCTGCGGATCGCGTGCGGCAGCATTGCGGCGGGCGATGCCGGAAGGCCCGGACATGCCGCCGAAGCGCTGCGGTCCGTAATATTGCCCCGGTTCGGCGGCGGGATCGGTTGCCGCCTGGAGCGTCGGCCACGCCCCCTCTTCGGCCGTGTTGAGGACGGCGCCCGCGATCGGGAACAGCGCCCGGAATGCCAGCGAGTGCCGGCCTAGATCGGTCGAGGCGATGCCCGGATGGCAGGCATAGGCGCTCACCGGCGATCCTGCGGCGCGCAGGCGGCGGTCCAGCTCGAACATGTGCAGCAGGTTGGCGAGCTTGCTGTCTCCATACCGCTGCCGCGCCTTGTAGCTGTGCCGCGCGTCGAGATCGTCCCAGTCGATCCGGCCGCGTCCATGCGCCAGGCTGGCCGTGATGACCACCCGCCCGCCGGGCGTCTCGGCCAGCTTCGGCAGGAGCAGCCCGGTCAGCGCGAAAGGCGCCAGATGGTTCACGCCGAATTGCAGTTCGTGGCCCTGCACCGTCCTTTCGAGCGGCGGGACCATGACGCCGGCATTGTTCACCAGCACGTCGAGCCGCGGTTCGTCGCGGGCGACCTGCTCCGCACATTCGCGCACGCTGAACAGGTCCGCCTGATCGAGCGGCACGAAGGCGAGATTGGCGCCCGGCACGTCCATGCGGATGTGTTCCATGGCCAGCCGCGCCTTTTCCTCGTTGCGACAGGCCATCAGCACCCGCGCGCCATGAGCTGCGAGCACTCGGGTGGCGTGGAAGCCAAGCCCGGTATTGGCCCCGGTGACAAGGAAGCACTTGCCCGCCTGCCCGGCGACCGAGGCGGCGGTGAAACCCTTCAAAGCGCCATCTCCAGCTGGGCGACGGGAGAGAAGCTGCGCCGGTGGTGCGGGGTCGGGCCGTGCTTGCGCAGGGCTTCCAGGTGCTGCGCGGTGCCGTAGCCGGCATTGCGTTCCCACCCATAGTGCGGATGTGCTTCGGCCAGGGTGCGCATCATGCGGTCGCGGTGCTCCTTGGCGATGATCGAGGCGGCCGAAATGCAGGGTTCGATCGCGTCACCGCCAACGATGGCGCGCGCCTGCCAGCGCCAGTCCGCCGTGCGGCCCGCCGGGGTGAGATTGCCGTCGATCAGCACCTCGTGCGGCTCTTCGTCCAGCGCGGCGCAGAGTGCGGATACGGCCCGGGTCATGGCCAGCATCGTCGCGCCGAAGATGTTGAGACGGTCGATCTCTTCGACGTCCACCACGCCCACGGCCCAGCGGCAGCGGCGCTTGATCGTGGCTTCCAGCTCGCCCCGGCGTTTGCCGGAGAGCTTCTTGGAATCGTCCAGCCCCGAGGGTCGGGGCTTGCACAGCACCACCGCGCCCGCCACAACCGGGCCGGCCAGAGGCCCTCGCCCCGCTTCATCGACCCCGATGACGAGGCGGTTGGCACCCGTGCCGGGCACGATGACAGACAGGGATGCAGTCGACATGACCAAGCCGGTGAACTCCAGATCCTTCCTTGCGGCGGTATCGCCCGTCGCTTTCGCGCTCGCAAGCTGCGGAGCGGCGGCCACGGGGGATAAGGCCTCGGCCAGCGCTTCCGAAGAAATCTCCTTCAAGACCGAACAGGTCGCCAGCTTCGACGAACCCTGGGCCATGGCGATCGACAAGGCAACCGGCGCGATGATCGTCACCGAGAAGAAGGGCACGATCAAGCTGCGCCTCGCGGACGGCACGCTCGGCGCCGTCTCGGGCGCCCCGAAAGTCGATTACGGCGGCCAGGGCGGCCTTGGCGACGTGATCTTCGCGCCGGACCAGAAGGGCGCCTCGCTCGACGGCCGCGTGATCTATCTGAGCTGGGCCGAAGCGGGCGAAGGCGATACGCGCGGCGCCGCGGTGGGCCGCGGCACCCTCTCCTGCCCAGCGCCGGCCACCTGTTCGATCGAGGGTCTCTCGGTGATCTGGCGGCAGGTGCCCAAAGTGACCGGGCGCGGGCATTATTCGCACCGCCTGGCCTTCTCGCCCGATGGCAAGTATCTGTTCGTCAGCTCGGGCGAGCGGCAGAAATTCACGCCCGCGCAGGACCTCGGCACCAATCTCGGCAAGATCGTCCGCCTCCTGCCCGACGGCACGCCCGCGCCGGGCAACCCGTGGGCCGACAAGCCCGCGCCGACCAACCAGATCTGGTCCTATGGCCACCGCAACGTGCTGGGCCTCGCCTTCGACGACCAGGGCCGGCTCTGGGATCTGGAGCACGGCCCGGCCGGCGGCGACGAGCTGAACCTCGTGAAGCCCGGACAGAACTACGGCTGGCCACTCGTTTCGGACGGCGACCATTACGACGGCAAGCCGATCCCGCGCCATTCCACCCGGCCGGACCTCGCCGCTCCGGCCATCAGCTGGAACCCGGTCATCGCGCCCGGCGACTTCATCTTCTACAAGGGCCCGCTGTTCCCGCAGTGGAAAGGCCAGGTGCTGATCACCTCGTTCACCCTGCCCGGCCTGGTGCGTGTCAGCATCAAGGGCGAGAAGGCGACCGAGGAAGCCCGCTACCCCATGGAAAACCGCATCCGCGAAATCGAACAGGGCGGAGACGGCACGATCTGGCTGCTGGAAGACGGACCGGCCGGCGCTTCGGGCCATCTGCTGAAGCTGACGCCGAAGTCCTGACTCACCAGGAACCTTGCAGCAGACGGGCAAACGGCTTGGCAAAGGGTCTGGCAGCCATCCGACCGCCGCCGAATTGAATCGACAAATGCGCGCGCCGCACCTAGTGGCGCGCGCCATGTCCGATGCTGCCACGCTCATCCCGCTCGACAATGTCGATCCCGTTCTCGTCGAGTCCCTGCTCGACAGCGCGTTCGAACCGGAGCGTCACCGCCGCACCGCCTACAAGGTGCGCGAAGGGGTGGACTGGCTTCCCGGCCTCAGCTTCGCAGCGCTCGATGGCGAGGAGATGCTGGTCGGCACGATCCAGTGCTGGCCGGTCGCGCTCAACGATGCCGAGGGCCGCGCCCATCCCATGATCATGGTCGGCCCGGTCGCCGTCATGCCCGGCCACCAGGGCCAGGGTTATGGCCAGGCGCTGATGTCGGCGGCGATGGCAGGCATCGACTCGCGGGCACCCCTGCCGCAGGTCATGGTCGGCGATCCCGAGTATTACGGCCGGTTCTGGGGCTATTCCAACGAATGGACGCAGGGCTGGAACCTCCCCGGCCCGTTCGAGCGTCACCGCCTGCTGGTCCGCTGCGAGAATCCCGCCGTCCTGCCGCGCGAAGGCATGCTGGGCCCCTGGCTCCGCTAGACCGCCGGCCGAAGTCACGAGCCTGGGCGACAAGCCTGCGCGGTGAACCCGCGCGCCGGGCCTCGTTGCTCTTCGTCCATGACGCTGCGCACTGGACCTTGGCGCGCGAAGCCCTATCTGGCATCGCAAGCCCATGCCTTATGAACCGCCGCCCGAATTGAACGCCCTTTCGCTCGCCCAGGTCGCCGAGCTGGTCGCCGCGCGCAAGCTGCCGCCGGTCGCAGAGTGGACGCCCGCCAGCAGCGGCGACAGCGAGATGGTCATTCGCGCCGATGGCCGCTGGTTCCATCAGGGCGGCGAAATTCGCCGTCCCGCCATGGTCCGTGCATTCGCCTCGTTGCTGCTGCGCGACGCCGAGGGTCGGCACTGGCTGGTGACACCCGCCGAGAAGCTCTCGATCGAGGTCGAGGATGCGGCCTTCATCGCCGTCGACGTGCGGCAGGACGGGGATACGCTGGTGTTCCGGCTCAATAGCGACGATCTCGTGGTGGCCGGGCCGGACCACCCTATCCGCAGCGTGGGCGATCCGGAGACGCCCGCACTCTACCTCGGTGTGCGCCATGGCACCGAGGCACGTCTCAATCGCAGCACTTATGGCCAGATCGCCGAGATCGCCCTTGCGAGCGGCGACCTTTCCGTATCCAGCCAGGGCGCGACATTCTCGCTCGTTCCCGCATGAACGGGCTGTTCGACGACGTATCGCGCCGCTTCGAGGCCGGACGTCACGGCGCGCCGGACGCGCTGTGGATCGACCCGCGCATCGACCAGATCGAAACGTTCAAGCCGGCCGCCGTGCTCATCACCCTGACCGAGCGCCCGCGCCCCGGCATGCTGATGCTGCACCGCCCCTCTACCATGCGCGCCCACCCCGGCCAGATCGCGTTCCCGGGCGGCCGCCTCGATCCCGGCGAGACCGCCGTGGAGGGCGCCCTGCGCGAGGCGCACGAGGAACTCGGCATCAGGCCCGGCGACGTGAAGGTGATCGGCACCAGCGATCTCTATCGCACCGGCAGCGGCTATGAGATCACCCCCGTGATCGGCATCATCCCGCCCGACCTGCCGATCATCCCGAACCCCGCCGAAGTGGCGCAGTGGTTCGAGGCGCCGGCCGAATTCGTGCTCGACCCGGCCAACCAGAAGACCAGGTGGATCGAGGCCGAAGGCAGCCGCCATGCCTTTGTCGAGATCACCTGGCATGACCACCGCATCTGGGGCGTTACCGGTGCGATCCTTCACAATCTTGCCCGCAGGCTGAACTGGAATGACTGAAAGACTGACCGCCCCGTGGATGGAGCGCGAAGACCTTGCCGCGCTCGTCGCCGCACTGGGCCACGGAAACGCGCGCTACGTCGGCGGGGCGGTTCGGGATAGCCTGCTCGGCCAGCCGGTGAAGGACATCGACATGGCCACGCTCCTCACGCCCGAGGACGTCATGCAGCGCCTCTGGGACGCCGGGATCCGCCACGTCCCCACCGGGATCGAGCACGGCACCGTCACCGCGGTGCTGCCGGGCGGCCCGGTCGAGATCACCACCTTGCGCCACGATGTCGCCACGGACGGCCGCCGCGCCACCGTGGCTTTCGCCACCGACTGGCGCGAGGACGCGGCCCGGCGGGACTTCACCATCAACGCGCTCTACGCCGACCCGGCGAGCGGCGAGATATTCGACTGGTTCGGCGGGCTCGACGACCTTGTCGCGCGCCGCGTCCGCTTCATCGGCGATGCCCGTCAGCGCATTCGCGAAGACCACTTGCGCATCTTGCGCTACTTTCGCTTCCAGGCCCGCTTCGGCACGATGCCCGCCGATCAGGAAGCGGAAGGTGCCTGCGCCGAACTCGCCTCCACGCTGAAGGGCCTTTCGCGCGAACGCGTGGGCATGGAAACGATGAACCTGCTCGGCCTGCCCGATCCGGCGCCGACCGTGGCGCGCATGGCGCAGCTTGGTGTGCTGGCGGTGATCCTGCCCGAGGCACGGCCCGAAGCGCTCGCTGCCCTCGTGTCCGTGGAACAGGCGCAGGGGATCGCCCCCGACGCGATCCGCCGCCTTGCCGCGTTGCTGCCGCCGCAAGTGTCGCTGGCAGAACAGGTCGCCTCGCGCTTCCGCCTTTCGGGTGCGCAGAAGAAGCGTCTCGCCGTGGCTGCCGGGCGGGACGAAGCCCTGGGCGAGCCCCGCGCGCTCGCCTATCGCCTGGGCATCGAAGGCGCGCTCGATCGCTTCCTGATCGCAGGCGCGGACACGGCTGCGCTGCGGGACTGGGACATACCGGCCTTTCCTCTGAAGGGCGGCCAGATCGTCGCGCGCGGTGTCGGCGCCGGCCCCGAAGTGGCGCGCCTGCTGCGCCGGGTCGAGGATCGCTGGATCGCGGAAGGCTTCCCGGACGAAGCACGGGTTTCCGCTTTGCTCGATGCCGAACTTGCCGGCCAAAGCTCGTGAACCTCGGGCAGCTGACCGATCTGTTCTATGCCAAGCCGCTGCTGGCGCTGACCATCCTGGCCATTCTCGTCGCGGTGCTGGCCGGGATGCTCGCCGGCCGCCGACCGCGGCTGGGCCAGTCGCTACGCAACCTTTCGCACCTCGGACTGGTCGCCGCGCTGCTGCTGACCGTGACGCAAGTCGCGCTTCACAACACCCGCTCCGAAGCCGCGCTCTGGCTGGACGAGACGCGCCCGCCTTCGGTCGAGGGCGGCGAGACGGTGATCCCGCTTCGTGCTGACGGGCATTACTGGATCCAGGCCAGGCTCAATGGCGAGCCCGTGGATTTCCTGATCGACACCGGCGCAACCTACACCGGCATCTCGAAATCGGTGGCCGAACGCGCGGGGATCCAGCCCGATGGCGACGACCAGGGCGTCATGCTGGAAACCGCCAACGGCACCATCGTCGCCCGCATGGCCAGTGCCGCCTCGCTGGCGTTCGGTTCGATCGAGGCGCATGCCTTGCCCGTCGCCATCGGGCCGGACAACGAGGTGGAAACCAACGTCATCGGCATGAACCTGCTCTCCCAGCTTGCCGCCTGGCGGGTGGAAAACGGCCGCCTGATCCTGGTGCCTCGCGCGGCGGCCCCGCACACACCCTCGGCCTCCTCCTCGCCCAAATCGTGATCCTGTCAGCATTCCGACAGGATGTTCCTGTTATGACCTGCTGATGGACTTTCCTCAGCTCCTGTCTTTCCTCGCCGGTCAGCCGCTGCTGGCCCTGGCATTGGCGGCGATCTTCGTCACCGTGCTGGGCGGACTGCTGCGCGGCCCCTTGCCGTTGCTGGGCGGCTTTGTACGCGGGCTCGGCAACCTGGGACTGGTGGCCGCCCTGCTGCTGACCGTGGCGCAAGCGACGCGCCTTACCAGCGGTACGGACTTCGCCCTACCTGGAATAGAACTGCCGGAGCTGGGCCTGTCCCGCCAGAGCGTGAGCGGCGGCGAAACCCGCGTGCCGATGGCGCGGGACGGTCACTTCTGGGTCCATGCCACGATCAACGGGGTCGAAGGCGATTTCCTGGTCGACACCGGCGCGACGCTGACCGCGATCTCCCCGCGCCTGGCCAACAGCGCCGAAGTCCGCGCGCAGCCGCTGCGTCAGAACATCGCCATGCGCACGGCCAACGGCACGGTCGCGGCGGAGCTGGGCACGGCGGACGAACTGCGCTTTGGCAGCGTCGTCGCGCGGCAGCTGGACGTGGTCGTGGCGCCGGGTCTGGAGGACCAGAACGTCATCGGCATGAACCTGCTCTCGCGGCTGGCAAGCTGGCGCGTAGAAGGCCGGACGCTCATCCTCGTCCCCCATCACCCGCAGCCCGCAAGCTAAGAAACCACGTCGCCCCGGATCGAGTCCGGGCGACGCGGTTCGAATCACCCCTGGAACTTGTTGTCGCGCGGGAAGCCGACCGGCGGCAGGCGGCCTGCGGCGCCGCGTGCGACCTTCCACATGACCATGTCCTTCTCGGTCCGGGTGCGGCCGGTTTCGCCGCCCATGGTCCAGGAAAGGCCATC
The DNA here is from genome assembly GCF_055521655.1 of Novosphingobium sp. BL-S-21. Lineage (NCBI taxonomy): Bacteria > Pseudomonadati > Pseudomonadota > Alphaproteobacteria > Sphingomonadales > Sphingomonadaceae > Novosphingobium > Novosphingobium sp. BL-S-21. The sequence goes on from NZ_CM145496.1 coordinate 808,456, forward strand.
CTCCAGCTTGAGCGTGATGATGTCGGAAAGTCCGCCATCGCGGTAGCGCTGCAGCGTGACCCCCTGCCCCTTGGCCATGACCGGCAGCTCCTCGAGGCTGAAGATCACCAGCTTGCGATTGTCACCGACGACCGCAACGTGATCGTGCTCCGCCGGGATCTCGCGAACGAAGGCCAGTTGCACACCCGGCTTGGTGGACATGACGGCGCGGCCCTTGCGGGTCTCCGCCAGCAATTCGTCCGCCTCGGCGGCAAAGCCGCGCCCGACGTTGGAGGCCAGCAGCAGCTGCGCCTTGGGCTTGTAAGGCAGTGCCGCCACCAGATGCGCATCGGCATCGATGTCGACCATGGTGCGGATCGGCTCGCCAAAGCCGCGCGCGCCGGGCAGCTTGTCCGCGCCCAGCGTGTAGAAGCGCCCGTTGTCCGCCGCGATCAGGATCTTGTCGGTGGTCTGCGCATGGAAGGCGAAAGCCGGGCCGTCGCCTTCCTTGAACTTGAAGTCGCCGCCCTTCGCATCCTGACCGAGGGGCACATGCCCCCTGGCCGCGCGGATCCATCCCTTGGCCGAGAGGATCACCGTCACCGGCTCCTTCTCGATCATGGCGTCCATCGAGAATTCCACCGTCGGCGTGGCCTGCGCGATCGTGGTGCGACGGCGGCCGAGAGCGGTGTCCTCGGCGTAGTCCTTGCGCAAGTTCATCAGGTCGCGCTTCAGGCGGGTGCGCTGGCGGGCCGGGCTTTCGAGCAGCTTGTTGAGGTCGTCCTGCTCCTTGAGCAGGTCCGCGTGCTCCTTGCGCAGCTCCATTTCCTCCAGCTTGCGCAAGGAACGCAGGCGCATGTTGAGGATGGCTTCGGCCTGACGGTCGGTCAGCTCGAACTCGGCCATCATCACCGGCTTGGGCTCATCCTCGGTACGGATGATCTCGATGATCCGGTCGAGATTGAGGTAGGCGATGATGTAGCCCGCCACCAGCTCCAGCCGCGAGGCGATCTTTTCCAGCCGGTGCCGGGTGCGGCGCAGCAGGATGTCGATCTGGCTGTAGACCCATTCCGACAGGAGCAGCTTCAGCCCCAGTACCCCCGGCGTGCGGTGCGAATCCAGCACGTTGAGGTTGAGCGAGAAGCGGCTCTCCAGATCGGTCAGCCGGTAGAGGCTTTCCTTCAGCAGTTCCGGATCGACATTGCGGCTCTTGGGCACGAAGACGATGCGGATCTGCTCGTCGCTCTCGTCGCGAATGTCTTCGAGGATCGGCAGCTTGCGGTCGGCGATGAGCTGGGCGACCTGCTCGATCAGCTTGCCCTTGGCCAGCATGTAGGGGATTTCGGAAATGACCAGCTGCCACTGGCCGCTGCCGAGTTTCTCGACCCCGGTTTCCTCCCAGTTGCCCGCCTCGTCCTTGCCGCAGGAGAAACGCCCGCGCACGCGAAAGGCGCCCTTGCCGGTCGCGTAGGCGTGGCTGATCGCCTCCGGGCTGTCGACCACCATGCCGCCGGTCGCGAAGTCCGGTCCGTGGAAGACCTGCATGAGCTGGTCGTGCTCGGCATGGGGATTGTCGATCAGCATCATCGTGGCATCGATGATTTCGGCGACGTTATGGCTGGGGATGGAGGTCGCCATGCCCACGGCAATGCCGGTGGAACCGTTCGCCAGGAGGTTCGGGAACATGCCGGGGAAGATTTCCGGCTCGCTTTCCTCACCATTGTAGGTGGGGACGAAATCGACAGTGCCCTCGTCCAGGCCGGACATGAGGTGGATTGCCGTGCGCGTCAGGCGCGCTTCGGTGTAGCGATAGGCTGCCGCGTTATCGCCGTCGATATTGCCGAAGTTGCCCTGCCCCTGCACCAGCGGATAGCGCAGCGAGAAGTCCTGCGCGAGGCGGACCATGGCATCGTAGACCGAGGCATCGCCATGCGGGTGATACTTACCGATGACGTCGCCGACCACGCGGGCGGATTTCTTGTAGGCACTGGCCGGGTCGAGCTTCAGCTGCCGCATCGCCCAGAGCAGGCGGCGGTGGACCGGCTTCAGCCCGTCCCGCAAGTCCGGCAGCGAACGCGCTGTAATCGTGGACAATGCGTAGACGAGGTAGCGCTCGGAAAGCGCAGCATCGAAGGGCGCATCGACGATGGCGTCGAAGGGATCGGAGTCTTCGTCGGTCGTGGTCACCATGACCAGCAGGCCTAGCAACGCGGCGAGCCGAGCGGAACCACCGGAACGGAAGTTTTCCGCCGTTCATTCCTTTTGCAAACCCTAGACACTGGAGAATTTTCCATGACCAAGCGCGTGCTCATCGTCGCCACCAACGGTTTCGAGCAATCCGAACTCACCGGCCCGCGCGATGCGCTGAACCAGGCCGGCATCGAAACCGTGATCGCCAGCCCCGAAAGCGGCGAGATCAAGGGCTGGCAGCACACCGACTGGGGCGACAGCGTCAAGGTCGACGCCGCGCTCGACTCCGTCAGCGCGGGGGACTTCGACGCCCTCGTGCTGCCGGGCGGTCAGATGAACCCGGACGTCCTGCGCACCAAGCCGGAAGCGGTCCAGCTCGTGCGGGACTTCCTGGCCGCGGGCAAGCCGGTCGCGGCGATCTGCCACGGCCCGTGGCTCCTGGTGGAAGCCGACGCCGTGCGCGGCAAGACGGTGACCGGCTGGCCTTCCATCCGCACGGACTTGCGCAATGCCGGCGCGAACGTGGTGGACCAGGAGGTCGCCGTGGATGGCCTGCTCATCACCAGCCGCAAGCCGGACGACATTCCCGCATTTTCCAAGGCGGTGATCGAGGCCGTGCAGGAAGCGGCAGCGGACGCTTGACCCTTTGTCGTCCCGGATCGTCGTCCCGGATCTGATCCGGGACGACAAGCCAGACCTCTCAGTCTATCTGCATATCCCGCGCAAGGCCCGGAATACGCACTTCCAGGCCGTCCATCGCGTCGGTGAGCTCGATCTGGCAGGACAACCGGCTGGTTCGCGCCACACCGGCAGCAAGGTCCAGCATATCCTCCTCGTCCATGGAGGCGGGTTCGAGCTTGTCGAACCAGTCGGGCGCCACGATCACATGGCAGGTAGAGCAGGCCATCTGCCCCTCGCAGGTTCCTTCCAGCGGCATGCCGGCGCCTTGCGCCACGCGCAGAAGCACGTCTCCCGTCTCGGCTTCCGCCAGGACGAGTTTTCCTTCCGCGGTCAAGAACCTCACGTTCAGCAATTCAGACTCCCTGCACCGCCGCTGCGGCTTCTATTCGTTCGCAGGCATCCACAAGCTCCCCAAGGTCACTATATCGCCCGAATCCCAGACGGATAGAGGCTTTGGCTTCTGAATCGGACAGTCCGATCGCCTTGAGGACGTGGCTCGGCCGTCCCGAACCGCTGGCGCAGGCGGAACCGGCGGAAAAGGCCACGTTCCGAACGTCCGACATCAGCCGGGCGACATCCAGCCCCGGCAGCCGCAGGTTGAGGTTTCCGCGCCAGCGATGTTCGGGCGACCCGTTGAGCGTCCAGCGCGAGAGGATATCGCGCGCGGCGTTCCACAGGGCATCGACGGTCCGGGCATCCTCCTCCATCCGCGCGGCCGCGATGGTCGCCGCAGCCCCGAAACCGGCACAGAGGGCCGGGCTGAGGGTACCGGAACGCAGGCCCTGCTCCTGTCCGCCGCCATGGATCAGCGGAGCAAGCGCCACGCCGTCCCGCACCCAGAGCGCGCCGATTCCCTTGGGGCCGTAGAGCTTGTGCGCCGAGATCGCGATCATGTCGGCGCCGACCGGCGGGGCCAGCTTTCCGGCACCCTGTACGGCATCGCAAAGGAACAGCGCCCCGGCCGCATGGGCGGCCTCGGCAAGCGCCTCCACCGGCTGGACCGTGCCGATCTCGTTGTTGACCTGCATCACCGCGACAAGGCCGGTCCCCGTCGGGATCGGCCGCGCAGGATCGACCAGCCCTTGCGCGCTCACCGGCAGGATCGAGACCGCCGCATCGATCGCCCGCGCGCTATCGAGAACGGCGGCATGTTCGATGGCCGAAACGGCCAGTCGCGTGCTGCGGCTTCCCGCCAGGGCGAGATTGAGAGCTTCCGTGGCTCCCGAAGTGAAGATCACCCGCCCACCGGGCGGCAGCAGCGCAGCCACCTGCTCGCGCGCCAATTCGACTATGGCGGCAGCGGCTCGGCCTGGACGGTGCGGGCTATGCGGGTTGGCGAAACCCATGCCCTCCGGCCCGCCGAGCCAGGGCAGCATCGCCTCCCGCGCTTCGGGGGCGAGCGGAGTGGTGGCCTGATAGTCGAGGTAGATCACGCATTCACCTTCGACCAGGCCTCGGCAAAGGCGTCCAGATCGGCGGGCGTGGTGTTCCAGCCAAGGCTGACGCGCACGGTGCGCCGGGCCAGATCCTCGTCGATGCCGAAACCCTTGAGCACCCTGCTCTGCTTGAGCGTACCGGACGAGCACGCGCTTCCGGCCGAGATCGCGAAACCGGCCGCGTCCATGCGGATCAGCATGGCCGTCGCCGCCAGACGCGGCGCGGCCACGGCAAAGATGTGCGAGCACTGCATGCCCGGCTGGAGCACTTCGCCATACCGGGACAACGCCGCCCTGAAATCGAGGCGCTGCTCCGCCGTGGTCGCCCAACCCTCCAGCCCCATCGCTTCCAGGGCCGCCGCGAAGCCGAGAGCCCCCGGCAGGTTCTCGGTCCCCGCGCGGTAGCCGCGCTCCTGCCCGCCGCTCGGTGCGAGCATGGCGAAATCCTTGACGAGCAAGGCGCCTATGCCGATGGGGCCGCCCAGCTTGTGCGCCGAAAGCACGATCATGTCCGCATCGGGCAGCGCCGCCTTGCCGGCCGACTGTGAACAGTCCGCCAGGACCAGCCCTCCCGCGGCGCGCACTTGCTCCACCAGCGGATTGCGAGCGTAAGGCAGGAGAACGGTGCCGGTCTCCGAATTGATCGACTGCACCGCCACGACCGCCCGGCCAGGCATGGCCAGAGCCCTTGCCAGGGCATCGCTATCGATTTCACCCTCCCGCATGGGCAGTTCCTGCGCGTCCGGCGCGGCGCGGAACACCGCATCGTGCTCCACGGCCGAGACCAGCCGCCGCTCCGCCCTGGCCCGGCCGAGACCGATCGCCAGCGCTTCGCTCGCCCCGGACGTGAAGATCACTTCGCCCTGCCAGCCGAGCGCTTTCTTCACCCGCTCGCGCGCGTCCTCCAGGCTGGCGCGAGCGGCGCGGCCCTGTTTGTGCGGGCTGGACGGGTTGGCCCAGAGCGCCGCCCCTTCCAGCCACGCCTCGCGGGCCTGAGGCAGGAGCGGCGTGGTCGCCGCATGGTCGAGATAGATCTGTTGGGCTGACATCGCTTGAAAAGTTGTTTTTGGAGCGAAGGTTTCTATATAGCGATCTTCCCTTTTTCCACTCCCGCGATGGCTGGCGAGAAATTCGCCGCCGTTTTCGCGGGAGTTTCAACAGGTCAGGTTCGCGAAACTTATGCCCGCAGTCATCTTCCCCGGACCCGAAGGCCGCCTCGAAGGCCGCTTCCAGCCGGCGCCGCGTCCGCGCGCGCCCGTGGCGATGATCCTTCACCCGCACCCCCAGGCCGGCGGCACGATGAACGACCGCATCACGCAGCACCTCTACAAGACTTTCGTGAATCGCGGCTTCGCGACGCTGCGCTTCAACTTCCGCGGCGTCGGCCGCAGCCAGGGCAGCTTCGACAACGGCGTGGGCGAGCTTTCCGACGCCGCCGCCGCGCTTGACTGGGTGCAGTCAATCCACCCCGAAGCCTCGACCACCTGGATCGCCGGCTACTCGTTCGGCGCGCTGATCGGCATGCAGCTCTTGATGCGCCGTCCGGAAATCCGCGGCTTCATCTCGGTTGCCCCGCCGGCCAACATGTACGACTTCTCGTTCCTCGCCCCCTGCCCCGCATCGGGCATCCTGATTCAGGGCGCGGCAGATACGGTGGTGACGCCGAACGCCGTACAGAAGCTGGTCGACAAGCTTCGCACCCAGAAGCACATCACGATCCACCACGACGAGATCCCGCGCGCGAACCATTTCTTCGAGAACGAGATGGACGACCTGATGCGGTCGGTCGACAATTACCTCGACATGCGTCTGGCACCGGATTGCCCGATCAAGTGACGGGTTCCTAGGGCCGAGGAACCAGGCCCTTCAGGGTGAAAAAGGCGTTGGAGTCACTCCGACGCCTTTTTCGTATCCCCAGCCTTGGCCAGCGTGTCGCCCTGCGAGTTCGGCAAGGTCCAGATCGCGACGTTCACGGTCAACACGCCCGCCAGCACCAGCATCAAAGCGGCTTGCTTGCGGTAGCCCCCGCGCCGAAAGAGCGCGACGGCTCCCAACACGAGCAGAACGATGGTCAGGATCATGAGAGATAGGGCGAAGTCCATGGCTTATCCCCTAACGCACTCGCCTGGCCGGCGCGAGCGGGTTTGACAGGCGGGAACGTCGCCGCCAGATTTCGCGGCCATGAAGAACCCTGACATGACGGCCGCAGCACTCTCGCGGCGCACCACGCTCCAACTCCTCGCCGCCGGAACTGCCGGCATCGCCCTGCCCGGCGTCGCCCGCGCCGCGGCGGCCAAGCCGCAGGACGCAGCCGCCCTGCTCGATTCGATCGCCTGGAGACTGCTGGAGCACAATCCGGAAGGCGCAACCGGCCTGGGCATCGACGTGGGCGCCCATGCCGCCTTGCGCTCCAAGGCCGAGGACCGCTCCTTCGCGGGCAAGGCCGCGCTCGCCAGGACCTTGCGCGAAGACCTCGCCCGCGTGGAGGCATTCCCGGTGTCCGGCCTGGACCATGCGACGCAGACCAGCCTTGCCGTGGTGCGCAGCGCTTACAAGACCTCGCTCGACGGTTTTGCGCAGCCCTATGGCGATGTCGCCGTGGGCGGCTGGCGCAACACGCCCTATGTCGTGATCCAGAACGTGGGCGCCTATCTCGACACGCCCAAGTTCCTCGATGCCGACCATCCCGTGAAGTCCGCCGCCGATGCGGAAGCCTACATCTCGCGCCTGTCGCAGTTCGACAACCAGCTCGACGGAGAGCTGGAGCGCATGCGCAAGGCCACCGACCAGGGCCTCGTCCCGCCGGACTTCCTGCTGGACCGCGCCATCGCGCAGATGACCAGCACTCTCGAAGATGCCCGCAACAACGGCGGCGGCCTCGTCAGTTCGCTGGTCGATCGCACCAAGACCATCCCCGGCAACTGGGAGGGCCGTGCGAAGCCCATCGTTTCCGCCGAAGTCGTGCCCGCGCTGGAGCGCCAGCTCGCCGAACTGAAGCGCCAGCGCGGTGTAGCCAAGGGCGACCCGGGCATGCGCGAGCGTCCTCATGGCGCGGAATTCTACGCCTGGGCCCTGCGCGCCAGCACGACCACCACGGTGCCCGCCGCGGAGATCCACCAGCGCGGGCTTGAGGAACTGGCCGCGCTCCATGCCCGCATGGACCCGATCCTTCAGAAGCTGGGCTATACCACCGGCACCGTGGGCGAGCGGATGACCGCGCTCGGCACCGACAAGCGCTTCATGTTCCCCGAGGGCGATCCCGGCCGCACCGAGATCATGGCCTTCATCCGCCACCGCATCGACTGGATCCGCGCCCAGATGCCGCGCGCCTTCCGCGATCCGGTGAAGGGCAATGTCGAAGTGCGGCGCCTGCCGCTGGCCGAGGAACCCGGCGCGCCGACCGCTTACGGCGGCGCCGGCTCGATCGACGGCTCGGTGCCGGGCAAGATGTGGATCAACTTGCGCACCACGGACCTGCACCGCAAGTACGACCTGCCCACTCTGGTCCACCATGAAGCGATCCCGGGCCACGTCTGGCAGGGCGAATATGCCAACCGCCTGCCGCTGATCCGCTCGATCCTGGCCTTCAACGCCTATTCGGAAGGCTGGGCGCTCTACGGCGAGCAATTGGCCGACGAGCTTGGCGCCTATGCCGACGATCCGGTCGGCCAGCTGGGCTATCTCCAGTCGATCGCGTTTCGTGCCTGCCGCATGGTCGTCGACACCGGCCTCCATTCCAAGGGCTGGAGCCGGGAAGAGGCCGTGCGCTTCTTCATGGAGAAGAACGGCAACAAGCGCGAGGAAGTGGCCAACGAAGTGGACCGCTACTGCTCCTGGCCGGGCCAGGCCTGCGGTTACAAGATGGGTCACTCCGAGATCAATCGGCAGCGCAGCCGCGCCCAGGCGGCGCTCGGCACCCGCTACGACTTGCGCGATTTCGACCAGGCCGTGGTCGACGGCGGCAATGTGCCGCTGGACGTGCTGGCGAAGAATATCGACAGCTATATCGCCACCGGCAAGGCCGGTTGATGGTAACGTCGTCCCGGATCGGATCCGGGACGACGATAATTCACGAGTTGGGCCGTTCGCTTACTTCTTGCCGAAGAAGCCCTTGGCCATGTCGGTCAGGTCGTCGATCACGCTGCCGTCCCCGTCCTTGTCGAGGAACGCGGTGAACTTCGAAGGGTCGCTGCCGACCAGGCTGGCGAACTGACCCAGCGAGCCTTCGCCGCCGATGGCCGCGATCACCTGCTGGATCGTGCCGACGCCGAGACCGGTCTTCTGCGCGGCCAGCTGCGCCGTGTCGCCCTCTTCCTGATGCGCCAGTCCGAGCGCGGCAATCGCCTTTTCAGCCTGCGCCGGCTCGATGCCGAGCTTGGAGGCGAGGTTCGCGATGTCGGGGTGGTCGCTGACTTGTCCAAGGATGCCGTCGAAAAGTCCCATGGTCTTTCTCCTGGAGAGAGGGGGAAGAGGAGGATGCACTGTCTTGATGACAAAACAAGGGCCTCGAAACCGAAGTTCCGAGGCCCCCTGTTTATTTCAAGCCGGAATGCCTGATTCACGTAGAACCAAGCGCTTTCGAAGCAGGATTGTCCAAGATCAGGCCGCGACCGGCGCCGCCTTGCGCACGCCTTCATCGACATGCTCTTCGAACTGGGCGAAGTTTTCGATGAACTGGCGCACCAGCGTCTGCGCCGTCTTGTCATAGGCATCGCCGTCGGCCCAGGCGCCGCGCGGGTCGAGCAGCTTGCTGTCGACTCCCGGAACCGCCACCGGAACCTCGAAGCCGAAGTTCGGATCTTCCTTGAACTCGGCATTGTTGAGGCTGCCGTCGAGCGCGGCATTGAGCAGGGCGCGGGTGGCCTTGATCGGCATGCGCTTGATGCCTTCCATCGTCGCCATGCCGCCCGACCAGCCGGTGTTCACCAGCCAGCACTTCACGCCGCCCTTGGCGATGCGCTCCTTGAGGAGATTGCCGTAGACCGAGGGATGGCGCGGCATGAACGGTGCGCCGAAGCAGGTGGAGAACGTCGCTTCCGGTTCGGTCACGCCGATCTCGGTGCCGGCAACGCGCGCGGTATATCCCGAGAGGAAGTGGTACATCGCCTGGTCCGGGGTGAGCCGCGCGATCGGCGGCAGCACGCCGTAGGCATCGGCGGTCAGGAAGATGATGTTCTTCGGAACCGGGCCGAGGTTCTTCTCCGAGCAGTTCGGAATGAAGTCGATCGGGTAGGATCCGCGGCTGTTTTCGGCCAGGCTGTTGTCGTCGAGGTCGATCTGGCGCGTCTCCGGATCGATCACCACGTTTTCCAGCACCGTGCCGAAGCGCTTAGTGGTGGCGAAGATTTCCGGCTCGGCTTCGGCCGAGAGACGGATCATCTTGGCGTAGCAGCCGCCTTCGAAGTTGAACACGGCGGTATCGGACCAGCCATGCTCGTCGTCACCGATCAGGGTGCGCGAGGCATCGGCCGAAAGCGTGGTCTTGCCGGTGCCGGAAAGACCGAAGAACACGGCGGTATCGCCCTCGGGACCGATATTCGCCGAGCAGTGCATCGGCATCACGCCCTTGGTCGGCAGCAGGTAGTTGAGGATGCCGAAGACCGACTTCTTCATTTCGCCTGCATAGGACGTGCCGCCGATGAGGATCAGCTTCTCGCTGAAATTGACCGCGATCACCGTCTCGCTGCGCGAACCATGGCGCTCGGGATCGGCGCGGAAGCTCGGCAGGTCGATAATGGTGTATTCGGGCACGAAGCTTTCCAGCTCCGTCTCGGACGGGCGCACCAGCAGCGTGCGGATGAACAGGTTGTGCCAGGCGAACTCATTGATCACCCGCACTTTCACGCGGTGTTCCGGCTGCGAGCCGCCGAACAGGTCGGCCACGTAGAGCTGATCCTTCTCGGACACGGCGGCCAGAAAATCGGCCTTGAGCGCGGCGAAATGTTCCGGCGTCATCGGCACATTGGTCTTGCCCCACCAGACCGTATTTTCGGTCTCGGCGTCCTTGACGATGAACTTGTCCTTGGCCGAGCGCCCGGTGTGCTTGCCTGTCGCCACGACGAACGGACCGTCCGCAGCGAGCATGCCCTCGCCATTCTTGACGGCTTGCTCGATCAACGGCGCGGTGCCGAGGTTCGCGAGCACTTTCGCGCCTGTTTCTATGCCTTGACTGGCGAGCGGATAGTTAAGGGAAGCGGCCAATGTCATCTCCTCCATTTAAGGCGGGACCGGCGGGAACCGGGCACGCCCCGACATTTTTGCGCAAGAATCGGCTGGCGATTATTCGCCCAGCCCCTTTTCCGTCAAATTTTTGCAAAAATAAATGGAGCGGGGGAGGTAGGACGAATGCACCTCGACCATTCCGGGGCAAATTCGGGACGAATCGCAAAGGCGTGGACGGCCAGGCCGGCAGCCGCTAGTCACGGCGTTCGATTGCACGGAAGGAACGCAGCGCAATCCATGGTTGAATCCACGGCATCTTCCACGCCAGGCCCGGCCGGCTCCCCCGCCACGGGCAGCCCTTCCCCCGAAGAGACCCTGCCGGCGCCCGTCCGCCAGCAATCGATCGCGCTGGTGGACGACGACCGCAACATCCTGACCACCGTGTCGATAGGTCTCCAGGCCGAAGGCTTCGCCACGCGCCTCTATACCGATGGCGAAACGGCGCTGAAGGCACTGCTGGAGAATCCGCCGGACCTGGCCATCTTCGACATCAAGATGCCGCGCATGGACGGGCTGCACTTGCTCCAGGCGCTGCGCGAACAGTCCAGCCTGCCGGTGATCTTCCTGACCTCCAAGGACGAGGAACCCGACGAGGCGCTCGGCCTGGCGATGGGCGCGGACGACTACATCACCAAGCCGTTCAGCCAGCGCCTGCTGATCGCCCGCATTCGCGCGATCCTTCGCCGCAGCGAACTGGCGAAGACGTCCAGCGAGGAGACCGTGCAGGAAAACCTGCCCGACCCGGTGACACGCGGCCGCCTCAGCCTCGACCCCGCGCGCCATCAGGTGACCTGGAATGGCGAACCGGTCTCGCTGACCGTTACCGAGTTCCTGATCCTGGAAGCGCTCGCCTTGCGGCCCGGCGTCGTGAAAAGCCGCAACCAGCTGATGGATGCCGCCTATAGCGAGGACGTCTACGTCGACGACCGCACGATCGACAGCCATATCAAGCGCCTGCGCCGCAAGTTCCGCGGGGTCGACCCCGAATTCTCGGCCATCGATACGCTCTACGGCGCCGGCTATTCGTTCACCGATGGCTGAACCGCACCGCCGCCTCCGGCCCCTCGCCAACCCGCCCGCGCCTCTGCACCCCTCCGCCCGGCCGTGATGTCCAGCCCCACCCGCAAGCGGCGCAAGGCCCCTCTGCCGGTCAGGCTCGGCCTGTCCTGGCGCGTCTCCCTGACGGCGCGCATCCTCGCCGTGAACGTGATCGCCCTGGCCCTGCTGGCGGGCAGCCTGTTCTACATCGACAGCTACCGCCGCGAATTGCTGGACGAACGCTTCCGCCTGGCCCGCGCGGAAGCCGAAGTCGTCGCCATCACGCTGAACGGCGAACAGGCCGAACGCCGCCGCGACCTGATCGCCCGCATCGGCTCCGGCCAGGCCTTGCGCCTGCGCCTGTTCGACCGCAACGGCAAGCTCGCGGCAGACAGCTTCACGCTGGCCAGGCCCTCCTACACCCTCATCGATCCCGCCACGGAGCCCTGGTTCCAGGATGCCGCCCGCGCGCTGGACAAGGGCATGGACTGGGTCCTCGGCTCACCGCCGGTCGCCGATTACCACGATGCGCCCGGCGCCGGCGCCTCCGCCTGGCCGGAAGTGGCTGCTGCTCTTGCCAGCGGACGCACCGAAGTCAGCCACAAGGCCGCGCCAGACCGTACACCGGTGATCATCGCCGCAACCCCGGTCGGGCACCGCGGAGAGGCGCTGCTCGTCACCCGCAACGCGCGCGACATTACCGAAAACGTGCGCATGGCCCGCCAGACGCTCGCCATCATCGTCGGCGCTGCGCTCACCGTTTCGATCCTGCTCTCGCTGTTCCTGGCGCGCACCATCGTCGAGCCGCTCCGCAAGCTGGTCCGCTCCGCCGTGCGCGTGCGGCTCGGCCGCGACCGCAGCGTGATCGTGCCGCGCCTGCCCGACCGCCGCGACGAGATCGGCCTGCTGGCCCGCGCGATCTCGGACATGAGCGGCGCCCTGCGCCAGCGCATCGACGCGGTGGAGAGCTTCGCGGCCGATGTCGCCCACGAACTGAAAAACCCCCTCACCAGCCTGCGCAGCGCGCTCGAGAATCTCGACCGCGTCGATGAGCCTTCCTTGCGGCGCCAGTTGATCGGCATCGCCAAGGACGACGTGCGGCGGATCGATTTCCTCGTCACCGAAATCGCCGATGCCAGCCGCATCGATGCGGAGCTCAGCCGCACGACGTTCGAGCCGGTCGACATGCTCCGCCTCGTCCGCGCGCTCGTCGCGGAGCGTGAGCAGCGCGGCGTCAACGGCGCCTGCCCGGTCCGCATCATCCGCGAGGCCGACGGCGACCTCCTGGTTCCCGGCGACGCGTCGCGGCTGGAACGCGTGCTCCAGAACCTGCTCGACAACGCCATCTCCTTTTCGCCGGGCGGCACGCCGATCGAAGTCGCGGTGGGCCGCAGCGAGGGCCGCGTCACTCTCTCCGTGTCCGACCACGGCCCCGGCATCCCGGAAGCCGCCCGCGAGCGCATCTTCGAACGCTTCCATTCGCTGCGGCCGAACAGCGAGGAGTTCGGCAAGCATTCGGGCCTGGGCCTGGCCATCGCCCGCACCATCGTGGAGGCGCATTACGGCAAGCTGCGCGCCACGGACCGCACGGACGGCACGCATGGCGCACGGCTGCTCCTTTCGCTGCCCGCGTGGCAGGGGGAATGAAGATGACCGCGCCTTTCGCCCGGCAGTCCACCTGCGTCGCCATCGGGGACCGCGCAGTGCTGATCGAAGGGCCATCGGGCACGGGCAAGTCTGGCCTGGCCCTCGCGCTCATCGACCGCGGCGCCCGTCTGGTGGGGGACGACGGCATTCTGCTGCAAGCGGCAAGCGGCCGCCTCTGGGCGCGGCCGCACCCCCACACGCGGGGCCTGGTGGAAGTGCGCAATCTCGGCATTCTGCCCTTCCCCTGCGCCGACGAGGCGCCGGTGGCCCTGCTGGTCACGCTCGACCCCGCCGCGCCGCGTTTCATCGAAGCAGCGGATACCATCGACCTCGGCGGCATCGCCATACCTGCGCTGCGCCTTTGGCCCGATGCCGGGCCCCTGGCGCTGAAGGTTGAGCTGGCGTTGTTGCATTATGGTCTCACCGGGTGACAAACCTGTAAGATCGCCCCTTTTCTTTCCCCGCGCCGGGGCGCAAACAGCCCCGGATGCAGGACGATCTCCCCCCCGGAGCGGCTTCCCCGGCCCCTCTCGACCCGACTCAGCCCGCCCGCCGACAGAAAGTGTTGCTGGTGACCGGCATGCTCGGTGCCGGCAAGACCACGGTCCTGCGGGTGCTGGAGGATCTCGGCTGGGAAATCATCGACAATTTCCCGGTCCGTCTGCTGGAGCGCATGATCGAGGGCAAACCCTCGGACGACCCATCGCCGCTCGCGATCGGCTTCGATTGCCGTACCCGCGGTTTCAATCCGGAGCGGGTCATCGCACAGGTCAAAGCGCTGGGCGAACGCGCGGATCTGGAAGTCACCACGCTGTTCCTCGACTGTTCGAGCAAGGAGCTGGAGCGCCGCTTCAACGAGACCCGCCGGCGCCATGTCCTGGCGGCCGACGCACCGGTGGACAGCGGCATTCGGGCCGAGCGCGAACTGCTGGCGCCGCTGCGCCGCTGGGCCGACATCCTGATAGAAACCACGGAGTTCACGTCTAACGACCTGCAACGCGCGATTCGCGAGCGGTTCGCCACTGACGAGCCGGAAGACCTGACGATCACGGTGTCCAGCTTCGGCTTCTCACGCGGAATGCCCCCGCTGGCCGACTTCGTCTTCGACATGCGCTTCGTGGAGAACCCGCACTGGGATTCGGAGTTACGCCCGATGACCGGACAGGACGCCCCGGTGGGCGACTATATCCGCAAAGACCCTGCTTTCGACGAAGCATTTGCGCGGATTCGCGACCTTCTGCTGCTCCTGCTTCCGCGGTATCGCGCCCAGGGCAAGGCCTATCTCCACATTGCCTTCGGGTGTACCGGAGGGCGACACCGCTCCGTTTTTACCGCCGAGCAGATGGCAGCGGCCTTGCGCGAAGCGGGTTTTTCGCCCACATTGTTGCATCGCAACCTGGGCTCGCGGGCTGCTGATCTGCTCGAGGGGGGAAATTCTCGAAGGGGTCCGGTGGCGTGAAAGAAGATTATATAACCCGGTCGCATTCGCAGGAAATTCGGAGCCTAACCCCAGCATGATCGGCATGATCCTGGTCACTCACGGCAATCTTGCCGAGGAATTCGTACACGCGATGGAGCACGTCGTCGGTGACCAGTCCGCGGTCGCCACCGTCTGCATCGGTCCCAACGACGACATGGAGCGCCGTCGCAGCGAGATTGCCGAAGCGATCACAGCCGTCGACAGCGGCGAAGGCGTCATCATCCTCACCGACCTGTTCGGCGGCACGCCCTCGAATCTCGCGATCTCGCTGATGCAGGCCGGCAAAGTCGAAGTGATCGCCGGAATCAACCTGCCCATGCTGATTCGCCTCGCCAAGGCGCGTGCCTGCATGTCCGTGCGCGACGCTGCCGCAGCCGCGCGCGATGCCGGGCGTAACTACATCACGATCGCCAGCGAATACCTCGGGCAGGACGCCGCATGAGCGCTGCGCGTGAGACGGTGCTGATCGTCAACAAGCGCGGCCTTCATGCCCGCGCCAGTGCCAAGTTCGTCAACCACGTCGCCGAACTGCCGGAATCCGTGCTGGTCACCGTCGGCAAGGACGGGACCGAAGCGGCCGGCAATTCCATTCTCGGGCTGATGATGCTCGGTGCCGCCAAGGGCGACAGCATCGAGATCGCCTGCCAGGGCGAAGGCGCGCAGGATGCGCTTGCGGTCCTCGCCACGCTCGTGCGTGACGGTTTCGGCGAAGAATGACGCCTTCCGACCGCGCGGTCTACCGCCGCACCATTACCGGATTCTCCAACCCGCTGGTCAAATTCCTGCGCTCTCTGCGCGAGAAGAAGCACCGCAAGCGGGAGCAGCGCTTCCTGGCCGAGGGCCTGCGCCTTCTGACCGATGCCCGCGAATGCGGCATCGTGCCGGAGATGCTCGTCATGGCTATCGGCCGCGAACCACACCCTCTTCTCGATGCGCTCGAACAGGCTGTCGCGGAGGCTGGCGGCGATATCGTCGAAATGGACGAGGAAATTCTCGCCAAGGTCACCGGCAAGGACAATCCGCAGGCCGTCGCTGGCGTCTTCGCCGAGTTCGACACGCGCATTGCCAATCTAGACCGCGCTTCGGCCCCGATCTGGCTGGTGGCACAGGCCCTGCGCGACCCGGGCAACCTCGGAACGATGCTGCGAACGGGCGATGCCGTCGGTGCCGGCGGGCTGATCCTGCTTGACGACTGCGCCGATCCTTTTTCGGTCGAAGCGGTGCGCGCCAGCATGGGGGCGATCTTCACGCAAAAGATCGCGATCGCCCGGTGGGACGAATTCCAGGACTGGTTGCGGGCCGGCGATGGCCAGCTCGTCGCGGCCTCGCTGCGGGATCCCACGGATTATCGCCAGGCGCCTTACGCCGCGCCGTGCTTCCTGATGGTCGGCAACGAATCGCAGGGCCTGCCGCAAGCTTATGAGGAAGCCTGTGACTTGCGCGTCACCATTCCCATGCGCGGGCGGGCGGACAGCCTGAACGCCGCCGTGGCGGGTGCCGTGCTGGCCTACGAAGCCCTGGCACACCTTAACGGACCCCATCGTCAGGACGGTAACTGAAAAGGGCGTTCATCCGGGCATCATCTGGGACGTGTAGAGTGCGCCGCATCATGCGTGCCGCTCTGCTATCTCTCTGCCTCCTGTCGCCCCTCGCTGCCTGTTCCATACAGGGCGACGATTCGCCCCTGGCCCGCACGACCTGGCGCTTTGCCCTGATCGACGGGCAACGCCCCGAGTCCACGGATGCGCGCCTGACCTTCGAAGGACGCAAGGTGGGCGTTCAGGTCGGTTGCAACCGCATGGACGGCCCTTGGCGCATCGACGAGGAGCGCCTGATCGCCGGGCCCCTCGCCCTTACCGAAATGACCTGCACCGTTCCCGCCTGGGACCAGGAAAAGGCCGTGAACGCCCTGCTCGTCGCAACGCCCCGCTTCGCCGTCGAGGGCAATCACATGATCCTGCAATCGAGCGGGCACACGGCCGAACTGGTTCGCGAAGGCGGCCCCATCGAACGACCGACACGCACCGCTGACGGCAGCTGAGGCCTATTCGGCCGCTTCCGACAGGGGATTATCCTCTACGGCGGGCCTGGTCTCGGCAATGGCCTCGATCTCCTCGGCCACGGCTTCGGCACCATAGCGCGGCATTGATTCGATCTGCGGCACGTCGTCGATCTCACGCTTGCCGATCTCGATGTGCTTGTCGCGCAGGCGCCGGCCCGAACTGAGTACGTTGCGTTCGAAGCTGCCTACGAACTTGTTGTAATTGTTCACCGCCGATTCGAGACCCGCGCCCACGCGCTTCATGTGCTCGCTGGCCGTGGCCAACCGGTCGTAGAGTTCGCCGCCCATCCGGCCGATCTCGCGCGCCTCGCGCGCCAGGCCGTCCTGTCGCCAGACTTGTGCCACGGTGCGGGCGATGGCGACGAGATTGGTCGGCGTGGCCAGCAGCACGCGGTTGCGGAAGGCGAAGTCCCAGAGTTCGGGATCCTGCTCCAGTGCAGCGGCCACGAAGTGCTCGCCCGGCACGAACATGACCACGTAATCCGGCGCGTCCTCGAACTGGCTCTGATAGCTCTTGGCGCCCAGGGTCTGGACGTGATTGCGCATCGAGGCGACATGCTGGCGCAGCGCGGCGTCACGAGTCGTTTCGTCCTGCGCCTCGAAGGCCTCCTGATAGGCATTGAGCGAGACCTTGGCATCGATCACCAGGCGCTTCTGACCCGGGATGTTGACGATCGCGTCCGGCCGCAGTCGGCCTTCCTCGGTGTCGATCGAATGCTCGGTGACGAAGTCCGTGTGCTCGGCAAGACCGCATTGCTCCAGCACATTGCGAAGCTGCTGCTCGCCCCAGCGCCCTCGCGCCTTGGGGGCATTGCGCAGAGAATTGCCGAGCCGCTGCGCCTCCTCGCGCACCTTTTCCTGCCCTTCGCGCATCGACTGGATCAGGCCGGTGAGCTGGCCGAACGAATCGACCCGCTTGGCCTCGAGCGCGGATACCTGCAGTTCGTAGGACTTGAGGCGCTCGCCGACCGGCGCCAGCAGCGTGGCGATGCGCTCGGCATTGGCTTTCTCGCTCTCCTCGAACCGCGCCCCGGCGCGGCGCAGGAAAGCATCCTGCGCCCCTGCGAGCACCTTCGCACCCGCATTCTCGAATTCCTTGCGCAGCGCTTCCTGCGCTTGCAGCAGAAGCCGCTTCTGTTCGTCGAAATTGGCGGATTTTTCGCGCAGCGTCGCGAGTTCGGAAGCCAGTTCGCGCTGCTCGCGGCGCAAGCCATCGACCAGACCGGCATGCTCGGACCGCGTGCGTTCCAGAACCTGGGTCAATTCGCCGCGCGTGCGGTCCAGAATCTCGACATGCTCGAAGCGCAGGCGCTCAACCGTCTCCCCATGGTCCTTGCGCAGCTGGTCCACCGCCAGGCCATGTTCGGCCCGGGTGCGTTCCAGCGATGCCGCAAGGTCATCGGCCCGGCTGGCGCGCTCCGTGGCGCCTGCCAGGTCGCGAATCGCTGCCCGGAAGCGCTCGTCGAGATCGCGCGCCTCACGGTCGCGCGTCTCATGCCGCTGCCGCCATTCGGCGGCAGGTCGGGACCCGAAGAACCAGCCGGCACCAAGACCGACAACGAGCGCGAAAAGTGCGGCGACAGCGATTTCCATTCCGGAAGCCTATCCGGAACGTTTCAGGAACGCCAGCCCTTATCGGGGATTTTCCACCGAAGCGGAAATCACGCCGCCTTGCGCAGCTTGTCCAGCTTCTTGAGCGCCATCTGGCGCTTCAGGCGCGAGAGGTGGTCGATGAAGAGGATGCCTTCGAGATGGTCCATCTCGTGCTGAAGGCAGGTGGCCATCAGGCCTTCCATGTCTTCCTCGTGCACGGTGCCGTCGAGGTCCTGCCAGCGGGCACGGATGCGCGAGGGGCGCTCCACGTCGGCATAGATCTCTGGGACCGAGAGACAGCCTTCCTGGTAGACGGTATGCTCTTCCGAAGGATCGAGGATTTCCGGATTGATGAAGATCCGGGGCTCGTTCCTGGTCGGCTGGTGCGTGTGGTGATGATCACCGTGAGCGGTGCACACTTCCGGCTCGGCATCCTCGTCGTCCGGCTGAAGGTCGATCACCAGAACGCGCAGGGGAACGCCCACCTGGATGGCGGCCAGGCCGATGCCCGGTGCGTCATACATGGTCTCGAACATGTCCTCGACGAGCGTATTGAGCTCGTCGTCGAACTTTTCGACGGGGACCGAAACCTGCTTGAGACGCGGATCGGGAACTTCGAGGATTTCACGGATAGCCATGGGGCGCAGATAGTCGCGATGGCGGTTTTTCGCAAGATGGACGCTTCGATGACAGTGATCGGCTAGCTCACAGGCCGCCGTGCACGGATCGCCTGGGCCAGCGTACCCTCGTCCAGATAGTCGAGTTCACCGCCCACCGGCAGGCCGTGGGCAAGCTGGGTAATGCGCACCGGAAGCCCTTCAAGACGCTCGGCAATGTAATGCGCCGTGGTCTGCCCTTCGAGCGTCGCATTCATGGCCAGCACCACTTCGTCGATGCCGCCGGCCTCCACCCGCACGAGCAGCCGGTCGATCGTCAAATCTTCCGGGCGCACGCCGTCAAGCGCGGAAAGACGACCGCCGAGGACGTGATAACGCCCGGTGAAGAGCCGCGCCCGGTCGAGCGCCCAGAGGTCCGCCACTTCCTCCACCACGCAGAGCGAGCCGGCGTCGCGGCGCGGATCGGCGCAGATGCCGCAAGGGTTGGTCGTGTCGATATTGCCGCAGGTCGCGCACTCTACCAGCGCTTCCTTCACGGCGCCGAGTGCCTCCACCAGTTGCACCAGCGAGGTCTCGCGCCGCTTGATGAGCCAGAGCACGGCCCGCCGCGCGGAACGGGGGCCAAGTCCGGGAAGGCGCGACAGCGCGGCCGTAAGCGTCTCGATCTCTTGCGATGCCATGGCGCCGGGGATAGGGCCTCCGGAGCCTTAGAGGAAGTGTTTCGGAGATTTCCCCACACCATGCGTATCGTCTTCATGGGAACGCCCGACTTCGCAGTGCCCGCGCTGGTCGCGCTGGTGGAGGCCGGGCACGAGATCGTCGCGGCCTACAGCCAGCCCCCCCGCCCCGGTGGCCGGCGCGGCAAGGAGCTGACGCCCTCGCCCGTGCACAAGGAAGCGGAGATGCGCGGGATCGAAGTGCGGCACCCCGTCTCGCTGCGCAGCGCAGAGGAACAGGACCGATTCGCCGCGCTGGAGGCGGACATTGCCGTGGTCGCCGCTTACGGATTGTTACTGCCGCAGGCGGTGCTGGACGCGCCGCGCCTGGGGTGCCTGAACATCCACGCCTCGATCCTGCCGCGCTGGCGCGGGGCGGCGCCGATCCAGCGGGCGATCCTCGCCGGCGATCCCACCACCGGCGTCACCATCATGCAGATGGAGGCCGGGCTGGACACCGGGCCGATGCTGTCCACCCTGCGCACCACGATCGAGCGCAAGACGGCGGGCGAGCTGACAAGCGAACTGGCGGAAAAAGGGGCGCAATTGATGGTCGGCACGCTGCGCGACCTGGCCGTCCATCGCCACGTTTCCCAGCCGGAAGACGGCGTCACTTACGCAAAAAAGATCGACAAGGCCGATGCCCGGCTCGACTTCACGCAGACCGCCGAGCAGGTCGAGCGTCAGGTTCGCGCCTTCATGCCCGCGCCCGGCGCGTTCTTCGAACTGGAGGGTGAGCGCTACAAAGTGCTGGCGGCCGACGTCGCCGAAGGTTCGGGCGAGCCTGGCCTGACGCTCGACGAAGCGCTCACCGTGGCGTGCGGTGCCGACAGCGCCATCCGCGTGACCCGCATCCAGCGCGCCGGGAAGCCTGCTATGGACACGGCCGACCTGCTGCGCGGCCGGCCGATACCGGCAGGCACGCGCCTCGGCTGATCGTCACGACGGCTCGGGCGCCTGGCGCTCGGGCAACTGGCCGCCAGAGAGACGGGGAGCGGGCGGCGGCTCGTTCGCCCATCTGGCTTGCGCGTCGCGGACCCGTTCGGCGGCGCGGGCCCAGCCTGCCGGCGACTTGTCGCGCACCCGGATGTCGAAACTGTCGGTAGCGCGAAACTCCAGGACTTCCGCGCCCTCCGGTCCGGCCACATAGGCATAGGGCACCTCGCTGCCCACGAAGAAGCCGTCGCCTGCCGACAGCGTTTCGGTGCCGAGTTCGACGCTGCCCGCGACGATATAGTACAGGCAATCGCAGTCATGGCTGTGCAGCGGCAAGGCGAAGCCGCTCTTCAACTGGAGCCGCGCCAGGCTCATGCCCGGCCGGCGATAGGGCACGTCCACCCGTTCCCCGGTTTCCGGCCCGGCGCTCGCGAAGAGCGGCAGCGCCGCGAGCATGTTCGGCGCCTCACCTGCCAGGGTCATGCAGCCGCATTCGTCCAGCGAAAGCGCCGCGCCGCCGCGAAACGTCTCGAAGCGGGGCCGCTCGGCGATAGTCCTTTCGTCGCTCATCCTGCCTTCTCCCATGAAGCGCCCGTGAGGATGCGCCGCTTGCGGCCGTGAGCCAAGGCGTTTGCAGTCCGCGCACAGTCCTGTATCGGCGGCGCGATGACCCGCTTTGCCCTCACTCTCGAATTCGACGGCGCCCCCTACATGGGCCTTCAGCGCCAGGCGCACGGTCCTTCGGTGCAGCAGAGCGTCGAGGAAGCGGCTTTCGCCCTTACCGGCGAGACCACGAGCATGCATGCCGCCGGGCGCACTGACGCGGGGGTTCATGCCCTGGGCATGAGAGCCCATATCGACATCGCCAAACCCTTCACGCCCTTCCAGTTCATGGAGGGCATGAATGCGCGGCTGCGGCCTCATCCGATCGCGGTGGTCGCCTGCCAGATCGTGCCGGACGACTGGCATGCGCGATTCGCCTGCATCGGCCGCGCCTATGTCTATCGTATCGCCAACCGCCGGGCGCCGCTCACGCTGGAGCGCGGCAAGGCCTGGCAGGTGCCCAAGCCGCTCGACGCGGCCGCCATGCACCGCGCGGCGCAGACGCTGGTCGGGCTGCATGACTTCACGACCTTCCGCTCGGCCCATTGCCAGGCACAAAGCCCGCTCAAGACGCTCGACCGGCTCGATGTGCGGCGCGAAGGCGAGATGGTGCTGATCGAGGCCGAGGCGCGCAGTTTCCTGCATCACCAGGTCCGCTCGATGGTCGGCTGCCTGGCGCTGGTGGGCATGGGCCGCTGGACGGAAGCGCGCGTTGCCGAGGCGCTGGAAGCGCGCGACCGGCAGGCGCTGGGCCTGAATTCGCCGCCGGACGGGCTCTATTTCGTCAAGGCCATCTACCCGGACAGCTGACGAAGCCTTGAGGCGTCGCGATCCTAGGCGAGCATAAAAAAGGGAGGCCGCAGCCTCCCTTTTTCCTGTTTCGCAATTCGAAGGTCAGACTTTGCCGACCACGCTCTCGGGCAAGTCCTTGCCGAAGACGCGCTGGTAGTATTCGGCCACCATCACGCGCTCGGTCTCGTCGCACTTGTTGAGGAACGAGAGGCGGAAGGCGAAGCCCACGTCGTTGAAGATGGCCGAGTTCTGCGCCCAGGTGATCACCGTACGCGGGCTCATCACCGTCGAGATATCGCCGTTCATGAAGCCCTGGCGCGTGAAGTCCGCAACCTTGACCATGTTGGCGACGACCTTGGCATCCACCTGCGGCACCTTCTTGGTGACGATGTCGGTTTCTACCGGCTCGGGCAGGTAATTGAGGCCGACCACCAGGTTCCAACGGTCCATCTGGCCCTGGTTGATCTGCTGGGTGCCGTGATAGAGCCCCGAAGTATCGCCGAGGCCGACCGTGTTGGCGGTGGCGAACAGGCGGAAATTGCGGTCCGGGCGGATCACGCGGTTCTGGTCGAGCAAGGTCAGCTTGCCCTCGGTTTCGAGGATGCGCTGAATGACGAACATCACGTCCGGGCGGCCCGCGTCGTATTCGTCGAACACCAGCGCCACCGGGTGCTGGAGCGCCCAGGGCAGCAGGCCTTCGCGGAATTCGGTGACCTGCAGACCGTCGCGCAGGACGATGGCGTCGCGGCCGATCAGGTCGATGCGGCTGATGTGCGCGTCGAGGTTGATGCGGATGCACGGCCACTTGAGGCGCGCGGCAACCTGTTCGATGTGAGTCGACTTGCCGGTGCCGTGATAGCCCTGCACCATGACGCGGCGATTGTAGGCGAAGCCGGCCAGGATCGCGAGCGTGGTGTCCGGGTCGAAGACGTAAGTTTCGTCCAGATCCGGAACGCGCTCGTCGGCGACGGAGAAGGCGGGCACCTTCCAGTCGATATCGATTCCGAAAGTCTCGCGCACGTCGAGTTCGATGTCGGGAGCAGCCAGCACAGTGGCGTCTCGGTTCTCGGCTTTCATGGTCTCGGTCTCAGTCATCGTTGCACTCGCGTAGACAAGCGAGCGCTGCACCGCAACAGGCTTTGCGGCTTATGGGTAAAACCAGGGCGCGATGCCGACAGGCGCTGCTTCCGTGAAAGGTCGGGGTCGTCCGCCGCCAAGAGCATTGGTCACGCTTGTGATGGGCGACGGGCCTCAATCCCCTGCATCGTCGGCGCGCCCGAGTTTCCGCGGCAGCGCGAACAGATCGATGAAACGCGCAGCGAGTGCCGGGTCGCCCTCTATCGACAATCGCCCCCCCGCCTCTTCGGCCGAGCGCTTGCCGTAGAACACCGGGAGAAAATCGGTCGCGGTTTCCGCAGCGAAGCGCAGATCGACAGCCCCGACCTCTTCCCCGGCCGGGGCGATGCCCAGTTCACCCTGCCCCAAAGTGCCGACGAAAGCCTGGCCGGCCACATCGAACACCACCCGCAAGGCAAGTGCACCGATCCGCGCCGGCTCGATCATCGTGCGCAGGGAAAGCATGAAGGCCACCGGCGTCAGCGGCAGGAAGGGGTCGTGTCCCGGCGAGCGCACCGCCCAGCGGCCCAGCTCCTGCATGACCGGCTCCAGCGCCAGTCCCCACTCCGTCAGCGCATAGACCTTGATCGAAGCCGGCGGCGGAAGTTCCGCGCGCCGCACGATGCCCGAAGCCTCCAGACTGCCCAGTCGCTCGGTCAATATTTTGGCGCTGATTCCGGGCAGCGAGGCGCGCAACCCGTTGAAGCGCCGCGGCCCGAGCATCATCTCGCGCACGATCGGCAGGGTCCAGCGCTCGCCCACGAGTTCCATGGCGAAAGCCGCGCCGCAGGCGTCGCGATACCAGCGTCCGTGCAATGCGGCCTGCGTGCTGGTATCTTCCGGTTCGTTCACCGCGCCGCCCGGCCGCTTCGACCCGGAGCCGGTTTCCTTTTTCAACTTCATAGTTGCTTTTTGTAACCTGATTGCCCAGGCTCCTGCAATAACGAATCGCCCGGTCCAGGGCGACACCGATCGGAGCCCGCAACGGGCGCCGTTCATGGCCGTGCCGCACAGGCCGTGGTCATGCGAACAGGAGAGTGTCGATGCCTCGAAGCGAGACCGCTTCCACCGTCTTCACGGCCTATGCCGACGTTCCGCCGCCGGTTCGCGGGCAGGTCCGCGATCTTCGCCTGCGCTGGGCGCACGAAGAGCTGGGCCGGGACTACCGGGTAGAGGAACTCGACGTCTATCACCCGCGCCCCGATGCCTACCGGGAATGGCAACCCTTCGGCCAGGTCCCCGCCTTCGACGACGGCACGCGCAAGCTGTTCGAAAGCGGCGCCATCCTGCTCTACCTGGGCGAGCAGGACGAACGCCTGCTGCCCGCCGACCCCGGCGCACGCTGGCTGGCGATCACCTGGCTGTTCGCCGCCCTCAACAGCGTGGAGCCCTTCGTCGCGCAGATCGGCGCGCTCGATATCTTCCACGCAGGCAAACCCTGGGCAGCCGAAGCGCGGCCAAGCGCGGTGAAGCTGGCGCAGTCGCGCCTCGCCGCCACCCAGACCGCGCTCGGCGACAAGGACTGGATCGCCGGAGATTTCTCCATCGCCGATATCCTGCTGGTCACCGTGCTGCGCAGCCTGGACCATACCGCGATCCTCGCAGAGTTTCCCGCGCTCGCCGCCTACAAGGCGCGCGGCGAAAACCGTCCGGCCTTCCGCCGGGCCCTTGCCGAACAACTCGAAAGCTACGCCTCTCCCGCCACTTAGGAGAATAGCCATGCCTTACGTAGATGGTTTCGTGATTGCCGTCCCTGCCGCCAACAAGGATAAATTCATCGCCCACGCCCGGGAATTCGACACTTACTTCATGGAGTACGGCGCCACGCGCATCGTCGAATGCTGGGGAGACGATGTCGAGCACGGCAAGCAGACCGACTTCTTCCGCGCCGTCGCGGCGAAGGAGGACGAAGTGGTCTGCTTCAGCTGGATCGAATGGCCTGACAAGGGCACCCGCGATCGCCAGATGGGCCTGCTCATGGAACTGATGAAGACCGACCCGCGCTTCGACCCCGAGAAGAACCCCATGCCGTTCGACGGCGCCCGCATGATCTTCGGCGGCTTCCAGTCCGTCGTCGTGCTGCCCCAGACCGAACAGGGAGAATGACCGTGGCCAATCCCGTCGGAAGCTTCATCTGGTACGAACTGCTCACCAGCGACATCGAGGGCGCCGCCGCCTTCTATCGCGAGGTCGTTGGCTGGACGATCGCCACTCATGCCGATCCCGAGGCAGGAGGCCTCGACTACCGCATGATCGTTCGCGACGACGGCGGCATGGCCGGGGGCGCGATGGCCATTACCGAGGACATGGCGCAAGGCGGCGCAAGGCCGATCTGGCTCCCCTATTTCTACGTGGAGAACGTGGATGCCGCGGTGGAGGCGATCACTTCCGAGGGCGGAAAAGTGCAGATGCCGGCCACGGACCTGCCCGTCGGCCGCATCGCCATGGTCGCCGATCCGCA
Source organism: Novosphingobium sp. BL-S-21 (assembly GCF_055521655.1). Classification (NCBI taxonomy): domain Bacteria; kingdom Pseudomonadati; phylum Pseudomonadota; class Alphaproteobacteria; order Sphingomonadales; family Sphingomonadaceae; genus Novosphingobium; species Novosphingobium sp. BL-S-21. Next base: position 834,025 of record NZ_CM145496.1, read on the forward strand.
GGGCGTGCCGATCTATCTGATGAAGCCGGTCCCACCTGCCGACAAGCCGGATGCTGCCAGTGACGTCTTCTCCGTCACGGAGAACCAGCGGGTGCGCTGGAACGAACTCGCCAGCCCCGACCAGGCCGGGTCCATGGCCTTCTACGGCAAGCACTTCGGCTTCACGTTCGACGAGAAGATGTCGATGGGCGAGATGGGCGACTATTGCTTCATCGGGCACCACGGCCAGACGCTGGGCGCGATCATGCAGCGGCAGGAAGAAAGCCAGCCGTCGGTCTGGATGTTCTACTTCGGCGTGCCCTCCATCGCACAGGCAAAATCGGCGGTGGAGGCAAATGGCGGCAAGGTCCTGATGGGACCGCACGAAGTGCCGGGCGGTGAGTGGATCATCGTCGCGCTCGATCCTCAGGGCGCCGGCTTCGGACTGGTCGGGCCGAAAGGCGACTGATCCCCGAAACCTCTGGTCTCCGAACGATCGGCCCCCGAAAAAAGACCGGGGCGCGACAGGAACGAAAGGCCATTGACGGCGGAACGATGTTCCATGATTGTTCCGCCTTCAAGCAGGACGATGGAGTAGGATCATGGCCGACTACACCTTCTATACCAATCCCATGTCGCGCGGGCAGATCGCGCGCTGGGCGCTGCACGAAGTCGGGGCCGATTATCGGCAGATCCTGATCGACTGGAAAGACAAGCCGGAGAGTTTCCTGGCGGTCAATCCGATGGGCAAAGTGCCCACCATCGTCCACCATGCCGAAGACGGAGACCGGGTCGTCACTGAAGCGGCGGCGATCTGCCTCTACCTGGCGGAGATGCATCCCGAGGCCGGGCTGCTGCCGAACGATGCCGAAATGGCGGACTATTACCGCTGGACCTTCTTTGCCTCCGGCCCGGTCGAACAGGCGATCACCTCCCGCCACCTCAAGTGCGAACCCACGCCCGAGCAGGAGCCGATGGCTGGCTGGGGGAACTTCGAGCGCACGATTAACGCGCTGGAGAGCCATTTCGACCAGGCCGACTATGTCTGCGGCGGACGCTTCACCATGGCGGACGTCTACGTCGGCAGCGCGGTCGACTGGGGGCTCACGTTCGGCACGATGCCGCCGCGCCGCGCTTTCGTCGCCTACGCCGAGCGTTTCCAGGCGCGGGAAGGCTACAAGGCCGCCAAGGCCGTGGACAACACCCTGATCGGGGAGATGAAGAAATGACCGCCGATCGCCCTGCAAAGAACCGCGTCTGCCTCTGGTACGACGGCGCGGCGGAAGAAGCGGCGAATTTCTATGCCTCGGTCTTCCCCGACACCCACGTCACCCGCGTCGTCCAGTCTCCCACGGACTATCCGGACGGGAAACAGGGCGACGTCATCACCGTGGAATTCACGGTCATGGGTATCGAATGCATCGGCCTCAACGGCGGCCCGACTTTCCAGCATTCGGAAGCCTTCTCCTTCCAGGTCGAAACTCTGAACCAGGAGGAAACCGACCGTTACTGGGATGCGATCGTCGGCAATGGCGGGGCCGAAAGCATGTGCGGCTGGTGCAAGGACAAGTGGGGCCTTTCCTGGCAGATAACCCCCAAGGCGCTCAGCGATTCCCTTACCAACCCGGACCGCGCGGCAGCGAAGCGGGGGATGGAGGCGATGATGACGATGCGCAAGATCGACATCGCGGCGATCGAGGCCGCCGTCGCCGGTCATGACGGGCAAGGAACCGGCGCATGAATCCGGAACCGAGCCTGGAACTTTTCGGCCATCCGTTCTCGTCCTACACCTGGAAGGCGCTAATCCCGCTTTACGCCTATGACGTGCCTTTCGCGTTCCGCATTATCGATGCCGAGCACCCCGAACATGCCGAAGTCGTCCAGACCGCCGGCCCGCTCGGCAAGTTCCCGGTGCTGCGCGATGGCGAGAACCTTCTGTTCGAAGCGACGACGATCGTCGAATATATCGACCGGCATCTCATCGCGCCCGGCACGCTGGTTCCCGAGGATCCCGATGCGGCCACGGCGATCCGGATGCTTGACCGCGTGTTCGACAACTACGTCATGAACGTGATGCAGATCGTCGTGAACGAATATATCCGCGACAGCAAGAACCCCGACCTTGCCCGCTGCGCGGAAGCGCGCGCCCAACTCGACAGGGTCTATGCCTGGCTGGAAGGCTGGCTGCAGTTCTATCCGCCGATGGATCAGGTCACCTTGATCGAATGCGCGGCGGCGCCATCGCTGTTCTATGCCGACTGGGTCCACCCCATCCCGGAAGACAGGCCGCGCCTGCGACAATGGCGCGCGCATCTGCTGTCCCTGCCCTCTGTCGCGCGCTGCGTCGAGGATGCCCGACCCTTCCGCGCCTACTTCCCGCTCGGCGCGCCGGACCGCGACTGAATGATTCGCGATTGAGGAGATTGTCCGTGAACGATGCCAGCAACGAACTCTCGATCACGCGCTTCATCGACGCCCCCGTGGAGAAAGTCTGGGACGTCATGGCCAATCGCCAGGAGGAATGGTGGTGCCCTCGCCCCTGGCGGGTCGAGATTGATGAGCAGGACAAGCGCGCCGGCGGCGCCTGCCGGATGACGATGTATGGCCCCGACGGTGAGGAAGCGCCGCAGAACGGCATCTATATCGCCTACGAGGAAGGCCGCCGCTTCGTGACAACCGATGCCGTCACTGCCGATTTCCAGCCCTCCGGCCCCTTCATGATCGGCATCTGGGAAGTGGCAAGCGAAGGCAACGGCACTCGCTACACCGCCTCGGCTCGTCACTGGAGCAGCGAAACGAAGAAGCAGCACGAAGAGATGGGCTTCGTGGACGGCTGGTCTGCCTGCGCCGATCAACTCGCCGAAATCTGCGAGGCGGAGGGGGCCTGAGCAGGCTCACATCCGCCGCAAGTTCTCGATCCCCCGGCTGAACGCCTATCCGGCCGAAGCCATTGCCGAAGACTTTCGCAGCAGTTGGTAGGCCTCCACCACGCCCTGAAGCCGCTCGGCGTGGCTGTGGTCTCCGCCGTTGTGATCGGGGTGATACTGCCGGAGCAACCGGGTATAGCGCAGGCGCAGGGTCTTGCTGTCGATGTCACCGTCCAGGCCCAGGAATTCCAGGGCGCGGCGCTCTTCCGGCGTGAAGCGGATGTTCTGCGGCTTCATGTCGGCCTGGCGCTGCCGGACATGGGCCCTCGCCCGCCCGCTGATCGCCTCCAGCGGGTCCGCGAAATCGGCCCACCGCGGCGTTCCGTCCACGCCGGCGTCCGGCCGGAAGGCACGGCTCTGCGCTTCCCAGCCATGAAGCGGCGACTGGGCACGGAAGATTTCCTCCGCGCTCATGCCGTCGAAATAGTCGTATCCCGAATTGAACTCGCGAACGTGGTCGAGGCAGAACCAGCGATAGTCGCCCGGCCCGTCGAAACCCGGCAAACGAACGCCCGGCGCGCGAAACTCGCCCGCTTCCTCACATCCCGGCCAGTTGCATTCGCGTCCGCCGGATTCGACCCTGCCATGAAATCTAGAATGTCTCACCGGCTTCCAGATGGGATAAGCTGCGTCTAAATGGAAGACATGACCGGACCGATCGCACAGGAAATGCGGCAGCTTCTCGAAGCCGCCTTCGCCCCCACCCACCTCGCGGTAATCAATGATTCCGCCAGCCACGCCGGCCATATGGGCGACGATGGCACCGGCGAATCGCATTTCACCATCGAGATCGAGACCCCTGCTTTCACCGGCGTTTCCCGCCTCCAACGCCAGCGTCTCGTCAATGCCGCGCTCGGCGACATTCCCGGAACGCGCGTCCATGCCCTTGCCATCAAGGCCCGCGCCCCAGGCGAATAACAGGCCGGGTCGTCAGACGCCCGTTATCCCCGGTTGCCCTTTGCGCAATGGCAGCCTAAATGCGCGCACCATGCCGACAACCCTGACATTCGCCGTGCCCAAGGGCCGAATCCTCGACGAGGCGCTGCCGCTGATGGCGCGCGCCGGCGTGGTGCCCGAGGCGGAATTCCACGACAAGAAGTCTCGCGCGCTCTCTTTCGCCTGCGAGAACAGCGACACGCGCCTGATCCGCGTGCGCGCTTTCGACGTGGCGACGTTCGTGGCCCATGGCGCGGCGCAAGTCGGGATCGTCGGCTCCGACGTGGTCGAGGAATTCGCCTACCCGGACCTCTACGCGCCGGTTGACCTCGATGTCGGACACTGCCGCCTCTCCGTGGCGGAGCGCGAAGGCGAAGTCGGGGGCGCCCTGCCGTCGCACTTGCGCGTCGCCAGCAAGTACCCGAACCTCACGCGCCGCCATTACGAAAAGCTGGGCGTGCAGGCCGAAGTCGTGAAGCTGAACGGCGCCATGGAACTGGCGCCGACGCTGGGACTATCGAGCCGCATCGTCGATCTCGTTTCCACCGGGCGCACCCTGAAGGAAAACGGCCTTGTCGAGACCAGCCGCATCCTCGACATTTCGGCCCGCCTGATCGTCAATCGCGCAGCGCTCAAGACTGACGAGCGCGTGGCCGCACTGGTCGAGCGTTTCCGCGCGCTGGTGGCCGAAAATGCCCGGACGCGCGAGGCGGCCGCCTGATGCTGCGGCTTTCCAGCAAGGACGCAGGCTTTGCCGAGGCGTTCCAGCGTGTCGTCGCCGACCGCCGCGAAAGTGCTGTCGATGTCGCGCGCGATGTGGCCGAGATCCTCTCCGCCGTGCGTGAGAACGGCGATGCCGCCCTGGCCGAATATACCGAACGTTTCGATGGCCACGACCTTGACGAGAGCGGCTGGCAGATCGATGCCGAGACCTGCCGCGCCGCTTTCGATGGCCTGGAGCCGACCCTGCGCGATGCGCTCGAACTGGCTGCCAACCGCATCCGCACCTATCACGCCGCCCAGCTCCCGGAAAACCGCGACTATACCGACGAAGCCGGCGTGCGCCTCGGCGCGATCTGGCGCGCGGTCGATGCCGCCGGGCTCTATGTGCCGGGCGGCCGCGCGGCCTATCCTTCCTCGATGCTGATGAACGCGATCCCCGCGAAAGTGGCCGGCGTGGAGCGTCTCGTCGTCGTCACCCCGACGCCGAAGGGCGAGGTCAATGCCCTGGTGCTCGCCGCCGCGCATCTCGCGGGCGTGGACGAGGTCTGGCGCGTGGGCGGTGCCCATGCCGTCGGCGCACTGGCCTATGGTACCGAGCGGATCGCCCCGGTCGATGTCATCACCGGCCCCGGCAATGCCTGGGTGGCCGAGGCCAAGCGCCAGCTCTACGGCGTAGTCGGCATCGACATGGTAGCCGGCCCCAGCGAAATCCTGGTGATTGCCGATGCGAAGAACGAACCGCGCCGCATTGCCGCCGACCTGCTGAGCCAGGCCGAGCACGACCCGACTTCGCAATCGATCCTCATCACCGACGACGCGGCCTTTGCCGATGCCGTGGCCGAGGCCGTGGAGCTGGAACTTTCCGCGCTCGCCACCCAGGCGACCGCCCGCCAGTCCTGGAACGAATACGGCGTCATCGTCGTCGTCGAGAGCCTGGAACAGGCGCCGATCCTGGCCGATGCGCTTGCCGCCGAGCATGTCGAGATCGCGACCGACGATCCCGAAAGCCTGTTCCGCAAGATCCGCCATGCCGGATCGGTATTCCTCGGCCGCATGACCCCCGAAGCCGTGGGCGACTATGTGGCCGGCCCGAACCACGTCCTGCCCACCGGGCGGCGCGCGCGCTTCGCCTCGGGCCTCTCGGTCCTCGATTTCATGAAGCGCACCAGCTTCATCCAGCTCGATCAGGCGGCGCTTGAGGCCATTGGCCCCGCCGCCGTCGCCCTTGCCGATGCGGAAGGGCTTCCTGCGCATGCGCGCTCCATTTCCATAAGGCTCGGCCAATGACGAATTATTCCAAGCAGGCCCGTGCGGCCGCCCGCCTCGCGGCCGTTCAGGCGCTCTACCAGTTCGAGATGGAAGCGACCCTGCTTCCCACGCTGCTGGACGAGTTCCACCGTCACCGCCTGGGTGCGGAAATCGACGAAGACCAGTACGCCAAGGCCGAAGTCGCGTTCTTCGACGACGTGGTGAAGGGCGTGATCGCCCGCCGCGACGAGATCGACGAACTGATCACCGGCAAGCTGGCCGAAGGCTGGGCGCTGCCCCGCCTCGACAAGACCATGCTGCAGATCCTGCGCGCCGGCGCCTACGAACTGATGGCCCGCCCGGACGTGCCCACCGCGGCTGCGATCAGCGAATATCTCGACGTGGCCCATGCCTTCTTCGACGCGCGCGAGGCGAAGTTCGTGAACGGCGTGCTCGATGCCGTGGCGAAGTCGGTCCGCTGACGCGCCGCGCTGCGTGTTTCGCGCGGCATGATCCTCAAGGCCTGATCTCGACAAGGGGCCCGGCGCGGCCCATGGTCTCAGCGTGAGCCGCGAATTCGCCTTCATCGACGCCTTGCGCGCCATTGCCGTCAGCCCCGCCGCGCGCGGGCTGGCGGACGATGCCGCCGTCCTCGAACTCGGCGGACAGAAGCTGGTCCTGACCATGGACACCCTGGTGGAGGCCGTGCATTTCCTGCCCGGCGATCCGCCCGAAGATGTCGCGTGGAAACTGGTGGCGGTCAACGCCTCGGACCTGACCGCGAAAGGCGCCGAACCGCTCGGCTGCCTCAAGTCGCACGCTCTGGGCGAAGAGGACTGGGACCGCGCGTTTCTGGCCGGGCTGGAACTCGCCTGCCGGCATTTCCGGCTGCCGCTGCTCGGCGGCGACACCGTACGCATGCCCAAGGGTTCGGCGCGCAGTTTTTCGCTCACTGCGCTCGGCCGCGGGCCGGAAGATTGCCCCGTGCCCTCGCGCAGCGGGGCGCAGGCGGGCGATCTGCTGTGGGTCAGCGGCACGATCGGCGATTCCGGGCTCGGCCTGGAGCTGCTGACGTCGGGAGGCCGGGTCCAGACGCCCGAAGCGGGCTGGCTGATCGACCGGTACCACCGCCCCATGCCCGAGCCGGCGCTGGGCGTGGCGCTGGCCCCCCTGGCGACCGCCATGATGGACGTTTCCGACGGCCTGCTGGTGGATGCGCGGCGCATGGCCAAGGCCAGCGACGTCTCGATCGTCATCACTGCCGACGACGTGCCGCTGTCCAGAGCGCTGGTCGCCACTGTCGGCGATGGTCTGGAACAGAGGCTCCAGGCCATGACGGCGGGCGACGACTACGTGCTGCTGTTCACCGCGCCTGCCGTGAACAGCGCCTATGTGCGTGCGGCGGCCGCAGCGGCGGGCTCGCATGTCCGGCCGATCGGCGCCGTGGCAGAAGGCGCGGATATTGCGCTGGAGTGGCAGGGCCAGCCCGCACCCCTGCCCGAGCGCTTGGGTTACCAGCATTGAGCGCCTCGTCGTACCTTGCGACGGAAACCTTACTAACCCGGCTTATCAAGGCGCTTGCCACTAGTCGAGCTTCCCTATAGCCCTAGTCGTATCGAGCGGGAAAACCCGTCGTTACATATTGGGAAAAGGGGGCGTTTTGTGAATCCAGTCACGATCGCAATTGTCCTGGGGCTTCTGGCCATTCTCTATGGCTTCGTCACCAGCCGCCAAGTGCTCGGCTCTCCAGCCGGCAACGAAAAGATGCAGGAAATCGCCGCCGCCATTCAGGAAGGCGCACAAGCCTACCTGAAACGGCAGTATTCGACGATCGCGGTTGTCGGGATCGTCGTTGCACTGATTATCGTCGTCACGCTCGGGACCGTTTCGGCCGTGGGCTTCGTGATCGGCGCGATCCTTTCCGGTTTTGCCGGTTTCATCGGCATGAACATCTCGGTCCGCTCCAACGTGCGCACCGCGGCCGCCGCGCAGACCGGCCTGCAACAGGGCCTGACCCTGGCTTTCCGTGCCGGTGCGATCACCGGCATGCTGGTGGCCGGCCTCGCGCTGCTCGCCATCGCCGTGTTCTACTGGTACCTCACCGGGCCGGGCGGACATACCGTGGGCGGAGAAGACCGCACCGTGGTCCAGGGTCTCACCGCCCTCGCCTTCGGCGCTTCCCTGATCTCGATATTCGCCCGCCTCGGCGGCGGCATCTTCACCAAGGCGGCCGATGTCGGCGCCGACCTTGTCGGCAAAGTCGAAGCCGGCATCCCGGAAGACGATCCCCGCAATCCCGCCGTCATCGCCGACAACGTGGGAGACAACGTGGGCGACTGCGCCGGCATGGCTGCCGACCTGTTCGAGACTTACGTCGTCACTGTCGGCGCTACCATGGTGCTGACCGCCCTCCTCATGAAGGGCATCGACAATTTTTCCGGCCTGATGGCCCTGCCCCTGCTGATCGGCGGCGTCTGCATCGTCACCTCGATCATCGGCACATACTTCGTCCGCCTCGGCGGATCGCAGAACATCATGGGCGCCATGTACAAGGGCTTCCTTGTCACTGCCGTGCTCTCGGTGCCGGCCATCTGGTGGGCGATCGGCTATTCGCTCGGAGATATGAACGCCCTCATCGGCGAAACGGACTTCTCCGGCCGCACGCTGTTCTACTGCTCGCTGGTCGGGCTGGTCATTACCGGCCTCATCATCTGGATCACCGAATATTACACCGGCACCGGCTACCGGCCGGTCCGCTCCATCGCCAAGGCCTCGGAGACCGGCCACGGCACCAACGTCATCCAGGGACTTGCGATCAGTCTTGAGGCCACCGCACTGCCCACCCTGGTGATCGTCACCGGCATCATCGTGGCCTACCAGCTCGCGGGACTGCTCGGCATCGCCTATGCGGCTACCGCCATGCTGGCGCTGGCAGGCATGGTCGTCGCCCTGGACGCCTATGGCCCCGTCACCGACAATGCCGGCGGCATCGCCGAAATGGCCGGTCTGGACGACGCCGTGCGCGAGAAGACCGACGCGCTGGATGCGGTGGGCAACACCACCAAGGCCGTGACCAAGGGCTATGCCATCGGCTCGGCGGGCCTTGCCGCGTTGGTGCTCTTCGCGGCCTATACCAACGATCTTAGGGAGTTCTTCCCCGGCCTGAATGTCGATTTCAGCCTGGAGAATCCCTACGTCATCGTCGGGCTGCTGCTCGGCGCGCTGCTGCCCTATCTGTTCGGGGCCATGGGCATGACCGCCGTGGGCCGCGCGGCCGGCGATGTGGTGGTGGACGTGCGCGAACAGTTCAAGGCCAATCCCGGCATCATGACTTACGAGTCCAAGCCCGATTACGCCCGGACCGTGGACCTCGTGACCAAGGCCGCGATCAAGGAGATGATCGTGCCCTCGCTGCTGCCGGTGCTGGCGCCGATCGTGGTCTACTTCGTGATCTCGGCGGTCGCGGGCACCGAAAACGGCTTCGCCGCGCTCGGCGCCTTGCTGCTGGGCGTGATCGTGGGCGGCCTGTTCGTGGCGCTCTCGATGACCTCGGGCGGCGGCGCCTGGGACAATGCGAAGAAATACATCGAGGACGGCCATCACGGCGGCAAGGGCTCCGAAGCTCACAAAGCCGCGGTGACGGGCGATACGGTCGGCGATCCCTACAAGGACACGGCCGGACCGGCGGTGAACCCGATGATCAAGATCACCAATATCGTCGCCCTGCTCCTGCTTGCCGCGCTGGCAGCAGGCTGAAACGACAAGACCATGATGGCCGGCCCCGGCGGAGCGATCCGCCGGGGCTTTGGCATGGAAGGCGGCGTTAGCACTTCCTTGATGCCGGGGCGCTAGAGGCTGCTGAAGGATAAGCAGGCTCGCAAGCACCATGTTCGACCGCCAGGCCCATTCGGTTCGCAGGGACGCCGCTCCGGCGGCGGCGCCCGATTCGCTGCGCTGCGTCCCGTGGCGTGCGCTGGAGGCCGACATCGCCGCCTGGGACCGGCTCGCGCTGGATGCGAGCGAGCCCAATCCCTTTTTCGAAAGCTGGTATCTCCTGCCCTCGCTGCGTCACCTCGCGCGCGGACAGGACGTGATGATCCTGCGGTTCGAGCGGGCCGGAGAGCTGGCCGGGCTTCTGCCGATCCTGCGAACACCCCGCTACTATCGCTGGCCGGTGCCGAACCTGACAAGCTGGCTTCACGACAACTGCTTCTGCGGCGTCCCGCTGGTGGCACGGGGCGCGGAGGCCGCGTTCTGGCGCGCGGTGCTGGACTGGGCGGATGGTCACGCGGGACAGGCGCTGTTCCTCCACTTGCGCGGCATTCCCGTCGACGGCCCCGTTCACGCCGCCCTTTCGGCGCTGCTTGCCGCAGAACCGCGCCAGTCCGAAGTGGTGCACCGCGAGGAGCGCGCCCTGCTCGCCTCGGACCTGACCGGCGACGCCTATCTGGAGGCCTCGCTATCGGGCAAGAAACGCAAGGAACTGCGCCGACAGGCCAGCCGCCTGGCGGAACTGGGAACCGTGGATGTCGAGCGACACTCCGGTGAGGACGGCCTGGCCGCATGGTGCGACGCCTTCCTCGCGCTGGAGGCTTCTGGCTGGAAGGGCAAGGCCGGATCGGCGCTGGCCAACCAGCCGGAAACGACCGCCCTGCTGCGTGAAAGCCTGGAAGGCGCGGCCCGGCGGGGCCGTCTCGAACGTCTCTCGCTCATGCTCGACGGCCGGCCCATCGCCATGCTGGCCAGCTTCCTGACCCCGCCGGGCGCCTATTCCTTCAAGACCGCTTTCGACGAAGGCTACTCCCGATACTCGCCGGGGGTCCTGCTCCAGCGGGAGAACCTGCGCGTGCTGGAGCGCGACGACATCGCCTGGACCGACAGCTGCGCCGCGGCCGACCACCCGATGATCGACCATCTCTGGCGCCAGCGCCGCACGGTCGCGCGAATTTCGATCGCCATCGGCGGTCCGCTCCGCCGCCGCCTGTTCCGCCACTTCGTCCGCGCGGAAATCGCGCGCCGTCCCGCAGGAGGAAACCTGTGAACCTGTTTTCCAAGACCGGAGGCGCTGCCGTCTTCTCCGAAGAGGCGCGCGCCCGCTTTTCCGCCAATTACCCCGAAGTGCCGCACAAATTGACCCATGCCCTTGGCGAGCATCCGCTGATGACGCTGGAAGCGCTTGCCGCCCTTGCGGAATCGCTGCCGGCGGGGTCGGCGGAGTACAATTTCGGCAACCAGCCGCTTGGCATCGACGGCAAGCCCGCGCCCACCGGCATCCCCATCGGCCGCACGATCCGCGAGATCGAGACGACCAACTCGTGGGCCGTCATCAAGAACATCGAACAGGACCCTGGCTACGCCCGCCTTCTGGGCGAGCTGCTGGATGAGCTGCGCCCCGCCATCGAGGCGAAAACCGGCCGCATGATGAAGCTTCAGGCCTTTGCCTTCGTCACTTCGGCGGGCGGCGTCACGCCCTATCACTTCGACCCCGAACACAACATCCTGCTGCAAGTGCGCGGCACCAAGGTCATGACCCAGTTCCCCGCCGGCGATCCCCGCTTCGCGCCGGACCGGGTCCACGAGACCTACCACACGGGCGGCGGCCGCGAACTCAAGTGGCACGACGACCTCCTGCCCGGAGGCACGGAGTTCGCCCTGAGCGCGGGCGAGGCGGTCTATGTCCCGGTCATGGCGCCCCATTTCGTGCGCAACGGCGGCGCGCCATCGGTTTCCCTGTCGATCACCTGGCGTTCCGAATGGAGCTTTGCGGAGGCCGATGCGCGGGCCTTCAATGGCTGGCTGCGAGGGTTCGGCCTCTCGCCGGGACGAACGAAGCGCTGGCCCGCGCGGAACCGGATAAAGGCTTTCGGGTGGCGCGTGCTTCGCAGGTTCGGCAAATAAGGAAGAGGCAGGGGATCCAGGCCCCCCTGCCTCTCCTGTTCTCCGCCCTGCCCGGCAATGCGGGATGTCGCCATTCCGAGGGCCCGGGGGTCACCCCCCGGAATTGCGCCCCCTTACTTCGTCTTCTTCACCCAGGCCGCGACCTCGACGCGCTGGCGGGGACGATTGGCCAGACGCTCCTTGAGTCCGGTCAGAGCCTGCACCACCGGCTTGGCCTCATCCGCAGGAAGCGTTGCGGCATAGGCCTCGATCTTGCCGACCATGTCCGGGTTCGTGCTCGACGCGACGATGCGCGCGAAGAAGCGGGCGCGGCCGGAGTGCTCGATCAGCCCGTCGATCGCCTGCTGGTGCGCGCGAACGAAGTCGAACGTCATCTCCGGATGGGCGCGGCCGACCGTGGTGATGATCTGCGAGGCGCTGGTCGCATCGGGCGTGCCGGAAATGGCAAGCGCGAGAGCGTCCTTGGCGATCGCTTCGTCCCCGGCCATGCCGAGGTCCGTATAGTAGAGCTGGCGTTCCACGAAGCCGGTGGCCTTGGCGGCCTGCTGGCGCAGGAGATCCCAGTCGGCACGATTGGCATTGGCCGCAGCCACGCTCAGCCAGGTGGCCTTCATCGGACCGTCAAGCGACTTGGGATCGGCGGCGAGCCCCTGGAGCCGGCGGCGCGCCTCGGCAACGACACGGGCGTCGCCGATCGTGCCGAGCGTGTCTATCAGCTGCGAGCGCAGCTTGGTGTCGGTCAGCGGCTCGCCTGCGACCGGGTCGAAGCCCAGCTTGTCCAGACGCGGCGCCCAGGTCTTCGAAATCCGCGCGGCGAGCCTGGACTTGACCTTGGCATCGTCGAGCAGACCGTAGACGCCTTCCCACTGGCCGACGACTTTGCCCGAAAGCGTGGCATCGGCCGTCGCGGGTACGGCCGACAGCAGGCGCAGGCCCGCCGACATGTCCTGATAACCCGCCAGCGACAGCGAAAGGTTGTCGCGCAGGAGGCCGTACTGGTCGATCGGCGCCAGCGACGCGAAACCGGAAACCAGCGCATCGAGCGCCTTGCCATCGTAGAGCGTCCGGTAATAGCCGAGCTGGCCCGCATTCACGAGCACGGCATCGCAGCTGTCCAGCGTGACGCTGTCGGTCCTGCCGGTCATGAGATGACGCGTGGGCTCCCCGTTTCCGGCGCGGATCAGCAGCGGCATGGGCCAGGTCGGCGTCTTGCCGCCGCGGGTCGAGGGATCGAGCGAGAAGGCGTCCTGCGTCAGGTCGAGGCGCGTCTTGCCGGCCGCGCAGGCGGATACCTTGACGCGCAGCAGCGGTACGCCCGGGGTATGGGTGAACGCCTCGGCGATCAGGTCCACGTCCTTGCCGCCCGCCGATTCCATGGCCGCCCAGAGGTCCTTGCTGACCGTGTTCGAATAGGCATGGCTGCGCATGTAGGTCTGCATGCCGGTGCGCCAGGTATCGGCGCCGACATAGTCCTCCAGCATCGAGATGACCGCCTGCCCCTTCTGGTAGGTGATCGAATCGAAGGCCTGCTCCATCTCGGAAACCGTGCGGACCTTCTGCACGACGGGGTGCGTGGTTGGCAGCGCGTCGAGCGCCATGGCGCCTTCGCGGCCGTCGATGCCGCCCAGCTTCCAGTTCCATTCCGGGTTGAAGTGATCGGTGACCTTGTCGGCCATCCAGCTGGCGAAGCCTTCGTTCAGCCAGATGTCGTCCCACCAGGCCATCGTCACGAGATCGCCGAACCACTGATGCGCGGTTTCGTGCGCCTGCACGCTGTAGATGCTCTGCTTGCCGGAAGGGCTGGTGACGGCGGGATCGAGCAGCAGGATACGCTCGAATGTCATGATCGCGCCCCAGTTCTCCATGGCGCCGAAGAACTGCGAGGAGCCGGGCGCGGCAATGTTGTCCAGCTTGGGCAGCGGGAACTTCACGCCGAAATAGTCGTCGAACCAGGGAAGGATCTGGGCGAGGCCGTCACGCGCGTAGTCGGCCTGAGCGCCGCTGCCCGCGGGCGAAATGATGCCCACGTCCACGCCGTCCGCCGCCTTTTTCGCGGTCCGCTCGAAATCGCCGACACCGAAGAACAGCAGGTAGGAACTCATTTTCGGAGTCGTGCCGAACGTGACGCGCTTGAGCCCGCCCGCCAGCATTTCCTGCCCCTTCACCGGCATGTTGCTGATCGCCATGCGGTCTGCGGGGACGACGGCGGAAAGGTCGAAGGTCGCCTTGTAGCTCGGCTCGTCGAAGCTGGGCACGAACCGGCGCGCGTCAGGCGCTTCGAACTGGGTGAACAGCCCGCGCACTTCGCCGCGGTTGCCCGCGCCGGTCCGCTTGTCGGGATAGTCGAGCGCGAAGAAGCCGGAGGGCTGAGTGCCGATCTTGCCGGCATAAGTCACATCGAGGCGGTATTTGCCCGGCGCGAGCGTCTTGCCGGCGGCGAAGCGCAAGGTCTGCGCGTTCTCGTCGGCGCTCGTCTGGAGCGGAAGGGTGACGCCGTTGGCGGCGACCAGGCTGGCGGACGAGACCGCCAGGCCATTGCCGTGCAGCGTGAGTGCGTCGGTGGCGGTGAAGACGGTGAGGTCGATCGAGGCGATGCCGCTGAAGGTCAGTGCCTTGGCATCGGGGGTCACTTCGATGCGGTAGTGGCTGGGCCGGGCGTTGCGCGGCAGGTCGCTGGGGACGGTTTCGGCCAGCGGCACGGCCTCGCCCGAGGCGGCGGGAGGAACGGCGGCAGGTGCTGCGGCGAAGGCCTGCGCGGAAACGACAAGGGCAATCACGGCGCCGGCCGTGGCGAGATTACGCAAGGAAGAACGCATGAGGGGCTGAAGCTCCGGAAATCGGCTTTGTTGCGGATGCGCAGGGCTGCCCCCGCGCGCCAGCGGATGCGCGCGTCCTAGCGCGAACTTCGCCGCAGTGTCACGCGAGGCTCATGTCGTTCGTCGATGGGAGTCGGCTGTTGGTCCTTCGGCGCGGAGGGTGGAGCCGCGGCTATCGGCCTCCTTCGCCGCGCCCCGTCAGCCGTTCGGATGATAGAAATCGTAGATCGTCTGTGCCACCGCCGCACTGACGCCGGGCGCGCGTTGAAGGTCGTCCAGGCTGGCGGCGCGCACTTTGCCTGCCGTGCCGAAGTGCAGCAGCAGCGCGCGCTTGCGGGCCGGGCCGATGCCGGGAATTTCGTCGAGCGGGCTGGCGGTGATCGCGCGGCTGCGCTTGGCGCGATGCGCGCCGATGACGAAGCGGTGGACCTCGTCGCGCAGGCGCTGGAGATGGAACAGCAGCGGCGAGTTGACCGGCAGCATCTTTTCGCGCCCGTCGGGGAAGTGGAATATCTCCCGCCCCTCGCGGCCGTGGTTCGGCCCCTTGGCGATGGCGATGAGGTTCACGTCCTCGATGCCGAGTTCCTCCAGCGCGTCCTTCACGGCGCTCATCTGGCCCTTGCCGCCGTCGATCAGCACGAGGTCGGGCCACATACCGCTCTCGCGTTCGGGGTCCTCTTCCTGCACGCGCCCGAAACGACGGGTCATGACTTCGCGCATCATCGCGAAATCGTCGTTGCTCTGCGCCTCGCGGATGTTGAACTTGCGGTACTGGCTGGTGAGGAAACCCTCCGGCCCGGCCACCACCATCGCGCCGACCGCCTTGCTGCCCTGGATATGCGAGTTGTCGTAGACTTCCACGCGCTGCGGCAGGTCCGGCAGTTCGAGGAATTCCGTCATCTCGCGCCAGATCTTGGCCTGCGAGCCGCGCTCGGCCATGCGGCGGTCCAGCGCCTCCACGGCATTGCGCACGGCCTGATCCATCAGGCGGCGGCGGCTGCCGCGCTGGGGCACCGATATCTCGACTTTGCCGCCCGCCAGTTCGCGGAAGGCCTCGGCCATGAGTTCGGCCTCGGGCAGTTCGCGGTCGACCAGGATGGTGCGCGAGGGCGGCACTTCCTCGTAGAACTGGGCAAGGAAGCTCTGGAACACTTCTTCCTCGGACAGGCCTTCGGTATGCGTCGGGAAGAAGGCGCGGTGGCCCCAATTCTGGCCGCCGCGAATGAAGAAGGCCTGCACGCCGATCTGGCCGTTCTTGCAGGCCATGGCGAAGATGTCGGCGCTGTCCATGCCTTCGGCGTTGATGGCCTGGCTACCCTGGATGAATGTGGCCGCGCGCAAGCGGTCGCGCAGCATGGCCGCGCGCTCGAAGTCCAGCGAGGCCGCGGCTTCGGCCATCTGGCTCTCGATCTTCCTCTGTACCGCGTTGGACTTGCCGCCAAGGAAGTCCTTGGCTTCCTTCACGAGTTCTCCGTACCCCGCCTCGTCGATCCGGCCGACACAAGGCGCGGAGCAGCGCTTGATCTGGTAGAGCAGGCAGGGCCGGTCGCGCCGGGAGAAGAAGCTGTCGGTGCAGCTGCGCAGCAGGAACAGCTTCTGCAGGGCGTTGATCGTGGTGTTCACCGAACCGGCGCTGGCGAAGGGGCCGTAATAATTGCCCTTCATCTTGCGCGCGCCGCGGTGCTTCATGATGCGCGGGAACTCATGTTCGGACCGCAGCAGGATGAAGGGGAACGACTTGTCGTCGCGCAGCAGCACGTTGTAGGCGGGGCGAAAGCGCTTGATGAGCTGCGCTTCCAGCAGCAGCGCCTCGGCCTCGGAATTGGTGGTGACGATGGTCATGCTGCGCGTCTGGCTGACCATGCGCTGCAGGCGGCCGGGCAGCCGCTCCCACTGGGTATAGTTGGCGACGCGGTTCCTCAGCACCCGCGCCTTGCCGACATAGAGCACATCCCCGCGCGCATCCTGCATGCGGTAGACCCCGGGCTTGGCGGGCAGAGTCCGCAAGGTTTCCCGGATCGCCTCGACCCCCTGCTGGAGATCGGGCTGTTCGGAGCCGCGCAGGGTGAAAGTCGCCCGCTCCTCGTTGAAGCGTTCGGTGCCTTGGGGGTGTTCGGGAGTGCCGGCAGGTGTTCGCGCCATCAGGGCCAGATAGAGATTGAACGGCCGAAGGGGAAGCGGTCTGCGAAGGGGATTTCACCGTCGTCCCGGATCTCCCGCCGCTGGGCCGATGGGCGGCGTTCGCCGCTGGCCAATGGCCGGCAGGCCAGTCCGGGACGACGGCGTGATCAGAACATCTTGCGGAAATCGATGCCCAGCACCCTGCCCTGCGGCTCACGATAGGCCGCCTGGTAGGCGATCGGCACTTCGCCGTTCTGGTCTGTAACCTTCTGCCGCGAATCCAGCAGGTTGTCCGCCACGAGCGACAAGCGCGTGCCCTTGAGGAACGGCACTCTGGCCACGAGATCGGCATTCTTTCCCAGATCCGCGAAAATGCGGAGCTTGACGTCGAACGTGCTGCCGAAGCGCAAGTCCGAGCTGCCCGGCAGGCCGGTGCCGTCCACCCGCGTCGGCGCGTCCCATTCGGCCTTGAGGCGGAAGCCGTAGCCGTTCTTGAACATGCCACCTTCGGCCTCGATCGCATGGCGCGGGACGCCGCCCGCCGTCAGGGCCTCGCCGTTGAGCTGGTCCAGTTCCGGCACGCCGTCGGCGATCTTGACGCGGTCGGTGAAGCGCCAGGTATGATAGACCGACAGATTCCAGCGGCCGCCCTTGCCGCCAGGGCCGCCGGGACCGCCCGGCGGTGGACCGCCACCGCCGGGACCGGGCCCGCCGCCGCCTGCCTGGTGGCCACCACCGGAAGCGCCGCTACCGGAAGCGCCCGAGGGACGAGCGCCGCCGTCACCACCGCGCGCTGCGCCCGGAGGCGGAGGACCGCCGAATGCACCCTGCCCGCCGCCGGTCTCCTTCTTGCCGAGATTGCCCGAGAGATTGAGCCCCCAGCGGATACGCGAACTCGTCTCCTCGTCGAAGGTCACCGCGCGCCGGTCGACGTAGACGAGGTTTCCGGAAGCATCGCGCTGCACCCGATCCGGGAACGCCGCCTCCACCGCCGAAGTCAGCATCGGGAAGGATTCGCTGACGTTCGAGGAGCGGTTGTGGAAGTATTCCAGGATGAGGTTGGAGCGCTCCATGAAGGGCAGTTCCCAGGTCGCCGAGAGCTTGATGTCGCGCTGGGTTTCCTTGCGCAGATCTTGGTTGCCGCCGGTCAGCACGGTCACGAGCGCGGTGGAATTCGTGGTGAAATCGTAGACCGAGACATTGTAGGTCAGCACGCTCGGTGCGCCCAGCTGCGCCAGGGTCGGCGCTTCCTGGTCCACCAGGTAGCTTGCCTGGAAAGTCAGCTTCTCGGTGGGAGACCAGGTGAGTCCGGCGCTCCAGTCGGTCAGCGTGCCGAAGTCCGACAAGTGGTTCAGCCCAGCACTGACGTTGAGCGCGAGATCGCCGATGCCGCCCAGGAAATCGCCGCGGCTGGTCAGCGGGATCGCCAGGTTGACGCCGCCCGAGACATCGCCGCGCGCCAACGTGCTGGCGGCGGAGGTATCCGAATGGGTCTCGCTCTGCACCCGGCTGAAATCGTAGCCGCCCTTGAAGGTCAGGTTGGCATCGCCTGCCGGCATGATGAAGGGCGTGCCGGAGAGAGTGGCCAGGGAACTGAGCGAGAGCGTGCGGCTCCGCGCGGTGTCCACGCCCGCCCCGGCAACCACGGGCAGCGCGCCGGCAATGTCGAGCGTACCGGCCGCGGCCGCATCCTGAAGCCCCGTAAGGTCGCGCTTGCGATCGGTGCGCGTGCCGGCATCGGTATAGCTGCCGTCACCGGTGACGTTGAACATCCAGCGGCCGACCATGGTGTTGTAGCCCAGCCCGGCCTCGAACGTGTCGGTAACGACGCGCGAGGTCAGCGGATCGGGCAGCGTGCGCACTTCCTGGCTGCCGGCAGGCGACGTCAGCGTCACCGTGTCGAGCCCCGAAAGCGAGGTCGATACTTCGTGCGTGAAGGCGCCGTTCGCGGTGATCGATCCGGCCATGCCCTTGTCGCCAAGGTTCTGCGTCATGTTGCCGCCCACCGTGAACTCGGAATCGGCGGCTGCAAGACTGCGATAGCGCGCCGGCTCGGGATCGCCGGCCACCGTGGGCTGCGATCCGTCCTCCTGCCGCACATTGCGCTCGTCCTCGGTGAGCATCGACGTGTCGGTATACTTCGCGTTGAAGTTGTACCGCCGCGGCCCGGCGATCTTCACGATGCCGCTTTCCAGCTCGTAATTGTCGTAGCCGCCGCGCGTGGGATTGTTGAACTCTCCGGCGACGGTCGTGGCCGAGAACTTGTCCTTGAGGATGAGATTGACGACGCGCTGGTTCGCCGGATAGCCGAAGCGCAGCGCCACTTCCTCGGGCAGCACTTCCAGCTTGCGGATCGCCTCCGGCGGGATGTTGCGCATCTCGCGGAAGCTGGTGATGCGCTGGCCGTTGACGAGAATGACCGGCGTACCGCTGCCGCGCCCTCGCCCGCTGCCCGTCTGCGGCGAGATCGCATCGATCAGGTCTCCGATCGAATCCACGCCGTAGGCGGCGATGTCGTCCTCGTCGAACGTGGCGATCGGCTGGTTGGGAACGTCCAGCTGGCCCAGGATGCGCGGGGCGACGACAACGATATCCCCCCCGGTCACTTCCAGCGGATCGTCGTCGTTGTCCTCGTCCGGCGGCACCGATGCGTCACTGGGGTTCACAGCCGCGGCGATCCCGGCGCCGGCAACGGCCGTGCTGGTGGCGGCGCTGGTCATCATCGCGGCCTCTGCACCTACCGGCGAAGCCGGGACGACCTGCGCCTGGGCCAGCGCCGGCAGGCACACGCCGGCAAACAGTGGCCCAACCCATGGGACCAGATGCACGCACCGCAAATCAAACCTCCGATTGAAAAAGATATTTCCCGCCAATGAGCCTTGTTCTCGGCCCGCTGCGCTGATGCCGCGACTGCGAACATGCCGCAAGGTCGGGGCGGGTAACTTTTTGTCGCAACAGAATATGCATTTGTCGCAGGACAGTTCCGGAAGCGTTCGGCCAACTATTCGCAGGCGCATCCGCCCAAGCGACATGTCGTGTGCGGCATTTTTGAAACGACAACCGGCGAAAACGGGCTATCTGCTGGCCCCGTTCAAGAGTTCGCCAAGCAAGGCTTCCATTTTCGACGAGTCGTGGTTATGGCGCGCCCCAATCATGCAGCAGGCTTACGGGTATTGATCGCCAATGGCGAAAGAAGAACTCCTTGAAATGCGTGGCCGGGTCATCGAACTCCTGCCGAATGCGATGTTCCGCGTTGAGCTGGAAAACGGCCACGAGATCCTCGGGCATACCGCCGGCAAGATGCGCAAGAACCGCATCCGCGTGCTGGTCGGCGACGAGGTGCTCGTCGAGCTGACCCCTTACGACCTTACCAAGGGCCGTATCACCTACCGCTTTATGCCGGGTCGCGCTGGCCCCGGTCAGTACTGATCGTGACCCCTGCCGAAAACGCCTCCGCAGCCCGGCACGACCCGCAACTGGTCCTCGCCTCGGCCAGCCCGCGCCGCCGCGAGTTGATCGCGCGGCTGGGCATCGTTCCTCACGCCATCATCGCTGCCGATATCGACGAAGCGCACGGAGACCGCGAGGTTCCCCGCGAATATGCACGCCGCATGGCGCGGGAGAAGGCACTCGCCGTGGTGCTTCCGGCCGAAGCCGGCGATGTTCATGTCCTGGCGGGCGACACCGTCGTCGCCTGCGGCCGCCGTATCCTGCCCAAGGCAGAGGACGAGGCGACCGCGCGCGCCTGCCTGGCCCTCCTCTCCGGCCGCCGCCACCGCGTGCTCTCCGCCATCGCCCTCAAATCGCCCGACGGCACGCTTCGCGAAAGGCTGTCGGAAACGATCGTGCGCTTCAAACCGCTCACGAAGCAGGAAATCGACGCCTACATCGCCGGCGGCGAGTGGGACGGCAAGGCGGGCGGCTATGCCATCCAGGGCAGCGCCGAAGGCCTGATCGCCGCGATCACCGGCAGCCATTCCGGGGTCGTCGGCCTGCCCTTGTTCGAAACCCGTGCACTGCTGCAGGCAGCGGGCTTCCCGATTGGCTGAGTGGCTCGTCGAGGACGGGATCGGCGAGAGCCGCGCGATCCTGGTCGAGAATGGCGAGGTCCTGGCTGCCCGGCTGCAATGGCACGGCCGCCTCACCCCCGGTGAAGTGGCCGACGCGGTGCTGCTCTCCCGCACGAAGGGCGCGCGTCGCGGCACGCTCCGCTTCGCTTCCGGCGAAGAAGCGCTGGTCGACGGCCTGCCGCCGGAAGCCAGCGAAGGCGCCACGCTGCGTGTCGAAGTGACACGCGCGGCCATGGCGGAAACCGGCCGATTGAAGCGCGCGCAGGCGCGGCCCAGCGCCGCGCCGATCCGTCCCGCGCCGACACTCGCGGAATCGCTGCGCGGCGGTGGCCTCCCGGTCCGCACGCTCCGCGCCTTTCCGCAAGACCCCTGGCCGGAGCTTTTCGCCGAAGCGCTGGACGGCGAACTGGCCTTCGACGGCGGCGCGATCCTGGTGATCCCTACTCCGGCGATGACCCTGATCGACATCGACGGCACCCTCCCCCCGCGGGCCCTGGCGCTGGCGGCGATCCCCGCGATTGCGCGCGCCGTGGGCCTGCTGGACCTTGGCGGCTCGATCGGCATCGATTTCCCCTCGCTGGAGCGCAAGGAAGACCGGCGTGCGGTGGACGAGGCGCTGGCCGCGGCGCTGGACCACTGGCCGCACCAGCACACGGCGATGAACGGGTTCGGTTTCGTCCAGCTGGTGGCGCGGCTGGAACGGCCCTCGCTGCTTCACCGCCTGCGCCACGAGCCGGCCGGCGCCTGTGCGCGGCTGCTCCTGCGGCAGGCCGAAGGCGTCCAGGAGCCCGGAACGCTTCTGCTGACCGCCCATCCCCGCATCCGCGCCAAAGTGCGGCCGGAATGGGAAACCGAACTGGCACGGCGCACCGGACGCGTGCTGGCCTGGCGCGAAGAGCCGGGCCTTGCACTGGCGGGCGGTTTCGCGCAGGCGATCACCTCATGAGCGACGATACAAATCCAAGCACGGCCAAAACCGCGGGCCAAGGCGCTGGCGGCAGGCCCAATCGCAAGTGCCCGATCTGCGGAAAGCCGCGCGCGGTCGAACATACGCCCTTCTGCTCCAAGCGCTGCCGCGACCGCGATCTGCTGCAGTGGCTGGAAGACGGCTATGCCCTTCCCGGCCCGCCCGCGCCTCAAAATCCGGACTCGGACCTTTATCCACAGGACGATTGAAATGATCGTGTCATTTTAGGGTTGCCAAGCCGGTTCATGTTCTTCATAGGCCCGCCACCAGCAGCGAACGGCCGCCTCGGCAGCCGAAAAATTCGCTGAAAAGCTTGGTCTCGCACGATGACCAAACTCGGTTTGGTAAGCCCGGGTAGCTCAGTTGGTAGAGCACATGACTGAAAATCATGGTGTCGGCGGTTCGATCCCGTCCCCGGGCACCACTCTCTTCGGAGGGTGGTGCTTTTTCCTTTTGGGCCTCCCCTCACATAGCCTCTGGACATCTCCGTTAGCTTTCTCGCATTAGTGAGGGGCGTACCCGCGCGCGTGTTCCAAAGTGAACATATGTATCCTCGCGGTGACAGAATTGCGGGCCGAATCGAAAAATAAACTGCGATTGCAGGATTTTCGGACCGGGATTTCACGTATAAATACGATGTTAACCATTAGTTGTCAGTCCTGTTCGGGCAACAACGGGGATTGTCATGCGCATTGATGCCAGGAATTTGCTGGACCGCTTGGGCCGCAACGAATTCGCGTACAAAGAATTCGAGGATCGCTTTTCCGACCTCGAACTCTGGCCGATCCTCGAAGCCCTGCTGCGCGATCCACGCCTTCAGACGCTCGACCAGACGGCTGCCGAAGCGCCGCCTGTCGAGACGGAAAATTCCGACCCGGAACTCGCTGCGGAGCCGCTGAAGAACCTCTTCAGCCGCTATGAGCAACATTCTGTTTCACCATCGATTGCAAAATCAGTTGTTGAAGAGCCCGTTCGCGATGTACGAGCGATGTTGCGCCATTTGTCGGACCTTGGCGCCCGGGGGGAAATCTGATGCCGATGATCGTCTGTCACGGTCCCAAGGGGGGGACCGGGAACACTTTCGTTGCCGCTCATCTGGCGATGGGTCTGTCGGCGCAGGGCGCGGACGTGACCGTGGTGAGCGTCGCCGCGCGCGATTCCCTGCCGCTTCACTTCGGCCTTTCTCCCGCCACGTCGCTTCCCGCGATCACCGCGCCGGCCGACGAGGCGGTGCTGGTGGGCGGCATCAACTTGCGTAGCTGGCGCCGCGCGGCCGAAGATCTCGACTTCGTGCCGATGCTGAACGAGCTGGGTTACTTCCAGCCCGGCAAGGAACGCGTCCTGGTCGTCGACGTGCCCTCCGGCGACACCCGCCTGGCGCGCCGCCTGATCGAGCACGCCTGCGCGCACGTCTGCACCATCAATGCCCAGCCCGACACCCTGGCCCTGCTGCCGCAGGTCTTCGGCGAAGCCGGCCCCGAGGGCCTGGCGCGCACCGCTTTCGTGATCAATGCGCTCGACGAAACGCGCCGCCTTGGCCGCCACGGTGCCGCCTTCATCCGCGAACTGGCCGGACAGCGCCTGATCGGCCGCATCCGCATGGACGAAGCCGTGCCCGAAGCCATCGCCACCTTGCAGATGCTCGGCCGCTACGCGCCGGCCAGCGTGGCCCTGGCGGACGTGAAGCAGATCGCGGAGGCCATCGCGCCCACCCTCGATTCCACCACCAACAGCTGGGTCGCGCCGGTGAGCCTCGCCGCATGATCCGAAATCTCGTTTCGCACCGCGCCGTCAGACTTCTGGCGATCGTTCCGATCGCCCTGATCGCGGCCATGGTGATCGGGGTCCCTCTCGACACCAATGCCCAGTGGATGTTCGCGGGCGTGACGATCCTGGGAACGCTGGTGATGAAGCGCTGGCCCGGCCGCAAGGGCGCGCTCGCGCTCGGGCTGCTGGCCGTGCTCATGTCCACGCGCTACATGTTCTGGCGCACGACGCAGACGCTGGCTTTCGGCACCCTGCCCGAATTCCTGTTCGGCACCGGGCTCTACCTGGCCGAACTCTACGCCTGGGTAATCCTCATCCTGGGCTTCATCCAGACGAGCTGGCCGCTGGACCGCCCGGTGATCGAGCCCAAGGGCGATCCCGAGACCTGGCCCACCGTCGACATCTACATCCCCACCTACAACGAAAGCCTGGAGATCGTGCGCAACACGGTCTTCGCGGCGATGGACCTCGACTATCCGGTCGACCGCTACCGCATCTTCATCCTCGATGATGGCAAGCGTCCCGAATTCCGCGCTTTCGCCAAGGAAGCCGGCTGCGGCTACCTGACGCGCGACAATAACCTTCACGCCAAGGCGGGCAATCTCAACGCGGCGATGAAGAAGACCGACGGCGAACTGATCGCCATCTTCGACTGCGACCACGTTCCCACCCGCGCCTTCCTGCAGCTGACCGTGGGCTGGTTCCAGACCGACCCGCGGCTCGCGCTGCTGCAGACGCCGCACCACATGTATTCGCCCGACCCCGTGCAGCGCAACCTGGCCTCGACCATGGGCGACATGCCCGGCGAGGGCGATCTGTTCTACGGCGCGGTCCAGGGCGGCAACGACTTGTGGAACGCCACCTTCTTCTGCGGCTCCTGCGCGATCATCCGCCGCGAGGCGCTGATGGAAACCAACGGCTTCGCGGGCGAGACCGTGACCGAGGACGCCCATACAGCGCTCAAGCTGCAGCGCACCGGCTGGAACACCGCCTATATCAGCGCCCGCCTTTCGGCCGGCCTGGCCACGGAGCGCCTCGTGCTCCACGTCGGCCAGCGCATCCGCTGGGCCCGCGGCATGACGCAGATCCTGCGTATCGACTTCCCGCTGACCGGCAAGGGCCTCACCTGGCAGCAGCGGCTTTGCTACCTCAACGCGATGCTGCACTTCCAGTATCCGCTGCCCCGCATCGCCTTCCTGACCAGCCCGCTCGCCTACCTGATCTTCGGCCAGAACATCATCCAGGCTTCGGCCTCGCTGATCTTCGCCTATGCCATGCCGCACCTGTTCTGCTCCTCGATCGCCAACGAGCGCACGCAGGGCGGAGACCGCCGCCCCTACTGGGGCGAAGTCTACGAAACGATCCTGGCCTTCCACCTCGTGAAGCCCACGGTCATGACCTGGCTGCAGCCCCGCAAGGGCAAGTTCAACGTGACCGACAAGGGCTCGCTGCTCGACAAGACCTATTTCGACTGGGCGATCGTGCGGCCGCATCTCGTCTGCATCGGCCTGCTGGTGGGCGGCATCCTGCTCGCCGTCGTGAAATGGGCCTTCTTCCCCTACATGTTCAACATCCAGACCGATACGCTGGTGCTGAACTGCGCCTGGGCGACCTTCAGCCTCATCATCCTGCTCGCCGCCGTCTCGGTGGCGCGTGAGACCCGGCAGGCGCGGCAGGACATTCGTATTCCGGTCTCGCTGCCGGTCACGGCCTACCTCGCTTCCGGCCATGTCGTCAGCGCGACCACCATCGACATCTCGATGGGCGGCGCCGCGCTCTCGCTGCCGCCGGAACTGCCGCTGCGCGATGTCGAGGTGACGCACATCACCATGGCCATGGGCGACGAAGTGCTCTCGATCCCGGTCAAGACCATGCGCACCCGCTCCAGCAATGCCTACGTCCGCTTCGAACAGCTGGACATGCTGGCGAACCGCCATCTCGTGCGCGCCGTCATGGGCCGTGCCGACGCCTGGCAGCCCACCGGCCCCAACCCGCAAGTCAGCGCGCTTCGCTCGCTGGCAGATATCATTCTTGTCGACATGGTAACGATCAAGCGCATGCTGCGTCTCAATTTCTCCGAACGTCGGCAAATGGCCGAGATCGCTGCCCGTATGCCGGCCCTGCCCGCCCCCGAGGTGACGAAGGAAGCCAAGGGCATGCGTTCGCTGCTGCCGCTGGCCAAGGCGGCCGGCGTGGCCGCCGCGCTTGCGCTGGGCGTGGCCACCGTGCTGTTCGGCAGCCAGGAAGTCCACGCCGCGCCGGCCCGGTCCGCAGCGACGCCTGCCCAGGAAACCGCCGCGAACGGACCGGCCGACGCCGCCGCCCCGCCGCGCAGCGGGCTTGGCGAGCGCCTGACCTTCAAGGACATGCGCGTCACGAGTCCGATCCGCCTCCAGGGCACCCAGGGCGAAATCGGCATTCCCTTCGGCATGCGCCAGGACCGCGTCGTGACCTCAGCCGTGCTCACGCTGCAGCTCTCGTGGTCCGCCCAGATGCTGGACGACATCAGCCAGCTTGTGGTGATCGTGAACGGCGAAGTGGTCCAGGCCGTGCCGCTGACCCGCGGCGAGGCCGCCGGCCACGTCCTGCGCATCCCGATCAACGCCGCCCTGCTCCTGCCGGGCGACAACCAGCTCAACATCCGCTTCCTGGGGCACTACGCGCGAGATTGCGAGGATCCGTTCCACAGCTCGCTCTGGGCGAACATCAGCAATACTCGCTCGTTCCTCGAGGTCGAATACCAGGCGCTGACCTTCCAGCCCGACCTCTCGCGCCTGCCGCTGCCGTTCTTCGACAAGGGCCAGAACGTGCCGCTGCGCATGCCCTTCGTCTTTGCCGGACAGCCGCACAAGGGCGAGCTTGAGGCCGCAGCCGCCACGGCATCCTGGCTCGGCTCGCTGGCCTCCTATCGCGGCTTCTCGTTCAAGCCGGTCTACGGCTCGCTGCCCAAGGGCAATGCCGTGGTCTTCCTCAAGGCAGGCCAGTCGATCCCCGGCCTGGACATCGCACCCGCGACCGGTCCCAGCGCCGCGGCCGTGCGCAACCCGGTCGATCCCACCGGCACCCTGCTGGTGCTGATGGGCCGGGGCGACGCCGACCTTCGCATCGCTGCCGGTGCCGTGGCCCTGGGCCGCGGCGTGTTCGGCGGACAGCGCATGTCCTTCGACGGTGTGCGCATCCCCGCCTGGCCGCGTTACGGCGCCTTGCGCTGGATCTCGACCGACAAGCCGGTGCAGCTGGGCAAGATCATGCCCGCTTACGCACTGCAGGGCATGGGCTTCCGTCCCGGTCCGCTCACCGCCAGCTTCCGCGTCGCGCCGGACTTGTTCTTCTGGCCCCGCGAAGGCGGCCGCCTGAACCTGACCTACCGCTATCCCACGGCCGACTGGCTCGACCAGCGCGCCTCGCGCCTCGATGCCTCGCTCAATGGCCAGTACCTCAAGACGCTGCCGCTCAGCTCCACCTGGTGGACCAACCTGTTCGGCGCGCGCGGCGCCAAGAGCGAGGACTCCTCGGCCACGGTCGTGCTGCCGCGCTACAACCTGTTCGGACAGAACGAGCTGGCGCTCGACTACAACCTCATCATCGCCGACAAGAAGAAGTGCACCGGCACTCTTCCAGAAAACGTGCGCACGTCGATCGACCCCACCAGCACGATCGACCTCACTTCGGCCTACCACGCGATCCTCATGCCCGACCTGGCGACGTTCGCCGGCGCCGGCTTCCCCTTCACCGCGGCGCCCGACCTTGCCGAAACCACGGTGGTGATGGCTGCCAATCCCTCGCCCTCCTCGGTCGAGGCCTTCCTCGCGCTGATGGGCCGCTTCGGTGACTCCACCGGCGTTCCGGTGACCGGGATCACCGTCAGCTCCTCGGCCAGCGCCAGCGAGCTGCAGGACCAGGACGTGCTGGTCGTGGGCGGCGTGGAACTGGCCTCGGCCGGCTCGCTGTTCGACAAGGCGCCGGTGCGCTACGTCGGCGGCCACCTGGAAGTGACCGAACGCTCGCCTCTGCAATATGCCACCTCGTTCTTCGGCGGCACCGAGCGCAACGACCCGATGGCCGCTGCACCGCTCGTCTACAATGCGCGGGGCTTCTCCGGGATCGTCAGCTTCCGCTCGCCCTACTCGTCCGACCGCACCGTGGTCGCGATGCTGGCCGACAACGCCGGCGCGCTGCCCACCCTGGTCGACGGCATGTCCGACGTGAAGATCAACGCCGCCATCCAGGGCGACCTCGCGGTGACCAAGGGCGACGGCATGACCAGCTTCGCCATCGGAGACCGCTACTGGGTCGGCTCGCTGCCGGTCTGGATGAAGCTGGCTTACTGGTTCAGCCAGCGTCCGATGCTGATGGGCCTGTTCTCGCTGTTCCTGGCCGCGATCCTTGCCGGCCCGACCTACCTCTACTTCCGTCGCCAGGCGCAGCGCCGCCTCGGCCACCAGGACGACAACGCATGAGTTCCGCGAAGACCCGCCTGCGCCTCGTCGGCCTGGCCCTGCTGCTCTCCACCGCGGCCGCCGGCGTAAGCCCGGTATCGGTTCATGCCCAGGCGGCCGGGGTAGACGCCCTGTTGCAGCAGGCGAAGTACTGGCGCTCCAAGGGGCGTGAGGATCTGGCCCAGCAGGCGCTGCGACGCGCCAAGGCGCTCGATCCAAACAGTGCCGCGGTGAACCAGGCCCTCAATGCCCGGCCCGCAGCGCCGAAGCCGGCGCCGCAGCCCGCTCCCAAGGCCGCGCCCGCACCGAGGCAGGCAGCCGCCCCGAAGCCTGCGCCGGCGCGCACGCCGGCCCCGCAGCCGGTGCAGCAACAGCCCGCGCGCGTTGCCGCGGTGCCGACGCGCAGCACGCCTGCACCGACCTCTTCGGCCAATCGCGCCGGTCAGGCCCGCGTCGCGGGCTTCGACGCGTTGGAGGACGGCAATCTCGCTTCGGCTTCCAGCCAGTTCCAGCGCGCGCTTTCGGTCAATTCCCGCGACCCCGACGCCCTGGGCGGCCTGGGCCTCGTGCGCCTGCGCGAGAGCAATTTCGCCGAGGCGGCCAATTACCTCGAACAGGCCTCGCGTTACGGCAAGGCCAGCCAATGGGCCGAAGGCCTCGCCTCCGCGCGCTTCTTTGCCGGGCTGGCCGATGCCCGCAATTTCGTGGCCCAGGGCCGCCTTGCCGATGCACAGTCGGTGACCGAGGGCCTGATCCGCTCGGGCTACAAGGAACCGGCGCCCGCGCTCGAAATCCTGGCCGACATCTACGAGAAGCAGGGCCGCTACGCCGACGCCGCCGATCTCTACCGCCAGGCTGGCCAGGGCGGCGGTTCCGACGACAAGCGCCTGCAGATGCGCGCCGCCCGCGGCCGGGCCCTGGCCGCGGCCGCCAATGGCGATGACATGGGCGCCATGCGCGAGTTCCAGAACGGCCTCGTGCTCGATCCGACCGACCCGTGGATCCGCTACGAATTCGCCGAGTTCCAGATCCGCCGCGGCCGCATTCCCGAAGCGGAATCGCTGCTGCGCTCGCTGACCTCGATGGGCCAGCCCGACGCGCTCTACGCCGCCGCCCTGCTCAACAACGATCTCGGCCGCGCGCCCGAAGCCGCTCGCCTGATCGACATGATCCCAGAGGCACAGCGCACCGCACCGATGCGCACTTTCGCCATCGGCGTGAAGAGCGACGCCGCGATCGCCCGCGCCAAGGCCATGGCCGCCAGCGGCCAACAGGCCCAGGCCCTCGCCTCGCTCCGCCAGCTGGGCGCCATGTCGGCCATTCCGGTCGGCAAGCAGGCCGCCGTCGCCAATGCCCTTTACGACCTTGGCGATGCCCAGGGCGCCGCCGCGGTGGCGGAAAACGCCATGCAGGGCCAGGTCACGGGCATTGCCGACTACGAGGGCCTGATCAGCGTCCTCGCCCGCGTCGGCCGCGACGATCTCGCGCAGCAGGCACTCCAGCGCGCCAGCGCCATGGCCGGCACTTCGGCCGAGGGCCAACAGGCCTATGCCCGCATGAACGCCGCCCTGCTCGTCAGCCAGGCCGACCGTTCGCGCCAGGCAGGCCGCTTCGCCGAGGCCTTCGACATCCTGCAGAGCGCCTGGAGCGCCTCTCCGCAGAACATGGACATCCTTGCCGGTCTCGCCCGCCTCTACCAGGGCGGCCAGATGCCCGCGCGCGCGGCCCAGACCTGGCAGCTCGTGCTGGCGCGCAAGCCCGGCGACAAGGACGCCCTGCTCGGCCTGGCCGAAACCGCGCAGGCGGCCGGGGACAACGATCTGTCCCGCCGCGCCCAGAACGACGTGCTCCGTGCCTTCCCGCAGGACTACCAGGTCCGCCTCTCGCTCGCCAATGTGGAGCGCGCGCGCGGCAATGACCGGGCAGCCATGAACCTGCTCAAGGATGCGCAGAACCTTTATGCGCGCGGCCAGGGCGGCACCTCGATCGAGGGTCTTGCCGGCGGCAATCCTTTCGCGGCCATGACCCCGGCCGGCGGCTCCAACCCGTTCCGGGGCCGCGCCGTCGCCGCGCCTCAGCCGGTCAACCCCTTCGCTCTGGGCGGCGGCACCCGCGTCCCGAGCGCGCCCGCCGCCAGCTATGGCTCGGCCGCAAGCTACGACGCGCCTTCGAACTATGGCGCGGCACCCGCCTATGGCGCGCCCTCGGGCTACGGCGCCCCCGCCATGACCGCAGCACCCTACCCGGCGGCCGGCAACGGCAGCTATGGCGGCAACACGTATGGTGGCGGCAGCTACGGAAGCGGACTGGCCGACGCGGGCATGGATGCAGGCTCGGCCACCGCTTACTCGGCCGATCCGGTCATGGCGCAGATCCAGTCGCAGATCGCCGACCTTTCCCAGGACAGCGGCCCCCGCGCCGACATCGTCACCGGATACCGCCGCCGCTCGGGCGAAGCGGGCCTCAGCCAGCTGGACGAGATCAAGGGTTCGGCCCGCTTCTCCACCGATGCGCCGGGCGGCCGGGTCTATGCCAAGGCGGAAGCCTCGGTGATCGATGCCGGACGGGCCAACCAGTCCGGTCAGGCACGGTTCGGCCTCAACGGCCTGATCGAGGCGGCGGCCATCGTCCTGGAACAGCCCTCGGTCTTCCCCTCGGCCCAGACCCAGAACGCCTCGGGCGTCGCCTTCACGGCGGGTTACGAGAGCGACACCGTCAAGCTCGAAGGCGGCACCACCCCGGTCGGCATGGGCAAGACCAAGGCCACCTTCCACGCAGAAGCCTCGCCCAAGCTGTCCGAAACCGTGCGCGCCAAGGTCTTCGCGGAGCGCCAGCCCGTGACCGACAGCGTGTTGTCCTACGCCGGCACCCGCGATCCGGTGACGGGCATGCGCTGGGGCCAGGTCATGCGCTCGGCAGGCGGCGCCGGGCTTTCCTATGACGAGGATGGCAGCGGCGTCTACGCGGAAGGCCGCTACTACCGCTTCCGCGGCACCAACGTCGCCCGCAACGACGGTTTCGAGGCCAATGTCGGCGGCTACCTGCGCGCCTACCACGGCACGCATGCCAACCTCACCGTGGGCCTCAACGTGAACTACCAGGGCTACGACAAGAGCCAGAACTACTTCACCTGGGGCAACGGCGGCTACTTCAGCCCGCAGAACTTCATCAGCGTCGGCTTCCCGGTGAATTACACCATGGAAGACGAACTCTTCGATATCCGCGCCTCGTTCACGCCCGGTTTCCAAAGCTACAAGCAGGATCAGACCAACCTCTATCCGATCAACGACGAGTTGCAGGCTGCGCTCGACGTGCTGAAGGCGGCGAACAACGACGTGCGTTCCTACTACGACAGCATCAGCAAGACCGGCTTCGCCGTGTCGAGCGACCTGTCGATCTACTACAAGCTGAGCCCCACCACCCGCATCGGCGGCGAGGCCAGCTACAACACCTTCGGATCTTATGACGAGTTCCGGAGCTTATTGGGCGTGAGACAGAATTTCGGGAGCACCGGCCGATGAAACTTCACGCATTTCCCTCCCCTCGTTCCGAGGGCGAACAGAGCGGCGCAGGGGGCCTTGCGCTCTTCGCGATGATGGCCGCAGCCGAAGTCTGCGAAGGCGCACCTTCCGCGCAGGCGCAGGGTTTCTTCGCGGCCATAGGCCGGCGCATGGCCACGCTGGAGCCGCTGGAAGGCGTCAGCGATGCAGCCGTGCTCTGCGCCCGCATCAACGGCTTCTGGCAGGACCTGGGCTGGGGCGAGATCGAACTGGCCGTGGGTGACGATGCCATCGTCGTCCACCACCGCAACCTGCCCAAGGCCCTTGCCTCCGACCAGCAGGGCAGTTGGAACACGATGCTGCTGGGCTTGCTGCAAGGCGCCTACGATGCGTGGTTCCGCGTGCTCGGAAGCGGCCCGGCGCTGCACACGGTCGCCCAATGGCAGGGCGACGTGATCGAACTGCGCCACGGCCGCTGAGCCTTTCCGTCGATCAACGAAAGAGCATCGGCATGAATTTCCTTCTCGACACCGGCATCAACCGCCGCAACTTCTCACTGGGGCTGATGCTGGCGATGACGGCTGCCTGCAACACCGACGCGCAAAGCCGCGCACCCGTGCGCGACGCCAGCTGGCGCACCTGGCGCGACCTCTACGTCAATCCCGAAGGCCGTATCGTCGATACCGGCAACAACGGCATCAGCCATAGCGAAGGCCAGAGCTACGGCCTGCTTTTCGCCTACAAGGCAGGCGATACCGAGGCATTCGAACGGATCGCCGGCTGGACGCAGAGCCACCTCTCGCGCACCGACATGGCGCTCCATGCCTGGCGCTACGATCCCGCCTCGCCCAACCCGGTGGCCGACCAGAACAACGCCACCGATGGCGATCTCGTCATCGCCTGGGCCCTCGGCATGGCCGGGCAGCGCTGGAACCGGGGCGACTACACCGCCCGAGCCGCGCAGATCCGCTCCTCGATCCGCAGCCACTGCGTCGTCGAACGCCACGGCCGCCGCCTGCTGCTGCCCGGTGTCCAGGGCTTCGTGAAGGGCGAGGAAGTCACGCTGAACCTGTCCTATTTCGCCTGGCCCGCGATGGACGCCTTTACCAAGCTCGACGGCCAGCAGGTCTGGGGTCCGATCATCAGCGATTGCGAGGCCATCACTCGCCTTTCCCGCTTCGGAACCCACCATCTGCCCAGCGACTGGGTGGTCATCAGCGCGCCCAACCAGGTCGCCCCGGCGCGGGACAAGCCCCCCCGCTTCGGCTACGACGCCATCCGCGTGCCCCTCTATGCCGCGCTCAGCGGCCGGCAGTCGCTGGTTCCGGACATTGCCGGCTACTGGCGCTCCTGCCTTGCCGCCAACAAGCCGATCCCGGCCTGGGTGGACGTGGTCACCGGCGAGGAGGCGAACTACGCCCTTTCGGCAGGCGGCGCCGCTGTCGTGGGCAAACTGCTTGGCAGCGCCCAGCCTTCGCAGCTGACCAACGACTATTACGCCGCCTCGCTCCAGATGCTCGCGCGGTACCAGTAGGGCGTTTCGCGCCAATAGGACGTCCCGATCGGCTGGACATCTCGGACACCCCCGGAAACGGGGGTGTTTGACGTATAGGTGAGCCGAAAACGCACCAGAATCTTCGTATTTGGTCGCAAATTGTCGCACTTGCGAAAAGCCCGCTTGCGGGCGGCAACAATAGGCTGAATAGCTGCGCCGACACGACTTTTGACGGTGCGCGACTTGAAAATCACGTCTTCTTCCCCTGTGGCGGCTTCGCTGCCGCGCCTTTCCCTGCGTCTCTCTGCGAGCCGGGTGGCATTTGCCATGCTTTCCGCCGCGCTGCTCGCGGCCTGTTCCGGGGGGGAGAAGAAGGATGACAAGCGCGCAGCCCCGCAAGTGGGCTTCG
The DNA here is from genome assembly GCF_055521655.1 of Novosphingobium sp. BL-S-21. Taxonomy (NCBI): domain Bacteria; kingdom Pseudomonadati; phylum Pseudomonadota; class Alphaproteobacteria; order Sphingomonadales; family Sphingomonadaceae; genus Novosphingobium; species Novosphingobium sp. BL-S-21. Next base: position 867,320 of record NZ_CM145496.1, read on the forward strand.
TCGTCGTGGAGCCGTCCTCGGTCGCCCTGGCCGTCACGCTGAGTGGCCGCACCGTCGCTTTCGAGACCAGCGAAGTCCGCCCGCAGGTCACCGGTGTCGTCGTCAAGCGCCTCTTCACCGAAGGGTCGATGGTCCGGGCCGGGCAACCGCTCTATCAGATCGACCCCAGCCTCTACCGCGCCGCCGTCAACCAGGCCGAGGCCGACCTGACCAGCGCCCGCGCCACCGCCGAAGCGGCATCCGCCAAGGCCCAGCGCTACAAGCCGCTGGCCGACATGGAAGCCGTCGCCCGCCAGGATTATATCGACGCGCTGGCCACCGCGCGCTCGGCCAAGGCCTCGATCGCCCAGAACGCGGCCACGCTGGATACGGCCAAGATCAACTTGCGCTTCACCACGGTGCCCGCGCCGATCAGTGGCCGCATCGGCCGCTCGCTCTCGACCGTCGGCGCGCTTGCCAGCGCCAGCCAGACCGACCCCCTGGCCGTCATCCAGCGCATGGACCCGATCTACGTCGACATGCAGCAGTCCGCCTCCGATCTCACCGCACTGCGGCGGAAGCTGGCGGCCGGCGGCGTCAATCCCGGCAGCACGCAAGTCCACCTCAAGTTCGACGACGGATCGCAATATGCCCTGCCGGGCACCGTCCAGTTCTCGGAAGTGACCGTCGATCCCGACACCGGCACCGTCACCCTGCGCGCCAGCTTCCCCAATCCGGACGGCCTGCTGCTGCCCGGCATGTTCGTTTCCTCGGTGTTCGATCAGGCCACCGATCCCAACGCATTCCTCATCCCCCAGAATTCGGTCCAGCGCGATTTCGACGGTTCGGCCTATGTCATGGTCGTCGGCGCCGACAACAAGGCCGCGCGCCGCAAGGTCACCGCCGATCGCACGCAGGGCGTGAACGCCGTGGTCACAGCCGGCCTGAAGAAGGGCGACAAGGTCATCGTTCAGGGCCTCAACGGCCTCAAGCAGGGCGCGGATATCACGACGGTCGCGGCGTCGAGCGCGCAGACTATCGCCCCGCCTTCCGGCAAGCCCGGTGAAGGCAAATCCGGCGGGGCGAATGCCGGCGGCCGGCCCGCCGCCAAGGGGAACTGAGCCACCCCATGTCGCGCATCTTCATCGACCGACCGATCTTTGCCTGGGTTCTGGCCATCATCGTCATGCTGGCGGGCCTCGGCGCGCTGGCCTACCTGCCGAACGAGCAATACCCGGACATCGCGCCGACGCAGGTGAACATCCGCGCCACCTACAATGGCGCCTCGGCCGAAACGATCGAGAACAGCGTCACCCAGGTGATCGAGCAGCAGCTCACCGGCATCGACGGCCTGCTCTATTTCAGCTCGCAGTCCTCCAACCGCGGGCAGGCCTCGATCAGCGCCGTGTTCACCAAGGGCACGGACCCGGACATCGCGCAGGTCCAGGTCCAGAACAAGGTCCAGTCCGCGCTCTCCCGCCTGCCGCAGGCGGTGCAGAACCAGGGCGTCACGGTCACCAAGTCCAACCCCGACCAGCTCCTCCTCGTGGCCGTCTATGACGAGACCGACACCCGCTCCAACCAGGACGTGTCGGACTATCTGGCTTCGAACATCCAGGACCCGCTTTCGCGTATTTCCGGAGTGGGCGACGTCAACGTCTTCGGCGCGCCCCACGCGATGCGCATCTGGCTCGATCCGACGCGCCTTGCCGCCGTCGCGCTGATGCCCAGCGACGTCACCTCGGCGATCACCGCCCAGAATACCGAAGTCGCCGCCGGCGAGATCGGCGGCCTGCCCTCGCCCAAGGACCAGGCGATCGACGCGATCGTCACGGCCGGCTCGCGCCTCCAGACGGCCGAGCAGTTCCGCAACATCGTGCTCAAGACCAACAGCGACGGCTCCGTCGTCACCATTGCCGATGTCGCCCGCGTCGAGATCGGCGCCGAGAACTACAGCTCGATCAGCCGCATCAACGGCCACCCCGGCGCCGGTATCTCGATCTCGCTCTCGCCGGGCGCCGACGCGCTGGCCACGGCGGAGCTGGTGAAGACGGAAATGACCGAGCTGGCCAAGGGCATGCCCGACGGCCTCGCCTATACGTACGGCAACGATTCCACCGCTTTCATCAAGCTCTCCGTCGCGGAAGTGGAAAAGGCGCTGTTCGAGGCGATCGTGCTGGTCGTCATCGTCATGTTCGTGTTCCTGCAAAGCTGGCGCGCCACGCTGATCCCGGCGATCGCGGTGCCGGTCGTGCTGCTGGGCACGTTCGCGGTGTTCTACGTGGCCGGGTTCTCGATCAACACGCTGACCCTGTTCGGCCTCGTCCTCGCCATCGGCCTGCTGGTGGACGATGCGATCGTCGTGGTGGAGAACGTCGAGCGGCTGCTTGAGGAAAACCCGGGCATGTCCGCGCGCGAGGCCACGATCAAGTCGATGGAGGAAATCCAGACGGCGCTCGTGGCGATCGCGCTGGTGCTCTCGGCGGTGTTCCTGCCGATGGCCTTCTTCGGCGGTTCGACGGGCGTGATCTACCGCCAGTTCTCGCTGACCATCGTGGTCGCCATGGTGCTGTCCGTGCTGGTCGCGCTGATCCTCAGCCCGGCGCTGACGGCCACCCTGCTCAAGCCCAAGGACATCGAGGGCGAGGAAGTCCCCAGCTGGGTCCAGCGCCGGATGCCCTGGGTCGTGAGGCCCTGGGAGCGCTTCCACACCTGGTTCAACCGCAGCTTCGAGAATCTGACCGAGGCCTATGCCCACCGCGTCGGCCGCGTGGTCGAGCACAAGTGGCGCTGGCTGCTGCTCTTCGCCATTGCCTGCGTCGCCACGTACGGCCTGTTCCAGCGCCTGCCCACCGGCTTCCTGCCGAACGAGGACCAGGGCACGATCATCGTTCAGTGGCGCCTGCCGGCCGGATCCCCGCGCACCCGCACCGAAGACGTGCAGCGCCAGGTCGAGCAATATTTCACCAAATACGAAAAGGCGAACATCGCCAGCATGTTCACGCTTTCGGGCGGCGGCCAGGGTGCGGCAGGCCAGAACACCGGTCAGGCCTTCGTCACGCTGGTGGACTGGGAGCAACGCCCGGGCAGCAAGAACACCGCCGATGCCATCGTCCAGCGGGCCAATGGCGCGTTCCGCGGCATTCGCGATGCGCAAGTATTCACACTGGTTCCGGGCGCGATCCGGGGTCTCGGCTCGTCTTCGGGCTTCACGATGGAACTGCAGAACCGCAACGGCATGGCCCGCGCCGATTTCCAGAAGGCGCGTGACGAACTGCTGGCCAAGGCCGGCGCCGACGACCGCCTCACCAACGTGCGCCTGAGCGACCTTCCCGACGTGTCGACCCTGAAGGTCAATTCCAACACCCGCGCGCTGACGACTTACGGCGTGACGGCGGCGAATGCCAATTCCACGCTGCAAACGGCCTGGGGCGGCACTTACGTCAACGATTTCATCGACAAGGGCCGCGTCAAGCGTGTCTACGTCCAGGGTGACGCCCAGTTCCGGTCCCGGCCGGAGGATCTCGCCAACTGGTTCGTGCGCGGCACGAGCGGCCAGATGGTGCCCTTCTCGGCCTTCTCGACGATCAGCTGGTCCACGGCGCCCAGCACGTCCTCGCGCTTCAATGGCCTTCAGGCCTACGAATTCTCAGGCAGCCCCGGGGACGGCGTCAGCTCCGGCACGGCCATGGACGTGATGGAGGAACTGGCCAGCCAGATCCCCGGCACCGCCGTCGCCTGGGCCGGATCGTCCTATCAGGAGCGGCTCTCCTCGGGCCAAGCGCCGCTGCTCTATGCACTCTCGCTCCTGGTCGTGTTCCTCTGCCTCGCCGCGCTCTACGAGAGCTGGTCGATCCCGATCGCGGTGATCCTGGTCATTCCGCTGGGTCTGCTCGGCGCCATCCTCGCCGTCACCTTGCGCGGGCTGGAAAACGACGTCTACCTGCAGATCGGCCTGCTTACGACGATGGGTCTGGCCGCCAAGAACGCGATCCTCATGATCGAGTTCGCCGAACAGGCCGAGCGACAGGGCAAGCGCGTGATCGACGCTGCCCTCGAAGCCGCCCGCATCCGCCTGCGGCCGATCCTGATGACCAGCTTCGCCTTCATCTTCGGCGTGGTTCCTCTGGCCATCGCCAGCGGTGCCGGCGCCAACAGCCGCATCGCCATCGGCACCGCCGTGGTCGGCGGCATGCTGACCGCAACCCTGCTGGCGATCTTCTTCATCCCGCTCTTCTTCGTGCTCGTTCGCCGCGGCGTACGCGATGGCATCGCCTCGGTCCGCCGCCGCATGCAGGAGCGCCGCGCGCGCAAGGGAGGCGCCGCATGATCCGCTCTCGTTTCACGGGTCTTTCCGCGCTTACCCTCGCGCTCGGCGCCTGCTCTATGGCCCCGAAATATGTCGCGCCGGCCCCGCCCGTCCCGGTCTCCTGGCCGGTCGGAGACGCCTATCTCGCGCAGAGCGAGGCGGCGCTGCCACTGGTGTCCTACGCCGAGATCTTCCGCGACCGCCGCTTGCAGTCGCTGGTAGAACAGGCGCTCACCAACAACCGTGACTTGCGGGTCGCCGCGGCCAACCTGGCCGCCGCCCGCGCGCAAGTCAGGGTGGTCCGCGCGAACCAGTTCCCGGCCGTGGGTGTCACCGGATCGGTCACGCGCACCGAAGCGGGCAGCGGCAGCACGACGAACGGATCAGGCACCAACGGGACGGGAGACCGCACCTCCTATTCCGTGCAGGGCGGTATCTCGAGCTTCGAACTCGACTTCTTCGGCAAATATGCCAGCGCCACCCAGGCCCAGCGCGACACCGCCCTCTCCACCGAGGCGGCAGCGCGCACGGTTCGCCTCGGCCTCGTCGCAGACCTCGCGCAGGCATGGGCCAATTACGCCGCCGACAACGACCTGCTCCGCATTGCCCAGGCCACGGCCGCCAATGCCGAGCGTAGCGTTACGCTCACCAGCGCCCGCCTCAAGGGCGGCGTTGCCCCGCGCACCGATCTGCGGCAGGCTGAACAAGTGCTGGAAACCGCGCGCGGCGATGTCGCGTCGCAGAGAACGGCACTGGCGCAGGATGTGAACGCGATCCGCCTCCTGGTCGGCGCGGATTTCGACCAGAGCCTGCTTCCCGCCAGCGTCGACGAAGTGAACCAGTCGCTCGCCGTCCTGCCAGCGGGCACCAGTTCGCAAGTCCTGCTTCGCCGCCCCGACGTGGTGGAAGCCGAATATTCGCTGCGCGCGGCCAATGCCGATATCGGCACGGCGCGGGCTGAGCTGTTCCCCTCGATCTCGCTGACCGGCCTGCTCGGCTTCGCCAGCAATGCACTGTCCGCCCTGTTCGACAAGGGCGCCTTCACGGCAAGCCTGGGCGCCAATGCCAGCTGGTCGATCTTCAACGCCGGTGGCCGAGTGGCCAATGTCGACGTCGCCAAGGCCCAGCGCGACGCCGCACTGGCAACTTACGAAAAGGCCATCCAGACCGCCTTCCGCGAAGTGGCCGACGCTTTGGCGGACCAGGGCACGCTGAACGAGCGGATGCGCGCTGCCTCCCGTTTCACCGAGGCCGCCTCCGATACCGCCCGGCTGACCGAGGCCAGCTACCGGCAGGGCATCACCAGTTCGCTTGAAAACCTGGACGCGCAGCGCAGCCTCTACAGCGCCAGGCAGCAGGAAATCGCGGTACGTCTTGCTGCGGCGAGCAATCGCATCACGCTTTACCGCGTGCTCGGCGGCGATCAGGCCACGCCTGCATCGGGCCAGTGAGGCAGAATTCAGGCAAGTTCGCGGCTCAAGCCTACCGCGGCTGAAGCCTGGCCAGTCCCTTAACGGGACTGCGCCTCTTCTGCGGCCGCGCGCTCACGCGTGTCGCGGATGGCCAGCTCCATCAGCCGGGCGTTGATCTCGAGCAGGCTTTCGTCCCGCCGCCCGGGCAGCGTGCCCAGGATGCGCCGCAGCCTGCGGTCGGTCGCCAGCGTGATCGAACGCTCGATCCCGGTCATCAGCGTCGTGGCCATGAGCACGGCAGTATCGCCCAGGATTCCGCGCTGGTCCATCTGCGCCACGAACAGACCGATCAACGGCCGGGTGGAGTTGACGCGCTGATGCATGATGCGAACGTCGAACTGGTCCGCCATGGCATTGCGCAAGTGGAGCAGTCCGGTGTGGCGGGCCCAGAACTGGTGGTACGATCGCACGAAGGACATGGCGCGCGAGGACAAGTCGTCGTCAGGCCAATAGTCGCGGACTTGCGCGAAATATTCCTCCTGAGCGGTGCCCATGACCGGCTCGAGGATCGCCAGCAGCAATTCCGTGAAATCGGTGAAGTAGTTGTAGAGCGAGGTCATCCCCAGCCCCGCTGCACGCGCAACCGCGCCCAGCGTGACGGGTTCGTCGGTCTTCTCGACCAGTTCGATCGCAGCCGCGAGAATGCGCTCGCGCGTGATCCGACCTTTCTTGCCCAGCCGCTGTCCGTGAAGGTTGTGGCTGATCCCCGCACTGGCGTCCGTGACGGCCGCAGCCAGCAAGGGCGGCAAAGCGGAAAGCCCGATCGCCGCCTCGTCCCTGCCAGTCTCGTTCTTGCCAGTCTCTTCGGACGCTATCTTCTGATTCCCGGCAGCTTCTGGCCCGGCATCCTGCGACGTGGATTCCACCGGGCCGGGCCGTTCGCCGTCAGGCTGCCTGGACCTGGCCGACCGGCCAGGCGAGGATCTTGACGTCGGTGAACTCTTCAATGCCTTCAACGCCCCATTCGCGGCCCATGCCGCTCGCCTTGTATCCGCCGAACGGAATGTCGCCGGCAATGCACATGCCGTTGTTGACGCTCATCGAACCCGTGCGCACGCGCTTGGCGATATTGATGGCCCGGTTCAGGTCGCCCGAGCTGACACCGCCCGATAGGCCATAGGAACTCTGGTTGGCAATCCGCACGGCGTCCTCGTCGTCCTGGTAGGGAATGACGACAAGCACCGGGCCGAAAATCTCTTCCTGGGCGATCCGCATGTCATTGGTAACGTCCACGAAGCAGGTAGGCTCCACGAAATAACCGCCTCCCTTGTCGGAACGGATATTGCCGCCCGCCAGCAGGGTTGCGCCTTCTTCCTGGCCAAGGTCGATGTAGCTCTTCACACGCTCCATCTGACGCCTGGAGATCACCGGGCCCATGATATGCGCCGGATTGGCGATATCGCCCCAGTTGTCGCCGAAGTTGCCATAGGCGCCCTTGAGGATGGCCTTGGCTTCGTCGTAGCGGCTCCTAGGCACCAGCAGACGCGACTGCACGGCGCAGCCCTGCCCGGCGTGGAACACCAGCATCGCCATGCCCACTTCCATCGCGAAATTCGGCGCGTCGTCGAGCACGATCTTGGCCGACTTTCCGCCGAGTTCGAGGAACACGCGCTTCAGCGTGGGCGCGCCCTGCTCCATGATGCGCTTGCCGACGCCGGTGGAGCCGGTGAAGGAGATCAGGTCCACGCGCGGATCGGTGACCAGCATTTCGCCCGCCAGAGCCGGATCGGCGCCGAAGACAACATTGATGACGCCATCCGGGAAACCGGCTTCCTTGGCCAGTTCGCCGAAGATCGCGCCCATGCCCGGGGTATCCGGCGCGGGCTTCAGGATCACGGTGCAGCCGGCCAGCAGCGCGGCGACCATCTTGCCGATGTTCACATAGAGCGGCACGTTCCAAGGCGTGATCGCACCGACCACACCCACCGCCTCGCGTACGCCGACGCGCTTGTGGATCATGCCGAAGGCCGGCTTCTCGCCGTAGTCCTTTTCCCACTCCAGCTGGTCGAAGACGCGCATGTAATCGTCCCAACCGTCAAGCGCCATGTCGACATGCGCGCGGTTCACCGCGCCTTGCGCCGCGCCGGCCTCGTACATCGCCAGTTCGCCAAGACGCGGGCGCGCGGCTTCGAAGAGCTCGCGGTATTTCTTGACCAGCGCCACGCGCTTTTCGACATTGGTGGCCCAGTCGGTTTCGTCGAAGGCGCGGCGGGCCGCGGCAATCGCGGCGTTCACGTCATCGGCAGTGGCATCCGCGGCCTTGCCCACCGGCTCGCCCGTCCAGGGACTGATCACATCGAACGTGGCGCCGTTGCTGGCGCCGCGCAGTTGGCCGTCGATATAGAGCTTGGCTTCGGGAAGAGTGGTCATGTTCGGGTCCTTGGCGGAAACGGGTTCTTGCACGAGATCGGGAGCGTTCATGGGCGGCGCGCCCCGACCGAGACGTGCAGCACGCGCACGTCTGGCGGCAGGTCGAGCACTGAGCGGAACACGCCGGTGACGTTTTCGGTCTGCGAGATCGGCCGCGTGCGCAGGTCGATGCCCTTTGCGGCGCAACCGCCGTGGAAGCGCATGGCCGCGTCCTGATCCCAGCCCGGCGCGGTCTTGCCCGGTTCGTACATCGGCCCGGCGCGCACGGTGGTGACGCGGATGCCCGCGGGCTCCAGTTCCTCCACCAGGGCCTCCGTAAACCGCTCGAGGCCTGCCTTGGTGGCCTGATAGAGCGAGAGCATCACGAAAGGCACGGCGATGGATTCGCTGCCCACGTTGATGATCTGAGCCCCCGTCTCCATCATCGGAATGGCCGCACGGCAGCAGTAGATCGGTCCGTTGAGGTTGGTGGCGATGATGTCGTTGATCTGCGCGTCGGTAGCCTCGGCCACCGTGAACGGCTCGTAGATTGCGGCATTGTTGATCAGCACGTCGATCTTCGGGTGCTTTTCAGCGATCGCCGCGAAGGCCTTGCGCACGGATTCGGCAGAGGCGACATCGCATTCCACGGCCATGGCCGCGCCGCCGATTTCGCTCGCGAGTTCCTGCACCTTGGACAGCGTGCGCCCCAGCAGGATCACGGTTTCCCCCTCACCGGCGAAGCGCCTTGCCAGCGCACGTCCGAGGCCGGCCCCGGCGCCAGTGATCACGATCGTCTTACCCACGCATCCTCCCGCTTTTACGGCTATCGAGTGCCGGTGCTTGCCGACACGATTTCGCACACACTAGCCTCTCCGCAAGCCGCCGCCTATCGCGGCGACGATGGTTCGACGGGAGCGTCCCCGCGATACCTTGGCCGCGAAGAAACGCGCCGATACCGCCCCCTCACCGCCCGGATCGGCGGGCTTCAAACCGGCATCGCTTCCCGGTCTTGAGGAGCCTTCCCACACCCGGCGCGCCCGCCGGGCGCCGCTCTTCGAAACAGCAGTGGTCAGGAGGGCCGGGACATGTCCACGATCAGCCGGGACAACGTCTGCCTGGCGATCTTCCAGCCTTCGGCCGTCCGCACGCAGGTCTCGTGATAGTGCCCGTAGCCGGTGAGCGCGAAACTGTCCTTGATGACGCGGTCCTGCATGGCCCAGATCACTTCGACCTTCCCGTCGTCCAGCTTCATTTCCGGCGAATGGATCTGATGCGCGGTCTTCGCGTCCGCCAGCGACTGGCGGACCATGGAGACGAACCTGTCCCGCCCCTTTTCCAATGTGCCGCCGGCCGGGCGCGTGTCGATCTCGCAATCCTCGGTAAAGAGCGCTGCCCAGCCGTCCCAGTCCTTGGTGTCGAGCAGGCGGCAGTAACGGGCCTTGAGATTGCAGATATCCAGCCAGTCCCCGAAATCGAGTGCCTGTGTCATGCGCTTCTCCCCTCTGGCGTCAGCTTGGCCCTGTTATCCAGGCCCGGTCAGCCTGGACTCACTTCCGCTTCCAATCGTTCGGCGGCCAGCTTGCGCAAGTCCGCGGTCTTGATCTTGGCGCTGCCCGTGGTCTTGAGGTCGCCCTCGGCCACGAAGAGCACGCGGCGCGGCACTTTGTAGCTCGCCAGCTTTTCCTTCGCGAAATCGCGGATCGCACCGGCATCCGGGCGCGACCCATCGACTGCGACGACGCAGGAAACCACCAGTTCCCCCAGAAGATCGTCCGGCACGCCGACGGTCTGCACCATCTTCACTTCGGGATGGGCACGGATCACTTCGTCGATCTCGATCGGAGAGACGTTGGCACCGCCGGTCTTTATGATGTCGTTCAGGCGGCCTTCCCAGAACAGGCGGCCCTGCTCGTCGATGTAGCCGCCGTCCGCGGTGCGCAGGAAACCTTCGCCGTCGAGCGATTCGTCCAGCGGCACGCCGAGATAGCCGAGCATCAGCGTCGGGCCCTTGACGGCGATCTCGCCGCGCTCGCCCAAGGGCATCGTCGCGCCGGTCATCGGATCGACGATCTTGATCGTGGAGCCGGCGGTCGGCACCCCGTGCGACTTGCCGGCGATCGCTTCCGCCGTGCCTGAGGCGAAGACAGAGATCAGCGTGAACGTCTCGGTATTGCCGAAGGCCTGTGCTGGCTCGCGCCAGTCGGTATCGATCGTCTGGTGCTGTGCGCAGGGCGTCAGCGCGTCGATATAGTGCATCGCCGAAAGGTCGACGCTGTCGTAATTCGACGCTGCCATGAGCTGCGCCCATTGGTGTGGCCAGGCGAGCATCATCGACGCCTTCTCGGCCTCCATCAGCGCCAGCGCTTCCTCGGCATCGAACCAGCGCTGGAGCACCAGCGACCCGCCACATCCAAGCGTACCGCCCAGCGCCATCGAGAAATTGCCCGACCAGAAGAAGCCGTTGGCCGACCAGGTGCGCGGTGGCACTTTGACGTCATACCACTGCGGCCAGCGCCAGAGTTGCAGGCAAACACCGCGATGCGCCGACAGAATGCCCTTGGCCTTGCCGGTCGAGCCGGAGGAGAAGAACAGCACGCCGGGATCGCTGGGCTGCACCGAGGCTGCGGCGGCATCGACGAGCGCCGGATCGACACTGTTGCCGCGCGCGAGGAACGTGCTCCAGCCTTCGATCGCGCCGAGGCCTTCGTCGCTGTCGATCACCGCGAGATGGCGCAGGAACGGGAACTTGGTGGAAGCGACCTCGCCCGGCTTGGCCGTGCCGATCTGCGGTTCGAGATCGACGAGGGTCTGCGCGAAATCCTTCTTGAGGACGCGGCGTTCGAGCAGCAGCACCGAGCAGCCGCCCATCTGCAAGACGGTTTCGAGTTCCGCCGGCGTGAAGAAGGTGCTCACCGTCATGGCGACGCCGCCCGCGAGTGCGGTGCCGAAGACGCCGGAGAGGAATTCGAGCCGGTTCGTCGCCAGCACGCCGACACGCGTGCCCTTGCCGACGCCGCAGGCCGTGAGCGCGCGGGCAACTTCCATTGAGCGGGCCCAAAGCTCGTCGTACGTCCAGCGCTCGATCTTGTCGCCAAGGTGGATCACCGCCGCTTCGGACGGGCCATAACGACGCGATACCTCGCGGACGAAGCCGCCCAGCGTAAGCGGGCCGATGCCTTGCTCTTCCGCCAGCGGAATGCCGTTTGCGATGGACAAGCCTGCGGTTACCTCGACCATGCGTTCCTCATCGTCCTTGCGCGCCTGCGGCCCGCTTGTCGCATCAAAGTACAGGCGCGGCGGGCGGCTCCCTCAAGCCGCCTGCCGCGCCGGCTGCATCAGGCGTTCACGTCAACGATGTAACGGCCGGTGACCTCACCGGACATGAACTTGCGAGCAGCCTCGATGGCATCGCCCAGCCCAATGGTCTGGCCGATGGTTTCGAGTGCGGCAGGGTCCAGATCCTTGGCGAGACGGTCCCAGGCCTTCAGGCGCTTCGCCTTGGGGGCCATGACGCTGTCGATCCCCAGCAGCGAAACGCCGCGCAGGATGAAGGGCATGACGGTCGAAGGCAGATCGAAGCCCTGCGCCAGACCGCAAGCGGCAACCGCGCCGCCGTACTTGGTCTGGGCGATGGCATTGGCCAGCGTGTGGCTGCCGGCCGTATCGACGACACCGGCCCAGCGCTCCTTCTGGAGCGGCTTGCCCTTCTCGGAAAGTTCGGCGCGGTCGATGATCGTCTCTGCGCCCAGCGACTTCAGGTAGTCCGCCTCGCCCGGCTTGCCGGTGAGCGCGGCGACCGAGTAGCCCAGCTTCTTGAGGATCGCGATGGCGACCGAGCCGACGCCGCCAGTGGCACCGGTGACGAGGATTTCGCCCTGATCGGGGGTCACGCCCCAGTCCACCAGCGCATCGACGCAGAGTGCGGCGGTATAGCCGGCCGTGCCGATCGCCATGGCCTGCTTCGGCGTGAAGGCGGAGGGCAGCGGCACCAGCCACTCGCCCTTGAGCCTGGCTTTCTGCGACAGGCCGCCCCAGTGCCCCTCACCCACGCCCCAGCCGTTGAGCACGACGGTATCGCCGGCCTTCCAGTCGCCATGGCTGCTTTCGGTAACGGTGCCGACGAGGTCGATGCCGGGCACCATCGGGAACTTGCGCACGACCGGCGAAGCGCCGGTAACGGCCAGGCCGTCCTTGAAGTTGAGCGTCGAGAACGCGACGTCGATGGCGACATCACCTTCGGGCAGCGCGCTTTCGTCGAGCTGCTGGAGAGCGACCGTCTGGCCCTCATCGGTCTTGTCGATCACGATAGCGGAAAACATGGCATACTCCCTCAGGGGCCCTTTCCGGCCCGACGATGCAGGCCCTAGCTGAAAGGGAATATGCGCCGCTGCGTCAATGCCGGCGCGCCACGGCATCGCCTAGGCGAAGCGGCATCATGGGCAGGGTATCCGAAGCTGACAGGAAAGCCGTCTTTTCGCGATTTTGCTCGAACCTGTTCATTCGTCATTGCGAGCGCAGCGAAGCAATCCAGAGTCGCTTAAACCGCCCTGGATTGCTTCGCTGCGCTCGCAATGACGAGGAGAAGAAAAGACGGGCCGCATGAGAGCGACGTCGCCTCAGCCGCCCGGCGAAACCCCGTGCGCGGCGAGCAAATCCGCCACCTTGGGGAACGCCTTGGCCCGCATCGTACCGTACATCGAAAGCCGCAGAATCTCGCGCGAGTAGCGGCGCGACAGTTCCTGGCGCTCGCTCTCGTCAGCGGCATGCGCGCGGGCGAGGATCGGCCAGAAGAACACCCCGGCCAGGTTCATCACCGAATAGACCTCGAAATCGATACCCGGCTCCGCCAGATCGGTGCCCGCAAAGCGGCCGAGCGAGCCGCAATACTCCCGCCAGAACGGATCCTGCGCCGGGTTGGGCGAGGCCAGCACCTGCTGGAGCCAGACGCGGCAGATGTCCGGATTTTCCATCGCGAAATCGCATAGCCGCTCGGTCAGCGCGACCACGTCGACGTCCTCGACGCGGCGCTCTCCGACAGTTTCGGGATCACCGAAAACGGCGTGGAACAGCTTGTCGGAGACCCACTGCATGGTCGCCTCGATAAGCTTTTCACGCGTTTCGAAATGCTGGTAGGCGGTGCCGCGATTGACGGCGGCGAGATGGGCGACGGCGGAGAGGCTGACGCCCTCAGGCCCGTCCTTGGCCAGCAGGTTGGCAGCGGCATCGAGGATCACCGCGCGCGTCGCGACCGGGTCGCGCGTCCTGCGCCTGATTTTCGCCTCCATGCTCGCCCCTCTCATTATCAAAGGGCGAGCATAGCGGCAGGCTTACTAATCGACAATGTTGATCAGCTTGACCTCAGAGGAAGGCTTTGACCTTTTCCAGCACCAGTTCTGCGTGCTCCTGCCGGCAGATCAGCAAGTCCGGCATATAGACGTCTTCCCGATTGTAGACCAGCGGGCTGCCGTCGATGCGTGAGACGTGGAGGCCCCAGCCCTGGGCGACGGCGGCAGGCGCGCAGCTGTCCCACTCGTACTGGCCGCCGGAATGGAGGTAGATATCCGCCTCCCCGCGCAGGATCGCCATGGCCTTGGCCCCGGCCGATCCCATCGGAACGAGTTCGGCGCCGATGGCTTCGGCCACGCCGGTCGCTTCCTTGGCGGGACGCGTGCGGCTGACGACCATGCGCAGCCGCTCAGGTGCGGGCGGCACTTCGCCCGGCTGGTCGGAGCGCAGGACCACACCCGCACCGGGAAGCGCGACCGCCCCCAGCACCGGCGCGCCGTCCACCGCCATGCCGACATGGACGGCCCAGTCCGCGCGCTCCTCGCCATATTCGCGGGTGCCGTCGACCGGATCGACGATCCATACCCGCTCCTTGGCCAGACGCTCGGCATTGTCCTTCTCCTCTTCGGAGAGCAGCCCGTCTTCGGGCCGCTGCTCGCGAAGGGCATGGCAGAGGAACTGGTTGGCGGTCTGGTCCCCCGCCTTGCCCAGCGACTTGCCCGAGAACAGGCCGGAGGCCCGCACGTCGAGCAGGATCTTCCCCGCCACTTCGGCCAGATGGGCCGCGAGATCCCCATCGGTCAGGCTACCGTTCAGGCTCATCAGGCGTCTCCCAGCAGCGTATCGACGATCAGGTTCGCAGCGTCTTCCGGCGAGATCAGCGTGGTATCCACGCGGATTTCCGGATTGCGCGGCGCTTCGTACGGGCTGTCGATACCCGTGAAGTTCTTCAGCTCACCCGCACGCGCCTTCTTGTAGAGGCCCTTGACGTCGCGCGCCTCGGCCACCTTCAGCGGCGTGTCGATGAACACTTCGAAGAACTCGCCCTCAGGCAGCATCGAGCGCACCATCTCGCGGTCTGCCTGGAAGGGCGAGATGAAGGCGGTGATGACGATGAGGCCCGCGTCGGTCATCAGCTTCGAGACTTCGCCCACGCGGCGGATGTTCTCGATGCGGTCGGCCTCGGTGAAGCCCAGGTCCTTGTTGAGGCCATGACGCACGTTGTCGCCATCGAGCAGGAAGGTGTGCCGGTTCATCCGGTGCAGCTTCTTCTCGACAAGGTTGGCGATGGTCGACTTGCCGGAACCCGACAGGCCGGTGAACCACAGCACCGCCGGGCGCTGGTTCTTGAGGCCAGCGTGCTGCTTGCGGTCGATGTCCACGGCCTGCCAGTGCACGTTCTGCGAACGGCGCAGCGAGAAGTGGATCATGCCCGCCGCCACCGTGGCATTGGTCATCTTGTCGATCAGGATGAAGCCGCCCAGCGTCCGGTTGTCGGCATAAGCCTCGAACACGATCTGCTTGTCGGTGGTCAGTTCCGCCACGCCGATCGAGTTCAGCTCCAGCGTCTTGGCCGCCAGCTTCTCCATCGTGTTGACGTTGACTTCGTACTTCGGCTCCTGAACCGTCGCCGAAACCATCTGCGTGCCGACCTTCAGCCAGTAGGCGCGGCCGGGCACCATGGCCTCATCGGCCATCCACACGAAAGTCGCTTCGAACTGGTCGGCAGTCTGCGGCGGATTGTCCGCGACCGAGATCACCGAACCGCGCGAACAATCGATCTCGTCGGCGAAGCAGACGGTGACCGACTGGCCCGCAACCGCTTCTTCCAGATCGCCGTCATAAGTGACGACGCGGGTGATCGTGCTGGTCTTGCCCGAGGGCAGGACGCGGATCTTGTCGCCCGCCTTCACCGAACCGGTGGCAATGAGCCCTGAGAAACCGCGGAAATCGAGGTTCGGACGGTTCACCCACTGCACCGGCAGGCGCAGCGGCTTGTCGGCATCGACCGAGGACAGGACCTCCACCGTTTCCAGATGCTCGACCAGCGTGATGCCCGCGTACTGCGGCGCCTTATACCACGGGGTCTTGTCCGAAAGCGTGGTGATGTTGTCGCCCTTGAAGCCCGAGATCGGCAGAGCGGTGAAGCTCTCGATCCCGATTTCCCGCGCGAACTCGCCATATTCCTCGACGATCTTGTCGAAGACTTCCTGGCTGTAATCCACAAGGTCCATCTTGTTGACGGCCAGGACGATGTTCTTGATGCCGATGAGATGGCACAAGTACGAGTGGCGGCGCGTCTGCACCAGCACGCCCTTGCGCGCATCGATCAGGATCACCGCCAGGTCGGCGGTGGAGGCGCCGGTCACCATGTTGCGGGTGTACTGTTCGTGGCCCGGGCAGTCGGCGACGATGAACTTGCGCTTCTCGGTGTTGAAGAAGCGGTAGGCCACGTCGATGGTGATGCCCTGCTCACGCTCGGCGGCGAGACCGTCGACCAGCAGTGCGAAGTCGATTTCCTGGCCCTGCGTGCCGACCTTCTTGGAATCCGACTGGAGCGCGTCCAGCTGGTCCTCGAAGATCATCTTCGAATCGTAGAGCAGGCGCCCGATCAGGGTGGACTTGCCGTCATCGACGCTGCCACAGGTGATGAAGCGCAGCATCGTCTTGTGCTCGTGCTGGACGAGATAAGCGTCGATGTCGTCGGCGATCAGCTGGTCGGTGACGTAGACCGCTTCCTTGGTTTCGATATCGGCCATCAGAAGTACCCCTGCTGCTTCTTGACTTCCATGCCGGCACCGCCGGCGTCCTTGTCGATGGCGCGGCCCTGCCGCTCCGATGTAGTGGTGAGGAGCGTTTCCTGGATCACTTCGGGAAGCGTCTTCGCCTCGCTCTCCACCGCGCCGGTCAGCGGGTAGCAGCCGAGCGTGCGGAAGCGGATCGAGCGCTCCACGGGAACCTCGCCCGGCTGGAGCGGGAAGCGTTCATCGTCGACCATCAGCAGCATGCCGTCACGCTCCACGGTGGGGCGCTTTTCGGCGAAGTAGAGCGGCACGATCGGGATGTCGTTCAGGTGGATGTACTGCCAGATATCCAGCTCGGTCCAGTTGGAGATCGGGAAGACGCGGATCGATTCTCCGCGCGCCTTGCGGGCATTGTAGAGGTTCCACAGTTCCGGGCGCTGGTTCTTCGGGTCCCAGCCGTGCGAGGAGGTGCGGAACGAGAAGATGCGTTCCTTGGCGCGGCTCTTCTCCTCGTCGCGGCGGGCGCCGCCGAAGGCCGCGTCGAAGCCGTACTTGTCGAGCGCCTGCTTCAGGCCTTCGGTCTTCCACATGTCGGTGTGGAGCGCGCCGTGGTCGAAGGGATTGATGCCCTTCTCGATGGCTTCCGGGTTTTGATAGACCAGCAGTTCCATGCCGCTCTCACGCGCCATCTTGTCGCGCAACTCGTACATCGCCTTGAACTTCCAGGTCGTGTCGACGTGGAGCAGCGGGAACGGCGGCGGCGAGGGATAGAAGGCCTTGCGGGCAAGGTGCAGCATCACGGCGCTGTCCTTGCCGACCGAATAGAGCATCACCGGCTTCTCGGCCTCGGCGACGACTTCGCGGATAATGTGGATGCTCTCGGCTTCGAGGCGCTCCAGGTGCGTGAGTGTCTTCATCAGGTTTCCTCTGCCGGGGCGCGTGCCCGTTGGCTGTTTCCTCTGGCTCTGTCTCAAACCGAATCGCAGGGATGACATTTGCGCGAACCTCCCATATGGGAGGGTATGGCTCTCACCAGCAACGACGAGACTGATCTCCTGATCCCGCTCTTTCAGGGAAGTGCCGAAAATCCGCGCTTTTCGACATTTCTGGAAAGATTGCGCCGTCGCACCCAAGCCGATTACGTCAGCCTGATCCTTCGCATGGGCGATGGGCCACATGCCGTAATCGTGGAAAGCTACGCCGGAATCGACCTCAGAAAACGCGCCCGCGAGTCGGAAACGCAAGGCCCGTTCGACCTCGACCGTTACCTCTACGATGGGCTGCGACCGGGCCGCGTCTATTCGATCGGGGAGATGATCGATCACGACCCCGTGGCGCGCGCGGATCGCAACCGGCGCATGGCGAAGCTCGGCATCGGCGATGAGCGTGTGGTGCGGATCGCGGGGGGCGAGCGTTACAGCGCGTGGCTGATGATGGCCCGCACGCGCGAGTGCACGGCGTCCGACAGCGCCCTGCTCTCCAGCCTGACACCCTATGTCGCCATCGCGGTCGAAAACCTCGTTTCGATGGACCGCGAGCGGATGGCGGCGCGGATCAACGCCATGGGACTGGAACGCACGGGCAAAGGCTGGATGCTGCTCGACGCCGAGGCGCGCGTGGTGGCGGCCGATCCGGCGCTATCGCAGTTCTGGCAGGAGCACTGCGGCGCCGCCCTGCGCCCCGGCGAGCGCGTGCTGGGGCTCGATCTCATGGCAGAGCGCAAGCTAGCGGGCGTGGCGGCGGAAATGGCGCAGGATCGCTCGTTGACGGCACGGCCGCTGTTGCTGCGGGAGAAGCCGCATGTCGAGGCACTTTTGATGCCGGCCGAGGATGCAGCGGAACAGGCCCTCGCCGCGCCGGCCCTGCTCGCGCTCTGCACCCTTCCTCGCGCACTTTCCGGTGATGGCGCGGACCGATTGGCCGAAGTATTCGACTTGCCCCGGCGCGAGGCGGAACTGGCGATGGCGCTGGCGGACGGCCACTCCATCACCGAAGCCGCCGAGCGCATGGGGCTGACTTTGGAAACGGCGCGAAACTACTCCAAACGGCTCTATGCTAAGCTGGGCGTGCGCGGACAGGCGGAATTGGTGCGGCTGGTTTACGAGAGCAGTGCGGTGATGGGGTAGTGCCGCAATATCATTCACGCCCTGACTACACCTAAGGCGACTACCACCTGAATAGTACGTCACAAGCTATCGCAACCACCCTCCGTCGTCCCCGCCTTCGTGGGGACGACGGGGTTTTAGATTGTCTGGTCGGAGGTGATGGGCCGATGGCCCTTACCCAAACCATCAATCGCTGAGCTTGGCCTCCATCGCCGCAATCTCGGACCGCAGCCACATCGTCTCGGACAGGTTCTTGCCGCCGGACGCCGCCAGCAGCGCCTCGTGTGCCGCCTTGCGCACGGTGAGCACCGCCGCATTGTCCGGCTCGGCACTGAGCGCAATATCGGTCAGATGCACGGCCTCCAGCGGAGCCCCCGCATCCAGCTTGGCCTGCGCCCGCTCCGCCAGTTTCGCCGCGCCGCCCGCCAATTCGACAAGATCGGCATCCACGCTCGAACGCGGCACGCCGTAGAGCGCGGTGGTGCCATCCTCGTAGTGAAGCCAGCCCGAATACTCGCGCCAGATCGACTTGACCGCCCAGGACGCCTTGCCGTGGAACTCACCGATCTCCAGCCCTTCCGGCCAGGCGAATTCGCGCATCAGCGTGTGGACGTCCTTGCCCGCTTTCATGCCGTCAAGCGTGTAGTCGCGCACGAAGCTCACGGCCGCGTGCATCTTGTCGAGATCCGCACGAATGCGCTCCGCACCGCGAATGGCCTCACCGTGACCGGTGACGATGATTTCGGCCCCAAGGTCGCGGATCGTCTCCAGCGACTTCAGGTAGTTCCGCACCAGACGCGGCTTGTCACCGCGCAAGGTGTTGAGGAACGGCATCGACAGCCAGACCGGGCCGAAGACATTGCCGGTGAAGGCGATCCTCTCCTTGGGCATCCATACCGTCAGCGAGTCGACCGTCTCACCCTCTGGCGTGGAGATCAACTCGAAGGTTCGGCCGCCCAGTTCGATGGTCAGCTTGCGGTCGACCAAAATGTCAGGAACCACGTTCGGCGCCGGCTTGGGTGTGCCGCCGCGCTTCAGGGTCGATCCCCAGAGCTTGCCGCTCCTCGGCCCGAAGAAGGACTGGAGGCCCATCATGTCGCCCAGCGCCTCGTTGAAGCCCGGCCCACCGACGACTTGCGTGCCGTCTTCCAGGAATTCCGGCACGCCGCCGTAGTGATCGGCATGGCTCTGGGTGAGGATGATGAAGGCCAGCGGCCCGGTGCGCGGCGGCGTCAGCAGGCGCTTGGTGCGCTCCGCATTGTCCATGAAGCCGGTGTTGACCATGACGTCGCCCTCCGACGTCGTCACGAGGTAGGCGTTCGAGATATCATTCGCCTGGAACACGAAATCGGTGATCGCGATGGCTTCCGCCTGTTCGTCGCCCGAGCGGACGAGACCGGCCAGCTTCGGTCCGGCGTCTTTCACTTCGCTCATCTCAAGCCTCCTCGATGCCGATCATGACTTTGGCGGACTGCGGCGTTGCGGCGATTTCCAGGCCCTTCATGATCTCGCTGAACGGCAGCTTGTGGCTGATCATCGCCGCGATCTTGTCCTTCAGGCGTGGCATGGCGGCGATCACTTCGGGCATCTCGGTGGGATAGCCGACCGCCGTGGTGATGGTCATCTCGCTGGTGAGCATGCGCCCGACCGGAAACTCGATGGGCCGCATATAGGCCGCCGTGATGACCAGTTTCGCATGGAACTTGGCCATCATGATCACTTCGGTCAGGATATTCGGCGCGCCCGCCGCGTCGATGAAGGCATCGGTGCCCACGCCCACGCGGCCATAGCTCGGCACTTCGCCGTGAAGCTTCGCCAGTTCCGCGCGCAGATCGATCTTGCTGGGATCGAGGGCGGCCTGCACGCCCAGCGCGCGCGCCCGCTCCAGCCGCTCTTCCGAAAGGTCGAGCGCAACCACGTCGGTCACGCCGCGATCGATCAGCCAGAGCAGCATGCCAAGGCCGATCGGCCCGCAACCGAACACCACGACCTTGTCGCCGGGCTTCACGTCCGCCCGGTTGACGCCGTGCATGGCGACGGCCAGCGGCTCGCACATGGCGGCAACGTCGTAGGAGATGCCTTCGGGGATCGGCAGGATCGAATCGCCCAGGCGCGCCTCCCGCACCAGCAATTCCTGCGTGAACGCGCCCTCCGGTCCGCCCGAACCGATGTTGCTGGGCGTCATCATCGGATTGACGATCACCGCATCGCCGACGGCAATGCCGGAGACTTCCGCGCCCACTTCCATCACTTCGCCGGCGCCTTCATGGCCCAGCGCGGTCTCCACACCCGGCGGAATGCCGCCCATCTTGATGTAGGACAGGTCCGATCCGCAGATGCCGACCGACTTCATCTTGACGACCACATCCTTCGGCCCCGCCGCCGGACGTTCGTAAGCATCGACGCGGACATCGCCGACGCCGTGGATCTTGAGCAGTTCCATAGCTTCTCTCCTCATCCGGCCGCTCAGGGGCGGACCATGTAGCCGCCGTCGATGGTCACGGTCTCACCCGTCATGAACGAGCTGGCGTCCGAACACAGATAGGCGCCGATGCCTTCGAAGTCCGCCGGATAGCCGGTGCGCTTCATCGGGATCGTCGGGGCGAAGTGCGCGGCAACTGCGTCGGCACGCGGGCCATCGCCCATCATCGGCGTCATGATCAGGCCCGGCGCGACGACGTTGGCGCGAATGCCCAACGGTGCCAGTTCGATGGCAAGGCAGCGCACCGCCGCCGCAATCGCGGCCTTCGAAGAGGCATATTCCATCTTGCCCGGCAGGCCCTGGAACAACGAGAGCGAACCGCAAGCGACCAGGCTGCCACCGCTTTCGTCACCCGCCTCGACCCGCTCCTTCATCAGCCGCGCACCTTCGCGCAGGGTGAAGAAAGCGCCGTGGAGCGCGGTGTTCTGGAATTCGTGCCAGTGCTCGGTCGGCATTTCGAACACCGAGTTATAGCGCGGCGAAGCGCCTGAATTGGCGAAAACGCAGTCCACCCGGCCGAAATCCGCCATGACCTGCTTGTAGCCTTCGACGATGTTCGCTTCCTGCGAAACGTCCACCTGATAGGCGATCACCTTGCCCGCACCGGCCGCTTCCAGTTCGGCCTTGGCCTTGGCGCTCTTCTCGGCATTGCGGGCCCAGATCGCCACGTCGCCCCCCATCTTGGCGACGCCCATGGCAAAGCCGAAGCCGATGCCGCCGTTGCCGCCGGTCACCACCGTCACCTTGCCCGTGCAGTCGAAAAGGCCCTTGGCCATCATTCTCTCCTCGATCCCGTTACCGGCCTTCCTGCCGGCACTTTCGTTGGCGCGATGTTTCCCGACAGCGGCCTTGTCCCGCAAGCGTGGGGGGAATAGAAATCAGGCCTTATCCAAGCGTCAGGGACACGAATTCGGGCCGGAGACCCGATAGAGACCTGAAGCGTCCGGGAGAATGAGAGATGCCCGCCAGCACGGCCGCCCCGCTGCCGACCATGACTGTCGACGCCGCGCTTTCCGCGCCGGGAATCCATGCCGAAATCGTCCGTTTCGACATTCCCGAACCCACCGACACCCGCCACGCGGTGGGCGCCGGATACCATGTGAACTTGTGTCTTACGCCCCGCCCGCTGCAATCGCGCGGCGGCTATCGCGAGCGTTGGGGGCCGCACCGGTTCGAGCGGCTGGGCGACGTCTTCGTGATCCCGCCGGGCGAGTCGCTCTACATCCGGGGCGGGAGCGGGCGGCAGGCATCGCTGGTCTGCACGATCGACGCATCGCTGGTGCATGAACTGCTCGGCCGCGAACTGCCGTGGGACGACGCACACCTGGCCGCCGCGCTGGATATCGGCAGCGCGCAAGTGCGCGCGCTGCTGTTCCGCATCACCGCCGAAGTGCGCCACCCCGGCCTTGCGTCACGCCGAATGCTGGAACTGCTGGGCGGCGAACTGGCCATCGAACTGGGGCGCTATGGCCTGGAGGTCTCCGAAAGGCCGATGACCGGCGGCCTGTCCGGCTGGCGCCTGCGCGTGATCGAGGAACGCCTTGCCGGGGACCTGAGTGCGCCGCCACTCAAGGAACTGGCAGACTTGTGCGGCCTTTCGGTGCGCCAGCTCACGCGCGGGTTCCGCGTCAGCCGCGCCTGCTCGATCGGCGACTATATCGAGCAGCGCCGCATGGAAGCCGCCAAGCGCCTGCTGATGGAGGGGGAGAGCGTGAAGACGATCGCCTTTTCGATGGGCTTCGCCTCGCCATCCAGCTTCACTTTCGCCTTCCGCCGCGCGGTCGGCGCCAGCCCCAGCACCTTCCGCCAGCGGCAGGGACGCGCCCTGGCCTCGACGTCGGTCGCGGCGTGAGGCTGCTGCCGGTCTTGACCCGGATTCGACATAACGGCCCGATCTGACGCGCCTGCCGCATTGCCAATCGGCCCCGCGCGCAGGCTATCTCGTATCCATGAGGCCGCCGCAGCGGCCCGCACAGAGACACGGGAAAGAGGATCACGCAATGGCCGAGCAACTTACGGCGGACCAGATCGTCGGCGACGCCCTCGTCGAACAGGCAATGAAGGACACCGGCATCGATGCCTTCGACAACGACACCTGGCGCGAGGGCTTCGACGTCTTCGTGAACGACTTCAACGCCGGAATCGCGCGCGGCCAGTACACCGAAGGCGGCATCGCCCGCGCCACCGCCGATACCCTCCACTACCTTCGCGGCCGCCTGAAAATCTCGGACTACCTGCGCCAGAACCCGGAACTGCTCACCCGCCCGGTCGAGCGTCCCGTCTTCGTGATGGGCGTGCCGCGCACCGGCACCACGCTGCTGTCCAACCTGCTCGCCGCCGATCCGGCGCGCCGTTCGCCGCTGACCTGGGAAATCGACGATCCGGTGCCGCCGGTCGCCTCGAAGGACCTGCTCACCACCGATCCGCGCGCGCAGGCTCGTCTGGCGCAGGAAAAGGCCATGCTGGAAGCCAATCCGGCCATGGGCAAGTACTATCGCGGATCGGCTGTCTACCCGAACGAATGCGTGTTCTTCATGGCGCATGACTTCAAGACGCTGATGATCGATTCCAAGGGCAAGCTGCCGGAATACAAGGAGTTCATCTTCTCCTGCGACATGACCAGCGCCTATGAGTACCACAAGAAGTTCCTTCAGCTGCTGCAGCAGAATGCCGGCGGCGTCTGGAACGTGAAGAAGCCGAGCCACGCGCTCTGGCTGGAGACGATCTTCAAGGTCTATCCCGATGCCCGCGTGCTCTGGGCCCACCGCGATCCCTTCGCCGCCACCGGCTCGCTGTGCTCCGTCATCTCGCTCAGCCACATGGCGCACATGGGCAAGCCGGACACCGCGTGGCTCAAGGAGAACTACACCTGGCAGGCAGCCGAACACGCCAACCGGATCATGGATTTCCGCGACAAGCACGGCGAGGACAAGGTGATCGACGTCCACTATGCGGACATGACCGCCGATCCCATCGGCACGATGAAGAAGGTCTACCGGCAGCTCGGCGACGAATGGACCGCCGAGGCCGAGGCCGGCATCCAGCAATGGGTGGACGACAACCCGCAGGACAAGTTCGGCAAGCACGAATACAAGCTGGCCCAGTACGGCATCGAGAAGGCCGAGCTTGATCCGCTCTTCGAACGCTATCTGTCGCGCTACGACGTGGCCCGCGAAGGCTGATCGCCCATCCGCCTACCTGAGCCCATCGCCCCCGCTTTCGCGGGCGATGGCAATTAAGGCCGGGCGCTAGAAACTTTAGGAGAGACTGATGCTCGAAGGCCGTCACTACCAGAACGCCTATGTCTGCGACAATCTGGAAGCCGGGATCGACTTGTTCCGCGGGCGCGGGCTGACCCGCGAACCGATGATCATTCCGGTGGATCAGCAAGTGCTCACCCCGCAGGGGCTGAAGCGCCAGAAGGGCCGGATCTGCTTCATCTGGATCGGCGAACTCCAGATCGAACTGATCGAAAACGAGATCGATGAAGCGGGCATCTATGCAGGCTGCCAGTCCAACGGCGGCCCGCTGCGCTTCCACCACATCTGCTTCGGCGTCGACGACTGGGCCGATTTCCGCAAGCGCGTGGACGCTCAGGAATTCCCGCTCGCCATGGAGCGGCCGGAAGGCGACGATCCGAACGCGCTGAAGTTCCTCTACCTCGATGCGCGCAAAATCCTTGGGCACTACATCGAATATACCTGGATGCCTGACGCCATGTGGCAGCAGATCAAGGCCATGTAAGACAACGGAAAAGCAGGGGCCATCGCCCCTGCACCCCAGAACCGCACGCCTTGGGCTTGCAGTCTACGTCCCGCGCTCATGTCGAGTTAGGGACCAGGAAAAGTCTGCGGCGCAGCTTTAAGCCGTTTCCAGCACCACTTCCCCATAAAGCGTGGTCCGCTGTTTCAGTGTGCGCCCCACACTCTCCGCCGCCGCGCGCAGTTCAGCGATGGTCACGCCTTGTCCGTGCGCTGCGCCCGCCGCGCGGCTGATGCTTTCGTCCATCAGCACGCCGCCGAGGTCGTTGGCCCCCGCTGCCAGCACGGCGGCCGCGCCGTCCATGCCCAGCTTCACCCACGAGCACTGGATCGAGTTGATCGCCCCGTTCAGCGCCAGGCGCGCCACCGCGTGCATCATCACCGCCTCACGCCAGGTCGGCCCCTTGCGGCACTGTCCGCGCCGGTAGAACGGCGCTTCCATGTGGACCAGCGGCAGCGGCACGAACTCCGTGATGCCGCCGGTGTCGAGTTGGAGATGGCGCAAGGCCAGCAAATGCCGCGCCCAGTGCTCGGTACCTTCGAGATGGCCGAACATCACTGTCGAAGTCGTCGGCAGGCCGACCCGGTGAGCGGTGCCGACCACGTCGAGCCATTCCTGCGTCGTCAGCTTGCCGGGACATATCTGTTCGCGAATGTCGTCGCAGAGGATCTCGGCCGCCGTGCCGGGCAGCGAGCCCAGCCCCGCGTCCTTCAGCATCGCCAGATAGTCCCGCACCGGCATGCCCAGCGTCCGCGCGCCCTGACTGACTTCGAGCGGCGAGAAGGCATGGACGTGCAGGCTGGGACAAGCCTCCTTCACCTCGCGTAGGATCGCAAGATAGGTTTCGCCGGTATAGCTCGGGTGAATGCCGCCCTGCAGGCAGACCTCGGTCGCCCCACGCTCCACCGCCTCGCGGGCGCGGCCGGCGACCTCGGACAGGTCCAGATTATACGGCTTGTCGCGGAAGCCCGCCTTGCTGCTCGTCTTGGAAAACGCGCAGAACGAGCAGGTGTGCGTGCAGATATTGGTATAGTTGATATTGCGGTTGACCACGTAAGTCACGGTATCGCCGCTGACTTCCGCCCGCAGCGCGTCCGCCGCCGCAACCACCGCTTGCGCCGCAGCACCGCGCGTCGCGAACAGCGCGACGATCTCGTCCTCGCTCAATGTCGCCCCGCTCGCCGCGCGGTCGAGGATACGGTGGAGCGAGGCCGCAACCGGGCCTTCGTGATACCGCCCCAGCGGCGCCCGCACACTGCCCGGCGCATGCTGATCGGCCAGCCCCGGGCTCCAGGCACTGTCACGCGCCAGCCCTTCGGCATCGGCGTGGCGTAGCACCGCCGGACGGATCGCCGGATCGAGCCATGATCGGTCCTCGCTCATGACGAAGCGCGGATAGACGGTCAGGCGCTCGACCAGTGGCAGGCCCTTCGCGGCGCAGATGGCGCGCAGCCGTTCCACTTCAGGCCACGGCGCTTCCGGGTTCACATGATCGAGCGTGACCGGCGAAATGCCGCCCCAATCATCGATGCCCGCGTCGATCAGCTCAACCAGGCGCTCGTCATTGAGATTGGGCGGAGCCTGCACGGAAACCCCGTCCGGCAGCAGGATGCGCGCGGCCGCGACAATGCGCAGGAAATCGGCCTCGCTCGCCTCGGGCGCTTTCGCCATCTTCGTGCCCGGCTTGGGGCAGAAGTTCTGGACGATCACTTCCTGCAAGTGGCCGTGCTCAAGATGCAGGTCGCGCAGGGCCAGCAGGGCATCGATCCGCTCGTCCGCCGTCTCGCCGATGCCGATCAGCACCCCGCTCGTCATCGGCACCTTCGCTCTGCCCGCAGCGGCCAGCGAGGCAAGACGCAGGGCCGGCTCCTTGTCGGGCGAGCCGTGGTGGCACATGCCCTTTTCCAGCAGCCGCTCCGAGGTGCTTTCCAGCATCAGCCCCGCCGACGCCGAAACCGGGCGGAGCATCCGGTAGTCGTCCTCCTCCAGCACGCCGGCATTGACGTGCGGCAGCAGGCCGGTCTCCTTCAGCACCCGATCGGCGCAGTGGCGGACGTAATCGATGGTGCGCGTGAAACCACGCTCCGCCAACCATTCGCGCGCGACGGCATAGCGGCGCTCCGGCGCATCCCCCAGCGTGAACAGCGCCTCGCGGCACCCCGCACCGGCGCCGGCGCTGGCGATTTCCAGCACCTCTTCAAGCGTCAGGTAGGGCGCCTCGAGCCGCGAGGGCGTGGTCGCGAAAGTGCAGTAGTGGCAAACGTCGGCGCAAAGGCGCGTCAGCGGAATGAAGACCTTGGGCGAATAAGTCATCCGCGCCGGGCCCTTCGCATCGCGGCGGGCTCTTGCCCGGGCGGTGACCTCCTCCAGCGGAGCGGCCAGCAACCATGCCTTCAACTGGCGGGTCTCATCCTGCATCTGCTCACCCTTCAGATGCCTGCGATGGCAAGCACCTCCTTCGCGAGCCTTTCCCGATCGGCGGCTTCGCGCATCATTGTCTTCGTCACGGTGACCCGAAGGCCCCGTGCCTGCAAGCATGAGACATCGGCCTCATCGGCCTCGTCGATCAAGAGGTGGTCGAGAAGATCGCCCCAATGATCTTGGTAGTGACAGGCAATGGCCTCGTTGCTGACGCCGTGCCCGCGCTCGGCGAGCATCTTGGCCAGCGGCCCTTTGATTGCAGCCCCTCCCACCAGCGGCGAGACCGCGATCACCGGCACCCGCAGCGCCGCCAGCGCGTCCCGCACGCCATCGAGCGCAAGAATCGGATCGACGCTGAGAAAGGGGTTGGAAGGGCAGATGATGACGGCGGCGAGGTCGTCCCGCGCCAATGTCTTCGCCAGACAGGGCGACGGCCTCGCACCCGGCACTCCCTCGAACCGCACATCAAGTACCGGATCAACACATTGATTTTCCACGAACCATCTCTGGAAATCGGTCCATCCTGCATCGGTGAGAACTTGCGTACGCACCGGATCGTCGCTCATCGGCACCACTGCATGGGCAATGCCGAGTTCCCGCGTCAGCCGCGCCGTCACCTCGGAAAGCGTCTCACCTGCGCGCAGCCGCCAGGACCGCGCGATGTGCATGCCCATGTCGCGGTCGCCAAGGTTGAACCAGCCCTCTTCACCCAATGCACGCAGCATGGCCATGGTCTGCCATGTTTCGTCCTTCACGCCCCAACCGCGCACGGCATCGTTAAGCCCGGCCAACGCATAAGTTACGGAATCCAGGTCAGGGCAGATAGTTAGACCAAGATGCTCGAAATCGTCTCCGGTGTTGACGACCAAGGTGAGATCGTCGGGCGCCATGACGGCAGCCAGTCCCGCCGCCAGTTTCGCGCCTCCGACCCCGCCGGACAGCGCGAGAATGTGCTTGCCGCTCATCGAAACATATCCTGCTCAATGGGCCGTAGCCCGCTGACCGCGCCCGGCCCGTCTTCCTCGGTTACCCAGCGTTCGCAGCCGCGCACAAGAGCAGCCGGGGTTCCTTCCGCTCCCTCTCCCATGGCCAGCGCCGCCATGACCGCAATGGAGTCGGCAACACCGATCACGGTTGCCTGCAAGGTGCGGCCATATAAGTCCTGCGCACGGCCCCGACGGTCTTCCAGTACGATCAGCCCCGCGCACCCGATCGCAGTACCGAGCGTCCCGATCCGCCAGGCCCGACCCATCGAATCCGCGATCACGACGCCAACCCTGACTTCACACGCGTTTTGAACTTCGGCCCGTAAGGCACGGGCAGAGGCGTCCGGGTCGAGCGGCCAGAGCAGCACACGGCCACTCTCCCCGCCCTCGACATTGGACGCATCGATCCCCGCGTTGGCCAGTACGTGGCCCGTCCGGTGCGCTGCGATCACGGCAGCGGGCGTGCGGCGCAGGATCCGAGAGCTTTCCTCCAGTATCGCCTGCATCATCTCCGGCTCCCGTCCGGTTGCGCCTGCAAGTTCAAGTGCTTCCTCAGAAGCGGAGAAATCCGCGAGATCGCGGGCGCGGCCCTCCACCTTGGAGACGATCTTCTGCGCGACCACCAAGATATCGCCATCGCGGAACCGGTCACCTTCGGCCGCAAGGCTCGCGCATATCGCTTGCGCAATCGACATTCCGGTAGCGAACATGGGCAATCCGGCGAGCGGTCGCACGGTCAGTTCTGGATTTCGCTTCATCGGTCTTCCCGAACGCCTTTCTAAAAACCGCCCTATCGGAAACGAAAATGCCGGGAACGACAATGACAACAACCAAGAATTCGCGGGAGAGATAATCTGATGGCAGCAATCGCGGTGATCGGCGGAACCGGAGCGCTCGGCAAGGGTATCGCGCGAAGGCTCGTCAAGGCGGGGCATCAGGTGACCATCGGCTCACGCACAGCGGACAAGGCCCGTGCGGTGGCCGAGGAACTGGGCGCGGCCGGCCATGCCGAGAACGGGGATGCCGCAAAGGGCAAGGATGTGGTGATCGTCGCCGTGCCCCACGCCTCGCAAGGTGAAACGCTGCAGCAGATCGCGGGCGTGGTGGGCAATGCCGTGGTCGTCGATACCACCGTGCCGCTGGTGCCGCCCAAGGTCATGCGCGTGCAGCTACCGGCCGAGGGCAGCGCCGCCATGCAGGCGCGCGCGCATCTGGGACCGGACGCACGGCTCGTCACCGCCTTCCATAACGTCTCCGCCCACCACCTCGACAGCGACCATGCGATCGACTGCGACGTGCTGGTCTTCTCGGACGACGTGGAGGCGCGCCAGACAGTGGTGGACCTCTGCCCCGGCATGGGCCTGCGCGGGCTTTCCGGCGGTGCTCTGGCCAATTCCGCGGCGGCGGAAGCGTTGACCTCGATCCTCATCTACATGAACAAGACCTACAAGGCCGACGGCGCCGGGATACGCTTCACCAACCTCACCGCAGCGCCGCAAGTGCCGTGAGCTGCTGGGCACTCATCCCGGTCAAGGCGCCGCGTCTGGGCAAGACCCGATTGGCCTCTGCCTTGGACCCAGAGGCGCGCGAGGCGCTGGTTTCCGGGATGCTGCGCCACGTCCTCGACACGGTGAGTGCCTGCCCTGCGATCCAGCGCGTCTGCGTGTTGGGCCCGGCCCGGCCCAATCTCGGCACCGGCATCCTGCGCTTCGACGATCCCGGCCCCGATCTCAATGGCGCGCTGGAAAGCACCATGGCCGCCATCACCGCCGCCGGGCCGGAACGCATCGTCATCCTCCCGGCCGACCTACCCTGCCTGAGCCTCGCCGACGTGGAGCGACTGGCGCGCCTTCCCGCAGGCACCGTCGGCATCGCCCCCGACCGCCATCACACCGGCACCAACGGCCTGTCCCTGCCGTTGCCTGACGGTATCTGGTTTCCCTTTTCCTTCGGCCAGAACAGTTTTCCAACCCACTGCAATCACGCCATAAATCGCGGACTTACCGTGGAGACGATCGTCTCGTGCGGGTTGGAGAAAGATATAGACCACCCCC
Organism: Novosphingobium sp. BL-S-21; assembly: GCF_055521655.1. Lineage (NCBI taxonomy): Bacteria > Pseudomonadati > Pseudomonadota > Alphaproteobacteria > Sphingomonadales > Sphingomonadaceae > Novosphingobium > Novosphingobium sp. BL-S-21. The sequence goes on from NZ_CM145496.1 coordinate 897,272, forward strand.
TCGATCTCGCGGATGCTGTCCGCCTGCTAAGACGCGTGTTCAACGCCGGACCAGGCCGCCGACCACGCATGGAGCGCCGAAAACGGCCGGCATGATGGGAGAAGCGGTGTGGATGGCACGGTCATCGACCTGACAGGTAAAGTCGTGTTCGTCACCGGCGGCGGCGGCGGCATAGGGCGCTCGATTGCGCTCTGCATGGCAGACATGGGCGCGGACGTCGCCATTCTGGAAGCCATTCCCGAACGCTGCGACCAGGTGGCCGAACTGGTGGAAGCGCGCGGGCGGCGGGCGCTCTGCATCGCAGGCAATGCCATGGACGCGGATGTCGTCCAGAACGCCGTGGCAGAGGCCGCACGCGTGTTCGGCCGGCTCGACGTGCTGGCGAACAATGTCGGCGGCGTCTCGCGGCGGCCTTTCGTAGACCTCGCCGAGAAGAACTGGCGCCGGCACATCGATCTCAACCTGGTGTCCAACCTCGCCGCGACGCAGGCTGCCGTGTCGATCATGATCGAAGGCGGCAACGGCGGCTCGATCATCAATGTCACCAGTATCGAAGGCTCGCGCGCCGCGCCGGGATATGCGGTCTATGCCGCCTGCAAGGCCGGGCTGAACAACCTGACCCGCACCCTGGCCGTGGAACTTGCCCATCACGGCATCCGCGTGAATGCCATCGCGCCGGACTTCACCGAGACGCCGGGCACGCGAGGCCAGTTCGCGGGGCCGGTCGATCCGGCGCTCTGGCACCGGCCGACGCCGCAGCAGGAGGAAGCGATCCGCCGCCGCATCCCGCTGGGCCGAGCCGGAATCGACGAGGAATGCGGCCGCGTCGCGGTGTTTCTCGCCTCCGAACTCGCAAGCTACGTCACGGGCACGATCATCCCCGTCGATGGCGGCACATGGGCCTCCGGAGGCTGGGTCCGCAACGATCAGGACGACTGGGTCCTGCCCCCCGAAGCCGCATCGCGAACGAGAGAAAGCCAGCCATGACCTTCACGCTCAGCACCAGCCTGCCCTTCGATCGCATCGACAGGCCCGAGGAATACGGCACGCTCGAAGCCCTGCAGGAAATCGCGCGCACGGTGGAACGGGCCGGCTTCTACGCCGGAACGGTCACTGACCATCCGGTGCCTTCCGCGCGCTGGCTGGATGCCGGCGGACACTATGCGCAGGACCCGTTCGTCATGCTTTCGATGCTGGGCGCTGTGACGACCAGGCTGCGCCTGCAGACCAACATCCTCGTCCTGCCCTATCGCAACCCTTTCGTGGTGGCGCGGGGGGTCTCGACGCTGGATCACTTCACGCAAGGCCGCGTGATCCTGGGCCTCGGCGCAGGTTACATGAAAGCCGAGTACAAGGCGCTCGGCGTCGATTTCGATGCGCGCAACGATCTCATGGATGAGTACATCACCGCCATGAAGCTGGCCTGGACCGGCGACGAATTCACGTTCGAAGGCACGGGCTACACGGCGCTGGGCAACCGCGTCCTGCCTACCCCGGCGCAAAAGCCCAATCCGCCGCTGCTGGTCGGCGGCAATTCAAAGCGCGCCTTGCGCCGTGCTGCCGAGATGGGCGACGCCTGGCACCCCTTCTTCGTGCCCAAGTCGGTCACCGACACGGCGCGCACGGCCAATCTGGAGGGCGACGAGGACATCAGCGAAGCGATCGCCTACATGAACGCCCATGCGGAAAAGATCGGCCGCGCCGAGCCGCCTAAAGTCATCGCCTCATCGACGTATTCGATCAAGCCGGGGTGGAACGCGCAGGAAGCGCTGGACCATTTCGCGCACCTGAAATCACTCGGCATCCACGGTGCGGGCGCCTCCGTCTACGCCGAAACCCGGGCCGAGTATTGTGACCAGGCCCTGAAGTTCGGCGAAGACGTGATTGCGCGGATCGACTTCTGACGCTCAGGTCACCACGTCGGGCGCCATCCGCCCGGTGTGGCGGGCGATACCGGCGATTTCCTGCGCGGCGGCGATCTGGGCTTCCAGCATGACGCCGGTATCCGCATCGATCTGGCCGGACGCCGGCTCGTAACGCTCCAGATAGACCCGCAAGGTGGCGCCTTGTGTGCCGGTGCCTGAGAGGCGGAAGACCACGCGGCTGCCGTCCTCGAACAGCACGCGCACGCCCTGGTTCTCGCTGACCGACTGATCCACGGGGTCGGTATAGGCAAAGCTGTCCGCATGGGACACGGTGAGCGATCCGAACCTCTTGCCCGGCAAGTCCGCAAGCGCGCCCTTCAGCTCGGACATCAGGCCAGCGGCAGCCTGGCTATCGACGGCCTCGTAATCGTGGCGGGCGTAGTAGTTGCGGCCGAAGCGCGCCCAATGGGTGCGGGCGAGTTGGTCCACGCTGATGTCGCGAACGGCCAGGATGTTCAGCCAGAGCAGCACGGCCCAGAGCCCGTCCTTCTCGCGCACGTGGTCCGATCCCGTGCCCGCGCTTTCCTCGCCGCAGATCGTGACCATTCCGGCATCGAGCAGGTTGCCGAAGAATTTCCAGCCCGTTGGCGTTTCGAAGCACGGGATGCCGAGAGCTTCCGCCACGCGATCCGCGGCGCCACTGGTCGGCATCGAACGGGCAATGCCCGAGAGACGGCCGCGATAGGCCGGTGCGATTTCGATATTGGCGGCCAGCATGGCGAGCGAATCGGAAGGCGTAACGAAGCGCCCGCGCCCGATGATCAGGTTGCGATCCCCGTCCCCGTCCGACGCGGCGCCCAAGTCCGGCGCATCCGGCCCCATCATGAGGTCGTAGAGTTCCTTGGCGTGGATCAGGTTGGGGTCGGGATGATGGCCGCCGAAATCTTCCAGCGGCGTGCCGTTGACCACGGTGCCCGCAGCGAAGCCCAGCCGGTTTTCGAGGATCTCGACCGCGTAAGGACCGGTGACCGCGCTCATGGCGTCGAAGCGCATCGTGAAGCCGCTGGCGACCGCCTTTCGGATCGCGTCGAAGTCGAACAGCTCTTCCATCAGGTCGGCATAGTCGGCGACCGGGTCGATCACCTGCACCACCATATCGCCAATCGTGACTTCGCCCGGCGTGTCGAGATCGATGTCCGGCGTGTCGACGGTCAGCCAGAGGCTGATTTCCTTGGTCCGCGCCAGGATCGCGTCCGTCACGCCCTCCGGTGCAGGACCGCCATTGGCGATGTTGTACTTGATGCCGAAGTCCTCATCCGGGCCGCCGGGGTTGTGGCTGGCCGAGAGGATCAGGCCGCCGCTGGCGCCGTATTGGCGGATCACGTTGCTGGCGGCTGGCGTGGAAAGAATGCCGCCCTGCCCTACCAGTACGCGGGCATAGCCATTGGCCGCGGCCATGCGGATCGCCTGCTGGATCACCGCGCGGTTGTGGAAGCGGCCGTCACCGCCGATCACCAGCGCCGCTTCGGCCGAAGCAGCGCCAGACTGCGGCTTCACCACGTCGAACACCGACTGGATGAAGTTCTCGGCATAGTTCGGCTGCTGGAACACGCGCACTTTCTTGCGCAGGCCGGACGTTCCTGGCGCCTGTCCCTCGAAAGGCGTGGTCGGTACGGTGACGATGTCGGTCAAACCCAATCTCCATGCAGGCGTGCGGCGCGAATGCGCGTGTCGGTATAGATAGCCCCTAAGACAATCCGGTTGCACGTCCCTTAAGGCAAATCGCCATCTAAATCAGACCGTTGTCACTCATACTGAAGATACCCCCCCGCGCGACGACGAAATGGTCGTCCAGGCTGAATTCCAGAGCCCCCATCACCTGCCGGAAAGTCCGGGTGGACTGGACGTCGTCGGCGCTGGGCGTGGGATCGCCGGAGGGGTGGTTGTGCGCCATCACCAAGCGGCGGGCGTCGAGGTCGAAAGCCCGGCGAACCGTCCGCCGCAGGGGCAGTTCGCAGGTGGATTGGCGCGTGCCGACGTGGAAGTCCTCCGCGATGAACAGGCCTTCATGGGTGAAGAACAGCACCATCACGCATTCCTCGCGGCGGCCGAGCAGCCTTTTGGCGAGATACTGGCGGAAAGCCGGGCTGCCCGTCTTCATCGGTTCGCCCAGCAGGGTCTCCCGCCCGGCAACGGCTGCAAGGTCTCGCGCCGCGACGATCACTGCCGCGATGGCGCGGCTGTTGATGCCCGATTCGTCGATTTCGTCCGCCAGCGCCTGGGCCGAAGCGGTGTAGATCGTGCTCAGCGAGCCAAAGCGCCGAATCAGACGGCGGGCAACGACCTCGCTCCCCGCGCCGACGACGGGGCGGAGTATCTGCGCCAGGACGGATAATTGCCCCGTCGCTTCTGCCGCCGCATGTGACACGCCAGGCCCAGGGCCATCGCCAGCAGCTGCACGTAAGATGGTATGATCGACATCACCTGATAGGCCGTCGTCTGGATTTCGACGAGACCCAGCCGATAGAAATGGCTCGAAAAGGCGATGATCTGCGCCCCACCTATCCATAAAGGGTAGAACCTGTTGGCATGGAGCGCGACGTAGCCGATGCCGAGCAGGCTCGACGTGTCGATCGCCAGATGGACGACATCCACCCCGTGGTACACCAGCAGGTCCGTGCCGCGGCCGAGATGATAGATCCGGTCCACCACGACCATGCCGAGCATGATCCCGGCAAGGACGCGCTCAGGTGCATCGCCGCGCCGCCAGGCCAAGAGGAAGAGTATGAGGTAGAGCCCATATTGAACGTAGGCCCGCGCGCCCCAGGTCAGCATGCAAGCCCCCCATGGCCATGCCGCCCGAAACGCGCGGAACCCGCGATCGTACCTGGGTCGCTTAGGCCGATCGCAACATGGCGGCGTCGTCCACCAGCTGGGCGCGATCCGGGCAGGCTTCCGGCTCGTCGGCAATCGCATTGATGTCGCGGCCGATGCCCAGGAGTTCCTGGTGGACGCGGATCATGTCGTTCTGGCTTTCGAGCAAAGTGCGCTGGGTCTTGGCCAGGCGCATCAGCGCGGTCTGGCCGGTGAACGTGGCGATGCCATCTGCCTGGCGTGCCAGCAGCATCGATTCCATCAGACGCGCCGAAGCGAGCAGAGCCGAATCGAGCGAAAGTTCGGCCTCGGGAAGCTGGCGCGCGATCCGGGCGGTAGCAGCGGAAATCGTGATCGACATAGTGACCCCCATCCAGCGGCATCGGCCCGTCCGATGCGCGTGTCTCAATCGTGGCAGGAGGTTGGGTCAAAGCAGGCTGCTCAGCTTGGTGGCCAGGTCCAGACCGAACACCGCGACGAGGAGCAATCCCCCGGCGATGGCGATCATGGCGGCCGTGCGGCTGAGACCCGCGTTCGCTCCATCGAGCACCTCCGGAACGACCCGGGAGAAATTCTCTTCCTGCCAGGGCGCCGTCACCTTGAATGTGGCGCCGTCGGCAAGCGTGAGCCTTTCGACCAGTTCGTCCCTGCCCCGATCCTCATCGAAGAGGGAAACGGTCGGAACCTGAGGATTCTTCTCTGGTAGCGGATTACAGGCTGCTGCCAGGTCCGGCTGAATCTGTTCCGGTTGAGCCTGGTCCTGTTGGAACTGCCTGTAAGCACGGGCGAGCTCGGCACGCGGCGGCGATCCGGTGCGGCTGCGAACGCCTTCGATCCGCTGGTTCACGGCGCTTTCGGAAATGCCCAATTCCCAGGCAATTTCCTTGCTGGTGCGGTTTTCGGCGACGAAGCCCAACACCTCGTGCTGTTTCGAAGTCAGACTGGGAAATATCGCAAGAATGCGTTGAAACTGCGTCATGTCGCCGCCAGCGTCCATTCGCTCAAGTTCCATAACGCTACCGAACCACCCTCGTTCCGTCGTGCCTCATCCGCGCCACCGTTGCCACGCAGTTATAGGTTGTCTGTAAACGTACTATCAACCCGTTACAGGCGCCAATTTAACCACAATGGACTCATCGCCGGGCCACTATGACCAAGGCATTTCGTTGGAATCGATTGCTGAAGACATCGAATCGCGCCGTCAGCCATCCCCGAGCTAAGTCGGGAACCTTAACCAACCTTGCTCAGGCAACGAGTCGCAACCGATTTCAGCGAATTCCAAGGGGAATTGGATCGGAAATGAACTGATTTACCCCGCATCCGGTCAAGAACGGGCGCGAACCAGGGCGCGAGCATCCGGCCACCCCGCACCGACATCTCGGCGCGGACGGACAAGCGTTTCAATGATGGAGGCGGCGGCGGTCATTCGAACCGCCGCCGGGTCGGGCGGGACTTATTCCTCGCCCATGCGCAGTGCGGCGATGAAGGCTTCCTGCGGGATCTGCACGTTGCCGTACTCGCGCATGCGCTTCTTGCCTTCCTTCTGCTTTTCCAGGAGCTTCTTCTTACGGGTGATGTCGCCGCCGTAGCACTTGGCGGTCACGTCCTTGCGCATCGCGGAAATCGTCTCGCGCGCGATCACCTTGGCGCCGATGGCGGCCTGGATCGGGATCTTGAACATGTGCCGGGGGATCAGTTCCTTCAGGCGTTCCACCAGCGCTCGGCCGCGCGGTTCGGCCTGGCTGCGGTGGACCACCATCGACAGCGCATCGACCGGCTCGTTGTTCACGAGGATGTTCATCATCACGAGGTCACCCTCCTGAAGCCCGATCTGCTCGTAGTCGAAGCTGGCATAGCCGCGGCTGATCGACTTCAGGCGGTCGTAGAAGTCGAACACCACTTCGTTCAGCGGCAGCTCGTAGGTCACCTGGGCGCGGCCGCCCACGTAAGTCAGGTCCTTCTGGATACCGCGACGGTCCTGACAGAGCTTCAGGATCGAGCCGAGGTATTCGTCCGGCGTGTAGATCACCGCCTTGATCCACGGCTCTTCCATGAAGTCGATCTTCACGGGATCGGGCATGTCGGCCGGGTTGTGCAGTTCCTTCACGGTGCCGTCGGTCATCGTCAGGCGATAGACCACGGACGGCGCGGTGGTGATGAGATCGAGGTCGTACTCGCGGCTCAGGCGCTCCTGGATGATTTCCAGATGCAGCAGACCCAGGAAGCCGCAGCGGAAGCCGAAGCCCAGCGCCGCGCTCGATTCCATCTCGAAGCTGAAGGAGGCGTCGTTCAGGCGCAGCTTGCCAATCGATTCGCGCAGCTTCTCGAAGTCGTTGGCGTCGACCGGGAACAGGCCGCAGAACACCACGGACTGCACTTCCTTGTAGCCCGGCAGGGCCTGCGTCGCGCCGCCCTTCACCGTGGTGATGGTGTCGCCGACCTTGGCCTGCTCCACTTCCTTGATCTGCGCGGTGATGAAGCCGATCTCGCCCGGACCGAGTTCCGGCAGGTCGATGCGCTTGGGCGTGAAGCAGCCCACGCGGTCCACCAGGTGATCGGTGCCGCCCTGCATGAACTTGACGTTCAAGCCCTTCTTGATGACGCCGTCGATCACGCGCACCAGAATGACGACGCCCAGGTACGGATCGTACCAGGAATCGACCAGCATGGCCTTCAGCGGCGCGGTACGGTCGCCCTTCGGCGCAGGTATCTTGGCGACGACGGCTTCGAGGATCTCGTCGATGCCGATGCCCGACTTGGCGGAGGCCAGCACGGCTTCGGAAGCGTCGATGCCGATCACTTCCTCGATTTCGTGGCGCACCTTTTCGGGTTCGGCGGCAGGCAGGTCGATCTTGTTGATGACCGGGACGATCTCGTGGTCGTGCTCGATTGACTGATAGACATTGGCCAGGGTCTGCGCTTCCACGCCCTGCGCGGCGTCCACCACCAGCAGCGCGCCTTCGCAGGCGGCCAGGCTGCGGCTGACTTCATAAGCGAAGTCGACGTGGCCCGGCGTGTCCATCAGGTTCAGCTCATAAGTGAGCCCGTCGGACGCGGTGTAGTTCAGGCGCACGGTCTGCGCCTTGATGGTGATGCCGCGTTCCTTCTCGATGTCCATGTTGTCGAGCACCTGGGCGCTCATCTCACGGTCGGAGAGGCCACCGGTGCGCTGGATCAGACGGTCGGCAAGCGTCGACTTGCCGTGGTCGATATGGGCAATGATCGAGAAATTTCGGATCTGGGCGAGTTCGGTCATGGAAGCGCCGTTAGCAGCGCTTGGATCGTTTGAAAATGCGGTGATCGCGCATTTTCGGGTAGGGCGTCAGCCGGCCTTGCGCAGCAATCCCGCATCGCCGCCTTCCGGAGCCGATTCCGGACCGGCGCGGGCCGGCGTGAACTGCACCCCGCCGGTGGCATCGAGTTCGAGCGGGCGGACGAATTCCACGCCCATGCGATCCTCCCGGCACCAGCGCGCGGTGGCCAGAACGACATTGTCGTCGGCGAGATGAATGCCGAACTGGGTCTCCGCGGGCACGTTCCACAAGCCCTCGACCATGGCGCCGGTGCTGGAGATGTTGCGGATCGTGGCGTGATAGATGTGCCCGCCGTGCTCCAGCACGACCTTGCGCAGCATGGTCTGGCGAGGTGCGCGGGCCGAGCGCGGGCCCACGGCCACCGCGATCAACCCCCGCTCCAGCCGCGCCACGACTTCGGCGGAAGTCAGCGACTTTTCATAGATATAGCCTTGGACATGGCTGCATCCGAGCAGGCGTACCAGATCGAGTTCGTCGAGCGTCTCCACTCCTTCCGCCGTCGTTTCCATGCCCAGCGCCTCGGCGAGGCTGACGATGGAGGAAATGATCGCGCCGTTGCGGCTGCCCTCGATGGTGGCGCCGCGCACGAAACTCTGGTCGATCTTGATCTTGTCGAACGGCGCCTTCTTCAGATAGCCGAGCGAGGAGTAGCCGGTTCCGAAATCGTCGAGCGCCAGGCGTACGCCGACATCCTTGAGGGCGCTGAACATCGCCTCGGTGGAGATATCCTCGCCCAGAAACACGCTTTCCGTGATTTCCAGTTCGAGGCGGCCGGGATCGATGCCCGAATCGGCGATCGCGCGCGCGACGATCGCCGGCAGTTCGGTATTGGCGAACTGGAGCGGCGAGACGTTCACGGCCACGCGCACCGCGTGCGGCCAGCCGGCCAGATCGCTGCAGGCCTTTCGCAGTGCCCATTCGCCGATTTCCGCCACCAGGCCGGTTTCCTCGGCCACGGGCACGAATTTGGCGGGCGAGAGATAGCCGTGCTTGGGATGCTTCCAGCGCAGCAGCGCCTCGAATCCGGTGATCTTCTCGGTCGTGGTGTGCACTTGCGGCTGGTAGTGCAGCTCCAGCGCGCCCGCGTCGATGGCGTCGCGCAAGTCCTGTTCAAGCTGCTGGCGCTCGCGGGCGTCGGAATGAAGATCGTCGTCGTAGAAATGATGGCGCCCGCGGCCACCACCCTTGGCGGCATAGAGCGCGAGGTCGGCATTGCGGATCAGCGTTTCGACCGTGGTACCGTCTTCGGGGCACATGGCGATGCCCAGGGAAGCACCGATGATGACGCGGGTGCCGTCGATCGAATAGGGCTGCGAGAGATTCTCGATGATCCGGCGGGCGAGATGGCCAAGCCCCTCGTGCTGGTGATAGCCGGGCAGGATGACCTGGAACTCGTCGCCGCCCAGCCGTCCGACCCGGCCCATGTTCGCCACGGTCACGCGCAGGCGCTCTGCCACTTGCTTGAGCAGGGCGTCGCCGGCCGGATGCCCCATCGTATCGTTGACCTGCTTGAAGCGGTCGAGATCCAGCAGGAACACCGCGCAGGCGCGGTTCTCGATGCGGGGCGAGTTGATGACCTTTTCCAGCCATTCCGACATCTGGAACCGGTTGGCCAGCTTGGTCAGCGAATCGAAGCGCGCCAGTTGGGTGACGTGCTGCTGCGACTTGCGCGTTTCGGTGAGGTCTATGCCCGAGCCGCGGAACCCCAGGAAATTGTGGAACTGGTCGAGCACCGGGCGACCGTTGATCGACCACCAGCGCTCGTCCTTCTCGTTCGTCGCCGCCCGCACCGTCACGTCCTGGAAGGACGAGCGGGTCGAGAGGTGGAACGCCAGCGTCCGCTCGCTGTCATGGTCTTCCGCGCGCAGGCGGAACAGGCTCAGAAAGGGTCGTCCGTAAAGCTGGATCTGTTCGGTATCGAGCAGTTCGGCAATGCGCGGCGAGACGTAGGCGATGCAGCCCCGGCGGTCGGTTTCCCAGAACCAGCCCTGCCCGGTATCCTCATATTCGCGCAGGAGTTCCTCGGCACGGTGCCGTTCGCGTTCCTGCTCCGCCCGGTGCGCCGATTCCTCGGCGCCGAGCCGCGCCTGGCGCATCGCCACGACAAGGCCGATGCCCAGGCCCGCGCCCAGCATGCCCAGGGTCGCGGTGGAAGCGGAATGCGCCGCAGCGCCGGCCCAGAGACCGACGGTGGCGGCCACGATCGAGGTCAGGCGGCGGTCGAGCAGCACGGTGGCGAGCAGAACCAGAATGCCATAGCCCTTGACGGTCAGCCGCCAGTCGAGCGCGGCGGTATCCTGAGTCCATTGCGCCGCGGCGACGCCGAAGAGCAGCATGGGCATGGCCACCGCCAGCAACATCAGCGGATAGCGTTTCCAGCTGCGATGATGGAACCTGTTCTCCACGGTCGCCAGCAGCGGCGCGCCAAGACAGAGCAGCATGGCCGCAAAGGACAGCGCCAGGGGCAGCCGGCCCGGCGCGCTGTGCGAGACGACGCCCAGCCCCACCATGATGCAGACCATGGCCGGCGCCATGAGTTCCCAGCGCCGGGCTATGAAGAAATGAAGGGGATCGCTGCTCGGTCCGCGCGGGCGCAAAAAGGCGAAATTCGGAATGCCGGGCCGGTTCTGGGCCTCGGGACGAGTCGCAGGGGCATGCGGGTTCTGCGCGTCTTCACGCGGTGCCCCCGGCAGCTTGTTGAATCCCTTCCTCGCCATCGCATCGGCTATTGCCGCGCGGCCATTGCGAAAGTGTTAAGTCCCGACAACCAAACCCATTGTCGACCGGATATGGCACATCTCGCCCGATCTGCCGGATTTCGCTTGCCGCCGGTCCGCAGCCGTGTTTGCTTCTTTGCTGGCGGGCGCATTTGCCCAGGTTCCGCCCGCTTGGGAGAAAAATCCATGCGACACATCGCCATCGTCGGATCGGGACCGGCCGGATACTACACGGCCGAGGCAGCGCTCAAGCAATGGAAAGACGGCGTCCGGGTCGACATCTTCGATTCCTCGCCCGTCCCCTTCGGCCTGATCCGTACCGGCGTTGCCCCCGATCACCAGTCGATCAAGAGCGTGGCCCGCCGCTACGAAACCACCGCCCTCAGCGAGAACGTGCGCTTCGTCGGCAATGTCATGGTGGGCCGGGACATCTCGATCGACGAACTGCGCGGCCTCTACGACGCCGTCGTCCTCGCCACGGGCGCGCCGAACGACCGCAGGCTGGACCTTCCGGGAGAAGACCTGCCCAATGTCTTCGGCAGCGCCTCCTTCGTCGGCTGGTATAACGGGCATCCGCAATTCGCGGAGCTGCATCCCGATTTCGCGCATGACACGGCCGTGGTCGTGGGCAACGGCAATGTCGCGCTCGACGTGGCGCGGATCCTTGCCAAGTCCGGCGCCGAATTCGAAGGGAGCGACATCGTCGCCCATGCTCTCACCGCCCTCGAAGCCTCGCGGATCAGGCGCATCGTCATTCTCGGGCGGCGCGGACCGCACCAGGTGACGATGACGCCGAAGGAGCTGGGCGAACTGGCGAAGCTCTCGCGCGCCTGCCCCCGCGTCGATCCCGCCGACCTGCCGCCCCTGGCGGAAGACGCGGCGCTCGATCCGGGCATGCGCAAGACCATGGGCCACTTGCGCAGCTTCGCGATGGCGGGCGGCAGCGCGAACGACAACGGCACCGGCATGGCCGACGACGCGCCCTGCCCGGACCGCGACGTGCGAATCGAGTTCGATTTCTTCGCCGCGCCCCGCGCCATACTCGGCACCGACCGGGTGGAAGGCGTGGAGGTGGAACGCACGCGGCTGGTTGACGGCAAGCCAGTGGGAACGGGCGAGACTTATCATGTGCCGGCCGGAATCGTCGTGGCCTGCATCGGCTATCAGACCTCCCGCATTCCCGACGTGCCCTACGACGAGCAGGGTGGCCGCTTTGCCAATGTCGATGGGCGGATCATGCCCGGCCTCTACTGCGTCGGCTGGGCGCGGCGTGGACCGACCGGCACGATCGGCACCAACCGCCCCGATGGTTTCGCCATCGTGGAGAAGATCGACGCCGATGTCGGCGCCCTGGGCGAAGCCGGCAGCGGCAAGGCCGGACGTCCCGGTTTCGACGCCCTCGCCGCCGAGCGAGGGATCGATTACGTGAAGTTCACCGAGTGGCAGAAGATCGACGAGGCCGAAGTCGCCAATGCCCGCCAGGGCGCCCCGCGCGAGAAGTTCACCGAAGTGGACCGCATGATCGCCAAGGCCCACCCCTCGATCCAGGAAAGCTGAGAGCAGGCTGCCGCTCCGGGCCCAGGGCAGCCCGGACGGCGGCGGTGACAGCGGCGGTTACGGCGCCAACAAAAAAGGCCGGGGGTGAACCCCGGCCTTTTCCTGTTCGATCGAACCGTCCGGTCAGACGCGCATCGGCATCAGGACATAGAGCGCGGGGCTCTTCTCGTCCTGGCGGATCAGCGTCGGCGCGCCGGCGTCGGCAAGGTGGAGTTCCACGGTATCGCCGTCGATCTGGCCCAGGATGTCCTTGAGATAGTTGGCGTTGAAGCCGATCTCGAAACCATCCGAAGAGTAGTCCGCCGGGACTTCTTCCGCTGCCGTGCCGTTGTCCGGCGAGGTGACGGACAGGGTCACGCGGTCCTGCTCCAGCGCCATCTTCACGGCACGGGTCTTCTCGGTGGCGATGGTCGCCACGCGGTCCACGCCTTCGAAGAAGCTCTTGGGATCGATCTTGAGCAGCTTGTCGTTGCCGGTCGGGATCACGCGCGTGTAATCGGGGAACGTGCCGTCGATCAGCTTGCTCGTCAGCACAACGCCGTGCTCGCCGCCCAGAGTGAAGCGGATCTTGCTGGCCGAAAGATCGACCAGGACATTGGTATCGAGCGCTTCTTCAAGCAGCTTGCGCAGCTCGCCGACGCATTTGCGGGGCACGATCACATCGGGCATGCCCTCGGCGCCGTCCGGGCGGGCCAGGGTGAAGCGCGCAAGGCGGTGACCGTCAGTGGCCGCGGCCTTCAGTTCCTCGTCCGAAACGTGGAGGAAGATGCCGTTGAGGTAATAGCGCGTCTCTTCGGTCGAGATCGCAAAGCGCGTGCGGTCGATCAGCTGACCCAGCGTGGCGGCCGGAATCTCGAAGCTGGTCGGCAGCTCGCCCTCGGCGATCATCGGGAAATCGTCGCGCGGCAAGGTGGGAAGCTGGAAGCGGCTGCGTCCGGCCTTCACGACCATGCGGTTGTCCGAAGCGTCGAGGCTCACCTGGCTGCCATCGGGCAGCTTGCGCGCGATGTCGAACAGCAAGTGGGCGGAAACGGTGATCGCGCCGGCCTGCTCGACCGAGACGACGCCAAGCGTCTCGACGACCTGCAGATCGAGGTCGGTCGCCATGATGCGCAAGGACCCGGTGCCCGAGGCCTCGATCAGGACGTTCGAGAGAATGGGAATGGTATTGCGCCGCTCGACAACGGACTGCACGTGCGACAGGCAGCGCAGGAGCGTGGAACGTTCGATGGTGGCCTTCATGACAGCCTTTAGTCCCCCTTGATCGGGCAAGGGATGCAAAACATCCCGAATTTCAGGACGAATATCTCTAGCGAACGGAAGGCATGCGGCAAGCGAGTATTGACCGGGTACCGGTGAATCTGGGGATAAATGAGGGGACTTTAGACGTTTTTCGTCCACTTCGAACGCGCTTCGTGCTCCGCCCCGTCAAATTGCTTCAATCAACGCCTTGCCCAGGCAGATCGATTCTTTCCGGCCCGCATATCGCCCATAAGGCGCAATGGGCAGGTAGCCGTGCCGCCGATAAAAGGCCGTCGCCCGTTCGTTGATCTTGCGGGTGGAAAGGCAGACCTGTCGATAGCCATCGGCCGATGCAGCCCTTTCCAGCTTGGCCAGGAGCGCCGCGCCGCAGCCCTGCTCGGCATACATGCGCTTGATCTCGGCCATATCGCCTTCGAGAGGCCGATAGGCGCCGCAACCGATCGCGGCGCCCTCCCCGTCCCGCGCCAGCACGAAAAGGGAGCGGGGCACAAGGACGTCGGACGGATCGAACGAGGCCGTGCCGCCATCGCCGGTGATCGCGGCGAGCGCACCCGAAAGGCGCGCCATCATCGCGGCCGCATCGGGCTCGCGCGGATCGCAAGGTTCGACCCTCACCATCCGCACGACCCCGCGCGTCCTGTCAGATCATCACCATGCCGCCGTTGACGTGGATCGTCTGGCCGGTGACGTAGCCCGCTTCCTTCGAGGCGAGGAACACGGCGGCGGCAGCGATATCCTCGCCCTCGCCCATGCGGCCCATCGGGATGCGGCCGTTCAGCGCGTCCTTCTGCGCATCGGGCAGAACGTCGGTCATCGCGGTGCGAATGAAGCCCGGCGCGACGCAGTTCACAGTGACATTGCGGCTGGCGAGTTCCTGCGCGAGGCTCTTCGACATGGCGGTGATGCCGCCCTTGGCCGCGCAGTAGTTCATCTGGCCGGGATTGCCGGTGGTGCCGACGACCGAGGTGACGTTGATGATGCGGCCGAAGCGCGCCTTCATCATCGGCTTGGTGACGGCGCGCATCAGGCGGAAGGTCGATTCGAGGTTGATCTTGATGACCTGATCCCACTCCTCGTCCTTCATCCGCATGGCGAGGTTGTCGCGCGTGATGCCGGCGTTGTTGATGAGGATGTCGATCTTGCCGAGCGATTCGAGCGCGGCGGGAACCAGCTTCTCCACTTGCTCGGGATCGCCGAGGTTGCAGGCGATGGCGACGTGATCGACGTCCTGCACATGCTGCGGGGTGTGCTCGTCCAGCTCGTCGCGGAAGGCGCGCAGCTTGTCGGCATTCGAGCCCGAGATGGCCAGGCGCGCACCCTGCGCGGCCAGCGCGCGGGCGATCGAGGAGCCGATGCCGCCCGAGGCGCCGGTGACGAGGGCGGTCATTCCGTTGAGGTTGAACATCTTTTCAAATCTCCGTGACGCGCTCTCCCAAGGCGGGGAGCGCTGGCCCGCTGAACGGACCTTTCTTCATGCCTCCTGCGGTCCCGGGTCAAGCCCGGGACGACGCGGATCAAAGGGTTTTGGCCAGCTCCTCGATCTCGGCCATGGTCACGGCGGAGATCACCTCCACTTCGCCGGCCGAGCGCTTGATCATCGGGCCGAGCACTTTGCCGCCGAGTTCGACGAAAGTCTCGACGCCCGCTTCGCGCATGGCGATGGCGCTTTCGCGCCAGCGGACGCGGCCGGTGACCTGCTCGACCAGCAGGCGCTGGACTTCGGCGGGATCGGTGACGACCGAGGCAGTGACGTTGGCGAAGAGCGGCACATGCAGGCTGCCGGGAGGGGTCTTGCCCAGGGCTTCGGCCATGGCGTCGGCAGCGGGCTGCATCAGCGGGCAGTGGAACGGCGCCGAAACCGGCAGCAGCACGCCGCGCTTGATCCCGAAGTCCTTCACCAGCGCAACAGCGCGTTCGATGGCCTCGCGATGGCCCGAGATCACGACTTGCGTGGGGTCGTTGTCGTTGGCGACGGTGCAGACCTGACCTTCGGCCGCAGCAGCAGCGAGTTCGGTGGCCTTCTCGATGTCCGCACCCAGCAGTGCCGCCATCGCGCCAAGGCCGACCGGAACGGCCGCCTGCATCGACTGGCCGCGCAGCTTCAGCAGACGCGCGGTGTCGGCAAGGCTGAAGGCACCGGCGGCGCAGAGCGCGGTATATTCGCCCAGCGAGTGCCCGGCGACGAAGTCCGCCTTGTCGGCCAGCGTCACGCCGCCTTCCTTCTCCAGCACGCGCAGCACGGCGATGGCATTGGCCATGATCGCGGGCTGGGCGTTCTCGGTGAGGGTCAGTTCCTCCTCGGGGCCCTGCGTCATCACGCGGAAGAGGTTCTGGCCGAGCGCCTCGTCCACTTCCTGGAAGACTTCGCGCGCGACGGCGCTGGCTTCGGCGAGTTCGGCGCCCATGCCGACCTTCTGGCTGCCCTGTCCGGGGAAAACGAATGCACGCATCTTGGCGGCTCCTTCTGTCCGGCGGGCCCTACGGTTGCGCCCTGCCGATTTTTGAAATTCTTGTGTGGCGCGGCGCGTTATTGACCTTGGAGCCGCTCTGCAAGCCCGAAGGGCACGATACGGTTCGCCGCATCGTGGCCGATATCCGCGCGGCCAAGGTAGGGGATCGAATGGTGCGTGCACCAGTGACGCACGATCTCCTCGGCCTCGACGCCGAACGGGCGGTCGTTTTCGGGCACGTCGCTGACCCGGCCAAGCCGCAATCCCGCCACCCCGCCGAGATGCGCAGTCAGGTGGAAGAACAGGCGGTCCACCGCGTAGAGATACTCCGACACCTCTTCCACCAGCACGACATGCTTGGCGAGCCCCGGCATCAGCGGGGTGCCGCAGAGCATCGCCAGCGTCATCAGGTTGAAGGCGACGCGCGGATGATCGTCTCCGGTCGGCTCCAGGCCCGAGGTATCGCCGGTCAGCCAGCGAAGCGCGCGGCGCACCGCCTCCGCGCCGCCCTCGCGCCGGATGTCGGCCAGCATCGGGCCATGAACGGGCTTGCCGATCCGCGCCCGGTAGAGGCCGCCGAGCAGATAGCCGGCATCGGAATAGCCGAGGAACGTCTTGCCCTGCGCATCGTGCGTGAACTTCGCGATGGCCGCTTCGGCGACGCGGCAGGCTCCATAGCCGCCGCGGGCGAACCACACCGCGTCCACCGAGGGATCGTTCGCGCATTCCACCAGCGCCGCGATCCGCCGCGCATCGCTGCCGGCGAAGTGGCCCTCCACCTCGAAGCACTGGTCGTGGATCGCCAGCTCCACATCGGGGAACTCGGCGGCGGCAAGCGCGGTGACGGCCTCCGCATCCTCGCGGGTGATCGGGGTGGACGGTGCACAAACTGCGATACGGGTCATGGCACCTTCCTATCGAGGTTGTCAGGACGAACAAGGCCGCATACCGAAGCGTCATGACTTCCGCGCATCACGAACTCACTTCACATCCCTGGTTCTTCTGCGGCATCGGCGGATCGGGCATGTTGCCGCTCGCGCTGATCCTCAAGGGCCACGGCGCGCAAGTCGCCGGCTCGGACCGTAGCCGCGACCAGGGCCGCACGCCCGAGAAGTTCGCCTGGCTGGAGAGCCTCGGCTTCGACCTGCACCCGCAGGACGGCAGCGGGATCACCGGCGCGGAGCAGACGCTGGTGGCTTCGGCGGCCGTTGAAGATACCGTGCCCGAAGTGGTCCGCGCCAAGGAATTCGGCTGCCCGCGCATGAGCCGCGCCGAACTTCTGGCGACGCTGTTCAACGCCGCTCCTTTCGGTGTGGCGATAGGCGGCACATCGGGCAAGTCCACTGTCACCGGCATGACCGGCTGGATCATGACTCATGCGGGCCG
The DNA here is from genome assembly GCF_055521655.1 of Novosphingobium sp. BL-S-21. Classification (NCBI taxonomy): domain Bacteria; kingdom Pseudomonadati; phylum Pseudomonadota; class Alphaproteobacteria; order Sphingomonadales; family Sphingomonadaceae; genus Novosphingobium; species Novosphingobium sp. BL-S-21. The sequence continues at coordinate 914,698 of NZ_CM145496.1, forward strand.
CGACCCCACGATCATGAACGGCGCGGTGATGAAGAACTTCGCCAGCCCCGACGCGCCTTTCGCCAGCGCCCGCGTCGGTGAGGGCGAGGTCTTCGTGTCGGAAGTGGACGAGAGCGACGGCTCCATCGCGCTTTATCGCCCCAAGGTAGCGGTGCTTGGCAATGTCAGCCTGGACCACAAGAGCCTTGAGGAACTGCGCCAGCTTTTCGGGGATTTCCTGGGCCGCGCGGACGTTTCGGCGATCAATCTCGACGACGCGGAGACCGCCGCCCTCGCCCCGCATGCCAAGGCTCTGGTGACGTTTGGAATCACCTCACCGGACGCGCAGATCGGCGCGACCGAAGTAGTCGAAGGCCCGACTTCGCTGACCGCCACCGTGCTCGATCGCCGCGACGGATCTTCACACGCGCTCGTACTCAAGGTGCCGGGGCGTCACAATCTCTACAACGCGCTGGCCGCCATTGCCGCCGCCAACGCGGCCGGGGTTGCCGTGGCCGATGCGGTTGCAGGGCTCGGCAGCTTCGTCGGTCTGGCCCGGCGGTTCGACATCGTCGGCACCTCTCCCTCGGGCGTGACGGTGATCGACGACTTCGGCCACAACCCGGACAAGGTTTCCGCCACGCTGGCAACGCTCAAGGCCCATCCGGGGCGCGTGATCGCGTTCTTCCAGCCCCACGGCTATGGCCCGCTCAAGCAGATGGGCCGTGAACTGGCGCAAGTTCTGGCAACCAGGCTGGGGCCGGACGATATGACGATCCTGTGCGATCCGGTCTACTTCGGCGGCACCGTGGACCGCTCCGAAGGCAGCGAACGCATCGTGCGCCTGATCGAGGCCGATGGCGGAAAGGCCGAGTACGTACCCTCCCGCGAAGACTGCGCCGCTCGCATCGCCGAAATCGCCAAACCCGGCGACCGCGTGGTCGTCATGGGCGCGCGAGACGATACGCTGACGGTGTTCGCGAAGGACCTGCTGGCGAGGCTCTGAAACGTCAGCCCCGGACTCGATCCGGGACGACGGCTATTCTGGATCAATGCGCCCCGCCGCGCGCCTTGGCGATGAAGTGCACGATCGCCGCGATCACCGCGCCCAGCGCCAGGCCCACCACGGCCGACGCCGCGGCATAGCCCAGCCAGCCGAGCGCGCCGCCGACCGGGCCGCCCAGCACGGCCAGCCAGTGCTGGAACTGGTGCGCCACATGCGCGGGAGCGGGAACGCCCAGCTCTTCCAGCCCGTGCAGGATGATCCCGCCGCCGACCCAGAGCATCGCCAGTGTGCCGACCGAGGCCAGCACCGTCAGCACTTTCGGCATGCCGTTCACCAGCATGCGCCCGAAAGCCTGCGTGCCCTTGCCCTGCTTCTTGGCGAGATGCAGGCCGATGTCGTCCATCTTCACGATCAGCGCGACAGCGCCGTAAACGCCCGCGGTGATGAGAATGCCCACCAGCGCCAGCGCCACCGCGCGGGTGAGAAGCGAACTGTCGGCCACTTCCGAAAGGGCGATCGCCATGATCTCCGCCGAGAGGATCAGGTCGGTGCGGATCGCGCCCGAAACCCGCGCCTGCTCGAAAGCGGCCACGTCGGTGACGGGGGCTTCCAGCGTCTCTCCGTGATGGGCGCCGCCGAACTTTTCGATGACCTTCTCGGCGCCTTCGAACGCCAGATAGCTACCGCCCAGCATCAGGATCGGCGTGATCAGCCAGGGCATGAACGCGCTCAGCACCAGCGCGATCGGCAGCAGGATGAACAGCTTGTTGCGCAAGCTGCCCTTGGTGATCTTCCAGATGATCGGCAATTCGCGCTCGGGCGTGAAGTCGGTGACATAGCCCGGCGTCACCGCGGCATCGTCGATCACGACGCCCGCCGCCTTGCTCCCGGCCTTGGCGACGCCCAGTCCCACGTCGTCGAGCGAGGCTGCGGCGGCGCGGGCGATCACCGCAACGTCATCGAGAAGAGCAACGAGGCCGGAAGCCATCTTGAAGAATATCCCCTGTTGAATGGTGGCAGCAGCCATGCGGGGGAAACCACCCGCGATCAAGCGAAAGCGGACAAAGTCGTGAGTCCCAAGCGACTTGCGCCCCCAACGCTCACGAAATCCCCGCCCTGCCCTTAACTCCGCAAGCCGGCATCCGTTCTCAGCTTCGAACGGAAGAGAGCTTCCGCCACCTGCCAACCGCCTGACAATCCGGGGATTTACGATGTCCGTCATCAATACCAATATCAGCGCCCTGCGCGCCGCAAACGCTTCCAACTCCGCCAACAAGATGCTGGGCACCGCCATGGAGCGCCTCTCCACCGGCAAGCGCATCAACTCCGCGAAGGACGACGCCGCCGGCCTCGCCATCTCCACCTCGATGACCGCGCAGGTTCGCGGCATGAGCCAGGGCATCCGCAATGCCAACGACGGCATCTCGCTCGCCCAGACCGCCGACGGCGCGCTTTCCGAAGTGTCGAACATGCTGCAGCGGGTGCGCGAACTGGCGATCCAGTCGGCTTCCAGCACCTATCAGGACAGCGACCGCGACGCGATGCAGCAGGAAGTCACGGCGCTCACCGACCAGATCGGCGACGTCCTTTCGCAGACCAAGTTCAACGGCAACAACCTCTTCGCCACGACCGGCAGCGACGTCACCTTCGACATCCAGACCGGCGCGAACTCGGGTGAAACCGTTACGCTGACCTCCAAGGTGATCGACGGCGCCAACCTCACCGCCTCGGCGCTCGACGTCTCGACCAGCACCGCTGCCTCCGCCACGCTCGACAACGTCGACGACGCCCTGGCGGACGTCAATGCCAACCGCGCCTCGCTCGGCGCCGGTCAGAACCGCCTCGAATCGGCGATCAACAACCTGACCAACAACGTCACCAACTTGTCCGATGCCAAGTCGCGGATCGAGGATGCCGACTATTCCACCGAGACCACGCAGATGGCCAAGGCGCAGATCCTCAGCCAAGCCTCGACCGCGATGCTGGCCCAGGCCAACCAGGCCCAGCAGAACGTCATGAGCCTGCTGCGCTGACGCAAGACTAGCCCGGGAAGGGTCGCAAGCAGACGGCGGGCCGCAAGGTCCGCCGTCTTGCCATGCGCGGGGGATCGCCTGCCGCCCCGATTGCGCCCGAGGCTGGATTGCGGTTAGGAACGTTTCCCGGCCGCCGGGAATGCAGCTTTGTCTTGCGTTCCGCGCCAGATCCGCTAAGGGGCCGCCTTCCGTCTCGTGCGACATGCCGGACGGGAGGGAAGAAAGCCGGAGGGGCCCCGCAATCCCGCGGACAAGCCAGCGATCGGTTAGACTAGAGAAAAGGAAGCTGCCGTGGCTCTATATGAGCACGTGTTCCTGGCACGCCAGGACCTCAGCCAGGCGCAAGTCGACGCGCTTGCCACCACCGCTACCGAGATCGTCGAGTCGAACCAGGGCAAGGTCACCAAGACCGAGACCTGGGGCCTCAAGAATCTCGCCTACAAGATCAAGCGCAACCGCAAGGCGCACTTCGTGATGCTGAACATCGAAGCTTCGGGCGACGTCGTCGCCGAGCTCGAGCGCCAGACGCAGATCAACGAAGACGTCATTCGTTACGTGACCATTCGTGTCGACGAACACGAAGCCGGTCCGTCGGTCATGATGCGCAAGAGCGACCGCGAGCGTACTCGCCGTCGTGAACGTGAAGGGAACTGATTTCCATGGCACGTGCATTCTTCCGCCGCCGCAAGTCCTGCCCGTTCTCGGGCAAGAACGCTCCGGCCATCGACTACAAGGACGTGCGTCTGCTTCAGGGCTTCATGTCCGAGCGTGGCAAGATCGTTCCCAGCCGCATCACCGCGGTTTCCGCAAAGAAGCAGCGTGAGCTGAGCCAGGCGATCAAGCGCGCCCGGCACATCGGCCTGCTGCCCTACATCGTCAAGTAAGGAGGGCTAGCCCCATGGACATCATCCTCCTCGAACGCGTCGAAAAGCTCGGCGCCATCGGCGATGTCGTTTCCGTCAAGGACGGTTACGCCCGCAACTACCTTCTTCCCAACAAGAAGGCCCTGCGCGCCAACGAGAAGAACAAGAAGGTCTTCGAAGCCAACCGCGCGAAGATCGAATCCGAAAACGCCGAACGCCGTACCTCGGCCGAAGCGCACTCGGGTAACGTCGAAGGCAAGCAGGTCGTCCTGATCCGCGCTTCGTCGAACTCGGGCCAGCTCTACGGTTCGGTCTCGGTGCGTGACATCGTCGACGCTCTCAACGAGCAGGGCGCCGAAGTCAGCAAGCAGATGATCGTGCTCGAACGCCCGATCAAGACCATCGGCGTGTTCGACGTTCGCGTTAACCTGCACCCCGAAGTCTCGGTGAACGTCAAGGTGAACGTTGCCCGTTCGCCCGACGAAGCCGACCTGCAGTCGCAGGGCGTGGACGTGATGGCCGCGATGTTCGAACAGGACGTCTCCGGCTTCACCGAAGCCTACGACCCGAACGCCGAACCCGGCGAAATCGCGGTCGAAGAGGAAGTTGCCGAGACCGAAGAAGAAGCCTGAGCTTCCTTTTCGCGGTAACGACCGAAGAGATTCAGGGCCCTCGCTCCAACCGGAGCGGGGGCCTTTCTCTTTTTGCAGGAAACAGACCATGATCACCGACATCCCGGTCGAGCTTCGGCACGACTACGCGGCCGACGAAGACCTGCGCGCCGCACTGCTGGCGCTCAACAACAGCCATGCCGTGGAACTCTCGCTCGCCGACAAGGCCCGCATGGACATGCTGGTGGAGCGCGCTTTCGTGGCGGCGCGGATCGGGCGACTCGACGCAGCCCTGATCGCTTTCGATCAGGACGCCGATTACGATAGCGCCAACTTCCAGTGGTTCCGCGCGAAGTATCCGCGTTTCGTCTATATCGACCGCGTCGTCACCGCTCCCCAGGCGCGGGGACGCGGCCTTGCCCGCAAGCTCTATGCCCATTTGTTCGATGAGGCCCGCGCGGCCGGTCACGACCGGGCGGTCTGCGAGGTCAATTCCGATCCGCCCAATCCCGCCAGCGAAGCCTTCCATTGCGCCCTCGGCTTCGAACCCGTTGGCGAGGCGCTGCTGGAGAACGGCAAGACCGTGACTTATCTGATGCGGCCGCTGTAGCCACCGCGCCTGGCGACCGCAGGGTTCAGCCATCCTCGCCCGCGACTATTGCACTGCAATACGAATCGCGTAAGAGTGGGCGATGGAAACGATAGAAAACACCCTCGCGGAACTGGTCCGCGTATACGAAACTGCCGTCAACACCCTGCGCGCAGACATTTCCGCCTTCATCGAAAACGGCACCCCGCCCCCGCTCGACCGCCGCGAGACGCGCGCCTGGTCTTATCCCGAGTTGCGCATCACTTATGCCGGCATCGAGCGCGGCACGTTCTACAGCCGATCCTTCGGCCGCCTGAACGAAAGCGGGGTCTACGTCACCACGATCACCAAGCCGCGTCTTTTCGCGGACTACCTGACGGAACAGCTCGCGCTGCTCCACGAGGATTACGAGGTGGAGATCGAGGTCGGCCGCTCGACGCAGGAAATCCCCTTCCCCTACGTCCTCGACGGCGTCGGCATGGGCAGCGTCACCCCGCAGGAACTGGCCGCGCATTTCCCGACCACCGAACTGGCCATGATCGGTGACGAAATCGCCGACGGCGTCTTCCGCCAGGGCTCCGACGAGCCGCTGCCGCTGGCCCTCTTCGATGGCCTGCGCACCGACTTCAGCCTGGCGCGCCTGCAGCACTACACCGGCACCAGCGTCGAGCATTGCCAGCGCTATATCCTCTTCACCAACTACCACCGCTACGTGGACGAGTTCGTGGACTGGGCCGGCAAGCAGATCGGTTCGGACGGCTACACCGCGCTGTCGGGCGCCGGCGGCCTCTACCTCGACACGCCGGTGGACAATGCGCGCGAGCGTCTGTCCGATACGGCCTGGCGCCGCCACCAGATGCCGGCCTACCACCTGATCCGGCCGGACAAGTCGGGCATCACGCTCGTCAACATCGGCGTCGGCCCCTCGAACGCCAAGACCATCACCGATCACCTCGCGGTGATCCGCCCCGAAGTCTGGCTGATGATCGGCCACTGCGGCGGCCTGCGCGAAGGGCAGCGCATCGGCGACTACGTGCTCGCCCATGCCTATCTGCGCGACGACCATGTGCTCGATCCGGTGCTCCCGCCGGAAATCCCGCTTCCCGCGATCGCCGAAGTGCAGCAGGCACTGGCCTCGGCTGCCGAGGCCGTCAGCGGCGAAGGCGGCGCCAATCTCAAGAAGCGGATGCGCACCGGCACCGTCGTCACTACCGACGATCGCAACTGGGAACTGCGCTATACCGAATCCGCCCATCGCTTCAGCCTCAGCCGCGCCATCGGCATCGACATGGAAAGCGCGACGATCAGCGCCCAGGGCTATCGCTTCCGCGTGCCCTACGGCACCCTGCTCTGCGTGTCCGACAAGCCGATTCACGGCGAACTCAAGCTACCGGGCCAGGCCAACCGCTTCTACGAGGAGGCCATCGCCAGCCACCTCAAGATCGGTCTCCACGCCTGCGACCTGCTTCGCGCCGAGGGTGAGAAACTCCATTCCCGCAAGCTGCGCGCCTTCAACGAGCCGCCGTTCCGCTAAGCCGCGGCGCAGCGAGACATCCGGCGGGCGCCGTTCCGAAAGGAGCGGCGCCCGTTTTGTTTCAGAATTTCCCGGCGAACGGTCAGAATGATCCATTGCATCGGCCAACGAATTCAGCAATCTTGTGATGCCAAACTTTAGCGCATGATAATAATATTATTCAAACAAGAGCCATCAACAAGTTATTCCATGTGACGCGTTTGTTTCAATATTTCACGCTATTTTTACATAGATGTATCAGCGTTTGAAATAATAGTTGCCCATCTACAACTCGGCGATCCAACAATATAATTGAACTATTATTACATGATGACAGATAGTTCATCTTGGGAGCACACCCCCTGATCTGGTTCCGGCCTGCGGCAAATCCCGCGCCGGAAACTGCAAAGGGAGTACCGAATGACATCCGAGATGAAGCGCCTGCTGCTGGCGTCCACCCTGCTGATGGGCTTGCCCGCCGTGGCGCATGCCCAAGCCTCCGCCGATGCCGAGCCCGAAGGCGGCGCCATCGTCGTCACCGGCTCGCGCCTGTCCAATCCGAACCTGGAACAGGCCGCGCCGATCATGGCCGTTTCCGCCAAGGAAATCGCGCTGACCGGCCAGGTCAACGTCGAGAACATCCTCAAGGACCTGCCGCAGATCCTGCCGGGCGCGACCGCCGCGTCGAACAATCCGGGCGGCGGCGTCGCCACGGCCGACTTGCGCGGCCTGGGCGCCGCCCGCACGCTGGTGCTCGTCAACGGCCATCGCTACGTGTCCTATGACACCAACCAGATCGTCGACCTCAACACGATTCCGACCGCGCTGATCGAGCGCGTGGACGTGGTGACCGGCGGCAAGTCCGCGGTCTATGGCTCCGACGCCGTGACCGGCGTGGTGAACTTCATCACCAAGCAGGATTTCGAAGGCGTGCAGGCCAACGCCAACTACCGCCTGACCGGCGATGGCGACGGCGCCCAGTACAATGGCGGGCTTCTCGTCGGCAAGAACTTCGCCGAAGGCCGCGGCAACATCACGATCTACGGCGACTACATGCGCCGCAAGTCGATCCTGCAGTCCGCCCGCAGCTACACCTCGATCGCGCAGACCGATGACGGCGAAGGCGGCCTGACCGGCGGCGGTTCCAGCTCGATCCCGGCCGGCCGTATCGCGCTTGACGGCAGCAACTACAAGTTCGGCCAGGACGGCAGCACCTCTGCCTACACTTCGGCCGATGCCTATAACTACGCCTCGGAGAACTACCTCCAGGTCCCGCAGAAGCGCGCGCTCTTCTCGGCCCAGGCGCACTTCGACGTCAGCGATCACCTGACGATCTACGGCGAAGGCCAGTACATCCACAACCGCGTGAAGAACCAGCTCGCGCCGACCCCGCTGACCGGCACGTTCTCGCTCGACACCGATTCCTCGTTCCTGTCGGCCGATGCCCAATCGCTGCTGGGCAGCTACGACACCGACGGCGACGGCTACACCTCGGCATCGGTCTATCGCCGCCTGTCCGAAGTGGGCAACCGCATCTCCAACCTCGACAGCAAGGCCTATCGCGGCCTGATCGGCGCGCGCGGCGAGATTTCGGGCGACTGGAGCTACGACGCCTACTTCAGCTATTCGCGCACGAAGCAGGTCGAGCACCAGTATGGCAACGTCTCGGCCAGCCGCGTCCAGCAGGCCCTGCGCACCACGTACGATGCCGACGGCAATCTCGTCTGCTCGGACACCAGCAATGGCTGCGTCCCGCTGAACATCTTCGGCGCCGGCAACATCAGCCAGGAAGCGGCCGACTTCATCTCGATCGACACGGTGAATCGCTCGACCATCACCGAGAAGGTCGTCAGCGGCGCGATCACCAACAACAACCTGTTCGATCTCGGCGCCGGTCCGGCCGGCCTGGCGATCGGCGGCGAGTATCGCAGCGAGCACGGCAGCTTCGATCCCGACGAAGCCCTCGCTTCGGGTGACGTGATCGGCTTCAACGGTTCGGAACCGATTTCGGGCGGCTACAACGTCAAGGAACTCTTCGCCGAGTTCAACGTGCCCCTGATCGCCGACAAGCCCTTCATCGACCGCCTCGAATTCAACGGCGCCGCACGCTATTCGTACTATTCGACGGCGGCCAAGTCGGTCGGCACGTTCTCTGGCGGCCTCGTCTGGGCGCCGATCAAGGACGTCAGCCTGCGCGGCCAGTTCTCGCGCGCGGTGCGGGCACCCACGGTCAACGACCTCTACAGCGGCAACGCCCAGAACTTCGAGCAGGCCACCGACCCCTGCGCGACGACGGCAGCGCTCTCGAATGCCAACCTCAACGCCAGCTGCGTTTCGGCAGGCATTCCGGCGAACCTGATCGGCACCGAATACAACGGCGGCGATTCGCAGATCGACAGCTACAACGGCGGCAACACCTCGCTGCGTGAAGAAACGGCGAACACCTGGACCTTCGGCACGATGATCCAGCCCCGCTTCATCCCGGGCCTGTCGCTGACCGTCGATTACTACCACATCAAGATCGACAACTACATCACCGCCGCCGGCACCTCGAACATCATCTCGGCCTGCTACGGCACCGCCGCGAACGGCTGGACGCCTTACGACACCAGCTATTGCTCGATGCTGCCGCGTGACGCCAACAGCTACACGATCACCGGCGCAGCCGACAACCTGTCCAACTCGGGCGGCGTGAAGACCGACGGCATCGACTTCGACATGCAGTACGCGGTTCCGCTGGCATTCGGCGTGCACGATTCCAGCAAGCTGACCCTGCGCTTCAGCGGCACGCGCCTGATGAACTTCACGTTCAAGCCGATCGCGGCCCTGTCGGACCTCACCGTGGAATGCGCCGGCAAGTTCGGCCTGCTCTGCGGCAACGTCTACGCCAAGTGGCGCCTCAACGGCCGCGCGACCTGGTCGACCGAGGGCAAGACGCTCTCGCTCGCCTGGCGTCACCTCTCGCCGGTCAAGGACGACGACGGCTCGACCACTTACAGCGTCGAGCGGATCAAGGCCTACGACTACTTCGATCTCACCGCGCAGATCGACGTGGCCAAGCGCTTCACCTGGAATATCGGCATGATCAACATGTTCAATAGGAAGCCGCCGATCCTCGGCGACAACCAGGAACAGGCCAACACTTACCCGACGACGTATGACGTCTACGGCCGCACGTTCTTCACCGGCATCACGGTGGACTTCTAAGCGTCCAAGGACGGACAGGGGGCGATCACCCCTTGCCGCGCAAACAAAAAGGGGAGCCGGTGCAAACCGGCTCCCCTTTTTCAATTCAAAGTATCTTCCCCAACCTCGTCATTGCGAGGGCCGAAGGCCCGCGGCAATCCAGGGCCACCTCGCGCCGCCCTCGATCGCGCGGGCGCAGGCGTCACCAGCCCTGCTTCTCGCCCTTGTTCTGCTCGTCGAGCCACTTCTTCAGCGGCGCGAAGTAGTCGAGCATCGGCTTGGCACTCATCTGCGGGGTGCCGGTGAAAGCCTTGAGCGCTTCCGGCCAGGGCTTCGACATGCCCATTTCCAGCATCTTGTTCAGGTTCGCGCCGACCTTCTTGTCGCCGTAGAAGCTGCAACGGTGCAGCGGCCCTTTCCAGCCGGCCTGCTTGCACGCCGCCTGGTAGAACTGGAACTGCAGGATGCGGGCGAGGAAGTAGCGCGTGTAAGGCGTGTTGCCGGGAACATGGAACTTCGCGCCGGCATCGAAACCGTCGTCGCTGCGTGCGGCGGGCGGGGTAACGCCCTGGTAGTCCAGCCGCATCTTGGTCCAGGCCTTGTTGTAGTCGGCGGGCTGGATCGAACCGTCGAAGATGCCCCAGCGATAACGGTCGATCAGCAGGCCGAAGGGCAGGAACGCCACTTTGTCCATCGCCTGGCGCAGCAGGAGGCCGATGTCCTTGTCGGCGCTGGGCACCTTGGCCTTGTCGAGCAGGCCGATCTGCACGAGGTACTGCGGCGTGATCGACAGCGCGATGAAATCACCGATGGCCTCGTGGAAGCCGTCGTTGGCGCCGTTGAGGTAGAGGAACGGCTGCTTGTTGTAGGCGCGCTGGTAATAGTTGTGGCCGAGCTCGTGATGGATCGTCACGAAGTCGGTCGAATCCACCTTGGTGCACATCTTGATGCGCACGTCGTCCTTGTTGTCCACGTCCCAGGCCGAGGCGTGGCAGATCACCTCGCGGTCGGCGGGCTTCACGATCATCGAGCGCTTCCAGAAGGTCTCGGGCAGCGCCGCAAAGCCGAGCGACGAGTAGAAGCCCTCACCCGCCTTGACCATGTCGATCGGCGTGCGCCCCTGCGCCTTCAGCAGATCGCCGATGTCGTAGCCGAGATCGCCGGCACCCTTCGGCGCGACCAGCGGATAGATCGTACCCCACTCCTGCGCCCACATGTTGCCCAGCAGGTCGGCGCGGATCGGTCCGGTCTTGGGCTGCACGGCATCGCCGTACTTCTCGTTCAGCTTATGGCGGACGTACGTATGCAGCGCGAGATAGAGCGGCTTCACTTCTTCCCACAGGCGCTGCGTTTCGGCGGAGAACTGCTCGGGGCTCATGTCGTAGCCCGAACGCCACATGGCACCGACGTCGGCATAGCCGAGTTCCTTGGCGCCCTGGTTGGCGATGCCGACCATCTTGACGTAGTCGCCCTTCATCGGCTTGCCGACATTGTCGTGCCAGGTCGTCCACATCTCGGCGAACTCGGCAGGCGTGTGCGTGAGGTTGCCCATCTCCGCCTCGATATCCGAGCCGTTGATCTCCTTGCCGTCCAGCGTGCCGCGGCCCTTGCCGTAAGTGGAGGCAAGCCGCGTGCTGATCTCGCTCAACTGCGCCGCCGCGCCCGGCGTGGTCGGCGCCGGCAGGACGATGCCCTGGCGCAGGATGCCCAGCTTGCGCGAGACGTCGGCGTCGAGGCCGGGCAGCTTGGAAAACTTCGCGGCTTCCACGGCATAGGCGACCTGCTTCTCGGTCAGCAGCCCGTTGGACTGCGCCGCCAGGGCATCGGTGTCGTCAGTGAGATACGTGTAGTTCACCCAGTTGACGCGGGCATTGTCGACCGAGAAATCGAACAGGTCCTTCTCGGCCGCCGCGATGAACTGCGCGGCGCCTTGCGCGGTCTGCGGATAGGCCGGTGCGTCTTCGGCGAAGGCCGGCGCGGCAATGCCGAACGAAAGCCCGGCCGCGAGCGCGGCAAGCGCAGTGGATGCGAATTTCATGGGGTTTGCCTCATTTTTCTCTCTGATGGCGCGGGAGACTAGTCGCCCGCTGCGTCAGATCAACCGTTGAGGCAGAAAGGGAGGAGAATAAGCAGGGGAGACACCGATGCGTGCGTTCCCTCCTACATGCCTGTACCCCTTCCCCCTTCCCTCACTTCGTCATTGCGAGCGTAGCGAAGCAATCCAGGGCAGTCCCGCGCCGCTCTGGATTGCCACGTCGGTTTCGCCTCCTCGCAATGACGAGGTTCAATCGAGCAGAAACGCCGCCATAGCCCGCCCCATATCCTTGAACGTCACCGAGGACATGTGATTGCCCGGCGTCTCGACATACTCGCCTTGCGGCAGCGCCTCGGCCAGTTCCGTCGCCGAACCGTTGTCGTGGTCCTCGCCGCCGCAGACGCAGAGCGTGGGCATGGTGATCCGCGCGATCGCATCCGCCCCCGTATCGTCGACCGAACCCAGCAACAGCCGCGCGGCGACGCGGTCGATCTTCATCGACTTCATGAAGGCCTGCGCGACGAAAGCCTTGTCGCCGCGCTCGATGGTGCCGAAACGGTCGATGGCATCCACGAAGTGCGCGCTGCGCCGTGCCCAGCCGGACAGGCCGGTGAGGCCCATGCCGCCCAGGATCAGCTTGCGCGGCGCTAGCCCCGCCAGGACGCCGCGCACCGCCGTCCGAGCGCCGAGCGAGAAACCGCCGAGGTCGTAGTCGGCAAGGCCGAGCGCCGCGATCACCAGCTTCAGGTCCTCAACCAGCACGTCGGCGGGATAGGCCGCCGGGTCGTGCGGCGCGCCGCTCTGGCCGTGAGCGCGAAGGTCGGGCATGAAGACCTCGAACCCGGCATCGGCAAGGATCTTCGCGTTGCCGTACTTGATCCAGTTCACGTCGGCGCTGGAAAACAGGCCGTGGAGCAGCAGCAACGGCCGCGCGCCGGTGTCGCCCATGACATGCACGGCCAGATCGGTGCCTGCGTAACCTTCGATGACTTCCTTGCGCAGATCGCTCACTTAGGGAACCTCCAGTCCTGCCGCCTTCCAGCGCGAGGCGACGCTTTCGGTCTCCGCGCTGTAATGTCTCGGCAAGTCCTTGGTATCGAGCCACGCAGGATGCAAGCTTTCGCAGCCGGAATGCGTGGTCGGGCGGAAGAAACCGGGATCGTCGAAGCTGCCGAGTGTCAGGTCCATATTGCCGCTGCTTTCGATGAAGTCGAAGCCGAGCGGCGTTCCGCAGTGCGAACAGAACGGCCGGCGAGCGATGGCCGAGCTTTGGTACCAGTCCGGTTCATGCGCCCAGGCGACACCGGCCTTCGCCACTTGCACGAACGCCGCCGCAAAGCCGCCCGTCGCCTTCTGGCAATAGCGGCAGTGGCAAAGATAGGCCTCGTCGTTCTCGACCTGGGCCTCGTAGCGAATGCGGCCGCACTGGCAGCCGCCGGTCAGGGTTCGGGTCATGGGCGCCAGACTAACCTGTCGAACACGCCCGCGCCATTGCCGTTGCAAACCGGGGCATGATAGAGCGCTGCATGGAAACCACCGACGCGCAACCGGCAGGCGAAAACCCGCCGCTGAGCAGGCCGCAGCGACGCCTGCTGAAACGAATCTACAACAGCCGCACCGAGCCGATCGTTGCCGACGGCCTGCCGTTCCTCACTTACAAGGAAGCCTCGGGCTATCTCCTCACGCTGGAAGGCGAAGCGCGCGACGCCGCCTATGCCGAGATGAAGGCCGGCGCGGCAAGATCGGACGAGACCGAGGGCTGATCCGTCGCCCCCGGGGAAGGCAGAATACTTGAGCTGCCAATAGAAAAAGGGCCTGCGAAGCGAATGCTCCACAGGCCCTTTTTTTATCGATTCGGGCCGAAGCCCGCCGCGTCAGCCCTTCTTGAGGTGACGGCGGCCCAGCAGTTCGGCGATCTGCACCGCGTTGAGGGCGGCGCCCTTGCGCAAGTTGTCGGAGACGCACCACAGCGCCAGGCCGTTGTCGACGGTCGAGTCCTCGCGAACGCGGCTGATGTAGGTGGCGCCATCGCCCACGGCTTCCACCGGGGTGACGTATCCGCCGTCCTCGCGCTTGTCGACGAGCATCACGCCCGGCGCTTCACGCAGGATGTCCTGGGCTTCGATCGCCGAGATTTCTTCCTCGAACTCGATGTTGAGCGATTCCGAGTGGCCCACGAAGACCGGCACGCGCACGCACGTGGCCTGAACCTTGATCTTGGGATCGAGGATCTTCTTGGTTTCCACGACCATCTTCCATTCTTCCTTGGTCGAACCATCGTCCAGGAAAACGTCGATGTGCGGGATCACGTTGAAGGCGATCTGCTTGGTGAACTTCTTCGCCTCGACCTGGTCGCCCACGAAGATCGCGCGGCTCTGCTCGAACAGCTCGTCCATGCCTTCCTTGCCCGCGCCGGAAACCGACTGGTAGGTCGAGACGACGACGCGCTTGATCTTCGCCTTGTCGTGCAGCGGCTTCAGCGCCACCACCATCTGCGCGGTCGAGCAGTTGGGGTTGGCGATGATGTTGCGCGCCTTGTAGCCGTCGATCGCGTCCGGGTTCACTTCCGGCACCACCAGCGGAATGTCCGGCTCCATGCGGTAAAGCGACGAGTTGTCGATCACGACGCAGCCCTGCGCGGCAGCACGCGGAGCGTGGATCGCGGTCGGGCCGGATCCGGCGGCGAAGAGAGCGATGTCCCAGCCGGTGAAATCGAAATGCTCGATGTTCTTTACTTTGAGCATTTTGCCGGTTTCGCCGAATTCAATCTCGGTCCCGGTCGAACGCGACGAAGCCACCGCTGCGATTTCGTCGCAGGGGAATTCGCGCTCGGCGAGGATGTTGAGCATTTCGCGGCCGACATTTCCGGTCGCGCCGACGACGGCAACCCGGTAACCCATTTCAAGATCCTTCTAGCAAAATCCTGCGGCAAGATGCGCGGCAGGAACGGGGGCCGTTACAGGGTGACTTCGCTCCTGACAAGCGCCGTCACGCAAAAGACTTTCTTTCAGGCCCATCCGTTTAACCGAAAATTACCGCGGGACACCCTCTCCAGACATGAAAAGGATGTCCCGCAGCCTATCAGTGCGCGGTGGCAGACGGCGCCGGCGTTTGCGAAGGCGCTGCTGCCAGTTCGTCCGCCTCGGTCCACTCGATGGCCTCGAGCGGCTCGGTAAGCGCCCGGGCAAGCACTTCGTCGACATGCGCGACCGGAATGATGTCCAGGCCCTGTTTCACGTTCTCGGGGATCTCCGCCAGGTCCTTGCGGTTCTCCTCCGGGATCAGCACCGTAGTGATGCCGCCGCGCAGGGCGGCCAGGAGCTTTTCCTTGAGCCCGCCGATCGGCAGCACACGCCCGCGCAAAGTAACCTCGCCGGTCATGGCGACGTCCTTGCGAACCGGCACGCCGCTGAGCGTCGAGACGATCGACGTTACCATGCCGATACCGGCCGAGGGACCATCCTTGGGCACCGCGCCTTCGGGCAGGTGGATGTGGATGTCCTTCTTCTGGATCGTCGAAGGCTTGATGCCGTAAGCGGGCGAGCGCGCCTTCACGAAGCTGAAGGCGGCCTGGATCGACTCGCTCATCACATCGCCGAGCTTGCCGGTCGCCTTGATCTGGCCCTTGCCGGGCACGGTCACGCTTTCGATGGTCAGCAGTTCGCCGCCCACTTCGGTCCAGGCAAGGCCGGTGACGGCGCCCACCTGATGCTCTTCCTCGCCCACGCCGTGGCGGAACTTGCGCACGCCCGCGAAGTCGGAGAGGTTTTCCGGCGTGATCGTGACTTCGCTCGCCTTGCCTTCCAGGATCTGGCGCAGCGACTTGCGCGCCAGCTTGGCGATCTCGCGCTCCAGCGTGCGGACGCCCGCCTCACGGGTGTAGTAGCGGATCAGGTCACGCAGGCCTTCCTGGGTCAGCGTGAACTCACCCTTCTTAAGCCCATGCGCCTCGACCTGCTTGCGCACGAGGTGACGCTCGGCGATCTCGACCTTCTCGTCCTCGGTATAGCCTTCGAGGCGGATGATCTCCATGCGGTCGAGCAGCGGCTGCGGCAGGTTCAGGCTGTTCGCGGTGCAGACGAACATCACGTCCGAAAGGTCGATGTCCAGTTCCAGGTAGTGGTCCTGGAACTTCGAGTTCTGCTCCGGATCCAGCACTTCGAGCAGCGCCGAGGCGGGATCGCCGCGGAAATCCTGGCCCAGCTTGTCGATCTCGTCGAGCAGGAAGAGCGGGTTCGATTTGCCGGCCTTCTTGAGGTTGGTGACGATCTTGCCCGGCAGCGAGCCGATGTACGTGCGACGGTGTCCCCGAATTTCGGCTTCGTCGCGCACGCCGCCCAGCGATTGGCGGATGAATTCGCGGCCGGTCGCCTTGGCGATCGACTTGCCCAGCGAGGTCTTGCCCACGCCCGGCGGGCCGACGAGGCAGAGGATCGGCCCCTTCAGCTTGTTGGTGCGCGCCTGCACTGCCAGGTACTCGACGATGCGATCCTTGACCTTGTCCAGCGCGTAGTGATCGGCGTCGAGGATTTCCTGCGCAGAGGAAATGTCGCGCTTCAGCTTGCTCTTCTTGCCCCAGGGCAGGCCCAGCAGCACGTCGAGGTAATTGCGGATGACCGTGGCTTCGGCGCTCATCGGCTGCATCGAGCGCAGCTTCTTCAGCTCGCCCGTAGCCTTTTCACGCGCTTCCTTCGAGAGACGCGTGCTTTCGATGCGCTCCTGAAGCTCCTGAAGTTCGTTCGCTTCCTCGCCGTCGCCGCCGCCGAGTTCCGACTGGATCGCCTTCAGCTGCTCGTTGAGGTAATATTCGCGCTGGGTCTTTTCCATCTGCCGCTTCACGCGGCCACGGATCTTGCGCTCGACCTGCAGGACGCCGAGTTCGCCTTCCATGAAGGAGAAGACCATTTCCAGGCGCTTGAGCGGGTCCGGCTCGGACAGCACGGCCTGCTTGTCGCCCACTTTGGCGGAAAGCTGCGCGGCGATGGTGTCGGCCAGCTTGGCCGCGTCCTCGATGTCGCCGAGCTGGTCGCCGGCATCCTGCGAAAGCTTCTTGTTGAGCTTCGCATATTCGCCGAACTGCTCGACCACCGAACGCATCATCGCGGCGGTTTCGGTGCCGTCGGCCTCGACCTGCTCCACGCGCTCGACTTGCGCGACCAGCATCTCGCCCTCGGCGGACTGCTCGGAGCGCAGCGTTTCCAGCTTCGCGCGTTCCTGTCCTTCGACGAGGACGCGCACGGTGCCGTCCGGCAGCTTGAGCAGCTGGAGGACGCTGGCGATCACGCCGGTATCGTAAAGATCGTCGCGGTCGGGATCGTCGCAACCGGGATCGAGCTGCGCGAGGAGGAAGATATCCTTTTCACCCGCCATCGCCGCTTCGAGCGCGGCCACCGATTTCTCGCGTCCGACGAAAAGCGGCACGACCATGCCGGGGAACACGACGATGTCGCGCAAGGGAAGCAGGGGAAGCAGGTTCAAGGTCATATCCATTTCAACACACACGCGGGTAGGCTGTGAGCCCCCCGGCCTTCGCGGGACGATATGGGGTCTCTGGCGCCTCACGCAATGGGATTGACGCCGAAAGACTGTGGAAGCGCTAACCGCACCACTTCACCCTTCCCCTAGATCCCGGTTCATAGAAAACACCGGGCCCCTGATCCAATATAGCGCGATTCAGCCGGAGTTTCGTCAACCCTGGTGGAAATCGCGGTTCCTGCGCCTGCGCTCGTTCGCCTGTGACGGCGTGGACCAGCGGGCGCAGGAAGGCACTGCATGGATCAGAACGGCATCTTGAAGCCGGGCGGCAGGCCCATGCCCTGCTGGGCCTTGGCCAGTTCCTCGCCGGCGACCGAGTCCGCCTTGACGCGCGCGTCATTGTAGGCAGCGGCGATCAGGTCTTCGAGGATCTGCTTTTCGCCTGGCTGCATCAGGCTGTCGTCGATCGACACGCCGATCACGCGGCCCTTGGCCGAGCAGCGGATCTTGACCAGTCCGCCGCCCGAAAGTCCTTCGACTTCCATCGCGTCCAGCTTGGTCTGCGCTTCGTCCATCTGCTTCTGGATGGTCTCGGCCGCCTGCTGGGCCGCCTTGAGCATCTCTTCCATCGACTTCATTTCAATGTCTCCAGTTCCGTCCGCCGCCGCCAACGGCAATCGGACGATCATCTTCGATAACTTCGGCTTGCGGGAAAGCGGCCTTGGTGGCCAGGATCAACGGATGCCGGTTCACGGCATCGCTTTCCGCGTTCTTCTTCGCCTCGGCCTGCTCCACCAGGGTGGGCGCGCCCTGCTCGCCGACCTTGTAGACCTCCCAGCGCTCGCCGGTGGCCTTGGTCAGGCAGGCGCGCAGGATGCCGGTGATGTCTTCGCTGAAGCCGGGCGGCTGCGAGAAGCGCAGCAGGCTGGCGCCCAGCTCGACCACCCGCACCTGCATGCGCATGGTATTGGCGCTGGAAAGCTCGCCCATATGCTCGACATCGTCGATCAGCTCTTCCCAGCGGCGCGCGATCATCTCCACACTGGGCGCCGGGGCAGGCGCGGCCGGGACGGGAGCGGCCTGTGCCATGCCCTCGCCCCCAGCGCCGCCTGTTTCCGGCGCACCGGAAGCGACAGGCACCGGCGCGGTAGCAGGGGCCCGCGCGGCCAGCTCTTCCAGCTTCTTCACCAGCGAGCCCGGGTCCGGCATGTCCGAGGCATGCAGGATCCGCAGCAGCGCCATTTGCGCGGCGACCAGCGGATCGGGCGCGGATTTCACTTCCTCGTGCCCCTTGAGCAGGAGCTGCCAGATGCGATGGACCTGCCCGGCCTTGAGCGACTTCGCCCAGCCTTCGATCGCCTCGCGTTCTTCCGCGGAATGGGCATCGTGCGCGCCGCCGGCGACTTGCGCCACGGCGATGCGGTGAACCAGGGTCATCAGCCCGCGCATGATCGCGATCGGCTCGACGCCCAGCGAGAACTGGCGCGCCACGAGTTCGAGCAGTTCGCCGCCCTTGCCGTCGAGAATCGCGGTGACGAGGCCGCGCTGCACGCTCTTGTCCGAAAGGCCGAGCATGTCGCGCACCTTCTCGGCCAGGACCTGCCCCTCGCCATCGAGATCGGCATGGGCGATGGCCTGGTCGAGGATCGAGAGCCCGTCGCGCACCGAACCTTCGGCGGCGGCGGCGACCATGGCCAGCGCCTCGTCCTCGGCTTCCACGCCCTCCAGGCCGCAGACCCGGGCGAAATGCGCGGCCAGCATCGGTGCCGGGATACGGCGCAAGTCGAAGCGCTGGCAGCGGGACAGCACCGTGACCGGCAGCTTGTCCACTTCGGTTGTCGCGAAAAGGAACTTCACATGGGCCGGCGGTTCCTCAAGCGTCTTCAGCAAGGCATTGAAAGCGTTGCGGGAAAGCATGTGGACTTCGTCGATGATGTAGATCTTGTAGCGCGCCGAAACCGCGGCATAGCGCACGGCCTCGATGATCTCGCGCACGTCGTCGACACCCGTATGCGAGGCGGCATCCATCTCGATCACGTCGATATGGCGGCCCTCGGCAATCGCCAGGCAGGGCTCGCACTGGCCGCAGGGATCGATGGTCGGGCCGCCCTGCCCGTCCGGGCCGATGCAGTTGAGCGCCTTTGCGATCAGCCGCGCGGTGGACGTCTTGCCCACCCCGCGCACGCCGGTCATCAGGAAGGCATGGGCCAGCCGGTCGCGCTTGATGGCGTTGGCCAGGGTCTGGACCATGGCTTCCTGACCGATCAGCTCGGCGAAAGTCTGCGGACGATACTTGCGCGCCAGCACCCGGTAGGGCTGCGCCGGAGCGGCCGCGGGCTTGCCGGATTCAGGCTTGGCCGGTTCCGCCTGGACCGGTTCGGCCTGGGCCGGCTCGGCCTTGGCGACAGGCTTGGACACCGCAGCCTCAGGCTTCGCTTCCGCCGGGGCCGGCGTCGATGCGACAGGCGCGGCGTCAGGCGCGCCGAACATCGACGCCTGACCGGCCTGTTCCAGCTCGGCTTGGGTCGGTGCGGGCGCCTCCTCCTCCTTGTCGTCCCAAGGGGGGGTATCGCCGAACATGTCGCGTGAATCGTCCATCGCGCGTAAACTAGGGACTGGGGACGGGAATGTCAGGGGAAAAGCAATTTGCTCCACAGCCCAGAGCCGAATCCCCCAACCGAAGCGCTGGGCATCGGCGGGTCCGGCAATCATGTTGCATGATGTGGGCTGAAGGAGCCGGGCGACCCGCCGCTATCCGTTGTGGCTGCTTCCTTCCGGACCTGACCAGGTTGGCGAACGCAAACGTCCACCCGACTCCCGGGCGGCCATATGGAGAGGCGCGCCCGGTTTGTCCAGCCCGGATTGTCGGGCTTTTCAACAGGGGCTTCGTGCGGGCCATGACGGCGGCGAGCCGTGCCGACGCCATAACGGCAGCGGCCCGCGTATCCTTGCCGGAAACGCGGGCCGATTTGCTCAGAAACGTGCGCCGCAGCGCAGCGGATCAGCGGAAGTTGTCGGCGTAAGCCTGGATCTTGAGGCGGCGCGGCGGGGTGCTGTGCACTTCGGCCTCGATACCGTAGCGCGCGGCATAGGCCTTGGCCTCTTCCAGATCCGGGAACCTCAGCGTGACCTGCTGCTGCATGTCGCCGGAACCGGCCCACCCCATCAGGGGATCGGGCTTCTTCGCTTCGGAAGGGGCGAACTCGAGGACCCACTGGTCCAGCAGTGCCTTGCCGGACTGCATGGCGTTCTTCGGGCGCTGATAGATGCGTGCACTCATGGCCGAGCGCTTTGCCTCCGAATCAGGGAGAGAATCAAGCGCAAATCACGTCTTCCCGGATGCTTCTCCTTTTGACCTCTCGAATGCGTTGCGCGTCTTGAGGCTGGGATCCTCGGTCCAGGGCGCGTCGGGCCAGCGATGTCGGGGATATCGCCCCTTCATGTCGCGCTGCACATCGCGCCAGGATCCGCGCCAGAATCCCGGCAAATCGCGGGTTGTCTGGATCGGACGGCCGGCAGGAGACGTCAGCTTGAGAAGGAGCGGCTGCGGCGGCTGGCCGAACGTCGGATGGCGGTCGAGGCCGAACAGGGCCTGAACCCGCACTTCCACGCTTGGCCCGCCCTCGTCCTCGTAATCGATGGCATGCGTGCTCCCCGCCGGACTGCGGAACTCGGGCGGAGCCAGCTTCTCCAGCGCTTGCTGGTCGTCCCAGGCCAGGCGATTGCGCAGCGATTCGGCCAGAGCGCCCTTGTCGATCGCATCGAGCCGCCGTCCGAGCAGCGGCCCCAGCCATGCGTCGAGATCGGCCAGCAGGGCCTGCTCGGAAAGCGCCGCGATCCCCGCGTAGCGCGCCCGGCGCAGCAGCGAGAGCGTGCCCTTGCCGAAAGGCACGAGGTCGAGCCCCTTCTCCCGCACCCGTTCGAGCAGGAACGCGGCGATGGCCACCGGATCGGGCGCCGGATCGGGGCCGCTGGCCAGCGTGATCGCGCCCAGCCGCCGTTCTAGCCGCGCCTCCACCCGGCCCTCAGCCTCGTTCCAGCGCAGGACGGAGCGGCGCTCGATCCGGTCGGTCAGGCCCTGCTCCACGTCCGTCGCCTCCAGCGACGCGCCGGACAGGATCCGCGCGCCCTTGGCCTGGCCCTGGGCGTCGCCGATCACCAGCCATTCGCGCGAGGCCAGCGGCGAGGCCGGGTCGAGCACGTAGCCCCTGCCCCCGGCGGAGAGCCAGTTCTCACCACTCGCATCGCGGCGGCGCGCAACCATGTCGGGCCGCCCCAGCGCCAGCAGAACGCCGGGAGGCACGTCCTGCCTGTCGTCCTCCCCTGCGATCAGCGCGCGGGCCCGGCGCGCCCAGCCCGCCGCAAGCTTGCGAGACGCTTCCGCCCGCGGCGAGCGATCGCCATCCCAGCGCGAGAGGCGCTGCGCCAGATCCTCGCTGCGGCCACCCAGCCCACGCTCCTGCAGCAGCAGGGCGAGCCGGGCCGCGACGGGGGCGGCGCCGCACTCGGCGGCATGAAGGATCATCGCCGCCTGCGCGGGGTCCATGGGCAGTGCCGCAACCTTGCGGCCGAAAGCCGTGATCCGGTCGTCTCCGTCCAGCGCGCCAAGGGCGGCCAGTTGCCGCCGCGCGGCATCCAGAGCGGGCGGCGGCGGGGGATCGAGCCAGGCCATCGCCGCCGGATCACCGCCACCCCATTGGGCCAGCGACAGGGTCAGCGGCGCCAGGTCGCTGGTGAGCATCTCCGGCGGGTCGAATTCGGGACGCCCGGGATGCGCCGCCTCTTCCCACAGCCGGTAGGCCGTGCCCGGCCCCTGTCGGGCCGCGCGGCCCGCGCGCTGGGCAGCCGAGGCGCGACTCGCGCGGTGAGTCGCCAGCCGGGTGACCCCGGCGGCCTTGTCGAATTCAGCCCGGCGCGACAGGCCGCTGTCGACGACCACGGAAACGCCCTCGAGCGTCAGCGAAGTTTCTGCAATCGCCGTGGAAAGCACGATCCGGCGGCGTCCCTGCGAGTCGCGGCGGATCGCCGCGCGCTGGGCTGCCGGCTCGCATTGGCCATGCAGAGGCAGGACGAGCGCGGCCGGCAGGCGTTCCGCCAGCCGCTCCGCCACCCGGTCGATGTCCCGCACGCCGGGGAGGAAGGCAAGAATGTCCCCCTCCTGCTCGCGCCATGCGGTGAGCACGGCGGACGTCATGGCATCTTCGATCCGCTGGTCGGGCGACCCGCCCAGCCAGCGGATCGCCAGCGGCCACGCCTTGCCCGCACTTTCGATCACCGGCGCATTCCCGCCCAGCAACCGTGAAAAACGCGCGCCGTCGATCGTCGCCGACATGACGACGATGCGCAGATCCTCGCGCAGGACCTGACTCGATTCGATGGCGAGCGCGAGGCCGAGGTCGCTGTCGAGATGCCGCTCGTGGGCCTCATCGAACAACACCGCAGAGACGCCGGACAGCTCCGGATCGGATACGATGGTGGCCACGAAGATCGCCTCGGTCATGACCACGATCCGCGTCCGGGCGGAGCGCTTCACATCGAGACGGGTGACGTAGCCGATCGTCTCCCCGGCCTTCTCGCCCAGTTGCTCGGCCATGCGCTCGGCCGCGGCACGGGCAGCCACGCGGCGCGGCGAAAGCAGGATCACCGTGCCCGTGCACCAGGGCTCCGCCAGCAGTGCCGGAGCCAGTGCGGTCGTCTTGCCGGCGCCCGGCGGCGCTATCAGCACAGCGTGAGGACCGTCACGCAATGCGGACAGGACTTCGGGCAATACGGCTTGGATGGGAAGGTCGCTCACGCACGACTCCTTAGTGCGCGTGGCGGGAGCGGGAAAGGCTCCAGCCTCACTGGACCCTGATCCGAAACGGATGAAATTGTTGAAGACGTCTACTCTTCATCAAGGAATCATACCTAAGCAAAACTCTCAGGAGTTCACGTTTTGCCTGACGCCAATGTAATCGAATACAAGATGCACCGCGCCGGGCATTACCCCTTGCCCGTGGCGCAGTACTTGCGCCTGCGCGAACGAATCCCGCCGCTTTACGGACTCTTGTCGGTCAATGCGGCCATCCTGGCCTATACGCATCGTGCGCTGGCTCCCGGATTTCTCACCCTTACGATCCCCGCCGTCCTCATCGCCTGCTGCCTGATTCGCATGCTGGTATGGCTGCGCCCCATCGGCCAGCGCGATCTGGAAGCGGATGTCGCGCTGCGGCGCATGCGCCGGGCGATCTGGCTGGCGCTGGTCTTCGCCATGGCTTTCGCCGTCTGGTCGCTCTGCCTCGACCGTTACGGCGGCCCTTACGAGCATGGCCATGTCGCGGTTTTCGTGTCCGTCACCGTACTCGGCTGCGTGTTCTGCCTGACGTTCCTGCCCACCGCCGCCCTGCTGATCTGCCTGACGGCACTGGGCATGTTCCTCGTCTATTGCGTGACGACGGGTTCGGCGACGCTCACCGCCGTGGCGATCAACATCGCGCTGGTGGCGGCCGTGATCCTCAAGATCCTGCGCGACACGTACGATTCGTTCGTCGAACTGGAGGTCGCCCAGCGCGACTTGCGCGCCGAACGCCGGCAGGCTCAGGCGCTGGGTGACGAGAACGCCCGGCTGGCGCAGACCGACGCACTTACCGGCCTGCCCAACCGCCGCTATTTCTTCGCCACGCTCGAAAACCTGCTGGAAAGCGGCGAAGACAAAGTCTTCTGCGTCGGCCTGATAGATCTGGACCGCTTCAAGCCCGTCAACGATACTTATGGCCATGCCCAGGGCGACCGGCTGCTCCAGGTCATCGGCACGCGCCTGATCGCGCAGTGCGATCCCAGCGTGACGATCGCCCGCCTCGGCGGCGACGAATTCGGCTTCATCGTGCCCGGTGGCCCCGACGAGGCGGAGGCGATCGCGCAGAAGTTCTGCGCCGCCATCCGCAGCCCGGCCCGGATCGGCGAAGTGACGATGGCCGTCGGCGGATCGGCGGGAATTGCGATCTATCCGGAAAGCGCGCGCACCGCGCATTCGCTTTACGACCGCGCCGACTTTGCGCTCTACCATGCCAAGAATCACCGGCGCGGCCAGTGCGTGCGCTTTTCCGATCACCTGGAAACCCTGATCCGCTCCGAGCAGGCACTCGATGCAGCGATGCAGAGCGCGGACCTCTCGCACGAACTCTCGGTCGCCTATCAGCCGATCATCGCCACCGAAAGCAACCAGCCAGTCGGCTTCGAATGCCTCGCCCGCTGGACCTCGCCCACGCTGGGCGTGATCGCGCCGGAAATGATGATCGCCGCGGCCGAACGCGTGGGCCGTGCCCGCGAAGTGACGGCGACCCTGTTCGATCATGCGCTCGATACCCTGGCCCGCCTGCCGCACCCTATCTCGGTCTCGTTCAACTTGTCGGGCCACGACATTTCGGACGCCGAGACAATCGGCACTTTGCTGGAACGGATCGAAACGAGCGGCAGCGACGCCCGTCGCCTGCTCTTCGAAATCACCGAGACGACCCTGATCGCCGAACTCGACACCGCTCGTATCGTCCTGGAGCGCCTGCGCGCCACCGGCGCCCGGATTGCGCTGGACGACTTCGGCACCGGCTATTCGAGCCTGTCGTCGCTGCACCAGTTGCCGCTCGACATGGTCAAGATCGACCGCAGCTTCGCGCCCCGGCTCGACGAGACCGTGGGCCGCCGCCTGATCTCGGCAATCCGTAACCTTGCGCGCGCGCTCTCGCTGGAATGCGTGATCGAAGGGATCGAGACCGAAGACCAGCTCCTCAGCGCCCGGATCGCCGGGTTCTCGCTGGCCCAGGGCTTCCACATCGCCCGGCCCATGTCGCTGGATGATATGCTGGCCCGGATCGAGACCTCTTCCAAGACCTGGCACATGGCCTGACCGGGCGGCTTGCCCGGGCGGCTAGGCCCGATTCAGTCCACCATCCGCTTTCGCGGCCCGTTCAGATGTCGCTCTTAGTCCCGTAGTCGATGCGGATGCGCACCCAGGTCCCCAGCTGCGGCTTGCCGTTGATGCGCGGCGGAAGAACCTCGAACTGCCAAGCCGCATTGAGCACCGCCCGGCCGAAGCCAGAGCCGCGCGGCGATTCGCCCAGGATCTGGCAATTGTCGACCTTGTAATGCTCCATGGTCTGGCAGGCGATCATGCCCCAGCCGGTATTGGGCCGCTTTTCCGGCAAGTACCCGCCAAGCTGCGCATCGGTGGGCCGGCGGAACCAGTCCGCGTTGTAGAGCGTCGCGCCGCCGGGGCCTTCGCCGGGGCCGTAAGTCCCGCCCGAACCGCCCGGTGCCGGAGCACCCTGCGCCAGCCCCTGCCCCTTCATCTTGCCGATATCCGCCGCGGCGAAGTCCTGGCTGGACATCTTGAGGAAGGTGAAAGCCGGCTTCTTCTCCACCGGCGTTTCGACAGGTGGCGTCGGCACTTTTTCCTGCACCACCGCGGCCTGCTGCTTCTGCTCGACCTTCTTTTCCTCGCGCTGCTTGGGCTGGGCCGGTTTGTCCCCGCCCTTGTCGCGATCATGGTCGACGACGTCGAACGTGGTCAGCGCGGTCGTCTTCTTCGCAAGTTCGGGAACGAGGCCCGTCTGGTAGATGGCCAGCAACAGCGCAAGAAGGATCAGCCCCGCGGAGAGGAACGATGATACGAGGCGTTGGCGCGGCGAGCCAGGTTGATAACCCGACGGCGCCTGCTCGGATTCGGAGGGCATGACGCGGCCTGAATAGGGTGCTTCCCCTGCCACCGCAATTGCGGCCTTATTGCAACTTCATTGCACGGTGGACTGTTGCGCGAAAAGCCCACCGTGCGAGCGATGCCGGGCGCCCGTCACCGTCCAACATCCTTGAAAATAGCGGAAATTCAGCCCGTCAAACCCAGGAACCGGAACGGTGCGTGGTCCACGAAGTCCTTGTTCGCCTCGCCCGAGAACGTGTGGTTCTGATCTGGACCGAGATCGAGCTTTTTCACTTTGCCCGTCTCCTTCGAGAAATCGATCTTCTTCAGGTCGACCCAGAAGGTGTTGGGCGTCAAAGCCGATTCGAAGAAGTACAGCTGTCGCTTGTGATCGAAGACGATGCGCCAGCGGGTGGATGAGATGTTCGGTTCTTCCGGCGTGTTGATGCCATAGGGCACCGAGGCATTGCGGATCACGCTGAACACCGCGGCGAGCGCCTTGTTGGGGTCCGGTTCCTTGGGAATGGCGTTGATATAGAAGGAAGCTCGCGCGAAGCGATCCGCCGCGCGGTTAGTGCCCGGCAGCATGGTCGTGCCGCCGATGCCTTTCCAGTAGGTATTGAGTGCCAGTTGCTCGTCGTAAGTCGGCGAATTGGTCATGACCTGGAACTGGCGACCGTGGTGGATCACCTGCTTGCCGCCGATATATTCGACGATGGCGCTGTCTCCCGTGGCGTCCGACATGGAGAGGTGCACGGTCGTCAGGCGGTCCTCGCCCGGCACACTGTCGGTGACGACCGTGAAAGGCTCCTTTTCGAACGCCGCCACGGCCTCGGCAACGGTCGCGAAGTTGTCGAGCGCATATTGCGCCCAGGCCGCGATCGTCAGCCCCGGCTTACCCTTGCCATCGAAATGCGGATATTCCGATTCGACCAGCCAGAGCATGTTGGCGTTGAGCCCTTTCTCGTTGACGCCGTCCGTGCTGGAGACGTCATAGCCGCTGACGACGACGCTGCCGTATTTCGAAGTCCACTTGATGGAATTGGCCCCTGCCTCGCCGGTCCGCGCCATGCCCCGCG
This sequence comes from Novosphingobium sp. BL-S-21, assembly GCF_055521655.1. NCBI lineage: Bacteria > Pseudomonadati > Pseudomonadota > Alphaproteobacteria > Sphingomonadales > Sphingomonadaceae > Novosphingobium > Novosphingobium sp. BL-S-21. The sequence continues at coordinate 941,738 of NZ_CM145496.1, forward strand.
GCAGGATCCACAAGTTGGAGACGATGTCGCTCTTCCAGTCCATCGAGCGGGCCGTGATGACGTTGTCGTTCGGCCCCAGATAGACTGCCCGCGTGCAGGCATCGGCGGCGACACCCGCGGTCAGCAGGCCCGGCAAGGCCAGCGCGCAAAGCGCCCGCCCGAATGTGGTCGTCATGCGCATCGGCAATTCTCCTCGTGGCAACGGAGCAATCAGAAGAGCATCGACAGTCCCATCAGCGGGCCGCGTTGCTGCATGTCCCAGACGAACTTGCCGCGCCCGGTGAAATCGGGCTGGTCGTAATCCTCGTAGATGAAGCGGTAGCCTGCCCGCAGGATCGTGCGCTGCCCGAAGACATGCGTGCGGTACCCCAGCATGGCGACAGCATTGACGCTGATGTCGGAGCCGGCGCCGAAGCCGCCCACGTCGGCCTGGGCGAACAGATTCCAGCGCCGCGAGAGATCGGCATTCATGCGCAGACCCACGAAGGGATCGACCCAGTTCGCCCCTTTCCCCGTCTGCAGGGCCAGGGGCCCGACGGCGGCGCTGGCCTTCAGGTCGGTCCAGCGCAGGCCTACGGTCGGTTCGAAAGAGACGTTTCGGGGACTGCCGAAGGCCGTCTCGCCGGGAAGCGGAACGATCCAGGCCTTGTAGTAGAACCCGCCCGCCACGCGCGTGGTGCGGATGCTGAGATCCACGGGCAGCGACAGCACCTGCTCGGTCTGCGAGGTCTTCACATGCTGGGCATCGAGATATCCGCCCCAGCGGCCGTTCACCGCTTCGACGGTCCCCATGGCCGCAAGGTCGAGATGGTGGAAGATATCGCCGAAGGGCAAATGCGCCTGTGTCTGCAACCCGGCCAGGCCAAGGTCGCCGCCAATGGAAGCGCCCCAGACATAAGGACTAACGATGAGCGTCCAGCCGGTGCCGCCGCGTCCGGCCGGAGGGGGTATTGGGACCCGCCCTTCATCGACGGTATCGACAGAAACGCCGCCGGCCTGAACGCCAGAGGCATCGTCCGGAGCACCTTGCGCCCTCGCCTCGGAAAGTCCGGCAAGCCCACAAAGCAGGATGCCCGCGAGAAGGAACCGAAATGAGGATCGACCACTTCGAACCAACGACGATCTCCCGAGGCAGGAACTCGTAACGCCGCGAACCTATAGCCATTGTCCTATAGTATCAACCGAATAGATCGACGCTTTACTCATTTACCCCGGCAGCCTCGTCGCAAAATTTCCAGCGCCATTAAAGTTACGCCAACGATAACTATCGGCAGAGCACATACGAAAACGCCGGACAGATGCTGCCCGGCGTCCGATAACGAAGATGGAAAAGCCCGAGGCTCAGTAGCGGCGCGCCACCGCGAACTCGACCGCTTCGCACATGGCCTCCCGCGCCGCGCCGGCGGGGAAGATCGAGAGCGAATCGATGGCCCGCTGGGCATAGAGACGCGCGCGTTCCCGCGTCGCCTCCACGCAGCCGTGGCGGTTGATGAGTTCCACGGCGTGGGCCAGGTCCTCATCCTCGGTGCGGAAACCGGCGATGGCGTCTTCCCAGAACTTGCGTTCCTCGGCATTGCCGCGCGCATAGGCCAGGATCACCGGCAGGGTCATCTTGCCCTCGCGGAAATCGTCACCCTTGTCCTTGCCCGATTCGGAGGCTTCCGAATCGTAGTCGATGGCGTCGTCGACCAGCTGGAACGCGATGCCGAGATTGCGACCGTAGGCGTCGAGCGCGTGCTCCTCCGCTTCGTTCTTTTCAGCAACTATCGCCGGAATGCGCGTGGCGGCGGCGAAGAGCGCCGCGGTCTTGGAACCGATGATCTGGAGGTAGTGCTCCTCGCTCGTCTCGATCCGGCGCTGGGCGGTCAACTGATCGACCTCGCCCTCGGCAATGATCGAGCTGGCCTTGGAGAAGATCTTGAGGACCTTGAGGCTGCCGTCTTCCACCATCAATTCGAAAGCGCGCGTGAACAGGAAATCGCCCACCAGGACCGTCGCGGGATTGCCGAAGACGATATTGGCGGCGGCCTTGCCGCGGCGCATGTCCGAACCGTCGACGACATCGTCATGAAGCAGCGTGGCGGTGTGAAGGAATTCCACGGCCGCGGCCAGCTTGTGATGGCGGGTGCCTTGATAGCCGCACAGCTCCGCCGCCGCGACCATCAGCATCGGGCGCATGCGCTTGCCACCGCCCGAGATCAGATGCCCGGCAAGCGCCGGGATGAGCGGAATCTCGCTCTGCATCCGGTCCAGAATGACGGCGTTGACGCTGTTCATGCCGGGAGCGGTGAGCGCCAGCATGGGAGCGAGGGTAGGCTGCGACCCGCGTGCGCGCAGGGGAATGACATCGGCACTCATCGACCCGCGCATTGCGCGTTCGGCGTCCGTAACGCAAGAGCGAATGCCACGGGACGGTCGAACGCCCCGACTGGAAGAGGCGGCGAACCCGTGCTAGCGGACCACGCGATGACCCAGGACACTCCCGCAGCCGACCTCGTACTCGCCGGTTTCCGTGCGAGCATCGACAATATCGACGCCGCTCTGATCCACATGTTGGCGGAACGCTTCCGGATCACCCAGGCGGTAGGCGCCTATAAGGCGAAGAACGACCTTCCCGCCTCCGACCCCGGCCGCGAGGAACGCCAGATCGTGCGTCTGCGCAAGCTGGCGGAAGACGCCCATCTCGACCCCGATTTCGGCGAGAAGTTCATCCGCTTCATCATCGACGAAGTGATCCGCCACCACGAGCGCGCGAAGAACCAGGCCTGAGCCCAGGTTCTCAGGGAATCGGATCCGTATAGGGAGCCGTCGTCCCGGGATGGCCCGGGACGGCAGCTCCTGAAGGAAAAGCTGGCCCGGAAGGTCAGTCTTCCACCAGATCCTGAAGCTTCGACATCAGCGTCTGGATACGCGTGGCCGCTTCGGTGAAGGTCGCCACGTCCTCGCGGTTGTTGTTGCCGCGCGCTTCCTTGGCAGCTTCTACGTAGCCTTCGAGATCGGCTTCGAGGGCGTCGACGATGATTTCGATCTCGTCCGACGACAGCGACAGGTTGATGGAATCGGTCATGAAAGGGTCCTTGATCTGGCAAACCGCGCCAATGGGGATGAATGAACGGAGCCGCAACCGCCTCTGCGCCGGTTCCCACGAAAATCCCGTCCGAAGCCGGATAAGGGAAGCCAGGCGCCGGATGGGATCGTGAACCTAGGCATCGACCCGCGGCAGCTTGAGCTTGACCAGCAAGCCGCCCAGGTCCTCGCTCTCGTCGAGTTCCACGGTGCCGCCGTAGATTTCCACGACATCGCGCACGATGGCAAGGCCCAGCCCGGTGCCGGGCTTGCCGGTATCGAGACGCGCGCCGCGATCGAAGATGCGGATACGCTCGGTTTCGGGAATGCCCATGCCGTCGTCCTCGATCCACACTTCGCACAAGCGCGAGGTGCGATCGGGATCCACCGTCACGAACACGCTGCCGCCGCCGTACTTGGCCGCATTCTCGATCAGGTTGCCGAGAATCTCCTCGAGATCCTGCTTTTCAAGGGCCACGACGGCGTCGTGATTGCCATCCAGGTCCAGCCGCGCCTGGTCGTAGAGCCGCTCCACAGCGCGCAGCACGGCCTCCAGGCTCGGCCAGACTTCCGCGCGCGATTGCCCGACGGCGCGGCGGCCGACCGCCCTCGCCCGCGCCAGATGGTGATCGACCTGGCGGCGCATGACCGCTGCCTCGCGAATCACGGTGTCCGAGAGATCGGGCGCCTTGGCCGTGGCCGCGTTCATCACCACCGTAAGCGGCGTCTTGAGCGCGTGAGCGAGGTTGCCTGCATGCATGCGCGCTTCCTCGGCCTGTCTTTCGGTATGGGCGAGCAGTGCATTCAGCTCGTCGACCAGCGGTTCCACTTCCTGCGGCAGCGGCTGGGTGACGCGGCTGGCCCCGGTCGTGCGCAGCTTCTGGATTGCGCGGCGCACATGGCGCAGCGGGAACAGGCCGTACCAGGTCTGCATGCCCGCCATGAGCAGCAGGCCGAAGCCCAGCGCGACGAAGCTATAGACGAGAATGCCGCGCACCATCTTGATCTGGTCGTTCAGATCGACCCGGCTGGCCGCGACCGTGAACATCCACTGGGCATCGCTGCCCGGCAGGATCACCGCCCGCTCCATCACGCGCAGGGGCTCGCCGGGAAACTGCGGGCTGTCATAGACGTGTTGCTGGGCGTCGAAATGCTCGGGCGGCACGTTGATGCTGCGGTCCCATAGCGAACGCGACGGGAAATCCTCATGGCCCTTGGCGCGAATCTGCCAGTAGAGCCCGGAATTGGGCTCCAGAAAGCGCTGGTCGCCCAGCGGACGGATGAAGAAGACTTCGCCGTCCGGCCCTATTTCCACCGAGCCGATCATGCCGGTGAGCATGTAGCCGAGCTGCTCGTCGAAATTGCGCGTGATGAGGCCGGTCAGCGTCCGGTCGAGCGCCAGTCCGCCGACCAGCAGCAGGATGAAGATCCATCCCGCAGCGATCAGCATCATGCGGCGCGCGAGCGAGCCGGTATTGGCGGCCCGCACCTGGGCGCCGCCGCTCTCTCCGGTTCCCGGCGCATGGGACCCGGCTTCGCTGGCCCCCGCCGCGCCGGCCCCCGCTACGCCGGCAGCCGCCGCACGGGACGCTTTCGTGCCGGATCCCGCTTCCGGGAGGCCCGGTTCCGGGGCTGACACGTCAGCCGCGGCCGGGTTCTGCGGGGTCGTCGAGGCTGTAGCCAAGGCCACGGATCGTCGTGATGACATCGGCACCCAGCTTCTTGCGGATGCGCGTGACGAAGACCTCGATCGTGTTCGAATCGCGGTCGAAATCCTGATCGTAGATGTGCTCGATCAGTTCGGTGCGGCTGACCACCTTGCCCTTGTGGTGCATCAGGTAGGACAGCAGCTTGTATTCCTGCGCGGTCAGCTTGACCGGCTCCCCGGCCAGGGTGACGCGGCCCGAACGGGTGTCCAGCCGCACGTCGCCGGCGGTCAGTTCGCTGGAAGTGTTGCCCGAGGCACGGCGGATCAGCGCGCGCAGGCGGGCGATCAGTTCCTCGGTCTGGAAGGGCTTGGCCAGATAGTCGTCCGCGCCGGCGTCGAGCCCGGCCACCTTGTCGGACCAGGAATCGCGGGCGGTAAGGACCAGGACGGGGAAATTGCGCCCTTCCCTGCGCCACATGCCCAGCACGGTAAGGCCATCGATCTCCGGCAGGCCAAGGTCGAGGATAACGGCGTCGTATTCCTCGGTCGAACCCAGGAAGTGGCCGTCCTCGCCATCGACGGACAAGTCTACGGCATATCCGGTCTGTTCCAGCGTGGTCTTGAGCTGGTTGCCGAGCGTGGGTTCATCCTCGACGATCAGGATGCGCAATTCGGTCTCTCCCTAAGAGGGCGGGCCCAATGAAAGTGGGCCGGTGGGGGCGGAGTTCAAATGGGGCGAAAGCCCGGCAGCGTCAAGCGACGGCCCCCGCGTTGGTTCCCGCGGATCGACGGGCCTGCGCTTCTACGCGGCATCGTTCAACGCGATTGGCCGATCACCCGCCCCGTGCGCGCGTCGACATCGACGTAGTAGACCTTGCCGCTCTGGATGAACTTCAGGCGATAGGCCATGGCGGCCGAATCGTAATCCGGGCCGAGATATTGCTTCCCGGACATGCGCGGCAGAACGATCTGCTCGATCTCGCGGATGGACAGGATGTTGCCGGCCCTGCGTTCGCGGCGCACCTCACCCTGCTCGCCGCCGGGATCGGCTGCATGCGCAGTCAGCGTGGGCACGACCGACCCGAAGGCCGCAAGAGCCAGCGCGGCAGGGGCCGCCAGGAAAGAAAGAGCCTGTTTCATATCGACTTGCTGCCTAAGCCCGCCGCCTTGAACAAGTCCTGAATGTGGCAGGAAGGCAGCGCCGGATCGGAGGTGTGGCCGAAAGTCCACGCTCGCAATGCCGCGCCGTGCGGCTTGCCAGCCCCCCGCCCGGCCCTGTAGGGCGCCGAGCCATGGCAATCGCACCTATTCTCAGCTGGGAAGGCCTCGGCCTGATCCAGGGCTCCGGCTGGCTCTTCCAGGACCTCGACATCAACATCGCCCCGCGCGATCGGCTGGCGCTGATCGGGCGCAACGGCGCGGGCAAGACCACGCTGCTCAAGCTGATTGCCGGCAGCGTCGATGCGGACAAGGGCACGCGCTCGGTCCAGCCGGGCACCCGCGTGGTCACGCTGGAACAGGACCCATTCTTCACCGGGTTCGACACCCTTCTCGATTTCGCCATTCACGGCGACGATGCCCCGCCGCGCCACGAAGTCGAATCGATCGCCGATCAGCTCGGCATCGACCTCTCGCGCGAGGCGAAGAGCGCCAGCGGCGGTGAACGCCGTCGCGCCGCCTTGTGCCGTGCCCTCGCCTCCGAGCCCGACCTGCTGCTGCTGGACGAGCCGACCAACCACCTCGACCTTGCCGCGATCGACTGGCTGGAATCCTGGCTGCAGCGCTACAACGGCGCTTTCGTCGTAATCAGCCACGATCGCACCTTCCTGACCCGCCTGACCAATGCGACGCTCTGGCTGGACCGGGGCAGCATGCGCCGCAGGGACATCGGCTTCGGCGGCTACGAAGCCTGGGAAAACGAGGTCTACGCCGAAGAGGAACGCGCCGCCCAGAAGCTGGACGCCAAGCTCAAGATCGAGGCGCACTGGCTGGAACGCGGCGTGACCGCGCGGCGCAAGCGCAACCAGGGGCGCCTTGCCAAGCTCTGGGAAATGCGGGCCCAGCGCGCGGCCATGATGGGGCCGCAGGGCGCAGCCAAGCTCGCCGTCGTGGCGGACGACAGCAAGACCAAGTCCGTCATCGTCGCCGAGCACGTCACCAAGACGTTCGGAACCGGAGAGGCCGCCCGCACGGTCATCAAGGACTTCAACTTGCGCATCCAGCGCGGCGACCGCATCGGCATCGTCGGCTCCAACGGCTCGGGCAAGACGACGCTGCTGAAGCTGCTGATCGGCGAATTGCAGCCGGATTCCGGCACCGTGACGCGCGCCGCCACGCTTGACGCCACCGTCATCGACCAGCAGCGCAGCCGCATGAGCCCGGAAATGCGCATTCGCGACGTCCTGGCCGAGGGCGGGGACTGGATCGACGTGGTGGGCGTGCGCAAGCACATCCAGGGCTATCTCAAGGACTTCCTGTTCGATCCCGGTCTGGTCGAGGCGAAAGTGGGCACGCTTTCGGGCGGCGAGCGCTCGCGCCTGCTGTTCGCCCGCGAATTCGCGCGAACATCGAACCTGCTGGTACTGGACGAGCCGACCAACGACCTCGACCTCGAAACGCTCGACCTGCTTCAGGAAGTGATCGCGGACTATAACGGCACGGTGCTGATCGTCAGCCACGACCGTGACTTCCTCGACCGCACGGTCAACGTCACGCTCGGCCTCGACGGCACCGGCCATATCGATGTGATCGCCGGCGGCTATGCCGATTGGGAGGCCAAGCGCCGCCAGCGCACCGCCAGCGGCAAGGCCAAGGCGAAGGAGAGCGCCAATACCGCCGCTCCGCCGCCGCCCAGGAAGGGCAAGCTGTCCTACAAGGACCAGCGCGACTACGAACTGTTGCCCAAGCGGATCGAGGAACTGGAAGCCGCCATCGCCCGCGACGAAGCGGCCATGGCCGATCCAGCGCTCTACACCCGCGATCCGGCGAAATTCGCCAGCCTGACCGCCGCCATCGACAAGTCGCGCGGCGAAAAGGAAGCCGCGGAAGAACGCTGGCTGGAACTGGCCGAACTGGTCGAGGGATAAGGGAGCCTGGTGCCTAGGCGCGGCAGGCGGGCAAGCCGCCGCGCCTGCCCGCCGTCCCTTGCCAAGACGGCTCTCCGCGGCGATGAGGGAAACCAGATCGGTTAGCCCTCCGCCAAGGCTGCGCCGGATCGGCAAGGGGCCAGCTTCTCGATGATCAACCGCATTCGCGACATCCGGCTTCAGAAGGGCCTGACCCTGGCCGATGTCGCTGCCGCGTGCCGGCCCGTCACGACCGCGCAGACCATCGGCCGCCTTGAGACGGGCATGCGCAACCTCTCGCTCGTCTGGATGAACCGGATCGCCCAGGCGCTGGGTGTCGATCCGGAGAGCCTCCTGCGCAGCGAGGCCAGCGAGCCGGTCATGGTCGTGGCTCTCCTCTCCGAAAGCGGCGCCGAAAGCCCGCGTCTCCGGCGCGAGGCCCTGCTGCCGAGCGATCTTGCCGCCGACCTGCCGTGGATGGTGATGGAAGTGGAGGCGACCTGCGGCGAATACCGCACCGGAGACCAGGTCTGGCTGCGACAGACGCCCCTGCACCAGGCTTCGCGCCTGCTGAACCGCGACGTGCTCGCCCCACTCCCCGGCGGCCGATTCGCATTCGGAAGGCTGATCGAGAGCGGCGGCGAGGCGCTGGTCCTGCTGCCCCCGATCAGCGGCCAGCCGCCCGTACCGGTGGAACATCCCCAGTGGCTGGCCGTTGCGGACATGCTCGTCAGAAAGCTCTAACTTTCCGCCTCTAAAGGGAAGCCATGCGCATCCTCTCCATTGCCACGCTGTTTCCGAATCCGGTGAAGCCGTCCTTCGGCGTCTTCGTCGGCAACCAGATGCGGGCGATCGTCGCCGGGGGCGAGGTGGACCTCACCATGGTCAGCCCCATCGGCATTCCGCCCTGGCCGCTGTCCCGCCGCCATCCCTACGACAAGCTCAGGCACATTCCCGAATCCAGCAGCATCGCCGGCTTCGAAGTGCACTATCCCAAGTTCACGCTGATCCCGAAGATCGGCGGCGATACCAATCCCGGCCGGATCGCCCGCGCCGTGCTGCCGCTCGTCCGCCGCCTCCATGCCGAGCGGCCGTTCGACCTGGTCGATGCGCAGTTCTTCTTCCCGGACGGCCCCGCCGCCGCGCTGATCGCGCGCGAACTGGGGCTGCCGCTCACCATCAAGTCGCGCGGGGCGGACATCCATTACTGGGGACAGCGCCCCGTTGCGCTCAAACAGATGCAGCGGGCGGCGCAGCAGGCCGCCGGAATGCTGGCGGTCAGCGAGGCCTTGCGCAGCGACATGATCGCCCTGGGCATGCCCGCCGAACGGATCGGCGTTCACTACACCGGCCTCGACCATGAGCGCTTCCACCCCGTGGCACGCGGCGCCGCCCGGGCACTCGTCTCGGCGATGCCCAACCTCGGGATCTGGTCGGAAGGGCCGCTGATCGTCACGCCCGGCTCGCTGATCCCGCGCAAGGGACAGCGCCTGGTGATCGAGGCACTCACTCACCTGCCCGGTGCGCGTCTCGCCCTTGCCGGCACGGGCGAGGACGACAAGTCGCTCCATGCCCTGGCAGACTGGCTGGGCGTGGCCGACCGGGTGCAGTTCCTCGGCCTCGTCGGCCACGACCTGCTGCCCCATGTCCTTTGCGCGGCCGACGTGCTGGTCCTGCCTTCGGCCAGCGAGGGCCTCGCCAATGTCTGGGTGGAAGGACTGGCCTGCGGCACGCCGATCGTCATCCCCGACATCGGCGGCGCCCGCGAGGTGGTGAAGGACGAAAGCGCCGGGCGCATCATCGCCGAGCGCACCCCCGAAGCGATCGCCGATGCCGTGCGCGACATCCTGGCCGATCCGCCGAGCCAGCAGGACGTTTCCGCGAACGTCAGCAGATTCTCCTGGGGCGTGAATGCCCAGAACCTCGTCCGCTTCTGGCGCGACGTGCTTTCGGGCGAGCCGGTCTACGCTGCGGCCTGATATGAAAAGGGCCGCTCCCTTGCAGGAACGGCCCTTTCGTCATCTTGAGGTGCTTCGGCTCAGGGCCGCGCGCCGCCCTCGCGGGCGAGGCGTTCCTGGCGGTCGATATCGGTTTCCGTCTTCACGAAGGAGTCCGACTTCACGCCCAGCCAGATCAGGATCGGCGCGGACATGAAGATCGAGCTGTAGGTACCGATGAAGATGCCCAGGGTGATCGCAGCGGTGAAGCCGAAGATCACGTCGGGGCCGAGCAGCAGCAGCGAGACGAGCATGATCAGCACCGAGAGCGAGGTCGCGATCGTGCGCGACAGCGTCTCGTTCACCGAGAGGTCGAGCAGCTCGCTCATCGGCATGCGGCGGTGCTTCTTCATGTTCTCGCGGATGCGGTCGTAAACGACGATCTTGTCGTTCAGCGAGTAGCCCAGCAGCGTCAGCAGCGCGGCGACGATGTTGAGGTCGAACTCCATCTGCGTCAGCGAGAACATGCCCACGGTCAGCAGGATGTCCTGCACCAGCGCGAACAGCGCGCCGGCGGCGAACTGCCATTCGAACCGGATCCAGATGTAGATCGAGATACAGATCATCGCCAGGCCGAGGGCGAGCATGCCGGTGTGGAACAGCTCGCCGGAGACTTTGCCCGAGACCGAGTCGACGCCGTCGACACGGGCGTCGGCGAAGTCATGACGCACCTTTTCGGTAATCTTGCGCGCCATGCCGTCGGCCAGCTTCGGGTTGTCCTCCGCACCTTCCGGCAGCTTCATGCGGACCGAGACTTCGTTGGGCTTGCCGAAAGTCTGGATCACCGGCTCGCCGAAGCCGAGCGAATCCACGCTGTCGCGCAGCTTGCCGACCGGCGCCGTGGCGCTCTGCTCGAACGTCACGCGGATCATCTGGCCGCCGACGAAGTCAACACCCAGGTTGAGGCCATGCGTGAACAGCAGCACGATCGATGCCGCCATCGCCAGCAGGTTGGTGATGAAGAACGGCCACTGCCAGCGCAGGAAGTGGATGTTCGTGTGATCGGGAATGAGCTTGAGGAGCTTCATGCGCCAGTACCTTTATACGTTCAGGTCGCTGGGACGGGTGCGACGCAGCCAGCCCGCAACCCACATCCGGCTCATCGTGACGGCGGTGAACACCGAAGTCGCGATACCGATCATGAGGACGACCGCGAAACCGCGGACCGGACCCGAGCCGAAGGCGAACATCAGCACCGCCGAGATGGCGTTGGTGATGTTGGCGTCGAAGATGGCGCGGCTCGCCTCCTTGTAGCCCAGCTCGACCGACTGCACCACGCGGCGGCCGCGATGGCGTTCCTCGCGGATACGCTCGTTGATGAGCACGTTGGCGTCGACCGCCGCACCGATCGTCAGCACGAAGCCGGCGATGCCGGGAAGCGTCAGGGTGGTGCCCAGCACCGCCATCACGCCCAGGATCATCAGCACGTTGATGACCAGCGCCAGGTTCGCATAGGCGCCGAGGCGGCCATAAGTCAGGAAGATGAACACCATCAGCAGCAGCGAGCCGACGCCCATGGCGACGACGCCCTTCTGGATCGAATCGGCGCCGAGGTCGGGACCGACGGTGCGCTCCTCGACGACGGTCAGATCGACCGGAAGCGCGCCCGAACGCAGGGCGATGGCGAGCTGCGTGGCAGACTGGACGTTGAAGCTGCCCGAGATCTGGGCGCTGCCGCCCAGGATCGGCTCGTTGATGCTGGGCGCGGAGAGCACTTTGCCGTCGAGGATGATGGCGAAGCGCTTGTTGACGTTCTCGGTCGTCAGCTTGGCGAACTTCTCGCCGCCCTGCTGATTGAAGGTGATCGAGACGACCGCCGCGTTGGTCTTCGGTTCGAAGGCCTGCTTGGCATCGGTCAGTTCGTCGCCCTTGATACCGCCCAGACGCTTCACCGCAATGGCGGGAACGCCGCCGGCAGCCGGCGAAGTGGGATCGGCGTAAGGCACGATCTCGTCGCCCGGAGGCACGATGCCCTTGGCCAGATCGCTGGGCACAGCCGTTTCGTCGACCAGCTTGAATTCGAGCTTGGCGGTCTGGCCAAGCAGGTTCTTCAGCGCCTGCGGGTCCTGGAGGCCGGGCACCTGCACGTCGATGCGGGTACCGCCGAGGCGGCGGATGTCGGGCTCCTTGGTGCCGAGCGCGTCGATGCGCTTGCGGACCACTTCGACCGCAGTTTCCATCGCATTGCTGATTGCCAGGTCGATACCGGCCTGGGTCGGCACGAGGATGAAGCGCGTGCCGTCCTGTACGGTGATGTCCCAGTCACGCTGGCCGGTCAGGCCCGCGCCGGAGGTCAGCGGCAGGATCGCTTCCCGCGCGGCATCCACCTGCGAAGCGTCGCGCACGGTGAAGGCCAGCTGGCCGCCGTTGCTGGAAAAATCGCCGATGGCGATGGTCGGGCTGGCCTGGCGCAGGCGCGTGCGCACGGATTCCTCCATGCCTTCCAGGCGCTGCTGGACGACCTGCTTGCGGTCGGCCTCCAGCAGGAGGCGGCTGCCGCCGGCCAGGTCGAGGCCGAGATTGATCTTTGGCTCCGGCAGGAATGCGGGCCAGCGCGCATTGGTCAGCGAGACCAGCGACGGCACGGCGCAAAGGGCGATGACGATCGTCAGCGCCCAGTACCAGAGCTTCTTCCAGGTAGGAAATTCGAGCATAGCCTGTGGCTTCTCTCCGAAAGAGCGCCCGGTCCAGGGCGCTCCATGATATCGGGAATCGCCAGGTTCAGCCCGGCGATGCCGGAAATTCAGTCGTTTGCGGGCTTCGAGCCGGCCGGCGGGATCACATCGACGATGGTCGACTTGACCGCCTTGACGACGACGCCCTGCGCAAGCTGGATATCGGCGTAGTTGTCGTCGATCTTGACGATCTTGCCGACGAGGCCGCCTCCGGTCAGCACTTCGTCACCCTTCTTGAGCGCCGAAAGCTTATTCTTGTGCTCCTTCTGCTGCTTCATCTGCGGACGCAGGATGAGGAACCAGAAGATCACCGCCATCGCGACGAAGGGCAGATACTGGATCCATGCCGGCGGCGCGCCGGCAGGAGCGGCGGCGGCGAGCTGGTTGAGAATCGAGCTTTGCATTGAACTGAAGGGCCTTCTCGTCGTGTTCGTGCCGGCGCGGCAATACGCGGCATCCGATCTGCCGCACGCCTCGCCGGGAAAATCCATTCTATGGACTTTGCCGGATGCGCGCGGTTAGCAACAAAGCGGAGCACTGGCAACGCGCGGCCTTCCTGCGGAAAGCCGCCATCCCCCGTGGGCCTCACCGAAGCCGTCGCCAAATAGGTATCCACAAGTGCCGTTCAAGCACCGTGAAGAAAGTGTCATTCAGACGCTTGCGCTCTCGAAAAAGGCCTCCTATAGGCCGCGCTCCGGTCGGGACGTAGCGCAGCCTGGTAGCGCATCACACTGGGGGTGTGGGGGTCGGAGGTTCGAATCCTCTCGTCCCGACCAATGAAAAACGCCGTCTCCTGCTTCGTGCGGGAGACGGCGTTTTCGTTTCAGCCCTCATTTCGTTTTCGGACAAGACCGCGTCCGATTGGGATCGGAACCCAGGCTTGATACGTTGCCGAGGGCGAATCGCCTGCGACGGGTGACCAACCAGCACGGCGCAGAACGCGGGAGAATGTCGATGTCCTCTGAGAATCCTAGCTCCAGCGAAGAGCGCAATGCCGCGATCTATGTCGCCGTGATCGATGGCGCGACTTACGGCGACCTCGCCAAGCGATACGGCATCAGCCGGGTTCGCGTGCAGAAGGCCTATGCCCGCGAGCGCACCAATGCCTGGGAAGCGCGCCGGCAGGGCGAAACCACTTATCTCGACCGGCCGATACCGTCCGACGTCTGATCCGCGAGGCGGCTGGAGCAGTTTCTCCCCGCCTCACTTCCTGCAAGAACCGCCGACTGCGGCGATGACTGGCAGCATTTTCCTACATCGATCGCTTCGATTATCTGGTTGCGGGCCACCATCCTAGGGAGTGCCCGCCAATGCCCCTGTTCGATTCGATACTCGCGCCGGTCTCGAAGATCATCGACAAGGTGATCCCCGATCCCGATGCACGGGACCGCGCCAAGCTGGAACTGCTTAAACTCGAAAATTCTCAGGAATTGCAGATGCTTCAGGCAGGTCTCTCGCCGATCGTCGCAGAAGCCGAGTCGCGCGATCCCTGGACCAGCCGGGCCAGGCCGAGCTTTCTCTACGTCATCTACCTCATGATCCTGTGGTCGCTGCCCATGGGCCTGATCGGTGCCCTGAGCCCCCGGACCGCCGAAGCCATCGGCAGCAGCATGTCGGCCTATCTGAACGGCATCCCGGAGCCGCTCTACGCCCTCTTCGGCACCGGATACCTCGGATATTCGGCGATGCGGCAGTGGGGCAAGGCCAAGGGCTCGGATCGCTAGATTTTCGCCCGTTAAGATTAAGCCAAACCTTCCCCGCTAGAGATCCCGGCAGGACCGTCACTTTTGCGGTCTCACGGCGATGTCTGGCGGGGAGCCACTGCGTGTTTCGGAATGTCTTGCCCATTGCACTGGTCTTGAGCCCGGCCCTGGTGCTGGCAGCCTGCGGGCCGAGCCGCGAGGAAGAGCTGGAAAAGCAGCTGGCCGCGGCGAAGAGTTCCGCGGAACAGGAAGCCTCCGCCCGGCAGCAGGCGGAAAGCGCGGCAGCCTCCGCGCGGCTCAAGGCCAACGACGCCGAACTCGCGAAGTTCTATCAGGGCGACGCCGATGCCGACCAGTCGGAGGCGGAAACGCCGCCGGAGGGTGCGCAGGATGCTGCACCCGACTTCGGCGGCAGCGCGCCGCAGCCTCCCGTCGGTACGCAGGCGGACGGCCGCCCCATCGACGACCAGATGCCCGCACCCCGCTGACGCGCCGCGCTACTTTGCCGGTTCGGCGCCTCGGGGTGTTTCCAGCGGGCCTGAAAATGCTCTAGAGCCGCGCCCGGATAGCAACCGCACCGGGAAATCGCGAAATGGCCAGCAAGCTCGTCTACGTCCTCAACGGACCGAACCTCAACCGCCTGGGCAAGCGCGAACCCGGCATCTACGGTTCGCAGACGCTGGACGACATCGGCGCCATGCTGGTGGAGCGCGGCGAGACGCTGGATTGCTCCATCGAGATGCGCCAGTCGAACCACGAAGGCCACCTGATCGACTGGCTGCACGAAGCCGAGGACGAAGGCGCCCATGCGGTGCTGATCAATCCCGGCGCCTATACGCACACCTCTATCGCACTGCATGACGCGATCCGGTCTATCAAGGTGCCGGTGATCGAGGTGCACCTCTCCAACCCGCACGCCCGCGAGGAATTCCGCCACACGTCATGGGTCGGCATGGCGGCAAAGGCCACCGTCGCCGGTTTCGGTGCGAAGAGCTATCTGCTGGCGCTGGAGGGCGCTGCCGCGCTCTGACGCGCGTGGCATTTCACCGCGCTGCCCGTGCCGTCCCTGACGGACACGACATGCTGGATCAAGACAGCCACCTCCCCGCGCGGATCGGGCGACATGCCGTCCTGAACGACGGCAACATCGCAGATCCCCGCGCGGACGAGATCGAGAAAGATCGGGTGAAGCTGGCTGGGACCGGCACTCGCCTCCACCCCTATCGCCACATAGGACGTGGGGCTCCACTTCGTGACAGAATCGGAGGCGCGATAAGGGCGAACGTGATCCTTTATCGCGGTGACCGGCCGGCCGCGGGCCTGCCACGTTCCCTTGGCGGCATCGTAGCGCGGCAGTGAAGGCAGGTCCTGCGCCGCGATGCTCGCATATTCGAACGTCGCGCCCAGCACGAAGTCCGGCTCGGGCTGACTGCTTCCCCGTGTGAACCACCAGAGGTTCCCGGCTGCCAACAGCAACGCCGCGCCCAGGAGCAGGACGCGGCGCCTTTTTCTCGTCATTGCCACGCGGTGATTCGCTTTCAGGCTTCCAGCGGAACGCCCGGCACGCTTTTGGCGGTGCGGATCGTCAGCGAGGTCTTGACGCTGTCCACGTTCGGTGCGGGCGTCAGCTTGCTGGTGAGGAATTCCTGGAAGCTCTGCAGGTCGCGACTGACGATCTTCAGAATGAAGTCGATCTCGCCGTTGAGCATGTGGCACTCGCGCACTTCGGGCAGACCCTTCATGTGGTCCTCGAAGGCGCGCAGCGATTCCTCGGCCTGGCTCTTCAGGCTGACCAGCGCGAAGACGGTGATGGTGAAGCCCAGCTTCGAAGCGTCCAGATCGGCGTGGTAGCCCTGGATGATGCCCGATTCCTCCAGGCTGCGCACACGGCGCAGGCACGGCGGAGCGGTGAGACCGACGCGCTGGGCGAGTTCGACATTGGTGATGCGGCCTTCGTCCTGCAACTCTGCAAGCAAGCGGCGATCGATGTCATCGAGATTAATCATGCGAAACTTTCCTTGCGGGCGCGCAGCGTGATCCGGCATGCAATATCCACTCGAAAACGCTGACACCCCTGTAATAATATTATCCCTTAGCGTAATCGTCCCGCATTGCAACGCCTACAATCTGCCGACTTACAGCGTCTGCACAGTTTGCTAGAGAGCGTTTTCGCATAGGCCGGCGGCCGGATTTGCGGGCCTTTCCGGCTCCTTTCCCCCATCGGCGGAACATGGAAGACCGGCAAAGCCTCCTACCGGGCGGGCAGGAAACACGGGCGCCGCTGCATTTTTCGAAGTAAAGTTCGCCGCTTGGTGACCCTGACTTAACCTCTAAGGGCCTACTTCGGGTAACAATAGGGATAGGGCGGCTTCGCAAGGGCTTGCAGACCGCCTATGGAGCCGGAATGCATTTCGACGATCGCCTTGCCACGGTACTGCGCCTGCCGTCCTCCGGGGACGCGCTGGCGCGCATCCAGTACCGGCAGTTGATCGACATCCTGGGGCGCCTGCCCGAGGACGCCCGTTCCGACGCCATCGAGGCCGGCTTTGCCCGGGTCGAAGAACTCGGCGCACAGATCGGCGCGGCAGACCGTGCGCGGCTGGTGCGCCAGCCGCTCCAGCCCCTGACCAATGCCCGTCTTCTGGCCCTGTTCGCCGAAGCGGAACCCGAGGTCGCCCTGGCTGCCATCGGCACGGCGCGACTGGACGAAGCGGGCTGGCTTCGCCTCGTGCCCGCCCTGCCCGTGCGCGCCCGCGGCATCTTGCGCCACCGCCGCGATCTCGGCCCGGAAGTCGGCGCGCTGCTCGACCGTCTGGGCATCCAGGATCGCGGCCTGCCACCCGCCCCGAACGCGCAAGTCCTGGAAGTCTCCGTTTCCACTTTCGAAATTCAGTTTCCGAGCGAGGCCGCGAGCGAAAACCACGCCGCGCCTCAGACGCCCGTTGAGGGCGAACCTTTCGACTTGCTCGACGAAGCCGAACTGCCGGACGCCGAAGAGGAACCGGAGACGGAGCACCCGCGGGGCGCCGAGCCGATTTCCTTTGCCGATTTCGAACAGGCCGCCACCTCGCGCCGTTCGGCCGCGCTGCGCAGCGGGCTGGAGACCAGCGGCGGCGGGACCGGCATAGAAGGCGGCGACGGCATCGGCGCGATCGTCCGCCGCATCGAGGAATTCCGCAAGGCACGCGAGCATCACGCACCGGGCATTGCCGGCGGCTCTCCCCGCCTGCCTTTGGGCGATTCGCCCAGCGCCAGCGCCCCCGTCGCCATGGATTTCGCGACGGATTCGGAAGGCCGCGTCTGCTGGGCCGACGGTTCCCATGCCAGCGCGCTGATCGGCCTCAACCTCGCGGCGCTCGACCCGATGGTGAGTGAGCCGCTCGATCCTGCAGCGCCGCTGCCGTCCGTGCAGATGGCCTCGATGCATATTCCCGGTCTGGCACTTTCCATCCGGCACCGCCAACCCCTCCGCGCGGTTGCCATCGAGATCACCGGCGCTCCTGCCGTGAGCGGTGCCTGGCAAGTGGATGCCGTGCCGCACTTCGACCCCGCGAGCGGCCGATTCACAGGCTATGCCGGGCGCCTGCGCCGCCCCGGCAAGATCGCCGCCGTCGACGCGGCCCCGGCCGCCGAACCCAGCGAGGCGGACCGCATGCGCCAGGTGTTGCACGAACTGCGCACGCCGGCCAATGCCATCCAGGTCGCCGCGGAGATCATCCAGCAGCAGCTCTACGGCCCTGCGCCGCACGAATATCGCGCCCTTGCCGCGGCCATCGCCGGGGACTGCGCCCATATCCTGGCCGGATTCGAGGAACTCGACCGGTTGGTAAAGCTCGAATCGGGCGCCCTCGGCATCGAATCGGGCGAAAGCGACCTCGTCGCCGTCCTGTCCGAGACCGTTGCGCGCCTCAAGGCCTGGACCGAGCCGCGCGGCAGTGGTTTCGTCCTTCCCGAAACGGGCGGGCCGGCGCTGCCGATCGCCATCGAGCGGACCGAGATCGAGCGTATGATATGGCGCGTCTTCGCCGTACTCGCAGGGATGACTGCGCCGCACGAACTGCTGCCGGTCCGGCTCGCCGTGGAGAACGGGCGCGTGGCCATGCGAGTGACCTTGCCCTCGCTGCTGCTGGCGCGCGATGCCCAGAGCCTGTTCGAAACGCCGGTGAGCGAGCGCGGCCAGTCGCTTTCCACCGGCATGTTCGGCATCGGCTTCACCTTACGCCTGGCAGCGGCCGAAGCCGACGCTGCCGGCGGCAGCCTCCAGCGCGACGGCGACGAGCTGCGGCTGTCGCTCCCCGCCTTTGCGGCATCGGCGCTGGGCCGCGCGCAGGACGCCGAAAGCCGCGCGCTCTGAGCCCCTCGCGGAGAGGGTTCCAGACCGTGCGGGGGAAGACTTTCGTCCCGCCCCTTTACCGAAGCGGAACACTTTTCCTCTAGGCCGTTCCTGCCGTACTTGCGGATTCGCAGGCCAGCCTGCCTGGTCCCGGAGCCGCTTCGTCCATATTGTCGTTCTGTCGGATGCGACCCGATTGAGGGAATATTCTGTCTTGCCGGGGACCAACCTCCTCCTGCCGCCGCGCGCCGATGCCCTTGCGCAATTCAGCGAGGGATTCGGCCAGCGTTTCATCGTCACGGTCGATACCGAGGAAGAGTTCGACTGGAACGCGCCGCTCGACCGGCACGGGCATGGCACGCTTTCCGTCCCGGCACTGCGCACGTTCCAGCAGTTCTGCGAGGAGTTCGGCGTCGTGCCGATCTATCTCGTGGATTATCCGGTCGCCGATTCGCCGCTGGCACCCGAAGCCATCGGCGAAGCGGTCGCGGCCGGGCGGGCGGAAGTGGGCGTCCAGCTTCACCCCTGGGTGAACCCCCCGTTCGACGAGGCCGTGACCGAGTTCAACTCCTACGCCGGGAACCTGGGCTTCGAACTGGAGCGCGAGAAGTTCGCGCGCCTTCACGGCCGAATCGTCGAGGCTTTCGGCACGGCGCCGCGCATCTACCGGGCCGGACGCTACGGGCTCGGCCCGCGCACTGCCGAGATCCTGGACGAATTCGGCATCGCCATCGACACTTCGGTACGCGCGCGGTTCGACTACAGCGCTTCCGGCGGGCCGAACTATCGCACCCATCCGCTGCAACCTTATTGGACGGACAACGCGCGGCGGCTGCTCGAACTGCCGCTGACCACCGTCTATTGGGGACCGCTGCGGCAGCTTGGCAATACGATATACCCCGCGCTCTGGCGCATGCCGCAGCTGCGCGGCGCCCTCGCCCGTGCCGGACTGCTGGAGCGCATCCCCCTGACGCCGGAGGGAATCACGGCCGAGGAAGCGCTGCGCGGTGTCGACGTGGCCATCGATGCCGGGTTGCCGGTGCTGGTCTTCTCCTTCCACAGCCCCTCGCTCGTTCCCGGCTATACGCCTTACGTGCGGGACGCGCAGGATCTGGACGCGCTCTACGGCTGGTGGCGCACACTTTTCGCGCATCTGGAACGCCGCGGTGTAAAACCGAGCAATGTTGCCAACATCATGTCCAGCGTAGCGCTTGCGCAGAACGAATTGCCAAGCTAACGGGCTTCTCGTCCGGCCTCGTCGATGGAGCCGGGCGTGGCAGTTGGGGCCTGTAGCTCAGCGGTTAGAGCTGGCCGCTCATAACGGCTAGGTCGCGGGTTCGAATCCTGCCGGGCCCACCAACGGCACCGGGACTTCTGGTCCCGGATCAACATCGACGACCGAAGGGTCGGGGAGTGGCGCAGCCCGGTAGCGCGCTTGCTTTGGGAGCAAGATGTCGCAGGTTCGAATCCTGTCTCCCCGACCAATTCGTTTTTTCCGCAGATCTGAAAACATCCCTGCAAGGGGCGGGCCCCAAGGGCCTTCGCCTCAGGTGCAGAGCGACTGGCTGCCGGTTCCGGTAATGCCGTTCTTGGTGCCGCTGGGGTTGAGGCTGCGGTCGTCGCGAATCAGGAAGGCCGCCTCGTGCTTGAACACCTGGTCCTTCACGAACATCGTCCCGAACAGCGGCTGGTAGTGGTAGTAGACTTCCACGAACATCACTGCGGAATTGGGCACCGAGTAGATCTTGTGGTCCTTCACACCCATGCCGTCCAGCACCGGGCCGGTCTTGTAGGGATCCGCCTCACCATAAGCTGACTTGCGGTCCAGATCGCCGCGGCACCGCTGCCAGTGGATGAACTGCCGCTTGGTATCGCTGTCGTATTCCAGGCTGGACAGGACGACGCGGCCATTGGTTTCGAAATCGAAGCTGCTGCCCTCTTTCAGGGCGCCCCACATGACCGAATCGACTTGCGCTTCCTTGACCGTCGGGCTGACGGTGCTGTTGTCCGTCTGCCCGAGGCGGGAGGCATTGTCCGCCACGGACGTCGCGATTTCGCCGACCTGCATGTTGGTCATGGCCATCATCGCCACTTCGGTGCCGTAAAGCCCCAGGGTCAGCAGCACCGGCAGGATAAGCGCCAGTTCGATGAACGAGACGCCGCTCTGGTCCTCGCGCAGACGGTGCAGGAGCGCGGCGCAGCGCGGCCAGTCCTTCGGCCTGTTCGGCGATGCCATCATTGGCAGGTCCCTGCTGCCGAGCCTACCGCCTGCTGAAGGGCGTAAGGCTGGTTCTTCCTGACGGCCGTGGCCGAGAGCGTGCGCTTGGTGTTCCCGTCGGTCAGTCCGGGAACGGGGAACACGGGCGTATACGTGACCTTCACGGTGTAAACGACCACGTCGTTCGCGCCGCCATTGCCGCTCTTGCCGACATCGGCGTCCCAATGGCCGTTCTTGTTCTCGTCCGTGTAGGATTCGCCATTGTCGCAGATGCTGTTGTTGTTCTTGTCGTTCCAGGCCTCCGGCCGGGCGATGTCGGTGAAGTCGAAATAGCTCGACCGCGTGATTTCCACTTTGGCTCCCGGCGCGACGCCGTCGACCAGTCGCTTGACATAGGCATCGCCCGCTTCCGTCTCGGCAGTCTCCAGCGTGCCGTTGCGGGCCACTTGCTGTACGCCGCCCTGGAGCACGGCGCGGATGTAAGCCATGTGGCCAAGATCGAAGATGCCCATGAGCAGGATGATGAGGACCGGGCCCGCCACGGCGAACTCGATCGCGGTCACGCCCCGGGTATCGGCCCGGCAGTCGGCCCGGAGGCGCCGGAGCGCTCCGGCAGCCGAATGCGACAGGCGGCGCAGCATCACTCGGTGATCCTCAGTTCGCCGACCTGCTTGGCGATTTCCTGGAACGCGGTGTTGAGATCGGTGGCGTTGGTGGCGACATAGGAACTGTCGTCGGAGGCGCAGGTCTTCAGGTCGGTGGAAAGCCCCGAAGTGAAGGCGATCACCCAGACGCGGATACCCTTGGCCTTGATCGCCTCGCAGACGGCGAGGAAGCGCGACGTGTGGCGCGCGTCGGCATCGCTTTCCGAGCCGCCGGCCGTCGTGCGCAGGTCCCACCAGTCCATGCCCCAGGCCGTCGGCACATAGTTGGACGTGTCCATCTGGCCGTCGGTCATGAAGATGATGTGCCGGGCGACTTCACCGCCGTTGGTGGGCTCCAGGTTCACCGTGTCTTTGAAGATACCGTCGGGCGAGAGCATCCGCCCGCCCCAGATCATGCCGATGTCGAGGTAAGTGCCGCCCACCGCCGTCAGCGAGTTCGCGTAAGTGTTGAAGCTGGACTGGTCCATCTCGGTCAGGAGCTTCGCTTCGGCGGGGCAATAGGTTCCGGCCGATGCGCCATCCGTCGTCGTGTTGCGTGTCCAGGTGCTGGAACTGCTGCCCGCACGGCGGTAGGAGATCTCCGGCCAGAGCGGGCCCCACTTGGTCTTGGCATCCGACGTTGGCGCGCTGTCGATATCGATGTCCAGCGCCGTCGACGGGCTGAGGCCCGTGATCGAGTTGTAGCTGAAGTTCGCCGTGTTCGACGTGCTGCGCTCCTCGATGCAACCGCCCCAGGTGTAGGAAACGGACGCGCCGTTATTGCCGTTGAGCACGGGGGTAGAGCCGAACGTCTTGAACTTGGACGTATCGACGCCGGTGACCTGGCGATATTCCCAATGGTCGAAGGTAGAACCCTTCACATTTGTAGAATTCGTGGCGTTCTTGTAAGTGTCAGTGGTCGTCTTCGTGCGCGAGTAGGTGGTCGTATAAATATAATACGTGCCTTTGCTGCTCTTGCATTCGTACGTCAGCATTTGCTGGGGCTGCTTGGTCACAATCGTAACGATGATATTCGGGCTCGTGCCGGACATCGTGGTCTCGGACGTGGACGAGCCGTTGTCCGAATAGCTCGTCTGGCTGGACGGCAAATTCTTCGAGCACTGGTTTTGGTTGTAGCCGGTATTGCCCTGGGTCGTTTTCGATGTGGGATTGGAATAGTCTACCGAAGTCCCCGTCTTCGTCCCATTTGCGACGTTCAGGAAGATCGGCACGCGCGACTGGTAGTTCCAGCTGTCGGCGATGTAGCTCTTGTCCACGGCGTTGAGCAGCTTGCCGACGTTGACCGACGAACTGTAGGGCACGAAGCCGTAGCGCACACGGGCATTGGTTTCCTTGGTCGCGCCGGAAACCGTGGTGTAGAAGTTCTTCATCGCGCTGCGCAGCGCGGCGATGCGGGTCGATCCGCTCAGCGATTCCGCCATCGAGCCGGTGGTATCCAGCACCATCATCACGTCGGCATTGCCGATGCCCATGGACGATGTGCATTTCACGCTCAGAGCGAAATTGTTGAACCCGAACAGGCGCATGACCACGGTGTCCAGCACGGTCGCGGCCGTGCCCTCGACGGTCTGGCCCTTGTCCGGGGAAGACACCTCGAAGTTCGTGGTGCCCGTGCCAAGAGTGGAATCGTCGAAATTGGTCTTGAAGTAGTTGTCTGCCACGGTGTGGACGGACGGCGCCAGTCCGTTGACCGGCGTCGTCGAATCCGCGTCCGTCGCCACGGTGCGCCGCGCCGCCAGCACCGCGGAGTCGCAGGCGGCCTGGAGCTGGTTCTCCACCTTGAAGTTGCGGCTGAGATCGATGGCCGATCCCACGATCGCCGCCGCCACGACCATGCCGATGGCCGCCATCGGCAGGATATTGCCGGATATGTCCTTGAGGAGGCGGTGCAACTGGTGAGTGATTCTGCGCATCGGAGGACCAGTCTTTCGGCGAAGTTCGTCGGGATTTCAGCACGCCCTACCGGAACTTACTTAATGAAACCCTCACTCACCCTGCGCCGCTGCGCTTCACGAAACCTCGAAAATCTTGGGTAATATAAGATTTATCACGTTCCCTCGGGAACCGATGGAACCCTGCCTGCGTTCAACCTCCCGATCCGGGGACCGCCCTTGAAGTTTGGGGGGAGGAGCGGTCCGCCTGCAGCCGGCGTTTCCCCTTGAGATTCATAATGTCGCCCAGCAAGGCTTTCAGTCCTCACGTCCAGCTAGCGCTCGTCATTATCATTACCCTGGGGCTCTGCCTCCTGATCGACGCCACCATTCCCCTGGGAACGGGGGTGAGCGTTCTCTACCTGCTGCCCACGGTGATCGCCTTTGTCGCCCGCCGCCCGGTGACGCCGCTGCTGGCCGCCATCTCCGGGATCGGCTGCACCATCGTCGCCTATTTCATGGCGCCGCAGGGGCTGGGCCTGGAAGTGGCGATGACGAACCGCGCCTTGTCGGGCATCACCAATATCCTGCTGGCGGTCATCGGTTTCTTCCTCATCCGCTACCGTAACGACAACCGTCACCAGCAATGGCTGCGCGAAAGCGAGACGGACCTGGCGCGGGCCACAGCCGGCAGCATCGCGCTGGACGAACTGGGCAGCCGCACCCTCTCCTTCCTGGCCGAGCGCTTCGGCGCGATCGCCGGCGCCCTCTACGTCAAGGACGATGGCGCCTTCCGCAAGATCGCCACATATGGCGTGCCGGCCGGAGCCACCGTTCCCGAGCGCATGGAGCCGGGCGAGAGCCTGCTCGGCGAAGTCATGCGCCATGGCCGCACCACCACCATCGCCCGCGTTCCGGCAGGCTACCTCTCGTTCGGAACCGCGCTCGGCCAGGCAACGCCGGCCCGGCTGGTGCTGGGCGCGCCCCACGTCGACGGTACGGTCAATGCCGTGGTCGAACTCGGTTTCCTCGACACGCCGGAAGCGCGGCCGGAAGACCTCGCCGCCTTCCTCGATCTCGTCGGCAGTTCGCTCGGCATCACCCTGCGTTCGGCCAAGTATCGCGCCCGCCTGGAACACCTGCTTTCGGAGACCCAGCAGCAGGCCGAGGAACTCCAGAACCAGAGCGAGGAACTGCGCGCCACCAACGACGAACTGGAAGCGCAGAGCAAGCTGCTGCTTCACTCTCAGACCCAGCTCGAAGAGCAGCAGGCCGAGCTGGAGCGCAGCAATTCGCAGCTCGAGGAACAGGCCCAGTCGCTCGAAGCTCAGCGCGATGAACTGACCCGTTCGCAGACCCGCCTGCGCAGCCAGACGGACGAGTTGGAACAGGCGAGCCGCTACAAGTCCGAATTCCTCGCCAATATGAGCCACGAACTGCGTACGCCGCTCAATTCGCTGCTCATCATGGCCCGCCTCCTGGCCGACAATCGCCAGGGCAACCTCTCGGGCGAGCAGGTCCGTTATGCCGAGACCATCGAATCTTCCGGCAACGATCTGCTGACGCTGATCAACGACGTGCTCGACATTTCCAAGATCGAGGCCGGGCGGCTCGAACTGGAACCGCACCGCGTGCCGATGGACGCCATGCTCGGCAAGCTGGAGAACACTTTCTCCGCCGCAGCCTCGGGCAAGGGCCTGTCGCTGACGATGCATGCGGCCGAGGGCGTGACCGAGATCGAGACCGACCCGCTGCGGCTGGAGCAGGTGCTCAAGAACTTCCTCTCCAACGCCATCAAGTTCACCTCGCAGGGCGAAGTCTCGCTCGTCGTCGCGCGGGCCGCGAAAGGCCGCATCGCCTTCGCGGTGCGCGACACCGGCCCCGGCATTCCCACGGACCAGCAGGACGCGATCTTCGAGGCCTTCCGCCAGGCGGACGGCGGCATCGCCCGCAAGTACGGCGGCACCGGGCTGGGCCTGTCGATCTCCCGCGAACTGGCGCACTTGCTCGGCGGCACCATCACGGTGGACAGCACGCCCGGCACGGGCAGCGTGTTCACTCTGGAACTGCCCGAGACCTTCACGCCCGGCGATACCGCCAGCACCCCGCTGATCCCGGGCCGGTCCAGCCCCACGCCCACCCCGGCCGCATCGCAGACGACAGCCCCCGCGACCCGCCGCGGCCCTGCTCCTTCCGACGACCGCGAGACGCTTTCGGGTGATTCCCGCGTCATCCTGATCGTCGAGGATGACCCCGCTTTTGCCCGGATTCTCAGTGATCTGGCGCATGAAGTGGGCTTCGAATGCCTGATCGCGGGCACGGCCGACGAAGGCGCCCTGCTCGCCCGGCAATATCTGCCGCAGGCGGTGATCCTGGACATGCACCTGCCCGACCACACCGGGCTTTCCGTGCTCGACCGCATCAAGCGCGACACCCGCACGCGCCACATCCCCGTCCACATCGTCTCTGCCGATCACGACGACCATGCCGCGCTGGCCAGCGGCGCGGTGGGCTATCTGTTCAAGCCGGTCAGCCGCGACACGCTGGTAGGCATGCTGGAGGGCCTCGAAGCCCGCATGGACCAACGCCTGCGCCGCGTGCTGGTGGTGGAGGACGACCCCCGCCAGGCCGAGGCGATCCACCTCCTCCTCGCCTCGCGCGATGTCGAGACCGTGGACGTCCAGAGCGCCGCCGACTGCCTTGCCCGCCTTGGCGAGGAAACCTTCGACTGCATGGTGCTGGATCTCAACCTGCCCGACATGTCCGGTCTCGACCTGCTCGAACGTCTCTCCCACGACGAGAGCGTCGGCTTCCCGCCGGTGATCGTCTATACCGGCCGCGAACTCTCCGAAGAGGAAGAGATGCGGCTGCGGCGCTATTCCAAGTCGATCATCGTCAAGGGCGCCAAGAGCCCCGAGCGCCTGCTCGACGAAGTGACGCTGTTCCTGCACCAGGTCGTGTCCGAGATGCCGGACGAGAAGCAGCAGCTCCTCGCCCGCTCGCTGGGCCGCGATGCCGCGCTGGAAGGCCGCCAGATCCTGGTGGTGGAAGACGACATCCGCAACATCTACGCCCTCACCTCGGTGCTCGAACCGCATGGCGTCCACGTCCGCATCGCCCGTAACGGCATCGAGGCTCTGAACGAACTCGCCCGCGTCGCGGACAGCGATATCCGCGACAGCGGCGGGGTCGGTGTCGACCTGGTGCTGATGGACGTGATGATGCCGGAAATGGACGGCCTCGCCTGCACGCGCGAAATCCGCAAGAACCCGCAGTGGAAGGGCCTGCCGATCATCGCCCTCACCGCCAAGGCCATGGAACGCGACCATCGCGAGTGCCTGGAAGCCGGCGCCAACGACTATCTCTCCAAGCCGCTAGACGTCGACAAGCTGCTCAGCCTCGTCCGCGTGTGGATGCCGCGATGAAACTCCTTGGACGGCGCGCCGTCGAAGCGGTGGAGGATATCGAGGTAGACCTCCTCATCGAGGCGATCTGGCGGCGATACCAGTACGATTTCCGGGACTATTCCCGCGCCTCGCTGCTGCGCCGGCTGCAGCGGGCGCAATCCCATTTCGGCTATCCGCACCTCTCCAGCCTGCTCGATCGGATTCTCCACGATCCCGAGAGCCTCAACGTCCTGATCGGTTTCCTGACCATCCAGGTCAGCGAGATGTTCCGCGACCCCGAGTATTTCCGGGCCATCCGCGAACAGGTCATCCCGCATCTGCGCACCTGGCCCTCGATCAAGGTCTGGGTGGCCGGCTGCGCCAATGGCGAGGAATTCTACTCGCTGGCCATCCTGTTCCGCGAGGAAGGGCTGGAAGAACGCACCTTGTTCTACTGCACCGACATCAACCCCGCCGCCCTCGCCAAGGCGGAAGCCGGGGTCTACGAGATCGACCGGATCGCAGGCTTTTCCCGCAATTATCACGAGGCAGGCGGCCAGGGGTCGCTTGCGGACTATTACACCGCGAACTACGGCGTGGCCCGGTTCGACCCGACCCTGCGCCGCCGCGCGGTCTTCGCCGACCACAATCTGGCGAGCGACGCCGTGTTCTCCGAGGTTCAACTGGTGTCCAGCCGCAACGTGCTGATCTATTTCGACAGGGCGCTTCAGGACCGCGCGCTCGGCCTGTTCGCGCAGTCCCTTCCGCCCGGCGGATTCCTGGGGCTTGGCTCGAAGGAAACCGTGCACTTCTCCGCAGAGGGCGATAGCTTCGCCGAGTTCGCGCCAATGGAAAAGATCTGGCGACGCACCAAACACGACGTCCAGGAGGCCGCCTTTGCTGAATGAGCCGCTCAAGATCCTGGCCGTGGACGATATCCGGGAGAACCTGCTCGTCCTGGAAGCCGCGCTCGACCAGCCGGGTGTCGAACTCGTCACCGTCTCGTCCGGCTTCGAGGCGCTCGAAGCCATGCTGCGCGACGATTTCGCGCTGGCCCTGCTCGACGTGATGATGCCCGAGATGGACGGCTTCGAACTGGCCGAACTGATGCGCGGTACAGAGCGTACCCGCGCCGTCCCCATCATCTTCCTGACCGCGCTCGCCACCGACGAACGCCGCCGGTTCCGTGGCTACGAAGCCGGGGCCGTCGATTACCTGCTCAAGCCGCTCGACATGGTCGAGCTGAACTCCAAGGTCGCGGTCTTCGTCGAACTCGCCCGCCAGCGCCGCGAGATCGCACGCCAGCGCGACGAACTCGGCCTCGCGCTCGGTCGCCTGCGCGCGCACGGCGACAATTCGCCGCTCGCCGTGCTGGAGATCGACGCCAACTTGCGGATCGTCAGCTGGTATCGCAGCGCGGAGCGCGAGATCGGCTTCTCCGCGCAGGACGTGCTCGGCCTGAAAGTGGAGGAAGCCCCCTTCCTGGCCCCGGCCGACCGCGCGCGCTTCGTCGAAGGCATGCGCGCCCTGCTCGGCGGGGAAGATCGCCGCGAAACGCAGGAGCACCGCTTCCTGCGGGCCGACAAGGCTCTGCGCGAAGGCGAATGGTACTGTTCCTCGCTGGCGGGCACGGGCTCGCGCGGGGCCAGCGTGATGATCGAACTGCTCGACGTGACCGAGCGCCACCGCGCCGAGGAAACGCAGCGCCTGCTGATCGGCGAGCTGAACCACCGCGTGAAGAACACGCTGGCCACAGTGCAGGCCATCGCCTCGCAGGGGTTCCGCCATGCCCGTTCGGCGGAGGAATTCCAGCAATCGTTCGGTGGGCGCCTGCAGTCTCTCGCCCGCGCCCATTCGCTCCTCAGCGCCACGACCTGGGAACCCGCCAGCCTGCGCCGGCTCATCGCGGACCAGGTGGCGATCGGCGCCGTGAGCGAGGAACGGCTGCGCCTGGCCGGACCCGACGTGGACCTGCCGCCCGAACTCGCCTTGCGTTTTTCGCTGATCCTCCATGAGCTGGCCACCAACGCGCACAAGTACGGCGCTTTGTCCAACGAGACCGGCACGGTCGCGCTCGACTGGTCGCTGACGCGCCATGTCCTCTCGCTCACATGGAGCGAACGGGGCGGTCCGCCGGTCGTCGCGCCGCAGCGCCGGGGCTTCGGCTCGACCCTCATCGAAAGCAGCATGGCTGCCGACGGCGCCCGCATCAGCGCCGAATATGCCCCCGAAGGCGTGCGCTGGCACCTGGTACTGCCGCTGGCCGACGATGCCGCACTCGAACCGCCACCGCTCCTGGTAAGCGAAACTGCTGGCGGCGCGCCCGCCGCGGCGATCCATGAGGCCGCTGGCCCTCAGTCTGTTATCTCCCTGGCCGCTGACTCAATGTCGGCCGACGCCCTCGCCGTCGATGCGGCGGCACACCGCCCGAGCCCGCAGGGCCTGCGGGTGCTGATCGTCGAGGACGAGCCGCTGGTGGCCATGGAACTGATGATGGAGATCGAGGACTCGGGCGCCATCGCTCTCGGCCCTGCCACGTCCTGCGAACAGGCCATTGCCATGATCCGCGAGACCGGCCCCGACCTCGCCCTCCTGGACGGCAACCTGAATGGCGAGCGAATCGACGCCGTGGCGGACGAACTGGCAGCAAGGTCCACGCCCTTCGCCTTCGTCAGCGGCTACGACCGTCAGCACCTGCCCAAGGACCACAGCGAGCGGCCCATGCTGGGCAAGCCCTTCCTGGGCCGGGAAGTCGGCGCCATGGTCCGCCAGCTCGCCGAAGAGGCCGGCGCCCTCGCCCGCTGAACCTCGGACAACGGCTCCGCGGCGCGCGGAAAAGGAAACTTTCCGCGCGTCCTAGGGTTTATTCTCAGGAATGATCCCTAGAAATGGAGCCGCCAATGGCCCTGACGCAAGACAGCACTTATCGCTCGGAACGGATCTGGACGCCGCGCGCGCCGCTCGATCCCGGCCTGCGCCGCCGCTTCCATGGCCCCATCCAGCCGATGGACCAGCCCACTTTCCTCGAACGCCTGTTCGGGCATCGCTGACCCCGGACCACCCTCCAAACGCATTTGAGATCGGCACCGACCGCCTGTAGGCTAGGCGCCATGTCCGTAGTGCCTCCAGCGTCCATCCTTTTCGTCTGCCTCGGCAATATCTGCCGCTCCCCAGTTGCCGAAGCGGCGCTTCGCGAGGCGGCGGACGAAGCGGGACTGGACCTCGATATCGACTCTGCCGGGACCGGCGCCTGGCATATCGGCAAAGGCCCCGACCCGCGCTCCTGCGCCGAGGCGCTCCGCCACGGCATCGATATCTCATCCTATCGCGCCAGGCAGGTCAAAGCCGACGACTTCCGCAGATTCGACCGCATCGTCGCGCTGGACGCCAGCAATCTCGCGAATTTGAGGCGCATCGCCCCTGCCGGCCATTCCGCCCGCCTTTCGCTCCTCCTGGACCATGTGCCCGGACTGGAAGGGCAGGACGTGGAAGATCCCTATTATGGCGGCCCCGAAGGCTTCGAGACGACCTGGCGTCAGGTGCGCGAGGCGGCCCGCAATCTCGTGGCGGAAATCGCCGGATCGGGCCGCTGACCCCGGCGTACGGATAGCTCTGGAGCGATCCGCCGATGGGCGCCCCTGCCGGACGGGCCCAACCGGTTTGCTTTTACCCCTGCTTCCATTATATGCCCGCTCGAACGCCCCGGCCCGCGGTCGCCCGACGTCCTACAAGCCGGGGTTTGCTCTTTATACAGTTTCAAGGACGAACACGCATGTCCCGTCGCCGCCAGATCTACGAGGGCAAGGCCAAGATCCTCTACGAAGGCCCTGAACCCGGCACCCTGATTCAGTATTTCAAGGACGATGCCACTGCGTTCAACGCGCAGAAAAAGGGCACGATCCAGGGCAAGGGCGTGATCAACAACCGCATCAGCGAGTACGTGTTCACGCGCCTGAATCACATTGGCGTGCCCAACCACTTCATCCGCCGCCTCAACATGCGCGAGCAGCTCGTCCGCCAGGTCGAGATCATCCCGATCGAGGTCGTGGTGCGCAATGTGGCGGCCGGTTCGATCTCGAAGCGCCTGGGCATTCCTGAGGGCGAGCCCCTGCCGCACACGCTGATCGAATATTACTACAAGGACGATGCGCTGGGCGATCCGATGATCGCCGAAGAGCACATCGCCTGCTTCGGCTGGGCCACCAACGAAGAGATGCAGGACATCTCGGCGATGGCGATCCGCGTGAACGACTTCATGTGCGGCATGTTCGCGGCGATCAACATTCGCCTCGTGGACTTCAAGCTCGAATTCGGCCGCATCTGGGACGGCGACTACAGCCGCGTGATCCTGGCGGACGAGATCAGCCCTGACGGCTGCCGCCTGTGGGACATGTTCACCGGCGAAAAGCTGGACAAGGACCGCTTCCGCCGCGACCTCGGCGGTGAAGAAGAGGCCTACCAGGAAGTCGCGCGCCGCCTCGGCCTGCTGCAGGACGACAACGGCCCGAGCGAAGTGCTCGACCTGTCGAAGCACCGCAAGCTGCGCGGCAAGTAAGTCTCGCAGGACCTTGAAAAGAGCCCGGCCGCCACGAGGCGCGCCGGGCTCTTTTCGTTTGCCCGTTGTCCGCCTCGCCAGGATAGCGGAAGGCCGCAGCCTCTTGTTATCAGCGACTTGGTGAGGCACTCCCGCGCGATGCGGAAGATTCTCCTCACCGCCCTGCTCTTTGCCGCGCCGCTCGGCGCATCGGCCCGAGAGGCCGTGCCGCGCGCCGAGAGAGCCGGCACCAACGACACCAGCTGGGCCTTCGAAAAGAGCGACATCCCGCTCGATTCCGAGTTCCGCTTCGGGCGCCTCGCCAACGGCATGCGCTATATCGTGCGGCGCAATGCCACCCCCGTCGGAACCGCCGTGGTGCGGATGGAAGTCGCCGCCGGCTCGCTCGACGAGCATGACGACGAACAGGGCTTCGCGCATTTCGTGGAGCACATGGCCTTCAACGGCAGCAAGCGCGTGCCCGAAGGTCAGATGATCCCTCTTCTCGAACGCGACGGCCTGGCTTTCGGCGCGGACACCAATGCCTCCACCAGCTTCGAACGCACCGTCTACAAGCTGGACCTGCCGCGCAGCGACGCCGCCCTTCTCGACACGGCGCTCATGCTCATGCGCGAGACCGCGGGCGAGCTGACGATCTCGCAAGCCGCGATCGACCGCGAGCGCGGCGTGATCCTTTCGGAAATGCGCGATCGCAACACCTTCGCCTTGCGCAACACCATCGATTCGACGCGCTTCTTCTACCCCCGCGCGCTCTATTCCAGCCGCTTCCCCATCGGCACCGTCGCCACGCTCAATGCCGCCAACGCACAGAACCTGCGCGCGTTCTATGCGCGCGAATATGTTCCAGGCCATGTCATCCTGGTCATCGTCGGAGACTTCGATCCGGCAGCGGTCGAGGCCGGGATCGTGCGCCACTTCGGAGACTGGCAGGGTCCGCAGGCCGAGCTGCAGCCCGATGCCGGGCCGGTGGATGCCAAGGATCGCAAGCGCACCGGCATCTGGGTCGATCCCGCACTGTCGGAACGGCTGACCATCCAGCGCAACGGCGCCTGGCTGGACGAGCCCGACACGATCGCCCAGCGGCAGGAGAACCTGCTGCGCTCGATCGGCTACGCCATCGTCAACCGCCGCCTGCAGCGCCTTTCGCGCAGTGCCCAGCCCCCATTCCGCGGCGCCGGCTTCGGCACGGGAGACGTTTTCGAAACCGCTCGCTCCACCCGCCTCATCATCGACAGCGTGGACGGCAAATGGGCGGACGGCGTGGCCGCCGTCGCCCGCGAGTATCGCCGCGCCCTGGCGCACGGTTTCAGCGCCGCCGAAGTCTCCGAACAGCTCGCCCAATTGCGCAGTTCGCTCGTCGATGCGGCCGGTTCGGCGAATACCCGCAGCAATGCGGTGCTGGCGGCTATCGCGCTGGCGCTCGTCGACGATCGGCTGGTGCCCTCCACGCCGGCCTCCGGGCTCGAACGCTTCGAGGCTTTTGCGCCCCGGATCACGCCCAAGGCCGTGCTGGCCGCTGTCCGGCGCGAGGCGCTGGCGCTCGACAAGCCCCTGATCCGCTTCGAGGGCCGCAAGGCGCCGGACGGCGGCGAACCAGCCCTGCGCAGCGCCTGGCAGCAAGCCATGCGCGGCCCCGTGCCTCGCGAAAACGCGGCCGCAGCCGCGAACTTCGGCTATACCGCCTTCGGCACGCCCGGCGCGGTCGTCAGCGATACCCGCGATCCCCTGCTGGGCATTCGCGAGCTGCGTTTTTCCAACGGCGTCATGCTCAATCTCAAGCAGACCGAACTGGAAAAGGATCGCGTGCGCGTCAGCCTCTCCATCGACGGTGGCGACATGCTGGAGACGCGGGACGACCCCCTGGCCACGGATATGGTGGGCTGGCTCGAAAAGGGCGGCCTCGGCAAGCACAGCCGCGACGATCTGGACAGCATCATGGCGGGCCATACGCTGGGCTTCGGCCTGTCGAGCAGCACGGCCAGTTTCGACGCACAGACGGTCACCACCCCGCGCGACCTGGAACTGCAACTTCAGCTGCTCACCGCCCTGGTCACCGATCCCGGATACCGCGCAGAGGGTGAAGTGCAGTACCGCCAGCAGGTGAACAACACTTTCGCCCGGCTTCGCGCCACGCCGTCCTCGGCGATGAGCGCGGATCTTGGCCGCATCGTTTCCGACAACGACCCGCGCTTCAGCCTCCAGCCGGTCGAGACCTATCGGCGGCTGACTTATGCCCGGCTGCAGAAGAGCATTTCGGATCGCCTTGCCCATGGCGCCGTGGAAGTGGGCCTCGTCGGCGATTTCGACGAGGACAAGGCCATCGCCTTCGTGGCCGGGACGCTGGGCGCTCTCCCGCCGCGTGAAGCGGCGTTCCGGGCTTATGACGAACAGCCGCAGCGCACCTTCACGGCAGACCGCAGCGCCCGGGTGGTTCGCCACACCGGCCCTGCCGATCAGGCCCTGTTGCGGCTGACCTGGCCCACGCGCGACGATTCGGACCCGCTCGACACGCTCAGGCTGGAAATGCTCGAGCGTGTCGTCCGCATCGAGCTGACCGACAGTCTGCGCGAAGCCCTGGGCAAGGCCTATTCACCCTCGGCCGGCAGCTCGCTGTCGCATTACTGGAAGGGTTACGGCACGTTCGCCATCGCCGCCTCGATCGACGTTGCCGACGTTCCCGCCAGCCGCGAGGCGATCCGCAAGGTCCTGCTCGATCTCCGCGCCGCGCCCGTCAGCGACGACGTGCTGCAGCGCGCCCGCGCCCCCCTGCTCGAAGCCTACCAGAACGCACTGAAAGGCAACGCGACCTGGCTCTCGCTGGTCGACCGCGCGCAGAGCCAGCCCGACCGCATCGCCCGCTTCACCCAGGCCCGCGAGCGGCTGATCAGGATCACGGCCGGAGACCTCCAGACGATGGCACAGCGCTATCTCGATCCGAACGAGGGCCTGGAGGTCCTGGCCTTGCCCGAGGGCGCCGAATCGCCCAGGCCTTGAGGGATCGGGCTTTAAGCGCCCGCCCGAACTGCAAGGCCAGTGCAGCCCCCCTCTAGCGCGCGTGGTTGGGGCGGGTGGGCCGGCCGGTGCGCTCCGCCCATTCGGCGATGAGGTCGTCGTAGAGGCTTTGGTCGATCAGGTCGTATTTTTCCGGGAAGTTGGTGAAAGCGTTCATCGCGCTTTTCACCGCGCCGGTTTCCATCAGCTCGCGGGCCATGGCAAGATGGCCCACCGCAGCCGAGACCCAGCCCCAGGCGGTGGAGAGGGTGAAGGCCGTGTCAGGCAGGTTGAAGCCCAGCGTGCAGACCGGGATGGTCATGTGCGGGATCACTTCGGCCTGCTGCTCGGGCGGTGCGCTGGCGAAGACGATGGCATCGGCGCCGGCCTCGGCATAAGCGTGGCCGCGGCGGATGGCTTCCTCGACCGATCCGCCCCCGCCGCCGCCATTGGCGCTGGTATAGAGTTCGTCGCAGCGCGCGATGATGACCAGACCGGAATCACCCCGTCCCTTCACCCCGGCCTCGATTCGCAGCTGCATGTCCTCGACCGAACAGAGACCGTTCACATGCTTGGAATGCTTGGGATTGACCTCGTCCTCGACATGGTAGCCCGCGATCCCGGCCGCGGCGTAACGGCGCGTGAAATGATAGGCGTCGGCCACCGTCTCGCCCAGGGTATCCGCGTCGACGATGAGCGGGATGTCGATGGCCTGCGCGATCCGGGCGGACTGCTCGATCATCTCGACCTGGCTGAACACGCCGTTGTCCGGCACCGCATAATGAAACGCCGAGCAGGCATGGCCGCCAAGATAGGCCGCCTTGAAGCCGACATGCTCGACGATGCGCCCGGTCAGGGCCGAATAGGCCTCGGCCGCGACGAAGTGCTCACCGTTCTCGATCAGCGCGCGCAGTTTCTCACCCGGCGTCGGCATCGCGTTTCTCTCCCGCTCTTGTCGAGCGAGGGCTCGCACGATTGCCGGGAGCGGACAAGCCGCCCGGTATGCCCAGGGCCGCCGGCGCCCCGCTTATCGGCGGGGCGTTGCGATCACACCGCTTCCGCGGCCGCGCCGATGCGTTCGAGCGTGGGGATCAGTTCGTCGAAGTGGTCGATCACGGCGGCCGCGCCAAGCTCCTGCGCCGGGCGATCGTTGAAGCCGAAGCTCACTGCCACGCAGGGAATGCCCGCAGCGGCCGCCGCGCCGGTATCGTATGTGGTATCGCCGACGAAGGCCGCGCGGATGGGCCTGTCGGCGCTGCCGGCCCGCTCCAGCATGAGTTCGATCAGATCCGGTTTCGGCTTGGCCCGGCCGGGGCCGAGCGTATCGCCGCCGATCACCGTGAAGAAATGATGCGAAAGGCCCAGCTCCGCGAATATCTTCACGGCCAGGTGCTCCAGCTTGTTGGTCACCACCGCGATCCTGACGCCGCGCGCCGCCAGCCCCTGGAGCATGGCCTCTCCGCCCGGATAGAGCCGGGTCTGCACGGCGACATGGTCGCTGTAGAAATCGATCAGCGCCTGGTGCAGCGCGCTTAGCCGCGCGTCCGAAACCGGACCGCCGGTGACTTCCAGCCCCCGGGCCAGCATCTTCTTGGCGCCGCCGCCCACAAGGTCGCGCACGGCATCGAAGGGAATCGCCGGGCGCCCCTCCAGAGACAAGGCATGGTTGAGGGCTACGGCCAGATCGCCGAGCGAATCCAGCAGGGTTCCGTCCAGATCGAAACCGACGATATCGAAAGGGAAGTCCGTCATTCCCCGATCAGTGGCTTGTCGCTGTGGAAACCGCAACAATTTGCTGGCAAGTGATGCACATGGTCGAACATTCAACGCCCCTCGCTATCGTCGTTCTCGCTGCCGGCAAGGGCACTCGCATGAAGAGTGACTTGCACAAGGTTCTCCATCCCATAGCCGCGCGGCCGATGCTGGAACACCTGCTCGAAAGTGCAGCAGCGCTGGCGCCAGAGCGGCAGGTGGTGGTGGCCGGGCACGGCCGCGAACAGCTGGAAAAGGCCCTTGGCGGCCGCGCGGCGATTGCCGTTCAGGAACCCCAGCTCGGCACCGGACATGCGGTGCAGCAGGCCGAAACGGCGCTTTCGGGATTCGCGGGCGACGTGCTGATTCTCTACGGCGACGTGCCTTTCGTCAGCACCGCAACGATGCGCGCGATGATCGACCGGCTCCATGCCGACGATTCGCCGGCCGTCGTCGTGCTCGGGTTCGAGCCGGACGAGCCGCTGCAATATGGCCGCGTGCTCGCCCATGACGACGGGCGCATCGCGATGATGGTGGAATACAAGGACGCCACCGAAGAGCAGCGCGCCTGCCGCCTCTGCAATTCCGGGCTGATGGCAGTGAAGTCGGCAGACCTGTTCGACCTGCTCGCCCGTGTCGGCAACGACAATGCCCAGGGCGAATATTACCTGGTCGACATCGTCAATGTGGCGACGCTCGAAGGACGGGCCTGCGCGGTGATCGTCACGCCGGATCCCGATGAAGTGGGCGGCATCAACAGCCGCGGCGAACTGGCCGAGGCCGAAGCCCGCTGGCAGGCCCGGCGCCGCATCGCCGCCATGGCGGACGGCGTGACCCTGATCGCACCCGAAACGGTGTTCTTCGCCTGGGACACCGTGCTCGGCCGCGATGTCACCATCGAGCCCAACGTGGTCTTTGCCCCCGGCGTGACCGTGGCGGACAATGTCGTCATCCACGCCTTTTCGCACCTCGAAGGCGCGACCCTCGAAAGCGGTGTCGCCATCGGTCCCTACGCCAGGCTGCGCCCCGGCGCGGTGCTGCGCAAGGGCGCCAAGGTCGGCAACTTCGTCGAAGTGAAGAACGCCGAACTGGGCGAAGGCGCCAAGGCCAACCACCTGACTTACGTGGGCGATGCCACGATCGGCGCCAAGGCCAACCTCGGCGCAGGCACCATCACCTGCAATTACGACGGCTACTTCAAGCACCGGACCGTCATCGGCGAGCGCGCCTTCATCGGCTCGAACAGCGCCCTCGTCGCCCCGGTCAAGATCGGTGCCGACGCCATCGTCGCGGCCGGCAGCACGGTCACCCGCGACGTCGCTGACGGCGAGCTGCGGCTGGTGCGCGGCGAACAACTGGTCAAGCCCGGCTGGGCCGACCGTTTCCACGATGCGATGAAGAAGAAAAAAGCCGAAAAGTCGGCAGGCTGATGCGAAAACGGGCGGTCATGGACCGCCCGTCGTCATGTCTGCGAGGAAACCGGCCGATCAGGCGCCGATGGCCTGCTTCTGGGCGATGAAGTCCAGTTCGCTCTTGGCGCCGGCGTTGCTCGGATCGTAATCGAGCGACTGGCGGAACAGCTTGGCGGCATCGTCCAACTGGCCCATCTCGATCTTGTTGTAGCCCATCCCGCGCAGCGCGCGCGCCGCCACCGATGCGTCAGTACCCTTGGCGTCCTTGTCCACCAGCGCCCAGGCATGGGAGAACAGATCGTAAGAGCGCTGCCATTCACGGCGGGACTTGAACAGTTCCGCATATTCGTTGGCGAAATGCGCATTGTCCGGCGCCAGCTCCGTGGCGCGCCGCAGCTCGCCCTCGGCAAGGTCGCCCCGGCCGAGATCGACGAGCGCGAAGCCCTTGCCAAAGTGCGCATCGCAGACGGCGCTGCTCACCGCGACCGCCTTGCCCGCGGCCACCGGCGCATCCGCAGCCTGGGACTGGCAGAGCCGCGGGCGGGCATCGCCGCTCAGCGCCTGCTCGCTGGCCAGGATCACCGAATCGAACATCTTTACCGCCTGCGCGGGCTTGCCGGCACGGATCAGGGCAAAGCCCTTGCTGACGCCGTTCTGGCTCTCGACATGAAGCGCCGTGTTCACCACCGCGGCACTGCCGCCGATGTCACGCGCGAAAGCAGCTCCGGAACCGGCCGTAGCGACCATCCCGACAACAGCACCGGCCAGACCGATAGAAGTAAATGAAACCGACTTCTTGATGAAGTTCATCGGCCGATCCTCTCCAGGAACATCCTCTCCAGGAACACCGATCGTATGCCGGTCTTTGCCGGTCGATTGTCGTCGGAACAGTGTTCGTCGAAGCCTGCAGACTATCCGACGGACGCGGTTTGACAAGAACTTTCACGAAACCCAGATATCAGGCACCGAATCTTTCCCGCCTACGGAGTATCCATGTCCAACAACCCCTGGAGCCACAGCCGAAATTCCGCGATCGCGGACGATGTCGATTTCGAGATCAAGGGCCACGAGCTGCAGTTCGTGGAGATCGAGCTCGATCCCGGCGAAAGCGCGGTTGCGGAGGCAGGAGCGATGGTGTGGAAGGATTCGTCGATCGCCATGTCTACCGTGTTCGGAGACGGCTCCGAGCAGCAGGGCGGCGGTTTCATGGGCAAGCTGCTCGGCGCGGGCAAGCGGCTGGTCACGGGCGAGAGCCTGTTCACCACCGTCTTCACCCATGAGGGCCGCGGCAAGGCCCGCGTGGCCTTCGCCGCGCCGATCCCCGGCTCGATCCTGCCGATCAAGCTGGATGACGTGGACGGCCGCCTGATCTGCCAGAAGGACGCCTTCCTTTGCGCCGCGCGCGGGGTCTCGATCGGGGTGCACTTCCAGCAGAAGATCATGACCGGCCTGTTCGGCGGCGAAGGCTTCATCATGCAGCGCCTCGAAGGCGATGGCTGGGTCTTCGTGCAGATGGGCGGCACCGTGATCGAACGCACCCTGGCCGCGGGCGAGGAACTTCACATCGATACCGGCTGCGTTGCCGCTTTCACCGCGGGCATCGACTTCGACGTGATCCGGGCCGGTTCGGTCAAGTCGATGATCTTCGGCGGCGAGGGCGTGTTCTTCGCGCGGCTGCGCGGGCCCGGGCGCGTCTGGATCCAGTCCCTGCCCTTCTCGCGTCTGGCCGGGCGGATGATGGCTGCCGCCGTGCCTTACGGCGGGCAGAACCGCGGGGAGAGCACCATGCTCGGCCTCGGCGCCGTAGGCGGCCTTGCGGCGATGATCGGCGGGGACGATTGACCGCTTCGGATTACATCCGAAAACCCATCCGATTTGCACACATTACCAAGCCTTCATGGTGGCGCCACCAAACGCCAACCATTATCGGTGTAACGGCACGCCAGTTTCGGCTCGAACTAAGGTAACGCAAGCGCAATGTGTGGAATCATCGGCATCGTCGGCAAGGAAGAAGTCGCGGATCGACTGGTCGACGGTCTTCGGCGCATGGAATATCGCGGTTATGACAGCGCGGGCGTCTGCACGGTAGAGAACGGCCAGCTGATCCGCCGCCGCGCGCAGGGCAAGCTGGTCAATCTCGTGAACGAGCTTGCCCGCGATCCCGCACCGGGCCTGATCGGCATCGCCCACACCCGCTGGGCCACACACGGCGCGCCGACGGCCGCCAACGCGCACCCCCACGCCACCGAGCACCTGGCGCTGGTCCACAACGGCATCATCGAGAACTTCAAGCCGCTGCGCGAAGCCCTCGAATCGCGCGGCCGCACTTTCGAGAGCCAGACCGACACCGAAGTGGTAGCCCACCTCGTGTCCGAACAGGTCGAGGCCGGGCTTTCCCCGCAAGAGGCCGTGAAAGTCGTCCTCCCGCAGCTTCGCGGCGCCTTCGCGCTTGCGATCGCCTTCCGCCAGCACCCCGACCTGCTGATCGGCGCCCGCCTCGGCTCGCCGCTGGTCGTCGGCTACGGCGAAGGCGAGACCTACCTCGGTTCGGACGCCCTCGCCCTGGCCCCCCTCACCCAGCGCATCACGTATCTCGACGAGGGCGACTGGGTCGTCATCACCCGCGAAGGCGCGCAGATCTTCGATGCCGACAACAACCCGGTGGAGCGCGAGATCGTCTCCTCGGGTGCCTCGGCCGTCGCCATCGAGAAGGGCAATTACCGCCACTTCATGCAGAAGGAGATCTTCGAGCAGCCGACCGTGGTGGCGCAGACGCTGCGCAGCTACATCCACCAGGTGGACCAGTCGGTCGCACTGCCGCAGATCGATTTCGACCTTTCCGCGATCAAGCGCATCACCATCGTCGCCTGCGGCACCAGCTTCTATGCGGGCATGGTGGCGAAATACTGGATCGAAACCTTCGCCCGCCTGCCGGTCGACATCGATGTGGCCTCCGAATTCCGCTACCGCGACCCCGTGCTGGAGCCGGGCGGCCTGGCCCTGTTCATCTCGCAATCGGGCGAGACGGCGGACACGCTCGCCGCGCTCAAGCATTGCAAGGCGGCCGGGCAGACGATCGCCGTCGTCGTCAACGTGCCCACCAGCACGATGGCGCGCGAGGCCGACCTGCTGCTGCCGACTCACGCCGGGCCGGAAATCGGCGTGGCCTCCACCAAGGCCTTCTCGTGCCAGCTCGCCGTGCTGGCGGCGCTGGCCGCGCACCTCGCCGTCAAGCGCGGGCGCATGGACCGGGCCGAGGAGATGGACGTCGTCCACCACCTGCTGCAAACGCCTGCCAGCCTCAACGCCGCGCTTGCCTTCGACGAAGAGATCGCCGCCATGGCGCATCTGATCGCACCGGCGCGCGATGTGCTCTACCTCGGCCGGGGCCCCGACTATCCGCTGGCTCTGGAAGGCGCACTGAAGCTGAAGGAAATCAGCTACATCCACGCCGAAGGTTACGCCTCGGGCGAAATGAAGCACGGACCCATCGCCCTCATCGACGAAGCCGTGCCGGTGATCGTCCTCGCCCCCTCCGGCCCGCTGTTCGAGAAGACCGTCAGCAACATGCAGGAAGTGCGCGCGCGCGGCGGCAAGGTCGTGCTGATCTCGGACGCCGAAGGCATTGCCGAAGCCGGCGAAGGCTGCATTGCCACGATCGAGATGCCCCGCGTCCACCCGCTCATCGCCCCGCTGGTCTATGCGGTCCCGGTGCAGCTGCTGGCCTACCACGTCGCCTGCGTGAAGGGCACCGACGTCGACCAGCCGCGCAACCTCGCCAAGAGCGTGACCGTCGAATAGAGGCCGTTTCGGCTCGACCTTGCCGCAGGTCGAGCCGAAGCCCGGCGGCCATCATGGCGGCAGCGCGCATTTTCCCGGCTGCCGGCCATCTTGCACGACGCCTGAAAACAGCCTGATGGTTTACTCCGCGCTAACCTTCACCCGATAGGCTCTCCGCGTGAGAAAGCGGTCGCAACCCACTCAACCGCTCCCGAAGGAGCTGCCAGTCTCCGCTATCCTTGGGCTGACCCAGCCGGCGGAGGGGGATTGGGCGCGTCTGCGCGGCATTCAATATTCGTGCCTTTCCCGCGCGCCTGTCGCCCGATTCGTCACGCAGTTCGCCGCCATGCTGGCCGCCGCCGGACTGCTGGCGCCGCGCCTCGATCCCCGGCTGATCCTGGGCTGGGCCGTGCTCGTCTGCGCCGCGGCCTGGTACGGTGCCCGAATCGACAACGCCGTTTCCGCAGCCGAGGGACGGAACCTGCGGCCCGGCGAGGCCCGCGCCTATCTGGCGGCAACCATCGTCAAGGGCCTGGTCTGGTCGATCCCGGTCTGCGGCTTCGGGCCGTTCCTGGCTGCGGACGTGCAAGTGAAGCTCTGGACCGTCCTGGCGATGCTGATGACGGCTTTCGCAGTGCTGATCCCGGGCGTGCCGATGGGCACACTCGTCTTCACCGGGCTTGCCGGCGGTTCCGCCATCGCCTGTTTCCTCGCGCTCGGCCTCTACGACGTCGCGCTGGTCGCTTCCGCCTTCATCGCCGTGGTCGTGGCCGGCGCCATCCAGTCCGCCCGGCAGTTCCTTACCGGCAAAGTGGCCGAAGCGGGCATGGTCGAGCGGGACGAAGTGGTCTCGCTGCTGCTGCGCGAATTCGAGGAAGGCGAGGCCGACTGGCTCTGGCAGATCGACACCACCCGCCGGGTCCGCGCCGTCTCGCCGCGTTTCGCCTTCGCGCTCGGCAAGCAACCGCGCGAGATCGAAGGGTTGCCGTTCCTTCAGCTCATTGCCGGCGCGAACTGGGAAACCGGCGATTTCCCCGCAAGCCTTCACGATCTGGCCGAACGATTGAAGCGCCGCGAAAGCTTCTCCAACTTGCTCATTCGCGTCACCCTGTCAGGCAAGGCGCGCTGGTGGGAGCTGTCCGGAACGCCGAACGTGGACGAAACCGGCCAGTTCGACGGGTTCCACGGCGTCGGCTCCGATGTGACCGAAGCACGCGAGAACTCCGACAAGATCGCCTGGCTCGCGCGGTACGACCCGCTGACCGGCATGCCCAATCGCCTGATGCTGGGCGAAGCCCTCGGCGAAGCACTCTCCCACGCTTCGCAGTGGCGCATGCGCTGCGCGTTCCTGATGATCGACCTCGATCGCTTCAAGGCGATCAACGACACCCTGGGGCATCACGTCGGCGACCAGCTTCTGGCCCGCGTGGCGGAGCGCCTGAAGGAACAGATGACGGAACGCGAGGTCTGCGGCCGTCTGGGCGGTGACGAATTCGCCATCGTCATCCGCGATGCCACCGATCTCGACTACGTCAAGCGCGTGGCGCAGCGCGTGATCCAGAGCCTCTCGCAGCCCTACCAGGTCGATCACCATACGCTGTTCGTGGGCGCCTCGATCGGCTCGGCCATCGGCCCGCGCGACGGCGATGCAGTGGAAACGCTGATGCGCAATGCCGATCTCGCGCTCTACCGCTCGAAAGACGAAGGCGGCAACGCCCATTTCACTTACGAACCCGCGCTTCACACCCGCGCCGAGGAACGCCGAAAGCTGGAATCGTCCATGCGCTCGGCGCTGGAACGCAAGGAGTTCACGCTCAACTTCCAGCCCGTGGTGGATACCCAGAACGAAACCGTCGTCAGCTTCGAGGCCCTGCTGCGCTGGAACAGCAAGGAACACGGCGCGGTCAGCCCGGTGAAGTTCATCCCCCTGGCGGAGGATACCCGGCTGATCATCCCGATCGGCGAATGGGTGCTGCGCGAAGCCTGCCGGGAAGCGATGAACTGGCCGGACCATGTGCGCGTGGCCGCGAATGTCTCGGGCGAGCAACTGCTCGACCCGAATTTCGTGACCAGCGTCGTCTCCGCCCTCACCGAAAGCGGGCTTCCGGCCGCGCGCCTCGAACTGGAAGTGACCGAAAGCATCTTCCTGCGCGATGCCACCCTCGCCCGTTCCGCGCTCGAAAAGATCATGGCGCTGGGCTGCAAGGTGGCGCTCGACGATTTCGGCACCGGCTATTCCTCGCTCGGCTACCTGCGCAAGTTGCGGTTTTCGACCATCAAGATCGACCGCTCCTTCGTGCAGGGCGCCGCCACCGGCAATGCCGAAAGCCTGGCGATCATCCGCGCCGTGGTCGCCATGGCCGACAGCCTCGACATGTCGACGACCGCGGAAGGCGCTGAGACCGAAAAGGAAGTCGAGATGATCCGCAAGCTCGGCTGCCGCAAGATCCAGGGCTATTACTATGGACGGCCGATGTCCGCGAAGGACGCGGTCGCGCTGTTCCGCAACCGCGCCTTCTCGGCCGTGTGATCAGGCACGCATCGGCGATTCTCGACCCTAACCGTAGATCGGCAGGATCTGCGGCAAGTCGGACGTCGTGCGGATACCCGGCGGTGCAGCGCAGACGGCGGGAATGGCATTGACCGGCCGGTGCGCCGTCAACCCCGGCGTGTAGGCGGCATAGTCTTCCTCCGCGACCGGGAACGTGATGTCCACCTTCACCGGCGTGTCCCCCTCGGTGGTGATCCGCCATCCGGATTCGCGCAGGTCCCAATCATGCTCGATCTCGGTCGTCACATACCAGTTCGCGCGGAACCGCATGACCGGGCGGCCGCCGCTCTTGCAGGTGATCGTGGTGCGCATCGCGCCGACGGTGCCGGCCGGGACGGTGCCCGCCGCGATCGTCAGGTCCTTGAGGGTCGGCGAGAGTTCGCCCACCGCCTCGATCTCGTCCACCTTGAGGCCCACGGCATCGGCAATCTGCGACAGCGAGCTGCCGAAATCGCCCTTGAGATGCTCGGCCCGGCGCTGGTCGAATGGCGCCATCGGCGCTGCGAAACCCATGACCTGGAACAGCATCTCGGGCGAATTGCGGCTGGAGACGTCGGCATATTCGTCAATGGTCAGTAGCCCGTGCGTACGCTGGAGCGACAGGAGCGGGATCGCCAGGGCTTCCGTCACGAAGCCGGGGCTCGATCCGGTGCTGTAGATCGAGGTCTGGCCCGAGCGGCAGGCCTCCTCCACCCGTGCGCGAAGTGCAGGGTCCATCCGCGCGGGATTGTGGAAGTCGCCGCGCGTGGTGACCACGTTCTTGCCCGATGCGAGCAGCGTGCAGATCTCGTCCCAGTCGGTGCCCTGCCGCATATAGAGTACGCAGTCCGCATCGAGCGCCGCGAGTTCGTCCAGCGAATTGGTGGCCTTCACGCCCG
Source organism: Novosphingobium sp. BL-S-21 (assembly GCF_055521655.1). Classification (NCBI taxonomy): domain Bacteria; kingdom Pseudomonadati; phylum Pseudomonadota; class Alphaproteobacteria; order Sphingomonadales; family Sphingomonadaceae; genus Novosphingobium; species Novosphingobium sp. BL-S-21. Next base: position 986,284 of record NZ_CM145496.1, read on the forward strand.
TGGGCGGCAATCCGCAGAGTTCGCCTGCATCCTTGCCCACCTTTTCGGGCGAGCTGACCCAGAGCCCCACAAGGTCCATGCGGGGATGCTCGATCACCGTGCGCAAGGCGCGGCTGCCCACATTGCCCGTCGCCCACTGGATGACGCGCCAGTTTCGGCCTTCCATCGCTTCTCTCCCGTTTCTTGTCTCGTGCGGACTTGGCCGCTGGTCATGAACTCCCGCAATCCCCGGATGGGAACGGCGGGTTCAGGGCGCCATCCAGCTGACGGTATCCTGCTGCGGGTCGGGCGAATCGGCTTTCCATCGCACCGAGCCGAACGGCCGCTCCAGCCGGCGCCGCACCCGGTTGCCCTGGTGGGAGCGGTTGAACGCATCGGCCTGGGTCTGAAGCTCGATATCGGCCTGGGTGAAGCGGTCGCGCAGGCGCAAGTAGTCGCCCCAGGTCGGGCAGTGGTAGCGCTCCGTCCAGAGCGCGGGATCGGCGATGTCCCGCGCAAGCGACCATTCGAAGCCGCCGTTGCGTTTGCGCATCGACTGCATTTTCATCATCACTGCATAGAAGTCCCGCGCGCGTTCGGGATCGACGTCGTAGTCCACCTCGATCACCACTGGCCCGGACCGCAATGTCAGGGCCATGCCCACAGCGGGCTCGTGGCCCAGCGGCACTTCCTCGGTATCGGCCTGGTCGCCGCCGATGGGCATGAGCAGTCCGAGCAGCGCGGTCGCGCCAACGGCGATGCCCGAAGCCACCAGCGCAAAGGCCACGCTCCACCCCGCCGCCACTTCGCCCCAGGCCCAGGCACCCAGCCCGATTCCGGCGGTGATGGCCGAGGAAAACAGCGAGAGCGCCCGCGCCGTCACCCAGCGCGGCGCGGAGAGCTGCACGGTCACGTTGAGCATGGCGACGGTCAGGATATTGCAGGCGCCCACGATCAGGAATGCCGCGCAGGTCACCACGATGTCATGGCTCATGCCGATCGCAACAAGCGCCAGCCCGGTCCCGATGGCGAAGATCCGCACGGCCAACTCGGTCGAGATCGCCTCGCGGATGCGGCTGACGAACAGCGCGCCGGCCACCGCGCCCACGCCTTGCGCGCCGAGCAGCACACCGAACGTGGACGCATCGCCGTGCAGCAGGTCCCGCGCGATCAGCGGCGCCAGGGCAGAGGCCGTCGCCGTGCTCAGGCCGAAGACCAGCACGCGCACCAGCGCCGTGCGGATCGCCGGGGCGTGGAGCGCATAGCGAACGCCGCCGATGATCGCGCGGTCCATCCGCTCGGGCGGCAGCCGCGAAGGTGCATGGCGGCGGCGCCAGAGGAAGAAGGCGAACAGCAGCGGCAGATAGAGCAGCGAGGTCATGCCGAAAACAGCCTTGGCCCCGTAGATCACCACGATCAGGCCGCCGAGGGCCGGTCCGAAGCTGCGCGCGACATTGTAGCTGATCGTCCCCAGAGCCACCGCCGCAGGCAGATGCGCGCGCGACACCTGCTCGGGAATCGACGCTTGCCAGGACGGCGAATAGAGCGCGACCCCTCCCCCGATCAGCGCGCAGAACAACAGCAGCAGCCACGGCGTGATCAGGCCGAGGAATGCCACCACCGCCAGCACCGCCGCGCAGATCGCACTGAACGTCAGGCCCGTCATGGCGATGCGGCGACGGTCGAACATGTCGGCGATGGCGCCCGCAGGCAGCGTCACCAGGACGAGCGGCAACATCATCGCCGATTGCACCAGCGCGACCATGCTCGGCGAATTGCTGAGCCGCGTCATTTCCCAGGCCGCGCCGACGCCCAGGAAGAGCTGTCCGAAATTCGAGAACAGGCTGGCCGTCCAGATCCGCCGGAACGTGGGTTCGCGCAAAGGTGCGAAGGCGCCCCCCGATTGCTCCGCCCGTTCCAATCCCGTCATGCCCGCCCTTTCGCATTTTTCTGTCTGGAGATGATGGCGAGGGTGGCCGCAGCGTCAAGGCGGCTGACCGAACAGGCCCCTTCCTCGCACCCGGCCCCGCCCCCACGATATGCTTGGGCGCAGCGGCAATCGCCAAGGCGATAGGAGCCGTGCCGCCAATTGCAATTCCCCGGCCGGGCCAGCATCACCCCGGACAAAGCGCGCAGGCAAGCCCGATCCGCGCGGATTTTCGAGGAGAGCAGACCGTGACCGACGCCTATATCATCGACGCCGTCCGCACCCCGCGCAGCATCGGCAAGATGGGCAAGGGCGCGCTGTCCGCCATGCACCCGGAACACTTGTCCGCCACGGTGCTGGCTGCGCTGAAGGACCGCAACGGCATCGACACGGCCGATGTGGACGACGTGATCTGGGGCGTTTCGGCGGCCATCGGCCTTCAGGGCGGCGACATCGGCCGCATGGCCGCGCTCGATGCCGGCTACGACATCCGGGCCGGCGGCGTCACGCTCAACCGCTTCTGCGGCTCCAGCCTCACCGCGACCAGCCTCGCCTCCGCAATGATCATGTCGGGCATGTCGGATCTCATGGTGGCCGGCGGGATGGACATGCTCTCCTACGCCAATGCCCATGGCATGAAGTTGCGCGAGGCCGGGCTGGGCAGCGCGGGCATGGGCGCCGGCAATCCGCGGCTTCAGGCCAGGCATCCGCAGACCAACCAGGGCGTCGCCGCCGATGCGATCGCGGCGATGGAAGGCATCGGCCGCGCGGAACTGGAAGCGCTCGGCGTCGAGAGCCAGCGCCGCGCCGCGCAGGCCATCGCAGAGGGCCGGTTCGACAAGTCCACCATCGTGGTCCGCGACGATCAGGGCAATGTCATCCTGGACCATGAGGAATACCCGCGCCCGGACACCACGGCCGAAAGCCTCGCCCAGCTCAAGCCCGCCTTCGAGATGTTCTTCGACATGCCTTCCGTGCCGGGCGGCAAGACTTATGTAGAACTGATCAGGCAGGTCTATCCCGATCTCGACGTCAAGCCGATCCACCATGTGGGCATATCGTCCGGCGTCGTGGACGGCGCCTCGGCGATCCTGCTGGCGTCAAAGGACTATGCCGAGAAGCACGGCCTCAGGCCGCGTGCGCGCATCGTCGCCATGGCCGAGACGGGAGACTGCCCTACCCTCATGCTCAACGGCCCCGTGCCGGCGGCCAACAAGGTGCTGGCAAAAGCCGGGCTGACCAAGGACCAGATCGACGTCTGGGAAGTGAACGAAGCCTTCGCCGTGGTGGTCGAGAAATTCATCCGCGACCTTGACCTGGACCGCGCGAAGGTCAATCCGAATGGAGGTTCGATCGCGCTGGGCCATCCCATCGCCGGGACCGGGGCGATCCTTATCGGCACCGCGCTTGACGAACTGGAGCGCACCGGGGGCCGCTATGGCCTCATCACCATGTGCGCTGCGGGCGGCATGGCGCCGGCGATCGTCATAGAGCGCGTCTGAACGCCGGAACGAAGCAGGAGTATTGAGTGGCAACCGACGCGGAAGAAAAGCTGACCGGCAGACTGGGCGAGGCTTTCAACGACCCCGACATCAGTCCCCGTCGCCAGGTCGGCCTGCGCATGACGGTGATTTCCCGGCTTCAGCGCAGCAATTTCGACCGCAAGGTGGCCGTTCTCAACGTGACCCGCTCGCAATGGGCGATGATCGCGGTGGTTTCGCGCCATCCCGGCTCGACGCAGCGCATCATCGCGGAATACCTGGAAATGTCGGAAGCCTCCGCCGGACGGCTGATCGACCGGCTCTGCGCGGAAGGCCTGCTGGAGCGCCGCGACCGCGCCGACGATCGCCGGGCACGCGCGGTCTACCTGACCGACGAGGCAAAGCCCCTGCTCGACCAGCTGGGAGAGATCGCCAATGAGCGCGAGGAACGCATGTTCCAAGGCTTTTCGGAAAGCGAGATCGAGCAGCTGCGCAGCTACATGAACCGCATCTACGACAATATCAGCCGCGACTGAGCGCCATTTCCTCAGGCCGGACCGATCAATACGGCAGGCACAAAAAAAGGGCGGCTCGCAGGAGCCGCCCTTTTTTCTTGGCTATTGCGCCCGGCTTACTTGGCCGCGGCAATGTCCTTCTTCGACAGCGAGGTGGTCAGCTTGCCGTCGACGGCCGTCAGGCTGGCGGCAGGGACCGTGACGAGGCGGCCGTTCAGGATGACCTGCGGATTGCCGTCTGCGGCAACGCGGTAGATCGGCGCCAGACGGTAGCCATTGGCACCATAGAGCATCTTGCCGGCAGTCAGGTCGAGCGGCGCGGCGGCCTCTTCGGTGACGGCACGAACCGACTGGGTGGTTTCGGCGAAAGCGGCCGGAACGATGCCGAAGGTGGCGACAGCGGCAGCAGCGGCAAGGGCAACGAACTTGTTCATCTCAGGCATCTCCAAAAAATCGAGGTTGGTGTCGAGGTTCTCTCAACTTACTAACCTAGGTTAGGAGTTGTTGAACAGATAGTCAATTGCATTTTCAGCACCGATCAAAACTTTTTTGCAACTGCACACGGCGATCCATCCACCAGCCGGATCATGTTGCAATGCAGCGCAGGAAGGCATCGCACAGGCGGAGGGCGCAGCAATTGGCAGGCTTGATCGTGGGCACGATGAGGCGCGGGTTGCCAGCCCCCACCTTTGCGCTCAAATCGAATGAAGCCTCGGCGGAGGCGGAAATCCGGGCCTCTCGGGCACTCTTCGCCGAAGATTTCATAGCGATAACAGAATTTTCAGCGATGAGCGGGGACAGGCAGACGATGGCAACTAAGGTGATGCAGGGGGTGCGCGTCCTCGAAGTGGCGCAGTTCACATTCACACCGGCCGCCGGAGCGATCCTGGCCGACTGGGGCGCGGACGTCATCAAGATCGAGCATCCCGTGCGCGGCGATACCCAGCGCGGCTTCCTCAACATGGGCGGCGTCCAGCTCGATCCCTTGCGCCATACGCTGTTCGAGCATCCCAATCGCGGCAAGCGCAGCGTCGGCATCGACCTCTCGACCGCGGAAGGCCAGGAACTGCTCTACGAAATGGCGAAGCACTGCGACGTGTTTCTCACCAACTACCTTCCGCAGGTACGCCAGAAGAACCGCTTCGACGTCGAGCACATCCGCGCCGCCAATCCGAACATCATCTATGCGCGCGGCAGTGCCTGGGGCGACAAGGGACCCGAGCGCGAAAAAGGCGGCTTCGACGGCACCGCCTTCTGGTCGCGCAGCGGCATTGCCGATTGCATGACCCCGCCCGAACTGCCCGGTCCGCTCTCCCAGGGGATGCCCGCCTTCGGCGATTCGATCGGCGGCATGTTCATTGCCGGCGGCATCTCCGCCGCACTCTTCCACCGCGAGAAGACCGGCGAGGCCGCGGAACTCGACGTCTCGCTGATGAGCACCGCGGCCTGGGCCTCGGGCGCGAACATCGCGCAGGCCGTCGAGACCGGCGTGATCACCAAGAACGCGATGCCCAGCTCGGGCGGCGGTGCCAAGAATCCCTTCATGGGCAATTTCTGGACGTCCGACAATCGCACCATCAACTTGTGCATGGTCAGCCCGACCGGGCTCATTCGCGACACCTTCGAACATGTCGGCCGGCCCGAATCCGCGGACGATCCGCGCTTCCAGGATGTGCTCAGCCTGATCGAGCACTCCAAGGCCGCCAGCGACATCCTGGTCGCCGCTTTCGCCGAGAAGCCCTTCGCCTATTGGCGGGAGCATCTGAAGACGCTGAAGGGCCAGTGGGCGCCGATCCTCAACTTGCTCGAACTGGCCAGCGACGAGCAGGCGCTCGCCAACGACATGCTGATCGAGGTCGAGGGCGCCGACGGCGGAGAGCCGCTGAAACTGGTGCGCGGCCCGGTCCAGTTCAATGGCGAGGCGCTGGAAACCACGCGCTCGCCCCAGGCCTCGGAACATACCGAAATCGTGCTCATGGAAATGGGCGTGGACTGGGACCGGATCGAGGATCTCAAGTCCAAGGGCGCGATCGCCTGATCCCGCTCCCGACAATTCGACTGCAAGGAACCTAGAAGATGAAGCCTGGAACCCGTCTCAAGAGCGCTGCCTGCGACACCGAAGTCATGGTGATCCGCGCTGCCGACGGCACGATCGAATGCGGCGGCGCACCGATGGACGAAGCCAAGTCCGCCGATGCCGCCCCGCTGGCGGCCGACTTCTCGGCCGGCACGCTCATGGGGAAACGCTACGTCGATGCGGACGGCAAGTACGAACTGCTTTGCGTGAAGCCCGGAAAGGGTTCGCTCTCGGTCGACGGCGTGGCGCTGGTGGTCAAGGACGCCAAGCCGCTTCCCGCCTCCGACTGATCCCGGCATTCTCCCGCAAGCGCTGCAAGGCCCCGCTCACCGATGAACATCGCCCTCCTCCTCGAAATGGCGGCAGAAGCCGCGCCCGACCGCGTCGGCCTCGTCTGCGAGGGCAAGCGGTGGACTTACGGCGACCTGCTGGCCGCAGCACGGGGCGCCTTCGAACTGATCCGGCAAAGCGATGCTCAATATGTCGCGCTGCTCGATGAAAGCAGCGAGGCGGCGGTGATCGCCGTGTTCGGCGCCGCGCTGGCGGGCGTGCCCTATTGCCCGCTCAACTACCGCCTGCCCGATGCCGATCTTGCCGCCCTGCTCGGCCGCATAGCCCCGGCGCTGGTGATCGGGGACGAGGAGCGCATCACCCGCCTTGCCGCGGACCAGGGCCATACGGTGCTTTCCAGAGAAGAGTTCTCACTGAAGGCTCAGGAAACCGTCCCAGCCGAGGATGCGCGCGAATACGATCCCGGCGAAGGGGTGGCGATCCAGCTCTTCACCAGCGGCACCACCGCAGCGCCGAAAGCGGCGATCCTGCGCCATTCCAACTTGCTGGGGTACATCTTCGGCACCGTGGAATTCGGCACCGCCGATGCCGGCGATGCCGCGCTCGTGGTCGTGCCGCCTTATCACATCGCCGGCATTTCAGCCCTGCTCTCCTCGATCTATTCGCTGCGCCGGATCGTCATGCTTCCCGCCTTCTCGCCCGAAGGCTGGCTCTCGCTCGTCGCGGACGAACAGGTGTCCAACGCCTTCGTCGTCCCGACCATGCTCGCGCGCATCATCGAAGCGATGGAGCAGGCCGGCGCGGCAGGCATATCCAGCCTCCGCGCGATCGCCTATGGTGGCGGCAAGATGCCACTCGAAGTGATCCGCAAGGCCCTGGAGCTGTTCCCCGAAGCGGGCTTCACCAATGCCTACGGCCTCACCGAAACCAGTTCCACCGTCGCCCTGCTCGGCCCGGACGATCACCGCGAGGCGCTCGCCTCCCAGGACCCCGCGATCCGCGCGCGCCTGACCTCGCTCGGCAAGCCGATCCCCACGGTGGAGATCGAGATTCGCGGCGAAGACGGCGAGACCCTCGGCCCCGGCCAGCCCGGCGAAATCTATGTCCGCGGCGAACAGGTCTCGGGAGAATACAAGGAAAAGAGCGCGCTCGACGCGCAAGGCTGGTTCCCCACCCGCGATGCCGGCTACATGGACGAACACGGCTACCTCTTCCTGTCCGGCCGCGCCGACGACGTGATCGTGCGCGGCGGCGAGAACATGTCCCCCGGCGAGATCGAGGACGTGCTGCTGACCCATCCTGCCGTGGCCGATGCCTGCGCCTGCGCGATTCCCTCGGTGGAATGGGGCGAAGCCGTGGGCGTCGCCATCGTGCTGCGTGACGGACACGACATGCCTGCCGAGCCGGATCTCAAGGACCTTGTTCGCGCACGGCTGCGCTCCTCGCGCGTGCCCGAGAAAATCGTGTTCTTGTCGGAGCTTCCATACAACGAAATGGGCAAGCTCCTGCGCCGCAAGGTCAAGGATGTCCTTGCCGGCTGACGCACAGGCCAAGGGGCCCGCAATCCCGCTGGCGCGCTGGGCCGACCGGCAACTGGCGGCGCTCGCGCGCGACCATGGCCTGCCCCGCCTCCACGGCGCCGCCCTGCTTGGCGAACGCGGCGCCCATGGCGGCTATCGCATCGGCGGCCGCATTTCCGCGGGGCTTGGTGGCAGCCGCCTCCTGCCGACCCGCGACGGCCGCTGGTTCGCACTCACCTTGATCCGCGATGTCGACCGCGAACTCCTGCCCGCCCTGTTCCAGGACGAGGCGTTGGCGGTCTTCGATCATGCCGCCATCGCCGCAGCCGCCCTCCGGCATGACTGCGCCGATCTGCTGGAGCGCGGGCGCATGCTGGGATTGCCCGTGGCGAGCGCCGACGAGGAACCGGTATCCGCTCCGGTCGAAATCCTGGAACGCGGAGACAAGCGCAGGCGCACCGCTGGACATCGTCCGCTGGTGGTGGATCTCTCGGCCATCTGGGCCGGCCCGCTGGCGGGTCACTTGCTATGGCAAGCCGGCATGGAAGTCGTAAAAGTGGAAAGCCTTACGCGTCCGGACCTGATCCGACGCGACGATCCCGCCACGTTTGACCGCATCAACCAGGGCAAGGCGAGCCTGCTCGTCGATTTCGCCAGCGCCGAACAGAAAGCGCGTCTGATCGGCCTTATTCGCAGCGCCGACGTGGTCATCGAAAGCTCGCGCCCCAGGGCGCTGCGCCATCTCGGCATCGATGCCGACGCGCTTGTGCGCGAGGTTCCGGGGCTGGTCTGGCTGACCGTGACCGGCCACGGCGCGCGCGGGGAGCCGGCCAACTGGGTCGGGATCGGCAACGATTGCGGCGTGGCCGGGGGCATGTCCCGCGCCCTTGCCGAAGTCACCGGCGAAATCGGATATGTGGGCGATGCCATCGCCGATCCGCTGACCGGCATCGTCGGCGCGCGCGAAGTGCTTCGCGCGTTGCAGCAAGGGTGTGCCAGGCGGATCGGCCTGTCGATGAGCGCGATCGTCGCCATGGCGCTGGCCGAGGAACGCGCCTTCGACCGCGCCGCGCTCGACTGCGAACTTCGCAGTTGGGGCCAGGCAGTCGGCCATCCCTTTCCCGCTCTTGCCCCGCGGGTTCCGAGCGCGCCCATCCGTCCGCTCGGCGCCGATACCGAACGTTACCTTGCCGCGACGCTCGCATGCTGATCCGCGATGCCGAGATCCACGGCCAGGGCACGGCCGACTTGCGCCTGGAAGGACGGCTCGTCACAGCCATCGGCACGCTCCAGCCCCGCGCGGGAGAGCCAGTCATCCTGGCTCGCGGTGGCGCCTTGCTACCGGGCCTTCACGACCATCATCTCCATCTTGCCGCGCTGGCGGTGCGCGAGGCCTCGGTCTTTTGCGGGCCGCCGCAAGTGTCCCACCGCGACGCGCTGATCGGCGCGCTATCCCAGCCTGGCGAGGGTTGGCTGCGCGCCACAGGTTTCTGCGAAAGCATTCTGGGCGGCACGCTGCCCGATGCCCGCATGCTCGACACGATCGTCCCCTCGCGGCCGCTGCGCATGCAGCACAGGACGGGCCGCATGTGGTTTCTCAACAGCTTGGCGCTTGCCGAACTCCTCGACCGGGGCCCCGCCCCGCCCGGCCTGGAGCGCGAGAACGGGCACTTCACCGGCAGGCTGTTCGACGAGGACCGCTGGCTGCAGCAAACCCTGGGCAGCACACCACCGGACTTTGCCGCGACCAGCAGCCGCCTGGCGGCCTCGGGCATAACCGGCATCACCGATCTGTCACCGCGCAACGATCCGGCAATGGCCCGCCATTTTGCTGCGCAGCGCGCGGTCGGCGCTTTGAAACAGTCGGTGGTTCTGGGCGGCGCCCTGTCGCTCGCGTCCGCGCAGCAGCAGGACGGCTGGCGCCTCGGCCCCGCCAAACTCCACTTGCACGAAAGCGCCTTGCCGGATTTCGAGGAGGCGAGCGCCTGGATCACCCAGGCGCACGACCAGGGCCGCGGCGTGGCGGTCCACTGCGTCACCGAAGTGGAGCTGGTCTTCACCCTCGCCCTGCTGGAGGCCGCGGGAAGCCTGGACGGTGACCGGATCGAACATGCCTCGGTCGTTTCGCCCGAACTGGCGGCGCGCCTCGCCAACCTGAACCTCAAGGCCTGCGTGCAACCGCAGTTCGTTGCTGGGCATGGCGACCGCTATCTTGCCGAAGTCGAAACCCGGCATCATCCCGACCTGTACCGTCTGCGCAGTCTGCAGGACGCCGGGATCTGCCTCGCCGGAGGAAGCGACGCGCCTTATGGCAGCACGGACCCCTGGGCCGGCATGCGCGCTGCGGTCCAGCGCCGCACCGCCGCGGGCGTCCCGTTTACGCCGGAAGAGGCCCTGACGCCCGAGCAGGCGCTGGCACTCTATCTTTCCGATCCGCTCGACCTCTCACGCCAGCGCCGCATCGCCGTGGGCGAACAAGCCGACTTGTGCCTGCTCGACCGAACCTGGCAGGAAGCGCGCGGCCGTCTGGACAGCGGGGATGTACGCATGACGATCGCGTCAGGTCGGGTCGTCCACCAGCGCATCGACCAGACCCCAGGCCAACGCCTCGCGAGCGCCGAGCCGGCGGCCGCTTAACACCATCAACAACGTGCGCTGCCGGCCGATCCGCCGGCTGAGCGACAGGCAGCCCCCGGCCCCGGGCAATATGCCCATCGCCAGTTCGGGCAACTGGAACCACGCGCGGCGGCTCGCCGTGATCCGCGCCGCGCAAGCCGCCAGTTCGAGCCCGGCGCCGATGCAGGCCCCGTCGATGTGCACTTCCATGCGGTCCGCGCACATCAGCGCCTCGCGTGCGGGGAGCGTGACACAGCGGATCGCATGGGCCGTGGCCGGATCGGTCGTGGTGCCGAACTCCGAAAGGTCCGCGCCCAGGCCGAAGCTGCGACCCTCCGCCCGCAGGCGGACCCGCTCGATGGTCCGGTCGGCATTGGCCAGCGCGAAGGCCTCATGAAGCGCGTCGCGCATGGTCCGATCGATGGCGTTGCCCGCTTCCGGCCGATCCAGCGTGACGGTCAGGATGTCCCTTTCGCGCGCAAGCGTTACCCGCCCTTCGCGAAGCGCGGCGTGCTCCGGGCGCCGCGCGGCGATCCAGCGCCGATGCGCGTCGCTGCCCTGCAGCACCGCATAGGCCAGCGACTCGGCGACGAGTGCTTCCTCATCGGGTAAATGATCCAGAATGCGCAGCAACTGCGTCACAACCGCCGCCGCGCTTGGCTGGTCACGCACCGCCGCCAACAAGGCCTCGGGCGTGAAGCGCGGTTCGAGGCAGGCGTCGAGTCGCGCTGCCAGCGGATGATCGCAAGGACCAAGGCCGATCACCGGATAAGGCCGCAGCCGAAATCCGGGGGCGTCCCGGGCCTCTTTTCCCAGATCGACGAAGGCCATCGGCCAATCCGGGTAGCTACCGGGGGCGGCCAGATCCTGCAGGGAGAGAGTCACATCGTCTGGAGTCACCGCAGTGCATTACCTTTCCGGTCAATTGCCTGTGCCGCTTGAAACATGCCCATCCCTCTTCGCCAAGGCCAGCCCGCCGCAGCAAACTTGCGCTCCAACGCATTGTTTCGGCCATAAAATGGCAGAAATCCGCCAGTTCCTTGGCACTACCTCCATTTCGACATCATCGCATGCGCGAAGCCTATTGAAGCAGCATCGCCATGATGCTAACCCGGTTTAGCAAAAAACGAGTCAGGCTCAGTTTTTATAGAGACCGACTCGAGGAGAGAAATGAGTTTCCATCACCACCCGGAGGGAGGAGAGACCTCATGCCTGGAAAGACGACCTCATCGAACAAGGCGAAGATTGCTCGCCGCGTCATCGAAGTGCTCGAATATTTCGACGATTCCCACCGCGAAGCGACCGTCATGGACATCGTGCGCCGCTACAATCGGCCACAGTCGAGCACGTCGGAACTGCTTTCGAGCCTCGTGGAACTCGGTCTGCTTCACAAGGATCCCTATTCCCGCGCCTATAGCCTCACGCCCCGCGCCGCGTTGATCGGCACTTCGGGCCAGCCCGAACTGGTCCGCGACGGCCGGATCGTCCGCCTGATGGACCGCCTGGTCGCCCAGACCGGCCTTTCGGTCGCGCTCACCTCGATGGTCGGGCTGGACGTGCAGATCGTGAACTGGCGCCATGGTCCGCGTGCCCTTGCCGCAACGCGCGAACTGGCCGGCGGGATCAAGGAACCCCTTGCCCAGAACGGAGCCGGCTGGCTCATGCTGTCCACCATCGCACGCCAGCGCTGCGAGGGCATGGTCCGCCGTCTCAATGCCGAAGCCGACGAGCAGGGCAAGTTCCAGTTCGCCGACATGATGAACCGCATCGATACCTGCCGCGACCCGCGCCATGTGTTCGGCCCGGCCGGTTTCGGCAGCGGCGCAGAGGCCCTTTCCGGTCTCGTCCCGCGCCAGCCCGAGGGTCACCCGCTGGTCATCAGCCTGATCTACGGCAAGGACGACAAGGTCAATCCCGAGGCGCTGCTGCACTCGCTGGGTGACGCGATGCGCAAGTGCCTGCCCGATCCCACGCCGATGCCCGAGCCGGAACTGCTCTCGCACGCGGCTTGAAGACCGCCTGACCGGGGGCGAAAACCGCCGCCGGAACCGGCAACGGAAAAAAGGCCTCGCGGCATGACCGCGAGGCCTTTTCCTTTGGAGCGTTTACTTCTGGCCGGCCTGGATCTCGTCCAGCATGGTGCGGGCGATCTTGAGGAAGTTCGCCGTATCCGTCTGAGCAGACGGGATCGCCTGCCGGAAGGTCGCGAAACCGTGGACCAGCCCGCGGCCTTCATAGAAAGCCGTCGGCACGCCCGCCTCGACGAGCTTCGCGGCATAAGCGCGGCCCTGATCGCGCAGCGGATCGAGCCCCGCGGTGACCAGAACCGTGGGCGGCAGGCCGGCCAGGCTGCCCAGGATCGGTGAACTGCGCGGGCTCTTGGGATCGGCGGCATAGTGCTTCTGGAACAGCGCGGTCATGCTGTCGTCCAGGCCGTAGCCCTTGGCGAACTGTTGTGCCGAAGGATAGCTGCGGGTAAAATCGGCGGCAGGATAGATCGGCACTTGCAGGATCACCGGCACGGCCGCCGGCTTGTCGCGCAGGGCCGCCGCGGCGATCAGGGTGAGATTGCCGCCGGCGCTATCGCCGCTGAGAACCAGTCCCGTGACATCGCGGCCCAGTGCCTTGCCGTTCGCGGCCACCCAGCGTGCGGCAGCCTCTCCGTCATCGGGAGCGGCGGGCCAGGGATGCTCCGGCGCCAGGCGATATTCGACCGAGACCACCGGCAAGTCGAGCTGGCGCGAGATTTCGGCGGCCAGCGCAGCATGGGTATCGATGCTGCCGAGCACGTAGCCACCGCCGTGATAGAACACCACCATCGGTCCCGGTCCGCGCTCTGCCCGCGTATCGAACAGGCGCAGGGGGATCGATCCGCCCGGCCCCGGCATGGTCAGGTCCTTCATCACCGCGAGATCGCCGACGGGAAGGTCGCGGGACGGCATGGCCGACGGCGGCAGCTTGCGGATCTGCGCGATCACTTCGGCCGTCAGCGGCGGCATCGGATGCGCGTTCGACGCCTTGAGATAGGCCGCCACGTCCGGCCGCACATAGGGCGAACCCGTGGCTCCTGACGCCGGTGCGGGCGCCGAGACCGCAGCCGCTTCCTTCGCGGCAAGGCCAAAGGGCGCGAAAGCGACGGCCAGCGCCGTCATTCCCAGCCCGAAATGTGCGAGAGTCGAAGTTCTTTTCTTCGTACCGATCACGAATTGCATCCAATCCTCCCTGTTAGAGAGGCCCGTTGTATGGCTGCAATTCACGCTTGGCGAGCGAGAGAGACCTCCCGCCCGCCTCGCAGGCTCAATAAACGCCACCCTGTTGTTCGGCGAAGTCCTGCTGCTCGCCGGAACTGGCGGTGATCGCGGCCTGGCGGGCTTCGCGCACGCCGCGAATCTCGGCGACAAGCGCATCGCGGCGGCGCGCGAATTCGTCTTCAGGCGAATACTGGCGCGGCTCGGTATCGGGCTTGAAGGCTTCCCAGATCACGGCCGCCTTCGGGTCGTTGCCAGGCTCGACGCCCATGACCTGCTTGCCGCTGACGCGATCGATGCGGACCATGCGAATCCCCGCAGGCGCGACGAACGGCTGCGTGCCCCAGCGCTCGCGCGTGGCCTGGACCACCTGCTTGAAGATCGGCGCGGAAATACGGCCGCCTTGCGCATAGCCACCGAGCGAGCGCGGCGTATCGTACCCGAGGTAGACGCCGCCGACATAGTCCTGCGTGCCGCCGACGAACCAGACGTCGGTCGGGCCGTTGGTGGTGCCGGTCTTGCCGAACATCGGCATGCCAAGGTCGCGCAGGACCACGGCTGTGCCGCGGGTCACCACGCCTTCGAGCATGTGGACCACCTGATAGGCAGTGCCGGAATCGATCACCTGCTTGCCCCGGCGCACGACGCGCGGCATCGGCTTGCCGTCCCATTCGGGCATGTTGCAGGTATCGCACCGGCGGTTGTCCGGCTTCCAGATCACCTTGCCATTGCGGTCCTGCACGTAATCGATCGGCGAGGACGCGAACTGCACGCCGTTGTTCGCCAGGGCGGAGTAGGCGTTGACCATGCGCGAAACCGTGGTTTCGCCCGCGCCGAGCGCGAAGGATAAGTAGGGCTTGTAGTCCCCGATGCCGACGGTCTTGAAGGTCTTCACCACGCGCTTCATGCCGGTGTCGTTGGCGATGCGGATGGTCATCAGGTTGCGGGACTGTTCCAGGCCCCAACGCATGGTGTGGCTGCCGGAACCGCCTTCGCCGCCGAAGTTGCGGAAGCATTTGTTGCCCAGCGCCCCGCCCTGGTAGACGCAGAACGTGCCGTCGAGCACCTGGGTCGCCGGCGTCATGCCGTATTGCAGGCCGGTGGCGTAGACGAAAGGCTTGATGGTGGAGCCAGGCTGACGTTCGGCCTGCACGGCGCGGTTGAAGGAATCGAGCCCGGAATCGAATCCGCCCTGCATCGCCATGATGCGGCCGGTGCCCGGCTGCTCGATCACCATGCCGCCCGAAACCTCGGGAATGGTGCGAACTGCGTACGTATCCGAGGAAACCGGCGCCGCGGCGACGAGGTCACCCACTTTGGCGAGGTCCGAGATATTGGTGAGCGTCGATATATTGCCGTCGGAGAACCCGATCCGGCCGGTCGAGCCGCTGCGATCGACGATCACCCCGACACGCCAGTCCTTGTAATCGATCGTCTTGTTGGAAACGATCAGCTGGGACTGCCAGGTGCTCATGTCGTCGATATGCGCGATCGGATGGGCCCAGGCCCGCCCGCCCTGATAGCGTAGCAGACCCGCGCGCAGGGCATCGCGCACGGCGCCCTGCATCTGCGCATCGAGCGAAGTGCGCACCCAGAGGCCGCCGGCATAGACGCTGTTCGGCCCGTCCTCGGCCTTTTCGCCGTACTGGTCGATCAGGCGGCGGCGCACTTCCTCGATGAAGTAGCCGTTGCCGGAGGGATAAGTCTCGACGCGGCGGGCGATCAGGCCGAGCGGCTGGGCCTTGGCGGCGTCGGCATCGGCGCGCGTCGCCCAGCCGTTGGTCACCATCTGATCGAGCACCCAGTTGCGGCGCTCGACCGCCATGTCCTCGTACTGCTTGCGGCCGTAACGCTCCGGCGCCTTGGGCAGGATCGCCAGGAACGCGGCTTCGTGGAGCTGGAGCTGGTCGACATCCTTGCCGAAATAGGCCCGGGCAGCAGCCTGGACGCCGAAGCTCTGGCGGCCCAGCGGAATCTCGTTGAGGTAGAGTTCCAGAATCTGCGGCTTGTTCAGCACGCTCTCGATACGGCGGGCGACCACCATTTCCTTGAGCTTGCGCGTGACCGAGTATTCGTCGCCGATCAGGATGTTCTTGGCCACCTGCTGGGTGATCGTCGAACCGCCGCGCGCGCGGCCCCCGGTGCCGAGCTTGGAGGCATAGTCCACGACCGCGCCGGCAAGCCCGGTGACATCGACGCCGCCGTGGGTCCAGAACGTCTTGTCCTCGGCCGAGAGGAAAGCGTCGACCAGCGGCCTCGGGAAATCGACGTAGCGCAGCTGGACGCGGCGCTCGCGAGCATAACTGTAGACGATCTGGCCATCGACGCCGCGCACCATGGTGGGCAAAGGCGGCTGATATTCCAGCAGCTTGCTGGCGTCGGGAAGATCGTGGGTGAAGGCGATCCAGAGCCCGCCGAGCGCGACGAGGCCGGTTCCCGCGGCATAAGTGAAGCGGCGCAGCCACTTGCGTTCGCGCCAGGCGCCCCCAAATGCAGCGAAGGGTCGGCCGAAACGACGGCCGGCACCACGGCTGATGCGATAGTGGGCGTCCTCGGGCGGCTGCTCGGAGCCGTTGTCGATGATCTCGTCGGTCATTTCGACTGCCTCTAGAGCATTTTCAGGTCAGGTGGAAACACCTGAGGACCCGGAAAAATGCCGCAACAAAGATGGATCGGAAACTGCTACGCCCCGGTTCAGCGGCTCGGGCTCTAGCACGGGCTTTTTGCGCAAGGCCAGATGCGGCGTGCTCTTTTCGTCGCAGCGACCGTTCTGCTCGAACCGCTCCTGCGCGCAGAAGAGACGGTCAGACGCCGACTTTCCGGGCGAAATAGGCGCGGATGGCCTTGGCCGCGGCATCCGCCAGAGCCTGCTGCCCCGCGCGGGATGTCAGCAGCTGAGCGTCCGCCTCATTGTTGATATAGCCGGTCTCGAACAGGATCGAGGGGATATCCGGCGCCTTGAGCACGGCCAGCGCCGCGGTCTGCACCTGGTCCCGGTGGAGGCCGAGGTTGGCGCCGCGCATCTCGCGCAGCACGAGTTCGCCGACTTGCGTGGAGCCGGCCTGGGTGCCCCGCTGCGACAGATCGAGCAGGATCGCGCCCACCGTCTGGCTGGTCTGCGCCAGGGCGACGCCATTGACCCGCCCCGCCGCGTTTTCCCGCGCGGCGAAGCGCTCGGCAGCCTCGCTGGAGCCCTTTTCGGACAGGACATAGACGCTGGCCCCGCGCGCGGCGTCGCTGTCCGCGCTATCGGCATGGATCGACACGAAAAGGTCGGCGCCAAGCCGCCGCGCCATGTCCGGCCGGTCCGGCAATGCGATGAAGCGATCGGCATCGCGGGTCAGCGCCACGCGAATGCCGCCGTCCTCCAGCAGCCGGTTGCGCAGCGCCAGGGCGATCCTGAGTGCGACCGTCTTTTCCTTGGCATCGCCCTGCCCGGCGCCGGGATCGAAACCGCCGTGACCCGCGTCGATCACCACCAGCGGCCGGCTGGCATCGCCGGGCCCGTCGATCCGCGGCAGGTCCACCGGCATGCCCACCTCGGGCAGGTCGAAGCGCACGACATAGTCGAGATCACGCTGCGAGGGGAAGAAACGCGGCCAGAGCACCCACAATGCGATCGCCAGCGCCAGGGGCGCGGAAAGGATCATGACGAGCTGCGTGCTGCGCGACATCCCGTTTGACTAGGATCGCCCAACGCTCGCCGCAATCCCGCCGAACAGCGCTTTTCCCCCGATTTCACGCGCCTGGCGGCAATCCGCACGGCGATAACGCTCACTGTTCGGCAATGAACTTGCCGTGCAGTGTCTTGAATGCTAGGCCGTTTCGACCCGGGCCCAAGAAGCTTCGGCCTTCGAAATCCGGACAGACACCACTAGGATGGTGCCGGACAGGGCCGACCAAGCCAAATCCCGGCCGTCAAAAACCGGAAAATTCGTTCCGGATCGAACAGGTTGACGCGAGAGATGAGAAGCCAATTGCCGCCTTGCCAGCCGACGCCCGAGAGGGCGGTGGCGGTGTGGGCGCAA
Source organism: Novosphingobium sp. BL-S-21 (assembly GCF_055521655.1). NCBI lineage: Bacteria > Pseudomonadati > Pseudomonadota > Alphaproteobacteria > Sphingomonadales > Sphingomonadaceae > Novosphingobium > Novosphingobium sp. BL-S-21. The sequence continues at coordinate 1,003,966 of NZ_CM145496.1, forward strand.
TTCTTCGCGTGTCCGAACTCGCCACGCGCACTTCCGCTCGCAGACACGCCCGCCCGTCTCCTGGCAATCCGCCGGAAGACAGCGGGCACCATCGCGGCCTCTGCCGCGACAGACAAGAAAACAGTCGCACTCGGGGCGCTGGATTGCCCCGTTTCCAACTTTACCTCCGCCCGTTTCGAGGCTGGCCTTGCCGCATCCGGCAGGCCCGACCTTCTCGCGGCGGGCACCATCGAACAGACACGCGCCGCCCTGGCTGATCCGGCCGGGGCAGAGCGCGTACGGAGAATATACAATGGCAACGCGCATGCTCATCGATGCGCGCCACCCGGAAGAAACGCGGGTGGCGGTACTCAAGGGAAATCGCATTGAAGAGTTCGATTTCGAATCGGCCGACAAGAAGCAGATAAAGGGCAACATCTACCTGGCGAAGGTCACCCGCGTGGAACCTTCGCTCCAGGCGGCGTTCGTCGACTTCGGCGGCAATCGCCACGGCTTCCTTGCCTTCAGCGAAATCCACCCCGACTACTACCAGATCCCCAAGGAGGACCGCGAGGCCCTGCTGGCGGAAGAAGCCGCGCATGCCGAGGAAGAAGCCGCCCTGCGCGCTTCGGAAGGCGATGACGAGGACGAAGAAGGCGGCGAAGGCTACGAAGGCGAAGACTTCCAGGACGGCGGCCTGACCGAAGTCGACACGTCCGAAAAGGACCATGTCGCCACGATCGAGGACGGCAACGTCGAGAACGGCTTCGAGACTTCGGACGAAGACGCTTCGGAAGAAGAATCCTCGGGTCGTGGACGCCGCGGACGCGGTCGCCGCCAGGGTGGCCGTAACGGTGGCCGCTCGAAGGAAGCCGACGAACTGCGCGCCAAGCGCATGGCGCTGCGCCGCCGCTACAAGATCCAGGACGTGATCCACCGCCGCCAGGTGCTGTTGGTGCAGGTCGTCAAGGAAGAACGCGGCAACAAGGGCGCCGCCCTCACCACCTACCTCAGCCTGGCGGGCCGCTACTGCGTGCTCATGCCGAATTCCAGCCACGGCGGCGGCATCAGCCGCAAGATCAGCTCGGCGTCGGACCGCAAGCGCCTGAAGTCGATCATCGCCGAAATGGACCTGCCGCGTTCGATGGGCTGCATCGTGCGCACCGCCGGCCTCCAGCGCACCAAGACCGAGATCAAGCGCGATTTCGACTACCTCGCCCGCCTCTGGGACGAACTGCGCGAGATGACGATGCGTTCGGCCGCTCCGGCGCTGATCCATTCGGACAGCGACCTGATCAAGCGCGCCATCCGCGACATCTACAATCGCGACATCGAGGAAGTGATCGTCGAGGGCGAGGAAGGCTACCGCGCGGCGAAGGACTTCATGAAGCTCCTGATGCCCAGCCACGGCCGCAAGGTTAAGCCTTACGCCGATCCGGTGCCGCTGTTCCAGCGCTTCGGCGCCGAAGACCAGCTGACCGCGATGTACGACCCCGTCGTGCAGCTGCGTTCGGGCGGCTACATCGTCATCAACCCGACCGAGGCGCTCGTCTCGATCGACATCAACTCGGGCCGCGCCACCAAGGAGCACGGCATCGAGCAGACGGCGGTCGCCACCAACCTCGAAGCCGCGCAGGAAATCGCCCGCCAGCTTCGCCTGCGCGACATGGCCGGCCTCGTCGTGATCGACTTCATCGACATGGAGTACGGCTCGAACGTCCGCAAGGTCGAGAAGGCCGTCAAGGAAGCGCTCAAGAACGATCGCGCCCGCATCCAGGTCGGCCGCATTTCCAGCTTCGGCCTGATGGAAATGAGCCGCCAGCGCCTGCGCACCGGCGTCCTGGAAGCGACCACCCGCTCCTGCCCGCACTGCGACGGCACCGGCCTCGTCCGCACCGCCAGTTCGGCGGGCCTCTCGGCGCTGCGTCTCATCGAAGACGAAGCCGCCAAGGGCAAGGGCGTCGTGGTTTCGCTCTTCGCATCGACCGAAGCGGCGATCTACCTGCTCAACGCCAAGCGCACCGACCTGGCCGACATCGAGGATCGTTACGGCGTCAACGTCGAAGTGATCCCCGAGGGCGAGAACGAAGGCGCGAAGATGCGCGTCGTCTCTTCCGGCCCGCGCAACGACTTCGTGCCGCGCTTCGAACCGATCGCCGAAGACGTCGAGGATGACTTCATCGACGAAGAGGACGAGTTCGAAGAAGAAGCCCGCGAGGAATCGCGCGGCCGCGGTGAAGGCCGTGACGAGGACGGCGAAGGCGGTTCGCGCCGCAAGCGCCGCAAGCGCCGCCGTGGCCGCAACCGCGACCAGCGTGACGACCAGGGCGCCGAGGGCGAGTTCGAAGCCGAAGGCGAAGAGTCCGGTGACGAAGCAGGCGAAACCGAAGGCGATGCCGAGGCTGGCGAAGAAGACTTCGCGCCCGCCGGTGAAGGCGACGATTCGGATGCCCCCCGCAAGCGTCGCCGCCGTGGCGGTCGTCGCCGTCGCGGTCGTCGCAACGGTGAGAACGGCGAAAACGGTGAAAACGGCGAGCACGCTGGCGACGAAGCCGGCGAATATGCCGCCGACGACGCTGGCACCGAAGCCGAGGAACCGGTGGAAGTGGTTGCCGAAGTCGTGGTCGCCGCGGAGCCGGTCGTCGCGGTGGAGGAAGCTCCTGCCAAGCCGAAGCGCACCCGTCGCAAGAAGGCGGATGCCGTGGAAGCCGTAGCGGAAGCCCCCGTCGAAGCGCCGGCGGCCGAAGAAGCCCCTGCCAAGCCGAAGCGCACCCGTCGCAAGAAGGCGGATGTCGTGGAAGCACCGGTCGAAGCCGTGACGGAAGCGCCGGTCGAAGCTCCGGTGGCAGAGGAAGCTCCTGCCAAGCCGAAGCGCACCCGCCGCAAGAAGGCGGATGCCGTGGACGCCGTAGCGGAGGCACCTGCACCCGTGGAAGCACCGGCGGCCGAAGAGGCTCCGGCCAAGCCGAAGCGTACGCGCCGCAAGAAGGTGGAAACCGTCGAAGCGGCAGCCGAACCTGCTGCCGAGACGCCCGCCGTCGAAGCCGCCAAGGTGGAAGAGCCTGCAGCCGCAGCGCCCGCTGATGGCGACAGCGCGAACGACTCGGCCGAAGACCCGTCCTCGCCGCGTCGCGGCTGGTGGCAGCGTACTTTCGGCAACTGAGGATATGTGAAGGGCGGCCTGCGCGGCCCTTCACACACTCCAGGACAAAGGGCCTCGCACGGGATCGTGCGGGGCCTTTTTCTTTGGCACGCAGCCGCCTCACACAGCGCAAGTGCGCTCGGTGGTGGGATCGATGATAGTGGTGACTTCGGTGATGCGATTGGCCGGAAAGCCCGAAAGCTCGGCATGCTTGCGGATCAGATCCTCGTTCTCCGCCAGATAGATGCAGAAGGTCTTGTCGCCCGCCACGTAGGAATGCTCCCACTGGATGCCTGCTATCCTGGCCAGAGCGGCATTCGAGGTGCGCGTGGCTCCGCCCAGCTCCGCGTCGCTCATCGCGCCTACCCCCGGCAGGTCGCGTTCGATCACATAGCGCTTCATCATGCTCGCTCTCCTGAAAACAGGGCGAGCGCCCGATTGGCAATCCGATCTGTGCCTTCGTCCGGAATGCCCTCGCACGCCGCCGCCACCGACCGACCATAGCCCCGAACGCCGGGCCATTCCACGATCGACGCCTTCCGAATCGACCGGATTCGTTCGCCTGCCGCAATCCCGCGGGACCGATTTGCAACACCATGAGGCCACGAAACCGCTCTCAGCCGCACTCTGGCCCTTGCCCCGCGCGGCTGAATCGCTAAGGGGACATTCAGTCGCGGTTCGTGCCGCAGTGCAAGATCACGGGGATTTCTTCATGGCGAGCTTCACCCTCCCGGCCAACAGCAAGATCAAGAAGCAGGGCAAGGTTCACAAGGCCGAGGGCGCCGCGCGCGTCAAGAAGTTCACCGTCTATCGCTACGACCCGGATTCGGGCGAGAACCCGCGCTACGACACCTTCGAGATCGACCTCGACAATTGCGGTCCGATGGTCCTCGACGCGATCATCAAGATCAAGAACGAGCTGGATTCGACGCTGACCTTCCGCCGCTCCTGCCGCGAAGGCATCTGCGGTTCCTGCGCGATGAACATGAACGGCTCGAACGGTCTCGCTTGCACCACGGCGATCGAAGACCTCAAGGGCGACATTCGCATCACGCCGCTGCCGCACATGGAAGTGATCAAGGACCTCGTCCCCGATTTCACGCACTTCTACGCGCAGTACGCCTCGATCCGTCCCTGGCTGCAGACCGTTTCGACCACGCCTTCGGGCAAGGAACGCCTCCAGAGCCCGGAACAGCGCGAGAAGCTGGACGGCCTCTACGAGTGCATCCTGTGCGCCTGCTGCTCGACCTCGTGCCCCAGCTACTGGTGGAATTCCGACAAGTTCCTGGGCCCGGCGATCCTGCTCCAGGCCTACCGCTGGCTGGCCGACAGCCGCGACGAAATGACCGGTGAGCGCCTGGACGAGCTGGAAGATCCCTTCCGCCTCTATCGCTGCCACACCATCATGAACTGCGCCAACGTCTGCCCCAAGGGCCTCTCGCCGGCACGCGCCATCGCAGAGATCAAGAAAATGCAGGCAGAGCGCCAGGTCTGATCCGCAGGATCGGATCGCGGACCCTTCGTCGTGCAGCCTGACGCGGAATTCATCCACGAACCGGCCCCGGGTCATCCGGGCTGGTTCACCTGGACGCTCGACGACGATACCCGCTTCAACGCGGTCGGGCTGGGACCGATGATCATCAGGCGGGAAGGCGAGCGCAGTGCCCGCGTCCGCCTGCTCGATCTGGAACGCCGCCACAGCAACATGCACGGCAATGTCCACGGCGGTGTCACTCTCGCCTTCGTGGACGTGGCCATGTTCGCGACAATGTTCAGCGTGCTCGGCGCCCAGGTGTCCGGCTCGGTGACGCTGGACCTGCACAACCAGTTCATAGGCGCGGGGCAAATCGGCGAACCGCTGGACGTATTGTGCGAAGTGATGCGCGAAACGGGCCGTCTCGTGTTCCTTCGCGGCTCCGTCGAGCAGGGAGACCGTCTCGTGTCCAGCTTCCTCGGCACTCTTCGCAAGCCGAGCGTGCGATGACCGCGATGCTCGAACGCTACGAGGCCTTGGTGGCCACCGGCGAACTGCGATCCGACCCGGAGCAGGCCGCCGCGGCCGAGCGGCTCAACCAGCTCCAGCGCGAGATCTACAAGGCGCGGACTTCGACCGGCCTCTTCGGCAAATTGCTGGGCAAGAAAGCCCCCTCCCCCCGCGGTCTCTACATGTGGGGCGGTGTCGGGCGCGGCAAGTCGATGCTGATGGACCTGTTCCATCAGACGCTCGACATCGAGGAAAAGCGCCGGATCCATTTTCACGCCTTCATGCTGGAAGTCCACGCGCTGCTGCGCGAGGAACGCCGCAAGGAAAGCGGCGATCCCATTCCGCCCGTCGCCGCCACGATCGCGCGCAACGTGCGCGTTCTCGCCTTCGACGAGATGGTGGTGAACAATTCCGCCGATGCCATGATCATGAGCCGGCTCTTCACGCATCTGATCCTCGATGAAGGCGTGACCATCGTCACCACATCGAACCGTGCGCCGAAGGATCTCTACAAGAACGGCCTGAATCGCGAGCATTTCCTGCCCTTCATCGACCTGATCGAGAAGGAACTGGACGTGCTGACGCTGAACGGGCCGACGGATTACCGGCTCCATCGCCTGGGCGGCATGGCCACCTGGCACTACCCGCTGGGCGAGGAAGCCACCGAGCAGGCCCGCGAGGCCTTCTACCGCCTTACCGACTATCCGCCCGAGGACAGCGACCATGTCCCTTCAGCGGACCTCGACGTCGGCGGCGGGCGCATGCTTCACGTCCCCAAGAGCCTCAAGGGCGTGGGCGTGTTCAGTTTCAAGCGGCTCTGCGGCGAAGCCCGTGGGGCGGCCGACTACCTGGCGATTTCCCGCGCCTATCACACCGTCATTCTCGTGGGGATTCCCAGGATGGGTCCCGACCGCCGTAACGAGGCGGCGCGTTTCGTGACGCTGATCGACGCGCTCTACGAGAACAAGGTAAAGCTCATCGCCGCGGCCGATGCCTCGCCGGAAGACCTCTATCAGGCCGGCGATGGACGCTTCGAATTCGAGCGCACGGTAAGCCGTCTCAACGAGATGCAGAGCGCCGGCTATCTCGCCATGGGTCACGGCGAAGACTGAAATCGTTAACGATTTGCGAATCGGTCGTTAACGCGAAGCCCCCGGGAGGCTTTCGCGAGCGGAGATACTTGTCCGAATAACGACGCTGGCAAGGCCTTGTTAGGGCCAATAAAAACGCCTCGTTCCTAATTGGAAGAGGCGTGAGCCGCGTAATTAACTTTCTCAACCGACCCAAGACAGCGTTAAATGGCTGATATCCAGGGTTTTCTGGTGAGTGCGGCGTTTCGATGAGATAATCAACGAAACGCCGCCGCCTAAATGGCGATTAACGGCCGAGGCCGCCCCAGTACCAGCTGTACATAACATTACCCCATGTGATCCGCCGCTATTTTGCGGCTGAGGACATGGATAACAATGGGTTAAGAAGTCATCAAGACTTTTTTAACCAGTTCTTCGAGTCTCTCTTCCCACGATCTGCGTCAGGAGATCCCGGAATGGGACTGGGCGGCTGACATAGTAGCCCTGAATGGCGTCACACTGCATGGCGCGCAGGATCTCCAGAGCCGCCTGCGTCTCGACGCCTTCGGCCACAACTGTGCGATCCTGCGAATGGGCCATTTCGATGATCGACTGGACGAGCAGGAGGTCTTCCTTGTTGCCTTCCATCGCCTGGACGAAGACCTTGTCGATCTTGACCTCGGTGGCGGGAAGATAGCGCAAGTAGTCGATCGTCGCGTTGCCCGTCCCGAAATCGTCGATCGACAGCCGGATGCCCGACTGCACCAGCTTCTGCAGCATCTGGAAGGTCCGCGAACTGCGATCGAGTCGGTCGGTCTCGGTGATCTCGAGAATCAGCTGGTCTGCGGGCAGACCGTAGGTATCGAGGATCTCGGCAATCATCACCGGCAGGCCGGGGTTGCGCAGAAGCTGCGCGGAAATGTTCACCGACACCGTCATGTCGAGGCCCTGGCGGCGCAGTTCCACGGCAGAGCGAACGGCATCGTCGATCACGAAGCGCGTAATGCGCTCGATCCGGTGAAATTCTTCCGCGATGCGGATGAACTTGTCCGGGCTGATCGGACCGCGCTCCGGATGCGTCCAGCGTACGAGAGCTTCAGCGCCTGTAACCCGATTGCTCGCGACATCGAGCTTGGGCTGATAGGCCACCCAGACCTCGCCATTGTCAATGGCACGGTCGAGCTGGGTCAGCAGCGAGATTTCCCACTGCGCCTCGTGCTTGCGGCTGTCGAACTTGTAGACGAGTTCGTCGTTGCGCACTGCCTCCTCGGCCGACTGCATGGCGCTGGCGACGCGGCTGGATACCGGCCGGTCGAACTCCGAATCGATCCCGCAGTTGAAAGAAAGGTCGATGTCCAGACCGCCGACCTGGATGCCATTCTGGACGATCCGGTGCAGTCCTTCGAGGTTCTCGAACAAGTCGAACGTGCTGCGGATGGTCGAGAGCCACATGAACATGCCGCCTTCGTGGTAGACCACCACTTCGCTGTCGCTGATCCGGATGCGGCGGACGATCTCGTTGGCGACTTGCGCCTCGACATGTTCGGCGAAGCTGCCGATGATCGCGCCATAGTTCCGGATCTGAAGCGCGACCAGGATTCGGCTCGAAACCGCCTCGTACTTGCGCAGAACCTGGACGCTGGGCAGGCCGGACCCCGAATTGGTTTCTCCTGCTACTTCGACGCGGTCGAGGTTTCGCATGCGGAATACCGCTACGGCAGCCATGGCAATGGCAGGCACGATGTCGACCTGGATACGAAAATGATCGAGCGCCAGAGGGGCAGCGATCAACACGGCGACCAGACCGGAAAAGCGATAGACATCCAGAACACGCCCGCGCCCGACGCCCGATACGACAACAACCAGCACCAGCATGAAAGGCGGCAGCCAACCAAGCTCGGTCGGAACGCCCTGCTTCAAGGTCTCCGCTGCAATGGCGTGGATGTAAGCGCCCGGCGCGTAGCCTTGGGTCGGCAGGGGATGGATGTCGTGATAGATGTCAGCGCTAGGTGCGATGATGACATCCTTGCCGCTGACGATCCTGGGATCGATCCGGCCCCTGAGAACATCGACGTAGCTTGCTGTCGGAATGGTCTTGTGATCGATGGAATAGTCCGGTCGGAATATCCGGTCAGTCGGACCGGAAACCCCTGCGATGGTTGCCGCCAGGGTAGGAAGCACACCAATCGGGCTGTTCGAGGCGAACGGCAGGCTGATACTGAGATTGAACGGGTGATGCAGCGCCATGAGTGACACGACGTCGACGTTGGCACGAAACGCAGCCGCCGGGATTGTACCGGCGTAATTTCCGGCCCCTCCATCCGTACTCGGCATTCCTCCGAGGAATATCTTTCCCCGATGGGCTTTCAACGTGTTGATGAACTCTTCGTTGCCCTTGTCTTCGCTGAAGTAGCCCATCGAACGATCGAAGAATACGCGCCTTGCCCCGGCCTTGAACAGCTGCTGCGTAACGGTAGCGTCGTCGCCTCGTGACAGTTCATAGACCCGAAGTTGCTGGAGCGTCTTGTCGTCCTGAAACACGAGTACGATCTGGCCATCGGAAGGACGGCTGCGAAGAAGCGTACGCCCGTTCACGAGCACGTCCTCCAGCGGCAGCGCGGCTCCGGTCACGCCCAGGATGACGCCCGTGAGTGCGGCCCAGAAGACGATCCGGAATCTGGCGCTCTTCCAGATCTTCGCGGCCCTTGCGCCGAGGTCAGACATGATGGCCTCGCAAATCATTCCCCTCTACGCCCTCACGCAGGACATGGCTTTCCTCGTCGGAAAGCGTCCGCAATTCAATCGTGTACTGATGCGCTGCTAACTTCATGCACACCCTGCGATGACGTTGTCGCTGCCGGGGTTAGAGCAAAGGTCCTAAGAAGAAGTTAGGTTAACTCGCCTTCACGATAAATTTCGCAGGCCGTTGTTAACCCGGCAATTCCCCGGCGAAAGGGGGAAAATTCAGGAGATCCCCAAATGGGTTAGGGAGCGGTCGAGCATGAGCAGTTGCCAGAGTAGGCGCGAGTGGTCGCTTCGTCCCGCAATATGGTCTTCCACCAGGGCGCCGAGGCGCGGGGCATCGAACCAACCGGTGCGGGCGAGTGCGGCGCTGGAGGCGATCTGCCGGGCCGACTGCGCCAGGGGGCCACGGAACCACTGGGCGATGGGCGTGACGAAGCCCTGCTTGGGCCGATAGAGGATCTGGTCCGGCAGAAAACGCCGCATGGTGCGCTTCATCAGCCACTTCCCCTGCCCGCCGCGCACCCGCATGTGTTCGGGAAGACTCGCGGCGAATTCGATCAGGCGATGGTCGAGCAGCGGCTCGCGCGCTTCCAGGCTGACCGCCATGCTTGCGCGGTCCACTTTCGTCAGGATGTCGCCCGGCAGCCAGTGCTTGAGATCCGCATACTGGGCGCGATCGAGGCCGGATCGCGCCGGCGCAGCGCGCATCAGGTCCTGAACGGACCGTTCCGCGCGGTAATCACCGCGAAGGCGGCGAAAATCGTCGGAATAGAGCCTGTCGCGCAGTTCCGGAGGGGTGAAACCGATGGACCGGGCATAGCCTTCGGCACTGTCCGCCGCGAGCGAGAGCAGGGTCGATTTGGCGCGCAGCGGACGCGGCGCCCAGTCGGCTTTCGGATAGAGCCCGCCCAGCGTGCCGAACAGCGGTCCGCGAATCGCCTGCGGGATGAACCCCCGGACGCGGTCCTCGCTGCGCTGGAACAGATGGCGGCGATAGCCCGCGAATGCCTCGTCCGCGCCGTCGCCGGACAAGGCGACTGTCACCGATTCGCGCGCCAGCTGGCAGACGCGCCAGGTCGGCAGGGCAGACGCATCGGCGAAAGGCTCGTCGAACATCGCGGCGAGGCCGTCGATCGCCTCGAAATCGTCGGGCGAGACCTGCCGGGCGCGATGGTCGGTGCCGAAACGGCGGGCGATTTCCGCGGCATAGTCGCTCTCGTCGAGCGCAGCGATGTCGAAACCGATCGAACATGTCTTGACCGGCTGCCCGCTGTTCTCCGCCATGAGCGCGACCACGCTGGAGCTGTCCACGCCGCCCGACAGGAAGGCGCCGAGCGGCACGTCCGCGACCATGCGCGACGACACCGCCTCGCGCAGGAGGTGCAGCAGTTCCGCCTCCAGATCGGCGACTCGGCCCCGGCGGCGCTCGGCAAAGGAAATGTCCCACCATTGCACCGGGCGCGGCAGCGGCGCGCCATGGCGCAGCAGCAGTGAATGCCCCGCGGGCAGCTTGGTCACACCCTTCAGGATCGCGCGGCTATCGGGAACATAACCCCAGGCAAGATAGTCCTCGACCGCGAGCGGATCGATCTCGCGGCGCAGCAGCGGATGCGCGAGCAAGGCTTTCAGTTCGGACCCGAAGGCCAGGCTGCCGTCGCTGAGCGGTGCCAGGAACAGCGGCTTCACGCCCAGCCGGTCGCGCGCGAGGAAGAGGCTGCGCGCTTCCAGGTCATATATCGCGAAGGCGAACATGCCGTGGAGGCGCGAAACGCAGTCCGGTCCCCAGCGCTGCCAGGCGGCGAGGATGACCTCGCTGTCGCCATCGGTACGGAATTCGGCGCCGGTCTCACGCAGTTCGCGGCGCAGTTCGCGGTAGTTGTAGATCTCGCCATTGAACACCAGCATCGCCCGCCCGTCCGGCGATGCCATGGGCTGCGGGGAGCCGGCGACGTCGATGATCGAGAGGCGGCGGTGGCCCAGCGCGACGCCGGGCGCGGTCCAGACCCCGCTCCCGTCCGGCCCGCGATGCGCCAGCGCGTCGCACATGGCTTCCACGCGCAGCGGGTCTACCGGCTTGGGCGTCTCGAGATGGTAGATACCGGCGATGCCACACATATGCGAAGGGCCTAGCGGAGCTTGGTCACGCGGTCCATCCACGCATCCGGGGGGCCGGACGCCGTCAGGAAACGGGCAATGGAATCGGCCGCAGCAGCGCCCGGGCTGTCCTCGGACGAGAGAATCAGCGTCGTGGTGGGACGGGCGCGCAGCAGGAGGTTGTCACCGATGACCGCCAGCTTGAGGTGGGCATTGCTCCCCGTGAGCATGTCGCCGGTACGATACCAGGTGACGGCCAGCCGCTCGATCCTGCCATTGCCTAGGAAGCGTTCACTGCGGCCTTGCGCGAAGGCCGGCCCCGGCGACTGCCACGACCAGGCGCTGCCCGGCGTCAGCGCGCCCTGCCCGAAGCCGCCCGCCTCGCGGCCTTCGCCTTGTCCGGCATAGAGCGCCAGGAAGACATCGACGCTGTGCCCCTGTCCGTCGGTATAGCGGCCCAGCAGGCGGTGATCGGCGCCCTCGGCGCGCGGCTCCCACCAGATTGCCGGGGCATAGTCGGCCCGGCTCCAGCCGGCGACTTGCGGAAGCTCGATCCGGTCCGGCAGGGGCGCGGAGAGGCTCTCGGCGCCCAGCGCCCAGCCCTTGGCGGCCACGACCAGCAACGCGATGCCGGCAAGCGTCACAACGGCAGAAGCCCTGCCCGCTTCCAGCCGCGACAGGAAAGGCGAGCGCACGATCGCGGGGACATCGATCATCGGCGCGTCGAGCGGACGATCGAAGAAGCGCCAGGCACCCGCGATGACGACCGCCAGCACCACGGCGAAGAAGATCCAGCCGTAGACGATGTGGTCGAATCCGGCCGCCTTCTCGACGCCCACGAACTGCGCGGCGAAGATCGTCCCCCAGGCGCGCACGCCGTTGGCCAGGATCGGCACCACGAGGCACGCGAGCATCATAGCCGCCCGGCGGCGCCAACTGATGAAGCAGACATTGGCGGCCAGCAGGCCGAAGGCGATCATCGCGATCAGGAACTTCACGCCCGAGCAGGCTTCCGCCACCTCGAACAGCCCGGCCGGCGTGTCGATGAAGACGCCGTCGACCGTGGCGGGAATGCCGCTGAAATGCGTGAGCGCCACGGTGATCTTCGCCGTGATCGTCTGGAGCACTTCGACCAGTTCCTCGCCCACCGGCACCAGGAACGCCATGTAGCAGAGCGGGAACAGCACGCCCGCCGTCACCCGCGGACCGAGCAGCAAGGGGACGGCAGAGCCGAGCATCGCCACCGCCCCGGCCTGCCGCGCAAGGTCGAGACCGGAGAGCGCGCCGAGCAGCCAGAGGAAGGCAGCTCCCGCCATGAGGATAAGGCCGGGCCACCAGCAGAGCGGTTCGAGCTTCGCCAGTTCCGCCCGGCGCTGCCAGACCAGCCAGCCCAGAATCGGCGGGATCAGGACGATGTGGTTGTAAGTGGAGATATCCCACCACTGCCGCGCCATCGCCGCCCAGTCTCCGCCGAACAGGAGGAGCAGCGCCAGCATGGCGGCGCCGCAGCGAACGAGCGCCGGGCGCCAACGCGCCGGAACGTCCTGCCAGCGCCCCTGCAGGGAAGAATTCACGGCCAGGGTCTCAGGCGGCATCGATCAGGTTTTCCGTCTGCAGGCCGATCATGCGCGGCAGGCTGGCAAGCGCCGCCTGCCAGCTTGCATGAGCGAGGATCCATTCGCGTGCGGCCAGTCCCATGGCGCGAGCGCTTTGGGGGTCTTCGGCCAGGAGGACGACGGCATTCGCCAGCGCCTCGTCGCTTTCGGCCACGAAGAAATGGCGGCCATGTTCGGCTTCGATACCCGTGGCCGCGCCGGGCGAGAGCACCACGGGCAGTTCCATGGCCATCGCCTCCAGCACCTTGTTCTGCACCCCGCGCGCGATCTCCAGAGGCACGAGAGCCATGTCCGCGGCGGCAAGCCAAGGGCGAATATCCTCGACCCGGCCCCATACGTGAACGCCATCTCGTCCATGACGGGACAGCAGCGAAGGCGGCGGGTTCCGGCCGACGACGTGCAGGCTGGCCCTCGGCAGGCGGGCGCGAATCCGCGGCAGGATGCGCGTGATCGCCCGCTCCACCGCCGCGATGTTCGGCGCGTAGTCCATCTGCCCGGTAAACACGATGCGCGGCCCCGCAGCGCCCTCCTTCACGGCCAGGCGCGGCTCCGGCAGGGTCCGGGCGGGATCGAAAAGTACGCTGTCGATGCCGTTGCCCACGGCCTCGACCCGGCAGGTCGAGCGGCCGGGCATGGCCTCGTCCAGCCGCGCGGCGAAGAGCGCCGCCTCGGCCTTGCTCACCAGCAGGGTGCGGTCTGCACGCCAGGCGATCCGCGCTTCCTCGGCGCGCAGGAGGCGCCCTTCCCGGCGCTCCATCCAGCTGCGAAAACCGCTTCCCCTGGCGCCGTAAGCCTCGAACTTCGCCGAATCGACGTCGACCAGATCGACGATCAGCCGACCACGAAAATCCTCAGGGACATATTGCGCCATCTGGCCGGAAAAGACGAAGATCGTCTCGATCGGGCGGCTGCGCAGCACTTTGTTCACCCAACCCGCCATGCGCCGGTCGTGGAATGCCGTGAGGCTGAGCGGCTGCCCTTTCGCCAGCGCCTGCAACCCGGCGATCGGCAGGGATTTCCCGCGATCGAGCAGGATATGGCTGGCCGCCAGTGCGGCCATCTCCTGTTCGCAGGCATGATCGGCGGCATCGTCCGCGAAGCAGCCGAGGTGGACCGCTGCCAGCCGCGCCAGAGCTTTGAACAGATTGTGCGAGCGGATCTTGTCCCCCCGGTCAGGCGGGAAAGGAATGCGGTGGGCCAGGAAAAGGATCTCGCCCATCAGCCGATGCCGCGCGCGATCAGCGGTCCGAGCCGATTGGCCACGGCCAGAGGCAGGCGCTGCCACAGCCTGATCTGGAGCGAGAGCTTGCTGCTGGTGGGATCGGCTTCGCGCCGCGCCGCGCCCGGCGCGGTCCAGGCGGCATACGTCAGCGGCTCCGGCTCGAAGCCCCAGTTGCGCTTGAAGTGATAGGCCCCGCTGCCGGTCTTGGAGCGACCGAAGTCGAACACCGTGCAGCCTCGCCGGCGCGCATGGAGCATCAGTTCGAAATACATCCGGTCATTGGCGCGAAGCCGGCGCGCTTCCTGAGTGCCCCCGCCCCAATAGGGCATGGCCGCGCCGCGGTGGTAAAGGGTGATGACGCTGGCCACCGCCCGGCCCTGGTGGCGCACGGTCAGCACGTCGGCATCCTCGCCGAACGCATCGAGCACGCTGCCGAGGAGCCTTTGCGGAAACACCGGCGTACCGAGATTGCGGTAGCTTTCCGCAAAGACGGCGTAATGGGCAGCGCGGTCTCGCTCGCTCGTACCGACCTCCACGTCAAGATCGTTCGCCAGCGCCTTGCGCACTTCGGCGCGCTGCTTGCGCGGCACGTCCAGAAGCTGCGCCTCGTCATCGGCCGCGAGCGGGCGGGCGAAATTGCAGTGGCTCTCGGTCTTGAGCGTCCAGCCCCGCCCCGCCTCGGGCAATACGCCGCCGCGCAGTTCGATGGCCGGGCAGGACCGGCGCAGCGCGAGTTCCTCCAGCGCCGCGAAGATCGCTCCGCCATCCGCACCCTCGCGCGTCAGCAGACCGCCGCCCACCGCGAAGCCGGACGAGGCCAGCAGCCGGCCGAACACCGGCGAATGAATGGCGTCGAGCGGCAGGAAAGCCACGATTTCGCCCTGTCTCTCTTCGACCAGCGCCAGGGCGTGATTGCCCGTCGCCCGGGCCACGGAGACGAACCAGGCCGGGCGGTGGAACGGCGTCGCCTGCGGGTGGCGGGCGGTGAACAGCTCCAGCCGCGCGACTTCGCCGGGATCGGCGAGATCGACCAGCCTCACCGCGCCCGTGACGGGAGCGAACCGCGCGTTCATGCAGCCAGCGCCCCGGCCGGCGCCAGGGTTCCACCCGGCCCCATGACCAGCGTGGGCGCGCGTTCCGCTTCGCGCACAGCGAGTTCGTCCATACGCCCCCACGGGAAGTCGCCGATCAACTGCCGCAGCTTTCCAGCCATCAGGCCGAGATTGGTGTAGTGCCGCAGACGCGAGCGCAGCGGCGCATTGGGCACGCGCGGCTGGTCGGGGTCGATCTCCCAGGGGTGGAAGTAGAACACCGCCGGTCGCCCTTCGGCATTGACCTGGCGGATCGCCCAACGGGAGAACCCGTAAGGCAGCACGCGGAAGAACCCGCCGCCGCCCGCGGCCAGACGGCGGCCGGCGAATGTCGCGGTGGTCACCGGGATCTCCACCAGGGGACTGTCGGCAAGCGGATGGAAGGCGAAACGCGGCGCTTCGCGCCAGCCATAGTGGTCGTGCGCGATCGGCGCGACGCTGGAGCTATAGGCATAGCCCTGCTCGGCCAGCACGTCGAAGGCCCAGGGCGTACGCGCATCGATGGAGAAGCTGGGCGCGCGGTAGCCGCTCACTTTGACCCCGGCAGCATCCTCGATGGCCTTGCGGCTCATGTCGAGGTCGCGTCCGAAAGTGGCGGCGTCCATGCGGAACACCCGCTCGTGATCCCAGCCGTGGCTGGCCATTTCGTGCCCCGCTTCGGCAATGCGGCGCAGCAGCCGTGGATGGCGCACCGCCACCCAGCCGAGCGTGAAGAACGTGCCCTTCACCCCGGCCGCATCGAACAGCGCCAGAATCTCGTCGCAATTGCGCTCGACCCGGGTGCGAATGGCGGGCCAGTCGCTGCGGTCGATCACGGTTTCGAAAGCGCCGACCTGGAACCAGTCCTCGACATCGACCGATAGCCCGTTGACGGGGCCGCTGGAGGCTCTGGCTTCATCCATGGCGTCTATCCTTACGGAACCGGCTCGAAATTCAGGCTGCCTGCCGCTGGCCTTCGCCGCCTTCGAACCACTCGATCAGCATGGTGAGCGTGTGGCGAAGGGTGCGCTCCTGCTCTTCCAGGCGGGCTTCCAGACGCGCGCTATGCGCCGCGGCCTGGGCCAGCTGCTCCTGAAGCGCGGCGATCTGGGCTTCGCCGCCGGAAGCGGGTGCCTCCTTCTGGCGTTCCACATTGGCCGCGAGTTCCAGCACCGCATGCTGAAGCTCGTCGATCTGCGAATCGCGACCCGCCAGTGCCGATTCGATCAGCGCGATGGCTGCCGCCGCATCCAGCGCGTCGGGGTGAAGCACCGACGCGGGTGCCGGCTGGCTTGCGGCCGCCACCGGTCCGTCCGCCTCGGCGACAGGCGCCTGCTGGCTGACCAGCGCGCGGGTGCCGTCCTCGTCCAGTTCGGCCAGGACATCCGCCAGCATCTCGAGATCGACCAATGCGCGCTGCTCGACCGCGCCCAGCAGCAGCAGGCGGTTGACGATCTGGTTGATCCGGCGCGGAATGCCGCCGGTGGCCTCGTGCACTTCGGCGAAGACGCGGTTGTCAAAGCCCGGATTGCCCTTCCAGCCGACGCAGTTCAGGCGGTGCTCGACGTAAGCCTGCACTTCGCGCGGCTCCATCGCCGTAAGATGATGAGTCGCGATCACCCGCTGGCGCAGCTGTTCGAGCTGGTTGCTCTCCAGCAGGGTCGTGCGGAACTCGGGCTGGCCCAGCAGCAGGGTCTGGAGCAGCGGATGCGAGCCGAGCTGGAAGTTCGAGAGCATGCGCAGCTCCTCGATCGCATCGACCGAGAGGTTCTGTGCCTCGTCCACGATCAGCAGGCAGCGGCGGCCCGCGCGGGCTTCCGAATGGAGGAATGTCTCGATCGCGCCGAGCGCCGAGGCCTTGTCATGCCCGGACACCTGCAGCCCGAAGGCCTGCGCCACGACATGGACGATCTCTTCCCCGTCCAGCGCGCTGGTGACGACGCAGGCGGCCGTCAGGCGCGCCGGGTCGATCGTGGCCATGAGGTGCGAGACGAGCGTGGACTTGCCCGCGCCCACTTCGCCCGTGATCACCACGAAGCCCTCGCCCTGCGCCAGGCCGTAGCCGAGGTAGGAGAGCGCCTTGCGGTGCGTCGCGCTCTCGAAATAGAAGGCCGGATCGGGCGTGAGCTGGAAAGGCCGGCCCTCGAACCCGTAGAATTGTTCGAACATCCCTGCTCTCCTTCGCAATCAGAAGCTGTAGCGCACGCCGGCAAGGGCGGACGCGGTCCAGTAGTCGTCATATAGCGGATCGTTCCGGGTTACCCCGTCGATCCCGAGGGCCATCGTCGCGCGGAGGCGGCGGGCCAGCATGCGGTAATAGCCGAGCGTGGCGCCGTAGCCCTCGACATTGCCGGTCAGGGCATCGGTGCTGGTCAGCCAGTTGGCGTAGACATTGGCCGACCAGCCTGCATCGCGGCCGAGCTGGCCGCTGACATAGGCCGCGATCCACCAGTTCTCGTCGATCACGCCGTCCGCGGCGGCCAGGACGGTGTTCCGTCCGGCGATGAAGTCGCGGCGGTCGTAGCCAGCGCCGATCCCGGCATTGAGACGCCCGATCTCGCGCGAATAGCTCGCGGCGATGCCGCGGCCCCGGTAGACCGCCGAACGCACCGAACCCAGCGCGCCGGAAACGCAGTTGTTACCATCGAGCGAAATGACGCAGCCGCGCAGCTCGCCCGTCACCGGATCGCGCACGGCCACGAAATCGTCGGGCAGTTGATCGAGCGCGCGGCCAAGCTGTCCGCCGAAACCGCTGACACTGTCGTATACGCCCACGCTCAACTGGCTGCGGTCGTCCGGCGCGTAGGCCAGGGTGCCGCCGAAGCTGGTGGAGCCGTAGCGGCGGCCGATATGGGCCGAAAGCGAGGTGCGGCGGCTGGGGCGCCACATCACGGCCACGTCCCAGAGCAGTCCGCTGACATCGTAGGCCAGTTCGCGCGGGGCGCTCTTGTCCGTCACATAGCGTCCGTCGCGGCCGACCACGGGATTGCCGTCAGCATCGCGCACCGCGTCGCGGCTGGAGACTTCCACATCCTCGTAGCCGAGCGCGCCCACCACCTGCACGGTGCGGCTGACGGGAACGGTCACCAATGCCCGCGCCTGCATGTCGCGCACGCGCTGGTCGAGGTTGGAGACGTCCTCCTGATAGATGCTGCCCGCCACGCCCAGGCCGACCGGCGCGACGACATACGGCGCGACCCCGGCCTCGACATCGGCCACTTGCGTCACGCTCTTGTCGAACAGATCGCCCGCCGCGCCGCCGGGTACGGCGACATAGGCATCGGGCTGCTCCACTTTGGTGAAACCGGCGCGGTAGTTTGCGGAGAAGTCCACATCGCCGGCGCGCGTCTTGAAGGACGGGCCGCCGTAGACCGAATAGATGTTCGTCCGCGTCCCGTCGTTGGTGAGGCCGGCGGAAAGCGCCGATCCGCCATTCTGGACGCGCGCCTGGGTGGCGAGTGCGCCCGCTTCCAGCGTCAACCCGGGGGTGATGGTGGTATAGCCGCGCACGATGCCGCTGATGGCGTCGCCGTCCTGTGCCTTCCGGCCCCAGCCGATGTAGCGCTCGTAGCGCACCGAGGCCGAGGCGGCATTGTTTCGCCCGGAGATGCCCAGGTCCACGCCCGCCGCCAGCTGGGTATATGTGAGCACGTCATTGCCCGGCGAGAGCTGCGCGTCGACGATCTGGTCGATCTCGATATAAGGCGTCACTTCCAGCCGGCGCGTGCCCTTGCCGCGTTCGCCGCGGCCTGGCTTGCCGCCGCCGGACGGGCTGTCGGCTGGCGAAGCTGCCTCGTCGGAGCCGGCGCCGACCTGGTCGTAGCCCATGGTCTGCGCCTGCACGGGCAGCGCGGCCACGGCGGTCAAGGCGGCCAGCCCCAGCGAGGTCCAGGAAGCCGACTTCATCCCTTGTATCCGTAATAGGAGCCGAAGCGGCGACCGCTCGGGCTGAACTGCGCGTCATTGAGCAGGAGCTGGACGTTGGGGCAGGCGCCCAGCAGCGAGATGGCATCCTCCAGCGCGCCCTGCCCGGTGCGGTCGGCGCGCACGATCACCACCGTCTGGCCGACGTACTTGGCGAGTTCCGCGGCGGGCGACGCTGCCAGCGCGGGCGGCGAATCGAAGATCACCATGCGGCGCGGCGCGTTCTCGGTCAGCCGCTCCAGCACCTCGGCCGTGCGCGAGGAGGCGAGGTATTCGCTGTCGTTGATCGTCGCATCGCCCGCCGGCATGATCCAGAGCCCCGGAATATCGGTGCCGAGCACGCAGGCGGCGGGATCGATGGTCTCGTCCATCAGCGCATCCATCAGCCCGGGACCGCCCGGCAGGCCGAGTGCGGAGAGGATCGAGGGCTTGGCGAAGTCGGCATCGACCAGCAGGACTTCGCTCTCCTTCTCGGCCGCGATCGACAGGGCGAGGTTGAGCGCGCAGTAAGTCTTGCCTTCGCCGGGATGGGGCGAACTGATCAGGATGCGCTGCGAGGCGGCGCCCGCGCCCTGGCGGCGCAAGTCGGCGGCCTGGACCAGAAGCTGGCGCTTCACGATGCGAAACTCTTCGAGCAGCGCGGTGACGGTGCCTTCGGGCACGATCAGGCCTTGCTCGCGCAAGTGCTCGCGGTCGATCGGATGATGGTCGTCGCTGAAGGCGATCGGCGCGGCAAAGGGCGGCTCAGCCAAGGGCGGCGCGGCCAGGGGCGGCGCGGGTTCTTGTTCGGCAGCCAAGGGCGCGGCGAATGGCGGCGGCACAGAGGCAGGCGCGCCAGAGGCGGTCGGGGCGGCAGGCACGGCGGCAGGCGGGTCGGCCGGAGCCGGCGCCTTGCGCGCCGGTTCGACCGGCAGCGGGCCGGGACGCGCGATGATCGCGTTGAAATCGAAGCGACCGGCGGCGCGCTCGATCAGCGATTCGCCGGGGCCGCGGGTGCGCCCGGTCGGCGCCTGCTTTTGAGGCTGGTTTTCGGCTTCGTGCGCCGCGTCGTCATGCCCGGAAAGCGGGATCTTGCTGTGTTCCGTCATCGCCGTTCCTCAGGCCACCATGCCGCGCTGGATGAACTCGACCGCGAGCAGCACCACGCAGAGCGCGCAAAGCGCCGCGCCCGCACCAAAGAAATACTTGAGCCGGCGGCGGCGAAGCTGGCGCACATGGTCCGTGACGTTCTGCGAGATCGCACCGAGCACCGGCAGGCCGATGGCCCGCTCCAGCCCGGCCGTGGTCGCGAAGACCGACCGGACCTTGCCGAGGGCGAAGGCACCGGCACAGCCGCCGACGATCCCGGCCATGAGCACGCCCACGAGCAGGAGCGGACGATTCGGCGCGACGGGCTTGCGCGGCGTCGTCGGCGGGTCGACCACCTGGAACTTCACGGCCTCGCGCTCGGTCTTCACTTCGCCGCGCAGGCGCAGTTCCTCGCGGTCCTGCAGGAGCTTGTCGTACTGCTGGCGAAGCACGTCATAGTCGCGGTTGATGCGCTGAGCCTCGGTGGCGAGTTCGGGGTCCTGGATCGCGGATGCCGTGAGCGAGGCCACGTCGGACTGCAGGGCCGCCTTGCGCGAGGTCAGCGCCTGGACATTGGCGAGACGCTCGGCACGGATCGACTGGAGCGAACTGTAGGCCGGGTTGGGTGTGCCGCCGCCATTGGCCGCTTCCTGCGCAGCCGGGCCGCGCAATGCGGCAACCTGGTTGCGCGCCACGATCACGTCGGGATGGTTGTCGGTCAGACCCCGCGCGCGCATGGCCGAAAGCTCGGCCTGGGCGGCGGCAAGCGCACCCGCGGCCCCGCCAGCGCCGCCGCCGGCGACGGTGCGCGGCGTTCCGGCGAGCTGGCCGTCGATGGCCGCCAGCGAACTCTGCGCGGCGGAGAGGTCCGCCTCAAGATCACGCAACTGAGTGCGCGAGCTTTCCAGCCGCTGCGCCACGGCGGCGCCGCCCAGCACCATTTCGGGATGCTCGGCCTCGAAAGCGGTGCGACGCTGCTCGGCGCTTTCCAGTTCCTTCTCGCGGCTGCGAAGCTGCTGGTTCACGAATTCCAGCGTCTCGACCATGTCGCCACGGTCGCCCGAAAGGTTTTCCTCGCGGAAGATGTCGATCAGCTTCTGCGCCACTTCGCGGGCCAGTTGCGCATTCTCGGCATCCGAGAACGAGGCGTAGTTGGCGGTCGCGGTGATTTCGAACAGGTTGTCCTGTTGCGCCACGACCGAGACGTTCTTGCCCAGGCCCAGGACGGCGGATTCCATCTGCTTGGGCGACTGGATCGTGTCGCCAAGCCGCGTGCCGCGCACGACCTTCTCCAGGTTCACGGCGCTCGTCAGCGTCTGGCGGATACGCTCGATATCGCGCTTCTTGTCGGCCACGCCGATGCCGACCTGTTCGGCCAGGGCATCGTCGAGCTGGATGAAAATGCGCGCGCGCGATTCGTAGGTGTTCGGGATCAGCGCCACGACCAGCCAGCCCAACAGGCAGATCGCCCAGGCAGCCGCCAGCGCGATCCAGCGCCGGTGCCAGACGCTATGCAGGGCTGCGAGCAGTTCTTCGTAGAGGCCGTTCATTGCGCCAATCCGTTCCCGTCAGGTCCGATCCTCAGAACATGCTTTCCGGGATGATGATCACGTCGCCCGGCTTCAGCATGACGTTGGCCTTGCTCTTGCCCTTCTTCAGCAAGTCGCTCAGCCGCAGCGCATATTCGGTCTGCTTGCCGCTCGCCTTGTCGAAGCGGATCAGCCGCGCACGGTTGCCGGCGGCATATTCCGAGAGACCGCCCACCGCGATCATCGCATCGAGCACGGTCATGTTGGCGCGATAGGGGATCGAAGCCGGCTTCTCGGTCGCGCCCACGACGCGGATCTGCTGGCTGTACGTGCCGGAAAAGCCGTCGACGATCACCGACACCAGCGGGTCCTGGATATATTGCGAAAGCTGGAGGCGGATGTCCTCGGCCAACATGGCAGGGGTCTTGCCGACGGCGGGCATGTCGGAGATCAGCGGCGTGGTGATCCGCCCGTCGGGCCGCACCTGCACTTTGGCGCCAAGCTCGGGATTGCGCCAGACGAACACGGTAAGCTGGTCCAGCGGACCGATCACGTATTCCTCGCTCGGCCCTTCCTGCATCGCCACGAACTGAGCGGGCGGAAGCTCAGGCTTCGGCGCGGCATTGGCACAGCCCGAAAGCAACATGCCGGCAAGCGACATCCCGGCGAGCGCAGGGCCGGCCAGAAGTCCGATGGGGCGACGATGCGGCATAGGCTAATCCCTCAAGGCGCCCGCTTCTCCGCAAGTACGGGACTGGCGGACCGGGCAAATTTCCAGTCTCGCCTATCGCTTAAAAGGGTGAACATTGCGTTAGCCCTGACAGCGCGATTCCCATGCGGTCCCGCTATGGGACAACATGGCGCCAATCGCTAACGCCGGGTCAGACCAGCATTTCCAGCGCCGGACCCTGGCCGAGGAAGTTCGCCGGGCTGGCCGAAGCGCCGTAGGCCCCGGCGCAGAACACCGCGATCAGATCGCCCACATCGGCCCTTGGAAACCCGCCCTTGTCGGCCAGCTTGTCAAGCGGCGTGCACAGACAGCCGACGATCGAGGCCTCCTCCTCCACATCGGCGCCGAAGCGGGTGGCGATGGCGGAGGGGTAGTTGCGTCGAACCACCGTGCCGAAGTTGCCCGAGGCGGCAAGCTGGTGATGCAAGCCCCCGTCGGTAACGAGGAACACTTCGCCGTGGCTCTCCTTCCGGTCGATCACGCGCGCGATGTAAATGCCCGATTCGCCAACGAGATAGCGGCCGAGTTCGATGCAGAAAGCCGTTCCCTGCAAGACCTCGGGCAGCCGTTCGAAGCGCTCCGCCAGCCGCGCGCCCACCAGTGCCAGATCGACCGGCGTGTCGCCCGGGAAATAGGGAATGCCAAGGCCGCCGCCGAGATTGCAGCGGGGCGGCACCGCACCGCTCTGCAGCGCCAGCCGCGCGGCCAGGTCGAGCGTCTGGCCCTGCGTTTCGGCAATGGCCTCGGCATCGAGCGCCTGGCTTCCGGCGAAGATGTGGAAGCCCTGCCAGTCCGCGCCGCTGGCCAGGATCTCGCGCACGAGTTCCGGGACCCGCGCGGCATCCACGCCGAAGGGCTTGGCACCGCCGCCCATCTTCATCCCAGATCCCTTGAGGTCGAAATCCGGATTCACGCGAATGGCAAGGCGCGGCGTCAGGCACAGCGATTCGCCGATGCGAATGGCGCGCCGGGCCTCGGCTTCCGATTCGACATTGAGCGTCACGCCCGCGCGAATCGCCGCTTCCAACTCGCGGTCGCGCTTGCCGGGGCCGGCAAAGCTGACGGCGGCAAGGTCGATCCCCGCGCCCCGCACGATCTCGAGTTCCCCGCCCGAGGCGATGTCGAACCCGTCCACCAGTCCGTCCATCAAGGCCAGCAGCGGCGGGAACGGATTGGCCTTAACGGCATAGTGCAGTGCCAGGCGCTCGGGCATGGCCGCGCGCAGTTCAGCCACGCGGCGGCGCACGCGGTCCGCTTCGTAGAGGAACAGCGGCGTGTCGCCCGCTTGCGCCGCCCACTGCGTCACCGGCTTGCCGCCGACCGCCAGAACGCCGTCGATCGCCGCGAACCCGGCGGGGATCGGACCGAGCGCCTTCATGCCAGGATCTCCACGGCGAGCGCGGCGGCAAGGCCGGTACGGTCGATCTTGCCGTTCGGCCCGATCGGCAGCGCCGCGCGCCAGTGGATCACTTTGGGCTGCATGAAATTCGGCAGTTCCTGCATGAGTTTACGGGGCAATTCTTCCTCTGCGCCTGAAGCACCGGGCGCCGCGCGGACCACGAGATGAACCGCCTGCCCCAGCCGCGCATCCGCCAACCCCAGGGCCACCGCCTCGGCGACGAGCCCGGTCGCCAGCGCCGCCTCTTCCACTTCCTGCGGGCTGATGCGGTTGCCGGCGCTCTTGATCATGGCGTCGCGGCGGCCGACGAAATAGAGCAGGCCCTCCGCATCGCGCCTCACGCGGTCTCCCGACCATACCGCCATGCCGCCGTAGCGCGATCCGGCGGGTGCGGGCTTGTAGCGTTCCGCCGTGCGCTCCCGGTCCTGCCAGTAGCCCTGGGCGACCAGCGGGCCGCAATGGACCAGTTCCCCTTCCTCCCCGTCCGCGGCAATCCTGCCGGTTTCCGTCACGACCAGCACTTCGGCATGGGGAATCGCCTTGCCCATCGAGCTGGGATGCGTGTCGATCAGCGCGGGGTCGAGGTACGTGGAGCGGAAGGCTTCGGTCAGGCCATACATCGCGAAGAGCCGCGCCTGCGGGAACAGGGCGCGCATGCGGCGCACGAGATCGACCGTCAACGCGCCCCCGCTATTGGTGAGACGGCGCAGGTTCGCTGCCACGTCGGCAGGCCAGTCCAGCTCGCAAACCTGCACCCAGAGCGGCGGCACGGCGGCCAAGGTGGTGATGGCATGGCGGTCCACGGCCTTCACCACGTCGCGCGGCATGAGGTAGTCCAGCGGCACCACGCAGCCCCCGGCATACCAGGTTGAAAGCAGCTGGTTCTGCCCGTAATCGAAGGACAGCGGCAGCACGGCGAGAGTGCGATCGTCGGCCGCGAGGCCCAGGTATTCGGCCACGCTCTCTGCCCCCAGCCACATGTTGGCATGGCTGAGCATGACGCCTTTCGGGCGGCCGGTGGAGCCACTGGTATAGAGGATCGCGGCCAGCTCGTCGGGATCGGCCGCGGAGGGCGGCAGTTCTCCGCCCTGCTCCGCGGCTTCAGCCAGCGCAGCGCCTTCCTCGATGATGCGGCAGGCCGGCGGGACATCGCCCTCGCCCAGCGATGCCAGGCGCGAGGGCGTGCCGATCAGCACCAGCGCGCCGCTGTCAGCCAGGATATGGGCGACCTGCGCATGCTTGAGCAGCGGGTTCACCGGAACATGGACCAGATCGGCGCGGGCCGCGGCCAGCGGCAGCAGGCAGGTCAGTTCGCCCTTCGCCGCCCACGAGGCCACGCGCGCGCCCTTTTCCGGCACCACGCGCGCCAGCCAAGCCGCAAGGCGGGAGACACGCGTTCTTAATGCCTTGTAGTCCAGTACCTCCCCGCGCAGCACGAGCGCCTCGGCCGAATCCTTCCCGCGCAGGGCGAGATGGTCGAGCGGCAGGATCGGATTTTCGGTACTGCCGGTCATGACGGGGATAGGCTCCGCAGGGGTTCGAACGGGACGTGATAGAGGTCGATTATCACCGCGATCTTAAGCAAGTGCAATCGGATGGCCAGTTAGCTGCCTGGCTTTCCGAGAGCAACCAGCGCGCGCCGTTCGACCGGTTCGCCTGGTTCCAGGGACTGGCCGAGCATTGCAGTCTTGCTCCGCTGATCGCCGTTGCGCGCGAGGAGGACGACCTGGCGGTGCTGCCGCTGCAGGGCACCGGAGGCCACCTCCAGGCGCTGTCGAACTGGTACACGTTCCGCTATCGCCCCCTCGCCTCGCGCAGTGACGGGCTGCTCCAGGCGCTGGCGGCAGACCTTGCGGGCAAGGCGCGGCGCATCACGCTGAGCGGCTTACCTGACGAGGATCGCAGCGCCACGCGCCTCGAAACGGCATTTCGAAATGCCGGCTGGCGCGTCCGCCGCGAAGCCTGCGACACCAACCACGTCCTGCCGGTGGATGGCCGCAATTACGCGGAATACCTCGTTTCCCGTCCCGGCAAGCTGCGCACCACGCTCAAGCGCAAGTCCGGCAAAGTGGAAACCCGGGTGCTCGACCGCTTCGATGCGGACGTCTGGCGTGCCTACGAATCGATCTATGCCGAAAGCTGGAAGCCCCACGAAGGCAGTCCCGCCTTCCTGCGCGCATTTGCCGAGGCCGAAGGCCGGGCCGGGCGGCTGCGGCTTGGCCTGGCGCTGGCGGACGGCGAGCCCGTCGCCGCGCAGATGTGGACCGTCGAGCACGGCACCGCCTGGATTCACAAGCTGGCACACCGCGAGGCCGCGAAGCCGCTTTCGCCGGGTTCGGTGCTCAGCGCTGCGCTGTTCCGCCACGTCATCGACATGGACCGGGTGAATCTCGTGGATTTCGGCACCGGCGACGATCCCTACAAGCGCGACTGGATGGAAATTGTGCGGCCGCGATATCGGCTGGACATGTTCCGCCCCTGGTCGCCGCTGAACTGGCCGCATTTCGGCCGCGAATTCGCCCGCGGCATTCTGGGGGCAGGTGCACAGTACCTTGCCGCAACCGCGAAGCGCGGCTAGAGGCGCGGAGACTAAAGACAATGCCCGAAGAGAGGGGCCATGCAAGACGATACCGACCTGCTGCTGCGCCGCATCCTGACGGACGTACTGGGCCTCAAGCAGGGGCAGGCAGAAACGTTCGATGCCGACACCGGCCTGTTCGGGCATTTGCCCGAGCTGGATTCGATGGCCGTGGCCGGCCTGCTGACCGAGCTGGAAGACCGGCTGGACATCATCATCGAGGACGACGAGATCGACGGCGAGATGCTGGAGACTTTCGGCGGCCTGCTGGACTTCGCGAAAGCCAAGCGCACCGCGGCATGACCCGCGCGGGGGGTATCGCCCGATGACCCCCGCGACCTGGCTCTGCCCGCTTCCCGACGGAGGCTCCCAGGAGGAACAGGCGCTCGCTTTCGGCAGCGGACGCGCCTGCCGCCTGCTGATCGTGCCCGCGCTGTTCGACGAGGGCAATCGCCTGCGCCGCTTCACCGTGGAAGTCATGCGGCGGCTCGACCGTGCGGGTATGGACAGTGTGCTGCCCGATCTTCCCGGCACGAACGAGAGCCTCTCCGGCCTGCCAGGGCAAGATGCCCGGCACTGGCAGGACGCCATGGGTGCCGCGGCGCAGCACTTCCGCGCGACCCATGCGCTGGGCCTGCGCGGCGGCTGCCTGTTCACGCCGCCCCTCCCCGCGTTCCACTATGCCCCGGTGAAGGGCGCGCAGATCCTGCGCGGCATGCTTCGCGCGCGCATGCTGGCCAGTCGCGAGGCCGGGCTGGAGGAAAACCGCGAGGCCCTGACGGTCGCCGCCCGCGAGGATGGTCTCGTGCTGGCGGGATATCCACTCGGCAGCGCGCTTTTTCGCGACCTGGAGCGCCTGGAACCTGCGATCGGGGCAAGCGTCATCGCCCAGGACCGGATCGGCGGCAGCGGCCTTTGGCTCCGCGCCGAGCCGGACGAGGACGCGGCGCAGGCCGATGCCCTCGCCGCGCTTCTGGTGGAGGCCATGCAACCATGACGCGGCGGCATTTCACGTTTTCCTGCGAAGGCGCCCGCCTCGTCGCCACGCTCGACGGGGTACCGGGCGAGACCGGTCTCCTGCTGGTCTCCGGCGGCAACGAAGTGCGCGCCGGTGCCTGGAACGGCCAGGCCCGCTTCGCGGCGCGCATCGCGGCGGAAGGATACCCCGTGCTGCGTTTCGATCGCCGCGGCGTGGGCGACAGCGAGGGTGAGAACGGCGAATTCCGGTCAAGCGCCCCCGATATCCGCGCCGCCCTGGAAGCCTTCCGCGCGGAATGCCCGGGGCTTCGCCGCGTGATCGGCTTCGGAAACTGCGACGCCGCCAGCGCGCTGATGCTCGCGAAAGGGGCGGGGCTGGACGGGCTGGTGCTTTCCAATCCCTGGACCATCGAGGACACCGCCGCGGAGGCCCCGGCCGAAGTCGTGCGCGACCACTATCGGCGCCGGCTGGCCGATCCGGCTGCCATCAAGCGTCTGCTGACCGGCCAGGTGGCGGTAGGCAAGCTGGTCCGCAGCCTGGTGGCGGCCGTACTTCCGGCCCGTGCCCAGCCCGTCGGCCTCGCGCAGGAAATCGCGGCAGGCATCGCCGGCTTTTCAGGCCCCGTTCGCCTGCTCGTGGCCGAGCGGGATCGCACCGGCCTTGCCTTCATGGCGCACTGGCAGAAGGCGGACCCCCGGGTGCGGCGCTGTGCCGGCGCGACTCATAGCTACGTCGAGCCGGACGCGCAGGACTGGCTGCTTGCGCAAGTGCTGGACGTGCTGGCCGCAGATTAGGCGTAAGGGGTTCGAGGAAATCCCCGAACCCCTTACGCAAACCCTCAGGCCTCGACTTTCGCCGCTTCGGCAAAGTCCCGCGCGGCGAGATAGCGCTCGGCGTCGAGCGCGGCCATGCAGCCGGTTCCCGCAGCGGTGATCGCCTGGCGATAGACATGGTCCATCACGTCGCCGCAAGCGAAGACGCCGGCGATGTCGGTCTTCGGCGTGCCCGGCTGGACCAGCAGATAGCCGGTCTCGTCCATGGCCAGCTTGCCCTTGAACAGTTCGGTCGCGGGTGCGTGACCGATGGCCACGAAGGCACCGTCGGTCAGGATTTCGCTCTGCTCGCCGGTCTTGGTGTCGATCAGCGCGAGGGCGCGAAGTTCGCCGTTCTCGCCTTCCATGAAGCGCTCTACGCGCTTGTCCCAGACGACATTGATCTTGGGGTTGGCGAAGAGGCGGTCCTGCAGGATCTTCTCGGCGCGCAAGCTGTCGCGGCGGTGGATCAGGGTCACTTCGTCGGAATGGTTGGTCAGGTAGAGCGCTTCCTCGACGGCGGTGTTGCCGCCGCCGATCACGACGACCTTCTTGCCGCGATAGAAGAAGCCGTCGCAGGTGGCGCAGGCCGAAACGCCCTTGCCCGAGAGTTCCTGCTCGCCCGGAACGCCCAGCCACTGCGCCTGCGCGCCGGTGGCGATCACCAGGGTGTCGCCCTCGTAGATGTCGCCCGAATCGCCGATCGCGGTGAAGATCGGGCCGTTCAGATCCACCGAGGTGATGATGTCGTACATCATGCGGGTGCCGACGTGGACGGCCTGGGCCTCCATTTCCTGCATCAGCCAGGGGCCCTGGATCACTTCGCGGAAGCCGGGGTAGTTCTCGACATCGGTGGTGATGGTAAGCTGGCCGCCGGGCTGCAGACCCTGCACCACGATCGGTTCCATCCCGGCGCGCGCGCCGTAGATCGCGGCCGAGAGTCCGGCCGGGCCGGAACCGATGATGAGCATGCGGGTCTTGTGCGTCGTCGCCATGTGAAAGTCTCCGGCGTGAATGTGTCGAATATCGTTGGGGCGCGAGATAGGGCCAAGCACCCCGGTTTGCCAAGCGCCGCACGCTGTAAGGAAATACTTGATCCCCGCAAATCGGCACTTGATGCCCCCTGTCCAGCGGGCAGAACGAGCCTCTCCCCATTGACCTCGGCGCGGGCCGGGATCACGGTTTCGTCATGAAAAGCCAGCTTGGTCCCACTTCGAACCGCTTCATCTCGCAGCGCCTGCGCCTCAACTACGTCGATTGGGGCAACCCGGACGCGCCGCCGCTGATTCTCCAGCACGGCGGGCGGGACCATTGCCGCAGTTGGGACTGGGTGGCGGAGGAACTGCGGCACGATTGGAACGTCATCTGCCCGGACCTTCGCGGCCACGGCGATTCCGAATGGTCGCCCGAAGGGCACTACGGGATGGACGCCTTCGTCTACGATTTCGCACAACTGGTGCATACGCTCGGGCACGAGAAAGTGACGATCGTCGCCCATTCGCTCGGCGGCAATATCGCCACCCGCTTCACCGGGCTGTTCCCCGAGAAAGTGGCGAAGTTCGTCAACATCGAAGGGCTTGGCCCGCCGCCTCAGATCCGCCGACAGATGGAGGAACGCGGCCCGGGAGAGCGGCTGAAGCAGTGGATCGAGGACAAGCGCCGCGCCGCCGGCCGCCTGCCGCGCAAATACGCCACCCGCAAGGATGCCTACCAGCGCATGAAGGAGGAAAACACCTTCCTCACCGAGGAGCAGGCCCGCCACCTCACCATCCATGGCGCCAGCCGCAACGAGGACGGCACCTGGAGTTGGAAGTTCGACAACTACGTCAACGTCTGGTCGGTATCGGACCTGCCGACTTCGGACATCGTCGCGCTGTGGCAGGCGATCACCTGCCCGATGCTCATGCTCTGGGGCCAGAACAGCTTCGCCCAGAGCCCTGCCGAAGACGGCCGGATCGACCACTTCCCGAACGCCCGCCTGATCGAATACGAAAACGCCGGCCATTGGCTGCACCATGACCAGTTCGATCGCTTCATGGGCGATGTGAAGGCATTCCTGGCAGACTGAGGGGCCGGCCCCGGCCGGGGCCGCCGCGTCAGGTGAGCAGGAAGTAACCGAGGCCCAGCCAGCAGCAGGCACAGAGCGCGACGGCGATCATCAACCCGCGCGCGTCATGTTCCGGATTGCCCAACTTGCCGCTCTGGGCGGCATAGACCAGGCTTGAACTGATCCCGTGATGGAGTCCGGCGAAACCTTCCGGACGGCGTTCGAACTGAAAGATACCTTCGTTCACGACGTTCATTCACAACATCCCCTAATGCGTGGCGGTTTTGCCCGCCGGTCCGATGCCGTCCGCCTTTTGGCGTGACGTCCCGAACCTTCCCGCAGAATCGGGATGCTAACATCTTCCTCCGGGCTTGCCCATACCATCAGGCCCAAACCATCGGGCCCACACCATCCAGGCCACTCCGCGTCGCGCCGCATCAACGCCTTGCAATGCATGCATCCAGCCATATACGACGGAATATAGCCCAGTCCTTTCGGAGACCTTCCACCATGCGCCGGCTGCTCGCCTTCCTGACATCGCTGTTCGCGGTCTTCGCCCTGGCGGTCGCACCTGCCGTTGCCCAGCAGTCGGGACCCCTGGTGCTGGCGGCGGCCAGCCTGCAGGAATCGATGAATGCCGCGGCCGACGCCTGGGCGGCCAAGGGGCATCCGCGCCCGAAGATCTCCTTTGCCGGATCGTCCGCCCTCGCGCGCCAGATCGAATCGGGCGCCCCGGCAGACGTCTTCGTCTCCGCCGACGAACCCTGGATGGACGAAGTGCAGTCCAAGGGCCTGCTGCGCCCCAAGACCCGCGTGTCGTTCCTGACCAATACCCTGGTGCTGGTCGGCCCCGCGGGCAAGGCGAAGCGCCTGACGATTCGCCCCGGTTTCCCGCTGGCGGCCGCGCTTGGCCCGAACCGACTGGCCGTGGCAGACCCGAACGCCGTGCCTGCCGGAATCTATGCCAAGCAGGCGCTGACCCGGCTCAAGGTCTGGCCTTCGGTGCAGGGCAAGCTGGCGCCCGCCGAAAACGTGCGCGCCGCGCTGGCGCTCGTCAGCCGGGGCGCCGCGCCGCTGGGCGTGGTCTACGGCACCGACGCCCGCGCCGAACCCGGCGTGCAGGTGGTAGGCACTTTCCCCGCCAGTTCGCACGACCCCATCAGCTACCCGGTGGCGGTGCTGGCATCCTCGCGCCACAAGGACGCGGAAGGCTTCCGCCGCTACCTGATCTCCACCGAGGGCAAGGCCGTGTTCCGCCGTTTCGGCTTCGGCGCGCGCTGATCCTGCACGACCCGCTGGCGTGACGGCCCTCTCCCCGGAAGAATGGCAGGTCCTGCTCCTGTCGCTGAAGGTCAGCGGCGTCGCCATGGCCGCGATCCTGCCGGTCGCCTTTGCGCTCGCCTGGGTGCTCGCCCGCTGGCGCTTTCCCGGCAAGGTCCTGCTCGATGCGCTGGTGCACCTGCCGCTGGTCCTGCCGCCTGTCGTCACCGGCTGGCTCCTGCTGATCGCCTTCGGCCCGGCCGGTCCGCTGGGCCGTTTCTTCGCGGAAGGCTTCGGGCTGACGTTCATCTTCCGCTGGACCGGCGCCGCGCTGGCCGCCGCAGTCATGGCACTGCCGCTCATGGTCCGCGCCATGCGCCTCTCGATCGAGGCGGTCGATCGCCGCCTCGAAAGCGCCGCCCGCACGCTCGGCGCCGGGCGCTGGCGCACTTTCGCGACGATCACCCTGCCGCTTGCCATGCCCGGCGTCCTGGCCGGACTCGTGCTCGGCCTCGCCCGCTCGATCGGCGAATTCGGCGCGACCATCACATTCGCCTCCAACATTCCGGGCGAAACGCAGACCCTGCCGCTCGCCATCTACAGCGCCTTGCAGATGCCCGGTTCGGAGTGGCAGGTGACGCGCCTGGCCGTGCTGTCGATCCTCGTCTCGCTCGTCGCCCTGGTGGCGTCCGAATGGCTCGCGCGGCGCAGCGGCTCCCGATACGGCCAGGCGGGGGCGGCACATCATGCCCTTTGACCTGGCGATCTCCCTGAAGCGCGGCAAGCTGCGGCTGGAATATGTCTTCCGGACCGAAAAAGGCGGCCTGACCGCGCTGTTCGGGCCTTCGGGCGCGGGCAAGACCTCCCTGCTCGACGCCATCGCCGGACTCGCGCGGCCCAGCGCCGGCCACATCCTCGTCGAGGACACGATACTGTTCGACAAGGCCCGGCGCATCGACCTGCGGCCCGAGCAGCGCCGCTGCGGCTACGTATTCCAGGACCTTCGCCTGTTTCCGCACCGCTCCGTGCGGGACAACCTGCTCTACGGCTGGCGTCTGGCGCCGCCGGCGCAGCGCTGGATGGATCTCGACACCGCGCTCGGCTTCCTGGGCATCGGCCACTTGCTCGACCGGAGCCCGGCCACGCTGTCCGGCGGCGAAGCCCAGCGCGTGGCGATCGGCCGCGCCTTGCTCTCCGGCCCCCGCTTCCTGTTGATGGACGAGCCGCTGGCCTCGGTCGATGCCGAAAGACGCGAGGAAATCCTCACCGTGATCGAACGCATCCGCGACGAACTCGCCCTGCCGATCCTCTATGTCAGCCACGACCGCGCGGAAGTGGACCGGCTGGCCGACCGCGTGATCGACATCCCGGCCCGGAGCTGAAGCGCTTGCCCGAAGATCGGGCCGACGATCTAGCCAAAGATCGCGGCTGACCTCTTAAGCCGAGCCGACACCGAATAATTGCGCTCTCCCCCGATTGACAGCCTCGCGCGCATCGCCCAAACATGAATTGTAATTCTAATACACTAAGGCACTGCACAGGCAGGCCCGGGAGATGGGGTACATGTCGAAAATCCAGCGGGGCGTCAGCCTCTACAGCTTCCAGGAAGAGATGTTCCTGGGGCAGATGTCGGTCGAGGACTGCATCGCCTTCGGCGCGTCGATCGGCGCGACGGGCATCGAAATCCTGCCCGAGCAGAACATGCCGGCCTTCCCGCATATCGACGATGCCGAAGTGGCCCGCTGGCACGAGATGCTCGCCCGCCACGGCGCGCATTTCACCTGCTACGACATGTTTCTCGACACCAAGCTGCGCAAGGGCGAACTGATCTCCGATGCCGAACAGGTGGAGAGCATCCGGCGCGATCTGGTGCTCTGCAACCGCCTGGGCATCCGCAACATGCGCGTGCTGGTCTTCGTGCGGCCCGACATCCTGGCGCAGTGCGTGCCTTATGCCGAGGAACTGGACGTCCACATGGGCGTCGAAGTCCACGCGCCCTGGCATCTCGAACATGCCTGGATCCTGCGCACCATCGAGGAAGCGGATCGGCTGGGCACGAAGCACCTCGGCATCCTGCCCGACATGGGCATCTTCATGAAGCATTACCCGCCCGAATTCCGCGCCCGCTTCGAACGGCAGGGCGCCCGGCCGGAAGTGACGCAGTTCATCGTCGACCAGCACGAACAGAAGATCATGTGCGAATACACGATCTACGAAGTCGCCGTGAAGATGGGCGGCAACAAGGCGGAAATCGCCATGGCCGAGACCCTGCGCCACGCGCCTTATGCCAACCCCCGGCGGATCGGCGACTATGCCCCCTATTTCCGGCATATCCAGGCCAAGTTCTACGGCATGAGCGAGGACTGCACCGATCCCACGATCGCTTATGACGAAGTGATCCCCGAACTGGTGAAGTGCGGCTGGGAAGGCACGCTCTCCAGCGAATACGAGGGCAACCGCTGGATCCAGGACGTCTCGCCGGTCGACAGCCGCGAACAGGTCCGCCGCCAGCACGTCATGTTCGAACGCCTCATTGCCAAAGCCGACGCGGAAAGGGAGATCGCCTGATGTTCGACAAGTACCTGATCGACGCCGCCACCCTGCGCAACACCGGCCCGGCCGATGCACCGACCGGCTTCGCCTTCGAGGCCCGGCTGGGCTATTATCGCGGCCTCGGCCTCTCGATGGTCGAGAAGTTGGACGTCTCGATCGACGGCGCCGCCCTGCCTCGCGAAGCCGTCCGTTTCGACGAAGGCAAAGGCCCGCTCAGCCTGGACGAAATGGAAGTGGCTTACGATCGCCGCTGGCCCTTCGGCGCGCCGGCGACCATCCTGGTGGACCATGCCGGTGGCTTCCCCGAGGGCGAGCACGAGCTTTCGCTGCTCCAGCAGCTGCGCGTCTCCTACCTGCCCTTCCCCTCGGTCAACAGC
Organism: Novosphingobium sp. BL-S-21; assembly: GCF_055521655.1. Classification (NCBI taxonomy): domain Bacteria; kingdom Pseudomonadati; phylum Pseudomonadota; class Alphaproteobacteria; order Sphingomonadales; family Sphingomonadaceae; genus Novosphingobium; species Novosphingobium sp. BL-S-21. The sequence goes on from NZ_CM145496.1 coordinate 1,038,144, forward strand.
GACGCCAAGCGCGTTTCGCTCGCCCGATGATCGACCGGCGTGACGCCTTGCGCCTGGGTTCCCTCACGGGCCTGGGTGCGGGCCTCGCAGCGGGCTCGGGTGCGGCCTGGAGCGCGGGCCGCGCCGCGCCGGCCAAGGCCCCTGCCCTGCCCGGCACCGAGGGCCAGCGGCGGGCGGATCGCGGCGACGGGACTTATCTCAATCCCGCGCTGGCCGGCGATTTCCCGGACCCGACGATCCTCAAGGACGGTGAGGACTATTACCTCACCCATTCCTCCTTCGAGGCGGCGCCGGGCCTGCTGATCTGGCACTCGCGCGATCTGGTGAACTGGACGCCCATCGGCCCCGCGCTCGACAAGCCTCTCGGCACCGTCTTCGCGGTCGATCTCGTGAAGCACGAGGGGCGCTACTACATCTACATCCCGTTCATGCAGGCGCCCTGGTCGCAGGGCCTCAAGAGCTTTGCCAATATCTTCGTCATCCACGCCGACGACATTCGCGGCCCCTGGAGCGACCCGATCGACCTTGGCATCGGCGGCTTGATCGACCCCGGCCATGTCGTGGGCGAAGACGGCAAGCGCTACCTGTTCCTCTCGGGCGTCAACCGCGTGCGCCTCACGGACGACGGCCTCGCCACCGACGGGCCGGTGGAGAAAGTCTACGATGGCTGGAAGTACCCCGACGACTGGGTGACCGAGGCCTATTCGCTGGAAGGCCCCAAGCTGTTCCGCCGCGGCGACTGGTTCTACCTGGTGACCGCGGTGGGCGGCACGGCCGGTCCGCCCACGGGTCACATGGTGACGGTGGCCCGCGCCCGCTCGATCAACGGCCCCTGGCAGGACTGCCCGCACAATCCGATCATCCGCACCTGGAACCCGGCGGACAAGTGGCTCTCGCGCGGGCATGCCAGTCTGGTGGAAGGGCCGGGCGGAGACTGGTGGGCCGTCTATCACGGCTATGAAAACGGCTTCTACACGCTGGGCCGCCAGACGCTGCTCGAACCGATCCAGTGGGACAAGGACGGCTGGCCCCGCGCCATGGGCGCCGATCTCTCCCGCCCCCTGCCCAAGCCCGCCGTTCGCGGCCAGACCGGCAGCGTCTCGGCCCCGCGGGATCTTCGGCAGGGAATGGCCTGGTCCGACGATTTCTCGCGCGCCGCGCTGGGCACGCGCTGGCGGTTCTACAACCAGGCCCCCAGCGAAAGCACGCGCGCCGTGGTCAGCGGCGGCGCGCTGGCGCTCGCCGCCAAGGGAGCCGGGCCGCAGGACTGCTCCCCGCTTACCCATCTTGTCGGCGACCATGCCTACGAATGCACCGTCTCGCTGGAACTGGAAGGCGGGGCCGAAGCGGGGCTGCTGCTGTTCTTCAACGATCGCCTGTTCCTGGGCATGGGCTATGACGGCACCCGGATGGTCAGCTACCGCGGCGGCAAACCAAGCTATTGGCAGGAGCCCGTGGCGAAAGGCAGCCGGATCGACCTGCGGATCGTCAATGCACGGCAGATCGTGACCATGTACCACCGCGTGCCCGGCGGCGACTGGATCCGCCATGCCGTGCGCAGCGAAGTCTCCGGCTACCATGCCAATACGATGGACGATCTCGCCAGCCTTCGCCCGGCCCTCTTCGCCAGCGGCAATGGCCTGGCTCGCTTCCGCGACTATCGCTACCGTGCTTTCGAGGGAGGCTGAACCATGATGACGGACCGTCGCAGCGCCGTGGCAGGCATGATCGGCGCGGGCAGCGCGCTTGCCCTGCACGGTCCCCTGGCCGCAGCCGACTTCAAGCGGATCCCCCAGCGCGCCTCGGTTCGCGTGATTGCCGACAACGACTATGCCGGCGACCCGGACTCGCTGGTCGCGCTGGCCCATCAGTTGCTCAGCCCCAAGGCGCGCACCGTGCTCGTCACATCCTCGGCGCTGGATCGCAAGTTCCCCTCGCAAGGCCCTGCCGACCGGACGGCCCGGCTTGGCGCCGCGGTCGCGATAGAACTGGCGGAGCGCCTGGGGATCGCGGCGGTTCCGACAGTCGCCGGCACCGAGAACCTGGGCGAGCTGACGCCCTCCGCCGCCGCCAGGGCCATCGTGGCCGAGGCCATGCGCGAGGACAAGCTGCCGCTCGTCTTCACGTGCGGCGGCCCGCTCACCAACCTTGCCGCCGCGCTGCAACTGGAGCCGCGCATCGCCGGGCGCATGAAAGCGATCTGGATCGGCGGCGGAGACTATTCGTCAGGCACTGGGGCAGCAGCCAGCGGACCGGCGGGCGGCTGGGAATACAATCTCATGGCCGACCTTCCCGCCGCGCGCCGGGTTCTCGGCGATCCGGCGCTGGAACTGATCCAGGTGCCGCAATCGACCTATCGCCAGATGCAGATGTCGATCGCGGACATGGAGGCGCGGCTGCGGCCGATCTCGCCTTTCACGCAGTGGCTCTACGATCGCTTCACCTCGCCGCCCGACTTCGTCGATATCGGCGGCGCCTGGCCCATGGGCGATACACCCACGGTCGTCCTGGGCACGCTCACGCCGGAGAGCAGCCGGTTGGAGACGGTCACGGCGCGTGCCGTCAACGACGACGGCACTTACGGAGCCGAAATCGCCGGACGCAGCCTGAGAGTCTGCACGAGGATCGACGCCCGCCTCGCTTTCGACGATTTCCTGGCGCTGATGATGCTGAACGCCCAGGAGCATCACGCCAGGTAGGACGCAGATCGACGGAGCGGCAGCGCACTGCGCCGCCGCCCCCGATCCTCACCCTGCTTCGGCAAGGATGGCTTTCTCTTCCGCCCCCGCCTCTGCCCGCCGCAGCTGCATCAGCCGGCGCCGCGCGCGGATCGCGGCGGCATCGGTTTCCAGGATCGCCGGACGCGCCGTCCAGAAGTCCTGCTCGCCCAGCGCCTGCTGCGCCGCCTCGATCATCGGTTCGTCCTCCTCCACGAAGACCTGGCGCGCCAGGGCCTCGGCCTCGGGCGTTGCCTCGTGATCGTAGAAGTAGTGGCTGCTGGTACGCGTCTCCGGCGTGATGATGTGCGGGTTGAGCATCTGCGGCACGACCATGTCCTTGCGCCCCGTCCCCGCGCGGGCCAGTCCGACCGCCAGCGCCATCGCCGCAGGCGCGTGCCAGCGCATGTGCAGCCACTGGTCCACCCGGTCCCCTTCGCCCAGCATCGGCGCGGCCCACATCGGCGGGGTGACCGCCTCCATGTCCCAGTTGTTCCAGATCGCTCCGCTCTCATCGGTGAGGACCGATTGCCGGCCCGAGAAGATCGAGCCGTTCACGCCGAAACTGGCGACGTGGAGAAACTCCGCATGCGTCAGGTCCATCAGGTTGTCCGTCACCAGCTCGTAATGCCCCTGGATGACGAGGCGGCTGCGCTGCATGTCCTCCCGGTCGACGAACGCGAAGTCCGGGATCGACGCGGGATCGGCCTGCTCGGGATCGCCGGGCCAGAACCACAGTCCGCGATGGCGATGGACCACCGGCATCGTCCGCGCGCGGGCATGCGCGGGCGGCGGCGCCGGAAAGGGATTGTGCACGCAGGCCCCGGTGCGATCGAAGCCGAGCCCGTGGTAGGGGCAATGGATCACATCCTGCTCCAACCGCCCTTTGCTCAGCGGCACGAAGCGGTGCGGGCAGCGGTCTGTCAGCATTGCATATGTCCCGTCGGACAGGCTGGCGATCAACCACTTCTCGTCCAGCAATGTGCGAGACAGCATGCCGCCCTCGGGCACTTCGTGGTCCCAGGCGCCCAGATACCAGAGATTGCGCACGTAATCGGACATCGTCTTCTCCCAGTGATTTTCGGGGAGTGCCGGGACGATGTGCGCAGATATCGTGCTGCTCACATGCTGCGCCGCCACCCCCGAAAGGGTCGTCCCGAAGGACAAAGCGGCCCGCAGCATGAAGGCGCGGCTCTAGCAGCGGCGCCGACTTCCCAAGCGGAGAGACTCCGCTACCAGGCTGGGCTTGGTTTTAAATAGAACGCGAATTCCAGTCAAGCATCCTGCTCGGGAAAGAGCGGCGCCGGAAGCTGGAGCGCCAGCACGAAGCAGATCAGCATGAGGCCCTCGATCGCCGCCACCGCGGGCAGGACGGCGCCCACTGCGCCTGCCGCTCCCCCGGCAAAAAAGGCGGTGCCGACCACCGCGATGCCCAGCGCCATTCCCAGTTCCTGCACGGTCTTGATCAAACCGCTCGCGGCGCCGGCATGGCTGCGATCGACGCGGGCGAGGATCACCGGCGTCAGCGGCCCGCTGGTCATGCCCATGCCGGTCCCGGCCAGTGCGAGACAGGGCAGCGCCCACCAGAACGGCACGCCGCTCTCGATCCACAGCAAGGTCCCACCCGCGAACAATGCCATCAGCGAGATCCCGCCGACCAGCACCCATCTGCCGTGGCTGGTCACCAGCTTGCGGCCGAGGAATGCGATACCGAGCATCACCCCGGCACTGAACGGTATGTGCAGCAGGCCGGTCTGGAGCGGCGAGAAGCTCAGCAATTTCTGCGCGCCGAAAGCGAAGACGAACAGGAACCCACCCGTCGCCGCCCCGAAGCAGAGAGCGATGGCAAGACCGAACGAGAACTGTCGTTGATGGAACAATTCGGGCGCGAACAAGGTCGGCTCGCCCCTTCGCCGGCGGCGCAGCGTCCGGCGCCAGACAAGCGCCATCATCACCGGCGCGGCGATCAGCAGCGCCAGATGCCACGGCTGCCAGCCCAGATCATGCCCGCGCACCAGGGGATAGAGCAGCGCCGCCATCGACGCGGCGAACAGCATGGTCCCGCCCCCGTCGATCCCGCGCGCGAGCGGCGACCGCGCGTCCGGAAGCAGCCGCCGCGCGACCATGACCGCTACTACGCCCACCGGCACATTGATCAGGAACACGCTTCGCCAGCCGAGATCGAACAGGTTCGCATGGATCAGCACGCCGCCGATGATCGGTCCGCAGATCGCCGAAAGTCCGCCGATCACGCCCACCCAGGCCAGCTTCGCCACACGCTCCAGCGGCTCGAACAGCACCTGGATCAGCGCCATGACCTGCGGCGCCATCATCGCCCCCGCCGCGCCCTGCAGCACGCGCGCGGCAATCAGCTGGTCCGGGCTGGCCGACATTCCGCAGAGCAATGAGGCGAAAGTGAACCCAGCCACGCCGCCGATGAACAGGCGGTTGTAGCCGAAGGCATCGCCCAGCCGCCCGCCCAGCATGAGCAGCAGCGCAAAGGCCAGCGAATAGCCCGCCGCCACCCATTGCGCCTGCGCCGCCGCCGCGCCGAAATCCTGCTCGATCACCGGCAGCGCGGTGTTGACGATGGTGACGTCCACGATCTCGAGGACCAGCGCCACCATCAGCGTCAGATAGGCGAGCGACTTCTGCCGCTCGGTCAGGTTCACGGCAAGCGCCGGCGCCGCAAGCGCCGTCAAAACACGCCTTCCTTCAGCATCGAAACCGCCGTTGCGCAGGCGCGCGCGGTAAGCGCCATGTACGTGAGCGAGGGGTTCTGGCAGGCCGACGAACTCATCTGCGCGCCGTCGGTGACGAAGAGATTCGGGATGTCGTGCGCCTGGCTGTGCCGGTTGAGCACCGAGGTTTTCGGATCCCAGCCCATGCGCGCGCCGCCCATCTCGTGGATGGAAGTGCCGCCGTGGCCGGGCTTGTCGAAGCCCATGACGACATGGCCGCCGGCATCGGTGAGCATCGCCGTCGCCTCGCGGTGGGCATCAGCAAGCGCGGCCATTTCCTCCTTGCCGTGCGCGAAGGCGATCTCAAGCTGGCGGACGCCGCGCGGGTCGGTGCGCCTGCTGAGGGTCAGGCGGTTGCTGGCGCGCGGCATCGAATCCGCGAAGACCACCAGGACCATCGTCCAGGCGCCGATCTGGTGCAGCTCTTCCTTGTAGTCCTTGCCGATGCCGCCCATCCGCTTGCCGCGCGTCCAGGTGCCTTGCAGCGCGCCGCCCTGGAACGAATAGCCGCGCGTGAAGCCCTCGCCGTCCAGCGTGTCGAGATTGCGGAAGCGCGGGATGACGATGCCGGTCGGCCGGTTCCCGAAACTCGTCCGCCCTTCGAAACCGGGCACCACTGCCATGGCCGCCATCGTATTGGCATGGTCCATGATATGCGTGCCCAGCACGCCGCTGGAATTGGCGAGGCCCTGCGGCATCGCCTCGCTGGCCGAGTTCAGCATCAGGTGAACCGAGTTGAACGCGCCCGCATTCAGGAACACGACGCGGGCGTATGCCACCTTGTGCTCGCCGGTCCTGGTGTCGATCCAGCGCACGCCGGTGACGCGGCCGCTCTTCGGATCGTAGTCCACCTTGTGTACTTGTGCATCGGTGACGACCTTGAGCCGGCCCGTCTTCTGCGCCGCGGGCAGCGTCGCCGACTGCGTCGAGAAATAGGCACCGTAGGAGCAGCCCCGCGCGCAGATGCTGCGATACTGGCAATGCCCCCGGCCTTGCTCGGGCCGCGCTTCGGTAAGGTTCGCGGTGCGGCCGATGGTCATGACGCGGTCCGGGTATTTCGCCCGGATTCGCTCCCGCATTGCGGATTCGACGCAGTTCAGTTCCATCGGCGGCAGGAAGCGCCCGTCGGGAAGCTGCGGCAGCCCCTCCGCCGCGCCCGAGACGCCGACGAAGTCCTCCACTTTGTCGTACCACGGCGCCAGGTCGGCATAGCGGATCGGCCAGTCGGTGCCGAACCCGTCGCGCTTGTTGGCGCCGAAGTCGTAGTCCGACCAGCGATAGCACTGCCGCCCCCAGGTCAGCGAGCGACCGCCGAGCTGGTAGGAACGGAACCAGTCGAAGTCCTTGCCGGGCGCCTTCTGGTAGGGCTGATCGGCATCGTTGACGAAGTGGCCTTCGGTGAACTCGTTGAAGTGCCGGTTGAGCATCTGCACCGGGTATTCCCGCGCATAAAGCTCGGCATCGCCCTGCCCGCGAAACGGCATTTCCCAAGGCGCCTTGAGTTCGGTGTCGTAGCCGGTCTGATGCTCGATATTGCGGCCGCGCTCCACCATCAGGACGGTGAGGCCCGCCTCGGTCAGTTCCTTGGCCGCCCAGCCGCCGGTAATGCCCGAGCCGACGACGATCGCATCGAACTGGGGCGCGTCGGACTGGGGCGCATCGAATTGCGTGTTGTTTGTCATGGTCAGCCGAAATCCACTGCGGTCCAGTCGCTGGAAAATGCGCGCATCCCGGGCTGGAGGGGGATGTCCCACTCCCATTTGCCGGGCACGAGTTCGTAGCGAAGCTCCTGCGATCCGCCCGCTTCGCTGGTGTAATAGCCGGTGAGGATCAGGCCCTTCAGCGCGGTCCACGGCGAAGGCGGGGCGCCTTGCGCGAAAGCCTCGGCATCGAGCGCGGCCAACAGGCGCGTGCGCTCGGCAAGATCGTGCCGCAGGAAGTCGCCGCCCGCCGCGCGGTCGAGCCTATGCTCCAGCCAGGCCAGATGGCGCAGCGAACCGTTGCGGCGGCGGAACGGGGCCACAGCGGCCGTTATCGTTTCCGACGCCATCGGCGCGCCGGTTCCCGCAAGCCCGTGCGCGAGGGCCAGAACCACGAAGTCGCCAACGCCCACGTCGCGCGCGCCCGGCGTATCGGTGCGCGGAATCACGAGGTCCGAGACATCCGCGATCAGTCGGCGCTGGCGGTCGCTGGGCAGGTCCGCCGCGTCGAGATCGGTCAGCTTCACGCCCGCCGCCGGGATCCCCAGAGCCAGCGCCAGCAGCGCCGCGCCCGCCGTGAACTCGCGGCGGTTCCAGCCGTTCTTCGCGCCGCTCATTCGCCGATTCCCATCAGGCGGGCATTGAGCATGCGGTCACTGCCGCTGCCGGCGAAGTCGTCGAAGGCCCGATCGGTGACGCGGATGATATGCCGCTCGATGAACGGTGCGCCTTCCGCCGCGCCCTGCTCGGGATGCTTGAGCGCACATTCCCATTCGAGCACGGCCCAGCCGGCGAAATCGTACTGCGCCAGCTTCGAGAATATCTGCCCAAAATCCACCTGCCCATCGCCCAGCGAGCGGAAGCGGCCGGGGCGGTCCGCCCAGTTCTGATAGCCGCCATAGACCCCGACCCGGCCATTCGGGCGGAACTCGGCATCCTTCACATGGAAGCACTTCACCCGGCTGTGGTAGATGTCGAGGAAGGCGAGGTAGTCCAGCTGCTGCAGCACGAAGTGCGAGGGATCATAGAGGATGTTCGCGCGCGGATGGTTGCCGACGCGGTCCAGGAACATCTCGAATGTCGCGCCGTCGTGCAGGTCCTCGCCGGGGTGCAGCTCGAAACCGATGTCGACGCCGTTCTCGTCGAACACGTCGAGGATCGGCTTCCAGCGCCGGGCCAGTTCGTCGAAGGCATCCTCGACCAACCCCGCGGGGCGCTGAGGCCAGGCGTAGAAATAGGGCCACGCCAGCGCGCCGGAAAAACTGGCCTGCGTGGTGAGGCCGAGGCGGCGGCTCGCCTTGGCCGCCAGCTTCATCTGCTCGACCGCCCAGGCCTGCCGCGCTTTCGGATTGCCGCGCACATGCGGCGCAGCAAAACCGTCGAACTGCACGTCATAGGCGGGATGGACCGCTACGAGCTGGCCCTGAAGATGTGTCGAAAGTTCGGTGATGCAAAGGCCCTTGTCGGCCAGCATGCCGGTCACTTCGTCGCAATAGGTCTGGCTCTCGGCGGCCTTTTCCAGATCGAACAGCCGCGCGTCTCCGCTGGGGACCTGCAGGCCCTTGTAGCCCAGACCCGCAGCCCAGTCGGCCATGCTCTCCAACGTGTTGAACGGCGCTTCGTCGCCTGCGAACTGGGCGAGGAAGATGGCGGGGCCCTTGATGGTTCTCATGGTCTTTCTCGTTCCGATCAGGCGGGAAACTGGACCCAGCCGAGGTCATCGCGGCTGGCACGCACGGCCAGGTCGATCAGGTGCATCCCGCGCAGGCCCTCGGCCATGCCGGGAACCAGTGCGCCGGGCTCGCCGCGCAGCATTCTGGCGAAGTCGCGGTAGAGGTTGGCGAAGGCTTCGAGGTATCCCTCGGGATGTCCGCCCGGCGTCCGGCTGGCCACTACGGCATCGAGACCAAGGCCCGGATCGCCCGCCTGCACCAGTTCGGTGCGGCCATCGAGGTGATAGAGGCGCAATTCGTTCGGGCTTTCCTGTCGCCAGCAGAGCCCGCCCTTCTCGCCGTAGATGCGCAAGCTCAGGCCATTGCGCTCGCCCACCGCAATCTGGCTGGCGAGCAGGGCCCCGCGCGCGCCGTTCTCGAAGCGCAGCAGGATCTGGCAATCGTCGTCGAGCACGCGGCCCGGCACCACCGCGCCAAGGTCCGAGAAGATGCGGGTGACGCGCAGGCCGGTGACGAACTCGGCAAGCTGGAAGGCATGGACGCCGATATCGGCAATGCAGCCGCCGGCGCCCGCGCGCGCAGGATCGACGCGCCATTCGGCCTGCTTGCCCTCTGCCTCGGCGGCAAGCCAGCCTTGCGGATATTCGACCACGACCTTGCGGATCGCGCCCAGCGCTCCGGCCGCGACGCGGGCGCGGGCCTCGCGCACCAGCGGATAGCCGGAGTAAGTGTAGGTCAGCGCGAAGGGCAATCCCGCAGCCGCCACCAGCGCCGCCATCTCCTCGGCTTCGGCCAGGGTGGCGGTGGCAGGCTTGTCGCAGATCACCGGGATACCGGCCGCGAGCGCGGCTTTCACGGCAGGCAGGTGATGGAAGTTGGGCGTCGTCACCGCAACGAAATCGATCCCGTCCTCCCGCGCCGCCTCTTCGCGCAGCATCGCCGCGAGATCGGGATAAGCCCGCGCGGGATCGATGCGATAGCTCTCGCCCGCCTGCCGCGAACGCGCGGCATCGCTGCTGAAGGCGCCCGCCACCAGTTCGATCTCACGGTCCAGTTCGGCAGCGATTCGGTGCACCGGGCCGATGAAGGACCCTGGCCCTCCACCCACCATGCCCATCCGCAGGCGCGCTTTCGTCATGCTTCCTCTCGTATGATTTGTAATGATGGTTCTAATTTTATCGAAGCCCATCGGTCAAGGCCTTCGATGGCATTGACCGCGATCAAAATCACCGATAACAAAAAGAGAATAGCAATTCTAATATAGCGCCGGTCAGCGGCGCGGGCGGAGAGGCATGAACCCGGTTTCCCGATTCTTCAGCAAGCTCACCATGAAGCCGCAGGGCATGACGATCGTCATCGCGGCTTTCCTTCCGATCTTCGCGATCGTGTCGATGTTCCCGATCGTGGCGTCGATGATCGCGCACTTCCACACGGACCCGAACGCCGCCGCCAAGGTGCCGCTGATGGTCACCGCGCCGGGCCTGACCATCGCCATCCTCGCCCCGTTCGCAGGCTGGTTCGTGGACAAGTTCGGCCGCCGCCGGCTGCTGCTGATCTGCACGTTCTTCTACGGACTGTTCGGCACCCTGCCCTTCTTCCTGGACGACCTGAACCAGATCTTCGCCAGCCGCCTGGCGCTGGGCATTTGCGAGGCGGGCATCCTGACCATCGTCAACACCCTGATCGGCGACTACTGGGACAATGAAAGCCGCCGCAACTGGCTGTTCCTGCAAGGCGTGGTGGGCCCATTCCTGGCTTCCGGCGTGATCCTGATGTCGGGCCTGGTCGCGTCGATGAAGTGGAACGGCGGTTTCCTTGTCTACCTCGTCGCCTTCCCGATCTACTTCGCGATGCTGGCCTTCCTCTACGAGCCCAAGGGCCGCGCCGCGCATGACGACGCACCTGCGGAAGCCACCGGCGACAAAGCCCGCTTCCCGCTGGGCGCCGCGCTTGGCGTCGCCGCGTTGACGCTGTTCTCCGCCGCGCAGTACTACGTCTTCATCGTCAATGGCAGCATCGCTTTCGGTGAAGTGGGGGTGACCGATCCGGGCGCCGTCGCCAAGATGAGCTTCCTGCCCAGCCTGTTCGTGATCCTGGGCGCGCTGCTGTTCCGAATCCTGTCGGGCCGTTCGAACGGCGTGCAGCTCGGGGCCTTCCTCGCCATTCTCGGCACCGGCCTCGCGGTGATCGGCCTCGCCCGCAATCCAGCCGAGATGATCGCCGGCCTGGCCATCCAGCAGACCGGCGCGGGCATGGCGGTTCCCTCGCTGATCGCCTGGGCCCAGACCAAGTTCCCCTTCGAGCATCGCGGCCGGGGCATGGGCATCTGGACCGGCTCGTTCTTCTTCGGCCAGTTCATCTCACCCGTGTTGGTGCATCAGGCCAGCGGCGCGACCGGCTCCATGCAGGGCGCTTTCGTCACTGCCGGCGTGGTCTCGCTGGTGGTCGCCATCGGCGCGCTGACGATGGGCATGACCCGCGGACGGACGCCGCTGATGGCCTGATCTGTCAGGCAGAGCAAAAGCAGAAAGGCCCGCCGGGAGCGATCCCGGCGGGCCTTTCCTTTTCCGCAAAATGCTGCGCTTCAGGTCAGCGCAGCGATCTCCATTTCGACGGCCAGTCCGGCATCTTCGCAATGCCGTGCAAGCCGCAGCGTCGGCCGGTCAGCAACCGGCTCCCAGCCCTCTGTCCCCCAACGCTGGAGCGCGCGGGGTTCCAGCGGCACAGCGATGCGGCGGCGCTCCCCGGAAGCCAGAACGACGCGGGCGAAACCCACCAGCGCGCGTTCGGGATGGTCGCGATAGACCTGCACGACATCGCTGCCCCCGCGGTCCGACAGATTGGCCACGGTGACGTGCAGCATGCTGCCCTCCACCGCAGCATCGTCCCATGCGAAGCGCGCATAGCCCATGCCCGAACCGAAGGGATGACGCGCGGCCGTGCCGCTGGCGGCAAGGCCGCGATAGCCCAGCAAGGTGCCTTCGGCGTAAGTCAGCGAACCGTCCTCCGCAGGCTGGAGCGCGAAAGCCGGATAGTCCGCCTCGTTCGCCGCGAACGTCACCGGCAGACGGCCGCCAGGCTCGCGCGCGCCGGAGAGCACATCCGCCAGCGCGCGGGCGAAGCCCTCACCCGGATACCAGACGGCAAGCAGCGCCGCTGCCTTCTCCTCCCACGCGCTGTCGAAGGCATGGCCGACATTGACGATCACCGCCGTGCGCGGATTGGCCGCCGTCACCGCCTCGATCAGGCGAAGCTGCTCGGCGGGAAGCAGCGTATCCGGCCGGTCCTTGCTTTCCACGCTGGAATCGGAGGTTTCCCCCACGATCAGGAACACGGCATCCGCTGCCTGTGCAGCATCGACAGCGACCTGGAGCATTTCCTTGGCGCTGCCGGGGCTGCGCAGGCCATACCAGAGACCTTGCACGCGCCCGCCGGTCCACGAGAACTCGACCGTGATCGCCACGTCCTGCCCTTCGGCAAGATCCAGGCTGACGGCATCGGAATCGCCGCGCTTCAGCACGCCCATCACGTCGCCCGCAGGAACCTCGCCCCCGGCGCGCAGCACTTCCCTGCCATCGACGAGGATGCGTGCCGCGCCGGTCGAACCGAGGTGCAGCTTGTGCTCGCCGCTGCGCTCTGCGGTGTAGCGTCCGCTGGCGCGCACCGAGCCGGGCTCCATGAAACGCGCCTGCTCATGCACGCCCACGAACCAGACCAGCGAATTGGTATCGCGCGTCTCGCGGGTGAGCACTTCGCCCGCACATTCCGGCGCGGCGAAGTATTCCAGCGTCATGCCGCGCGTGCAGCCGTCGCCGATGTCGATCGCGGGCGTCACGCTCATGTTCGGCAGGCGCGGCTGCGGATCGACGCCCGGCGCGAACAGGATCTCGCAGGACTCGCCGTAAGTCTCGCGCAGCGCGTCCACCGGGGTCGGCGCATCGGGCGAGATCGAGATCTTCGCGAATGTCCCGCCCTGGAAGCACGGCGCCCAGGCATTGGGGCCGATGACCGCCAGCGTCTTCACCGATCCCGGCGCGAGCGGGAGCATGTCCCTCTCATTGCGCAGCAGGGTGAAGCCGGCCGCTGCCGCCTCCACCAGCAGCGCCTCGGCCTCGGCTGCGGGGATCGGCGGCGCCTTGTTCGCAGTGACCCGGCGCGCGACCGAGGCCACGCGCGATGCCGCATCCTCGATGCGCGCCGGATCGACCGCCCCTGCGGATACCGCCGCCTCCAGCTTGCCCCCCATGAACCGCGCCGGCCCCGGCATTTCCAGATCGAGGCCGGCATTGATCGTGCCCTCGCTGGAATGGGTGCCGAACCAGTCGCTCATGATGAGCCCATCGAAGCCCCAATCCTGCTTCACCACTTCGGTCAGGACATGGCCCTGCTCCGCGCACCAGGCGCCATTGACCTTGTTGTAGGCGGCCAGCAGGCCCACGCAGCCCGCCTCCACCGCGTATTGGAACGGCAGCAGGTAGACTTCGCGCAAGGTGCGCTCGTCCAGGCGCACATCCACTTCGTCCCGCGCGGTTTCGCTGTCGTTGCAGACCAGGTGCTTGGCGACCGAGCCAGTGCCGGTCGACTGCAGGCCCCTGACCCATTCCGCGCCGAGCACGCCGGTCAGCACCGGATCCTCGGAGAAATACTCGAAGGCCCGGCCCGCCAGCGGACTGCGCGCGAGATTGAGATTGGGCGCCAGCACCGCATCCACGCCGCGCGCCACGGCCTCGCTGCCCACCAGGGCGCCGATACGGCGGGTGAGGTCGCGGTCCCAGGTGGCGCCCAGCAGGGTCGAACAAGGGCTGAGCAAGGCGATGTCGCGCTCATCCACTTTGCCGCTGGCGATGCCGAGCGGGCCATCGGACATGGTGAAAGACGGGATCCCCGCTTCCGGCACGGCCAGTGTCGACCACATCGACCCGCCGGCCGTGAGCGCGCAGGATTGCGCCAAAGTCACATCGCTCATGCGGCGACCTCCACCGGGCTCGGCGCCATGCGAAAGCCCATGATCTGCTCGGCCTGGGCACGCACGGCGCGGGCAATGCCTTCGTCGGCCAGCGTTCCGTCCGGCGCGAAAGGCTTCTGCTCCACCGAGTTGACTGCAACGCCCACCGGCGTCGGCCAGCCGCGCATCGCATGGACCACGTCGCGCAAGGCGGAAAGCGTGGTGCCGCAGGCCTGCCAGCCCGCCGCCGTGACCACCAGGCCCACCGGCCGCCCGTCGAAATAGACGCGCCTATCGCCGCGCAAGTCTTCCAGCAGGTCGACCGCATTCTTGACGAGGCCCGAATAGCCGCCGTGATAGCCGGGGCTGCCGATGACGATACCGTCAGCGCCGCGCACGGCCTCCACCAGCGCCTGTTCCTCGGGCGTGCGGTCGGGTTTCTCGGGGTTGAAATGCGGCAGGCCCGCAAGCGCGGGCCCGTCGAACATCACTGTCTCGGCGCCCAGTGCCGCGCATTCGGCCAGCACGGCGCGCACGATCCGCTCGCTGGAGGAGGCCTGGCGGAACGTTCCGCCGAGGCCCACGATCCGCCGGGGAGCGGCGGGCGAAATCACGGTCATCGCATTCTCCTAAACCGGCGCGGCCTTCTTGCGGGCCGCGCCGTCATGTCGGTATCGAAAGCCTCAGGCCGGCACTGCGGCCTTGAACGCCGGCATCACCTTCTCCGCCATCAGGCGCAGCGTCTGGTCGCCATAGGCGAGGCGCTGCTCGGTCAGCGGGCCGGTGGTCGTGCCGCAGAGCACGTTGCCGATGCCGAGTTCGGCATAAGGCGCCAGATGCGCCTGAACCGTCTCGGGCGAACCGTAGAGGCACCAGGTGCCGATCCAGTCGTCGCTGAGGGCGTCGGGCGTCCTGTCGGTCTTCTTGTTGGCATCGTCGCTCTCGGCGCGGGCGTTGAATTCGGCCTCGCGCTCGATCGCTTCCTGGTAGCTGCGCAGGATCACTTCCAGTTCCTCGCGCGCCTGGTCGTCGCTCTCGGCCACATGGACCACCTGATAGGTGTGAGTCGTCCAGTCGAGCGCGGACTTCACCACGGCATCGTCATGCCCGGCATCGAGCAGGAAGCCCTTGTAGATGTCGAACCACTTCTTGACGTGGACGAAGGGCTCGGTGCCGCCGATCCTGGGCGGGGTGAAGGCCGGGATGAACGCCGGCCAGCCGTTCTCCGCCGCACGGCGCGCGCTGGCTTCCTTCATCGCCACCGGCATCAGGCGTGCATGACCCGGCGTATAAGGCGCAGGCGTGATGCGCTGGAGCACGCGGCCCTTGTAAGGCCCGTTGTCGATCACGACGGCGGGGTCTTCCATGCCCTTGGCCCAGAGCTGTTCCGCCAGCGCCAGGTTGTTCTCCGCGATCGAACCGGCATCCCGGTAGTCCACCGCGAAGCCGATCATCTCTTCCGGCGTGGTGCCCGAACCGACGCCCACCAGCAGCTTGCCGTCGGTCAGCTGGTCCAGGATGTTGATCCGCTCGGCAAGGCGCACCGGGTGGTGCAGCGGCACGGAGACGACCGAAAAGCCGAAATGCATCTTCGGCATCTGCGCGGCGAGATAAGCGGCGAAGATGAAGCTGTCGCTGGCCACCGGCATGTAGCCGTTGAAGTGATGGTCCGGCAGGAAGATGGCATCGTAATCGAGATCGGCCGCCAGTTTCGCGTGCCCCTCAAGGTCCTTCATCAGCCTGCGATCCTGTTCGGGACCGAGCGATCGGGCGTTCAGAAATACGGAAAAACGCATCTTCCCCTCCCTTGGGGTCATTGCCGCCGCCGCGATGGCGTGCGTGCCGGTGTGAAATAAATATGAATTAGAATTGACGTTCTGATTTCGATAGGCTGTTTGTTGCTGCCATGTCAACACGCGCAAAGCCCCGCTCGGCTGAAAAAAAGCTCGCCGTCGATTCCGTCAGCCGCAAGCCCCAGCAGGGGCGCAGCAAGGCGTCGCTCGAACGCATGGTCGCGGCGGCCGAAAAACTCATGCTCGAACGCGGAAGCGAAGAGTTCACCCTCCAGGAAGTGAGCCAGGAAGGCAGCGTCTCGATCGGGTCCATCTACTTGCGGTTCGAAAGCAAGGAGAACCTCGTCCGCGCCGTGATCGGCAATCATCTCAAGCGCATGGAAGTGCGCGAGGACGAGATGATGGCCCGCGTGCATGAGCAGTCCGACTCGCTGGTCACCGTCGTTCCGGCCTTCGTCGAGAACTACGCCGAACTGCTGCGCGAGGAAGCGCCGCTCCTGCGCCAGAGCATGGCCCGCGCCGCTTTCGACCCACTGGTCGCCGGTCCCGGCCGCCAGAGCGCCAACCGTGCCGCCGCCCTGGGGATCGGTGCCATGCTGAACTACAGCGACCAGTTCGGCGGCAGCGATCACGAGCGCAAGGCCAATGCCGCCTACCAGATCATCTTCGCCACGCTCGCCCGCCAGCTGAGCCTCGGTTCCACCGGAGAATCGGTCCATCCGCAGGACTGGAAGGAACTGAAGATCGAGCTGGGCCGGATGTGCCTGGCCTATCTCAAGACCGACTTCTGAACAGAAGCGCGAGATTCGCGGCCGGCTGATCCCGGCCGCACAAAATAAGGGGCGCGGCAGCGATGCCACGCCCCTCCCCATTTTGCGTGGGGCAGTTTGCCGCGGGCCCGCGGAGGAGAAATGCAGGCCCGCGAAGACGGTATCCGGCGTCAGAAGTTGACGCTCGCCCGCACGCCGTAAGTACGCGGGGGCTGGAACTGGTAGTTGTTGGTGTGCGAGACGAAGTTCTGCTGCGCATAGGCCAGCACGTTCTTGTCGAAGATGTTGCGCACGAAGGCGATCACCTTCCAGCCGCCTACGTCCGGCTCGTAACCGAGCGAAGCATTGGCGACCACGAAATCGTCGGTCGAGATGTCGTCGACGTTGAAGGCCGAGAAGTAGTACTTCGACGAGAACTTCGCGTCGGCATGGGCAGTGACCTTGCCGGCACCCACGACGAAGTCCTGGTCGATCGAACCGGTGACGGTGAACGACGGGGCATTGGGCAGGCGATTGCCGCTGATGTCCTGCGGATTGCCATCGCCGTCGTCGACGATGATGCCGTCCCCGAACTTGGTGTGCAGGTAGGCCGCATTGATGCCGATCCGGGTGGTTTCGCCCAGGAGCGCCTTCACTTCGCCTTCGACGCCGAAGATCTTCGCCGAACCGACGTTGAAGATGCCGCTGCCCTGGAGCACGTCCGAGGTCTGCGAGGCCTGGTAGCCACGGTAGTTCGAATAAAACACGTCGCCATTGAGCTGCAGCTTGTTGCCCATCAGCGAGTTCTTGGTGCCGATCTCGAAGGCATCCAGCTGCTCGGGATCGTAAGGCACCGAAGCGGAACTGCCGTTCGAATTGAAGCCGCCGGACTTGTAGCCGCGGTCGTACTTCGCATAGATCAGCGTGTCAGGCATGGGACGATAGTTCAGGCCGACATGCCAGGTCGGCTGCCCGTCGCTCAGCCTGCCGTCGCCCGCCACCGGGAAGCTCAAGGCCGGCGCGAAGGGGCTGGACAGGGCCTGCAGGTCCAGGAACGCCTGCCCGCTGCGCACTTTCTTGTCCCAGGTGTAGCGGCCGCCAAGGCTGAGTTCGAGCTGGTCGGTCAGGTCGTAGTCGACCTGGGCGAACACGGCCTGCGAGCGCGTCTTGATCTTGTAGTCGAACTTGATGCCGTACTGGTCCGGCTGGCCGAGCGCCGCCAAGGGACCGCCATCCGCGAACAGGCCGGTCATGTCGAGGTTGAACAGGCCGGAATCGACCGTGTTGTTCTCGCTGAACCGGAAATAGCCGGCCTGGAAGAACAGCTTCGATGCGCTGTCGTTGCTCACCCGGAATTCGTGGTTCCAGGTCTTCGGGCGCTCGTTCTGGCGGAACTGGCGGTTGGCGGGATATTCCGGGCCGGTGGCGTCGAGAACGTTGTGCCAGTTCTGGCTGTCGTAGCCGCCGGCATAGATGAAGTTGAGATTGCTGTCGGTCGAGTAGGCCAGCTCCCAGCGGACGCGGTCCCCCTCCAGCGTGGTCTTCTGTGCAGCATCGCCCGGGAAGGCGCCCAGGTCCTTGAAGCTGGGCTTCGGCCCGCCCAGCGTGCCGCGCAGGATGGCATCGCCGTTCACGGTGCGGGAATCGTGCTGGTAGGACACCCATGCCGAAAGACCGCCCGACTTGTACATCGCCTGGATACGGCCCGAGGCGAAGTCCTCGTCGTCCCCGGAGGTGGTCGGTCCGTCGATCTTGCGATAGCCCTTGTGGGTCAGGTACGTGCCCGAGGCGCGGATCGCGAACGTATCGCTCACTGCCAGGTTCGCGCCCATCTCACCGGTGAACGCGCCGAAGTTGCCCACTTCGACCGCGCTATAGCCGCCGTTCACGAACTGCGGGCGATTGGTGATGATGCTCACCAGGCCGCCGGTCGAGTTACGGCCGTTGAGCGTGCCCTGCGGGCCCTTCAGCACTTCGATGCGCGCCAGATCGTACATCGACGAGTTCAGCGAGAAAGAACGGTTGGTGTAGAAACCGTCACGCGACACGGGAACGGACGGGTCGCCGATTTCCGTCACGTCGGTCGAGGCAATGCCGCGCACCGCGACATAAGCTGCGCCTGCGGACGGAGAGATGTTCACGCTGGCGTCGATCGACGCAAGGTCGCGCACCGAAGCGATGCCGGCATCGCGCAGTGCATCACCCGAATAGACGTTGAGCGCGGTCGGCGTGTCCTGCGCGCTCGAAGCCGTGCGGTTGGCAGTGACGATGATGTCGCCAAGGCCGGTGGGCTGTTCCTGCGCCGCGGTTTCGCCGGCAGGCTGCGGCGCGGATTCCGTCTGGGCCATGGCGGTCATCGGAACGGCCAGCGCGGACGTGGAAAGAAGCACGAATGCCAGTCTCATCAAACTCTCCCTAGTCGGCGCCGCTTTGCGATCGGGCGCCTTTATAAAACCGGAATGCTTATTCTAATTAGATCACGAATCGGCACCCGTCAAGGCAGCAGAGCGCCTTCGTGAAGCACACGCGAAAGGCGGCGCGTTTCCTGGGCTCAAAAGCCGGAAACGCGCCGCCTTCGGTGCGATGCGATGGTTTTTCGGGGGGTGGTTCGGACGGCGGAATAGCCCCCGAAACTGGCCGTCAGCCGCCTTTGCGGATGTCCCTAGCGGATGGCCAGCGCCGGTATGGTCTGCACCGGACGATAGCCCAGCAGCTGCCCGGCGGTCTCGACCAGAGGCTCGCGCCCGATGGCGATGGCGAGGCCCTGCGTCACTTGCCGCAGCTGTCCGCAATCCAGCCAGGGATGTCCGGCGCCGTACTGGTTCGCCATCCCGAGGTTCATCCGCTCCAGCGCGCGCTGGCCGTTCTTCGCGCCATAGGCATGGAGATAGGCGCTGCGCATGTGCCGCGCCGCCGTGTCGAGATCGCCGCGATGCTGCCGGCTGAACGTGCGGTAATCGGTATCGAAGCCCTCTCCCCGGCTCTCGCACCGCATGGCCGTGACTTTCAGCATCGCGTCCAGACGCTGCACGCGTTCCGATCCGTCATCGCCGATCGCCGCCGGTTTCGGAGCGGCTGCTGCCGGGAGCGCTGCCAGCGCGGCCACCGCGCCTGCGATCGCCAGGAAGGATCGGCTTTTGCTTACGCGCGTTTCAGGCTTGTTGCTCATCTTCGTGCTCCTCCTCCAATGGCGGGTTTTCGTCCCGTCCCAGGGCAAGAGTTTACACGAGTTGGTTAACATCGCCTAAAGCCGGTGACGAGGCGTGCAATCTCCGGCCGCGACATTGCCGGAGCGCGCCGGCACTCTATATCTGCACCGTCGCAATCGACTTGCATCAGAAGGATTTACACGATGACCATCGCCGTTGGAGACAAGCTGCCTGACGTGAAGCTGATCAAGGCCGGCGAAAGCGGCCCCGAACCCGTGCAGAGCGCGGCGTTCTTCGCCGGCCGCAAGGTCGCGCTGTTCTCGGTTCCCGGCGCCTTCACCCCGACCTGCTCGGCCAAGCACCTGCCTGGCTTCGTGGACAAGGCCGCCGAACTGAAGGCCAAGGGCGTCGACGAGATCGCCTGCACCGCCGTCAACGACGCCTTCGTGATGGGCGCCTGGGGCAAGGCCTCGGGCTCTGCCGATGTCACCATGCTGTCCGACGGCAATGGCGACTTCGTGAAGGCCATGGACCTGGTGATGGACGGCACCGGCTTCGGCATGGGCCACCGCGGCCAGCGCTTCTCGATGGTCGTGAACGACGGCGTGGTGGAGCAGATCAACGTCGAGGCGCCCGGTGCCTTCGAAGTCAGCTCCGCCGACCACATGCTCGGCCAGCTCTGAACTGCATGTGAAAAGGCGCTGAAAGGCGCCCCGGGCGAACTGGCCGAAATGGCCTTTCGCCTGGACCAGGGGCGGCCTTCCTGGGGGACGGCCGCCCTTTCCTTTGCCCTTGCGGCATCGACGGGGCGTTGGCTTTCCGTCCAGGCCGATGGCGCCTTGCCGCGACCCGGACGGATGGCTAGCCTCGCGCCAAAGTGAGGAGTTTTCATGGCACGTTCGGTTATCGTCACCGGTGGTTTCGGCATTCTCGGCGCGGCAGTGGCCGCCGCATTCGCCCGCACCGGCGACAAGGTGGCGCGTATCGACTTCGCGCCCGAGGCCCGTGACCCGCTGGTCGGCGCGCTCGACATCGGCGGCGTGGACCTGACCGACGCCGCCGCCACCCAGTCCGCGCTCGACCGGGTTGCCGCTGCGCATGGCGGGATCGACGTGCTGGTCAATGTCGCGGGCGGCTTCACCTGGGAAACGCTGGAAGGCGGATCGCTGGCGAGCTGGGCGCGCATGCAGGCCATGAACCTCACGACGGCGGCCACGATCACCCAGCTTGCCCTGCCCCAACTCAAGGCATCGGCGGCGGGCCGGGTCATCAGCATCGGCGCCGGAGCGGCGGTAAAGGCCGGCATGGGCATGGGCGCCTACGCCGCTTCCAAGTCGGGCGTCCACCGCCTGACCGAGGCGCTCGCCGAAGAACTCGCCGGCACCCGCGTCACCGTCAACGCCATCCTGCCCAGCATCATCGACACGCCGACCAACCGGGCGGACATGCCGGATGCGGACTTCGCCACCTGGGTTCAGCCCGAAGCGATAGCGGACGTGATCGCCTTCCTCGCCTCCGACGCCGGCCGCGCCGTTACCGGAGCGCTGATCCCGGTCACGCGCGGAGGCTAAGGCCCAGGCGGGGATGACGGGCCTCAGCCCGGCCCGCGCCTGTCCCGGAAGATCAGTCCCGCTCGCCGAACAGGCGGCAGGCCACGGCATCGAGCCGCGCCACCAGTGCCGGGTCGCGCGCATCGGGCGCGGTTATCAAGGCATGATCGAGCGCCCGGTCGATGGGGCTGGGTGCGCGTTCGGGCGGTAGGCCGGCCGCCAGGCTCCGCAGCATGTCGCGCGCGACTTTTGCATTGGCATGCATAACTTCCAGGACATGGCTGACTTCGACGCCGGCCTCTTCCTCGCGCCAGGAATCGTAGTCAGTGACCATGCCCAGCATGGCGTAAGGAAGCTCCGCCTCCCGCGCGAGCTTCGCTTCGGGCATGCCGGTCATGCCGATCACGTCGGCGCCCCAGTTCCGATACATCCGGCTTTCCGCGCGGGTCGAGAACTGCGGCCCCTCCATCGCGAGGTAGCAGCCGGCGCGATGGACCCTGGCTCCCGCCGCTTCGGCCGCAGCCCCTGCCATTGCGGAAAGGCGCGGGCAGACGGGATCGGCCAGGCTGACATGCGCGACCAGCCCCGTGCCGAAGAAGCTGCCCGTACGCCCCGTGGTCCGGTCGATGAACTGGTCGACCATGACCATGTGCCCCGGCGCCATCTCCTCACGCAGCGAGCCGATCGCGGAGAGCGCCAGCACGTCGGTAGCGCCGCAGCGCTTGAGCACGTCGATATTGGCCCGGTAATTCACGGCGGATGGCGGAATGGCGTGACCCGCGCCGTGGCGTGCGATGAACGTGAAGCGCACACCACCAAGCCAGCCGGTGGTCACCGGGCCGGAAGGCGCGCCGAAGGGGCTGGAGACCGTGATCTCCTGCGCCTCGTCCAGTTCGATGCCGGCGGCGAGACCCGATCCGCCCAGAATGCCGATGTGCCAGAAGCTGCTTTTTTCAGCGCGCAAGGATACCTGCCATGATGATGTCGATCGTGTGTTCGCGGTAGCGGTCGCGCAGTTCCTCGGTCAACGTGTCCTGGTCGAAGCAATGCTTCAGCACCAGCCGCGCCGAGAAGAATCGGTCCACCGCCCCGGTCACCGTGAAGTAGAAAAGTTGCGGATCGATTTCACGGAACACCCCTGCCCGCACACCGTCGCCAATGAGCTGTTCATAGGCGCGGTAGATCGGCGAGAGGTAGCAGTCGGCAATGCGGCGCGCCTCGGTATCGTCGCTTTCGCGCACCATGCGCATGGTCAGGCGGTTCAGGTAGGGAACCTCGTAGAAGGTATCGACGACCTTCCAGAGATGGCGCCGCAACTTGGCCTCGGGCGACCAGCCGTCCTTGGCCACCAGCGCGTCGACGCTGGTGACGATCGATTGCCAGTCGCGGTCGAGCAGCGCCTTGAGCAGCCCGGCCTTGTTGCCGAAGTAGTACTTCACCAGCGCCGAATTGAGGCCCGAGCGTAGCGACAGTTCGGACAGCGAGATGTCGATCACGTCGCCGTCACGCATGATGGCGCTCGCCGTCTCGAGCAACTGGGCGCGGGCGCCGGGCGGCGGCGCGCCGGTCTCGCTTGTGGAATTGCCTTGCGCCATGTCCCGGTTTCCGCCCCTGTTCCCCGAAACGCTTACTTCGGGCCCATGCGGATCGCGCCGTCGAGCCGGACGGATTCGCCGTTCATATAGTCATGCTCCAGCATGAAGAGAGCGAGCTTCGCATATTCGTCCGGCTTGCCCAGGCGCTTGGGGAACGGAACCATGGCGGCCAGCGAATCCTGTACCTGCTGCGGCATGCCGGTCATCATCGGCGTCTCGAAAATGCCGGGGAGGATCGTGTTCACGCGGATTCCCTCACTCATGAGGTCGCGCGCGATCGGCAGGGTCATCGCCAGCACACCGCCTTTCGACGCCGCATAGGCCGCCTGCCCGATCTGCCCGTCCTGCGCCGCGATCGAGGCCGTGTTGACGATGGCGCCCCGCGCCCCGGCGTCATCGACGGGATCGAGCGTGACCATGCCCGCCGCCGCCTTGCTGATGCAGCGGAAAGTGCCGATGAGATTGATGCCGATGGCCTTCTCGAACAGGGCCATGTCGTGCGCGCGCGGCGCGCCGGTCTCGCGGTTCCGGCCGACGGTCCTGGAAGCAGGCGCGATGCCGGCGCAATTGACCAGCACCCGTTCCTGTCCATGAGCGGCGCGGGCCTTGGCGAAGCCGGCATCGACGCTGGCATCGTCAGTCACGTCGACCTGGCAGAACACGCCGCCGATCTCTGCCGCAATGGCTTCTCCGGCATCGGCGTTAAGGTCGAACACGGCGACCTTCACACCCTGCTCCGCCAGCGCGCGCGCCGTGGCTGCGCCCAGGCCCGATGCCGCGCCGGTAACGACGGCGGCAAGGCTGCTGTCCAGTTTCATGCTGCTTCCCCTTCCTGCCCGCACAGGCCAGCCCCACCGAACGGCGAGGGCATGCCTGCCCGATGACCTGGACCTGATGATTCAGGCCCGACGATTTAATCAACCGGTTAAGCAGCTGAAACCGGCAGGTCAATCGGGCAGAGTGAAATCGCGCCCCGGCGTCATGGCCTGGCGCCGTCGCCTGGCGTCGTCGGCCGGCGGGGGCCCCGGCGCGGGGGCCCGCTCCGTGAGCAGGATGGCGCGCTGAATCAGCCCACCGGGTCCATGCCGCGCTGGATCTGCGAACGCTCGATGTTCGAACGATCGCCGCGGCGCTGTTCTTCCCACTGGCTCTTGCTCATGCAGATCTTCTTTGCGCGCAGACGCGAGCCGATTTCCTCCACCCGCTGGCAGATCATCGGGTCCTTCTTCTCGATGTCGTTCTTGGCGACGGACGTGGCCGGAACCGCGGCCGGCGCAACCGGTGCAGTCTGCGCCATCGTTTGGCCCGTTACCTGGGGCGCCGGGTCGCTTGCCAGCGCGGGGTTGGCTGCCAGGACGCAGGCAGCGACGGCAACTCGTGTGATCATGTGCATCGTGTAACTCCGTGGCGCCGACCTTTGGGTTCGCGCGCCGAAAAGACTGGATGAAACGAAGGTAAATCGGGACGTATCGCACTTCAAGTGCGCGCTACGTCGAAGGCGAGCGTCATGCGCTCGCCCGCGGCGAAAGGCCGGGTCCCATGCCACATCCACGACGGGAACAGCACGAGCCGCGCCGGCTTCGGCTCCGCCGAAACGCGCGGGGCAAGATCGCCCAGTCCTGCGGGCGCACCACTCAGATCGAGCCATCCCTCGCCGGGAGGAAGGCCTTGCGGAACAGCGAGATAGAGCGCCGAGCTGATCCAGCCTTGCGGGTGATGATGCGGCGCATGAAAGCCCGCGCCGGCCAGCCGTACCGACCAGCTACCGGCAAACCGCGGACGCCGGCCTCGCTTCCGCGCAAGCGTGGGGTGGGCGGCATCGACCGGCGGAAGGCTGTCTTCGAATTTTGCGATTTCGCCGCGCAGGACTTCGCGGATGCGCGTGATTTCCGGTTCGCATCGCGCCAGCAAGACCCCGTCCGTCTGAGTCCCCCCGCGAACGGACTGATCGAGGAACCGACCGGATCGCGCATGGAGACCGCGCAGCATCGGCACGAGCGCGTCCAGCCCGATCTCGGCAGGATCGAGGTCGATCACGCGGACAAGCCCCTCCGCCTCCAACCAAGCAGACCGCGGATCGCCTGCCAGTCGCCAGGCCAGGGCCGCGTAAGGCCAGATCGCTTCCGCGCCCTCCCCGGCGAGAAGAGGCTCCATTTCCGAGACGGCCTGCGCGGCCTCCCCCCGTCGCAGCAGATGGCGCAGGCGCCAGACCGCATGGCCCTGATCGGTCGCGGCACCCAGAGCGGCGAATGCGGCGGCCGCTTCCTCGCCCCGTCCCAGTTCGTCTAGCGCAGCCGCCCGCGCCAGGAGGAACGTGCGAACCGGCCCGTGAACAGCGATCGCGCGGTCCGCTGCGGCCAGGACTTCGGCATGGCGCTCGCCGGAAAGCAGCAGTTCGATAGCGAGCGCCCGCAAGCCATCGCTCTGGGGGAAGCGCTGCAAGGCCGCCTCGATGCTCGCCAGCAGCCGGCCATCCTGCCCCACCATGACGGACAACTGGGCGAACTGGCGATGTCCTTCCATCCAGCCGGGGTTGGCCGCGAGCATCGCCTCCAGCTCGGCCAGGCCGCGCGGCCCTTCCCCTTCGGCAAGCCGCGCCGAGGCGAGCCCCAGCCGGATCTCGCCTTTCGCGGGGGCCAACAGGGTCGCCTGCTCGAACAGCCGCGCCGAGGGGCGCCCCGCCTCCAGCGAGACATGCGCCAGCGCATGGACCACACCGCCATTGTCCGGCGCCAGCCGCTGCGCCGCCTCCAGCGCGGCAATGGCACCGTCACGGCGGTCGAGCGCGCGGCGCAGCATCGCGGTCCAATGGAGGACGGTGACATCGGCGGGATGGCGGCGCGGATTGCGGGCCAGCCAGGCCGCCAGCCGCGCTTCGGCCTGTTCCTCGTCGCCGCGGGCGAGCGCCTGTTCCGCCAGTTCGGCCAGCGCCTGCCTCTCGTCCCCGGGCACGGACACTAGCGCCCGTCCACGTCGCGGCCCGCCGCGGCAATCGTCGCCGCCACCGCCCCGCGCTCGGTTTCGGCAAGGCCGTAATGCCAGACGTCGAAAATCAGCACGATCCTGAGGACATCGGTGGGATTCATCGCCTCGTGCTCGATCGTATCGTCGAACGCGAAAGCCGCGCCTTCCCGCCATTCCCGCGTCTCGGCACCGACGCGGAACCAGCAACCCGGCGGGACGACGAGCGGCAGGTGGCAGACCAGCCGCGTATTGTCGACGCCGACATGAGGCGGGATCGCGGTGTGCGGCGCCAGCAGCGAAAACATCGCATTCGGGGAGGCGCCGGCAACTTGCGGCTGTGGCAGGCGCGAGAGGATCTCCATCGTGCGCGGCGCCTGCGCGGCGTTGTGCGTCACTTCCCTGCCGTGTCGCAGCAGATGGATCGCGCTCCAGTCCCGGCTGCGGTTCAGCGGCCGCCACTGCGCCAGGTTCTCGCGGTCCTCATATTGGATATAGGGTTCCAGCTCGGCGCGCTCGGACTGCATCAGCGCCAGCATCTCCGCACGGATCGCCTCGAAACCGGCCTCCACTTCGGCCAGCCAAGGTGTCGCATGGCGGGGATGGAACTCCCGCTCGACCAGGCCGGGATAATGGAAATGCGTGGGTTCGCTGTGATAGACCCGCGTCTTGCGCAGGATATTGTCGCGGAACCGCGCCATCCGCCAGTCCAGATCGGCATCGGCATCGGCCTCGATAGTCTCGGCCTCTTGGCCCGCCGTCCGCGCGACTTGCTCCAGGTGCTGGCCGCGCTCCTCCAGCCAGTTGGCATGAAACGCCCTCCCCGCCGCTACGGCAGCTTCGAGCGGCGACGGCATGGGGCCATCCGGCAACTGCGCCAGGGCTTCGCCCCAGGCCGCGCCCGCCTGGGCATCGCCGATCCGCTCCAGCAGCCCGGCCCGCATGACAAGCGCCATGAAGTCGAGCGGCGCCAGGTCCAGCGCGCGGTGGACAGCCTCCAGCGCCTTGTGCGGCTGCCGCAAGGCCCGGCGCAGACCCGCCAGCTTGAGCCATTGCGCCATGAGCGCCGGCACATCGAGCGGCGGCAGTTCGAAATCGGGCGAACCCGATTCCGATCCGGCACTCTCCAGCAAAATCTGCAGGGCCTGCGCCGCGGCCGGGAGGTTGCCCGCCGCCGTCAGCCGGTCCACTTGCGCGAAAGTCGTAGTCCCTGAGTTCATTGCCCCCCCGAGCGTGTTCAGACCGGATCGATGTCGAGGTCCGGCGGGCCGCCCCAGGCCGGCACCCGGTCGTCCTCAAGCGAATAACCGAAGCGCTCCACCCAGGGCCGCAGGATATCCAGCACCGGCTCAAGATGCTTCTCGTACCGCCGCCAGCGCCCGGCCGCGCGGGTATAGATCGCCTCGGTGACCTGGGCGTAGCTGGCCGTACGCACCACGCCGCGCGCACGCGCGGCTTCGCGGTGGTCGAACGCCTCGCCGGCCCACGGCAGGTCCAGCCAGTCGAACAGCGGTGCCAGCTCGCGCGCCTGGTCTGCAACCAGCCTTTCGTAAACGACCGTACGGACCGGCAGGTCGAACACCTCCCGCGCCTGCTCCCAATAGGAGAAGGTGAGATCGTAGAACCGCGCCGCCGTCTCCAGATCCAGGAAATTGCTCATGGCATTGTTGGGGCGGAAGTTGGTGATGAAGCAGCTGAGGATGACGTCGCAGGGGTGCCGCAGCGCCAGCACGAAGCGGGCATCGGGGAACAGGCGGCGGATCACCGGGACTTTGCCCAGGTGCAGCGGGTGCTTGTCGATGATCAGCGTGTCTGGCGCCAACGTATCCGGCCCCAGCGGCGCATGCTGGGATACGCGCTCGAAGTAACGGGCCCGTGCGGCAACGATGGCCTCGGCATCCAGCCCTGCCAAAGCGTTCACGCCGCCAAGCTGCGTCTCGATTTCTCCGAAGAAAGGTTCCTCTTCCAGCACCAGGGTGTTCGGCGCCGTCATCAGCATCGTATCGAGCAACGTCGTGCCTGAACGAGGAAAGCCCAGCAGAATGACCGGAGAGGCACGATCGGCAGGCGGGGTCTCGCTCCAGCCGCCCAGCCACTGCGGCGTCACGAGCGCCCGATCCCGCGCGAGATCGCCGCGGAATCGCTCGGCGCGAACGGCAGGCTGCGACGGCTCGTCGAGATGACTGGCGTTCATGGCGGCGAATTCGCCGAAAGCCTCGTCATAGCGCCCCATGCGGTCGAGCATGATGCCGCGAAGCTGATGGCGGCGATTGGCCACGACCACCTCGCCCGACTGCTCCAGCGCCTCGAATGCCTGCCCGAAGTCCTCGGCCCGCTTGAAACGCAGGGCATCGATATAGGCCAGCGATTGCGCATCGGTTCCGCTGGCAAGGGCGCGCTCACGCAAGGGTTCCAGCTCCGCCTCGCGGTTGCTGCGTTCGTAGACGGCAGCAAGCCCGACGAAGGACGGGCCCAGTGCCGGCTCGATGACAAGAGCGGCCTCGAACTGGCCTTCGGCGATGGCATAGTCGTTACGCCGGGCGGCTTCCTGACCGTAATCGGATTGCAACGCGGCATTGCCGGGCGCGCGCCGCGCGGCCTCGGCGATGGCTTCGTACTGGCGATCCTCGATACCGTTATCGTGGTAAAAACGCGCCAGAGTCAGCATCGGCACATGATCGTTCGGGAAATCGCGCGCCGCATCGCGCAGCACGGTCTCCCCTTCCTCCACACGTTCCGCGAGGAGCAAGGCCGTCCCCAGATTGACACGGATCGGCGGGGAATCGGGAGCCAGCGCCATCGCGCGCTGCAGCACCTCGATGGCTTCCGCCGCCTCTCCCTGCTCGCTAAGAGTGTTGCCGAGATTGTTCAGCAGCGACCAATCGTCCGGCTGCCTCGCCAGGACATGGCGATAAAGCCGTGCGGCCTTGGCAAAATCTCCGGCCTCCTGCGCCAGATGCGCACCGAGCCGGGCAAGGCGCAGGCTCGGTTCAGCGAAAGCGCAGGCCTCATCGCAGAGCGCCAGAGCCTCGTCCTTGCGATCGGTCCGCAAATAGGATTCGGCCAGATTGGTGCGCACGACCAGGTCCTGCGGTCGCAGGGAATGGGCGCGCTCCAGATATGTCGCAGCACGCGAAAAATCGCCGCGGTGGAACTCAACCGCACCGCCGAGAGCGGCCAGCGCGGGATCTTCGGGTTCGGCTGCCACGGCCGCGACGACGGCCTGCGCCGCTTCGTCGAGCCGCCCCATGCGAGCCAATCCGGCAATCCGGCGAAGCTCATCCGAGGGATTGGGCTTTTCCGATGGCTTGGCGGTCGTGGTCATGCAGGGGTCCGAATTGCTTGGCGGACGTGTCCGCCGGAAACAGAAGCGGCGGCCCTCCGGGGAAGACCGCCGCCAAAGACTAACCGTTCGTGGGAACGATTAGAAGTTCATGCTGATGCCCGTGAACACGTAGCGACCCAGAACGTCGTACGTACCCGGATAGGCGTTGCCGTTGCAGACGACGCTGGCGCAAGCGTTCGAGGTGACCAGCGGCGGATCCTTGTCCAGCAGGTTGGTCGCACCCAGACGCCAGGTCAGGTTCTTGCCGAGGTCGGCGGTCAGCGTCAGGTCGAAGTAGTCCATCGCCTTCAGCTTGTCGTCAAGCGAGTTCTGATTGCGAAGCGCACGCGAGGCCGACGTGATCAGCGACGACGACGGGTTGGAGAACTCAACCGTGGCCGACGACAGGTGGCGCCACTGCAGCGAAAGGCCGACGCCGTTCGACATGGTGTAGCTCACGCGGGCCTTGTGGCGCCACTTGGGCAGCGGAGTGCCGCAAGTCGGGCCGTAGTAGCCGGCGCAGTTGTACGACTCGGTCAGACCGTTATCGACGATGTAGTTGTTCAGCCAGGTGCCCACGAAGCTAAGCGACACGCGGCCGGCATTGCCGATCTCGGTCGAGTAGTTGCCGTTGAACTCGAAGCCGCGCGTCTTCACGCCGCCGACGTTGTGGTAGATGTCGACCACGTAGCCGCCCGAGGTCAGCCACAGCGAGCCCGAGGGGTCGCGGTTGACCAGGTCGCACGCTTCGGTAGTGCCCGAGCCGCAGGCCGCGAGGATCGCGTCCGCGCCGTACTGCTGGATGGCCTGCTTCACCTTGATGTCGAACCAGTCGACGCTGGCGGTCAGACCCGGAACCCAACGCGGCTGAAGAACGACGCCAAGGGTCTTGGTGGTCGACTTTTCCGGATTGAGGTCGGGGTTGCCACCGATCAGGCCGTTGTACTGGCCGGCCGGGTTAAGCGAGGTACCACCGCTGACGCCCTGTGCGGCGCAGACGGGCGTGAGCACGTCCTGACCGGCGCAAGGATCGGTCGTGCCGTCAAGCGCGACGATCTGCGGAGCGAACAGTTCCTGGATGTTCGGCACGCGGACGGCGCGGTTGTAGCCGGCGCGCAGACGGATGTCCGAGACCGGGGCAAGATCGACACCCAGCTTGTAGGTGTTGGTGTTGAAGGTACGGCCGTTCGAGATGCTGTAGTGCGAGTAGCGATAGCCGCCATTGAACGACAGGCTCTGGATGAAGCTGTCCTGGACGATCGGAATATCGATTTCGCCGAAGAACTCGGTGACCTTGTAGGCGCCGTCGGTGTCGAGCGTCGGAGCGCCCTGACCGGTGAGATCGCCGGTGGTGAAGGCGTTGTCGGTCCGCAGTTCCAGCGAGTCGCGGCGGTATTCCACACCAAGCGCCACGTTGACGCCGTCCGACGACCACGGCGACTTGATGCCGTATTCGCCGAGCATGCCGGTGAAGCTGGCGCTTGCCACCTGCTGCGAGGTCTGGCCCTTCATGAAGCCGGTCGCCGTCAGATAGTCGAGCGAAGCCTGCGAGATGTTGCCGCTGAACACGTCATAGGGCGAGCAGTTCGGGTCCTGGCCGGTAACCGTGACGCGGCAAGCCGGGCCATTCGCCGTCTGGACAACGTCGAGCGCGTTGGCAAGGCGGGCAGCCGAGAACTCGTTCGAGTAGACCTGCGTATAGTTGGTGCGGCCATACTGGTAGTAGGCGTCGTAGGACCAGGCCTTGCCCAGCTCGCCGCGCGAACCGATGACGGTACGGAACGAGGTGTGCTGGAGATCGCTCTGGCGAGCGCCGCCTTCGACGTTACGACGCAGAAGCTGCATGAACGCCTTGTTGTAGGTCGCACCGGTCGTGGGATCGGTGAAGTTGACCGGAGCGGCGCCGGGGTTGGTGTTGTAGTTCGCACCAGCTGCCAGCGGGAAGTTGCCGAGGAAGCCGTTGATCAGGTTGCTCGGCTGGCAGATTTCGGCGCGCTGGGCGGCCGACATCAGCGGGTTGTCGCAGTTGATGGTCAGCGTGTTGCCGAAATCGCCCGACGGCGCGATCTGCGCGACGGTGCGGTCATCCATGAACATGAATTCCATGTAGGGATGGATCGCGGTGTTGATTTCGTAGTCGGCGAAGACGCCGGCCGTGTAACGTTCGTCCGGACGCTGATAATAGTTCAGCGGCGCGAAGTTGTAGATGTTCTGGCCGCCCTGCGTGATCGTGCCGGCGCCAAGAGCACCGATCGTCGACGAGCTGGTGTTGGCCGGATCGTAGTACAGGACGTTGCCCGGTGCAGCCGTTGCCGAACCGCCGCAAGCGAAGGTTCCGGCAGCGTTCGTGCCGATCGAGCACGACGAGTAGTCGCGCTTGCGCTGAAGAACCGGGGTGGCACGGCGATAGCCGACATAGGCAGTGGCGTGGCCACGGCCGTCGTCGAAGCTGGTGCCGAAGGCCGCGGTCAGGTCGTACTGGCCACCGTCGGCATTGCTGCCGCGCGGGTAGGCATAAGCCGGATCGCCCGCCTTGGCATCGAGCAGGTCGCCGATGAAGCCGTTCTTGTTCTTGTGGGTGTAGAGACCGTAGTTGGCGTCGATCTTGAAGCCTTCGAACTCGGTATCCATCACGAAGTTGACGACGCCGGCAACGGCGTCCGCGCCGTACGTCGCCGAAGCACCGCCGGTCAGCACGTCGACGCGCTTCACCAGCGCAGCCGGGATGAAGTTAAGGTCAGCCGCCGAAGTGGTGCTGTTCGGGTCACCGGTCATCAGACGGCGACCGTTGATCAGCACGAGCGTACGCGACGGGCCGAGGCCGCGAAGGTCGACCGTGGCGGTGCCGGTGGCGCCGTTGGCGAGGCCCGAGCTCTGGCCGGCAACAACCTGCGGCAGCGAGTTCAGCAGGTCTTCCGTGCGGGTCGTGCCCTGCAGCTGGATGTCCTGCGACGTCACGGTGGTGATCGGCGCGATCGAAGCCTGGTTCGGTGCGACGATGCGGCTGCCGGTAACGACGATCGCCGGACCGCTGGCGGTGTCGTCGGCCGCGTCCTGCGCCTGGGCGCCGCTGCTGAGCAGGGCGAAGCCGAGCACCAGAGGTGCTGCGCCAGCCTTCAGCGCGGTGAGAGTTTGCTTGTTCACGTGTGTGTGTCCCTTTTTTCTAAGGCACGGTGTGACGCCGCCCCTTGAATTTTCCGACACGCGACCCCCCTGTAAGGATATTTCGCGCGGCGGAAGATAGGCTTTCATTACGCAAAGCAGGACTTGCTCAAAGGGCTTTGACGGTTCCCCGCAACATTCGCGGATCCTTGTGACAAATCCGCAACAAAGGCGAATTAGACGAGCGGGTTTTACAGCGAATCCCGTTCAGCTCAGTCCGCAAATTTCTGTTCCATGTCGTGACATTGCCGCAACATCATTTCACGGACGCGTCCATCGAGAGCGGTAATGCTGCGAAAGCACAGCAGAAGACCCCACATTCTGCGGCTCGATCAGTTCGCTTGCTGCCGCACGGTCTGGCTTGCTACCAAACCGGAGATATCCGGCAGCGAAGGGAACGGGCATTGAACAAGGCATATCTGTCAGCGGCGGCCATGGCGCTGCTGGCTTCCCAGGCGGCGCTGGCCGCCGACAAGAACCCCACCGATCAACCCGAACCCTACCGGCAACTCGTCGCCTGCCGTGAAATCGCCGACGCCGCCGCGCGCCTGGCCTGCTACGACAAACAAGTTGCCGCGCTCGACCAGGCTACCAGCCGGCACGAAATCGTCATCGCCGACAAGAAGGCTGTCGAAACCGCCAAGCGCGGCCTGTTCGGTTTTGCAACGCCGGTCGCGAAACTCATGGGCTTTGGAGGCAATGAAGATGCGGCCGAGGAGTTGAAGGCAGTCTCGACGACCGTCGCCGGCGTAAGAAGGACCGGTGCGGGCTGGCTGATCGATTTCGAGGACGGCAGCACCTGGGAGCAGAACGACACGCGCGAGTTCGTGCTTTCCCCCAAGATCGGCAACAAAGCAGAAATAGCACGCGGCGTGCTTGGAACGTTCACCGTCTCGGTGAATGGTCAAAGACCGATCAAAATGCGCCGCGTGAAGTGACGTTTGCTTCACGGCCATGACGATCGGCGCAAAAAAGCCGCGAGCAACTAAATTCGTCATCATGGGTCGCGCACGACATATTTCGTCTCGATATTGCCTAGACATTAGATTTTTGTGACAATCCGATCACAACTACTCTGAGTTATTGACGGAAATCTCCCTGAAAATGCGGAGTTTTGCTGTTGCAGGTTTGTCACAACCGTAGCTGCAATTCGGCCGAGGGCGGCGTTTACGATTGAAAGCGAACGCCCTCGGCGCGAGAAATCCCTCATGGCAATCTTCCGCGTCCACGCACGAAGATTGCTGCATCCGGGTGCACGGCGGGTCTGGTCACGCTTCCAGCTGTGCGCACGAAAGCAACAAGGGACACAACAACGTGCAAAACTCTCTGAAGAAGGCGGCGCTGCGTAGCGCAGCCAGCCTGCCCGTATTCGCTCTGGCCTTCGCCACGAGCGCATACGCGCAAGACCAGGCCGCAGCCGACGCCGACGACTCGGCCAGCGCCCCCGCCATCGTCGTCACCGGTTCGCGCATTTCGACGCCGAATCTGGAATCGGCCAACCCGGTCGCCATCCTGACCGGCGAGCAGGTGTTCAGCAGCGGCAACCTCTCGGTGGGCGACCAGCTGAACGAACTGCCGCAGCTGCGCAGCAACTTCAGCCAGGCGAACTCGACGCGCTTCCTCGGCACCCGCGGCCTCAACCTGCTTGACCTTCGCGGCCTGGGCACCTCGCGCACGCTCGTGCTCGTCAACGGCCGTCGTCACGTCGGCAGCGACGTTCTGGTCAACGCCGTTTCGGTGGACGTCAACACGATCCCGGCCGACCTGATCGAGCGCGTGGACGTGGTGACCGGCGGCGCCTCCGCCGTTTACGGTTCGGACGCTATCGCCGGCGTCGTGAACTTCATCCTCAAGGAAGATTACGACGGCCTCAGCGTTCGTGCCCAGAACGGCATCTCGAACTACAAGGACGGCGGCAAGCAGTTCGTGTCGTTCGTCGCCGGCAAGAACTTCTCCGAAGGCCGCGGTAACATCACCCTCGCCGGTGAATACTCGCACTCGGACGACTTCTACGCTTCCGGCCGCCCCGGCCTGCGCAACAACCACGGTTTCGTGGTTACCGACACCGATCCCGCCGGCACGCCGAACGGTTCGGACGGCGTGTTCGACCGTACGTTCTACAACGACATCCGTTCGGCCACGATCTCGCTGGGCGGCATGGTCGCGGCATACGGCAACCCGAGCGCCGGTCTTTGCGGAAGCGGCACCAATGGTTCGGCCTTCACCTGCAACTATCAGTTCCAGCCCGACGGCACGCTGGTCCCGCAGACCGGCGAACGCATCGGCATCGGCCCGAACGGCAGCTTCCAGGGTGGCAACGGCTCCAGCAACCGCGAAGGCCGGCTCATGGCACTTTCGCCTGACCTGAAGCGGTATACCGTCAACCTGACCGGCCACTACGAGATCACTCCGGCTCTCGTGCCGTTCTTCGAAGCGAAGTACAGCCGCACCGATGCCCGCGGCTCGCAGAGCGGCCCGTTCTTCTCGCAGGGCACCACGCTCGGCGGCGACACGCGCGAACGCGTCCGCCTCGACAACCCCTACCTGAACGCTGACGCCCGCCAGCTGCTGACCAACACCTTCGCGGCCTCTACCGTGAACGCGAACACGGGTGCTGCCTTCACCGACACGGTGGACGATGACGGCAACGTCACCACCAGCGCCGCCCAGAAGCTTGCAGCCCAGCAGGCCGCCATTGCCAACGGCACCTTCGGCTTCAACCTGCGTCGCAACTGGGCCGACTTCGGCAACCGTGACGAAGAAATCCGTCGCGAGACCTTCCGCATCGTCGGCGGTCTGCGCGGTGACTTCAACGACGACTGGAAGTACGAACTTTCCGTCAACTACGGCGAGCACAAGGAACGCAACCTGATCCGCGGCAACGTCAACGTCCAGCGCTACCTGCTGGCACTTGACTCCACCACGGACGCCAACGGCAACATCGTCTGCCGCTCGCAGGTCAACCCCGCTGCCGCTCGCTCGGTGTCCGGCATCGGCGATCCGCTGAACCTGCTGGCCGGCGACGTCGCGGCCTGCGTTCCGCTCAATCCGTTCGGCCAGGGTTCGGTCAGCCAGGCGGCGAAGGATTACATCCTCACCAACAGCCTCGCCACCGGCAAGATGCGCCAGTTCGACGTCATGGGCTATGTCTCGGGCGACACCAGCGAGTTCCTCAACCTTCCGGGCGGCCCTGTGGCCTTCTCGGTCGGCGGTGAATATCGCCGTGAAACGGTTCGCTACGATCTCGACGAAGTGACGCAGGCCGGATACGCGTTCTACAACGCCATCCCGTCGTTCTCGGCACCCGCCTTCGAAGTGAAGGAAGCCTACGGCGAAATCCTGCTGCCGATCCTCAACGACAAGCCTTTCTTCGAAACCCTGAGCCTGCGCGGCAATGCCCGCGTGTCGGACTACAAGGGTTCGGCCGGAACGGTCTGGGCCTATGGTGGTGAAGCCATCTGGAGCCCCGTCCAGGATCTGACCTTCCGAGGCACTTACGCTCGCTCGGTTCGCGCACCGAACTTGGTCGAACTTTACTCAGCTGCCGGTCAGAATTTCGCACCGGGCTTCACTGACCCTTGCTCCGAGCGTAACATCGCGGCGGGTTCAGCCAATCGCGAAGCGAACTGCCGCGCGGCCGGCGTACCGGTCGGATACGACTTCAACTACGCGCAATCGCTGGAAATCATTAGCGGCGGCAACCCCGACCTTCGTTCGGAGACTTCGGATTCGTTCACTGTCGGCGCTCTCATCCAGCCGCGCTGGGTTCCGGGCCTGTCGATTTCAGTCGACTTCTGGGACATGACCGTCGACAACGTGATCGCCTCCGTCGACGCGCAGGACATTGCAAACCTGTGCTACGATTCGACGAGCCTCGACAACTCGTTCTGCCCGCTGTTCCAGCGCGCCGGCGCTAATGGTGGTCCTAACGGCGAACAGGCGAATCAAATCCTCGAAGGTTCGCTGCTGCAAAGCTCGCTGAACTATGCAAAGCTCAAGTGGCGCGGCATCGACACGCAGGTCAACTATGACCACTCATTTGACTTTGGTCGTGTATCACTGACGGCTTACTGGACCCACTATCTGAAGATGGACCAGTTCACCGACCCAAGCGATCCGACTTTCAAGGATCGCCTGATCGACGAACTGAGCTATCCGTCGGACGCAGTGACCATGAACGCATCGTTCCAGACCGGCGCGCTCAAGCTGGGCTACCAGATGCGCTGGATCGGCGGCATGTACCTCAACACTTATGAGGACTACAATTCGCTGAACGGCCTGCCGCCGCAGAACGAAGACTATGCGCCGATCAAGAAGTATCCGGATGTGTTCTACCACGACATCCGCGCCGCTTACGACATCGACGACAACTATTCGTTCTACCTCGGCGTCGACAACGTGTTCAACAAGATGCCTCCGTACGGCCTGACCGGTATCGGCGAGGGCTCGGGCGTCTACCCGAACATGGGTCGCTACTTCTACACCGGCATCACTGCCAAGTTCTGATCTTTTCGTTCATAACCACTCTTCGGGGGCGGCGGGTTATCCTGCCGCCCCTTTTCTTTGGTCGTTCGAGCGTTCAAGAAAGGCGTCATGACTCAAGCCAGTGAACGTGCCCGCAATGCGCTGGACAGCGGGCGGCAGCAGGACGCCGTGGCGATCGCGCAGGAGGCCGGCGCTCGGGGGGACGCCGAGTGTCTCGCCATGCTCGCGCGGTGGCGGCTGATCGGTAGTCCCCTGCCTCGCGACCTCGGCGAAGCGCGCCGTCTGCTGCGTGCGGCCACGTCCGCCGGCAGCGAGGATGCCGCGCTGATGGAGGCCGCTCTCACCGCCAACGGTACCGGCGCCCCTCAGGACTGGGCAGGCGCCACGGCCATCCTGCGGGACACCGCGGAGCGCTACGGCGGCACCGCCGCGCAAGACCTGGACCTGCTCGGGCGGATGGAGATCGACGCGGACGGCTATCCCCTCGCTCTGCCCGAACCCGAACGGCTGGGCCGGGGCTATCAGGTCAGGCGCTGGCGGCAGTTCGTGACACCCGAGGAATGCGCGCATCTCGCCATGTCCGTGCGCGACCTGCTGGCACCCTCGATCGTCGCGGATCCCCGCACCGGCCGCGCCATACCGCATCCGATCCGCACGTCATCTGCTGCCGTGGTCGGTCCGACCCGCGAGTCCCTGCCGCTCCAGGCCATCATGCGGCGGCTGGCCGCGGCCACCGGCACGCGCGTGGAACAGGGCGAACCGCTCAACGTGCTGCACTATGCGCCCGGGCAGGAATACCGCGCTCACATGGATACTCTGCCGCACGTCACCAACCAGCGTAAGGTGACGGCGCTGCTCTATCTCAACACCGGCTATCTCGGGGGCGAAACCTGCTTTCCCGAGCAGAACCTCTCGGTTGCGGGCGGCGGCGGCGACATGGTCGCCTTCGACAATACACTCCCCGACGGTTCGCCGGACCCCCGCAGCCGTCATGCCGGCGCGCCGGTCCGCCAAGGCGCCAAGTGGGCCGCCACGCGCTGGATCCGGGCGCAGCCCTTCGACGTGTGGGACCAGGGCTGAGCGGCGACGCCATGACAAAAAAAGGCCCCGGCAATGCCGAGGCCTTTTTCCGTTCGGGACGGTCGCGATCACTCCACCACGATCGCCAGTGCGCCGTCGCCATCGTCGATCCGCAAATGCGAGCCGTCGGGGACTTCGCCGGCGAGCAGCTTCTCCGCCAGCGGGTCCTGCAAGTAGCGCTGCACCGCGCGCTTCAGCGGCCGCGCGCCGTAGACGGGATCATAGCCTACCCGACCGAGCCAGCGCTTGGCGGCCTCGGTGAGGTCCAGCGTGATCTTGCGGTCCTTGAGCAGCTTCTGCACGCGCGCGACCTGGATATCGACGATCGGGCCCATGTGTTCCTGGCCAAGGCGGTGGAACAGCACGATTTCGTCCAGGCGGTTGAGGAACTCGGGCCGGAAATGCCCGCGCACCACTTCCATCACTTGCGGCTCCACGCTGTCCACATCCTGATCCTCGTCGAGCTGGGTCAGGTACTGGCTGCCGAGGTTGCTGGTCAGGATGATAAGGGTGTTGGTGAAGTCCACCACCCTGCCCTGTCCGTCAGTCAGGCGGCCATCGTCGAGCACTTGCAGCAGCACGTTGAACACGTCCGGATGCGCCTTCTCGACTTCGTCGAACAGCACGACCTGATAGGGCCGGCGCCGCACGGCTTCGGTCAGCACGCCGCCTTCATCGTAACCGACATAGCCCGGAGGCGCGCCGATCAGGCGGGAAACCGCGTGCTTTTCCATGAACTCCGACATGTCGATGCGCACCATCGCGCTGTCGTCGTCGAACAGGAAGCCGGCCAGTGCCTTGGTCAGTTCGGTCTTGCCGACGCCCGTGGGGCCGAGGAACAGGAACGAGCCGAGCGGCCGGTTCGGATCCTGAAGCCCGGCGCGGGCACGCCGCACCGCCTTGGACACCGCGGAAACCGCGTCCTTCTGGCCGATCACGCGCGCGCCGATCATCTCCTCCATCTTGAGGAGCTTCTCGCGCTCGCCTTCCAGCATCTTGTCCACCGGCACGCCCGTCCAGCGGCTGACGACACCGGCGATGTCGTCCTCCGTGACCTCTTCACGCAAAAGAGCGTTGCCCGCCTGGGCCTGCGCTTCGGTCAGCTTGCGCTCCAGCGAGGGGATCGTGCCGTAGGACAGCTCGCCCGCCTTGGCGAGATCGCCAAGCCGCTGGGCCTGATCGAGTTCGCTGCGCGCGGCGTCGAGCTGCTCCTTGATCCTGCCCTCGGCGGCGATCTTGTCGCGTTCGTTCTGCCAGCGGGTGGTCAGTTCGCTCGACTGCTGCTCCAGATTGGCCAATTCCTCGCGCAGAGCGACGAGGCGGTCCCGGGAAGCCTCGTCGGTCTCCTTGGCGAGGGCCATTTCCTCGATTTTGAGCTGGATGATCCGGCGGTCGAGCTTCTCGATCTCCTCGGGCTTGCTTTCCACTTCCATGCGGATGCGGCTGGCGGCCTCGTCCATGAGGTCGATCGCCTTGTCCGGCAGGAAGCGGTTGGTGATGTAGCGGTTGGAAAGCGTCGCCGCGGCCACCAGCGCCGCATCGGTGATGCGCACGCCGTGGTGCAGCTCGTACTTTTCCTTGAGCCCGCGCAGGATCGAGATGGTGTCCTCGACCGTCGGCTCGCCCACGAAGACCGGCTGGAAGCGGCGCTGCAAGGCGGCGTCCTTCTCGACGTACTTCTGGTATTCGTCGAGCGTGGTCGCGCCGATGCAGTGCAGTTCGCCGCGTGCCAGCGCAGGCTTGAGCAGATTGCCCGCGTCCATCGAGCCTTCGGAAGCGCCCGCGCCGATCAGCGTGTGCATCTCGTCGATGAACAGGATGATCTGCCCGTCCGCGCCCTTCACTTCGTCGAGCACGGCCTTCAACCGCTCCTCGAACTCGCCCCGATACTTGGCGCCCGCGATCAGCGAGCCCATGTCGAGCGCCATGAGGCTGCGGTCCTTGAGACTGTCGGGCACGTCGCCATTGGCGATGCGCAGCGCCAGGCCCTCGGCGATGGCGGTCTTGCCGACGCCGGGATCGCCGATGAGGACGGGGTTGTTCTTGGTGCGACGGGCGAGGATCTGCACGGTGCGGCGGATTTCCTCGTCGCGGCCGATCACCGGATCGAGCTTGCCGTCCCGCGCGGCCTGGGTGAGGTCGCGCGCGTATTTCTTCATCGCGTCGTAAGCGTTCTCGGCCGAGGCGCTGTCGGCATTGCGGCCGCCGCGCAGCTCGGAAATCGCCGCCTCCAGTGCCTGGGGCGTGAGGTTGGCGGCCTTGAGCGCCTGCCCGGCCGAAGTGGTGGTGGCAAGCGCCAGCGCCAGCAACATGCGCTCCACGGTGACGAAGCTGTCGCCGGACTTGGCGGCGAGCTGCTCAGCCTGATCGAGCACGCGCACCGCGTCATTGTCCAGGCCAGGCGCGCCTTGCGCGCCGCTGCCCGAGACGGTGGGAATCTTGCCCAGCGCCTTGTCAACTTCCTGCACGGCGAAGGCCGGGTTGCCGCCCGCGCGCTGGATGAGACCGGACGCCATGCCCTCGCTATCCTCGAGAAGGGCCTTGAGGACATGGTCGGGGCTGATGCGCTGGTGGTTCATGCGGATCGCAACGGTCTGCGCCGCCTGAAGGAACCCCTTGGCCCGGTCAGTGAATTTTTCGAGATTCATGGTATGAATTGCCTCCTGATCTCGACCATATAGTGTTGCATATTTACAACACAAGGCATGCCGTGACATTTTTCGCGCCGCGGTCATTTCCGGCCGCAGATGGGAAGAAAGCGTGGATTCTCAAGAGCCGGAACCGGCTGGCTACAAGATGGGAACCACAGCGCCGAATGCCACCCCAAAATCACCTGAGATCGGGCAGGATTTTCCGCGGGTTTTCGGTCAGGCCGCTTCCAAACGTCGCCCGGGCGTTGAACGCGGCGATCGGGCCGCATTCGCTTGGCGCCGCACGCCGCCTTGCCTAGCCTTCGCCAACCAGACCGGAAAAACAACGGGAAGAGGCATCAGACGTGGCGAAATTCACTCCCCAGCAGGCAGCGGACGTGCTTGCGATCAAGCAGGTCGTCTACGAATGGGGCGACGAACTGGACATTCACAACGGCCTCGAAATGCGCAAGACCGACGTGCTGGCCGAAGACGTCTCCTACAACGTCGGCGGCGCCTGGCGTGAAGGGCTGGCAGAAGTGGAAGCCTTCTACAAGGGCCGGGCCGAGGCCATGCGCGCGGGCGCGGGCCTGATGACCATGCGCCACATCATCACCTCGCTGCGCGTCTCGTTCGACGGCGCCGACCAGGCGAAAGTCGGCTACCTCCTGGTCTTCTTCGCCGCGCTGGGCGACGGCCCCTTCGACAAGTATTGCGATCCGCTGGCCGTTGCCGACGTGACGATGGAATGCCGCCGCGATCCGGACGGCGAATGGCGGATCACCCGCTTCGATTCGGGGCAGATCTTCAAGCGGGGCTGAGGGATCAGGGATCCGTCGTCCCGGACTGGATCCAGGGCGACGGCGTTCCGCCGATCCCGGCGCCGCACCATTGCCGCTGGCCCTTGCCGAACAACGTGCTAGACCTTCGGCCATGCGACTTGCTCCTCGTTCCAGCGCCATCGCGCTCGCCGCCGCTCTGCTCCTCTCCGCCTGCGCCAGCGCCCCGACAGCGGACCTCGCCGCGGCGCCTGCCGCGCCTGCCGACAAGGCGGGTCCGGCCCCCGCCTCCCCGGCCGAACTCGTGGCCAAAGTGGACATTCCCTACGAGAAGTTCGTGCTGGCCAACGGCCTCACCACGATCGTCCATACCGACCGCAAGGCCCCGATCGTCGGCGTGACGGCCTATTACAAGGTCGGCTCCAAGAACGAACCGCGCGGCAAGACCGGCTTCGCGCACCTGTACGAGCACTTGTTCTTCGGCGGCTCGGCCAACGTGCCGGACTTCGATATCCCGCTGGAAGCGGCAGGCTCCACCCCCACGAACGGCTCGACCTGGTACGATCGCACCAACTACGTGGAAACCGTGCCCACCGGCGCGCTCGACGTGGCCCTGTTCATGGAGAGCGACCGCATGGGCCACCTGCTGCCCGCGGTGACCCAGGACAAGCTCGACAAGCAGCGGGGCGTCGTCCAGAACGAGAAGCGCCAGGGCGACAACCAGCCTTACGGCCTGTTCGAATATGCGCAGAGCGAAGGCCTGCTGCCCGTCGGCCACCCCTATCGCCACTCGACGATCGGCTCGATGGCCGATCTCGACGCCGCCACCCTCACCGATGTGCGCAAGTGGTTCACCGATCACTATGGCCCGAACAACGTGGTGCTCGTGCTCTCGGGCGACATCGACGCCGCCACCGCGCGGCCCAAAGTGGAGAAGTGGTTCGGCGACATCCCGCGCGGCCCGGACATCAAGCCGGTAACCGCGGAACCGCTGACGCTGGGCGCACCGGTGAAGCGCGAGATCGTCGATCAGGTGCCGGTCCTGCGCCTCACCCGCAACTGGACCGCGCCCGGCCTCAACGACCGCGAGACGCTCGCCCTGCAAATGGGCATGCACATCCTCGGCGGCCTCGCCAGTTCGCGGCTCGACAACGAACTGGTGCGCGGACAGCAGCTGGCCGTGGCGGTCACCGCCTATTCGCAGGTCTTCCAGCAGCTCAGCTTCCTGACCATGGCGATGGACGTGAAGCCCGGCGTGGACCGCGCCAAGGCCGATGCCGCTTTCGACAAGGTGCTGGCGGACTACTTGCGCGACGGGCCGACGGAAGACGAAGTGCGCCGCGCCGTCGTCAGCACCCTCTCCGGCGAGATCGGCGGGCTGGAGCGCGTCGGCGGCTTCAGCGGCAAGGGCGCGACCCTGGCCGAGGGCCAAGTCTATTCTGACGATCCGGCAAAATACAAGGAAGACCTTGCCCGCATGGCCGCGCTGACGCCGGCGGAGATCAAGGCGGCCATGAACAAGTGGCTCTCGCGCCCGGTCTATGCGCTCGATGTCCTGCCCGGCCAGCGCAAGGAAAGCGGCGATGCCATGGGCGGCTGGGGCGACGAGGCGGAAAACCCCGCGCCC
Source organism: Novosphingobium sp. BL-S-21 (assembly GCF_055521655.1). NCBI lineage: Bacteria > Pseudomonadati > Pseudomonadota > Alphaproteobacteria > Sphingomonadales > Sphingomonadaceae > Novosphingobium > Novosphingobium sp. BL-S-21. The sequence continues at coordinate 1,080,805 of NZ_CM145496.1, forward strand.
GGCTCCAACCCGAAGGGCGCCGCCCCCAAGGGGAAAACCCCCACCCTCGCCGCCGGTCCCAAACGCGATATGCCGCCCCTCGGCCAGATCGGCGCCCTGACTTTCCCCGCCATCGAGCGCACCACCTTGTCGAACGGCATTCCGGTCGCGCTCGCGCGCCGCACGGCCGTGCCAAAGCTGGTCCTCACGCTCGACTTCGACGCCGGCTATGCCGCCGATGCGCTCGACACGCCGGGCACACAGGGGCTGATGCTGGCCATGCTCGACCAGGGCACCAGCAAGCTCGACGCCACCCAGATCGCCGAAGCGCAGGAGCGACTGGGCGCCAGCATCTCGATCGACGGGTCGCTCGATACCAGCAGCGTGACGCTCTCGGCGCTGTCCGCCAATCTGGCGCCTTCGCTTGATCTCACCGCGCAGATCGTCCGCGACGCCGCCTTCGCCCCCTCCGAGGTCGCCCGTGTCAAGGCGCAGTCGGAAGCGGAGCTGGCACAGGCGCTCTCCACGCCGAACGCTCTCGCCGCGCGTTCGCTGGGGGCGGAACTCTTCGGCACGCATCCTTATGCCCAGCCGGGTGACGGCCTGGGCGATGCCGCCTCACTGGCCGCGTTGACCCCGGCGCAGCTCAAGGCCGCGCGCGACAAGTGGCTTCGCCCCGATATCGCCACCATCACCGTCGTCGGCGATGTGACCATGGCCGAACTGAAGCCGATGCTCGAACGCGCCTTCGGGCAATGGCAGGCCCCGGCCGCGCCCAAGCCCGTCAAGCCGCTCGGCGCCGCCGTGCCGGCGGCAGGCGGCAACCGCATCGTCCTGATCGACCGTCCGGGCTCCCCGCAATCGGTGATCATGGCGGGCCGCGTGCTGCCGATGACCGGCCGCACGCCCGATACCGAAGCACTGCAGCTCGCCAACGACGTGATGGGCGGCGGCTTCCTCTCGCGCCTCAACAAGGACCTGCGCGAGGAAAAGGGCTGGAGTTACGGCGTGCGCAGCGGCGTTGCACAGCCTGTCGGACCGCGCTCGGTACAAGTCTCGGCCCCGGTCCAATCGGACAAGACGGGAGAGGCGATCAAGGCGATCATCGCCGACATGGACGCGTTCCCGGGCAGCAAGCCGGTGACCGCCGAGGAACTGCAGCGCGTCACCGAAGGCGCGATCCGTCAGCTTCCCAACCAGTTCGAAACCGGGGCGGCAGTGCAGGCCGCGATCCGCAAGAATGACCGCCTCGGCCGACCCGAAGACTACTACGTCGGGCTCGCCGCGCGCTATCGCACGATCGATGCCAAGGCGATCGGTGCCGCCGCCACCCAGTACCTCCAGCCCAAGGGCCTGACCTTCGTGGTGGTGGGCGACCGCAAGCTGGTGGAACCGCAACTCAAGGGCCTGGGCCTGCCCGTGGAAGTGCGCGCCGCCCCGGCCGCGCCTCAAGGCCAGGAATAAAGGAGAGAAATGGAATGTCGCTGCTCGGCGGAACTTACGAATGCTCGACCAAGACCCCGATGGGCCACCAGAAGGGCACGCTGACCATCGTGCCCGAAGGTGACACTTTCACCGGCCAGATCACGGGCGATCTCGGCACGATGGAGCTGCGCGGCGGCACCATCAGCGGCAACCAGCTGAGCTGGAAGATGAAGATGACTTCGCCCATGCCGATCGACCTCGACTGCAAGGCCACGGTCGACGGAACCGCGCTGACCGGCACGATCAAGGCCGGGTTCTTCGGCACCATGCCGCTGGAGGGCACGAAAACGAGCTGATCCGGGAGTGCGGCGGCGGGATGAGACCTGCCGCCCGCGCCGGCGTGACGCCGGGTTTTCCGGAATGGCCGGCCCCGGCGAACCGGGTCACTGCCGAGCGGACCTCACGCCGCACAACGAAAAAGCCCCGGAAAAGCGCTCTGCTTTTCCGGGGCTTTTTCTATTCGTTCAGGCGCAAGATCAGCCCAGCTTGGCCTTGAGGATCTCGTTCACCACCTGCGGGTTGCCCTTGCCGGCCATGGCCTTCATCGTCTGGCCGACGAAGAAGCCGAACAGCGCGACCTTGCCTTCGCGGTACTGCGCGACCTTGTCGGCATTGGCGGCGAGGATCTCGTCCACCTTGGCCTCGATGGCGCCGGTGTCCGATTCCTGCTTCAGGCCCTCGCGCTCGACGATGACACCGGCATTGTCGCCGGTCTCGAACATCGTTTCCAGCACCTGCTTGGCGATCGAGCCCGAGATCGTGCCCTTGCCGACAAGCGCCAGCAGTTCCGCCGCCTGCTCGTGGTTGATCGGCGAGTCTTCAAGGCTCTTGCCCTGCTTGTTGAGCGCGCCGAAGAACTCGGAGATCAGCCAGTTGGCCGCCTGCTTGGCCACTTCGGCGGGCGCTTTGCCCTGCGCCGAAGCGGTTTCGGCCAGCAGCGCCTCGAACCACGCGAAGGTATCGACGTCGGCGGTCAGCACGGCGGCGTTGTAGGCGGAAAGCCCCAGTTCGCCTTCATAGCGGGCGCGCTTGGCGTCTGGCAGTTCCGGCAGGCTGGCACGGCATGCTTCCAGGAAGGCATCGTCCAGTTCCAGCGGCAGCAGGTCCGGATCGGGGAAGTAGCGATAGTCGTGCGCGTCTTCCTTCGAGCGCATCGAACGCGTCGAGCCGGTGGTGGGGTCGAACAGGCGGGTTTCCTGCACGATCTTGCCGCCCGCTTCCAGCACGTCGACCTGACGGCTGGCCTCGTGCTCGATCGCCTGCATGACGAAGCGCACGGAGTTGACGTTCTTGGTCTCGGTACGGGTGCCGAGTTCGTCACCGGGCTTGCGCACCGAAACGTTGACGTCGGCGCGCATCGAGCCCTGGTCCATGTTGCCGTCGCACGAGCCGACATAGCGCAGGATCGTGCGCAGCTTCGACAGGTAGGCGCCGGCTTCGGCGGGGGAGGCCATGTCCGGACGGCTGACGATTTCCATCAGCGCGACGCCGGAACGGTTGAGGTCGACATAGGACATCGTCGGATGCTGGTCATGCATCAGCTTGCCCGCGTCCTGTTCGACGTGGATGCGCTCGATGCCGATGACCTTGTCGGCCGGGATCCCTGCCTTCTCGTCCGCGTCGATGGTCAGCGAGCCCTCACCCACGATCGGGTGGTAGAGCTGGCTGATCTGGTAGCCCTGCGGAAGGTCGGCGTAGAAGTAGTTCTTGCGGTCAAAGCGCGACCACTTGTTGATCTGCGCCTCGATCGCCATGCCGGTGCGCACGGCCTGACGGATGCATTCCCCGTTCAGCACCGGCAACATGCCCGGCATCGCCGCGTCGATCAGCGAGACCTGGCTGTTCGGCTCCGCACCGAATGCCGTCGCCGAGCCGGAGAACAGCTTGGAGTTCGAGGTGACCTGCGCGTGGACTTCGAGGCCGATCACGACCTCCCAGTCACCGGTGGCGCCCTGGATGCGATAGGTTGATTCAGTCATCGTGTTTCGGTCCACTCCTGGGGCGACGCAGCAGCAGGTGCCGCTGCCCCTCCCCGTCATTCCTTTCCCGCTCCGGCGTCTTGCGCCGACGAGCGGGTCGGTCGTCCCCTCTCTTGTGCTTGCTGCGGGGAACAAGGTCCCCGAGACTTACCAGCAGGTCGAGAAGGGTAAACCAGTCTACCACCACTTCTCCGGCTTGGCCGCGAACTGCGCGCGCTGTTCAAGCGCGAGACCGGCGTTCAGCACGCCCTGTTCGTCGAAAGCCTTGCCGATGACCTGAAGACCCAGCGGCAGACCCTCACGGTTGAGGCCGGCCGGGACCGACATCGCCGGAAGACCCGCGAGCGAGGCCGGGACCGCGAAGACGTCGTTGAGGTACATCTTCAGCGGATCGTCGACGTTCTCGCCCAGGCCGAAAGCGGCCGAGGGCGCGGTCGGCGCGAGGATCACGTCGCACTGCTCGAAGGCATGCGCGAAGTCCTGCGCGATTAGCGCGCGGACCTTCTGGGCCTGCGTGTAGTAGGCGTCGTAGAAGCCGGCCGAGAGCACGTACGTGCCGATCAGGATGCGGCGCTTCACCTCGGGGCCGAAACCGGCGGCGCGGGTAGCGGCGTACATGTCCTGAAGGTTGGCACCGTCCGGGAGGTCGCGAAGGCCATAACGCACGCCGTCATAGCGCGCGAGGTTGGACGAGGCTTCGGCAGGCGCAATGATGTAGTATGTCGGCAGCGCGTACTTGGTGTGCGGCAGCGAGATCTCGACGATCTCCGCGCCCGCATCCTTCAACCAGGCGATGCCGTCGTCCCACGACTTCGACACGTCGTCGTCCAGGCCGTCGACGCGGTATTCCTTGGGAATGCCGACCTTCTTGCCCTTCATGTCGCCGGAAAGCGCCGCTTCCCAGTTCGGCACCGGCAGGTCGAGGCTGGTCGAATCCTTGGCGTCGAAACCGGCCATGGCTTCGAGCATGATCGCGCAGTCCTGCACCGAGCGGGCCATCGGGCCTGCCTGGTCGAGCGAACTGGCGAAAGCGACCACGCCCCAGCGCGAGCAACGGCCGTAGGTCGGCTTGATGCCGGTGGTGCCGGTGAACGCAGCAGGCTGGCGGATCGAGCCGCCGGTATCCGTGCCGGTCGCCGCCGGGCAGAGACGCGCGGCGAGAGCCGACGACGAACCGCCCGAGGAACCACCCGGAGCCAGCGCGGCGTTGCCGCCGTCATTCCGCTTCCACGGCGAGATCACATTGCCGAAGTAGCTGGTCTCGTTCGACGAGCCCATGGCGAACTGGTCAAGGTTGAGCTTGCCCAGCATGCCCGCGCCGGCGTCCCACAGCTTCTGCGAGACGGTCGATTCGTACTGCGGCTTGAAGCCTTCCAGCATGTGGCTGGCGGCCGTGGTCTGCACGTCGAAAGTCGCGAACAGGTCCTTCATGCCGATCGGCACGCCGCCCATCTTGCCGAGCGCTTCGCCGCGCGCGCGCTTGGCATCGGTGGCCTGTGCGGCTTCGATCGCCTTTTCGGGCGTGGCGATGATGAAGGCGTTCAGCGCTTCCTGCGCGGCGGCGACATTGGCGTTGAACGCTTCTGCCACTTCGACAGCGGAGAAATCGCCGTTCGCAACGCCGTCGCGGATCTGCGCGACGCCGAGTTCCGTAAGAGAGTTTGAAGTATCGGGCATTATTCGATCACCTTGGGCACGCCGAAGAAGCCGTGTTCGGCGGCGGGAGCATTGGCCAGAACGGCATCGCGCTTGTTGCCACCGGTCAGCGGATCGGCATCGATCACGTCGTCGCGCAGGCGCAGCGTGTTGGGGATGACGGCGGTCATCGGCTCGACGTTCGAGGTATCGACTTCGCCGAGTTGCTCCACCCAGGCGAGAATGCCGTTGAGTTCGGGGACCATCGCCTCGATTTCAGCCTCGCTCACCTTGATGCGGGCAAGGCTGGCGATCTTCGCAACGGTTGCGGTATCGACCGACATGGCTTTCCTTCAGGTTTGACCGGCATGGCGCACCACGCCGGGAGATCAGTCCGGGCAGCTAGCACCCGGCCGAATTTGCTTCAAGCAGGGACGCCTCCGCGAGGAGCACGCCCCGATGTGCTATTGGCAGGCGCGTTACTGGCCGGATTGCCCCGGTTGCGCCTGCTCCTGGCCTTGACCTTGTTGTGCCGCGATCATCGCGTCCAGCTCGGCCTGGGTCTTGAAGTCCAGCAAGGTGACTTCGAAGACGAGATCCGAATTCGGCGGAATCGGTCCGCCGCCCTCGGCGCCGTAGGCCAGCTCCGAAGGGATCTCCAGGCGATAGCTGCCGCCGCGCTGCATCTGCACGAGGCCGTCGGCGAAGCCGGGCACGACGCTTCCAACCGCCATCGGCATCTGCTCGTTCTGGTCGAACACGGTGCCGTCCTTGAGCATGCCCTTGTAGCTCACCAGCACATAGTCCTCACGGGTGGGCTTTTCGCCCTGCCCCGCGGTCAGCGTGGTGACGGCGACCTTGCGGGCCGGCGCGGCAGCGGTGGAGCCGACAGCCGGCGCGGCCTTTTCCTGCGCGGCGGCCGGAGCCGCGGCAGGCAGGACGAAAGCCAGCGCCAGAAGCGAAGAGCCGATCTTGCGGTTCATGAAGGACGCGATCAGCGTGCCGGGCCTTCGGCGCCGGGCACGGCACCGCCCGGAAGGGCGCCGCCGGGGATGGCCGCGCCGGGTGCGCCAGGAGCACCGCCGCCCTGCATCTGCTGGAGCTGCTGCATCAGGCGCTGCTGCTGTTCGATCTCGGCGCGGCTCTTGAAGTCCAGCAGCTCGATCTCGAAGTTCAGGTCCGTGTTTGCCGGGATCTGGCCCACGGCCTTGTCGCCGTAAGCAAGCTTCGCGGGAATCTCGACGTCGTACTTGCCGCCGCGCTGCATCTTCACCAGCGCCTTGGAGAAGCCCGGGATCACTTCGTTGAGCGCCATCGGCACCTGCTGGGCCTGGTCGAAGACCTTACCGTCAGGCAGCGTGCCCTTGTAGTTGATGAGCACCACATCCGCCACGGTCGGCGATTCGCCGGTGCCGGCGGTCAGCGTCTTGACATGGACCTGCGGCGGCAGGGCAGCATAGGCGACACCACCCGCGGCCAGCGCGATTGCAGCGACGCCGAGCCAGATCTTGCCCAGCGAGCCCTTTTCAATCGGCTGCAGCGGAACGCGAGTGATCTCAGTCATGGTCTAGGGCCTCGTTCGGGTTCGCCCGCCAGGAACACCTGCACGGCAGATGCACAAAGGGCGCGGATGGAAATTTCCGCGCCCTCATGGCTCAAGCCGGAGCGGCGTTCAAGCCGCAAGCCGAGCAATTTAAGATGTGCCAATCACAATCGTGTCATCACGATCCTGACTGTAGCGGCATCCTTGCGCGAGGCCCGCTCGGAAACGGGAACCATGCGCTGCCGCAACCCCGCCCACCGGGCGGGGCCGACGCCGATCTTACTTGGCGCCGTCACGCTCCATGCGCTTACGCTCCAGCTTGCGGGCGCGACGCACAGCGGCGGCCTTTTCGCGAGCGCGCTTTTCCGACGGCTTTTCGTAGTGACGGCGCAGCTTCATCTCGCGGTAGACGCCTTCACGCTGCAGCTTCTTCTTGAGCGCACGAAGAGCCTGATCGACGTTATTGTCGCGGACGAGAATCTGCATAAACCGACACACCTCACAAATCAAAAGTACGAATTCCGCATTCCGACGCGGAAGGTACCCTGAAAGAAAAACACGAATTTGCACCGAATCCCATGGCGGGGTCGGCTCGAAGTTGGGGGCCGCTAGCACTGCCAGCACCGGAAGGCAAGCAACCTTGGCCGTTTTCTTGGCCCGGATGCGCTCTCCACCGGGTTTTGAAGCCCCGATGGAGAGCACTTATACACCGATAGAAAGGATCAGGCCAGTTGATCCACGACCAGGCCCGCGGCGGAAACCGCAGCCGAGGTCGCCGCCGAAGCAGTATAGGTCGTTCCCTCGGCCTGTTGGGCCTTCAGGTTCTCGAGAAACGCCTGCACGGCTGCGAGAGTCGCGTCGGCTTCGTCGGTCTCTTCGGTATCGTCGGTCGAATCGGTTTCATCCGTTTCGTCCGTCGCCTCGGTTTCGTCGGTTTCGTCGGCTTCCTCGACGGACCCGCCGCCGGGAGGCGGACCGCCCGCGCCGCGAGGGCCACCGGGACCACCGGGGCCGCCCGGCCCGCCTGGTCCGCCGGAGCCACCTTCACCCGCAGCGCCCGCATCGCCGCCTTGCGACGGGCCTTGCGCGAACAGCGACTGCAAGGCGCTCGCCTGGTCCTCGCTGAGCGTGCCATTCTCCACCTGGTCGGAGATCAGCGAATCGATCCGATCCTTCATCTGCGAAGGCGCGAGCCGGCTGGCCGATCCGCTCGTACCGAGCGCGTCGTCGATCGAATCGAGGGCCGATTCGAGCGCCGAGGCGTCCGTATCGCTGATCGATCCATTGCCGACCGCGGTCGAGATCTTGTCGTCCATGTCCTGACGCGGATTGAAAAGAGCGCTCAGCGCGCTCGTCGACGATGAGATTTGCATTATTATGTCTCCTTGCGGAGTGGGGTCGCACCCTGGAACCTTTATAGACGACTGCCCTGCCGGACGGTTCGGACGGCGACGATTGGAAAACTGCGCATTCGCGGCTAAGGCGGCGCGATGTCCCAACCTTCCTTTCTTGCCTCCTCGCTCTTCGTGGCGTTCGGCGGCGGTCTAGGCTCCTGGCTCCGGTATCTCGCCGGGCTGGCCTGGACCACCGCCATCGGACCTGTCCGCGCCGGCGCGTTTCCCTATGGCACCCTGACCGTCAATGTCGTCGGCAGCCTTGCCATGGGCGTGCTGGCCGGCTGGCTACTGCTGCGCGGCACCGAGGGCGAGAGCGCTCGCCTGCTTATCGGCGTCGGCGTATTAGGCGGCTTCACCACGTTTTCCTCGTTCAGCCTCGATACCATTGCCCTCGTCTCGCGCGGGCAGGTCGGTCTTGCGGCTTTCTATGTCGCGATCACGCTGATCGCAGGCTTCGCCGCGCTGTTTGCCGGTCTTTCCATCATGAAGGGAGTCGCCGCATGAGCCGCGACAATTCGGACACTGTCCGCCAATTTACCGTAGGCCGCGACGATGAAGGCGTTCGTCTCGATCGCTGGTTCAAGCGCCACTTGCCCGAAGTGGGCTTCGCCATGGTCTCGCGCTGGGCGCGAACCGGGCAGATCCGCGTCGACGGCAAGCGCGCCGATGTCGATACCCGCCTGACGCCCGGGCAGGTCCTGCGCGTACCGCCGGGCGGCGAGGCCAAGCCCGGCCTGGGCGGATCGCGCCCGCGCCGCGAACTGACCGAGGAAGAGATCGAACGCGCCGACGCCATGGTCCTCACGCAGGACCGCGCCGCCATCGTGCTCAACAAGCCGCCGGGCCTCGCCACGCAGGGCGGCTCGGGCATGAAGGAGCACGTCGACGGCCTGCTCGACGCTTATGCCGGAAAGGGTCCGCGTCCGCGCCTGGTCCACCGCCTCGACAAGGACACCTCGGGCGTTCTGCTGGTCGCCCGCACGCCGGGCAGCGCGGCGTTCTTCTCCAAGCGGTTCTCCGGTCGCACCGCGCGCAAGATCTACTGGGCGCTGGTGGTCGGCGTGCCGAGCATCAACGACGGTATGATCGAGCTGCCGCTCGCCAAGCAGCCGGGCACCGGCGGCGAGAAGATGCACGTCGATGAGGAAGGCGGCCAGTCGGCCCGCACCCGCTACCGCGTGCTCGATCGCGCCGGCAACCGCGCCGCCTGGGTGGAACTCCACCCGCTGACCGGTCGTACCCACCAGCTTCGCGTCCACATGGCCGCCATTGGCCACCCCATCGTCGGCGATGGCAAGTACGGCGGCCAGGAAGCGTTCCTCTCGGGCACGATCAGCCGCAAGATGCACCTTCATGCGCGCCGCCTGATCATCGATCACCCGGACGGCGTGCCGCTCGACGTGACCGCCCCCCTGCCCGAGCATTTCGCCAATTCGCTGGCCTCGCTCGGCTTCGACGAGAACGACGGTGCCGAATTGCCCGAAGCGCCCCCGGCGCCCGGGAAGGACGACGAGAAGCGCATGGCCAAGGCCCATGCCAAGCAGTACCGCAAGGAACGCCGCGGCGAACGACGCTCACGCCGCGACGGCAGCTCGGAACGCCCCGGTTCGCGCGGCAAGCCTTCGGGCAAGCCCGGCAGCAAGCTGGGTGCCAAGCCTGCCGGAAAACCCGCGGGCAGGCCGGCGGCCAAGGCCGGGCCCGGCGCCAAGCCCGCTTCCAGGCCCGCTTCCAAGCCCACTGGCAAGCCCTCTGGCAAGCCCGCCCCCCGCCCCGGCGGCGCGCGTCCCTCTGCAGGTGGTCCGTCGTCGCCGCGAGGTAAGCGGTGACCACGTCCGTGAAGCTCGCCGTCTTCGATTGCGACGGCACGCTGGTCGATGGCCAGGCGCCGATCTGCGAGGCGATGGAGGCGAGCTTCGCCGAATTCGGCCTGGTCGCCCCCTCCCGCGCCCTGATCCGGCGCGCGGTGGGCCTCTCGCTGCCGCAGGCCATCCGCCAGCTGCTGCCGGAAAGCGACGAGCGCCAGCAGGACGCCATGGCCGAGGCCTACAAGGTGTCGTTCCGCCAGGCCCGCGAAGAGGGGCGCGTGTCGCAACCCCTGTTCCCCGGTATCGAGGATTGCCTGCGCACGCTCCACGCCCGCGGCTGGACGCTCGCGGTCGCTACCGGCATGTCCGATCGCGGCCTGACGCATTGCCTGGCGGCGAACGGGATTTCCGATCTTTTCGTCACGCTCCAGACCGCCGACCGCCATCCCTCCAAGCCGCATCCCGCGATGCTGGAGGAAGCCTTGATAGAGGCCGGGGCGATGCCGGAAGCCGCCGTGATGATCGGTGACACGGCCTATGACATGAAGATGGCCCGGGCCGCCGGGACCCGTGCCGTCGGCGTGGATTGGGGCTATCATCACCCGCGCGAACTGATCGAGGCCGGCGCCGAAAAGGTCTGCGAAGCGCCGAACGACCTCATGGAGTACCTGCTGACGTGAGCGAGAAAGACCCCGCAAAGGCCCGCTTCGCCACGATCCAGCTCGTGCGCCTGTTCGGCGTCGCCTGCGTGATTGCGGGCATGGCGATCGGCGCCAACAAGCTCGCCGCGCCGCTCTGGCTCGGCTACCTGCTGATCGCCAACGGCCTTGTCGACGTCTTCGTCGTCCCCAAGATCCTCGCCCGCAAATGGCGCAGTCCGCGATGAAGCGCTTCTACAAGGAAGCCGGCGTCGGGGAGATCGATGGCCAGTGGCGCGTGCTGCTGGACGGCCGCCCCATCAGGACGGCCGGCGGCCGCGCGCAGATCGTCCCCACCCGCGCGCTGGCCGAAGCGCTGGCCGCCGAATGGGCCGCGCAGGGCGAGCAGATCGACGCCCAGTCCTTCCACTTGCGCGACCTGGCCGACTTCGCGATCGACGCCGTCGCCCAGGACCGGGCGCAGACCGTGCGTGACGTGCTGCCTTATGCCGAAACCGACACGCTCTGCTATCGCGGCGATCCCGAGGACGCGCTCTACCAGCGCCAGCTGGCCTTGTGGGAGCCCCTGCTGGCGCAAGCCGAACAGCGCTACGACATCCGCTTCGCCCGCATTTCCGGCGTGCTCCACAAGCCTCAGCCCGCCGAAACGCTGGCGCGGCTGGAAACCGCCCTCGCCGCCGAGAACGACTTTGCGCTGGCGGCGCTGAAGATGCTCTCCAGCCTTGCCGCGTCGCTGGTGATCGCCATGGCGGCGATTCGGTCCGATGCCGATGCCGAGGCCCTGTGGAACGCGGCCAACCTCGAAGAAGACTGGCAGGTCGAACTCTGGGGCGAAGACTGGGAAGCCGCCGAACGCCGCGCCGCAAGGTTCGAGGCGTTCAAGCTGGCGATCCGGCTGGCCGCACTGGCGCGCGCCTGAAGCTGCACGAAAAAGCCGAAAAGCCCGCCCCGGTCGAACCGGAGCGGGCTTTTTTTATAGCCTCACGCGGCAGAGCCGCCGTGCAGACTTGGCTCTGATCAGAACTTCACGCCAAGACCGGCAAGGCCGTAGTGGCGGCTGTAGCCCTGTTCGAAGTTCGAATAGTTGTATTCGACCTTGCCGAACAGGTTGCCACCGAAGTCATGTTCAAAACCGGCGCCAAGGCGGAAACCGTCGAGGTTGACGCCGTCGCTGTCCTTGTTGACGCCGTCGTTGTACGTCACGCGCAGCCGGGCATTGGTGTAGCCACCCAGCACGTAGAGCTTGGTCGTGTCACCGACATTGGTGCCGACGCGGGCAATCGCGGAGAGATCGCGGCCGGCGCGAACGCAGAGCTTGTCCCCGGTAGCCAGGAGATCGGTTGCGCATTCCTTGGTGGTGCTGCCCGAAATGCCCGCCTGGATGCCGAAGAACAAGGCTTCGCGCACCGGGAAATCATAACCTGCGGCCACGCCGTAAGTCAGGCCTTCCGACGAACCGCCATTGACCGAAACGCTGTCGAGACCGGTCTGAGCCTGGACATAAGCCTGCGCATTGGCGGCGACGGGCGCGGCAAAAAGGGCGACGGCGCCAAGAAGGGCGAACTTGTTCATGGTAGCTCCTGCATTCTGTTTTACCCGGCCGTTGCGGCCGCGGGGTCCGGGCCGAATACAGCGCAGGAAAATGCTTTCAATACAGCGCACTGAACAAGTCACGTCACAGAAGTGTCATTGTGATGTTTTTACCACAACACCGCCCTCAAGAATGAAGGCCGACTGCGGATTTCTGGAAAACAGAAAATGGGCGAAAAAATAAAAAGAGGCGTCTGAATTAAAATTCCAAATCGCCTCCTACTTACCTCGACCCTGCACCCAAATGCGACAATTACTTACAGCAATTGTCATGATTATTGAGGCGCAGCGCTTGCCCCGCCGCTTTTCACCCAGGTGGCGACCTGGTTGGCAACGTCATTCGCCGCCTTGTTGAGCGCCGGACCGACCGAGGCTGCTTCCGCCTTCACGCCCGGCACGATCGCCTCGAACCGCCGGGTCACGAGCGGGCCGCTGCGCTCGGTGCGGATCGCGTCGAAACGCACGATGACCGATGACGTGGGGACGTCATAGCCCATCTGCAGCAGCCTTCCGCCGATCAGCGTCTTGCCGGTGACCTCGAAATCGCCGCCTTCGACGACGAGCTGGCCGGTCTGGGCCCGCAAGGTCTCTGCCAGAAGCGAGCGGAACTGACGGCTCGGCTTTTCAATCCACCAGCCGTCCTTGAGATAGGACAGGGTCGATCCGTCCACCCTCACCGGCACGCGCAGCACGTCCAGGCTGCGATCGGCTTCGGGATCGAGCACGACAATGGCCTCGGAGATCTGCCCGGCGGCCTGCGAACCGGCCGGCGCGGTCTGGTCCGGCGTCAGGCGCAGCAGCAGGTCGGGGGCCTTGGGCGCCAGGCTGATGCAGCCCGAAAGCGCCAGGGCTGCCGCGGCTGCAAGCGCGCCGCCGAGGATCGGGGTCTTGTGCCGGAGCTTCATCGCGGTTCCCATCTTCATTCTCGGTTCGTGCAGGCGCATGGATCGCCCGTTCATGGCTTGTACGTGGGCAGCTTCTGCCCCTTGATGAGCGCGCCAGCGCCCTGCTCGTCGATCTTTTCCGTCACGTTGCGCAGCGCCTTGCTGGTGGCGCGCAAGTCGCGGATCGCAGCTTCGGCGGCGGGAAGCGTCTGCTGCGAGACCTGATCGAAGGCCGGCTGCGCATGCTGCAGGGTCTGGTCCAGCGTCTCCATCGACTTCTGCGCCGCGCCCAGCGTGTTGCGGAGCTGCTCGGCCAGCGAATTGCCCTGATCGCCCAGAAGACTGTCGGCCTTGCCGGCCACGCCTTCGAACGCGGTCAGCGTGCGGGTCGCCTGGTTGAGCGTGCCCTGAAGTTCGGCCAGGGTCTGCTTCACTTGCGGCGTCGCCGACGAAAGATCCTTGGTCATCTTGTCGGTGTTCTTGAGAATACCGGTGATCGACCGGCGGTTCTCTTCCGAGAGGAGCAGGTTGAGGTTTTCGGTCAGCGTCGCCAGGCGCTCCAGCAACAGCGGAGCGTTCGACAGGATTTCACCCAGGCCGCCGCGCTTGGTGGGGATGACCGGCACGCCTTCCGGACCCGGCTCGGTCAGCAGCGGCGCATCCTTCACGGCGCCTTCAAGCTGGATATCGGCAACGCCGGTGAAGCTGCCCTGTATCGTGGCGGTGGTGCCGACGGTGACGGGCACTTTCTTGTCCACCTTCACCCGCACGCGGATGAAGCTGGGATCCTGCGGCCACAGCTCGATTTCCTTGATCTGCCCTACCGGCACGCCCGCGTAATCGACGCCCGACCCCTTGGCCAGGCCATCGACCGATTGCTTGAAGAAGATGTCGTATTCGTTGCGCGCACCATCGTTCAGGCGCGCAATCCAGATGATGAACGCCGCCAGGGTCGCCAGAAGGACCAGCGTGACGGCTCCGACCCAGATATGATTGGCCCGTGTTTCCATGCTGATTACCCTATGCCCCGCGTCCGTTGATATCGCGCCCGTTGCTGCTGTCCACGGCCGGTCCTTCGGGAGGGGAACCGTCCTGCGCGACAAGCGCGTCGTCGTTCATCGAAATCTCGTCTTTCGCGCCCAGCGCGGCACGGCCGCGCGGGCCGTTGAAATATTCCTGGATCCAGGGGTGATCGAGCGCCAGCAATTCCGGGATCGTGCCCACGGCGATCACCTGCTTGTCCGCCAGCACCGCCACGCGATCGCAAATGGCGTGAAGCGTATCGAGATCGTGAGTGATGAGGAATACCGTCAGCCCGAGCGTCTCCTTCAACCCGCGCGTCAGCCGGTCGAAAGCGGCGGCACCGATCGGGTCGAGGCCGGCGGTCGGCTCGTCCAGAAACAGAAGTTCGGGATCGAGCGCCAGCGCCCGCGCCAGGCCGGCACGCTTGCGCATGCCGCCCGAAAGCTCGTTGGGATACTTGTAAGCGGATTCTTCCGACAGGCCCGCGAGCCGGACCTTGAAGCGCGCGATATCGCCGCGCATCTGGTCGGTGATTTCGGGATAGAACTGCTTGAGCGGCACTTCCACGTTCTCACCCACGGTCAAGGTCGAGAACAAGGCGCCGCCCTGGAACAAGACGCCCCACCGGGAGCGCAAGTCGCGGCCTTCCTCATCGGTGGAATCGCCCATGTGATGACCGAGCACGGTGATCTCGCCCGATTCCGGCTGCTGGAGCCCGATGATCGAGCGCATCAGCACCGATTTGCCGGTGCCCGATCCGCCGACGACGCCCAGAATCTCACCCCTACGGACCTTGAGCGAGAGATTCTCGTGAATGACGTGATCGCCGAAGGCATTGCGCAGCCCCTCGACCACGATCGGGAATTTCTCATCGGAATCGGCGGCGGTTTCCGCCGGCTCCGCCTGAAGGCTTTCGCTTTCGATCATTGCCAGCCGATCTTGGTGAAGAAGATCGCGAAGAAGGCGTCGAGCACGATCACGGTGAAGATCGCCGTGACCACCGCCTGGGTGGTGCGCGCGCCCACTTCCTCGGCGTTCGAGGTCACCTGCATCCCCTGATAGCAGCCTGCGAGGGCGACGATCAGCGCGAAGACGGGGGCCTTGAGCAAGCCCACCCAGACGTCAGTGATCGGCACGACTTCCTGAGTGCGCTGAAGGAAAGTCCAGAACGGAATATCGAGCGCGAAATTCGCGATGAAGGCGCCGCCGATGATCGCCAGCACCGTGGAATAGAAGCCGAGCAGCGGCATCATCAGCATCGCCGCCAGCACGCGCGGAACCACCAGAGCCTGCATCGGCGAGACGCCGATGGTGCGCATGGCGTCCACCTCCTCGGTCAACTTCATCGTGCCGATCTGCGCCGCAAAGGCCGAGCCCGAGCGCCCCGCGACCATGATCGCGGTCATCAGGATGCCCAGTTCGCGCATCGCGAGCCGGCCGGTGAGGTTGATCGTGTAGATTTCGGCGCCGAACTGCGCCAGCTGCACCGCGCCCTGCTGGGCGATGACGATGCCGATGAGGAAGCTCATCAACCCGACGATCCACAGCGAGTTGACGCCCACATGCTGCATGTGATGCACCAGCGCCGTGCCCCGAAGCCGCGAGGGGTGCCGGATAGCCGCGCCGAGCGCCGAGATCAGCTCCCCCAGGAAGCCGACAGAGCGGACCAGCCCGTGCCCCCAGCCGACCACGAGATCACCGAGTTCGCCCACCGTGCGGACCAGAAGAGGCCGTTCCGGCTCGATCTCAGGCTGTTCGTCAGGGACGCGGCCGATCGCCGCGAACAGGTGCTTGGCCTGGTCGCTTTCACCCACGACTTCAAGGTTATGCTCGCTTGCATAGCGGCAGACGAGCCAGGCGCCGGTGGTGTCGATATCGGTGACGCCGGACATGTCGATCCGGTCGAACGGGCCGTGCAAGGCGGCCAGCTTGTGGTCGAGATTGCCCAGAGAATGGACGCGCAACGGCCCCTTCAGCGCCACAGTCCGGACGCCGTCCTGGTCGCTTTCCGACAGAGTGAATTCAGCCCATTCCCGCATGTGTGCTCGTATTGGGGGAAAATGCCTGTACCGGCAAGGGGTTCCCCCGGCGCGGCGAATTGTTCATTTCGCAATCGCAACCGTATTGGAGCCATCCTTTATGCACGTCCCGCGACTATGGCGGCATCCCGTGTTGGCGGCACTTGCGAATGACGCCCCGCACTGGCAAAGCGCGGCGCCATGACCGACACTCCAGAAGCCTCCCCCGAAACCGCGCCCGAAGCCGCGCTGGACAAGACTTTCGACCCCGCCCAGATCGAGGCGAAGTGGTACCAGCACTGGGAAGGCGAAGGCCTTTTCCGCCCCGAACGCCCTGACGCGCAGCCGTTCACCATCGTGAACCCGCCGCCGAACGTCACCGGATCGCTCCACATCGGCCACGCGCTGGACAATACGCTGCAGGACATCGTGATCCGTCACGAACGCCTGAAGGGCAAGGACGCGCTCTGGGTGGTCGGCACCGACCACGCCGGCATCGCCACGCAGATGGTGGTCGAGCGCCAGATGGAGGCCAAGCAAGACAAGCGCGCCAACTACACGCGTGAGCAGTTCATCGAGAAGGTCTGGGAATGGAAGGCCGAATCCGGCGGCACCATCACCGGCCAGCTGCGCCGCCTGGGCTGCTCGATGGACTGGAGCCGCGAGCAGTTCACGATGGACCCGCACTTCACCAAGGCCGTGGTCAAGGTCTTCGTGGATCTGCACAAGCAGGGCCTGATCTACCGCGACAAGCGCCTGGTGAACTGGGACCCCAAGTTCCGCACCGCCATTTCCGACCTTGAGGTCGAAACGCGCGAGACCAACGGCCACTTCTGGCACATCAAGTATCCGCTTTCGGACGGTTCGGGCCACATCCACGTCGCCACCACCCGCCCCGAAACGATGCTGGCCGACATGGCCGTCGCGGTGAACCCGGAGGATGAACGCTACAAGGAACTCCTTGCACGCGGCGCCACCGTCACCCTGCCGCTCACCGGCCGCGAGATTCCCATCGTTGCGGACGAGCATGCCGATCCCGAACTGGGCTCCGGCGCGGTGAAGATCACCCCGGGTCATGATTTCAACGACTTCGAGGTGGGCAAGCGCGCAGGCTTCAAGGCCGGCGACATGCTCAACATGCTCGATGCCGATGCCAAGGTCTGCCAGACGCAGGACGGCCTCGTCCCCGCGCAGTTCATCGGCATGGACCGGTTCGAGGCGCGCAAGGCGATCGTCGCATTCCTGGAGGATGACGGCCTGCTCGAAAAGGTCGAGGATCGCGTGATCCAGACCCCGTTCGGCGACCGCAGCGGCGTGGTCATCGAACCCTGGCTGACCGACCAGTGGTACGTGGATGCGCAGACGCTGGCCGGCCCGCCGATGGAAGCCGTCCGCTCGGGCGCCATCGAGATCGTCCCCAAGACCTGGGAAAAGACCTTCTTCAACTGGATGGAAAACATCCAGCCCTGGTGCGTGTCCCGCCAGCTCTGGTGGGGCCACCGCATCCCGGCGTGGTATTCGGAAGACGGCGAAATCTTCGTCGCCGAAACCGAGGAAGAGGCACAGGCGCAGGCCGGCAACAAGAAGCTGACCCGCGACAACGACGTGCTGGATACCTGGTTCTCCTCCGCGCTCTGGCCCTTCGCCACGCTCGGCTGGCCTGATGAAGATGCGCCGCTGCTGAAGAAGCACTATCCGAACGACCTGCTCGTTTCCGGCTTCGACATCCTGTTCTTCTGGGATGCGCGCATGGC
Source organism: Novosphingobium sp. BL-S-21 (assembly GCF_055521655.1). NCBI lineage: Bacteria > Pseudomonadati > Pseudomonadota > Alphaproteobacteria > Sphingomonadales > Sphingomonadaceae > Novosphingobium > Novosphingobium sp. BL-S-21. The sequence continues at coordinate 1,098,556 of NZ_CM145496.1, forward strand.
GATGCAGGGCATCCACTTCATGAAGGAAGTGCCGTGGAAGCGGCTCTACCTCCACGGCCTCGTCCGCGCCGCCGATGGCCAGAAGATGTCGAAGTCCAAGGGCAACGTGGTCGATCCGCTGGGCCTGATCGACAAGTACGGCGCCGACGCGCTGCGCTTCTTCATGGCTGCCATGGAGAGCCAGGGCCGCGACGTGAAGATGGATGAAAAGCGCGTCGAAGGTTACCGCAACTTCGCCACGAAGCTGTGGAACGCCGCGCGCTTCTGCCAGTCCAACGGCATCGTCGCCAGCACCTCCGTCGCCGCCCCCAAGGCGACCACGGCGGTCAACAAGTGGATCATCGGCGAAGTCGTCGAAACCGTCGCCGCGCTGGACAAGGCCATGGCCGACTTGCGTTTCGACGCGGCTGCCAATGCGATCTACCACTTCGTCTGGAACCAGTTCTGCGACTGGTACATCGAACTCATCAAGGGCAGCTTCGATGACGAGACCAAGGCCGTCGCCGGCTGGGTGCTCGACCAGATCCTCGTCATGCTCCACCCCTTCATGCCCTTCGTCACCGAAGAGTTGTGGAGCAAGATGGGCACCCGCGAGAACGACCTGATCGTCGCCGCATGGCCCGCACCGGAAGCCGCGGTCGATGCCGGGGCCAAGGCCGAAGTCGAGTGGCTGATCGCGCTGATCGGCAACCTTCGCGGCGCCAAGTCCGAACTCGGCATCGCGCCGGGCGCCCGCCTTACCGCCTATGTCGCCGACCCTTCCGACGCGACCCGCGCGGTGATCGGCCGCAACGGCACCGCGATCGACCGTCTGGCCCGTCTGGATGCGATCCACTTCGAGGCTGCCCCCGCCGGTGCCGCCATGCAGGTGGGCGCGGGCGATGCGACCCTGGCGATCCCGCTGGAAGGCGTGATCGACATTGCGGCGGAAAAGGCGCGCCTCGAAAAGGCCATGGCCGCTTCGGTCAAGGAGCGGGATTCGCTCGACAAGCGTTTGGGTAATCCGGCCTTCGTCGAGAAGGCCAAGCCCGAGGCGATCGACAAGGCGCGTGCGGATCATGCGCACCACTCGGCGGAGGCGGAGCGTCTGGCTGCGGCGCTGGCGCGGCTGGGATAAGAAAAGGGAAACGCAGGGGTTAACACCCCTGCACCCCGATACTGGCGAGGTCGCGCGCGCAGCCACGCCCGTGCTCTCCTTGCGACCGCAGGCCATTTGTCTCCCGGCTCCCAGTGGGCGCAAAACGGCCAGCCAGGGCGAGACCTCGACATTCCGAGGGTCTGGGGGATCATCCCCCAGGACTTCTCACTTTTTTCGATTTCCTACATCACGCGCATCTGACACCTTCGCGCGCGTGATCGCCCTGCTCTTCCTGCACGCAACCAGCCGCAAGATGACACCTCCCACACAAGGTGACATTTTCTCCCCTGGACCGTGTAAACTGTGTCAACCACGCTCCATCAAACTGCATTCGAGAATACCGTGACGCTTGCTCTTGCCACCACCACTCCCGGCGAACCCGAAGTATTCGCCTCGCTTCAGGGCGAAGGCGCCAGCATGGGGCGGCCGAGCACTTTCGTGCGGCTGTCGCGCTGCAATCTGGCCTGCGAGTGGTGCGACACCGCCTATACCTGGCGCTTTTCCGGCGATAACCGCTTCCATCGGGACGAGCTTGCGTTCGAGCGAAAGGCCAACCAGGTCATGGCCGAAGAAGCCGACGTGGCGCGCATGGTGGCCGACCTTCCGCCCGACCGGCTGGTCATCACCGGCGGCGAGCCCCTGCTTCAGGGCGCGCAGCTGGCGCGGATGCTGGCGGCGCTCGACGAGGCGCGACCGGGGATGCATGTCGAGATCGAGACGAACGGCTCGGTTGCGCCCCATGCGGGCCTCGACGCACGGGTGCAGCAGTACAACGTCAGCCCCAAGCTCTCGCACAGCGGCAACCCGGCGGAACTGGCGCTGGTGCCCGAGCGGCTCGACGCTTGGGCGGCGGACCCGCGGGCCTGGTTCAAGTTCGTGGTGGCGGAACCTGCCGACGTGGACGAAGTCCGCGCGCTCCAGGAACGCCACGCGATCCCCGCCGAGCGGATATTCCTGATGCCGGAAGGTCGCTCCAGCGATGTCATCCGGCAGAGGTCGGGATGGCTCTCGGATTTATGCACGCAGGAAGGCTATCGCTTCACGGACCGGCTGCACATACACATCTGGGGCGATACGCGGGGAACTTGAGGGGCATATGAACGAGGCATCACCGATTCCGCACGGGGAAACCGAACCCGAGGAGGGACAGCCCCCCCGGCAGATGGAGCGGATGAAGGGCGACCTCACGCAGGGACCGATCCTGAAGACGCTGATGGTCTTCTCGGTGCCGATGCTGATTTCCAACGTGCTCCAGACGCTGAACGGGTCGGTCAACGCGATCTGGGTCGGGCGCTTGCTGGGCGAGGCCGCGCTGGCGGCAACGGCCAATGCCAACGTCATCATGTTCCTGCTCTTCGCGCTGGTGTTCGGCTTCGGCATGGCCACGACGGTGCGCGTCGGCCAGCACTTCGGCGCGCGCGACATCGACGCGGCGCGGCGCACGTTCGGCTCCGGGCTGGGCTTCTGTCTCGTTCTCTCGGGGCTTTGCGGCATCGGCGGCTGGTTCGGGGCGGATGCCCTGCTCCATTCGCTCGGCACGCCCGAGGCCAGCCGGGTCGAGGCGCTCGCCTACTTGCGGGTGATCTTCGTGACGATCCCGCTAGGCTCGATGTCGATGATGGTCTCCATGGGGATGCGCGGCGCGGGCGATTCCAAGACGCCGCTCTACGCCATGATCCTGACGGTCGCGCTCGACATCGTGCTCAATCCGCTCCTCATCATCGGGCCCGGCCCGATCCCCACGCTGGGTATCGCCGGCTCGGCCATGGCCACGGCCTTCGCGAACTTCGCCGGCCTGGTCTACCAGCTCTGGCGCATCTACCGGCAGGACCTGCCGATGCGCCTGCGCGGGCCGGAACTGGGCTATCTGGTGCCGCGCGGCCCTGAACTGGCCTATGTGATCGTCAAGGGCCTGCCGATGGGCGCCCAGATGCTGCTGGTGTCCTCCGCCGGCCTCATCATGGTCAGCCTCGTCAACCGCGAGGGGCTGGACGCCGCGGCAGCCTACGGGGCCTCGCTGCAATTGTGGAACTACCTCCAGATGCCCGCTTTCGCGATCGGCTCGGCGGTGAGCGCCATGGTGGCGCAGTCGCTCGGCGCGGGCGACCATGGCCGTGTCGGCAAAGTGACCGAAGTGGGCCTCGTCACCAACCTGGCGCTCTCGACCCTGGTGGCGGCGCTGATCGTGCTGTTCGACCGCCCGCTGCTGGCATTGTTCCTGGGCGGAGACAGCCCGGCCATGCCGATCGCCCGGCACATTCAGCTCGTCTGCACGGCCAGCTTCGTGATCGTGTCGATCACGATGATCCTCACCGGCACGATGCGCGCCTATGGCGCCGTGGTGGCCCCGCTCGTAATCATGTTCCTGGGTCTCTATCCGGGACGTCTGGGCTTCTACTGGCTCGCCTATCCGGTCATCGACAGCGACGCGGTGTGGTGGTCCTATCCCGTCGGTTCGGCCCTGACTGTCGCTCTGACGATCGGCTACTACCGCTGGGGCAAGTGGCGCGCGGCGTTCAAGGCCTGACCGCGCGCGCCGGGTTCTCCGCGGTTTTGCTTATCTGCCCTGGGCCCGCCAGCGCTGGACCGTGCGGAGCACCATCTCCTCCTCGCCGCCGGATTGGCTCCAGAGTTCGATGAACGAGGGATCGGCGGACGCCGGGCGGCGGAATTCCTCCAGATCGTCGAACGAAGCGCGGATCGGGATCGCCACGCCTTCGCCGCAGATCACGCATTCGCGGTTGCGCAGCGCCGGGATGGAATCGAGGAAACCCCGCGCGCCTTCAGGCATGGCCGCGCGGACGAAAGCCTGATCGCGGTCGTTGTTGAGACGCATCGAGATGATCGTGCCGCACTGCGAGAGCACGCCCTCCGCAAGGTCGGACGGCCGCTGCGTGATAAGGCCCAGCGAAATGCCGTACTTTCGGCCCTCCTTGGCGATGCGCGAAAGGATGCGGCCGACCGACGAACCGTCGGCGTTCTTCTCGTTCGGAACGTAGCGGTGCGCTTCCTCGCAGACGAGCAGGATCGGCCGCGTCTTCTCCTCCCGCGCCCAGACGGCGAAGTCGAAGACCATGCGGCTGAGCACGGCCACCACGGTGCTGGTGATGTCGGACGGCACGCCGGACACGTCGATGATCGAGATCGGCCGCCCGCGCGAAGGCAGGCGAAACAGCTGCGAGACGAACTCGGCCATCGTGTCGCCCACCAGCATGCCCGAGAACATGAACTGGTAGCGCGGATCGCCCTTCAATTCGTCGAGCTTGTTGCGCAGCCGCATGTAGGGCGCGCTGGAGTGGCCCTTGTCGAGCTTGCCCATGTGGTTGTTCAGGATGTTGGACAAGTCGGAGAGCAGATAGGGAATCGGCGAATCGACGGTGATCTTGCCGATCTGCTCCGCCAGGCGGTTCCTCGCCCGCGCCTCCAGGAGGCACTTGCCCAGGATCTCGCAATCCAGCTGCCGCTCATCGCCGCGCGTGGTGACCAGGACCTCGCAATGTTCCTCGAAGTTCATCAGCCAATAGGGCATCTGCAGGTTCGAGACGTCGAGGATCACGCCGGTGTTGCGGAAGGCGGCAGCATATTCGCCGTGGGGATCGACCATGATGATATGGCCTTCCGGCGCCTGTTCGCAGATCCGGTGGAGGATCAGCGCGGTGCTCGTAGACTTGCCGGTGCCGGTCGAACCCAGCAGCGCGAAGTGCTTGCCGAGCAGGGCATCGATGTAGAGCCCGGCGCGAATGTCCTTGGTGGGATAGACGGTGCCGATCTGAACCGCCTGCCGCCCGTCGCTGGCATAGACCTGGCGCAAGTCGTCCGTGTCGGCCGGGTAGACCAGCGCGCCGGGCGTCGGATAGCGCGTGACGCCGCGGCGAAATCCATGGATGCGACCCGTCAGCCGTTCCTCCAGCCCTTCACCCAAAAAGTCGGCCTCGGCGACGATGCCGCCGGGGACGGTGGCGTCGCTCTTCTGGTTGCGGATGCTGGCGAGCAACCAGCCCCGGCCCACCCGGACCTTGACCTGGCTGCCGACTTGCCCCGACATGGCGATCGAAGGATCGACGTGCTGCGCGGCATCGTTGAGGCGCGCCAGATCGAAGGCGATGCGGGCGCCGGCACCGGAAATCTCCAGGATCACGCCGATCGGCTCGCGCCCCTCTTCGCCGCCCACCCGGGGGTGCGGGGCCGTCGCAGGATCGAAGCCGTCCATTCGCATCTCGTTCATTGAGCCCTCGAAACAAGCGTTTTCGTTCGAAAACGCTAGTTCGGCGCGGTTAATTTCCGCCTAAGAGCGGCCGGCGATGCTGCCTAGCGGAGGGCGAAAAGCCGTCCGGCAAGCCAGCCCATGCCCACCGAAACGAGGACCGCCAAGAGGCCATAGGCAAAGCCGTAGTTTTCTGAGAAGTTGGCGATCGCCCTTTCGAAGCCGAGCTTGCGCACCTGGACCTGGCTGCTGGCCGAAGCGACCACCCGCCCCCGCGAAATGGCATAAGTCTCCGCCGTATAGGTGCCGATGGGCACTTGCGAGGGCAGCCGGATGCGCGCCTGATAGAGCACCTGCTCACTCACTTTCACGCCGCCCTCCTCGTCGCGATAGAGGCCGTTGCGGCGATTGAGATCGACCAGGCCGTCGGAAAAGCGCGCCTGCTCGGTGGGATCGATGGCCCCGATCGGCGAGAGTTGCAGCCACTTGAGACCGAGTTCGTAGATCGCGGCCGTCTTGTCGTCGACGATGTCCTTGATCGGCCGGGTCGACGCCAGGCCATAGTAGGACGGCGCGGAACGCAATTCCGTGCTGTCCGCATTGATCCAGATGCCGGCGACTTTCTGCTTTTCGCGCAGGACGATGGACTGGGTCGGTCCCTTGAGCACGACCACGATGTCGTAATCCTGCGCAGCGCGGGAGCCTTCCGGCGTAAGGATCGCGCCGAACAGCAGCAATTCGGTGCCGGTGAAGCCTTGCCGCAGATCCACTTCGTGCTGGGACACCTCGGGAACCAGGATCGGATCGCGTGCGCCGCCGAGCGCCATGGCCGCGGCAAGCGCGAGGAACGGGGCCAGCCCGCGCTTCACAGCGGGGCGACCGTGTAGATCTCGTCCGGACGATAGCCCAGCCCGATCGCCATGCGCCCCGCGACCAGCAGCACGATGATCGCCAGGACGAGGCGCAGCTTCACCGGGCTCGCTTTCTGGGCGAATTGCGCGCCGAGTTGCGCGCCCGTGACGGATCCCAGCAGCAGCAGCGAGGCCAGCACGATGTCGACCGCATGGGTGGTCATCGAATGCATCATCGTCGTCGCCATGGTGACGAACAGGATCTGGTAGAGCGAAGTGCCGACCACGACATTGGCACTCATGCCAAGGATATAGAGCATCGCCGGCACGAGGATGAAGCCGCCGCCCACGCCCATCAGCATCGTCAGGATGCCGGTGCCCATGCCGAGCAACAGCGGAGCAAGCGGTGAGATGTACAGCCCCGAGCGGTAGAATCGCCAGCGCAGCGGCAGGCTGGCGACCATCGGGTGGTGGCGGCGCTTGCGGGCCGCGATGGGCACCCCGGATCGCTCCGCACGGATCGTCTGGATGCTCTCCTTGGCCATCAGTCCGCCGATCGAGCCGAGCATCAACACGTAGAGGATATTGATGACCGTATCGATCTGCCCCAGCCGCTGCAGCAGGCTGAACAGCGCCGCGCCGATGCCGGTGCCGATGATGCCGCCGGCCACCATGACCGTGCCCATGTGATAATCCACCCCGCCCCGCCGGGTATGCGCGAACACGCCGGAGACGCTGGCGCCGGTCACCTGGCTGGCCGCGGAAGCAGCGGCCACGGTCGGCGGGATGCCGTAGAAGATCATCAACGGCGTGGTGAGGAAGCCGCCGCCCACGCCGAACATGCCCGAAAGCAGGCCCGTGATCGCCCCCAGGCCAACGATGATGAGACCGTTGACGGAGAGGTTGGCTATGGGGAGGTAGACATCCATTCCACCCCTCTCGCTACCGCAGCATCCGCCGCTAGGAAAGCCGGGAATCAGAAACCTGCGGATAGAGTGACGGCAGGCCCCGAGCCGGGATCGGCATCGCCGGCGATACGGAACCGCCAGTCGACGGCAACCCTTCCGAATGCCCCGCGTCCCAGCGGCACGGCAAACGTCGCGCTCGGTCCGGCATCGAGCCGTCCGGCACCTTTTTGCACGCCGCCCCAGGCGCCTCCGCCCAGGCGTCCTTCCAGGCGCCCCACCGAGAACAGCCCGCGGTCGGCGCGAAACTGTCCGTCAGCAAAAGGCGTTGCGAACGTGCCGCCGACATAGCCCGCCTGCCCGTAGGCCTCGCCGCGCCAGCCCTTCGGCAGAGGAAACGGCGGAAGCTCGGTGATCGCCATGGCCGCCGGCTGGAAACGGTGCACGCCCCCCTGCTCCGTCAATCTGGCCTCGAGTGCGGCGATGACCGGCAGCTTCGGGAAAGGCCGGGCGGAAAAGCCCAGCGCGCCGGCGGTTTCGCGCATGACCGAACTCAGCGTCGTGGTCGTGCGCATGTAGCCCGTAAGGCGCCGCGGATCGTCCAGCGACAGGCGATAGCGCAGCACCGCGCCGGTCTGGCTGGCACCATAGGTCGCGGGCAGCGCGCCGTTGGTGATCCCCCCTGCACCGTTATGCCGAAGCAGCGCCCAGGAATCTCCGGACCATCGCTTGGGGAACGGCCTCGGTCCCGCGACAGGGGTTACGCTCGGCGGCGGGCCGGGCTGAGCCGCAAGCTGCCAGAGCGGCGGCAGGCCCGAAGGCATGCGCGACCCAGCTGCCGTGCCGGAAACGAACGCGGCCGGCGTGACATCGAAGCCACGCGCGCGCCACTCCGGCGCGCCGGGCAGGCCGCTTATCCCATACTGCATCGGGAGATCCTGACTCAGAGGAAAAGCCGCCGGCGCCCGGGTCGCTACTCCGTAACCCGGGCCGTTCACCCATACCGGCACGCGCACGAATACGGGATAGGGCTGGCTCGTCCTTGCCGGCATGGCATAACCCGGCCCGGCCATGCCCCGCTCCATCGCCAGGTATTCCAGGGGCGGATAGAGCCCCGAGCCGGGCGGCGACAGGGGGCCTTCAAGGGCATCATCGCTGCCGTTGCCAGCGAGACCTTGTCCGCCGCCGGTTGCGACCGGAGAAGCATGAACGATGTCTGCCTCGATCGGCAAAGGACTTTGCCAGGTTGAGATCCGGCCGCCCATCCAGCCTGCCAGCACTGCCAGCAAGGCCACGAGCGGCTGTCCGCGAAAAGGCTGTGTCAGGCTCATGCTGCCGCCACTCCGCCAAGCGAGGCCGGATGCGCATCGTGCCGGGTCTTGTCCCAGGTGACCTCGCCGCCCCTCAGCGTGCGGATGTAGGAGGCCAAGGCATCACGCCCGGCCATGATCGCGATGTAGTTGGCCACCGGAATGCGCAAGATGGCGCGGAAACCCTCGGCAACCCCATATTCGCGGGTCGTGAGTGCAGCGCGCACCACGCTGCGCCACACCAGGCTGAACAGACCGACCGCGATCATCCAGGCCAGCATCGGCGGCGGCTTCGTGGCGGTTTCCCAGCCCAGGATCCGCGGAACCCCGAGAATGCCCTCGACCAGGATGAGGGCATAGCTGCTGGCGAGCACGATCGCGGTGAGAGGCCCGCGCCGGTCACGCAGGGCCATCCAGGTATCTGCCGAACTGCCTTCCCAGCCGAGCCTTTCCCAGCCCTGGAAGGCGATGCCATGGATCCAGCGCGTCTTCTGCCGGATCGATTCGCGGAACCGGGCCGGGAAATAGGCCCGCGTCGCGACGAGTTCCCCTTGCTCGTCCCGCACGCGAAGGAAGCGCGAGCGCCCGCCTTCGCGCGATACCAGAACGCCCAGTTCGTAATCCTCGGTGAGACATTCCGCCGCGAACGGACCCGGATTGCCTTCGGCCAGGCGGCCTTGCGCGATCCGCTCCAGCATGTCGCGGCCGAACCCGCAGCCTACTCCTGCTGCCGGAATCGCCGCCCCCAAGGCATCGCGGACGACCAGCGACTTGGTATGGGCTTCGGTGAACTCGTCGAGATAGTGGCCGCCCACCCAGCGCGATGCCGCCTGCGGCTCCGGCCGTACCGGAATCTGCACGAAGTCCGCCGAAGCCAGACCTGCATCGACCACGGCCAGTTCGGCAGCATGGACCATGTCTTCGGCGTCGTGAAGAATGACGCAGCGATAGGCCCGGCCGCTCTGGCGTTCATCGTCGCAAAGCGCGCGGTAGAGCCGGTTCAGACAATCCGCCTTGGTGGTGGGTCCGGCGCGTTCATGGATGATCACCCGAACGCGCGCGTCCGTGCCCGCGCCCTCCATCGCTGCGCCGACAGTGGCGGCATCGTTGCCGTAGCAACCGACATAGAGCGTGAAATCGTCCTGCCGCCAGGCCGACAAGGCATGGCGGATCGTATGACCAATCACCTGGTCTTCCTGCCAGGCGGCAATGAAGATCGCCGCCTTGCCCCGCAGCGGCGCGCGGGCAGCGTCGCCCGTGATGCGCTGCGTCCGTGCCCGCCCCGTCATGCGGAACCATAGCCAGCAGCAATCGACCGCCACTTCGTCGAGAGTGCCGATGAGCACCCAGAAACCGGCGAAGAGCAAAAGCTCCTGCTCGATCATAAGCAGGCCTGAAAGCGCCTGCCGAACAAGTTCAACCAATCCCATGTTAGCCCCCGCTGGAGATCGGAATTAATCCCTGTCCCGGCTGTCGGAGGCACTGTCGCCAACCGATTCCCAAGACTTCCGTTGCGGGGCGGGAGGTATGTCCGGCGCCAGCGGCACACCAATGAACAAGCGTCTATTTCACAAAGTTAACTAACTTTTCGGGAACCCGTCCGAAAAGCCGCCGGGCGTTGCCCAATGCACTGAGCCAGCGTAGCCCGCGCCCGGCGGCGTCGGGTTTACCAGCTGCCGATGTTCGGCATCGATGCCCAGGGCTCGGCGGGATCGAGACGGCCGTCCTGCAACAGCTCGACCGAAATGCCGTCCGGCGTACGGATGAAGGCCATGTGGCCGTCGCGCGGCGGCCGGTTGATCGTCACGCCGGCATCGGCCAGCGTCTGGCAGGTTGCGTAGATATCGTCGACCTGGAAGGCGAGATGGCCGAAATTGCGGCCGCCCTCGTACTGCTCGAACGAGCCGTCCTCGGCCGGCCAGTTATAGGTCAGCTCCACTTCGGACTCCTCGCCCGGCACGGCAAGATAGATCAGCGTGAACCGGCCCTGCTCACTCGAAAAGCGGCGGGTTTCCTGCAGGCCGATCAGTTCGAAGAAGCGGATCGTCGCGTCCGGATCAGTCACGCGGATCATGGTGTGGAGGTACTTGGTCACGGAGATTCCTTCAACTTATCGCATATGAAAAACGGTTCATCGCGGATACACACCTGTTCGGCCATGCTCCGCGAGACTTCAGGGAGAAGCCGCGATGCCTGACACTAGCCCATCCGACCCTCGCCACTCCACCTCCTTCTTGCGCGATCCTGTCGTTAGGGGCTGGCTGGCGGCCTCCACGATCCTGGCCATCGGGCTGGTGGCCGGCGGCTATCTCCTTGGCGACGGCATGAAGCGCGCGCACCGGGCGGATCGCTCGGTGACGGTTCGCGGGCTGGCGGAGCGCGACGTCACGGCCGACCTTGCGACCTGGACGATCGCCTATTCCGCTTCCGCCGGCGATCTTTCGACGGCGCAATCGGGCGTCGAGAACGATACGCGGGCGATCGAGACGTTCTTCCGCGAACTCGGGTTCCCTGCCGATGCGCTGCAGCCGACCGGGGCCAACGTGCAGCAGAGCAAGGACAATGGCGTCGTCACTTTCACTGTCCGCCAGCGCGTCACCTTGCGCACTCAGGACGTGAAGCGCGCGCAATCGGCAGTGAGGCGTCAGTTCGAACTGGTGCGGCGCGGGGTCATCCTGGAGGAAGGTTCGGGCATGGCTTTCACTTTCACTCGCCTCAACGACATCAAGCCGCCGATGGTCGCTGCTGCTACCCGCGATGCACGGGCGGCTGCCGAACAGTTCGCGCAGGACAGCGGCGCCCAGGTCGGCGCCATCAAGAGCGCGACCCAGGGCTATTTCACCATCGAAGCGCGCGACGGCGATTCGGGTGGTGGCTGGGGCGTGTCCGATACGCCCTACAAGAAGGTGCGCGTGGTCACGACCGTGGACTTCTATCTCAAGTAGAGGCAAGCCCCGCCCGGATCGCTCCGGGCGGGTCCTCCTGCAAAACGCTTGTCGATCAGAACGAGGCGGTAAGCGTGCCCACCACGGTGTCGTCCGTATAGCTGTCGACCGAGACGCCGCTGACGCCGACATAGCTGATGCTGGCGGAAAGCGGGCCGAACAGCGTCATCGAGGCGCCGATCGAATAGTCGATGCCGGTCTTGTCGTTGAACGTCCGGCTGTCCGTGCAATAGTAGCAGGGCGAAAGGACGCCGTCGGTATAACCGAGGTGGCCGGAAACGGTGACGGGCGTGTTCGGAATGGCAACGTCGACATTGCCGTAGACGTAGAGGTTGTCCGACTTGCTGCCGTTGTTGTCGAGCAGGCCCTTCTGCTTCCAGTCGTAGGCAAGGCCCAGCTTCAGCTTGGCCGGTCCGACCTGCCCGCTGATCGAGGCGTAGGGCTCCCAATAGTTCGCGTCGCCGATCTTGCCACTGGGATAGACGTAATAGAGCAGCCCGGCGTCAAGCGTCAGGCCCGAGGTCACTTCGCCCGTCCAGCCGCCGATGAGATCGAGTTCCTGGTCGCCATAGACCGATCCGTCGCCCACGCCGTCGCCATCCACGTCCACTTCGCTGCTGTGAAGCGAGGAGGACCAGATGCTGGCGTAGAAACCGCTCTTGTGGGAGACGGTGATGCCGCCCTGGACGGCCAGATCACCACCGGAGAGCGAGACGCCGCGGAAGCGATAGTCGCTGGTGAGCGCGACGTTGCCGGTCACGGTCACTTCGGAAGGCGCGTCGGCCTCGTCAGCGAAAGCCGGAGTTGCTGCGATTGCACTGGATGCGAGCAGAGTGGCGGCGAAAGCGCCGCGGACGGACATAAACATGGTCATTCCCTCACTGAATTCTTCTTGGGGTGTCTCGTCCCAGCCTGCTTTGCCGCATCGCCTTTCTGTCTTGAAGGCGATTGCAGCTGCACAATATTGCTGCACCGCACCCAAGATTGGAACAAGAAAAATCTCATTCCAGAAACATTCGGGAAACCTTGTGTGGATTTTGGGCCACTACCCGCGAAGCCGGCACGCCTCGGCTTAATGCGTATGACGAAGGCCGCGTTGTGCTTGTGGGCATGAGCCGCGTTTCCTATAGTCGCCACCAACGCAATGCTCGCGAAGATCAGAAACCTCCTCGGCCGCGCTCCCAGCGCCCGCCTTCCCCAACTGCCCATTGGACAGCGCATCTATGCGATCGGCGACATCCACGGCCGATTGGACCTGTTCGAGCGCCTGATAGAGGCGATCGAGCGCGACGACGCCCAACGAAACAGTGCGCATAGCCTGGTCATCCTGCTCGGCGACCTGATCGACCGCGGACCGGACAGTGCCGGGGTGCTGGCCCGCGCCCGGCAATGGGCGCGCGAACGCGATGTCGAATTCATCCAGGGCAATCACGAGGAAATGCTGCTCGTCTCCCGCGACAAGCTGGACGCCTTTCGCAGCTTCCTGAAATTCGGCGGCCGCGAGACCATCCTGTCTTATGGCATGGACCCGCAATTCGTGATGGATGCCGAACTCGACGAACTGCAGCGCGCGGCGATGGAAGCCATCCCGCAGGACGATTTCGACTTCATCGACGGGTTCCAGAAGATGATCCGCGTGGGCGACTACGTCTTCGTCCATGCCGGCGTCCGACCCGAAACGCCGCTGGAAAACCAGCTGGGGCACGACTGCCGGTGGATCCGCGAACCGTTCCTCAGCCACAATGGGGAATTCGGCGGCTTCGTCATCCATGGGCATACGATCACGCAGGAACCGGAGATCCGGGGCAACCGCGTGGGTATCGACACCGGGGCCTACATGCACGGCCGCCTCACCGCCATCGGGCTCCAGGGCAGCGAGCGCTGGTTCATCCAGGCCTGCGAGAGCGAGGACGGGATCACGGTCCAGGTCGCTGCGGAAGCACCCGCTTGAGCGGTTCGCCCCCCCGCCTGAGCGGTTCGACAAAGCGTGCGCGGCGATCCGGCATCGCGCGTTGTCATGAAAATGCACCGGGGAGCCTGTAAGCCGGGTTTTGTACCTGGCGTGGTCTCCCCAAGGAGGGACCTTACGCCGCGGCGGCAGCCATTCCTCTAGGCGACGCATTGCTGCGCCGCTCAAGCGACCAACCCGGGCTGCCTGGGTCCGAAACGAACCCGCCGTTCAAAGACGGCGCGCAGCCCCTATTCGGTCTTGCTCCGAGTGGGGTTTGCCATGCCGCTTTCCGTTACCGGAAGCGCGGTGCGCTCTTACCGCACCCTTTCACCCTTACCTGCCGCAAGGGACGAACCCTGTTGGCGAGGCGGTCTGCTCTCTGTGGCACTTTCCCTAAGCTTCGCCGGGCCTGAAAACCCGACTCGCCCGGCGGGCGTTACCCGCCACCCTTGTTTCGTGGAGCCCGGACTTTCCTCGCGCGTCAAAAGACGCCCGCGGCTGCCCGGCCCCCCGGTGCGAGCGGTCACCTAGCACGGCCGCTGCCCTGCTCCAACAGCAGTTCCAAGAGAATCGCGCCGATTTCTCCATCGATCTGGCCGTCGATCAGTTCGGGCCGCCAGCGGCGCTGGAAAGCCGTGACTGCGGCGCGGCCGTCGGAAATGTCGTAGCCGAACCGTTCCAGCGCGAGATAGAAGGCGCCCGGATTGTCGTAGAACAAGTTCATCTTCGCGAGCGGGATCTTCAGCGCCAGCCCCAGGTCGCCCAGCCTGGCCCAGTCGAAGAACTCGCCGGGATCCTGTTTGCGGGCCGGGGCAATGTCGGAATGGCCGACGACGTTGCCGCGCGGAATGTGGTTGCGCTTGACGATATCGGCCAGCAGCGGAAGCAAGGCTTCCATCTGCGCTTCGGGAAAGGGACGATAGCCCCATTCGTGCCCGGGATTGACCAGTTCGATGCCGATCGAGGCCGAATTCACGTCGGTAACGCCCCGCCAGTAGGAGCGCCCGGCATGCCAGGCCCGCTTTTCCTCAGGGACGAGCGAAGTCACCGCGCCCGCCTCGTCGATCATGTAGTGCGCCGAGACTTCCGCCTCGGGATCGCACATCCGCTCCAACGCCTCGGCGGCGGATTTCATGCCGGTATAATGCAGCACGACCATCGAGATCGGCAACTTGCGCTCATTGAAGTTGGGCGACTTGACGATGGAATTGACAAGCCAGCGGTTCATCGTCGTCCTTCCGCCCTTCTCCGTTCAGGCCTTCACGCGCCGGGCAGCACGGCGCCGAGCACCAGCGCGTCGTCGGCCAGGGCATATTGCAGCTTGCCGCCCTGGGCATGGGCAAGTTGCTGGATCATCGCGGCCGGCGCGGTGCGGCTCGACAAGTCGCCTTCCGGCAGCGCGCCTTCGAGGGCGCGGCCGATGTCGCGGTCGAAAGCGATGCGCGGGCCGGCCGCACGCACGACGATCTCGCTCATGCCGTCGCGGAATTCCGCCGCGAGATCCAGCGTGCCGCCGCGCGGCAGCGCCTCGATGCCGATCAGGCCGAAGTTGAGCAGCGTCTTCACCGCCGGCTTGGGCAGCATATCGCTGGCGAGCGCCCAGTTCAGCACGATGCGGGCGTTGTTGGCCACCAGCGCATCGATCAGGGCGCGCGCCTCGGTGACGGGAACCATGTCGCCAAAGCCGCCCGCAGCGCCGAAGGCCAGGCGGAAGAACTTCAGCTTGTCAGCCGAAATCCGCGCGCTCTGGTCCAGCAGCTCGAAGCAGCGCTGGCGCATTTCAGGGTCCTTCTCGTCCGCAAGCAGCTCCAGCCCGTTGGTCAGCGCACCAACGGGACTGAGCATGTCATGGCACAGGCGCGAACAAAGCAGGCTGGCAAGTTCGAGCGAGCTTGTGGTCATGGAACGGGGACTTCCCTTTGCAGTAATCATTCGAGTTCAGGCCGTTGCGAAGGATCATTCGACAATACGGCTCGTGACGGCCGCAAATCCTTTCCCGGTATCGCGCCAGAAAGCAACCTGCCCGTCGGCTATGATCGCCCAAACGCGCAAATCCCCGGTGGAATGTTCGCAGTCCGTGGCGGAAGGCACGGGATCGCCGGTGGGGTGGGAGTGGTAATAGCCGATAACTTGCGGTCCGCCCTGGCGCGCGGCACGGTGTGCGGCCAGCAGGACGCGGGGGTCGATCTCGAAATGGCGCGCAGGCTCCGCGGCGACGTTGGCGGCGGGAATCGCGCCCGCGATCCGTTCGCCGTCATTTTCCCGCGTGCCCAGCAGGATGCCGCAGCATTCCTCCGGATGGGCACGTAAAGATTCTGCATGCAATCTTGCGATCAGCTCACTTGTCACTTCGACATTCATCCCCAAATCCTACAGGCAATGGGGGCTTACGAAAACATCATCGAAGGGTTCATCGGCAGCGAGGGCGGCCGTCTGGACAAGGCGCTGGCAGAGGCCAGCGGACTTTCGCGCGAACGCGTCAAGGCGCTGATGGGCGAAGGGCGCATAACGCTGAGCGGCAAGCCGGTCTCGCAGGCTTCGCTCAAGGTGGCGGGGGGCACCGCTTTCGCGATCGACGTGCCCGAAGCCGCACCGGCAGAGGCGGCCGCGCAGGACATTCCGCTGAACATCGTGTTCGAGGACGAATATCTCGTCATCGTCGACAAGCCGGCCGGTCTCGTCGTGCATCCGGCGGCGGGCAATCTCGACGGAACCCTGGTCAACGCCCTGCTCCATCACTGCCGCGGCCAGCTTTCCGGCATCGGCGGCGTGGCGCGGCCGGGAATCGTCCATCGAATCGACAAGGACACGTCCGGCCTGCTCGTCGTCGCCAAGACCGACAAGGCGCATGAGGGCCTGGCCGCGCAGTTCGCCGACCATTCGATCGCACGCGCCTACCGGGCCGTCGTGTCCGGGCGCCCCATCCCGATCGCGGGAACGGTGCGCGGCGCCATCGCCCGATCGAGTGTCAACCGCAAGAAGATGGCCCTGGTGGAGGACGGGCGCGGCAAGCATGCCGTCACCCATTACAAGACACTGGAAACGCTGAAGAACGCATCGCTCGTGGAGTGCCGGCTGGAAACCGGAAGGACGCATCAGGTGCGCGTTCACATGTCGTCAATCGGGCATTCGCTATTGGGAGACCCTGTATATGGTCGTACCCCAACTGCGATTCGTCCGATCCTCCAGCGACTCGGCTTCGTCCGTCAGGCTCTTCATGCCGCGGAACTCGGCTTCGTCCATCCCGTTACTGGAGAGAGAGTCCATTTCATCAGTCCGCTGCCCGACGACATGCAGACGCTGATCGATGAACTGCGAAACTGAAATCGGATAATTGTGCTATCTTGAACAGGTGGCCGCAAGCTAAGACGCCTCGCAAGGGTCTTCGACCGCGGGCCGACCGGAAAGGACGGATATTGTGAGCAAGGAACGTAATCTCCCGGCGGTGCCGGCACTGGGCGGTGAGCAGAGCCTCAACCGTTACCTGTCCGAGATCCGCAAGTTCCCGCTTCTCGCGCCCGAGCAGGAATACATGCTCGCCAAGCGCTACAAGGAGCATGAGGATCCGGCGGCAGCCGGCCAGCTGGTCACCAGCCATCTTCGCCTCGTTGCGAAGATCGCCATGGGTTACCGCGGCTATGGCCTGCCGGTCTCGGAACTCATCTCCGAAGGCAACATCGGCCTCATGCAGGGCGTGAAGAAGTTCGAACCCGATCGGGGCTTCCGCCTCGCCACTTATGCTATGTGGTGGATCAAGGCTTCGATTCAAGAGTACATCCTGCGTTCGTGGTCGCTCGTGAAGATGGGCACCACGGCCGCGCAGAAGAAGCTGTTCTTCAACCTTCGCCGCATGAAGAAGAACCTCGACGCTTACGAGGATTCGGATCTTCATCCGGACGATGTCGCCAAGATCGCTACCACGCTCGGGGTTTCCCAGCAGGAAGTGGTCAACATGAACCGGCGCATGATGATGGGCGGCGATGCTTCGCTGAACGTCTCCCTGCGCGAGGAAGGCGAAGGACAGTGGCAGGACATCCTGGCGGACGAACGCCCGCTTCAGGACGAAACCGTTGCCGATGCCGAAGAAGCCACCGTGCGCCACGCCATGCTGGTGGAGGCCATGGACGGCCTTAACGAGCGGGAGCGTGACATCCTGATGGAACGCCGCCTGACCGAAGACCCCAAGACGCTCGAAGAGCTGAGCCAGGTCTATCACGTCAGCCGCGAGCGCGTCCGCCAGATCGAGGTGCGCGCTTTCGAGAAGCTGCAGAAGGCGATGAACCGCATCGCCAGCGACCGCAAGCTCCTACCCGCGGGCTGAGCTTCGGCTGCAGGGAAATGAGAAACGGGCCGTCCGAAAGGGCGGCCCGTTTTCGTTTGGGCTACTTGCGCGAAACGGGTTCGGGATGACGGCGGCGCAGGGTTCGAGAGGCGGGTTCTTCGGCCGCCCTCACGACCAGGACCGGCTCACCCGGCCCGGCTTGCCGTCCAGGCCGCGCGCTCGGCTTCAGTCAGCGGCAGCTCCATGCCGCGTCCTTCCGCAGCGGATCGCTCGGCCGCCTCGATCACGGCCATGACCGCGAGCGACTGGATCGGCGGCACCGGATTGGCCGCCCTGCCCCGCGCCGCTTCTGCCACCAGGCGATAGAACTCACGCTGGTCGCCGGGTTCGGCCGGAAGACGGCTTGCCTGTCCTTCGCCATTGTAGAGCACGAGCGGATCAGGGTCCTCGCCCCACCCTTCGGCGCCAGGCGCCATGCCGGAGAGCAACTGGCTTTCCTGCACGTCCATGCCCTGCTTGACGGCGCTGCCGCCGGTTCCGTGGACGATGAAGCGCGGCACGCCGCCCGCCACCAGCATCGAGGCATGCAGAACCGCCCGCTTCGCGCCGAACTCCAGCACCACATGGGCCCAGTCGGCGCTGCGCGCGCCTTCGCGCTGGAGTGCCAGAGAAGCCGTGACCCGGTCCGGCAAGCCCAGCAGCAGCAGCGCCTGGTCCACGAGATGAGGCCCCAGATCGAACCAGATGCCGGCGCCGGGTCCATCGTTCTCGCGCCAACGGTCACGCACTTGCGGGCGGAAGCGGTCGAAGTGGCTTTCGAGGTGTGAGACTTCGCCGAGAAGACCCTGTTCAATGGCCTTGCAGATGCTGCGAAAATCGCTGTCCCAGCGGCGATTGTGGAACACGGTGAGCTGGCGGCCAGTCTCTTCGGCCAAGGCGATCAGCGCGCGGGCCTCGGCCATGTCGAGCGTGAAGGGTTTGTCGACGACGACGTTCTTGCCCGCGCGCAAGGCCGCCTGGGCCAGCGGGAAATGCGTATCGTTAGGTGTGGCCACGACCACCAGATCGAGTTCTGCATCGCCCAGCAGGGCCGCGGGGTCGGCATGCACCGTCGCACCGGGGAACGCGGCCAGGACCTTGTCGGCGCTCCGGCTGGCGACGCCGACCAGTTCCAGCCCTTCCACCGCGCCGATCAGCGGAGCGTGAAACGTGGCCCCGGCATAGCCGTACCCGAGGAGGCCGACCTTGAGAGCTTCGCTTGCCGGGGTCATGTCGTGTTCCTTCTCGGGCTAGTGGCCGTTCAGACGTATTGGGCCTGCCACATGCTGGCGGCAATGCTTTCCCGCGTCAGCGCATCCGGCTCGGCCGTGGCGAGACCCTCGGCCTGTGCCTGGGCCGCCACCACGACGGCGATTTCCAGTGCCACGTCGCGAAGCTCGGTCACGGCGGGCAGCAGGCCATCGTGATCGGCGCGGCTCAGTTCGCCCAGGCGGCGCGCGGCGACCATGAACATGCCGTCGCTGATCGCGGTCGCCCCGCTCGCCAGGGCGCCAAGGCCGACACCGGGGAAGACATAGACATTGTTGACTTGCGTGACGCCCGGCGTGCCGAAGGGACTGCCGGTGCCGACGATGGCCTTGCCGCCGGTCCACTCCAGGATGTCCGCGGGATGGGCTTCGGCGCGCGAGATGGGGTTCGATAGCGGGAAGATCACCGGGCGCTCGACGTTTTCGGCCATGGTGCGGACGGTGCGCTCATCGAAGGCCGCTTTCTGGCCCGATGTGCCGATCAGCACGGTCGGGTGGACATTGGCGACCACTTCCTGAAGCGAGATCATGTTCTGGCCGCTGACGTTCCAGCCTGCGATCTCTGCCGGATCGCGGGCAAGGCGAAGCTGCTGCGGCGGCAGGCGGGGCACGTCGGAAAGGATCAATCCGTCCCGGTCGACCGCCCAGATCCGGGCGCGCGCGGACCTGTCGTCGAGACCTTCGGCGACCATGGCCTGGACCAGCATCTCCGCCACGCCGCTGCCCGCCGCGCCCGCGCCGAAGAGCACGACGCGCTGCTCGGTCAGCGGCACGCCGGTCCTGCCGATCGCTGCCAGAAGCGTGCCGACGGCTGTGGCGGCGGTGCCCTGGATGTCGTCGTTGAAGCTGAGCAGCCGGTCACGATAGCGGACCAGGAGATCGTAGGCGTTCTTGCCCGCGAAATCCTCCCACTGGAGCAGGACGCCGGGGAAGCGGTCATCCACCGCGCTGACGAAAGCCTCGACGAAATCGTCGTAGTCCTGCCCCCGGACGCGCCCGGCACGCCAGCCTACGTAGAGCGGGTCTTCGCGGCGCGCGTGGTTGTCGGTGCCGAGGTCGAGCAGGATCGGCAGGACTTCGGAAGGGTGGATGCCGGCGCAGGCGGTATAGAGCGCCAGCTTGCCGATGGGGATGCCCATGCCGCCCGCGCCCTGGTCTCCCAGGCCGAGAATGCGTTCGCCGTCGCTGACGACGATCACTTTGACCCGGTCATAGGCGGGGTCGGCCAGGATGTCGGAAATGCGGTCCTTGTTGGGGTAGCTCAGGAACAGGCCGCGCGGGCGGCGCCAGATCTCGCTGAAGCGCTCGCAGCCCTCGCCCACGGTGGGCGTATAGACCAGTGGCAGCATGCGCGGCAGGTCGCTCTGGACCAGCGCATGGAACAGCACTTCGTTCGAATCCTGAAGCTCGCGCAGGAAAGCGTAGCGCTGGAAGTCGCTTTCCTTTTCCTCCAGCGCCTTGCGGCGGCGCTCGATCTGGCTGTCCAGCGTGCCGACATGGGGCGGCAGCAGGCCATGGAGGCCGAACTCGTCACGCTCCTCGGCGGTGAAAGCGGTCCCCTTGTTGGTCAGGGGATCGGAAAGCAGCGCACGGGCGGCAGCGTGACGGGTGGGAGACATCGACGACCTTTCCTTCACAGCATTTTCAGGTCAGGCAGGCCGCCTGACGACTCGAAAAAATGCTTCAAACCAATGATCCAGGGCGAATTTCGCCCTAGAAACGCAGACTCAGCCAGCCCGCCAGGAAATCGGAGCTGCGGTATCCCGCATCGGTCAGCGCGGGGCCGGCTTCGAGATGCTCGTAGCGCCCGGTGAACGAAACGCGGGGCGAGATCTGCCAGACCGCCTGCAAGCGGGCGAGTTCGGCGATCTTGCGCGCCCGGCCGTTCTGGGTGCCGGCAAAGGGTTGGCCGTTGGCCCGATAGACCGCATCGGTGACACTGTCACGCCAGGCGAAGCGGTATTCGGCATTCACTTTCACGTTCTTCAGCGGCGTGAAGCTGAAAGTGGGCGCGATGGCGCGCAAGTTGCTGGGCGTCAGGTAGAGCTGGTAGCTGAAATAGACGTTGTTGCCGAAAGGCGAGTAGGCATCGCGCAGCTTGCCGTCGCCATAGCCGCCCCCGCCGCTGGCATAGTCCGCGCTGAGCCCGATCCGCGGCGCGGACTTCGACGCCCCCAGCCGGTAGGACTGCGCCAGCAGCACCTGCCAGGCGTCGATCTTCTGGTCGATGAATTCGCCCCACTGGTGGTTCACCGTCCAGTCGAGGTTGATCGGCCCGGCATCGCCGTAGACGTGGACCCCGCCGTAATAGCGCGTGGCCGGGCCGATCCGCCCTCCCCAGGTGCCCACGCCGTTACGGCGCCGCCAGAGGAAGGGATCCACGAAGAGCTTCGAATCGCCCAGGAACGTCTTCGGCACGGCATAACCCAGCGTCACGCCGGAAAAGCGGCGCTCGGGATCGCTCTTGTCGTCGCCGATGCCGTCCTCGCCATAAGCGGTGGGGCGCAAGTCGAAGACGTCCGCCCGCACCGCCTTGCCGCGCGCCCAGGCGCGCACGCCGTTGAGCGTGTAGTGGATGGTGTTGTTGTCGCGCTGCGACGTCAGCAGGTTGGGTCCGTCCACGAACTCCTGCCGCCCATAGCGGATGCCCACGTCCAGCCCTGCCAGCCGGCCATTGGCCTCCGCGAAATACTGCTGGGCGACGAGGCCGTTGCTCATGTTGGTGGCGGGCGTGCCGATGTTCTCGCCCGCGAGGCCGGCATGGGCCAGTTCCCCGTAGAAGCGCAAATGCGGGCCGACATGGACGTCGGCGCCCACCACCATGCGGCTGATGTCCTGCCGCTGGGCCTCGGCCTCGCGCAAGTTGGGATTGGTGGTCTGGTTGACCCGCAGGCGCAGTTCGCCCGAAAGCGTGACGTAGATGTCTCCGGTCTCGTTCAGGGGCAGGAACTTGAGCCGGTCGAGAAAGTCGTCGCGCTTCTTGGTATCGGCCATCGACCGCCAGTCCTCGGCCCAGCGGGAGATGCTGTAGCCGTTAGTGACGGCGCCGTCGCCATTGGAGGAAACCGGGTAGATCGGGGCTTTCGCCTCGTCTGCCAGTGCAGCGGTGGGGGCTGCGAAAAGCGCCGGAGCCGGGGCGCAGCAAAGGGTGGCGGCAAGCAGCCGCGGAAGACCGGTCTTCATAAGGATGATTCCTGTGCGGGGCCGCAGCCCCGAGGGTCAGTGCCCGTTTGAAGAATGCCCGCGGGGTATTTTCAAAGCGGCACCGGCCCCAAACAATCTCGGGTCAGACGAGCGCGGGGCTCGCGGTGGCAGCGGGCTCGCGATTGGCGAGCACGGCCTTGAACCGCTCGGTGTCGAGTTGGCCTTCCCAGCGCGAGACCACCACCGTCGCCACGGCATTGCCGATGAAGTTGGTGAGGCTGCGGCATTCCGACATGAAGCGGTCGACGCCCAGGATCAGCGCCATCCCCGCGACCGGCACCGAAGGCACGATCGACAGTGTGGCGGCCAGGGTGATGAAGCCCGCGCCGGTGACGCCCGCCGCACCCTTTGACGAGAGCATGGCCACACCCAGCAGCAGCACCTGCTGGCCCAGCGTCAGTTCCACGTTGCAGGCCTGCGCGATGAACAGCGCCGCCAGCGTCATGTAGATATTGGTGCCGTCGAGATTGAAGCTGTAGCCGGTGGGAACGACGAGGCCGACGATGCTCTTGGGGCAGCCGGCGCGCTCCATCTTCTCCATCAGCGAAGGCAGCGCGCTTTCCGAGGAAGACGTGCCCAGCACCAGCAGCAGTTCGGCCTTGAGGTAGGAAATCAGCGAGAAGATCGAGAAGCCTGCCAGCCGCGCGACCACGCCCAGCACCACCACCACGAAGAGTGCGGAAGTCAGGTAGAAGGTCGCGACGAGGCCCACGAGGTTGGCAAGGCTGCCGACGCCGTACTTGCCGATGGTGAAGGCCATGGCGCCGAAAGCACCGATCGGCGCGGCCTTCATGACGATCGAGACCAGCTTGAAGAACACCAGCGACACGTCTTCCAGCAGCGAGAGCGGACGCGCACCGCGGTCGCCCAGCATGGCCAGCGCAATGCCGAAGAGAATGGCGATCACCAGGACCTGAAGGATATTACCCTGGGTCATGGAGGAGAGGAATGTGTCCGGGATCATTTCCATCAGGAACCCGGTGATCGACGTTTCGTGTGCCTTCTCGGAGTAAAGTGCGACCTTCGAGGCATCGAGCGTGGCGGGATCGATGTTCAGGCCCTGGCCGGGGCGAACCACGTTTGCGACGGCCAGCCCGACGATCAGCGCCAGGGTAGAGAAGAAGAAGAAATAGCCGAACGCCTTGCCCGCCACCCGGCCCACCGAGCGCAAGTCGCGCATGGAGGCGATGCCGGTGACGATGGTCAGGAAAATGACCGGCGCGATCACCATCTTCACCAGCTTGATGAAGGCATCGCCAAGCGGCTTCAGCGCCTCACCCGTGGCCGGGGCGAAGTGGCCCAGCGTCACGCCCGCCGCGATGGCGACGAGCACTTGCACATAAAGATGTCCGTACCAGCGCTTTGGCGCGGTCGGTTCGTGCGTGTCGGACAACTGGGCGTGCATGGTAAGGCCTTCCTTCCTCTCTCGGGCACGCTCAAGACTTATGCTTATCGCGTGCCGGGCAGAAACTGTTCGATTCCACGCTGCGGCAAAAGCAGTTTTTGCATTCATTGGAAACGGCTGATTTCCGGGCCTTTACGGCGGAGAGATGCGGAGCCGAGGGGCAACAATCGGCACATTGCATTGCAGCGATGTGCAGAAATTTGCACATCGCTCCCTGCCGGTCTAGGCTGGCGCGGTGAATCGTCGCCACACGCTCTACTGGCTGCTGGCAGCCCTGGCCGCCGCGCTCCTTGCCGCGGGTCTGGCCGGCGAATTCGTGCGCCAGCGCGCCACCGCGGCGTTCTCCGCATCGGTCGCTGCCGACGCGCGGCTGCGCCAGTCCTTGCTCGACAGCGAGATCGCCCGGTTCCGCCTCCTGCCGCAGACCCTGGCGGACGACCGGGACGTGATCGCCGCCGCCAATCGCGAAAGCGGCGCGGACGAGCGGCTCAATGCCAAGCTGGAATCCTTCGCCGGCCAGATCGGCGCCTCGGCCATCTACCTGGTGGGAGAAGACGGGTTCGCGATCGCCGCCAGCAACTGGCGCCACCGCGACAGTTTCGTCGGCCGCGACTACCGTTTCCGGCGCTATTACCGCGACGCCCTGCGCCGCGGCGACGGCGCCCAGTTCGCGCTGGGCACCGTAAGCCATCGTCCCGGCCTATACCTGGCGCGAAAAGCCGCCGGGGACTGTGTGATCGTCATCAAGCTCGACTTCGACCGGATCGAGGCCCAGTGGCGCACGGCAGGCGGCGAGACCTTCGTGACCAACCGCAACGGGGTGGTCCTCGTCGCCAGCCGCCCCGCCTGGCGCTTCGCCATGACGCGCCCGCTCGATCCTGCCCTCCAGCGGGCCATTGCCGGCGACATCGGAATTCCGCGCCTGACGCCCGCCCGCTTCTCCAGCGACGGTGACGGCCTGCTGCACATGCCCGAACGCAGCGGACGCCTGCTTCTTGCCACCAGCGCGCCCAACCGCGACCAGTGGCAGGTCAATCTGGCGCTGCCGATCCGGGTGGCCGTCACCACGCCGATGCGCAGCGCCCAGGCCGTGGCCGCGACTTTGGCCCTGCTCGCCGTCGGCGCCCTCTGGTGGCTCGCCCAGAGCAACCGCCGCCGCCGTGAACGCACCGCCCAGCTGGAAGCCGCCGTCACCGAGCGGACGGCCGAACTGCGCCGCGAGATGGAGGAGCGCAGTGCGCTCGAACAGCGCGCGGCCCTGCTGCGCGAGGAGCTGCGCCTCGCCAATCGCCTCGCCACGCTGGGACAAGTCACGGCCAGCGTCGCTCACGAAACCGCGCAGCCCGTGGCCGCGATCCGCAACTATGCCAGCTCGGCCGGGCAATTGCTGGACCTCGGTGCGGCCGCGGAAGTGCGCGAGAATCTTTCCGCCATCGACCGCCTTGCCGAACGCATCGGCATCATCACCGCGCAGCTGCGCGGCTTCGCCCGCAAGGGCAGCACCGGCGAGAGCGCGGTGCCGCTGGCCGAAGTGCTCGACGGCGCGCGCCTCCTGCTCAAGGAGCGCCTTGCCGCGCTGACCTTCGAAACCCCGGCGATTCCCCCCGGCCTCAAGGTTCGCGGTGACAAGGTGCGGCTGGAACAGATCCTGGTGAACCTCCTCCAGAACGCCATCGAAGCGCTCGCCGGGCGCGCGGCGCCCCGCATCATCCTGTCGCTGGCGATCGAGGGCGAAACGCTGCGCATCACTGTCACCGACAATGGCCCCGGCATCGCCCCGGACATCGCGGATCGCCTGTTCACGCCCTTCGCCACCAGCCGCGCCGAAGGGCTCGGGCTGGGCCTGGTGATCGCGCAGGATATCGCGCAGGAGTTCGGCGGCGCCCTGCGCCTCGTGCCCAGCGACACCGGGGCCGCCTTCGAACTGCAATTGAGACTGGCCCGATGACCGACCTTTCCGCCGGCACCCGCCGCGTCGCCCTCGTCGAGGACGACGAAGACCTTGCCCGTTCGACGGCACAGCTGCTGAAACTCGCCGGGTTCGAAGTCGAAAGCTTCCCGGCCGCCGCCCCGGCGCTGGCGGCGCTCACCGCCGACTGGCCTGGCGTGGTCGTTACCGACGTGCGTATGCCGCACGTCTCCGGCATCGACCTGTTCCGCCAGCTTCACGAGCGCGATGCCGATCTGCCCGTCGTGCTGGTCACCGGCCACGGCGACATCGAGATGGCGGTACAGATGCTCAAGGCGGGCGCCTGGGACTTTCTCACCAAGCCTTTCGCGCCCGAGGCGCTGATCGCCGCCGTCACCCGCGCCGCCACCGCGCGCGGGCTGACGCTGGAAAACCGCCGCCTGCGGGCCATGTCGCAAGATGCCGACGCACCGCTGTTCCTGGGCGAAAGCCCCGCCATCCGCAGGCTTCGCGAGATGGTGCCGGTGCTGGCCAATGCGGATATAGACTTGTTCATCGAAGGCGAGACCGGCACCGGCAAGGACCTCCTCGCCCGCCTGATCCACCGCGCGGGCAAGCGTGCGCGCCACCGCTTTCTGCCTCTGGCCTGCGCCGGAATGCCCGAGGCGCTCGCGGAACCGCTCTTCACTGCAACCGGCATCGACGAACCCGGCCTGGCCGCAGCTCATCGCGGCACGCTCTACCTCGACGATATCGACCGCGGCCCGGCGCACTTGCAGGAGCGCCTGCTTCCCTTCGTAGAGCAGCGCGTCCTGCGCCGCCGGGGCGAGGCCATGCCCGTCGACGTGCGCGTGATCTCCACCAGCCAGGATGCGGCCGAAGGCCCGCCGCCCTCGCTGCTGCCGCCGCTGTTCTACCGCCTCGCCGCCATGCGCCTGCGCATCCCGCCGCTACGGGAAAGGCGCGAGGACATCCCCGCTCTCTTCGCCCGCTTCGCCGGCGATGCCGCCAGCCGCGTCGCCCGCGAGCTTCCGCCCGTCACCGCGGCGGTCCGCACGATGCTGGAACGCCATGACTGGCCGGGGAACGTGCGGGAACTCGCCAATTTCGCGGAGCAGTTCGTGCTGGGCCTCGGCGATCCCTCTCCCACGCCCTCCCCTTCGGGCAACAAGGGCCTGACCGAGCGGGTCGACGCCTTCGAGCGCGAGGAGATCGTCGCCGCCGTGATCGCCGCGAACGGGGAGATCGGCGCGGCCATCCGCGCGCTCGATCTGCCGCGCAAGACGTTCTACTACAAAGTGAACAAGCACGGGATCGACCTGGGGGCACTGCGGCAAAAAGGCTGAAGAGGCACAACACCTCCCTTCGTCATTGCGAGGAGGCGCAGCCGACGCGGCAATCCAGGAGCCGCACTAAGCCGCCCCTGGATTGCTTCGCTACGCTCGCAATGACGAGGAAGAGAGCGAGAACTTCAAACCAGCTCCGTCTCGATCCCCAGCCCCGCCTTCAACGTCAAAGTCACCGGCGTCCGCTCGGCAATATCGGCAAGCCGAGCCTTCTGCTCCTCGTCGAGGCCCACGATCGAGAGTTTGCGCTCGATATGCATCTGGTCCTTCGCACCCGCGAGCCGCAAGTCGACATCGACCGATACCAGGGGCCAGCCCTTGCGACTGGCGTACATCTTCAATGTGATCGCCGTGCAGGCCCCCAGGCTGGCGAGCAGCAGGTCGTAAGGCGCGGGTCCCACCCCCTGCCCGCCGAGCGCCTGGGGCTCGTCGGCGGTGATCGCGTGACCGCCGACCACGATCTCGGTGCGCCAGGGGGTTTCGCCGATATGCGCGGTTCCATGTGCCATGGTTTGAAGCTCCTCAGGCCGGAAGGGGGATGAATTCGCTCTCGTCGGGCACACGGTCGAAGCGCTGGGCTTTCCAGTCGTCCTTGGCCTGCTCGATGCGGTCGAGCGAGGAGGAGACGAAGTTCCAGTAGATATGGCGCTTCTCCGGCAGTGGCTCCCCGCCCAGCAGCATCAGGCGCGTGCCGCCCTTGGCCTTGAGGATCACCTCGGCGCCGGGCTTGAAGACCACCAGTTCGGTCTCCTTGAAGCTGCCGGTCTGGCCTTCCACTTCGACTTCGCCGCCGACGACATAGATCGCGCGTTCGACGTGCTCGGCCTTCACCTGGTAGCGCGCTCCGTCGAGCATGACGATATCGGCGTAGACCATGTCGGAATAGGTCTTGAGCGGCGAGGTCAGGCCGTCGGCCGTACCGGCGATCAGCGTCAGGCGCGTTCCGGCATCCTCGGTCACCGGGATCTCGTCCGCCTTGTGATGGGCGAAGGCCGGCGCGATCTCTTCGGCTTCCTTCGGCAGGGCGATCCAGGTCTGGAGCCCGAACAGCTTGCCGCCGCTGGCGCGGACTTCGGGAGACGTGCGCTCGGAATGGACGATCCCGCTGCCCGCGGTCATCCAGTTGACCTCGCCGGGCCGGATCGCCTGAACGGAGCCGAGGGAATCGCGGTGGAGGATCTCGCCTTCGACGAGGTAGGTCAGCGTGGAAAGGCCGATATGCGGATGCGGGCGTACGTCGAGGCCTTCGCCGCTGCGGAACACCGCCTCACCCATCTGGTCGAAGAAGATGAAAGGGCCGACCATGCGGCGCTGCGCAGTGGGCAGCGCGCGGCGGACCTGGAACCCGTCCCCAAGGTCGCGAACGGGGGGGAGAACGACAAGGTCTACACCTTCGATATCGGATGAGCGAACGGTCATGGGGCAATCCTTCCTTGCGCTTCTTTTGTATGCCTGAGCGCCGGGGAAGAAGGTCGGCGCCGATCTGGTAAATTGCAATCCGGGAGATGAGGGAGCGGACGATTTCCGCCCGCTCCCCAACTCGTTTCGGCCTTGGTGTCAGGCCGCGTCGACCAGGACGATCTCGCTGTCCTCGATCGCGGTCACCCGCAGGACGTCGAGGTCGCTGATGGCCGCGCCGTCGCGGGCGTTGACGCGCACGTCCTCGATCTGCACCGCGCCGATGGCCGGCACCAGGTAGGCCTTGCGGTCCTTGCCCAGCGGATATTCGGCGGTTTCGCCGGCCTTGAGGGTAGCGCCGATGACGCGGGCATTGGTGCGGATCGGCAGCGCATCGTTGTCATTCTCGTAACCCGATGCCAGCGTGACGAACTGGCCCGACCGGTCGCCCTTGGGGAAGGGCTTGGCGCCCCAGCTCGGTTCTTCGCCGTCGCGGGTCGGGATGATCCAGATCTGGAAGATCTTCGTCGTCACGTCCTCAAGGTTGTATTCCGAGTGCGTGATGCCGGTGCCCGCGCTCATCACCTGGACGTCGCCGGCCTCGGTGCGGCCCTTGTTGCCCAGGTTGTCCTGGTGAGTGATCGCACCCTCGCGGACATAAGTGATGATTTCCATGTCGCGGTGGGGGTGCGGCGGGAAGCCGGTCTGCGGCGCGATCGCATCGTCGTTCCAGACGCGCAGGTTGCCCCAGTGGACGCGGGCCGGATCGTGATAGCCGGCGAACGAGAAGTGATGCTTGGCGTCGAGCCAGCCGTGGTTGGCACCACCGAGGCTGTCATAAGGGCGAAGTTCGATCATATCCTGTCTCCGGGGGCGGCGGGGTGAGGTGCCGCCCTCTCTTGAAACCCCATATAGACTTGCCCGCATTTCAAGTTCAGAGGGATAAAATCGACCTGACTGTTCTAGGAGATTGAAAAGTGAGCAACCCCGGTACGCCGACCCTGGACCAGCTGCGCATCTTCCTGGCCATCGTCGACACCGGCAGTTTCGCTGCCGCCGGGCGCAAGCTGAACCGCGCGGTCTCCGTCATCAGCTACGGCATCGCCAACCTCGAAGCCCAGCTCGGCGTTCTGCTGTTCGAACGCGAAGGCACGCGCAAGCCGCAGCTTACCGTAGCCGGCCGTGCCGTCCTGTCGGAAGCGCGCGGTGTGGCCGAGGGGATCGACGGATTGCGCGCCAAAGTGAAAGGCCTGCTCGACGGTCTGGAGGCCGAAGTCGACCTGGCGGTGGACGTCATGTTTCCGGCCGAACGCCTCGGCGTGATCCTGCGGGCCTTTGCCGCGGAATTTCCGACCGTGCAGCTGCGCCTCCATGTGGAAGCGCTGGGCGCGATCACTGCGATGGTGCTCGACGGCACGGCGGTGGTCGGCCTGTCCGGCCCGCTTTTTGCCGGTGTCGACGGGCTCGAAAGCGTTTCGGTCGGCTCGGTGGCGATGGTGCCCGTGGCCGCGCCCGACCATCCGCTCGGCCGCATGGACCTGATCCCGCCCGGCGCCGGCCGCGAATATACGCAGCTGGTGCTCAGCGACCGCTCGCGCTTCACCGAAGGCAAGGACTTCTCGGTCATGAGCCCCAAGACCTGGCGCCTCGCCGACCTTGGCGCCAAGCACGCCCTGCTGCGCCAGGGCATCGGCTGGGGCAACATGCCGCTGCCGATGATCGAGGCCGATCTCGTGTCCGGCACCCTGATCCGCCTGTCGATGCCCGATCATCCCGGCGGCATCTACCGCTTCGGCGGCATCTGGCGCCGCGACACGCCGCCCGGCCCCGCGGCCGCCTGGCTGCTCGACCGCTTCGTGGCCCAATGCGAGATCGACGAGACGCTGACCGCTCTCCCGGATATCTGAATTAAAAGCGTAAATGGGGGAAAAGCCGGCTGGCAATAGTAAAAATCCCCCATTCCCGAAAGGAAGCAAGACTGCAATCTCCATAGACTATGAAGATGGGGCCTGATGATTCGGGCGGTGAACAGACTTTTCGTATCGAATTACTATGCGACAATCACCGTTATCGAGATTTGCCCCATCATCGCGATTGCCCCTGCCGTAGAGGTCGGATCGGTCGTCGAGCTTGGAGAGTTGGTCATGCTTCACGGAGTCCTGAGCACGACGACGACGAATACGGGACAGGATTCAAGACATTACCACGCTGAACCGCCGGCAATTCCGCAGGCCATCCCCTTAGCCAAGGCAATGGACACCGGCGGGGTGGGGCCGGACAGCCTCGCGCTGGCCAGAAGCCGATTGGCGGAGCACGACCTGCTCGTTCCGGTCGCGCCGCAGTCCGTCCCTGACGGCGACGCATCCGCCAAGGGCGGCCTTGCAGGCTGGCAGCTGCGCAGGGTCATCGGCCATATCGAGGAGAATCTCGGCCAGTCGCTGGCCTGCTGCGAACTGGCCGCCGTGGCGCGGCTCAGCACCGGGCACTTCTGCCGCGCCTTCAAGACCAGCGTTGGCGAACCGCCCCATGCCTACGTCATCCGCCAGCGCATTCGCCACGCCCAGCGCCTGATGCTGCGGACCGACGATGCCTTGTCCGAAATCGCCTGCATCTGCGGCCTGACCGACCAGGCCCACCTCACCCGTCTGTTCCGCCGCGTGGTGGGCAACACGCCCAGGGCCTGGCGCAACCGCTGGCGGCCGCTCACCGACTGACGGTCCCTTTCCCGACACCCTGCGTTCGATCCCGGCGGCGACCATGCCGGGACCACGTTCGGCGCGCCTCCGGCGTACCCGAACTCCTCGGGACTGGCGGACCCCATTCCCCCGCCCACCGCCAGTCCCGCATTTTCGCACGCATCGAGACATTTCAGTTTCATCGAACAGAGCGGTCCATTTTATCTGGATTTCTGGAATTCGTTTTTCGAGGCATTTCCCGGTTCAACGAGGCACCCCGCAGCCGTCACGGCCGGACCCTCTCCAGACCAGCCCCAAGGGGAATGACCATGAACACTGCCACCGCTACGCTCGCTCCCGCTGCCGAAGACAAGGGAATCCTGAAGTTTCTGCCGCTTGTGGGCCGCATCCTGATCGCCGCCATCTTCATCCTCAGCGGCCTTTCCAAGCTTTCCGATCCCGCTGGAACCATGGCCTACATCGGTTCGGTGGGCCTGCCCTTCCCCGCCGTGGCCCTGGCCGGTGCCGTTGCGGTGGAAGTCATCGGCGGCGCTCTGCTGATCTCGGGGTACCGCCTGCGCAGCGTCGCTGCCGCGCTTGCCCTGTTCAGCCTCGTCACCGCCTTGTTCTTCCACGCGCAGTTCGCAGACCAGAACCAGTTCATCCACTTCTTCAAGAACGTCGCCATGGCCGGCGGCCTCCTGCAGATCGTCGCTTTCGGCAAGGGCCGCGACTGATCCAGAACCAGCCAGAACCCGCAAAACGAGGGGCTGCCGAAAGGCGGCCCCTTTTTCGTTCCAGCGCCGCCAGATTACAGACATTCGTTTTACAGACTCGCATCCCGGACTTGGCACCCCGGAGAGATGGCGCCCCGGATCCGCGGCAGAACCGCTGAAATGGCCCGAATACCTGACATCAAGGAAAGCGGCCGCAGGATCGTCTCCGCGATAACACGCCGGTGCATTGACCTCAGACCTGTCACACAAGATACATACATCCGTTTTAGCAGCCGGCATCAGACAGACATCAAGGACTCCGCCCATGCGCAAGATTGCCCCGACCGTCCTCTCCGCCCTCGTCGCGGCGATGGCCCATTCTCCCGCCTCCGCGCGCGAGCTGGCCACGCTGACGCGTCTGGACGACCAGACCGTCGAGCTGGCCCGGACGGACACGGCACCGGCCACAATCTGGATCAGCACCGACACGGCGCTCGACAAGAACGACCAGCGCTTCGCCGCCGCCAGCAAGGACGCCGCGCTGAAGCTGCCGATCCCGGCCAGCGAGCGCCGCTACGTCATCATCCAGGGCAAGGGCGGCAAGACCACCGTCGTCGCCGAGCGCGTGGTGCCGCTTCAGCAGGGCAGCAACTTCCGCGACATCGGCGGCTACGTCACCAAGGACGGCCATACCGTGAAGTGGGACAAGGCTTTCCGCTCCGGCGCGATGCCGCTGCTGACCGAGGCGGACTATGCGCTGCTGGGCCAGGTCAATCTGGGCGCCGTGGTCGACTTGCGCTCGATCGAGGAACGCGAAGTCGCGCCCGACATGCTGGACGACCGAACCGGCGCGCTGTTCCTCGCCAACGACTATTCGCTCAAACCGCTCTTCGCGAAGATGGCCAAGAGCGGCGGCGAGAACATGTATCAGGGCATGGAAATCATGCTGGTCCCGCAGTTCCGTGCGCTGTTCAATCGCCTGCTCGCGAACGAGGGCGCCGTGGTCTATCATTGCTCCGCCGGGCAGGACCGGACCGGCATCGCCACCGCCCTGATCTACGACGTGCTGGGCGTGGACCGCGAGACGATCCTCAAGGACTATCACCGCTCCACCGAACTGCGCCGCCCCCAATGGGAAATGCCCAAGGTCGACCCGGCCGACTTCCCGAACAATCCCATTCTCAAGTACTACGCCGCGCGTGCGGACGGCCAGCCGCCCAAGGCCGAGCCGCTCTACACGCCCAGCGGCGCGTCGCACCTGGCCCAGTTCTTCACGTATCTCGACCAGCAGTACGGCGGATCGGAAGGTTACCTGAAACAGAAGGTGGGCCTGACCGACGCCGACATCGCCAAGCTGCGCAAGACCATGCTCGACTGACGGGTCACGGCCATGCGCCCGCCCGGCCGATCGGGCCGGGCGGGCTGGACGAAACCACGCTTCGGGTCGCAATCGAAGCGCAGCCTCGTCAAGGGCCGGAGCAATGCCCCCCAGCTTGCTCCGGCCCTTTCGCGTACTCAGGGTTTCCGCAAGGTCACCGCGTCGAGCGGCTCTCCGGTGGCGGTATAGGCGCGGTAGGCCAGGGCTTCCTGGCTGACGTCGATCACCTGATAGGCCTGCGTGCGCGATGCCGACTTGCGCGCCCAGGGCAGGCTGCCGACTTCGTACATCTTCGGTCCGGCGACCGAGACGGCATATGTCGTGCCCGCATCGTCCGCCGCGGGGCCGTTCTTGCCGATCGCGCCGCGGGCATAGCCGTGGTCGTGCCCCTGAAGGACCAAGTCCACGCGGTACTTGTCGATCAGCGGCTTCAGCGCGGCGCGCAGCTTCGGATTGTCGCGCTCGGGCTCGCTGGAGAACAGCGGGAAGTGCAGGAACAGGACCGTCCAGCGGTTCGGGTTGTTCGCCAGCAAGCCGTCGAGCCACTTCACGATCGCCTTGCGCGCCGTTTCGTCCCGGTCGACCTGCATGGAGTCGATAGAGATCAGGCGCAGGCCCTGGTAATCGGTGTACCAGCTCGTCTCGCGGCTCGCCGGAACGTCGGCCGGGCCGTTCTCCGGCAGCGTGAACTGCCGGCGCCACTGGCCGTTGATCGAGGACCCCGCCCGCGCCGCCTCGTCCTTGACGTATTCGTGGTTGCCCGGCGTCGGCATCTGCGGCGTCTGGGCATAGAGGAACCCGCCCGCGGCAAACCATTCGCCCCATTCGGCATCGCTGTCATGCCGGTTGATGAGGTCCCCGGCATGGATCGTGAAGGCCGCGTCGCCCGCCTGGCGGAAGGCCATGCGCAAGGTGCGCGAGGCTTCCGACAGGATCTGGTTCTGCATGTCCCCCATGTAGATGAAGCGGAACGGCTTCGCCTCGCGCGCGGCGGTGCGGAACTGGAACCACTCGGACCAATGCGTGCCGTCGCCCACGCGGTAGGCATAGACCGTGTCCGGCTCGAGCCCCGCCAGCACTGCCGAGTGATAGGCCGCGCGGAAGGCGGGATCCTCGCGGACGGCCAGCGTGGCGTCGTCGGTCTTCGCCTCGGCCGTCAGCGGCGTTTTCACGAAGTCGGGACTGCTTGTCGCCTTCGCATACTGGACCTGGCCCGGCAGGCCCGGCGCGGAGCGCCAGGTGACGGCCATCTCGGTGGTCGGATCGGCGGTGAGGTTCAGGATCACGCGTTCGGGCCGGACGGTGGCAGGTGCCAGCGGCTCCTGCTGCTGCACCGGCGCATCGGCGGCGAAGGCCGGGAGCGGCAGGCACAAGGCCAGCGCTCCCAGCAGGACATGGGCTTTCTTCTTCATCGCAAGTGTCCTCAGAAGATCAGGTTGAGGCCGAGCGTGATGCTGCGCCCGTTCTTGATGTAGGCGCGGCTCGCCCCGGTCCCCGACGACACGGTTTCCCAATACGTATGCGAGTCGAAGAGGTTCTGGACCTGGAGCTGCACCGAGGACTTCTTGAGGAAGGTCTTGCGGAAGGTCAGGTCCACGAAGCTATAGGCCTGCTCATAGGGATTGTTGCCGAAGTCCTGGATGCCGCCGAGGAATTTCGACTGGTAGTTCCACGCGCCGTAGATTTCCCAGCCCTTGCGCTCCCAGAACAGCTGGAGATTGGCGATCGTCTCGGGCGTTTCCATCAGCGGCAGGGTGTAGCCCTCAGGGTGCCAGGAAAGCCCCGTAACCGCCTTCGAGCGCTGCAACGTAAGGTTTCCGCCCACGCCCAGCGAACCGAGAATGCCCGGCAGCCAGTGCAGGAGCTGCTGGCCGCTGATTTCCATGCCGTAGACTTCCGCCCACTTGCCGTTGTTCGGCATCGAGATCGCCACGCCGGTCGGATCGACGTTCTCGCCCAGCGTCCCGTCACGGATGTTGCTGGAAGAGGAGCGGAACAGGAAATTCTCGATGTGCTTGTAGTAGAGCGCCACCGAATAGGCCCCGGTATTGCCGGCGTAGTGCTCCAGCGACATGTCGAGGTTGAGCGAGCGCATCGGCTTGAGGTTCGGATTGCCCTGGGCGATCGAAGTCAGCACCCATTGCGAGATCGGGTTTTCCTCGCCGTCGCCATCGGGATCGGTGTCGTAGCCATATTCGCGCGCCGAACTCATGCGGGCGATGTCGGGACGCGCGAAGCTGGTCCAGACCGCGCCGCGCAGCTTGGTGCGGCTGTCCAGTTCGTAGTTGACGTGAACCGAGGGCAGCACGTTCACGAAGCTGGACTTGTCCGAAACGAAGCGCTCGCCCTGGATCAGGTCCATGTTCCAGGCGTCGATGGTGTTGCGCGTCGCTTCCATGCGCACGCCCGCGATCACTTGCGCGCGGCCGAAGCGCGCCGTGCCCATGGCATAGGCGGAGATCACGCGCTCGTTGAAGCGGAAGCTGTCCTCGTTGGACAGTTCGGCGTCGTTGGGGTCGACCGCGAAACCGTCGAAGATCTCGCTGTCGCCATCTTCGGCGCGCTGGAGTTCGGCCAGCATCTTGCGGTTGTCGATGGTCGTGCCCAGGCGATAGAGGCCGCTATAGGCGCCGCCGAACAGGCTGTTCACATCCTTGCCGTAGAATTCGGAGAAGTCCGCCAGGGTGCCGTCCGCCTCGAGATTCAGGAACGAGCCCTGATAAGTGCGGCGGCGCGAATTGTAGAACTTGGCGCCCGTCTTGAACGATTCCACCCAGGAATCGACCGGCTTCCATTCGAGGTTGAACTGGGCCTGCCACAGCTTCTCGCTGCTTCCGCCCACTTCGCCTTCGAGGCTGCTGAAGTCGTATTGCGAGGGGTCCTGCACCGCTTCCAGACCGGCGGAATTGAGCAGCCACTTGGGGAAGCGCGAATCCTCGCTGCTGCTGAACAGCACGCCCTGATTGCCCAGCCAGCCGTACTTGTCGCTGCGGAACTCCAGGGTGTAGCCGTCGTCGAGATTGTCCTCCGACTGCGAGTAGGACACGTCGTAGTCGATCGTCAGTTCGCCCACGCGCGAAATGCCGCCGAGGTTGGCCGAAGCCAGGCTCCCCGTCTCGCGCGAACCTTCCCAGAAGCGGCGCAGGCGGAAGCCCTGAGGGTCCCAGGTGCCCGAACCGCCGTTGAGGCTGTAGAACGACTTGCCCTTGCGGTCGGCATCCGTGATCAGCCCGTCGCCGTCCTGGTCGACGATCTGGCCGAGCGAATAGCCATAGATGCGGCCCAGCCTGGAATCGGTACCGACGATGCTGTCTTCGGGCTGGAGCAGCGTCGTATCGGCCACGTCCACCTGCACCAGCCGCGTCGAATTCTTCGCGGTATCGTTGCGGAAGTTCAGGCGGTTGAGGAATTCGTCCTTGCGGTACTTGTTGTACTGCCCTCGGAAGTGGAAGTCGTGGTCGTCGGAGCGATAGTCGATGCTGGTATTGGCGCCCCAGCGCTTCACGTCGGTCTCGCCGAAGCCCAGGTCCATGCCGCGCATCACGAAGCGGTTGGGATCCCAGCCCAGCGTCTCGCTGTTGTCGTACCAGGTATCCGGCTGGTTATCACCGTCCACGCCGTTCTGCTCGAACTGCGACTTGCGCCGGCTCCAGCTGCCCGAGACGTAGATGCCGAAATGATCGTTGAACTGGCGCGAAAGCGCGCCGGAAACCTGGCCCGACTTGCGATGATCGTACTTGTCGAGCATGCCGCCCTCGGCCGAGAGGCGAGCATACATCGGCGTCTGGTCGAAGGCGGTGGGAGTGGAAATGTCCACCGAGCCACCCAGCGCGTCGCCGTCGCGGTCCGGCGTCAGGGTCTTGTAGACGGTGATCTGCTTGATGCCGTCCGGCGGCAGGACCGAGAGCCGCACGCCGCGGTAGAAGTTGTTGTCACGCGAACCGGCACCGCCAAGGCGCACGCCGTTGATCGAATAGTTGTTCAGCTCGGTCGAGAGGCCGCGCACCGTGATGCGGTCGCCCTCGCCCGTGGTCGGGCTGCGCACGGCATTGACGCCGGGAAGGCGCGCCAGCGCCTCGGAGATGTTGTTGGCGGGCAGCTTGCCCATGTCGTCGGCGCTGACCGTGTCGGAAACCGTGTCGTTCTTGCGCTTGATGTCGAGCGAACGCTGAACCGCCTCGATATAGCCGGTGACGACGATCTCACTGTCGCCGGCCCCGGAAGGCTCTTCGGCGGCGACAGTCGCGACCGGGGCAGCCCGGCGCGCCGGCGCGGGAGCGACCGCGGCCGGACGGGGCCGGGCAGCACGGGCGCGCAGGATCACGGTGCTGCCGCGAAGCTGGGTTTCGACATTGGCCCCGCGCACGAGCTGGGACAGGGCCTGCTGCGCGCTCATCTTGCCCGACAGGGCCGTGCTGCGGCGCCCCCGCACCGCATCCGGCGCCGCGGCCACCTGCATGCCGGTGACCCGCGAGAACTCCTGAAGCGCGCGGCCCAGGTCCTGCGCCGGAATGGTGAAACTGTACTGCGTGGTAGCCGCCTCGGCGACCGGCGCGGCAAGGCCGCCCCCGACCGTTGCCAGCGCTATGGCCAATGCCGAGGCATGGGCCAGGGCTTTACTTGAACGAAACATCATATCCCCCGTTGGATCAGGCATTCGGGGGGAAGACGCAGGCAGACAACCAATCCCGACAATTATTTTTTCTTACATTTTCATTACGTTATCAAGTAAACTTGATGACAGCGGAAGATAGCAAGCCCCCCGGCTCAGCCTTCCGCCCACATGGCGAGACGATGACATGAGCGGGCCTGGCCGCGCCGCCGCAGAACGCCTGAGACCGGCGTCCTGCAAACGAACTCAATGGGAGAGGACGTAGCGCGCCTTTTCCTTGCGCCACTGCAGATCGTGGATCGCCGCCAGCGCTTCCAGCACCATCTCGGGATCGGAGGTCTGAAACCGCCCGGTCACGAGCAGTTGGCCCAATCCCGGATCGGCCAGCACCACCGGCAGGTCCGAACCGCGATTGATGCGCTGCACCAACTGCTGAACCGAGGTGTCGTCAGCGTCGAACCAGCCGTCGATCCAGCCGGGATGATCGCCGCGCACGTCGCCCAGGCTGCGCACCCGGCCGCCGCCGACTTCGATCCCGTTGCCTGCGGGAAGCCGCCACTGCCGTCCCGCCCCGGCATCGACGCTGACCAGGCCGCGATAGACGCGCACCACCCGCGTCTGGCTGTCCACCAGGTCGATGTCGAAGGCCGTCCCCAGCACGGTCACGCGGGAATCGCCCGCGTTGACCGAGAACGTGCGGACTTTCTCGTGCGCCACATCGAAGAAGGCCTCGCCGTTCTGGAGCGCGACTTCGCGCGACCAGGGCGTGATGCGCACGTCCATCCGGGTCCCGCCGCTCATGCGCACTTTCGATCCGTCCGGCAGCACGACTTCGCGCGAGGTACCGCGGGCGGCGGCATAGCTCGATTCGCTCACCAGCGTGCGGGCGCCCATCGAGAGCACGACCACCAGGCACAGCGCCACGGCCGCGAAGCCCGCGAACTGCTTCCACGCCTGCCCGGCCCAATTCGGCACGGCCTCATCCTCGAACGTACCGAAATCGTCGGGCGCGGCTTCGGCGGCCTCCAGGGCACTGCGCAAGCTGCCGGACTGCCAGAGCGCCTGGTGCCGCGCATAGCTTTCGACATGGCGCGGATCGCCCATGATCCAGCGATCGAACTCGGCGGCGACTTCAGCGTCATGCAGCGGACGGTTCATCCGGTCGACCCATTCAGCGGCCTCCCGGTCGATCACGTCGAATTCCTGCCTCTGGGCCGTCATCAGGCGAACTCCGCGAAGTCCACACCGGCGCGATCGAGCGCCGCGCGCAGATCCAGCAGGCCACGGGTGATATGCTTTTCCACTGCCTTCGCACTCATCGAGAGATCTTCGCCGATCGCACGGCAACTTTCATGATTCAGGCGCCTGCGGATGAGGACTTCGCGGCGCAGCGGCGGCATCCGTCGCAGGCAGAGCGAGAGCACGTCGAGCGCCCGGCGCGAATCGAGAATCCTGTCGAGCGAGGGGTCGTCGCTTTCCCATTCGTCGTCAACGTCATCAGAGTGCTGCGTCTCCTGGCGCATTTCCCGGCGCCGCGTGTCGATCATCAGGTTGTCCGCGATCCTGAAGGCCAGCGCAAAAAGGCTGCCTATCTGCTGCGTCTGGCTGAGAGCGATCAGGCGCGCAAGCGTTTCCTGCGCCACGTCATCCGCAACGTCCGGTCGCGCCCCTCGCGCACGGAGGTAGCGCAGAAGCGTGGACCTCACTGCATTCCAGTCCTGCGGCGGCGCCGCAGGACGATCCATGGCATTCGATAACACGATTTTTTCCACCCTGCGCCCGGCCGTCCAAAGTCCGGCGCGCGCTGCCTAGGCGGGCACCATGACGGTTTGAGGAAATCCCCATGCGCAAGCGCTCTTAACGCGCGCACCAACCCTCTCGCCGGCAGCGCGAAACCCCGCACACCCGCCCTGCCCGCCCCGCATCCTCCCGTCCCAATGGCGCTTCCAAAGACGCCTCGCCATTCTGAACCATTGACTCCGGAGCCCGCCGAAATTACCGGCCATTCTTGCGATTGAGTTGCAATATCCTGCTCTCGGGGGAAGAACGAGCATGGCCAAGAGTGCCGCGAATGCCAGAACGACGGGTCCCGCAGGCCGCCGCATCGGCCGCTGGAACGTCGCGTCGCGCATCGTCGCAGCGGTTCCGGCGAACTACCTGGTCACCTCGCTGGCCACGGCCTGCCTGGCGCGACTGCTGGCGCACGGTCTGGCGGTCAATCCCGCCGAGGCGAGCGTCACCGCCACACTGCTTTCCTTCGCCATCTTCGCCGCGATCGCCCTCTTCGCGTTCGGCCTGCGCTCCGTTTCGCGGCTCTGGCTCTGGCTGGCGCTCTCCGGCGGCGTGCTGGGGGCAGCTCTCTGGCTCTCGCTCGGCATGGGAGGCCGGCTGTGAAGGAAGGTCTGCGCCAGTCGATGGCGCTTCTCCATACCTGGACGGGGCTGCTGCTGGGCTGGCTGCTGTTCGCCATGTTCGCCACCGGCACTTCGGCCTATTTCCAGGACGAGATCACGCGCTGGATGCAGCCGGAGATCACCGGCAGCGCCGATCCGGTCACTTCGGCCGAGGGCGCCGTCCGCTTCCTCCAGCGCACCGCGCCCGATGCGACGAGCTGGTACATCTCCCTGCCCAACAGCCGTAGTGCCACCACGCAAGTCTACTGGCAGGCGGCCGAAGGCCAGAAGCGCGGCAAGCGCGCGGACACCAGCGCCGTGCTGGACCAGAGCGGCCGCGAAGTCTCCACCCGCGACACGCGCGGCGGCTACTTCCTCTATCGCTTCCATTTCGACCTGCACTACATTCCGGTGCTATGGGCCCGCTACCTGGTGGGCGTGGCGGCGATGTTCATGCTGGTGGCGATCCTGTCCGGGATCATCACGCACAAGAAGATCTTCGCCGACTTCTTCATGCTGCGCTTCAACAAGGGCCAGCGTTCCTGGCTGGACGCGCATAACGTCACGGCCGTGATCGCCCTGCCCTTCCACCTGATGATCACGTTCACCGGCCTGGTCACGCTGGCGATCATGTACATGCCCTGGGGCATTGCCGCGAACTATGCCGACCGTACGGCGTTCCAGGACGCCGTCTTCGGCAAGAGCGTGGACGTGGCGCGCAGCGGCAATCCTGCGCCTCTCGTAGCCGTGGCACCGCTGATGCGCACCGCTTCGGCCGCGTGGGACGGCAAGCGCGTGGGCTACGTGAAGATCACCAATCCCGGCGATTCCACCGCCATGGTCAACATCGCCCGCGCATCGGAAGGCGCCATCGGTTCGCGCGGCGAGGAAATCTCCTTCAACGGCATCACCGGCCGCCCGGCGGATCACAGCATGGCAAAGGGCGCGGCGCTCGCCACCGAAAGCGTGATGATCGGCCTTCATGCGGGACGCTACGCCGAATACGGCCTGCGCTGGCTCTATTTCCTCTCGGGCCTGGGCGGCACGATCATGGTGGGCAGCGGACTGGTGCTCTGGACGGTCAAGCGCCGCACCAAGCTGCCCGATCCCAGCCATCCGCACTTCGGCTTCCGCCTGGTCGAGAAACTCAACATCGCCACAGTCGCGGGCTTCCCGGCCGGCATAGCGGCCTACTTCCTGGCCAACCGCCTCCTGCCCCTGAGCATGGCCGAACGCGCCGATCATGAGATCAACAGCCTGTTTCTCACCTGGCTGGCGGTTTTCGTCTGGGCGGTGGTTCGCCCCTCGGCGCGGGCCTGGCCCGAGGCGCTCGGCCTCGCCGCCGCGCTGTTCGCTGCCGTGCCGGTGGTGAACGCCCTGACCACCTCGCGCGGACTGCCCGCCAGCGTCCTTGCGGGCGACTGGTTGTTCGTTTCGTTCGACCTGGTGATGCTGGTGCTGGCCGCCGGCTTCGCCAAGGGCGCGCGC
Organism: Novosphingobium sp. BL-S-21; assembly: GCF_055521655.1. Classification (NCBI taxonomy): domain Bacteria; kingdom Pseudomonadati; phylum Pseudomonadota; class Alphaproteobacteria; order Sphingomonadales; family Sphingomonadaceae; genus Novosphingobium; species Novosphingobium sp. BL-S-21. The sequence goes on from NZ_CM145496.1 coordinate 1,139,973, forward strand.
CGCGCCGCGCGCAAGCGGGCGGAAGGCCCCCGCGCCGTTCGGCGCAAGACCCCGGAGGCCATGGCCGCATGATCCACCTTCTCGCCGTCCTCCTCTCCGCTGCTGCCTTCACCGCCCTCGCGCTTTCGATGAAGCGCCACCAGCGCGACTTTGCCGGCCGCGCCCTGACCGAGCGCGAGAGCCGCCTGGCGCGGACCGGTGGCTGGTCTCTGGTGGGACTGGTCCTCGCGATCGACATTGCTGTCTTCGGCTTCGGCTATGCGCTGGTCGCCTGGGCCGGGCAATTGACGATGGGCGCCTGGCTCAACGTGGCCTGGCTCTGCTGGAAAACCGGCGCCTCGCGAAAGAACTGACATCCCACGGGCACAAACACCGCGTCCGGACGTCCTGAAGGTATGAAGCGGCGGGCGGCAGTCCGGCGCGATCCGGGCACAAAGGGAAGCCATCCATGGGAATGCTGGTCGACGGTCAATGGCATGACGTCTGGTACGACACCGAATCCACCGGCGGCCGTTTCGTCCGCAAGGACGCCGCTTTTCGCGACCGGGTGACGGCGGACGGGGAATTCGCCGCCGAACCCGGCCGCTATCACCTCTATGTCAGCCTCGCCTGCCCCTGGGCGCACCGCACGCTGATCGTGCGCGCGCTCAAGGGGCTGGAGGAACTGGTCTCCGTTTCGGTGGTCAACTGGCTCATGCTGGAAAAGGGCTGGACCTTCGATCCGGCACCCGGGGTGATCCCGGACCCGATCCACCAGGCCCGCTTCCTCCACCAGGTCTACACCGCCGCCGATCCGGCCTATAGCGGCCGCGTGACCGTGCCGGTGCTCTGGGACCGGAAGACCGGGCGGATCGTCAACAACGAATCCTCCGAGATCATCCGCATGTTCAACCGGGCTTTCGACGGGCTGGGCGCGGCGCCGGGAGACTTCTACCCCGAAGCCCTGCGCGCGGAGGTCGATGCGGTGAACGCCCGGGTCTACGACACGGTCAACAACGGCGTCTACAAGGCCGGCTTCGCGACCCGCCAGGACGCCTACGAGGAAGCCGTCCAGCCGCTGTTCGATTCGCTGGACTGGCTGGAGGATCGCCTGTCGCGCAATCGCTATCTGGTGGGCGACAGACTGACCGAGGCCGATATCCGCCTGTTCACCACATTGGTGCGCTTCGATGCGGTCTACGTCGGCCACTTCAAGTGCAACCTGCGGCGGATATTCGATTATCCCAACCTGCAGGGGTTCCTGCGCGACATCTACCAGACGCCGGGCGTGGCCGGCACGGTAAACTTCCAGCACATCAAGGGCCATTATTACGAGAGCCACCGCACGATCAATCCCACCGGGATTGTCCCGTCCGGCCCGATACTTGATCTGGACAGCCCGCATGGCCGCGGCAGCGGGCCAGCCTGAAACGGGACGGACCGCGTCGCTCGGGGAAACTGCGGTGTTTCCTGTTACGGGAAAACAGGTAAGCTGGAGGCCGATCAGCCCAGTACCCTTCCGATCTTATCCCTTCCGGAAATTCTTAGGAGGCGCCCCCCATGCGCAAGGATGCATCCCTTTACTCGATCGACGGTTCCTCGCTTCCCAATGCCTCCTCGGAAGATTCGCTGACCGACCGGCTCAATCGGGTGCTGGAAGTGCTGAGCGCCGAGTTCCCGCATGCGGTCGACATCGGCCTGGAGTTCGACGGCAAGCTCCACGCGCATATCGACGTGCGCGGCGGCGAGGAAGTCTGCGGGGTCGAATCGAAGCTGCCCAACCTGGGCGACGGGATGTTCACCCAGGTGGCCCACGGCGCCACGCCGCATCACCCCTTCTTCCACCGGATCAGCGCCATCGTCGTCGGCTGACGTCCCTCCGGACCGCTGCCGGGAACCAACCCGGGGCCCGCGCCTTTCTCATCGGCGAGGAAGGAACGGGCCATGGCCGCACGCGCATACTGGCAAGGACAGATCAGGCTCGCCCTGGTGTCGATTCCCATCGAGGTCTACCCGGCCACCAAGTCCGGCGCCGCCATCTCGTTCCACCAGATCCACGAACCGAGCGGCAAGCGCATCCGCTACGAGAAAGTCGCGCCCGGCGTAGGCCCGGTCGATCGCGACGAGATCATCAAGGGCTATGAAATCTCCAAGGGCAACTACGTGCTGCTCGACGAGGAAGAGATCGAAGCCGTCAAGATCGAGAGCCGCAAGACGCTGGAACTGGTCCAGTTCGTGGACGCGGGCGACATCGACGTGCTCTATTACGAAAAGCCCTACTTCGTCGTTCCCGCGGACGATCTTGCCGAGGAAGCCTACGTCGTCCTGCGCGAGGCGCTGCGCCGGAGCCGCAAGGTAGGGCTTGGCCAACTGGCGGTGCGCGGGCGCGAGCAACTCGTCTCGATCAAGCCGTGCGGGCGGGGGCTGGTGATGGAAGTCCTTCGCTACGCCGACGAAGTCCACAAGGCGCAGGGCTATTTCCGCGAAATCGGCGAGGATAAGCCCGACGCCGACTTGCTCGACCTGGCGACCACGCTGATCGAGAAGAAGAGCGCGCCCTTCCACCCCGCCGAATTCCATGATCGCTATATCGATGCCCTTCACCGGCTGATCGACAAGAAGGCCAAGTCGAAAAGCAACAAGCGCGTGCTGGAGGACGTCGAGGAGCCATCGGGCGGCAGCAAGAGCAATGTCATCGACCTGATGGCCGCGCTCAAGAAGTCGGTCGGCGACAGCGGCAGCCGCACGGGGAAAGCGGCGCCTGCGAGCAAGTCCGCAGCGGACAAGGGCTCCACGGCGAAGGCGCCTGCCAAGAAGGCCGAGGCGAAGAAGCCTGCCGCCAAGAAGCCGGCGGCGACGAAGAGCCCGGCCAAGACCGCGAAGACCACGAGCACCACGACCACGCGAAGCCGCAAGCGCGCCTGAGCCATGGAACTCAACCCGGCGATCCCCCTCCATGCGATCGATTCCGAGGTTCTGCTGCGGCTTGGCGTTGCCGCCGTGGTCGGCCTGTTGCTCGGCCTCGACCGCGAGTGGCACGGCCATCCGGCCGGCCTGCGTACGCACGGACTGGTCTGCGTGGCGGCGGCCACGATGACCACTTCCATCATAGCCCTCTACTTCCAGCTCGACGGACCGCGCATGGACCCTTTGCGCATCTTCGAGGCGACCGGCGCTTTCGTGGGCTTCATCGGAGCCGGGCTGATCGTGTTTTCCCGCGGGCGCCTGCGCAACCTGACCACAGCCGCGCATATGTGGCTGACCGCGATCATCGGCATCGCCTGCGGCGCCGGGCAGTGGCCGCTGGTGGCCATCGGCGTGTTGGTCAGCCTGGTCATGGTGACGGCGCTGCATTTCGTGGAGGCGCGCTGGGACCGGCGGCATCCTTCGCCCGGTAAGGAACGGTAAGGATGGCCAAGTCCGACCCTCTCGCCGAATACAACCGCAAGCGGGACTTCGCCCGAACCGCCGAGCCGGCCGGCAAGCGGCAGAACAGCGAAGCGGGCAATATCTTCATCGTCCAGAAGCATGCCGCGCGGCGGCTGCACTGGGATTTCCGGCTGGAAGTGGACGGTGTGCTCAAGTCCTGGGCCGTGACCAGGGGCCCCAGCGCCGATCCCGAGGACAAGCGGCTGGCCGTCCGTACCGAGGATCACCCCCTCTCCTACGCCCGCTTCGAAGGCAACATTCCGCAAGGCGAATATGGCGGCGGCACCGTCATGCTCTGGGACGAAGGCACCTGGGCGCCGATCGCGGGCAAGAGCGCGAAGGACCTGGAGGAAGGACACCTCCACTTCACGCTCGACGGGGAGAGGATGAAGGGCGAGTGGCTGCTGGTGCGGATGAAGGGCCGCCCCGGTGAGAAGCGCGAGAACTGGCTGCTGCGCAAGGTCAGCGACGGCCATGCCGTCTCCGGCGATCAACTGGTCGAGGAAGGGCTGAAAAGCGTGCTCACCGGCCGCACCATGGCCGAGATCGCAGCGGACAAGGCGGGCACCCAGTCGCTCAAGGGCAAGAAGGGCAAGGCCTTCGCCGATGCCATGGACGACGCCGCGCAGCACAATTCGGAGACTGCCAAGACGGCCAGGCCCCCAGCGAAGCGGCGGCCCGGCGGCCGGGCCAAAGGCGCCCCGCCGAAGTTTCGCGCAGTCCAGCTGGCCACGCTCGTCGATGCCGTGCCGGACGGCAACTTGTGGATGCACGAGATCAAGTTCGACGGCTACCGCGCCCTCGCCGCCCTCGCCGGTGATACCGTGCGAATCTATACCCGCAGCGGCCTCGACTGGAGCGACAAGTTCGCCCCGCTTGTAGACACTCTCGCCGCGCTCGACCTTCCGCCCACCCTGATCGACGGCGAGATCATTGCACGGGGACCGGACGGCAATCCCAGCTTCTCCAACCTGCAGGCCGTGCTCAAGCGCGGACACGGCAGCCAGAAACCCGGCGACAAACTGGAATTCCACGCCTTCGACTTGCTCGAACTCGATGGGCGGAACCTGGCCCCGCTCCCCAATATCGAGCGCAAGGAGCGGCTGGAAGCGCTGCTGGCCGATGCCCGATCCCCGCTTTTCGTGGCAGACCATGTGATCGGCGCGGGCGAAAAGCTTTACGCGGCGATGTGCCAGGCGGGCCAGGAAGGCGTGATCGCCAAGCGCATCGACGCCGCCTATGCGGGCCGCCGCACCCGCAACTGGGTCAAAGTGAAATGTACCCGCAGGCAGGAATTCGTGGTGGTCGGATGGAGCCGATCGAGTGCGAAGGGACGGCCGTTTTCCTCGCTGCTGCTGGCGCAGTACGAAAAGGGGAAGCTGGTCTATCGCGGCAAAGTGGGTACCGGATTCGACGGCGACACCCTGGGCGATCTGGCGGCCCGGCTGGCACCGCTCGTCCGCAAGACCGCGCCGGTGGAAGCCGACCGGACCGAAGCGCGCGGCGCGACCTGGGTAACGCCGAAGCTTGTCGCCGAGATCGCCTTTGCCGAATTCACCGCCGAAGGGCGTGTGCGTCACGCCAGTTTCCTGGGCCTGCGCAGCGACAAGCCGGCGAAGGAGGTCACCCCCGAAATGCCCAAGTCCGCCCCCAAGGCCGCGATCGACGTCGAAATATCCAGCCGGGACCGGGTGATCTTCCCGGAAACCGGCCAGACCAAGGGCCAGCTTGCCGATTACTATGCCGCGGTGGCCCCGCTCATGCTGCCTTTCGCCGCCAACCGGCCGATCAGCCTCGTCCGCTGCCCCCAGGGTCGCGCCCGGAAATGCTTCTTCCAGAAGCACGACAGCGGCTCGTTCGGCCCTCACGTCTCTCACGTACCGATCCGCGAGAAGGACGGCGGCAGCGAGGACTACCTCTATATCGACGACGCCGAAGGGCTGGTCGCCTGCGTGCAGATGGGGACCATCGAGTTCCACGGCTGGGAATCGCGGGCGGACGCCGTCGAGAAGCCGGACCGGCTGATCTTCGACCTCGATCCCGACGAAGGGCTGGACTTCGGAGACTGCCGCCGCGCCGCGCAGGATTTGCGCCGCCAGCTTGCGGATATCGGCCTGGTCAGCTTCGCCATGTTGTCGGGCGGCAAAGGCGTCCATGTCGTGGTGCCGCTGACGCCCGGCCATGACTGGGACAGCCACAAGGACTTCGCCCGGCGGTTTGCCGAAGCCCTGAGCACGGCCGAACCGGACCGCTTCGTGGCGACGATGAGCAAGGCCAAGCGCAAGGGCAAGATCTTCATCGACTGGCTGCGCAACCAGCGCGGCAGCACCGCCGTCCTGCCCTATTCCGCCCGTGCCCGCGCCGGAGCGCCGGTGGCGGTTCCGATCTCCTGGGACGAGCTGGACGGAATGAAGGACGCCCATCCCTTCTCGATCGACGATGCCGAAGCCCTGATCGAACACGCAGCCGACTTGCGCGGCTGGGGCTTTGCCGAGCAACCCCTGCCGAACTTCTGACGCGCGTTATTGCAGCCGAAGCCCCGCGGCTTCCGTGCTGCATGCCTCTACGGACGGCGCGCGCTTCGTTCCGGTCCTGGCCAGTTCGGCGCGCGCTGCGTCGAGGTCGGCACGAAACGCCTGCTCGGCATGGAGCCGCGCCAGCGTGGCCGCCGCCATCAGTCGCCCGGCATCGACATCGCTTGCCCAATGGACGTTGCAGACCAGCCGGCTGTCCCCGAAATCACGGCCGCGCTGGAGAATGGCATCGGCGCGATCGGGCACGAGTTCGGCCAGGATCAGCGCCCAGCCCCAGCCCAGCGCGCTATGGCCGGAGGGATAGGATCCGTCGGTGCGCAGCACGGCTTCGTCCTGCGGTGAGCAGGTCGTGTCGCCGTGAGCCACGAAAGGCCGCACGCGGCGATAGTGGTCCTTGGCCTTGTAGGTGGAGAGTCCGATGTCGATCATCGCCTTGCTCATCACGCGGTAGAGCACCGGCGTGCGCTTGGCATCCGGTATCACGCCGGCGGCGCAGGCAAAGGCCTGGAAGGCATGCGCCGGCTTGAGATCGGCATCGCTCGCCGCCTGGATGAAGCGCGGACTGTCTTTCGGCCGGGCCATGGCCTTGTCCGTTTCCTCGTCCCGCGCGAACGCGGCCGATCCTTCTGCCGGTGGCGGCGGCAGGAGTGCCAGGCTATCCGGAAGCTGCGAGAGCGAGAGGTAGCCTTTCGGCATGCCCGGCGGCAGCTTGGCGGTGATGCTGGGCGGTCCGGCGCCCGTCTGCACGGGCGCCGGACCGGCAGTGGTTCCCTGGGGCGACTGGGCCGCCGCGGATACGAATATCGCGGCGGCACCCAGTGCCGAAAGGAGGATCGGAAGGCGCGCGCTCCCCATCAACTGGAACCGGCAGCGGCATCGGCCATCTTGGCGATGGCGTCGTCGATGGTGAAGCTGTTGGGACGCTGGATCGGCGGAAATTCCTTGAACGTCTCCGCGAACATCGCCGCGCCGGTCTGGGCCGCATAGATGAAGTAGGCGTTGTGCAGGAACCAGTCGTAATAGGTGTTCGAGGTGATATCCGCGAACTCGTAAGGATCGGTCCGCAGGTTGAACATCTTGGGCAGTCTCAGCCGGGTGAAGGGTTCGGCCCAGACCTGCATGGTTCCCGGGCAGCGCTGTTCCAGGAAGACCAGCTTCCAGTTGTCGTAGCGCATCGCCAGGATGTCGCCATCGTCGCTGATGTAGAAGAAGAAGTTGCGCGGGCTGTCCTTTTCCTTGCCGGTGATGTGGCCCAGCAGGCTCTTGCCGTCGATGTGGTTCTTGTAGGTGCGGCCGATCGCCTGGTGGCCCTTCTTCACTTTCTCGACGATGTCGGGTTCGCCCGCCATTTCCAGGAAAGTGGGCAGCCAGTCGTGGTGCTGGACGATGCCGTTGGAGATCGAGCCGGGCTCGATCCTGCCCGGCCAGCGCACCATCATCGGAATGCGGAACGCGCCTTCCCAATTGGTGTTCTTCTCGCTGCGGAACGGGGTCATGCCACCATCCGGCCAGGAGTTGCGGTGCGGGCCGTTGTCGGTCGAATACATGACGAACGTGTCGTCGGCGATGCCCATGTCGTCGAGAGCATCGAGAACCTGGCCGACGTTCTTGTCATGGTCGATCATGGTGTCGTGATAGTCGGATTGCCAGCGACCGGCCTGGCCCTTGCTCTCCGGCTTGGGGTGCGTGAACATGTGCATGTGCGTGGTGTTGAGCCACACGAACCACGGCTTGTCGTCCGCCTCCTGCCGCTTGATGAAATCGAGCGCCGCGGCGACGAATTCGTCGTCGCAGGTCTCCATGCGCTTCTTGGTGAGCGGGCCGGTGTCCTCGATCTTCTGCTTGCCCACCTTGCCCCAGCGTTCCATCTCCGTGGGATCGTCCTTGTCGGTGGCCCAGCTGTGGATCACGCCGCGGGGGCCGAAACGTTCCTTGAACTTGGGGTCCTTCGGATAGTCCTCCATCTCGGGCTCTTCCTCGGCATTGAGGTGATAGAGGTTGCCGAAGAACTCGTCGAAACCGTGATTGGTGGGCAGCATGTGGTTCAGGTCGCCCAGGTGGTTCTTGCCGAACTGCCCGGTGGCATAGCCCTGCTCCTTGAGCAGCGCGGCGATGGTCACGATCTTTTCGTTCATGCCGGTGGGCGCGGCGGGAATACCCACCTTGGAGAGCCCGGTGCGCAGCACGCTCTGCCCGGTGATGAAGGACGAGCGCCCCGCAGTGCAGCTCTGTTCGCCGTAGCTGTCGGTGAACTTCATGCCTTCCCTGGCAAGCCGGTCGATGTTCGGCGTTCGATAGCCCATCAGGCCGTCGGTATAGCAACTGAGATTGCTGATTCCGATGTCGTCACCCCAGATGACCAGGATGTTCGGCTTTCCATTCGGCATGATAGGCATCCTTCTGCACGATAGGACCGCAATGGTCGTGAAGGCGGGCCGATTCGGCCATCCGGGTTTCACCCGATACCAAGTTGTTTTGCATCCTAGGGGAGTGGATATTGCCTATCCAGCCCATCACTCGCGCAAACAACGTTACGAACACGCTTCGGACCGGACCTTTTATTTTCCAGTATTCTCGCTATTTCTTGGACATCCCCTCAGCATTGATGGGCGAGAGGCTCTTCAATTCGGTAAGGCCCGCAGCGCTCAGCTTGGCCCAGTGAGCGAAGAGGTCTTCGAAGTCCGCCGTGTTGGTCACGGTGTTGCGCAAGTAGGCCCGGCTGTCCTCCATGCTGCGGGAATCGACCGCACGGCCGAGCAAGGCACCGGTGCGCGAATCGCGCGCCTCGATCACCAGCGTGCCGCCCCCGGCGTCGCGGGAAAAGGTCCACGACCGGCCCGCCGTCATGGGGTCCGGGGCGACCACGTCGAGATTGACGACCGCCGTGGACAGCCGCAGCACATCGGAGCCGGGCTGGTCCACCACCTGGTATCCCGCCTTCTGGTAAGCTTCCACGAACAGCTTGTGGAAGCCGGTCTTCGCCTGCTCCAGGATATCCCGCGCCTGCTCGTTGGAGACGGGGCGCCCCCTGTCCTCGGCAAAGCCATGCTCACGCTGCCAGTTCTTGCGGAAGGCTATTTCCGCCGGGTCGATCATGACTTTGGTATAGCCGCGAAAGTCCGCATCGGGCTGAAGGTAGACCGTCTCGATCTTGCTTGATTTCACATGCATCAGCCCGTCCCAGGTGTCCGGCGCCTTGGCCGCCAGGGCGGGCACGGCGCAAGCGAGCAGAAGGGGCAGGACGGCATATCTGGACAAGCGCGCGCGCATCTTGAGTCTCCTCTGTTCCCGGTCTCGGGTCCCGACATTTTCGCAGGACATTATCCGCAGCGCGGCGGCGCGCACATCGGGACCATTACCGGCTTTGCGCGGGACTACTCCGCTCCTCCAGCGACGGCCCACTCCCGTCCTGCCCGCTCCCGCCCCGTTCACCCGGGCATGCGTCGGGCAATCCGGGGGTAATCCCCGATTCAGCTCCCGGCCCGCCTGCCGCACTCTCCTCGACCTGTCAGAGGATCAGGAGCGGTACATGCCCCATGTCAATTTCCGGCACGTCTTGTGGAGTCTCCTGGCGCTGGGATGCAGCCAGGCCGCAGGCACGGCCCAGGCCTCGGAAGGCGGCACCAGCATCTACCTGCTGGGATCCGGCGGCCCGGCCGCCGCCGTTCAGCCGCCCGTCGAAGGCATCTTCGTGGACGACACGATGTATTTCTACGGCGGCGACATCGCGGCCGACAAGAGCCTTGTCGTGGGCGGCAATGTCGCGCTGGGCCTCGACTCCTTCGTGGCGGCACAGTTCACCACCCTGGTCTGGGTACCCTCCACCAAGTTCCTGGGCGGCACCCTGGCCCTTGGCGGCTCGCTGCCGCTGGCCGCGCCGTTCGTCGATGCCTCGGTGATCGTCGCCGGGCCCGGCGGACAGTCCATCACCCGCTCCCGCACCGACAATACCCTGGCGATCGGCGACCCCCTCGCCAACATGTCGCTCGGCTGGAAGTGGGACAAGTTCTACCTGCAGGTCGGCGGCTTCGTGAATATCCCGGTGGGCCACTACCGCGAAGGCGAGCTGGCGAACATCGCGTTTCACCGCTGGGCCGGCGACGCCTCGCTGGCAGCGAGCTGGCACGACACCGATTCCGGCTGGGACGTCAGTGCCAAGGCCGGTGTCACTTTCAATGGCAACAACAAGGTCACCGACTACAACACCGGCAACGAGCTTCATGTCGAAGCCGCGGTGGAGAAGAGTTTTTCCGAGAAATTCTCCGCCGGGATCGTCGGCTATTATTACGACCAGATCAGCGGCGATACCGGCGAAGGTGCGGTGCTCGGCCCCAACAAGGGTCGGGTCGCGGCGCTGGGCGGCACGGCTGCCTATAACCTGATCCTCGGCCGCAGCCCGGCCACCTTCCGGGTGCGCGTATTCCAGGAATTCGACGCCCGCCGCCGTCAGGAGGGGACCGCGGGCATGTTGAGCCTGACCTTGCCGCTCAAGATCTTCCCGCCGGCCGCCGCGACGAACTGACCGGACACCGATCGGCCGCGTCTTGCCGGTCGCCGCTGCGCCGCAAGACGTGTGCCCATCCAGAAGGAGAGCCGACCATGCAGCAGCGGCCGGATGCCACGCCCCCTCGGCCCCTGTCCGCGGCCCCGCTCCGGTCTGCCCCGATGCTGGCGACGCTGCTGCTGGCCGGGCTTCCCTTTCCCGCCCTGGCACAGGACCGGCCGGTACAGCAGATGGCGAACGACACCGTCATCGCGACGACTTCGCTGTCCGCCCCCCAGAACGACCGGCCTGCAACCGGCGACGCCGCCGCATCGGCAGCCGCGCCGCCGGCACCTCCCGCCGCCAAGAAGATGAAACCCGACCTGCTGGTCGTTCCCATTCCGATGTCGAACCCGACGGTCGGGGCCGGGCTCACCGTGGCGGGAGTGCTGTTCTACAACCCCAACGGCTCCAGCCAGCCCTGGGTCACCGGCGGCGGTGCCTTCTATACCACCAACAAGAGCTGGGGCGCTGGCGCGGTGCACAGCATGTCGCTGGACGACGACCGCTTCAAGGTGCTGCTCTTCGGCGGCTATGCCGACATCAACATGCAGTTCTACGGCATCGGCGCCAATGCGGGCGACCGCGACATCTCGGTGGACCTGGAGGACCGGGGCACCATGATCCTGTCCCAGGGGCAATACGAGATCGCAGAGCACTTCTACGTCGGCGCGCGCTATCGCTTTCTCAAGGTGAACTCGCGGATAAAGCGCGAGAATCCGCTCTTTCCAGATCTCAATCTACCGGGCAACCTGCTCGACAGCCAGACTTCGGGCATCGGCCCGGCCGTGACTTACGACAGCCGCGACAACCAGTTCGCACCGCGCAAGGGCGCCAATGTCACGCTCGTCGGCGTCTTCAACATGGACGCGCTGGGCAGCGATTTTTCCTATAACACCTGGCAGTTCGCGGCCAGTGGGTACTTCCCGGCGACCTCCACCGGCACGCTCGCGATCCACGGCAGCCTTTGCGCGGTATCCAAGGGCGCTCCGTTCTACGACTTGTGCATGTACGGCCAGAACGGAGACCTTCGGGGATACGAAATGGGCCGCTACCGCGACCGCGCGATGTGGACCGCGCAAATCGAATGGCGCCAACAGATGAGCGACAGGTTCGGCGGGGTCCTGTTCGGCGGGATCGGCGGGATCGGAGACAGCCTCGGAGATCTCGACCATGGCAAGTTCCTGCCCGCCGTGGGCATGGGCCTGCGTTACAAGGCCTCGCCAGAGACCGGCACGAACTTGCGGCTCGACATCGCGATGGGTCGGGATTCACAGGCCATCTACTTCGGAATCGGCGAGGCGTTCTGAGCGACGCCGCCTCACGGAGGAGGCGGATAGCGGCATTTCACGAGGCGGCTAGGGACTTTCCCCGATCAACTTTTGCTCCTGCCAAGGCAATGATCGCAAAGCACAACGGAGGGTGAAGACCGATGGAGATCGTGAAACAACTGATACCGTTACTGCTGACCTTGAGCCTCGGCCTGCTGGTGGTAGCGGCCGGACTGGCATCGTCGCGCGGTGACTTCGCCTATGTCCTGAGGCGCCCCCGGCTGTTGCTGCCCGCCTTCGTGGCGATCATGGTGATCCCGATCCTCGCCGCCATGGCCATCGTCGCGCTGTTCCCGCTTTCCCAGGCGGCAAAAGCAGGCATCCTGCTCATGGCCATTTCGCCCGTGCCCCCACTGATGCCGGGCAAGGCTCTGAAGGCGGGCGGTCACACGCCCTATGTCTACGGCCTCATGGCGACCGGCGCCGTCTTCGCCGTGATCTTCGTGCCGATCCTTGGCGCCCTGGCAGCCCGCTTCTACGGCGTTCACGCGCAATTCCCGGTAAGCGTGGTCGCGCGCAATATCCTCATCGGCGTGGCCATCCCGCTTGTGGTCGGGCTTGTAGTTGGCCGGGTCCTGCTCAAGGCGCCCGCTCCGCGCCTGACGAAAGCCGTGACCATTGCCGCCTACCTGCTGCTGGTACTGGCCGCACTGCCGATCTTGATCAAAGTCTGGCCGGCAATGATGGCGCTGATCGGCAATGGCACGGTTCTGGCCATGATACTCGTCGCCGTCGTGGCCATCGCGGGCGGCCATTTTCTTGGTGGCGACAACCTGGCGGACCGAGGCTCGCTCGCCATCTCCGCCGCCATGCGACACCCTGGAATCGCCTTGGCTCTGGCCGGTGCCAATCATGCCAATGCGGCGCTTTCGGCTGCAGTCCTGCTGTTCCTGATAGTCGGGTTCCTGGTGCTGATCCCTTACCAGATGCTCCTGCGGCGACAGGAAAAGCCCGGAGATCAGGTCTGATCCCCGGGCCCTGCAGGCTCAGATATTCGCGTCAGATCCTGGCGATGGCCCGGAAACCGACATGGGACGTCGAGGTATCGACCGGCTGGGCATGGCGCGCCGCCGGTCGATAGCGCTGGCAGTAGTTCGGCGCGCAAAGGTGCGAGCCGCCCTTGAGCACGCGCCGGGGGATGCGCGTGGGATCGTTCGGGTCGACACTGTCCTGCATCGCCTTGGCCCGCGCCGTGGAGCAGCAGCTCCTGACCGGCTCCACACCGGGAGAATCGCGCCACCAGTCGGCGGTCCATTCCCAGACATTGCCGATCATGTCGTTGAGCCCATAGCCGTTGGCCGGATAGGTGCCGACGGGCGAGGTCCGCAGCCACCCGTCCTCGCGCAAGTTCGCATAAGGGAAAGCGCCCTGCCAGGTGTTGGCCTGATGGACACCGCCCGGCACGAGTTCGGAACCCCAGGCGAATTCGGTGCCTTCGCTGCCACCGCGCGCCGCGAACTCCCATTCCGCCTCGTTCGGCAGCGAGAGTCCCGACCAGTCGAGATAGGCCTCGACATCGACCAGCGCGACATGGACCACCGGATGTTCGGCGATCTCGTCCAGGGAGCTATCCGGTCCGGTGGGATGGCGCCAGTCCGCGCCGGACTGGAACGACCACCACTGGCTGACCGGCCCGCGCGGATCGACCGGGCGGGCGGGCGGCTGGAACACGAGCGAGGACGGCACCAGCATCTCCGGCAGGGCGCCGGGATAGTCGGCCGGGTCCGGCGCCTGCTCTGCAAAAGTGCGGTAGCCGGTTTCCGCCACGAACCGCGCGAATTCCCGGTTGGTCACCGGGTTGCGGTCGATCCAGAACCCTTCGACCGCGGCCGGCCGTTCGGGCCGCTCCTCGGGATAATGGTGGTTGGAGCCCATGGTGAACTGCCCGCCTTCGATCCAGACCATGTCGCGATCGGATCCGGGGCGGGTCTTTGCTGCAATCGATGCCACCGTTCAGTTCATCCCGGAGATGTTGAAGACGATCCCCAGCACCGCCGCTATGCCGAGAATAGCCAGCAGCACCGCAACGACCAGGGTAAGCGAAACCGGAAACACCGTCTCGCCGTGAATCAGCCCGTCGCCCGTCATGGACGTTCGGCTGGCGCGAAGCTCCAGCGCAAACTGGACGTGCCGCGCGATGCCGCCGAACAGCAGCAATATGCCCAGCACGATAAGCGCCACGCCGAAGTTCCGGGGTGTCTGGCTTTGGCCGATGACACCCGCTTCGTGCAGCTTCGCGAAGGCCTGATAGATCGTGAACCCGAAGCCGATGAGCGACAGCGCAGTGCGTATCTCGGACATCAACGTCCGATCGGCGCTCATCCGCGTCCGGTGGAAGGACATGCCGGTGCGGCGCATCGACATTTCCGTGCGGTTTTCGGAAAGACCCGTGCGATGCTGCGAAAGATCGGTCCGGAATTCGGACAGGTCCGTGCGGTGCTCCGAAAGGTTCGTGCGAAAGCGCGAGAGATTGCTGCGAAACCGCGAGAAAGTGGTCGAAGCCTCGTCGGAAGAGATTCCGGCAACGTCGGGCAGAGGCGGAACGGCAGGCAGGTCGATCCGCTCGGGCCTGGGGGTGGCGATGCCCCGTTCGTTCTCGAACGCTTCGCCGGTCATTTCGCCGCTCCTGCCGGCGGCGGGAAGTTGGCGAGAACCGCCGTCACCACCGCATTGACCTTTTCCTGAGTGACGCTGCTGCTGGTCACCTGCTGCGTCGCAGTGCCATGCCACACCGGCGACTTGCTCGCGCTGTCGTAGACGTCGATGGTCAGCGTCCCGTCCGTCACGTTGCGCACATCGACCTGGTTGTACCCGGCCCAGCCGCCCCAGGGACGGAAATAGGGCCCGTAGGAGCCCAGCGAGGATACTTCCACGCGGTCACGCGAACCAAGGGTAAACCCGATGGCGAAATCGCCGGTGCCGCTTTGGGTATAGCCTCGCTTGGCCATCTCGCTCTCGACAGCGGTCTTGACGCGCTGGGTAAGCAGCGGGTTCACGCCTTGCGGTGCGGCAGTGTAAGCCCAGCTATACGTCCGGAAACCGGCAAAATTCGCCGCAGGATCGGCGTCGAAGGTTACTTTCGGCGTGGTCGCGCAAGATGCCGTCAGCAGTGCGCAACATGCCAGGGTCAATGCTCGCGAGTTCATGGCCTTCTCCTTGTATCGAGAGGTGAACTATCCGGTTGGCAGTGGCGTTCAGCTATCGGGAATCTCCCTGATGCAGGCTGTCGGGCATCCCCATGGACAGCCCCCGAGGTTCGCCGCGCCGACTACCCTGGCATCTCCCGAGGCAATTCCAGCGCGATCAGAGGGATTCCCCGGATGTGACGCCGGCAGGGAAACTGTGACCCTGTAACGGTTCAGCCATCAAAGGAGTGACCGATGCCCGTTTCGCGCTTCCGGCCTGCCGCCGGAGCCTTCACGCTGGCGCTGCTGCTCGCGGGTGCCGCGACGCCCGCTCTCGCCCAGGCCGCTGCGGACCAGACCCCGTCCGCAGCCGACGCGGCGACCACCGCAGCCACCAGCGCAGCCACTGGGCCCCGCACGGCAACGCAGACGCTCGACCCGGTGGCCATCCAGGCGCTCAAGGGCATGGGCAACTATCTCAAGACACTGCAAAGCTTCGAGATCCAGTCCAAGGCGACGATGGAATCGACGTTGCAGGACACCGATATCGCCGTGCATCTCGGCTATGAGGCAACCTACAAGGTCATGCGGCCCACCGCCTTCTTCGTGCAATTGAAGTCGGACCGCGCGATCCGCGAATATTATTATGACGGCAAATCACTCACCGTGAACGTGCCGCGGCAGAACTACTATGCCAAAGTGCCTGCGCCGGCGACGATCCGCCAGACGGTGGACAAGATCTATCTCGACTACGGCATCGACTTGCCGCTTGCCGATCTGTTCTACTGGTCCGAAAATCCCGTGACCGATGGCATCACTTCGGCCGTTCGCGTGGGCTTCGCGCGGATCAACGGGCAGGAAACCGACCAGTTCGCCTATCGCGGCGAGGATCTCGACTGGCAGCTCTGGATCGCCCGCGGCAAGAAGCCGGTGCCGCTGAAGGTCGTGATCATAGACCGGTCGAACCCGATCCGGCCGTCTTACGTGGCGGAACTCACCTGGAACACCGCCCCTGCCCTGACGGCGCGCGATTTCGCCTTCGTTCCGGGGAAGAACGCCACCGCGATCCAACTGGCCGCGCTTTCCAGCCTGGAGGGCAACTGACATGCGAAACGATCGGATCGCTCGGATCGGAGCCCTTGCCACGTCGCTCGCAGTCCTTGCGGCGACGATTGCTCCGGCCGAGGCCCAGCGCCGTCTCGGCGGCGGCGGCATGCATATGAGCGGCGGACGCATGAGTGGCGGGCTGGGCGGCGGCGGAGGCTTTCAGGGCCGCAGCAACTTCCATGCCCCCGGCAGCGGCGGCGGCGGCATCCGCAATCCCGACATCCCGCGCGAGCATCCCGTGCCGCATCCCGATGGCGGCGGCGGAAGACCCGAACCCGGCCCCGGTCCGCATCCTGGCCCCGGACCTAACCCCGGCCCCGGCCCTGGCCCTGGCCCTGGCCCTGGCCCTGGACCTGGCCCTGGACCCGGCCCCGGACCGCATCCTGGACCTGGCCCCGGACCTGGACCTCACCCGGGACCAGGACCTCGTCCGGGACCGCCGCCGCCGCCCCCGCCGCCCGGCTGGGGTTGGGGCTGGGGCTACTACGACGATCCCTTCTGGGATGCTGCGGCCGTCGGCATCGTCGCCGGCACCACTGCAGCCGTGGTGGCCAGTTCCAGCCAGCCGGACACGGTGGTCATCCAGAGCACGACCGTCGGCTCGGTGGTCTACACGCTCCCTTCCAATTGCCCGAAAGTGGTGCGCGGCGACGTGACCTACTTCAGCTGCAACAACATCTGGTATCGCCCGCAGTACCAATCCTCCGGGGTTACCTACGTCATCGTCAATCCGCCGGGGTGAGGCTCATGTACCCCCTCGGTCCCGCGCCGGTGGAGCAGGTCGCCGGAGTTGCCCTTCCCGAAGGGCGGCTCCGGCGACTACGCCGCGGCAGTCGGGCAAACCTGGCGGGAGGATCGCTGGATGAAATCGATAGCAATGTTATCGCGCGATACATTCCACCATGCGATGGCGAGCAAAGCGGCAGTGGCTTTTGCCAGACCAGACATGAAAGCTTACACTAGTCCGGCAGAATGTTCTCAATTTACCTTTTGAACCTCTGGCTATTTTTCAAATATTTAATATCAATATCCGGCCCGGTTTCAAAGGCGAACCTCTCCTGAAAATTCAGGAGAACAATTCGACTTGGAAAAGTGCCTTTGCATCTGCGTTCGCCGTTCGTCGGAATTGTGGAGAACTTATGCCGGAATGCTAGGGAAACTCCCGATTGAACGGGGTCATGACGGAACGAAGATAGACCCGCAGCCAACCGATGGCACCTGCAACGCCGCTAGAAAAAGGGGGGGTCGAATGCGCCCGATCACAAGCAGAATCCTTATCGCTGACGATCATCAGGCGATGCGCCAGGGCGTTCGGACCTTGCTGGAATCGCATGCCGATTTCCAGGTCGTGGGGGAAGCGGCCGATGGCCGCGAGGCGCTGAACCTGGCGGTGGAAACCAAGCCGGACATCGCCATCCTGGATTACTCGCTGCCGCTGATGAACGGCCTCGAACTGACCCGCGCGATCAAGCACGAGCTGCCGCGCACCGAAATACTGATCTACACGATGCACGATCGCGAAAGCATCCTGATAGATGTCCTGCGCGCCGGTGCCCGCGGCTATGTCCTCAAGTCGGACAGCGGCGTGCATCTGGTCTCTGCGGCCAAGGCCCTGGCGAAACGCAAGCCGTACTTTTCCGGCGCGATTTCGGAAACGCTGCTGGAACACTTCATCGATACCAACCACTCTACCGACAAGAGCATCATGCTCACCGCGCGCGAACGCGAGATCGTGCAGCTGATCGCGGAAGGCAAGCTGAACAAGCAGATCGCCCATATGCTGGGCATCAGCGTGAAGACGGTGGAAACCCACCGCGCCGCCGCCATGCACAAGCTGAAGCTCAGGACGACGGCGGAACTCGTGCTTTATGCGGTTCGGAACAATATCGTTGAGCCTTGACCGCATTCGCCGCAGCGTCGGTCTGGCGCCGCTGCGGGAAATAGGCGCCGATGTGCGTGCCATTGGCGCGCCGCTCCACGCAGAAGATACCGCCCAGCGCCTCTACGCGCTCACGCATCCCTGACAATCCCACGCCCATGGCCTCGCGGCGGCGTCCTTCGATGATGTCGCTGGGAATGCCGATCCCGTCGTCCTCTACTTCCAGCACGAGATGCTTGGCCACCGTCGTCAGGCGCACTTCCACGGTATGGGCGAAGGCATGCTTGCCCACGTTGACCAGCGCTTCCTGCGCGACGCGGTAAAGCGCAATCTCGAGATCGGCCGAGGGCCGCAGACGCCCGGCAAGGTTCTGGAAACGAACATCGAGCCCCGTGCGCCGCGCAAAACCCCTGACGAAGGCTGCCAGCGCCTCGTAGATGCCCCCAGACGACAGTTCCGGCGGATGCAGGACGTAGCTGAGCGTGCGCATCTGATGCTGCGCGGTGCTGAGCGCGCTTTCGATGTCGATACAGGCTTCCTCGATGGCGTCGAAAGTCCGCGCCTTGCGCACCGTCTCCAGCATGACTTGCGCCAGCGCGAGGTGCTGCGCGGTGCCGTCATGAAGATCGCGCGCGATCCGGCGGCGCTCCTCTTCCTGCGCCAGGAGAATTCTGGCCTGCTGCGCCCGCCGCGTCAGCCGCTCCCCTGCCTTGCGGCCGGTCTTGAGCACGACCAGGATCATGCCGAAGGGCTCGGCGATGCTCGTGATCTGGACGCCCAGTTCCCCCCCGCGCGAGGTCAGCATGGGATAGCTGCGGCTGACGGACAGCAGGCTGCCGCCCAGGATGCGAACGATGTGCCCGCGAATGTCCGATCGGGATTCCTGGTCGAGAGGAAGCTGCTCCAGCACGCTCTCGAACGATGAATTGACGCTCTGGGCGAAGTCCATGCCCAGCACCGCAAGTGCCGCATCGGTAAGATTGGCAAGGACCACCTTGCCGCTCGGCGCCACTACGAAGACATCGAGCGGCAGCGCCTGGATTAACCCGCTCAGGACAGTAGCGCGGTTCTCATCATAGCTGAGGTTCTTTACGAGCGGCATCTTGACTACGACGCCGCTGCAATCGATTTTCGGGTTCGTCATACGCACAGCCCCCGTGAGTACGCAGCAATTTGCGCTTCGGATCAATAGCGTAACTAAGTATGATTCTCTAGCTGTATTATTCCAAGTCCATGACTAACCACAATGGATAGGTTTTTCGCGCCTCCGTAATTACCCGTATAGCTCTTTACTTATTGTGATATTGTTTCCAGCACCGCCCATTAGCTAACGTGGCAACTGAACTTTTCTGTCCTGCAGCATCGGCGCAGGCCAGGCGCATCGCCTGCAAACGCTGCCGAAAACCGGACCTCGCGGATACCCGATCGCCATTTCCTGCCTGAAAGGGTGCGTCGAACGCTCCGGACATGCTGCAGCGCCCACACGCACGATCATCGAGTTGCGCAGCGGATCCGCGTGCCCTCGCGCCCTTCCGGTATGTGCCCTTACGGCCACAGGGAAAGCCCCCATAGCCTCGGAGCAAGGAATCGATAGCGTGCTGTCCTGTAGAAACTGATGCGTGAGCCCAGCCGATGTCCGAAGCTGACACCAGCGGCACAGCCCAGGACACATCGCCCGGGCGCAGAGGCTGGATCCGCGATCCGCTGGCGGGGCTGGTCGACGCGGTCGTGGCCCTTCCCGATGGCCTCGCAACCGCCGCGCTGATCGGCGTGAACCCGGTTGCCGGCCTCTATGCCGCCGCGATAGGCCCTGCAGTCGGCGGCATGCTGACGAGCAGCCGGTTGATGATCGTCGCGACCACCAGCGCTTCCGCCGTCATGGCCGCAGAGGCGCTTGCGGCGTTCTCCGGCGAGGCACGCACCAGCGCACTGATGCTGCTGGTCCTGCTGTCCGGTGGCTTCCTGGTCCTGTTCGGACTGTTGCAGGCCGGCCGGCTCGTGCGCTTCGTCTCCCATGCAGTGATGACCGGCTTCATGCTGGGCGTGGCGGTGATGCTGATCCTCTCGCAATTACCCACGCTGGTTGGCTATTCTCCGCAGCCGCCCGCCGAAGTCGGCCCCCTGCTCTCGCGGCTGCTCCATATGGGCCGGATCGCGCCCCATACCGCGATTATCGGCCTCTCCACTCTGGCGCTGCTGCTGATACTGCGCCGCACACGGCTCAGCCTCTGGTCCCCCCTTCTCGCACTGGCCGTCCCGACGCTCTCGATGGCGGCACTGGGATGGAGCGACGTTCCCACTGTCGCCAGCGGCAGCCCCATTCCGCGCGGGTTCCCGCTGCCGCGCCTGCCGGCGCTGGACAGCTTGACGCTCGACCTCGTCGGATCGGCTTTCGCCATCGCCGTGGTCGTGGCGATACAGGGTGCCGGGGTCAGCCAAGGCCTTGCCGTCGCCCACGGCCGCCGCGCGAACGTCTCCCGCGACATGATGGCGCAAGGCGTCGCCAATTGCGCGAGCAGCCTGATGTCGGGGATCGGCGTAGGCGGGTCGGTCAGCCAGACCGCCCTCAACGTCAGCCTCGGCGCCGCGACCCGCTGGGCCGGCATCAGCGCGGGGATCTGGCTGCTGGTCTTCATCCTGCTCATCCCCAATCTGGTCGGCCTGGTCCCGACGAGCGGCCTCGCCGCGCTGATGGTCAGCGCCGGAGCGAGCGCGATCAACTGGCGCGAGGCACTCTCCATCTGGCGCGTGGGAGGCGGCGCGCGGCTCGCCATCGTCGCGACTTTCAGCGCCTGCCTGGCCTTATCCATCCCCGTAGCAGTCGGCATCGGGGTACTGGTGACGATCGTCTATTTCGTCTCGTCCTCGGCCACGGACGTGTCCATGCGGATGGTGGTGCAGCGACCTGACGGACAGGCGGAGGAACAGCCCCCGCCGGCCGCCCTCGCCAGCCACCAGATCCTCGTCCTCGACGTCTGGGGAAGCCTGTTCTTCGCGGGAGCGCGGACCCTTCAGGAAAACCTGCCGGATCCCGCCGGAGCGGAAGAGCCCGCAGTCATCCTGCGCATGCGCGGCCACAGCGCGGTGGACGCCACCCTGATCGAAGTGCTTGACGACTACGCCCACCGACTGTCGAAGCAAGGCGGCACGCTCTACCTCAGCGGCGTCAGCGACGGCCTGGCCGAACAATTCCGCCGATCGGGAAAACTGCTGCCTTCCAGCAACGTGCACATCGTTCCGGTCCAACCCATAATCGGCGCCGCCACCCGAACCGCCCTCGCCGAAGCACGCCGCTGGTCTGACGACCACGACAACGGCGCCAGCTGAACGTGTGATGCCGCTAAGGTTCGGCTAAATAAAAGTCTTTATGGGAAGTGATGGTAGCGGAGGAGGGACTCGAACCCCCGACACGCGGATTATGATTCCGCTGCTCTAACCAGCTGAGCTACTCCGCCAAACCAGGGCCGCCGCGTGGGTGGCCAGATCCGGTGCCTCGCATTGCTGCTGGGCAGGCCGCGTCCTCTAGGGGTAAGGTTTCCATCGGTCAACACCCAAAAATGCTTTTAGCCGCGAAAAGCTATCGAGCGGATCGGGCGCCACAATCCGTCTTCCCAGGCATGGAGGCCGAAGCCGCGGAAACGGAAGGTTACCGGGCGCAAGCGCGGCTCCAGATCGGCCTGGAGCGCGCGGGCGGCGGCTGGTTCCACCTTGTTCTGGATCGTGATGTGAAGCCGCAGGGGTCGACTGTCCTGATCCGTGAGCAGCCCGTACATGCGCTCTGCGATCTGAGCATGCAATTCGGCCATCTCCGGCGATTCGATGGCGATCGCCGTGCCGCCGCCCAGCTTCATCACGCCGGCGATCTGCGCTTGCGGCCTGCTTGCGCGGGCGAGCGTCCCGAGGACCTGCAACAATTCGGCCTCCACGCGTGGCGGAAGGGCATGAAACAGAGTGACGTGGGCGCGAAGGCGGTTCCGTTCGGCAGGATAGTGCGCGCGGCGCAGGCCGTCCGCCCAGTCCAGAACATCGGCAGGCAGTTCCGCCGTGACGAGCAGCGGCGCATTCGGCTTGCGCTCCGGCGGCAGGACCTCACCCTCGCGGTTCATGCAGTCTGCTCCTTCATTGCCGCGCCCTCCCCCGCCGTAACGGTTGTCAGGGCCTTGGCGCCAAGGCAAAATCGCCCATTCACCGTCCTGCGCGAAAGGAAGCGGGCATGAGAAAGTTCCGGGTCATCGCCGTTCTCATACTCTTGTGGAATCTTTTGGGCGATGCCGCCTATCTCATGCAGGCGACCGCCAACCTCGACGAGATTGCGCTGCGCGATCCGGTGCAGGCGCAAGCCTTTCGCGCAATGCCCGGCTGGGTCTGGGCGGCTTACGCCGTTGCCGTGTCGAGCGGCACCATCGGCGCGGTCGTCCTGCTGATGCGGCGCGGCTGGGCCTGGGCCCTGTTTGCGCTGTCGCTTGTCGCCGTGGTGATCCAGTTCGGCTGGACCTTCCTCGGCTTCCACCTGCTCGGTGCGAAGGGACCTTCCTCCGCTGTGTTTCCACTGCTGATCGTGGCAGTCGCCCTCGCTTCGACGGTCTACGCCCGCCGCAAGCGCGCGGACGGGACGCTGAAGTAGCGCCCGCGCCGTCAGATCTCGCCGCGCGCCCGGCGGATCGCGAACCACTTCTTCACGTTTTCATTGTGCTCCGAAAGGGTCGCAGCGAAAACGTGCCCGCCGGTACCGTCCGCCACCATGTAGAGCGCGTCGGTCTTCGCCGGATTGAGCACGGCGGCAATCGATTCGCGGCCGGGATTGGTGATGGGATGCTTGGGCAGACCGGCCATCGTATACGTGTTGTAATCGTTGACGGCGCGGATTTCCGACTGGCGGATGCGGCGGCCTAGCGGCTTGCCCTTGGTGATCGGATAGATGATCGTCGGGTCGGCCTGGAGCGGCATGCCGATGCGCAGGCGGTTGGAGTAGAGCCCCGCCACCATGCCGCGTTCAGACGGCTTGCCGGTTTCCTTCTCAACGATGGAGGCCAGGATCAGCGCCTGTTCCGGCGTTTTGACGACCAGACCGGACGCGCGTTTGGCCCAAAGCTCTGCCAGGGTCTTCGTCATGGCCCCTTGCATGCGCCGCAGCAGGGCCGCGCGCGGTTCGCCATTTTCGTAGGCATAACTGTCGGGCAGGACGGACCCTTCGTTCGGCGTCGAAACGTCGCCGCTGAGGTGCTCCTGCGCGTTCAGGCGCTCGTAGACCATGATCGAGGGCATGCCCTCGGGCACCATCACGAAGCGGCGGACCATGTCGTCGCTGGAGATGATCGCCAGCACGCGCGAAGCACTGGCATGGGCGGGAATGGCGAACTCGCCCGCCTTGATGCCGCTGCCGCCGCCGAAGACGCGGGCACGCAGCGTGAAGCCGCGCGCGCTGCGGATCACGCCCTGCTTTTCCATCCGTTCCGCCACGGCCGAGAGGCTGGCCCCTGCCGGAACGAGGAAATGCTGGTCCTTCTTGAGCGGTCCGGATCCGTACCAGCCTCCCACGAAGGACCACAGGGCGATCGCCGCCACCAGGCCGATGGCCGCGACGAGTATCCAGTTGCGCCGCGACATCATCGCCTTCAGTCCTTCTCGATCAGTCGATCTTGCGCATCACCAGGCTGGCATTGGTGCCGCCGAAGCCGAACGAATTGTTCAGCACGGCGCGCACTTCGCGCTTCTTAGCGACGTGCGGCACCAGGTCGACGCCCTCGCAGCCCTCGTCCGGATTGTCGAGATTGAGCGTGGGCGGCACGATCTGGTCGCGCAGCGCCAGGATGCAGAAGATCGATTCCACCGCACCGGCGCCGCCGAGCAAGTGGCCGATAGCCGACTTGGTCGAGCTCATCGAAACGCCGCCGATGTCATCGCCGAACAGGCGGCGCACGGCGCCGAGTTCGATGGTATCGGCCATCGTCGAAGTGCCGTGGGCGTTGATGTAGTCGATGTCGGCCGGGGTCATGCCCGCCTTCTTCAGCGCCATCGCCATCGAGCGATAGGCACCGTCGCCAGTGGGCTCCGGCGCGGTGACGTGGAAGGCATCGCCCGAAAGGCCGTAGCCGATCACTTCGCAGTAGATCTTGGCGCCGCGCGCCTTGGCATGCTCGTACTCTTCCAGCACGAGAACGCCCGCGCCCTCGCCCATGACGAAGCCGTCACGATCCTTGTCGTAAGGGCGGCTCGCCTGTTCGGGACGGTCGTTGTAGCTGCTGTTGAGCGCACGGGCCTGTGCGAAACCGGCAATGCCGATCGGGCAGACGGTGGATTCGGCGCCGCCCGCCAGCATGATGTCGGCATCGCCATCCTTGATCATGCGCGCGGCGTCGCCGATCGAGTGGGCGCCGGTGGAGCAAGCGGTGACGACCGCGTGGTTCGGGCCCTTGAGGCCATACTTGATCGAGACCTGGCCCGAGATCAGGTTGATAAGGCGGCCGTGCACGAAGTGCGGCGATACGCGGCCCGGGCCCTTTTCGGCCAGCACCAGCGATTCGCTCTCGATGCCCGGCAGACCGCCGATGCCCGAACCGATCGAGCAACCGGCCATGAGCTTGTCTTCCTCGCTCATGTCGGTGAGGCCGGCGTCTTCCAGCGCCTGGCCCGCGGCGTCGATGCCGTAGACGATGAAAGGATCGACCTGGCGCTGGACCTTGTGGTCGACGCGCTTGTTGGCGTCGAAACCATATTCGTGGTCGGCCGGCTTCACCTCGCAGGCGATCTGGCACTTCTGGTCCGAGGCATCGAAGCGGGTGATCGGCCCTGCCCCGCTCTTGCTCGCAAGGATGTTGGCCCAGGCGGTCTCCACGTCGGCCCCGAGCGGGGTGACAAGACCAAGTCCAGTGACGACAACACGACGCATTCATGCTCTCCGAAAAAGCAATTTGGCCGAAAATGCGGCCGGTGCAAACCAGCCTGCAGAAACGGCAACAGGCCCGCCCCCTTAGAGGTCGAGCCTGTCGAGTTCAATCCGGTTATGAACCGGGATCACAGCCGCCCGCGCGCCGACACCTGGCCGGCCTGCGCGAGAGTAGCCGAAAAGCCGGGCTCAGCCCTTGTTCTCTTCGATGTACTTGATGGCATCCGAGACGGTGCTGATCTTCTCGGCAGCATCGTCGGGGATTTCGACGCCGAATTCTTCTTCGAACGCCATGACCAGCTCGACGATGTCGAGCGAGTCAGCGCCCAGATCGTCGATGAAGCTTGCTTCTTCCGTCACCTTGTCGGCTTCGACGCCCAGGTGTTCGACGACGATCTTCTTAACCCGATCGGCGGTATCGCTCATTGAATAAACCCCTTCAAAAATTCGCGAGGTGTGAAATCTCGCCTGCCGCCCTAATGACTGGGGGCCGCGCTGGCAAGCCTCGCACGCAAGTTAGGATCACGACGTACAAGCGTCATGGCCCGATTTATCCACGACGCGTCCCTGTTTCCAGATTGTTTCCCGAAAACGGGGCTGCATCGTGACGGTTGAGGCGGCGGAGCAAGCCCCGCCGCCATGCAAAAATTCGAACGAACTCAGCTCTTCTGCGGTTCCACGACACGCATGTGCAGTTCGCGCAGCTGCCTGGATTCGGCCGGGCTCGGCGCGCCCATCAGCAGGTCTTCGGCGCGCTGGTTCATCGGGAACAGCGTGATTTCACGCAAGTTTTGCGCCCCGCAGAGCAGCATCACGATGCGGTCCACGCCGGCCGCCATGCCGCCGTGCGGCGGCGCGCCGTACTGGAAGGCGCGGTAGAGGCCGCCGAAGCGATCTTCCACGTCCTGCTTGGTCAGGCCCACCATTTCGAAGGCCTTGACCATCAGTTCGGGCGACTGGTTGCGGATCGAGCCCGAGGCGATTTCGTAGCCGTTGCAGACGAGATCGTACTGGAACGCCTTGATCGTCAGCGGGTCCTGGCCCTCCAGCGCTTCCATGCCGCCTTGCGGCATCGAGAACGGGTTGTGCGCGAAATCGACCTTCTTGTTGTCCTCGTCCCATTCGAAGAACGGGAAGTCGACGATCCAGCACAGCTCGAAGCGGTCCTTGTCGATCAGGTCGAGCTGCTCACCGGTGCGGATGCGGGCAAGACCGGCCAGCTTGGCGGCCTGCTCTTCCTTGCCGGCGGCGAAGAACACGCCGTCGTTCGGGCCGAGACCCAGCGCTGCGATCAGCGCGGCGGTCTTTTCCTCGCCGTGGTTCTTGGCGATCGGGCCGCCGGGGACGCCGTCCTTGATGTTGATGTAGCCAAGGCCCGAATAGCCCTCGCCGCGCGCCCAGACGTTCATCTCGTCGAAGAACTTGCGGCTGCCGGCGCCGGCGCCCGGGGCCGGGATCGCGCGGATCACGCCGCCGTTCGCGACGATGCCGGCGAAGATGCCGAAGCCCGATTCGACGAAATGCTCGGTCACGTCCTTGATGATCAGCGGGTTGCGCAGATCAGGCTTGTCCGACCCGTAGTCCAGCATCGACTGGGCATGCGGAATGCGGCGGAATTCACCCGCGGGCGTCACCGGCTTGCCCTCGGCGAAGTCGGCGAAGACGCTCTGGAGCACCGGCTCCATGGTTTCCCAGACTTCTTCTTGGGTCACGAAGCTCATTTCGAGATCGAGCTGGTAGAACTCGCCCGGCAGACGGTCTGCGCGCGGATCCTCGTCGCGGAAGCAGGGGGCGATCTGGAAGTAGCGGTCGAAACCGGCGACCATCAGCAGCTGCTTGTACTGCTGCGGCGCCTGCGGCAGCGCGTAGAACTTGCCGGGGTGGATGCGGCTCGGCACCAGGAAGTCGCGCGCGCCTTCGGGGCTGGAAGCGGTGAGGATCGGCGTCGAATATTCGGTGAAGCCGATGCCTTCCATCTTGCGGCGCATGTCCGAGATGACCTTGGTGCGCTTGACGATGTTGGCGTGCAGCGTGTCGCGGCGCAGGTCGAGGAAGCGATAGCGCAGGCGGATATCCTCGGGATATTCCTGCTCGCCGGCCACCGGCATCGGCAGCTCCTCGGCGCGGCTGATCACCGTTGCGGAACGGGCGTAGACCTCGATCGCGCCGGTGGCGAGGTTGGCGTTCACCGTGGATTCGGTGCGGGCCTTCACCACGCCCTCGATCGTCACGACCGATTCGACGCGCAGCGAATCGAGCAGTTCCAGCGCCGCGCTGTCGGTATCGGCAACCACCTGGGTCATGCCGTAGTGGTCGCGCAGGTCGACGAAGAGAACGCCGCCGTGATCGCGCTTGCGATGCACCCAGCCCGAGAGGCGAACGGTCTGGCCGACCTCGGCAGCGGTCAGGGCGCCGCAGGTATGGGAGCGATAGGGATGAGTCATGGCGGGCTCGCGCTTCTTCTGATCGGAATTGAGTTGCAAGCCGAGGCCCCTAGTCGAGTGGCGCGGCGATTTCCAGAAGAGATCGGACCGTCATGCGCGTCCAGCGCCAGGTGGCTTGTGGAATCCTCGTGGATTCCCGTTCCTATCTCTCGACCAGGCGCGCGGGCGCTAACCTGAAATAAACCATTGCGGGTCCATACCCATCTGCAAAACGGGTCTTGCCGATGGATCACATGGACAATGCGCAGGCTTCGGGCACCGTCACGATCGACGGTATTCCGGA
This sequence comes from Novosphingobium sp. BL-S-21, assembly GCF_055521655.1. Classification (NCBI taxonomy): domain Bacteria; kingdom Pseudomonadati; phylum Pseudomonadota; class Alphaproteobacteria; order Sphingomonadales; family Sphingomonadaceae; genus Novosphingobium; species Novosphingobium sp. BL-S-21. Next base: position 1,167,513 of record NZ_CM145496.1, read on the forward strand.
GAATCAGTTCCGCACCGCGATCGAGGCCATGCTCCGCGAGGGCCGGGCCGACGAAGCCGCGCGCCGCCTCAAGGAAGAACTCGTCTTTCTCTGCGGCGAAGGCCTCCCCCTGCCCGCGCGCTTCCGGTTCATCGCTGCGCAGGACGTTTCCGTCAGCGACTGGCCGCGCCTGATCGAGCGGATCGGCGAACTCGACCGGCCCGGAGACCCGATCACTGCGATCGGCATCGACATCTGCAAGGGGCCGGGCGAAACCGGGCGGCCCTTCTACGAAACCGCTTTCTATACCGACCGCGCCTGGCCGTTCTCTCGCGCCGGCCGACTCGACCTGGCAGCGGCCTGCGGGGCCGACAGCCCGGCGTGGCAGGGCGCTGCGGAAGACAATGGCGACACGCTGAACGTCACCGGCCTGGAGGACCTTCATGCCGTGATCGCCGCGATAGGCAAACTCTGCGAAAGCGGCATGGCCACCATCGAGGAACAGCGTGCCTGCATCGTCGGGGCCTGCCATCTCGCGGTGCTGACTCATCAGGCCATCCGTGACGCGGCCATGGCCGAGGGCCTGCCGCGGCCCATGGCCCTCCTCGTCGGCAGCGACGGCGGCTATCCGGGCTTCGAGGCAGCGGCGCTCGCCGCCGCCGAAGGGCCGCCCCGCAACGCGCCTCCCGCGGCGCCGTCCGAGCCGGCGAAAGACGCCCAGCGCCCCGCCGAACAGGCTCCGGCGATTCCCGGCGACAATTCCGAAGCCTGGCCCGAGGCCTGGCACCTGCCGCCGCCGGGCCTGCACGTCACCGGCACGCAGCTTCGCCGCCGACTGGTGACCCAGGAAAGCATCGCCGAACTCGACGCAGAGACGAGTCCGAGCCTCCTGAACAGGGTTTTCGGAGGCCTGCGGCGCAAGAAATAGGCAATTTCGTCATTTGTCGGAGAATTTGACGGGCTGGAAACATTGATCCCCCGCCCTGTTCGCGTTACCGCCACGGTCGAAATGAAAATCCACCCTCTGATAACGAAGACCGAAGACCTCGCCGCGCTGTGCGAACGCCTTGCGAAATCCGATTTCGTGGCGGTCGACACCGAGTTCATGCGCGAGAACACCTATTGGCCGGAACTCTGCCTCGTGCAGATCGCCAATACCGAGGAAGCGGCCGCGATCGATCCGATGGCAGTTGGGCTCGACATGACGCCCCTGCTCGACCTGCTGACCGACAACGAGGAGGTCCTGAAGGTCTTCCACGCCGGCGGGCAGGACGTGGAAATCATCTACAACGCCACCGGCCGCACGCCCCATCCGATCTTCGATACGCAGATCGCGATGATGGCGATCAGCCAGTCCGAACAGATCGGCTATTCGAACCTGGTCGAATCGTGGATGGGCCTCACCATCGACAAGGGCGCCCGCTTCACCGACTGGTCGCGCCGCCCGCTGACCGAGCGGCAGATCGAATATGCGATCGGCGATGTCACCCACCTCTCCAAGATCTTCCCCAAGATCCTCAAGCGCCTGATGAAGACCGGGCGCGGCGAATGGCTGGACCAGGAAATGGAAAAGCTCGCCGATCCTGAGCACTACCGCAACGATCCCGCCCAGGCGTGGAAGCGGATCAAGGCCGCCGGCCGCAACCCGACGATGCTCGGCCGCCTCAAGGCCATTGCCGAGTGGCGCGAGCACGAAGCGCAGGGCAAGAACATCCCGCGCGGCCGTATCGCCCGTGACGAAACGCTGGCCGACATCGCCAGCCACCCGCCCAAGCAGCAGTCCGACCTCGCCAAAGTGCGCGGCCTTTCGCAGGGCTGGAAAGACAACGACATCGGCAAGCGCCTGATGAACACCATCGCCAAGGCCGAGCCGCTGCCCGATGACGAATTGCCCCCGCGCACACCCAAGGGCGCGCCGCTCGGCAAGGAAGGTGCGCTCGTCGCTGACCTGCTCAAGCTGCTGCTCAAGATCCGCGCCCGCGAGATCGACGTTGCCGCCCGCCTGCTGGCCCGCAGCGAGGATCTCGAACTGCTGGCCGCCGGCGTGCGCAAGAAACTGCCGATTCTCGAAGGCTGGCGCTACGGCGTGTTCGGCCGCGATGCGCTGGACCTCGTAGAAGGCAAGCTCGCGTTCGCCGTCGAGAACGGCAAGCTCAAGATGACCCGCGTCGAGGACGAACCGACGGACGAGGCCTCCGATGAGCCTTCGGACGCCGCCGCAACGGAAGAATAAGGCACGGCAGAAGTCCATCGTCCCGGACCCGATCCGGGACGATGCGCCTTTCCGCCTTCTTCCAGAAGCGCGTTCAACAAAAGCAAACGCTTGGCGAACCTGCCGCGTTCATGCGATAGCCGGCGCGTGACCGTATACCAGCCCACGCTCAAGCAGCTCCAGTACCTCGTCGCCCTGCACGAACACGGGCATTTCGGCCGTGCCGCCGATGCCTGCTTCGTCTCGCAATCGACCCTGTCCGCCGGCCTGCGCGATCTCGAAGCGCTGCTGGGGGTCACTCTGGTGGAGCGCACCAAGCGCGCGGTGCGCTTCACGCCGCTCGGCAATGCCGTGGTGGCCAAGGCGCATCGCATCCTGCGCGAGACCGAAGAACTCTCCGACCTCGTCCAGTCCAGCGGCAAGCCGCTCTCCGGCGAAGTGCGCATGAGCGTGATCCCCACGATCGCGCCGTTCCTGCTGCCCCGCATGCTCCCGCGCCTGCGCCGCGAGCGCCCGAACCTCAAGCTGTTCCTGCGCGAGGAGCCCAGTCAGGCCGCCATCGAATCGCTGCACCACGGCCGCGCCGACTGCGTGCTCCTGGCGCTGCCCTATGCCACCGGCGAGGTTGAGAAGGAGACCATCGAACTCGACGCCTTCTTCGTCGCCTTCCCCAACGACGATCCGCGCAATCCGCCGGCCGAAGTCGGCCCCGAGGTGATCGATGAGCACCGTCTGCTGCTGCTGGAAGACGGCCACTGCCTCAAGGACCATGCGCTTGCGGCCTGCAACCGCCCGGAACTGCGCGCTTCGGCAACGATGATCGGCACCTCGCTCCATACGCTGGTGCAGATGGTCGACAACGGCCTCGGGCTGACGATGCTGCCGGAAATGGCGATCGATGCCGGCATTCTGAACGGCACCAACGTCGTGGCCCGCCCGCTGCTCTCCCCCAACGCCAACCGGGAGATCGCGCTGGTCTGGCGCAAGAACTCGCCCCGGGCCGAGGAATTCCGTTTGCTCGCGGATGAGTTGCGCGCCGGATAAGCCGCGCCCCCGCTCCCGGGCGCGCGATCCGGGAAATCAGGCCTTGCGCCGCAAAGTCTGAAGGCCCAGCCCCAGCGCCGCGATCCCGGTGCCGAGCACGACAACGCCGGTCCAGCCCCAATTGTGCCACGCCACGGTCGCCGCGCCGGAACTGGCCGAGCCGGCGAAGAACATCGAGGCCATGTAGACGGTGTTGATCCGCGAGCGCGCCTCGGGGCGCAGGGCATAGATGATGCTCTGGTTGGAGATCTGGCTCGCCTGGATCGCGAAGTCGAGCAGCAGCACGCCGACCACCAGGCCGATGATCGAGGTCCAGAAACCGAACACGAGCCAGGACACCAGCGTGAGGGCGCTGGCTGCGACGATCACCGGATGAGGGCCGCGTCGGTCGGCGATCCGTCCCGCGACGGGCGCGGCCAGGACGCCGGCCGCCCCGAGCACGCCGAACAGCCCCGCCACTTCCGAACCGAGGCCGAAACGCGGCTCCTGCAAGTGCAGCGCCAGGATCGTCCAGAACACGCTGAACACTCCGAACTGGGTGCACTGGGTGAATGTCGCCAGGCGCAGCGCGGGAAATTCGCGCCAGAGATCGCGCAGCGAGGCGATCAGCCCCAGGTAGCCGAGCCCGCCCGATTGCGGACGGCTGCGTGGAAGCTGCCAGGCCATCAGCCCGGCGGTCAGCAGCGCCAGAGGCACCGCCAGCCAGAACATCGCGCGCCAGCCGAAAGCCGCGCCGACGAAGCCGGCCAGGGTCCGGCTCAGCAGAATGCCGCAGAGCAACCCGGCCATGACCGAGCCGACCACGGCACCACGCTTGTCTTCAGGCGCGAGATTGGCGGCGAGCGGAACGATCTGCTGCGCCACCGAGGCAAGCAGGCCGACGACCAGCGAGGCCGCCAGCACCGTGCCGCCCGTGGGCGCGAGCGCGACCAGCGCCAGCGCGATCGAGAGCGCCAGGCACTGCAGCACGATGAGCCGCTTTCGCTCCAGCAGGTCGCCCAGAGGCACCAGCAGCAGCAATCCACCCGCGTAACCGAGCTGAGTCGCGGTGGGGACGTACGTGATCGCAGCGCCGGAAAAATCGCGCTCCATCAACCCGAGCATGGGCTGGCCATAATAGATATTGGCCACGGTCAGCCCGGCGGAAACGGCCAGGGCAAAGACCATGGAGGGGCCGAACGCGCGCTCGCGGCCAGATCCGCCGCCCGGTGCTCCGCCCTGTTCCTCACCGGACTGCAGCTTGCGAAATGAGGCGGGGTTGGAACGAGGCGACGCGGAGATGGGATTATCCTTCATGAAGAGTCCCCCCGAACCGGAGCGCCCTGCCGGGTCAGCGCGCTTGTGCCAAACGCAACGAGTTCAAGCCCGATAGCCAATTTTGCAATAGAGCGCCGCCGAAAACGAGGCCGGCGCGGGCCTTCAGTCCATGTGCTTCAGGCCGACGCGCAGATAGTCCCAGCCGGTGATGAGCGTCAACGCGGCCGCGGCCCAGAGCGTGGTGAGCCCGACGGTATGCGGGATATTGACCTCCACCGCACCCAGGTCGACGTTCCACCATGGCATCGCCGCGCCCAGGATCAGGGCGCCGAGCGAAACCAGCTGGAACGTGGTCTTCCACTTGGCAAGGCGGCTTACGGGCACGGAAACCTGCAGCCCGCCCAGGAACTCTCGCAGGCCGGATACGGCAATCTCACGCACCAGGATGATGAGACCGGCGATCACATGCATGTCGCCGACGTAGGGCCCGGTGAGAATCCCCTGCGCCGTCAGCACCAGGATCACCGTGGCGACCATGATCTTGTCCGCGATCGGATCGAGGAACACGCCCAGTTTCGACACCGTGCCGCTCGACCGGGCGAGATAACCGTCGAAATAGTCGGTTATGCCCATCAGGCAGTAGATGCCGAAGGCAAGGCCATAGCCGAATTCCCATCGGGGCCACCACAGCAGGAAGCCCAGCAGGGGGAGCGTGACGATCCGCGAGAGCGTGAGGATATTCGGCAAGGTCAGCATGTTCTCTAGCCCATAGCGTCGATTCTCGCGTTTGAGAATTGGCTTGTGATCGGGTGCCGCGTCATTTCCGCCCGACCACCTCGGCCTTGCCTCGATCGGCGTGGCGGTGTTTGTTGCCGGTGCATTTCCACAGGGCCCGCAGGCGGCCGCACCCCGGCAAAAAAGGCCGGGTCGGCGCCTACAGGGGTTGTGCCCTCGCCCTACCGCATTAAGTGTCGCCGCAACGATGAAGCGAGGCCGCCGAATTTTTCCGACATGACCACGACCTCCCAACTCATCCGGGCAAGACGATTCCTGCCCCTCTTCGTCACCCAGTTGCTTGGCGCGTTCAACGACAACCTGTTCAAGAACGCGATGGTGCTTTTCGTCGTCTACGGCGTCTACAATTCGGAAACCGCCGAGGCCCGGTTCAGCGCGCTCGCTTCCGGCATCTTCGTGATCCCCTTCTTCCTGCTCTCCGCCCTCGCCGGTCAGATGGCCGACATGCGGGACAAGTCGCGAATCATCCGCATCGTCAAGTTCTGCGAGATCATCATCATGGTGGTCGGCGGGACCGGGCTTGCGCTCGCCTGGCAGGGTATAGCGCTGCACACGGTGGCCATCCCGCTGATGCTGCTGGCGCTGTTCGCCATGGGCATCCATTCGACGTTCTTCGGCCCGATCAAGTACGCGATCCTCCCCCAGCACTTGCGCGATGACGAAGTGCTCTCAGGCACCGGGCTGGTGGAGGCCGGGACCTATATCGCCGTGCTGGCCGGCACGATCGTGGCGGGCTGGATCAGCGTGGATACCGCTGCCATCACCGTGGTGATCATCGCCGGCCTGGGCTATTTCGCGGGCCGCCAGGTGCCGCCCGCACCGCCGCAGGGCAAGCCGGAGCCGATCGACTACCACGTCATCCGCTCCTCCATCCACCTTGTGCGCACGACGATGAAGGACCGCCGGGTCTACCTGGCGATCTGCTCCATCAGCTTCTTCTGGGCGATCGGCACCGTGCTGTTCATCCAGTTCCCGCCCCTCGCCAAGAACATGCTTCATGCCAGCAAGGAAGTGGCCAGCCTGTTCCTGGTGATCTTCTCGGTGGGCGTCGCCATCGGTTCGGTAGCGATCAATGCCCTGCTCAAGGGTACCGTTTCCGCGCGCTGGTCGCCGCTATCGGTGATCGGCATGGGCCTGTTCCTGCTGGCATTTCAGGAAGTCTGCGCGATCTGGCCGCCGCACGAAGGGCCGGAAGTGCTGATGAACGTCGGCACGTTCGTGGTCCAGCCGCTGGCCGTGCCGCTGCTGCTCACCCTGCTCGGCATCGCCGTGAGCGGGGGCATGTTCGTGGTGCCGCTCTACGCCTTCCTGACGACTTTCGTCGACAAGTCGCAGACCGCCCGCACCATCGCGGCCAACAATATCGTGAATTCGGGCGCCATGGTTGTCGGTGCCATCGCCACCGGGCTGATGTCGCTGCTGGGCCTGCCCGTGGTCACCCAGCTTATGGTCGTGGCGCTGTGCTGCGTCGCTTCGGCCTGGCTGGGGTACCTGCTGTACCGGGCCGAACGCGCCGCCAGGCGTCCCTGATCTCCAGCCCGATCGGGGCCAGGCCCTTCAGGCGATGAAGGCGACCACCACGGCCAGGCTCACGCAATAGGCCGAAAGGAAACTGCGCCAGTCTCCGCCGGTCATTTCCCAGGCGATCCGGGCCTCGGCATTTTCCGCGGCCTCCACGGCAGGGGGCCGCATGCCCCGGAAGACATGACGAGGCAGAGAGCGCCGGAAGGGATGGCCGGCCCGCTCATGGGTGAGGACGAGTGCGCGTCTTGACATGCTCCACATGGGACGCACCTTAGGACATTGTTTACCTTTGACCACTCGCCCGAAAGAGACATCCCGATCCGGGACGGTACGGCTGCCAGGCAGGCCATGAACGACCTTTAACAGGCGAAGATTCCTCGGTTTTCTGCCATCGCAGCGATCAAGGCCCAAACGAAAAAGGGCCGCCCTTGGGCGACCCTTTTCGAACGCTTTGGCATGGAGCCGCGGCGCGTGGTCAGATCCGGTCGCCGAGGGCGCCCTTGACCTTGCCAACGCCCTGCTGAAGCTCGCCCTTGGTTTCCTGGGCCTTGCCTTCAGCCTGCTGGGCCGGGTCGTTGCGAGCCTTGCCCGCGGCCTGCTTGGCGTTGCCGGCAATCTCGTTGCCCAGACCCTTGATGGTGTCCTTCAGTTCGCCCATGATCGGTACTCCTTTTCGGTTTCGGCAGAAATCCGCCGTCTACACGAACAAGAAACCGGACCAGGGCGCTGGAAGTTGCAGGCCGCTGCGCCGAAGCGTTCCGCAGCGGCGACGAATCTTTTCGCCTGCCTTATCCGCCGGCCAGGGTCAGGATGTACTTCCAGTCTTCCGGCGTCACTTCCGCCACCGAAAGGCGCGACAGCCGGATCATTTCCATGTCGGCCAGCCTGGGATCGGCCTTGATCTGCTTGAGCGTGACCGGACGCGCCACCTTGCGCACCGGCTTCACTTTCACCGCCGCCCATTTGCCCTCGGGATCGGACGGATCGGTGAGGCCGGACTGGCTGATCGTGACGATGCCCACGATCTCCTTGCCGATGTTCGAATGATAGAAGAAAGCCTCGTCCCCCACTTCCATGGCGCGCAAGTTGCCCGCGGCGCGGTGGTTGCGCACGCCGTCCCAGGTGCCCTCACCTTCCGCGACCAGATCGTCCCAGCCGTAGGCATCCGGTTCGGACTTCATCAGCCAGTAGCGCTTTGCCATGAATCGCCTTTCGATTTTCGATTTGGGACGGAAGCTTCTATGGGGGCGGCATAGCGATTCAATCGACGGAAACAACTTCGGTGATTCGGCCTTCCGCTGGAGGCGCCGGTCACCGCCCGCTTACCACGGGCCGCCGATCCTGTTGGAAGACCATGATGAACCTTGCCCAGATTCCCGTCCTCAGCCTCGCAGACGACCGCGCCGAATTCTCGCAGCGCATCGGCGAGAGCTTCCGCACTTTCGGTTTCGCCATGGTCCGCGACCACGGCATCGACCAGGCCCTGATCGACCGCGCCTGGGAGATGACCGCCGCTTTCTTCGCCCTGCCCGACGACGTGAAGCGCAGCCGCTTCATCCCCGGCCAGGGCGGCGCGCGCGGCTATACGCCGTTCCGCACCGAAGTGGCCAAGGGTGCCACCGAAAAGGACCTCAAGGAGTTCTGGCACATCGGCCGCGACCTGCCGGCCGGCTCGCCCCTCGCCGCCTCGATGCCGCCCAATATCTGGCCCGGCGAAGTCGAAGGCTTCCAGGAGACCTTCACCGAACTCTATGCCCAGTTCGACAAGGCCGGCGCGGAAATCCTCTCGGCGATCGCCGTCTACCTCGGTCTCGACGCCCGCTGGTTCGATCCTGCGATCGAGGACGGCAACTCGGTGCTGCGCCTGCTGCACTATCCCCCCGTGGTGCAAGGCGCGGGCGGCGCCATCCGCGCGGGCGCGCATGAGGACATCAACCTCATCACCCTTCTTCTCGGCGCGCAGGAAGCCGGCCTGGAACTGCAGGGCAAGAACGGCGAGTGGCTTTCGGTCGCCCCGCCCGAAGGCGCGGTCGTCATCAACATCGGCGACATGCTCCAGCGCCTGACCAATCACGTCCTCCCCTCGACCACGCACCGCGTGCGCAATCCCGAGGGCGACCGCGCGGCGCACAGCCGCTATTCGATGCCCTTCTTCCTGCACTTGCGCAGCGATTTCCCGTTCAAGACGCTCGACCAGTGCATCACGCAAGAGAACCCCGACCGCTACCCGCTGAGCATCACGGCGGACGATTACCTGCAGGAGCGCCTGCGCGAAATCGGCCTCAAGATGTGATCGATCGGTGCTCCCGGAAGATCCCGGGAGCACCGCTGCTTCTCCGATTTAACCAATATTTCAGTCCACTGCGCTAAGGAACTCACCGGGGTTCAAGCAGGGGGTAACTGGAGTGACGGAAACGGAGGCCACACGATACGCCCTGGTTGGCGAGGCGACCGAAGCGGCGAACGAAGGCCCGGATAACGAGGCCGATCGCCCGGTGGACATCGTCGCGCTCGGTATCGTCACGGCCGCGATCCTGCTGTTCCTCGCCACCGGCGCGGCGATCGGTCCTTCGGTCGTGAAGTCGCTGACCGGACAAGGTCCAGCGCCCGACCGGTTCCTGGTCAACGCCTTCCTCCTCAACGTCGCCATCATCATCTTCGGATGGAGCCGCTATCGCCAGCTCTGCGAGGAAATCCAGCAGCGCAAGCGCGCCGAACGGCACGCCCGCCACCTGGCGGAAACCGATCCCCTCACCGGCTTCCTCAATCGCCGCAGCTTCCACCGCGCGGTGGACGCCCTGATCCGCGAGGCCGCGCTGCGCGACCGGGCAGTGATGCTGGCGATGATCGACCTCGACAATTTCAAGCAGGTCAACGACTACAATGGCCACAACACCGGCGACCGCCTGCTCCAGGAATGCGCGCGCCGCATTTCCGGATGCCTGCCGGACCGCGCCCTGATCAGCCGCATCGGCGGAGACGAATTCGCGGTCGCCGTGGAGTTCGACCGGAGCCGGGTCGAGCGAATCGACCGCATCGCCGCCTCGCTGGTCGAGGCCATCGGCCAGAGCGTCTCGGTCAATTCCACCCCGATCGACGTGACGGCCTCGATCGGCCTGGCCCGTTCGGATATTCCCCGTTCGGATGCTCCCCGCTCCGCCCCCTCCGGCGAGCGAGTGCCGGGGCCCGATGCCCAGGCCCTGCTCGAGATGGCGGATATCGCCATGTATCACGCCAAGCGCCAGGGCCGGAACAGCTTCTACTGGTTCGAAACGGCCATGGCCGAAGAGATGCGCTTCCGCAGCGATCTGGAGTTCGGCATTCGCCAGGGCATCGCCAATGGCGAATTCGTGCCCTTCTACGAGCAGCAGATCGATCTCCAGACCGGCGAGCTGACCGGCTTCGAGATGCTGGCGCGCTGGAACTCGCCGCTGTTCGGGATCGTCGCGCCGGACATCTTCATTCCCGTGGCCGAGGACATCGGCGCCATTGCCGAACTCTCCGAACAGCTCATCGCCCGCGCCCTGGACGATGCGCGGGGCTGGGACGCCCGGCTGACGCTTTCGGTCAATATCTCGCCCCTGCAGATGCGCGACCCCTGGTTCGCCCAGAAGCTGCTGAAGCTTTTGGTGGAGGCCAGTTTCCCGCCCCATCGGCTGGAGATAGAGATCACCGAATCGTGCCTTCACCAGAACCTCACCCAGGTCCGCACGCTGATCGCCAGCCTGAAGAACCAGGGGATCAAGGTAAGCCTCGACGATTTCGGCACGGGGTTCAATTCGCTGGCAATGCTGCGCAGCCTGCCGTTCGACCGCATCAAGATCGATCGCAGCTTCATATCGGGCCTGGCCGAGAACAAGGACAGCATGGCCATCGTCCACGCCATCGCCCTGCTCGGCAAGGGTCTCGACCTGCCCGTCACGGCCGAGGGGATCGAGACCAGCGAAGTCCTGTCCCACCTCCAGCAATACGATCGCATCAAGGGCCAGGGCTATCTCTACGGCAAGCCGCGTCCCGCCGAGCATCTGGCCGAGTGGCTGGAAGGCATGGAGATCGTGGCCGATGCCGAAGCCGTCAGCGATCTGGCCGCCTTGCGCCGCCGCATCGAAGCCGCACGCATGGACGAGCAGCGGGCCGCCGGCGCCGCGCCGGATCCGCAGGCCCGTCTGGCCTGAAGCGAGCGCCTCGCGGCTTTTTCTGGACCTCGCGCCCCGCAACGCATAAATCGCCCGCCATGCGGATCGACTTCACCAAGATGCATGGACTGGGCAACGACTTCGTCGTGCTCGATGGACGCACCGCCGCGCTGCCGGTCGTGAACGCTGCGCTCGCCGCCGCGCTCGCCGATCGCCATACCGGCATCGGCTGTGACCAGCTCATTGTCCTCACGCCTTCCGATCGCGGCGACTTCCGCATGCGCATCTTCAATGGCGACGGCAGCGAAGTGGAAGCCTGCGGCAATGCCACCCGCGCGGTGGGCCTGCTGCACGGCCGGCCGGCCACTGTGGAAACGCTGGGCGGCATCGTCTCCACCACGCCCAGGGGCAGCGGCATCAGCGTCGAGATGGGCAAGCCCCGCTTCGACTGGAACGCGATCCCGCTTGGCTATCCGATGGACACGCGCAGCCTGCCGGTGGCCTGGGAGGAACTCGTCAATCCCATCGCCGTCAATGTCGGCAATCCGCACGTCATCTTCTTCGTCGACGATCCCTATGGCATCGACATGGCCCGGCTCGGCCCCCTGATCGAAAACGATCCGCTGTTTCCCGAGCGCATCAACGTGAACGTCGCAGCCGTGACGGCCCGCGACGCCATCACCCTGCGCGTCTGGGAGCGCGGCGCCGGACTGACACGCGCTTGCGGCACGGGCGCCTGCGCCACTGCCATCGGCGCCATGCGGCGCGGCCTGGTCGACCGCAAGGTCACCGTCACCCTTCCCGGCGGCCCGCTGGCCATCGAATGGCGGGCGGACGACGAAATCGTCATGACCGGCCCGGCCACCGAATCGTTCCGCGGCTCGTTCGAAACGGCGGACTACGGGATCCCAGATTGACTGTCGAAGTCCATTCGCTCGGCTGCCGCCTCAACATTTCCGAGAGCGAAACGCTGCGCGGCTTGCTGCGCGGGGCCGAGGATCAGCCCGAAGGCCTGGTGGTCGTCAATTCCTGCGCCGTGACGGCGGAAGCCGTGCGCCAGACGCGTCAGGCGATCCGCCGCGCCCGCAAGGCCCACCCGGACGCGCGCCTGATCGTCACCGGCTGCGCGGCTGAAGTGGAACGCGCGATGCTGGCCGCCATGCCCGAAGTCGACGGCATCGTCGCCAACACCGCCAAGCTCGATCCGCGCGCCTGGAACGTCCCGCCAGCGCCCATTGCGCCTTCCCCCGGCCTGACCGCGCGGCGCGCCTATACGCGCGGTTTCGTGCAGGTCCAGAACGGCTGCGACCATGCCTGCACTTTCTGCGTGATCCCGCAAGGCCGCGGGCCCAGCCGCTCACGCACCGTGGCCGAAGTCCTCCACGACCTGGCCGTCCACACCGACGCCGGCGTCAACGAGATCGTGCTGACCGGCGTGGACCTCACCTCCTGGGGCGGCGATCTTCCCGGATCGCCGCGCCTCGGCACGCTCTGCGAAGCGATCCTCGCCCGCTTCCCCGGCCTGCCCCGCCTGCGCCTGTCCTCGATCGACGGCGCCGAAGTGGACGAGACGCTGTTCGCGCTGCTGGCCAGCGAGCCGCGGGTCATGCCGCATGTCCATCTCTCGCTCCAGCACGGCCACGACCTGATCCTGAAGCGCATGAAGCGCCGCCACAGCCGCGCCGATGCGCTGGAACTGGTCTCTGGCCTGCGCGCGCGCCGCCCCGAAATCGCCATCGGCGCCGATCTCATCGCCGGCTTCCCGACCGAGGACGAGGAAGCCCATGCCGCCAATCTCTCGATCATCGAGGAACTGCAGGTCGTCCACGGCCACGTCTTCCCCTATTCGCAGCGGCCCGGCACCCCGGCGGCGCGCATGCCGCAAGTGGAGGCCGCCACGATCCGGTCCCGCGCAGGCGAACTGCGCGAGAAGATCGCCGGAACCAGGGCGAACTGGCTCACGGGGCTCATCGGCCAGCCGCTATCCGTGCTTGCCGAAAGAGGCGCGAAAGGCCATGCGGAAAACTTCGCGCCGGTACGTCTCCCTGGGCGCCTGCCCGACCATGTGCAGCCCGGCACGCTGATCCGCGTTACGCCCGCAAGGGTAGTCGAAGGAATACTGGAATCATGAGTACCGATGGCCAGCAGGCTGACCGCGACTGGTCCGACCGCCTGTTCGGCGGCTTCCGCAAGACCTCGGAACGCCTGAGCGAGAACCTTTCCGGCATCGTCGGCAAGTCGAAGCTGGACGATGCCCAGCTCGATGCTCTCGAAGACGCGCTGATCATGTCGGACCTCGGCCCCCGCGCCGCCGCCCGCATCCGCGCCCGCCTGGCCGAGGAACGCTTCGAGCGGGACGCGGACGAACGCGCGATCATGGAAGTGGTCGCCCGCGAGATCGCGGAAATTCTGCGCCCGGTCGCCAAGCCGCTCGACGTCGTGGCCTTCCCCCGCCCGCAGGTGATCCTGGTGATCGGCGTCAACGGCTCGGGCAAGACCACCACGATCGCCAAGCTGGCGCACTTGTTCCAGGAGCAGGACTACTCGGTCATGCTGGCGGCGGGCGACACGTTCCGCGCCGCCGCGATCGGCCAGCTCGGCGTCTGGGCCGACCGTCTGGGCGTTCCGCTCATCAAGGGCCCCGAGGGCGGCGACCCGGCCTCCATCGTCTTCGATGCGGTGAAGGCCGCGACCGACCAGGGCATCGACGCCCTCATCGTCGACACCGCCGGCCGCCTGCAGAACAAGCGCGAACTGATGGACGAACTGTCCAAGATCCGCCGCGTGCTGGGCCGCCTCAACCCCGAGGCGCCGCACGACGTGGTGCTCGTGCTCGACGCCACCAACGGCCAGAATGCGCTTTCGCAGATCGAGATCTTCAAGGAAGTGGCGGGCGTCTCCGGCCTCATCATGACCAAGCTGGACGGCACGGCCCGCGGCGGCGTCCTCGTCGCGGCGGCCGAGCAGTACGGCCTGCCCATCCACGCCATCGGCGTCGGCGAGAAGATCGACGACTTGCGCCCCTTCAACCCGGATCTGCTCGCGCGGGTCATCGCCGGGATCGCCTGATGAACAGCCAGACCACGCCTGCCGAGAAACCCAAGAGTTCCTGGGTCAATCTCGTCGTCGATTTCGGCCCGCTGCTCGTCTTCTTCCTGGCCTATCGCCATTTCTCGCCGACCGGCGAGGGAGACACCATCGGCACGGTTTCCGCCGTGATCAAGGGCACCGTGGCCTTCATGGTCGCCACCGTGATTGCGCTGGGCATTTCGAAATGGCGCCTCGGCCACATCTCGCCAATGCTCTGGCTGACGACTGTGCTGATCGTCGGCTTCGGCGCGCTCACCGTGGTGTTCCACGATGCCTTCTGGATCCAGATCAAGCCCACCGCCGTCTACCTGATGTTCGCGGGCGTGCTGTTCTTCGGCCTCATGCGCGGCAAGCCCATGCTGAAATACCTGCTGCAATCCGCGTTCGAGGGATTGAACGAGGAAGGCTGGATGAAGCTGTCGCGCAACTGGGCCTGGTTCTTCCTGCTCCTGGCCGTTCTCAACACCGCGCTGGTCTTCACCGTCAGCTTCGACACCTGGCTCCAGGCCAAGCTCTGGGGCTTCACCGTGCTGTCGTTCGTCTTCACGTTCTCGCAGCTGCCCATGGTGCTCAAGCACGGCATGGGCGAGGCTGCGAAGGAAGAAGTGATCGAGAACCCGCCGCACGACTGAGCGAAGCGGGGGGGGCAGCGGCACGGCCGCCGCCCGCCTCGTCAGCCGACCGAGCGACAGTCCTTCAACAGGAGGATGTGGTCGGTGGGGCTGAAATTGTCGTAGACCCCGCTCATGCGAATGGTCTTGCCCGGCTTGAGCTGCAGGGTGAACGCGGCCTGCCCTTTGGCCATGACACAGGCGATATCGGTCTTGAACGCCGCCTGGCCCGGCAGGCGGATGGCCTGCTCGTAAGGCTGGGGGATCTTGTAGGTGACGATATAGTCGCCCCGATCCTTGGCGATCTCGCCCACCATGCCCTTGATGATGAAGCTCTTGTTTTCATAGCGCAGCGGAATGGCCGCGGCATTGCGCTCGGTGTCCTTCGAGATCTGCTGCGACAGCGAGAGCGCATCCATTTCGAGCGGCGGCGCGGTGCTGACCGCCTTCATGCCGCTGCTGGCCGCCGCCAGACCGGCCTTGCCGCCCTTGAGGCCGCCGAGCATCTCGCACATCTCGGTCTTGGCCGCCTCTGCCGGCACCGTCTGCCCTCCGCGCAGCTTCGCTTCCATCTGCACGGTGCCCTGCCCGCCGGCATTGGTGGCAGTGATCGTGATCGGGAAGGCGCGCGCCTTGCCGGTCTGCGGCTGCTCGATCAGCATGGATCCATCATCCGGCTCGGCGACGATCACGTCGTAGCCCTTGGCCGCGACGATTCCCCGCATCTGGCCGATGGCGCTGGCCGGTGTCAGGTCGGGAACGGTCACCGTGGCCGTGAAGCGCATGCCGCTGAGAATGGAGCCGGCCTTGGCGAACGTCTCGTCGCAAGTCGCCGCTTTCGCGCCCGAGGACAGCGCCAGCGCCGGAAGGATCAGGGCCGCACCGGCCGAGAGGTAACAGGAACGCATCTCACCCCCTTGTTGGAGAAGTAAAGTTGCGTCCTATCAGACCGTTATGTTTGAAACTGATGACAAATACCGTCAACAGGGCGGCAAGGATGCCGCCCCTGCCCGCATGGCTCAGATTTCCAGCTGGCTGCCCAGTTCGACCACGCGGTTGGTGGGCAAGCGGAAGAACTCCATCGCGCTGGCCGCATTGCGCATCATCCAGGCGAACAGCTTTTCGCGCCAGATCGCCATGCCGGGCTTGGCCGAGGGAACCAGGGTCTGGCGCGAGAGGAAGAAGCTGGTCTTCATCATTTCGAACGGGCCGCCGCACATCTCGGAATGCGCGAGCGCGGCCGGGATGTCGGTCTCTTCCATGAAGCCGTAACGCAGCGTCATGCGATAGAAGCCCTGCCCCAGGTCGGTCACCGAATAGCGTTCGGCCGGCTCGACATAAGGCACGTCCTGAACTTCGACCGTCAGCACCACCACGCGCTCGTGCAGCACCTTGTTGTGCTTGATGTTGTGCAGCAGCGCCGAAGGCACCCCGGCATTGCTCGATGCCATGAAGATCGCCGTGCCCGGCACCCGCGCCGCCGAGCCATGCGCGCTCTTCGCGAAGACGTTGAGCGGCAGGGCGGCCTCGGTCATGCGAACGCGCATGAGGCGGCGCCCCTTGTTCCAGGTCGTCAGCAGGGTGAAGGCGATGCCGCCGATCAGCAGCGGGAACCAGCCGCCGTCCGGCACCTTGGTGGCATTCGCCGCGAAATAGGCGCCGTCGACGACGAAGAAGGTGACGATCACCGGGATCGCCATCCACAGCTTCCAGCGCCAGAGCACGATCAGCAGCACCGCCATGAGGCAGGTGTCGATCAGCATCGCGCCGGTCACCGCGATGCCGTAGGCCGAGGCGAGGTTCGACGAGTTCTGGAACACCAGGACCAGCACGATCACGCCGGTCATCAACGCCCAGTTGACGAAGGGAATGTAGATCTGGCCCACCTCGTGCTCGCTGGTGTGGCGAGTGGAGAGACGCGGGATGAAGCCGAGCTGCATCGCCTGGTGAGTGATCGAGAAGGCGCCCGAAATCACCGCCTGGCTGGCGATGAAGGTGGCGCAAGTGGCCAGGATCACCAGCGGCAGGCGCAGGTTTTCGGGTGCGAGGTTGAAGAACGGGTTCTTCATCGCCTCTGCCGCGGCCGAATCGTCGAGCCCGAGGATCATCGCCGCCTGGCCGAAGTAGTTGATCAGCAGGCAGGGCATGACGACCCCGAACCACGACAGGCGCAGCGGGCCGCGGCCGAAATGGCCCATGTCGGAATAGAGCGCTTCCGCGCCGGTCACGGCCAGCACGACCGAGCCCAGGGCCAGGAAGCCCAGGACCTTGTCGGTCATGAAGAACTGGATGGCGTACCACGGGTTCAGCGCCACCAGCACTGACGGCATCTGGACGAGATGGTAGATGCCGAGAATGGCGAGCACGGCGAAATAGACGATCATCACCGGCGCGAAGAGCGCCCCGACTTTGGCGGTTCCGCTCTTCTGGATCACGAACAGTGCGATCAGCAGGACCAGCGCGATCGGCAGCACCAGCGGCGCCAGTCGCGATTCGACGACAGTGAGGCCCTCGACCGCGGACAGCACCGAAACGGCGGGGGTAATCATCGAGTCGCCGTAGAACAGCGAGGTCGCGAAGACGCCCAGCAGGACCACCAGCGAACCGTAGCGCGACTTGCGGATCGCGCCCGAGATCAGCGCCACGAGCGCCAGGCTGCCGCCCTGCCCCTTGTTGTCCGCCCGCATCAGGATGCCCACGTACTGGACCGAAACGACCAGCGTCATCGACCAGAAGATCAGGCTGACCACGCCGAGAACGTGCAGTTCGTCGATCGCCAGCGGGTGCGGGCCGACGAAGGTTTCCCGGAAGGCGTAAAGCGGGCTGGTGCCGATGTCGCCGAAGACGACGCCCACGGCACCGAGCGCGAGCTTGGTTATGTTGCCGGAACCATGTCCACCCGCGGCGGGGGCTTTATGCCCCGTCGCCGGATCGATCACCGTCGGAACGACAGCCGTGTCCGAACTTGCATCACTCATTCCAGCGCCCCGTAATGGCTTTGCCGCGTCGGCATTTCACCCCCGCAACAAGCGCCCGCCGTTAGCAGCATGATCGGAGCCTAGCAACGACCGTTAGTTGAAGGTTCATCGACGCGGCGGCATGGGCTGGGGATTCCGCGATGGCGGGCTCCGCTCTTTCATGGGTTCAGGCCCGGATTCCGGGGCCCGAAGTTCTTGAGCCTGAGCATCTTGACCCCTGTCGTCCGGTTCCTGCCGGGTCTGCGCCTCCGCCTGTACGGCCGACGGCGATTGGCTGGCGATGAAGACATCGAGCCGCTGAAGCTGCTGCGCCACTGACACCCGCCAGTCCGCATCCTTGGGCGCCGTCTTCAGCAGATCGGCCCATAATGCGCGTGCCTGCGTCAATTGACCGGACTGAGCCATGGCCAGCCCCAGGAAATAAGGCGGCCCCGGCGCCTTCGGATCGGCCTTGACGGCCCGCCGGTAGGCATAGAGCGCGGGCGGCGTCAGCACGCCTTCCGAATGGGCGACAAGGACGTTGCCCAGGGCCAGCCAGGCTTCGGAATCCTTGGGATCGTCCTCGATAGCCCCGCGCAGGAGCTGCGCGGCATCGGCATAATGGCCATTGCGCGCCAGCCCGTCGGAAATGATGACCCAATGATTGCTGGTGGGGATGCCCTGGTCCCGCAAGCGGGCACGGGCCTCCACGAAGAATTGGCCAGCTTCCGGATTCTGCGCGTCCGTGGCTTCCTTGGGCGCTCCGGCTTCGCCGGGCCGCCCCTGAGCGGCATAGCCTGCCGCCCCCAGCATCAGTGCCGCCGCCACCGCCTCTCGGCCGCCTTTCGGCGCCTTGAACAGGAAGACGATGGCCAGGAAGGACAGGATGGCCAGCAAGGCGACAAAAACCCAGGTCATCGCGCTTCTCCCCGGCGAAAACGCTTGCGCAGGAGCAGCGCGGCCAGCCCGATCAGCACGACCGGCAAGGCGAACAGCGGCCAGGTCAGCGAGGTAAGCTGCGGTGCATAACTGACGTAGTCGCCATAGCGCTCGATCAGCCAGCCGCGAATCGCCTCGGGCTGCTCGCCGGCAGCGATTCGCTCGCGCACCAGCGAGCGCATGGACCCGGCGATGGGCGCATCCGAATCAGCAATCGACTGGCCCTGGCATTGCAGGCAGCGCAGCGTTTCCATCAGCGCCTGCGCCTGCTGTTCCTTGGCGGGATCATCCAGCTGGCGATAAGCGAATGGCGCCGTGGATTGCTCTTCCTGCGCGGCCGCGGGCACGGTCAGCCAGAGCGCCAGCGCCAGGGACAAAGTCGCCAAGGACAAGGCTGCCGGGCGCCGCATCACTGCGACGCCTCCTGCAGCTTCGCCAGGATCATCGCGACATGCTCGGGGCGGATCTCACCGATGTGCTGGTAGCGGATGACGCCCCGCCCATCGATCACATAGGTTTCGGGCACGCCGGACGAGCCCAGCGCCAATTGCACCTTGCCATCGTCGTCCGCGCCGATCCGTTGATAGGGATCGCCGTTTTCCTTGAGAAAACCGGTCAGCGCCTCAGTGCTGTCGCGCACCGAAATCCCCACTATCGGCACCCCCGCTCCGGCCAGAACGCGCAATTGCGGCGCCTCGACCCGGCAGGGAATGCACCACGAGGCGAAGATATTGACGAGATGCGGCTTGCCGCTGGCGATGTCGGCGCTGCCCAGGCCCGGTCGGTCAGGCAGGGCGGGCGGCAGCGCGAACGCCGGCATCGGCTTGCCGATCAGGGTGCTGGCGACCGTCCGGTCCGCCGGCCGGAGGAGGCCGATCGTGACCAGCGCCGCGAAAGCCAGGAACAGCCCCAGCGGCAACCAGATCGCCCAGGCAGGCGCCTTGGTTCGCACAGGCGGGCTCATGGCTCCTCGCCCTCCTGCGCGCGCTGCAGATCGGCCATGCGGCCCCGGCGATAGGCGATCTTCTCGCGCGCGAAAATGCGGCGCAAATCGCTGGCAACGCGGCCGAGCAGAGCCAGCAAGCCGCCCAGGGCGATGAGCACCCCGCCCAGCCAGATCAGCGGCACGAAAGGCTTCCACCACAGGCGCAGCTGCCAGCGGCCGTCATCCGCCTCGCCGCCGAGCACCGCGTAAAGCTGGCCGTTCCAGCGGGTGAGCAGCGCCGATTCGCTGGTCTGCTGCGGCGGCGCCCAGAAACTGCGCGATTGCGGGTCGAGCTGCGTAACCTTCCCGTAGTCGCCATAACGAACCAGCAGCCGGGCTTCGAGAGCGGTCCAGTTCGGACCTGCCATGGGCTCCACCGCGTCCAGCTTGATCTGCCACGGCCCCACGGCCGTCGCGTCGCCGGCTTTCACCGCAACCAGCTTCTCGACCGAAAATGCGCTCTCGCAGCTCATCCCGAACAGCGAGACGGCAATCCCGAAGTGCGCGAGAACCATGCCCCAGATCGGCAAGGGCGTGCGGCGCAAGTTGCGGCCCTTGAGCGGCAGCACGCTCGCCCAGCCAAGCCCGAGCGCCAGCGCAAAGCCGAGCGTGGGCAGAAGACCGACGCCGCCGACCACCACCATGGCGATGATGCCCGCCGCCACCAGCATCGCTGGAATGACCAGCGACCGGCCGACCCGGGCGAACGAATCGCGCCGCCAGCGCAGCATGGGACCGACGGCCAGGATCACCAGCATCGGCACCGCGAAAAGCGCGCCCATCGGATTGAAATAGGGCGGTCCGACGGAGACTTTCGCCCCCATCGTCTCAGCCACCAGCGGGTAGAGCGTACCGAACAGGACGATGCCCAGGATCGCCGAGAGCATGACGTTGTTGAACACCAGCGCGCCCTCGCGGCTGACGAGAGCGAAACGCTCGCCTTCGGTGACGGTCCCGGCCCGCAGCGCGAAGAGCGTCAGGGCGCCGCCGATATTGATCGCCAGCAGCGCGAGAATGAACGAACCGCGCTGCGGGTCCACGGCGAAAGCGTGCACGCTGGTGAGAATGCCGGAGCGCACGAGGAACGTGCCGATCATTGACATCGAGAAAGCCACCACGCCCAGCATCACCGTCCAGGCCCTCAGCGCATCGCGCGATGCCAGCACGCTTACCGAATGGAGCAGCGCCGTCGCCGCCAGCCAGGGCATCAGGGAAGCATTTTCCACCGGGTCCCAGAACCACCAGCCGCCCCAGCCCAGCTCGTAATAAGCCCAGTAGGAGCCGGCCGTGATGCCCAGCGTCAGGAAAATCCAGGCGCCCAGCACCCAGGGCCGCATGGCACGGGCGAAAGCCGGGCCGACCTGCCGCGTGACCAGCGCGCCGATGGCGAAGCTGAAGGCCACCGAAAGACCGACATAACCGAGGTAGAGCGTGGGCGGATGGAACGCGAGCCCAAGATCCTGCAGCAGGGGATTGAGCCCATTGCCTTCCTCCGGGACCGGGGAAAGGCGGTCGAACGGGTTGGAGGCGATCAGCAGGAAGGCATAGAAGCCCAGGCTGACGAAGGCCTGTCCGGCCAGGGTCGCCAGCATGGTCGGCTCCGGCAGCCGCCGTTCCACGAGCGCGACGAAGCCACCGGCCAAGCTCATCACCGTGACCCAGAGCAGCATCGAGCCTTCGTGATTGCCCCAGGTTCCCGCCACCTTGAAGATCAGCGGCTTCAGCGAGTGCGAGTTCATCGCCACCAGCTTCACGGAAAGATCCGTCGTCGCGAAGACGGCGATCAGGCAGAGGAAGGCGATCAGCGCCAGGACGCCCTGCACCGCCGCCACCGGCCGCACGATCCCGCCCAGCGAGGAGCCGCGCCCGGTCAATGCCAATATGCCGGCCAACAATTGCAGGCCGGCCAGCGCCGCAGCCATCCAGAGGGCGGCAAGTCCGAGTTCGGCTATCATCGCGCGTCGCTCATTTCGTCTCGCGCATCACTTGCTCGGCCTGTTCCCTGCTCATGTCCTTCATTTCGCGCGGCACATAGTTCTCATCATGCTTGGCCAGGAGATTGTCCGCCTGGAACGTGCCGCCGGAATCCAGATGCCCTTCGGCCACGACGCCGGAGCCTTCCACGAAGAGCGAGGGGACGATCCCTTTGAAGCGCACCGGAACGCGCGCTTTGCCGTCTTCCACGACAAAGGCGATCGTTACGCCGTCAGCCTCGGTCTTCAGGGAGCCTTGCGCGACCATCCCGCCCAGCCGCACGGCGCGGCCGGGCTCGGGCGGTTTGGCCACGATCTCGGCCGGCACGTAGAAATAGCTGGCCTGGTTGCGCAAAGCCCAGGCCGCCAGCAAGGCAGCGCCGACGAGAACGACCAGCGCCACGGCCAGGAGGACCAGCCTCTGGTGCTTCGCTTTGATCCCGCCAGGGCGGACATGGGCCGTCTGCGCCATGCTCAGCGCTTCCTCGCATCGTCACGGCGCTTCTCTGCACGACGCATCGACAGCAGCGACCATGCCGCCATCGTCACGGTCGCACCGATCCCGACCACATAGGCCGCGGCCACGAAGATCCAGGGGTCCATCGCCTCGCGCATCAGTTCCTCTTATCCGGCATGACTGTCACCAGGCCTCGCTCAGGGCCTTGCGCCGCAAGCGGGCTTCGGCTTGCTGGTTTGCCAGGATTGCGCGCATCCGCGCCAGGACGCAGCCTGCGAAAAGCAGTGTGAAACCCAGCATTGCCAGAAGCAGCGGCCAGAGGAAATCGCCGGCCATCGCCGACTTGCCCAGGCTGATGCTGGGCGCCTGGTGCTGGCTGTTCCACCAGATGACCGAGTAGTGAATGATCGGAATGTTCACGGCGCCCACCAGGCCGAAGATGGCGGGTGCGCGGTTCTGGCTGCCGTCGGCAGCCTCGCTCGCCTGCGAAAGCGCCATCCAGCCGAAGTAGAGGAAAAGCAGCACCAGCATGCTGGTCAACCGGCCATCCCAGACCCACCAGGTGCCCCAGGCCGGCCGTCCCCAGAGCGATCCGGTAATCAGGCAGACGGCGGTAAACACCGCCCCGGGCACTGCGCAGGCACGCGCGGCTATGCCCGCGAGCGGGTGGCGCCAGACGAGTTCGGTAAAGCTGGCGGCCGCAATTCCCATCCATCCCGCCATGCCGAGCCAGGCGGCCGGGACATGGAGATAGACGATGCGAACGGTTTCGCCTTGCAGACGCTCTGCCGGGCCGAAGAACAGCCCCCACCCCAGGGCCCCGAACGCCACGGCGAATCCGATGCCCATGCAAAGCGGCATCAGCCATCGGGCGATGCGCAGGAACCGGGCGGGATTGGCAAGGCCGTGCATGGTCGAAGGCGTTCTATCGTCCGCAGGGAAAGGAGCAAGTGGCCTACGTCAAAGCATCGGGAATTTCACCCGGCATTTGATCCATATGGCGATAGAAGAAGGAGAAATGGGGCGATTGATGGGGTTCGAACCCACGACCTCCGGTACCACAAACCGGCGCTCTAACCAACTGAGCTACAATCGCCACACGGCAAACGCGGTTTGAAACGACGCGTCTTCCGAAGTCCGCTCCGTTTCGCTTTGCAGCGACCGTTGCGGAGGGCGCCCTTTGCACAAGGTTTGCCCTCTTGCAAAGCAAAAAATTGGATCAGGCCGAAACTCATGCAATTTTCTCGCCCGGAGCGGCCCGCTAAGGGTGCAGCATGAAGTCTCCCGGCGAATCATCTGCTGACATCCTGCTCTCGCGCCATGGCGTGCAGCGCTTCCCCTCATCGCGGCTGGACCTCTTCGTCCTGCGCGCGTTCCTGTCCGGGGAGGAATGCGACGCTCTGCTTGCCATGATCGAGGCGCAGCATCGGCCCTCGACGATCGCCAACTACAACGGTGACGATGCCTTCCGCACCAGTTCGACCTGCGATCTTTCACCCGAGGATCCCGCCGTGGCGGCTCTGGCGGACAAACTGGCGCAGTTGTCGGGTATCGACATCGCCCACGCGGAGCCGCTCCAGGGCCAGCGCTACGAGGTGGGCCAGGAATTCAAGGCACACACCGACTACTTCGAGCCCAACAACAGCGACTACGACAAATACTGTTCGGTCGCGGGCCAGCGGACCTGGACCTTCATGGTCTACCTCAACGATGTGGAGGCCGGCGGCGCCACGCGGTTCAAGGTGATCGACAAGCTCATCCAGCCCGAGCGCGGGAAGCTGATCGCCTGGAACAACCGCCGCGCCGACGGTACGCTCAATGCCGCCACGCTCCATCACGCGATGAAGGTGCGCAAGGGCTACAAGTACGTCATCACCCAGTGGTACCGGGAAAAGCCCTGGGGGTGAGCGGGGAGCAGCTCAGCGAGCGCGCCCCGCTCGCCACGATCACTTCGGAGCGCTGATCACCGCGCAGGCAATGCGGCCACCGGCGTTGCCGGCAGGCTGGCTGGTATAGTCGTCGGGATCGGCGTGGATGACCAGCGCCGAACCATCCGCATCGGCCAGTGACTTGGCGCCTGCGGCCAGCGTCACCCCGGTATTCAGAACCTGCGCCTTCAGCACGCCGTCCGCGCCGACGTGCTGGTTCGGCATGTCACCGCCGTGCGGCCCGCCCATGACCATCAGGCCGTGCTTGTGGTCGCCGCCCGTGAAGTGACCACCGGCCGTGGTGAACTTTTGCGCCGGTTCGCACACGCCCTTCTCGTGGAAGTGGAAGCCATGGTCGCCGGCAGGAATCCCCTTGAGATCGGTGGTGACGAGCACGCCGCCCGCCGTGTCCTGAAGCATGACGGTCCCCATCGGCTTGCCGTCCAGGCCGATGACATCGGCGTGAACCATCGGCGCGGCCGCTGCGGTGTCCTGAGCCTGCACCTGTCCGGCGAGAGCGGCGCTGGCCACGAGTGCGGCGCCACAGGCGGTCAGGATACGGAAGTTACGGTTCATTGCGCTTCTCCATCTGCAAGCCGGCAAACCGGCATCTGCCTCATTCCATCAGGACCGGCCGGAGATTTTGGTTCCGATCGCCCCACGGTGACTGTCCGTTAACGGTATTGACGGAAATTGGCTCCGAATTTTCAACGGTACGCCAAGGACATCGCACAGTGAACGCATCGCTCGCAAGGCTCATGCCCAGCCCCGCGCGGGCCCGCGACGACCGGCGCCGCGAACATCGGCACGTCACTTGCTACGATGCCACGCTGGAATCGGCCCGCGGCGGCTCCGCATCGGTCCAACTCGCCGACGTCTCGGCCCATGGTTGCAGCGTTCGGGGCGACGCGGACTGGCTGCGCCCAGGCGCATTCGTTTCGATCCGACTGGAAACCGGCGCGCCCGCGCTGCAGGCAATCGTGCGCTGGGTGCGTGGGGATGCCGCCGGGATGGAATTCCTCCGCCCCGTCCCCGCCGAACGGCTGGACTGGCTCGATCTCATGGACTTCGGCTTCGAGACCTGACCAGGACACCTCCGACACGCTGCCGAGCGAATCGGAGAAACCTGAACCGGACAACAAAAAAGGCGGCCCGAAAGGACCGCCTTCTTTGTGTTCGAAGCTGTCTGCGCTCAGTTTTTCTTGAGCGAAAGACCGCCGAAACGCTTGTTGAACTGGGCAACACGGCCGCCGTCCTGCAGCTGGGCCTTGCCGCCGGTCCAGGCCGGGTGCGACGTGGGATCGATGTCGAGGACCAGCGTGTCGCCTTCCGAGCCCCAGGTCGAGCGGGTCTGGAAAGTGCTGCCGTCGGTCATCTGGACGGTGATCATGTGGTAGTCGGGATGCGTATCGGCCTTCATGTCGTATCTCTCTTCGCATATGGCCGGTTCCGACCGGCCTGCTTCGGAAAGCGGCGCCCTTACACGGACGCCCCCGAAAATGCAAGGGTCAAGGGAAGGCTGGCCCTCCCCTGCCCGTCAGGCGTCGGCGATCATGGCGGTGAAGTTCACTTCGCAGGTCACCTTCTCGCCGATCGAGGCCTTGCCCCAGAACTTGCAGACGCGCGAGCGCTTCTGCACGAAGCCGGCCCGCAGGTCGAGCAGGTTGCCCGGCGTCACGGGATTGCGGAACTTCGCTTCCTCGATCGCCATGAAGTAGACCAGCTTGCCGGTTCCGGCGAGCCCGAGTGCTTCGATCGCGAGGATGCCGGCGGCCTGCGCCAGCGCTTCGATCTGAAGCACGCCGGGCATGATCGGACGGCCGGGGAAGTGGCCCTGGAAGAAGTCCTCGTTGAAGCTCACGGCCTTGACCGCATGGATCTCGTTCTCGTCGAACGAGACCACGCGGTCGACCAGCAGCATCGGGTAGCGATGCGGCAGAGCCGCGAGGATCTTCGCGGTGTCGTAGACGAACTCGGTCGGCTCGCTCATCGCCTTACCCGCCGCTGCCCTTAGCGGCCCGAGGCCGCGGGAGCAGGCTGCTGCTGCTGCTGCTGCGCCGGAGCCGTGGTGTTGATCGAGGTGAGCGCACCGTTAAGCGCGGTCAGCACGTCGGTGGTCACGTCCAGGCCGGGATCGTAGGCCAGCGTCTGGCCCATTTCGACCAGCATGTTGGCGCCGCGCTTCTGCATGGCGGGCTTGTAGAGGTTCTGCAGCTGCGCCTGGATCTGCTGGCCGACATAGGCCTGGTTGCGCTGGATCTGCTGCTGCTGGCCCTGCAGTTCCTGGCCGGCCTGCTGTTCCTTCTGCTGGTAGGCCTGGATGCGGGTCTGCAGCGCGGCGTCGGGCTGCTTGCCGTTCAGCGCCTTGACGGCGGTTTCGAGGCCCTGGGCTTCAGGCTGGAGCGAGGTCTGCAGCTGGTTGCGGCGTGCCTCGAAAGCCTGGATCTGCTGCTGCAGCGACTGGTTGGCAGTCTTGCAGGCGTTGCACTCACGCGCAACGCGGTCGAGATCGACCACGGCCACCTTCGACGCGGGCACAGCCTGCGCGAGCGCGGGCTGGGCCAGAGCGACAAACGCCAGGCCCGAGGCCAGAGCGGCGGACTTGAGAAGCATGTTCATCAGAATTGAGTTCCCACGTTGAAAGTGAAGGTCTTGGTATTGTCGCCGTCATACTTGAGCAGCGCCTTGGAGATATCGATACGGAACGGCCCGAAGGGCGAGTTCCAGTTCACGCCGAAACCGATGGCAACGCGCGGCTTCCACGTATTACCCTCGAAGGTTTCGGTGAAGTAGCTGGTGGTACCGATGGCGGCATTCGCTGCACCGGTGACCGAGTTGGTCGCGCTCGTGGTCGTCGAGGTCGTGCCGTCGGTTGCCGTCTCGGTGTAGAGCTGGTTACCGCTGGAGTCGCGCGAACCGATGAAGCAGCCGCTCGGGCACTGGTTCAGAACTGGCGACTTGATGGCCCAGACCGCGCCGGCATCCACGAAGATGGACGGGCGCAGACCCATTTCACGCGCACCCGAGCCCAGAGGAATCTCGAGTTCGGCGCGATTCATGTAGTAATACTTGCCGCCGAGAGCGTCGTCCGAATCCTCGCCCTTGACGGTGTAGTTCCCGTCGCTGTCCGCCGTAAGATACTGACGCACGACGCGCGGGCCGACGCCGCGAATGCCGAAGCCGCGGATCTGGGGCTCACCCAGATAGAAACGGTCGGTCAGGCGGACATCGTCTCCGCCCCAGCCCTTGATCAGGCCGCCTTCGCTCTGGATCGAGAAGATGAAGCCCTTGCCGAGCGGCCAGTACTTCGCCGCATTGGCACGCAGGCGATAGTACTTCACGTCGCCGCCGAGGCCGGCCACGTCGACGTTGGCCGAGATGGTTTCACCGCGGGTCGGACGCTGGCGGTTGTCGAGATTGTCGTAAACCACCGACATGCCGAGGATCGAGCTGAGACGCTTGCCGATCGCATCGCAGAGATAACGGCCGGCACGCAGCGGGTCGCATGCGTAGTTACCGTTGGAATCGACCGAGTAGTACGTACCCTTGTCCAGCGACACATCATCGTAGTTGAGCGTGTAGCGGCCGATGGCGGTCAGATATTCGGTCAGCGGCACACCGGCACGAACCTGGAAGCCCGTGGTCGACTGCTGGTAGGTCGTGTTGCGGTCCGAATTCGTGTAATTGAAGCTGTTGTAATCGCGGCGATAGATATCGACGCCCAGCGACACGTTCTTGTCGAACAGGTACGGCTCTACGAAGCTGGCTTCGACCGACTTCGAGTAGGACGAATAGCTACCCGACAGGCCCACCGTCTGACCACGGCCGCGGAAGTTGCGCTGGCGGATCGAAGCCTGGAAGATGAAGCGCTCAAGGCTGGAGAAACCGGCCGAGAGCTGGAGTTCACCAGTCGGCTTTTCCTCGACGTTGGCTTCGAGGATAATGCGGTCCTCGGCCGTACCAGGCTTCTGCTCGACTTCGAACTTCTCCTGGAAGTAGCCGAGCGACTTGATGCGGTTGGTCGAACGCTTGACCTGCAGCGAGTTGAAGGCGTCGCCTTCCGCAAGGCGGAATTCGCGGCGGATCACCTTGTCCTGAGTCAGGGTATTGCCGTTGATGTCGATCTTCTCGACATAGACGCGCGGCGCCTCCTGGATCACGAAGGTCAGCCCCATGGTGAGGTTTTCCTTGTCGCGATCGTACTGCGGGCGCACGTCGGCGAAGGCATAGCCAAAGGCACCGGCGGTGTCGTTCAGGCCCTCGATCGTGTCTTCGACCAGCTTGGCGTTGTACCAGTCGCCCTTGTGGAGCGCGAGATTCTTGGCCAGCTTGTCGCCATCGAAATCGCGCAGCTGGCTCTCGACCTTCACGTCGCCGAACTTGTACCGCTTACCTTCCTCCACCACGTACGTGATGATGAAGTCCTTCTTGTCCGGCGTCAGTTCGGCCACGGCCGAGACGACGCGGAAATCGGCATAACCCTGCGTCAGGTAGAACTGGCGCAGCTTCTGCTGGTCGAAGGCCATGCGATCGGGATCGTAGCTGGTGCCCGAGCTGAACAGGCGCGTGAAGCGGGCCTGCTTGGTCACCATCTGGCTGCGCAGTTCGCCGTCGGAGAACTGCTCGTTGCCCAGGATGTTGATCTGGCGCACCTTGGACTTGTCGCCCTCGGTGATCTCGAAGACGATGTCGACGCGGTTCTGGTCAAGCATGACCATCTTCGGCTCGACAGTCGCAGCGTAACGGCCCTGGCGCTTGTAGAGTTCGATGATGCGGGCCACGTCGGCGCGGATCTTGGAACGGGTGAAGATCTGGCGCGGGGAGACCTTGATCTCGGGCAGGATCTTGTCGTCCTTGATGCGCTTGTTGCCTTCAAGGATGATGCGGTTGATGACCGGGTTTTCCTTGACCGTGATGGTCACGACGCCCTTGTCGTTGTTGACCTGCACGTCCGAAAACAGCTCGGTTCCGTAGAGATCCTTGAGCGCGGCGTCGCCGGCGGACTTGGTATATTGCTGGCCGACGCGCAGCTGGATGTACGAAAGCACGGTCTGCGCTTCGAGGCGCTCGGCGCCGGTGACCTGAATCGTCTGGATCGTTTCGCCGACTTCGGCGGGGGCCTGAGCAGGAGCCGAGACGGGAGCGGCGGGGGCAGGTGCATTCTGCGCAAGGGCAATGCCGGGGGCGCCCGCGAGGATCGTGGTCCCCAGGAGCACTACGGCAAGCTGCGGCGCACGGCGAGCTTCAGTGCTGCGACCCATTTCCAATCCGATCATTCTACGCAAATTCCTGTATTCGCTTTCGCGAGGACTTCGACCGACCCGCCAGGCTGCCCGTCATGACGACGGGTAATCGCGCCCATCTGCCCGATGGACGACGTCCAATCAAGCAGCCAATCCCGGCGGAAATGTGATGGCTGATGAATTCTCCAGGCTATCCCCCGAAAATCGGGAGCGATGCCAGATCGTTGACCGTGACGAACACCATCAGGGCAAGCACGAGTGCCACCCCGGTGCGGATCGCCCATTCCTGACTGCGCAGTCCCAGCGGCTTGCGACGGACCAATTCGGCCGCATAGAAAGCCAGGTGCCCGCCGTCGAGGCCAGGAATTGGCAGGAGATTGATGAATGCCAAGTTAATCGAGATCATCGCCACGAAGCCCACGAAAGGCTCCCATCCCAGCGAGAATTGCTCGCCGGAATACTTGGCGATCTTGATCGGGCCGCCCAGTTCTCGGACGGACCGGTCTCCGGTCACGATCTGCCGGATACCGGTGACTATCGTGCCCATCAGCGCGAAGCTGCGATCGACGCCGATACCCAGCGCGGCGACCGGCCCAACAGGCTCAAGTCGGCCGAAACCGGACTGGACACCGATACGCCCGACGGTTTCCTGGCGGCCTTGCGCGTCCTTCTGGACGGCGCTGCCGATGGTCATGGGCAGGACATGCGCCTGGCCCTCGCGCATGACGGTTATGGTCGTCCTGGCACCCGGCATGGGCATGATCAGCGGCGGCACTTCGCGGAAGCTGCTGATCGGAGTCTCGCCGACGGCAACGATCCGGTCACCCACTTTCATGCCTGCCTGCTCGGCCGGGGAATCGCCCATGAAGCCGCTCACGACAGGGACCGCGAAATCGAGGCCGAGGTCGCCGATCCGGGCCTTGTTGCCGAAATCGTCGCTCACTTCGTCGCCAGCCAGGGTCACCGGCAGAACGACCGAGCGCCCTTCCCGGTCCACGACCAGTTCCACGTTCTTGCCCGGGAAATAGACGGTGTGTTCGGGAATATCGGTGACGCTGCCGATGCGGTTACCGTCGATGGCGACGATGCGATCGCCGATCTGCACGCCCGCCACCTTGGCCGCGGAAGTTTCCGAGAAGCCGACGACCTCGGGATCCGCGATCAGACGGCCGTGGGCATAGACGAAGCCGGCCAGGATCAACACGCAGAGGACGAAATTGGTCAGCGGGCCCGCAAAGACGATAAGCGCACGCTGCCACAGCGGCTTCACATGGAAGGTCCTGGCGCGTTCCTCGGCCGTGAGGCCGTCCTCCCCGGCGCGGGGCGCCGAGGCGGGGTTCATGTCGCCGGCGAACTGGACGTAGCCGCCCAGCGGCAGGGCCGAGAGCTTCCAGCGGGTGCCGCGCCGGTCGGTCCAGCCCGCGATCTCCTTGCCGAAACCGATCGAGAAGGCATCCGCCTTTACGCCGAACAGCCGTCCCACCAGATAGTGGCCAAGCTCATGGATCAGCACGAGCGGCCCCAGCACCAACAGGAATGCAAAGATCGTCGTCAGCAGGTTGGGCGATCCGGTCAATTCAGGGAATCCTTTTCGGACCGCGTGCCGTCACGCAGTCCCGGCCAGCATGCTTGCCCTTGCTCTTGCCTCGCCGTCAACCGCCAGAACATCCGACAGGCTGGAGGGCGCGGGCGGCGCATAGGCCCCGAGCACGTCCTCGACTTGTGCGGCGATGCGCGTGAACGGAATCTGACCGCCAAGGAAAGCGGCCACGGCCACTTCGTTTGCAGCGTTGAGCACGGCCGGAATGGCGCCGCCCGCCTCGGCCGCTTCCCTGGCCAGACGCGTGGCGGGGAACCGCACTTCGTCAGGGCGGCGGAACGTCAGTTCACCGATTTCGGCCAGGTCCAGCGGTGCGCAGGGCGTGTCCATCCGTTCCGGCCAGGCGAGCGCGGAAGCGATAGGCACACGCATGTCGGAAGGCCCGAGCTGCGCCAGGGTCGACCCGTCCCGATACTCCACCATCGAATGAACGACGGACTGCGGGTGGACGATGATACGCAGCCGGTCCAGCCCGACCGGGAAGAGGTAGTGCGCCTCGATCAGTTCGAGGCCCTTGTTGAACATCGTCGCCGAATCGACGCTGATCTTCGCGCCCATGTCCCAATTCGGATGCTTTACCGCCTGTGCCGGGGTCGCCAGCGTCAGCCGGTCGAGCGACCAGTCGCGGAACGGACCGCCACTGGCCGTCAGCGTGATCCAGCGAACGTGATCGAGGCTGTTGCCCTGCAGGCACTGGAAGATCGCGTTGTGCTCGGAATCGATGGGCAACAGGGTTGCGCCGTGACGCTCCACCGCCGCGGTCATCACTTCGCCCGCCGAGACGAGCGCCTCCTTGTTGGCGAGCGCGATCACCCCGCCCTGCTCGATCGCGGCCATGGTGGGCGCGAGGCCGGCACAGCCGACGATGGCGGCCACGGTGACGTCGGCGCCGCGCGAGGCGGCTTCTATGAGCGCGGCCGGGCCGCCGGCGGCTTCGATCCCGGTTCCGGCCAGAGCCTCCCGCAAGGCGGGCAGGCACGTCTCATCGGCGACGACCGCGACTTGCGCGGACAGCTCGATCGAAAGCCGGGCCAGTTCCGGCACGTTGCCGTTGGCGGTCAGGGCCACGACGCGCCAGTCCGCCGGATGGCGGCGAACGAGGTCCAGCGTCGAGGCGCCGATGGAGCCGGTGGCTCCGAGAACGGAAATGGTGCGCATCATGGTCATCGCGGCTGGAAAAGGATCATCAGCCCTAGCACGAAAAGCACGGCCAGCAAGCCGTCGAGACGGTCGAAGAAACCGCCATGGCCCGGAATGAAGTGGCCCGAGTCCTTGACCCCGGCCCGGCGCTTCATCCAGCTTTCGAAGAAATCGCCCGCTTGCGCGCAGACGGCCAGCAGGATGCCGGTCATCAGACAGGTCGCGAAAAGCGGCACCGCATTGGCCGTCAGGTACCAGCAGGGCTGCATCCCGAAGCAGGCGGGGCCGTCCGCCGCATTGCCCTGCGGATGGACCGAGATCAGCCCCTCCTGCCAGAAGCGCGCGGCGCCGAACAGGACCAGCGTGGCGCCAAGGACGCCGCCGAGCAGGCCGGACCAGGTCTTGGACGGACTGATGGAAGGTGCGATCTTCGGGCCGCCCAGCGAGCGTCCCGTGAAATAGGCGCCGACATCGACGCCGATCACGGCCAGAAGGATCGTCAGCAGCGGCGCAAGGCTGAAAGCCGGGTTGCGCAGGAACAGCAACATCGCTGCGCCGATGCCCACATAGAGCATGCCGCCGAAGTTGAAGGCCGCGCGCTCGCCGGGATGTTGCGTGCCGCCGCGGGCCAGCTTGACCCATTCCCAGAGTACGCCGAGCGCCACGGCACAGACGAACGCGGTCCAGACCACCCCGCCCAGCCACAGCGCGCCGCCGGCCACGACCAGCATGACCACGGCCGAAGCCGTCCGCACGCCCAGGTCGGACTTCTTCCTGCCGGGGTCAGCGTCCGCCATAGCGTCGCTCGCGGGAGGTGAAATCTTCCAGGGCCTGGCGCAAGTGCTCGGCGGTGAAGTCCGGCCAGAGCACTTCGGTGAACATCATTTCCGCATAGGCCGCCTGCCAGAGCAGGAAATTCGACAGCCGAACTTCGCCCGAAGTGCGGATCAGCAGATCGAGCGGGGGCATGTCCGCCGTATCGAGTTCGGCAGCGATGGTTTCGGGCGTGATCGGGCCCTTCGCGGCTGCCTTGCTGGCGGCGCGGGCGATCTCGTCCTGCGAACCGTAATTGAGCGCCACGGCCAGTGTGGTGCCGGTGTTGCCGGCCGTCCGCGCGACGGCACCTTCGACCAATTCGACCACATCGGGCTTGAAGGCCTTGTAATCCCCGATGATCTTCAGCCGGACACCGGCCGCTGCAAACTCGTCCAGATCGGAGAGGATGAAGCGCTTCATCAGGCTCATGAGGTCGGAGACTTCTTCCTCCGGCCGCCGCCAGTTCTCCGTGGAGAAGGCGTAGAGCGTCAGCGCTTCCAGCCCCATCTCCCGGGCGCCGCGCACCACGCGGCGAACCGATTCGACGCCGCGCTGGTGACCCAGCGCACGCGGCAAGTGGCGCTTCTTCGCCCAGCGCCCGTTGCCATCCATGATGATGGCAACGTGGCGCGCCACGACTTTCGCAGGTTCTTCCTTGGCCATCAGGTCTCCCTCGCGGCGAGGCTAAGCCTCACTTGCCGAGGATTTCCTTCTCCTTGCGGCCGAACTCCTCGTCGAGCAACTTGATCATGTCGTCGGTCAGCTTCTGGACTTCGGTTTCGCCGCGCTTGCGCTCGTCTTCCGAGATTTCCTTCTTCTTCTCGTCCGCCTTCAGGTTCTCGATACCATCGCGGCGCACGTTGCGCACGGCGACGCGGGCCTTTTCGGCGTAAGAGCCGGCGAGCTTGGCCAGTTCCTTGCGGCGTTCCTCGGTCAGGTCGGGAATCGGCAGGCGCAGGGTGTTGCCGTCATTGATCGGATTGAGGCCGAGACCGGCCGAACGGATCGCCTTTTCGACGGGACCGATGTTCGTCTTGTCCCAGACCTGCACCGAAAGCATGCGCGGTTCGGGCGCCGAGATCGTGGCGACTTGCGTGATCGGCGTGTTCGCACCGTAGACGGTGACCATGATCGGCTCCAGCAGCGCGGTGTTGGCGCGGCCGGTGCGCAGGCCCGAAAGGTCGTGCTTCAGCGCTTCGATCGCGCCGGTCATGCGGCGTTCGAGATCCGCCTTGTCGTACTTGGCCATTGTTCAGGCTCCCTTCTGGACGATCGTCTTGGTGCCGCCACCGGCAAGAACGGTGGCGAGATTGCCCTTCTCGCGGATCGAGAACACGACGATCGGAATGGAATTGTCGCGGCACAGGGCCACGGCGGAGGCGTCCATCACCTTCAGGTTGTCGGCGAGGACAGTGTCGTAATCGACCGAATCGTAGCGCTTGGCATCCGGATTGGTCTTGGGGTCGCTGTCATAGACGCCGTCGACGCTGGTGCCCTTCAGGAGAGCGTCGCAGCGCATTTCGGCGGCGCGCAGGGCAGCGCCCGAATCGGTGGTGAAATAAGGTGCGCCAACGCCGGCGGCGAAGATCACCACGCGGCCCTTTTCCAGGTGACGCTCGGCACGGCGGCGGATCACCGGCTCGCAGACCTGGTCCATCTGCACGGCGGACTGCACGCGGGTCTCGACGCCGAGCTGCTCGAGCGCATTCTGCATCGCCAGGGCGTTCATGACGGTGGCCAGCATGCCCATGTAATCGGCCTGCGCACGGTCCATGCCGCGCGCGGCGCCGGCCATGCCGCGGAAGATATTGCCGCCGCCGATGACGAGGCAGACCTCCAGGCCGGTTTCCTTGGCCGCCTTCACTTCCTTGGCAAGTTCGGCGACGAATTCGGGATCGATTCCGAATTGCTGGCTTCCCATCAAGACCTCGCCCGACAGTTTCAGCAGGACGCGCTTGTAAGGGGAAGAACTCATGGCCGCACAATCTCCTCTGGGCAGGACCGCCCGGCTTTAGGAGCGCGCGGGCCGATTGCCAAGGGGCGAGCTTGTGGATGACCGCGCCCGGTCTGCGCGGCGGCCCCTCCTACCCCTTCATAGGTAGCGCATCCACCAGGCGGGACTGGCGCGCTTGACCCCGGCAAACCAGCGCGTGGCGAACCAGCAGGGGACCGCGGTGAGCGCTGCCAGCGCCCAGATCCAGCCCACCGAAGGCACGCTCGTCAGGCCCTGCGCGCCCATCACCGCACCGGCCGCGCGGTTGGCGGCGTGGAGCAGATAGAGATGGACGAGGTAGAAGAACAGCGGTGCCCCGCCCAGCACGGCCAGCCACCGGATCGCCGCACCGGCGCCGCGGTGTTCCGCGCGTTCGAACAGGTTGAGCAGCGCGGCACCTATGCCAAGGGTCAGCAGCAGGAAACAGGCGGAGGCCGGATACTTGGTGAGGTTCACGAAGGCCATGGCATCGCGCGGCATGTTGCCGCTGACGGTCCAGGCCTGGGTGTCACCGTATCCCGTCGCTGCGCGTAGCAGGGCGAAGAGGGCCAGACTTCCGGCCGAGAACAGGAGCAGCGCCCTGCCCCGCATCTTCGGGTTCGCCTCGCGGCCGAACCACGGCCCGGCGGCATAGCCGATCGCCATCGCCCCGATCCAGGGCAGAACCGGATAGGAGGTGCGCGCCGCCGCGCCCCAGGGCAGCGCGATCAGGTCGCGCTGGTGGAGAATCGCCCAGAGGGCATGCCCAGGCGCGTCCGGCGCCAGCGTGATGCTGTCGAGGAGGTTGTGCCCCAATATGAGCGCCCCGCCCAGGCCCGCGACCCAGGCGCGCGGCAGATGGACGAGCGCGGCCAAGACCAGCATCGACAGGCCGATCGCCCAGATGACCTGGAGAAAATAGGTCTCGGGCGCCGGGTCGAAAGTCCAGGCGAAGTTCACCAGGGTCACTTCCAGCACAATGAGGAACAACCCGCGCTTGGCCAGGAAAGCCCCGGCCCGCGCCGCATCGCCGCGCGCATGGAGCCAGGCCGATACGCCGGTCAGTACGACGAAGACCGGCGCACAGAGATGCGCCGCAAGTCGCGTAAGGAACAGCGCGGGATCGGTGACATCGAGGTTCATCGGATCGGTGACCTGCCGATCGAGGTAGAAGAACTCGCGGGTATGATCGACGAGCATCAACAGCATGACCAGCCCCCTCAGGGCATCGATGGCCATGATCCGCGGACCCGAAACGGGACGCACGGCTTCGTTCTGCGGCAGGGATAGGAGATCGGCTCGGCTCATGTCTCGCGCAGTACAGTAACGTTATATCATTTCAACCCTGCACTGCAGATCGCATGCGATCCAGCCTTCTTACAGAGCCAGGCCCGCCAGTTCCTCTTCGCGAACGTCGTAAGCAAGCTGCGCCAGCCTTACGTCGGCCATGCGCCGTTCGGCCCAGTCGATCATGGCTTGAAGCGCGGCGAGCAATTCACGTCCCAGCGGCGTGATGGCATAGCTGACCGTCACCGGCACCGTCGGCACGACCGCGCGCACGACCAGTCCGTCACGCTCCAGCGAGCGGAGGGTCTGGCTCAGCATCTTCTGGGAAATCCCGTCGATCCGCCGTTTCAGAGCGTTGAAACGCATCTCCCGAGAACCCAGGGTGGTCAGGATCAGCACGCTCCATTTGTCGGCAATCCGGTCCAGCAATTGCCGGGTCGGACAGTTCGCCGCGTAGACGTCCGGGAGACGATTACCGGTTCCCTCGGGGTAACCCGGTGCGCTGAAAGTGCCTTCTTGCATGGCCACGCTCCATGACACACTTGGTCACTATTGGAAACCAGTGGAGTATCCGGAAATGAAGATTGCAGTCCTCGGCGCCAGCGGCCGCGCCGGATCGGAAATCGCTAGGGAGGCCGCCGCGCGCGGACATCAGGTTCTCGCCATCGCGCGCAATCCTGCGAAGATTCCGTCGGTGGAAGGCGTGACCGCCACGGCCGGCGACGCCTCAGACCCCGAGGCACTCGCCCCGCTCATCGCCGGAAGCGATGCGGTGATCAGCGCGCTCCACTTCGATGTCTCCGCCGCCACCCTGCTTGCCGCGCTCCGCAAGGCGGGCGTCCACCGCCTCCTCGTCACCGGCGGTGCCGCCAGTCTCGAAGTCGCGCCCGGCAAGCGGCTCATCGATTCGCCGGATTTCCCGGAAGAGTGGAAGCCCTTTGCAACCGGCGGCATCACTTTCCTCGACGCGCTCAGGCAGGTCGACGACGTGGACTGGACCTTCTTCTCCCCCGCCGCGCTGATCTTCGAAGGCCCGCGCACGGGAACCTACCGCACGGGGGGCGACCTGCTCCTCACGGACGAAGCCGGCGAGAGCAAGATCAGCTTTGCCGACTACGCCATCGCCATGGTCGACGAACTGGAAGCACACCGGCACAGCCGGACGAGGTTCACCGCCGCCTACTGACCTGCGCCGCGCAAAAAAAGGGCCGGGAAGCCTAAGCTCCCCGGCCCTTTTCTTATTTCGGTATCCGCGAAGGATCAGCCGGCGACAGCAGCAGCCACTTCGGCTGCGAAGTCGGTGACTTCCTTCTCGATGCCTTCGCCGAGCTGGAAGCGGACGTAGTCCTTCAGCACGATCTTGGCACCGGCTTCCTTGCCGGCCTGGTCGACGACCTGCTGGATCGGGGTCTTGTTGTCCATGACGAAGACCTGCGAGAGCAGGGCGTTTTCCTTGGCGTACTTGGCGATCGCGCCTTCGACCATCTTGGCCTGCACGGCTTCGGGCTTGCCCGATTCGGCGGCCTTTTCCTGGGCGATCTTGCGCTCGCGCTCGATCAGCTCGGCGTCGAGGTCGTCGGCGTTGAGGGCCAGCGGGAAGGCAGCGGCGATGTGCATCGCGATCTGCTTGCCGAGGGCTTCGAGAACGTCAGCCGAAGCTTCCGATTCGAGCGCGACGAGAACGCCGATCTTGCCGAGGTTCGGCGCGGCAGCGTTGTGCATGTAAGGGATGACGAGGCCCTGAGCGACTTCGACGGTCTTCAGGCGGCGAACCTGCTGGTTCTCGCCGATGGTCGCGACGTTGTTGGTCAGCGCGTCGCCAACGGTGCCGCCGGTCGGGTAGGCAGCAGCCTTGAGCGCTTCCACGTCGTCACCGGCAACGCCGAGGGCGACTTCGGTGGTGTTGCGGACGAAGTCCTGGAACTGGTCGTTCTTTGCAACGAAGTCCGTTTCCGAGTTCACTTCGACGGCGACGCCCTTGGTGCCGGTGACGGCAACGCCAACCAGACCTTCGGCAGCCGTACGGCTGGACTTCTTGGCTGCAGCGGCCAGACCGCGAGCGCGCAGCGCGTCGACGGCGGCTTCGAGATCGCCACCGGTTTCGTCCAGGGCCTTCTTGCAGTCCATCATGCCGGCGCCAGTGCGCTCGCGCAGGTTCTTCACGTCAGCGGCGGTGTAAGCCATCGCTCAAATCCTCTTGCTTGGTGGGACCGTGTAGCACGGCCTTTAAAATCCTCGGATCGCGATGCGACCCGAAAATGCCCAGGTCGCGTTGCGGCCCATGAAATGCCCGGGTCGCACAGCGGCCCATAAAATTAACGCGCGCCAGGCCCATTGGACCCGGCGCGCGACAATTCCATGACGAAAAAGTCGTCGCCGGACCTATCAGGCCTCGACGGTCTCTTCGGCAACCGGCACGTCCATGGCGCCGAGATCGGCACCGCTGTTCACGAGCGCGTCACGACCACCCTTGGTGGCGGCCTGAGCAACGGCTTCGCAATACAGACGAACGGCGCGGCTGGCGTCGTCGTTACCCGGGATCGGGAACGAGATGCCCTGCGGGTTCACGTTGGTGTCGAGCACGGCAACGACCGGAATGCCAAGGACGTTGGCTTCCTTGATGGCCAGCTCTTCCTTGTTGGCGTCGATCACGAACATCACGTCCGGGATGCCGCCCATGTCGCGGATACCGCCGAGCGACAGCTCAAGCTTGTCGCGCTCGCGGGTGAGCTGAAGGACTTCCTTCTTGGTCAGACCGGTGGTGTCGCCGGCAAGCTGCTCTTCAAGAGCCTTGAAGCGCTTGATCGAACCCGAGATGGTCTTCCAGTTGGTGAGCATGCCGCCCAGCCAGCGGTGGTTGACGAAGTGCTGACCGCAAGCGCGGGCGGCCTGGGCGATCGGCTCCTGAGCCTGGCGCTTGGTGCCAACGAAAAGCACCTTGCCGCCGGCCTGGACAGTGGCCGAAACGAACTCGAGAGCGCGGGCCATCAGGGGCACGGTCTGCGAAAGGTCGATGATGTGGATGCCGTTGCGCGCGCCGAAGATGTACGGCTTCATGCGCGGGTTCCAGCGGTGGGTCTGGTGGCCGAAGTGCGCGCCGGCTTCGATGAGCTGCTGCATGGTGACGACGGGAGCCGCCATAATGTAATTCCTTCCGGTTGAACCTCTGGAAAGCAGGAACCAAGCGGGGATATCGATCCCTGGCCGCCTAGCACCGGTATGTGCGCTTTCCATGTGGATTGCCCGAGTCGCGGGTGACGCGAATTCGACACCTTTCGCCGAGCGGGGCCGCCCTTAGCGCCGTTTGCCGGAAAACACCAGCCCCAATCCGGCGTCCCGACAAGGCATTTCGTCGCAGAGCGCGAGACTTGGCGGCCAAGGCCGGAAACTACAGGGCTTCCACTGCTTTTCCACAGGGTAATCCCCAAGCTGCCGGCGCTTCTGGCGCAGTTCCATCCGGCGCCAGCGATCGGCACAGCATAAGGGATCTTTCAAGGACAGCGCCTGAGGGGGTCGCGAATTCAAGGACGCAATCGATGACCGTCGTTTCATCCATCCTGTTCGGAATCAGCGCCGCTCTGGCGCTCATGACGATCTGGAAGAGCTACCGCGCTGCCCTGCCCGCACTGCGCAACCTGAAACGCCAGATCGACCTTGAGGCCGGAGACGCCGTGCGCTGGAGACGGGGTGCCGTATTGCCGGGAGATCGTGCCCCGCGCCGCCCCTCTGCAGCCCGCCGCCGCCTGCTCGCGCCAAAGGCCGCGCCGCATATTCCGCGCCGCCTGACCCATCATCGGGCGGCCTGACCTGACATCGGCGAATCAGTGCAGGCGCCGCGAGCCTTCCAATCCGAACGCCTGGTCGATGGTCCGGTCATCGGCCTCCATCTCGCGCTCGATGACATCCTCCAGCAGCTCGCTCGTATGATCGATGATCGCCTGCATCTGCATGACCGCCTCGCCGATTGCCGCAGCGGTTCGGCAGGAGGGCATGAGATCGACGATGATGATGAGGCCCTGCTGCGCGTCGACTGAAAACCGGCAGCCCAGCAACCGGTCATGCAAGCGCGCGAGGGTCAGGCATAAGGCCGATCCCGGTTCGACCTCATCCAGAACCAGACCCTTGATCTGGATCCAGTCGTCGACGCCGAATACCGACCAGACGCTTCCTGCCTCCCGATCGGTCAGGACGAGTTCGCTCGAATCAATTTCCTCCAGATCGAACTGATTGCTCTCGCACCAGTCGCGCAAGCCCTCAAGCTCGGCCAGACGATCGACGGCTTCTCCGCTCATGCCGCCCCCCGCAGCGCGCGCTTTACGCTCAGCGAAGGCCTGGACGATTCCTGCTTGACAGCCGGAGAACAAATTGAGAACAACGAGATCACAGGAACATTAATAGAACGATTCTGGATTTTCCACAAGGTGTCCACAGGCGCTGCTCTTCGGCAGACCAGGGACACCATGGATGATGGTTCGAAAGGAACGGTCATGACTGCTTTTGCTGCCTGTATCTTCGCTGTGGCCGCGATTGTTTCGGCCCATGTCATCGCCACGAGCTGGCTGCGCCACGCGGATGCGGCGCTGTCCTTGCCGGCGCAGCTGCGTGGCTGCCCGGACAGCACTCTTCTGGTCTGGAAAGCGATCGAACGCGTGCCCCTGCCCGCGCTCGCCACGCTCAGAAAGGACCGTTCGGCCCGTCCTCGCCGCCAGTCGCAGTGGACTGCGGCGGAACGCCCGGGACTGGAATGGCCGGGGATGGAACTGCCGGCGACGGACCTCGCCGCCTGATCTTCATGTAAGTGACGATGCCGATGGGAATCAGCGCCAGATAGGCAATGGTAATCACGGCCAACGTGAACCAGGGCTCGGTCAGCAGCGCCGCCACGGTCAGGCCGACCAGCGCGATCAGTCCGACGCGAAGGCTTGGCGGCGGACTCATGCGGGACCAGCTGAGCGTCGGCAGGCTGGAGATCATCAGGAAGGCGATCACCACCATCCAGACGCTGACCGCGATGGGATTGGCGAATTCCGGCACCCCGCTCGCGATCCACAAATACATCGGCAGGAACGCTAGCCCCGCGCCGATCGGCGCCGGAACACCGGTCAGGAAACCGGCGTCCTTATGCGGCTGATCGATCTCGTCGAGGCGGGAATTGAAGCGCGCCAGACGCAGGACGCAGCAGATCGCGAAAGCCAGGGCGGCAATCCATCCCAGGCTGGGCAGCTGGTGAAGCGTCCAGAGATAGACGATCAGCGCCGGTGCGACACCGAACGAAATCGAATCGGCCAGACTGTCCAGCTCGGCGCCGAAACGCGTCTGCGCCTTGAGCAGGCGCGCCGCGCGGCCGTCGATACCGTCGAGCAGGCCCGCAAGGATGATGGCCTGCACGGCACGTTCATAATCGCCGCCGATCGCAAAACGGATACCGGTAAGGCCGGAGCAGAGCGCGGCGGCCGTGATGGCATTGGGAACGAAAACGCGCATCGGCAGCCCGCCGGCAAGGCGGCGGCGCACGCGAAGGCCATCGCCCTCGAACTCGCCGCCCTGGATTCCGTCGGGCTCGCCGGTCACTGCGAGATACCCTCGATCACCGGCGCCGAACCGAGTTCCGCCAGCACGGTTTCACCGGCGACGATCCGCTGGCCCATGAGCACCTTGGGCTCCGTTCCTGCGGGGAGATAGACGTCGACGCGGCTGCCGAAGCGGATCAGGCCGATCCGCTGGCCGGAGGCGATCATGTCGCCCGGCTTCACGAACGGAACGATACGGCGCGCGACCAGACCGGCGATCTGCGTAAAGCAGACGCGCAGTCCATCGCCGCGCTCGACCAGGATGTGCTGGCGCTCGTTCTCTTCACTGGCCTTGTCGAGGTCGGCATTGAGGAACTTGCCGGGGATGTAGATCACCCGGCGCACCGTGCCGCCGATGGGGCTGCGATTGATGTGGACGTCGAAGACGCTCATGAAGATCGAAATGCGGGTAACCGGTTCGGTCGACATAGGCTGCGAGCCGCTGCCGTCCTCGACCGTCAGTTCGCGCGGCGGAGAGACTTTGCCGATAAGCGTCACCAGGCCATCGGCCGGTGCGACGATATAACGGTCGTCCTGCGGCGTCACGCGCACGGGATCGCGGAAGAAGGCCAGCACGCAGACCGTGAGCAGCGCCAGCGGCCAACCGACCAGCGGGCCGAACACGATCCAGCCGATCAGGGCCACGACACCGGCGATAGCGCCGAACTTGCGGCCTTCCGGGTGGATGGAAGGCCAGCTCCAGGACGCTTCGCCGCGTCCCTGATTATCGAGAATTTCTCCGGGCATCACCATCCTCTAGTCAGTGTCCACCCCTCCCGCAATGCCGGGAGGAAGGGCATGTTCCCATCCACGCCGACGGCCGGGGATAGTTTCCAGCGCGATACGCCACATGGCACCCTGTCCGCCGCGATACGCGGCACGGCACGGTTATCTCGCCCGATGCTGTAGCTGGAGGGGAGCCCCGAAGGGAATGTCCTGTTAGGGAAACCGGTGGTGGACAGGGCTGGATTCGAACCAGCGTACGCTTGCACGGGCAGATTTACAGTCTGCTGCCTTTAACCACTCGGCCACCTGTCCACACCAGTTGCTGGCGGGGGTTCTTCTTTCGAAAAACCCGTTGTGTTGAAGCTCCGAAACCAGAGCCTCGCTGCCGAGGAGCGCGCCTATGTAGAACGCGGCCTTGCCTGTCAATGGGGGTAATGGCAGGAGCGGCATAGTTTTTCCAAAAAGGACAGTTTTCATGACCAATCGTAGCGACCGGCAAGAAGGCGACCGCGAAGGCGGACGCTCCGGGAAGGCGCTGCGCGGCCGCGCAGGCCGGATGAAGAACGGCCGTGGCAGCGGCAGAGCGAGCACCGGCATGGTTCGGCTCTGGGGTCGCCACGCCGTGGAGGCCGCGCTCAAGAATCCGAATCGCAGCCATCGCAAACTCTGGGCGACTCGCGAGGGCGTGGAATCGCTCGACGGCGAATTGCCGGCCGACTTCCCCGTCGAATGGGCCCAGCCCGCCGATCTCGCCCGCCTCGTCGCACGCGACGCTCCGCACCAGGGCCTCGTGCTCGAATGCGCACCGCTCGATGATATCTTCATCGACGATGTGCTGGATGGCGATCCCTCGCGCCCGGTCGTCGTGCTCGACCAGGTAACCGACCCGCACAACGTCGGCGCGATCATGCGTTCGGCGGCGGCCTTCAATGCCTGCGCCATCGTCACGCAGGACCGTCACGCGCCGCCCGAATCGGGTACCCTGGCCAAGAGCGCTTCCGGTGCCCTCGAAGTCCTTCCCTGGGTCCGCGTGGTCAACCTGGCCCGCGCGCTCGAGGAAATCGCGGAAGCCGGCTACTGGCGCATCGGCCTCGACGGCGCCGCGCAGTCGACTCTCGGCGAAGCGCTTCCTGCCGGACCGGTCGCGCTCGTGCTCGGCGCCGAAGGTGACGGCATGCGCCACAACATCGCCCAGCATTGCGATTCCGTCGCCAAGCTGCCGATCAGCGATGCGATGGAAAGCCTGAATGTCAGCAACGCCGCTGCCATCGCGCTTTACGCCGCGGCGACCCGCGGCTGACGATCCGAACGCAAGAGGGGCACACATCATGAACCAAGTCGAACGGCGCCCCCTGGGGCGCCGCTTGCTGGCAGGGCTGGGCGTCACCGCCCTCGCCCTGCTGGCGGCAGCGTGCATCTTCGCACCCGGCAAATTCACCTCGACGCTGGACTTGCGCAAGAACCGCACGTTCACCTTCCGCTATGCCGGCGAAATCGTGATGGTGCCTCTCCAGGCATCCAAGCCCAAGGTCTTCGCGCCGGAAGCGTGCCACGACGAAGACTACAACGAGCACCCCTGCACCGAGGAGGAACTCGCCCAGCAGAAGACCGATTGGGAGAAGTCCAACGAGGACAAGAAGAAGAGCGATGCCCAGGCCGCGCAAATGCTGCTGGGCGGGCTGGATCCCAGCGACCCGAAAGCCGGGGAGCAAGTGGCCGAGAAACTCCGCCGCCAGGTCGGTTGGAACAAGGCCGTCTACATGGGAGACGGCAAGTTCGATGTCGATTTCGCGATGACCGGCCGGCTCGACCATGATTTCGCATTCCCCACCATCGAGGGCTTTGCGATGAGCAATCGGTTCGTCCAGCTCTCGCTGCGCCGGGACGGCTCGGTGCGCGTGGATGCCCCCTCGTTCGGCCCTCAGGGCGGCGCGACGGGCATGGGCGCCATGATGAGCGGCCTGGCCAATGAAAAGGAGGGCGATGCCATGCCCGGCACCACCGAGGCCGACGGCACTTTCACCGTGACGACCGATGGCGCGATCCTGGCCAACAACACCGACGAAGGCCCTCAGGCGGCCGCCAATGGCAAGGCGCTCGTGTGGAAGATAGACCCCCGGACGCCCGCCGCACCGACGGCTCTGGTCAAACTGATGCCCTGAAACGGAGAGGGCCGGCGCCTCGGCGCAGGTCCTGCCTGGCCTGGGTTCCGGCGGCATCCTCCGGGAAACAGACCGCTACAACGAAAAACGCCGCGCCAACCCAAAGTTGGCGCGGCGTAATCTTTTCAGCCCGCGAGGC
The DNA here is from genome assembly GCF_055521655.1 of Novosphingobium sp. BL-S-21. Classification (NCBI taxonomy): domain Bacteria; kingdom Pseudomonadati; phylum Pseudomonadota; class Alphaproteobacteria; order Sphingomonadales; family Sphingomonadaceae; genus Novosphingobium; species Novosphingobium sp. BL-S-21. Next base: position 1,212,055 of record NZ_CM145496.1, read on the forward strand.
GTAGCAGGCTACAAGGATGCTTAGTTGACAGCGTCCTTGAGGCCCTTGCCGGCCTTGAACTTCGGCTGAGCCGAAGCCTTGATTTCCATCGGTTCGCCGGTGCGCGGGTTGCGGCCGGTCGAGGCCTTGCGCTTGGCAACCGAGAAAGTGCCGAAGCCAACGAGGCGAACTTCGTCGCCGGACTTCAGCGCGCCGGAGATGGCGTCGAACACGCTTTCGACGGCCTTGGTGGCATCGGTACGGGTAAGACCGCTCGAGTCTGCTACGGCGCTGATAAGATCGTTCTTGTTCATTATGGGTACCCCCTAACCTTTCTGTTGAATCGGATGTGTCGGGATATTCGGACTCGCCTCTAAACGCGACGGAATTGAGCGGTTTTTGCGCGCGGTGTCAAAGGCTAAACAAAGCCAAAACTGGCACTTTATCGCGTTTTTCCGCCAATCAGATGACGATTCCTGAATTGTGCAACGCAGCATGATCGACCGTGCGACGCCTGCCCTCTTTCCGAAAGGCGTTGCGTCGAACAACAGAAGGGCCGCGCGGGTTCATTTTGCCGGCGTGGACTGATTCGCTTCGCGGAATCAAGTCGATAACCGTAATTGTCATCCAGGCGGAGACACAAAAAAGGCGGTTCGAAACCGAACCGCCTTTCAAGTTGTCCAGCCTGCAAGAGGCGGACACGATGCCGGAGCTTAGCCCTGGACGTCGTTGATACGACGCTCGGCGATGCGAGCGCGCTTGCCGGTACGACCACGCAGGTAGTACAGCTTGGCACGACGCACGACGCCGCGGCGAACCACGGTGATCGAGTCGATGTTCGGCGAGTAGAGCGGGAATACGCGCTCGACGCCTTCGCCGAAGCTCATCTTGCGAACGGTGAAGTTCGAACCCATGCCACGGTTCGAGCGCGCGATGCACACGCCCTCGTAAGCCTGCACGCGGGTACGGGTACCTTCGACAACCTTCACGCCGACGCGGACGGTGTCGCCCGGACGGAAGGTCGGGATTTCCTTGGCGGCCTTGGCAATTTCCTCGGCCTCGATCTGCTGAATCAGGTTCATGAACCTAAGTCCTCGTTTTTGCGCCGCGCACCAGAGGCAGACTGGCCCCGAACGTCACTGCGACGTTCCCAAAGGTCCGGCCTGCGTGACCGTGTATCTTCCTCCGCCTGTTGTTTCCGCCAGGCGGCGATCTTCGCATGATCCCCCGATCGCAGCACTTCAGGGATCGTGCGCCCTTCCCACTCGGTGGGTCGGGTATATTGCGGGTATTCGAGAAGACCGTCCTCAAACGATTCCTCGGTCCCGCTGGAAGCCGCGCCCATTACGCCGGGAAGCAGGCGAATGCAAGCGTCGAGAAGCAGGATCGCCGCGGGTTCGCCGCCGGAAAGCACCGCATCGCCGACCGACATCTCCTCGACATCGCGGCCCTCGAAAATGCGCTCGTCGAAACCTTCGAACCGGCCGCACAGGATGGTGACGCCGGGGCCCTCCGCCAATTCGCGCACACGGGCCTGCGAGATCGGCTTGCCGCGCGGTGTCATGGCGATGACCGGCGCGGCCGGATTGATGCTGCGGGCATGGTCGATGGCCGCCGCCAGCACATCCACCTTGAGCACCATTCCCGCACCGCCGCCTGCGGGGGTGTCGTCCACGGTGCGATGCTTGTCGGCCGCGAAATCGCGGACATGCACGGGGTTCATGGCCCATTTGCCCTCGGCAAGCGCCCTGCCCGCCAGGCTGACGCCGAGCGAGCCAGGAAACATCTCCGGATAGAGGGTGAGAACGGTGGCGTTGAAAGTCATGCTGTCGCGCAAAGCCCAATTCGGCGGCGGCGACAAGAGGCCGGGCGGGATTTTGTGCCGCTCAGAAGGGTTCCCATACTTCTGGCGGCAGGAAATCCCGGTCGCGCATCACTTCGTCGCGCAGCCATTCCCGAAAGCGTTCCAGCTTGCGGACACCCACGCGCTGCTCCGGGTGGACCAGCCAATGGCCGGTGCCGGGCAGGAACATCGTCGCGAACGGCTGGACCAGACGCCCCGCCGCCAGGTCCTCGCGCCAGATCAGTGGTGTCATCAGGGCTATGCCGAAGCCTTCGCGGGCCGCGCTGCCTTCCTGGAGCTGGTTGTCGAACATGAAGCCGCGCCGGGACGGCGGCGGCGGCGTTCCCACGCCGGCGGCCGCGAACCAGGCCGCCCACCAAGGATCGTTAGGGGCGAAGCGCTCCACCGCCAGCAAGTCTTCCGGCCGCGTGATCTTGTGGCGCTCCAGGAAATTCGGTGCACAGATCGGCGAATAGTGCTGCCGGAACAGGAATTCGCTGCGCAGCCCCTCCCAACGTCCCGCGCCGCCCCGGATCGCGGCATCGTAGTTCGAAGTCGCGAAATCGATCACTTCGTTCGAAAGCGACATGCGGACGGCAATGTCGGGATGGCGGAGCTGAAAGCGGCCGATGCGCGTGCTGAGCCAGCTTGCGCCAAGCGATACCGAGGCATTGATCGCCAGCACGTCCTCTTCTTCGCTGCGAACGGCGGCGAAAGCATCCGTCATCGCGGCAAACGCACCGGACAGCGCGGGCAACAGCCTGCGCCCGACATCCGATAGCCGCGCCCGGCCCTTCTCCCGCACGAACAGCGGCTTGCCGACCCGGTCTTCCAACTGCTTGATCTGATAGGAAATGGCCGCCTGACTCATGCCCAGTTCCTCGGCGGCACGGGAGAAATTCTCGTGCCGGCCCGCGGCTTCGAATGCGCGAACGGCGGTCAGGGGCGGCAGGCGGTCCATGGCCCGACGATAAGGCAGCCTTATGGCTGCTACCAGAGGGTTTGTTGGCAAAGAGGCGCTGCGACGCGCAGATTCCGGATATCCGAAGGAGGAACCGGACAATGCAGGACGAACATTTCATGCGCCAATGGAACGCCGGCCATGCCCGGTTTTCCGAAGATGCGGATCGCGGCCTCGTAACGCTCGCCGCCAAGGCCAAGCGCCTGCCCGGCTGGATCGGGCGCAAGGCGCGGCTGGAAACGGCGCTGGCACGAAAGGCGCGGCTGACGACCATCGCCATTCTCGCCGGTGTGCTGGCTGGCTCCAGTCTGGCGGCCGTAACGCCGTTGATCGCCCCGACCGATGGTAGCCAGGCCCCGCGGCAAGCCGCACAGCCCTGCACCGACCCCGCACTCGCCTGAGGAACCCTCGCCTGAGAAACCAAGGCCCCTGACGCAGAAAGGCCGCCCGGAGGCGGCCTTTCCTTATTCTTCCGCAAAGGCAGCGTTGACCACCACCCGTTCGTGATCCCATTCGGGCACGGCGGCCGGGCTCATTGGCACCATGAAGCGGCGCCGCTTGCCGTCCTCGCCTGCCGGACGCTCGATCTCGATCACGTCGCCGGCACCGAAGTTTTCGACCGCTATGCAAGTGCCCAGTTCGTCACCCGCATCGGAAACGGCGCGCAGGCCCAGCAGGTCGGCGTGGTAATACTCGCCTTCCGCCAGTTCCGGCATCTGCGAGCGCGGAACGGTGAGCGCGGTACCGCGCAGCTTTTCCGCCGCGTTACGATCGAGCACTTCTTCGAAGCGGGCGATCGCGCCGCCCTTGCCGTCATCGCGCACTTTGGTGAGCGTGAGCGTGGAATCGGTGAAGGCGCGGTAGCGCTTGAGCGCCGCCACGCCTTCACCGAACAGCTTGAGGCGAACCTCGCCCGTCACGCCGTGCGCGCCGGTTACGGCAGCAAGCGTGACGGGGCGGTCTTGACCAGCCATCTGGATTCAACCTGAAGCTTAGGCTTCGGTCGATTCCTCGGCAGCTGCTTCGGCAGGCGCTTCTTCAGCGGCCGGAGCGGCTGCAGCAGCAGCGGCAGCTTCTTCAGCTTCACGCAGCTTCTCGGCCTTTTCCTCGGCGCGGTCCTTGGCCTTCTGGCCGGGCTCGCCCTTCTGGGCGTTCACGGTTGCGGCGCGTTCCTTGATGCCGGCCTTGTCGAGCAGACGGGCAACGCGGTCGGTCGGCTGGGCGCCAACGCCGAGCCAGTAACGCACGCGGTCTTCGACCAGGCGCACGCGGTTCTCGTCTTCCTTGGGGAGGACCGGGTTGTAGGTGCCGACCTGCTCAAGATACTTGCCATCGCGCGGAGCGCGCGAGTTGGAGACGACGATCTTGTAATAAGGACGCTTCTTCGCGCCACCGCGCGACAGACGGATCGAAACGGACATTGCTCTACCTTTCCTTCAAATCTTCGAGAATTACTTTTTCAGAAACTTGCTGAGATCGGGACCACCGAGGCCCGGCATGCCGCCGGCGCCCCCACCCATGCCGCCGCCAAGCCCGGGCATGGCGGCATCGAGGCCGCCCTTTCCGAACATCGCGGCAAGGCCCTTGAGGCCGCCCATCTTCTTGATCTGCTTCATGGCCTTGGACATCTCCTGGTGCATTTTCAGGAGCTTGTTGACGTCCTGCACCTGGGTGCCCGAGCCGTTGGCGACGCGAATCTTGCGCTTGGCGTTGAGCAGCGCGGGATTGACGCGCTCCTTCTGCGTCATCGAGCCGATGATCGCATCCATGCGCAGCAGCACGCGGTCATCCATGCCCGAAGCCTGCATCGCCGCCTTGGCTTTCTTCATGCCGGGCATCATGCCGGCCAGCGCGCCAAGGCCGCCCATCTTCTGCATCTGGCCCAGCTGCATGCGCAGGTCGTTCATGTCGAACTTGCCCTGCTCCATGCGCTTGGCCAGCGCTTCGGCGTCCTCGACCTTGACCGCTTCGGCGGCCTTCTCGACGATGGAGACGATGTCGCCCATGCCGAGGATGCGGTTGGCGACGCGGCTGGGGTGGAAGACCTCGAGGGCCTCCATCTTCTCGCCGGTGCCTGCGAACTTGATCGGCTTGCCGGTGACGGCGCGCATCGACAGCGCCGCACCGCCGCGCGCATCACCGTCCATACGGGTGAGCACGACGCCGGTGAGATCGACTTCGCCGGAGAACGACTGCGCAACGTTGACCGCGTCCTGACCCGTCAGCGAGTCGACCACGAGCAGCGTTTCACGCGGAGTCGCGATGGCGGCAACCGCCTTCATCTCGTCCATGAGCTGCTGGTCGACGTGGAGGCGACCGGCCGTGTCGAGCATCAGCACGTCGACGGCCTGGAGCCTGGCCGACTGCATCGCGCGGGTGGCGATCTCGGTCGGCTGCTGGCCCGGGATGATCGGCAGGGTGGCGACGCCGACCTGCTCGCCCAGGACGCGAAGCTGTTCCTGCGCGGCCGGACGGTTGACGTCCAGCGAGGCCATCAGGACCTTCTTGCCCTGCTTCTCACGAAGGAGGCGGGCGATCTTGGCCGTGCTGGTGGTCTTGCCCGAGCCCTGGAGGCCGACCATCATGATGACGACCGGGGGCGCGGCATTGAGGTCGAGTTCAGCGGTCTCTTCGCCGCCAAGCATCTCGATCAGGGCATCGTTGACGATCTTGACGACCTGCTGGCCGGGCGTGACCGAGCGCAGCACCGAGTGGCCCACGGCCTTCTCGGTAACCTGGTCGATGAAGCGGCGCACGACGGGAAGCGCGACATCGGCTTCGAGCAGCGCGATGCGCACTTCGCGCATGGCATCGCGAACGTCCTGCTCCTTGAGCGCGCCGCGACCGCGCAGCTTGTCGAAAACGCCACCAAGACGATCCGAAAGGGAGTCAAACATTCTCGCTCCTAACGTCACTCGCGGCGAACATGCCAAAATTCCTCATCGACGGGTCGAACCGCCAGAACGCCAAAAACGCCGGTGGGCGAAACCTCGCTGACCGGCGTGACGGGACGTTATGCGAAAAACGCCGGCGGACGAAACCTCGTCAGCCAGCGTGTCGCGTTCCCGCGAAACTGCAATGTTGAAATGGTGGAGCCTAGCGGGATCGAACCGCTGACCTCCTGCATGCCATGCAGGCGCTCTCCCAGCTGAGCTAAGGCCCCAATCATTTCATCGGATCGATCCTGGGAGGTCCGATCCATTTCCGTCACGGCGACTTGCGCCTCCGCTTGGGAGGCCGCCCTCTAGATTGGGTTCACCGGACTGGCAAGAGGAAATTTTCACAGGCCTGTCATTTTCCGGAAAGCGGCGCGAAAGAGCACCCCGCCCCTCTGCAGTGTCCTTCGTTTCGCGGCCTTTGCCCTTCGTCATTGCGAGAAGGTGAAGCCGGCGCAGCAACCCAGAGCGGTGTAAGGTGCCCGTGGATTGCTTCGCTATGCTCGCAATGACGAAGGATGGAATCGAATCTGGCGGACCAAAACGAGAAAGGGCGCGGCCGCCGAAGCGCCGCGCCCTTTTCCTTGAACTCGATCCGAGACTTACTCGTCGCGGTCGCCGTCGTCGTCGCCGGCACCGATGCCGAGATCGTCGTCACCGCCGAGGTCGACGTCGTTGTCCGGCGAATCGCCGTCGTCGTCGATATCCAGATCTTCTTCGGCCAGATCCGAATCTTCGGTCTCGACCACTTCCTTCTTCTGGATTTCCTCATAGGGAATCGGCTGCTTGGACTTCAGCACCGGCTCCGGGTGCCACGAATGGCCGCACTCGATGCAGGTGACCGGGTCGTCCTTGCCCAGGTCGTAGAAGCGGGTGCCGCATTTCGGGCAGCCGTGCTTGGCGCCCCACTCAGGCTTTGCCATGAAATGTCCTCATATTGCCCGCTCGAAAGGAACGGGCGTGAATTTCGTATCTTGATGGGAGGGCCGGCGCGCAAAATCAAGCGTCCCGGCACCATCAGGGCGCGCGCCTTGCCATAGGCCGCACCCGCTGTCAAAAGCCCGGCGATTTTGCGCCCCTCCAGTATCGAGAGAAGCACGCCCGTGAGCCACGACGACACCACCCCCATGCGCCCCCGCCGTTTCCTGCCCGCAGGACCGCTCAAGGGCAATATCCGCGTGCCGGGTGACAAGTCGATCAGCCACCGCTCGATCATGCTGGGGGCGCTGGCGGTGGGCGAAACGCGCGTGACGTGCCTGCTGGAAGGCGAGGATGTGCTGGCCACCGCCGCCGCCATGCGCGCCATGGGCGCCACGGTGGAACGCGTGGGAGACGGCGAATGGCGGGTGAGCGGCGTGGGCGTGGGCGCCCTGCTCCAGCCCGAAGGCCCGCTCGACATGGGCAACTCCGGCACCTCGACCCGCCTGCTCATGGGCCTGGTCGCCAGCCACCCCATCACTGTCAGCTTCACGGGCGACGGCTCGCTCTCCAAGCGCCCGATGGGCCGCGTGATCGATCCGCTCTCCGAAATGGGCGCGAGTTTCGAAGCCAGCGAAGGAGGCCGCCTCCCGCTGATCGTGCGCGGCGCCTCGCCGGCCGTGCCGATCACTTACCGCCTGCCCGTCGCCTCTGCACAAGTGAAGAGCGCGATCCTGCTCGCCGGCCTCAACACACCCGGCACCACCACCGTGATCGAGCCGGTGCCGACGCGCGATCACTCCGAGCGCATGCTCAAGGGCTTCGGCGCCGACCTTGAGGTCACGGTGGAGGCGGACGGCACCCGCGTCATCACCATCAAGGGCGAGGCGGAACTGAAGCCGCAAGTGATCGACGTACCGGGTGACCCCTCCTCCGCCGCTTTCTTCATCGTCGCCGCCCTCGTCACGCCGGGCAGCGAAGTCGTGATCGAGAACGTCGGCCTCAACCCGACGCGCGCGGGCCTTGTCGAAGTGCTGCGCCAGATGGGCGGCCAGATCGAATTCCTGAACGCGCGCGAAGTCGGCGGAGAGCCGGTGGCGGACCTTCTGGTCAAGCATTCGCAGCTCAAGGGCATCGAAGTCGATCCCGCCATCGCGCCTGCCATGATCGATGAATTCCCCGTTCTCTTCGTGGCGGCCTCGCTTGCCGAGGGCGTCACCGTCACCAGCGGTCTCGACGAACTGCGCGTGAAGGAATCGGATCGCCTCACCGCCATGGCCGTCGCCCTGACGCTGGCGGGCGCCCGGATCGAGGAACGCGAGGACGGCCTCGTCATCACCGGCACCGGCGGCAAGCCCCTGCCCGGCACGGCCGGCGACGCGCAAGTCGTCACTCACCTCGACCACCGCATTGCCATGTCGATGGCGATTGCCGGCCTCGTCAGCAGCGGCGGCGTGGAAGTGGACGACACGCGCCCGATCGCCACCAGCTTCCCCAATTTCGAGGACCTGCTGGCCACGCTGGCCGGATAAGGGCATTCTTGCAGGCTGGCGGCGCCGCGTCCTTCCACGCGGGCGCCCCGCCTGACAGGAGTGTGCATGATCCTCGACCTGCCGCAGTGGCTCAGCAACATCCTCGGCTTCGTGGGCACCGTGTGCTGCGTGATCGCCTATGCCTATGTGACGTACGAGAACAATCCGAACCGCTACCTTCAGCACGGACTGAACTTCGTCGGGGCCGTGCTCCTGCTCATTTCACTGATGGTGAACGTCAACCTCCCCTCCATCGCGATGGAGGGGCTCTGGGCGATCATCGCCGGCTGGGGCCTGCTGAAAGCCCTGCGGTCAAGGCGCAGCGCGGACCGGCCATCCGACGAAGCCCGCCTGCCTTGACCTTCGCTCAAACCTACGGCGCCGGCTCGACCAGCCCCTTGCCTTGGCCGCGCCAAGCCTCCAAGAGCCCGCGATGATCATCGCCGTCGACGGACCCACCGCATCGGGCAAAGGCACTATCGCCAAGGCCCTCGCAGAGCATTACGGCCTGCCCCACCTCGATACCGGACTGCTTTACCGCGCCGTCGGCCGCCAGTGCTTCCTCGACGGCGGCAATCCCGACGATCCGGTGGCCGCCCTTGCCGCATGTGCCTTTCCGGACGCATTCCTGAGCGACCCGGAACTCCGTTCGGAAGCGAGCGGCGGCCTTGCAAGCCGCGTCTCGACCCACCCCGCGGTGCGGCAGGCCCTGTTCGAACGCCAGCGCAGCTTCGCCACGCAGGCCGGCGGTGCCGTGCTCGACGGGCGAGACATCGGCACGGTGATCGCGCCCGAGGCGGAGGCCAAGCTCTTCGTGACCGCTTCGGTGGAAGCCCGCGCCCAGCGCCGCCATCTCGAAATGGAGGCGCAGGGCCGCGACGTCTCATTGGATGAGATCGCCGCCGACTTGTCCGCCCGCGACGCCCGCGACCGCGGCCGCAAGGACGCCCCGCTGGTGGCGGCAGACGACGCCGTGCTGCTCGATACGTCCGATCTCGGCCGCGACGCAGCAATCGCCGCGGCCATCGCCGCGGTCGAAGCGCGCGCGCGCCGATCGCCGGCTCTTTGACATCGCGGCCCTCTGGAAGGCGGCCTTTTAGTCCCGCGCGCGGTTGCGCCAGCGCTCGACCCCGGCCCGGGCGTCCTGCACGAAGCGCGAACGCCGCACGCCTTCCAGGAACAGGTTGCCCACGACCCACCCCACGGGACCGACCGGGCGCTTGAACTGCACGAGCAGGACGATGCGCGTCTCTTCGCTGTCGTTCCTCACTTCGTGGTTGAAGACATCGTCGAAAACCAGACACTTGCCTTCCTTCCACTCCAGCCAATCGTCGACCACGCGCATCCGGCACTCCCCGGATTCGCGCGGCACCTGGATGCCGAGGTGGCAGGTCAGGAACGCCTTGGAGACGCCGGTGTGGGCCGGCAGGTGCGTGCCTGGAACGAGCACGGAAAAGAATGCCGAGTTCAGGCCGGGTATGCGCGAAATCAACTCGGCCGTGCGCGGACAGGCCCGGCAATTGGGCTCGTCCCGGTAGCGATAGCCGACCAGGAAGTAAGACCGCCAGCGCCCGGCCGGAGCGATGCGCCGATGGTCGGGTGAAATCGTCGCCAGTGGCGGAACTTCCTCCAGGTCCTGGAGCACGGCCGCGGCTTCCTCGCGGATGGCCTCCCAGTTGTCTTCCAGCAGGCGGGTCCAGCGGAAATTCGCCGGATCGTGAACCGGCACGTCCGGTACGCGCGAACTGCGGGCAATCCAGCGGTTCGTCCTGGGCTGCATCCATTTCCCGAAACGCAGGATCCAGTTCGGCTTCGGGACCAGCGCCTTGCTGGGGGCCATCGTTGCATCGAGTCTGTCTGGGATCGGTGACGTAGCGTGCTCGGCCATGAAGGCTCCTCGAACGAAGTGTCCCGCGCTCCTCCCATATCTCAGGCCGAAGATCAGGACAGGGCGGGACAATGGCGCTTTTCCGAGGCGGCCACAAGACGGCCGCCCTGCCCGGTTCCGACGGACCGCCGCGATCCGTCGGCGAACCGGGCAGGCCGGCATTTTCCTTGCATTTTGGCGCCCCGGCGCGTAGGGGCCGCCGGTCTGGAAAGCCCTTGCGCTGAAAGGACGCTGCGGAAGGCATCCGGCCCCCGTGGCAGTACGGCCCTTTTGGCCCGCCGCCCGCATGGTGCGGACGCGCGGAGGAAAGACCGGCGGATTCAACCGCCTGGCCGGAAATACGTGAACAGGAAAGACCTTTAATGGCTAGTTCTGCCAATCCGACTCGCGACGATTTCGCGAAAATGCTCGACGACCAGCTCGGCGGCGTCGCCGACGACGGCTTTGAAGGCCGCGTGGTCAAGGGCACCATCACCGCCATCGAAAACGACAAGGCCGTCATCGACGTGGGCCTCAAGAGCGAAGGCCGCGTGCCGCTGCGCGAATTCGCGCGCGGTGAAGGCGAGCATGGCCTGAAGGTCGGCGACGAAGTCGAAGTCTACGTCGACCGCGTCGAGAACGCCGACGGCGAAGCGATGCTGTCGCGCGACCGCGCCCGCCGCGAAGCCGCGTGGGACAAGCTCGAAAACGAATTCGGTGAAGGCAAGCGCGTCGAAGGCGTGATCTTCGGCCGCGTCAAGGGCGGCTTCACCGTCGACCTCGACGGCGCCGTTGCCTTCCTCCCCGGCTCGCAGGTCGACATCCGCCCCGTGCGCGACGTCACCCCGCTGATGGACGTGCCGCAGCCCTTCCAGATCCTGAAGATGGACCGTCGCCGCGGCAATATCGTCGTGTCGCGCCGTGCCGTCCTCGAAGAAACGCGCGCCGAACAGCGCAGCGAGCTGATCGACAAGCTGAGCGAAGGCCAGGTCATCGAAGGCGTCGTCAAGAACATCACCGACTACGGTGCGTTCGTTGACCTCGGCGGCATCGACGGCCTGCTCCATGTCACCGACATGAGCTACAAGCGCGTCAACCACCCGAGCGAAGTGATCGCCATCGGCGACACCGTGAAGGTGCAGATCATCCGCATCAACCAGGACACCCAGCGCATCAGCCTCGGCATGAAGCAGCTGGAAAGCGATCCGTGGGAAGGCGCAGCCGTCAAGTACCCCGTGGGCGCGAAGCTCACCGGCACCGTCACGAACATCACCGAATACGGTGCCTTCGTGGAACTGGAAGCCGGCATCGAGGGCCTTGTCCACGTTTCGGAAATGTCCTGGACCAAGAAGAACGTCCACCCCGGCAAGATCGTCTCGACCTCGCAGGAAGTCGAAGTGGTCGTTCTCGAAGTCGATTCGGACAAGCGCCGCATCTCGCTCGGCCTCAAGCAGGCTCAGCAGAACCCCTGGGAAGCCTTCGCTGAGAAGCACCCTGTCGGTTCGCAGGTTGAAGGCGAAGTCAAGAACGCCACTGAATTCGGCCTGTTCATCGGTCTCGACGGCGACGTCGACGGCATGGTCCACATGTCGGACATCGCCTGGGGCATCTCGGGCGAAGACGCGCTGGCTCTGCACCGCAAGGGCGAGCAGGTTTCGGCCGTTGTTCTCGACGTCGACGTCGAGAAGGAACGCATCAGCCTCGGCATGAAGCAGCTTGAGCGTGGCGCTCCGGCCGCTGGCGGCGTTGCCGCAACCGGCGGCAGCTCGCTGCGTCGTAGCGAAGTCGTCACCGTCACCGTTCTCGAAGTTCGCGACGGCGGCCTGGAAGTCCAGGCTGGCGACGATGGCGCCACCGGCTTCATCAAGCGTTCGGACCTCGGCCGCGACCGCGACGAGCAGCGCCCCGACCGCTTCCAGGTCGGCCAGAAGCTCGACGCCATGGTCACCGGTTTCGATCGTTCGAAGAAGCCGAACTTCTCGGTCAAGGCCCGCCAGCTGGCCGAAGAGAAGGAAGCCGTGGAACAGTACGGTTCGTCGGACTCGGGCGCTTCGCTCGGCGACATCCTCGGCGAAGCCCTCAAGAACCGTTCGTAAGAACGCTTCCGGGCTTCACCGCAAGGTGAACCATCAAAGGCCCGTCCGGAGCAATCCGGGCGGGCTTTTGCTTTTCCGGCGGTCGCCATCGCGCGCGCCCTTTGCTTCCAGGCTCTTTCGCGCACCGCTTCGAAGGCTTACATCGCCCGGCAAGGAGACGCCCGATGCTCGAAGTTCACCAGTTCCCCTGCCTCAGCGACAATTACGGCTATCTGCTGCACGATCCCGTCAGCGGGGAAACCGCCTGCATCGATACGCCCGATGCCGATGAGTACCTCCGCCAGGCCGGGCACAAGGGCTGGCAGATCACGCAGATCTGGAACACGCACTGGCATCCCGACCACGCCGGCGGCAATGCGGCGATGAAGGCCTGCACCAATTGCACCATCACCGCTCCGCTGGACGATGCCGGGAAGATCGAAGGCGTCGACCGGACCGTGTCTCAGGGAGAGGTCGTCATGCTGGGCAACTGGAAGGCCCATGTCATCGACGTAGGCGGCCATACCATGGGCCATTGCGCCTACTACCTACCCGAGGCGCAGATCGCTTTCGTCGGCGATTCCGTCTTTGCGCTGGGCTGCGGGCGCATGTTCGAAGGTCAGCCCGCGCAGTTCTGGGCGAGCCTCCAGCGCATCAAGGCGCTGCCGGTGGACACGATGCTCTACTGTGCCCACGAATATACCGCGGCGAATGCCCGCTTCGCGCTCCATGCCGATCCGGACAATGCCGAGTTGGCCGCTTATGCCGAAGACATCGCGCGCGCGCGCGCAGCGGGCCTGCCGACGGTCCCCACCAAGCTCGGCCGCGAGCTGCTGACGAACCCGTTCCTGCGCGCGGACGACCCCGCTATCCAGGCGCGCTGGGCGCCGGAGGGCGAGGCCGGAGATGCCGTGGCGACCTTTGCCGCTCTGCGCGAGGCCAAGAACACCTTCTAGCGGCTGTTTCGCGGAGGCAGGGATTTCCCCTGCCCCGCATAGTGCTATTCGTAGACGATCCGCAGTTTCGCGGCGGCTTCCGCAGCGATCCGCCGCGCTTCATCGGTGTCGCCTGCCAGCGCCAGGGCAACACCCATGCGGCGATAGGGCCGCGTCGTGGGCTTGGCGAAGACCCGCAGGTCCACTTCGCCGCCAGGCGCCGCCAGGACATCCGCCAGCCCCTCGTAGGCGAAAACCTCGGCCTCGCGGTCGGCCAGGATCACGGCCGAGGCACTCGGGCCGCGAAGGGTGACTTCGGGGACCGGAAGACCCAGGATGGCCCGTGCGTGCAGATCGAACTCCGAAAGGTTCTGCGAGATCAGCGTGACCATGCCCGTGTCGTGCGGGCGCGGCGAGAGTTCGGAGAAGATCACGTCTTCGCCTTTCACGAAGAACTCCACCCCGAAGATGCCGTAGCCGCCAAGATCGTCCACGACCTTGCGCGCCATGTCCTGTGCCGCGGCGATCGCCGCGGGCGCCATGGGCGTCGGCTGCCAGGATTCCTGATAGTCGCCGCGTTCCTGCCGGTGGCCGATCGGCGGGCAGAACGACACGCCCTCGCGGCTGCGCACGGTCAGCAGCGTGATTTCATAATCGAAATCGACGAACTCCTCGACGATCACCCGGGCCCGGTCGCCGCGCATATTGGCGACGGCATAGTCCCAGGCCTTCTCCAGATCGGCCGCATCGCGCACGGTGCTCTGGCCCTTGCCCGAAGAGGACATGACCGGCTTGATCACGCAAGGCAGCCCAGTGTGCTCGGCGCCGGACAAGACTTCGCCCAGGTTCTCGGCATAGCGATAGCGCGAGGTGCGCAATCCGAGCTCGGTGGCGGCCACTTCGCGGATTCGGTCGCGGTTCATGGTCATCTGCGTCGCCCGCGCCGATGGCACCACGCAGAAGCCTTCCGCCTCGACTTCGGCCAGCACTTCGGTGCGGATGGCCTCGACTTCGGGCACGATGAAGTCCGGCCGGTGCTTCTCGATGGCGGCGCGCAGCCGCCCCCCGTCAAGCATCGAGAAGACTTCGAAAGCATCGGCCACCTGCATCGCCGGCGCGCCCTCGTAAGCGTCGCAGGCCACGACCTCGCAGCCGAGCCGCTTGGCGGAGATCACGAATTCGCGCCCCAATTCGCCCGAACCGAGCAGCAGGATCTTCGCGGTGAATGGCATGGCGGCCGGTCCTTTCGTTTGGCTTTGCGCCCTAGAGCAGCGTCCCGGAGAGAATCGCAAGAGCGATGGTGAAATAGATCACCAGCCCCGTGACATCGACCAGGGTCGCGACGAACGGTGCGGAGGCGCTGGCCGGATCGAAACCGAGCCTTTGCAACAGGAACGGCAGCATCGACCCGGCCAGGGAGCCGAACGTGACGATCCCCACGAGCCCCGCCGAAACGGTCGTGGCGATCAGCATCCAGTGGCTGCCGTAATCGTAGAAACCGAGCGCCTGCCAGGCCGCGATCCGGGCGAAGCCGACCGCGCCGAGGATCGCACCCAGCACCAACCCTGCAGGGAGTTCGCGCAAGGCGACCCGCCACCAGTCGCGCAGGCGGACCTGCCCCATGGCGAGCGCCCGGATGATGAGCGACGTCGCCTGGCTGCCGCTGTTACCGCCCGAGCTCATGATGAGCGGAATGAACAGCGTGAGCACGACTGCGCGCGCCAGCTCGTCCTCGAAATGCTGCATCGCGCTGGCCGTGAGCATTTCCGAAAGGAACAGCACACTGAGCCACCCTGCCCGCTTGCGGATCATCTCGAAGAACCCGGTCTCCAGATAGGCGCGGTCCAGCGCCTCGACCCCGCCGAACTTCTGCACATCCTCGGTATGTTCGGCGACGAGTGCGTCAAGCACGTCGTCCACGGTGACGATGCCCAGAGGTCGTTCGGCATCGTCGACCACCGGCAGCGCCAGCAGGTCATGGCGGCGGATCAGATCGGCCACGACCTCGCGGTCGGTGTCGGGCGTGACGGTGACCGGTTTACGGTCCCGGGCAAGGTCGATCGCGGGCGAATCGGGCGCCGCGGCGATCAGGCGGCGCAGCGAGATCGTGGCTTCGAGGCGGCCGGCCTCGTCCATGAGGAACACCGAGTAGACGGTCTCTCGGCTGCGTTCGACCGTGCGGATGAGATCGAGCACATCGGCCACGCTGGCCGAAGCCCGCGCCGCGACGAACTCCGTCGTCATCATGCCGCCTGCGCTGTCCTCGGGCCATGCCAGGAGGCTGCGCAGCGACGAGCGCACTTCCGGGGCCAGTGCCGCCAGGATCTGCGCGGCCACGCCCTCATCCATCTCGGCCAGGACGTCCGCCGCGCGGTCCTCGGCCATTTGCGCCACCAGATGAACCGCACGCGGCAGCGGCAGCAAGGCCAGAGCTTCGGCAGCGCCGGTGAATTCGGGGCGGTCGAGCGTCGCCACGGCGCGCACGTCGGCCATGCGGCCAAGCTTGGCGGCGGCCGCCTCGGGCGGCAGCGCCTGAAGCATCTCGACGATATCGGCAATATAGAGCCCGCGCTTGGCGGGACGGGCACCGGCAGTCACGCCGGCGAGGAGGTCGTTCACCATCATCACACCTTTCGTCCGCACGACCCGGGCGGACGACGGCCAGCGAGAACTAGCGGACGACCTCCGGGCGTGCGGTCCTACTGGAACTGTCGCTTGACATGTCCTCGCTTCCTGAAACACCGCAGCAACACTGGCTGCGCGGTCGTCGCTCTGATCCCAAATGCGCAGGGCGTCAACTGCCGATCGGCGCTATGCCGCCCCCAGCGTGACCGCAATCGGGACACAAAAAAGCCCCCGCGCAGCGCGCGGAGGCTTTTTTTGTTCGATAGCGAACCGGCGGTATCAGATACCGGCGATCGCCTGGTCGACCAGGGCCTTGTCGGCATCGACCGAGTGGTTGGCGCGGATCAGCCCGCTGGCGGCAGCCGCCGCAGCAGCAGCAGCCTGCTGGCGCAGTTCGGTAACGGCCGCCCGTTCGACGGCGCCGATCTTGTCCTGCGCCATCTTTTCGCGGCGGGCGATCACGTCCGTCGTGTCGGCCTGGGCCTTGGCGACGATCGTTTCCGCCTCATGACGGGCATGCTCGAGCAGAGCCGCGGCGTCCTTTTCGGCACCGGCGATCTTGTCGGCATATTCCTTGCGCAGGGCTTCCGCCTCGGCGCGAAGGGTCTTGGCCTCTTCGAGCTGCGCCTTGATCTCGGCGATCTTGCCGTCGAGACCGCCCGAAATCATCTTGGGCAGGCCCTTCCAGACCATGATCGCCAGGAGCACCAGCATCGAGGCGCTGACGACCGCGACCGGCGGGGCGACGCCCAGCAGCAGCGGTTCGGCATGATGCTCGACGCCTGCCTGTTGGGTGCCGGCCATCTCGGCGCCCTCGTGCGAGGTGCCTTCAGCGACCACGGTGTCCGTGGTGGACAGCTGCGTGTTGTCAGCCATGGACCAGGTTCTCCTTCACGGCGGAACGGACCGCACCGTCGTCGAGAGTCAGGCCGGCGATGCGGCTGACGATCTCGCGCGTGGCGTCGGCGGCGACGTCCTCGATCTCCGCGGCGGCCGAACGGCGCGCCTGGGAAATGCGGGTTTCGGCTTCGGCGAGCGTGGCGTCGATTGCAACCTGTGCGGTCGCGAGACGCTCCGTCGTGACGGCAGCGGCCTTGGCGCGGGCTTCCGCGATAAGGGTCTGCGCCTCGGCGCGGTTGGCGTTCTCACGCGTGCGCCAGGCTTCCTCCTCCGCATCGGCCTGAGCGCGAGCGCGTTCGGCGGCGGCGAGGTCGTCGGCAATCTGCTTGTCGCGCTGCGCAACCGTATCCATGACCTTGGGAACCATTCCCCGTCCGACGACGAAGAACGTGAAGCCGAAGAAGATCAGCATCCAGAAGATCTGGCTGGAATAGGTCGCGGCTAGCTGTGCGATCTGAGGCATGGGTCAGCCCTGTCTCGAAGTGGCCGGTAGAATTCTTGCGTCCTCTCCGGCCGCCGTACCAAAGGGTTCGGGCAGCCGGAGGGGATCAGTGCGCGCGATCAGGCGAAGATCAGCAGCGCGGCAACGACGAACGACAGCAGGCCGAGAAGTTCGGCGCCGGCGAAGCCGATGAAGAGGCGGCCCTGCTGGGCGTCCGCGGCACCCGGATTGCGCAGTGCGCCTTCGAGGAACTTGGCGAAAACGCTACCCACGCCGATCGAGGCGAGGCCGCAACCGATAGCAGCGAGACCGGCACCAAGCAGCTTTGCAGCTTCTGCGTCCATTTCAAAAACTCCCTTTGGAAAACTCGAGTGAGACTGAAAATCAGTGAAGGTTCTCTGCGTCGTTCAGATAGACGCAAGTGAGAAGAGCGAAAACGTAGGCCTGGATGCCGGCGACGAGCAGCTCGAGAGCGCAGATGCCGACCATCAGGATGAAGCTGGGCAGCCCGGCGATGGCGAAGAGGCCGATGCCGGCATTGCCCGAGCTGATGACGAAGCTCGAAAGAACCTCAAGAAGGACGTGGCCGGCCATCATCGCAACGAAGAGACGCAGGCCGAGGCTGAACGGACGCACCAGGAAGGAGATCAATTCCACGCAGAAGATCAGCGGGATCATGATGACCGGGGTGCCGTGCGGCACGAACAGCGAGAAGAAGTGCAGCTTGTGCTTCGCGAAACCGACGATCAGGACGATTGCGAAGGAAAGCACCGCGAGAACGCCCGTGGCCGAGAAGTGGCTGGTGAACGTGAAGGCATGGAGGCCGATCACGCCCAGCGGCAGCAGGCCGAGGAAGTTCGCGAAAAGAATGAACATGAAGAGCGAGAAGATGTACGGAACGTACTTCTTGCCGCCGGGGCCGACGTTGGCAGCCAGCATGCCGTCGATGAAGCCGGTGAAGCTTTCGACTGCCATCTGCCAGCGGCCGGGGACGAGCTGGCGCTTCATGCCGCCAGCGACGAAGAACGCCAGCGTCACGGCGGCGATCGCCATCCACAGCGTGCTGTTGGTGAAGGCGATGTTGTAACCGGCGATGCTCCAGCCTTCCGAGCCGAACAACGGCTGGATGCTGAACTGGTGCATCGGATCGACCTTCGCTTCGGCTGCCACGCGAATATCCCTGTCGCCAATGAACGACAGCGCCCTTACTCACCCCCCTTGGGTCAATCCGGGCGCCGGTTCGAATTCCTGATAATATTCCTGAAGGCGACGAATATTCCTGCGAACATCATCACCATCAGACCCCAGGGCGATGTTCCGGCGAAGTGATCGATCACCCAACCAAGGAACAGACCACCGGCAACCCCGCCGAGCAAGTCGGCCAGGACGCGGTTTCCGGCACGATAGGCATCGTCCGTTTCCGCACCCGCGACCGGCTTTTGACGCTTCACCTCGCGCTCACGAAGGGCTTTCAGCCGATCGTCCAGCGTATCGAGGCGCGCATCTTCGCCAACAGGTTCCCGTGCGGACGGCTCGTCGTTCATGTCAGGTTCCTCCTCCAGGAAAGGATGACGCGTTCAACGGCTGCCCGCCGAGGGCGCCGACCCCTTAGGGTGGGGCTATTCCCGAGTCAACCATGGCAGGACGCGCACGGCAACAGTTGTTCACACGGATACCCGTATGCCCAAGTGCCGAACAGGGCTGGAAAATGGGGCTGGGCCGGCAATACCGCAAGGACGATACCGAAGAAATTCCTCGCAAAAACCACAGCCGCGTCCCGCTCCGGTCAAGCGGCGCGGCGGTTTGTCGGTTCAGCGTCGCAGCGCCGTCGTGAAAGAGACACACGAAAAAGGGCGGCTGGATGTCCAACCGCCCCGTCGGGTTCTGCCTTTGGGCCTTCGGCCATGCTCGCTTTCGCCTGGCGCCATTCGGAGGCCGCGCAGGCGCCGCCGATCACGGGCAGCGGGCGTCGCGCTCGGGCGCTCCGGCGCCGCGGGTTTTCCACGATCCGTCGGGCGCCTGGTACTTCTCGCCAGGCTGGGTCTGCGAGATCAGACGGCACGCGGTGGCGAAGGCATATTCCTCGATGGTGCTCTTGCCCGCCGCCTTTTCCGTGTAGATGGCGCGGCGCTTGTTGTTCAGGTCGCGTACCATCGCCTGGACCGCGGCGGACTGGCCGCCAATGACGCCCAGATAGCCGTCCTTCTGCTCACCGACCTGGCCCGCAGAGCGCGCCGCCGCATATGCGGGATCGCGACCTTCCTGTGCCAGCGCCATGCTGCCGCCGCCAAGAGCCAGGGCCATTGCGCCGATCAGGCCGACGGGTCTGCTGAAAACGGTCTTGCTCATCAGAATACGCCTTCGTTTTCCTTGATCGTGTTCTCCGCATCCTGGGAGAGACGATAGATCACTTCCTGCCTGATGTTGATGTTAAGCTCTATCACGATCGGCTTGTCGGGCGCCGTCACGTTGACGCAGCCGGCAAGGGCCGATCCCAGGCCCGTCATCATCATCACGGCGCATGCGGCGCGCCGGCCGGACCGGGAAGCAAGCTGCTGCGCGAAATATCGTACCGGACTCATCATCGCCGGGCTTGTCGCAGCCGGAGTGCTTCCGGTCAATTCCAGGGCCTTCATGGATTATTCTCGCTGACTGGAGGCTGAATGGTGGCTGGCGCGGGACGAATCGAGTTCGGGTCGTTCGAAAGCCGGCCCTGCGCCGGAAGCTGGTTGGGGATCCCCAGGGTGCGTGGATCGGTCAGGTAAGTCGGATCGTAGAGCGAGCGCATCGAGCCGAAGAGGCTGAAGAACGGCGCCTTGATCTTGACGATGAACCGGATCGGCAGCTTCGCCACCTGCCGCGTGAGGAAATTCTTGTCTGCGGACGAGCCCTGGCTGAGCCCGTCGAAAGCGATGCGCGTCAGGATGTCACCCGAGATCGAGCCGTTCAGACCGATCTCCATGTGCTTGTAGTCGACCGACTTGAGCGCGCCGAAGGCGAAGTTGCCCATGGCCGACAGGTCCTTGTAGGTCAGCGCGCCGAGATAGCTGACATTGCCGCCCGGATCCCGCGAGGCCAGGTAGCCGTCGACGATGCGGCCGCCCTGCTCGTCGAAGACGATCGGCACTTCGCCGTCGAAGACGCCGCTGGCGTTGATATTCGTCAGTTCGAGATGCTGCACGAACGTCGCGGCGTCGAGGCCGCGGACGTTGAGCTTGTAGTGCCGCGTCTCGGAGGCACCGATTCGCATCGTCGCCGGATCGAGCGTGAGCGTGCCCGACATGAAAGGCCACTTCGCGCCGTTGATCCGCAGCAGATAGCCCGGCTCCATCTGGAAGCCGACGACGCCGTCATTGACTTCGATGCCCGGGTTGACCGAGGCGATCCTGAGCTGCTGGTCCGGCGCAGTGACGAAACCGAGCAGGTCGGTGAAAACCACGTCGCCGCTGAGGCCCTTCACCGGGCCGAAGGCGGCGGCGAAGTCCAGGCCGTCCGAGGAGAACCGGCCGGTGCTGGTGACGCCGCGCTCATTCCAGTCGATCCGACCCTTGCCATGGAGCGAACCGCGCAAGTCCGAAACGATGCCGAGCAGCAGCGGAGAGAGCGCTTCGGTCTGAAGGTCCTTGTCGAAAGTGATGCCAGCCACGCTCAGATCGGCATGGCCGCTGGTCTTGCCGAGGTCGTGGACAATGTCGGTGCGAACCACCTCGTGGTCGCTGCTGGGCTCACGCATGACGGCCTGCGCGGTGATGACATTGTTTTCCAGCCTCAGGCTGCCGTCACGGGCGATCAGCGGCTGGAAGCGCGGCACCGCCTGGCGGTCCACCAGAGTGAAGCGTGCCTGGTCGATCGTGAGGATACCCCCGGCATAGCGCCAGTTGCCCGCGGTCTGCCGCAGATCGAGCGGGACGGCCGCTAGCCCGATGTCCGCTTCGTCGAAAGTGCCGCCGATATCCTTGCCCACTTGCGCATCGAGGCGGGCGAGCTTGAAACGCGACGGCGCATCTGCAGGACCGAGAGCGACATCGATGGCCTTCGCGGTCAGCGCGCCGGGCCGACCCGCCAGCTGCGCATAGCCCAGCGGCCCGCTGGCGATCCGGATCGGCGTCTGGCCGAGCCGGCCCGACACGTCGAGATTCGGGACGCCCAGCGCAATGTCGAGTCCGCTGCCCCGGCTGCGCAGGATCGCGCCGCCGGGCGCGGGGCAGACTTGCAGGCTGCGCCGCTCCAGCGTCAGGTTCGCAAAGGCGAGGCTGTCGAAACCGATTTTCGTGCAGGCGTTCCAGACCGCCAGCGCGCCGTCGGCGCCCCAGCGCCCGTCGATCGGCAGGACGAGACCTTTCGCGGCGCCGCCCGGCAAAGCACCGGAGAGCCGCGCCTCGCCGGCAAAGCGCATGGCGCCGTCGGGCGATTGGGTGAGCGCGAGGTGCGGCACGGCCAGGCGCGAATCGCCGGCGGCATATTCGGGCATGGCCACCTGCAGCGCGAGGCGTCCGCGCGCATCGCTTTCCATGCGCCCGGAGATCTGCGGCAGGCCCTGCCCGCCGCTCGCGAAATTGCCGGTCACGACCGGGCGGCGGCCGCTGTCGGTCTCGGCGCCGAACTGCGCCTGCACGCGCGAGAGCGTCAGCAGCGAGGCGCCGCTGGTGCCGTGCAGGTTGCCGCGCGGCACCACCAGGGTCAGGCCGTCCTGCCCGCGGCGCAGCACCAGATTGGCGGAGAGCGTGCTGGCGCGGGTTTCGCGTGCCAGGGCGGTGCGGAATTGCCGGGCCAGCGGCGCGGCCAGCGTGCCCTCCCCGGACTGGACTGCCTTGGCGAGCAGCGAATCGACCGATTCGCCGATCGCCAGCCGCTTGCCGCCAATGTCGCCCTCCAGATCGAAGCGGGCGAGGCCGTGGCTGGAACGCATCCGGCCATCGAAGCCCAGCTCCCCGATCCGGGCCTGCGCAGTGGCGACATCGCGCGCGGCGGCCTTGAAATTCGCGTTGAGCGCCTCGCCCCGATACGTGAAGCGGCCCGATCCGGTGAGCGCGGCGAGGCGATTTCCCGCCATCCGCAGGGCGCCCCCTTCAAGGCCGAGGCGGCCCTCCCCACCGTCCAGCCGCCGGTCGAGCACGACGTCGAGCTGCATCCCGCTGGCGGCGAGTTGCAAGTCGCGCGCGCGGCAGGTCACGCCGCCGGTTCGCAGCGGCCCCTTGAAGCGCGGACGCTCGCCGGAGATGGACAGCTTGCCGTAAAGCGTCGCGCGCCCGGTCTCGCAGCCCTCGACCGCGAGGCGGGGGGACACCACCGCCAATTCGCCGCCGAAACCGCCGCGCAGTCCGCCCGCGCCGGTCAATTTCGCGGCCAGGCGGCCATAATCGCTTTCGATCAGCGCGCGCCCGTCCACCACGGCCACGTCGAGGTCGGGCAAAGGGTGGTCCTTGTCACCGCCGCCGCTTGCCAGCGCCTTGTCGAGCGCGCCCAGGCTCAGCTTGCCCTGATGGAGTGCCCCGAACAGACGCGGGCGAACGACGGTGATCCGGCCGATGCCCGGCCAGCCCCAGGTCAGCCGGGTGGCGACGCGCAGTTCCTCGATCGTGAGGTCCGGATGCTTCGGATCGCCGATCACGAGATTGCGAATCACCTGCTCCGAAGGGCCGATGCGAACAATCCGGTAAGTGGCCGGCAGGCCGAGCTTGTGCAGATGGTCGGCAATGATGTCGTCCGCGATGTCCTTGCGCCAGGCCCAGGCGCCCGCAAGTCCTGCCCCCACCACGGCCAGCATGCCCAGCGCCGCCACGCGCCGCCCGAGGCGACGGGCCGGCTGCGGCAAATCCGCCGGTACGGTAGGTTGGTCCTGCTGCTGCGACATCCGGTCCATCACTTGCGCTTGCCTTCCGGGAAAGGCAATTGTCTGTACGCGTTATGCCCGAGCAAGACCGTCTCTTCGATGAACCTGTAGCCCCGGCGGGCCGCGATTCCGCGTCCGTCGTCGCGGCGGTCGGCCCCGATGCCGGGAACGACCCCAGCGGTCACCGCGCAAGGCTGAGGAAGCGGTTGGTCGAAGGCGGGGCGGAAGCTTTGGGCGATCACGAGGTGATAGAACTCCTGCTGATGCAGGCCGTTCCCCGCCGCGACATGAAGCCTCTGGCCCGCAGCCTGATCCATCGCTTCGGCTCGCTCGCGGCCGTGCTTCAGGCCGATCCGCGCACGTTGGGCGGCCATCCGGGCATGGGCGAGGCCAGCGTAGCCGCGCTGCGCGTGGTGACCGTGGCGGCCACCCGCCTCGCGCGGCAGACAGTGCGCGAGAAGCCGGTTATCGGCTCGTGGCAGGCGCTGATCGACTATCTGACGATCGACATGGCGCACCTGACGCTGGAACGCGTTCGCGTGCTTTATCTCAATGCCAAGAACATGCTGATCCTCGACGACCTGGTGGGCGACGGCTCGATCGACGAAGCGGCGATTCACCCGCGCGAAGTGATTCGCCGCGCGCTGGACATCGGCGCCACCGCCCTCATCCTCGTCCATAATCATCCCTCGGGTTCCCCCCAGCCCAGTCGCGCGGACATCGAAGTCACCAACCGCATCGCCGAAGCCGGAAGGCTGCTGGGGGTCTCGGTGCACGATCATGTCATCATCGGCCGCGAAGGCCATGTCAGCCTGCGCGCCAAGGGCCTAATCTGAAATGTGCGTTGCCGCCGTCGCCTGGCAGGCCCACCCGGACTGGCCGCTCGTGGTCGCCGGCAATCGCGACGAATTCCATGCACGCCCCTCGGCGCCGCTTTCGCCCTGGCAGGACGGCAGCGGAATCCTGGCCGGTGCCGACTTGCTGGGCGGCGGGACATGGCTGGGCGTGACGCCATCGGCGCGCATGGTGCTCGTCACCAATTACCGAGTGCCGGAAGGCTCGGTTCCGGGCCGTCCTTCGCGCGGCAAGCTCGTCACCGACCTGCTGGAAGGCCGCGAGCCGGAACCCGTCGAGACGATGAACCCGTTCAATCTCGTCGAAGTGAACGGCACCAATGCCCGGTTCCTGACCAACTATCCGCATCGCGAATCGCGGCCTCTCGCCCCCGGCATCCATGGTCTGTCCAATGGCGGCTTCGACCGGCCCTGGCCCAAGACGCTGCAAGTGGCGCAGGCGGTTTCCGCATGGCTGGCAGAAGGGCACGCCGATCCGTCCCCCCTGCTCGGCGCCTTGCAGGCGGAGACCCCGGGCATGGTCCCCAGCCATGCCGAAAACGGCCCCGAGCCGCGCTTCGCCCCGGTCTTCATCCGCGATCCGCTCTACGGCACCCGCTGCTCCACGGTCATCGCCGTGAGCCGCACCGGCGCCGGCATGATCGTGGAGCGCAGCTTCCACCCGGACGGTTCGGCCTCGGGCGAAGTCCGTATCGATTTCGACTGGTCGCCGGTGCTCTCGCAAGGCCCGAACTAGGCAAGGGCCCCGGGCAATCCCGCGCCCGCTCTTCGCGCGCGCCGGGCCTGCCGATCTTCGCCGCATCATGGACTTACCGGCGCCTTTTGCATAAGTTGGGCCGGTCTCCGGCGGTTCGGCGATCGATTGCGACAGGGATTATCCAACCGCATGACGCTTCAAGGTTCGGTTCTGCTGCGCGCCCTGCCCTTCTGCGCGGCGCTGCTGGCGAGCGGCTGCAACACGATGGCACCCCCCGTGGCGCAAGTGGCTTGCACGGCCACGCAGCAGCCCCGCGTCGCCCTGTCCGCCGATGGACGGAGCGCCACCACCACGCTCTCGGTGCTCACTTTCAATATCGAAGGGCTGTCCTGGCCCGCGCGCAGCGGGCGCAAGCCCTCGCTTGAGGAGATCGGCAGGCATCTGGCCAGGATGCGCGCCGCCGGCACCGCGCCCGACGTGGTGCTGTTCCAGGAGATGTTCAGCGACGCCGCCAAGCGCGCAGTGGCCTCTGCCGGCTATCCCGCGCTCGATTCCGGCCCGCGCCGGACCACCCGCGCACGCGGTTCCACCAAGGAACGACTGCCCGGCAATTCCAGCCTCAAGCGCGGCGAGATCGGCATCCACGTCTTCGGCAGCGGCCTTGCCATCGCCTCGCGCTACGCGATCGTCGATACCGAGCGCCGGGCCTATGGCCGCAAGTCCTGCGCCGGGTTCGACTGCCTGTCGAACAAGGGCATCGCGCTCGCAAGGATCGACGTGCCGGGCGTGCCCACCCTGATCGACGTCTACGACACGCACATGAACTCGCGCGGCGCTTCCGGCGCGCCCGCTGCCCGCAACCTGGCCGCGCACGACAGGCAGGCCCTGGAAGCCTCGGAATTCATCGACCGCACCCATGACGATGCGACGCCGGTGATCTTCGGCGGCGACTTCAACATGCGCCACTCCGAGCCGCGCTGGGAGAATTTCTCGCGCTATCAGTCGCTGAACCTCGTGCACCGCACCTGCTCGCACCCTGGCTCGGGCTGCGACGTGCAGATGTCGTGGGACGGGGACGAACCCTGGATGGATACGCAGGACCTGCAGTTCTACTGGAACGGACAAGGCGTGGAGATCCGCCCCATCCGGGTGCAGGCCCTGTTCGACGGGCGTCCGGACAGCCCGCAGCTGTCCGACCATGACGGCTTCCTGGTCACTTACGAACTGCGCTGGAAGGCTTCCGAGACCCGCGCGCCGGGCTGCCGGACGATCCCCGGCGCGCTGGCTCCAAATCCCCGATAGGACCTTCGCGCCAGCTCTTCTTCAGGGTGCCGGCGAAGACAGGATCTCCAGCAGCCTGGCCCCGAACACGTCCGGCGCTTCCACTTGCGGAGAATGCCCGTAGTCGGGGAATTCGACGATCCGCGCCGAAGGCATGGCCGCCGCCGCTTGTGCCGCGATCTGCGGGATGGGTTTCAGCTTGGCCTTGATCTCGGCCGGGGCCTGACCCTTGCCGAAGACCGTCGTGTCGCGCATGCCGATCATCAGCGTCACGGGAACGCCGAGACGGCCGAACTCGTGGCTCACCGGCTGGGTCAGGATCATCTCGGAAGTCTTGGCCTGCGCCAGTTCCGCCGCATCCTGGTCCGGCGTGGCATATTGCCCCGCCAGCATCTTCACCCAGCGATCGTAGCGCGGGTTCCAGTCGCCATGGTAATAAGTGTCGAGCTGATACTGGCGCATTTCGGCATAGCCCTTGGCGCGCTCGCTGGCCAAGAGCTTGTCCAGCGGCGCGTAAGGCACGCCTTCCGCCATGCGGTCGACCAGCCCCAGCGGATTGACCAGCACCAGTCGCTCCACCGCTTGCGGGTACATCAGGGCAAAGCGCATCCCCAGCATGCCGCCGGTCGAGTGCCCCAGCACGATGGCCTTTTCAAGGCCCACTTTCTCCATGAGCCGGTGCGTGGTGTTCGCCATCATCGCGAAACTGTATTGCGCGGAGGCCGGCTTGGAGGACTTGCAGAAACCGAGCTGGTCGGGGATCAGCACCCGGTATCCCGCCGCCAGCAGCGTTCGCGCGGTGTCTTCCCAGGTCGCGCCGCAGAAATTCTTGCCGTGCAGGAGGACCACGGCGTGGCCATTGGCCTTGTCGGGCTGCACGTCCATATAGGCCATCGCGGCTTCTTCGGCGCCCAGATTCAGCTCCATGGTCTCGACTTTCCAGGGATAGGGAAAGCGTTCGAGATTGGCGCCGAATTCCTCCAGCTTGATGTCCTGAGTGCTCAGGACCGGCGCGGCCAGCGCCGAGGGGACAGCTTTCGGGTCGGCGGCGTCCTGGGCATGGCTCGCGCCGATGCCTGCGCCGAAGAAACAGGCCGCGGCAAGAATCGTCGAGAGCGCGCGAGGCATCGCTGGTCCTTTCGTGATCGACAGGGTGCCGCATGAAACCGATGCGACCATAGCGCCTGACGGATCGGATGGCTCCTGAGAAATCGGAAAACCGTGGTTCTACAATCGCTCCGCCGCCAAACTTATCGTCTGCGGGATGCCGCTTCGCCTTGCCGGCTTTCGATTCGTGCAAGCGG
Source organism: Novosphingobium sp. BL-S-21 (assembly GCF_055521655.1). Taxonomy (NCBI): domain Bacteria; kingdom Pseudomonadati; phylum Pseudomonadota; class Alphaproteobacteria; order Sphingomonadales; family Sphingomonadaceae; genus Novosphingobium; species Novosphingobium sp. BL-S-21. The sequence continues at coordinate 1,239,037 of NZ_CM145496.1, forward strand.
CGGTACCGGGCGCAGTATTGCCTCCCTGGTTCCCGCAACGCCCCGAATTCCGCCAGCTTCGCCGTCCGGCCCGGCGGATTCTTTCGGCCTTTCCCGGCCGCGCACCCTTGCCTTTGTCGCAAGCCCGCCGTAGCGGCACCGCCATGAGGCCGGGTCAGCGCCGGGTCGAGTCAGGTCACTCAAGGAGTCGAACATGGTCCCCCGTTACGCCCGCCCCGCAATGACCGCGATCTGGGAACCCGAAGCCCGCTATCGCATCTGGTTCGAGATCGAGGCCCACGCCGCCGTGAAAATGGGCGAGATGGGCACCGTGCCGGAAAGCGCCGGCAAGGCGCTGTGGGACTGGTGGGCCACCAATCCCGTGATCGACGTTGCCGCCATCGACGCCATCGAGGCCGTGACCAAGCATGACGTCATCGCCTTCCTCGACTGGGTTGCCCAGCAGGTTGGCCCTGAAGCCCGCTTCATGCACCAGGGCATGACCAGCTCCGACGTGCTCGACACCACGCTGAACGTGCAGCTGGTCAAGGCTGCCGACATCCTGCTGGCGGACCTCGACGCCCTGCTCGCCGCGATCAAGCGCCGCGCCGAAGAGCACAAGTATACCCCCACCATCGGCCGCAGCCACGGCATCCATGCCGAGCCAGTGACGTTCGGCCTCAAGATGGCCGAAGCCTATGCCGAATTCGCGCGCTGCAAGACGCGCCTGATCGCCGCCCGCGAGGAAGTCGCCACTTGCGCGATCTCGGGCGCCGTCGGTACGTTCGCCAATGTCGATCCCGCCGTCGAGGACTATGTTGCCGACAAGCTGGGCCTCGCTGTCGAGCCGGTTTCCACCCAGGTCATCCCGCGCGACCGCCACGCCATGTTCTTCGCGGTGCTCGGCGTGATCGCCAGCTCGATCGAACGCCTTTCCATCGAAGTGCGCCACCTTCAGCGCACCGAAGTTCTGGAAGCCGAGGAATACTTCTCGCCCGGCCAGAAGGGCTCCTCGGCCATGCCGCACAAGCGCAACCCGGTGCTGACCGAGAACCTCACCGGCCTGTCCCGCGTCGTGCGTTCGGCCGTGGTTCCGGCCATGGAAAACGTGGCGCTCTGGCACGAGCGCGACATCTCGCACTCGTCGGTCGAGCGCTTCATCGGCCCCGACGCGACGATCACCCTCGACTTCGCACTGGCGCGCCTCACCGGCGTGATCGACAAGCTGCTCGTCTATCCCGAGCGCATGCAGAAGAACCTCGACCGCATGGGCGGCCTCGTCCACTCGCAGCGCGTGCTTCTCGCCCTCACCCAGGCCGGCCTCAGCCGCGACCAGTCGTACCGCCTGGTGCAGCGCAACGCGATGAAGGTGTGGGAATCGGACGGCCAGCTCTCGCTGCTCGAACTGCTCAAGGCCGATGACGAAGTCACCGCCGCGCTTCCGGTCGAAGTGATCGAGGACAAGTTCAACCTCGACTATCACTTCAAGCACGTAGACACGATCTTCGCGCGCGTTTTCGGGAACTAAGCTTCCAGCCGACACTTCCCATGCCTCGCAATCGCGCTTAGCATCCAGCGCGATTGCGAAAGGTCTTGGTGCACGAATTGCCGGAGGGAACATGAACATAGTCCGCACGGTGCTGTGGATCGCGATCACCGCGATCCTGGTCGCTTTCATCGCCATGAACTGGACCAGGGTGCCGGTGAACTTCTGGCCGCTTGACGATGCCAACTACTTCCATTTCGAATGGCCGGTCGGCGTTGTCGCACTCGTCTTCTTCGTGCTGGGGATGGCCCCCGTCTGGCTGTACCTGCGCGCCGTGCGCTGGCGCCTCCAGCGCCGCATCGCCAGCCTCGAAAACTCCCTTCGGGCCAACAGCGTGCCTTCCACGGTCCCGGCCGTCCCGGAATCGGCGCAGGGCGCGCATCTTTTCACGCCCGAGCCCACCTCACCTTCCAAATCCTCTCCGGAACTCTGAGATCATGAACAGCAATCCCGTCTACCTCGCCCTCGACCTGCCCCGCCTCGACGCCGCCGAGGCGCTGGCGCGAAAGGTCGCCGGGCATATCGGCGGGATCAAGCTGGGTCTCGAATTCTTCTGCGCGCACGGTCATCATGGCGTTCACGAGCTGCACAAGCTCGGCCTGCCGATCTTCCTCGACCTCAAGCTGCATGACATCCCCAACACCGTGGCCGGCGCCATGCAGGCGATCCACGTCCTGGAGCCTTCCATCGTCACCATCCACGCCGCCGGCGGCCGTGCCATGATGGAAGACGCCAAGGCCGCCGCGGGCGAGAACTGCAAGGTCGTGGCCGTCACCGTACTGACCAGCCTGGACGGCGGCGACCTCAACGCCATCGGCGTGAACGCGGAACCGCACGAGCAGGCGCTTCGCCTGGCGGACCTGGCCCATTCGGCAGGGCTCGACGGCATCGTTTGCTCGGGCCATGAAGTGAGCGCGGTCCACCAGCAGTGGAAGGACGGCTTCTTCGTCGTCCCCGGCCTTCGCCCCGACGATGGCCGCAACGGCGACCAGAAGCGCATCATGACCCCGCGCGCGGCGCGCGATGCGGGCGCCAGCGTGCTCGTCATCGGCCGCCCGATCAGCCGTGCCGAAGATCCCCTCGCCGCCGCGATCGCGATCGAAGCGACGCTGTGATGCAGGAGCGGTGCGGCCCGTCTAATGCCGCACCGCACCTGACCCAGCCGGCCACCGACAAGAACTGACTTGGCCCTTCAGCCCGCTTCTGCGGGAGGACGGAAAGACAAGGCCGTGTCCGTTGCACACCGGGATCGCAAGCCACCGGCGCAGCGGCACACCTCCTGCTCAAAACCTTTCACGGCGCAAAATGCACGGTTCAGCGCCGGGCAACCTCCCTCCCTCCAGATCGTTGAACCGATCAATTGGACGGAGAGTGCGACCTCATGAAATCCCTGAACCTGCTTGCCGTAACGACTGCCGCGCTGGCCTCGGCCGTGGCTGTGCCCGCCATGGCCCAGGACACGGGCCTGGTGCCTACCATCGCCGCGGGGCATACCCTGCTGACCGTCAACGCGCAGGGTTCCTCCACCCGCTCGCCCGACATGGCCGGCTTCTCGGCCGGGGTGACCACGCAAGGCGCCACGGCCAGCGAGGCGCTCAATGGCAATTCCACGCGGATGAACCAGGTCATCGCCTCGCTGAAGCGCGCGGGCGTGGCGGACAAGGACATCCAGACCAGCAATCTCAGCGTCAATCCGGTCTACGCCCAGCCCAAGCGCCAACCCGACGGCAGCTATGTCGACGGCCCGCGCGAGATCGTCGGCTATGAGGCCAGCAACACCGTGGGCGTGCGCCAGCGCAAGCTCGACGACATGGGCAAAGTGATCGACGCGCTTGTCAAGGCCGGCGCCAACCAGGTCAACGGCCCCAATTTCTCGCTGTCGCAGCCCGATGCCGCGCAGAACGAGGCGCGCGTCGCGGCCATCAAGGAAGCCCGTGCCCGCGCCGAACTCTATGCCGGTGCTGCGGGCATGCATGTCACCCGCATCGTCTCGATCAGCGAGAGCGGCGGCTATTCGCCCGCCCCGGTGATGTACCGCGCAAAGGCGGCGATGGACTCGCTGGCCTCCGCGCCCCCCGTCGCGGCCGGAGAGCTGGAAACCAACGTCAACGTCACCGTACAGTTCGAGCTGGCGCCCTGATTCGCAGAGGCGCCTGCCCGGCTCAGTTGAGCATCATGTCCTGCGACTGGATGTTGTAGCCGGTCAGCGCCACCTGGCCTTCGTCACTCTTGCGGTAGACGAACTGTTCGACGCCCGACCCGCGTTCGAACTGCGTCTCGTACGTCAGGGTGACGAAGGTGCCGCCAGTGGTGGCATTGGCGTTCCAGCCCACCTGCTTGGTCCCCTTCACTTTGCCGAGCTTGCGCTGCACGGCTTCCAGCGCCTTGGCGAGCTGGTCGTGCTCCGGACCCTTGCGCAGCGCCGGATCGGTCTGACGCCAGATCGGCTGCAGGTTTCCGGCGTCCATCGCCTGGTGGAATTTCGCCACTTCGGCTTCGGCGTCCTTGAACGACTCCTTCACGCCGCAGCCCGCCAGCATTGCGGCGGCGACAAATGGCACTAGATAGCGGCCGACCCGTCTCGACATTTGGCGGTTCATCCTGTCCCCCTTGGTTCCGGGACGCAATCTAGGCCGGAAAAACGACATGCCAACTGCCGCGATCAAGATCTGCGGGATAAGCACGCCCGACGCACTCGACGCGGCGATCCGCGCGCGCGCCGCCCATGCCGGCTTCGTGTTCTTTCCCAGGAGTCCGCGCAACGTCACGCCGGCGCAGGCAGCGCTCCTGTCGGAGCGGGCAAAAGGGCGGATCGGGCGGGTGGGCCTGTTCGTCGATGCCGACGATGCAACGATCGGCGAAGCCGTCGCCAGCGCAAGGCTCGATGCCCTTCAGCTTCACGGCAGCGAGAGTCCCGCCCGCGCAGCGCAGCTTCGCGCGCAGTTCGGGATTGCGGTGTGGAAAGCGCTTTCGGTCGCCACGGCGGAAGATGCGGCCGGGGCCGCCACTTATGCCGGAGCCGTGGATCTCGTGCTGTTCGATGCCAAGACACCCAAGGGCAGCCTGCCCGGCGGCATGGGCCTGAGCTTCGACTGGAATCTCGTGGCGAACTGGAAAGGCCCCATCCCCTGGGGCCTGGCGGGCGGCCTGAACCCGGAAAACGTCGCAGAGGCCGTGCGGCTGACCGGCGCTCCGCTGGTGGACACCTCTTCGGGCGTCGAGAGCGCACCGGGCGTCAAGGACCTCGACCGGATCGCGGCTTTCGCGCGCGCCTTGCAGGCGTCCTGACCGCAACCTGCCGGATCGCGGCGCGGCCTGGCGCGGCGCGATCACGCGCGGAGGGGATGCAAAGAGAAAGGGCGGCCCCTCATAGACCGCCCTTCCCTGGCTTACGCTCCTTGCAGAGCGAATTCCCTGTGCCGGCTCCGGCCTGACGAACTCGGTAGCTGCGTCAGGCCGGAAATCCGATCAGAACTTTACGCCAACGCCAACCAGGCCGACGTCTGCGTCGGGGGTGTTGTCGCCAACCAGCAGGTGCTTGTATTCGACCTTGCCGTAGAAGCGGTCGTTGAGCGACTGCTCAAGACCACCGCCGACGGCAACGGCGCTGTTGCCGTACTTGGCGAACTTCGACTGCCAGGTCGAGTTGGCGTAGAGCTTGGTGGTCGGGGTGACCTTGAAGCCGGCGCGGCCGCCAACGCCCCACGAAACGCGGGTGTCGTCGGTCAGGATCTTGTCAGCCGAACCTTCGACGCCCACGAAGAACTTGTTGCCCAGGTCGTAGTCGTAGCCGACTGCGACGCCTGCAACTGCTTCGCTGTCGCTGCCGTCCCAGATGATGCCGGTGCGGGCTTCGACGCGCGCTTCGTTGGCGAGAGCGGGGGTGGCGGCGGCCACGGAAGCAACCGCAGCGAGCGAAACGAGTGCAATACGCATATTTTTAAACTCCAGAATGTCCCGGCCCTCACCGGGAGCCGCCCCGCTGCTCCCCCCAACCTTTCACCCAGATGAACGAAATAATTCATAATTACCCCGAAACGTCACGAAACTGCCACTTACAGACATTATCTTGCCATTGCAGGTGCGTCTGTTGCATGATTTGCAATTGAAAACGGGTTGGCGCACCCCAAGGAAGCAAGGCGCTGGACTTGCAGGTCGCGCTCTGCCAATCGCCCGTTTCATGACCGCACCGACGCCCGTGAACAGTTTCCGCTCCCTGCCCGACGAAACCGGCCACTTCGGCCAGTTCGGCGGTCGCTACGTTGCCGAAACGCTGATGCCGCTGATCCTCGATCTCGAGAAGGAATACCGCAAGGCACAGCAGGATCCGGCGTTCTGGGCCGAATTCGATGCGCTGATGAAGGACTTCGTCGGCCGCCCCAGCCCGCTCTACTATGCCCCGCGCATGACCGAGCATTTCCGCGGCCTCGCGCCGGCCGGAAAGGGCCCGAAGATCTACTTCAAGCGCGAAGAGCTGAACCACACCGGCGCGCACAAGATCAACAATTGCATCGGCCAGATCCTGCTGGCCATCCGCATGGGCAAGAAGAAGATCATCGCCGAGACCGGCGCCGGCCAGCACGGAGTCGCCACGGCCACCGTCGCCGCGCGCTTCGGTCTGCCCTGCAAGATCTTCATGGGCGCCAAGGATATCGAGCGCCAGAAGCCCAACGTGTTCCGCATGAAGCTGCTGGGCGCCGAAGTCGTCTCCTGCGAAAGCGGATCGCAGTCCCTCAAGGACTCGATGAACGACGCGCTGCGCTACTGGGTCGCGAACGTCCACGACACCTTCTACATCATCGGCACCGCCGCCGGCCCGCACCCCTATCCTGAGCTGGTGCGCGATTTCCAGTCGATCATCGGCAAGGAAGCGCGCGAGCAGATGCTGGAAAAGGAAGGCCGCCTGCCCGACATGCTGGTGGCGGCCGTGGGCGGCGGATCGAACGCGATCGGCCTGTTCCACCCCTTCCTTGACGATCCCGAAGTCGCGATGACCGGCATCGAAGCCGCGGGCCACGGCATCGAGACCGACAAGCACGCCGCCTCGCTTACCGGCGGCAAGCCCGGCATCCTGCACGGCAACAAGACCTACCTGCTCCAGGACGAGGACGGCCAGATCACCGAGGCCCACTCGATCTCGGCCGGTCTCGACTATCCGGGCCTCGGGCCGGAGCATTCCTGGCTGCATGAGAGCGGCCGCGTGAACTACGTGCCGATCACGGATACGCAGGCGCTGGAAGCATTCCAGCTCTGCTGCGAACTGGAAGGCATCATCCCGGCGCTCGAAAGCGCGCACGCCCTTGCCGCGCTGCCGCAGCTGACCGCCGAGATGGACGCGGACAAGCTGCTCGTCGTCAACGTCTCCGGCCGCGGTGACAAGGACATCTTCACCGTCGCCGAAGCGCTGGGCGTGGAGCTTTAAGCTAATGACTCGCTTCGAAACCGCATTCGCCAAGGGCCCGGCGCTCGTCTGCTTCATCACCGGGGGTGACGGCGACACCGCCGCCAATCTCGACGCGCTTGTCGAAGGCGGCGCCGACGTGATCGAACTCGGCATGCCCTTCACCGATCCCATGGCCGACGGCCCGGCGATCCAGGAAGCGAACATCCGCAGCCTCGATGCCGGCACCAGGACCGCCGACGTGTTCCGCATCGCCAGCGAATTCCGTGCGCGCCACAGCCAGGTGCCGCTGGTGCTGATGGGCTACGCCAACCCGATGATCGCGCGCGGCGCGGACTGGTTCGCCGACGAATGCGCGAAAGCCGGTGTGGACGGCGTGATCTGCGTGGACATCCCGCCTGAGGAAGACGCCGAACTCGGCCCTGCCCTGCGCGACAAGAGCGTCTCGCTCATCCGCCTCGCCACGCCCACCACCGATGCGGCACGGCTTCCTGCCGTGCTCGAAGGCTCCTCGGGCTTCCTCTACTACGTCTCGGTCGCAGGCGTCACCGGCATGCAGCAGGCGGCACAAGGCTCGATCGAGGATGCCGTGGCCAAGCTCAAGGCCGCCAGCACCATCCCCGTGGCCGTCGGTTTCGGCGTGCGCACCCCCGAACAGGCGAGCGCCATTGCCAGAGTGGCGGACGGCGTCGTCGTCGGCTCTGCACTGGTCGACCTGGTCAAGCAGCACGGCACCGACGCTCCTGCCCATCTGCGCGCCCTGACGGCCTCGCTGGCCGAAGCGGTCCACACCGCGCGCTGACCCTTCTGTTTTTCGTCATTGCCAATTGCATGACGACAACGCAATTCCAGCATCGCGGCGGCCTCTTGCAGGTCGCCGCGATGTGCTTTTCCGGACGGGTGCCATGAAAGACTTCGCCGTTTCCGAAGACCCCCGCGTCCAGGCCCAGCTCAACCGGCTGGAGGCGCTGTCGCTGCCGCAGGGGCGCTTCGGGCTGGAGACCATCCTGACCCTGCTCGACCGGGTCGGTAACCCGCAAAAGCGCCTGCCGCCGACCTTTCATGTGGCCGGCACGAACGGCAAAGGTTCGACCTGCACTTACCTTCGCTTCATGCTGGAAGCGCAGGGCCTGAAGGTCCACTCGGCCACCAAACCGCACCTCGTGCGCTACAATGAGCGTATCCGCCTTGGCGGCAAGCTGATTTCCGACGGGATGCTGGCCGACCTGCTCGCCGAAGTTCTCGATGCGGGCGAGGATCTCCAGCCCAGCTTCTTCGAAGTGACGACGGCCGCGATCTTCCTCGCTTTCGCGCGGGAACCTGCGGATGCCTGCGTGGTCGAGGTCGGCCTCGGCGGGCGGCTCGATGCCACCAATGTGCTGGAACACCCGGCCGCCTGCGGTATCGTGACGCTGGGCATCGACCACGAGGCGTTCCTGCTCCGCCCGGAGCCCGGCGCGCCCGAGGACCCGCTCGCCCGCATCGCCTTCGAAAAGGCCGGCATCGTCCGCAGCCCTGCCCCCGTCGCCACCCTGGCCTATCCCGAAAGCGCAGCCCTGGAGATCGAGCGCGCCGCCATGACCGCCGGCGCCCCGCTGCACATGCGCGGGCGCGACTGGGACGCGGGCGTGGGCGACGTGATCGAATATTCGGACCGGCACGGCGAACTCACCCTGCCGCTGCCGAGCCTGCCCGGCCTGCACCAGGCGGAGAACGCCGCGCTGGCCGTCGCCATGCTGCGCCATCAGGACCGCGTGACCGTCGCGCCAGAGGCCATGGCGGAGGGGATTCGCGCCGCACACTGGCCCGCGCGCCTGCAACGGCTCTCCCAAGGTCCGCTGACCCGTCATGCCGGAGGGCGCGCCGTCTGGCTGGACGGTGGCCACAACCCCGACGCCGGGCGCGCCATCGCCCGTCATTTCGCTGGGCAGCGGCTGCATCTCGTGATCGGCATGCTGGCCAACAAGGACCCGCGCGCGCTCACCCAGCCGCTGGCCGAAAGCATCGCCAGCATTCGCGCGGTGCCGGTGCCCGGCCACGACTGCCACGGTGCCGCGAGCTTCGGCCCGGGCGCGCTCGGCGCCGAAAGCGTGGCCGATGCGCTTGCCGCGCTGCCGGACGATGGCCTGCCGGTATTGATCGCCGGATCGCTCTATCTGTCCGGCGTGGTGCTCAAGGCCAACGACGAAGTGCCGGACTAGGCATCAGGCCAGGCGCGCGCGCCGCGCCTGCCGGGCCACGCGCCACCATTCCAGCAGGCACAGGACGATGGCGATCGTGCCGATCCAGGTGACGAGCACGAACATCCGGTAATAGCCCTGCTGCTGGATGAGCTGTCCCAGCGCGCCGCGCCCCAGCGTTCCCACCAGCAAGGTCAGCGACGAGAGCAGCGCATATTGCACCGCGCTGTAGCCCTTGGAGACGATGGACGAGAGCCAGGCGATATAGGCCGCGCCGGCAATGCCCGTCGCCAGGTTCTCCGTGCCGATCGTGACCATCAGCGTGCCCAGGCGCGGCTCTCCGCCAAGCTGCTCGACCAGCCAGGTCACGCCCAGCATGTCGCTCACCATGGCCATGCGCGCGCCGCCGAGGGCGAGGTCCGCATAGAGCAGGTTGGTGACCGCAGCGAGGATCGCGCCGAGCGTCAGCGTGGCCATGCGGCCGATCACCGTCAGCAGCGTACCCCCGAGCGCGAGGCCGAGAACGATGGCGCCCACGCCGAAGAACTTGGAGGCGATGGCCACTTCGTCCTTCGTGTACTTCAGTTCGCCCAGGTAGAAGGGATAAGCGAAAGTGCCCCAGATCGAATCGCAGATGCGATACGTCAGCACCAGCGCCAGGGCGAGCACCAGGCCCCAGCCCATGCGCCCCACCAGTTCGGTCAGCGGCAGGATCAGGGCGCGGTAGAGGTGGTCCGCCACGCGCGAACCGGTCCCGTCGTGCGGCACGGCCTGCGTCAGGAGATGACGTCCGCTGCGCTGCAGATAGACCAGCACCGCCGCGATGGAGGCAGGCAGGATGATGGTGGCGATGACGATGAGCGGGCCGGTGGTCGACACGAAATCGACGGCATCGGGCCGCGCACCCGGATCGCTGCCCAGCGAGCGGACCATGAAGATTCCCACGGTAACCAGCGCCCAGCCCCACAGCAGGCCCACCAGCGCCAGCGCAATCGTGCGCACGCGCGGACTCAGCTGCCCCGCCTCGCGCAGTTCCAGCAGTTCGTCCCGGTCTTCGGCGCTCGGCGCGACAGCATCCGCATCGGGCGCGAAGAGGCAGACCACACCCGCAGCCACGAGAATCAGCCCCATGACCAGGAACACCGAAGTCCAGCCGATCCGCTCGGCCAGGATCAGGGCCAATGCCCCGCCGACGAGCGCGGCGATGCGATAGCCCATCTGGAATACCGTGGAGAGCATGTCGATGGTCGCCACGTCGTCCGCCACGTCGACGCGCCAGGCGTCGATGGCGATGTCCTGCGTGGCCGAGGCGAAGGCGCCGATGCCCGCCAACAGCGAAAACAGGCCCAGCGCCGCGACCGGATCGAGCTGTGACAGCGTCACCAGAATGATGCCGAGAAGGACCTGCGCCGTCACGATCCACTGCTTGCGGCGGCCAAGGCGGCGAAGGCCGGGCAGGTCGATGCGGTCGAGCGCGGGCGACCAGAGGAACTTGAACGCGTAAGCCAGCCCGATCAGCGAAAATACGCCCATCGTCTCCAGATCGACATGGGCATCGGACAGCCAGGCATAAAGCGTGCCGAGCAGGAGCGAGTACGGCAGACCGGCCGCAAACCCGAAGACCGCCATGAACCCGGTCTTCCGATTGCCCAAAGCGCGAATCACCGTCCCCAAGCCGGGCTTCGGGGCAGCAGAGGCTTCAGACATCCAGTATTCTCCGTTGGCAAACTCCGGGGACGGGCCCTGCGCGACCGTAACGCGTGGTTTCCCGAAGGGAAGGCTGGATGAAGCGGCGATCAACAGGTATGGGCGGGCGAATGTCCAAACCTCCTTTCAAATCCGGCGGCCCGAAGCGTGGCGGCTCTTCCCGCGATGGCGGCTCCTCGCGTGGCCCCTCGCGCACCACTTCAGGCACCTCGGGCCGGCGCGGCGCCGACCGGACGGCACGCGACGGCGCGACCCGGAGCGATGCGGGACGGGAAGAAGGCGGCCGGGGACGCGCATTTCGCGATGGCCCCGCACGGGATGCGCGTGATACGCGCAGCGCCCGGGAATCGCGATCGACGCGCGACGAACGCCCGGCCCGCGGCGGCCGCTCAGGCCGCTCCGGTCGTGACGAAAAGCTCTTCGGCCGTAACGAACGCCCCGTGCGCGATGAACGTCGTTCGCGCGATGATCGTCCGGCCCGCGCCGAACGCCCTGCTCGCACCGACCGTCCCGTACGCGGAGACCGTCCCTTCCGCGAGGATCGGCCTTTCCGCGAGGATCGGCCGTCGCGCGATGGCGCCCCGGCACGCGGCGAGCGCTCTGCCCGCACCACCGCTCCGGCGCGTGACGCTGCGCCGCGCCGCGGCCCCGGCGCTCGTTTCGGCGAGCAGGATTCGCGCGGCAGCGCTTATGCGCCGCGCGGTCCCCGTCCGTCGGATTCCGGCCGCTTCGACAGTGAACGCCCGCGTCGGAAGCCCCCCCGCTCGGCGCCCCAGGCAGCAGCGCCCACGCCCAAGTCCGCCGGGTTGCCCGTGCGCGAGGGCGAGCGCATCGCCAAGCTGCTGGCCCGTGCCGGCATCGCCAGCCGCCGCGAAGCCGAACGCCTTATCATCGAAGGCCGCGTGAAGCTGGGTGAAGACGTGATCGAGACCCCCTCGACCGTGCTCGCCAACCTCAAGGGCGTCACCGTGGACGGCAACCCGGTCCGCGAGGCCCAGGAAACCCGCCTCTTCGCCTTCCACAAGCCGGCCGGCCTGCTCACCGCCGAGCGTGATCCCGCCGGCCGGCCGACGATCTACACCGCCTTGCGCAATGCCCTGCCCGAAGGCAGCGGCAGGGTGATGCCGATAGGCCGTCTCGATCTCAGTACCGAGGGGCTGCTGCTGCTGACCAATGACGGCGAGTTCAAGCGCGAGCTGGAACTGCCCGCCACCGGCGTGCCGCGCACTTATCGCGCCCGTACTTTCGGCGACATCAGCCAGGGCCAGCTCGAAGACCTGATCGAAGGCATCGAGATCGAAGGCGTGGTCTACGGAAAGATCGACGCCAACATGGAGCGCCGCACCGGGCGCAACCAGTGGATCGAGATGACTTTGACGGAAGGTAAGAACCGCGAAGTCCGCCGTGTTCTCGAACACCTCGGCCTGCAGGTCAGCCGCCTGATTCGCACGTCTTACGGACCTTTCCGCCTGCTAGACCTGCCCAAGGGCATGGCGTTCGAGGTTAGCCAGCGCGATCTCGAAAACTTCCGCAAGACCCTGCCGAGCATCAAGTCGTGAAGGGGCCCGCGGCCAGGGGCACAGCCGTGAAGACGGGCCTGCGCATCGTCGCGGGCGAATGGCGCGGCCGCAAGCTGGCAGCGCCCGAAGGCGATACCACCCGGCCGACGGCCGACCGCACGCGAGAGACGCTGTTCTCGATGCTGGCCAGCCGGCTCGGTACTTTCGAGGGCCTGAAGGTCGCGGATCTCTTTGCGGGATCGGGTGCGCTGGGCCTTGAGGCCCTGTCGCGCGGCGCGGCCCATTGCCTCTTCGTCGACCAGGACCCGGCAGCGGTTCGCGCGATTCGCGCCAATATCGCCAATCTTCAGGCCCAGGGCCGGAGCGACGTGCGCGCCGGGTCGGTCATGGCGCTCGGCCCCGCCAAGGGAACACTCGACCTCGTGCTGCTCGACCCGCCTTACGAGACGGGCGCCGGCGCAGTCGCGATCGACAAGCTCGCGCGGCTCGGCTGGATCGGCGAACAGACCTGGGTCAGCCTGGAGACCGCCAAGACGGAAGCCGTTTCCATCAAGGGCTTCGAACTCGAAAGCTCGCGCGATGTCGGCAAGGCCCGCCTGCATCTGCTGCGGCCCGTCGGCTAGAAGGCAGTACCGTCCCGGACAAGGTTCGGGACGGTCTCGCCCGGCTTACTTGCCGCCGCGATTGCGACAGCCATCCTTCACGGTCTTGCTGCAGACCGGATAATCCTTGTTCATCGCGGTCGCAGGCGGCGGCGTCATCGCACCCTTGTAGGGGCCGCCCTGATAGGTCTGGTCGGCCGGCATGGCCGGGCGCACCGTCTGGTCGGCATATTGCGGATCGGGAACGCCGGTCGTCGGCATGCCATCACCCGGAGGGTTCGCCTGTGCCGGGGGCGTTGTCGGTGTCTTGCCGGCCATCTGCTGCGATATCGAGTTCCAAGCGATCGCCTGCTGCTCCGGGGTCATCTTGTAGATTTGCCCGCGCTGGTCCGGGGTGAGCGCCCAGTAGCCCTTCTGCTGCGGCGCCGTGAGGCTCCAGTAATAGGCTTGATACTCCGGCGTCCACGAGTCGTAATCCGCGCGCTGGGCGGCCGGCCAGGCGTCGTACATGGACTTTTGGTCCGGTGTCATGGTCGAGGAGGTGATGGGCTTGGCCCCGGCCATGCCCGAGGGCATGCTCGAATCGGAAGGGGTTGCGGGCGGCGGCGGGGCTTCCGGCACAGGGGGCATCTCGCCGGCAGTGTCCGTCGTGGTATTCCCAGCGGTGTCTTGGGCCTGGACGGCGCCGGACATGCTCAGGATGGCCAGGGCTGCCGCGCCCGAAAGGAGATATTTGTGCATGACTCACTCTCCATCTGCTCGTGTTTCTGGTTATTCTTTCCGTGACTAGGCGACTCCCGGCGCCGGGGGATTGTTCCGGGGCTGCGACGAACCGGCCTTGCGCCACGACATCCCGTTCCCTAGATGTTCACGGGTGAACGATCTGCAATCCTCCCTGCCCGAAGCCTCCTCGGACCCCCTGCTGGAAGGGCTCAACCCGCCGCAGCGAGAGGCCGTGCTGACCACCGAAGGCGCGGTGCTGATGCTGGCCGGAGCCGGCACGGGCAAGACGGCGGCGCTCACCCGCCGCCTGGCGCATCTGGTGCGCAGCCGCCTCGCCTGGCCGAGCGAGATTCTCTGCGTCACGTTCACCAACAAGGCCGCCCGCGAAATGCGCGAGCGCGTGGGGCACCTGATCGGCCCGGCCGTGGAAGGCATGCCCTGGCTGGGCACGTTCCACGCCATCGCCGCCAAGATGCTGCGCCGCCATGCCGAACTGGTAGGGCTGCAACCCAACTACACGATCATCGATACCGACGATCAGTTGCGCCTGCTCAAGCAGCTCATCCAGGCCGAAGGGCTGGACGAAAAGCGCTGGCCCGCCCGCCAGCTTGCAGGTTGCATCGATCGCTGGAAGAATCGCGGCCTCAACCCGGCCGACCTCGATGCAGGCGAGAACGAGGCCTATGCCAATGGCCGCGGGCAGAAGTTCTACCAGCTCTATCAGGACCGCCTGAAGGCCGTGAACGCCTGCGATTTCGGCGACCTCCTGCTGCACATGCTCAACATTCTGCGCACTCACCGCGAGGTGCTGGAACAGTACCAGCAGCGGTTCAAATACGTGATGGTGGATGAGTATCAAGACACCAACCAGGTCCAGTACCTGTGGCTCCGGCTCATCGCGCAGGAGCGCAAGAACATCTGCGTGGTGGGAGACGACGACCAGTCGATCTATTCCTGGCGCGGCGCCGAAGTGGCGAATATCCTCAAGTTCGAAAAGGATTTTCCGGGCGCCAAGGTGATCCGGCTGGAGCAGAACTATCGCTCCACCCCGCAGATCCTCGCCGCCGCTTCGGGCCTGATCGGCGAGAATACCCAGCGCCTCGGCAAGACGCTGTGGACCGAGCGCCATCCCGGCGACAATGTCCGCGTGATCGGCGTCTGGGATGCCCCCGAGGAAGCGCGCCGCGTGGGCGACGAGATCGAGCGGCTGGAGCGCGAAGGCGCCCCGCTCGACCAGGTGGCCATCCTCGTGCGCGCACAGTACCAGACCCGCGAATTCGAAGACCGGTTCATCTCGATCGGCATGAAGTATCGCATCGTCGGCGGCTTCCGCTTCTACGAACGCGCCGAGATCCGCGATGCCCTCGCCTATCTGCGCGTGATCGCGCAGCCGGCGGACGACCTTGCCTTCGAGCGCATCTACAATGCCCCCAAGCGCGGCCTGGGCGCCAAGGCGCTGGAGGCGCTGCACACACTCGCTCGCCGCCGGAACATCCCGCTTGCCATGGCCGCGATCGAGATCGCCGACAGCGACGAATTGCCGGCCCGCCCGCGCAACACGTTCCTGTCGCTGATGCGCGACTTCGCGCGGTGGCGGGACCTTTCCGGCACCGAGAACCCAGCCGATCTCATGCGCACCGTCTTGGATGAGAGCGGCTATACGGACGCGCTTCAGGCCGAGAAGACGCCCGAAGCCAGCGGGCGCCTCGAAAACCTCGTCGAACTGGCGCGGGCCATGGAGGAATACGAGACGCTCGGCGATTTCCTCGAGCACGTCAGCCTCGTGATGGACAACGACGCTGCCTCCGACGAGGAAAAGGTCACGATCATGACCATGCATGCGGCCAAGGGACTCGAGTTCGAGCATGTGTTCCTGCCCGGTTGGGAGGAAGGCGTGTTCCCCTCGCAGCGGGCGATGGACGAAGGCGGATTGGCCAGCCTGGAGGAAGAGCGCCGGCTCGCCTACGTCGCGATCACCCGCGCGCGGCGCAAGTGCACGATCCTGCACGCGGCCAATCGGCGGATCTACGGCCAGTGGACCAGTTCGATCCCCTCGCGCTTCATTGCCGAACTTCCGGACGATCACGTCGAGAGCGAAACCACGCTGACCGGCGGCGCTTCGCTCTGGCGGGCGCAATGGTCCGAAATGGCGGATCCCTTTGCCGAAGTGGCCCGCGCCCAGCCCGCCCGCACGGTGACGCGCGGCCCGGGGTGGCAGCGCGCCGCAGCCCGGGAATTCGATACCACGCCGCGCAAGATCGCCGAATCAACGCGCAGTGCGGCCAGCTTCGCCGCCAAACCGCGCACCGACATAGAAATCGGCAGCCGCGTGTTCCATGAGAAGTTCGGCTACGGCGCGGTGATCTCCCAGGAAGGCAACAAGCTGGAGATCGAATTCGAACAGGCCGGGCTCAAGCGCGTGCTCGACAGTTTCGTCAAACCGGCAGGCTGACGCGGGCCAGCCTGCCAGCTTGATGCAATTTCAGAGGCCGGTCTTTACCGGCGCCGCGCGGATCTGCTCGATCCACGGATCGCGCTCGAAGCGCGCCGTGCCGTCGGCTGCAAAGTCGAGAAGATCCCCGCCCTCCCCGGCGCGCGGCGACCACTTCGGCAAGGAGGCGCCGTTGGGATCGCCGGTCCGCGCGAAATTCACGAGATAGGCGCTGACGATCCGGCCCATCGCCTTGTCGCGCGCACTGGTCCGGTCTCCATATTTCACCGCCTGGGTATCGAGGAAGAACGGGATGTCGGTAGCGTGGCCGGCACCCTTGCCGCCGCCCTCCAGCGAGGACGCAACGTAGGAGAAGCGGTACTCGTAGACCGGAACGCCCGCCTTGGCGACAAGGCCGGAGATCTGCCGCGCGCCGGCTATCATGCCGCCACTGACGCCGCCGATGTCGTCGCTGGTCGCGCCGATCATCATCGGAACGCGGTGGAAGCGGTTGGTTTCATAAGCCTTGCGCTGGTCCACCGCTATGCGGCCATCGGAGAAGGGACTGGCGAAGGTACGCAAGCCCCCGGCCGGCGTGAACAGCGCCGCGAGATTGAGGCCGTCGATCACTTGCTCGGCCGTCAATCCGCGCAATTTCGCCAGAGCCTCCGGGTCGCCCGGAGCGATGCCCTTGGACTGCCCGAAGCGGCCACCGATCTCTTCGGTCGCGGCAAGATCCGGATTGGCCAGGCTCGTGCCGTTCCCGCCCGACATCACGACCGCTTTGTGAAACAGGCCATCGGCCTCGGGCGAGGTCACGAGATTGTTCACCGACATGCCGCCGGCGCTCTCGCCGATGATGGTGACATTGGCCGGATCGCCCCCGAAAGCCGCGATGTTGCGCTGAACCCAGCGCAGCGCGGCCAGTTGGTCCATGTAGCCGTAGTTGCCCACCATGCCGCCGTCCTCCGCCGCCCGAGTAAGCGCCGGATGCGCGAAAGTCCCGAAGCGACCGATGCGGTAGTTGAAGCTGAAGAACAGGACGCCCTGCCGCGCCAGTGCCGCGCCGGAATAGGTCGGCGGCGAAGCGCCCCCGTTCACGAAGCCGCCGCCGTAGATCCACACGACCACCGGCAGCTTGCCCTTGGCTGCGGCAGGACGCCAGACATTGGCGTAAAGGCAATCCTCGGCAGGCGGCGTGCCGAGCGGCGCCGCATCTCCGTCGAAGGGCTTCTGCATGCAGTCATGGCCATAAGTCGTGGCCTCGCGGGTTCCCTGCCAGGCGGCGGTGGGTTGCGGCGCGCGCCAGCGCAAGGGACCGACCGGCGGCGCGGCGAAAGGAATGCCCTTCCAGCTGGCCACGCCGTTCTCAACGCGGCCAGCCAGCTTGCCGCCCTCGACGAACGCTTCCGGCCGGGGACCGACCTGCGCACCGCAGGAAGCCGCAAACACGCCTACGAACGCCAGCATGTACCTGTATTTCATCGGATCCCCGCAGCAGACAGCCTCTTCGAAAGCAGTCTGGCATGCGGCCGTGCAGCCACGCAAGCGAGATCGCCCGCGCTCAGGCGCAACGCAAAAACGCCCCGCTTCCTCCGAAGAAAAAGCGGGGCGTCTTGGAATTATCTGGAAAAACACCCCTTAGGGCATTTTTCCGACCGTGCGCTCAGGCGAGCGCCGAAACGTGGAGGAATTCCGGGATCGGGCCGTTCCAGCCGTCGTCAGCCGGCTCCTGATCGCGGCGGCGCGACCGGTTACCATCCGAACGGCGCTCGCGGCGCTGCTCTTCCCCGCGGCTTTCGCGGCGCGGCGCACGCTCTTCGCGGGCCGGGCGCTCTACGCGAACCGGCGCGCGCTCTTCACTAGCGACTCGCTCTTCGCGCACCGGGCGCTCCTCACGGACCGGGCGCTCTTCGCGGGCCGAAGACCGCTCACGCTTTTCACGGCGGGGCTTCTCTTCACGGGCCGGAGCCTCAGGGGCCTCCTCGGCCGCCATCTGATAGACCGGGATCTTCCCGCCAGTGAGCTTTTCGACATTGTCGATCGCCTCGGCATCTTCCGGGGTCACGAACGTGAAAGCACGGCCCGATGCGCCGCCACGGCCCGTGCGGCCGATGCGGTGCACATAGTCGTCCGGGTGCCAGGGCGTATCGAAGTTGAAGACGTGGCTTACGCCCTTCACGTCCAGGCCGCGGGCAGCAACGTCGGACGCGACGAGGATATTGACCGCACCATCCTTGAACCGCTGCAGCTCTGCCAGACGGGCGGGCTGGTCCATGTCGCCATGGATCTCGCCGGCCGCGAAACCGTGCTGTTTCAGGCTCTTGGCCAGTTCGCGAACGGTAGTCTTGCGGTTGGCGAAGACGATCGCGGTGGAGACGTTGTCAGTGCGAAGCAGGTCGCGCAGCACTTCGCGCTTCTTGCGCGACTGCACCGCCACCTTGTGCTGGACGATATTGGTGTTCGCCGTCGCCGGGCGGGCGACTTCGATATATTTCGGGCTCGACAGGAAGCGATCCGCAAGCTTCTTGATCACGGGCGGCATGGTCGCCGAGAACAGCAGCGTCTGCCGGTTGGTCGGCAGCTTGGAGCAGATCGTCTCGATGTCGGGGATGAAGCCCATGTCGAGCATGCGGTCGGCTTCGTCGATGACCAGCAGTTCGCAGCCCGTAAGCAGGATCTTGCCCCGCTCGAACAGGTCCATCAGGCGGCCCGGCGTGGCGATCAGCACGTCGACACCGTCCTGAAGCGCCTTGATCTGGTCGCCCATCTGTACGCCGCCGATCAGCAGCGCCATCTTCAGATCGTGGTTCTTGCCGTACTTCTCGAAGTTTTCGGCGACCTGCGCAGCGAGTTCGCGCGTCGGCTCGAGAATCAGCGAACGCGGCATCAGCGCGCGGCGTCGGCCATGCGCGAGAATGTCGATCATCGGCAGCACGAAGCTGGCCGTCTTGCCGGTCCCGGTCTGGGCGATGCCGATGAGGTCCTTCATCATCAGGACCGGCGGGATGGCTTGCGCCTGAATGGGAGTCGGCTCGCTATAGCCAGCGGTTTCAACCGCTTGCAGCAGTTCGTCAGACAGGCCGAGATCGGCAAAGTTCATAGACAGACAGGTCTCATAGGCAGGAGTCTTGCGAGAATGCAGGGTACTTCGATTATGTCGCGGCGCGGCAGCGAGACCCGAATCATATGATTCACGCGCATGCCAATCGTACACCTGCGCGCCGCCTAGGCGGGAAATACCGCAGAAGTCAAGGAAATCCACGCCCTGCCCGCTTCAGGCTGCAAGATTCGCCTTCGCAAAAGCCGCGCGAAACGCATCTGCCGCCCCGCGCGTGTACCGTGACAGCCTATCGCGCCACCACAAGCTGACGGATGCGCGACAGCTTGCAGGTCGTGCCGCTGCGCGAAAGCAACTCGTCGCGATCGATGCAAAGCTGGCCGTCGGACGTGCGGGAAAGCAGGAAACCGGAGTAAAATGCGCCTGCCCGGCACCCGCGCTCCAGGTCCGCGCCGACCACGCGGCGATCGCGCATGAACAGCAGCAGGCGGCTCTGACCATCGGGCTGGACCCCGGCAATCCCGGACATCGGCAGGCACTTGCCGATCTTGCGTTCCGAATAACGCGGCCGATCGTCCTCGCGCCCCGGCATGCCCATGAGCATCTCCGGCGGAGCGGGCATCTGCGCGCGCGGGCTGATTCGGATGGTCATGCGCTGCTCGATTCGCACCTGCCAGGCATTGTCCGGCTCGACATGCTCGAAAGCCTCGGCGGCGAAGCGCCAGGCGCTGGGCGAATCGGGCAGTTCTTCCGGCCAGACGTAGCCCTGCTCAGCCGGCGCGGCCGTGGCAGCGGGCGTTTCCGGACGATCTTCGTGCTTCGCGCGCCCACCTCCGCCCAGGCCGACTGCGGGAAGCAGCAGCGCAAACGGATAGAGCAGGACGGAAGCGAGATTCATGAAAAGGAACGGTCCCCGGGCGCGCTTTAACCGTCGCCATAGCGCAGGAGCTTGAACCAGCGCTTAACTTGGCGCAACGCCAACCGCCTTCCTATCCCGCGAAGAGTGCTGCCTATCTTGCGAAGAGTGCTGGTGAAACCTGTTCGCGCCTGTGCCATATCGCCCCCATGACCCATACCGACAGCTTTCTCGCCGAAGCCGCCGACCTGCTCGGTCCGCGTGGATTCACCACCGATGCGGAACTCGTCACGCCCTGGCTGACCGACTGGCGCGGCCGTTACACCGGCGCGGCCGTGGCGCTCGCCTCGCCGGCCGATGCCGAGGAAGTCTCCGCGCTTCTACGGCTCTGCTCGAAGCACGGCGTGCCGATCGTACCGCAGGGCGGCAACAGCGGCATGTCCGGTGGCGCGACCCCGGACGCCAGCGGTTCGGCGCTGCTCCTGTCGCTGCGCCGGATGAACGCGATTCGCGCACTCGATGCCGAGGCCCGGCAAGTGACCTGCGAGGCGGGGGTCGTTCTCCAGACGCTTCACGAAGCCGCCGAAGCGCAGGACTTGCGCTTCCCCCTCTCGCTCGGCGGCAAGGGCTCCGCCACGGTCGGCGGCCTGATCTCGACCAATGCCGGCGGCACCCAGGTGCTGCGCCATGGTTCGATGCGGGCCTTGGTGCTGGGGTTGGAAGCCGTCATGGCCGATGGCCGGATCTTCTCGATGCTGACGCCGCTCAAGAAGGACAACCGCGGTTTCGATCTCAAGCAATTGCTGATCGGGTCCGAAGGCACGATGGGCGTGGTCACCGCCGCGACGCTCGCCCTGCTCCCGGCCGTCGCCGAACGCGTGGTCATCTGGGCAGGTGTTCCCTCGCTGGGCGCAGCGCGCAAGCTGCTGCTCCACTGCGAGGCGGCGGCCGGAGAGGCGCTCGAAGGCTTCGAAGTGCTCCCGCAGGCCTGCCTCGAAGCCGTCCTCGACCACTTGCCCGATGCGCGCGCGCCGCTTGCAGACGCGCATGCCTGGCACGTCCTGATCGAAGTGGTGACGGACCGCTCGGCAGCCGCGACCCTGCGGGACCGCTGCGAGGCGATGATGGCCGATGCCTTCGAGGCCGAACTGGTGGAGGACGCCGCCATGTCCGCCAGCGAAGCCCAGGCCGAGGCCATGTGGCTCCTGCGCGAATCGATCTCGCCCGCCGAGCGGGCCCGCGGTCCGGCGGTCCAGCATGACATTTCGGTGCCGGTCGAGAAGATGCCCGACTTCGTGGAAACGACCATCCCGATGATCGAGGCAAAATGGCCCGGCACCGAAGCCATCGCTTTTGGACATCTCGGAGACGGCAATGTGCATTACCACGTCATCGCCCCCAGCGTGACCGACGGCCCGGCCTGGCAGGCCGGCGAGGGCAAGGCGATCAGCCGGTATGTCCACGACCTCGTCACCGAATGGGGCGGCTCGATCTCGGCCGAGCACGGGATCGGCCAGCTCAAGCGCGACGAACTGGCGCGCCTCGGCGATCCGGTGGCCCTGTCCATCCTGCGCGCGGTGAAGCAAGCACTCGACCCGCAAGGGCTGCTCAATCCCGGCAAGCTGATCTGACAGGATAATATCGCCGAACACGCCGCCGAAGGCCGACTCGCGCAATATCCCCGTTCCGGCGGGGCCGGCGCTTGCGCCCGCCCCGCGCAGCCCCTAAAGCGACGCCTTCAAAATTTCCCTGTCTTGCGGAGAGTATCGCAATGGCCACCGCGCCGCAGAATCCTGCCCTGCCCCTGTTCTACAAGGACCTCGTGCCGCTCAATTCGCAGCAGCACACCACCTGGAAGACCCGCTCGACCGACAAGGCGACCTGGCTCGTCGGCGTGAATTCGATCCCGCTGACCGTCGAGGAATTCCCGCAGGCGCAGCGCAACTTCCCGATCATCTTCACGGCAGGCGAAAATCCGGTCCCGCTGGTGCTGATGGGCATGAACGAAGGCGTGAACGTCTACGTCGACGAAGACGGCACCGTGAACACCCCGGTCTACATCCCGGCCTACGCGCGCCGCTATCCCTTCATGCTGGCACGCCTGCGTCCCGACGCCGAGGAACTGTCGCTCTGCATCGATCCGACCAGCGACCTGGTGGGTGAAGGCGACGAGGGCGAAGCCCTGTTCAACGGCACCGAGCCGACCGAAGCCACCACCAACATGCTCAAGTTCTGCGAGAACTTCGAGATCGCCGGCACCAAGACCGCCAACTTCATGGCGGAATTGGCCAAGCACAACCTGCTGATGGACGGCGAGCTGAACATCGACATCGGCACCGGCCAGCCCTTCACGTATCGCGGCTTCCAGATGGTCGACGAGAACAAGCTGCGCGAAATGCGCGGTGACGTTCTGCGCCAGTGGAACCAGAACGGCATGCTGCCGCTGATCTACGCCCACCTCTTCTCGCTCGACCTCGTACGCGAGATCTTCGGCCGCCAGGTTTCGCAGGGCAAGGGCCCGCAGATCCTGCCGAGCGCCTGAGAACCGGCGGCTAAACCCGCTCGGAGCGGAGGTTTATGACAAATTTGTCACACCTCCGCTCCATTATGCGACGCTATCCAAACGCGCTCTTGCAAAACATATGTTGCGTACCCCATTCTAGGGGTTGAATGTGCGATCAGGCTTGCTATGTTAGGCTTACCTGATCGGCGCTACCCTCATGGCCCGGTCAGGCTGGTGCACATCGTGCACCTCCTCCCTGAACCTTGGCCACCTCGCGCATTGCGCGAGGTGGTTTTTTATGGGCTCAAGCGGTTCTGACGACCGCATCGCCTGCGGGCATTTTCCAGATCCCAGATCTTACGCGGTTTCGAGCGGCGACCGGGCTATTCGGCCGCCTGCGCCATACCCCTGCCCGAATCCTGCGCCAGCTCGCAGACGGTCGCAGCCAGTTGGCGTACCAGCCCTGACAGCAGTTCTATCATCGCCTCCATGCCCGGACCCGGCTCTAGCAGACGCGAATCGAGGTAGCAGCTACGGTCGATCTCCAGCTGCATGGCATGGATCGCCTCGGCAGGCCGCCCATGTCGCTCCAGCACATATCCGCCCGCGTAGGGACGATTGTGCGACGCCTCCCACCCATGATGCGCAAAGTGCGAGAAACAGGCTCCCACGAGGCTACCGTGGCAACTGGCACCAAACTTGTCCCCCACCACGAAACGCACCGGCTCGGAGCCAAGCCGCGCCGCCAGCGGGGGCATGGAATGGAGGTCGAGCAGCAACGCCGCCCCCCAGCGCTCACGCAGACCGCTCAGGGCGCTCGCCAGGGCCGCATGGTAAGGTTCATGCACCCCGTCGATCCGAGCCCTGAGATCGCTCTCCTCGAGCCGGCCGCGCCAGATTTCTCCGACACCGGGAAGGCGGCGGGGTATCAGCCCCAGTCCGCTTCGCACCCGCCGACTCGGCAATCCGCGATGCCCGGCAGGGCGCGACGCGCGCGAAAACATGTCCCAGTCGACATCGTCGGGCGCGCGGTTGAGATCGATCATCGCGCGCGGCGCCTGGGCGAACAGCAGCGAAGCTCCCGTCGCCCGCGCCACGCCCTTGGCGATGCGATCGACAAGGCGATCCTCTAGCCTGATCGAGACGGTTTCCGGCTGCCGCATGTCCTTGAGAAGCGACGAAGGATAGGCCCGCCCCGCATGAGGCGCCGCGATCAGGACGGGAATGGCCGAAGGTTCGGGCGCCGAGAGGACGAAAGCGGGAATGCCGGGAGCGCCGGGAATGCGGCCTCCGGCACCTTGTTGCGAATCATTCGCGCCCAATGGATCGATCATGCCCACTACGCTGGCCCTTTCCAGTCCCGCTGTCAAAGCGTCCCGATCCCGATCACTTCGTAATCCTAGCGAGAATTTTAACCAGACAGGGGTTATGGCTTGGAGCATAAGAGCGTGCGACGCGCCACCCGACGAATCTGGCCGTGGTTTGGCCCCGAATCTGGATATGAAAACGCGATGATCCGCATCCTGCTTGCCGAAGACGACCAGGCCATGCGCACTTATCTTGCCCGCGCGCTGGAAAACGCCGGCTATGATGTGCTGGCCGTCGATCGCGGCACCGAGGCCCTGCCTTATTTGGAAAGAGAACACTTCGACCTTCTGCTTTCGGACATCGTCATGCCCGAAATGGACGGAATCGAACTGGCGCAGCGCTGCGCCGAAGTTTCTCCAATGACCAAGGTGATGTTCATCACCGGCTTCGCCGCCGTGTCCTTGCGCGCCAGCCGTGAGGCGCCGCACGCCAAGGTCCTGTCCAAGCCTTTCCATCTGCGTGATATCGTTATGGAAGTTCAGCGCGTATTCGGCCTATCGGAGCACGCGCGGCTCTGATCGAAACTATCCACAGGGCTATCGACAGGCCCAAAGAAGTTTTTTGAAAAAACCGGTTGCCAACCCTCGGGACCACCGTTAGAGGGCCACTCCACCGAGCGGCACACAATGCCGCAACGGACCGACCGAATGGTGTGGGCGTATAGCTCAGTGGTAGAGCACTATGTTGACATCGTAGGGGTCGCAAGTTCAATCCTTGCTACGCCCACCATTCGGACAGTCGGCCAGAACTAGGGCCGACCTTCCCCAAATCTCTACAATTTGACGGAACGCGGATCGCCGCGGCAGCGGCCATTCCGCTTCGCCCCCGGACGATCGCCAGCGCGTAATGCGCGGCGCGCAACTCCGCCCCCGCGCAAAGCGGGTGCCCTGCCCGACAGCGCCTTGCCAGCCGTGCCCCGCCTGCCTAAGAGACCCCCAATTTCTCACCTCCAGGGGAGTTTTCCGGAATGGCAAAAATCAAGGTCAAGAATCCCATCGTCGAGATGGACGGCGATGAAATGACGCGGATCATTTGGGAATGGATCCGTGAACGACTGATCCTCCCCTACCTCGACGTCGACCTCAAGTACTACGACCTCTCGGTCGAAAAGCGCGACGAGACCGACGACCAGATCACCGTCGACGCCGCGAACGCCACCAAGGAACATGGCGTTGCCGTGAAGTGCGCGACCATCACCCCCGATGAAGCCCGCGTCACCGAATTCAGCCTCAAGAAGATGTGGAAGTCGCCCAACGGCACGATCCGCAACATCCTGGGCGGCGTCGTCTTCCGCGAACCGATCGTGATCTCGAACGTGCCCCGCCTGGTTCCGGGCTGGACCGACCCGATCGTCGTCGGCCGTCACGCTTTCGGCGACCAGTACAAGGCCACCGACACCCTGATCCCGGGCGCCGGCAAGCTGCGCCTCGTGTGGGACGGCGAAAACGGCGAGAAGATCGACCTCGACGTGTTCGATTTCCCGGCTCCGGGCGTCGCCATGGCGATGTACAACCTCGACGAATCGATCCGCGACTTCGCACGCGCCTCGTTCAACTACGGCCTCAACCTGGGCTGGCCGGTCTACCTCTCGACCAAGAACACGATCCTCAAGGCCTATGACGGCCGCTTCAAGGACCTGTTCCAGGAAGTCTTCGACAACGAAGGCTTTGCCGCCAAGTTCAAGGACGCCGGCATCACCTACGAGCACCGCCTGATCGACGACATGGTCGCCTCGGCGCTCAAGTGGTCGGGCAAGTTCGTCTGGGCCTGCAAGAACTACGACGGCGACGTCCAGTCGGACACCGTTGCACAGGGCTTCGGCTCGCTCGGCCTGATGACGTCGGTCCTCCTCTCGCCCGACGGCAAGACCGTGGAAGCGGAAGCCGCTCACGGCACCGTGACCCGTCACTACCGCCAGCACCAGCAGGGCAAGGCCACCTCGACCAACCCGATCGCCTCGATCTTCGCCTGGACGCGCGGCATCGCCTATCGCGGCAAGTTCGACGAGACCCCGGAAGTCGTGAAGTTCGCCGAGACGCTGGAGCAGGTCTGCATCGAAACCGTCGAAAGCGGCAAGATGACCAAGGACCTCGCGCTGCTGATCGGTCCGGACCAGAACTGGATGACCACCGAGCAGTTCTTCGAGGCCATCGTGCAGAACCTCGAAACCAAGATGGCTGCCTGGGCCTGAGCCTTTCGCATCCAAGCCCCGGGTCTTAGGACCTGGGGTACAAAAAACCCTCCGCCTTCGCAGGTGGAGGGTTTTTTCTTGTCCCGGGCAGGCGGCACCCTGCCTCTGGAGCGCGCCTTATTCGAAGGGTTCTTCGCCTTCGAGCTTGGTGCGATGCATCATGCGGCCGCAAGTGGGGTCATAGGCCTCGGCCCGGTGCATGGTGCCGGTGTTGTCCCACATGACGAGATCGCCCACTTCCCACTCGTGGCTATAAGTGAACTCCGGCCCCGTCGCCCATTCGCGCAGGCCATGGATGATCATCGCGCTCTCCAGCGCGGACTTGCCTACCACTTGCGCCGAAGTGCAGCCGATCACCAGGCTCTTGCGGCCGGACTTGTGCTTCCAGACGAGCGGCAGTTCCTGCTCACCGATCTGCGCATAGCCCTGCAACTTGGCGAGGCTGGGCTCGGGCTCGTAATAGAAGAGGCTGGCCCAGGGGCCGTGGATCATACGATACTGCTCGTATTCGGCCTGCTTGTCCGCCGGCAGTTCCTCGAAAGCGGCGTAAGTGTTCGCGAAGCCGGTGTTGCCCGTGCCGCGGGGGCTGGGCACGCGGCAGGACAGCAGCGAGGCCAGGATGGGCACATCGTTGCGGGTGCCGTCGATGTGCCAATAGAGCGAGCCCTTGAGGTACTCGGCGCTCATCGGGTTTTCCTTGGCGTCGAGCGTGATCTTGGAAATCACCTCCTCGCCGCCCTTCCGCTCGGGCGCGAACGTGCCGAGCGTCTTGGTGAAGGCGACCTGTTCCTCGTCCGTGAAATTCACTTGCGGGAACACGAGCACGCCGCGCGCTTCCAGCAGCTCACGGATTTCGGTGGCGACGGTTCCGGCGAGCAGGTCTTCCCTGCTGTTGAGCACGCGGCTGCCGATCTTCGGCTTGATCTCTTCGGCCTTCAGCCTGGTCTGGGTCTCGACCGACATCCTGGAATTCTCCCGTCATATTGGGCCCGCTGAATCAGCGGCTCACGAGAGTTCCAATATCACGGCCTGAACGCCTGTTCAAATCAGCGCGAGCGCGTAGCGGCGATGGATCGCCCTTGCGAAAGTCAGCCCGCGCCCTGCAGGCGGTCGAGCCAGGATTCGACGATGCGGCGCGCCTGTTCGTGGCCCATCTCGGCGCCCAGCCCTTCCTCCATCACGATGCAACGGCCGATTCCGGCAAGGATCACGGTGAGCCCGGCCGGGTCGAAGCCCTCAACGGCCTTCAGCCGATCGCCCAGCAGGCGCTCCAGGATCTCGACCTGGCGGCGGCGCATGGCGATGCTGTGCTCGGCCATCTTTTCGCGCACGGCCGGGCGATGGTTGGCCAGGGCCATGAATTCGACGGACATGGCCGTGCGGCTGGTATCCACGAAGAACCCCCAGAGCGCCCGAACGGGATCGGCGGAGGCCAGAGCCTCCTCGATCATCTGGTCGCTGTCCGCCGCGCCCTGGCGGCACACTTCCAGAAGCAGGTCGTCCGTGGTGGGGAAATAATAGTGCACCAGCGACGGCTTGAGCCCTGCGCGTGCAGCCACGCGGCGCGTGCTGGCGGCGGCATAGCCTTCGTCCCGGATCAATTCCACGGTCGCCGTGACGATGCGCGCTCGCGTCGCGGATGTCTCGGCCCCTATCCTGCGCGCTGCGCCTGCCATCGGATTTCCTTTGCTTGTCGGGCCTGCCTAGGGGCTGGCCGGAGCAATATCAACCGAACGGCTTCGGCTTGCATTTTGTTCTCTTTTTGTTCATATGGATCTCATGCGAGTTCCTGGGCCAATCCAAAAGGGAAGAGGTGCCGTCAGCGGCCAGGCCAGCCGGCGTTTCAACCTGCCGCAGCGGGAGAGCGACGGGGACTGGATGGATGCCGCGGAAGAGATCGACGGTCCGGCGCGGAACCCGGCCACGACGGTTACCGAGGAGCATCCTCGCTCGATCCTGTCGTTCAACAAGTCTCCGGACATCCCTTTCGACCGCTCGATCAACGCTTACCGGGGATGCGAGCATGGCTGCATCTACTGCTTCGCGCGGCCGACCCACGCCTATCACGACCTTTCCCCCGGCCTCGATTTCGAAACGAAGCTCTTCGCCAAGCCGGATGCGGCACGGTTGCTGCGCCAGACCCTGGCGAAGCCTGGCTATCGCCCCGCTCCCATTGCCATGGGCACCAATACCGACCCCTACCAGCCGATCGAAAGCCGCTATCGGATCACTCGCAGTGTGCTCGAAGTCTGCCTGGAAACGCGGCATCCGGTAACGATCACCACCAAATCGGACCGGGTTCTGCAAGATCTCGACCTGATCGCGGAACTGGCCAGGCTGAAGCTGGTGGAAGTGGGCATATCGGTGACGAGCATGGATCCCAAGCTTTCGCGCCTGCTGGAGCCGCGAGCGGCTGCGCCTGCCAAGCGAATCGCCGCGCTGGGGCGTCTGGCGGACGCGGGCGTGCCCGCCCACGTTTCGATTGCGCCGGTCATTCCCTCGATCACCGATCAGTTCCTCGAAGACATACTTCATGCCGCGAAGGATAAGGGTATCGACCGCGCGACATGGATCATGGTCCGCTTGCCCCACGAAGTGGCACCCCTGTTCCGCGAATGGCTGGATGTGCATTTTCCGGATCGGGCAGGCAAAGTCATGGCCACGATCCAATCTCTGCGCGGCGGCCGCGACAACGATCCGGATTTCTTCACCCGCATGCGCCCCACCGGCGTCTGGGCCGATCTGTTCCGCAGGCGATTCAAGGTGGCAATGACCCGCATGGGATTCTCGAAACCGGCGATCCTGCTGGACAGCACGGCCTTCCGCCGGCCGTCGCTGGACGGTCAACTTTCGCTGCTATAGCCTTCGTTTCGAAATACAGGTGGAGGCTGATTCCATGTTGCTGGCAACTCTCGCTCTTTTGGCCGCCACCGTCGCGCCGGCGGCTTCCATCCCAGCCGCTCCGCCTACCTCTGCCTCTGCCCCCGCCGACCCTGTCGAGACAACTCGCATCGCAGCCGCACCGCCGGCCTTCCGCGCGCTTTCCTGCGCCCGGGGATGCCTTTCCGCCATCGAGGCGGTAACGTATGCCTCCTACCTCGGCGAAAAAGCCGGGGTGGCCGGCATGTTCGAAATGCCCGTCGTCGAAGTCGGGCAGCAGAACGGACTGTTCTACCTCAACTCCGAAGACGACTACCGCGACCGCAATTGCCTGACCGTGGCCATGACGCCTGCGGCTATGCAGGCCTTCATCGGCACGGTCGATCTCGACCAAGTCCGCAAGCGGCTTCAGAAGCGCCGGATCGTGGTGCGCGGGGTTGCCCAGCAGGTGCGGATCAACTTTTCCTCCGACGGCACGCCCTCCGGCAAGTACTATTACCAGGTCCATGTCCGCGTCGGTGAAGCGAGCCAGGTGCGCGTGACCGTCTGAGGCGCTCCGCAACCGAAAACCATCCTCGCGCGTTCCCTGCCCAACGATAAAAATGGACAGGAGGCTGTCATGGCCGATGAAACCGTAACGACCGAACGCGCGCCCGAAGCTCCGACCACCACCACGACGATCATCCGCGAACGCGGATCATCGGGAGGAGCGACGGGCATCGTGATGGCGCTGATCCTGCTGATCGCGGTTGTCGGCGGCATCTACCTCTTCAGCAAGGGCACGCAGAGCGAAACCGCCAAGGACGATGCCATCACCGAAGCGGCCAACAATGTCGGCTCGGCCGCGAACAAGGTCGGCAACGCGGCAGAGAACGCTGCCGACAACGTCCAGAAGAACGACGGTAACTGAGGGCCCCTGCTGAACGGTCAATCCGGCAGGCGATAACCCCGGAAACGTTCGCGCAGGTCTTTCTTGCTGATCTTCCCGCTGCCGGTGTGGGGTATGTCGGACACGAATTCGATCGCGTCCGGCAACCACCACCTGGCCACCCGGCCCGCCAGGAATGCCAATAGCTGACGCTCGTCGATCGCGCTTTCCGGTCTGCGGATGACGACCAGCAGCGGCCGCTCGTCCCATTTTGGATGCGCAATGCCGATGGCCGCCGCTTCCATGACATCGGGATGCGCCACGGCGGCATTTTCCAGTTCGACCGAACTGATCCACTCGCCGCCGGATTTTATGAGATCTTTGGTGCGATCCGTGATCCGCAAGGCGCCGTCGGGCTGGATCGCGGCCACGTCGCCGGTATCGAACCACTGATCGCTGTCTACGCAGTCCTCCTCGGCACCGAAATAGCGGCGTACGGTCCAGGCACCGCGCACTTGCAGGGCGCCGGACGATGCCCTGCCCTCCGCTCCGATGCCCCCTACCTCGATGCCGTCTGCCTCGCCGCCTGCCTTCTCCTCTCCGGCGAGAGGGACGATGCGGACTTCGCTGCCGTAGAGCGGGCGGCCCTGGAAGCTCTTGACCAGGACCTGCTCCTCGAAGGTCATATCGTCCCATCCGGCCGGTTCGTAAGTGACCGTTGCGATCGGCGAGGTTTCCGTCATGCCCCAAGCCTGGACCACGCGCACGCCGGCACGCATCAGCCGCTCGACCACGCTCGGCGGTACGGCGGCGCCGCCCGAAAGAGCCTGGCGGATAGGCGGCATGTCCCTGCCCGTGCTGTCGAGGTGCGCGAACATCGAGAACCAGACGGTCGGTACCCCGGCCACATGGGTGACCGCTTCGTTTCGCAGGAGATCGCAGAGCGTCTCAGCCTCGCTGGTCTGGCACCAGACCATCTTCGCGCCGACCGCGGCGCAGGCCCAGGGCAGCCCCCAATCGTTCGCATGAAACATCGGCACCACCGGCAGGACGCAGGATCGCGGCTCCAGGGCCAGGCAGGACGGCGCGATGATCGCCAGGGTGTGAAGCACGTTGGAGCGGTGGGAATAGAGCACGCCCTTGGGATGCCCGGTCGTGCCGCTGGTATAGCACAGCATGCAGGCATCGCGCTCGGCTCCCGGCGTCCAGAGCGCCCGGCCGTCCTCCAGCCCGATCCAGTCATCGAAACAGGGCCCGAATGCCGCCGAATCGAAGCAGATGGCATGGGCGATGGAGGGGCAGCGCGGCAGCAGGCGTTCGACGATGGACTGGAACGCCGCGTCGTAGATCAAGACGCGGTCGGATGCGTCGTTGACGATCCAGGCGAGCTGTTCCTCGAAAAGCCGAGGGTTGAGGGTGTGGAGCACACAGCCCGCGCCGGTCACCCCGAACCAGGCCGCAAGGTGCCGCCCGTGGTTCATTGCCAGCGTCGCCACGCGGTCTCCGGGATAGATGTCCAGCCGCCGCAGCGCCTGCACCATCTTCAGGGCATCGTGCCTGATGCCGGCCCAGTCCGTTCGGGTTTCGCTGCCGTCGACCCAGTGCGTGACGATCTCGCGCGTGCCGTGCTCGCGCGCGGCGTGATCGAGCAACCCCGTCACGCGAAGGTCCCATTCCTGCATCGCGCCAAGCATCGGGTGCCTCCCCTCTTCCTGCAGCTGCCCCCGTGGAGGAGGGCCCGCCAAGGCAAAAGGTAGGTGCAGTTTGCCCCTGATAGCAAGCCGCCGCGACCGGCCGCGCGGCGGACGGACGGATCGGGGGGGTATGCCGTCAGGCCGCGCGGCGAAGGCCTTCCGGCCCCCTTCGTGCGATCAGCGACACGTTGGAAATCCCTGCCACACTGGCAAGATGCTCGGCGAATTCGCCGTCGAGCGCGAAATCCCGTCCCAGCCGGACTTTCTGCCGGCGCCCCTCGCCCAGATCCAGCACTGCCACCACTTCACCGCAGCCCGGCGCTCCCGGCCGCATGAGCATCGCCAGTTCCTGCACGGCTTCCACCCGGTCTATGTCGAGCGTGAGCAGCATGCGGGCCCCCGCCTTCACTTCGTTGAGCGGCCGCGCGCCCCGCACCGTCACACGCGGCGGTTCGTCCGGGCTGGGGCTGTCGAGTTCGACGTTGAGCAGCACGCATGCGCCCTCTTTCGACCATCTGACGAAGTTCTCGACCAGGCTTTCCTCGAAGCAGGAGGCAGAGAAATTGCCCGACTGGTCCGAGAAGTCGGCCATGACGAAGTCCTTGCCGCGGCGCGTCTTCCGCTTCTGCACGTTCTCGACCATGGCCGCCATGACCGCATCCGTGCGCCCTGCCCCGCCGCCGTTCATGAGGCTGGAATAGGTCCGCGCCCCGTTGGCCGAGGCCACGGCGCGGAACTGCTCCACCGGATGAGCGGCGAAGTAGAAGCCGAAAGTCTCCCGCTCCTTGGCCATCTGGTCCATGCGGTTCCAAGGGTCCGCATCCACGAAGCGCAAGCCCTGCTCGACATGATCGTCCCCGCCGAACAGGCCATGCTGGGCGCTGTTCCGCTCTCGCGAGGAGCGATCCGCTTCCGCCAGCAGGGTATCGGCATTGGCCAGGACTTTGGCGCGATTCGGCTCCAGGGCGTCGAAAGCGCCGGCAGCGGCCAGGCTTTCGAGCTGGCGGCGATTCATCGAGCCGGCCGGTGCCCGTCTGAACACGTCGTCGAGGCTGACGAACTTGCCGTTCGCCTCGCGCTCGGCGACGATGGCGTCCATCGCCTTCTCGCCGACATTGCGAATACCCGCGAGGGCATAGCGCACCGCGTGGCTGTCCGGCGTTTCCTCCACGCAGAATTCGGCTTCCGACATGTTGATGTCGGGCGCTGCGAGCTGAATGCCGTTGCGCCGGGCGTCATCGACGAAGATCGCGAGCTTTTCCGACTGGTGCATGTCGAAGCACATCGAGGCGGCGTAGAATTCGTGCGGGTAATGCGCCTTGAACCAGGCGGTGTGATAGGCGAGCAGCGCGTAGGCGGCGGCGTGCGACTTGTTGAAGCCGTAGCCGGCAAACTTGTCGATCAAGTCGAACAGTTCGTTGGCCTTGCCCGCCTCGATCCCGGAAACCTCCTTGCAGCCATCGACGAAGCGCTGGCGCTGCTTGTCCATCTCCGCCTGGACCTTCTTGCCCATGGCGCGGCGCAGAAGGTCGGCATCGCCGAGCGAATAACCTGCCAGGATCTGCGCGGCCTGCATGACCTGTTCCTGATAGACGAAGATCCCGTAGGTCTCGCCTAGGATACCGGCCAGCTTGTCGTGCGGATACTCGATCGATTCGAGCCCGTTCTTGCGCCTGCCGAACAGCGGGATGTTGTCCATCGGGCCGGGACGGTAGAGCGAGACGAGCGCGATGATGTCACCGAAATTGGTGGGCTTCACGGCCGCCAGCGTGCGGCGCATACCTTCCGATTCCAGCTGGAACACGCCCACGGTGTCGCCGCGCTTCAGCAGTTCGTAAACGGCCGCATCGTCCCAGGCGAGCGTCGAGAGGTTGATCGTGATGCCGCGCCGTTCCAGCAGGTCGCAGGCCTTCTTCAGCACTGAAAGCGTCTTCAGGCCGAGGAAGTCGAACTTGACGAGGCCGGTATCCTCCACCGACTTCATGTCGAACTGCGTCACCGGCATGTCCGAGCGCGGGTCGCGGTAGAGCGGCACCAGTTGCGCCAGCGGACGGTCGCCGATGACGACGCCCGCCGCGTGGGTCGACGAGTTGCGCGGCAGACCCTCCAGCTGGACCGCCAGGTCGACCAGGCGCTTCACCTCGCGGTCGACATCGTATTCGCGGCGGAATTCCGCGACGGGCGGATCCTTGGTGACGCCATGCTGCTTGCGGCCATGCAGCGCATCGGTGAGCGTCCACGGGTCGGTCGGATGGTTCGGCACCATCTTGCAGAGACTGTCGACGCGGCCGTAGCCCATCTGCAGGATGCGGCCGCAGTCGCGCAGCACGGCGCGGGCCTTCATCTTACCGAAAGTGATGATCTGGGCGACGTGATCGTGCCCGTACTTGCGCTGGACGTAGCGGATCACCTCGCCGCGGCGGGTTTCGCAGAAGTCGATGTCGAAGTCCGGCATCGAGACGCGTTCCGGGTTCAGGAAGCGTTCGAACAGCAGGCCCAGCTTCAGGGGATCGAGGTCAGTGACGGTCAGCGCCCAGGCGACCAGCGAACCCGCGCCCGAACCACGGCCCGGCCCCACCGGAATGTCGTTGTCCTTGGCCCACTTGATGAAGTCGGCAACGATCAGGAAGTAGCCGGGGAAGCCCATGCCGACGATGATCTGCACCTCGAAATCGAGGCGCTTGGCATAGTCTAGGAAATCCTCGGTGACGCCGCGCTCGGCCAGTTCGCGATAGGCGGCTTCGCGCTCTTCGCCCTGAAGGGCCATGGCGGCATCGAGTTCTTCCTCGGTAACGTCCGGCCAATAGGGCGCGAGACGGCTGGCAAGGCCGGCGCGGGAATTGTCCGCCAGCATCCGCGCCTCGCCCTCAAGGTCGCCGGCAAGGCTGGGCAGCAGCGGCTTGCGGCGCGGCGGCATGTAGGCGCAGCGCTGCGCGACGACGAGCGTATTGGCCAGCGCCTCGGGCAGGTCCGCGAACAGCTCCCGCATCGTCTCCGCGGGCTTGACCCAGCGTTCGGACGAGGACCTGGGACGCTCCGGCGCGTCGACTTGGGTGGAATTGGCGATGCAGAGCATGGCATCGTGCGCGGCGTGGAACTGCGCTTCGGCATATTGCGCGGGGTTAGTGCCGACGAGGGGAATATCGCGCGCATAGGCCAGCGCGATCAGGTCTTCCTCGCTCTCGTCCTCGACTTGCTCGCCGGTGCGGGTGATCTCGATATAGAGCCGGTCGCCGAACAGGGCTTGCAGGCTGTCGCAATAGCTTTCCGCGGCTTCGAACTTGCCCGCCGCATAGAGCCGGGTCAGCGCGCCCTCGCTGCCTCCGGTCAGGCAGATCAGGCCATCGGTGTGGCCGCGCAGTGATTCCAGCGTGACATGCGGGTCGAGCTCCAGCGGACGCTCCAGGTGCGCGCGGCTGACGAGATCGCACAAGTTCAGCCAGCCGGCCTCGCTCTGGGCGAAAAGCGCGAGCCAGTCGATCGACAGGTCTTGTCCCTGTGCCACCACCCCCGGCCGCGCGACGGCGAGGAAGGTGCCGACGATGGGCTGGACGCCGGCTCCCTTGCAGGCCTGCGCGTAAGTGGGGGCACCGTAGAGACCGTTACGGTCGCAGATGGCGGCGGCCGGAAACTTGCGTTCCTTGGCCAGCTTCGCCGCGGCCTTGGGATCGATCGCGCCGTCCAGCATCGTGAAACTTGAGAAGATGCGCAGAGGTACGAAGGATGCATGGGCCATCCGGGGAATTTAGGCATTGCCCTATGCCCCGATCAAGGCGCGTCTGGGGATAAGCCGGGGGAAAGGGATCGCGATGGCTCCGAAACGGTCCGGTCTCGCGCCGGATGGCTGGATTCCGACGAGCGGGTACAGGCCCTGCTGCTGTCGGAGCGCCTTGAAAGTCGGGCGGAATCGCGTCATGTTCGGCCCGTTCCTGTCCTTGCCGGAAGTCCCGACCCGGTGTCTTCAAGAACCATTGATTCATGCACAACCCACGCCGTTTTCGGCGTTTTCGTCTTATGCCGGATCGGCTGTTCTGGAGACGTGTGAATGAAGTTCGCCTATCTCGCTTTCGTTCCCCTGCTGCTCGCACCGGAAGGCCTGCTGCCTCTGGAGTTCGCAGCCATGGCACAGCAGAATCGTCCCGGCGGATCGCAGGGCCAGGGCGCGCGGCCACCGTCGGGTGGTTCGAATCGCCCCTCCGGCCCCGGCCAGCCCGGCGCGGGGGGAAGCCGCCCGCAACCGCAACCGCAGCCCACCCGCCCCGGCGGCAACCAGACGCAGCCGAGTCGGCCCGGTGGCGGCAACGACAATCGGCCGGGACAACCGGGCGGCGGCAATCGACCGGGGCAACCCGGTGGAGACCATCGCCCCGGCCAGCCCGGCAATGGCAATCGCCCAGGGCAGCCGGGTGGCAACTATCGCCCGGGCCAGCCGGGCAGCGGCAACCGCCCCGGCCAACCGGGCTATCCGCGTCCGCCCGTCGTCTCTCAGCCCCATCGTCCGGGCGCAGGAAGGCCGAGCACGTTCCGCCCGATGCGCGCGCCGCCGTACCGCTATCCGCGGGGCTACAGCTACCGGCGATGGACGGTGCGGATGGTCCTGCCGGCCATCTTCCTGTCCTCGGCCTATCTGTTCCAGGACTATTCGATGGTCGGCGTCGGCCCGCCGCCGCCGGGCTATTACTGGGTGCGCTACGGCCCCGACCTGCTGCTGGTGAACCGCACCACGCGCCGCGTGGTCGATGTGATCTACAACGCCTTCTACTATTGAGCCGGATGGCAGGACGAAAGAAGGCGCTGCTCGCTCAGAGCAGCGCCTCGATGTCCTTTTCCAGGCTTTCCGGCTTATCGGTGGGAGCGTAGCGACGCACGACCTTGCCATCGCGGCCGATCAGGAACTTGGTGAAGTTCCATTTCACGGACTTGCTGCCGAGCAGACCCGGCGCTTCGCGCTTCAACCATGTCCAGATGGGCGCGGCATCGTCTCCATTGACGTCCACTTTGCCCATGAGCGGGAACGAGAGGCCGAAGTTCACTTCGCAGAACGAGGCGATGTCCTCGGCCGAGCCTGGTTCCTGCCCGCCGAACTGATTGCACGGGAAGGCGATGACCTCGAAGCCGCGGTCCCGATATTTCTGCCAGAGCGCTTCCAGTCCGGCATATTGCGGCGTGAAACCGCACTTGCTGGCCGTGTTGACCACAAGCAGCACTTGGCCGAGCCTGTCGGCGAGACTTACCGTCTCACCGCCGGGCAAGGCCACTTCGAAATCCGCAATCGTTCGGAGATCAGCTGGTGACGCCATGGGGGAAGTCCGTCCTTCGATAAAGACGGCGTATGTCCCCGATTTCCAGCAGCCTGTCACCGTCCTTCTGAACGGAATAATTCACCTGATCCGCCTCTGGGAGGTGCATCACATAGCGAATCAGATTGGCCACCGTATCTCGGCGTATCGCCTTGAATACGTTGAACAGACCACTGCCATCAGTGGCCTTGTGCAGTTCCGCACCGTCGTTCCATCCGGGGCTGTCGCCAGCCGGAATGCCTTGGATGGTGGTGGGAAAGTCGCTCATATGTTGCTCCTTTCGCGCGTCTTGCCTCGGCCCATGAAACGCGCAGGAATCGCGCAATGTTCCCTGAGCTTTATCCCGGCCGGGTCAGGCCAGCACCCCTTCGTGGAGTCTTACCACCCGGTCCATAGCTGCAGCCAGCCGCTCGTTGTGGGTAGCCACAAGCGCCGCGCTGCCCTGTCCGCGCACCAGTTCGAGGAACTGCGCGAACACAGTGTCGGCGGTGGTCTCGTCGAGATTGCCGGTCGGTTCGTCGGCCAGCACCAGGCGCGGCTTGTTGGCCAGGGCACGGGCCACGGCGACGCGCTGCTGCTCGCCGCCCGAGAGCTTGCTCGGCCGGTGTTCGAGGCGCTGCCCCAACCCCAGCGCGCTCAGCAATTCGCGCGCGCGCTCCTCGCACTCCTCGCGCGGCTTGCCGGTGATGAGCTGCGGCAGGACCACATTCTCGATCGCGTTGAAGTCCGGCAGGAGGTGGTGGAACTGGTAGACAAAGCCGATATGGTCGCGCCGAACCGCCGCGCGGCGGTCCTTGCCGAGCTTCGACGCATCGATGCCGGCAATCTCGATTCGCCCGCCGAAACCGCCTTCGAGAAGGCCGATGGCCTGGAGCATGGTCGACTTGCCCGAACCCGAAGGCCCGAGCAGGGCAACGATCTCTCCGGGGCGAACGTCGAGGTCCACGCCGCGCAGGACATCGATGGTCACGCCGCCCTGCTCGAAGCTGCGCGTCAGCTTGTCGAGGCGGACGACCGCTCCATTGGCGGAGGCATGGGCAGTGTCATTCATAGCGCAGCACCTGCACGGGATCGGTGCTCGCCGCCTTGAAGGCGGGATAGAGCGTGGCGAGAAAACTGAAGATCAGGGCCATCACGCAGATCACCGCGATTTCCACGGGGTCCGGGCGCGAGGGCAACTCGGTCAGGAACCGGATCGAGGGATCCCAGAGGTTCTGGCCGGTCACGATCTCCACGAAATGAACGATGGGTTGGCGGAAGTAGAGGAACACGATGCCCAGCAGCACGCCCGCCAGTGTTCCCAGCACGCCGATGCAGAAGCCGGTCGTCACGAAAACCTTGAGCAGCGAACGCCGGGTCGCTCCCATCGTCCGCAGGATCGCGATGTCGCGCGTCTTGGCACGTACCAGCATGATCAGCGAGGACAGGATGTTGAACACGGCCACCAGCACGATGATCGAGAGCACGACGAACATCGCCACGCGCTCCACCGCCAGCGCCTCGAACAGCGAGGCGTTGATGGTCTTCCAGTCGGTTACGATGGCGCGGCCCTTCAACTGCCGTTCCAGCGGCGCGATGATCTCGCCCACGCGGTCCGGGTGGGTAGTCGTCACCTCGATCATGCCGATGGTGTCGCCCGTGAGCATCAGCGTCTGTGCGTCCTTCATCGGCATCACGACATAGGCCTTGTCGTAATCGTAGATGCCGATCTCGAAGATGGCAGCGACACGATAGGCGATCTGGCGCGGGACGGTGCCGAACGGCGTCGAGCGACCGAGCGGGTTCATCACGGTGATCGTATCGCCGACTTGCGCGCCGAGATTCTGCGCGAGCTGCGACCCGATAGCTACGTTGTCGCTGCCGGGAACCAGTTCTCCGAGATTGCCCGCCTGCACCTTCTCGCGCAGGCGCGCGATATCCTCATTGGTGTTACCCCGCACCAGTACGCCTTCGACGCGGCCGTTGAAGGTGGTCACCAGCGGCTGTTCGATCAGCGGCGAGGCCTTGACCACGCCCGGAGTCGCGCGGACATCCTTCAGCACGCTGTGCCAGTCGTCCAGCCGGCCGCCATAGGCCTGGATGATCGCATGGCCGTTCAGCCCCACGATCTTGTCGAACAGTTCCGCGCGGAAGCCGTTCATGACGCTCATGACGATGACCAGCGCGGCGACGCCCAGCATCACGGCCACCAGGCTGATGCCGGCAACCAGGGCAATGAAGCGCTCGCCCTTTCCGGGCAGCATGTAGCGCTTGGCGATGGTCCATTCGAAAGGGGATAGGATCAAGCGACGGGTCCGTCTGTGATCGGGCAGATGGCCCGGCATTAAGCAGAAGTAGGAAGACTGGCAAGCTGATCGCCTGCCCGAGGTGACGCGGTGCTGAACGCACAGGCAAAAGTCCAGAGAGCCCCAACGGTCGATCACAATGCTTCTGAGAGGCCCCGGTTCCCGCGGATCGGGGCTGTCATTATGCCGTCACGAAGCTGGCGCAGACGCCCTTGCCGAACCGGAGGCGTTCGACCCCCTTGCATTTACGGGCAACACGCTCCAAATGCGCGGGCGATTTTGGCGCGCCAGCAGCCCGGACGACATCCATGAACATGACACATCCCTTTCGAGACGCCGACGGGGACAAGCTGCGCGAAGAGTGCGGCGTTTTCGGCGTAATCGGCTCCAAGGACGCGGCGAACATCGCCGCGGCCGGGCTTCACTCCTTGCAGCACCGCGGCCAGGAGGCCGTGGGCATTACCAGCTTCAGCGGCGAGGAGTTCCACTCCCACCGCGGCCTCGGCCACGTGGCGCAGGTGTTCTCCCAGCGCGAGCTGGATACCCTGCCCGGCACCATGGCTTCCGGCCATGTCCGCTATGCCACGACCGGCGGATCCGGGCTGCGCAACGTGCAGCCGCTCTTCGCCGATCTCGCCGCGGGCGGTTTCGCGATCGCCCATAACGGCAACATTTCCAACGCGATGACGCTGAAGCGCGATCTCGTGTCGAAAGGCTCGATCTTCCAGTCGACCTCCGACACCGAGGTGATCATCCACCTCGTCGCCACCAGCCGCTATCCCACGCTGCTCGACCGGTTCGTAGACGCGCTGCGCATGGTGGAAGGCGCCTATTCGCTCATCTGCATGACGGCAGAGGGCATGATCGCCTGCCGCGATCCGTTGGGCATCCGCCCGCTGGTCATGGGCCGCATCGGTGACGCCACCGTGTTCGCCTCGGAAACCGTGGCCTTCGACGTGATCGGCGCCGAATTCATCCGCTCGATCGAGCCGGGCGAACTGGTCCAGGTCGATCACAAGGGCACGATCTCCAGCCACCGCCCCTTCGGCAATCCGGCCCCGCGCCCCTGCATTTTCGAGCACGTCTACTTCAGCCGACCCGATTCGGTGATGGACGGCCGCTCGGTCTACCAGGTGCGCAAGCAGATCGGCATGGAACTGGCCAAGGAAGCGCCGGCCGCCGCCGATGTGGTGATCCCGGTTCCCGACAGCGGCGTGCCTGCCGCCATCGGTTATGCCCAGCAATCGGGCATTCCCTTCGAGCTCGGCATCATCCGCTCGCACTATGTCGGCCGCACCTTCATCCAGCCGGGTGACGCGGCCCGCCACGCGGACGTGAAGCGCAAGCACAATGCCAACCGCGCCATCGTCGAAGGCAAGCGCATCATCCTGATCGACGATTCGATCGTGCGCGGCACCACCTCGATGAAGATCGTCGAGATGATGCGCGACGCGGGCGCTGCCGAAGTGCACATGCGCATCGCCAGCCCGCCGACCGAGCATTCGTGCTTCTACGGCGTCGACACGCCGGAACGTTCGAAGCTGCTGGCCGCCAACATGGACATCCAGGCCATGGCGGACTTCATCAAGGCCGACAGCCTCGCCTTCGTCTCGATCGACGGTCTCTACCGTGCGGTCGGCGAGGAAAAGCGCAACAAGAAGCGCCCGCAGTTCTGCGATGCCTGCTTCTCGGGCGAATATCCCACCAAGCTGACGGACTTCGCCGAGCGTTTCTCCGGGGAGCTCAACGCAGCGTGAGCGAAAGTATTGGCGGCAAGCCGTTCGAAGGTCAGGTCGCGCTCGTCACCGGCTCCAGCCGGGGGATCGGTGCGGCCACCGCGCTCGCACTCGCTTCGGCGGGCGCACACGTCCTGTTGACGGGGCGCGACACCAAGGCACTGGAAGCGATCGAGGACCGGATCTACCAGGCCGGCGGCGCGGCGACGATCGCGCCGGTCGACCTCGTTGAATCGGACGGCATCGCCCGCCTGGCGACCGCCGTGTCGCAGCGCTGGGGTAAGCTCGACATTCTCGTCGCCAATGCCGCGGTCCTGCCGGAACTGACGAGCGTGGCCGATATCGACCAGCGCGCTTTCAACAAGGCACTCACCACGAATGTCCTCGCCACGCAGGCACTGATCGCCAATTTCGATCCGCTGCTGCGCAAGAGCGATGATGCGCGCCTGATCGGCATGACCTCCACCGTTGCCACCGCGCCCCGCGCGTTCTGGGGCGCCTATGCCGCTACCAAGGCCGCGTTCGAGGTTCTGCTGGATTGCTATGCGCAGGAAAGCCGCAATATCGCGAAGCTGCGGGTGGCCATCGTCAACCCCGGTGCCACCCGCACGGCGATGCGTGCCCGTGCCTATCCGGGCGAAGCGCCGGCATCGGTGAAACCGCCCGAAGCCGTGGCTGAAAGGCTTGTCTCGCTGCTGGCGGAACCCTTCGAAAGCGGCCACCGCGAGACCATTCCCGCCGATTTTTAACCACATGATTTAATGCGGTGGTAACTCTTTCCTGATTTCTTCCCATTGACGGCGTATCATGCACGCCGCTCCAATGTACGGGTCTCGGGACAATGACAACAAAATCCCCGCAAGACATCTACGAACTCGCTGCCCAGGAAGACCGCAGCGCGATTCGCCTGCGAATCTCGATTCCGGCCGGTTTCCGGGCATCGGGCACCAAGGGTTTCCAGACGGCCGTGCGCGATCTCTCGCTTTCCGGCTTCTCGGCCACGGCGATCAGCCGCATTCACCCCGGCACGTACTGCTGGCTGACGCTGCCCGGAATGGAAGCCCTGCCCGCGCGAGTCATCTGGTGGGAAGACGGGCTGGTCGGCTGCGCGTTCGAGCAGCTGCTGAACCCGATTATTCTGGAAAACGTGCTTGCGCGGTGGCGCGGCCAGGGAAGCTGAGCGCTTCTTCAGCCCGGCTTGACCAGGGTAACTTGGGCGACGTCGATGCCG
Organism: Novosphingobium sp. BL-S-21; assembly: GCF_055521655.1. NCBI lineage: Bacteria > Pseudomonadati > Pseudomonadota > Alphaproteobacteria > Sphingomonadales > Sphingomonadaceae > Novosphingobium > Novosphingobium sp. BL-S-21. Next base: position 1,281,099 of record NZ_CM145496.1, read on the forward strand.
CCGCCCATGAAGCCGCCCTCGCAATACATCAGGTAGAAGCGCCATAGGCGTACGAACCGCTCGTCGAAGCCGGTGGGGAGCCGCCCTTCCGCAACGGCGGCCTCGAAGTTCCGGCGCCATTCGTGGAGCGTCCGGGCATAATCCAGCCCGAATCCCTGCCGGTCCTCCCACGATAGTCCGCGCTCCTCGGCCAGGCGGCGGAATTCCGGTTCGTGAATCAACATGCCGCCGGGGAAGATGAAAGTCTGGATGAAGTCCGCGCTGCGGGCATAGGATTCGAAGATGTCGTCGCGAATCGCGATGTACTGGATCGCAGCGCGGCCGCCGGGCTTGAGGTTCCGCGCCACGCAGTCGAGGAAATCGGGCCAGAACTGCCGCCCCACCGCCTCCACCATCTCGACCGAGGCAATGGCGTCATAGGCGCCTGCGACATCGCGGTAGTCCTGCTTCAGGAAATCCACGCGCCCGCCCGCGCCTTCCACTCGTCCGGTCCAGCGATCCCGCGCATAGGCGAGCTGCGCGTCCGAAAGGCTGATGGCATCGACATGCGCACCCTCGGTTTCAGCGAGGAAGGCGGAGAGCGTGCCCCAGCCGCAGCCGATTTCCAGCACGCGGCCGTCCTCGGGAATGGCAAGCCGGTGGGCGATGGCGCCGATCTTGTTCGACTGCGCGAGGTCAAGCTCGGTGACGAACTGGCTGAGCGCATTGGGGCCGCCCCCGGCGCGCGGATAGATCCCGCTGGAATAGAGCATCGTCTCGCCCAGCCATTGTTCGTAGAAGTCGTTGCCGAGGTCGTAGTGGACGTGGATGTTCCGCAACGAGCCGGAACGCGTATTGCGGTTCAGCCAATGCAAGGCCTTGGCCGCGATCCGCCAGGGTCCGCGCGCGCGGCCGACATTTCCCAGGCCCGCGGCATTGTCCATGAACAGCGCGAAGATCGGCACCGGATCGGGGCTTTCCCATTCCCCTTCGTCCCAGGCCTGATACCAGCCGACCGAGCCTGCCGTGGCGAGGCGCAGCAGCGCGCGCCAGCTATTGATCTGAACCACGGCTTCGAATCCCGGCGCCCTTCCGCCGAGAAGGCGAGTCTCGCCGCCGGGAAGGGTCGCCTCTATCGATCCGCGCTGGAGACCCTGATCGATCTTGTCGAGAACCCTCGACACACCGCCAGACCAGAGTTTTGCCAGCCACTGCGGGCCGACGCCAATGGAGCGGCCGCCGTCGACCAGTTCCTCACCCCTGCCTGGCGCCTGTGCGTTCATATCCGGGATATTATCCGGAAATTGGCCGCGGGCAATTGCTTAGAAACCCGCTCTCATCGGTCTTTCGCCTTCGTCCAGGCGGCCAGGGCCCGCTCGCGTCCCGCCCGGTGCTCGACGAGTTTGGCAGGATAGCCGCGAGGGCGTTTGTCCGACGCGGGATCATGGATATCCGCGTCGTCCAGGTCCGCAAGCTCGGGCACCCACTCGCGAATATAGGCGCCCGCGTCGAACTTCTCCGATTGGCTGAGCGGGGCCATGATCCGCACGAACATCTGCGCATCCACGCCCGAACCGGCGGCCCACTGCCAGTTCACCGCGTTGGAACCGTAGTCCGCATCGACCAGGGTATCCCAGAACCATTTCTCGCCTTCCCGCCAATCGAGCAGGAGATGCTTGATCAGGAAACTGGCGACGATCATCCGCACCCGATTGTGCATCCAGCCGGTGTGCCAGAGCTGGCGCATGCCGGCATCGACGATCGGATAGCCGGTCCTGCCCCGCTGCCAGGCAGCAAGATCCGATTCGGCCTGCTTCCCGGTCCGCCAGTGCAAGTGCGAAAAATCCTCCTTCGCGGAACGGCTGCCATATTCGGGGAACTGCAGGATCACGTTCTGCGCATAATCGCGCCAGCCCAGTTCGCCGAGGAAGGTCTCCACCGAACCCCCGGCATCGGCCACGGCATGCCAGACTTGCGCCGGGGAGATTTCGCCGAAGTGAAGATGCGGCGAAAGGAAGGAAGTGCCGTCGACCGATGGCAGGTTCCGCTGCGCTTCATAGGCGGAGGCTTCCTCTACGAAAGCATGGAGCCGCTTCTTCGCCCCATCCTCGCCCGGTTCCCACATCTCGCGCATGCCGCCCGCCCAATCGGGCTTTGCCGGAAGCAGCTTCCAGTCCGCGAGCCGATCGGACTTCGGCCAGTGCGCCGGTGCCTCGATCCTGGCGGGCCGGGGATGCGGTTCGACCGGCGGCAGGCGTTCGTGCAGCGCCCGCCAGAACGGTGTGTAGATCTTGTAGGGCCGTCCCGAACCGTTGATCACCGACCCGGCCGGCGCCAGGTAGTTGCCATGATGAAGGTGCAGATCGAGCACTTGCCCCACGGCCTTTTCGGCATTGCGCCACCAGGGTTCGTAGTGGTGCAGTGCGTGGACCGACACGGCCCCCACTTCCTCGGCCACTTCCTTCAGCACGTTCTCGCAGCGCCCCTTGCGCAGGATCAGACGCGAGCCCTTTTCCCGCAGCGCAGCGTCCAGGCTTTTCAGCGAATGATGCAGCCACCAACGCGATGCACCGCCCATGCTGCGATGCCTGGGCGTCTCGTCATCCAGGACATAGACCGGGACGACGGGGCCTTGGCTGGCCGCTTCGGCGATGGCAGGCTGGTCGGACAGGCGCAAGTCGCGCCGCAGCCACACGATGATGGGGGAATTCATGCTGCCGGAACGCTTGTCTGCCATGGGCGTTCCCTAAGCCAATGGCAGCCTCCTCCGAAAGACCGAACCTGCTGCGGCATCGCATCGATCCGCGCAAATCCCTCATCGCCGCCGCGACCTGCTGGACGGCTTTCGCCTTCTTCGCATGGGCGGTGCCGGCCGGACGTACGACGCATTTCGACAGGATCGGCGTGATGTTCTGGCGCGCGCAGGATTTACGGCCGCTCGGCCCGACCTGGCTGCTGGAATGGGTGCGAGATCTCACCGCAATGGGCGGATTCCTGCAACTGAAGCTCTACACGATCATGGCGGTCGTGGCGCTGTTCTGGCTCCGCTGCCGGCGCGAAGGCGTTCTATTGGCATTGACCGTCATCAGCGCCAGCCTGGTCAATCTGGGGTTCAAGGCGCTGTTCGGCCGGCCTCGGCCCGAGATCGTGCCGCACCTGACCTCGGCCGGCGGGGCTAGCTTTCCCAGTGGGCACAGCTTCAATGCCGCTTCTTCGTATATCGCGTTTGCCCTGGCTTTTGCCGCACTGAGTCCGCGAGCCTCGCTGCGCCACACGCTCATCGCCTGCGCCATGATCCTGAGCCTTGCGATCGCCTGGAGCCGGGTATGGCTGGGCGTCCACTGGCCAAGCGACGTCATGGCCGGATGGCTGGGCGGCGCAGGCTGGGCCTTCCTGGCCAGCGCGCTGCTCTATAGACCGGCCGTCACCGTGATCCATGCCGCCGACGACCTCGCTGACGCCAAGAGCTGAGTCCCTGGTTTCAAGGCACGGTCCAGGTCTGCCCGCGGGCCAGCAATTTGCCGAGATCCGCCGTCTTGCCCGCGATCAGCCCCTGCCTTTCGGCCACGACCGCGCTTTCGAACGTGGGCGCGGGATCGTCGAGAATCACGCCCAGCGCCATCGGGAACGGACCGAAGGGCATTTCCACCAGCATGTGGGCCAGAGTGCGGTTGCGCACATTATGCCGCAAGACCCCGGCTCCCTGCCAATCGCCGTCAACCACGTCGACAGCTTGCAGCGACAGCGTCTCGGGATCGAGCGCCAGGCCGCGGGTCTCCTTTGCATAGAGCAAGGGCTCTCCATCCCGGCACTGGACCTGCATATCCGCAGCGACCGCCTTGTCGGTGAAGTCGTCGAAACGGTCCTTGTTGTAGACGATGCAGTTCTGGAAAATCTCCATGAAGGCCGCACCCTTGTGGCGATAGGCGGCCATGAGCACCTCGGAGAGATCCTTGGAGACATCGTAGCTGCGCGCCACGAAACGCGCACCCGAACCCAGCGCGAAGGCGCAGGGGCTGGCGGGCCGATCCACCGATCCCGCTGGCGAGGTCGGCGAAGGTGTGCCGGGACGACTGGTCGGAGAATATTGCCCTTTCGTCAGGCCGTAGATCTCGTTGTTGAACAGCATGATCTGGCAATCGAGATTACGCCGCAGCACATGCATGGTGTGGTTGCCCCCTATCGACATGCCGTCGCCGTCGCCGGTGACCAGCCAGACGTCGAGCTGCGGATTGGCCAGCTTGATGCCGGTTGCCACGGCGGGTGCGCGGCCGTGGATCGAATGGAAGCCATAGCTCTCGACGTAGTAGGGAAAGCGACTGGAACAGCCGATGCCCGAGACGAAGACCGTGTTCTTCGGGTCTGCTCCCAGCATCGGCAAGGTCCGTTGCACGGCCTTCAGGATGGCATAGTCGCCGCAGCCGGGGCACCAGCGCACTTCCTGGTCAGTCTCCCAGTCCTTAAGCGTGGTCTCGATCGGGGTCATGTCGTTCATGAGGGCATCTCCGTTCGAAAGTCTCAGGGCTGCTCGATCTCGGGAGCGGGAAGCTGGGTCTCGTTGACCTCCACTTCGCCGCCCTCGTTGCCGGCGATGCCGTCGAAGAACCGGGCAATGGCCGACTCCAGTTCGGCGATGGCAAAAGGCTGGCCGCTGGTCTTGTTCAGCGGCACGGCGTCGACCAGAAAGCGGTCCCGCAGCAAGGTCTTGAACTGACCCGTGTTCATTTCCGGCACGAGCACATGGTCGAAGCACGCCAGCAGTTCGCCGAGATTGCCGGGCAGCGGCCAGATATGGCGAACCTGGGCATGGCTGACGGCGTACCCTTTCTTCCGCGCGCGGCGCACGGCCTGATGGATCGGGCCGAATGTGGAGCCCCAGCCGATGACGAGCAGCGTGCCCTGCGCTTCGCCCAGGCAGATTTCCTGAGGGGGAATGTCGGCCGCAATGCCGTCGATCCGGGCCTTTCGCGCATCGGTCTGGGCCTGATGGACATCGGGAGCGTAATCGATATTACCGGTATCGACGGCCTTCTCGATGCCGCCGATGCGGTGCATGAGACCGGGCGTGCCCGGCCTGATCCACGGCCGCACGCCGCGCTCGTCGCGCTTGTAGGGCAGCGCCCGCGACTCGCCGTTGGGCTCTTCCAGAAACGCCACGGGGAAAGAGGCAAAGCCGGCCGGATCGGGGACTTTCCAGGGCTCGGAGGCATTGCCGATATAGCCGTCCGTCAGCAGGATGACCGGCGTCATGTAGCTGGTGGCAATGCGGCAGGCCTCGATCGCACATTCGAAGGCGTCGGCCGGGGAGCAGGCCGCGATCACCGGCAGCGGCGCATCGCCGTTGCGCCCGTAGACCGCCTGGTAGAGATCGGACTGCTCGGTCTTGGTCGGCAAGCCCGTCGAGGGCCCGCCGCGCTGCGAGTTGACGATGACCAGCGGCAGTTCGGTCATCACCGCCAGCCCCATGGCCTCTCCTTTCAATGCGATTCCGGGCCCGGACGAGGACGTAACCCCCAATTGCCCTGCGTAACTCGCGCCGATGGCGGAGCAGATCGCAGCGATCTCGTCTTCGGCCTGGAAGGTGGTGACCCCGAATTCCTTCATCTTGACCAGATGGTGCAGGATCGCGGAGGCCGGTGTGATCGGATAGCCGCCGAAGAACATCGGCAACCCGGCAAGCTGGCATCCCGCGACAAGGCCGAGGGAGATCGCCTCCGCGCCGGTGATCGTGCGGTAGAGTCCCGGCGCGCTCGGCACCGGGTCGATGTGCTGGCGCTTCAGCGGACCGGCCAGTTCAGCCGTCTCTCCGTAAGCATGCCCGGCATTGAGCGCGGCTACGTTGGCCTGCGCCAGGACCGGGTTCTTCGCGAACTTGGCGTTCAGCCAGTCGATCAGCGGCTGCCGGTCGCGGTCGAACATCCAGAGCGCCAGGCCGAGCGTCCACATGTTCTTGCAGCGCAGCGCTTCCTTGTTGCCCAGGCCGAAGGGCTTCACCGCCTCCAGCGTCAGCGCGGAAATGTCAAAGGCCAGCACGTCCCATCGCGCGAGGCTGCCGTCCTCCAGTGGATTGGCCGCGTATTTCGCCTTCTCCAGGTTGCGCTTGCCGAATTCCCCAGTGTCTACGACGACCATGCCGCCGGGCTTGAGCGCATGGATATTGGTGTTGAGCGCGGCGGGGTTCATGGCGACGAGCACATCCGGCGCATCGCCCGCCGTGGTGATCTCACTGGAGCCGAAATTGATCTGAAAGGCAGAAACTCCGAACAACGTGCCTTGCGGGGCGCGGATTTCGGCCGGGAAGTCCGGGAAAGTCGCCAGGTCGTTTCCGGCCAGGGCGGTGGAGAGGGTAAACTGGCCTCCCGTCAACTGCATGCCATCGCCCGAGTCGCCGGCGAACCGCACGACCACGGCTTCCACCGGCGAAGCCTCGGCCTCAGGATCGCCCCCTTCCAGCGGCGCGCGTTGCCGCGCCGAATCGCCAACCGATGAGATCGTCGCCATCATCGTCTCTCCCGGGAAGGCCGGTCTGACGCCGGCAGCATTTGTTTCCCGTTCACCAGACTATGCTGGCTTACTATCGGTGCAAACCGGAAAAATGCCCGGCGCGGCAGACCGCGCGCGGCGGCGGATCAGATCCCGGATCGGGAGCCGATCATCGGTTAGCGGACTGGGAACCATAGATCGCGCTGGCATTGCGCGAGCGCTTGGGCCATTCTACGGCCATGCGCTCCGGTAATCCCGCCGCCGATTTCCGAACCTCGCTTCTCCCAACGATCATGGAATACCGTTCACCGATGAAAGACTTCGCGTCCCTGCCCTACCGCCCCTGCGTCGGCGTCATGCTCGTCAATTCCGACGGCAAGGTCTTCGTCGGCAAGCGGATCGACACCAAGGAAGGCGACTGGTGGCAGATGCCCCAAGGCGGCGTCGACGATGGCGAAGACCTCAAGGCCGCCGCCCTGCGCGAGCTTTGGGAGGAAACCGGCGCGACCGAACAGCACGTCACCATGCTGTCCCAGACCCGCGAAGAGCTGTTCTACGACTTGCCGGACGAACTCATCGGCAAGCTGTGGAAGGGCAAATACCGCGGCCAGCGCCAGACCTGGTTCCTCGCCCGATTCGACGGCAGGGACGCCGACATCGATCTTGAAGCCCATACGCCGGCAGAATTCGCCGACTGGAAATGGATCGAGCCGGAACTGCTGCCCGACCTGATCGTGCCGTTCAAGAAGCGCGTCTATCGCGCCGTTCTGGAAGAATTCCGCGCGCTGATCTGATTCGCGCGTCGATCGATCGGGCTGACCGGCCCGATCGAACCTGCTCCTGCCGAGAAATCAGTTTTCGGAAACGACCGGCTTGGGCGCTGTCGCTTCGGCAGTCATGACCCGAGTCGCGGGAACTTTGGCGATGGCAGCGGCGAGCTTTTCGGTCTCCGCGCAATCCTTGCCGCAAAGCGTCTGGAGCCGCGCCAGGTTGCGGCTCGCTTTGTCGGTCGCGCCCTTTTCCGCCAACGCCATGCCTTCGCCCGCCAGAGCCGCGACATTGCGCGGATCGCTGGTCAGCGCGACGCGGTAGTAATGCAGCGCCTTGCCCTGAAGCCCCTGCTTGCGCGTGGCATCGGCCAGGGCCAGCAGGACGGGAACGCTGCCGGGTTCCACGGTGAGAGCGGCTTCATAGGCATCGATGGCGCCATTGACGTTGCCCGCGTCGACAGCAGCGCGCCCTTCGGCCATCAGGGTCGCAGCGCGGGGATCGAGCGCCGCGGCGGGCTCGGACAGGATGGCGCTGGAAGAGATGGCAACAACAAGGGATAGAGCAATCGCGGCAGGCGTGTAACGCATCAAAATGTCCTTGGCCGAGGGCTTCGTCCTCATCATGACGCCGACGCTATCACAGCCGTTCGAAGCGCGCGACGAAAAAGCCATCGGTCCCGTCGTGCCACGGCGACAGCCTCAGCCCGGCGCCGCGCCGGGTGCCAACTGGCAGGACGGGCGCTGCCGCCTGCCATCCGGGATTGCGCTTCAGGAAGCCATCGGCCTGGTTTGCGCCTTCCTCGTCCAGCAGCGAACAAGTGACGAAGACCAGCCTTCCTCCCGGCCGCACCAGCTGCGCGGCCACGTCGAGCAGACGGGCCTGCACGGCCGTGTAGCGGGCCAATTGCGCTTCGGTGAGTCGCCAGCGCGCCTCGGGATTGCGGCGCCAGGTGCCGGTGCCCGAGCAGGGCGCGTCGACCATGACCGCATCCGCCGATTCCGCGAAGCGCTGGAGAGCCTGCATTTCCTTGTTGGGATCGAGGAGAACGGTTTCGATCCCGGTCGCCCCCGCGCGCTCGGCTCGCGGGGGCAGGCGCGAGAGGCGGGTCCGGTCGGCATCGCAGGCGATCAGAACACCGCGATTTTCCATGGCCGCTGCCAGAGCCAGGGTCTTGCCCCCTGCCCCGGCGCAAAGATCGATCACCGTTTCGCCGGGCCTTGCGGCCACGACTTCGCAGGTCAGCTGAGAGCCGGTGTCCTGAACTTCGATGGCGCCCTGGAGATAGGCTTCGGTCTGCTCGATGCGGGTTTCGGGAGGATAGCGCCAGCCGTGGGCCGCTTCGGAGCGCTCCCCGCCCTCGGGAAGATCCAGGTCACCCTGGCGGAGCGTATTCACGCGGATGTCCAGCGACGCGCGACCCAGCAAGGCTGCCGCGTCGTGTTCGGAGACGCCGCTGCCGGCAAAGCGCTCGACCAGCCAGCGCGGGGCGAGCCCGGCTTCGGCCACCGGCTCGTCTGCAGCGATAGCGGCGGGCGCATGTCCCTCGCCATCGAACAGCGCGGCCAGTCCCGGATCTTCGGCCGCGACGCGAAGCATGGCCGCGCGCCCGGACTCCGGAATCTCACCGCATACGCGTATCGCCCGGTAGGCCAGTTCGCGCACGGCACGGCGATCCTTGCTGCCGGCAAAGCGGCGCGCGCGAAACCAGTCTGCGATCAGTCGGTCGGCCGGCGCTCCGCCGGCACGCGCGGCGTCGATCACGAGATCGAGGATCTCGATCGCCGCCTGAACGCGCGCGCCCGGTGTCATGCCCTTGTGCCGCCCTGCGCGATCAGCGCGACGGGTAGTTCGGCGCCTCACGCGTGATCGTCACGTCGTGGACGTGGCTCTCGCGCAGGCCGGCATTGGTGATGCGCACGAACTGCGCGCCCTTGCGCAGATCCTCGATCGTGGCCGAGCCGGTGTAGCCCATGGCCGCCTTCACGCCGCCGACGAGCTGGTGAATGACGTCCTTGGCGGGACCCTTGTAGGCAACCTGGCCTTCGATACCTTCGGGAACCAGCTTCATCTGGTCCTTGATGTCGCCCTGGAAATAGCGGTCGGCCGAACCACGGCCCATCGCGCCCACCGAACCCATGCCGCGGTACGACTTGTAGGCACGGCCCTGGTAGAGGAAGGTCTCGCCCGGCGCTTCCTCGGTGCCGGCCAGCATCGAGCCGACCATGATGGTCGATGCACCGGCGGCCAGCGCCTTGGCAGCGTCGCCCGAAGTGCGCAGGCCGCCGTCTGCAATCACGGGGACGCCCGACTTGTCGGCCTCTTCGGCGGCATCCATGATCGCGGTAAGCTGCGGCACGCCGACACCGGCGACGATGCGCGTGGTGCAGATCGAGCCCGGTCCGATGCCGACCTTCACGCAGTCCGCACCCGCGTCGATCAACGCGCGCGCCGCTTCGGCGGTGGCGATGTTGCCGGCGATGACCTGGGCCGAGTTCGACAGCTTCTTCACGCGCTCGACCGCGAGCGCCACGTCCTTGTTATGGCCGTGGGCGGTGTCGATCACCACGACGTCGCACTCGGCGGCCAGCAGCGCCTCGGTGCGGGCGAAGCCCTTGTCGCCCACCGTGGTGGCGGCGGCGACGCGCAGGCGGCCGGCGGCGTCCTTGGTGGCGTCCGGGTAGGTGACGGCCTTTTCGATGTCCTTCACGGTGATGAGGCCGACGCAGCGGAAGTCGTTATCGACCACCAACAGCTTCTCGATCCGGCGGGCGTGCAGCAGGCGGCGCGCCTCGTCCTGATCGACGCCCAGCTTCACCGTGGCGAGATTCTCATGCGTCATCAGCTCACGCACCGGCTGCGCCGGGTTGGCGGCGAAGCGCACGTCGCGGTTGGTCAGGATACCGACCAGCTTGCCCGAATTCTCCACCACCGGGATGCCGCTGATCCGGTTTGCGAGCATGATGGCCTGCGCTTCCCCAAGCGTGGCATCGGGCGAAATCGTGATCGGGTTGACGACCATGCCGCTCTCGAAGCGCTTCACGGCACGGACCGCCGCGCACTGTTCTTCGATCGTGAGATTGCGGTGCAGCACCCCGATGCCGCCCAGCTGCGCCATGACGATGGCCATGTCGGCCTCGGTCACGGTGTCCATCGCCGACGAGATGACGGGGATGTTGAGCGCGATGTCGCGCGTGAGGCGGCTGCGGGTATCGGCCTGCGTCGGGACGATGTCGGACTTCGCGGGACGAAGCAGTACGTCGTCGAAAGTAAGTCCGAGCTGGATATCCATGAGCGCCACCATAACCTTTACCGGGGAGAATCGTGGCGGCCCATGTAATCAAAGGGGGGCGTCAGGGCTAGAGCCTTTTCAAGCGGGGCTTCGGGCCGGGACGAAACGGCTCACTTGCGCTTCTTCTCCCCGCCCGCGACGGGAGGCCCGACCGGATTGACCGGCACGCGGCGCAAATCGCCGAACCACCGGCCGAGCGCCGTCAGCATCTTCACGTCATCCACCGCCCCGCCCAGTTCGAGTGGATGATCCATATGCGCCAGGTCGTCGCTGGGCCGATGGTAGTCGCCATCGAAAAAGGCGCGCATGCGGGCGATGTCGCCATAGGCCGTCGTCACCATGACCGCTGGAATGTCGTGCTGGATCAGGGCCCAGCCGTCTTGCCGCTTGAGGTATTCATTGGCGTCGTCACCCGCGCGCAGCTTGAAGCGCTCTGCCTTGGCGACCTTCGCGATCTCCCCGTCCAGTGCCGTCATGCCCCGCCCGACGATGGCGAAGGGCGTGCCGCGCGGGGCAATGGCGATCGAGTCTATATTGAAGGCGGCAACGATGCGCTCGGGCGGCAGCGGCGGATTTTCCGCAAAGGCATGGGCGCCAAGCAGACCGAGTTCCTCGGCCGTGGTGGCCAGGAAATAGACGTCGCGATCGAGCTGCGGCCCGCGCGACAGGCGGCGTGCCACTTCGGTAAGCGCGGCCACGCCGCTGGCATTGTCGATCGCGCCGTTGCAGATCACGTCCTCGGCCGGTGCCTCGCCGCATTCGCCGAAGTGATCCCAATGCGCCAGGAACAGCACGGCGCCCGAATCCGGTCTTCTGCCGGGCAGCTTGCCGATCAGGTTGTGGGTGTGGATCGTGGTTTCGCGGGTTGTCGCCTCCAGCGAGGCGGTAAGGTCCAGCGTCAGCGGCACGAAGTCCTCCTTCGCGGCAGCCGCTTCGAGACTGGCGAGCGAACGGGAGGTACCCTTGAGCAACGCCGCCATGGCCTCGCGCGTGATGAAGGCTTCCAGATCACCGCCCAGCGCATCGTCGGACAGGGCATAACCCGTCCGCTTGCGCCGCGCCGCGACCTGCTCGAGGCTGCGGTCCCCGTCGAGCACGGTCAGCACCGCCGAAGCGCCGAGCGCCAGCAGGTCGTTCTGCCGCTCTCCGTCGGGCGTGTCGCCATCGAGCACGACGGCGACGCGGCCCGCCAGTTCGTTGCGCGTATAGTCCCGGCCCCGCCCCTTGCCCAGGAACAGCATAGGCACATTGCGCACGAGGCTCCGCTTGCCCGAAGTCAGCACCAGCACGCCCTCGGGCGAAACGGTGCTGCGCGCGCCCTTGCGCAGGAAGCGCGCCATCGAAGAGGAAGGCTCCCGCGCGACAAGGGTGACCGGGGCGAACCATTCGTGACCCGGGTCGTTGGTGCCCGAAACCAGGCCAATGTCGAACCACTGCTTGCCGAGATAGCGCAAGGTTTTGGCCTCGCCGTCCGTGCCGGGCTCGCGGCCGTCGAAATCGTCGCTGGCCAGAACCTCGATATGGGCGCGTAGGCGCGAGGCCAGTTCCTGGTCGGCGCGGGAGATCGCGGAAAGCAGAGGATTGCTGCTCAACAGCAGTGCGCCGAGCGCCACCGCGCCGGCCGCACGGGCCAGTGCCGCCCGATATCCCCTGTCGTATCCCCTGTTCATCGCGTCGCTGCCTATACGATGGAATTCGGCCGGCTGTTACATTTTCTCGCAAGTGTCCGAACAGGAAGACACTTTTGTGGCCGCAAGGCAACGCCGGAACAACTTGCCCGAAATTCGATTGAACAGGCCTTAGGCCTATGGCTAGTCTGGAGCGCCCTGCTCCGGATCTGCGTGCAAGGCGGCAGGCCTGTTCGGAAAGGATCACATACGATGCGGCTCGACGAGTTCGACCCTGACAATATCCGGGTCAGCCAGGGTGGTCGCAGCTTTCCAGGAGGACGCGGCGGCAAGATGGGCTGCGGCTCGCTGGTCATCGTGCTGATCGGCGCACTGGTCTTCGGGGTCGATCCCGGACAGATGCTCGGCACTCTGGACAGCGTCCAGCAGCAGCAGGCGCCCAGCCAGATCGAGCCCGGCCAGCCGAAGGATACGTCCTCCATCTGCCGTGAAAACGCCTATTCCCTGGAATCCTGCAACGCCCTGTCCTCGCTGAACAGCACCTGGCAGCCCTTATTCCAGAAGGCCAACATCGCCTTCGACCAGCCAAACCTGCACTTCTACAACGGCTCCGACCAATCGGGCTGCGGCGCCGCGCAAAGCGCGATGGGCCCGTTCTACTGCCCCGCAGACCAGGGCATCTACATAGACACCAGCTTCTATGACGAACTCGACCGCAAGCTGGGCGCCAAGGGCGATTTCGCTCGGTACTACGTGGTCGCCCATGAGTACGGCCACCATATCCAGCATCTCCTCGGCCTCGATGCCCAGGTCCGCCGCGCCCAGCGCCAGAACCCGCAGCAGGCCAACGCCTTGCAGGTGGGCATGGAGCTTCAGGCCGATTGCTATGCGGGCGTCTGGGCAGGCCGAAACAAGGACCGCATTGAGCCCGGCGACATGGAGGAAGGCCTCACCGCTGCCAGCGCCATTGGCGACGATACGCTGATGAAGAACGCCGGGCAGCGCGTAAGCCCCGAGAGCTTCACTCACGGCTCCAGCGCCCAGCGAATGCAGTGGCTACGCCGCGGTCTGGAGACAGGGAACGAGGACGCCTGCGACACGTTCAACCAGAAGTAAGACGAACCGAGGCTGGCGTTTCCCTCCTTCCCCGTGGGTGCGACCGCGCCGCCCCGGGTAACAGGAGGAAACTATGCGCCCCATTCTGATCATGGCCGCCATGGCCGGAACGCTGGCGGCCGGCGCCGCCGAGGCGCGTCAGGACAAGCCGATCACCAGCAACGAACCCAGCGCGGTGGATATCGCCAAGACGCCGGTGACCGACCTGAATCTGGAAAAGACCGACATTCCCCCAGTCCTCATCACCGCCATCAAGAAGCCCTACGATCTCAGCGCCATGCGCAGCTGCAAGCAGATCGGCGCGGCGGTGACCGAGCTGGACGGCATCCTTGGCGACGACATCGACCTGCCGCAGGACGCACGCGACCGTGTCAGCACCGGCCGCATGGCGAAATGGGTCGTCAGCTCCTTCATCCCCTTCCGCGGTCTGATCCGCGAAATCTCCGGCGCCAACGCGCAGGAGCGTGCTGTGCTCGCGGCCGTCCAGGCCGGCGTCGCCCGTCGCGGTTTCCTCAAGGGCGTAGGCGCCGAGCGCGGCTGCAAATATCCAGCCTCACCTGCCACGGCCGCGGTCATCCAGGCCAAGGAACTCAAGCAGCATCAGGAAGACGCCAGGAACGGCGACAAGAAGGATGCCGCGGCTGACGACAAGACGGCCGCAAAGGATGGTGTCGCCTACACGGCGCAGCCTGTGGTCCAGAAGGTTCCGTGAACCCGGAAACGGCGCGGCGGCGGCGGATGGCCCGTAAAGCCTCTGCCGCCGGGCGTGTTCAATCCGCCTCGCCGATCATCCCGGCCCGGGTCGCGGCCATCTCCTTGTCGAGTTCCGCAACGATCTGATCGCGCACCATGGCGTCGAGCGCGCGGTTCGACGCCACCGAGGCACGCGCCGAAGACATGGCCTGGATCGCGGCATTCATCGCCTGGCGCGGCGCGCCGGTGCAGACGTGCTTGCTCGTCCCTTCCGGATTTCCCCCCGATGCCGGCTTACGATCGGCCGGGCAGGTGCTGTCGATCGTGATCGTCTTCTGCACCTGGCGGCGACCGCCCTCGGTCTTGTGCAGGATGCGAATAGTCTGGATCCTGCCGTCGGCGCTGGTGGTCTGCTCCACCACCGGGACGTTGCGCATGCGTTCGGCCATCGCCGCCCGGTAGTCGCGCGTCGCGGCCCGGCGAACCGCGTCCATGCTCTCGTGCGAAGGCGGGGCGGGCGGGGCTGGAGGAACGGGCGTTGCAGGCGGCGTAGGCGGCACGTCCAGGCGGCCGAACTGCTGGGGCGCCGTTGCAGCGGACCAGGGGACCGGAGGGGCTTCCGGAACGCTCATGGCCTGCGGAGCGGGCGGCTGCGGCGGCTCGGGGGGGACCGGCCAAGCCTCGGCCTCGTGGGATGACGGCACAGCCGGCGCGGCGGGGACCGCGGGCACAGGCGCGTCTCCCGGAACGTAGAGCGCTTCCGTGGCCGCTTCCGGTACTACCGGCACGTCCTGGTCATCCATGGCCGCATAAGTGACGGTTGCCGTGCAAGGCACCGCGACCACCGCAAAAGCGAACAGGCTTCGCGCCATCACGCGCCGGGTCGGCGAGACGTCCATGGTGCCCAGCGCCTTGAGACGCTGGATGATCGGCTTCTCACCTGCCAAGGCCCCGGCGATCGGCGCGGCCAGTGTCAGGCGCGTACCTGCGGTGAACGATGCGATCACGCGGCCATAGCGCGCGCGAACTTCGCGGTCGCAACCGGCCATGACACGCGCATCGCAGGCGGCTTCCTGGTCGGCGCGCAGCGCGCGCCAGGCGGCCCAACCCAGCGGATTGAACCAGTGCAGCGCGAAGAGCGGTTGCAGCACCATGAGCGCCAGAAGGTCGTTGCCGGCGTGATGCTCGAGTTCATGGGCAATGGCGAAATCGGAGCTTTCCGAATCGACCGTCGCCAGGAAACCTTCCGGGAGGGCCACGATCCGGTCCCGCACTCCGAACGCCAGCGGCGCGGCGGCGGCCGGGGTCTCGACGATGCGAATATCCCCGGCGTGGGCCACCTGGCGCGCATCGATCAGCAGTTCCGCGCGCATCAGCCGATAGTTGCGAAACCGCTGCACCAGGAAGATCGCTGCGCCTGTCAGCCAGATCGCCAGCAACAGCGAAACCCAAGGGATTTGCGTGAGCACGCCGGGATCGACAGCGCCGGTTGTCGCATCGGAAACGGGTATGTCCAGCATCGTGGCAGCCGGATCGATGACCGGTGCCGGCATCATCGGTTGGGCTGCCGCCGTCACGGTCTCGATGGAGACCTCCGGCCGCGCGAATATGCTGCGCGGGAGGGCGAGCGGCGGCAAGACCAGCCGCAGCACCGGCAATGCCCAGAGTGCATAAGCGGCCGCGGGGCCGAACCAACGCGAAACCGGGCGGCGGACCAGCAGGACCAGTGCCATCAGCGCACCGGTCATCACAAGCGTATCGGTAAGCCATTCGATCATGACTTCAGCTCCTTCAACAGGGCTTCGATCTCGGCAATGTCATCTTCGGTCAGAGCGTCGGATTCGGCAAGATGCGCGAAAAGCGGTGCGGCGCGGCCGCCGAACAGGCGGTCGACAAGGCGGCGGCTTTCGCTGCCGACGTAGGATTCGCGGGCGACGCGGGGGGAGTAAAGAAAGCGCTTGCCGTCAGGCTCGGTGGCTAGAGCCTGCTTCGCCACGAGGCGGGACAGCAGCGTCTTGACGGTGGCCAGGCTCCAGCCTCGCGGGGTGCAGACCTGTTCGCATACTTCGGCGGCGGTAAGGGGGCTGCGCTGCCACAGCACCTCCATTACCGCATGTTCGGCATCCGAGATACGCTCGGGCTGTTCAGGGGACTCGGACACCGCGGCCTCCATCGTTTACATACGTAATCGACTACGTCTGTAAACATGAACGCCAGATGAACGTGTCAGCGCGACAGCTTGCGGAGCGACATCGCCAGCATGATCAGGAAGACGCCGCGAACCACGAGGCTGATCATGATGATTACCGCCAGAAACGCCAGCCCGGTCGCCGGGTTGGAGAACAGCAGGATCAGGCCGAGCACCAAGTCAAGCACGCCAAGGAACAGCCGCCAACCCCGATCCATCCGCGCCTTCAGCGCGAAGGCGATCTGGAATCCGCCTGAAATCACCAACCAGGCGCCGATCGCCCAGACCAGCGAAAGGGCGCCAGCCACGGGGTTGAGAATGGCGAAGATGCCCGCGATCAGCGCCAGAAGGCCAAGCAGGACTTCCACCCAGCGGGCGCGCTGCGACAGGGAGGTCCAACCGGAGGCGATCGCCGCAATCCCGTAGATCACCAGGACTACGCCGATGAGCAGTCCGGTCGCCACGCCGGCGACAAGCGGATTGGCAATGACGATCAGCGCGATCAGCAGCAGAAGCAGGCCGTAGGCTAGCACCCAGCCCCATGCCTTCCCGCTGGCTTGGGCCAGAGTATTGACCAGGGGATCGTTCTCGACGTGCGGTTCGAGTAGCGGATCCATTTCGGTGCGAGTCATGCCCCTGCCTCCAGCGTTGTCAGGTATTCCCGCTGGACAATGCACGAAACCCGGTTCGGTTTCGGCACCAAGGTGCAATTGTGAACGCAAAAAGGGCGGCGCACCTTCCGGTACGCCGCCCTTTGCAAGTCATTCCGACGAAGCGGATCAGTACACGCGAGCCTTGGGCTTGATGTACTCGATGTCGTCAGTGAGCGTATATTCATGGACGGGACGGTAATCGAGACGGACTTCACCGCCCTTGCCGCCCCAACCGTTGAACCAGCCCACGGTGTGCTTCATCCAGTTCGCGTCGTCGCGGTTCGGGAAGTCCTCGTGCGCGTGAGCGCCGCGGCTTTCCTTGCGTGCCTGCGCGCCATGCAGCGTGACCGAAGCCTGCGAGATCAGGTTGTCCAGCTCCAGCGTTTCCACCAGGTCCGAGTTCCAGATCAGGCCGCGATCGGAGACCTTGATGTCCTGCATGCGGTCATAAGTCTTGGCGAGCTGGTTCTTGCCTTCGACCATGAGTTCGTCAGTGCGGAACACCGCGGCGTGGCCGGACATGGTACGCTGCATCTCGGTGCGTACTTCCGCCGTCGACGAACCGCCGTTGGCATTGCGGAAGTGGTCGAGACGGGTGAGCGCCAGATCCGCCGAATCCTTGGGCAGTTCCTGCTGGGCAGCGCCCGCCTTGACGATTTCCTTGAGGCGGTGGCCGGTGGCGCGGCCGAAGACCACGAGGTCGATCAGCGAGTTCGAGCCCAGGCGGTTGGCGCCGTGGACGGAGACGCAGGCCGCCTCGCCCACCGCGAAGAGACCCGGCACCACGGTGTCCGGATTGCCGTCCGGACCGATGGTGACGACTTCGCCGTGATAGTTACAGGGAATGCCGCCCATGTTGTAGTGCACGGTCGGCACGACCGGCAGCGGCTGGCGGGTAAGGTCCACGCCTGCGAAGATCTTGCCGCTTTCGGTGATGCCCGGCAGACGCTCCGCCAGCACCTTGGGATCGATGTGATCGAGGTGCAGGTAGATATGGTCCTTGTGCGGGCCGACGCCGCGGCCTTCGCGGATTTCCAGCGCCATCGATCGCGAGACGACGTCGCGCGAGGCGAGGTCCTTCGCGGAAGGCGCGTAACGCTCCATGAAGCGCTCGCCCTCGGAGTTTGTGAGGTAGCCGCCCTCGCCGCGCGCGCCTTCGGTGATCAGCACGCCCGCGCCGTAGATGCCGGTGGGGTGGAACTGCACGAATTCCATGTCCTGCAGCGGCAGGCCGGCGCGCAGCACCATGCCGCCGCCGTCTCCGGTGCAGGTATGGGCCGACGTGGCGGTGAAGTAGCTGCGCCCGTAGCCGCCGGTGGCAAGCACGACGGCCTGCGAGCGGAAGCGGTGGATCGAGCCGTCATCCATGCAGAGCGCGATCACGCCGACGCACTTGCCGCCGTCCATGATCAGGTCGATCGCGAAGTATTCGATGAAGAAGTCCGCATCGTACTTCAGCGACTGCTGGTAGAGCGCATGCAGCATGGCGTGGCCGGTACGGTCCGCGGCGGCGCAAGTGCGCTGCACCGGCGGGCCTTCGCCCATGTTCTGCATGTGGCCGCCGAACGGGCGCTGGTAGATCGTGCCGTCGGCATTGCGGCTGAAGGGCACGCCGGCGTGCTCGAGTTCGTAGACCGCAGCCGGAGCTTCGCGCACCATGTATTCGATGGCGTCCTGGTCGCCCAGCCAGTCCGATCCCTTGACGGTATCGTACATGTGCCAGGTCCAGTGGTCCGGCGTGTTGTTCTGCAGCGAGGCGGCGATGCCGCCCTGCGCCGCAACGGTGTGCGAGCGGGTGGGGAACACCTTGGTGATGCACGCGGTCTTCAGGCCAGCTTCGGCCGAGCCCATCGTGGCGCGCAGACCCGATCCACCGGCGCCGACGACGACGGTGTCATAGATGTGGTCGATGATCTTGTAGGCAGGGGCGGACATCAATGGGCTCCCAGCGCGAGGCGGATGACGCAGAACGCGCCGAAGGCGATGCCGCCGCAGGCAGCAAGGTTCAGCGCGGCAATGCAGGCGAACTTGTTGGCGTGATCGTGGACATAGTCCTCGACAAGAACCTGGAGACCGATGCGCGCGTGCCAGAACGTCGTGACGACGAGCAGGATCATCATCACGGCCGGGACCGGACGCGCCATCCATTCCGCGACCGACGCATAGGTCAGGTCAGGAAGGAGAAGGATCGAGACGGCCAGAAACAGCACCGAAAGCAGGTTGCCGATGGCGGTGAAGCGTTGCATCAGCCAGTGATGAACGCCGGTCTTCGCCGAGCCGAGGCCGCGAACGCGGCCGATGGAAGTTCCGTTACCCATGTTTCCCGTTCCTCAGCGAAGCAGCAGGATCGCCCAGAAGGCGACGGTGGCGAGCACGCCCAGGATCGGGCAGACGATCGACCAGGTCTTGTTCGTCTTGAGTTCGAAGCCGCCGCCCACGTCGAGCACGAAGTGGCGCAGGCCGCTCATCATGTGGGTGAAGAACGCCCAGGAGATGCCGACGAGGACGATATAGCCGATCGGCGTCGTCATGACCTTGCTGAAAGTCTCATAGGAGGCCGGGCCGCCCGCGAGAGCGCCGAGCCACCACAGCAGAACGCCGAGTCCGGCGAACGCCATTCCGTCACCAGTCACGCGGTGCAGAATCGAGACGAACATGTGAGGGCCCCAACGCCAGATCTGGAGATGGGGCGAAAGCGGACGGTTCCTGGTGCCGTCTTTGGCCATGGCTCTTTCGAATCCCTTTTGCCTTGTGCAGCAGCCCGAGGCTGCCCCTGTCGAAAGTCCCCTTAGACAAATCACCGCTTGGCGCAAGTTCTGCGAAGCACATCGCGGATGCATCGCACACAACAGCCTGCTACCCCCCTCTCGCTCGCGGCGCGCTCAGCTCGTCGTGTGGTCGAACCGCGGGCCGCGCCTGCCACTGGCCTTGCGCGCATCTCGGGATTAAAGCGCAAGACCATGACCCGCCTGCCAATCATCCTCGCCGCCGCGCTTTCGCTCATGGCATGCACCTCCTCCCCTGGCAGCGCGGACGCCCCGGCGACCTCGGATCGCCGGGAAGCGTCAGGCGCGCCGCAAACCGCCGACGGCGCCCGGCTCGCCGCGGCCTGCAAGGGGAAGGAAGGCTGGGGCGATCCCGCGCCGCCTGCACATCTGTTCGGCAACAGCTGGTATGTGGGTACATGCGGAATTTCGGCCATTCTCGTCACGGGCCGTGAAGGCCATGTGCTGATCGACGGGGGAATTCCGGAAGCCGCCCCCCTGGTGCTCGCCAATATCGCCGCGGCCGGCTTCAAGGCGAAGGACGTGCGCTGGATCCTCTCCAGCCACGAGCACTTCGATCATGCCGGCGCTCTGGCGGCTCTCCAGCGCGCCACCGGCGCACGCGTCGCGGCCCTGCCCGCGGCCGCCGAGGTTCTGGAAACTGGCAAGCCCCCTGCCGCCGATCCGCAATTCGGTCAGCTCGATGCATTTCCTCGCCTCCACGTCGACCGCCGCCTGGCCGACGGGGAACGCGTGACGCTCGGCGACATCACTCTGGTCGCCCACGCTACGCCGGCCCATTCCGCTGGCTCGACCAGCTGGACCTGGCGCACCTGCGATGACAACCGCCAGTGCCTGACGATCGCCTATGCCGACAGCGTCAGTGCGATTTCCTTCAAGGGCTATCGCTTCAGCGACCATCCCGAGCGCATCGCCGGGGTCCGTCAGGGCCTCGCGCGGGTAGCCGACCTTCCCTGCGACTTGCTGGTCACCCCGCATCCCGGCGCGAGCGACCTGCTTGCGCGGTTTGCCGGCACATCCCCGCTTGTCGATCCCACCGCCTGCCAGCGCTATGCGGCCGGCGCCACTGCCCGCTTCGATCAGCGCCTCTCGCAAGAGGCCGCGGACGAAGCGAAGGAGACCCGTTCGTGAGTTGGAAAATCACTGCCTACGCCCCGCGCACCGTCGTCGAAGGCGCTCTTGTCGCGCATGAGGACGCATTCGACTGGGATCCGGACATCGTGCTTTCGGGAAGCGAAATCGCGGAAGACAAGCCGGACGACTGGCAACTCGAAGCCTGGCTCGGCCATGAGCCCGGCGAGGCGGACCGCGCGGCGATCGCGGCGTTGTTCCAGGGCGAAGTGCCGGAATTCATCGTCGAGGAACTGCCGGACACCGACTGGCTGGTAACCAGCCAGCAAGGGCTGGAGCCGATCCGCGCCGGCCGTTTTCATGTCCATACGCCCGATCACCCTGCCCTCGACGAGCCCGGCGTAGTCGATTTCACGATCCCCGCCAGCCAAGCTTTCGGCACGGGCCAGCATGCGACCACGGCCGGATGCCTGGCCATGCTCACGCACATGAAGGCGCAGGGCCTCATCTTCCGGAATCACGCCGACATCGGCACCGGCACCGGTCTGCTGGCCTTCGCGGCCATGGCGCTCTGGCCCCGCGCCCGCGCCACGGCCAGCGATATCGACCAGGTCTGCGTGGGCGTGGTGGAAGACAATGCTGCGGCCAATGGCGTGAAGATGGGCCCCCGCGGAGGCGAACTGGTCATGACCATCGCTGACGGCATGAATCATCCACTGATCGCCGCGCGCGGCCCTTACGACCTGATCATGGCCAACATCCTGGCGGGCCCCCTGGTTTCACTGGCCCCGGACTTTGCGCAGTCGCTGGCGCCAGGCGGCAGCCTGGTCCTGGCAGGGCTGCTCGAGACCCAGGAAGACGCGGTGCGCCGTGCCTGCCGCCGCGCGGGACTTCGGCTGGCCGGGCGCCTGGTGAATGGTGACTGGTCGATTCTCTGGATGCGCGCGCGCCGCAGGTGACGCGCAGCTGACCCGAATGCGCGGCAAAATGCCCTCTGCCGCGCAGGGAACTGCGTCCCCTTCAGAGCATTCCTGGATCCGCCGCGCGAACCCCACTCATCCGAAAGAGCCAAAAGCTACCCCTGAAAGTTAATATGGGTAAACCGGCTATGGATAGTGCAGTAAGAATTGGTTTTTCGGTTTATTGTGTAATTTCATAAAATTACGTACATGCGCGTAATTTCGCGTTAACCATGCCTGGTTACGTCGAATTAAGGGTTTACACCAAGAATTAAGGCCAAGGGGGGCTGGTAACAACAGCTCAAGAGGCCAACATGCTTCAATCTGAACTCGATCGGCCCAAGGCCGTCGTGGGACCCCTGGGGGAAGCTCTCGACAGGGGCAGCTTGCCGCCGCGCAGTACGTCACGATGGGTCGTTCGCCGCAAGGCGGAAGTCGTTGCGGCGGTGAACGGCGGACTGCTCACGATCGCGGAAGCCTGCGACCGCTATGACCTCACGCTTGAGGAACTGGCATCCTGGCAGCGAGCGGTCGAACGCGAGGGCATGGCGGGGCTGCGCGCCACCCGGGTACAACACTATCGGCACCTGCACGAACAGCAGGCTCGCCGCATCTGATCAGAAAGGGGAACCGGCGGCATCTGTCCACCGGTTCCCCTTTTCGATTCTGCCCGGTTTGCGCCGCGGTCCGCGGCGATTCATTAGCTAGCCGGCCGCCTGTACAATCCGCGCCCATTCGGCTTCGTCGATCACTTGGATCCCCAGGTCCGCGGCCTTTTTCAGCTTCGAACCGGCCCCCGGCCCTGCCACCAGCAGGTCGGTCTTGGCGGAAATCGAACCAGCGGCCTTGGCCCCGAGCCTTTCGGCCTGGGACTTGGCCTCATCACGGCTCATGGTTTCCAGCTTGCCGGTAAACACCACCGTCTTGCCGGCCACTTCGCTGTTCACCGTCTCGACCACATAAGGCGGCGGAGAAACTTCCGAGAGCAAGTCCTCCCAGACTGCGCGGTTATGCTCCTCATGGAAGAAGTCTCCCAGCGCTTCGACCACGGCAGGGCCGATACCGTCGATCGAGACCAGTTCCGAATAGGCATCGCTCCCGGCGGCCGCCGCCTCCTCCCCGTCCCGCACCTGGATCGCCTCGGCAACGATCCGAAGGTCCGGCAGGGTCTCGAACCGCTTCATCAGGTCGCGCGCCGTCACGGCGCCGATATGGCGTATGCCCAGGCCGAAAAGGAGCCGCGCCGCATCGGGGCGACGTTTGCTTTCCACGGCCGCCAACAGGTTGTCCACAGACTTGTCCTTCCACCCGTCGAGCGCGAGAATATCCTCGCGGCGCTTGCGCAGGCGGAAGATATCGGCCGGGCTTTCCAGCCAGCCTTTGGCGAAGAACTCATCGATCGTCTTTTCGCCCAGACCCTCGATGTCGAGCGCCCCGCGGCTGACGAAATGCTTGAGCCGCTCCGTCCGCTGGGCCGGGCAGATGAGCCCGCCCGTGCAGCGCACGTCGACTTCGCCTTCTTCGGCCACCGCTTCGCTGCCGCACTGCGGGCAGTGATCGGGGAACCGGAACGCCGGGCGTTCCTCATCGCGAGTCGCGTTGTCGACCACCTGGGGAATGACGTCGCCGGCACGCTGCAGCACGATACGGTCGCCGGGGCGAACGCCGAGCCGGGCAATCTCGTCGCGGTTGTGCAAGGTCACGTTGGTTACGGTGACCCCGCCGACCAACACCGGCTTTAGGCGGCCGACCGGGGTGAGCTTGCCGGTACGGCCGACCTGGATATCGATCGATTCCAGCAGTGTCTCGGCTCGCTCGGCCGGGAACTTGTGCGCCAGTCCCCAGCGCGGCGCCTTGGCCACGAAGCCGAGGCGCTGCTGCCAGTCGAGCCGGTCGACCTTGTAGACCACGCCGTCGATCTCGAACGGCAAGGACGCGCGGCCGTCACGAATCGCGCGATAGGCCGTCAACATCTCCTCCACCGAATGGCAGAGGCGGAATTGCGGCGAGACCGGCAGGCCCCAGGATTCGATCTTGCGGATAACCTCGTGCTGGCTGGCGCCGGGAACGTCACTCGCCGCCCCCCAGCCATGGGCCCAGAACCGCAAGGGCCGCTTGGCGGTGACACCGGCATCCTTCTGTCGGAGCGAACCGGCAGCGGCATTGCGCGGATTGGCGAACTGGCGGACCTTGGTCTCGTCAAAGGCTTCGCCCTTGGTTTCCGCCAAAGCGCGGGCCTCGGACATCAGCGTCTCGTTGAGCGTCCGGAAAGCCGCCTTCTCCATGTAGACTTCGCCGCGAACTTCAAAGACCTCCGGCACGTCGTCGCCCCGCAGTTCCTGCACGATATCCGCGATATGCGCGACATTGGGGGTCACATCCTCGCCCACTTGTCCATCGCCGCGCGTCGCTGCGCGCACGAGCTTACCATGCTCGTAGCGCAGCGAGCAGGACAGGCCATCGATCTTGTCTTCCGCCGTCAGCAGCACCGGCTCCTCGGCGGGCAGCGACAGGAACCGCCGCACGCGGCCGACGAAATCGGCCACTTCCTCGTCGGTAAAGGCATTGTCGAGGCTCATCATGCGAACCTCGTGCGTTACTTTCGAGAGCGGCGAGGCAGCCACTTCGTGACCGACCTTGTTGCTCGGACTGTCCGGACGCGCGAGATGCGGGAACGCCGCTTCGAGTTCGGCATTGCGGCGAACCAGCGCGTCGTACTCCGCGTCCGAGATCTCGGGCGCGTCCTCGGCATGATAGAGCCGGTTGGCACGGCTGATCTGGCGCGCCAGGCGCATCAATTCGTTGGCGGCTTCGGCTTCACTGGTCTCGGACTGGGTCATGCCCGTGTGATAGGACAGACCGGCGCGGGTTGGAATTCCCCCTCCCCGCTTAATCCCCCTCGATCGGATCGAACTCCAGATGGAGGCTGGCGAGCGCACGCAGGATATAGGTCGGCTCGTAGCTGAAGCTCAAACCGCCGTCGGGCCGCTGATGGGCGGGAGCCAGGCGAATGTTGCCCATGCGGGCCAGCAACCGCTCGATACTGGTCACGACCTCTCGGCGGGCGAGCGGGGCGCCGATACAAGTATGGGCGCCGCGCCCAAAAGCCAGGTGCTCCTTGATCCTGGGACGGTCCATGTCGAACCGATCGGGCTGGGCGAACCGCGTGGGATCTCGGTTGGCGGCCATGTGCGAGAGGAGGATCGCCGTCCCGGCCTTGATCTCGACACCGCCGAGCGTGGTCGTCTTCTGGCATATCCGTCCGCCGCTCTTCACCGAGCCATCGAAGCGCAGCACTTCCTCGACAAAAGCGGGGATGCGGCCGGGATCGTCCCGCAGCAGTTGCTGGATGTCCGGCCTGGTGGCGATGATGCGGAAGGCATTGGCCAGCAGGCGATTCGTCGTATCCTGCCCGGCCCCGAACAGAAACGCGGCCAGACTGGTAAGATCGACCAGCGAAGGCTTCCTGCCATCGGGATAACTCGCCTGGGCCAGTTCATTGAGAATGTCCTCGTGGGCTAGCAAACCGCGCAAGGGGCGCATCAGCGGGTGGGCCGACATGCGCCGCTGCGCGATCAGCTTGAACAGGTCCTTCCCCACGCCCACGAGCGGGTTCTTCAACATCTCCTCTTCGCTGGCGTCCATGGGCACTGGAATCGCGCCCTCCAGCAGGACGCGGAACTTGTTCCGCGTCCGCTCCGACAGCCCCAGCAAGTCGGAAATCACCAGAGCGCCGTAAGGACCGCCATATTGGCGAACGAGGTCCACATGGCCGTCCGCGGCGAACTCGCCGATCAGCCCTTCCGCCGTCGCCAGCAGCTTGGGCTGAAGTTCCTTCAGGCGGCTAGGCGTGAAGAGCCGGGCGATGATCGAACGCAAGTCGGCATGGCGCGCCCCGCCCTCGGTGACGATCTGGTCGCCGAAAGCGATCTGCCCGCGATGGGACTCCAGCTCGGCGGAGATGTCGTCTCCAGTCGGCTCGAACGGGAGCGAGGCCACCGGGCCCGTCACCGCGTTGATCGAGGAAAAGTGCTCGATATCGAGCATGACCTGAATGGTCTCCTCGTAGCCCGTCACGGCGACGGCATTGCGATAGGGCAGACGCACGACTGCCCCCTTCGCGCGGAGAAAATCGAAATAGGCGTGCGGATCGTCGACCAGCGAGACATCGGTGTACCAGTCGGCCGTCTCATAGGCCGAGGGCGCCGGATGAAGTGCTGGACTAGACACGGACTTGATCTCCCGATTCTTATGATCCTTTGTGTATCACAAATTCGAAAGCGGTCAATCGAAGGCGAGACCCGACCGGCGACAGCTTTTGCTCCCGTTTTTCCAGAGGCACGGCTATGAACCGGCGATGCCGACGATCATTCCGCCCGATGCCCCTGCCTTGCCTGCTGCTTTCGACATTCTGGGCATCGCGGTTTTCGCGCTAACCGGAGCGCTTTCCGCGGCGCAGATGCGGCAGACTTTCGTCACGGTCGCATTTTTCGCGCTGATGACCGGCGTCGGCGGCGGCACCTTGCGCGACCTTCTGATCGGCGCGCCGGTCTTCTGGGTGCGCGATCCTTTCGTGGTCCCGGTGTGCCTCGCCGTGGCGATCCTTGCCTGGTTCACACCAGTGCGGTGGTGGCAGGGTCGCTTGCTGGAGTGGGCAGACGCGATGGGCTTGGCGGTCTATTCCGGATTCGGCACGATCAAGGCCATGGCCTGGGGCGTACCGCCGGTGCCGGCCATGGTGATGGGCGTCGTCACCGGCTGCGTCGGCGGGATCGTGCGCGACGTCGTGGCGGGACAGCCTTCGATCCTGATGCGGCCGGAGCTTTATGTGACGGCAGGTGCACTTGCAGCAGCCGTCGCGGCGACCGGACTGGCCCTGGGCTTTGCGCCCGTGCTCACCTGGGCTATCGCCGCAAGCGCCGGCTTTGCCTTGCGCGGCGCCGCAATACATTGGTCGCTCGGCCTCCCTGCGCACGAGGGGGCGGACTGAGCAGCAGGCAAGGCCGCGTCCGGACCGCTAAAGCCCGGGAACGTCGTCGAAGCCGAGATCCACGATCCTTCCGCGAACGATCTCGCATTCGAATGAGCCGCGCGCAGGAGCATTGTCGCGCCAGGCCGGTCCGCCCCCGACTACACGGACCCACCCTTCGATCTCATAACCTTCCGGCTTTCGCTCGACGCTCTTGAGCCCGATGACGTCGACACCGGTGAATTTCGCTGTCTTCGCCGCGTCCTCGGCGGCGGCCACGCACTTGTGGGCCGCCTGCCGCGAACTGACGCCGTAAGCATCGGGCTTGTTGTCCAGCCTGGGATCCGCCGCGAAGCGATCGGTCTGAGCCAGTACCGGAGCCGCCATCACGGCTCCTGCAAGAAGTGCGCAGCGAAACAGTGTCCTGAAAAGGTTCGGCATGGTTCGTCGCTCCCTTGCGGTCGGCCGCCCAAGCGGCCCGCGAACCATGCCATAGTCCGGCTTTCAGCGCCGAACGCAACCCACTCTCATGCCCGCTTGGCGCGGGACCTCACTTCGGAACCGACAGCCCGGTCCACTGCGCCACGAAAGACAGCACATCTGCACTCTCCTCGATCACCTTGTCCGTAGGCTTGCCCGAACCGTGCCCGGCGCGCGTCTCGATACGGATGAGGTGCGGCTTGTCACCCAGAGGCGCCGCTTGGAGGGCCGCCGCATACTTGAAGGAATGCCCCGGCACCACGCGATCATCCGTATCGGCCGTGGTGACCAGAATGGCAGGATAATCCGTGCCCGCCTTGATATTGTGGTAAGGCGAATACGCGCGCAGCACGCGGAAGTCCGCCTCACGGTCAGGATAGCCGTAATCGTCGACCCAATAGCGCCCGGCCGTGAATCGGTCGAAGCGGAGCATATCCATCACCCCGACTTGGGGCACGCCGGCAGCGAACAGGTCGGGCCGCTGGTTCAGTACCGCACCGACCAATAGGCCGCCGTTCGATCCGCCCTGAATCGCCAATCCATCCTTGGCGGCGATGCCCTCTGCCTTGAGGTATTCTCCCGCAGCAATGAAATCGTCGAAGACGTTCTGCTTGTTGGCCCGGCGCCCGGCATCATGCCAGGCGCGTCCGTACTCGCCGCCACCGCGCAAGTTCGCCATCGCGAAGGCGCCGCCGGCCTGCACCCAGGCCATACGGCTC
Source organism: Novosphingobium sp. BL-S-21 (assembly GCF_055521655.1). Classification (NCBI taxonomy): domain Bacteria; kingdom Pseudomonadati; phylum Pseudomonadota; class Alphaproteobacteria; order Sphingomonadales; family Sphingomonadaceae; genus Novosphingobium; species Novosphingobium sp. BL-S-21. Next base: position 1,308,883 of record NZ_CM145496.1, read on the forward strand.
GCCGAGAAGCCCGGCGTCAGCGAAATATCAAACCCGCCGTAGCCGTAGAGCAGCGTCGGTACCGGCTTGCCTGCCTGCGCCACGTCCTTGCGGCGTACCAGGAACATCGGCACACGCGTGCCATCCTTCGAGACGTAGAACCGCTGCTCGACTGCGATTTGCGCGGGATCGAAATCCATCGCCGGTTCCGCGAAGGGCTCCGAAGCGCCGGTATCGAGATTCATGCGGAAGATCGACGCGGGACGGTTGAAGCTGGTGAACGAGTAGAACGTCTCTGGATCGCCCGGTTTACCCCGGAAGCCGGAAGCGGTGCCGATGCCGTTGAGAGCAAGCGCCCTGCCCGGCTTGCCGTCCAACCCGACGATCTCCGCATGGCTGGCGGCATCGCGCATATAGTTGAGAACCAACTGGCGGCCGACGATGCCTGCCTTTTCGAGGATATCCTCGCGTTCGGCCACGACTTGCGTGAACACAGGATCGCTCGCGGCCAGATCGATGCTGACAAGGCGGTAGCGCGGAGCACTCTCGTTGGTCACGAACCAGAGCTTCTGCCCGGCCCCTTCCACAAGCCGCCAGTCATCCTTGAAGCCGGTGACGATCGAGCGCGCGTGCCATCCGGTCTTGCCGCGCTTAGAAAGATCGACCACCCGCACGTCGTAGCGGGAATCCGTGCCGATGTGCGACGTGATGACCGCCAGGCGGCCGTCCTGCGTAACCTCGGCGGTATGGCCGTAGTCAGGATGCTCGGGTGTGGAGTAGACAAGCTCGTCCGCGGCCTGGGGCGTGCCCAGACGGTGGTAGTAGACGCCCTGGTTGTAGTTTCGGCTCTGGAATGCCGCGCCATCCTCCGGTGCGGGGAAACGGGAATAAAGGAAGCCTTCCTCCCCGATCCAAGCCAGCGCGCTGAATTTCACCCAGCGCAGCTCATCTTCAAGGACTTTGCCGCTGGCGGTGTCCATCACATGGAGAATGCGCCAGTCGCTGCCACCGTCCTGTACGCTGTACAGCAGATAGCGGCCCTGCTGCGACGGCTCCCAGGCGTCCAGCGCGGTCGCGCCATCCTTGGCCCAGGCATTGGGATCGAGCAGAAGCCGCGCCTTGCCGTGCAGGCCGTCGCGCACGAAAAGCTGCGACTGGTTCTGCAAGCCGGTGTTGCGCGTATAGAAATACCGGGTGCCAGCCTTCGTCGGCAGCCCGAAGCGCTCGAAGTTCATGAGCGCACTGATGCGCTGCTTGAACCACGCTCGCTGCGGAAGAGTCTCCAGGTAATTCTCGGTGTAGTGCGATTCGCGATCCACCCAGTCGGCCACTTTGGCGTCGTGGCGGACGTCCGCCTCCAGCCATCGATAGGGATCCGCGATCTTTTCCCCGAACAGGGTTTCGACCACATCGTCTCGGCGCGTTTCTGGATAGTTCATCGTGGCCACCGTCTGCGCCGAAACGGGCATGGCTGCAAGCAGCAGGCTGAAAGTCATGGCACAAGCCGTCGCAATATGAGCCCCGCCGAGCCCGCCCTTCCAAGGCATTCCATTCCCCTGATTTCAAAAAACAAAAAGCGGCCGCGAGCCTAGCACTCGCGACCGCTCTTGCAATGTCTGGTCCGCCTCCTTGTGGAAAGCGGGCCTTCAGAAGCTATCAGGCTTCTGCGTATTCTTCGGTTTCGGCAGCAACCGGACCCGAATCCTGGCCCTTGGCTTCCACGTCACGGTCAACCAGTTCGATGATCGCGATCGGAGCAGCGTCCGATGCGCGGATGCCGGCCTTGATGATGCGGGTGTAACCGCCTTCACGGTTCTTGTAGCGCTCTGCGAGCACTTCGAAGAGCTTGGCTTCCTGCGTTTCGTCGAGAAGGCGCGCGTGCGCGAGACGACGGTTCGAAAGGCCGCCATGCTTCGCCAGCGTGATCAGCTTCTCGATGTAGGGACGCAGTTCCTTCGCCTTGGGCGTGGTGGTCTTGATCTGCTCGTGCTTGATGAGCGCGGCGGCCATGTTGCGCAGCAGCGCAGTACGGTGGCCGGACTTGCGCTGCAGCTTGCGGCCGCCCATTTTGTGACGCATGATTTCTTCTCCGTTCGTCAGGCAGCCGTCTCAGGTACTGCCTGCCGGGCGATGTGGTGCGGCCACCGCCCAAAACCGGCTCACGTATCGTGAAGCGCTGCCCTCAAGACGATCTGACTTAAAGAGTCAAGCGCGAAGGGCGGAATTCCGCCCTCATTAAAAGAAGAAGGGCTCCGCATCGCTGCGAAGCCCTTCTTCTTTGCATATCGGAAAGACCGATCAGCCGAGCAGTTCCTGCTCGAGCTTCTTGGCCATTTCTTCGATGTTCTCGGGCGGCCAGCCTGGGATGTCCATGCCGAGGCGCAGACCCATCGAGGAAAGAACTTCCTTGATCTCGTTGAGCGACTTGCGGCCGAAGTTCGGCGTGCGCAGCATCTCGGCTTCGGTCTTCTGGACCAGATCGCCGATGTAGATGATGTTGTCGTTCTTGAGGCAGTTGGCCGAACGCACCGACAGTTCCAGTTCGTCGACCTTCTTGAGAAGGTAACGGTTGAGCTGGTTGGTGTCGCTCTCTTCCGAAGCAGCAGCGCCGCCGGCAGCCATGCCGATCATCGGCGACTGGCCAACCGGAGCGATGTCCTCGAAGTGGACGAACAGCGCCAGCTGGTCCTGGAGAATGCGCGCGGCATAAGCCACGGCGTCTTCAGGGGTGACGGTGCCGTCCGTTTCGACCGCGAGGCTCAGCTTGTCGTAGTCGAGTTCCTGACCGATACGGGCATTGTCGACCTTGTAGCTGACCTGACGGACCGGCGAGTAGAGCGAGTCGACCGGGATAAGACCGATCGGCGCGTCGACAGGACGGTTCGACACGGCGGGGACGTAGCCCTTGCCGGTGTCGGCGGTGAGTTCCATGTTCAGGACCGCACCTTCGTCGAGGTGGCAGATCACGAGGTCCTTGTTCATGACCTCGATATCACCCGAAACGGCGATGTCGCCCGCCTTCACTTCACCCGGGCCAGTGGCCGAGAGCTGAAGGCGCTTCGGGCCTTCGCCCTGCATCTTGAGAGCGATCTGCTTGACGTTCAGGACGATGTCCGTGACGTCCTCGCGCACACCGGCAAGCGACGAGAATTCGTGCAGCACGTTCTCGATCTTGATCGAGGTGATCGCGGCGCCCTGCAGCGAGGAGAGCAGCACGCGACGCAGCGCGTTGCCGAGCGTCAGGCCAAAACCGCGCTCGAGAGGTTCGGCGACGAAAGTCGCCTTCAGCTTGGGGTCGGGTCCCGGCTTGATCTCAAGGCTGTTCGGCTTCTTGAGTTCCTGCCAGTTCTTGATGTTGACAGTCATGGACTTCCCCTGGGAGTGATGGCGGTTACGCCCCGAAGCCTGGTGGAAAGGCTCGGGACGTTCCGAAGCCGGACAGCGACCGGTTCGCCGTCCGGATTAGCTCGATCAGACGCGGCGACGCTTGGAAGGACGCACACCGTTGTGCGGGATCGGCGTCACATCGCGGATCGAGGTAATGGTGAAGCCGACCGCCTGGAGGGCGCGCAGGGCGCTCTCACGGCCCGAACCCGGGCCCTTGACTTCGACTTCGAGGGTGCGGACGCCGTGCTCGGCGGCCTTCTTGCCGGCATCGTCAGCTGCAACCTGTGCAGCGTACGGGGTCGACTTGCGGCTGCCCTTGAAGCCCATCATGCCGGCCGAGGACCACGAAATCGCGTTGCCCTGGGCGTCGGTGATGGTCACCATGGTGTTGTTGAAGCTGGCATTCACATGCGCAATGCCGCTGGTGATGTTCTTGCGCTCGCGGCGCTTAACGCGCTGAGGTTCGCGTGCCATGTTCGTGTATCCTGTCGAAAAATCGCTGGGGGAAACCGGTTGGGTCGATTGCTCGACCCAATCAGCTTACTTCTTCTTGCCGGCGATCGGCTTGGCCTTGCCCTTGCGGGTGCGCGCATTGGTATGCGTGCGCTGGCCACGAACCGGCAGACCCTTGCGGTGACGCAGGCCACGGTAGCAGGCGAGGTCCATCAGGCGCTTGATGTTCATCGCGGTTTCGCGACGAAGATCACCCTCGACCGTGAGGTCGGCGTCGATCGTTTCGCGGATCTGCAGGACTTCGGCGTCCGACAGGTCCTGTACGCGACGGCTGTGATCGATGCCGAGCTTGTCGGCGATCTCGAGAGCCTTGGTACGACCGATACCATGGATGTAGGTGAGCGCGATGATAACGCGCTTGTTGGTGGGGATGTTTACCCCGGCAATACGAGCCACTTAAATCTCCATGCTCCACAGGGAGCGCCCTAGGGACGACCCCTATCTCAACGCTTACTCACCCGAAAGGTGAAATGACAACAGCGCCCGGTCGGCGGCACACTTGGTGCCATCGCCACCCGGACTTGCCGAAACCTTTTGAGTGAAGGGCGCGCATAGAACGATTCGCAAGGGCTGTCAACGCCCGCGAACCCGCTGCCGCTCGATCCCTGTCGCATGTCGGAGCGGGGAGAGTGACTTCGCGATCTGTGTATCGCATCCAAGGGCGTTAGTCAAAGAAACGACCGGGTTCCAGGCGGATGCGCTGGCATAGAGGGGCCGGTCGCCGACCGGCCGCCTTTTCCATACTGTCCCTCGGCCGGAAAGACGAAGCCCCGACCCTCTGCGGCTCGCACCGGCAAAGGATCGGGGCTGTCGGATAGGCTCTGTCGGTCGAGGGGGCGATGCCCCCCTGGTTCAGGTCCTCAGCGCGCCCTCGATGACAGCGGTAACATGATCCATGTCCGCCATGCCATCCACCTTGGCCACGATGCCGCGCGCCTCGTAGATAGGCAGGATCGGCGCTGTCTTGGCGCGGTACTCGGCCAGGCGGGTGCGCACGGTTTCTGCATTGTCGTCCGGACGACGCTTGAATTCCGTCCCTCCGCACTTGTCGCAGACGCCGTCGACCTTGGGCCGCTCGAACGTGTCGTGATAGCCCTTGCCGCAAGTCGCGCAAGTAAAGCGCCCGGTGATCCGCTCGACAAGTGCCTCTTCGTCGACCTCAAGCTCGACCACATGATCGAGCTTGCGGCCACGAGCGGAAAGAATCGCGTCGAGTGATTCCGCCTGCGCCGCGGTACGCGGATAGCCGTCGAAGATCGCGCCGGTATCGGCGCCCATCGCATCCAGTTCGTCGCCGATCAGCGCCGAAACGATGGCGTCCGAAACCAGCTCACCGCGCTCCATTACGGCCTTGGCTTCAAGTCCCGTGGGCGTGCCCGCCTTTACGGCGGCGCGCAGCATGTCGCCAGTCGAGAGCTGGCGCATGCCATGCCGTTCGACCAGACGCTGCGCCTGGGTGCCCTTGCCCGCCCCCGGCGGGCCCAACAGGATGATATTCACGCCTTACCCCTCATCTGTCCCTGAATGCGCTATCAGCGCATACGGCCCTTCAGTTTCGCCTTCTTGATCAGATCGCCGTACTGGTGCGCCAGCAGGTGCGACTGAATCTGAGTAATCGTGTCGACGGTGACGTTGACGACGATCAGCAGGCTGGTCCCACCCATGAACAGCAACGGCAGACCGGTCATCGAGAGGAAATACTCGGGAACGGTGCAGACGATGGTCAGGTAGATCGCGCCGATCACGGTCACGCGCGTCAGCACATAATCGAGATAGTTCGCGGTGTTCTTGCCCGGACGGATGCCGGGAATGAAGCCACCGTTCTTCTTCAGGTTCTCGGCCGTTTCCTCGGGATTGAAGACGACGGCGGTGTAGAAGAACGAGAAGAAGATGATGCCCGATGCGTAAAGCAGCATGTAGAGCGGCTTGCCGTGGCCCAGATACTGGTTGAGCGCGACGACGATCTTGCCCCAGGTCGATTCGGGGTTCAGCGACTTGCCCGCGAACTGGGTGATCGTGAGCGGCAGCAGCAGCAGCGAACTTGCGAAGATCGGCGGGATGACGCCCGCGGTATTGATCTTCAGCGGCAGATGGCTGCGATCCGCCTGCATCATGCCGCGCTGCGTGGCGCGCTTGGGATACTGGATCAGCAGGCGGCGCTGTGCGCGTTCTGCGAAGCAGATCATCAGGATCATCGCCACGATCAGCACGATCAGCGCGATGATCAGGAACGAGCCCGTGTCACCGGCGCTGTAGGCCTGCCCCACGTTGCTCGCGAAAGTCGGCATCTGTGCGACGATACCGGCCATGATGATCAGCGAAACGCCGTTACCGATACCGCGCGACGTGATCTGTTCACCCAGCCACAGCAGGAACATGGTGCCGCCGACCAGCGAGATGACGGCGCCGACGCGGAACAGAAGGCCCGGATCGACGACGGCCTGCAGGCCGCTCGACGCGCCGTAAGCCTCGAGGCTGACGGCCAGGAACCAGCCCTGGATGGCGCAGAGCAGCACGGCGCCATAGCGGGTGTACTGGTTCAGTTTCTTGCGTCCGGCTTCGCCTTCCTTCTTCAGCGCCACCAGCGCCGGGTGAAGCGAGGCAGCCAACTGCACCACGATCGAGCTGGTGATGTAGGGCATCACGCCGAGCGCGATCAGGCTCATTCGCGAAAGCGAACCGCCCGAGAAAGTGTTGAAGAGGTCGAGAATGCCGCCCTGGGTCTTGCTGTAAAGCTGCGAGAGAATCAGCGGATTGACGCCGGGCAGCGGAACGAAGCTCAGGAAGCGGAAAACGATCAGGGCGCCGATCGTGAACCAGATGCGGTTCTTGAGCTCGGTCGCCTTCGAGAAATTGGCCAGGCTCAGAGTGCTGGCGATATTGTCGGCGCGTGAAGCCATGACGTTTTGTAAAGCCTCGATAGTCGGTTCGGGTCCAGCCTTAGCGACTGCAAGAAGGCTTGTCGAACACCGGTTCTGGTCCGCTCATATAGACATTCGTACCGGGTCTGGAAGCCCTGTCGCCCCGCGCCCCATCGAATCCGCCATGTTCAAGGCCGATCCAAGTCAAGGCACCCGTTGGAATGAAGAGAGGGCGAAGCGCATGGCGCCCGCCCTCCCTTTATGAGCATATCGCGGTTGCGATGCCTCAGGCCTCAGCGGCTTCCTTGGCAGGAAGGATCACCGAACCACCAGCCTTCTCGACTGCGGCAACAGCGCTCTTCGAAGCACCGGCAACGTTGAACTCGACCTTCTCGGTCAGTTCACCCTTGGCGAGGAGGCGCACGCCGTCCTTGCCGCCACGGGCCAGGCCGGCGGCCTGGAGAACAGCCTGGTCGACGACGCCCGAGATGTCGAGCTTGCCGGCTTCGATCGCCTTCTGGATCATGCCGAGGTTAACTTCAGCGTAGTCCTTGGCGAACTTCTTGTTGCTGAAGCCGCGCTTCGGAAGACGCATGTGAAGCGGCATCTGGCCGCCTTCAAAGCCGTTGATCGAGACGCCCGAACGCGCCTTGGCACCCTTCTGGCCGCGGCCAGCAGTCTTGCCCTTGCCCGAACCGATGCCACGGCCGACGCGGATACGACGATGACGGGCGCCATCGTTGTCGCGGATTTCGTTCAACTTCATAATCTGCACTCGCTTTCGCTTTTGGTCGCGCTAATGGGAAGGCGGCCCCATAGGCGAACCGGCCGGCCTTGTCACCCCTGAATCCGCGATGTCGCGGCTTCAGCTGCCCCGCATGCGAATCACCAGCTTCGCATCGCCCGGCATCGTTCGCCCTTCGGCGTTGCGTGCGGGCTTCCAATGCAGTTGCTCCCGGCCGAGCCGGCAAATGTCGGCGTCGAACGCCGTCGAAACGGTTTTTGGCTCAAAACTGCAAGATTTGATCTTGCCCTTGGAATCGATGGCGAACTTCAACTCGTGCCGCGTCATCGTGTCCTTGTTGAACACGGTACCGTAAGTGTCGCCCAGCTTGGCCAGTTCGGCGTTGAAGGCCGCCTTGTTGCCGTCCGGAAGCGCCGGCTCTTCCGCAAGCGCGTTATATTCCTGCTCCGTTACCAGCGACTTCATCCGAAGAACCAAGGCAGTCCAGGACAGCGCCCGCGCGATCTGCATCGGCGAATCGCGGTCGACCAGGGCCTGGCACTGGGCACCCGACGGACTGGCATGCTGCGACAGCAGGAATCGCGCGGCCGCCTCGCGGCGATAGGCGATGGCCCAGGCGAGCGGAGTCATACCGAAGAGATCGGGCGAATCGATCGTCGTCAGTCCGTCCAGCGCGTCGCCGGTTGCATCGACAGTGGGCGCCTCCAGCAGTTTGCGAAGCACAGCGACATTCCCCCGGCGAGCAGCGTCGGCCAGTGTCGGGCTTTCCGACAAGGGCCCGAGGTTCGCATAGCCATAGTCGCGCCCGTTACGCTTCACGGCCTTCCTCTCCGCTGTCTTGCCCGAAGCTGCGGCATCCGCGGGCTTTGCACTTGCGCCCTTCTTGTCGGCCTTTACCGGCTTGGCGTCTTTGACGGCCTGTTCCGACTTGCCTTCGCCCTCAACTGCCGGAACCACGCGGCAGACGTCACGATAAGGATAGGCATCATCGGCGATTAGCGTCTCGTTGAAGCTACGTGCGAAATCTCCAAGGGGATCCTCGCCCTCTTCGCCGGCACCCTCGGTGCCCGTGGCGATCGGGATGGGAGCCGGCGTGGGCAGCGCATCGTCGCCGAAATAAGTCACGACGCGCGCCATGCGGGGCGAAAGACCGCCCCGAAGCACGCATTGGGCCCCAAACTCAGTCGTGTCGATGCCGTCCAGCGTGACCGCAGCAACAAGACGAAAATCCCCGGAAGCGGCCGCCTTGTGCGCCTCTGCAACGGGATCGGCCTGTCCAGTGGCGAGCAACGCCTTCAACGCCTTATCCGCAAGCCGGTCACGCTCGAGCGTCGCCGGATCCGCGAGCGGATCGTTACAGGCCGGTTCGGCAGCCGGGCTTTCCTGCACATAGGTTTCGCCGTTGTCGCTCGGTTCGCTGCCCTCGCATCCGGAAACGGCGAGAGCGGCCAGGCACAAGGATGAGGCCGCGATGGTCCTGCGAAGCAATGTATCCCCCGGGGAAATCGAAATCCCGCCGCGCTTAGCACAAGTCATGGCCGATTGGGGAGCCGGACACGCAGCCACACACAGATTTCGCGCTAGCGCGTCGAGCCTCGCCCTGTGCATGGCCCCCAGCGCCCTGCCCTTCGCCAAAACCAGAAAGGCCCCGGTGTTTCCACCGAGGCCTTTCCGAATATCGTGCCTGAGGCAAGTCGATCAGTCGACCACCGCAACCATGTGCGGCAGCTTTGCGATCGCACCACGGACTTCCGGGGTGTCTTCGCGTTCGACGACCTTGTGCATCTTGCCGAGGCCAAGACCGATGAGGATCTTCTTCTGGCTCTCGGGGCGACGGATCGGCGAACCGATCTGCTTGATCTTGATCTTCGCCATGAGACTTACTCCACGATGGCTTCGGCAGCGGCTTCAGCCTCTGCCTCGGTGGCACCACCGCGACCAAGCAGGTCAGCGACCTTCTTGCCACGACGCTGTGCAACCGACTTCGGCGAAGTCTGGTTGACGAGCGCGTCGAAGGTAGCGCGGATCATATTGTACGGGTTCGAGGTACCGACCGACTTGGTCACGACGTCGTGGACGCCGAGGCTCTCGAACACGGCGCGCATCGGGCCACCGGCGATGATGCCGGTACCTGCCGGAGCCGAACGCACGTTCACCTTGCCGGCGCCGAAGTGGCCCCGACCGTCATGGTGAAGCGTGCGGCCTTCCTTCAGTGCCACGCGGACCATTTTCTTCTTTGCAGAAGCAGTGGCCTTCGTGATCGCCTCGGGAACTTCGCGAGCCTTGGCATGGCCAAAGCCTACGCGGCCCTTGCCGTCACCCACGACGACCAGCGCTGCGAAGCCGAAGCGCTTGCCGCCCTTGACCGTCTTCGAAACGCGGTTGATGTGGACGAGCTTTTCAATCAGCTCTTCGCCCTGTTCTTCCTCGTTCCGGCCACCACGGCGGTCGTCGCGACGGCCACGGCCGCCACGCTCACCGCGTTCGCCACGGCCACGGCCACGGCCACGACCTTCACGAGTCTCCTGCGCGTCGCCACCCTGGGGGTGCTCGGCCGCGATCGGTGCTTCGTTGATGTTTTCGTCAGCCATGATCAGAACTCCAGCCCGCCTTCACGGGCGGCTTCGGCCAGCGCCTTGACGCGGCCATGGAAGAGGAAACCGCCACGATCGAACACGACCGAGGTGATGCCCGCCTTCTTGGCGGCCTCGGCGAGTTCCTTGCCCACGCGGACTGCGGCATCCGTATCGGTGCCCTTGGCGCCAAGCGTGTTGGCTGCAGCCACGGTGTGACCCTGCGCATCGTCGATGATCTGCGCATAGATGTGACGGCCGGTGCGGTGCACCGACAGACGGGGACGACCACCCGCACGGGCCTTGAGAGCGGTGCGGACGCGCCGGCGACGGCGCTCGAAAAGGGAAAGCTTGGCCATTACTTCTTCTTCCCTTCCTTGCGGAAGATGAATTCGCCGCGGTACTTGATGCCCTTGCCCTTGTAAGGCTCGGGCTTGCGCCAGCGACGGATTTCGGCCGCGAGTTGGCCGACCTTCTGCTTGTCGACGCCAGAGATCTCGACCGTGGTGTTGTCCGGGGTCTTGACCTCGATGCCTTCCGGCACAGCGATGTCAACGTCGTGCGAGTAGCCGAGCTGCAGCTTCAGGTTCTTGCCCTGAGCTGCTGCACGGTAGCCGACGCCCTTGATCTCGAGGACCTTGGAGAAGCCGTTGGTAACGCCTTCCACCAGGTTCGAGACGAGGGTGCGCTGCATGCCCCAGTGGCTGCGGGCAGCCTTGGTCTGGTTGGCGGGCTGAACGGCAATCGAACCGTCCTCGACCGCGTAGGTCACGAGGTCGGACAGACCCATGGTGAGAACGCCCTTGGGCCCCTTCACCGTGAGGACACCGTTATCGATGGCGGCAGTGACCCCGCCAGGGATCACAACCGGCTTCTTGCCGATGCGGCTCATTAGAACACCTCCGCCAGCACTTCGCCGCCGACGTTCTGCGAACGTGCTTCGGCATCCGAGAGCACGCCCTTGGGCGTCGAGACGATGGTGATGCCGAGACCGTTGCGCACCACCGGGAGTTCCTTCGAACCCGAGTAGACGCGGCGGCCAGGCTTGGAGACGCGAGCGATGTGCTTGATGGCGGGCTCGCCTTCGAAGTACTTCAGCTCGATGCGAAGCTGCGGGTGTGCGCCGGTTGCGTCGTCGCTGAAGCCACGGATGTAGCCTTCGCGCTGAAGCACCTCGAGCACACGGGCACGAAGCTTGGAAGCCGGCGAGAGGACGGTGTCCTTCTTTGCCTGCTGTCCGTTGCGGATGCGGGTGAGCATATCACCCAGGGGATCGGTCATAGCCATTGCTTCGTACCCTTACCAGCTCGACTTGGTCACGCCGGGGATCATGCCCTTGTTGGCAAGATCGCGCAGCTCGACGCGGCACAGACCGAACTTGCGGTAGTAACCGCGCGGACGACCGGTGGTCGCACAACGGTTACGAACCCGGGTGGGGTTACCGTTGCGCGGGATCTCGGCCAGCTTCAGGCGGGCGATGAGGCGCTCGGTTTCGTCGAGCGATTCGTCATCGGCCACTGCCTTCAGGCGCGCGTACTTGCCTGCATACTTCTTAACGAGCTGCTTGCGGCGCTCGTTCTTGTTCACGGAACTCAGTTTCGCCATGGACTTAAGCTCTCTTCCTCAGCGGCGGCTCACGCCGCTTCCTTCTGTTCCGACTCTTCAGCCGGGAACGGGAAACCGAACAGACGAAGCAGCTCGCGCGCTTCCTCGTCGGTCTTCGCGGTGGTGGTGACGATGATGTCCATGCCACGCACCTTCTCGATCTTGTCGTAGCTGATCTCCGGGAAGATGATCTGCTCCTTGAGACCCATCGCGTAGTTGCCACGGCCGTCGAACGACTTCGGGTTCAGACCACGAAAGTCGCGAATGCGGGGCATTGCGATGGTGACGAGACGATCGAGAAACTCGTACATGCGCTCACGACGCAGCGTCACCTTGCAGCCGATCGGCATGCCTTCACGCAGCTTGAACTGCGCGATCGACTTGCGGGCCTTGGTAACGACGGGCTTCTGACCGGCGATGGCTTCCATCTCGGCAGCGGCAGTCTGGACCTTCTTCTTGTCCTGGCTGGCCTCGCCGACGCCCATGTTGAGCGTGATCTTCTCGATCTTCGGCACTTCCATCACGTTCTTGTAACCGAACTTCTCGGTCATCGCCTTCGCGATTTCAGCGTCGTACTTCGAGCGCAGACGCGGAGTATACTTCTCAGCCATCGATGGTCTCCCCGGACTTCACGGCCACGCGGACCTTCTTGCCGTCCTTGGTTTCGAAGCGAACGCGCGTCGGCTTGCCGTCCTTGTCGGCAACAGCGATCTTGCTGATAGCCATCGGGGCCGGAATGCGCTCGATGCCGCCCTGCGGGTTCTGCTGGGTCGGCTTGCGGTGACGGGTTGCGACGTTCACGCCTTCAACCACGACCTTGCCGTCCTTCGGGAGAACCTGAAGCACGGTGCCGGTGCGGCCCTTGTCCTTGCCGGACAGGACGACGACGGCGTCACCCTTCTTGATCTTCGAAGCAGCCATTACAGCACCTCCGGAGCGAGCGAGATGATCTTCATGAAGCCCTTGCCGCGCAGCTCGCGAACGACGGGGCCAAAGATACGAGTGCCGATCGGCTCCTCGTTCTTGTTGATGAGCACCGCCGCGTTGCTGTCGAAGCGGATAACGCTACCGTCTGCACGACGGACGTCCTTACGGGTACGCACGATCACCGCACGGTGAACGTCGCCCTTCTTGACGCGAGCGCGGGGCTGCGCCTCCTTCACCGACACCACGATGATGTCGCCGACGCCTGCGAAACGACGCTTGGAGCCACCCAGTACCTTGATGCACTGGACGCGCTTTGCGCCGCTGTTGTCCGCGACGTCGAGATTGGATTGCATCTGGATCATCGATCCGAGTCCTTCTCAACTGGCTTGCCGGAACAAGTCCGGCAGTTCCTAAAAAGACAGGCCCACGAGGGGCCCGAGTCGCCCCGACGGGCGAAGTGCGGCCATTTGCCGCATTCACCCGCGAAGGTCAACACTCTTGTCCGGCCTTGAGGCCGAGGTCCTTAGACCTCGGCTTCGAGTGCCGTACCCTTGCTCGCCTGAAGACGGTCAAGAACCTTCCAGGTCTTGGTCTTCGAGAAGGGCTTCGTCTCCTCGATCCGGACGCGTTCGCCGGTCTTGAAGGCGTTGTCTTCGTCGTGAGCGTGGTACTTCTTCGAGCGACGGATGATCTTCCCGTAGAGGGGGTGCTTCACCTTGCGCTCGACCAGTACGGTCACGGTCTTGTCGGTCTTGTCGGAAACGACGGTCCCGATCAGAATACGCTTGGGCATCGTGTTTCCTCCTTAGGCCTGCGCCGAACGCTCGGCCTGGAGCGTCTTGATGCGGGCGATGTCACGACGCACCTGCTTGATGCGCGCGGGCGCCTCAAGCTGGCTGGTCGCGGCCTGGAACCGCAGGTTGAACTGTTCGCGCTTCAAGTCGGCGAGGTCAGCAGTCAGCTGATCGTCGGTCTTGGCACGAAAGTCTTCGATCTTGTTTGCCATGATTCGACTTCCTTACTCGCCGCCAAGGTGCGAGGTGTCGCCGAGGCGAGCCACGACCTTGGTCTTGATCGGCAGCTTCATCGCAGCGCGGCTGAAAGCCTCGGCTGCGAGCGGGCCAGCGACGCCGTCCAGTTCGAACAGGATACGGCCGGGCTTGACGCGGGCCGCCCAGTATTCGACCGAACCCTTGCCCTTACCCTGACGGACTTCAGCAGGCTTCTTCGAAACCGGCACGTCGGGGAAGACGCGGATCCAGAGACGACCCTGGCGCTTGATGTGACGCGTGATCGCGCGGCGGGCCGCTTCGATCTGGCGGGCGGTGATCCGCTCCGGCTCGAGGGCCTTGAGGCCGTACGAGCCGAAGTTCAGGTCGGTGCCACCCTTGGCATCACCCTTGATCCGGCCCTTGAAGGCCTTGCGGAACTTGGTCTTCTTCGGTTGCAGCATGACTCTTAGTTCCTGCGGTCATCGCGTGCCGGACGCACGCCGGAGGTCTGCGCCTCCATCATCAGGCGGTCCTGCGCCATCGGGTCGTGGCCAAGGATTTCGCCCTTGAAGATCCAGACCTTGATGCCGATGATGCCATAGGCGGTCAGCGCCTCGGCTTCGGCATAGTCGATGTTGGCACGCAGGGTGTGAAGCGGCACGCGGCCTTCACGGTACCATTCGGTACGCGCGATTTCCGCACCGCCAAGACGACCACCACAGGTGATCTTGATGCCTTCGGCGCCAAGACGAAGGGCCGACTGAACGGCGCGCTTCATCGCACGGCGGAAGGCAACACGGCGGATCAGCTGATCGGCAATGCCCTGAGCGACGAGCTTCGAATCGATTTCCGGCTTGCGGATTTCGACGATGTTCAGCTTCACTTCGCTCGAGGTCATCTTCGCAAGCTGCTTGCGCAGCTTCTCGATGTCCGCACCCTTCTTGCCGATGATCACACCGGGACGGGCTGCGTAGATCGAGATGCGGCACAGCTTGGCCGGACGTTCGATGACCACCTTCGAAACCGCAGCCTGGGGCACGGTGTCGATGATGAACTTGCGGATCTTGAGGTCTTCCTCAAGCAGCTTGCCGTAGTCCCGGCCTTCCGCAAACCAGCGGCTGTCCCAGGTACGGTTGATCTGCAGACGCAGACCGATCGGATTGCTCTTATGACCCATGGATCAGGCCTCCTCGACTTCGCGAACGACGATCCGCAGGCGCGAAAACGGCTTGAGGATGCGGGTGGACTTGCCGCGACCACGAGCGTGGAAGCGCTTCATGGTGATCGACTTGCCGACCGACGCCTCGGCGACGACCAGAGCGTCGACGTCGAGGTTGTGGTTGTTCTCCGCGTTCGCGATTGCCGAAGCAAGGATTTTGCGAGCGTCCTGAGCCATCGCCTTCTTGGAGAAGGTCAGGATGTTCATTGCGTCCTCAGCCTTGCGGCCACGGATCAGGGCGGCGACGAGATTGAGCTTCTGGGCGGAACCACGGATGGTGGTGCCGACCGCAAGAGCTTCCTTCTCGCCAACGCGGCGGGGTGCTGCCTGCTTGCTCATTAGCGCTTGCCCTTCTTGTCGGCGGCGTGGCCGGGGAACGTGCGCGTAGGCGCGAATTCACCGAGCTTGTGACCGACCATGTCCTCGTTCACCGAAACCGGGATGAACTTGTGACCGTTGTAGACCGAGAAGGTCAGACCAACGAACTGCGGGAGAATGGTGGAGCGACGCGACCAGGTCTTGATCGGACCAGCGCGGTTGCCGGCATCCTGCGCGACCTCGGCCTTCTTGAGAAGGTACAGGTCGACGAAGGGGCCTTTCCAGACGGAACGTGCCATCGTGTCTTACCTCTTCTTCTTGGCGTGGCGCGAACGGATGATCATCTTGTCCGTCTGCTTGTTGTTGCGAGTGCGAGCACCCTTGGTCGGCTTGCCCCACGGAGTGACCGGGTGACGGCCGCCCGAGGTACGGCCTTCACCACCGCCGTGCGGGTGGTCGACCGGGTTCTTGGCAACACCGCGGGTCAGCGGACGACGGCCCAGCCAACGACCGCGACCGGCCTTGGCGAGGGTCTGGTTGGCGTTGTCGGGGTTCGACACGGCGCCAACGGTGCCCATGCAATCGCCACGCAGGTAGCGCTGCTCGCCCGAGTTCAGACGAACGATGACCATGCCGCGGTCACGACCGACGACCTGAACGTACGTGCCTGCCGAACGGGCGATCTGGCCGCCCTTGCCGGGCTTCATCTCGACGTTGTGGCAGATCGTGCCGACCGGCATCTGCGACAGGAGCATGGCGTTGCCAGGCTTCACGTCGGTCTTTTCGCCGGCAACAACGACATCGCCAACGGCGAGGCGCTGCGGCGCGATGATGTAGGTCAGTTCACCGTCGGTGTACTTCACGAGCGCGATGAAGGCGGTGCGGTTGGGATCGTATTCGATCCGCTCCACGGTCGCTTCCATGTCCCACTTACGACGCTTGAAGTCGATGAAGCGGTACTTCTGCTTGTGACCACCGGCGATGCCACGCGAAGTGACATGACCCTTGTTGTTGCGGCCGCCGGTCTTGCTCTTGCCTTCGGTCAGCGCCTTGAGGGGCTTGCCCTTCCAGAGCGACGACTTGTCGACGAGGACCAGGCCGCGGCGGGCGGGGCTGGTCGGGTTGTACTTCTTAAGTGCCATCGGATCAGCCCCGCACGCCTTCGGTGATGTCAATCGACTGGCCTTCGGCCAGCGTGACGATCGCCTTCTTCACGTCGCTGCGACGGTAAGCCTTACCGCGCCAGCGCTTGGTCTTGCCCTTGACGACCAGCGTGTTCACGCCGGTGACTTTGACGTCGAACAGAGCTTCGACGGCAGCCTTGATCTCGGGCTTGGTCGCCTTGTCAGCCACCTTGAAAACGACCGCGTTCTGCTCGGAAAGCAGGGTCGACTTCTCGGTGATGTGCGGCGAGAGGATCACGTCGTAATGACGGATGTCCACGTTGCTCTTAGCCATTGAAACGCGCCTCCAGCTTCTCGACCGCGGCGCGCGTCAACACCAGCGTATCATGCTTCAGGATGTCGTAGACATTGGCGCCGACAGCCGGAAGCACATTGACGCCGATGATGTTGCGGGCAGCCAGGGCGAAGCCCTCGTTGACCTGCTCACCGTCCATGACGAGAACCTTCTTGCCGAAGTTCGCCTTAGCGAGCTGACCGGCAAGCACCTTGGTCTTGGCATCAGCCACGTCGAGCGAGTCGACGATCACGAGGCCGTTCTGAGCCTTGGCCGAAAGGGCCATCTTCAGACCGAGTGCACGGATCTTCTTGTTCAGCGAGATGTTGAACTCGCGGCGACGAGCACCGTGAGCCTTACCACCACCGATGAACACCGGAGCCGCACGATCGCCGTGACGGGCAGTACCGCCGCCCTTCTGGCGACCGAACTTCTTGCCGGTGCGCGCGACTTCCGAGCGCTCGCGGGTCGCACGGGCGATGCCGCGGCGATTTTCGAGCTGCCAGGTGACGACGCGGTGCAGGATGTCAGCGCGCGGCTCGAGGCCGAACACGTCGTCCGAAAGCTCGATGTCGGCGTTAGCGGCCGAACCGTCGATATTGAGGACCTGAACCTTCATGATTAGCCCTCCTGGCCTTCGGTCGCTTCGGGAGCCGCGGCTTCAGCCGGGGTCACGGCAGCGGCCGTATCATTGGTGTTGCTGGCCGACTTGATGCCAGCGGGGTACGGAGCCTCGGCGTGACGGTCGACCTTGACGGCGTCCGAAACGGTGAGCCAGGCGTTCTTCGAACCCGGGACCGAGCCCTTGACGAAGATCAGGCCACGCTCGTCGTCCACGCGGACGACTTCGAGGTTCTGCTGGGTGCGCTGACGGTCGCCCATGTGGCCGGCCATCTTCTTGTTCTTGAACACCTTGCCCGGATCCTGACGGTTACCCGTCGAACCGTGGGCACGGTGCGAGATCGACACACCGTGGGTGGCGCGCATACCGCCGAAGCCCCAGCGCTTCATGGCACCCTGGAAGCCCTTGCCCTGGGTGTGGCCGCCTACGTCGACCAGCTGGCCGGGCACGAAGTGCGAGGCTGCGATCGTGGCGCCGACTTCCAGAAGGGCGTCGTCGGCGACGCGGAATTCCGCGACGCGCATCTTGAGGGGAACCTGAGCCTTGGCGAAATGTTCGCGCTGCGGCTTGGCAACGTTCTTCTGCTTTGCTTCGCCCGCACCGAGCTGAACCGCGACGTAGCCGTCACGATCAGCAGTACGGACCGAAACCACCTGACAGTCTTCAAGTGCCAGGACAGTGACGGGCACGTGGCGACCGTCCTCCTGGAACAGGCGGGTCATCCCGACTTTCTTGGCGATCACGCCTGTACGCATGACCTTTCTCCTTACAGAGGCGCACGCAGGACCATCCCTCGTGCGCGTGTCCAACCCTATTTGTGATACGAACCCCGTCCGGGTCAGGTGTTCCCTGCATGCCCATCAAGGACAGCGGAAACGAGACGGGGGACGCATTCCCGACACTACCCGAAGGCGGCGGCGGAGGTATCCCTTGTGTCCCCTTTCGGGGCGCTGTCTCTGCGGGTTTCTCCCCGCAAAGCCGGCCTGCTGGCCGACAAGGACAATTTGGATCCGAAGATCCGAATTTCGCCTCGATCGTTTAAAGTCCGATCGGAAAGGACTTTCGGGGCAACCTTTCGGTTACCCCGCAAACCGGCTTAGGCCAGCTTGATCTCGACGTTCACGCCGGCAGCAAGGTCCAGCTTCATCAGAGCGTCGACGGTAGCTGCGTTCGGCTGCACGATATCAAGCAGGCGCTTGTAGGTGCGGACTTCGAACTGCTCACGCGACTTCTTGTCGATGTGCGGACCACGGTTGACCGTGAACTTCTCGATCTTCGTCGGCAGAGGAATGGGCCCACGAATCAGAGCGCCGGTGCGGCGAGCCGTGTCAGCGATTTCGCCAGTGGCCTGGTCGAGCACGCGATGGTCAAACGCCTTGAGGCGGATACGGATGTTCTGAGCTTCCATTACCTACTACCGATGAGAAAGAGCCAAAGGGCCGAAGCCCCGTCAAATTCGAACCGCGCCACTACACGCTGATGCCGAGTCGGGCAAGCCCTGATTTCATCAAGTCCGGCAGGTTCCCGGGGGGCCGCCGATGCAGTTCATCGCATCCCCTCTTCCCTGCCCCCGATCAGCATCCTACCTTGGCATGGCGACGCCTAACAGAAGGCGCTTTCAATGCCCTCCACTACCAAGATAATTTCCCGCGCACTTGCCGCGCTCACACTTGCATGTCTGGCACTCGAGCCTGCCGTAGCCGGCAATTCCCCCTACGGCCGCAGCCAGACGGGAGTTCCGATCGACCTCGACGATACCGACGTGCTCACCGCTCACGCCGCCATGCCCGATGCCGGGAGTGGCCCCGTGGACGACGCATGCCGTGAGGCTGCCCGCGCCAGCAATGGCGGCAATGACGGCACCATCGTTGTCTGCTCCCATAACGGCGACGGCACGAACCAGCGCGTCCCAGCGTCAAAATCCGTCGACGAAAGCACGCGCACGGGCGCAGCGTACCCGCCGGACCTCTGGGACCTGCCCGGCTGCCTAGGCCCCTGCATCACCATACCGTTCGGCCGTGTGCCGGCACCCGTCTACTACATCGACCTCGCGTCCATTCCCGAAGCACCCAAGGGTTCGGATGCATGGAAGATCGCACAGGGCGATTTGCGGGCCCGATAAAATTGCATGCCGGGGCTTTGCGCCCTTTAAATCCATTCAGCTCCATAAACGCGAAAAGCCCGGCGTCTCTCTCGAGACGCCGGGCCAATCACGTTAGCCGAAGCCGATCAGCGAATTACTTCGTGATCGTGGCAACGACGCCCGAACCGACGGTGCGGCCGCCTTCGCGGATTGCGAAGCGGAGACCTTCGTCCATGGCGATCGGAGCGATCAGCTTCACGGTCAGCGAAACGTTGTCGCCCGGCATGACCATCTCGGTGCCCTCGGGAAGGATCACTTCGCCGGTCACGTCGGTGGTGCGGAAGTAGAACTGCGGACGGTAGTTGGCGAAGAACGGCGTGTGACGGCCGCCTTCGTCCTTCGACAGAACGTAGACTTCAGCCGAGAACTCGGTGTGCGGGGTCACGGTGCCCGGCTTGGCGAGAACCTGGCCACGCTCAACGTCGTCGCGCTTCAGGCCACGAACCAGTGCGCCGATGTTGTCGCCGGCTTCACCCTGATCGAGCAGCTTGCGGAACATTTCGACGCCGGTGACGGTGGTCTTCTGCGTGTCGCGGATACCAACGACTTCGACTTCTTCACCAACCTTGACGATGCCGGTTTCGACGCGGCCGGTAACAACCGTACCACGACCCGAGATCGAGAACACGTCTTCGACGGGCATCAGGAATGCCTTGTCGGTGGGACGCGGGGGCTGCGGGATGAAGTCGTCGACTGCCTTCATCAGTTCAAGGATCTTTTCCTTGCCGATGTTGTCGTCGCGCCCTTCAAGGGCGGCCAGAGCCGAACCCATGACGATCGGAATGTTGTCGCCGTCGAAGTCGTACGACGAGAGCAGTTCACGAACTTCCAGCTCGACGAGCTCGAGGAGTTCCGGATCGTCGACCTGGTCGACCTTGTTCATGAACACGACAAGCTGCGGCACGCCGACCTGGCGGGCAAGCAGGATGTGCTCGCGGGTCTGCGGCATCGGGCCGTCAGCAGCGTTCACAACCAGGATCGCGCCGTCCATCTGGGCGGCACCGGTGATCATGTTCTTCACGTAGTCAGCGTGACCCGGGCAGTCGACGTGTGCGTAGTGACGGGCTTCCGTCTCGTACTCAACGTGAGCGGTCGAGATGGTGATGCCGCGCTCGCGCTCTTCCGGAGCCTTGTCGATGTTGGCGAAGTCAACGGCTTCACCGCCGAAAGCTTCCGACATGACCTTGGTGATGGCGGCCGTCAGGGTCGTCTTGCCGTGGTCGACGTGACCGATGGTGCCAATGTTGCAGTGCGGCTTGTTCCGCTCGAATTTTGCCTTCGCCATTGTTCAAACCTTCTTTTCGCTTGAAATCGAATCTGCGGGAATGGACGGCGCCCGCTGAAACAGGCGCCGCCCGTAGTCTGATCTTGCCTTTTAAGCAAGCTTCTCCTTGACCTCGGCCGCGACGTTCGCCGGGACCTCGTCATAGTGGGAGAAGAACATCGAGTAGTTTGCACGGCCCTGGGTGAACGAGCGGAGCTGGTTCACGTAGCCGAACATGTTGGCCAGCGGGACCATGGATTCGACGACCTGGGCATTGCCGCGGCTGTCGGTTCCCTGGATCTGACCACGACGGCTGTTCATGTCGCCGATGACGTCGCCGAGATATTCCTCGGGGGTGACGACTTCAACCTTCATGATCGGCTCGAGCAGCTTGATGCCGGACTTCTGCGCGACTTCACGCATGGCACCGCGACCGGCGATTTCGAAGGCCAGGGCCGACGAGTCGACGTCGTGGTAGGCACCGTCGTAGAGGACGATGTCGAAGTCGATGATCGGGAAGCCGACCAGCGAGCCCGAGGCAGCGGTTTCGCGCATGCCCTTTTCGATCGCGGGGATATATTCCTTCGGAATGTTACCGCCCTTGATCTCGTCCTTGAAGGTGATGCCCGCACCGCGCTCGCCCGGCGTGACCTTGATCTTCACGCGACCGAACTGACCGGTACCGCCCGACTGCTTCTTGTGGGTGTAGTCCACATCGACAGGCTTGGCGAGGTATTCGCGATAGGCGACCTGCGGAGCGCCGACGTTGGCTTCGACCTTGAACTCGCGACGCATACGGTCGACGATGATGTCCAGGTGAAGTTCGCCCATGCCCTTGATGATCGTCTGGCCCGACTCGTGGTCGGTGGTGACGCGGAACGAGGGATCCTCAGCCGAGAGACGGTTGAGCGCAACGCCCATCTTCTCCTGGTCGGCCTTGGTCTTCGGTTCGACCGAAAGTTCGATAACCGGCTCGGGGAATTCCATGCGTTCGAGAACGATCGGCGCCTTTTCCGCGCAGAGCGTGTCGCCCGTGGTGGTTTCCTTCATGCCGGCCAGCGCGACGATGTCGCCCGCGAAGGCCTCGTCGATGTCCTTACGGTCGTTGGCGTGCATCTCGAGGATACGGCCAACCTTTTCCTTCTTGCCCTTCACCGAGTTCAGGTAAGTGCCCTTGGCGAGCGTACCCGAATAGATGCGGATGAAGGTGAGCGAGCCCACGAAGGGATCGTTCATGACCTTGAAGGCCAGCGCCGAGAACGGAGCGCTGTCTTCCGGCGGACGGCTGTCGGCTTCGTCGCTGTCGACCTTGACGCCCTGGACGTCTTCGATGTCGAGCGGCGAAGGCAGGTAGTCGACGACGGCGTCGAGCAGGGGCTGCACGCCCTTGTTCTTGAACGCCGAACCGCAGACGACCGGAACGAACTTGTGGTTCAGCGTGCCCTTGCGGATCAGCGCCTTCAGCGTGGCGACGTCGGGCTCGGTGCCTTCGAGGTAGGCTTCCATCACCGCATCGTCCTGCTCGACAGCGAGTTCGAGCAGCTTTTCACGGTATTCGGCAGCTTCGTCAGCCAGTTCAGCCGGGATTTCTTCGTAGAAGAATTCGGCGCCGAGCGATTCGTCCTTCCAGACGATTGCGCGGTTGTGAACCAGATCGACCAGGCCCTTCAGGTCGGCTTCGAGGCCGATCGGAATGTAGAGCACGGCAGGCGTCGCACCGAGGCGGTCGATGATCGACTGCACGCAGTACTTGAAGTTCGCGCCGGTACGGTCGAGCTTGTTGATGAAGCACATGCGCGGAACGCCGTACTTGTCGGCTTGGCGCCACACGGTTTCCGACTGCGGCTCAACGCCGGCAACGCCGTCGAAGCACGCGACCGCACCGTCGAGCACGCGCAGCGAGCGTTCGACTTCGATGGTGAAGTCGACGTGCCCGGGGGTGTCGATGATGTTGATGCGGTATTCCTGGCCCTCGGACGTCCAGAAGCAGGTGGTCGCAGCCGAGGTGATGGTGATGCCGCGTTCCTGCTCCTGCTCCATCCAGTCCATGGTCGCAGCGCCGTCGTGGACTTCGCCGATCTTGTAGGACTTGCCGGTGTAGTAGAGGATTCGCTCGGTCGTGGTGGTCTTACCGGCGTCGATGTGCGCCATAATACCGATGTTACGGTACATATTGAGCGGATGGCTGCGTGCCATGGTGAAAATCCTTAGCAGGAGTGTTTGGGAGCGGAGCGGCCTTCAGATAAGACCTCGCCCCCTGAAATAAAAGTGTGACGCCCGGATGACCGCCGAGAGGCAATCGATCCGGGCGACACCACGCACATTACCAGCGGTAGTGCGAGAAGGCGCGGTTCGCGTCCGCCATGCGGTGCGTGTCTTCGCGCTTCTTCACGGCATTGCCGCGGTTGTTGGCAGCATCCAGCAGCTCGCCCGAGAGACGCGCCGACATGGTGGTCTCGGGACGGTTGCGGGCTGCGGTGATCAGCCAGCGGATGGCGAGAGCCTGGGCGCGCTCCGGACGGACTTCGACCGGGACCTGGTAGGTCGCACCACCGACGCGGCGGCTGCGGACTTCGATCTGCGGCGCGACGTTGTTCAGGGCGTCGTGGAACAGCTGGACCGGGTTGGCCTTGGCGCGGGTCTCCATGGTTTCCATGGCACCGTAGACGATCGCTTCAGCGACCGACTTCTTGCCGTCGTACATGAGGTTGTTCATGAACTTCGACAGGATGAGATCCCCGAACTTGGGATCGGGCAGGATAATCCGCTTCTCGGGACGACGACGACGTGACATCGTTGATATTCCTTGTTCTTTCGGGCGGGAGCGTGAGCATCACCGGCCGGTAAATCTTGTACCGTGCGAGGCGCGAAGCCCCGCGGGCCGGCTTACTTCGGACGCTTGGCGCCGTACTTCGAGCGGCTCTGCTTGCGATCCTTGACGCCCTGGGTGTCGAGCACGCCGCGCAGGATGTGGTAGCGAACGCCGGGAAGATCGCGGACGCGGCCGCCGCGGATGAGCACGACCGAGTGCTCCTGCAGGTTGTGGCCTTCACCCGGGATGTACGAAATGACTTCGCGGCTGTTGGTCAGGCGCACCTTGGCGACCTTGCGGAGAGCCGAGTTCGGCTTCTTCGGGGTCGTGGTGTAAACGCGGGTGCAAACGCCGCGCTTCTGCGGGTTCTGCTCCATCGCAGGAACCTTCGACTTGGCCTTCTGCGGCTCGCGACCCTTGCGGATCAGCTGGTTGATAGTGGGCATCTATACTCTTCTTTCAAATGGGAGTGCGATGGATCCGGGCCGGAGCGATGCCTGCAGCAGCAGGCGCACCGGCGCGAACCCTTCGCACCCCAAGGGACCGATCGACATCGGAGCCCGGGGCATCTGAAAGGGACGGAATATTTTCGAGAGTTCACGCGAGACGAGCCGGATATCGGAACCAGCCCTGTCACCCCGATCCGGAGTTACTGGCGGTTCGCCCATGGCAACCGTCGAACGTGAGCCGAAAAACACTCCACCCGGGCAAATGCACCGGATTACTTTGCCATGCGCCTTTCCGGCAAGAACCACCCCGCGACTCGCGCAAGGCGTTCCCAAAGCGGCTTTTCCGGCAGCCAGGCTGCGGGAAAGTCCCGGAAATGCTGACATGACAATGTTCAGCTCTATGTCGTTTCCCGCGAGAACACTCACAGGAGATGGGCGCCCTTAGGAGATTTGGGGCGGTGGGTCAAGCTAAGCACCGAATGGCCTGACATCCGTATACTCCGCCCTCAACATTCAAGCCCCAATCCGAAGCGGCGCTCAATACCCCCAGTGGTTAAACAAGAAGACATGCGACTTGACTTAGCCCCTTTGCCAGTTAGCTCGGAACATCAGTAAGTTACGGGGGCGAGAATGAATGCAGCACCGATTTTAATCACCTATGACGGTGGCGATGCAATAAGACACTCGATAGACGCGCGATTGTTGGGACAATCGCTTCAAGGTATATCCAAAATAATATCAGATTGCACCGTTGTATTGTCTTTGCAACGTCTACCCAGGCGGGGAGACCGCCCCCCACTTATACTGAAGGTTAAAGAACCAAAGGCAAGCTCTTTCGCGGTGCCAGGGCTTGCGCAAGAGGTATCTCAACTCCTCGCTATTGGCGTGCCCATTATGCAAGCGATTGGCCCTGAGATTATTTCTCATTACGTCAAGGCCGTTCTTGATTACTTTCAGGGGAAAGAAGAAACGACAGAAGTAGCGATAAAGGCGATGGCCGATATGCATCAGCGAGCCTTAGAGGCAATATCCTCGACGCATCGCGACGCTTTATCTACAATTGATTCGATGGATGAGAGGCGACATCAAGAATCATTGGGCATGCAGGATCTCTTAAGAAGATCAATCTTGGCTAGTGGTCCCGCGGCCGTAGACTATGTAGCTCCCGTAGGGTGCGAGAGATCGGTTGATACAGCATGTTTTAAATCTGGCTCGGGAGATCCTTTCATAATTAATGGAAAGATAGCTGATGCCATTCGCGATTCACAGAAGATGGAGTGGAGGCCGATTGGCAACGCGGTTTTCAAAACAGATGGTTTCAAATACCATTCGAGTGCACTGAGCATCGAAAACCCGGAGCGAGACGGCTTTATGATGGCCGAGGTCGTAGATCCTTCGTTCGAGGAAGATTCTAATCCTTACACAACTGCCGCACAGAGGAGAGCGATGGTCGAAGTAATTGCGCGAAAGGGATACAAGAACGGCACGTTGGCAAAGATACAAATATTAGAATTCGTCCGTGAGTGCAGCGTTCAGTAACTCACGGGAAGCGGGCCTCCCGGACAAACCATTTTCCTACACGTCCCCGCTCGCGTTAGACCGGCCTGCCATTGGGAACACAGGTCCATCAGCGCGAGCGAGGTTGCCTTATGTCTTCCGGCAGAAAATCTTCAAATCCAGGTTCTTCGAAACGGCGTCGCGGCGAGCGGCTTCCTCGACAGGCGCGGGATGAGCGGGCGCGAGGATCCTTCGCGTCTCCGGCGGCCGGCGTGAATTCCTCGGCTCCGGAGGCTCGCTGCGAAACGGCTTGTGCCAGTTCCTCTGCGCGGGTTGCCGCGGAAACGGCGGTGCGCTGCGCTTCCGTGCGGCCGGGACGGCGGACTTCGCGGACCGCCTTCTTCGAGGATGCCATCGATCCCGAAGATCCCCTGCTGGGCTTCGCGCCTTATCGGCACAGGGCGCCGCGCGCCAACTCGATCACGCCGGAGCGGCAGCGGGCCTTCATCGCTGCGCTCGCGGCCAGCGGCATCGTCACGCAGGCCGCGCGCAGCATCGGCGCCTCGATGGAAGCGCTCTACAAGCTGCGCCACCTGCCCGGCGCGGAGGGGTTCTCGGCGGCATGGGACATGGCGATCGGCCGGGGAATGATGCGGCTGGAGGACTGCGCGCTCGAACGCGCGATCCGGGGCGAGGAGCGTCCGGTGGTGAGCCGCGGCGAAGTGGTGGCCTCCTGGACGCGCCACGACACGCAGCTCATGCTGTTCCTGCTGCGCCAGCGCCTGCCTCATCGCTATGGCGACAGCCGCCGCGATCCCCGGCCGGGCGATCCGCTCTACGAACGTATCCGGGCCGAGATCGAGGCGGAATATCCCTCTCTGGAGGAAGTCCGCTCCTCGATCCGGGCCAAAGTCGCCGGACTTCGTGCGCAAGTCGAAGCGCGCGCGGCGACGGGGAATGGCGCCCTCGAGGAGTAGCGCCCTTCGCCTTCCCTTGCCGCCCGCTTCCCGGTTCCGATCAGAACCGCAGGCGGAAGGAGACGCCGACCTTGAGGCGGTCGAATTCCTGAGTCGCGTCGTCGCTGTTGCGCTTGCCGAAGTTGGCGTAGCCCGCGACCGACATGTTCCGCGAGAACAGGTATTCCACTTCGCCCGAGACCGTGGGCGTCTGTTCCTTCACCCCCGAGCCGATGTAGCGCGTGCTTCGATAGCCCGCGCCCACCGAAGCGAAGAGATTGTGGCGGATCTCCTGCTGGAGCGAGAGCTTGACCGTGGTGTCGGTTCGCGACTGGGCGCCGCTGCGGAAAGTGGCGACATCGCCGTTGAAGGCGTCCAGCATGATCGCCGTGCGCTCGCGAGGCCGGTAGGTCAGGCTGCCCGAGACCGAGAGGCCGGTGCGATCGGGCACGGCCTTGTCGTCCGGCGTGAAGCGGAAGAAGCCGGCGGAAAGGTTGCCTTGCAGCACACCGCCGGGTTCGAACTCCACGCCCAGGCGGCCGCCCCAGGTGGTGGTGTTACGCTTGTCTCCCGCGGGGGTATATTCGATGCGGAAGTCGCGCCGCGCGACGAAGGCGCTGGCGGTCACGAAAGTGATGCCGGTCACGCGCCAGCCCACGGTGGCCACGCCGTTCATGCTGTTGAAGTCGCGGTTGTCGTCCACGGTGGAGACGGCATCGTACTTGGTGAAGTTGCCCTGGAGATCGAACAGCAGGCGGCGGGTCATGTGCCGGAAGCGCAAGTCGGTGCCGAGGCTGTCGATCTCGCGCGGTCCGGCATTGGGGTCCTGCCGCGATTCCGGGCTGCCGCGCTCTTCCACCGTGCGCTGCCAGAAGGCGCGCCCGACCAGCGAGGTCGTCGCCTCCGGGGACCAGCGCAGGGTGCCGTCCAGCGACCAGGCCTCGGTGTTCTCGGTCTTGAGATTGGCGAAACGGCGGACCGTGGCCGAAGCATGCGCCTGGCCGCTGAGCGTGCCGGGGCCGGTGTTGATCTGCAGTTCCGGCGTCAGTTCCAGGTGGACGTCGTCGCGCGCGTTGTTCTCCTGGGCGTAGACGTTGGTGTCGTATTCCACCCGCGCCTCGCCGCCGAGGCTGACGTTGAGCGAGCCGAGGTGCATCGGCAGCTCGCGATAGTCCTTGTCGTTGGGATAGACCGCCGAGGCGGTCGAGCCGATGTCGCGGGCCTGGGCCAGTGCCTGCTGCGGCATCGCGAGCAGGAACGGGACCGGCGCGGCCAGTACGATTGCCCCCCGCATGGCCTCAGAACCACCGCTCGTAGACGCGGATCCGGTCGCCGGGCTGGATGGTCGCCATCTCGTCGGCGCTGGCGGTGACGTCCTTGCCGCTGACCACGCGGGTCACGGCGACCTTGCCGGTCTGCGCGCGGTAGGTATAGCCCCCCGCGGCCGAGATCGCCGCGAGCACCGTCATCCCCTGGCGATATTCGAACTGGCCGGGCTTGTTCACCTCTCCCACCACGTAGAACGGGCGGAGTTCGACCGGGCCGACGTTGACCACCGGATCGCCGGTCATGATGCCCTGGCGCAGCAGCGACGCGGCGATGCCCTGCTCGATCTCGCGATAGGTCAGGCCGGCGACGTCCACCTGCTTGATGTAGGGCAGCGAGATCGCGCCGCTGTCCTCGACGATGTAGTCGCCGTTGGCGCTTTGCAGGTCCTGCACCACGATGTGGAGCTTGTCGCCCGCACCCACCTTGTAGGCTCCCGCCGGGGTGGATGCGAGCGTGGGCAACGATGCGGTGGGCGACGAACATCCGCCAAGCATCGAAGTCGAAATGAGCGAAACGGCCAGTGGGACCGCCAGAAGCGGCCGGAACCGGAACAGGCTTGCGAGACCATGTGACATTGGGTTGCCCTCCCTTGCGGAAATTAAGGCCCTTGCGAAAATTGAGGCCCTTGCGAAATCGAGCCCGGCTCGCCCCCCGCGCGGCCCCTCGAAGCAGCGCGGCCCCAGCGAAACCGTCGTCCGACACGTTGACGCAAAGATCGGCGGAATGCCTTGGTTATTAAGGGTTATCCGGGGGAATACTCGGGCGATGAGAGCTAATCCTCGTGGGGGGAGGATGGGTTTCCTGTCCGATATCGCCAGGCAAAAACGGGGGGAGGATTTGGTTGGAGCGCCTTCGACGGATGTCGAAGGCTTGCGGCACCAGCCCGCGCCCCCACCCGACCTCCCAGCAAGGATACACTGAATGGGAGGTCGGGTGGGGGCGCGGGCTGGTGCCGCAAGCTCGTCACGGACGTGACGAGCGCACCAAACAAAAACTCATCCCGGCACCGCGACCACGTCGCGAAAAACGACGAGCGCACCGCCGGACCAGCCCCGGTCCGGCGCGGGCGCCCTACCCTCGCGCCAGTTCCTCATAAGCGGCGGTGACCTGGCGGACGTGGTTTTCGCGCGAGAAGCGGCGGCGGGCTTCGCCTCGGGCGCGGGTGCGGATGGCGTCGAGGCGTTCGGGGTCGGCGAGCAGGCCCGCGGCGGCGCGGGCCATGGCCTCGGCATCGTCGAGCGGGCAGAGCACACCGCAGCCGCCCTCCAGCGCTTCCGGATTGCCGCCCGAATCGGTGGCCACCACCGGCGTGCCGACCAGCATGGCCTCCACCAGGGTCCGCCCCAGGGGCTCGCGCGCGGCGGGAACCAGCAGGAGGTCGCAGCCGGCCAGCCATTCGTGGCCGGGCGTGCGGAAGCCCATCATGTGGACGGTGGCATTGCCCGAGACCCGCGCAATCCGCTCCGGCAGGGCGTCGCCCACTTCGGTATTGCGGGGATCGCCGAACATCAGGCCGACCACCGGCTTGTCCAGCAAGGCCCCGAGCCGCTCCACCGCATCGACGAATTCGAGCGGCCGCTTGCGCTGTACGAAGTTGCCGAACCAGCCGCAGAGCACGGCGTCCGGGGCGCAGCCGAGTTCCTCCACGAGGGTACGGCGCATGGCGGCCCAGTCGGCCGTGACGCTGGTGTCGAAGGGGCTGTAGACCACTTGCGCGGCCCGCGCCGCCCCGCGGCTGCCCTGCGGGAGCGAAAAGCGCGACACCGTGAAGATGCGGTGCGCCAGAAACGGCGCCACATAGCGCAGGCCGCGCGCGTCGGGATCGCCGCGGTGGTGCCAGATCAGCCGGACGCCGGCCAGCCGTGCCGCCAGTGCCCAGCTCGCATGGCTGCGCCCGTCGTTGCTGTGCACGACATCGATGGCATTCTCGCGCAGGAACCGCACCCGGCGCGGCACGCCGGCCATCGCGCGCAGAACCTTGCCGAAGCCGAAGCGCGCGCCGGGCACGAAGGAGCGGCGCGGCCGGGCCGGGTCGGGCACCTGGGCAAAAGCGGAGAAGAACTGCGCGATCGTGCCGCCCGGCACTTCGGGAACCACCAGAAGGCGATAGTCGGCGGGATCGAGCTGCTCCATCAGCCCGCGTGCGGAAACGTGGCTGCCGCCCAGCTCGTCACCGGCGAAGGGATAGCAGATCCGCAGCGGCGCGGACCCGGCGGCCACGCGGGCGGTCCCTCCTTCGATCCTGTCCAGCTCGGCCCTCTCGAATTCGGCGCTTTCGAATTCGGCCCTCTCGAACTTGGCCCCAAGCGGCCCTGCCAGACTGTTCAAAGACCGAACCCTTTCTCTCGGTAGCTCAGGAATTCCTCGATATTCTCGATGCCGTTGCCGTTCTTGTCGCCCCAGGCGTCGTTGCGCGTGGGGTCCAGGCCATTGGCGCGTTCCCAGGCATCGTCCATGCCGTCCTTGTCGTCATCGACATAAGGCGTGCCCGATGCCTGGGCCGGCAGTGCCGGAACCGGTTCGCCGATGCGGCCGGTGCGGTTCTTGACGTCGGCCACCACTTCCTTGTCGAGGGCATCGCGCGGGAAGGCCCCGGCGCGGGCGAGGACAGAGGTATAGGCGGCCGCGGCGGCCATCGGCTGGACGGTCAGCGGGCACGGCGCCTGCTGGATCTGGGCCGGCACCACTTCGGGGCTGACATGCTTGAAATTGCCGTCGAAGGCGTTGTCCCAGAGGTAGATCGAGGCCGTGCCGGTCGATCCCTGGGTCTCACGGGCGACGCCGCGGCTCTGGGCATTGGTATTGGTGCCGGCGATGAAGCTGTTGCCCACGATCGAAACCGGGCTGCCACCGTAGCTTTCCCAGACTTCCGCGAATTCCGACATGGCGTTGTAGAGCACGTTGTTGATCACTTCCACGCAGGATCCCTTGGGGAAGTTGATGTCCGGGTTGCGGTCTCCGTTATGGGCGCAAAGGTTGCCGATGAAGCTCAGCTTCTGCTTGTCCACCGGATCGCTGGCGAGCAGCGCGCACTTGTCGTGCTTGGGCACGCCCCAGGCGAAGATCGAATTGCTGATGGTGATCTCGTCGTTGTCGTCATAGCCGTTGATCAGCTCGTCGCGCGCCCAGGAGGCGCTGACATGGTCGATCACCACGCGGCTGCTCTTTTCTATGGTGATGCTGTCCTCGGCCTCGCGGTTGCCGCCCACGCGGTCGTTGCGCACGCGGATGCCGCGCACCACGACGTCATGGGTGTTCTTGATGACCAGCGGAGTCAGCCCGTTCTTGCCGCCCGAATGGGCCAGGGTGATGCCGCCGCCCGGCGCGGTCTGCCCGGCGATGGTCAGGTAAGGCGTCATGATCCACGGCGGGCGCTGGGTGAAGCGGATCACGCCGCTGACCCGGAACACGCAGACGCGCGGGCCGCTGGCGGTAACGCAGGCGCGGTAGGATCCGGTGCCGGAATCGGCCAGGGTGGTGACATAGATGATCCGCCCGCCCCGTCCGCCGACGCTGGTGGCGCCGTAGCCGATCGCGGCGGGGAAGGACTTCTTGCCCGTGGGAATGCGAACCACCGGCGCCGCGGCCATGACGCGCTCGCTGACCGTGCCGGCCAGCCCCAGCACCAGGGCCAGCACCGCCAGACCCATCGCCGCCAGCACTATCAGCGCGCGCAAACGGGTCGTTCGGGAACGCGCTGTCTTGGAAAGCTTTGCCGCAACCATGCCGATTCTCCAGCCGAGGACCGGGCCAAGCATCGGAAATGGGCCCGGGAAACATGCGCGCGGCGAAACGTGATCCTTCGGCCGAACGCGCACAAGTTACCAATTGGACTTAGCGCGGCCCGCTCCCTCCCCCTTTTGCGCTAACATCTATGCGCTTGCCTATTGCCCGGACTGGCCTTTGCCTTGGGCCGATCCCCTGCCCATGATCCCGGTCCATGGCCGCTATCCTAACCCAGCTTCCCGACGACGGGGTGCAGCAACCGGCGATCCTGCGGGGCCCGTTCCGGATGGCGGGGGGCTATCGGCCTGCCCGCGCACCGGAATCCCCTTACGACCGCGCCATCGGCTTCCTGCTTCCGGCGGCCGCCTTCTTCCTCAGCTGGTGGCAGGTAGGGCGCATTCCCGCCTTCAACCTGACCATGTCGGACATGATCCTGATCGTCTGCACATTGCTGATGCTCGTCTCGCGCGGGCTGAACGCGCGGATGATGGGGCGCATGTCGGTGCTGTGGGTGGGCGGGATCGTCATGCTGCTGGGCGGCATGCTGGTGGGCTCGACCGTGCACGGCGATTTCACGCGCTGGCCGGTGGTGGCCGGGCAATATGCCTTCGCCCTGGTGCTGATCCCGATGGTCCTGGCCAATTGCTCGCTGACGGCGCTGCGCCGCAGCGGCCTGGCCTATGTCTGGGGCGTGGCGGTATCGCAGGCGGTGGGCGTCGCCCTGGTGAACCTGTTCAGCCGCGACATGATCAACCAGTACGTGAACAAGTACGTGGTCACCGGCAATGGCCGGCTGGGCGCCTTCACCGGCGAGCCCAATTCGAACGGCGCGGTCTGCGTCTTCGCCCTGATCTTCCTGCTCCATGCGGTGATCGAGAAGCGCCTGCGGCCGGTGATCGCCGTGCCGCTGGCGCTCGTGATCGTCGCGGGCCTGGTCTATTCCGCCAGCTTCACCGCCTTCACCGCCACCATCCTGGCGATCGGCTTCATCCTGGCGCTCTCGCGCATGCGCACGGTCGTCACCATCGCGCTGCCGGTGGCCCTGGCGGTGGGCGCCTACGTCGGCCTGGGCGGACCGGTTCCGGCCGTGTTCGAACAGCGGGTGGGCGACGCGGTCGTCTCTGGCGATCCGACCAAGGCCGGCACGTTCGTCGGCCGCTCGGTGCTGATCCAGGAGGCCTGGCAGATGTCGGGCGACAACCTGCTGATCGGCCTGGGCAGCGACGGATACCGCAAGGCCAGCGTCTACGGCATGCCGGTGCACCAGCTCTATCTCCTGGTGCTCAACGAAGGCGGGCTGGTCTCCTTCATCGGGCTCAGCGTGATGTTCGCCGCCATGTTCGTGCAGGGCCTCTTCATCGCCGGGCGAAGTCGCACCGACGGGGTCTGCGCGCTCGCGATCCTGGGGGTCTTCTTCATGTACGCGATGTCGCTGCCGCACATGTTCGCGCGGATGTGGAACGGGCCGGTGATGCTGATGTTCGCGCTGTCCACGGCCGGAGCCGGAGTCGCCGCCCTCACCGCCACGCGGCGCCCGCAGTGGTACAATCAGGCCGGCCACCGGGATGCAGAACCGGCGGCTGACACAGAACGGACTTCGAAAGCAGGATGACTCCCATCGACAGCGCCAGCAAGGCCTCGTTCCTTCCGCGCCTGCTTTCCCGTTGGCGCGGCAGCGAGATGCTGAAGCCCCATCTGGTCAGCATCGGCCATTTGCTCTCGGGCAATTTCGGCGGCGTGATGATCATGATGGCGAGCCTCGCCATCGCCACCCGCGCGCTTGGACAGGAGCAGTTCGGCATTCTCGCCGTGGTCCTGTCGATCGGGCGCGTCTGCGAACGCCTGATCCGCTTCGAATCCTGGCAACCGCTGGTGCGCTTCGTGGCCGTGGAGGAGGAGAACGGAGACGTCTCGCGGATGTCCTCGCTCTATGCCTACGGGCTGTTCCTCGATGTCGGCAGCGCTCTGGTGGCCGCGGTCCTGAGCGTGATCGTGGCATGGACGGCCGGCGGGCTGATCGGCATCGGCCATGACAACGTGCACCTCGTGGCGATCTACGCCTGCGCCATCGCCTGCAACCCGCGCGGCATGGCCAGCGCGGCGCTGCGCCTGGCGGGCAGGTTCCGGGTGCTGGCCTATGTGCAGCTCGCTTCCTTCGTGGCCCGCTTCGCCCTCTCGGCGCTGCTTTACGGACTGGGCGGCGGACTGATCTGGTTCGTGCTGGTCTGGACGGTGAGCCAGATCTTCGACTCGGCCCTGTTCAACTACCTCGGCTTCCGCGCCCTGGCGGAGACCGGCATCCCCAGCCCGCTCAAGGCCGACTGGCGCGACCTGCCCGGCCGCTTCCCCGGCTTCATGCGCTTCGCCATATCGACCAACCTTTCCTCCACCCTGCGCACCATGACGCATGAGATGGACACGCTGCTGGTCAGCACTTTCGCGGGCGCCAGCGCGGCGGGGCTCTATTACCTCTCCCGCCGCATCGCCAAAGTGGCGCAGACCGCCGGGGACATGATCCAGACGGTGATCTACCCCGACCTCGCCCGGCTGTGGCGCAAGGTCGGCCCGGCGGCGATGGGGCAGCTGGTCTCGGTGCTCCAGGCCTCGCTGGCGGCCATCGCGCTGACGGCGGTGGGCGCCTGCTGGCTGATGGGGCGCCAGGCGATCGAGATCGTGTTCGGGCCGGGCTTCGCGGACAGCTACCAGCTCCTGCTGGTGCAGCTCTTCGCGGTGCTGCTGACGCTCCATGCGACTCCGGCCCGCGCGGCGCTGCTGGCGATGAACCGGCCGACCTACGTGCTGGCCGCCAGCTTCACCTCCACCGCCTCGTTCTTCGCCGTCGCCTTCGTGCTGATCCCCCGCTACGGCGCGCTGGGCGCCAACTACGCGCATATCGCCTTCGGCCTGGTCACGGTGATCCTGCTCGACATCGCGTTCTGGCGCGGCCTCCGCAGCGCCGACCACAACCCGCGAGAAACGGGGCCGGAAGCAGCGCCCAAGGGCCCTGCGGCATCGCCCAAGGCCGCCTTCGCCCTGGAGTCCGAGGCGTGACGGCCCACGCCCCCGCCGGAGACTTCGCCCGCGACGGCGAATTCCCGGGCGGCGACGGGGCGCCGAGGCCGCTGCGGGTCAGTTCGGTCATCACCAGCCTGACCTCCGGCGGGGCCGAGATCCTCGTCACCAACCTCAACGGCGCTTTCGCCGCACGGGGCGCGGCCGGCACCGTCGTCGCCTTCTGCGACGCCCCCACGCTCGGCAATTCGCCCGAGATGGAGGCCGAACTCGCCGGACAGATCGCCGAGAGCGGCTGCCGTTTCGAATCGATGCAGCTCACCCGCAGAAGGGGCCTGCTGCGCGGCGCGCTCGCGCTGCGCCGCCACCTGGCCGCCGCCCGGCCGGACGTCGTCCACGTCCATACCGTGCGCGCGGTGGCCATGATGGCCTTCACCGGGTTCGCCGGCCCGGTGGTCTTCACTTACCACAACAGCCGCCTGAGCTTCCCGCCCGGCCTGTTCGCCGCGGTCGACCGGGTGGTGCATCACTATGTCGCGATCAGCAACGACACCGCGGCCATGTACCGCCGGCTGTCCCGGCGGCCCTATACCCTGATCCAGAACGCGCCCTCGGCCCGCTACAAGGCCAAGGCCCCGCGCGTGGCCGCGCGGCGGCCCGGCAACGTGCTGAGCGTGGGCGCCGTGTCCGACCAGAAGAACTATCCCCTGCTCATCGAGACCGCCCGCATCCTGCGCGACCGCGCCACCGAGGCGATGCCGCCGCCGGTCCTGCGCGTGGCGGGCGGCGGCGAGGGGCTGGAGGACTTGCGCGCGCAAGTGCGGACGCTGGGCCTGGAAGGGGTGGTCGAATTCCTCGGGGAGCGGCGCGACGTGCCGGACCTCATCGCCCGCAGCGACTTGTTCCTCAATACCTCGCACTACGAGGGTTTCTCGGTCGCCATCCTGGAGGCCATGGCCATGGCGATGCCCGTCGTCGCCACCGACGTCGCCGGCAACCGCGGGCTCGTGCGTCCCGCGCAGAACGGACTGCTCTGCGCGCCGGACAAACCCCAGGCTTTGGCGGCGGCTATCATGCGGCTGATGCAGGACAATTCGCTTTACCGGCAGTTTTCCGCGGGCGCGCTGGCCACGAGCCGCGAATATACCATCGAGAATGCCGCCGCCCGGCACCTCGAACTCTACGCGTCGCTGCTGCGGCTGCGCGCTCCCCAAAAGGACTAGTCTCTATTAGGACGCGCCCGTCCCGGATGCCCTTTTTGCGCGTCCCGGCTTTGATCGCATAGTCCAGACTGAAGATCGCCCCGCGTGGGCGGTCCCGCACCAGGCCCGTCCCGAGGGGGGGCGGCAGGTATTACAGGGCCGCCCTGTGGCGGCGAACTTCACCTCGCTGGAGGGGCACACATGTCAACTGCAATCGCGCCAAGCCCGATCGGCGGCGCGCCGGCGCATTATCGCGGACCGGCGCTGTCGCGGGATGCTTCATCACCATCCGAACAACAAGTCGGGCCACGCGACCTTCTTCGCGTCATCTACCGTCACCGAACGATGATGGCGCTGGTCGTGGGGGTCATCACCCTGGGCGTGCTGGTGCAGCAGTTGCTCTCCCCCACCCAGTACCGGGCATCCTCGACCGTGCAGGTCGAGCTGATCGACGAGGTCGGCACCAACCAGGCGGACGTGAACTCCCGCAATGCCGAGCGCGTGGCCAATGCCGTGCGCCTGCATCGCTCGCGCTCCGCGGCCGAGCAGGTCGTCAACGACCTTCACCTGACCCGTGACAACGACTTCCTCAAGGAACTCGGCAAGGTTCCGGCCGACCGCCGGGCGCTGCAGCAGGCGGCGACCAACAAGGTCCTGTCGATGGTGACGATCAATTCCGAGGCCGGTTCCGACCTTGTCGAGATCGCCGTCACCGCCCGTTCGCCGGTCGTCGCCGCCGAAATCGCCAACCAGATCCCGATCTCGGTCCGCTCGCTGCGCACGATGAAGACCAACGAGCGCCGCTCCGAGCTGCTGGCCTCGCTGGAGCAGGAACAGCAGTCGCGCGCCACCGAAGCCGAGGAGACCGCCCAGCGCGTCGCCGACTTCCGCGGCCAGCACCAGATGCTGACCGGCGCCGGCGGCGAAGAGGACCTGGCCCAGATCAACCGCATCGCCGTGCAGAGCGCCTCGGCCATGGCCGCGCGTGACGCTGCCGCCGCCCGCAGCGCCGGCATCGCCCGCGCCAGCCGGATGCAGAGCACCGCGCTCGCCAGTTCCGGCGTGCTCGACCAGCTTGAGCGCACCCGCGGCGAACTCATCGCCGAAACCTCGAAGCTCTCCACCAGCCTCGGGCCGAACCACCCCGACGTGAAGCGCCTGAATTCCCAGCTTGCCACCGTCAACGAGGGCATCACCAAGGAACAGGCCCGCGTCCAGGGCGCCGCCCAGGCCGACGCTTCGGCCAAGGCCTCGCAGATGACCGAGATCGCCCGCAGCGAAGCCGCCGGCGACAGCGCCCAGGCCAACCGCCTGGAAGGCATCGTCGCCGGGCTCAGCTCGACCGCCTATCGCAACACCGCCAATGCCGTGCAGCTCGACAAGCTGGTGCGCGAATCGACCTTGGCCGACGATGCCTACAAGGCGATCGCCGGCCGCGTGGAGCAGGTTCGCGCGCAGATGCAGATGGAGGGCGTGTCCTCCTCGGTCGTCTCGCCCGCCGTGCCGGACTACGACCCGGTTGCCCCGGCGCCGGTCAAGATGGCCATCACCGCCCTGCTGGGATCGAGCGTCCTGGCCTTCCTGATCGCCTTCGCCCGCGACTTCCTGGACGACCGCCTGCGCACCACCGCGCAGATCCGCCGCCTCTTCGGGCTGCCGACCCTGGGCATGCTGCCGCTGCTGAACAACAGCCTGTCGGAAGACCCCAAGGACAGCCCGGTCATCAAGGAGCCGCAATCGCTCTTCGCCGAAGTCGCCCGCTCGACTTATACCGAAGTGCGGGCACTGGACCGGCGGCCCGCCGCCGCCCGCGGGAATTCGCAAGTGGTGCTGGTCACCTCCCCGCTGCCCGGCGACGGCAAGTCCACCGTCTCGCTGACGCTCGCCGCCGCCGGCATCGCCATGGGCGACCGCACGGTGATCCTTGACCTCGACTTGCGCAAGCGCGGCGCGCTCCAGCGCCTCCAGAACGAGATGCACATGCCCGACCTCGTGGACATCGTCTGCGGCCGGGCCGATCTCGACAGCCTGGTGGGCCCGCGCTCGGCCCATCCCTATGACGGTTCGCCCAATGCCGGCACGATCGTCACCGGGCCCGACGGCAGCCAGATCATCGAGCCGGAAGGCGCGAACCAGATCGTGCTGCTCAGCGCCAAGGATCCGGTGGCCGAACCCGCGCTGCTGCTCTCGTCCAATCGCCTGAAGACCCTGCTCGAACAGCTGCGGGAGCGCTTCGAACTGGTCATCATCAACGCCCCGGCAGCCCTTGCCGTGCGCGATGCCCGGGCCATGTGCCACTTCGCGGACCAGACCGTGCTGGTCGCCCGCTGGGGCCACACCACCGGGGACCAGATGCGCGCCGCCCTGGAAATGCTGGACGACAGCGTCAGCGGCGTGATCTTCGACCAGGTCGACTACGTCGAGCACGCCCGTCGCCGCTATGGCGACTCGGTCCAGTACTACGCAGACTCGGCCAGCTACTACTCGTCGCCGGTCCCGGCCCGCGACGAATGGGCCGCCAAGATCCGTCGCTTGTTCCGGGGCCACTCCTGGCGCCCCGTGGAAGCGTGAGCAGGAGCGCGCGAGTGGCCTTCGCTTCCCTTCGATTGCTCGCCTCGCTGCTCCTGCTCACCCTTCTGCCGCTGCTCCTGCTGCTGGGGCTCGGCGTCCTGCTCTCGATGGGTCGCCCGGTGCTGTTCCGACAGCGCCGGGCGGGCCGCGACGGGCGGGATTTCACCCTGCTCAAGCTGCGCTCCATGCGCGAGGCGACGGGGCCGGATGGGCAGCCGCTGCCGGATGAAGCCCGCGTGACCGCCTTCGGCCGCTTCCTGCGCCGCAGCCGGCTGGACGAACTGCCGGGCCTGTGGAACGTCGCGGCCGGGGACATGACTTTCGTCGGCCCGCGGCCGCTGCTACCCGAGACCATCGCCGGTCTCGGACCACGCGGCGCGGCGCGGGGTCGGGTCCGGCCGGGGCTGACCGGCTGGTCGCAAGTCAACGGCAATACCCTGCTCTCGCTCGACGAGAAGATCGCGCTGGACTTGTGGTACGTGGACAATGCCTCGCCGCTGCTGGACTTGCGGATCGTGGCGCTGACCCTCTGGGTCATGGTCGGCGGCGAACGCCGCTCGCAGGCGGTGGTTCTCGCGGATTGAGGGAGCGCGCGGCGCCGCGGGCGCCTGCTCTTTCTGCGCGTGACTCTTCTGAAAACCCGGAACCAGATCAGGCCAGCCTCAGTTCGTCCAGCGAAACCACCACATGGTGCGCCGCATGGTCGGGCGTCGGCGCGGTGCAGGCGTGGATGCGCCGCTCGCGCAGGATCTGCACGGTCGTCCACCCTCGGGCGCGGGGGGTCACGAAGTCCTTGGCGGCATTGTCGGCAATATAGACGTGGTCCGCCGCAGGACGGCCGGACCATTGCTCGACCATCTCGTACGCCATGGCATGGGGCTTGCCGCAGCCTTCGGGCAGCAGGCCGGTGAGGATCACTTTGCCGATCCGGTCGTGGAGGCCCAGCGCCGCCACTTTGTTGCCCTGGGTCTGCGCCGGGCCGTCCGTGATGATCGCGCTGGCCCGCGCGCCAAGCCGGTCGAGCAGGCGTCCGGCGTCTTCGGCCAGCGCGATCTCGGGCGCGTGGCCACGGTAGAGCGCCACCAGCGGCGCGACCTCGATCGCGGCAAGCCCCATGGCCGCCAGCGCCGCGTCGAACACGGTGCCGCGGTGCCCTTCGTCCAGCAGCCGCGCGCAGTGCTCGGCATAGCCGGTCAGGCCGTGGCTCTCCTCCAGGTGGCGCCCCACGGCCGCAAAGCCGCTGCGCGCGAAGTCCCGTTCGAGATAGAGCGTGTCGTCG
Organism: Novosphingobium sp. BL-S-21; assembly: GCF_055521655.1. Taxonomy (NCBI): domain Bacteria; kingdom Pseudomonadati; phylum Pseudomonadota; class Alphaproteobacteria; order Sphingomonadales; family Sphingomonadaceae; genus Novosphingobium; species Novosphingobium sp. BL-S-21. The sequence continues at coordinate 1,348,322 of NZ_CM145496.1, forward strand.
AGATCCAGCACCACGACCGGATGCGGGATATCAACCACGGAACACGGCGCTGTCGTAGCGCACCATGGTCACGCCCTCGCGCCAGTGCTCGCTGGCGCATTCGGGCAGCCCGGAGACGCGGGCGAGCAGGCTTTCGGCAAAGCGGCCCCCGGCCTGGTCGGCCAGGGGATAGCCGCCGCCGAAGCGGGCATTGATCTCGAAGACGCGGGGGCCGCGATCGGGATCGTCGATGAGCTGGAAGCAGAGCACGCCCTCGGCGCCCGGCCCGCTCGGAGCGGGGGCGGCAAGATCTCCTGCGTTCGGGTCACGCGCATTCAGGCCACGCGCATTGAGGGCAGCGGCGATGTCTGCGGCGATGGCGATCATGCGCGGGTCGCGCACGGTGCGCCCCTTCTCCACTTCGCCGGCCCGGGTCGAGATGCGCAAGTGCGGGATCGCCGATCGCATCCGCCCGCGCGCATCGAGGTACATGTTGATCGTGTATTCCGGGCCGCGCAGCAGTTCCTGCACCAGCATCGGCTCGGGATAGTCCTCGCGGATGTCGGCCGCCGCGTGCAGCACGCCGATGCCGCGGCTGGCACTGCCGCCCACCGGCTTGGCGAAAAGCGGGAAGGCCCAGCCCGAGGGATCGGCGCGCACATCCTCGATCCGCGCGGTGCGCGGCACGGGCACGCCCGCCTCTGCCAGCACGGCGATCGTGCGTTCCTTGTCGCGCACGACGTCGATCACTTCAGGCGCGCTGACGTGGACCAGGGTGCCCACTTGCGCGAAGCGGTCCCGCGCCCGCGAGAGCAGGTCCAGCTCGGTATCGATGGTCGGCACCAGCAAGGCGATCTTCTCGCGCGCGCAGTGCTCCAGCAGGCGTTCGACATAGTCGGGCGCCGTGCAGCGCGGCACCCCGAAGGCCACTTCCGCCTCCAGGCAGGCGGCGCTCAGTTCGGGCTGCAGGTCGCAGGCATGGACTTCCGCGCGCAGGCCCAGTTTCTCGGCCGCGCGGCGGAAGCACCGCGTCAGTTCCACCCGGCGCCCGGCCGACGTGAAGAGTATCCGTACCACCCTGTTTCCCCCGTTCATGCCTTAGGCCCCATGGCTCCGGCGCCCCTCAACCTTCCGCCCCGGCCCTGCGCCCGGCCGGACCGGACACCGTGACCGACCGCGCGCCACGATGCCGCGGCGAGACGACTTGCGCCAGGACCTGGTCCCATTGCTGGAGTATCCGCGCCGGCTGGAACCGCGCCATGGCCTCTGCGGCCTCGGCGCCCATGCGGCTGCGCGCCAGGGGGTCCGCGATCAGGCCCGCCATCGCCTGCGACAGCGCGGCCGTGTCCTCGCTCGCGACCAGCAGCCCGCTGCGGCCATGCTCCACCATGTCGGCCGGGCCGAAATCGCAGTCGGCAGCGATCGCGGGCAGTCCCGCGGCCATGGCTTCGCCCAGGACATTGGGAAAGCCTTCATAGCGGGAGGACAGGACGAAGATCCCGGCCTCTTCCACCCAGGCGCGCGGCCGGGGGCTGAGCCCCCGCAGCAGGACGCGGCCTTCCAGGCCGAGAGCGCTCACTTGCGCCTCCAGCGCGGCGCGTTCCGGGCCTTCGCCCCAGATGTCGAGCCGCCAGTCCGGCCAGAGCGGCGCCACGGCGGCGAAAGCCTGCACCAGCAGGTCGAAGCCCTTCTGGTGCGTCAGCCGGCCGACCGCGCAGAGGCGCTTCACCTCCCCCTCGGCCCGCATCACGTCAGGCGCGGGCACCGGGTTGGCGATGGTCACCAGCTTGGCCTGCACGGCGGCGGGAAAACAGCGCCTTACCGCCGCCGTCTGGCAGACGATGGCGTCGGCGCGGCGATAGAGCAGGCGCAGCAGCAGGTTCCACAAGGGATGCGTGCCCTGCCGCTCGGGATTGTTGCGCTCGGCACAGACGAGGCGCGTGGGCGTGCCGAGCGTGGCCAGCGCGGCGATCAGGTTGTTCTTGGTCAGAAACGAGACGATCACTTGCGGGTGCCGCGCCTGCAACACCCGCCGCAGCGCCGCGACCCGCCCCGCCATGCCGGCAAAGCCGCTGCCCCCGCCGAGCCGGTGCAGCGTGACCGGCTGCGGCAGGCGGTGGAACACGGGATCCTCCGGCCTGTCGAAGGCGATCACGTCCACCGTATGTCCCGCCGCGCACCAATGGTGCGCGAGCTGGGCGATCACCTGCTCCGCCCCGCCGGCGCCAAGGCCGGAGGCGAGGATCGCGATGCGCATCGTGCTGGTTGGAAGTACCAAGGCCCCCTCTTCCGCCTGCGTGAAAACCTGCCTGCGTGAAAACCGCTTCGTCAATTGCGCCAGAACCTAGCGAAAGCCTGCCGCGCAGGCAGGCGTTCATGCGGTCTAACCCTTTATTGGAGCGGGCGATTTGGGAGCAATGCGGGAGGGCGACCCGGCAGGATCGGGGCCGTGATGGGCCGGGCGCCCGCCGAAACATCACGATGAGCCTCCGGCGGGCCCCGGCACCCCCACCCGGCGGTCCGCCGTCATCCTGAGTGGGTACGCCCTAATCGCGCTCACGGTCGCTGGCGGCATCGGCCACACTCCCGTGTCAGGGGTGAGGCCAGGCTGCTGGCGCCGCAGGCAACAGGGGATCCCGATGATGGAACGCGACAGGCCGCAGAACGCGGGGCAAGCCGCGGGGCAGGGTTTGGGCCAGAACGCAGGCCAGAACGTGGGCCAGACCGCTGGTCAGGGCCGGGACTACGCCGCGCCGCAATCCGCGCCGGACCTCGGCGCCGAACCCGCGGGACTGTCGGCAACCTTGCCGCAAGGCCTGAGCGACGGCCCGGGCAATACCGCGCGAACCGCCCCCAGCCCGGCCATCGTCGCCGCGCTCGGCCTGCTGGCCGTGCTGTTCCTGGGGCTGGCCGGACGGATCCTGGCCTTCCCGATCGGACGGGACGAGAACCTGTTCATCACCGTCTCCCGCCTCTGGGGCACCGGCGATATCTACCGCGATTTCGGCTATAACCACTTGCCTTACCTGCCCTATATCCTGGGCGGGTTCTACTGGCTGACCGGCACCGGGCACGTCCTGCTGCTGGGCCGCATGCTGATCGTGGCCGCCTGGGCCATGGCGATCGGGGCGCTCTGGCTGATCGCCCGCCGCCAGCGAACCGGCTTTCCGGCCTTCTTCACCGCCGCCATGCTGCTGATGGGCAATGTCCTCCTGATCGGCCCCCCGGGCATGATGGTGAGCAACAACTTCCTGCCCATTCCCTTCGCGCTCATGGCGATCCACTTCCTGCTCTGCGGGCTGGACCGCGAGCGGCCGTCCTGGATGTGCTGCTTCGTGGCGGGCGTGCTGGTCTCGGTGGCGGTGGGGCTCAAGGCCAACTACATCTTCATCGCGCCGTTCCTGGCCGTGACCACGCTGCTGGCGCCGCTGGCCCATCCGCTGCGCCAGCGCCTGACCTGCGGCACCGTGCCGCTGGCGCTGGGCGGGCTGACCGGCGGCATCCCCGCGCTGATCGCCATCGCCTCCGACCCCGACGCCTTCTTCGCGCATACGATCCGCTACTTCACCCAGCTCCAGCCGGTCTACTGGATGCACTCCACCGAGCCCAAAGTGATCGGCGTGGCCCAGAAGATCCTGCTGGCGGAAGACATCTGGACCTCCAACGCCACGCTCCTCGCCCTCGTCGGCGCGGTGGCCCTGGTCGCCCTCCCCCTGCGGCGGCGCGGCTGGCGGGACGGGGTCCTGGCGGTCTGGTCCTGGCCGGTGGTGCTGGCCGCGGTGCTGGCGCTGATGGGCGTGGTCGTGGCCTTCGTGCCCAGCCCGTCCTTCCCGCAATATTTCGCGCCGCCGATCCCCTTCCTGATCCTGCTGGTGGTGCTGCTGCGCGCCCGCACGCTCAGCGAAAACCGGCTGGCGGCGGACGCCGTGCTGCTCTCGCTGGCTTTCGTGGCGCTGCTCTGCGCGGGGTCCAGGCTGGGGCCGGGCCTGATCTCCCTCGCCCGGCCGACGTCGTGGGAAGGCGTGAAGATCCACCGCGAGATGCGCGCCCTGGCCCGCAGCGCCGGGGCCTCCTCGGGCGACAGCGTGGCCACGCTCTCTCCGGTGCTGGCGCTGGAGGGCGGCTTCTCGCTGCCGGGCGAGTTCGCCGCCGGCCAGTTCGTCTACCGCGTGGCGGACTACATGCCGCCGCAGGACCGCACCTACTGGACGACAACCTCACCCACCCGGCTGGTGTCCTGGCTCGATGCCAATCACCCCTCGGCCATCCTGATCGGCGGGGAAGAACCGCTGGAGCAGGCTTTCGCGGACTATGCGCGCAGCCACGGCTACCTGGAATTCGCCAGCCGCCGCAACGGCACCGGCCCGGTGCTCTACCGCCGCCCGCTGGACCCGGACGAGGCTTCGCAGTGATCGCGCGGAAACCCGGCGCAGAAGGCGTGGCCGATCCCTCTGCGGAGCCTACCCGAATGGTTCCTTCGGCCATTTGCAGAGCACGGGTTAACCCTTTGGCACCCCTGCTGGCTAAAGCTGCCTAACCCCGATGAACACTTCTCCGCCGGACCGCTCTGCCCTTAACCTTCCCCCATCGACCGGAGAAATTCTCCAGAAAATTCCGACACCGGAGGTGCGGTTATGAAAGTCGTCCTGCTCGCCGGGGGCCTTGGGTCCCGCCTTGCCGAAGAAACGGTCCGCGTCCCCAAACCCATGGTGGAAGTGGCGGGCCGCCCGATCATGCTTCACGTCATGGATATCTACGACCGCTGGGGCCACAACGACTTCATCGTCGCCTGCGGTTACAAGGCCATGGCGATCAAGAGCTTCTTCCAGGACCTCCACCTCATGTCGAACGACTTCACGGTCGGCATCGGCAATGGCGAGATGGCCCTGCGCCCCACTTCCAAGGTCGACTGGCGCGTTTCGGTGGTGGACACCGGCCTGGCCACGATGACCGGCGGACGCCTGAAGCGCCTGCGCTCCTGGCTCGACGACGAGACCTTCATGGTCACCTATTCGGACGGCGTCGGCAATGTCGACCTGGACGCGCTGCTGGCATTCCACCGCTCGCACGGCAAGCTCGCCACCGTCACCGCGGTCCAGCCGCCCGCCCGCTTCGGCAACCTGGAGCTGGGTGAGTGCGACGGCAACGGCGGCCAGGTGGTCGAATTCACCGAGAAGGTCGTCAAGTACGAGACCTGGATCAACGGCGGCTTCTTCGTCTTCGAACCGGGCGTGCTGGACTATCTCAGCGGCGACGAGGAACCCCTGGAGCAGGCGCCGCTGACGCGCCTGGCCCATGACGGGCAGCTCATGGCCTACAAGCACAAGGGCTTCTGGCACCCGATGGACACCGTGCGCGACCGCGACACGCTGGACAAGCTGGGTACCTCGGCGATGCCGCCCTGGATGGATTTCGAAAACGGCCAGCCGGTGCTCAGCACCGACCTGCCCGCGAAGTTGCAACATGCCTGAACAAGGCACACTGAATCAGGCGCTTGTTTCGGCATATCGGGGCAAGCGGATTCTGGTGACCGGCCACACCGGCTTCAAGGGTGGCTGGTTATGCCTCTGGCTCAGGCAACTGGGCGCAGAGGTCACCGGGGTCGCCTTGCACCGCCCCCCGCAAGGCCCTGACATGTTTCATTCGGTCGACCTGGGGGGGCTGGTCGACCACCGCATTGCCGACATCCGCGACGCCGCCGCCTTCGATGCGGCCTGTGCGGACCTGCGGCCGGACCTGGTGTTCCACCTCGCCGCGCAGGCGCTGGTGCGCCCGTCCTACGACGATCCGGTCGAGACTTTCGCCACCAACGTCACCGGCACCGCCGTCGTCCTCGACGCGGTGCGGCGCATGCCTTCGGCGCGCGGCGTGGTCGTGGTCACCAGCGACAAGTGCTACGAGAACCGCGAGTGGGAATGGCCCTACCGCGAGACCGACGCGCTGGGCGGGGCGGATCCCTACAGCGCCTCGAAAGGCTGCACCGAACTGGTCGCCGCGGCGTTCCGGCGGTCGTATTTTTCCAGTCCCGACGGCTGCCAGCTGGCCACCGTGCGTGCGGGCAACGTGATCGGCGGGGGCGACAACTCGCTCGACCGCCTGCTGCCCGACGTCGTGCGCGCCACCATGGCCGGCACCGCCGTGACCATCCGCAACCCGGCCAGCGTGCGCCCCTGGCAGCATGTGCTGGAGCCGCTGGCGGGATACCTGATGCTGGGTGCGCGGCTTCTTGGAGAGGATGCGCCGCGCTTTGCCGAGGCCTGGAACTTTGGCCCCAGCGCCGATGGCTTCATCGACGTCGAGGAAATCGCGCGCCACTTCCAGCGGGCCTGGGGCCCGGGCGTGGCGCAGATCGCCTTCGGGCGCCGTCCCGACGACCCGCACGAGGCGGGGCTGCTCACGCTCGATTCCAGCAAGGCCCATGCCCGGCTCGGCTGGCGCCCGCGCCTCTCGACCGAGGAAGCGGTGACGATGAGCGCCGAATGGTACCGCGCCTACGCGCGCGGCAACGCCGACATGCGCGCCTTCAGCGAGGCGCAGATCGCCCGGTACTCCGATCAGCTCTCCGGCTCGGAGACCGGGATCACTGAAACTCTCCAGGGGGAAACAGCAATATGCGCGTGAATTATGGTCAGACCGTCCACGGCGAGGAAGAAATCGCCGCCGTCCTCGAAGTGCTGCGCACCTCCACCCAGATGGGTCCGAAAGTGCGCGCCATGCAGGAGCAGGTCTCGGCGCTCTTCGCCAAGGACCACGGCATCATGGTCAATTCCGGCTCCTCGGCGAACTACCTCGCGATCGAGCTGCTGAACCTGCCCGAAGGCAGCGAGGTCATCACCCCGGCGCTGACGTTCGCCACCACCGTGGCGCCGATCGTGCGCTCGCGCCTGGTGCCGGCCTTCGTCGACTCGGCGGTCGGCACTTACAACATCGACGTCGAGAAGATCGAGGCGATGATCGGGCCGAACACCAGGGCGATGATGATCCCTTCGCTGATCGGCAACCTGCCCGACTGGGACCGCATCCGCGAGATCGCCGACAAACATGGCCTGATGGTCGTGGAAGACAGCGCCGACACCCTGGGCGCCACCTTGCGCGGCACCAGCACCGGCACCCGCTCGCACATCTCCACCACCAGCTTCTACGGCTCGCACGTCATCAATGCGGCGGGTAACGGCGGCATGCTCTGCGTCTCGGACGAGGACCTCGCCCGCCGCGCGCTGCTGCTGCGTTCCTGGGGCCGCACCAGCTCGCTCTACGTCGATTCCGAAAGCATCGAGAAGCGTTTCAACGTCGCGCTCGACGGTATCGACTATGACGCCAAGTTCCTGTTCGACGAGCTGGGCTTCAATGTCGAGCCTTCGGAAATGGGCGCCGCCTTCGGCCTCGTCCAGCTCAAGAAGCTCGACAACAACATCGCCGCGCGTGAGCACAACTTCGAGCGGCAGTACCAGTTCTTCAAGCAGTACGAGGACTGGTTCGTCCTGCCCGAACAGCTGCCGGAATCGCGCACGGGCTGGCTCGCCTTCCCGCTGACCATTCGCGAGGACGCGCCCTTCACCCGCACCCAGATGCAGATCTGGCTGGAAGAGCGCGACATCCAGACCCGCCCGGTCTTCACCGGCAACATCCTGCGCCAGCCGGCCATGAAGGACGTGACGCTCAAGGCCCCGCCGGAAGGCTGCCCGGTCGCCGACGCAGTGATGAAGGGCGGCATCCTGCTCGCGTGCCACCACGGCCTGACGGAAGCGCATATCGACTTCATGCACGAGACGTTCGAAGGCTTCGTCCGCTCCCTGACGACAACGTCCTCGCGGGAGGCGGCGAATGCTTGAAATGTCCATTCCCAAGCCGGCCGATGCCGCCGATTCCGCCTCGAAGCTCAGCGAATGCCGCGCGTGCAAGGCGCCTTCGCCCTACCTCTTCCTGCCGCTGGGCGACCATGCCCCCGGCCAGATGCTGATCCGCCCGGAAGACCTGGGCGCGGAGCAGCCGGCCTTCCCGCTCAACACCCAGGTCTGCCTGGAATGCGGGCTGGTGGAGATCGCCGACCAGATCCCGGCCGATTTCTTCCGCCACTACCTCTATGTCCCCTCGGGGGCCGCGCGCATGCACACGCACTTCTCGGACTTCGCCGAAGTGCTGGCGGCGCGCGCGGGTGACGGGCTGATCGTCGACATCGGCAGCAACGACGGCCTGCTCCTGGCCGCCTGCAATGCGCTGGGCTGCCGGACGCTGGGCTTCGACCCGGCCGAGAACATCGCCGCCATGGCCGCCGAGCGCGGGGTCGAGACATATATCGACTACTTCACGCCCGCCTCCGCCGAACTGGTCCGCTCGCAGCGCGGCCCGGCGAAAGTGATCGTCACCACGAACACCTTCAACCACATCGGCGACCTGCACACTTTCATGGCGGCCATCAGCATCCTGCTGGCGGACGACGGCACCTTCGTGATCGAAGTGCCCCGCGCCAAGGAGTACATCGACCACACCGAATTCGACAATATCTACCACGAGCACGTCTCCGAGTTCAGCCTGCTCTCGATCGTCAAGCTCGCCGCCTTCTTCGACCTCGAAGTGACCGACGCGCTCTCGCTGCCCGACATTCACGGCGGCTCGATGCGTGTGTTCCTTAACCGCAAGGCGGCCGGGATCGGCCCCTCGCAGTCGGTCGGCACGATGCTGCGCGACGAACTGGCCGGCGGCATGCTGGTCCAGGAGACTTATGACGCGCTCGCCCTCGAAGTGGAGGACATGGGCCGGGACATCCGCGCCATGCTCGACGAGATGAAGGCCCAGGGCCTGAAGATCGCCGGCTACGGCGCCTCGGCCCGGGGCAACACCCTCATCACCCATTTCGGGATCGACACCGATTACCTCGACTTCCTGGTCGACCGGAATCCGCTGAAGCACGGCCTCTATTCGCCGAACACGCGCATTCCGATCCGCCCGGTCGAGGCGATCGAGGAAGAGAAACCGGACGTGCTCTTCGTGCTCGCCTGGAATTTCTTCGACGAGATCTTCGAGCAGCAGGCCGCCTTCCGCGAACGCGGCGGCCGCTTCCTCGTGCCCCTGCCCGTGCCGAGGATCGTCTGCTGAACCGATCAAGCCGGGCCGGAGCGTAATTTCCGGCCCGGATCTTTTGCGGAAGGCCGGATTGTCGTGGAAGGCCGCAATTCTTGTAGAAGGGTCGCCAAGTGGCCGAAGGCGTAACGCTGCTCACAGGTGCCGGCGGCTTCATCGGCGCGCATCTCGTCCGCCGCCTTCTCGATGAGGGCGGGGACGTCCATGCCATCGTGCGCCCCTCCACCGAGCTGGGGCGGCTCTCGCCCTTTGCCGAACGCCTGACGATCCACCGCATCGACTTGTCGGACCGGCTGGAGATCCGGCGCTGCATCCGCGGCATCGCGCCCCGGCGCGTGTTCCACCTGGCGGCCGAGACCCGCCTGCCGCCCCAGCCCGATTTCGCGGCGGCCCGCGCCTCCCACGCCATCTACCTCCAGCCCGCGCTCAACTTGCTCCAGCCGCTGGCCGAGCTGCCCCGGCCCCCGGAAGCGGTGGTGCGCGCGGGGACCATCGCCGAATATGGCCGGGCCGCACTGCCTTACCGGGAAGACGCCCGCGCGGTGCCCTCCACGCCTTATGGCGCGGGCATGCTGGCGACCACCGAGGCCATCGCCATGCTGGCCCCGCGCCTGCCCTTCCCGGTCGTCACCGCGCGCCTGGCGCTCTGCTACGGCCCGGGCCAGGCCCCCAGCTTCCTGATACCCGCGCTGATCGACGCCTGCCTCTCGCGCCAGCCGATGACGATCCGCCGCCCCGCCGACCGGCGCGACCTGATCCACGTCGACGATGCGGTCGACGCGCTGCTGCAGATCGCCCGGCAAGCGACGCGGCAGGATGTCCCGGACTGCGTGAACATCTGCTCGGGCGACGCGCCGACGATGGAGGAGGTCGCCTGCCGGATCGAGGCCATGACCGGCTGCCCGGAGAACTTCCTGCCGCGGGCCGAGCCCGAGGACGCGCCCGTGGAGCTTTGCTCCAGTCCCGACCTTGCCGCCGGCGTGCTCGGCTGGCGCCGCCGCATCGAACTCGACGAAGGCCTCGCCCGTACCATCGCGGGCGAGCAACTCATGTGCACGAAAGCAGGATAGATCCGTGAACGCCGAGCCGAAGACCCTGGTTTCCATCCTCGTTCCCGCCTTCAACGAGGAACTCAACGTCGTGCGCTGCTACGAGGCGATCGTGCGCGTCTTCGAGAAGCTTCCCGAATACGCCTACGAGATCATCGTCACGGACAACCATTCCACCGATCGCACTTTCGAGCTGCTGGAAGACCTTGCCCGCAAGGACCCGGCGCTCAAGGTCATCCGTTTCTCGCGCAATTACGGCTACCAGCGCTCTCTGCTCTGCGCCTACAAGGCCGCCACCGGCGCCTGTTCGATCCAGCTCGACTGCGACCTCCAGGATCCGCCCGAACTGATCCCCGAGATGCTGGGGCTGTGGCGGGTGGGCCACCAGGTGGTCTACGGCATCCGCCGCTCGCTCAAGGACGGCTTCGTCATCGCGACGCTGCGCCGCGCCTTCTACCGCTTCATTTCCTGGACCAGCGACGACGATCTTCCCGTCAACGCCGGGGAATTCCGCCTGGTCGACCGCCGCATCCTGGTGGAACTGAACAAGGTGGAGGACGCCTCGCCCTATCTGCGCGGGCTGATCAGCGCGATGGGCTTCTCCCAGGTGGGCCTCGAATACGACCGCGGCGACCGTATCGCCGGAGAGAGCAAGTTCCCGCTCAAGTCGATGATCTCGCTGGCGGTGGACGGGGTGCTCAACCACTCGCTGATGCCGCTGCGGATCGCCTCGATCTCGGGGATCGTGATCGGCGTGCTCAGCATGGTGCTGACCTTCATCTACCTCGTCGGGCGGGTGTTCCTGGGCCAGGCCTGGCCCGCCGGTTTCGCCACGACCACGATCCTGCTGCTCATGTCGATCTCGATCAACGCGGTCTTCATGGGCATCCTGGGCGAATATGTCGGCCGCCTGTTCCTCCAGGCCAAGCCGGGCACCCGGCCGATCGTCGAGCAGAAGATCAACTTTCCCGAAGTGATCTCGCTGGTTGCGCGCGAAAGACAGTGATGCGGGTGAGCACGAAGAGCACACCCGCATAAGTGCAGATCGCCAGGCCCTGCACCAGGGCGCTGCGCTCGAAGCCCGCCGCGCGGCCCAGCGCGATCACGCCCAGGTTCGCGGCATAGGACACCAGAAACGCCGCGCCGTAGCGCAGGGCCTCGGCCGTGGAGGCGCGGTGGCGGGCGCGGAAGGTGAGGTGCCGGTGAAGGGCGTAGGAGATCGGCAGGCCCATGGCGAAGCCCGCCAGATTGGCCGCATAGTCGCCCAGCCCCGCCCGCAGCCAGCCCAGGATCAGGCCGTAGCCGATCGCCGTATTGGCCAGCCCCACCAGCACGAAGCGCGCCAGCGTCGCCGCCTCGCGCGCCAGCGCCGACCTGTCCAGTGGGGGCCGGTCCACGGGCCGGCGTTTGCGCGGGATATCGGTCACTCCGCCTCCTGAGACTGCAGCGATTCCACGTCGTAGAACTGGCGATACCAGTCGGCGAAGCGTTGCAGCCCTTCTTCCAGCATGACGCGCGGGTGGTAGCCGCAGATCGCCTGCAGCTTGCTCACGTCGGCATATGTGGCGGTGACGTCCCCCGGCTGCATCGGCCGCATGATCTTCTGCGCCTTGCGGCCGAGCGCCGCTTCCAGCGCCTCGATCATGTCCATCAGCCCCACCGGGCGACTGTCGCCGATGTTGAGCACCCGGTGCGCCCGCGCCTTCGCGCCGCCGGCGCCCGGCACATTGTCGAGCGCGCCCAGCACACCGTCGACGATGTCGTCGATATACGTGAAGTCCCGCGCCATCCGGCCCTCGCCATAGACCTCGATCGGCTCTCCGGCGAAGATCTTCCGCGTGAAGCCGAAGTAGGCCATGTCGGGGCGGCCCCAGGGTCCATAGACCGTGAAGAAACGCAGCCCGGTCTGCGGCAGCCCGTAGAGGCTGGCGTAGGACTGGCTCATCAGCTCGCAAGACCGCTTGGTGGCGGCATAGAGCGAGACCGGCTCCGTGGCCGGATCGTCCTCGGAGAAGCCGCCCGCACCCCCTTCCTTGCAGGCCTCGCCGTCCGGCCCGGCCAGCGGCCGCTCGCCGTAGACCGAGCTGGAGGAGGCATAGACCAGATGCTCGAAGCCTTCCGCATGGCGGCAGGCCTCCAGCACGGCGAGATGGCCGGCCAGGTTGGAGCGCTCATAGGCGAAGGGGTTCTCGATGCTGTAGCGCACCCCGGCCTGCGCGGCGAGATGGACCACCCGGCGCACGCCCCGGCTGCGGACCAGCGCGGCCACGGCGGCGGCATCGGCCACGTCCAGGCGGTGGAACTCGAACTCGGGCAGGCCCTCGAACGTGGCGAGGCGCGCATGCTTGAGCGCGGGGTCGTAGTAGTCGTTGACCACGTCGAGCCCGATCACCTGCTCGCCCCGGTCGAGCAGGCGGTGCGCCACGGCATGGCCGATGAAGCCGGCCACGCCCGTGACCAGGACAGGTCCGGTGACGTTGGCGGCAGCGAGTGCGGGATCTGTTGGGTTCAAGAGCGGCTTCCTGTTGCGACGGGTTCCGCCGCAAGGTTGGGCATCGCCGGGCGGGCCGACAATCACCCGGAAGCATAGCGCGCCCGGTCATTGGGGCCGCACCGCGACCCAAGGGATTAACCCCTCGCAGGAAACCGGCGATCCCGCATCGCAGGGGCGCGGCTCGGGCGCGGAAACGCGCCGGAACCGGCTGTATATATCGATCCACCCTAGACTTTCGGAGGACCATCCGGGCGATTCATGGCAATTGACCCGACCCGCCCCGGCATGGTCTCTCGTTTGTGTTCAAGGTGTTGTCCTGAACGTGACAAACGATGTCCTCGCGGCCTGACCTTCCCCGGCATGCACGCGCGGAGGAGCCAGGGAGCGCGACGTGAAGGAGCCGGGTACAAGACCACTTGTCCATATCGGATTCCACAAGACTGCTTCAACGCTGCTCCAGAACGCCCTGTTCTCGCGGCGCGAACTCGGCTTCGAGCGGCTGGAGAACGATCGCTATCACATCCAGCTGGACTTCGTGAAACAGGGCGCCTTCGACGACCTCTCTCCCCACCGGATCGAAAGCTATCGCCGCCGCAGCCGCGAGGCGCAGGCGCGTGGCAATACTCTGGTGGTCTCGCACGAGCGGCTGTCCGGCTATCCCGCCTCGGGCGGATACGACGCCAAGCTGATCGCCGACCGCATCAAGAACTGCCTGCCGAACGCCCGGATCCTGGTCTTCGTGCGCGAGCAGCGCTCGATGATCTTCTCGTACTACCTGCAATATATCAGCGACGGCGGCTCGCTCTCGTTCCGCCGGCTGACCACCCCGCTGCAATGGACCCTCTCGCGCAAGCCGGACTTCGACTTCCGCTCCTTCGCCTATGTCCAGTGCATCGAATATTATCGCCAGCTTTTCGGCCCCGAAAACGTGCTGGTGCTGCCTTACGAGGCCCTGCGCAACGACGCGTCGCGCGTCGCGCGCGAGATCTCGCAGTTCTGCGAGCACGACGCCTCGCTGATCCCGCACGACATCTTCGGCGCCCCCGCCAACGAGGGCATGCCGATCCTCATGCAGGCCCTGCGCCGCCCGCTCAACGCCCTGTTCAACCGGAACCAGCTTTCGCCCCAGGCGCCGGTGGTGTTCCCCCCGTTCGACCGCTACTACCGCAAGCTCCGCCCGATCTTCGCCTTCACCGCCATGTTCGACAAGCCGCTCCGCCGCCGCCTGATGCGCCAGATCGAGCAGTCGGTCGGAGAGCGCTATGCGGAAAGCAACCAGCAGCTCCAGCGCATGACCGGCTACGACTTGCGCCGCTTCGGCTACAGCCTGCCCAGTCCCGCCGCGCCGATGCTGGAACCCGGTATCAGGGGCGCGACGGCCGCCGGCGTCCCGCGCAAGACCAAGCGCTCGCGCGCCGCCCTCCACGCTCACGGCCAGGCGCACAATCACACAGGCGGGTCGCGCACGGCATGACATCCTTGTGACCCAGAGCTGCGCCACTGCCCTCCCGCTCGAGCGCGAGCCGGGCGGGTCGCCCGCGCCTGCGGCCGATGCCGCAAGGACGGGTGGCGGCAGGGCGTCCCGATCCGGCGCAGGCTTCAACCCCACCGTCCACGGCCTGCGCGGCGTCGCGGCGATGATGGTCTTCCTCGCCCATGTCCTGGGCGGCCTGGGCGAGAACATCTACCCGCACGACGCCGCCTACCTGGCCGTCACCGAGGCACCGTGGAACTTCGGCCGCTGGGGCGTCTGGCTGTTCTTCGTCATCAGCGGCTACGTGATCCTGCCCAGCGTCATGCGCTATTCCGCGCGCGAATTCGCGCTGCGGCGATTCTTCCGCCTCTATCCGCTGTTCCTGGCCTTCTCGCTGCTGTTCATTGCGGTGAACGCGGCGACGGGCACCATGCCCGAACTGAACACGCTGGAATCGATCGTGCCGGCGCTGCTGCTGGTCAACCTGCTCACCCATACCGAGCAGCTCACGCCCAATGCCTGGAGCCTCAGCTACGAAGTGCTGTTCTACGCGATGGCCTGCCTGACGGTGCACACCGCGCTGCGCCGCGGGGACCGTGTGCTGACCGTGCTCCTGGCCCTGACCGCGGCCGGCCTCGTCTACCGTTTCCCGGCCATGGCCTTCTTCCTCACCGGAATGGGCGCAAGACTGCTCGACGAGCGGGGCCTGCGCCCGCCCGCCGCCTGGCGCCCGGCGCTGGAGGCCCTGGCGTTCGCCGGGTGCCTCTATTTCGGTTCGATCCAGCACTACGATTTCATGCTGAAGAACATGGGCGACCCGCGTAACTACGCGATGCTGTTCTTCACTTCGGCCTATTTCTACATGGCCATCGCGCCGGGCAGCGTGACCGGCCGCCTGCTCGACCGGCCCTCGGCGTTCTACCTCGGCACCGTCAGCTACAGCCTCTACCTGGCTCACCCCTACACGTACCTGACGACGCGCCTGCTTTTCGTGCGCCTCGGCCTGTTCAGCGCTCACTGGGCACTGTCGCTGGCCCTGTTCCTCTCCGTGGTGATCCCGGTGACGCTGGTCTTCACCGAGATCGTCTACCGCCTGCTCGAACGCTACCCCTACCAGTGGTACTTCCACGAACGCATCTTCCACCGCCGCAACCGCGAGCGGCTGGAGTCGCCGTAGAAGCCCCCTAGCGGTTCTTCTTCGTAGTCGTCTTCTTGCCCGTGCTCTTCTTTCCAGTGCTCTTCTGGGGCGCGCTTTTCGTTGACGAGGCGCAGGGCCAGGCCTTGCGGGTGGCCTTGAAGACCTGCTCCGAGGCCGAGCCCTTCCGGTCGTTCGGGTTGCGCGCCAGGTAGTCCATGGTGACTTCCTTCAGCTGGCCGATCGTCACGTCCGCCGGCAGGCAGCTGTCGAGCTTGTTGGTCTTGCGCGTGGTGTTGAAGGCATCGACGGCGCCGGTGATATAGGCGATGCATTCGTAGCTCTTCTCGACATAGGTATTGCTGCCGCGCTCGGTCATGCAGGCCGCATAGAGGTCGTCGCCGGTGTAGAAACTGGCGTTCGCGGCAACGGGGAACAGGCCAAGCGGAGCGATCAGGAAGACGCAGGCCAGCTTTACGGATTTCATTCTCGAGTCTCTCCAACCAATTCGCGAACCCTTGGGACAAATCCCCGGCGCGTCAATCGCTGCCGGCAGCCTGCTGCGAAAGCGGACAGCGACCCTCATGCGTCGCCGGCCGGTTCCGCCCTAGGCCGCCGGCAATGCCGCCGCGCGTTTCGCATGCTGCATCACCACCAGCGTCTTGAACGCGCGGACGTGTTCCTCGCCGTGAAGCACCCGGCGCGAGAAGGCATCGTAATGCGCCATGTCCTGCGCCGCCACCTGCAGCACCAGGTCGTGGTCGCCGGTGACGTACCAGACATCGATCACCTCGCGGGTCTGCCGAAGCCGGGCGACCAGGTCGTCCACCACGCGGCCCTTGTCGGTCTCCAGGGAGACCAGCACGATCATCGTCACCAGCCAGCCCATCGTCCGGGGCGAGACCAGCGCCATTTCCCGCTCGATCGCGCCTTGCTCGCGCAGCGTCCTGACGCGGCGATAGCAGGCGGGAGCGGAAAGCCCGACCGCCTCGGAGAGATCCGGCATGGAAATCCGCGCGTCGCGCTGAAGCTCGGTAAGGATGCGCAAGTCGAACGCATCGGGCATGGGGCTGATCTCCGATAAATATTATCGCCGCGCGGCAATCATAGACCGCTTTTATCGCCGTCCCCGGATAAAAGCATCGCCGATTCCAGCCGAGGGTTCCATGGTCATTCGCCGCATAGCAACGCGTTCCTCCTCCAATGACTTCGCGCCGCTTGCCGCGGTGGCGACGGCCATGGTCTCGATCTGCTGGGGCGCCTCGGTGGCCAAGTCGCTCTTCCCGGTGACCGGCCCGGCCGGCACGACGGCGCTGCGCCTGGCGCTGGCGGCGGCCATCCTCTGCGGCGTGTTCCGTGTCTGGCGAAAGCCGCTGGACCGGCAGATGCTCCGCGCCGCCCTGCCTTATGGATTGGCGCTGGGCTGCATGAACATGCTGTTCTACTTCGCGATCCAGCGCATCCCGCTCGGCATCGCCCTCGCCACCGAGTTCACCGGCCCGCTGGCCGTGGCGACGTTCTCCTCGCGCCGCCGCATCGACCTCGCCTGGATCGGGCTGGCCATCGCGGGCCTGGCGCTGCTGGTGCCGATCTCCGGCTCGCCAGAGGCCGCCGCCGCCGCCCCCCGGGCCATCGACCATGCCCTCGACCCTGCAGGCGTGCTGCTCGCTCTGGCCGCCGGGGTGTTCTGGGGCGCCTACATCCTCATGGGCAAGCGCGCGGGCGAGGTCCTGGGCGCCGCCGCGCCGGCTTACGGCATGACCGTGGCCGCGCTCGTCGCCCTGCCTTTCGGCATCGCCCAGGCCGGCATGGCCATGATCCAGCCGCATGTCCTGGCCGTTGCGCTGGTCGTGGCGATCTTCTCCAGCGCCATCCCCTATTCCCTGGAGATGTTCGCGCTGCGCCGCCTGCCGACCAAGAGCTTCGGCATCCTCACCAGCGGCGAACCGGCCGTGGGCGCGCTGACCGGCGCCCTGCTGCTGGGCGAAGTGCTGCCCCTGGCCAAGTGGCTGGGCATTGCCGCGATCGTCGGCGCCACGATCGGCACCACGCTCACCGCGGGCACCGGCGCAGCCTCCGGAGAGCCAGGGAATTCCGGGGCCGGTACGAAACCTGTCGGTAGCGAGGCCTGACCGGCCCGGCGCCGCTTGCGCGCGGCGCCGATTACGCCCATGCCTCCCCACATGCCGCAAGCCTCCGATATCCAACTCGCCATCTTCTCACAGGCCGTCGACGCCCTTGGCGGCCAGCGCGCGCTGGCCCGGCACCTCGGCATCGCCGAACGCGACGTGCGCGAATGGATCTCCGGCGAAGCGCCGCTGGACTATGCCACCCTGCGCGAGACGGCGCGCGCATTGATCGCCCATTCGGACATGTGCCGCCGCCTGGAGCGCAAGCTCTCGCCCGCCTTCAGCGAAAACCTGACCGAAGCGCAGATCGAACACCTCGGCAATCCCGAAGGCAAGCGCCCCACCGCGCTCTGATCCCGGTGCTCCCGGGCGCTCTGATCCCAGTGCCCTCGGGCGCTCCGATCTCGCTGCCCTTGGGCAAAAAGAAAGGCCCCACGGATAATCCGCGGGGCCCGAAGGATTGGGTCCAGTCCGAAATGCATTCCGAAAGTGCACGGTGGCGACCGACGGGAAGCGTTCCTAAATTGCCGCGCGCGCATCCCGTGGGTGCGGGATAGGGTTCGCAACTGCGCCCGGCAGTGACTTAAGTCATTGGCGATGTCTTTGTTCCTGCGCGCAAAAATAAATCTCGCAGTTGCGAGATCGCACTGCCGCAAAGTCCCCCTGAATGCGCGGGAGACCGCTGACCGTCTGGGGCCACGCAGATCGGGCCGTTACTCCATCTGCTGCTGCGCGAAGGGCATTTCCTCGGCGGGACCGAGCTTCTCCGCGCCGGAGAAAATCGCGTCCAGACGCGCGCAGACATCGCGGCGAAAATCCTCTCGCAGGATCGGCCGCGGCGCGGTGAGAGCGATCTCGTTGGCGATCGCTTCCTTGACGCGGCTGACGGCGGCATCGCCCAGCACGCCCACGGCCTGCAGCTCCTTGCAAAGCTGCACCAGCCCCGCCGCCGTCGCCTGCGCACGAAGCCCCACGTTCTTGAGGTCCTGATGCAGCCTCTTCTGTTCCACGCCGATCGACATCGCTCTCTCCTTTTCTGGCCGTTATGAATCTAACGCACAAATGCCGGAGAGTTCCGAAAAAGAACGATATATCGCGCTCGATCGCAGGGGCGCCGCAAGGCAGCACCGAGGCGAAGAGCAGCGACCTGGAAAGCCGCCGGAATGTCCGGAAAGCGGCAAAAACGGTGGTGAGCCCTGCTGGGTTCTTCACCGCTTGAAAAATCGTGACAGAAATCCAATACTCCTTGCAATCCAGCCGCTTTGCCAGGAATTGTGTGAGACTAAGTGTGAGACAATCGAGTAAGGACGATCAGTTGGCGGCGGCGGTCAGGTACGTGAAAAAGCGCGGCGAAGTTTATCAGTACGAACGCCGCGTTCCCGTGCGTGTGAAGAGCGATCCAGCGCTGTTTGAAACGCACTTCAAATCCCAGAACCTGTTTCGTCGCTCCCTGCGAACAGCGAACGTTGCCGAAATGCATGCGGCCTGTATTTCTGTTCATCTGGAGTTTGAACGAAAAGTCGCCGCTGCGACGGGGCAATTTTCGGTCCTCCCGGCCTCAACGCCCTCTGCTATTAAACCAGCGCTAAGGAAAGTTACACAAGCCGATCTCAACGAACTTACAGACTTGTATCGAAGGCTTGTCATTGAGCCGCTTGAACGGGCGTACATTCGTGCGGACGCCGATCCTGCCTGTACCGAAGAGTATGAGCGCCTGATTTACGAACTTGAGCTTCACGCCGAGGACGAGGAACAAGCGCTCCACACCCGCCACACTGGCAATGGTCGACATGAGACGCCAACCGAGATTGCCGCTTGGGTGATTAAAAACCGTGGCTGGGATGCGCCCCCCCGCTCTCCCGAGTTTGGAGCCGTAGTAGGAGCCATACGAACAGGCATTCATCTAGGTCGTAGAGAGGCTCAAGCCCTCATAATCGGAGAGAGAGCACCTCACCTGTTGCAGACCTCGCCAGCAGAGGCAAAGTCCGTTCCAACCCTTCGAGAAGCCGTGGAGGCCTATCTCAAACAAAGAGATTTACCAGCAAGAACCGCCACAGAGGTAAAATCCTCGCTCCGACTTTTCGAGAATTTGATAGGAAATAAGCGGCTAGATGCGCTGACCCGTGGAGACTTTCAGTCTTACGCCCGCCATCTCGCTTCGCAAACTGTCGGCGGCAAAACCGCTGGCAGCATTCCCCGACCAGCGAGTCCTAAGACATTGCGGAAACGAATTAGCTTGCTTCGTGCCGCAATCAATCACGCCATCGACACTGACAAATTTACCGGAAAGAACCCTGCCAGCGCTATAAAAGTCGATCGTTATGCGTCGCCCCCGAATAAAGCGACGATGCCGGAAAAACGAGGTTTCACAAATCAAGAAATGAATCTGATTTTCAAACATCCTTGGTTTACGGGCTGCAAATCTCCAACGCCGTCGCAATCACATCAACCGGGTGACCATCGGCTGACCGGTTCAGAATATTGGGCTCCGGTAACCGCCGCCTATACCGGATGCCGTGCAAGCGAGCTCGGAGGCCTTATGATTGCTGAGGTTATTCTCGACTCGAGCACTCCGCATGTTGTTATTCGAGATAACAAGTGGCGCCGCACTAAAAAGGGAGAAGCGCGCAAGGTGCCGATCCTCGATGCGCTCATGGAACTCGGCTTTGCTGAATATATAAATCGCATCAAAGCCAGCGGAGAAGAGCGTGTCTTTCCCGATTGGAAGCCGCCTAGCGGCAAAGACACGGATCGGAATGACGACAATCAATGGTCGAACGGAAGGGTAATCCGGTCATTCAATCGAACCGTGATACGCCAGATGCTTAGAGACACTCTACCTGTAACCGCGAGGCTTGAAGTAACCTTCCATGGGTTCCGAGGAGCGTTCAAAAGAATGCTTGGCCATAGTGACTACAAAATACATCCGAACATTATCCATGAAGTTGCTGGGCACGAAAAGCATGGAATGGATGCGATCTATGTGCGCGAAATTCCAATTGAAGAGACATACCCCGCTATTCGATCTTGCGTATACAAGGACCTCTTCATCCCAAAATGCGAATAGACTTAAAAAGTCGCTTATTGAGTTTTAAAGGCGTTCTCAGAGGCTTTTTCTCATCCCCCGCCCCTCAGAGCCGCCCGGACATACTTCCTCTGAGCGCGGCTTAAAATGGAAATTAGAGCCTATCTCAAGCGCGCCGTTAGTGATTTCACTCTTAGACTTGCGGATGTGCCCTTTTGAAGACTCTTAATCGTCGGAAAGATGATGAAAAATCCATTTATATCGACCTCTCTAAATACAATTAACTCATATAAAATAGACATATTATGAGAATAAAAAATACAAAGAAAGTCTCATAAGTCAGAATAAAAGATATATAGTGATAACGACAATAATCTGTATTTAATAACGTCGTTAACAAGGGTTGCGCATGGACGCATATCGCCCCCATACACCTCTCACGTCGCGGCAATTAAGCCTTTGCGGCGAAACAGAGGACATCAAATGAATATTTTAAAGGAAATTGTGGCCCGGATTCCAGATCGGCCAAATCTGACACAGCTGATCTCAGGCGCAACCATTCAAAGAGAGATCGAGGTAGAGGGCGAAAAATCTCATGCAACGCTTGTTATTACGACCAAGCGGAAGATGACCCTAGATGGCGGGAACGGATGGGACGGCATTGACGGCGCTGATGTCGAAATTATCCGCCGGGCTGTCCGTGATGCGCTTGTTGATAATGAGGCGCCGGGAATAATTAATAATATTGTAATAAGAGAGGAAGGATACTGACCTTAAGAAGGCCTGCTACAAGGCAGGCCTTCTTCAGTTAATTAGACACAGCTCCGCCTCCGCTAGGGTGATAAGGTAAAGAATATTATCTTCACTTTAGTTCACGCGGAGTCTTACACCCAAAATAATTTTTACATAATTCTTCTTTAGCCTAGCTACCTTTTGCTTATGCCCTTGAAAGGCAAAAGACGGGGGTCACACCGTGTGATACCTACTGAGAATGCAGCAGGACATAAAATATCAGCCCATATACGCTAGGTTGTCCCATCGAGCTATTTCCACTCAGCCGGGGGGTCGGAGGTCTGCCTTACGGCTTCTAAGTGCCCCAAAGATACAACTTGCCACCGCCACAAGGGGATACGGTGGGAGTTCCAACACAAGTAGGCCTGCTGCACATCGGCTTTCGCCTTCGCTAGCTAGGGTGCTATCACTGATAAGGAACTCGGTCCTGAGAGCCGGACCGGAGGCATTTGGCTTTGCTGTTTGAGCGTTCTAGCCAAGAAAAGGTTCGCTGTTCAGGTATAATACCCAAATGCGCGCTCAAAGGCAATCCCCACTAATGTGATCCTGACGAAATAAAGCTCGCCCTGGTGTAATTGTGGGAAATAAACTGGCTATATGTATTATAAGCTATAATACATTTACGTAAATCTCGAAATATTGCAATTTCTATAAACAAACCTTAATGATTTTAAATCCATTTATCGAATATCAATAAATGACTTTGTAAATATAAATAAACAATTCAATAGATTCTCTATTAAGTGTGATGATAAGGTAAGGCAGCGATCCGACTGAAAAGGCAATCCTATGGAGCGGGGAGCGTTGCCCTAGGACATCGCTATTTTTCAGACGAAACCAAGCAGAGGGTGCGCCGCCCCTTGCTCCACTCTTCTATAGGAAATTCGCCCTCCGGCGACACTTCAAGCTGCCGGAATGTCTATTATATCTTTATGATTTGCGCCGTTCATCGTTTCTAAACACGCCATCTTCTTTTCCGTCACTGCAATAAATGAGTCTAATTGGTCCATCGAGTCAGCCTGATGAACGGTCAGGTCACCGTCTTGCCAGACGAAATCGCTGTACCCTGAATAAGCTCCATAGCCATTTTTACCCAGTATCTCCCCAAACATGCACTTTGACCGGACGTTTATTCGAACGTCTTTGAACTTGACGGAAGTTGGGTCTTTCATGCTGTCACGAGCACTTTGCAGCGCCTTTCGTGCAAAGAGTTCGCCTTCACTAGGCTGCTTTTCCGAACAACTTAAGGTGGAAAGAAGCATCAAAGGCAGTGCAAAGATGAAACCCAACTTCATGCCGTATCTCCTGCCGTGCTTTCACTGCAGACATGCATGTTGATTGCCTTCGCTTTGCCAAGCGGCAGCATAACGTGCGCACGAGCAAGGATTTCGTTTCCTGCCAATAGCTTCCACCGGTTCATAAACCCCCTGATGATTCTCTGTTGATCAGCCTCTCTACACGGTTTTGGTGTAAAAATGGAAGCCAGCAACAGACGGCGGTATGGCAGCGCAAGCACATACCAAAGGCGTCGGAGACGAGCGTTATCGCAACTTGATGCAAGCTCTGCGTACAGCCCGGAAGGAAGCTGGATTCAGTCAACAGGCATTTGCCGAACACCTTGGTCGGCATCAGCAATTCGTATCTCGCTATGAGACGGGCGAGCGGCGGCTAGATGTCGTAGAATTCTGCGATGTAGCGAGGGCATTGGGCAAGGACCCCCTCGCTATGCTGGCGGAATTGGTGTAAATTTTCCGAAGCAGTTTTTCTGGATCAAGCCGCCGACATTGCGCGCTTCTCGATACGTTGGATAGCAGCGCGCGAAACGCTATATTCTTTGGCAAGCGCTCCGAGCGAAACCCCATCTTGCCTTTTCCTGATAATGTCCTGCTGCTGCGCCGCTGAAAGCGCCTGCGGCCTTCCCAGAGCCTTGCCAGAGGCCTTCGCTCTACATAGCCCAGCTTGGGTTCGCTCAATCAACAGATCGCGCTCAAATTCCGCTACAGCGGCAATGACCCCCATCGTCATGCGCCCAGCAGGACTGGTAAGATCAACTCCCCCAAGAGCAAGGCAGTGGACCTTGATCCCATCTGCCGCCAGCCGATCAACTGTTGAACGAACGTCAATCGCGTTCCTTCCCAGACGATCGAGTTTGGTCACAATCAGAACATCACCATCCTCAAGGCGATCAACAAGGCGCGCAAAGCCTTTGCGCTCCATCGCGGCTACTGAGCCCGAGATGGTTTCCGAAACGACGCGTTTGCTGTCCACAAGGAAGCCCGCCGCCTGAATTTCCCGAACCTGATTATCGGTCGTCTGGTCGGCGGTGCTTACTCTGCAATACGCGAAGGATCGGGGCATATGAAAGACTCCTGTATCGATTCTCTGTATCGGAAATACATCCGTATCGAAACATTGTGGAGTCTAATTTTCGATACACATTGCGAGACTGTATCGAAACCGACCCGTTTCGAGACAAGCAGGACAATTCGATAGCTGCGAATTGCAATCACTCAATTGAGATATAATCTCACCACGTATTTGGCGTTCAGGTGAGATACGATGTCCATTGAGCGATTACACTTGCGTAAAATTCTTGAGTATTTTGGGTTAAGCCGCGAACGCAGGATTGCTGCGGTTAAAGCGGATGCTCGATCAGAAATCCGCAAAGCGGCAAGGCCATCTACCGGCGGTAACGATTTTCACTCTTGTTTTTGGTCAGACGCCAAGAGCTTTTCCGCAAATGGAGGAGACTTAGGCTTGATGACGGCTGCGAGGATTGAAGATCATGGCGCTCGCAAGCGCCTGTATCCAGCTTTAGCAGCAGGCTACCTGTCCTGGTGGAATGAAAAACGTCGATGGATTAATGAACCGATTGCCGTGATCTCGGAAGGTGTCAAGGCACCCTATTCATTTATAGAACTTGGTGGCACCATAAAAGTCGAGAATTTGCTCGCCCTAAGAATAGGGCGCGAAAGCACTCGACTAGTCTACCCCTATTTCAGTGAAAAGCCGGCTCTGGACGAAGACAATGCGCGCCTTGGACTTTGGCTGATGTCTCAAGCTTTGCCAACATATTCGGTTGGCGACATGAGAATTCTAGATGTCATTCGAGGGACGCCATTCTCAATTGATCGCTTTCCTCTTCGCGGAAATGAAGGCGCTATTTTTGTTGAACGGTATGCCCGAATGCTTGCAGATTGGCGAGATTTCGTCCGTCAATTTTCTTAGGATTTTTCGGGACTTATGGTCGGTGCGACAAGCGCTAACGCTACCCAATTGTTCGCTTAGGCGGGGGTAGCGCATCCAGTGGATTATGCATCAAAGGCACAGCCATGTGTAGCGTATTTAACATGGCTTCGGTTGCTACGTGTGCCTCATGAGACCGAAATTGAAGAGGCTGCCCTTCGACAATTTCAATGCTCAATCCGTCCCGCGCTTCCAGAAGATATGCCTTCCACGCCTCCATTTTAGTTTTTACTTTGTCGTCGAAGAAATACACCAGCATTCCCCCACGCGTTTGACCTTCGAGGCCGGAAGCATAGCGGTTCGAAAGTTGCTGAAAGCCTTTCATAAGCTTTCCGTAATCCGTGTAAATCTTCGCCTCACCTATCCATATGCTCTCGTGAGGACCAGTGACCAAAATGTCCGTACTACCCCCTTGGTTCTGGCCATGACTGATGTCGAACATCATCCCCTTAAGAGTTTGGATTAAAGAAAATGTAAGCTGGTCTTCGTCTAGTCGAGATTTATTCTCCCCGACGGGATTTACGATATTTTTCGCCGCAACTAATTCCGATATAGAGTAGGTAAGCGCTAACTCTACTAAATCCGCAAACTCGCCGTAATTTTCCAGGCCAGTCATCAACTTAAGTAGTATTCTCTTCCTAGTTGAGTCGGCTGCGGAATTAAACTGCGCCCATGACGCTCCGTGCATCAGGATACCTCTTCCAGAAGCACGGCAGGGCGGGCGATGTAATAGGGGTAAGTTCGGCTCCCACCATTCTCTACGGTTTCGCCGCTTACCGGATGTACCAAAGTCCCGGTTTCGAGAAAATGGCGCTGCTCATCGTGATCGAGATAGATTGCTGCATCATCATCGTCAAAGAAAACAAATTTTAGCTCCAAGACGTCGAACCGAGACACCAATAGTGCTATCGCGTTTTGCAGATCAGTATTATCAAACTCTAACCCAGATATGGATTTAAAGTCCCCAAACGTTAATGTTATTTCGCATTCAGGAGCCTTAGACGCGGCGTACTCCAAGACCATATTGCACACGTCCACGACTGGGCTACGACCCCACCGGTCGGTTAATACCTTCTCGATGTAGTCTAGACGTCTCACTTAAATGGCCTTAGCTCCATTGATGTGGAGCATTACTTGCTCCAACATTCCTTTAAGCTCTGACAGATTTGCACATCCTCTGATAGTGGCATCTGTCAGCTTCGGACTGAGTTCGTATGCCATGCGATAGGTTCCTAAAATGGAAAGCTGCGGCCTAGGGGTGTAGTCGTGGACAGCGTCAAGCTCCCAGCGCACTTCGATGCCATAAGTCGTAAATCCGGTCCCTAGGGCGCCCATGGCTGCTTTATGAGCAATTTCTTGACGAAGGCACGCCCCGCCACCTCTCATCCACTCGTGTTTTGCCGAAGACGTTGTTGTCGTCCAGAGGAGAGTTCTGACCGAACCTTCCTGCCCTTTATACAAGGGGTTGATAACAGGCCATAAGTTTACCGGATCCACTAAAATCTTGCGCCCTACCTTCGAGTTTACGAACTTTCGAAGCTCAATATGGACGGTAGAAATGACTGCATCTGTGGTAAGCTTGAACGCATCTACTAAAACATATGCAAAATTCAGTTTCTTTGATACTATTACGGCATCAAATGACTGAACTTTTGTCTTTTTAATACCAATATATTCATCATA
The DNA here is from genome assembly GCF_055521655.1 of Novosphingobium sp. BL-S-21. Taxonomy (NCBI): domain Bacteria; kingdom Pseudomonadati; phylum Pseudomonadota; class Alphaproteobacteria; order Sphingomonadales; family Sphingomonadaceae; genus Novosphingobium; species Novosphingobium sp. BL-S-21. The sequence continues at coordinate 1,374,409 of NZ_CM145496.1, forward strand.
ATCTACCACAGATGTAGGATTTACCTGCGCCGAGTTTAAGCGGTCTCTAGTTTCGACCGTTTTAATCGAAGAAAGCAGGATGCCGTGCAATTCCGCCGTTTGAAACTTCGAGACAGGCGTTGGCTCTTGCTCCGGCATAGTTGCTAAAACTGCCGGAGGAATTGGCAACGGGAAGCTTGTAACGAAAGGATTGCTTTGATCGATTACAAGTTTCGCTACTGCATCACGCAATTCATGCGCATCAGCAGGGGCTAAACGGTAAACTTGGCAAGATTTATCGTATGAAGCGAGAAGGCGTCGCAAATCCTGACGTAAGCCATCATAATCCGCGTTGGCGGCGGCCTCTTCATCATTGAGCTTTTCTAAAACTTGTTCCCAGCCAGTGCCCTTTGGGAACCCGTTTCCCGCGAGTAAGCGTCGCGCGACTTGAATTGAACTGCGGCTTCGTAACGCTTCGAAAATCTCAATGTCGCTCATTCAGGTCCAACCGCTTCATAGGGTGGTTACTCCACCAGATTTACGCACAGATGTGGACGGCACAAGCGCAGTTGGTCAAGCGTCGGGCGACGACAATGCCATTACAAACATTATCACACACAGATTTTAGGTTCTATTCGGCCCCAATTTTCCAATGCGTGATCAGCGCAAGCGGGTCGTCATGATCAATGGGCGGGAAGCAGGCGCCCCTGCCTATCGCAGGGCGATAAATCGTCAAGATGTGGCTAGTGCGCGCGACCACTTAGCTGCGAGACAATCTGTGAGACAATCGCACCCAAAAACCACCTAAGTCGTTGATTTTACATAGGTGGTGAGCCCTGCTGGGTTCGAACCAGCGACCTACTGATTAAAAGTCAGTTGCTCTACCGACTGAGCTAAGGGCCCCCGTTGCCGGGCGCGGCCGGCGAAGCGGCTGCGGAAGGGGTCACCTAAGGGCAGGGCGAGGCTTGGTCAAGCGGGCATGAAGCTGATTAATGGTGAGACCCGTCAAAGGATCACGCCAGGGCCCCGCAATCCGCCGCGCCGGGCCGAGCACGAAATCGCGGCTGCGGAAGGCAGGGTGCGGCAGAATCAGGCTTTTCTCGCCCTCGCCGCCCGCCCAGGGACCGCCGCTCCAGAGCACGAGGTCGAGGTCCAGCACCCGCGAGCCCCAGGCCTGGCCCATGCGGCGGCGGCCGAACTTGTTTTCCAGCTTGTGCAGCTTGTGCAGCATCTCGTCGGGTTCGCGCTTGCTGCGCACCAGCGCCACGCCATTGGCATAGCGGCGGCGCGAGGGGCCGAGCGGCGCGCTCTCGATGATGGGCGAGGCAGCCAGCACCTCATACTTGCCGCTATCGAGCGCGGCCAGCGCCGCGGCGAGCACCTGACGGGGGCCGCCGTGGCGCGGATGGCGCATGTTCGAGCCGAGCGCGACGAGATACTGGTGCTTGGCCAAGGCCGATGTCCCCCGATGATGTCGTAACTGTCGAGGGTCTATCAGATATCCTGCGCAATGCGCGTGTAGAGTTGCGGGCGGCGATCGCGGAAGAAGCCCATGCCGGCACGGTGCTTTGCGGCGCGGGCAAGGTCGATCGTGGAGACCAGCACGCCGCTTTCCTCCTTGCCGAATTCCGCGACGTAATCGCCCCATTCGTCCGTGATGAACGAGTGGCCGTAGAAGGTCTGCTCTGTGCCGCATTCGGTTTCGACGCCGATGCGGTTGGCGGCGATCACCGGCATGCAGTTGGACACCGAGTGGCCCACCATCGCCCGGCGCCACATGCGGCTGGTGTCCAGCGTCGCGTCATAAGGTTCCGAGCCGATGGCGGTGGGATAGAACAGCAGTTCCGCGCCCATCAGCGCCATCACCCGCGCGCATTCGGGATACCACTGGTCCCAGCAGACGCCGACGCCGACCTTGGTGCCGAGTACGTCCCACACCTTGAAGCCGTCGTTGCCGGGGCGGAAGTAGTACTTTTCCTCGTAGCCGGGGCCGTCGGGAATGTGGCTTTTCCGGTAAGTGCCGATGATCTCGCCATCGGCGCCGATCATCGCCAGCGTGTTGTAGTAGTGGTGGCCGTCGCGTTCGAAATAGCTGGTGGGGATCACCACTTTCAGCTTCGCCGCCAGTGCCTTCATCGCGATCACCGAAGGATGCTCGGCGGTCGGGCGGGCGAGCGCAAAGAGTTCCTCTTCCTCGACCTTGCAGAAGTAGGGGCCGGAGAACAGCTCGGGCGGCAGCACGATCTGCGCGCGCCTGGCGGCGGCTTCCTCGACGAGCGCGGAGACGGCGGCGATATTCTCGCCCTCGTCCGCGGAATTGAGCGCGAGCTGAAGCGCGGCAACGGTGATTTCGGTCATGGAGGGGGCCTCTATCAGTCCCGCTTGCGGAACAGAAGGGTCATCCGGTCGCTCTCGCCGATGGCGAGGTACTTGTCGCGGTCCTTGTCCTTCAACGCCAGGCTGGGCGGCAGGGTCCAGACGCCGTCCGGCCAGTTCGCGGTGTCCTTGGGATTGGCGCTGATCTCGGACTGGGCGACGAGATCGAAGCCGTTGTCCTTCATGAAACGGATCACGTCCGCCTCGCGCAAGTAGCCCTTGGAACCGTCGGCATAGTCGGCCGGGGCGTCCGGGCGGGCGCGGTGCTGCTCGATGCCGATCAGGCCGCCGGGCTTGAGCAGGTCGCGCATGGCCGCGAATTCGCTGCCGGCGATGTTCCAGCGCAGCAGGTTGTGCATCATGCGCGGGACGACGATGACGTCGAATGTGCCCTTCTCGCCCTGGGGGATGGCGCCGAGGGTATAGGCGGCGAACTTGTCGGCCGGCATGCCGGTGAACTTGGCCACGTCAGCCGGGTAGTTCGCGGCGCCCTTGCGGATGCCCTCCCGAGTCTCGGGCTTGAAGGCCGGCGCCTCGGGGTTGAAGTAGAGGCCCACCAGATGGCCCTGCTGGCCGAGGTAGAGGCCGAGCAGGCGCGAGTACCATTCGCCGCCCGGTGCATATTCGCCCACTTTCATGGTCGGCGCGACGCGGAAGAAGCTGAGCGTTTCCACCGGGTGGCGATACTTGTCGCGCGCGCGGTCTTCCTTGCGCGAAGGATTGGAGGCGGCGAGTTCGAGCAGCGCCTCGCAGCCCTTGCAGGATTCCGCCTCGGTGGTTTCGTCGGCAGCGGTGGCGGCGCCGGGCATGGCGATGACGCCGAGAAGGGACGAAAGGGCGATGAGGGCGCGGCGCATGCGATTCTCCCGTGGAAGCTGGTCAGTGCTGAACCTAGTTTCCGACGCCCCAATGACAAGCCGTCCCAGTGTACCTATCTAGCGACAAATTCCCCCTCATGAGGACATTCAAGACAATGGAAACGGCAATCGTTGCAGGCGGGTGCTTCTGGTGCACCGAAGCGGTGTTCCGCGACGTCATCGGCGTGGACTCCGTGGAAAGCGGTTATATCGGCGGCACCGTGGCCAATCCGACCTACAAGCAGGTCTGCGGCGGCGACACCGGCCATGCCGAGGCGATCAAGGTGAACTACGACCCCTCCGTGCTGTCCTATGGCGACCTGCTCGACGTGTTCATGGGCACCCATGACCCGACGCAGCTCAACCGCCAGGGCAACGACGTGGGCACGCAGTACCGTTCGGCGATCTTCCCGCTCGACGATGCCCAGGCCGCCGAGGCCGAGGCCGCGCTCGCCCGTTCAAACCAGGACAACGCCGGCAAGGTCGTCACCACGATCGAGGGCTTTGCCGAGGGCAGGCAGAACGAGGCGTGGTATCCCGCAGAGGACTATCACCAGGAATACTGGGACGGCGAAGGCCAGCGGAATCCCTATTGCCTCGCGATCATCCCGCCCAAGCTGATGAAGCTGCGCAAGAGCTTCCAGAACAAGGTCAAGGGCTGAAGCGCCTGCTCTTCGGGGCTTCGGACTGTGTGGCGACGGACGTGGCGGAAGCCATCCCGTCCTTCGTCATTGCGAGCGTAGCGAAGCAATCCAGGGGCAGTTCCGTGCCGCTCTGGATTGCTTTGTCGGCTTCGCCTCCTCGCAATGACGAACTGGGTGGCTCTACCCACTTCGCGTAAGGCATTCGCTTTCGCCGTGTCTCACCATGAGACACGGCGAAACGAACCATATCCAAACCTTCCCGGACAAGTACTTAGCTCGCCTATCGATCCGTTCCATTGGCGAGTCCCATCATGTCCCGTCTACGCAAGCTGTCGCTTTCCGTCGCTGTTGCCGCCGTCGCCTTCGCGGCCAGCCCCGTGCTCGCATCCTCGGGCATGATCGCCGGGATCGACGTGCTGAAAACCTGGAACCTGGTAGTGCTGGGCGACCTCACCTCGTCCTCCGAAGTCGAGGGTCGCACGTTCGTCGGCGGCAATCTCGAAGGCAATGCCTCGAACTACCAGATCACCGCCCTCCCCGCCTCCAGCACCGGAACGCCGGGGCTGACCGTGGTGGGCGACGTCAATGGCGGCTACAAGAACCTCAACAACGGTTCGGGCGCGATCGTCGGCGGCAACGTCAACAGCGGCCTCAACCTCAACGGCGCGGCACAGACGGTGCTGGTGGGCGGCACGATCAGCAACACCAACGTCAACAACAACACCGTCACTTCGGGCCTGGCTTCCAGCGATCCGCAGTTCGCCCAGAACCTCACGCAGCAGAAGAGCCTCATCGGCACCTCGATGGAGGGCCTGAGCCATTCGATGAGCACCGAGACGGCCAACAGCCAGCTCTCGATCAGCGGCAACACCGGCACTTTCAATGCCCAGCCGGGTGCGGGCGGCGTGGCCGTGTTCAACATCTCCGCCGCCGACCTCGACAAGATCGGCGAGATCAAGTTCAACCTGAACGGCGCGGACACCGCGATCGTCAACGTCTCGGGCACCTCGATCAAGCTGGACGACAACTTCCTCGGCGGTACCGCCAACCTGGGCGAGCACGTCGTCTGGAACTTCTACGAGGCGGAAAACCTCGCGCTCACCACCGCCTGGGGCGGCTCGGTGCTGGCGCCGGGCGCCAATGCCACCACGTCGAACTACATCCAGGGTTCGGCCGTGTTCGGCAATCTCGTCCAGAACGGGGAGATGCACGTCGGCACTTATACCGGCGGCTACACGCCGGGCGATCCGGGCAGCTCGACCAGCTCGGGTGGCGGCAGCAGCTCGGGCGGCAGCACCGATGTGCCGGAGCCGGGCATGATCGGCCTCTTCGCGCTGGGCCTCGGTGCGCTGGTGTTCTGGCGTCGTCGGCGCGTCGTCGCGGCCTGAGAAGCAGGGGCCATCGCCCCTGCACCCCAATAATGTCGAGGTCAGGCGCCACGTATTCGTCGTGCGCCCATGGCCGCGTCGGTAGGCTCAATGGCTGCGCCGCCCGGAGCGCTCGATAGCCAGGCAGCGCGCCACGCCGACATTTCGAGGGTCTGGGGGATCATCCCCCAGAACTTCCCCTTACTTCTGCCAACGCCCGATGAAGAACCCGTCCAGCCCGCCGACATCGGCCAGCATCCCCGGATCGGTCCGCACCCAGCCCTCGGCCGTGGGCGCTAGCCCTTGCGGCAGTTCCGATGCCGTGACCGGAACCGGCGTCAGCGAGACCTTGTCCGCCTGTTCCTCGCCCTCTTCCGGTTCCATCGAGCAGACCGCATAGACCAGCCGCCCGCCCGGCTTGAGCCAGCCCGCGGCGCGTTCCAGCATCTTTTCCTGGATCGCGGTCATGTCCTCGATCTGGCGCCCGGCGATGCGGTGGAGCACGTCGGGATGGCGCCGGGCCGTGCCGGTGGCGGTGCAAGGGGCGTCGAGCAGGATCGCGTCGAATTTTTCCTCCGGCTCCCAGGTCAGGACATCGGCCTGCACCACTTCGGCCTCCAGGCCGATGCGCTTGAGGTTGTCGCGCAGGCGTTCGAGGCGGCGCTTGGAATTGTCGATCGCGGTGACCTGCCAGCCCGCCGCCGCCAGTTGCAGCGTCTTGCCGCCCGGCGCCGCGCAGAGATCGAGCGCGCTTCCGGCTTCGCTCGCGCCGCCAGCGGTGCCGCTGCCCAGCAGCCGTGCGGGCAGGCTGGCGGCAAGGTCCTGCACCCACCAGGCGCCGTCGCGGAAGCCTTCGAGATGCTCGACCGCGGTGCCGCGTGCCAGGCGAACATGGCCGGCCATCAGGGAAGTGCCACCAAGGCGCTCGGCCCATTCGGCGGTCTGCTCGGGATAGCGCAGCGCCAGATCGAGCGGCGGCGGCTCGGCCAGACCGGCAGCAATCGCCTCGGCACGCACGCCCCAGCGCCCGGCCACGTCCTCGGGCAGGGTCGGCACGTCGGGAAGCGTGACGCCGTTCTTGGTCAGGGTGGAGAACACGCCATGCGCCAGCCGGCGCGGGCCGCCCATCAGCAGCGGCAGGCCGGTGGCGATCACCGCGTGAGCGGGCGTTTCCAGCCGCAGGACTTGCGCCAGCATGATCTGCAGCACGGCGCGCGCCTTGGCATCGGGGGCGAGCGGCAGACGCGTGGCGCTGTCGATCAGTTCGTCGAGGTCGGTGCGCCAGCGCAGCACTTCGCCGGCAATGGCACGGGCGAGCGCCCGGTCGGCATCGCCGCCGACACGGGCCAGCGCGGAGCCGCCCGCCTGGTCGAGCGTTTCGCCCCGCCGCAGTACGGCGTCGATAAGGTTGAGCGCGGCACGGCGCGCCGGAAGGCCGGGAATGTCCATCGCCTGCCCCTATAGCGGATTGCGTTTTGACGCTACCTCCACCACATGGGCTGAATGACACAGCGCGCCACCCAACGTCCCGAAGGCTTCACCAAGCCCACCCACTGGACGAACGACCCCGCGCCCCAGCCCTCCCCGCCGGCCGCAGAAACGGCAGGGGCCGCGCAGGAGGAGCAGGACCCCGACGGGATTTCGCCCACCCGCTACGGCGACTGGGTGCGCAACGGCATCGCCATCGACTTCTGATTCCCCGCTACCGGCGACGGCCTACCAGTCCCGCGCCATCGGCGGCAGGCGTTCGACCAGGAAGTCGATCCAGGCCCTCGTCTTCGCCGCAGGCCGCCGGGTGCGGTGCGTGACGGCGTGGACCGCGCCGAGGTCGAGCAGTTCGGCGCCCAGGTCCAGTTCCACCAGCCTCCCTGCGGCGATGGCGCGGTCCACGAAGAAGCGCGGGCCGTAGACGAGCCCCATGCCCGCCTCCGCCGCCTGGGCCAGAACCTGCCCGTTGTTGGCATGCAGACTGCCGCGCACCGCGACCGCGCGGCTGCCGTCGCGGCCGAAGCCCCAGCGCGTGGCGCCGGTCTCGTTGCCCAGAGTGTAGCCGAGGCATTCATGCCCTGCGAGATCCTCGACGGACTGCGGCCTGCCGTGCCGTGCGAGGTAGGCGGGCGCGGCGCAGATCGCCATGCGCACCGGCGCCAGCTTGCGCGCCACCAGGTTGCTGTCCGCCAGTCGGCCGATGCGCACGGCAACGTCCCAGCGCTCTTCGAGCAGGTCCACTACCCGGTCGTTGAGGCCAAGCTCGACCGTGACGGCCGGGTAGAGCGCGTGAAATTCCGTGACGAGGCGCGCCAGGTAGGCGCTGCCGAAAGCCGCCGGGCCGGAGACGCGCAGCAGGCCCTCCACTGCGGCGGACTGGGCCATCGCTTCGGCATCGGCATCCTCCAGTTCGGCCAGGACGCGCTCCGCCTTGTCGAGATAGGCCGCGCCCACTTCGGTCAGCGCCAGCCGCCGCGTGGTGCGGTTCACCAAGGTCGCACCCAGGCGCTGCTCCAGCGCATTGAGGTGCTTGGCCGCCATCGCCGGCGACATCGAAAGGTCCCGCGCCGCCGCCGAGAGGCCGCCGAGCCGGATCGCCTTCACGAAGACCTCGATGCCTTTCAGCCGGTCCATTCAACACCCCTGGTAGAAAGTCATTCAACGTATGGCATGATTATCACCAGCGGGGCGAAGGTCTAGAGGAGTCTTCGAAAGGAAGCCCCCATGATATCTACCCCTTCCACCAGCCCCTACGGCGCGTTCATCCTGCGCCTCGCGCTCGGCGTGCTGTTCCTGGCGCACTTCTCGCTGAAGATGTTCGTCTTCACCCCGGCCGGCGCGGCCGGCTTCTTCGGCAGCCTCGGCCTGCCGCCGGCGCTTGCCTATGTGACCATGGCGGCGGAACTGCTCGGCGGCCTGGCGCTGATCCTGGGCATCTACGCCCGCGCCGTGGCGCTGGCCTTGATCCCGCTGCTGCTCGGCACCATCGTCATGGTGCATGGAGCCAACGGCTTCTTCTTCGATGGCAAGGGCGGCGGCTGGGAATATCCCGCCTTCTGGTCCATTGCCCTCCTCGTCCTGGCCCTGATCGGCGACGGCGCCCACGCGCTCGTGCCGACCCGGCGCTGAGGCTTCCGCTCTGAAAGGAACGCGATCCATGACCCGCCAACCCACCTTCTTCATCCCTCACGGCGGCGGCCCCTGCTTCTTCATGCCCGACCCGCAGGGCAACTGGGCCTCCATGGCCGCGTTCCTGCAAGGCCTTCCCGCGCGCCTGCCGGAGGCGCCCAAGGCGATTCTGGTCGTCTCGGGACATTGGGAAACCGAGGGCTTCGCCTTCACCGGCGGCGAGCAGCCGCCGCTGCTGTTCGACTACTACGGCTTCCCGCAGCACACGTACGAACTGCGCTTCGACGCGCCCGGATCGCCTGCCCTGGCGGCCCGCGCCAGCCAGCTCCTGCGCGAGGCAGGCTTCGCGGCCGCCCCGGACCCGCAGCGCGGCTATGACCATGGGGTGTTCGTTCCGCTCAAGGTGGCCTGGCCCGAGGCCGACGTGCCCGTCGTCGAGATGTCGCTCGACCGCTCGCTCGACCCGGCCCTGCATCTTGCCGCCGGACGCGCGCTCGCCCCGCTGCGCGATGAAGGCGTGCTGATCCTGGGATCGGGCATGAGCTTCCACAACATGCGCGGCTACGGCAATCCAGCCTCCACGGAGCCCTCCCAGGCCTTCGACCAATGGCTGACCCGGGCCGCCGGATCCGGCGCCGAAAGCCGCGCCGAGGCGCTGTCGCACTGGGCCGAAGCACCCGGCGGGCGCTTCTCCCACCCGCGCGAGGAACACCTCCTGCCGCTGATGGTCGCCGCTGGCGCCGCCGAAGGTGCGGGCGAGAAGGTCTATTCGGACCTCGTGCTCAAGACCGCGATCTCGGCGTTCCGCTTCGACTGAGAAAAGGGAGGTCGCGGGGGTCCGGGGTCATTCCCAGCGTCCGGGCCCCGGATCCTCGCTCTTTCCTCAATGCAGCATTTCGCAGCGGTTTCGACCGCCGCGCTTGGCGGCATAGAGCGGGCCGTCCGCCGCGGCGAGCCAGTCCTCGACGCTGCCGATCGCCTCGCTCAGGGGCGCGATGCCGAAGCTGGCGGTGACGCGGATGCTCATGCCGCCGGGCAGCGGAATGTCGTGCTCCGCCAAAGTCTCGCGGAATCGCTCTACCGCCGCGAGCGCTTCGCCGGGGCCGGTTTCCGGAAGGAGCACGGCGAACTCCTCGCCGCCCAGCCTGCCGAGAAAGTCGACGGGGCGCGTGGAGCCGACCACCGTGGCCGCCATTTCCCGCAGCACCGCATCGCCCGCCGGATGGCCGTGCGTGTCGTTGACCTGCTTGAAGTGGTCGAGATCGATCAGCACCAGGCAGCAGGGCCGCCCATAGCGGCGGAAGCGCGCGATCTCCTGCTTCGCCTTGTCCACGAAGCCGCGGCGCGTGAGCGCGCCGGTCAGCTGGTCGCGCTCGGCGATGCGGCGCAATTCCAGCTCGTTCATGACGATGCGCGCGAAGTTGCCGAGGATGGCGACTTCCGCCTCGTTGAAATCGCGCACTTTGTCGTCGATCGCGCAGAGCACGCCGATATTGTAGCCTTCCGGCGTCAGCAGCGGGATGCCCGCGTAGCTGCGCACGCCGGGGTCGGTGGCGACGAAGGGATTGTTGGCGAAGCGCGCATCGAGCCTGGCGTCGGAAATCAGGAACGGCGCGGTCTGCTGGATCGCATGGGTGCAGAACGAGACATTGCGCGGCGTCTCGGCCACATCCAGCCCGCTGCGCGCCTTGAACCACTGCCGATCCGCATCGACCAGGGTGACCGCCGCCATCGGCACGCCCAGCACGGCCCGCACCAGCGAGACGACATGTTCGAACGCTTCTTCCGGTTCGGTGTCCAGCACGTCGAGATTGCGCAGCGCCGCGAGGCGGCCCTGCTCGTCGTTGAGGATGGTTTGGGGGAGCATAGAGGCGTTCCGACCGCGCCATGGCCGCAAGGGCCCTGGCGATGTTGATCCACTGACCGAAAACCGGCGGTTCGACCTGCCGGCACCCGATCTCGAAAGGGCGCTTGAGCCACGCGCAAGGCATTCGTGCCGATTCCCGGCGGCGGCTCCCTATCCACGTAGACATCCCTAGAGCAGGATTGAATTCCTAAAAACGCCCGTCGTCGTCCGTGGAATGCAATCTACATCAATTTTCGGGAGCGGGCGGCAGGTGTGATCGCAATATCAGGGGTTTATCTCGATCGGCGTGCCATCGGGCACCGTTTCGTAGAGCGCCTCGATCTCCGGGTTGGAGACGGCAATGCAGCCGTCCGTCCAGTCGCCGCGCACGCGGCCGGTCTCCAGGTCGTTGGGCTGGCCGTGGATCATGATCATTCCCCCCGCCGAACGGCCGCGAGCCTGGGCATAGGCCCGGTCCCGGGCATTGGGGTAGGAGATGTGGAGCGAGAGGTGATAGGCGCTTTGCGGATTGCCCCAGTCGATCTCGTAGCGACCTTCGGGGGTGCGCTCGTCGCCTTCGAAGCGCTTGGGGCCGATGGGCGCGTCGCCAAGCTGGATGTGCTCGATCACATGGACGAGCCGGTCGCCGGACCAGAGCTCCATGGTCCGCGCCGCCTTGCGCACGCGGATCAGGTCGATTTGGGGAAACTGGAGAACAGGCTCCGCTTCCGCAGCGCCCAGCAAAAGCAGGAGCGGCGCGAGTCTGAACCCGCGCCGCACCGCATCAATCCAGGAAGGGATCGCGCACGAGGATGGTGTCCTCGCGCTCGGGGCTGGTGGAGACCAGCGCCACCGGGGTCTCGATCAGTTCCTGCACGCGCTGGATGTACTTGATCGCCTGCGCGGGCAGATCGGCCCAGGAACGGGCGCCAGCGGTGGTGCCCTGCCAGCCGTCCATTTCCTCGTAGATCGGCTCGACATTGGCCTGGTCGGCGGCGTGGCTGGGGAAGTAGTCCAGCACTTTGCCGTTCAGGCGATAGCCGGTGCAGATCCGCACCTTCTCGAAGCCGTCCAGCACGTCGAGCTTGGTCAGCGCGATGCCGGTGACGCCGGAGATCGCGCAGGACTGGCGGGTGAGCACGGCGTCGAACCAGCCGCAGCGGCGCTTGCGGCCGGTGACGGTGCCGAATTCATGGCCGCGTTCGCCAAGGCGCTGGCCGGTCTCGTCCTCCAGCTCGGTCGGGAACGGGCCCGAGCCGACGCGGGTGGTATAAGCCTTGACGATGCCCAGCACGAAGCCGGTGGCGGACGGGCCGAGGCCCGAACCCGAAGCCGCCGTGCCCGAAACCGTGTTCGAGCTGGTGACGAAGGGATACGTGCCGTGGTCGACGTCGAGCAGCACGCCCTGCGCGCCTTCGAACAGGATGCGGGCGCCGGCCTTGCGCACCTTGTTCAGGCGCTTCCACACCGGCTGCGCGAACTGGAGCACGAACGGCGCGATCTCGCGCAGTTCGTTAATGAGTGCCTCGCGATCGACCGGCGGCTGGTTGAAGCCGGCACGAAGGGCGTCGTGGTGCGCGCAAAGGCGGTCGAGCTGCGGCTCCAGCGCATCGAGGTGCGCAAGGTCGCAGACGCGGATGGCGCGGCGGCCGACCTTGTCCTCATAAGCCGGGCCGATGCCGCGGCCGGTGGTGCCGATCTTGCCCGAACCGGCAGCGGTTTCGCGCAGGCCATCGAGGTCGCGGTGAAGCGGCAGGATCAGCGGGCAATTGTCCGCGATCGCGAAGTTGTCCGGATTGATCTCCACGCCCTGGCCGCGAAGCTTCTCGACTTCGGACTTGAGGTGCCAGGGATCGAGCACCACGCCATTGCCGATGATCGACAGCGTGCCGGTGACGATGCCCGAGGGCAGCAGGCTGAGCTTGTAGACCTGCTCGCCCACGACGAGCGTATGGCCGGCATTGTGGCCGCCCTGGAAACGGACGACGGCGTCGGCGCGGCTTGCCAGCCAGTCGACGATCTTGCCCTTGCCCTCATCGCCCCACTGGGCGCCGATCACGGTTACGTTGGCCATGGATATACTCCTCCACCCTGCCACGGTGGATCCTATAACGCCCTTCGACAGGTCTCGGCGATATGGATTTTCATTGGGGCGGAAGCGCCCCGGCTTTTCGTCCGCGCCCTAGTGGCAAGGCGCATGGCTAGTCAAGGGCCGTGATCCCGGACCCGATCGGCCGATATCAGAGCGCGACAGCCTCTGCGCCGTCCAGCCGGTGCGAGCAGCCGAGCGCGACGGGATCGTCGCTTTCGGCCAGCGCCGCCACGGTGGTCCAGCCGATGGCACGCTGCTGCCCGGCCACGCGCGGGTCGTGGCCCAGCGGCAGGAACAGCTTGCGCTGCGCCTGCGGCTCGGCAGCCAGCAGGTCCACCAGCGGATCGGGATAGAGCGAGAAGCCGGTCGCCGCTTCCGGGTGATGCCCGGTCTGGCCGAGGATCCGGTAAGTGCCGCCCCGGCCGAGGCTGCCGGAGATGCCCTCGGCATAGATCGTGAAGCCGAACCACGACTGATATTCGAAGCCGTGCCGCTCCGAAGGGTCGAGCGTGATGCGGGCCTTGTCGCCCACGCGTGCGGCGATCTCGCGCAGGCCGGCGATGCGGCTGGCGAGCGCCCCGGCACTGCCGACGACGCCGGCTTCACCCGGCGTGTCGAAGGCGGCAAGACGCTCGATCGCGCTGGCGAAAGGACCGACCGCGTAGAGCAGCGGCAGATAAGCCTCGCCGCCCACGTCGACGAGGCCGCCGGCATCCTTGGCGTCGAGCATCTGGCGCACCGCGCCGATCCGCGCTTCCGGCAGCGGCAGCGCTTCTGCGGAAAGGGTGTCGACGATATCGGGCAGCGTGAAGTCCACCGAGATCCCGGTGGCCCCGGCCGCGCGCAGCGCTTCGATCGCCAGTTCCACCACTTCCCCGGCGGCAGCGACCGAATCGGTGCCGATCAGCTCGGCGCCGAGCTGGAGATGCTCGCGGCGCGGATCGAGGCCGTCGCCCTTGATGGTGCAGACTTGTCCCGAATAGGACAAGCGCAGCGGGCGCGGCGCTTCCGCCAGCCCCGTGGCGGCAATGCGGGCGATCTGCGCGGTCATGTCCGAACGCAGCGCCAGCATCCGCATCGACACCGAATCGACGAAGCGGAACATGCGCCGCACCTGCACGCCGGCCATGCGGCTGGCGAGCGCCTTTTCGAATTCGATCAGCGGCGTTTCGACACGCTCGTAGCCATGGCCCTGGAGCACGTCATGCGCCATGCGGCGCACTTGCTGGGAGGCCCAGGCCTGCTGCGGAAGACGGTCGCCCAGTCCTTCGGGCAAGAGATCGCGGTCGTTGTCCTGCATGATGGTGGCGCCCTTAGCGGGGTGGGCGGGAAATGTCGAATGACACCTGCCCCCTGCGATGCATCTGTCGTCAGAAAGCGAAAGCCTGCGACAATTTGCGTGAAATTTCCTGTCAACAAACGCCGGCCATGACGCTATCCCGCCGGCATCGTCTGGCGGGACGACACATCCAGTCACAGCCCATCCCTGCATGGGCCGGACCGCCAGGCATGCGCCCAGCTCGCGACCGAGCCCGGCTGTCCTGCCCGCTGCGTCCTGCCCTGCCCTGCGAACAACGGTCGAGGTCCATGCGCAAGATTTCCCTGCTTCTCCTGCTCCTGCTGCTCATCCAGACGCCTGCCCATGCCCAGATGGGAGGCGGCGACGACATGGGGGGAATGGGCGGAATGGGCGGCGGCGGAATGGGCGGCGGCGGTGGTCCGGGGGGCGGCCCTCCCGGCGGATCCGGCGGCGGCGGAAAGCCCCGCGCTCCGAAGCCGATCTCCCGCGCGCGCTATGACAAGATCGTCACCGCCATGTTCCGCGAGGCCGATACCAACCATGATGGACTGGCCACGCTGGAGGAATTCCACGCCCTGGTGAACGCCCGGCGCGACGCCGCGATCAGGGGCCGCTTCGCCAAAGTCGACGCCAATGGCGACGGCACGATCTCGATGGCGGAGTTCACCGCCTGGCAGCAGCAGATGGGCTCGCTCGCCACTGACGAACGCGGCGCGGTGGGCGATCGCGCCGGCCAGGTCCTGGAAGTGATCGCGCCCGACCTGGGCTCCGGCAGGGACGATGAAGACGCCCTGCTCGGCAACCTGATCGAGCCGATCTCCGGCACGCTGATCGCCAGGGCCAACACGAATTACGACGCGGGCGTCTCGCTGGAGGAACTCCTGGCTTACGAAGGCGCGAAGTTCGAGGCCGCCGATACGGACAAGGACGGCTATCTCTCAATGCAGGAATTGCGCCCCAGGGGCAGCGGCCGCGATGGCCCGGGCGGCATGGGGCCGCGCGGCGGCATGCCGCCGATGGGCCCGCCCCCGTCAGGCCAGTAAAGCACCCGGGACACAGAAAAGGGGCCGACATCCGAAGATGCCGGCCCCTTTTTGCGTTGAGAGCCTTGAACGTGAACGATCAGGCGAACTTGAGCGCCTTGACCGTCTTCACGCCGGGGAGTGCAGTGGCCGCCTTGAGAACGTCCTCCGACACGGCGCTGTCGACCGAGAGCAGCAGCACGGCTTCGCCGCCGGTGTCACGGCGACCCAGGTTGAACGTGCCGATGTTGATGGCGTTCTCGCCCAGCAGGGTGCCGATGCGGCCGATGAAGCCGGGGGCGTCTTCGTTGACGATGTACATCATGTCGCCGGCCAGCTCGGCCTCGACCTTGATGCCGAACATTTCGACGAGGCGCGGCTCGACGTTGTTGAACAGCGTGCCGGCCACCGAACGCTCGCCCGCTTCGGTCTTCACCGAAACGCGGATCAGCGTGTGGTAGTCGCCCTCGCGCTCGGTCTTCACTTCGCGCACTTCAAGGCCGCGCTCCTTGGCGAGGAACGGGGCGTTGACCATGTTCACCGTGTCCGACTGGACGCGCAGGAAACCGGCCAGCACGGCGGCGGTGATCGGCTTCTGGTTCAGTTCGGCAGCGGCGCCCTCGACGTGGATCGAGATGCGGGGAACCGAGTCGCGGGTCAGCTGGCCGACCATCGAACCCAGCATTTCGGCCAGCTTCATGTAAGGCTTCAGCTTCGGCGCTTCCTCGGCCGAGAGCGACGGCATGTTGAGCGCGTTGGTGACGCCGCCATTGACCAGGAAGTCGGCCAGCTGCTCGGCAACCTGAAGCGCCACGTTGACCTGGGCTTCGGTGGTCGAGGCGCCGAGGTGCGGGGTGCAGATGAAGTTCGGCGTGCCGAACAGCGGCGAGTCCTTGGCGGGCTCGGTCTGGAACACGTCGAGCGCGGCACCGGCGACATGGCCGTTGTCGAGCATGGTCTTCAGCGCGGCTTCGTCGATCAGGCCGCCGCGGGCGCAGTTGACGATGCGCACGCCCTTCTTGGTCTTGGCCAGGTTCTCGGCCGAGAGGATGTTGCGGGTCTGGTCGGTCAGCGGCGTGTGCAGCGTGATGAAGTCCGCCCGTTCGAGCAGGGTGTCGAGATCGACCTTCTCCACGCCCATTTCCACGGCGCGTTCCGGGGTGAGGAACGGATCGAAGGCGGCGACCTTCATCTTCAGGCCGAGCGCGCGGCTGGCGACGATCGAGCCGATGTTGCCCGCGCCGATCAGGCCCAGCGTCTTGCCAGTGACTTCGACGCCCATGAAGCCGTTCTTCGGCCACAGGCCCTGCTGGGTCTGCGCGTTGGCTTCGGGGATCTGGCGCGCGAGGGCGAAGATCATGGCGATGGCGTGCTCGGCGGTGGTGATCGAGTTGCCGAACGGCGTGTTCATCACCACGACGCCCTGGGCCGAAGCGGCCGGGATATCGACGTTGTCGACGCCGATACCGGCGCGGCCGATCACCTTCAGGTTCTTCGCGGCGGCGAGGATTTCCTTGGTGACCTTGGTCGACGAGCGGATGGCAAGGCCGTCATAATCGCCGATGCGGGCGATCAGCTGCTCGGGGGTCTCGCCGGTGATGACGTCTACGTCGCAGCCGCGGATCTCGAAGATACGGGCGGCATTGGGATCCATCTTGTCCGAAATGAGGACGCGGGGCTTGGTCATGGAATTATTCCTTCACTCGTCATCCCGGACCTGATCCGGGATCGGTGGAAGTGTTGACGGAGCTTCGCCGGTGGTTTGGCTTCGGCTCCGTCAGCGGTCCCGGATCAAGTCCGGGACGACGTGGAATGGTTTAGCCGGCCTTGACGGTCGCGTAGGCCCAGTCGAGCCACGGTCCCAGCGCCTCGACGTCGGCCGTGTCCACGGTCGCGCCGCACCAGATGCGCAGGCCCGGAGGGGCATCGCGGTATCCGGCGACATCATAGGCCGCGCCTTCCTTTTCGAGGAGGGCCGCAAACTTCTTGATGAAGTCGGCATCGGCGCCTTCGACGGAGAGGCAGACCGAGGTCTTGGAGCGGGTGCCGCTGTCGACTGCCAGATGGCTCAGCCAGTCACGCTCGGCGACGATCTTGTCCAGCGCGTGGGCATTGGCGTTCGAACGGGCCTTCAGCCCTTCGAGACCGCCCAGGCCCTTGGCCCATTCCAGCGCGAAGATCGCGTCCTCGACGGCGAGCATTGAGGGGGTGTTGATGGTTTCGCCCTTGAACACGCCCTCTGCCAGCTTGCCCTTCGAGACAAGGCGGAACACCTTGGGAAGCGGCCAGGCCGGGGTATAGTTTTCAAGGCGTTCAACGGCACGGGGGCCGAGGATCAGCACGCCGTGGCCGCCTTCGCCGCCCAGGACCTTCTGCCAGGAGAAGGTGGCAACGTCGATCTTGGACCAGTCGATGTCGTAGGCGAAGACTGCCGAGGTGGCGTCTGCGAAGGACAGGCCCTCGCGGTCTGCCGGGATCCACTCGGCGTCCGGAACGCGCACGCCCGAAGTGGTGCCGTTCCAGGTGAAGAGCACGTCGTCGGACCAGTCGATCTTGTCGAGGTCGGGCAGCTGGCCGTAGTCGGCGCGGAACACGGTGGGTTCCAGCTTGAGCTGCTTGACGGCGTCGGTAACCCAGCCCTCACCGAAGCTTTCCCAGGCCAGCGCGGTCACGCCGCGGGCGCCGAGCATGGTCCACATGGCCATCTCGAAGGCGCCGGTGTCGGAGCCGGGGACGATACCGATGCGATGCGTGTCGGGCAGCTGCAGAACTTCGCGCATCAGATCGATGCAATACGCGAGACGCGTCTTGCCGATCTTGGCGCGGTGCGAGCGACCGAGTGCTTCGGTGTTCAGTTTTTCGGGGGCATATCCGGGCGGCTTGGCGCAGGGACCGGAAGAGAAGTGCGGACGCGCAGGTTTGCGCGCGGGTACGCTAATAATATCAGTCATTTCTGACTCTCCTTACAGAGAGCACGCGCGGCGTTGGGACCGCGTGGCCCGGCGCTGCGTCTAAAGAGGCCGGGAAATTTGTCAAACGATTCTCCGGTCGCTTGCGCCAGATCGTTTCCCGTTTTCGATCTTTCGCAGTGCTTC
The DNA here is from genome assembly GCF_055521655.1 of Novosphingobium sp. BL-S-21. Classification (NCBI taxonomy): domain Bacteria; kingdom Pseudomonadati; phylum Pseudomonadota; class Alphaproteobacteria; order Sphingomonadales; family Sphingomonadaceae; genus Novosphingobium; species Novosphingobium sp. BL-S-21. Next base: position 1,392,104 of record NZ_CM145496.1, read on the forward strand.
CATGCGCAAAACCAGCGGAATTCCGCGCATTCGCTATTCGGTGGAAAACCGCGCGCCGCGCGTTTCCCGCCTCATGGCTGGCCGGGTAAGCTCCCGTTCACGCCAGTCCCGGATGCTTGGACGCGATGATGACGCCCCGGATTACGACGCCGCCGCACCGATTGCTGCCTTCACGGTCTTCGCTGGGCCTCTCGCTGCTGCTGCCGCTGGCGGCGGTTCTGAGCGGCTGCATCGATCGCGCGGAACAACCGCGCGGACGAGGCGCCCGCCCCTCGGCCCAGTCGCGCCCCGCCGCGCCGCCGCCTTCCCGCGAATTGCGCCAGTGCATGGCAACGCTCGGCGCGCAGAACGCCGTCTTCACGCCCGTGACGGACCGGTACTATGGCAACGGCTGCTCCACCCTGGGCACGGTGAAACTCTCGGCCCTGAACACCGACCGGGCGACCGTATCGGTGACCAACCTCGGCCCCGTGACCTGCACCACGGCCACACCTTTCGCGGCCTGGGCGCGCTACGGCGTCGACCGGGCGGCGCAGCAGATCCTCGGCAGCCGCATCCTGAGCATCGAGACTTATGGCAGCTACAACTGCCGCAATGTCGCCGGCACCGCGCGCCGCTCAGGCCATGCCACCGCCAATGCCATCGATGTGTCCGGCTTCGTCCTGGCCGACGGCCGCCGCATCACCGTGCTGGGCGACTGGAGCAACGGCACCCCCGCCGAACGCCGCTTCCTGCGCGTCGTCCACGACAGCGCCTGCAAACGCTTCGGCACCACGCTCGGCCCCGATTACAACGAAGCCCACAAGAACCACTTCCACCTCGAAGCGGACGGCGCGAACTTCTGCCGCTAAGGCTTCGCGTTCATTTTGGAGGTCAGGTCCATCGTCATCAGTTTCGGCAGGCCGGCCTTCAGGTTGAGCCGCGTGTTCGTGACTTGTGCGGTATCGGCTACGACCATGAAGCGCTCCCGGCGCAGCATACCGGTGGAATCGGCCGGAAGGTCAAGCGGCGCATAGCGGCGCCCGACCAGGGCCTTTTTCATGATGCCAATCAGCCCTGAGCTTACTTTGGGGGCCTGAGACACGATCTCCACATCCCGAACCGCCCCGTCCGGGCCGATCCGATAGTTGAAATCGACCCATTGGTTCGACCCCGCGGTCGGCATGACATAGCCGAGTTCGGCGGACGAGCCCGCCCCCAATTCGACCGAAGGCGCATAGATCAGGAGCGGCGTCGAAACCTTGACCCCGGCCAGCCCCCGCATGACCTCCTCCACGTCTGCATCCTTGTCGGAAAGGAGCTTGAGCCTGGCGGTCAGGGCATGTGCTGCATCGCGCATGGGCTTCATGGCGGGATCTGTCGTCTCGCGCAAAGCCGCGTAGCGCTTTCGGCTTTCATAGGCATAAGCCGGATTGACGCTGGCAGCCATGGCATAGAACCGCAGCGAGCGGAACATGGCGGCACCCTGCACCGCCGGCCAGCCCGATTCCTCTGCCCGCCGTGCCACGGCATCATACATGTGAACGGCCGCGGAATACTTGCCTTGCCGCAGGAAGACGTCGGCTACCGTCAGGCGTTTGGCGGCAATGGAGGGATCGTCAGCCGGCAAGCCTGCCTTCAAGGCATCGATCGAGTCGAAAGTCGCTATTCGCCCATAGTCCGGCATGCCCAGCAGCAAAGCCACGTCCGCATCGAACTGGAGCAATCCGCTTACTTCCCGGGGCAGGCTTTCGGCATAGCGCTTGTTGCGGGAGCGCGACTTTATGAGTGTTTTACGCGCGCCCTGGATCTCACCGGCGACGAGCTGGTTCTCCGCATGCTCCATGGAGGCAGCGATATCTTCGGCGGGCGTGCAATGCCGGGCGAGGCACTGTTCCAGCGAGGCCGCCGTGGAGCGCAGGCTGCGCCCGGTGACCGTTACCATCGAATCCGCGAATTCGTCCTGGGCCGGCGATACCCGAACGGGGGGCGCCTTATTCGCCGAGTCGGCGGCTTGCAGCAGCAGAAGCGGTAGAATGAGCATCACGATCTCCTCCAGGGGCGAGGATGGAACGAGGACCGGAACGGGGCACGATCCAGCGATTACTCATTAGCATGTAGTAAAATAAAAGATTATCAAGGCTTCGTAACGCGCCTGTGCGCGATCGCCACATGAAAAACAACCAAACCGGATTGAACAGTGCCGGAGCGACTGCTCGCCCCGGCACGGCTTCAGGCTTTCGATCTACTCAGAACGGCAGTTTGTAGAAATTGACCGCGTTGTCCTGGAGGACCTTCTTCTTCACCGCGTAATCGTAGCCGCCCAGCACGTCCTTGATATGCGCCTGCACGCCCGGATAGAGCGAGGTCGGGTGCGGGAAGTCGGTTTCGAACATCACGTTGTCGACGCCGATGGTTTCCAGCAGCAGCTTGGGCGCGATCTTCTCGAACCAGAAGGTGCACTTGAAGTGGTCGCGGAAGTAGTCCCAGGGCTGCTTCTTCAGCACGTTGCGCTTGCTGGGCAGCATTTCCTGGAACTGGTGTTCCAGCGCTTCCACGGCGAAAGGCACCCAGCCCATGCCGCTCTCGATCAGGCCGATCTTGAGGTTCGGGTGACGGTCGAGTCGGCCCGAGACCATCCAGTTGCCCAGCGTCGCGGCATTGCCGATGGAGAACATCGTCGCGACCACCGACAGGGTCTGTTCGAAAGCGAAGCCTTCCCAGGTCAGGGTGTTCGGATCGATCGCGGCGTTGAGGTGGAAGTTGAGCGAAATGCCTTCCGCGTCGATCATTTCGAGGAACGGCGTCCAGTATTCATGGTTGAAGCTGGGCACGCCGACGCGCTCGGGCGTATCGGGCAGCACGAAGCCGCGCAGGCCCATGTCGATGCAGCGGCGGGCTTCCTTCTCCATCTCCGCCTTGTTCCAGAACGGCAGGTGCGCCATCGGGAACAGGCGCTCGCCCGAGTCGCGCTGATATTCGGCGTTGAAATCGTTGAACACTTTCATGATCGTGACGGCGAGATCGTCGTCGCCCAGCGTCATCAGCATGCCCGCCTGGGTGATGCCCGAGTTCTGGAAGCAGATCTGCGCATAGACGCCCATGTCGTCCATCGCCTTCAGGCGCGGGGCGATCTCGTGACCACCCGGATGGGCTTCCTCCAGGGTGGGGAAGGCCAGGCGGCCGAGCAGCTTGTTGTTGTCCTTGCGGATCACGTTGCCGCCCAGCGAGCCGCAGTTGCGGTCACCGATGTACCAGCGGTCCACCCCGTCGGCATCGCGCTTCACGAACGGCATCTTGGCCTTCAGGCCCACCGGCGCGCGGTCCGTGAACAGCGTTGGCGGTTCGCTGAGGTGCGTGTCCGTATCGACGATCTTGATGCCTTCCAGCGTCGGATCGAGGCCGCCGGACTGGGTTGCGTAGTCAACCTCGCGGATCACTCCGCCCTTGGTATAGCCTTCCGCCGACCAGTACTTGCGCGCAGATTCCTGCATTTCCTTCGTGTCGCCATCAGCCATGGCCTGTCTCCCAAAACAATTGGGGCTCATGTCGCAACCTCGGGGGCTGCGGGTCAATCGAGAGCCCAACGCCGAGACGATGAATGGCCGCAAGCCCTGCCGGGAACGGCGCGCGCGCTGCGCTGCGCCTTGCCGCGCGGGGGATGCCCGGGCATCCATGGCCTCGGGAGAGAACATCATGCCACATATCCGAACGCTCGACGACATCCGCGTCGATTTCGATGCCGCCCCGGACAACGTTCCGAAGGATCGCATCGTCGACCTGGGCTTTGCCATGGGCACCGAGCCCAACGACCTCCTGGACCCCTACGAGCCCTGCGGCTGGCTTTCCGGCCCGGAGATCCCGCGCCTGCTCTACGCGCCGCCGGCCCGGCACGGCCTGGGCGCAATCAGCGGGCGGCAGCAGGGCAACTGGGTGGTCAGCCACTATGAGGACATCGAGCGCGTCTATACCGACAATGCGCATTTCTCGAACGCGGGCACGGCCGAATTCCAGCGGCTGATCGGCGAGACCTTCAAGTCGATCCCCCTCGCCATCGATCCGCCCGACCACCAGAAGTACCGGCTCTACCTGATGCCCTATTTCTCGCCCGCCCGGATCACGCGCGAGCTGGAACCGCGCATCCGCGACGTGGTGACCGAGATGATCGACGCCGTGGCGGGCAAGGGCGAGGTCGACATGGCCTGGGACTTCGCACGGGTCTATCCGGTGCGGATATTCATGGGCCTGATGGGCTTTCCCGACGAGAAGTTCGAACAGTTCCTCGACTGGGAATGGGACATCCTCCATTCCGGCAGCCTCGAAAAGATGCAGGCCGCACTGCGCGGCGTGCTCGAATTCCTGCGCGGCTTCATTGCCGAGAAGGAAGCGGAACCCGACGAGCACCTCGTCTCCGCCATCGTCCACGGCAGGATCGGCGGCCAGGCCGAAGGCCGCCCGCCGACCGAGGACGAGAAGATCGGCATGGTGTGGTTCCTCTGGCTGGGCGGCCTCGATACCGTGGCGGCCACCATCGCCCAGATGTTCCGCCGTCTCGCGCTCCAGCCCGACCTGCAGCGGCGCCTCCGCGAGAATCCGGCGCTGATCAACTCGGCGGTCGAGGAATTCCTGCGCACGCAGCCGATCCTCTCGTCCGCCCGCACCGCCACCCGGGAATTCGAGTGGCACGGGATCCAGGTGCGCAAGGGCGATTCGTTCTCCTGCCTCAACCCCTCGGGCAATTTCGACCCTGCCCATTTCGAGAACCCGCGCACCTTCGATCCCGAGCGCAAGGCCAACCGGCACTTCACGTTCGTGGGCGGGGTGCACATCTGCCTCGGCGCGCACCTGGCGCGGCGCGAGCTGCGGCTGCTGCTGGAGGAATGGTTCGCGCGCATTCCCGAATTCCGGGTGAAGCCGGGCGCGGACACCGCCGTGTTCCCGGGGCTGCTGTCGATCCGCAACCTGCCGATCGTCTGGGACGTGACGTCACCGCCAGCGTCGTAGCCGAAGCGGCAGGTGGCCGCAGGTTCCGGGGGCATCGCCCCCGGAACCTGGCCGTCAAGTCCGGCGCTCTCAGACTTTCGCCGGTGCCAGCCTCGGGCTGAGCAGGTGAACCACTGCCAGCGCCAGCAGATAGGCCCCCGCGCAGATCCCGAAGAGCACCTCGTAGCTGTGCGTCGTGTCGAGGATGTAGCCCGCGAAGAGCGCCATGCCCATGCCGCCGAAAGCGCCGACGGTGCCGCCGATGCCCACCACCGATCCCACCGCACCGCGCGGGAAGACGTCGGACGGGAAAGTGTAGAGATTGGCCGAGAAGGCCTGGTGTGCGGCCGTGGCGATACCGATCACCAGCACGGCGGCCCAGACGCTGTCCAGCGACTGCGCGAACCAGATCGGCAGCACGCAGAAGGCGCAAATCAGCATCGTGATCTTGCGCGCGAAGTTCGGCGTCTTCCCGGCCTTGATGAGCCGGGAGGAAAGCCAGCCGCCGCCCACGCTGCCAAGGTCGGAAATCAGGTAGATCGCCGCAAGCGGCAGGCCGAAGGTCTTGAGGTCGAGGTTGTAGCGCTCGAACAGGTAGCCCGGCAGCCAGAACAGGAAGAACCACCAGATCGGGTCGATCAGGAACTTGCCGAGGGCGAAGGCCCAGGTCTCGCGGACGGTCAGCAGCTTCGACCAGCCGATCTTCTCGACCGGGTCGGCCGGGTCCTGCTGGATCCACGCGAGTTCGCCGCGCGTGACGCGGGCGTGCTCGTTGGGATGGCGGTACATCGCCCACCAGGCGATCAGCCAGAGAATGCCGAAGATGCCGGTGACGAAGAAGGCCACGCGCCAGTCGAACCAGAGCACCAGCAGCGGCACGATCAGCGGCGTCAGGATCGCGCCGACATTGGCGCCGGCATTGAACAGGCCGATCGCGAAGGCGCGCTCCTTCTGCGGGAACCAGTCGGTGACGGCGCGGATGCCGGCGGGGAAATTGCCCGATTCGCCGATGCCGAGGCCGAAGCGCGCCATCGCGAAGGAGGTCACGCCGCTGGCGAAACCGTGCGCCATGTGGCTGATGGTCCAGATGACCAGGGCGATGGCATAGCCTATCCGCGCGCCCAGGACGTCCACCACTTTGCCGAAGGAGAGGTAACCGATCGCGTAGGCGAGCTGGAACCAGAAGACGATTCCCGCGAAGTCGGACTCGGTCCAGTGGAATTCGGCCTCGAGCGTGGGCTTGAGCACGCCGATCATCTGCCGGTCGATATAGTTGATCGCCGTCGCCGCGAAGAGCAGCGCGACGATCACCCAGCGATAGCGCCCCGCGGTGGGATGGATTCCCTGGCGGTCGGCCCCGGAACCGTCTGCTCCGGGAACCCCCGTTGCGGATTTGGCGGCTCCGGAACCATCCGTGAGATGGCTTTCGGGAATGCCTGCGTTCATCTGATCCTGCTCCCTCTTCGGCGGCACCGTTTTCGGGCCTGCCGATGCATTCTTCCTATGCGGGCACCGCCGCCGCGATCTTGCAGCCTATGCTGCCATGTCCCTCGAAATGCGCCAGAACCCTTTGCCCCGGCACCACCGGATGGACCCCCGTGACCGCGCCGGTCGAAACCCAGGTCCCGCCGCTGCAGTCGATACCGCGCGAGGCAAGGTTCGCAAGCAGGAACCGCACCGCGCCCAGCGGGCCGTCCAGCATGGTCGCGGTGGTTGCCGAGGCGATCTCCTGCCCGTCGATCTCGAAGCGCACGGTGATCGCCTCGAAAGTGGCGGTCTCCCAGCCTTCCAGCACCGGACCGATCACCATGCCGGCGTTGTTGCCGAAATCGGAAACGGTGACCGGCGGCCCATCGGCGTTGATGCCGGGGTAAGGCGAGCTGGCCACTTCGATGCCGATGTGCACGGCGTCCAGCACCTTGCGGGTGGCCTCGTCATCGGCGGGCACGACACCGTCCCAGCCCGGCGCGACATGCAGCAGGAATTCCGCTTCCGCCGCTGCGAAGCCCCGGGCGAAAACCGGCATTTCCGGCGCCTCGGCCGCAGCGGCGGTGACCACGCTGTCCGTGAAGATCGGCCCGGTCAGCCGGTCGGCGCCCAGGCGCGTGTCTTCGGGGACGTTGATCCTGCCCACTTTCCAGCCTGCGACCGTGCGGCCGTCCAGCCCGATGGCAAGGTCCTGGATCGCATAGGCGGCGGCAAGATCGGAAGGTGCCTCTCCGGGGTATTCGGCCAGCGCCCGCATCTCGCGCCGCGCCGATACGAATGCCCCCGCAATCGTTCTGGCCTGCTCGTTGGAACTCATCCCAAACCCTTCGTTGTTCTGGTTGCCGTCGTTAAAGGAAACCGGTGTCATAGGCAAATCAAAAGCGCGATGCCTCTCGATCCCGTGGCCTTGTCAAAGGGTTGCATTGCCGGGGCAGCGGGTGGAGCGGAGGGCGTGTACGCCGCAGGTGGCGGTAACGCGAAATTGAGGGCTTCCAAGATATGGAAACCGGTGTCATCTTGCCTTTCCGCGCGCAAGAAGGCAAGCGGCTCACAACATATCGGGCGAAGCCGCAAGCGGTGCCGCCAAAGGGGCTAGGATGCCGGACGAATTCAGACGCGACACCAAGCCGACCATCAACGACGTCGCGCGCCTTTCCGGCGTCTCCAAGAAAACCGTCAGCCGCGTCATCAACAAGTCCCCGCTCCTGGGCCAGGCCACGCGCGAGAAAGTGGAAGCCGTGATCGCGGAGATCGGCTACGTGCCCAATCCGCAGGCGCGCGCACTGGCGCTGCGCCGCAATTTCCTCATCGGCCTGATCCACGACAACCCGAACGCGCAGATGGTGCTGGGCGTGCAGGAAGGCATTCTCGAAGCCATCCGCGACACCGAGTTCGCCCTCGTCGTGCGCCCGGTGGACCGCCACTCGCCGACTATGCTGGAGGACATCCGCCGCTTCATCGAACAGCAGCGGCTCTACGGCGTGCTGCTGCTGCCGCCGATTTCCGAAAACGACGGGCTGGCGGCGGTCTGCCGCGAACTGGGCTGCACGCTGGTGCGCATGGGTTCGGCCCGGCTGGACGACGACAGCCACCTCGTCGCCTCGAACGACCGCCATGCCGTGCGCGAAGCGGTGTCGTGGCTGACCAGCCTGGGCCATCGCCGCATCGGCTTCATCGCCGGACCGGAGGGCTTCCGCTCGGCGCATGAGCGCGAACTGGGCTTCATCGACGGGCTGGCCTCGGCCGGGCTCAAGCTCGATCCGAAGATCGGCGCGCGCGGGGACTACCGCTTCGAATCGGGCCTGGCCGCGGGGGAACGCCTGCTCTCCGCCGATCCGCGTCCCACCGCGATCTTCTGCAGCAATGACGAGATGGCCGCCGGCGTCCTCCATGCGGCGCGGGCCAAGGGCATTTCCGTGCCCGAGCAGCTCTCCATCATCGGCTTCGACGATACCGCCATCGCCGCCCATATCTGGCCGCCGCTCACCACCGTGCGCTGGCCGATCGTGCCGATGGCCACGGCCGCCGCGCACAAGCTGATCGACCCGGGCGGTGCGGCCGACCAGCCTTCGCTGTTCCTCTCCGACCTGGTGCGCCGCGCCTCGGTAGCCGCGCCCGAACGCACGGCCTGAGCGCCGACCGGACACACGGCCCGTTGCCGGGGCCGAAAACGGACGCGCCGGAACCGGGGAGAAACACGCCCGGCGGAACATTGACACCGGTTACCAAGACCGGATAAGACTTGACCTGAAGCGTAATAACGTCCCACCATACGGAACTGAATTCCACAAGGGAGAGCCCCCGTGTTCTGCAAGACCTACCACGCCACCCATCCCGACATGATGGAGTGCGTCTCCAACGAGGAACTGCGCGATCGCTACCTCGTCACCGGCATGTTCGAAGACGGCAAGGTCAGCCTCAACTATTCGCACAACGAGCGTTTCGTGATCGGCGGCGCGGTGCCCTCGCAGGGGCCGCTCAAGCTGCCCGCCCAGACCGTGCCGAAAAGCGCGGAAGGCCACCCCTTCCTTGAGCGCCGCGAAGCCGGCATCGTCAACATCGGCGGCCCGGGCGCGATCACGGTCGACGGCCAGCGCTTCGAAATGCAGAACAAGGAATGCCTCTACGTGCCCATGGGCTCGACCGAGGTGACTTTCGAGGGCGAGACCGCCCGCTTCTACATCGCCTCGGTTCCCGCCCACAAAACGCTGCCGATCAAGCACATCACGCTTGACCAGGCCAACCCGCTGGCGCGCGGCGATCTTGCCAATTCGAACCAGCGCACGATCTACCAGCTGGTGATCCCCGGCGTCTGCGAGAGCGCGCAGCTGCTGCTGGGCCTCACCGTGCTGGAAGAAGGCTCGGTCTGGAACACGATGCCGCCGCACCTTCATGACCGCCGCTCGGAAATCTACCTCTACTTCGAGCTGCCGGAAGAGAACGACCGCATCTTCCACTACATGGGCGAACCCGACCAGATGCGCCACATCGTGATCGCCAATGAAGAGGCCGTCATCAGCCCGCCCTGGTCGATCCACATGGGCTCGGGCACCAAGAAGTACGCGTTCATCTGGGCCATGGGCGGGGAAAACCTCGACTATACCGACATGAACGTGCTGGATATCTGCCAGCTTCAGTAAGGCAGCAGCCTTTCGGAACTTGCCTCGTCGCTCCCCTGCCCTCGTCTTTGCGAGGAGCGGAGCGACGAAGCAATCCAGGGCGTCGTGGACAACCGCTCTGGATTGCTTCGCTACGCTCGCCATGACGAAGTGGGGACCGAAGAGGAGCGGGGCCGAAGATGGGTTCGGGCGATTTCCGGGCCACGAACGAGATTGGGACAGGACTTAACTTATGGCGATTTCCTTCAGCCTCGAAGGCAAGGCCGCGCTGGTGACCGGCGCCAACACCGGGATCGGGCAGGCCATAGCCGTGGCGCTTGCGGAAGCGGGCGCGGACGTTGCCCTGGCCGGCCGCAGCGAACCGGCCGAGACCATCGCGCTGATCGAAGCGACCGGGCGCAAGTGCGTGAACATCAAGGCCGACCTCTCCTCGATCGAGCCCGTGGGCCGCGTGATCGACGAGGCGGTGGCCGGGCTGGGCAAGGTCGACATTCTCGTCAACAATGCCGGCATCATCCGCCGCGACGACGTGCTCCAGTTCTCCGAGGAGGACTGGGACGCGGTGATGGACACCAATCTCAAGACGCTGTTCTTTCTCAGCCAGGCGGCGGCCAGGGGCATGGTGGCGCGCGCCCGGGAAGGCCACAGCGCCGGAAAGATCGTCAACATCGCCTCGCTGCTGACGTTCCAGGGCGGCATCCGCGTGCCCAGCTATGCGGCGGCGAAGTCCGGCGTGGGCGGCGTGACCAAGGCCATGGCCAACGAACTGGCGCCAAAGGGCGTGCAGGTCAACGCCATCGCGCCGGGCTACATTGCCACCAACAACACCGCCGCGCTGCAGGGCGACGAGACGCGCAACCGCCAGATTCTGGAGCGCATTCCCACCGGCCGCTGGGGAGATCCCAAGGATATTGCCGGCGCCGCCGTGTTCCTGGCTTCCCCGGCTTCGGACTATGTGACAGGACACGTCCTCGCCGTAGACGGCGGTTGGCTCGCGCGCTGAGGAATTTCTAGACTATGACTGGCCACGTTACCTGCTTCGGCGAAGTGCTGATCCGTTTCGCCACCCATGACGCGCGGCTGGTGGTCCAGTCCGATGCGCTCGACATGGTCGTGGGCGGGGCCGAAGCCAATGTCGCCTCGGGTCTTGCCTCGCTCGGCCACGAAGTGCGCATGGTGTCCCGCCTGCCCGCCAACCCGCTGGGCGACAAGTGCCGCGCGGCGCTGGGCGCAGCAGGCGTGGGCCTTTCCGGCGTGACTTCCGGGCCGGGCCGCATGGGACTCTATTTCCTGGAGACCGGCGCGGGCCTGCGCCCTTCGGCCATCACTTACGACCGCGCCGGCAGCGCTTTCGCGCAGTCCGCCGTGGACGATTTCGACTTTGCCGCCGCGCTGGACGGCGCGCGTTTGCTGCACTTGTCCGGCATCACCCCGGCGCTCGGGCCGGGCGGCGTCTCGCTGGCCAAGGCCGCAGTGCGCGCCGCGCAGGAAGCCGGCGTGCCGATCTGCTTCGACGGCAACTACCGCGCCCTCCTCTGGGAAAGCTGGGACAGCAACCCGCGCGAGATCCTTACCGAGATGGTTTCGGCCGCCACGGTGATGATCGGCAATTACCGCGACATCTCGCTGCTGCTGGGTGAGACCTTCTCCGGCGACGGCGCCGACCGCCGCCGCGAAGCGGCCGAGGCGGCCTTCGCGGCCTTCCCGAACCTGCAGGTGATCGCCTCGACCGCGCGCCATGTCGTCAATGCCGGCCACCACCGCATAGCCGCCCGCGTCGACGGCCGGGACGATGCCGTCCAGACCGCCGAAGCCGACGTGACCGGCATCGTCGACCGCATCGGCACCGGAGACGCTTTCGCGGCCGGCGTGCTGCACCAGTGGCTGGAGGCGGGCGACTTGTCCGCCATGGCCCATGCGGGGCTGGCCTATACGGTGCTCAAGCACTCGCTGCACGGCGACATGAGCCTCATCGGCCGCGCCGAACTGGACGCCTTCTCGATTTCCGGAGGCGATGTCAGGCGGTGAGCCTGGGCGCAAGCTGAGGCCGGCCGGATCGTCGCCCCGGACCCGATCCGGCACGACCTGGGGGAGAGGGAGCATATGACGGCACCGCGCATCACTCGCCGCACCCTGGTGGCCTCGGCAGCGGCCCTTGCCGCAGCCCCCGCGCCGCTTCTGGCACGGCCCTCGCCGGGCTCGGCCGCCGCGCCGGTCGTCGGCCGCTACACCGGCCTTGCCGAACAGGGCGTGCTCGCCTTCAAGGGCATCCGCTACGGCCGCGCCGCGCGGTTCGCGCAGGCAGTGGCCGAACCCTGGGCCGGGCCGCCGGTCAAGGCCCAGGCCTTCGCCCCGATCTGCCCCCAGCGCGGCCTCGACAGCGAGCGTCAGGCCGAGGACTGCCTCTTCCTCAACCTCTGGACGCCCGAGGCGAACCCGGCCGCCAGGCGCGCGGTCATGGTCTATTTCCACGGCGGCGCCTATACCACCGGCTCGGTCACCGACCCCCTCACGCACGGCGCCCGGCTGGCGGGCACCGGCGACGTGGTGGTCGTTTCGGTGAACCACCGCCTCAATGCCCTCGGCTATTCCTGGCTCAAGCCCTTCGGCGCGACGTATGCCGATAGCGGCAACCTGGGCCAGCTCGACCTCATCCTCGCGCTGCAATGGGTCCGCGATCACATCGCCCGGTTCGGCGGCGACCCGGCGCGCGTCATGGTGTTCGGCCAGTCCGGCGGCGGCGCCAAGATCGCCACGCTCATGGCCATGCCCGCCGCACGGGGACTGTTCCACAGCGCCGCGACCATGAGCGGCCAGCAAGTCCAGGCCAGCGGCCCGATGCACGCCTGGGCGCGCACGCAGGCGCTGATGGCCGCCGTCAAGCTCGCGCCCGGCGATGTCGAGGGCCTGCGCAACCTGCCGATCGAACGGCTGGTGGACGGCCTTGCCGCCACCGATCCGGTCATGGGCAGCGGCCCGCTCTACTTCGGCCCGGTGCTGGACATGACCAATCTGCCGCGCCATCCCTTCTGGCCGGACGCCGCGCCGCAGTCGGTGTCGGTGCCGATGATCCTGGGCAATACCCACGAGGAGACGCGCGCCTTCCTCGACCCGCGCGGCCCCAGGCTCAAGGGCCTCGACTGGAGCAACCTGGCCGAGCGCGTCGGCCGCGAGGTCAAGATCGACCTCGATCCGCAGTGGATGATCGACCAGTACCGCGCCCGCCAGCCGGACTGGACCGCCGAGCAGATCTACTATGCCGCCACCACCGCGGGCCGCTCATGGCCGGGCCAGGTGATCGAGGCGGACGCGCGCGCCAGAGCCGGGGCCGAGGCCACCTGGGTCTACCAGCTCGAACGCCCCTCGCCCGTCGATCCCCTGCGCGGCGCGGCGCATACCGACGACATTCCCTATGTCTTCGGCACGCTCGACGCTCCGGGCAGTTTCTCCGGCACGGACGACAAGGCCCGGGCGCTGAGCAAGACGATGATGGCGGCCTTCACGGGCCTTGCGAAAACCGGGCGTCCCGGCTCCGGCGATCGGGCGGCGGACTGGCGCCCTTACACCGTCCCCACGCGGGCGACGATGGTGTTCGGCGAGGAGACGCGGATGGAGGACGACCCGCGCGGCTGGCAGCGCAAGCTCTGGTCTACCGCGCCTTACGTCCAGCCCGGCACCTGATCGTCAGGCCCAGGCGGCCCAGATCAGGCCCGCCACCACGCCCGCCTGAACCGTCACGATCCAGCGCAGCCGGTCCACGAACGGCTGCTTGCGCGTCTTGTGCCGCAGCACGCGGCGCGCCAGCAGGGCGCCGGGCGAGCCGCCGAGCGCGGCGAACGCCAGCAGGCGCCGCTCCGGCACGCGCCGTCCGCCCGCGATCGCCCGGCCCTTGTCGAAGGCGAAAGCGAAAAAGGCGATGAGGTTGGCCAGGGCGAGATAGGCGGCAACAAGGGTGGGAATGTCCATCCCCGCCGCCATTCCAGCAGAGCGCGGTTCCGTCCAGCCGAAAGAACCGGCAGACCGCCCGTAAGACTGGCCAGACTGCCCGCAAACTGTCATCGTGGCATGCAAGTGCAGTGACTGACACGGAGCAGATGTGAAGAGCCAGGACATGCTCGAAATTACCGAGACCACCGAAGCCCCGGAAATCGTCGAGGTCGACGATATTTCCACCCAGCCCGCGCGGTTCTTCAACCGCGAGCTGAGTTGGCTCGCCTTCAACGAGCGCGTCCTCGCCGAAGCCACCAATCCGAACTATCCGGTGCTCGAACGCCTGCGGTTCCTGTCGATTTCCGGCAGCAACATCGACGAATTCCTGATGGTGCGCGTCGCCGGTCTCGCCGGGCAGGTCCGCCGCCAGATCGAGGAAATCTCGATCGACGGCCTCACCCCCTCGCAGGCGCTGACCTCCACGCACGAGAAAGTGATCGAGCTGGAGCAGATCCAGCAGGAAACCTGGAAGGACCTCAAGCTCCAGCTGGCCGATTGCGGCATCCGCGTGGTGGGCGACGCCCGCCTCGACGGCGACCGCGAGGCCTGGCTGCGCAGCTACTTCCTCGAACACGTCATGCCGGTGATCACCCCGCAGGCGATCGATCCCGCGCACCCCTTCCCCTTCGTGGCCAACCAGGGCATCGGCGTGCTCTTCGCGCTCACCCGCCTGGCCGACGATGCGCCGGTCATGGAAATGGTCCTGATCCCCGCCCCGCTGCCCCGCTTCGTGCGGATCCCGGGTGAGGACGCGGCCTGGATTTCCATTGAGGACCTGATCTGCCGCAATGCGGACGAGCTGTTCCCCGGCTTCGGCGTGAACGGCCACGGCGTGTTCCGCATCCTGCGCGACAGCGACATCGAGATCGAGGAAGATGCCGAGGATCTGGTGCGCTACTACCGCACCGCGATCCAGCGCCGCCGCCGCGGCCTGGTGATCGTGCTCCAGCTTCAGGGCGCCTTCGATCCTTCGGCCGAGGAACTGCTGCGCAACCAGCTCGGCCTCGACAAGGCGCTGATCATGAAGACGGAAGGCCTGATCGGCTTCTCCGGCCTTTCCGCGATCTGCGACGAGGATCGGCCCGAGCTGAAGTTCGAGCCCTATTCCCCCCGCTATCCCGAACGCATTCTCGAGCATGACGGCGATATCTTCGCCGCCATCCGCGAGAAGGACATCGTCGTCCAGCACCCTTACGAAAGCTTCGAGGTGGTGATCGACTTCCTGCGCCAGGCCGCGCGGGACCCGGACGTGATCGCCATCAAGCAGACGCTCTACCGCGCCGGCAAGCAGTCCGCGATCATCTCCGCGCTGATCTACGCCGCCGAACAGGGCAAGTCGGTGACGGCGGTGGTCGAGCTGAAGGCCCGCTTCGACGAGGAGCAGAACCTGCTCTGGGCCAGCCAGCTCGAACGGGCCGGCGTCCAGGTGATCTACGGCTTCGTGGACTGGAAAACCCACGCCAAGACCTCGATGATCGTGCGCCGCGAGGGTGAGGGTTACCGCACCTACTGCCACTTCGGCACCGGCAACTATCACCCGATCACGGCACGCATCTATACCGACTTGTCCTACTTCACCGCCGATCCCGCGATCGGCCGCGACGTGGGCCGGCTGTTCAACTTCATCACCGGCTATGTCGAGCCCAAGGTGACGGAGTGCCTGTCGATCTCGCCGATCTCGCTGCGCTCGACGATCTACGCCGGGATCGACGGCGAGATCGAGAATGCCCGCAACGGCAAGCCGGCGGCGATCTGGGCCAAGCTCAATTCGCTGACCGATCCCGACCTGATCGACCGCCTCTACGCCGCCAGCCGGGCCGGGGTGGACATCGACCTGGTGGTGCGCGGCATCTGCTGCCTGCGTCCCGGGATCGAGGGCCTGTCCGAGAATATCGCGGTCAAGTCCATCATCGGCCGCTTCCTCGAACACTGCCGCATCTGGGCCTTCGCCAATGGCGCGGAACTGCCCAACCGCAAGGCCAAGGTCTACATCACCTCGGCCGACGCGATGAGCCGCAATCTCGACCGCCGGGTCGAGGTCATGGTGCCGATTACCAACAAGACCGTGCACGACCAGGTGCTGGACCAGGTCATGCTGGCCAACCTGCTGGACACCGAACAGTCCTGGATTCTCCATCCGGACGGCACTTCCGAGCGCGTGGGAGAGAGCGACAACCCGTTCAATCTCCACCGCTATTTCATGACCAACCCGTCGCTCTCCGGGCGCGGCGCATCGCTTGCCAGTGGACGAAAGGTGCCAAAGCTCTCGCTAAGGCGCGGCAATATCTGACATAGGGAGCGCAGGCAGCCCGCTCCCGGGCGATTCGTCTGAACGGAATGATCGGCATTAGCCACAGCAGCGAAAAGCGCGCGATTATCGACATTGGTTCGAACACCGTGCGCATGGTCGTCTACAACGGGCCGCCGCGTGCGCCGGTCGTCATCCTGAACGAGAAGGTCAATGCCCGGCTCGGCCGCGATCTGGGCAAGACCGGCGCGATCAACGACAAGTCGATGAAGACCGCGCTGGTGGCGCTGGCCCGGTTCTCGGGCCTTCTGCGCCTGCTCGACGTCAAGGACGTGGAGTGCGTGGCCACTGCCGCCGCGCGGGACGCTTCCAACGGCAAGATCTTCCTCGATGCCGTGCGCCAGTTCGGCCTCTCCCCCCGCCTGCTTTCGGGCGAGGAAGAGGCCCGCGCCAGCGCCACCGGCGTGATCGCCGCCTTCCCCGGCGCGCACGGCGTGGCCGCGGACCTTGGCGGCGGCAGCCTGGAACTCGTGGAAATCGCGGAAGGCCGCAGCACCGGCGGCATCACCCTGCCGTTCGGCACCCTGCTGCTGCCCGACTTGCGCGCCGCGGGCGAGAGCAGGTTCTCCGAAACCGTGCACAAGGCCCTCGACAAGGCCGGTTGGGGCGATCCCCATGACGCCAAGGGCCGCGGCCAGCCGCTCTACATCGTCGGCGGATCCTGGCGCGCCCTGGCGCTTCAGGCGATGCGCGCACTCGACTTCCCGGTGGACGATCCCCACGGCTTCGAGCTTCCCGCCTCCGAAGCGCTGCGCCTCGCGCGGGTCTTTGCCAAGGGCAAGCTCAATGACGTGGATCCGCGCATTTCCGCCAGCCGGCTCGCCACCCTGCCCGATGCCGCCGCGCTGATGGTGGAAGTGATCGCGCGGCTCAAGCCGTCGAAGCTGGTGTTCTCCTCATGGGGCCTGCGCGAAGGCCTGCTTCATGCGCAGCTCCCTGCCGAAATCCAGGCGCAGGACCCGATGCTCGCCAGCGTCGCCGGTTTCTCCGCTTCGGCCCGGGTCACGGCGGACGACGCCATGGCCCTCGCCCGCTGGACCGCGCCGGTCTGCCGCGAGGAACCGCAGGACCGCCAGCTTCGCCAGGCCTCCGGCCTGCTCGCCCTGGCCGCGATGCGCACCGAACCGAACCTGCGTACCGAGGAAGCCATGACCTGGGCCCTGCGCAAGCGCTGGATCGGCCTCGACATGCACGGACGCGGCATGATGGCCATGACCGTCTTCGCCAATTCCGGCCAGACCGAAGTGCCCGAACAGTTCACCCGCCTCGCCGTGCAGGAAGACCTGGACCGGGCGATCGGCTGGGGCCTGGCTGTGCGCCTGTGCCGCCGCCTTACCGGCTGTTCGGCGCAGGGCCTTGCCCAGAGCGCCGTCCGCAGCGAGGACGGCAAGCTCGTGCTCACCCTCTCTCCCGCCATGCGCCCGCTCTACAGCCCCGGCGTCGCCAAGGACCACAAGGCGCTGGCCGATTGGCTGGGCCTGGCCTGCGAGGTTCGCGATTCCAGCGGGCTGGCCCTGGTGGATTGAACGCCGCCGGAAAGCTGACCCGATGGGTGCAGTCGGTCGCCGAACGGGCCACTCTGCGGTCACGAACGGGTCCTGAAACACGTTCACGATGACGGAGGTGTTTGCGCGCCTCTGGACCATCGCGGGCTCGCTTTGGGGAGCGCTCGAAGGTCGAGCGCTCCGTGCTATCCCACCAGGGTCGCGCTTTCGGCGATCTGGCTGATGCCGCGCTTGCCGCCCTGGCGGTCCAGCTGCACGACGATGTCGATCACGGACGCCGCATACTCCAGCGTCTCCGCGCGCGTGAGGCCGATGCCGGTCTGCATGGACATCAGCGCAATCTGCTCCAGCGCGCCGCGCGGCGTGTTCGCGTGGACGGTGGAGAAGGAGCCGGGATGGCCGGTGTTGATGGCGCGCAGGAACGAGACGGTCTCGCTGCCGCGCAGTTCCCCCAGCACGATGCGGTCGGGGCGCAGGCGCAAGGCGGCCTGGAGCAAGTCGTTGGCCGAAACCTTCGCCTCGCCGAGTTCGCCCTTCACCGCGATCAGGCCGACGCCGTTGGCGCCCGGCAGTCGCAGTTCGGCGGTATCTTCCACCACGACGACGCGCTCGTGCTGCGGGATTTCCGAAAGCATGGCGTTGAGGAAGGTGGTCTTGCCGGTCGACGTGCCGCCCGAGATCAGGATGGTGCGGCGGCGGCGGATGGCATCGCGCAGGAAGGCGATCGGCTCGGCCATGGGGTCGGGCGTCGGCTCTTCCACCAGCGGGGCGATCGGCCCGCGGTCGTAAGCGTCCAGCGGCAATTCGAGCAGACGGTGGCGACGGATCGCCATGGCCCAGTTGGAGCGCGTCGCCGGCGGCCCGACGAGCTGGATACGCGCGCCGCCGCCGCTCTGGCCGGAGTGGCTGCCGTAGCCGGGCAAAGTGGCGGAAAGCAGCGGATGTTCGCGGTTGATGCCCTGGTGGCTGATCCGCGCCACCTGTTCCGCCAGGCGCTGGAGCAGGCGGTTGTCCATCTCCGGCAACCGGATATGCTGCATCCCCGGATGCGCCGCGTCCTCCACCCAGATCTCGCCGGGGCGGTTGACGAGGATCTCGGTCACCGTCTCGCGGTCGAGCCACGGGCGCAGCGGCGCCAGATAGGCGTCGAGATAGACCGATCGCGCCGCGGAAAGGCCGGCCCCGGCTTCGGGGTCAGTCACGGGCTTGCCGATCGCGGAGCGTTCGGGCTGAAGGGAGAAGACGTCGGCGACCATGTTGCAACGAGACCTGGATCACTGGACCTGGCTGAAATCCAGGTCCTTGGCGGTGAAGACGCGGATCGGTTCGCCCTGGCGGACTCGGATCGTCGGACCGACGCTGCCGCTCTGCTGGACGGCGGCTGCCGCCGCGGACTGTCCGCCGCCGACCACCACGCTGGAGCCGCTGGTGGCGAGCGTGGACAGGCCGCCGACGACCGAAAGCAGCATGGCCGAACCGAAGCGTTCGAAGAAGTGGCTATTGACCTTGCCCGGAAGGCCCGTCTCGCCGCCGAAGGCGATGGCCGGAGAGCCGAGGTTGACCGAGACGCCGTCCGGACGGATCAGGCGGCTCCAGATCACGTAGGCGCGCTTCTGGCCCGCGGTGAGGCCGCTCTTGTACTGGCCGATCAGGCGCGAGGAGCGCGGGACCAGCGTGCGCTTGCCGTCGAAGCTGCGGACGTCGGCCGAGACGATGGCGCGGACGTAGCCGGGCACGTCCGTGTCGATCGCCGTTTCCAGCACGGCCGGAATCAGGGTGCCCTGGGTGACCGTGGTGGCGGGATCGAAAGTATGGGCCGCAGCGGCCGTGGTGCCGGTGCCGCCGATGCGCGCGGCGAAATCGTCGTTGGGATTGGCCGCCTTGCCTTCTCCGGCTGCGCCCACGGCGGGGATCGTCACGGCATTGCCGCCGGCATCGAACACCACGGTGGGGTTGGCGAAGGGATTGGCCTCGGGCGCGGGCGCGGCGCCGGGAGCGGCTGCCAGGACCGGAGCGGGCGCAGGCGCCGGCAGCGGGGCGGGCGTCGCTTCGGGCTGCGGCGCAGCGGCGACCGGCGCGGGCGCGGGCGGCGCGATCGGCTGCGGCGCGGCGGGCTGGGGCTGGGCCGCCGGTCCGTTGCGGACCGAGTCCATCGACCAGAGGGTCAAGCCGCCCAGGGCGGCCACGATCAGGACGCCGGCGGCCAGGCCCAGGCCATCGGCCTTCTTGCGCTGGCTGACCTGCGGCATGACGTTGCGCGTGGCCAGGTCGATGACCTGTGCGCCCTCGCCGTCACGCGGATCGGCGCCGGCCGTGCTTTCGAACTTCTCACGCAGTGTGGAATTGGGCGCCATGTGTCAGTTCCCGTTCGATGAAGCGAGGTTTGCGGCAGTCGCCACCGGAGCCGCGGCGCTCGCACCCGAGCCGGCGGGGGCAGGCGCGTCGGGCCGCTGGTTTTCCAGCGTGGCGCTGGCCTTGCCGGAGCGCAGGATGATGAGCTTGGGCACTTCGCCCAGCACGATCGTCTGGCCGCGCACCGCGTAGTTCACCGGGCCTTCGTCGCCCTTCTCGTTCTGCACGAGAATGGCGGGCACGGCCGTGTTGTCCGGCCAGAGCAGGTAGGTGGAGATCCCGTCGTCATAGACGCGCGCGGGTTGCAGCTTGGCGATGCCGGCGCGCTTCCATGCAAAGTTCAGGGCCGAGGCGTCGACCGGCGTGGCCGCCGGATCGCCCGCCGCCAGCGCCTGTTCGGCAGGGTCGAGCGCAGCCGTCCGCGCGGCACCGGGGGCACCGGGCGCGGTCTCTGCCGGCTCGTCCTTGTAAGTGAAGCGCAGCATGTAGAGCGGACGCGCCTTGGGCGAGGCGACGAGGTCGAAAAAATAGGTATGGCGGTTGGTCACCACCGTCATGTTCGTGCGGCCACTGGCGTCGAGCGGCTTCACGAACAGCAGATCGGCGCGCTTGTTGGGCGTGATCTGCCAGGTCTGCGAATCGCCGACCGCCACGTTCTCGATCGCTTCGTTCTTGCCGAAGGCGATGGTCGCCTGGACGCCGGTGCGGCCGTCGATCCGCACGACTTCGTTGTCGGAATAGGCGTGCTGCACCAGTCGCTCATCCGCCTGCGCGGGCGCGGCCAGAAGTGCAAGCGCCGGGACGGCGGTCGCGGCCAGGGCGCAAGCGTAGGCACGGGCGTAGGCGCGGGCCGGGGCCTGAAGCCGAATCATGTGAACTTCTCCTTGGCCGGAGCGCGGCCCGTATTGCCGGACGCGCCTTTTCCGGGCCCGTTTTGACTTTGGCCGTTATGAATTGCCGCGGTGTCGTTGGATGCGCGGAAGCGGCTGCCGATACCGCGTGTGCGCGAGGCCTGACTCGCGCCCAGGGGTTCGATCCCGCCGCCCGAGACCTGGGTGATGACGGTGCGCCGGTCGCCCGAAGACGCGCCGACAGCCTGATCGTGACCGGGAACGGGGGCCATGGCGGCCGCACTGGCGGCCGAAACCGCCGCGGTGCGCGACTGGGTGGCGGTGTTGACGAAAGGCTGGACCTGCCCGCCGGAAGCCGGGGCCGAAGCGGCCGGCGCCGCGGCGCCGCGTCCGCCGCGCCCGCGCTCGGCATTGGCCAGGCCGAAGACCTGCCAGCCGGACACCAGCGTTCCCGCAACTTTAAGAACCATGCCCATCAGCGCCAGATGCACCGCCGCCACCACGAAGAGCGCCATGGCGGCGCGTCCGTCGATCTGGCCGAGCTGCGCGCCCTGCACCAGCGCCGAGACGATCGGCACCAGCAGTTCCAGTGTGATCCCGCCGCCAAGCACGACGAAGAGCGGGGTGGTCGCCGTCAGCACGACGCCGCGCAGCCAGCCGGCGGTAAGGCCCCGCGTGCCGCCGAACAGCGCCATGACCACGAAGATCGGGCCGAGCGCCAGCAGGATGGCAAGGGCGATGCGCGCCGTCAGCAGGACGCCGACAGTGCCGAGCAGCAGCATGAGCGCGCCCATCCACATCACGCTGTCGGGCGAAAACAGACCCGCCGCGCCGCCGCTGGCGGCGACCGACTTGGCCGCACCGGCCGTCTGCGCAGCGCCCTGGGTCGCGCCCTGCGCCACTTCACCGCCGCCACTGCCCTGCCCCGCGTTCTGCGAAGCCTCGGCAATGGCGTTGAAGACCACGTCGATGCGGTCTCCGAACAGCTGGGTTGCCGAACCCTTGGCACCCATCAGCAGCGAGGCGATCCAGTCCGGCCCGCCCACGGCAAGGTTCCAGACAACGCCCTGATAGGCGATCCAGCTCGTCGCGAACGTAAGAACGAGGCCCAGCGTCAGCATGCGCGGCGTAAGCGCCGAAATGCCAAGGCTGGAACGGCCCGTCAGCAACGAGATCGCGAAGAAGGCTATGTAGAGCGTAAGCAGGATGGTCAGCACCGGGGCCATGGCCCCTTCGGCGCCGAACAGGCGGCCGAAGGCGGCCGAAGCCATCTCGTTGGCCACGCAGTCGACCGCGCGGAGCGCCGGGGCGACACCGCCGCTGGCGACTTCCGTAAGCTGTTCGCAGGCGGTGCTCATCGCCCTTACTCCGCCGCCTCGATCCAGGCGGCGTCGTCATCGCTTTCACCGGGCCACTGGAAGCCGGTCAGCACCGGATACCAGGCGGCCGGATCATCGCCGTAGCGCTCGCGCAGCTGGTCGAGCTTGCGCACGGTGCTCTCGCGGCCCGAAAGCACGGTGAGCACCTCGGGCATGCCCGAAAGGTCGAGACGCACCACGACCGACGCGTCCGACTGACGGATCAGGAAACAGCGCGACTGCGCGGGCAGCGTCTTGATGACGTCCAGTTCGTGCTGCGAAAGGCCGAAGCCCTCGCAGTAATCCTCATAGCGGGCGCGGGCGTTGGGCATGAACACCATCGTCGCGGTCTGTTCGACCAGGGCCGTGGCGATCTTGCTGTCCAGCGCGTCGCGCGCGGACTGGGTGGCAAAGCCCACCAGCGCGTTGCGCTTGCGCAGCGTCTTGAGCCAGTCGCGGATGCGGGCGGCGAAGACCTCGTCGTCGAGCGCCTTCCAGCCCTCGTCGATCAGGATCATCGTCGGCTCGCCGTCCAGGCGCTCGTCGATGCGGTGGAACAGGTACATCATGACCGGCGTGCGCAGGCGCGGGCTTTCGAGCAGCGCGGTCATGTCGAAGCCCAGCACGCGGGCCGAAAGGTCGAGCTTGTCGTACTGGTTGTCGAACAGCCAGCCATGCTCGCCGCCCTGGATCCAGGCATCGAGCCGCGATGCGAGGTCGCCGGGTTCGGGGCGGCGCGCGCCCGCCAGCAGCTCGCGGAAGTGCGAGAGGCGGCGCAGCGACGGGTCGTTGTGATAGGCGGCATCCACTGCGCCCGCGACCGTTGCCAGTTCCTCAGGCCCCTTGGCATCGAGCAGCACGCCCAGCCAGTCGCGCAGGAAGGCGCGGTTGGCGGCGGTGTCCGGCAGGGAAAGCGGGTTGAAGCCGGTCGGATGTCCGGCAGCGACGCGGCTGTAGGTGCCGCCGATGCCGCGCAGGAACACTTCGGCGCCCCGGTCCTTGTCGAACAGCACGGTGCGCGGATTGAACTTCTGCGCCTGGGCGGCAAGGAAGTTCATGACCACGGTCTTACCGGAACCCGACGGACCGATGACGGTGAAGTTGCCGAGGTCACCTTGGTGGAAATTGAAGAAGAACGGCGTCGAGCTGGTCGTCGCCAGCAGGGTCACTGCATCGCCCCAGTGGTTGCCGCTCGCCTGGCCCATCGCGAAGCCGTGGAGCGAACCGAAACAGGCCATGTTGGCACTGGAAATCAGCGCGCGGCGGACGATGAAGGCCTCGTTGCCGGGGAGCTGGCCCCAGAACGCCGGCTCCATGTTGACGTCTTCGCGCACGGCGACCGCACCGGCATCGGCAAGCGAGGCCGCGCAGAGCGCCGTGACTTCATCGAGGGCGTCGAGCGAATCGGCGCGCACGAGAACCGAGAGATGATGGTCCCCGAAACCGACCGCGCCGGTGCCGAGCGAATCGCGCGCGGAAGACATCTCGCGGCGTTCCGCCATCGCCTCCTCGTCGGCCGAGCGCAGGCGGCGGATGGCAAGGTCGATGCGTTCGCGGGCGATCTGGCGGTCCGAAGGCGCATACGTCTCGGTCAGCACCAGTTCGCAGGGCAGGCGCAGCAGTGCGTCCGTCAGGCCCGGCGCCGTGCTGTCGGGATAGTCCTTGAGGCTGACGAGCGAGCCGAACGAAGCGCTGGCGGCGCCGCGCAGTTCGAGCGCGTCCATGCCGAAGTTGATGCGGCGATAAGGCAGCATATGGCCGATGTCCGTGCCGTCCACCGGACGGCGCACCGGGCGCATCTCGCCGTTGTAGAGCGCCGAAAGCAGTTCCAGCACTTCCGAGCACTGGCCTGCCTGGCCCTCGTAGTCGCCCAGGAGGCGCGCGCCATAGGCGCCCAGCGACGCGACCATGGCCGAAGCGGCGGCGCGAAGCGCGCGCACGTCGGCGGGATCGGCCTCGGCCGGGGCATTGCCCTTGTTGCGGAGCATGCGCGAAAGCTTGTCGGGCCAGCCCGCCTTGCCGCGCGCCGGGCGGCGCACCAGGGTGACGAACTGGTCGTTGACGAAGAGCGCGCCCGATCCGGTGCGCGCACGCCAGCGTGCATCGATATGCGCGGCCAGCGCGTCCTCGAACTGGCCCTCCATCGCGATCTCGACACGGCGGCGGATGACGTGATGATAGAGCACGAAGCGCGCATCGAGCGCGGAACGCAGCAGCACTTCGCGGGTGGCGACGTGGGCGTTGAGTTCCTCGCTGTCGGCGGTTTCGAAAGCGAAGCCCGGCACCATCAGCGAGAGCATCACCGAACCGTCGCGCAGCAGCACGACGTTTTCGTCCACCAGTGCCTGATAGGGCAGCCGGTCGCCAACCAGCGTTTCCTTGGCGCCCCAACCCCCGAGCGCACTCTTGAGGACCGATTTCCTGTTCTTCGCCATCGTCATTTCCCCCGCGTCCCTTGTTATTCGATCAGGGCGCGTAGCTGTTGCAGCCCCATCGCTGCCAGTTCGGCACGCGGGGGCATTTGCTGACCTTGGCGATCCACAAGTCGAACACCCGGGGTTCGCGAAGACATGCGAGGTATCCGGCGCCGTGGATCGCGAGCGCTGCAGGCAGCGCCCAGAAGCTCTTGGTGATGAGGAAGATCTCCGTCGTCACCGCGGCATTGATGATGAAGAAGCTGTACGTCACGCCCGCAAACATCTGCGGGCGCGTGAGCGCGCGGTGCACGGGATAGCGTGCGAGGCTCATGGACAGCTCCTGGACCCGGGGGCCGGCATCAGCCGGCGGCCGACTGGATGCCCGTCACGATCGCGCCGGCGCCGAAGAGCACGAAGCAACCAATGATGACGGTGGCGCCGAAGCGCCAGTTCATGCGGCCGGTCAGCATCATGAAGCCCACTGCGGCCACCGCCATGACGGCCACGGCCGTGGCGACATTGCCGAGCAGCGTGCCCTGCAACCATCCGAGCGCAGCCACGATCGGGCCGGATCCGGCCGGATCGGCACGCGTCACCTGCTGGGCCTGTGCCGCCATGGGCGCGAAGCCCAGAGACGCGGCAACCAGGGTCGCGAAAATCGAGAAATATCCCCGTACCTTGCGGGTTTGAAGCTGTGCGTACCGAATCACCATGCCCTCCGTATGAGGGCGCAGTGCTCCATCTGGATGACAGCAATGTGACGACGAGACGGCCAATCTGGCAGTCCTGTTGCACGCGTCACAGAAATTCAGGTCAACTCAGAAGGGGCGCCGCAACCCACCACACCCTTTTTTGTGTGGGCGTCTTATAATTCAGGTGCGTCCCGAAAGGCCAGCGCCGCTTGATTCATCGGGGAGGGAACGATCCCTCCCCGCATTACAGAGACTTGATCGTACAAACGGCGTTCAGCGCGATGCGCGGGCCGTCGTACGCAGCAGGTTATTCAACGCAAGACGGGCCGCGGCGCGCGAATCGACCCACGATCCGTCCGCCAGTTGCAGGTCGTAGCGATCGGAACTGGCGACGGCGGCACGATAGGTCGCCAGCGCCTTTTCGGTCTGGCCATTGGCGGCATAGGCCGACCCCAGGTTGATCAGCGTTGCCGGATCTTCGGACTTCGTGGCTCCCGAGGCTTCCAGCTTGCTGACGGCGGCCCCGGCCTGTCCGCTCGACAATTCGGTGTAGGCCACGTCGATCCTGTCGTTCAGCGGCGTTGCGGGTGCGGCCGAAACGGCGGCCTGGCTGAGCAGGAGAGTGGCGGCGAGGGCAGTGAAGGACATGGCAATCTCCCGGTTTTTCGATCTGTTGATGAAATGCAACATCCGCGCAAAAACCGTGTCTCACAAGAAAATGACGCAACTGTCATAAAACTGCAATCGACGTGTGAATCCGGGCAAAAACGCGAGTCGCCCCTACCTCTTTCGAGGTAATGCCGGTCATTTGTCACATCACCGTCGTATAACTGCAGATTAGTGTCACGTTAGCGCCAACAAACTGTCACTCCCCCCTCCTAGACCCCGCGCTCAGCGAAGGCGGACTCGCCGCCTCGGCTCGACCTGACAAACGGGGGAATTCACGTGAAGACCATTCATGGCGCGCTGCTGATCGGTTGCAGTGCTCTCGCTCTCGCCGGCTGCGGCGCCGACGACATCTCCTCGCCGGGTGCCGGCAGCATCGTCATCAACAATCCGACGCCGACTCCCGCTCCGACCCCCGCCCCGACCTCGGGCACGGTCGTCGCGGCAGCCAGCTGCCCAACCTTCAACGCCACCGGCGGCCTGACCGACAGCGGCACCGTTTCCGGTCCTGAAGGCTCGTGGCGCGTCTGCACGCTGCCCGCGCTCGTCGACGTCAACGCCAGCCTCCCCAAGGTTGCCGGCGTTCTCTATCGCATCGCCGGCCGCGTGGACGTAGGTTGCGATGGCGGTTTCGCCGCGCCGACCTCGGCCGCGACGTTCACCACCACCACCGCCAGCTGCAACGGCCGTGTCCTCTCGGCCGACACCAACGTCACGCTGACGATCGATCCGGGCGTGATCATCTACGGTGAAAACGGCGCCGAAGCCGCCTGGCTCGCCGTCAACCGCGGCAACAAGATCAACGCGACCGGCACTGCCGCGAAGCCGATCATCTTCACCAGCCGCGAAAACGTCGTCGGCACCAACAACGACAGCTCGATGGGCCAGTGGGGCGGCGTCGTGCTGCTCGGCCGCGGCAAGGTCACGGACTGCAACTACGGTTCGACCGCTGCCGGCACCTGCGAGCGCGACACCGAAGGTGCGGTCAACAAGGCCGTCTTCGGCGGCGCCGACAACACCTACAACGCCGGCACCATGAAGTACGTGCAGATCCGCTACTCGGGCTACATCCTGAGCAACGGCAAGGAACTGCAGTCGCTCACCACCGAAGGCACCGGCACCGGCACGACCCTGGACTACTTCCAGTCGGTCAACAGCTCGGACGACGGCGCTGAATTCTTCGGCGGCGCCGTGAACTTCAAGCACTACATCTCGGTCAACGCCGACGATGACAGCCTCGACATCGACACCGGTCTCCAGGGCAACTTCCAGTACGTCATGCTGCTGCAGCGCAGCGGCGGCGGCGACGCCCTGGTCGAAGCCGACTCGAACGGTGCCGAAACCGACACGCCGCGTCAGGTCACCAACATCGCGAACTTCACGATGGTCCAGCCTGCCGCCAGCTCGAACAACGAAGCCAACGACCTGGCCTCGCTGCTCATCCGCGGCAACGCCGACGTGACGCTGGCCAACGGCATCATCGTTTCGCCGGCCAACGAATGCCTTCGCCTCAACGGCTCGGGCACCGTTCCTGCCACGCTCAAGGCCTTCTCGGTGGTCATGAGCTGCAACGCGACCAAGTACCTGGGTTCGGGCACCTACACGGCTGCCAACACCCAGACCCAGTTCGCCACCGGCACCAACAACAACAGCGACGCCTATACCTCGACGCTGACCAGCACCTTCATCAACGGCGCCAACGAAAGCGGCGTTGCGGCCTACGACGTGACCACCCTGTCGAGCTTCTTCGACAAGGTGACCTACATCGGCGCCGTCTCGGGTGCCAGCGACACCTGGTACAAGGGCTGGACCTGCGACAACGCGACCGCGAACTTCGGTTCGAACGCAGCCTGCACCGCGCTGCCGACGACCTGAGCGGACCGCCCGTGACACCGGGGGGCGGTCCTTAGCGGCCGCCCCCTTTGTCACATCCGATGCTTCGTAACGAAATCCGTGTTCCAGGGGGACCAACCATGACCAAGCCGCGGCTCGCATCGCTGCTGCTGCTCTCCACGACGATTCTCACGCCGGCGATGGCGTGGGCGCAGGACAGCACTTCGCCTACTACCGATCAGGGCTCCGCGGCACCGTCCACGCCGACGAACGACGTCGCGCAGCCGGCCGACGAAGCGGAAGCACCGGACGTTTCGCTGCCCGGCGGCGCGATCGTCGTCACCGGCCAGCGCAACCGCAACATCATGCGGACAACCCCCCAGGTCATCTCGATCCTGTCGAGCGAGGAAATCGCGCGCACCGGCGAGGGCGACATCGCCGGCGCCCTGGGCCGCGTCACCGGCCTTTCGGTGGTCGGCAACGGCTACGTCTACGTGCGCGGCCTTGGCGACCGTTACTCGCTGGCCCTGCTCAACGGCTCGCCGCTGCCCAGCCCCGAACCGCTCAAGCGCGTGGTTCCGCTCGACCTGTTCCCCACCAGCATCGTCGCCTCTTCGCTCGTGCAGAAGAGCTATTCGGCGAACTTCCCGGGTGAATTCGGCGGCGGCGTCATCAACCTGACGACCAAGGCGATCCCGACGGAAAGCTTCCTCACCATCGGCGGCGGCATCGGTTGGGATACCGAAACCACCAACCAGATGGGCTACACCTACTACGGCAGCAAGACCGACTGGACGGGCTGGGACAACGGCAACCGCTCGGTGCCTTCGGCGCTGAAGGACTATTTCAACAGCGACACGGTCATCAACCCGACTTCGGACCTGGCCCGGCAGCTTGGCGGTCTCCTGGTCAACGGCCGCAACGCCGTCGTTCAGCGCGACGACCACGTCCAGCCGAACTTCTCGGTGGATGTCTCGGCAGGCACGAAGTGGGAACTCGGTGAATTCACGCTCGGCGTGATCGCCGCGGGCGGATATTCCAACAAGACCCAGACCAAGGCGATCACGCAGCAGCGCGCCCAGGGCCTGACCGCCGACCCGAACCAGCTGTTCGAAAACTTCCAGGCGGTGAACACCGACAACCGCGTGGTCGCCAACGGCCTGCTCGGCCTCGGTCTCGAATGGGGCGAGAACTCGGTCCGCTGGACCAACGTCTACATCCACGACACCGACAAGCACGCCAGCCTCCGTCTCGGCAAGCGGGAGAACAACCCGAATGCCGATTACATGGAGCAGACGACGGCCTGGTACGAACGCCAGCTGATCGACACCCAGTTCGTCGGTGAATTCCACCCCGCCGACAACACCGAGATCGACCTGCGCGCCGGTTACGCGAACTCGAAGCGCCTCGCGCCCTTCGAAATCAACGCCGAGTACCTGCGCACCAACACCGCGACCGACGATTACGGCAACGACTTCGTCAACCGTCTCGGCAACGGCAACCAGGACCCGACCACGATCACCTTCTCGCGCCTGAACGAGGATGTCTGGTCGGCCGGTGCCGACGTTTCGCATCAGTTCTCGCCGGGCTGGACGGGTACGGTGGGCTATGCCTACCAGATCAACACCCGCACCAACACGCGCCGCTCATTCTCGATCTACGCGAATGGCGACCAAACGCAGATCTCGAACTTCGGCCTGCTGCGTCTCGACGTGCTGCTCCAGCCGGGTACCTGGTACCTGCAGGACAACGGCGTCAACTACGGCCTCGAACTGCGCGAACCGGATGCCAGCACGGCCCAGTTCGACTCGCGCCTGCTCAACCACGCCTTCTACGGCAAGCTCGACGGCAGCCTGACCGACGCGCTTTCCTTCGATCTCGGCGTGCGCTGGGAATATGCCAAGGAATCGACGATCCTGCGCCCGATCGGCCAGCCGGCGACCAAGGCGACCGACCTCAAGAACGAATACTTCCTGCCTGCGCTCACCCTCACTTACGAAATCGAGCCCGGCATGCAGGTTCGCCTGAACGGTTCGAAGACGATCGCGCGCCCGCAGTTCCGCGAGCTGCTCTATCAACCCTACTTCGATCCGGACACCAACCGCACCTATCAGGGCAACCCGTTCCTGATCGACAGCCAGCTCTACAACGCCGAAGCCCGCTACGAGTGGTACTTCGATCGTGACCAGCGCGTGGCCCTCGGCGCCTTCTTCAAGCGGATCGACAATCCGATCGAATCGTTCCTGACCGGCACCGAAACCTTCGTCACGTCCTATGCGAACGCGCCGAAGGCAGACCTCTACGGCGCCGAATTCGAAGTGCAGAAGTACGTGCCCCTGGAAAACATGGGCAAGTTCTTCGAAACCCGCCGCCTGCTGCTGCTCGGCAACTACACCTTCACCAAGTCGAAGCTGAAGGTGCAGGACGGCGACACCGTGCGCATCTACGGCGCCGGCACGGGCACCTCGCTGGCCACCGACTACTTCCGCGACGGCGCGCCGCTCACGGGCCAGTCGGAGCACATCGCCAACGTGCAGATCGGCCTGGAGGACACGGCCAACCTGTCGCAGCAGACGATCCTGTTCAACTACGCCAGCAAGCGCGCGGTCAGCCGCGGTCTTGCGAACTCCGGCCAGCCCGACCTGTTCGAGTATCCCGGCCTGACGATCGATCTGGTGGTTCGCCAGGGCTTCGTGGTCGCCGGCAAGGAACTGGAACTGAAGTTCGAAGGCCGCAACCTGACCGGACGGAGCCATCAGGAATACCAGCAGATGGTCGATGGCCGGGTCAACTACAACACTTACGACGTCGGCCGCACCTTCTCGCTCTCGGCTTCGGCGAAGTTCTAACCCACTCACCAGGGAGGCTTCCTGCCCTCCCGACGGCAACTCAAGGGCCGGTCGCAGCAATGCGGCCGGCCTTTTTTTCGCCGACCGCCCGTTTCGCAGCCGCTTTGTCACCGGCCGTTTTTTCTTTGCCAGCGGCGGCCGCACGCGCTAAGGGCGCCGGGTCATCTGGGGAGTAGCCGCCTGCGCCCTCCTTGCCTCGGGACTGTTCCCGGCAAGATCAGCAGGACCTGTCGTCAACACACTTGGTCGAGAGACCATGGCGCACAGGAGCGCGGGAAACCGCTCGGGCGAGACCAATGGCGTTGCAGCTCCGTCCGGCCGGGCGGGTTCTGCCGCGCTATTGTCTTGTCTGTCGCCCGGCCCGGAGAATTCAACTTGCCAATCCTGTTCTCGTCGGGCCTGCTCACCTCCACGGCGGTGGTGGCGCTTGCCGAAATCGGCGACAAGACCCAGCTCCTCGCCATCGTCCTCGCCACCCGCTTCAAGCGCCCCTGGCCCATCGTCGGCGGGATCTTCGTGGCGACACTCGCCAACCACTTCCTTGCCGCTCTTGTGGGCGAACAGGCCTCGGCCTTCCTCGACGGCCAGTGGTTCCGCTATCTCGTCGCCGTCAGCTTTATCGTGATGGCCGGCTGGACCCTGATCCCCGACAAGTTCGACGAAGACGACGAGCCCAAGCCCAGCCGCTTCGGCCCCTTCGTGGCCACCGCGATCGCCTTCTTCCTGGTCGAGATGGGCGACAAGACCCAGCTCGCCACGATCGCCCTCGGCGCCCGCTTCCAGAGCGTGCTTCCGGTCATGGCCGGCACCACCATCGGCATGATGCTGGCCAACGTGCCGGCAGTGTTCCTGGGCAACGAGATCATCAAGCGCGTGCCCCTGAACGTGGTCCGCACGATCGCCGCGCTGCTGTTCCTGGTAATCGGCCTCTGGCTGCTCGCCCAGACCGCAGGCCTGCTGGGCTAAGGCCCTGTCTCAGCGCAAGGTGACGCCGTGTTTGCCACGGTCAGGCAAGAAGAGCGTCACCTTGCGCGCGGCACCCGGCCCATAGCGCTGCTGGAAACGACAGTGATGGGAGCGATGGAAGGATAGAGTTCGCCCCGCCTGCCAGGCAGGAGGATGGGAAGCGGACTGGCTGGAATCGCCCCATTGCGGACATTTCGATCTTGCGCGATGTGAGTTTCGGTTAGGAGTTTCATATGACCGACCACTATGTCGCGAAGGCCATTGTCGACGTTTGTCTGTTTTTGGAGTTTACAGACGATCGGCTGTTAGATTCCGATGCAGCGGTCTCTGCAATGGAGCAGCTTGGCGCTAATTTGCAGCGCGTAGGTGACGAAGACATCCGTACACTGAGCGCCGAGATACGATCTGTGGCTCCTGATTACCCTACACGCGAACAGTTCATCCGAGATTTGCCGGAGGCTCTCGGCATCTCAGGCGAATGACCGCTTCCCACCCAAAGCGGCCCTCTCACCCTTTGGCGTGAGGGGGTCGGACGCCCGCTGAACCCAGCGCGATGGTCCCATCCGGGGGCAAGTTCGAAGCGAACGGAACAGACGAAAGCGGCGCGTCAGGTGGCCTGGCCGAACCCTCAGATCGCGTCGAACACATACCCCAGCGAGCGCACGGTGCGCAGGGGATTGCCGGCGCCCACGCCCTTGAGCGCGCGGCGCAGGCGGCCGATCCAGACGTCCACCGTGCGTTCGTCGACGGCGGGTTCCTGCTTGCCGAGTGCCGCGATGAGCTGCGTGCGGGTGAAGACGCGGCCGGGATGCTCGATGAAATAGCGCAGCAGGCGCAGTTCGTTGGGCATCAGCGAGATCGGCTTGCCCTGCCAGCGGGCCTGGAAGGCGGCAACGTCCACGGAAAGCTCGCCTTGCGCCAGCACGCGGCCGTTGGCGGTGTCCTGTTCGCTGATATTCGCGCCCAGCACGCGGTCGAGCAGCGCCGAGCGGGTCAGCGGGCCGACCATGTAGTCGTCCGCGCCCATGCGCAGCGCGCGCTT
Organism: Novosphingobium sp. BL-S-21; assembly: GCF_055521655.1. NCBI lineage: Bacteria > Pseudomonadati > Pseudomonadota > Alphaproteobacteria > Sphingomonadales > Sphingomonadaceae > Novosphingobium > Novosphingobium sp. BL-S-21. Next base: position 1,424,502 of record NZ_CM145496.1, read on the forward strand.
GCGGTCGTCGACATTGTCCTCTTCCAGCACGATCGTGACGTGGGCGTGGCTGGTCAGGCTATCCGCGCGCAGGCGGCGGCAGAGTTCCAGCCCCGACATCTCGGGCAGCACCCAGTCGATGAAGACCCAGAGCGCCCCTTCGATCAGCGGCAATTCGGCAAAGTCGGTCCAGCGATGAAGGACGACATCGAAATCGTCGTGCCGGAACGCCGCGAGACCACCCGAAAGTTCACTCGCCAGCAATATGTCGATCCGCCGCATGGCCCCCTGCCTGATTACCCCCAAACCGGGACTACGCGCGGCTAATTGCCGCGCCAGTGTGACGAACAAGTGACATATCGATGACTTGCGGCGGAAAAGATCGAGCAGCGAAAACATCGCGCCGGCCCCTTCGGCACCTGTCACGGAAGTGACCCGCAACCGTCACGGGCGCGCAACGGGAAAATGCCATTATCCGGGCAACTGGAACGGGGGCGCAACGATGCGGAAAGACGTGGACACCCTTCTCGAACACGCCACTGCCGGAAATGGCGGAAACAATACGGGCTTTGCCGGAACGAACATCCCGGCCTGGCTCGACTTGCCGGATCCCAAGGGCTTCCGCCCCAAGCGCAAGTACGAGACCATCTGGATCTCGGACGTGCACCTGGGCACGCGCGGCTGCAATGCCGAGATGCTGGTGGACTTCCTGCGCTCGGTGGAATGCAAGACGCTCTACCTCGTCGGCGACATCGTCGATGGCTGGCGGCTGCGCAAGGGCTGGTACTGGCCCGACGCCCATAACGAAGTGATCCGCCGCATCCTCAAGATGGCGCATCGCGGCACCCGCGTGGTCTTCGTCGCGGGCAACCACGACGAAATGCTGCGCGACTATGCCGGGCTCACTTTCGGCGGCGTGGAACTGGTGCTGGAAGCGGTGCACGAAACGCTCGACGGCCGCCGCCTGCTGGTCACGCATGGCGACGCCTTCGACGGCGTGGTGCTCTATGCCAAGTGGCTCGCCTTCCTGGGCGACAAGGCCTACGGCGCGCTGCTTCGGGCCAACATCATCTTCAACGCGGTGCGCCGCAAGCTGAAGATGCCGTACTGGTCGCTCTCGGCCTACATGAAGAAAAAGGTCAAGAACGCCGTCCAATACGTCTGCAGCTACGAGGAAGCGGTCGCTGGCGAGGCGATTTCGCGCGGGTTCGACGGCGTGGTCTGCGGCCATATCCACTGCGCGGAAATCCGCCAGTTCGGCGGCATCACTTACTACAACGACGGCGACTGGGTGGAAAGCTGCACCGCGCTGGTCGAGGATCTTCAGGGCCACATCGCGATCATAGACTGGATTGCGGAAACCGGCGGCCACACCGCGGAAGGCGTCGAGGCGATCCACCACGAAGCCGCCCATCACGAGGCCGCCGAGTGAAGCTGACCCTGGCGACCGACGCCTGGCTTCCCCAAGTCAATGGCGTCGTCCGCTCGCTTTCGGCCACGCTCGACGAGCTGACCCGGCGCGGCCACGAGGTGGAAACGCTCACGCCGGACCGCTTCTTCACCGTACCGATGCCGGGTTACGCCTCGATCCGGCTGGCCATGGCACCGCGCTTCGGGGTGCGCCGCATGCTCGACAAGGCGCAGCCGGAGATCGTCCATATCGCCACGGAAGGTCCGATCGGCTGGGCGGCGCGCGGCTGGTGCCTTTCGCGCGGGGTGCCGTTCACTTCGGCATTCCATACGCGCTTTCCCGAGTATGCCGCCGTGCGCACCGGCCTCAGCGCCGAGCGTTTCTGGCCGATCATGCAGCGCTTCCACGCGCCCAGCCAGGCCGTGCTCGTCTCTACCGACAGCCTGGCCGAGGAACTGGCGGGGCGCGGCATCGGCCATACCCGCCGCTGGAGCCGCGGCATCGACCAGGCGCAGTTCAAGCCCGAAGGCGCACGGCACCCGGCCATGGCCGCCCTGCCCGGCCCGGTGCTGCTGAACGTCGGCCGCGTGGCCCCGGAAAAGAACCTCGACGCCTTCCTCGACGCCGATGTGCCGGGCAGCAAGGTCGTGGTGGGTGATGGCCCCGCGCTCGAAAGCCTGAAGCGCCGCCATCCCGACGTGCTGTTCCTCGGCGCGCTGTCCGGCGAGGAACTGGCAAGCGCCTATCGCGCCGCCGATTGCTTCGTGTTCCCCAGCCTTACCGATACTTTCGGCCTCGTCGTCATCGAGGCTCTGGCCTGCGGCACCCCGGTTGCGGCCTTCCCGGTGACGGGTCCGGTCGACATCCTGGGCCGCGACGGCTGCGGCGTCGACGAGGGGCTGGAAGCGCCGGCCGGCGCCGTGGACACCGTGCTGGAACGCGCCATAGCAACCGCACTGGCAGTGCGCCGCGAAGATGCCGCCCGGCTGGGCGCGCGCTTCTCCTGGCAGCGCGCGACCGACCAGTTCCTCACGACCATCCAGGGCGCGCTGGAAGCCTCGGAACGCCCGACCCGCGCCGCGGCCTGACGGCGCGGCAGTTCCGAAAAGACCGGCTTCCCCGGCGAATCCGCTTCGGCCCGGCCTGCCCGTTCAGCGAAACCCCAGGCTGCGCGATATGTCGGCAGCTTCCTTGCGCACGCGCACGGCGAGGTCTTCCAGCCTGTGCTGCGCGCGGGGCGTGGGCGCTGCGACCACCAGTGCGCCCAGCACCAGTCCGGCGGCATCGCGGATGGCGGCCGCAGTGCCGGTCACCCCTTCCGCCGCCTGGTCGACCGTCTGGGCCACGCCCTGATCGCGGGCCGTCGCCACCGCCTCGCCCAGGGCCAGCGGGTCGACCAGCGTAGCCGGCGTGAAAGCCTCCGCTTCGAGGCGGCGCAAGTAGCTCTCCACCGCTTCCGGCGAGCATGTCGCCAACAGCGCGCGGCCCCCGGCCGTGGCGTAGAGCGGCCGCCGGTCGCCCACGCTGACCGAATAGCGCACGACATTGCGGCTTTCGATCATGTCCACATAAGTCAGCTGGTCGCCTTGGGCGTCGCCGACGGCGAACAGCACGGTCTCCCCGGTTTCCGCGCAAAGGCGGCGCATGCCGTCGCGAATCAGGTCCGAGCTTTGCAGGCGCCGCCGCGCCTCGGTGAGCGCGCTGCCCAGTCCGAAGGCGCCGGGGCCAAGCCGCCAGGAGCCTTCGGCGGCGATCACGAAATCCTCGTCGGCCAGCCCGCGCAGCAGCGCTGCCAGGCTGCTTTTCGGCGTGGCGAGGCGGCGGCTGAGGTCGGCCAGCGAAACCGGCTCGCTGCTGGCGCAGAGCGCCTCCAGCAGCCGGACCACGCGCGTGACCGACTGGGGCGAGGCAGCGCGCGCCGCGCTTTCGGGAACTGCTGCATCCTGATGCGTAACCGTGTTCAAGCCTGCCCTCACCGAAATGCCGGGATCACTTCATCCGCGAAGGTCCGGGCATAGGCAAGGAAGCGCTCCGCCGGAAGCCCGGGCGGCATCATCATGGTGAAATGCTCGACCGGCGCCTTGGCCCGTATCGCCCGGAAGCGCTCCACCGCTTCGGCCGGGGTGAGGATCTGCAACGCGCCGCTGCGCTTGAAGGTATCGAGGTCCATCGGCTTCATCACCGCATCCTCGGCATTGGCCCCGATACCGAGGGCCCTGTCCTCAGCCATCCAGGCCGCGTAGCTATTGCTCACATGGTGGTAATAGGGCGCCAGTTCCTCCATCGCCGCAGCCTTGTCATGCGAAACGACGAGCATCAGTTCCTGCAGCCAGATCCTGGCCTCCGCCGGATCCTTGCCCTGCTCTTCCAGCTTGGCGCGGTACAGCGGCCAGATATCGGGGTTGCCGAAGTAGCCATCGCCATAGCGGGCCACGCGTTCCACGGCCTTGGGCGCGAAACCGCCGATGTAGAGCGGCACTTGCCCGCGGCTGGACAGCGCCGCCACACGGGCCCCCTCCAGCCGGAAATGACGGCCTTCGAAATCCACCGTCTCGCCGGCCCAGAGCCGGCGCACCACTTGCAGGAATTCGTCGAACCGCGCGCCGCGGCGGGTGAAGTCCAGGCCGTGCGCCGCATATTCCCGGGCGCGGTAGCCGATCGCCAGTCCCATCGCCAACCGCCCGCCGGAGAGGGTGTCGAGCACCGCGCAGTCTTCGGCAAAGCGCAGCGGCTCGTAGAGCGGGCCGAGTGCGATGCCGCCGCCGATCCGCATCCGCCTGGTGCGTGCCGCTATGGCGCCGAGCACGACGAGTGGCGAGGTCATGTAACCGTCTTCGGCAAGGTGATGCTCGGGCACCCAGGCGCCATCGAAACCGAGCGCTTCGGTCTCGGCAATGACGTCCAGCGTATCGGCGTAGAGCGCCTCGGGCGCGCGGCGCCAGGGCGCCGGATTGCGGAAGTCGTATAAGTAGCCGAAGCCTAGCTCGCCCATCGCGTCCTGTCCCGTCCGTTCCGGGCACAAGCCTAGCGAGGGGCAGCGCAGCGGCAAGGCGCGGGGGCGATGAGTCCGCAGGCCGCGCGCGGTTTATGGGAAGCAGCTTATCGGCTCGGGCCAAGTCCGCCCATCACCGAAGACCGCCTCCCGATTGCTCGCGGGCGCAGATGCCCCGGCATTTTCCGCGGTGATCCGCGAAGCCGCCCGCCCTGGCAGGAACGGCGGGACCAGGCGGCGGGCAGAGCGGCTGTCGATGGCCGCCCTGCCCCGCCCGATCAGGTCACGTCCATCGCGTAGCCGGCGGCGCGGACGGTGCGGATGGGATCGGTGTCGCCATCGCGGTTGATCGCCTTGCGCAGGCGGCGGATGTGAACGTCCACGGTGCGCTCGTCGATGTCGGAATCCATGCCCCAGACGCCGTCGAGGATCTGCTGGCGCGAGACCACCCGGTTCGGACGTTCCATGAAGTAGCGCAGCAGGCGGAACTCGGTGGGGCCGAGGTGCAGCGCCTCGCCCGAGCGGCGGACGCGGTGGCTGGTGGCGTCCAGCTCGATATCGCCCCACTGGAGCACGTTGCCGGCCAGCGAGGGCCGTGCGCGGCGCAGCAGCGCCTCGATGCGGGCAAGCAGCTCGCGCGGGGAGAACGGCTTGGTGACGTAATCGTCAGCGCCGGTCTTGAGGCCGCGGATGCGGTCCTCTTCCTCGCCGCGGGCGGTCAGCATCAGGATCGGGATCTGCGCCGTGTCCTTGTCCTTGCGGAGCTGGCGGCAGACTTCGATGCCGGGCACATGCTCGATCATCCAGTCGAGGATGATGGCGTCAGGCGCCTGTTCCTGCACCATCAGCAGCGCTTCCTCGCCATCGCTGGTGCTGCGCACCTGATAGCCTTCGGCGCTGAGGTTCCAGGTGAGCAGTTCGCAGAGCGCGCGGTCGTCTTCGACGACGAGAACGGAGGGGTTCACGGCAGGTCCCTTGTATCGTCGGTCTGGCTGTCGCGCTCGGCATGGTATTCGCCGGTCGCGGCATAGTAGACCATTTCGGCGACGTTGGTCGCGTGATCGCCGATGCGTTCGAGGTTGCGGGCGATGAAGAGAAGCTGCGCGGCGCTGGAGATCGTCGCCGGGTTCTCCATCATGTGAGTCAGCAGCGAGCGGAACAGCGTGTTGTAGAACTGGTCCAGCTTCTCGTCGCGGCGGATCACTTCCTGCGCCAGCGCGGCATCGCGCGAGCCATAGGCATTGAGCACGTCGCGAACCATGCCCTCGGCGATCTCGGCCATCATCGGCACGAGTTCGAGCGGCTCGATCTTGCCGCGGTTTTCCAGCGCATTGACGCGCTTGGCGATGTTCTTGGCATAATCGCCGATGCGCTCGATCACGCCCGAGATCTTCAGCGCGGCGATCACGTCGCGCAGATCGTCGGCCATGGGTGCGCGCAGGGCGATCGTGCGGACGGCCAGGCGGTCCACTTCGGCCTCCAGCGCATCGAGGCGGGCGTCGGCGGCAACGACTTGCGCGGCCAGTTCCTCGTCATGATGCGACAGCGCGATGATGGCGTCGCGGATGGCGACTTCGGCGAGGCCGCCCATCTCGGCGACCAGGCCGCGAAGCTGCCCGATCTCGCTGTCGAAGGCCTTGACTGTATGATCGACCATTTGGTGTCTTCCCTGAGTGTCCTTGACTTATAGCACCGGCTTCGCAGTCTGTTCGGAAAATGCCCGCTGGGCCTTTTCGTCCCGGCGCCGGCCGCGAAACGCGCCTTGCGGCGAATTTCGAACCGACCTCAGCCGTAGCGGCCGGTGATGTAGTCCTTGGTCTTTTCCTCGCGCGGGGTGGTGAATATCTGGCTGGTGTCGCCGTATTCCACCAGGTTGCCCAGGTGGAAGAACGCGGTGCGCTGCGACACGCGGGCCGCCTGCTGCATCGAGTGCGTGACGATGACGATGGCGTAAGTGTCCTTCAGCTCGTCGATCAGTTCCTCGATACGCGCGGTGGCGATCGGATCGAGCGCGGAGCACGGCTCGTCCATCAGGATGACTTCGGGGCTGACGGCAATGGCGCGCGCGATGCAGAGGCGCTGCTGCTGGCCGCCGGAAAGGGCGGTGCCGGCATCATGCAGGCGGTCCTTCACTTCGTCCCACAGGCCGGCCTTGGTCAGGGCGTTCTCGATGATCCCGTCCATGTCCGCCTTCGACGGCGCCAGGCCGTGGATGCGCGGACCGTAAGCGACGTTCTCGTAGATCGACTTGGGGAACGGGTTCGGCTTCTGGAACACCATGCCGACGCGGGCACGCAGGGCGACGGGGTCCATCGCGGCGGCGTAGATATCCTCGCCGTCGAGCAGGATCTCACCGGTGACGCGGGCGTCGGCGATGGTGTCGTTCATGCGGTTGAGCGAACGCAGGAAGGTCGACTTGCCGCAGCCCGAAGGCCCGATGAAGGCAGTGACGAGCCCGTTGTCGATTTCGATCGAGACGTCGTTGATGGCCTTCTTGGGGCCATAGAAGACGTCGACGTTGCGGGCGGTGAGTTTGGCTTTTGTCATGTCCCTACCAGCGGACTTCGAACTTGTTTCGAAGGTAAATGGCCAGACCGTTCATCGCCAGCAGGAAGATCAGCAGGACGATGATGGCCGCGGATGTGTTCTGGACGAAACCGGAATTGATCTCGTCAGACCACAGGAAGATCTGCATCGGCAGCACGCTGGAGGGATCGGTGATCCCGCCCGGCGGCGTCACGACGAAGGCGCGCATGCCGATCATCAGCAGCGGCGCCGTCTCGCCCAGGGCGCGGGCCATGCCGATGATCGTGCCGGTGAGGATGCCGGGCAGCGCGAGCGGCAGGACGTGGTGGAACACGGTCTGCATCTTGCTGGCGCCGATCGCGAGGGCCGCGTCGCGGATCGAGGGCGGAACCGCCTTGATCGCGTTGCGGCCGGAAATGACGATGACCGGCATCGTCATCAGCGCCAGGGTCAGGCCGCCGACCAGCGGCGAACTGCGCGGCATGCCCAGGGTGTTGATGAACACCGCCAGGCCGAGCAGGCCGAAGATGATCGAGGGCACGGCCGCCAGGTTGTTGATCGACACTTCGATCCATTCGATCCACCGGCTGCGCGGGGCGAATTCCTCAAGGTAGATCGCCGCCAGCACGCCCATCGGGAACGAGAGCAGCAAAGTGACGAGCATCGTCAGCAGCGAGCCCTTGGCCGCGCCCCAGACGCCGGCGATGTCGGGATCGGTCGAGTCGGAGCCGGACAGGAAATTCCAGTCGAGACCGCCGAGGCCGTTCTTCAGCATGATCACCAGCAGCAGCGCCAGGAAGGCGAGGCTGAGGGCGATCGCGCCGAGGCCGATCAGCTTGAAGCGGCGTTCGGCGGCGTTGCGACGGGCGATCCGCCGCTTGGCCTCCGGCGTTTGCCACCGCGCGTTGCCGAGGGGCTCGATGCCCGAGCGCGCGTTACTGAGACCTGCGTTACTCATAAGCTTCCCGGAAGCGCTTCACGACGCGGAGCGCGATGATGTTGAGGATCAGCGTGACGATGAACAGCACCAGGCCCAGCGCGAAGGCGGAGAGCGTCTTGGGGCTGTTGAACTCCTGGTCGCCGGTCAGCATCTGGACGATCTGATAGGTGACCGTGGTCATCGAATCGAAGGGGTTCAGCGAGAGCCGCGCGGCGGCGCCCGCGGCCATGACCACGATCATGGTCTCGCCGATGGCGCGGCTGACCGCCAGCATCACGCCGGCGACGATGCCGGGCAGCGCGGCGGGGAGCAGCACCTTCTTGATGGTCTCGGACCGGGTGGCGCCCATCGCCAGCGAACCGTCGCTCATGGCGCGGGGCACGGCGGCGAGCGCATCGTCGGCCATCGAGGAAACGAAGGGGATGATCATCACGCCCATCACCACGCCGGCCGCCAGCGCGCTCTCGGTCGAGGGGTTGGCCATGCCGAGCGAACCCGCAAAGTCGCGGAAGATCGGCGCCACCGTCAGCGCGGCGAAGTAGCCGTAGACCACGGTGGGAATGCCGGCCAGGATCTCGAGCATGGGCTTGAGCCACTTGCGCACGGTGCTGGAGGCATATTGCGTGAGGTAGACCGCGCTCATCAGGCCGAGCGGGATCGCCACGATCATGGCGATGATCGCACCGATGTAGATCGTGCCCCAGAACAGCGGCACCGCACCGAAGCTGTCCGCAAGGTTATCGCTGCGCGCATTGCCCGGCGACCAGTGGATGCCGGTGAGGAAATCGATCGGCGAGACGTCGCGGAAGAACAGTCCGGCCTCGAACAGCAGCGAGCCGACGATGCCGAACGTGGTGAGGATCGCCATCAGCGAGGCGATCAGCAGCAGCGCCAGAATGCCGCGCTCCACCTGGGTGCGCGCCGGGAAGTTCGCCCGGATGCGGGTGAAGGCCCAGCCGCCGCCGGCCAGGGCGACGATCGCCACCAGGAGCGCGCCGATCAGGCCGAAGCGCGAATGGGCGTCGCGCACGGGCACGGACATCGCGTTCGACAGCGGGTTGAACGCCACCGTGTCGGGATTGTCGGCAATGGCCTTGGCTTCGGCGAGGATCGCCGCGCGGCTCATCGGGTCTGCGGGAAGCTGGGCTGCCGCGGGGTCGGCCATGACCGCCCCGTCGACAAGACCCGGCATGATCGCCTGCCACGCGCCCCAGGCGATCAGCGCCGGGACGACGATCCACAGGGCGACGTGCCATGCGTGATAGCCGGGCATCGAATGCATCGTGCCGCGGCCGGTATGGAGCAGCCGGGCCCGGCCCCGTGCGGCAAACCAGCCGACGAGACCGAGGCCGAGGACGGCCAGAAGTACTCCGGTAAGAATCATGTATGGCCGCCCTTCGCGTCCCTGCCCGCTAAGGGGATTACTTCAGAACCGAGGGATCGAGCGGAGTCATCTTGGCGACGATGTCGGCGCTCTTGGCGCGAACGTCGTCAGGCGAGATCACCATGCCCTTGGCCTTCAGGGCACCATCGGGACCCCAGGACTTGGCCCACTCGGCCACGTAGCCCTGCAGGCCCTTGATCGGGGCGAGGTGCTGCTTCTTCACGTAGATGTAGAGCGGACGCGCGCCGGGGTACGAGAAGTCGGAGATCGAGGCGTAAGTCGGCACGATGCCGGACATCGGGATGCCCTTGATGGTGCCCGCGTTCTCTTCGAGGAAGGAGAAGCCGAAGATGCCGATCGCCTTGGGATTCTGCGAGATCTTCTGGACGATCAGGTTGTCGTTCTCGCCGGCGTCGACATAAGGACCATCCTCGCGGATGTCGTGGCAGGTCGCCTCGTACTTGTCCTTGTCGCTGTCCTTCAGCGCGGCAGTGGCGGCATCGGTCTTGCAGCCCGCTTCAAGGATCAGTTCCTTGAGCGCATCGCGCGTGCCCGAGGTCGACGGCGGGCCGTAGACGAGGATCGGTTCGGCCGGAAGCGAGGGGTTCACGTCTTTCCAGGTCTTGGCGGTGTTCGGCTTGCCGAAGGGATTGGCCGCCAGCGCCTTGTAGATGTCGGCAGGCGTCAGCTTCATGTTCGGGCCGCTCTTGCCCTCTGCAAAGGCGATGCCGTCGATGCCGACCTGGATCTCGACGATCTCGGTCACGCCGTTCTTGACGCATTCGTCGTATTCCGACTTCTTCATGCGGCGCGAGGCGTCTTCGATGTCAGGGTGCTGGGCGCCGACGCCGGCGCAGAACAGCTTCATGCCCGCACCGGTACCGGTCGATTCGATGACCGGCGACTTGCCGCCGGCCTTGGCGAACTGCTCGGCCACGGCGGTGGCGAAAGGATAGACGGTGGAGGAACCCACGGCCCGCACGAAATCGCGCGAGCCCGCAGTCGAGCCGCCCGATCCGCCGCAGGCGCTCAGAGCCAGGACGGAGGCAGCGGCGAAGATGATGGTCTTGGTCGAACGCATGGTTTTAACCCCTTGGGCTTTCATTCTCCGACGCCCCTATTGGGGTAGGATGACACTTCCATGACAATGAAGTGACATAACTCGCCAAGTCACGCAAATCCGGGCGGTTCGCTGCTCCATACCTCTTTCGGGCGAGCTTGGCCAAACCCCATTTGCGCCCAGGTCCTTCCTGTCGGGCCTGGCCATGCCGCCCGACCGGGTAATGTCATGAAAGCGTCCGCGGACGGCCCCACCTTCCCGCCTCATGGAGTCGCGTTGCGACCCGGCGCCCTCCATGCGCGGTGTGTCGGGATTGTTTCCCGGCCATGTCGATGAGAAACTTTGCCGCGACTCGGATCGCTCCGGCGCCGCCCCTGCGGATGCCGGTCGTTTCGGGGACTGGCTTGCGCCTGTCTCGATTCGGACTTGCGGAATTCACCGGGTCAGGGGGCTTGGGCACATTAACCTGTAACGGGCGGTCGAATCGCCCGGACGAAGCGCTGATACTGATCGTCATATTCGTCACATTCACCGTCACATTAGTCATCAAACTGTCATTGAACGGCAATAATCGGCCTCGTCGCGCCCGGCACATCGGTGCAGCGCTTAGGAGAATGCCTGATATGCGTCTCATCATGGCCAGCGCGACCGCGGTCGCCGTCGTTCTTTCCGCACCGGGCGCCCATGCCCAGGCCATCTCGGCGCAGGAGGCCGAGGAACTGCGGGCGCAGATCCGCACGATGAAGGCGCAGATGGAAGCCATGGAAGCGCGGCTCAACGCCGCCGCGCCCGGCGGCGGCGCCCCCGGTGCAGCCCCCGACGCAGCCACCGATGCCGGATCCCCCGCCGGTCCAGGATCGCAGCCGGCCCCTGCCGCGGCGCTCGCTGCCGGAACTGCAGGATCCGCCGGCGCGGCCAAGGCCAAGGACGACACCGCCATCGAGTGGAAGGGCAGCCCCCAGTTCGCCAAGGGCGACAACCTCTTCAAGGTCAAGGGCCGCATCCAGGCGGACGCCAACTACGTGGGCGCGCCGAAGGGCCTCCACGACAAGGGCCTCGGCTTCTCCAGCGAGATGCGCCGCATCCGCCTCGGCGCGGAAGGCGCCATCGGCGCAGGCTTCGACTACAAGCTGGAACTCGAACTTTCCGACAACGCCGTCGACCTCGTCGACACATATGTCGGCTACCACACCGGCCCCTGGCAGATCCGGCTGGGCAACCAGAACTCGTTCCAGTCGCTGGACGAACTGACCGGCGACACCAGCGGCAGCGTGATGGAACGCGCCGCCTTTACCGACGCCTTCAACTTCGAGCGCCGCCTGGGCATGGCGTTCCAGTACAACAAGGGCCCCTGGCTGGCGCAGGCGGGCGTGTTCACTGACGATATCGGCGCACTCTCCAACAGCAACGACGGCGAGAACGGCGGCGACGAGAACAACAGCTTCGGCCTCGACGGGCGCCTGGCGTTCTCGCCCAAGGTGGGCGACTTCCAGCTCCACTTCGGCGGCTCGGCCCACTGGCGCCGGCTCGGCCGCCTGGCGGACAGCGACACGCGCTACCGCCAGCGCCCCTATGTGCATTCCACCAATACCCGCCTGATCGGCACCCCGGCGATGAACGTCTCGGAAGAAGATCACTACGGATTGGAATTCGCCGCGATCCGGGGCCGCTGGCATGCGGCGGCCGAGTATCACGTGCTCACCGCCGACCGCCTCGACGCCTCCACCGTCACTTTCCAGGGCGCTTATGCCGAGACCGGCATCTTCCTTACCAAGGGCGACCACCGGGGCTTCAAGGAAGGCATCTTCCGCGTCGAGAAGCCTGCCCACCCGCTGGGCCAGGACGGCTTCGGCTCGGTCCTGCTCACGGTGCGCTACGACTGGCTGGACCTCAACGACCGCGACATTCGCGGCGGCACCCAGAACGGCTATATCGCCGCGCTCGTCTGGGAGCCGATCCAGAACCTGCGCTTCAACGTGAACTACGCGCTCCTGGCCTATACCGGCGCCACGCCCACCACTTCGGGCAAGACCGACTACGACGCACAAGTCGTGGGCACGCGGTTCGAACTGGACTTCTGAGGGCCGAACTTGCCTGGCCCGGCCTGGCCGGCCGGCCAGCCAGGCGACCAGCCGGCCAGACGCCTCAGGCGCCGGCCTCTTCCTTGCGCAGCGGCAGCATCAGCGAGGCGGTCGTGCCCATGCCCGGGCGGCTGTCGATATCGAAGCGGCCGCGATGGCGCTCGACGATGTGCTTGACGATCGACAGCCCCAGCCCGGTCCCACCGACCATGCGGCTGCGGCTGGTGTCCGCCCGATAGAAGCGCTCGGTCACGCGGGGCAGGTGCTCGGGCGAGATGCCGTCGCCGTGGTCGCTGACAGTGACGAGCAGCCAGCCGGTCGGCGTCGATTCGAGGCCGACGTCCACCGGACCGCCCTGCTTGCCGTACTTGAGCGAGTTGTCGATGAGGTTGCGCAGCACTTGCGCCAGTTGCCCGCGATCGCCGGTGACGACGGCGTTGTCCCCGTTCGAATGGACGGTGATCTGCGCATCGCCCCGCGCCTCGCCCGCGATTTCCTTCGCCAGCGCCACCATCTCCACCCGCTCCGAGGGAACCTCGTGCTTCACCGCCTCGATCCGCGAGAGCGACATCAGGTCCGAGATCAGCGCCTGCATGCGCTGCGCCTCGTGGCGGATGGTATCGAGGAAGCGCGTGCGCACGCTCTCGTCGCCGCCGGCCTTGGGATTGTGCAGCGTCTCCACATAGCCGAGCACGTTGGCGAGCGGGGTGCGCAGTTCATGGCTGGCATTGGCGACGAAATCGGCGTGCGACTTGGCGACGCTGACGCGTTCCGACAGGTCGTAGAGGCTGACCAGGCGGTCCGTCGCTGAAACCACGCGGCAATCCACTTCCCAGACGCTGCCGCCGGTGGAAAGCCCGGAGACGCGGGCGATACCGCCCTCCTCGCTGAGAATCGCGCCCACGGCCCGCGGTTCGCGAATGGCGATACGCACGTCCTGCCCCACGATATGCGCTCCCAGAAGCGCCCGGGCGGCGCTGTTGGCGAAGCGGACCTGCCCGCGCGAGACCATCATCGCCGGGGTCTGGAGGTGTTCGAGGAGGTGGGTGCCGTCACCGGCCATGATCGTGCTTCCTGTTCTTCGCCCGGATTGCCTCTCCGATGCGGACTGTCGAGGCCGTTAGCGCGGCTGCTGATCGTTCTCCATGCCCTTACCTGACGACAGGACAAAGACGCCATCGCAACGAACTTGCGGAAAATACCGGGATCACCCGATGCCAAATGCGCTTGCGGCCACTTCTCCTGTTCAATCCGTGCAAACGAGGTTGAGGTTTTGCGCGCTCTCGCCTAGCACGTCGCACGCAGTCCGTGTCATGCTGCAACCGCGAAGAGAGGCAGCTCGTCCTCGCGGGAAGGTATGACAGGGAACGCAGGAGGAGGAGCCCGTCGATCCCCGGCGGAAAATGACCCTATAGGTGGATAAACCCCCAGAAGGTGGACAGCGCCAAGTGACCAATTCCATTTCCGCTCCATTCACGTCAGACCGCCTGCTCCTGTTCGGCGCGACGGGCGATCTCTCCCGCCGCATGCTGCTTCCCTCGCTCTGCGCCCTCGATGCGGAGGGCCTGCTGGACCCCAAGGTCGAGATCATCGGCACGGCCCGGTCCGAGCATGACGACGCCGAATTCCGCAATTTCGCGCGGGCCTCGCTCGAACAGTTCCTGCCCGCCGAACGGCGCGGCGGCATGGCGCGCTTCCTCAACCGGCTGTCGTACCAGACGCTGGACGCCAACCAGATGGAAGGCTTCAACGCCCTGGCCGCCAAAGTCGGCCAGCCGCAGGACGGCCTCTCGATCTTCCTCTCCACGGCACCCAGCCTGTTCGAGCCGACCATTCGCGGCCTTCAGGCCAGCGGCCTGGCCGGCGAGAACGTGCGCATCGGCCTGGAAAAGCCGCTCGGCATCGATCTTGCCTCCAGCAAGGTCATCAACGACGCCGTCGCCCGTGCTTTCCCGGAAGACCGCATCTTCCGCATCGACCACTACCTGGGCAAGGAAACCGTCCAGAACCTGCTGGCGCTGCGCTTCGCGAACCTGATGTTCGAACCGCTGTGGAACGCCGCGCATATCGACCATGTGCAGATCACCGTGGCCGAGACCGTCGGCCTTGAATCGCGCGTGGCCTATTATGACGATTCGGGCGCGCTGCGCGACATGGTGCAGAACCACATGCTCCAGCTGCTCGCGCTCGTCGCGATGGAGCCGCCGGTCAGCTACGACGCCACCAGCGTGCGCGACGAGAAGGTGAAGATCCTGCGCTCCTTGCGCAAGGTTGCCGCCAACGAGACCGTCACCGGCCAGTACCGCGCCGGCGCCATCGGCGGCCAGGCCGTGCCGGGCTATGACGACGAACTCGGCAAGGATTCGAACACCGAGACTTTCGTCGCGATCAAGGCGCATATCGACAACTGGCGCTGGCAGGGCGTGCCCTTCTATCTGCGCACCGGCAAGCGCCTGCCCAAGCGCACGACCGAGATCGTCGTGCAGTTCCGCGACGTGCCGCACTCGATCTTCCACGGCCGCGGCGCCCGCACGGTGCCCAACCGCCTGGTCATCGGCATCCAGCCGAGCGAGAACATCACGCTCTCGCTCATGGCCAAAGTGCCGGGGCTGGACCGCAACGGCTTCGGCCTGCGCTCCATCCCGCTCGCCATCACCATGCCCGACGCTTTCGCCGGCCCGCAGCGCCGCATCGCTTACGAGCGCCTGCTGCTCGACCTGATCGAGGGCGAGCAGACGCTGTTCGTCCGCCGTGACGAGGTGGAAGCGCAGTGGGAGTGGATCGACGCCATCCGCGCCGAGTGGGAAGATCAGGGCCAGGAGCCGAAGACTTATACCGCCGGAAGCTGGGGCCCCTCCGCCGCCATCGCCCTCGCCGAGCGCGACGGCGTCACTTGGCACGAGTGATCGCGCATGCGTGATCGGGCTCCAGCAAGGCAGCCGGCGCGGGCATGAACCCGGCACGCACCCTATATGACCGGGTGCGTGAACGGTCCTCCATGCCCGGCCGCGTGAAATTCCCCCGCAAACCGGTGGAAGATATGTGTTGACACCGGTTACCTGAATGCCTTCAAGCCCCGCTCGGGAGATCCCGCAAGCGGCGGCTTCGGGAGGCTGAGACAAAAAAGACAGACGGAAAGTGCAGGAGTAACCCCATGAGCAACCTCAGCCCGGTGGTCGCCCGCGTGACCGATCGCATCATCGAACGATCGAAGCCCAGCCGCTCCCGCTACCTCGCCCTGGTCGAGCGCGAAGCCGGCCGTCATTCGGACCGATCGTTCCTTTCGTGCTCGAACCTCGCGCACGGATTTGCCGCCAGCGGCGAAGACAAGCCCGCCATCGCCACCGGCAAGGCGATCAACGTCGGCATCGTCACCGCCTACAACGACATGCTCTCGGCCCATCAGCCTTATGGCCGCTATCCGGAGCAGATGAAGCTCTATGCCCGCGAAGTGGGCGCCACCGCGCAAGTCGCGGGCGGCGTGCCCGCCATGTGCGACGGCGTGACCCAGGGCTTCGACGGCATGGAACTCTCGCTGTTCAGCCGCGACACCATTGCCCTGTCCACCGCCGTCTCGCTCAGCCACGCGATGTACGACGGCATGACCCTGCTGGGCATCTGCGACAAGATCGTGCCGGGCCTGGTCATGGGCGCTTTGCGCTTCGGCCACCTGCCCGCCGTGTTCATCCCTTCGGGCCCCATGCCCAGCGGCATTTCCAACAAGGAAAAGCAGAAGGTCCGCCAGCTCTATGCAGAGGGCAAGGTCGGACGTGAGGAGCTGCTGGCCAGCGAAAGCGCCTCCTATCACTCGGCCGGTACCTGCACGTTCTACGGCACGGCCAACTCCAACCAGATGATGATGGAGATGATGGGCCTGCACATGCCCGGCGCCGCCTTCGTGCCGCCCGGCACCTCGCTGCGCCAGGCCGTGACCCGCGCCGCCGTCCACCGCGTGACCGAGATGACCCGCAAGGGCGACGACTTCCGGCCGATGGGCCACCTCGTCGATGAGAAGGCGATCGTCAACGCCATCGTCGGCCTGCTGGCCACCGGCGGATCGACCAACCACGCGATCCACCTGCCCGCCATGGCCCGCTGCGCCGGCATCCAGATCGACTGGCAGGACTTCGACGAGCTTTCCGCCGCCGTCCCGCTCATCACCCGCGTCTACCCCAACGGTTCGGGCGACGTGAACCACTTCCACGCCGCCGGCGGCATGGGCTGGGTGGTGCGCGAACTGCTCGACGCAGGGCTCGCGCATGAGGACATCCTCACCGTCTCGAAGGACGGCATGCGCGCCTATGCCACCGAGCCGACGCTCGACGACGGCGAACTCAAGTGGAAGCCCGCCCCCACCGTCAGCGGCGACGATGCCATGCTGAGCACGGTGGCAAAGCCCTTCCTGCCCGATGGCGGCATGCGCCTCGTTTCCGGCAATGTCGGCCGCGCCACGTTCAAGACCAGCGCGGTCGACCAGGAGCGCTGGACTATCGAGGCACCGTGCCGCGTGTTCGAAACGCAGGAAGCCGTCATCAACGCCTTCAAGGCGGGCGAGCTTGACCGCGACGTCGTGGTGGTCGTGCGCCACCAGGGCCCGCGCGCCAACGGCATGCCCGAACTGCACAAGCTGACGCCGCCGCTGGGCGTGCTGCAGGACCGCGGCTTCAAGGTGGCACTGGTCACGGACGGCCGCATGTCGGGCGCTTCGGGCAAGGTTCCTGCCGCGATCCACGTCACCCCGGAAGCCCTGGCGGACGGCCCCATTGCCTATCTCCAGGACGGCGATATCGTGCGCCTCTCGGCCGAGGACGGCACGCTTTCCACCACCGCCGACCTCTCGGGCCGCACCCCCGCGCCGCTGCCCGCGCCCGCCGAAGGCATGGGCCGCGAACTCTTCGCGATGTTCCGCATCAATGCGGGCGGCGCCGAACAGGGCGGCTCCTCGATGCTGGAGGTCGCGGGCCTGTGAGTGCGGCTGAGACAACCGAACTCGTCGCCGTCGATATCGGCGGGACGCACGCCCGCTTCGCGCTGGCCTCGGTAGACGGCCAGGGCCGGATCACGCTGGGCGAACCCGTCACCCTGCACACCAGCGAACACGGCAGCTTCCAGCTGGCCTGGCAGGCTTTCCGCGAGCGCAATGGCGGGCATCTGCCCGATGCCATCTCGATCGCGATAGCCGGCCCGGTCGGCGGCGAGGTGATCCGCTTCACCAACAACCCCTGGATCATTCGCCCCGCGATGATCCCCGAGAAGATGGGCGTCGAACACTATACCGTCGTCAATGACTTCGCGGCGGTCGCCTATGCCGTGGCGCTGGCGCCGGAGGACCAGTTCCTGCACCTGGCCGGGCCGGAAGGGCCGCTGCCCGCCACCGGCACGCTCAGCGTGCTCGGGCCGGGCACCGGGCTCGGCGTCGCGCACTTGTGGCGCAATGGGCTCCCGCACGGCCAGGGCGGATTCTACCATGTGCAGGCTACCGAAGGCGGCCATGTCGACTATGCCCCGCTCGACCTGATCGAGGATGCCGTGCTCGCGCGCCTGCGCAAGCGCCACAACCGCGTCTCGGTGGAGCGCGTCGTCTCCGGCCCGGCCATCGTCGACATCTACCAGACGCTCGCCGCCATGGAGAACCGCGCCGTCCACGACCTGACCGACGTGGAGATCTGGACCGCCGGCACCAACTACGAAGACCCGCTGGCCGCCGCCGCCGTGGACCGTTTCTGCCTCTCGCTGGGCAGCGCGGCGGGCGACTATGCGCTGGCGCATGGCGCGGGCGGTGTCGTCATCGCCGGGGGCCTCGGCTACCGTATCCGCGAAACCATTCTGTCCTCGGGCTTTTCGGAGCGCTTCCGCGCCAAGGGGCGCTTCGCCTCGATGATGGCGCAGATCCCCGTCAAGCTCATCACTCACCCGCAGCCCGGCCTCTACGGCGCGGCTGCCGCCTATGTCAGGGAGCACGTCCAATGAGCAGCCCGTCCGAAGCCGTCGAAAAGGTCATGCGTCTTGCCCCGGTGATCCCGGTGCTGGTGATCGAGGATATCGAACACGCCCTGCCGATCGCCGAAGCCCTCGTCGCCGGCGGCCTGCCCGCGCTGGAAGTGACGCTGCGCACCGAATGCGCGATCGAGGCGATCAAGATCATGAAGCAGGTTCCCGGTGCCGTGGTCGGCGCGGGCACCGTGCTTTCGCCCGACGACCTCAAGCGCTCGATCGACGCGGGCGCCGAGTTCATCGTCTCGCCCGGCCTCACGCCGATGCTGGCCGAAGCCGCCTACAAGTCGCAGATCCCGTTCCTGCCCGGCACCGCCAATGCCAGCGACGTGATGTTCGCGCTGGAATGCGGGTTCGACCGGCTGAAGTTCTTCCCCGCCATGGCGGCGGGCGGACCTTCGGCGCTGAAGGCGATCGCGGCCCCGCTGTTCAAGGCGAAGTTCTGCCCCACCGGCGGCGTGACGCCCCAGAACGCGCCGGAATGGCTCGCCCTCGATGCCGTGCTCTGCGTCGGCGGCAGCTGGATGGTCCCCAAGGGCAAGCCGGACGTCGCCGCGATCGAGACGGCGGCCCGCGCCGCAGCGGGGCTCGCCCAGTGAGCGGGGCGGCTCTGACCACCGTCGAGGACCTCGACAAGCGGCTCCAGGAACTGCACGTCCTCACGGCCCAGACGCCGCTCTACAACCCGGTCTTCCAGCTCGGCCTCGAACTGTCGCGGCGGCTGGAGACCGGCGAGATGAGCCTCGATCATATCGAGGCTCTGGTCGCCGAGATGGAGTGTGAGGGCCTGCGCGCCCGTGCCGCCCGTCTCGACCGGCTGCTCGCTCCCGTCGGCCTTGCCGAGAACGACGCACGGATCGATGCGGCGGCCGAGGAGGACGACTTCACCGCCTTCGCCGTCCGCTGGCAGCGCCCGGCCGCCCATGTGGTCTTCACCGCGCACCCCACGTTCCTGCTCTCCACCGCGCAGACCGAGGCCGTGGCCGTCTCGGCCTCGAACGGCGATTTCAGCGACGCCACGGTCTGTGCCGCATCTTCCGAGCGCGACCAGATCACGCTCGATTACGAGCATGACAAGGCGATGGAAGCGATCGCGCGCGGCCAGAAGGCCCGCGACCGTATCAACGCCCGCCTCTTCGACATTGCCGCTGCCCGCTGGCCGAAGCGCTGGCGCGGCCTGAACCCGATGCCGGCGCGCTTCGCCTCCTGGGTCGGCTACGACATGGACGGCCGCACCGATATCGGCTGGTCCACCTCGATCCGCTACCGCCTTCAGGAAAAGGCGCTGCGCCTCGCCGGTTATGCGGAAAGC
Organism: Novosphingobium sp. BL-S-21; assembly: GCF_055521655.1. Classification (NCBI taxonomy): domain Bacteria; kingdom Pseudomonadati; phylum Pseudomonadota; class Alphaproteobacteria; order Sphingomonadales; family Sphingomonadaceae; genus Novosphingobium; species Novosphingobium sp. BL-S-21. The sequence goes on from NZ_CM145496.1 coordinate 1,444,181, forward strand.
CTCATGCAGGCCGCGCCGGACATCGCGCAGAAGCTGGCCCGCGCCGGCAAGCTGACCGAGGACATGGTCGCCCGTTTCGCCGCCGATCTTTCCTCGCCGGAGGCGCTTTCGGAAGCCGCCAACGCGCTGACCGCGGATCATGCCGACCGGCTGGTCAGCCTGGAAGGGGTCATCACCGCGCTGGAAAACGAAGCGCGCCATGCCGATCAGGAAATCGCGCGCACCCTGCTCGTGACCGCCGCCGCCATGCGGGCGGACGGCCTGGGCATGGGCTGGATCCACTTCCGGGTGAACGCCTCCCAGCTCCAGAACGCGATCCGCCTGCGCATCGACCCCGAAGGCAAGCTCAGCCTGGCCAGCCAGGCCGCGCTGGTGCGCATGCGCGAACTGCTGGCCGAAGTCGTGCCGCTCAAGTCCAACTTCGCCGCGCTCGCCATCGAGAATTCCACCGCCGTGCGCCAGTTCCTGGCCATGGCGCAGATCCTGGCCCATATCGACGCCGATGCACCGATCCGCATGCTCGTGGCCGAGTGCGAGGAACCGACGACGATCCTGGCCGCGCTCTATTTCGCGCGCATGTTCGGGATCGACGACAAGGTGGACGTCTCGCCGCTGTTCGAGACCGAAAGCGCGCTGGAACACGGCGGCCGCTTCGTCGATGCCGTGCTGGCAGAGCCTGCCTACCGCGACTATGCGCGCAAGCGCGGCCGCGTCTCGATCCAGACCGGCTTCTCGGACGCGGGCCGTTTCGTCGGCCAAGTGCCCGCCGCACTCGCCATCGAGCGTCTTCAGGGCCGCCTGTCCGAAGCGATGGTCGCTAACGGGCTGACCGACGTTTCGGCGCTGATCTTCAACACCCACGGCGAATCGATGGGCCGCGGCGCTCATCCTTCCAGCATCAAGGACCGCTTCCAGTGGCCGATGTCGCCCTGGGCGCGCCGCCGCTTCCTGCGCGCCGGCATCCGGCTGGAACCGGAAGTCTCGTTCCAGGGCGGGGACGGCTACCTCTGGTTCGGCTCGGACGAACTGGCCCTCGCCACGCTCACGCGCATGGCCGAGATGCCGCTCTGGGGCGCCGATGCCGATGCGCCCACCGATCTGTTCTACCGCCGCACCGATCTCAGCCTCGATTTCTACCGGGCGATCCGCGGCGTCCAGCACGAGCATCTCGAAAGCGCGACTTATAGCCGCGCGATCACCGCTTTCGGGCTGGGCCTGCTCAACGATACCGGCAGCCGCAAGTCGCGCCGCCAGTCGGACCTCGCTTCCGACCGTTCGATGAGCCTGCGGCAGATCCGCGCGATCCCGCACAACGCCATCCTCCAGCAGCTCGGCTACCCGGTAAACGTGATCGCCGGGATCGGCACCGCCTCCGACGGCAACCGCGAGGAAATTGCCGTGCTCCTGCGCGAAAGCGAGCGCGGCCAGCAACTCATGCGGCTGGCGCGCAGTGCCAATGCGCTGGCCTCGATCAAGACCGTGGCGGCTTATGGCGAGCTGTTCAATTCCGCCTACTGGGCCAGCCGCCCCTATCGCGGCGACGAGCAGTACATCGCCGAGGCCTGCCTGAAGCTGGCCGAATACCTGACCAAGGACGATCGCACCGGCGTGTTCCGCCGCCTCGCCTCGCGCCTGCGCGTCGACGCGATGAAGCTGCACTTCCTGCTCGACCTGCTGCCGGACGAAGCCCCGCTGCCGGACCGCGAGCACACCCGCCGCAGCCTGGGCGTGCTCCAGTCCCTGCGCATCGCCTTGTTCAAGCACATGTTCCTGCGCGCGGTCATGGTCCCGCCCTTCAGCCGCGCCAACGACATCAGCCGCGACGACGTGCTGGAGATGTTCTTCACCTTGCGCGTCGAGGATGGCCTGGCCCAGCTGCGCCGCGCCTTCCCCACCAGCTTCCCCTCGATCGACGACTTCAAGGTGGATTGCCCCAGCGACTACCCGGACTCGAGCGCGACCGGCTATACCCGCATCCACAGCGACTACATCGACCCGATCGCCCGCTCCTATGCCCTGTCCTTGCGGATCACCACGGCGCTGGCGAACGAGTTCGGCGCGCACGGCTGATCCGGCCCAGGGTTCCGCCGGGCGGGGCGGGAGAGCGGCGATGCTCTCTCGCCCCGCCCGGCATATCCATGAAAGTCCTAGTTGAATTTCCGGGTTTTCGGGCGCCTACTCGCACCCGGTTGGTCGCACATCACGTCTGCTCCGGGGGGCCGGGGATGATGCATGCGCAACTTGCTTCTCGGTTCCTTGGTCCTGACCGCTTTCCTCGCCGCGCCCGCCCGGGCCCATGGCTTCGGCGAATGGCCCGATCTCGCCCCTGACGCCGAGGCAGACGCCAGCCTAGCGCAGTGGGACCTGGCCGATCTGGCCGAAGCGCGGGAGCGCCCGCGCAGCCCGTTCGAAACGCCGTCGTCCGGCGCGGAAACCGGCCAGGTTTCGCTGGAGGACCCGGGTGATGCGCCGCTCGTCAGGCCCAGCGGCGAACCCGGCGCCGGTCCGGGGGATCGCCTGCCGCCCATGCTCCCTGCCGAACTGCAGCCGCGCCGCTGGTCGGACCATGTGCCGCGCGCTTACGCCGCCAATCCCGACTTCCTCAGCCAGCTCGGCACGATCAAGTGGGAGACGCTGATCCTGCTCGGCTATTTCAGCCTCCAGAGCGGCAAGAAGCTGTTCCGCGAGACCACCAGCTTCCACTTCCACAACGAGGGCTGGTTCGGGAAGGACACCACCAACCTCGGCATCGACAAGCTCACTCATGCCTTCGACACGTACCTGATCGCCGAAATCCTGCACATGCGGCTCCACGACAAGACCCATGCCTCGCAAGGCGACGCGGTGACGGCGGCGATCCTCGCCTCGACTTTCATGGCGCTCAACGAGATTTCGGACGGGATCGAGACGGACAGCGGCTATTCGATGCAGGACATCACGATGAACCTGGTCGGCGCGGGTTTTTCGATCCTGCGCAACACCGTGCCCGGCATGCGCGAGAAAGTCGCCTTCAAGATCGAGATCATCCCGGACGACAATATCTACAGCTACCGCGGCCAGGCCCATTATGCCCAGCAGCGCTACATGCTCTCGTTCAAGGGGGCGGGTTTCGAAGCGCTGGAGCGCACGCCGCTGCGCTTCGTGGACCTGCAGGTGGGCTACTACGGCAGCGATTTCATGATCGACGACCGCCTGGCCGGCAAGGAACCCAAGCGCCACTTGTTCGTGGGCCTGGGCCTCAACCTCGGCGAACTGCTGTTCGGCCGCTCCCGCTCAAGGCTGGGCAAGGCGGGCTACACGGTGCTGGACTACTTCCAGGTGCCCTATACCTCGATCCGCTACGACACGACCGGGCACCTGGGGACCTGAGGCGATCAGGCCATGAGCTTCAGCAGCCCGTCGATCTCGCAAGTGGCGAAGCCCACGGTGCTATCGGAAATGCCGTAAGGCAGGAGCAGCCGCTCGCCCACTTTCAGGGCGCCGCAGGTATAGACCACGTTCGGCACATAGCCCGAGCGGTCGGCATTTTCCGCCGTCAGCACCGGCTCGACCGTGCGGGCAAGGACTTTTGAGGGGTCCTTCAGGTCCAGCAAGGCGCAGCCGAGCGCATATTTGCGCATGGCGCCCACACCGTGCGTGAACAGCAGCCAGCCGTGCTCGGTCGGGATCGGGCTGCCGCAATTGCCGATCTGGATGAATTCCCAGGGGTATTTCGGCTCCATCAGCAGCACGCCGTCGTCGTCCCACATGTCGAGCGAATCGGAGCGGAGCAGGAACAGGTTCTTGCCGTCCTGCCGCCCGACCATGGCGAACTGGCCGTCGATCTTCTCGGGAAACAGCGCCATGCCCTTGTTGCGACCGGCACGGCCGCGGATTGGCTCCAGCTCGAACGCCCGGAAATCGCGCGTGCGCAGCAGTTCGGAACGGATCGAACTGCCCGAATAGGCCGTGTAAGTGCCCACCCATTCGAAGTCGCCGCCGCCATGGTCGAACCGCACGAGGCGCAAGTCTTCCAGCCCGCCGCGCTGCTGTTCCGTGATCGGGAAGATCACGGTGTTGGACAGGCTCGATTCGGGATGGCGGTGGACCGAGACGGCGCCGTCGGCATCGACTTCACCTTCCTCGTCCAGTTCCACGGACGTCGCGAAGGAGGCCTGCGGCCAGAGGCAGAACGTGCCGTCGGCCTCGGCTATGCCTTCGCGGAAGGCGATGGAGCTGATGTGCCCTTCGCCCACGGCCCGCAGCGACATGATGAAGCGCACCGCGCCGTCCTGCATTCCAGACTGGTCAGGCGCAGGCACGATCGAAGGGTTCATCAGGGCCGCTGCCGCGAACGTATATTCGTGGCAGAAATAGGCCCCGATCAGCCGCTGGCGCGTCTCGGAAAACTGGGTGGGATCAAGATCCAGATTCGACGCAACTTCCAGGAAGCGGTCGGCGAATATGTTCTCGGTCTGCCAGTGCCGCTCCTTGAAGTCGCGCAGCACGCGCTCGTACTCGGAAGCCACCTGCTCTTCGCTCAGGCCGGCGATATCCTCCACGAGTTTGTTCGCACGGCCGCCGGGCGCGTTCTTGCCCTGCCAGCCCAGGTGGAACGGGCGCAGCACGACTCGCGCCGGATCGGCGTAAAGGCGAGTCTCAAAAACATGGAGCGGTTCAGACCAGACGTTCTCGGGCCGATTCAAGCAATCCTCCTCCACGTCCGAGCGGTGCCGACACGGCAAGCTCGGCCAGAGCATAGTGCGAAAGTTGGAAGGCGAGAATGGATTCCGCACCGCAATTGGCGTTGACTCCCCTCGGTGTGACCCCATCCCGGCAACGGCCCGTCGCAATGTCCGCCAGAATGACGCCGCGATCGTTGCCGCCGAAGAACCAGCGCCATGCCGTCAGCGCATGTTCCACCCAGAAGGCACCATGCGTGGCGGTCCAGGCGGAGCAGGCTGCCTCGATGGCGGCCTGGGCTTCCAGTGGCTGCTGGTCGAACGGCAGGTAGCCATGCGGCTTGCCGAAGCTTTCCGAGCCGATCGGGCGGAACTGGCCGCGCGCGGAGACCTGCTGGCGGCAAATCCATTCCAGCGTTTCCAGGCCGGCCCCGATCCAGGCTTCCCGGTCCAGCGCGCGGCCCGCTTCGATCAGGGCTTGCGGCAGCCGGGGGTTGTCATAGCCGAGCACGGCCTCGAACCAGGCCCAGTCGGGACGGCGCCCATGGCCGAGCAGGCGCATGAGGAAGTCGCCCCCCTCCCGCGCGCACTCCAGCGCCGCCGCATTGCGGGGATCGCGCCGCAGCACCGCGCAGGCGCCGAGCATGGCGAAGGCGCGGGCGCGGGGCGCCTCGATCGTGGCCAGCCGGGGGAGCACGTCCTCGAACAGCTGGAGCGCCCATTCCGAAAGGCTCTGATCCGGCGCCCGTTCGTATGTGTGCCCCAGTGACCAGATGGCGCGACCGTTGGAATCTTCCGAACCCTCGTCCTCGCACCAGCCCCGGTCGAAGCGCATGAAGTTGCGGAAGCGCGCAAGGTCGGGGTTCCATGCCGACTGCACGAAGGCCGCGTAGGCAAGGCTCCACTTCATCCGCTCGGCCACAGGCAGGCCGCGCGCGACGTTCATCAGCATGAGCGCGCGGGCATTGTCGTCCAGGCAATACCCGTGGCGGCGGTCCGGCACGACGCCCACCGAGTGCTGGAGCATGCCGGTGGCGTCGCTCATCGCCAGCACGGCGGCGAGGCCCGGCGTCGCGGTAATCGGCGGCATCGCCGGATCGGGCGCGCGGGCCCGGTCTACCAGGCGCAGGCTGGCATCGGCGAAGCGCGGCCAGATCATCTCGCGGCCCCGCGCCCAGGCGCGGCGCTGCATGGCGGTGAGGTCCGCCGGACGATCGAGCAGGGCGTTGACCGCTTCGGCGATCGCCTCGCTGGAGCCCGGCTCGATCAGGCGGCCGATCCCCTCGCCCAGCAATTCGCGGGCATGGACATAAGGCGTGGACACCACGGCCTTGCCCACCGCCACGGCATAGCTGAGCGTGCCGGACGTCGATTGCTGCATCCCCAGATAGGGCGTCAGGTAGATGTCGCAGGCTTCGAGCTGGTCGAGCAGTTCGTCGGTTTCGAGGAAGCGGTTTTCCCAGGCGATGTGCGAGAGCACGCCCAGCCGATCGGCCAGGGCCTGCAATTCCTCGCGATAGGCCTCGCCCTCGTAAGCGACGAGATTGGGATGCGTGGCGCCGACGATGCGGTAGATCACCTCGGGATGGCGCGCGACGATCGCCGGCAGCGCCCGGATCGCGTGTTCCAGGCCCTTGCCGCGGCTGAGCAGGCCGAACGTCATGAGCACCTTGCGGCCGTCGAGACCCAGCTGCTCCTTGAATTCGTCCTGGCGGCCGAAGGGACGGTCCGGCGCGCCGTGCTCGATCACTTCGAGGATGCGCGGCGGGGCGTCGTATTCGCTCTCCAGCAGGTGTCGCGAATGATGCGACATGACCATGATACGCGAGGCGCGCGCGATCAGGTGGCGCAGGATCTTGCGCTGGCGCTCGGAAGGATCGGACAGCACGGTGTGCAGCGTGAGCACCAGCGGCGCGGCCAGACGGTCCACGAAGTCCAGGACCATCTCGCCATCCTCGCCGCCGAAGATGCCGTATTCATGCTGGACCCAGACCGCATCGACACCGGCTTCGTTGATCTGGCGTGCGGCGCGGGCGTAGTCCTCGGGATCGTTGCAAGCGATCGTCCCGGTGACGTCCCGGTAGTCCAGCCGATGGTCGGGATCGTCCAGCGCGTGCACGTCGAGCGTGATCTCGGGATGGAATTCCCGCAGCTTCTCGAAGATGTCGGTGGTGAAAGTGGCGATGCCGCACTTGCGCGGCGCAAAGTTGCCGACAAGCGCGATGTGCAGGGGCCGCGGTGCCGGCCGATCCGCTTCGGGCCTGTTCGCTTCGACAGGCCCCGCCTCGGCGTCGCCGCTGGAGGGGATCACGTCGAAGATCGAACGGACTTTGTCCGAACCCGATTTCCGGCCGGGTTCTTCGTCACGAGGCATCAGGTTCATGCGCACCCCGCAGAAGGTGGAGGAGAATGCTCAATGAAAGCCCAAGAGTGCCATGAGTTTCCCGCTGCACTGCAAAAAAACTGACATGTCGCGGCAAAGCGCCCGCCGCGAAGGCCGTGCAGAGGCCGGAAACGCGTTAAGTTCACATTTGTGCAGTTGCGAATCGGGAGCCGGCGGCATCACGGAGGCGCAAGCAGGTCGCGATTTAGTATAGACAAAAAAGCATGGGCCCACCCCTGCCCGGCATGGACTTGGCTCCGGGGCTTTCCTATGTCCGTCGAACGCGCAAACTGAGAAACGACGGGAACACCATGCCCTCCGCCTCCACCCCTTTCGCGAATCGGGACCAGACGCTCTACCGGCTGCTGTCAGCCGCCGTGGGCGACGATGCCGCGACTTCGGCCCTGACCGTTCTGACCATAGACCCCGCCCTTGCCGGCTCGGGAGACACCGTGTCCCGCGCCCAAGTCGCGATGGCGCTCAACGCTGCGCTGTTCGCGGATCTGCTGGTCCGCGTGCCCACCGCGGCGCGTTACGTCCAGACCGTGCGTGAGGCGGGCGAGACGATCGTCTTCGACCACGGCGCCCTGCGCACCATCGACGGAGAGACCGGCGACCTGCCTGCCGGCCACGAGGCTTTCGGCCGCTTTCTGATCCCGCTCGGCTATGAAGTGGGCGGCCTCTATCCGCTGCCCAAGCTGAAGATGACCGGGCGCGCCTATGTCCAGCGCGACCTGCCCGAGACGATCCCGCAGTTCTTCGTCTCCGAACTCCATGTCGAGCAGCTGGCCGAAGCGGCCCGAGCGGCCTGCGCCAATGTCTTCGGCACTTCCGTCGATCCACTCGGCGAAGCGGAATGGGCGGCGCTGGACGCGCTTTCCGCCAAGGGCGCCTGCGCCTTCGAGCAGGGCGTCACCGCGCTCAAGGGCGCGCTCGCCTGTTTCGAGCGGCAGCATCAGCCCCCGGCGCTGGCGGATTACGAAGTGCTCCTGCCGGAAACCCGCGAAGGCGCCTGGATCGCCACCGAGGGCAATGCCTTCAACCACGCCACGACCCGGACGGCCAATGTCATGATCCTGGCCGAGGAACTGAAGGAAGACGGCTATCCGATGAAGCCGTCGGTGGAGATCTCGCAGAACGGCCGCGTCCGCCAGACGGCGATCCTGGCGGACAAGGTCGTGCGCCCCTTCCGCGAGGCCGACGGCAGCGAAGTGCCGCTGCCGGTGCCGGGCTCCTTCTACGAATTCATCACCCGCGACATCGATCCCGAGACCGGCAAGCTCGATCTCACGTTCGATTCTGGCAATGCCACCGGCATCTTCGCCGTCACGAGGAACGCATGAACCAGCTGAGGTCCTACGATCCCGCCAGCGGCGCCCTCGTCTGGGAAGGCCCGATCGCGGACGCCGCGGCCGTGGACGCCGCGCTGGAACGCGCCCATGCGGCCTTCCCCGGCTGGGCGGCGCTGCCCGTGGCGGCCCGGGTCGAGGCGGTGCAGCGCTACAAGGCCGTGCTCGAAGCCCGCAAGGACGCCGTGGCCGAGGTCATCGCGCGCGAGACCGGCAAGCCGCTCTGGGAGACGCGCGCCGAACTCGCCTCGATGATCGGCAAGATCGGCATCTCCATCGCCGGACAAGCCGAGCGCGCGGGCGAGAAACGCAGCGACATGCCGTTCGGACAGGCCGTTCTGCGCCACCGCCCACACGGCGTCATGGCCGTGCTCGGGCCTTTCAACTTCCCCGGCCACTTGCCCAACGGCCACATCGTCCCGGCCCTGCTGGCGGGCAACACGGTGGTGTTCAAGCCCTCCGAGATGACCCCCGCGACCGGGCAGGCCATGGCCGATGCCTGGTTCGAAGCGGGCCTGCCCGAAGGCGTGTTCCAGATCGTTCACGGCGCCCGCGCCACTGGCGAGGCGCTGGTGGCAGGCCATATCGACGGCCTGCTGTTCACCGGCTCGGCCGGCGCCGGCGCGCATTTCCGGCGGATCTTCGCGGATCGGCCGGACGTGATCCTCGCGCTCGAACTCGGCGGCAACAACCCGCTGGTGGTATGGGACGGCGATCTCGACGAGGCCGCCTCGGTCGTCGTCCAGTCCAGCTTCATTACCACCGGCCAGCGCTGTTCCTGTGCGCGCCGCCTGATCGTGCCGGACGACGATTTCGGCGCGGCCCTGGTCGATGCCGTCGCCGCGCTGGCGGACCGGATCACCGTGGGCGCCTGGAACGAGACCCCCGAACCGTGGATCGGCCCGCTGATCTCCGAGCGCGCGGCCGAGGCCGCTGCGGAGCGTTACGACGAACTGGTCGCGCGCGGCGCGCGGGTCGTGCGGCCTTTCGGCGGGATCGAGGGACGCAGCGGCGCCTTCGTGACGCCGGGCATTCTCGACGTGACCGGCGTGGACGTGCCTGACGAGGAAGTGTTCGCTCCCATCGTCCAGGTCACGCGGGTTCCGGACTTCGACGCCGCGATCGCCGCTGCCAACGCCACGCGCTTCGGCCTTTCCGCCGGCCTCGTCAGCGCCGACGACGGCTTGTGGGACCGCTTCGTGCTGGAGAGCCGCGCGGGCGTGGTCAATCGCAACCGCCCGACCACCGGCGCCGCCGGATCGATGCCCTTCGGCGGCCTTGGCGACAGCGGAAACCACCGCCCCAGCGCCTATTATGCCGCCGATTACTGCGCCTATCCGGTAGCCAGCTTCGAGGCGGCAGACGCGCAGGGCAACAGCGCCGCCCTGAACGGCAAACTGAACGGCAAGCTTCACGGCAAGCTGGGCGGATGAGCGCTCTCACCGCCGAGGAACAGGACCTCCTGGCCCCGATCGAGCGGGCGCCGATCCTCGCCCACACGCTCGAATGGGCGGCGATCAACAGCGGCACCGCTCATATCGAGGGGCTGGCCGCGATGGCCGGGCAGCTCGCCCAGGCTTTCGCCGCGCTGCCGGGGGAAGTGCGGCTGGTCGATCCTGCCCCGGTGGAGAAAGTCGACAGCCAGGGCCAGACCCGCCCCGTGGCTCACGGCCGCCACCTCGTGCTTTCGGTGCGACCGGAGGCGGCCCGCCGGGTCATCCTGACCGGGCACATGGACACCGTCTACCCGCGCGAACACCCCTTCCAGACCTGCGACTGGCTGGACGAGAACAGGCTGCACGGCCCCGGCACGGCCGACATGAAGGGCGGCCTCGCGCTGATGCTGGCCGGGCTTGCCGCTTACGAGCGCTCCGGCCCGACCCTCGGTTACGACGTCCTCATCAACAGCGACGAGGAGACCGGCTCGCTGTCTTCGGCCGCTCTGATCGCCGATCTGGCGCGCGGCAAACTGGCAGCGCTCACTTACGAACCGGCGCTTCCCGGCGGGCAGATGGCCCGCGCGCGGCCGGGATCCGGGAACTATGCCGTGGTGATCCACGGCCGCTCCGCGCACGCGGGCCGCAATCCCGAAGAGGGCCGCAATGCCGTGGTTGCAGCAGGCGATCTCGCCCTGCGCCTCGCCGCGATGCGCCGTCCCGGACTCTCGGTGAATCCGGCCAGGATCGAAGGCGGCGCGCCCAACAACACCGTGCCGGACCTGGCGATCCTTCACTTCAACATGCGCCCCGCCACCCCCGAGCTGGCGGCAGAGGCGCAGGCGCTGGTCAAGGCCGCCGTGGCCGAAGTCTCCGCCGCGCATGACGTGCACATGCACGTCCACGGCCACGTCTCGCGCCCGCCCAAGGCGATCTCGGCCGAAACCGAGGCGCTCTACGGCACCGTCAGCAAGGCCGCCGCCGATCTTGGCCAGCCGATGAGCTGGAAAGACACCGGCGGCGTCTGCGATGGCAACAACATCGCCGCCTGCGGCGTTCCGGTGCTCGACACCATGGGCGCGCTGGGCGGGTCGATCCATTCGCCGGACGAATTCCTGCTGGCCGACTCGCTCGATGCCCGCGCCCGCCTCACCGCTCTCGTCCTTCACCGGATCGACCGCCACGGAGTTTTGCCCGCATGACGTTTCTCCTGCGCACCGCACAGGAAAAGGACCTCGACGCGCTCTATCGCATGGCGAAGGGCACGGGCGGCGGCTTCACCAACCTGCCGCCGGACAAGCCCACGCTGGGCGCCAAGCTGAAGCGCACGGCCAAGAGCTTCGCGCGCGAAAGCGAAGACATCGCCAACGATCTCTTCGTGTTCATCCTGGAAGATACCGCCACGGGCAAAGTCCGCGGCACCTGCCAGGCCTTCTCGCAAGTGGGCACGGAGTTTCCCTTCTATTCCTACCGGATCGGCCGGATCACGCAGCACTCGCAGGAACTGGGCCGCACCTTCCGCGCCGAGATGCTGACGCTCTGCACCGATCTCGACGGCGCCAGCGAAGTGGGCGGGCTCTATCTGGACGCCACCGAACGCTCGGCCGGCGTGGGCAAGCTGCTGGCGCGCAGCCGCTACCTCTTCATCAAGACGCACCGCGCGCGCTTCGGCGATACCACCCTGGCCGAACTGCGCGGTGCCATCGACGATGCCGGCAACTCGCCGTTCTGGGACGGTCTCGCAGGCCGCTTCTTCGACATGAGCTTCCGCGATGCCGACGAGTTCAACGCCAAGCACGGCAACCAGTTCATCGCCGACCTGATGCCCAAGCACCCGATCTACTGCGCCCTGCTCTCAGAGGCGGCGCGGCAGGTGATGGGCCAGCCGCACTACTCCGGCCGCCCGGCGATGCGGATGCTGGAGAACGAGAACTTCGCCTTCCAGAACTACGTCGACATCTTCGACGGCGGCCCCACCATGCTCGCCCGGACCGACCAGATCCGCACCGTGCAGGACGCCCGCACCGGCGTGATTACCGCCCTGACCAAGGCGGACGATACGGAAGCCAGCCACCTCGTGGCGACCGGCCGCCTCGCACGGTTCCGGGCCTGCCTCGGCAAAGTGGACGCTGCCGACGGCGGCGTGACGCTGGACGCCGCGGCGGCGGCACTGCTCGGTGTCGAGGTGGGCGATACGGTGACTTACGCCAACGCATGATGGCCCCGTCGCCCCGGGCACGATCCGGGACGACGGGCGCTTTTCGCAACCGCACATTCGCCCTTTGCAATGGTCCCGACACTGTCAGGGCGCATATTGAGCCTATGACTTCACTGCCCGAAACGCTTCGCTCCCCCGTGCTGCCCGACCCGATCCGCGCGGCGATCTTCGACATGGACGGGACGCTGCTCGATACCGAAGCCGCCCACGGCCGCGCTTTCGCGCAGACCGGCAAGGCGATGGGCTATCCGCTCGCAGCGGAGCTGCAGAATTCGATGGTCGGCATCCACCGCGACGGTTCGCGCCGCCTGGTCGCCGACCACATGGGACCGGACTTCCCGCTGGACCGCTTCTTCGAGGAAAGCGACCGGGCCTTCGCAGCCATGCTCGATGCCGGAATCCCGCTGCGCCCCGGCGCCGAGGTGATCCTGGAGCACTTCGCCAAGGCCGGCATTCCCATGGCCATCGCCACGTCCTCGGAAGCGCCTTATGCGCAGCAACGCCTCGAAAAGGCGGGCCTGCTGCGCTATTTCGATCTCGTGGTCACCCGCAACGACGTGACCGAGGCCAAGCCCCACCCCGAACCCTACCTGCTGGCCGCCAGCCGCCTCGGTGTCGATCCGGCGCATTGCGTCGCCATCGAAGACAGCCCCGCGGGCGTCCGCTCGGCGACTTCGGCCGGGATTGCCACGGTGATGGTGCCCGACCTGCTGCCCGCCACCGAGGAACAGACGCTGCTCTGCGCGCAAGTGCTGCCCAGCCTCCACGCCTTGCGCGACCTGTTGCTGGCGCCTGCCGAAAGCTGAGCGAATTGGGCGGTGCATAGCTTGCCCCGCCCGCTGGACCGCCCCGCCACGATCTCGCTACGGGCGGGCGGATGAGCATTATCGCCACCATCATGAATTCGACCACCGGCCAACCCATCCAGAAGATGACGTTCGGCCGCATGCCCAAGCCCTGGGCGAGCTTCAACCTCGCCACCGGCGAACTCGTCACCGCCGACCGCGTCCATGTGGGCAAGCCTGCGCCGGGCAAGTTCGCCGCGCCCGTAGAGGTCTGGGTCACGCCGAAGGCCTGAGGGCGCCTGTCAGGTAGTCTTTTCCCATCGGGACGCAGGGAAAGCGCCGGATTCTCTGCGTGCCCGCCGACGGGAACCTTACGCGGTCAGTTTCGGTCCGGCTGGCGGTCGGGATGCGCGGCGATGAAGGCCGGATGCTCCCGGCAGGCCGCATCTATGCGTGTCAGGTGCGGATAGGCCGATAGATCGCAGGAAAACCGCCGCGCATTGTAGAGCTGCGGCACCAGGACGCATTCGAACAGCCCCGGCGCATCGAACAGGAAATCTCCTGCCCCGCGTGACGCCTCCAGACGCTGCGCCAGCCGGGTCTCGACGCTTTCGAACGTGCGGGCGATCCAGTGGCGATACCAGTCGTCCACTTCGTCCTGCGCATGGCCGAGGTCGTTTTTCAGGTACTTGAGCACCGGCAGGTTGAGCGGTGCATGAAGCTCGGTGGCGATCGCCAACGACAGTTCGCGCGACGCGAAGCGGTCCTCGATATCGCGGGGGAGCAACGGACGGTCGGGAAAGCTCTCGTCGAGCCATTCCAGTATCGCCATCGACTGCGCATAGATGCGCCCATCGATCTCCAGCGCCGGAACACCGCCGTAGGGGTTGAGGCGGCGGTACTCCCGGGAGCGCTGCTCCCCGTCGAGCAGGTTGACCGCAACCTGCTCGTATTCAAGCCCCTTGAGATCCAGCGCGATGCGCAGGCGGTAGCTGGTGGAGCTGCGCCAGTAGCCGTGGAGCCTCACGTCTCCGCCGCGATCTTCTCGTGCAGCCAGGACGCGTGACGCGGGGCCTTCTTGGTGCGCGCCCATTCCTCCAGCATGTCGTCGGCCACGGCCTTGAGCTGGGCCATCTGGCCGGAGCTGCCGAACTGCCAGGCGAGTTCCAGGCGGTGGCCGTTGGGATCGAACAGGTAGATCGACTTGAAGACGCCGTGATGGACCGGGCCGACCACCGAAATGCCCCGCGCCTCGGCCCGCTGCTTGGCCGAAAGGAGGTCCTGCTCGCCCTCCACCTTGAAGGCGATGTGCTGGACCCAGGCGGGGGTCGCCTCGTCGCGCCCCATCTCGGGTGAATTCGGAAGCTCGAAGAAGGCCAGCACATTGCCGCCGCCGCAGTCGAGGAAGACGTGCATGTAGGGATCGGGGGCGCCGGTAGAGGGCACTTTGTCCTCGGCGATGGCCAGCATGAAATCCATGCCCATCACCTCGCGGTAGAACGCGACGGTCTCCTTCGCGTCGTGGCAACGGTAGGCGACATGGTGGATCCCACCAAGTTTCGGCGCCAAAGTCGCGTCGGGCATCGGGGCTGGCATCGGGCTCTCGTCAGTCATCTTCGGTCTCCCGGGAATTGCGGGCGAGCCTGCGTGGGCCCGCCCGTCTCTCCCAATTTCGTGTGCGCTGCGCCGCTTATCCGGCGGGCTCTTCCACCTTCAACACGCCGCGGCGGATCTGGTCGCGCTCCATGCTTTCGAACAGTGCCTTGAAATTGCCGTTTCCGAAACCGTCGTCGCCCTTGCGCTGGATGAATTCGAAGAACACCGGCCCGACGCGGGCCTCGGCAAAGATCTGGAGCAGCAGGCGCGGCTGGCCGCCCGCGCCGACTTCATCGGTGGTGCCGTCGAGCAGGATGCCGCGCATCCTAAGCTGGTCGGCAGGCTCGCCATGGCCGGGAAGCCGCTCTTCGAGCATCTCGTAGTAGGTTTCCGGCGGCGCGGTCATGAACGGCACGCCCAGCGCCTTGAGCTTGTCCCAGGCGCCGACGAGATCGTCGCAGATCAGCGCGATGTGCTGGATGCCCTCGCCGTTGAAGGCGCGCAGGAACTCGTCGATCTGGCCCTTCCCGCCCTCGGCCTCTTCGTTGAGCGGGATGCGGATCTTGCCGTCTGGCGCGGTGAGCGCCTTGGAGGTGAGGCCGGTATATTCGCCCTTGATGTCGAAATAGCGGATCTCGCGGAAGTTGAAGAGCTTCTCGTAATAATCCGCCCAATAGGCCATGCGGCCGCCGTAGACGTTGTGGGTCAGGTGGTCGATCACGTCGAAGCCGGCGCCGACCGGGTGGCGATCGACGCCGGGCAGATAGTCGAAGTCGATGTCGTAGATCGACAGGGCGCCGTCGCTTTCGCCGTTTTCATCGGCGCGCTCGTAGCGGTCGATCAGGTAGATGATCGAGTTGCCGATGCCGCGGATGCCCGGCAGGTGCAGTTCCATCGGTCCGGTCTCGACCGAAACAGGCTCGGCCGAGCGGGCCAGCAGTTCGGCATAGGCGGCGCGGGCGTCGCGAACGCGGAACCCCATGCCGCAGGCCGAAGGACCATGCTCGCGGCTGAAGAACCAGGCCGGGCTGTGCGGCTCGTAATTGGTGATGAAATTGATGCCGCCCTGGCGCCAGAGTTCCACGTCCTTGGAGCGGTGACGTGCGATCTTCGTGAAGCCCATCGCCTCGAACACCGGCTCCAGCACGCCCTTTTCCCGCGCCGAGAACTCGACGAACTCGAAGCCGTCCAGTCCGATGGGATTTGGCTCGATGGAGGTTTCGAGAAGGTCGGTCATGGAAGCGTTTCTCCGAAAGGAATTTCGCCGGAAAGCGTCTCTCCGGCAGGAATGGGCGGCGCCGCGCGCCAGGTTTCGTAGACGGGGCCGAAATCCAGCCCGACCAGATCCTCGATCAGCTGCGGCAGGCTCTCCAGGACGAAGTAGGTCTTCTGGAAAGCATCGATCATGTAACCGGTGCGCATGACGCGCACGGCATCGAAGGGCAGCCGCAGGACCGCGCGATCCTCGATGGAAAAGCGGGTTTCGCTGGCCGAGGAGATGATGCCGGCGCCGAAGACCTTCAACGCGCCGTCCTCGCGGACCAGGCCGAATTCGATGGTGTACCAGTAGATCCGCGCCAGCATCCCCAGCGCATCCATCGCCATGGCCCGCGCCCCGGCCTTGCCGTAAAGCTCCAGGAAATCGGCGATGGTGGGATCGAGCAGCATCGGCACATGGCCGAAGAAATCGTGGAACACGTCCGGCTCGACCAGATAGTCCAGCTCATGCTCCTCGCGCAGCCAGCGGGTTACCGGGAAGCGGCGATGGGCAAGGTGGTCGAAGAACACGGCATCGGGAATGAAGCCCGGCACGCCCACCAGCTCCCAGCCCGTGGCGGGGCCGAGGATCGCGTTGGCATCCTCGAAGCGTGGAATGCCGTCCGCGCAGTCCAGCCGCGCCAGGCCCTCGCGGAAGGCGCGGCAGGCATATGTCTCGACAAGCGCCGACTGCCGCGCATGAAGGCGGCGCCAGCGTTCGTGCATTTCGGGGGTGTAGGCATGCCAGTCCTGCCCGACCGTGTAGTCCGCGGCAGCGCCTTCATACTCTCCCCGAAGCTCGCTCGTCGATGTCTCGGTGGAGGGCTTCTTCATTCCCTAGAGAATACCACAAGTCTCATGGCAGATTCGTGCGATTGCGCGCGCGCTGGCAGCCTGTAAAAGGGGATTCCACCAGGAAGTCAGCTCAGGGCAGGGGATTCATGCAGCTGGATCTATTCGACCGCAAGATCATCGCGTCCTTGCAGGAAGACGCGCGCATGCCGGTGGCGCAAGTGGCCGAACGCACCGCGCTTTCCGCCACGCCGGTCAGCCGCCGCATCAAGCGGCTGGAGGACGACGGGGTGATCCTGGGCTACGCGCCGGTGCTCGACCCGCGCAAGCTCGGCTTCGAACTGGAAGCCTATGTGCTGATAAACCTGAACGCCCATATCGACGAGAACATCACGCGCTTCGAACAGGCGATCCGCGACAATCCCTATGTCATCGCCTGCCACGCCGTGACCGGCGACATGGACTACATCATCCACATCATCGCCCGCGACGTGGAGCACTTGTCGCAGATCACGCTGAAGACGCTCGTACGCATTCCCGGCGTGCGCGACGTGAAGTCGAGCATCGTGCTCGAGGCGATCAAGGAACCGCGCACCCTGCCGCTGGAGTGAGGGGTGGTTTGGGTGTGGCGGGGATGGAGGTGCGGCAAGGCACTCGGCCTGCCCCGCTATGCTAGTCATCCTGAACCTGTTTCAGGATGACGAGTGAGATTTCGGCCGACCTGCGCGCTGATGATGGGCCGTGTCCGGCCATCAACTCGCCCCTACGCCCGTCGTCCTCACGCTCCCACACTCCCACACTCCCACACTCCTACGCCCCTGCCCCCCACCTTCGTCATTGCGAGGAGGCGAAGCCGACGAAGCAATCCAGGGCGGCTCTGCGCGACTCTGGATTGCTTCGCTCCGCTCGCAATGACGAAAGGAATGGAGACGGGGCAGGAGAAAACCCCTGCCCCGTCTCCACTTACCGCCCGAGCAGGTTCCGCGCCTGGCTGGCGATCTGCGCCAGCATGGCGGGGCTCAGCGGCACGGTGTTTTCCGCGCGCTGCACCATCGCGCGGAAGGTCTGGATCGCGGCGATATGCGCGCGGCCCCATTCCTCCGCGGCGGCGGCCGGGTCGGACTTGCCGGCCTTGGTCGCGGCCAGGCGCTTCAGGAAGTCGAGGCGCATCTGCTGGAAGTCGCGGGCAAGACCGGCGACGAGCAGGCGCTCCCACGGGTCAGACGGGTTCATGATCGAGGCACTGGCCTGCGCCCAGTCCAGCCCCAGTCCCGCGCCGATGCGGGTGAAGGCCCCCACCAGCTGACGCGGATCGATCCCGGCATCGGCCGCCAGCGCGGCGATGCCTACGGCCCCGTCGAGGTCGTAGAGGTTGGCCACCATGCCCGCCTCGTCCTCGGGCGCGCCGAGTTCGAGCAGGCCGCTGCGCAGCTTCTTCGAATGCGCGACGATGCGTTCGCCCAGAAGCTCGTGCGTGTCGACCGAGAGCGTGGCGACCGGCTTGCCGATCCGGGCCATGACTTCGGACGGCGCGGCCTGTCCCGCGCCCGCCCGCAGCAGGTCCGCCATGTGCCCGCGCACCACGCCGGCCGTGCGGTCGAACAACGCGATGCGGGCGTCTTCGCTCATCGGCGCCACTTCGAGGCGTTCCCAGAGGGCGTCGAGATCGAAGAGCTGCTCCGCCAGCGCGAAGGCGGCGGCGACTTGCGCAAGGTCCGCGCCCTCCTCCTCGGCCAGTTCGAAGGGATGGACGATGCCCAGGCGATTGACGATGCGGTTGGCCAGCTTGGTGGCGATGATCTCGCCGGCCAGGCGGTGGCCTTCGATGAAGCGGGCGAACCTGGCCTGCATCGGCTGCGGGAAGGCCGCCAGCAGCATGGGCTGGAGCGTTGCATCCGTCGCCAGGGCCGAGTTCTCGATCGCCGCCTGAAGCACCAGCTTGCCGCTGGACAGCAGCACCGCCAATTCGGGGCGGGTCAGCCCGCGCCCGTCCTGCGCGCGGCGGCCGAGCGTTTCGTTGTCGGCCAGCCCCTCGGTCTTGCGGTCGAGATTGCCGCCTTCCTCCAGCGTCTCGATCAGGCGGATATGCGAAGGCATGGCCGTCGCCCCGCCGCGCTCGGCGATGGAAAGCGCCAGGGCCTGGAGGCGGTTGTCCTCCAGCACCAGTTCCGCCACTTCGTCGGTCATCTCGCGCAGCAGTTCGACACGCTCTTCCTCGGTGAGCTTGTCGGCCCGCTTGGCGGCGGCCAGCGCGATCTTGATGTTGACCTCGTTGTCCGAGCAGTCGACGCCTGCCGAGTTATCGATGAAGTCGGTGTTGATGCGCCCGCCTCTGGAGGCAAACTCGATGCGCGCGGCCTGGGTAACGCCCAGGTTGGCGCCTTCGCCGATCACCCGCACGCGCAGTTCGTTGGCGCTGACGCGCAAGGCATCGTTGGCCGGATCGCCCACAGTGGCGTTGTTCTCGCCGGAGGACTTCACGTAAGTGCCGATACCGCCGAACCACAGCAGGTCGACCGGCGCCCAAAGGATCGCCGAGATCAGCGATTCGGGGTCCAGCTCGTTCGCCTCGATGCTCAGGGCGGCGCGCACTTCGTCCGTCAGCGCGATCGACTTCGACTTGCGCGAGAACACGCCGCCGCCCTTGGAGATCAGCGCCTTGTCATAGTCTTCCCAGCTCGAATGCGGCAGGTCGAACATGCGCCGACGCTCGGCCCAGCTTTTCGCGGCATCGGGGTCCGGGTCGAGGAAGATGTGGCGGTGGTCGAAAGCGGCCACGACCTTGAGCGAGCGGGAGAGCGACATGCCGTTGCCGAACACGTCGCCCGACATGTCGCCGCAGCCGATCACGCGGACCGGGTCGTTCTGCACGTCGACGCCCATTTCCAGGAAGTGGCGCTGCACCGAAAGCCAGGCGCCGCGCGCGGTGATGCCCATGGCCTTGTGGTCGTAGCCGTTGGAGCCGCCGCTGGCGAACGCGTCGTCCAGCCAGAAGTCGCGCGATTCGGCGATGCCGTTGGCGACGTCGGAAAACTTGGCCGTGCCCTTGTCCGCCGCGACCACGAAGTAGGGGTCCTCGCCGTCGAGGATCACCACGCCCTTGGGGTGCACGACCTTGTCCGCGACGATATTGTCCGTGATCGAGAGCAAAGTGCCGATGAAGATCTCGTAGCTCGCCTGCCCCTCGGCCGCCCATCCGGCGCGGTCGAGCGCGGGATCGGGAAGCTGCTTGGGATAGAAGCCGCCCTTGGCGCCGGTCGGCACGATCACCGCGTTCTTCACGCGCTGCGCCTTCATCAGGCCCAGGATTTCGGTGCGATAGTCGTCGCGGCGGTCGGACCAGCGCAGTCCGCCGCGCGCGACGGGGCCTGCGCGCAAGTGGATGCCTTCCACGCGGCGTGAATAGACGAAGATCTCGCGCCAGGGCAGCGGCTTGGGAAGGCCGGGGACCAGCGCGGAATCGAACTTGAAGGCCAGCGCGGTCTCACCGGCGGGCGCGAAGGCATTGGTGCGCAGCATGGCGGCCACGACATCGCGGAAGGCCCGCAGGACGCGGTCGTCGTTGATGGCGTTGACCTCGGCCAGGCCGGCGCGGATGGCTTCCTGCGCCTGGGCCTTGGCCTGGGCGCGGTCGCCCTTGAAGGCGGGATCGTGAATGCCGCGGAACAAGTCGATGATGCCCAGCGTCACGGCCGGAGCGCCGAGCAGCGCATCGACCACGGTGCCGATACCGAAGTGCATGCCCGCCTGGCGCAAGTAGCGATACCAGGCGCGCAGCCAGTCGGCCTCGCGCTTGGAGAGGCCGAGGCCGGGGACCAGGCGGTTGAAGGGATCGTTCTCGGCCTGGTTGTTGAGCACGCCGGCCAGGGCGTCCTCGATCATCGGCGCCAGCTTCAGCACTTCCCGCGCATCGCTGCCGGTCGGCAGCGCGAGCGTGAAATCGTGGATCGTGCCGATCCGGCCGCGGTCGAGCGGGGTCGGCATTTCCGCCAGCACCCGGAAGCCGAAGTTCTCCAGCGCGGGCACCGCGTCGGACAGCGGCAGGCTGCCCTCGGCCTGGTAGATCTTGAGGCGAAGCTGCGGCGCTTCGCCCGAATCGTGCTGGTAGAGGCGCACCCCGCGGCTGCCGCGCGCTTCGGTACCGGCATCGCCGACCACCAGTCCGCGCATGTGGCCGATGTCGATGGCGGCCTCGCCCGGACCGTAGTCGCTGCGATAGGCCATCGGGAAGCCTTCGGCATAGCGGGTGGCGATGGCGGCGGCGCGGCCGGGTTCGAGCGACTGGGCCAGCGCGGCTTCCACCGCCTCGCCCCAGCCGCGCAGCATGACCTGCAGACGGTGGTCGAGCGCTTCCTCGTCAAGCGCCTGGGTGCCCTCGCGAATGTCGAGCGTATAGCGCAGCATGGCCAGGTTGCCCGCCTCGACACTGAGCGCCCAGTCCAGCGTGGGGGCTTGTGCGGCCTCCTCGATCATCGCCTGGATGCGCTTGCGCATCTGGGTGGAGAGCGTGTCGCGGGCGATCCACACGAATGCGAAAAGGTGGCGCGACAGCGGCGAGGCAGTGACCACGAGGCGCGGGCGCGGACGGTCGACCAGCGCGGTCATCGTCGTCGCCAGGCGCTCAACGTCGGCTTCGCCGAAGCCCAGCACCAGGTCGTGCGGCAGGCTGGTCATGGCATGGGCCAGGGCCTTGCCGGTGTGGCCGCCCGGGTCGAAGCCCAGCTTGCTGCCAAGCCCGGCCAGGAGGCGGCGCAGACGGGGAACCCGGTCCGGCGCAACGGCCAGCGCGGCGCTCGTCCACATGCCCGCATGGACCGAAAGCGCGGCGATCTTGCCGCCCTCAATGACCGGCACCAGGAACAGGTCCAGCGGTACCCGGCGATGGACGGTGGAAATGACATTGGCCTTGATGACCATCGGCGCACGCACCTCGCCCGCGGCAAGCTGCGCATCGAAAGTCTCGAAGGCGCGGTCGTAGCTGGCGTCGGACAGGAGGTCGCGGGCCTCGCGCTTGCACACGCCGAGCTGGTCGGCATGGCTGCCGTCGCGGCGGCGGGTGACATGGCCCAGCTGGGTGAGCATGCCGCCGGCGAACCAGCGCAGAAGCTCGGCGCCTTCGGCATCGTCGACGCGGTCGGCATCGGCGTCCATCGCCTCGACCATCTTCGGCCAGTCGGCCACGGCGATCCGCACGTCGGCCAGCGTGGTTTCCAGCGCGGCCTGGATGTCGCGGCGCTGGCGCGCATCGGCACGGGCGGTCTCGATGTAGATCATCGATTCGCGGCGCGCGCCTTCGCCGGCCTCTTCCGGAAGGGCGACGAGGTCGCCCTTGGCATCGCGCTCCACGCGAACGACCGGGTGAGCCAGGCGGTCGATCACGAGGCCCGCCTCGGCAATGACCGCAGCGACCGAGTCGACCAGGAAGGGCATGTCGTCGTTGACGATGGCGATGCGCAGATAGCGGCGCTCGTCGTTCTCCGAAGCGATCTCGATCACCGGCGTCTCGGGCGCGCGGTGCGCGGCCAGTTCGAGCAGGACGTGCGCGGCTTCCTCGACCCAGGCGCCTTCATCGGGCGCGTCGCCGGGCAGCAGCGAATCGCGGATGCGCGCCACGATGGCAGGCTGCAGCGCGGAGGCCTTGCGACTCGGCTTGGTTCGGGTCTTGGGGGCGGCGGTCAGATCGTCTGCGCTCATTGCATTCTCCCGCATATCAACGGCAGGCGAGGCGTCGCAGTGCGCCTGCTGCCAGACGACGAATATAGGGCCGGTCCAGCGATCCGGCATCCTTCCGCTTTTCCGCCTCGGGCGAAAGATGACGGCAGGGCCTTTTCAACCACACACATGACGATGCGGCGACCCGAAGCGACCGGCCGGTCTCGTCGGCATGGCGAGGTTGTAACGTGATTTCCCTGTCACGCAACATTCGTTTAACGGTGCGAAATTGATTTATTTGCACTTCGGCGGCGGAGGGAATTGCCGCCTAGCCGAGCCCGGCCCTGGCACCGTCCAGCCAAAGCTGGAGGAAGGGCGCGAAAGTGCCCCCGAAGTGCGCTCTCCCGCGAGGTTTGCCCCGCTTCTGCCCTTCGCCCGGCCCCCGGTAATCGACGAAGCTGGCGACTTGCAGGTCTGGCAGCACCCACCAGCTATAGGCCTGCCACGGCGCGTCCTCGGGATTGGCGAAAACCAGCCCGTGCCCGTTGAGCAGACGCCACGGCGCGCCGATCCCGGTGGAAACCGCCCCGTAAAGCCCCGTGGGCGCGGCGATACCCGGTGCGAAGACACCTGCCTGGGTCGACCAGAAGAGATAGCAGAGCCCCCCATGGCTCACGATATGCGGCCGCTCCAGTTCGTTGTTCACGCCTGCCGCGTCGACCAGCGGCGGTAGCTTGGCGAACATGCCGTCCGACTCTTGCCGCGCCAGACCGATCACCCCGTTATGGGCGCCGCGCCGCACGGCCGAAGAGGCTGTGAACAGCACGTAGCGCGCGCCGTCCGCCGCGCGGAACAGGCTGGGATCGCGAAAGGCCTTGATCGCCCCGGCCCGGCCGCCGCCCTCGTGCCGGGTCATGTAGTGGAGGTCCGCCGGCGCGACGATTTCCTCCGGCTCGGACCAGTCTCCAAAGGCCCCTCCGCTCTCCGGCAGCCGCGCCCGGCTGGCAAAGAGGCGCTGACGGAACGAGGGATCGCGCTCCCCCCGCAGCCCCGCCGCGGTGAAGCGCAGTGTCGCCACCCCGTCCTCTATCGTGGCGGAACCGGACCATTCGCGGCTGCCGGGCGTGAACCCGTCCGGGAACGTCGCGCCGAGATGGCGGAAGCGTCCGTCCTTGCGATGGAAGTGGTGGATGCGCGCGTGGGCATGGCGCATCTCGGGGTCGGCAAAGGCCGGAGCGGCGAGTGCGAACCACAGTTCGCCGCTGCGCCAACGCCGCGGCGTGCCATCGATATCGGCCAGCGGCCAGGCGTCCCAGACGTCCAGATCGCGCGAAATGCGGCGGACGTCCGCGTCCTCCAGCCGCGGCGCCCTGTCGAAAGCGCCTGCTTCCAGCCGCGCGAGATCGCGGGCCGTCCACGGCAGCGGCGAGAGGGCCAGTTCGGTTTCGGGCATGCGCGAATATCCCTGCAATCGAGGACTTTGACTCGGAGCTTCACGGCTCGGCAGCGAGCAATGGATTGCAGGGTATCCGTGACTTTTCGTCAATTCCGCAATTAAACCTAGGAAATCGCCCCTAAAACCCCGGTCCCATGCCAGGGCGGTAGATCGACGGATTTGAAGCGCACCGGTTTCGCGATAGAACGAGGCACGGCCGCAAGTTCGGAGGAGCCCATGAAGCCAGGCGCAAAGCCCGAACTCTCGCTGCTGCGCATCTGCGAAATGAACCTCGGTTTCTTCGGTCTCCAGTTCAGCTTCGGCCTGCAACAGGCCAACATGAGTCCAATCTACCGCACGCTCGGCGCTACCGAGGCGATCCTGCCGCTGCTCTGGCTGGCCGGGCCGATGACCGGGCTGATCGTGCAACCCCTGGTCGGCGCGATGAGCGATCGTACCCGGTCCCGCTTCGGGCGGCGCACGCCCTACTTCCTGATCGGCGCGGTGATCTGCTCGCTGTGCCTGCTCGCCATGCCCTATTCGCCCTCGCTCTGGGCGGCCGCGGCCCTGCTCTGGTTGCTGGACGCGGGCAACAACGTGACCATGGAGCCCTACCGCGCCTATGTGGCCGACCGGCTGCGTCCCGCGCAGCGGGCCACCGGCTTTCTCACGCAAAGCGCCTTCACCGGCCTCGCCCAGACACTGTCCTACCTTGCGCCTTCGCTGCTGGCCGCCACGATCGACCGTGACCTGCTGGACGCCAACGGCATTCCCGCCATCGTGCGCGTGGCCTTCGCGATCGGCGCCGTGCTCTCGCTTTCCACCGTGGTGTGGTCGCTCCTGCGCGTGCCGGAACTGCCGCTTGCGGAAGCGGATGGCGCGCTGCAAACCGGCCGCGAAACCGCGACCTCCCTCGCCCCGCGCGCGCTGCTGCGCGAGCTTGGCGCGGCCTTGCAGGAGATGCCGGCGCCGATGCGGCGGCTGGCGCCTTCGATGCTCTGCCAATGGTATGCGATGTTCGTCTACTGGCAGTTCATAACCGACGCGCTGGCCCGTTCGATCCACGGCACGTCCGACCCCGCCACGCCCGCCTATCGCGCGGCGATCCTGGAGACCCAGCAACTCGGCGCACTCTACAACGCCATCGCCTTCGCCGCGGCGCTGGCGCTCATCCCCCTCGTGCGGCGATTCGGCGCGGCATGGATCCACATGGCCTGCCTCGCCGCTTCGGGAATGGCCATGTGCTTGATACCCCAGGCCAATTCGATGGCCGCCCTGGCGCCGCTGATGATCGGGCTTGGCCTCGGCTGGGCCGGAATGATGGCAAATCCCTACATCATTCTCGCCAGCGCGATCCCTCCCGAACGGACCGGTCTCTACGTTGGTCTTTTCAATATTTTAATCGTGGCGCCCATGTTGATCGAGACGGTGACGATGCCATTGATCTATAAATCGCTGCTGGCTTCGGATCCGCGCAATGCGCTGGTCCTGGCCGGGTTCCTGATGCTGGCCGGTGCAGGCGCGACGCTTCTGGCAGTCGCCCCGCGCCGGCCGCAGCGTGGAACACACAGATATCAAACGGACCACCCGTTTCCGCCGCGGGATTCGAACAGTTAGCCGGCCGGAAAAAGGAAGATGGATGGCGGGGAACGACGATCAGCTGATGGACATGCCGGCGCCCGGCCCGCTTGAAGGGACCGAAGCCGCGCCGAATGAGAGTGGCCTGCGCGAAGGGGGCCTGCATGGCGGGGCTGGGCATGGCGGGGCTGGGCATGACGACCGCCGCCATGTCCGCACCCTGGCCGATCTCGCCCGCATCGCCGGCGTTTCGGCAGGAACCGTCTCGCGCGCCCTGGCCGGCAAGGCCCTGGTCAATGCCGAGACGCGCGATCGCATCCAGGCGCTGGCCCGCCAGCACGGATTCAAGCCGAACCAGATGGCCAGCAAGCTGCGCACCGGGCGTACCGGGGTGATCGGCGTGGTCATTCCGCTCGGCCATGAAAAACGCCAGCACATCTCCGATCCGTTCTTCCTGACGCTGCTGGGCCATCTGGCAGACGAACTGACCGAGAGCGGCTACGACGTCATGCTCAGCCGCGCGATGCCGGACGGCTCGACGGACTGGCTGGAGCGTCTCAGCGGGTCGGGCATGGTCGACGGGATCATCGTCATCGGCCAGTCGGACCAGTTCCCGGTGATCGAACGGGTGTCGCAGACCTACCGCCCCATGGTCGTCTGGGGCCACTATCGCAGCGGCCAGAGCCACTGCGTGGTCGGCACTGACAACGAACTGGGCGGCCGCATCGCCGTGGAGCATCTGCTGGCTGCGGGCGCACGCAATCTCGCCTTCCTGGGCCAGACCGGCGGGATCGAGATCGCCACCCGCTATCGCGGCGCCGCCATTTCGGCCGAGGCGGCCGGCGCGCCCTTCGTCCATCTCCCGGTCGAACTGGCGGACGAATCGATGGGACCGCAGATCGAACAGGCGCTCGCCACGGCCGGTCGCGCGATCGATGGCCCGATAGACGGTATTGTCGCCGCGTCGGACCTCATTGCCATGTCGGCCCTGCGCATCCTGCACGACATGGGCCGCGCGGTTCCCGGACAGGTGCGGATCGTCGGTTTCGACGACCTGCCGCTGGCCGCGCAGACCACGCCGCCGCTCACCACCATCCGTCAGGAAATCGCCGAGGGCGCGCGGGCGCTGGTCGAAAAGCTCAGGGCCCGGATCGAAGGGCTGCCCACCCAGAGCCTGGTCATGCCGCCCCGCCTCGTCGTGCGCCAGACCACGCAGAGCTGATCGCCGCCGGCTTTCGTCTCCATCCGCCCGTTTCCCGCTCTTTTTCCTGCCTGGGCATTTCCCGGCCTTCTGGTGATTCCACCTGCGCCGAAAATGCTCTAGGCAACGATTGCCTCGCCGGTGGAATCACGCCCGGCGGGACAAAGTGCGAAGATGAGGGGGTTTTTTCGGTGGTCCGGGAAGTGAGCGGCACGGCGGGATGCTGATCGGGATCGATCTGGGGACGACGAACAGTGCCGTGGCGATCTGGCAGGACGGCGAAGCCGTGCTCGTGCCCAATGCCCTGGGCGAATTGCTGACCCCTTCCGCCGTCTCCGTCGCAGCCGGCGGACAGGCATGGATCGGCCGTCCCGCGCTGGACCGCCTTGCCGCGCATCCGCAGGATACTGCCACCAGCTTCAAGCGCCTGATGGGCACCGCCGCCACGGCCCGGCTGGGAAGCCGGCTCGGCGGCAAGGACTACGCTGCCGAGGACCTCTCGGCGCTGGTGCTGAGCGCGCTCGCCGCTGATGTCGAGGCGCTGACCGGCGAACGCCCGACCGAGGCCGTCATCACCGTCCCCGCCTACTTCAACGACCGCCAGCGCAAGGCGACGCGCCGTGCGGGCGAACTGGCCGGGCTTACCGTGCGCCGCCTCATCAACGAACCGACCGCCGCCGCTCTTGCCTTCGGCCTTCAGGACAAGGGCGACCGCGAGCCGTTCCTCGTCTTCGACCTCGGCGGCGGGACGTTCGATGTCTCGGTGGTCGAGATGTTCGACGGCATCGTCGAAGTGCGCGCCTCGGCCGGGGACAACCGGCTGGGCGGGGACGATTTCGACCACGCCCTGGCAGCCTTCGCCAAGCCGCGCATCGATCCGGAAGCCAGGCTGGACGCCTTGCCCGCCGACCGGCGCGAGGCGCTGCTCAAACGCGCGGCCGAGAGCTGCCGCCGCGCCCTGACCACAGCCCCCGAAGCGGAATTCGCGGTAGTTCTGGGCGAGGAACGCCTCGCCGGCACGATTACCGAGGCCGAGTTCGAGAGCGCCTGCGAACCGCTGCTGCGCCGGCTGCGCGAACCCGTGGTCCGGGCCTTGCGCGACTGCGCGATCGACGCTTCGGAACTCTCCGAGATCGTTCTGGTCGGCGGGGCAACGCGCATGCCGGTGATACGCCGGGCGATCACCCGCCTGTTCGGCCGGTTCCCCAATGCCTCGGTCCATCCCGACCATGCCGTCGCGCTGGGGGCGGCGATGCAGGCCGCGCTGCTGGGCCGCGACGCCGCGCTGGACGAGATCCGCATCACTGACGTGTGCCCCTTCACGCTCGGCGTCGAAGTGGCGGAGCAGGACGGCCACGGCGGCTTGCAGCGCGGGCTGTTCTCGCCGGTGATCGAACGCAATACGCCGGTGCCGGTCTCGCGAGTGAATACCTATTCCACTCTGGGCAACAACCAGAAGACGCTGGAATTCGGCATCTACCAGGGCGAAGCCCGCGAAGTGCGCGGCAACGTCAAGCTGGGCCACATCGCCATCCCCGTGCCGCCGCGCCCGGCCGGCGAAGTCTCGGCGGAAGTGCGCTTCTCCTACGACAGTTCCGGGCTGCTGGAGATCGACGTCCACATCCCGGTCAACGGCACCGAGCGCAACCTCGTCATCGTCGACGAGGAGGACCGGCCCGGCCGCAAGGAACTGGATGAGCGCCGCGCGGCCCTGGCCAGGCTCAAGTTCCATCCCCGCGAGGATGCCGCTCACGTCGCGCTGATGGCCCGCGCCGAACGCTGCTACGAGGATCACATCGGCGACGTCCGCCAGGCGATCGGGCACTGGATCACGCTGTTCGCCGGTGCGCTGGATACCCAGGACCCGCGAAGCATCGCCGATGCCCGCGCTGTCCTCGCCGCCCGGCTGGACGAAGTCGAAGGGAGCAGCCCCTTATGAGCGCCCCCTGGTCGATCCTCGGCATCGGCATGACGGCCGACACCGCCGCCATCCGCAAGGCCTATGCCGCGCGGCTGAAGGCCATGGACGTGGACCGGGACGTCGAAGGATTCGCGCAGCTTCGCGAGGCCCGCGACCATGCGCTGCGCCTGGCGCGGGGCATGGCCGCCGCCGCGACCGAAGAGCCGGAACCGATCGACGAGGATGCGGAGTTCGAGCCGGAATTCGGACCTTCTCCCGAAGCGCCCGCGCGCTGGACTTACGCCGCGCCGGAACTGCCGGGCGAATGGAGCGGCGCCCAGCCGCTGGCCGCCCGCCCGGGCGAGCCGGACGACACCACCATGCTCGGCCGCATGGCCTGGGCCGCCGCCGCTGCGCGCGAGGGCGTGAGCGGCGCGGGCATTCCGCTCACCACCATCGATCCGTTCACCGCGCCCTTCCTGCCGGGCAACCACGCCGCCGACGATGCGCTGGGCCTGCGGCCCGGCGAAAGCCCTGCCGAGCGGCTGGCGATCCTGCTCGATCCCGAGAGCGCAGCAGCCAGCGAGCCGCTCTCCGAAACCGAGGCACGGCAAGCCACGCGCGCCTTGCGCAAGATCCTGGACGATGCCGCGCAGGCCCATATCACCCGCGCCCAGCAGATCGAGGACTGGCTGGCCGAAGTCCTCGCCCGCGGATGGCCCCGCTCGGCGCCGTTGCTGGAGGATGCCAATGCCGCCTTCGGCTGGGAACGGGAATGGGCCGCTCACGACGCGCGCCCCGGCGTCGCCTTCCTCGGCGCGCGCCTGCGGGGCTATCGCTTCCAGCAGAACGTGCTCCAGCCCGGCCATCGCTATCACAAGGCGTGGAACGAGTTGGCCCGACCCGGCAAGGCCGGCCTGTTCCGCATGCTCCGCAAGCCCGCGCAAGGCGACGTGGACGGCCTGCTGCGCGGCGTGCGCAAGAACTTCCCCGAGCTGGAAACCCATTTCGCGCCGGAACGCGTCGCCTCGTGGGAGGGCGGCAATCCTTTCGCCGCCGGTCTCCTGGTGCTGCTGGGCGTGATCGCCCTGGGGGTCGTACTGGCACTGGCGGACAGCCCTTCGGGCCGTCGCTCCACGCTGGAGCACGATAGCTGGGCCGCCATGCAGGCCGCCGTCGAGGAAACCTTCGGAGAAGGTCACGATCCGTCCTGGCTATGGGACCGTCAGCCGGAACTGGCCGGGCTGCTCAATGCGCAGGCGCGCGACTTGCTGGAGAACGGGCAGGACCAGTCCGCCGTCGTGCGCAAGTCCGTGGAGATCGTGCGCGGCCGCAGCTTCCTCAATGGCCGCGAATTGCCGGGCGCAGACCTAGACACCGCCATGACCCTGCGCCTTGCCCAATTGCGCGCGGCACGGGCGCAGAGCGATGCGGCCTGCATCCACTTGCGCAATTCCGGCGTGCTCGACGGGATCACCCCGGTCCCGCCCGAACTGCGCGGGAAAGAGCGCGAATTCGCGGCGCACCTCGCGGAAACCGGCAAGCTCGGTCGCCCGCGGGACCACGGCGAGCGGACCGCCATGGTGCCCGGCGAACTGATCGACGAAGTGGTCGACACGACTCGTCTGAGCCATGACAAAGTGCGCGAGGCCATGTCGGGCAAGGGCGACGATGCCACCGGCTGCGCCGTCACGATCGCCCTGCTGGACCGCACCCTGGCCTGGAAGGGCGCGAACCGCCGCGAGATCCTGATGACGCTGTGACGCGGTGCCCGGGCAGAATTCGCCAGGCCCGCGCCAGAGACTCCCCCGGCCGCTAGAGCGCCAGTCCGGCGGCGCGAGCGCTCGCCCAGGCCCATTGGAAGTTGTAGCCGCCCAGCCAGCCCGTCACGTCGGCCGCCTCGCCGATGACGTAGAGCCCCGGCACCTTGCGCGCTTCCATGGTCTTGGACGAAAGCGCGCCGGTATCGATCCCGCCCGCCGTCACTTCGGCCTTGGCGAACCCTTCCGAACCGTCCGGCACGAATGGCCAGCGCGCCAGCTTTGCTTCGGCGGCGCCCAGCGCCTTGTCGGACATGGCGCCGAGTTCGCCGGGGAGGGCCAGCCTCTCGCAGAGCGCTTCCGCCAGGCGGTCCGGCAAGGCCTCGGCCAGAACCTTGCGCAAGCTAGTGCGCGGGCGTTCGCGCTTGGCGTCCTTGAGCCAGCCTTCCGCCCGACCGGGCATGAACTGCGTGGTCACCGTCTGGCCGCGCTGCCAGTAGCTCGAAATCTGCAGGATCGCCGGACCGGACAGCCCGCGATGGGTGAACAGCGCCGCTTCCCGGAAGGCCGCCTTCCCCGCCTCCTTGCCGCTGACCCGCGCGATCACTTCCGTCGAAACACCCGAAAGCTCGCGAAACAGCGCCTCGTCCCCGGCCAGCGTCAGCGGTACCAGGGCCGGGCGCGGCTGCACGACCTTGAGGCCGAACTGCCGTGCAAGATCGTAGGCGAAGCCGGTGGCGCCCATCTTCGGGATCGAAGGCCCGCCGGTGGCGATCACCAGCGCCGGAGCCTCGGCGACGCGGCCGCCGAAGGCCACGCGGTAGAGGCCGTCGGCATGGGCGATCTCACCCAGGGCATCGCCGCAGTTCACCTCGACCCCGCCCTTGGCGCATTCTTCCAGCAGCATGTCGACGATCTGCCGCGCCGATCCGTCGCAAAACAGTTGGCCCAGCGTCTTCTCGTGCCAGGCGATGCCGTAGGCCTCCACCATTTCGAGGAAATCGGCCGGTGTGTAGCGGCTCAGCGCCGACTTGGCGAAGTGCGGATTGCTGGAAAGATAGCGATCGGGCGCCGTGTCGAGATTGGTGAAATTGCACCGCCCGCCCCCTGAAATCAGGATCTTCTTGCCCGGCTGGTCGGCATGGTCGAGCAGCAGCACGCGCTTGCCCCGCTGCCCGGCGGAGGCCGCACAGAACAGCCCGGCGGCCCCTGCGCCAAGGACGATGGCGTCGTAGGCGTCTTTCAAGGCATGGGCCTTTCGGCTGACAGCGGACGAGCAGTGGGGATCGCGGGAGCCTTGGAGAAAGCCCGCTCCTGCGCCGGGTGCGAAAGGATCACTGGCCGGTCTTGCCCCCATCCCCAGCCGCAACCGGAGCCAGCTCCAGCGCGAGCGCCTCCGCCACGCGGATGCCGTCCACCGCTGCCGAGAGGATGCCGCCGGCATAGCCCGCGCCCTCGCCCGCGGGATAGAGCCCACGCGTGTTGAGGCTCTGCAGGTCCCGGCCGCGGGTGATTCGCACCGGCGAGGACGTGCGCGTCTCCACGCCCGTCATCACCACGTCGGGATGGTCGTAACCCGGCACCTGCCGTCCGAAGACCGGCAACGCCTCGCGGATGGCGTCGACGACGAAGTCCGGCAGGCAGGTCTTCAACTCGGTGAGGTGAACGCCCGGCTGGTAGCTTGGGATCACTTCGCCGAATTCGGTGGAAGGCCGGTCCGCAAGGAAATCTCCCAGCTTCTGCCCCGGCGCCTTGTAGTTCTCGCCGCCCGCCTTGTAGGCCAGCTCCTCGAACTTGCGCTGGAAGGCGATGCCGGCCAGCGGGTCTCCGGGATAGTCCTTGTCGGGATCGATATCGACGACGAGGCCGGAATTGGCATTGAATTCCGCGCGCGAATACTGGCTCATGCCATTGGTGACGACGCGGCCCGGCTCGCTGGCCGCCGCCACCACGCGCCCGCCCGGGCACATGCAGAAGCTGTAGACCGTGCGGCCGTTCGAGGCCTTGTGCGCGATCGAATAGGCCGCCGCCCCCAGGATCTTGTTGCCCGCATTGTCGCCGTAGCGCGCGGTGTCGATCCAGCTTTGCGGGTGCTCGATGCGAACGCCGATCGCGAAGGGCTTGGCCTCGATATAGACCCCGCACTTGTGCAGCACTTCGAAAGTGTCGCGCGCCGAATGGCCCACCGCCATGATGACGTGACTTGCAGGCAGCAGTTCCCCGGTGGAGAGGTGCAGGCCGGTGATGCGGCGTTCCCCGTCCGCGCCCTCCTCGACTTCGAAGTCGTCGACACGGGTGCCGAAGCGATATTCGCCGCCGAGTTGCTCGATGGTCTCGCGCATGGACATCACCATCGTCACCAGACGGAACGTGCCGATATGCGGATGGGCCTCGGTGAGGATGTCGTCCGGCGCGCCGGCCTTCACGAATTCGGTCAGGACCTTGCGGCCGAGGTGGCGGCTGTCCTTGATGCGGCTGTAGAGCTTGCCGTCCGAGAACGTGCCCGCGCCGCCCTCGCCGAACTGCACGTTGCTCTCGGTATCCAGCACCGAGCGGCGCCAGAGGCCGAACGTGTCCTTGGTCCGCTCGCGCACGGCCTTGCCGCGTTCGACGATGATCGGCCGGAAGCCCATCTGCGCCAGGACCAGCGCCGCGAGCAGGCCGCAGGGCCCGGCCCCGATCACCACCGGGCGCGGGCCGTCGAAGCCTGCGGGCGCATGCGTGACGAACTTGTAGGAGGTGTCCGGCGTCAGGCGGACGTGCTGGTCGCCGTGGTGTGCGGCCAGGACTTTCGCCTCGTCCCTGACCGCCACGTCGAGGGTATAGACCAGCTTGATCGCGTTCTTGCGCCGCGCGTCGTTGCCGCGGCGCACCACGGTGACGCGCTCGAGTTCGCCGGGCTCCAGACCCAGCCGCGCGCAGACGGCGGCATCGAGATCCTCGGGAGCATGGTCGAGCGGCAGGGCAAGGTCGGACAAGCGTAGCATCCGCGCGCCCTTATACCCGTTCGCGCCGCGACGCCACGGGTTTGCGGAGCGGCGGACCGAGAGCGCCGCCCGGACATGCCCTTGCGGCCCTGGGGCGGCGCAAGGGCCGGGACGCTAGGGCCTGGTCTTGCGGGCCGCGCGAACCGGCGCGCGGGCGAAACTCCAGCCCCCGGCATTGGGGCGAACCACGAGATCGCCGATCGAAGCAGGGCGTCCCTCGCGCAGGCTTTCCAGCAGGCGCGCCACGGCGCTGCCGCGCGGTTCCTCGCCGCCGAGTTCGGTGATGCAGCGCGCCAGCACCCGCAGCGCGACGGCGCGCGGGGCCTGGGGACGATAGCGCAGGCCCATCGGCTCCTTGCTCACGCAGGAGCGCCATTCGAGCGCTGCCATCCAGTCCAGCGCGGCATCGGCTTCGGCGAGATGTTCGGCACTGCGCGCGATCGCAGCCACGTCCAGCCAGTCGGCCCCGGCCAGTGCCTTGCGGATGCGCACGCGGTCGAAACGGTCATTGGCATTGCTCGGGTCCTGCACCGTGCCGATCCCCGCGACGACTTCGGCAAGCGCGCTGCGCCGCCAGTCCAGCACCGGGCGCAGCAGTGGTATCGCCGTCAGCGGCACATGGCCGCGGCTGCGCGCGCCGGCCAGCCCGGCCACGCCGCTGGCGCGGTTGAGGCGCATGAGCAGGGTTTCGGCCTGGTCGTCGGCATGGTGGGCGGTAGAGAGAGCCGCAAGGCCGCGCCGCTCGATCCACTCCGCCAGCGCCGCATAGCGCGCCGCGCGGGCCTCGGCCTGGACATTGCCGGGCGCCAGCGACACCTTCAGCGTTTCATGCGGGACACCCAGGCGGAGGCAGAGCGCGGCGACATCGTCCGCCTCCTGCCCGCTTTCGGGGCGAAGGCCATGGTCGACGGTGGCCGCTTCCACCCGCCCCGGCAGGGCCGCCTGGGCCAGCAGGAGCAGCGCCGTGCTGTCAGGCCCGCCCGACACCGCCACGGCGAGCCGGGCCTCCGGCGCGTCGACGCCTTCGGGCCAGAGCGCCGACAGCCCTACCCGGAACCGCTCGACGGCTTCGGGCGCGGGCGTCAGCTCGGGATCAGGCGCAGCCCAGTCCACTGCGCGTGGAATCGTAAGTGCCCTTGAGGCGGCCGGCGGCCTCGCTGGCATAAGTTTCGCTGAATTCGGCCAGCGCGATGCAGGCCCGCTTGTTGTCCTTGAGCTGCTTCATCGACACCGCAAGGTACAGCAGGCTGTCCGGCGCGCGATCGCCGCGCTTGTCGGTCTGGTAGTTCTGGACGAACCACTTGGCCGCCTCCAGC
This sequence comes from Novosphingobium sp. BL-S-21, assembly GCF_055521655.1. NCBI lineage: Bacteria > Pseudomonadati > Pseudomonadota > Alphaproteobacteria > Sphingomonadales > Sphingomonadaceae > Novosphingobium > Novosphingobium sp. BL-S-21. Next base: position 1,478,487 of record NZ_CM145496.1, read on the forward strand.
GGATTGCCATCGTCCAGATAAGCGCGGCCAAGCAGGTTGCGGCCCCAGCTCGAACGGGCGTGCTTGGGATACTTCTCAAGGTAGAGCTTCAGCTGCTGCTGCGCCTCGGGGTAGAACTTCGCTTCCCACAGGCGGTAGCCATAGCTGTATTCGTCATCCGCGGCATCGGCGGTCTGCGGCTTGACGATGGCGCGAACGGCCTCGATCCGCGAATTCGACGGTCCGGCCGGGCGCGCGGGCGTAGCGGCAACGGGCGTTGCCGTGGGCGCCGGGGTCGCGCCGGGCGTCGGTGCCTTGCCGGGAGAAGGCGAGAACGATCCGGGCTGCTGGCCCTGCTCCGGCGCCATGGCACCGGGCATCGCCGCCGCCGGAGCGCTCGCCGCCAGGCGGGCCTCAAGCTGGTTGATGCGGTTGGTGTTCTGCTCGACTTGCGAGGTCAGCTGGCGAAGCTGGCCTTCCACGGCATCGATGCGCAGCAGCATGTCGCTGATCGGCGTCGAGGCGGGCTGGCCGGGGGCCGGCGTGGGCGTGGGCGTGGCCGGCTTGATTTCGGGCTCGAAGAACTTGCCGTCACCGCCCGGGAAAACCTTGCGCTGCAGCGCGCGCACTTCGGATTCCACCTTGTTCAGGCGGGCACCGGTATTGTCCTGCGCCTGGGCCGGCATGCTCGCGCCGACCAGCGCCAGGGCCACGACAGCCGTTGCGGCCAGCCGCATCCGGCGCACTTCCATGGAAAAACGGTTCATCGCCAAGTCTACTCCGTGCCAGGGCGCGCCGTGCGCCCTCTCGGGTTCCGGGACGCCATGGACAGGAGAAACGGAACCGCGTGTTAACCAGAAATGCCTTGCGGGCGGAATTGCCGCAAACGCTGCCTCCTTGTCGAGGCAGGCTCAGTTGGAAGTGGTGGAAAGCGCCGCCGGAGCCGAAGCCCCGGCCGTGGGGACCGTCGCGGGCGCTGCCGGAGCAGGTGCTCCCGACGGCGCAGGCGCGCCTGCCCCCGATTGGCCCCGCGCCAGCAGGTCCGCCGGAACCAGCGAAACGCCGGACATGACCATCGGCTTGGTGGCGAGCGGCGCGATGGCCTTGCCGCCGACCGTGATCGCCAGACCGTCCGGCCTGCCGAGCCGAAGCTGCGGCGCCTGCGCGCCCTGGGGCACGGTCCAGCTCTCGTTCTGCTTCAGGGTCTTTTCCACCAGCTTGCCGGTGGTATCCGTGACGCGCAGCCAGACGCCGTCTACCGTGGCCGTCAGCACGACCGGGCCGTTCGTCGGCTGCGGCGCGGGCGCCGGAACCTGCGGCGCGGCGGCACTGGGCGCGGCGCTGGGCGTATCGGAGGTGAGATCGGGCAGCTTGCCCTCCGGCGAGAGGTAGTTGCTCCAGAACACCAGCAGCACCGCGATCACCACGATCGCGCCGGCCGCGGCAACCCAGGCAAGGCGCAGCGACGGAACGCGGGCGGGATCGCCGGGCTCGAAATGCGGGACCACCACCGGTTCGCGCGCACCCTCGGCATCGAGCTGGCGGCGCACTTGTTCGGCGATCGCCTTTTCGTCCAGCCCCAATGCCCGGGCATAAGTCCGCGAGAAGCCCACCGCATAGGTGCGCGCGGCAAGGTCACCCAGCCGGTCTTCCTCGATGGCGGAGAGATGGCGCTCGGCAATTCTCGTCTGGACGGCGATCTGCGCGAGGGTCAGCCCCGCAGCTTCACGCGCCCGGCGCAAGGTCGCACCGACCGTGGACGAAGAACTTCCGGCCGCAGCATTGGCCAAACCTTCGGACGGCCCCTGATTTTCAACGTTTTCCATTCCGCTCCCGAAGGGATGGTAACTGAACCTGACGGGAATCCACCAAACCGCGCGAGAATCCAAAGTCAATCACGACAAGGCAGATAACTCGAATACTTTGCGGCGGATGCGACCCCGTGCACGGCGAGTAACATCCGCGCAAGTCTGCTTTATGTCAATCGGGGCGCCGGGGCTGAAACGCCCGATCCCCGAAAACACGGGGATCAATCCACTGCAATGTCGCGTTCGGCCGCCCAGGCGGTCAGCGCGGCGCGCATGTCCGCAGGCGGATGGGCCAGCCACTGGTCCATGGCGGCGCCGATTTCGCGCAAGTCGACCTGGCCGACCAGGTCCTTGGTCGGCCCCACCGAGGCGGGCGTGATCGACAGGCGGCGAATACCCAGGCCGAGCAGCGCCAGCGCCTCCAGCCGGCGCCCGCCCATCTCGCCGCAGACGGCGATCTCGACATTGTGGCCATCGACGCTGCGGATGACCCGGCGCAGAAAGCGCAGGATCGCCGGGCTCACCCAGTCGTAGCGCTCGGCCAGCTTGGGATTGGCCCGGTCCGCCGCGAAGAGGAACTGGGTCAGGTCGTTAGTGCCGATCGACAGGAACGAGATCTTCGGCGCCAGCAGGTCGAGCTGCTCGGCCAGGGCCGGGACTTCCAGCATGATGCCGTAGTGGATCGCTTCTGGAAGAAGCTTCTTCTGGCTGCGCAGGAATGCGAACTGCTTTTCGAAGACCGCCTTGGCCTGGTCGAACTCCCAGGGCTCGGCCACCAGCGGGAACATGACGTGGAGCGTGCGCCCGCCCGCCGCTTCCAGCAGCGCGCGCGCCTGCACCTTGAGCAGGCCCTCGCGCTCGAGAGCGACGCGCAGGGCGCGCCAGCCCATCGCCGGGTTTTCCTCACCCTCGCCGTCGTCGTGACGCAAGTACGGCAAGGTCTTGTCGCCGCCGATGTCGACCGTGCGGAACTTCACCGGCTTGTCGCCCGCGGCTTCCATGATGTCGCGGTAGAGGCGGGTCTGGCGCTCGCGCGAAGGGAGCGTGGCGGAGACCAGGAACTGGAATTCGGTGCGGAACAGGCCGATGCCGTCCGCCCCGGTCATGCTGAGGTTGGCGATGTCGTCGCGCAGGCCGGCATTGATCATGACCTGGATGCGGGTGCCGTCCAGCGTGGTCGGCTGCACTTCACGCAGGGCGGCATAAGCGGCCTGGCGCTGGCGGCTCTTGGCGAAACGCGCTTCGAAAGCCTCGATCACGCCGGCCGGAGGACGCACCATCGCCGTGGCCTGGTCGGCATCGAGCAGGAGCTGGTCGCCTTCGCGCACCACGCCGCGCAGACCGCGCACGCGCCCGAGCACCGGAATGCCCATCGCCCGCGCCACGATGACCACATGGCTGGTGAGCGAGCCTTCCTCCAGGATCACGCCCTTGAGGCGGCGCTTGTCGTATTCCAGCAATTCCGCCGGGCCGAGGTTGCGGGCGATCAGGATCGCATCGTTGCGCAGCCCCAGCGAGGCCGCCGTTCCCATCTGGCCGGAGACGATCCTGAGCAGGCGGTTGGCCAGATCCTCAAGGTCGTGCATGCGATCCGCCAGCAGGGGATCGTCGATCTGGCGCATGCGCATGCGGGTGCGCTGCTGCACGCGTTCGATGGCGGCTTCGGCGGTGAGACCGGAATCGATCGCCTCGTTGATGCGGCGGGTCCAGCCTTCGTCGTAAGCGAACATGCGGTAGGTCTCGAGCACTTCCTCGTGCTCTCCGCCCATGCCGAATTCGGCCTGGCTGGCCATGCGGTCGATCTGCTCGCGCATCTTGTCGAAGGCATGGATCACGCGCTGGCGCTCGGCCTCGGTGTCTTCCGCGACGATATGCTCGATATTGACGCGCGGCTGGTGATAGACCGCCTGACCCGAGGCCAGCCCCTTCACCAGCGTCAGACCGCGAAGCTGCTCCGGCCCGGTCTGCGCGGCGCCCAAGGCATGGACGTCCACTTCGTCGATCAGGTCGGCATTGGTGATGAGTTCGGACAGGACCATGGCCACCGTCTGCAGCGCCTCGATCTCCACTTCCTCATAGCGACGCGGCTCGACATGCTGCACGCAGAGCACGCCGGCGGCCCGCTCCCGGCGCACGATCGGCACGCCCGCAAAGGAGTGGAAGCGGTCTTCGCCGGTTTCCGGGCGATAGGAGAAGTCCGGATGGGCGGCCGCTTCGGCCAGGTTCAGCGTCTCGATCCGGTCGGCGATGCTGCCGACAAGGCCCTCGCCCACCGCCATGCGGGTGACGTGGACGGCTTCCTGCGCCAGGCCGCGCGTCGCGAACAGCTCCAGCATGCCTTCGCGCAGGAGATAGATCGAGCAGACCTCGCTATCGAGGCATTCGCCGATCACTTCGACCACCGTATTCAACTTGGCCTGGGCGTGATTTCGCGACGCCATGACCTCGTGGAGGCGGGTGAGGATGGTTCGTGCTGCTTCTACGGCTCCGCTGGTCATGAAACCCGAGTAACCCAAAGCGAGCGCTTTGGAAACGCGGCCGTTGTGAAAAGATGTGTCGGGAAAAACGTCCGCGCGAAAAGCGGATACCTCCAAGGCCGCCCCCGGCACGTTGCCGCACCGAGGGCGCCTGAGGGAGCGGCTTCACCGCCCGGGAAATCGGCCTCGATGCAAGGGAGACCGAGGGATCGCCACGGGGGATGGCTGCTCTGGTACTGACCCAGTCAGCGACAGGTCAGTGACGAGAGATTTCTTCCTTGATCCTGAGCTTCCGCTTCTTGAGGGCCTGGATCATGGCTGCGTCAGGTATCGGACGGCACAATTCGTCATGAATCTGCCTTTCAATTCCGGCATGCTTGAGCTGCAAAGCGCTGACGTGCGAACTATCCATGGACGGTTCTCCTCTTTGTTCGGGGGGTGGGCCGGCCCCTTTGCCTGCGACCTCTCTTGGCGACTCGGCATGGGCAATCCGGCGCAAAACGGATGGAACCACATCCTGCCCATCTTGCGAAGACCGCGAATGGTTCATATCGGTGAATCGCGTGCCTGCTGCGTCGAGCGGGGCATGTGAATTTCGCATCCGCAGACTGTCATTCGAGAGTAGGAAATCCTGGCGTGACCGAAGAGGAAATGCGCAAGCGCCTCGAAATCCTCAAGATCGAGCACCGCGATCTCGATGCGGCCATCGATGCGCTCACCGTGCCCGGCGCCGGCGACCAGCTGCAGATCGCGCGCCTGAAAAAGCGCAAATTGAAACTCAAGGATCAGATCGCGGTGATCCAGGACTTCCTGATCCCCGATATCATCGCCTGATTTCTTGCGCAGGATGGCGCTTCAGGAGTGCCGGGTGCGCTCGTCACGTCCGCGGCGAGCTTGCGGCACCCCCGCTTTTGCCTGACCGCACGTCCGCGTAAAACGTACCGATAGGGGACAAGCACCGGATTCGTTTCGGAAAATGCCTTAAGGGCAGTTGCCGCGGACTCGCCGGTAAGAAATATGGGCAGCGCATGCCCAACTCCGCGACCATAAACCCGCGCATCGTCGAGGCGCTCTATTGCGAGGCGCTTCTGCTCGCGGACGAGGTGCGCGAGGCGTTCGCCCTGCCTGGCCCGCCGCGGGAAGCCGCGACGGAGACAGGTTTGAGCGAGGCACTGGAAACGGGTGACGAGCCGGAGCGTATCGCCCTGTCGAGCGAGGGCCTGCGCACGACCACGCGCATGATGCATGCGATCGCCTGGCTGCTGAACCAGCGCGCCTTCATCATGGGCGAGATCAGCCAGTTCCAGCTTCGCCGCAATGGCCGTCTTTCGCCGCTCCTGCGCCATTCGGAAGTCGCGCAACTCGCCCGCCTGCAACCGGAGATCGTCGACCTGGTGGAAACGACGCAGCGCTTCTACGACCGCCTGCTGCGGATCGACGGCCGCTGGCGCCTGCGCGACGACGTGCAGCCAAGCGCGATCGAACGCCTGCGCGAACGGATCGAGCGGCGACTGGCGAGCTGAAGCACAGGGGCTCCGCGCGCGCGCCTGCCTGGAAGGCCGTGCTCGACAGGCCCCTCGCGAATGCCCATATCGGCCGAATGGACGCGCTGAAAGACATCGACAAGCCTTATGCCGAAGCCGAGCGGATCGCGCCGCTCGTCCGCCGGGTGCTGGCCCGCAACCCCTCACCGTTCACGTATACCGGCACGCAGACCTACATCGTCGGAGACGGCGCGGACGTGGCGGTGATCGACCCCGGCCCGGCCGAGGACGAGCATATCGCCGCGATCCTGAGCGCGGTCGGCGAAGCGCGAATCGCGGCGATCTGCTGCACTCATACTCACCGCGATCATTCGCCCGCCGCGGCGCCTCTGCAGGCCCTGACCGGCGCGCCGGTGGTTGGCTGCGCGGCACTGACGCTGGAGGACGACGGCCCCCGCGCGGATGCCGCCTTCGATCCCGACTACCGCCCCGACCGCGTGCTGCACGACGGCGAGACGATCGGCGGAGACGGCTGGACGCTCGAAGCCGTTGCCACGCCGGGCCACACCTCCAACCACGTCTGCTTCGCCTTGCCCGAAACCGGGGCGATGTTCACCGGCGACCACGTCATGGGCTGGTCCACCAGCGTCGTCTCCCCGCCGGACGGCGACATGACGGACTATCTCGCCAGCCTGCAGAAACTTTACGAGCGCGAACAGGACAGCGTCTATTTCCCGGCCCACGGCCCCGCGGTCGAGAAACCGCGCCAGCTGGTCCGCGGCATGATCGGCCACCGCCGCCAGCGCGAACGCCAGATCCTGAAGCAGATCGAGGCAGGCCATGGCACCGTGGCCGCGATGGTGCCGCAAATGTACAAAGGCGTGGACAAGCGGCTCTGGCCCGCCGCAGGCCGATCGGTACTGGCTCATCTTCTTGATCTGGAAAGAAGAAGCCTGGTAACGCGGCATGATGACGATTGGTCACTGGCCCTTACGGAACAGTAATTTACCGAATTACTGTATCTCTACTTGGCGATGAAGAGTATACCCCGCCCCACTCATGGGGTGAGGGGATTTTTCATGGCAACATTGCCTTTGGCCCGTCTTGGCGCGCTATCGTTCTGGCAGAAGATGGCGATCGGCCTTTCGCTGTTCATCGTCTTCGCTTTCGGACAATTCGCAATGCGGGGCTTCGTCGACTATCGCGGCGCGCCGCTCGTCATGCACCTGCACGGCCTGATCATGCTGACATGGCTGGGGCTGCTGGTGACTCAGTCCTTGCTGGCCGGACGGGGCGGACTGGCGATCCACCGCCGGCTCGGCTGGGCGAGCGCGGTCATGGTGCCGCTCATGGTCGTCTCGATGAGCGCGCTCTGCATCACCGCCCTGCGCGCCCACGCCCAGCCGCCGTTCTTCACGCCCGCCTACTTCCTGGCCACCGTGCACATCGGCGCGGCCTTCTTCGCGCTGCTGGTGGCGCTGGCGGTGTCCCACCGCCGCCAACCGGACTGGCACCGCCGGCTTATGCTGGGCTCGACGATCCTGCTGACCGATCCGGCGCTGGGCCGGGTGCTGCCGATGCCGCTGATCATGCCCTGGGGCGAATGGGTGTCTCTGGTGGTTCAGCTGGGCTTCGTCGCGCTGATCCTGCGCCATGACCGGCGCACCATCGGCCATGCCCACCCCGCCACCATCGCCGCGACGATCGCCCTGCTGCTCACCCATGTCCTGACCGAATTGCTGGCGATCACGCCCTGGTGGATCGATCTGGCGACAAGGGCCTCGGCCGCCTGAACCCGGCGCATATTTTCCTTGGGCATTGCCGCAAGCGTCCCTAGATAGGCCCCAAATCCCGGCAGCCGGCCAACCCCAGACGGGGAAGGCCGGTAAAACGCCGGAGCGACCAGACAGAGGGACACCATGACCGTAATGCCCGCCGACCTTTCCGGTATCGACGTGCGCGCCGAAATCGAGCGGCTGCGCAAGGAACGCAATGCGGTCATCCTCGCGCATTATTACCAGCGCCCGGAACTCCAGGACATTGCCGACTTCGTGGGCGACAGCCTGGAACTCAGCCGCAAGGCCGCCGAGACCGACGCCGAAGTGATCGCCTTCTGCGGTGTGAAATTCATGGCGGAAACCGCCAAGATCCTCTCGCCCAACAAGATCGTGGTCCTGCCCGACGTCGAAGCCGGCTGCAGCCTGGAAGATTCCTGCCCCCCCGAAAAGTTCAAGGCTTTCCGCGAGGCGCATCCCGATCACATCGCGCTCACGTACATCAACTGCTCGACCGAGGTGAAGGCACTGTCCGACATCATCGTCACCAGTTCCAGCGCCGAGACGATCCTCCAGCAAATCCCTGCCGACCAGAAGATCATCTTCGGCCCGGACCGCCACCTGGGCGGCTATCTCAGCCGCAAGTTCGGCCGCGAGATGCTGCTCTGGCCCGGCGTCTGCATCGTGCACGAGGCGTTCTCGGAAACCGAGCTGCTCAAGCTCAAGGCCCAGCATCCCGCCGCGCCGATCGCCGCGCACCCGGAATGCCCGCCGCACATCGTCGATCACGCGGACTATGTCGGTTCGACCAGCGGCATCCTGCAATATGCCAAGACCACGGATGCCGACACGCTGATCGTCGCCACCGAGCCGCACATCATCCACCAGATGCAGCTGGCGATCCCGAACAAGACCTTCATCGGCGCGCCGGGGGCGGACGGGAACTGCAACTGCAACATCTGCCCCTACATGGCGCTCAACACCATGGAGAAGCTCTATGTCGCCCTGCGCGACCTGGAGCCGCGGATCGAGATCGAGGAGCAGCTGCGCCTCGATGCCAAGAAGAGCCTCGACCGCATGCTGGACATGGCGAGCGGAACCGTGGGCAAGGGTGATCTGGGCACGCGCTGAGCGCGCCCGACCCCCGACTGTTCACGATTGCACACTGCCGCCATAGCCCCGGCAATGGCGCAATGCCGCCGTTTCGCGCCTCGATCCCGTTGCCGTTAGGTATTCGCAACGGAGCGTGTTATATCGGCGTGGCTGATGTCGAATTTGCGACGGGTGTCGCCAATCTTCGTTCGGGTTCGGAAATTTTTCCGCGCAAGAACGGGTTGGGACGATTTCCTTTCAATTGACGAACTGACGCACGACCGGATCCCGCAATTTCGCAGGATCCAAAATTCGTTTCTTGAAAGGAACCTAATATGCCGATCGGCACCGTGAAATTCTTCAATACCGACAAGGGCTACGGTTTCATCGCTCCGGAAGACGGCGGCCAGGACAGCTTCGTCCACATCTCGGCCGTTCAGAACGCCGGCATGCACACCCTCGAGAAGGAACAGCGCCTCTCGTATGACGTCGAAGTCGGCCGCAATGGCAAGGCATCGGCTGTCAACCTGAAGTCGGCCTGATTTTCAGAGGTGCGCGGCGGCCGGGCTTCGGTCCGCCGCCGCGCGCTTCTTCCCGGTGCCTTGCCCCAAGGCGCCGATACATAGCGAGCAAGCAGATGGCATTTACCCGTGACTTCTGCGAATCGCGCGCCCAGGAAGCGGCCGAGGCCGCCTCCATCGCGAAACTCGCCAATGTGCGCGATCGCGAGCTTCGCTCCGAAGCCGCCTGGCGCGCCATGTCCGACCAGATCCGACGCATCGAGGAAGGGCGCAAACCCGCCTTCTGACCGGCCGGCCTGACAGCGCCGTCGCGCGAGGTTCGGCAGATGCCAGCTCTGTCGTTTGAAGACGCTTCGGAGTGAACGCACTTCGAAAGCGGCAGGCAATATCGGTTCGCGCCCTTGCGCATCTACCTCTCTGCAGGATTCGCGCGGACACCCGCTCGGACGAATCCGAGAGCCTTGCCTCGACCTGCAACCGCGAAGCCGGTTCTCTCCCCTGCCCGCACGCCTGCCCCAGACATGCCCCCCCCAGACATGAAAAACCCCCGAAGGCTTCGGCCTGCGGGGGTTTTTTCCTGTGTTCCAGGTCGGGCGGTGTCAGTCCACCATGGCGGCGACGAGGCGCCGCAGGTCCTGCCTGGAGAGCGCTCCCGGTTCCACGTCACGCCGGAAACCGACGGTAGGAAGCGAGAAGCGGTGGGGTACGGATTGGACGCGATCACATGCGTCCGCTTTATGGTAGTTCATGTATTCCTTGTTCGCGGCTCACTGCCGCATCTGTCATCTTTTGAAATTGCTGCGCCGTTTCGGCGGGCCGCCGGTCTGACCAGGCGTACGTTCGCGGAACACGATCCGACCCTTGGTCAGATCGTAGGGCGTCATTTCAACGTGCACGCGATCGCCCACGACCGAGCGGATGCGAAACTTGCGCATCTTGCCCGCGGTGTAAGCGATAATGCGATGCTCATTGTCGAGCACCACAGCGAAACGTCCGTCGGGAAGGATTTCTTCGATGAAACCCTCCATGGTCAGCAGTTCTTCCTTGGCCAATGCATCCTGTCCGAAAAAAGGGTTGCCCCAAGTCTGCCGCGCGCGAAGCACGCTTCGGCCTTGAGGGCCAGGCAGCTGTAAAGGGGAGGAGTGGCTGCCGGAATGCAGCCGCAAGTTCCCGTCGCAGGCGACGTAGCTCGGCCGATATAGACTATATCGGCGAAATTGCAACACCAACCGTCAAATGGTGACTTCGCGCCACTCGCCCGGCGCCAGGCCGTCGAGCGCCCAGTCCCCCACCCTGTCCCGCACGAGGCGCAGCGTGGGATGGCCGATCGCAGCGGTCATGCGCCGAACCTGGCGGTTGCGGCCTTCCGCGATGGTCAGTTCGATCCAGCAGTCCGGCACCGTCTTGCGGAACCGTACCGGCGGATTGCGCGGCCAGAGCTGCGGCGCGTCGATACGGCGCGCCCGCGCGGGCCGAGTCGGACCATCGTTCAGGATCACACCCTTGCACAGCGCCGCGATCGCGGCCTCATCGGGCTCGCCTTCGACTTGCGCCAGGTACGTCTTGGTGATCTTGAAGCGCGGATCGGAGATTCGCGACTGGAGCCGGCCGTCGTCGGTCAGCAGCATCAGCCCCTCGCTGTCGCGGTCGAGCCGCCCGGCGGGATAGACGCCCGGCACGTCGATGAAGTCAGACAGCGTCGCGCGCGGCGTGGGCGATCGGGCATCGGTGAACTGCGACAAGACATCATAGGGCTTGTTGAAGAGAATGAGGCGGGCCATCGCGGCGCTCTAGCAGCGAGCGGGGCCGGAGTCCTTCGCAAAAGGCACCCTGCCCCGCCCCCCAACCGGCCCCACCGACCATACGGCCGACCATGCGGCCGACGGCGGCCGGCGGGAATCCGACCATCCGGACTAGGCGCTCGGCAATTCGCCGCGTGTCTTCCACAAGGACCAGCCCACGCCGCCCGCGATCAGCGCCAGCGTCACGCCCAGGCTGATGAGCGGCGGGAACTTGGCCCCGCCCAGCACGAAGTCCGCAACCAGGATCTTCGCCCCGATGAACACCAGCACCAGGGCCAGCGCATACTTCAGGTAGTGGAAGCGGTGCACCATCGCCGCCAGCGCGAAATAGAGTGCGCGCAGGCCCAGGATCGCCATGATGTTGGACGTGTAGACGATGAAGGTATCGGTGGTGATCGAGAAGATCGCCGGCACCGAATCCACCGCGAACACCAGGTCCGCCAGGTTGATCACCACCAGCGCCAGGAACAGCGGCGTTGCCGCCCAGACAAGCCTGCCCGCGCCATTGTGCTCGCGGACGAAGAAGTGCTCGCCGTGATGCGCCTTGGTCACGCGCATGTGGCGCGAGATCCAGCGGATCGCCGGGTTGTTGCCGATATCCGGGTCCTGCTCCTTGGCGAAGAGCATCTTCACGCCGGTGAACACCAGGAAAGCGGCGAAGATATACATCACCCAGTGCGCCTGGGAAACGAGCGCCACGCCGCCCGCGATCATCAGTCCGCGCAACACGATCACCGCCATGATGCCCCAGAGCAAGGCACGGTACTGGTACTTGGGCGCGATCGCGAAGAAACCGAAGATCATCGAGATCACAAAGACGTTGTCGATCGAAAGCGCCTTCTCGATGAAATAGCCGGTGAAATAGGCGATGCCGTCCTCGGAACCCTTGGCCCACCACACCCAGCCGCCGAAAGCCATGGCGATGGCGATGTAGAACACCGAGAGCCTCAGCGATTCGCCAATGCCCATTTCCCGGTCCTCCTTGTGCAGGAAGCCGAGGTCGAAGGCGGTCAATACGAAAACGAGGCCGGCGAATGCCAGCCAGAACCACGCCGGCGTACCCAGCAGGTCATAGAAGAGAAAATCCACGGGACACTCCCGAAACGCGGCCCAAACCTGGGCAAAACAGGAAGCGCCGGCGCGAAAATGGGGGGAAACGCGCCGGCGCGAGGGTTACAGACTGCCTGCAACGGTTGCTGGGGGGAGTAGCAACCGCGCGAGTCTGCCCCTGAACTCCTGTTTCAGTCTCTTCAGCTTCGCGATCTCGAAAGGATCGGGAGAGCGTCTGCCCTGCGCGAGGCGCAGCAGGGCGTCGAGCTTCTGGTGTCGCTCGAGCATACGGAACATAATGTCGGTCATCGTAAAATCCCTATCGAACGGAAATGGGTTCGATCGGGTGAGCCTGACAGGTATCCTGTTGCCTGAGCTGTACGGGCTGGATTGAGCCCCTGGAACCTGCATCGGTTTCACCCGATGCGGTCCGACATCACGAGGCGTTCCAGGACAGGAACGCCGCGCCAGAGGGGCCCGGCCCGCAATCCCGACATAGACGCCGCCCGGGCGATTTTCAACCCTGCTTGACCAATTGTGCGCTTTTGATATTAATGTGATATCACTTTAAACAAGGACACGCCCGATGGCCGAGTCGCACCTTCCGATGAATTCCTCCCGGGAATCCACAGGCTCCAGCATGAACGGCTACTTCATGCTGCTGATCTTTCTGGGGATCATGGCCGCGATCCTGCTGGCGCTGTTCTCGCTGGCCGGCATCGACCCGTCACCGGGCGGAGTCCTGGGTATCTTCGCCTTCATCGTCCCGGCCATCGCTGCCGAAGTGCTGATCGCCGCGGGCTTCTACATGATCCAGCCGAATCAGGCGGCGGCCATCACCCTGTTCGGCTCCTATCGCGGTACGGACCGGGTTGCGGGGCTGCGCTGGGTCTGGCCATGGATGGCCAAGCGCAAGATCTCCGTGCGCGCCAACAATGTCGTGTCCGAAAAGCTCAAGGTGAACGACTTGCGCGGCAATCCGATCGAGATCGCCACCAATGTGGTCTGGCGCGTCGCCGACACGGCCCAGGCGCTTTACGACGTGGACGACTACAAGGCCTTCGTGAACGTGCAGATCGAGGCCGCCGTGCGTTCGATCGGCTCGCGCTATGCCTATGACGATGTCGAGGATGCCGAGATCACCCTGCGCGGCAGCCATGCCGAAGTGAACGCGGAACTGCGCGCCGAACTGATCGAACGCCTGCGCGTGGCCGGCATCACGGTGGACGAATGCGGCCTCACCCACCTGGCCTACGCGCCCGAGATCGCCGGCGCCATGCTGCGCCGCCAACAGGCCGAAGCCGTGATCGGCGCGCGGCGCAAGCTGGTGGAAGGCGCGGTCTCGATGGTCGAGATGGCGCTTTCGCAGCTCTCGGAAAAGAACGTGGTCGAACTCGACGACGAGCGCCGCGCCGCCATGGTCTCGAACCTGATGGTCGTGCTCTGCGGCGAGCGCGACACCCAGCCGGTCGTCAATACCGGCACGCTCTACCAGTAAGGCGACCGGGCGGATGGCGAGTCCCGGCAAGAAAGCGTTCGCCCTGCGGCTGGATCCAGCGCTTCACGAAGCGCTGGAACGCTGCGCCGCGGCCGATTTCCGCTCGGTCAACGCCCAGGTCGAAGTGCTCCTGCGCGAGGCGCTGTCCCGGCGCGGTCTCAAAGTGGATGTCAGCGAGCCCGCACGCCGGGGACGCCCGCCCACGGCGACGGAAGAAACGGAGGACGAGGCATGATGCACGAATCGCTCGACGACGGCGCCTGGTTCGCACCCAAGCGCTTCGGTATCGGAGTCGGCCTGCCGATCGCCTGGCAGGGCTGGCTGTTGCTGGCCACCTATTTCGGGGCGCTGGCGGGGACGAAAGTGCTCATGCATTCCGGTTTGGCTGGCAGCCGGCCTATGGCCTTCGCGCTGTTTCTGGCGGCCACTGCCGTCTTCCTGGTCGTATCGCACCGGCATACGCGCCGCAGGACGGTCTCAGCCACGGCCGAGGCCAGCCTGGCGGACGCGGCGAGGACATCCGACCAGGACACGCTGTTCCTGTGCTATCGAAGCGGCTTGAAATTCACCTGCCAGCCGCGCGGCCGGGCCGGATGGTTCGCACTCGCCGCCTGGACGCTTCCCCTCCTGCCGATGAGCCTCTGCCTGGCCTGGCTGCTCCTGCGCTTTCCGGAAAGCGTCCTGCCGATCGGGATCGGCTTTTCGCTGATCGTGCTGTTCTGGTCGGCGGTCATGGTGTTCTGGATCCTCAGTCGCAGCGAGATGATCGACCTGAAGGCGCTGCCGAAACCACCCCGCCGGGGCAAGCGCGGACCGGGGCAACGATAGCACCGGAGCTTGTCCCGCTGTGGGACGCAGCGAAACGGGCGCCTGCGTTGCCCCGCGAAGACGCTAGACCTCCCGCATGAACCGTTCCGCCCGACTCGCCCTCGCCTTTGGCATCCCCTTGCTCGCAGCCGCTCCCGCCGCCGTCTCGTTCGGGCAGGCTGCCGACAATGCGCCTTATACGGTGGCGGAAACCGGGCGCGGCTTCACCCGCCTGCAGGACGCGGTCGATGCCATCGGCGACGGCAGCGGCACGATCCGCTTCGCCTCGCTGCGCTTTTCCGACTGCGCGGTACAGAGCAAGGGCGAGATCACGTACCAGGCCCAGGTCCCCGGCCAGTCTGTGCTCGACGGCAAGGCCTGCGAAGACAAGGCGGCGCTGGTGCTGCGCGGGCGCGGCGCCCGGATCGAGGGCATGGTCTTCGCCAATATCCGCGTGCCCGACAAGAACGGCGCGGGCGTGCGGCTCGAGCACGGCGACCTCTCGGTGTCGCAGGCCTGGTTCCGCGACAGCGAACAGGGCCTGCTCAGCGGCGAGGATCCCCAGGGTTCGATCCGTATCGACAAGTCCACGTTCACCCGCCTCGGGACCTGCGAAGGTTCGGGCTGCGCGCACGCGGTCTATATCGGCAATTACGGCGCGCTCACGATCACCCGCAGCCGCTTCGAGGCGGGAACCGGCGGCCACTATGTCAAGAGCCGCGCGGCGCACGTCGAGATCACGGATTCCAGCTTCGACGATGCCGCCGGCCGCGCGACCAATTACATGATCGACCTTCCCGAAGGCGCCACCGGGCGCATTGCCGGCAACTGGTTCGTACAGGGACGCGACAAGGAGAACTACTCCGCCTTCATTGCCGTGGCCGCGGAGCACCGCAGCCACCCTTCGGCGGGGCTGACGGTGGAAGGAAACAATGCCCGTTTCGCGCCCGGCATCGACCGCAACAGCGCTTTCGTGGCGGACTGGTCCGGCGAGCCGCTGAAGATCGGCCGCAACACCCTGGGCACGGGAATCGCCGGGTTCGAGAAGCGCTGAACGCCATTTGCGCTGGACCGGCGACCGGGCGGACAAGCGCGCGCCTCGATCCGTCATTTTCGAGCGTGTCGGGTTGTGCTGGCCGCTGGCCCAGGTTCCGTTGGCTGACCGGAAACCAGGCCGGGGCCGCGGGATGGACGCTGAAACAGGATCAGGATGACGCGCCTGGGAGTGCGTTGCCTCGACCGAATCGGGCACGGGGCCGTTTCAGGTAACGGAGCGCGCGCTCCGGACGCTTACAATATATGCCCGGTCCGGTCCCGCTTGGTGTCGAGATAGCGGGCATTGTGCGGGTTCGGCGGCAGCTGGTGCGGTACGCGCTCCACCACCTCAACGCCCACACCTTCCAGCGCCGCGACTTTGGCCGGGTTGTTGGTCATGAGCCGGATCGCCGAGACGCCCAGCAGTTCGAGCATCCGCGCCGCCACCGGGAAATCGCGCGCCTCCGTGGGCAGGCCGAGGCGGTTGTTGGCGTCCACCGTGTCGTAGCCGAGGTCCTGCAGGCTATAGGCCCGCAGCTTGTTGACGAGACCGATGCCGCGGCCTTCCTGCCGCAGATAGAGCAGCACGCCCCAACCACCCTGCTTCGTTTCCTCGGCCATGGCGCGCAGCGCGGCGTCCAGCTGCGGGCCGCAATCGCACTTGAGGCTGCCGAGAATGTCGCCGGTCAGGCATTCCGAGTGGAGCCGTACCAGCGGTGCCCGGTCGCCGTCCTGGGTACCGATCACCAAGGCGACATGTTCGCGCAAGTCGTCCAGCGCGCGGAATGCGACGATCTCCGCCTCTTCGCAGGCCGCCACCGGCAGGCGCGCGCGCGAGGCCACGACCAGGCGGCTGGTGTCCTTCCACTCGGCCAGGTCGGCGGGAGCAACGGTCTGCGCTTCCCCCCCGATGTCGGGCGCGACGAGGAACGCGGGCAGGATGCCGGCGAGTCGCGCCAGCTCCATGGCGGTTCGCGCCATGTCCATGTCGCCGATGTGCTCGGCCGCGAACGGCCCCTTCATGGGATGCGCAAGGTCAAGCGCGGGGTCGGCCACGGCGCGGGCGGTCTCGAGATCGAAGGGCTCTGCCGCGCGGATCAGCACCGGCGCCTCGGGCACGGCCGCTTCGCGCTGGTTCGCCAGCTTGAGCGTGACGGCGCGGGCAGCGGAGATCAGCATGCGCGGCGCCGTGACACCCGGCGCGAAGCTGGTCTCGGCGGGAAGCAGGACGGCGCCGTTTCCCTCGCCTTCCGGCCCCATCCGCACCGGCCAGCCATGGCGCAGCGCATCGAGCGCCAGCGCCACGCGGCGGGCACCTGCGGAAGGCAGCGCCTTCCCGGGTGCGTCGGCGCTCAGAGTTCGAACTCGGTGATCAGCGGGACGTGGTCGCTCGGCTGCTCCCAGCGGCGCGTTTCCTCGACGAAGCTGTGCGCGCGGGCCTGCTTCGCCAGGTCGGGTGAGGCCCACATGTGATCGAGCCGGCGGCCCTGGTCCTTCTGGCGCCAGTAGCTGCGGTAGGACCACCAG
The DNA here is from genome assembly GCF_055521655.1 of Novosphingobium sp. BL-S-21. Lineage (NCBI taxonomy): Bacteria > Pseudomonadati > Pseudomonadota > Alphaproteobacteria > Sphingomonadales > Sphingomonadaceae > Novosphingobium > Novosphingobium sp. BL-S-21. The sequence goes on from NZ_CM145496.1 coordinate 1,495,342, forward strand.
GAGTAGTTGCGTTCGGGCGCGGGGATGAATTCACGGCCGAGGTCCACCCAGCCATGGGCATCGCGGAAGCGCGCCAGTGTCTCCACCTCGATCGGCGTGTGGCTGACGACCTTGAGCAGCGCCTTGTGGTTGTAGACGTCCGATTCGAGCGGGGCGATGTTGAAGTCGCCCACGATCAGCGTGGGGCGGTCCACTTTGTCGGCCCAGCGCGTCATGCGTTCGAGGAAGTCCAGCTTCTGGCCGAACTTCAAGTTCACCTCGCGGTCGGCGATGTCGCCGCCGGCGGGGATGTAGACGTTCTCCAGAATCATGCCCTGCCCGGCGCCCTGAAGCTCCACGCCCACATGGCGCGCCTCTCCGTTATCCTGCCAGTCGTAGCGGCTGAACTCTGTGAACGGCACGCGGCTGACGGTGGCCACGCCGTGGTAGCCCTTCTGCCCGTGGATCGCGCGGTGGGTATAGCCGAGTCGCTCGAACATATCGTGCGGGAAGAGATGCTCGGCGACCTTGATCTCCTGAAGGCAGAGCACGTCGGGCGACTGTTCGGTCAGAAACCGCTCGACCTGATCGATGCGAAGGCGGACCGAATTGATGTTCCAGGTGGCAATCTTCATGCCGCAGGCTTTAGGCATGGCGCCCCGCAATTGCCAGAGGCGCCAGCGAAAACACTGCTGCCGCCTTCCATCGAAAGAGAAAATTGCGTCGCTTTTTCGGGCTGATTTTTTCGTCCGGCGGGAGCGAGAATGCTGCCGATCGAGAACCGGAGCGCAGCGGCCTTAATGGCCGTGAGCACCGGAAGCGCAGAGCGGTAGCATTCGCAGCCCCGCCGGGCGGAAAAGGCAGCCCGAAAAAACAAAAACCCTCGGTCCGGGGGCAGAGGACCGAGGGTTCATGTAAGCGTTCGTCACGCTAAATCAGAGGACCCTTGTGGAGGCGTGGGCAACAGGGGGGAAACCCGCCTCGAGCCGCTCTGACCATTTCAATCTAGGCGCTGTTGGCTTGCTGCCAAGTGAACGGAATTCAGAAAAGTGTCGCATTCCGTCGCAGCCAGCGGGCAACTCGCGACCAAGCGTTCCCCCTTATCGACGAGACCTATCGGCGGTTGCGGGGACGCGGATCGTTCCAGCGGAAATCGTTGTCGGAGACCGGAACGCCGTAGCGCTGATTCGACAGCGAGATCGTGGTGCGCTTGTTCTGCGAATCGAGCGAGACCCAATAAGTCAGCTCAAGCCCGCCGGGCGCGGACGCCTTGCGGGTGAAGATCAGGGTGATGACGCCATATTCGGGATGTGAACGATCGCGGACCTCGATGCTGACGACATTGGGATTGCCGGTCTGCTTGACCGAACCGTACTTGGCGACATCGCGCTTGGGATCGAGCAGCGCGCCGAGCGGGCTGTTGCTGATCGGCCAGCGCTGCACCTGCTTCACCGAGTAGTCGATCATGGTCAGCGCCTTGCCATCGCTGACGATCAGCATCTGGGCGCTTTTCTCGTACTGGAAGCGGATCTTGCCGGGACGCATGAGCGTCAGCTCGCCGGTCAGGCTCTGGCCGTTACGGTCGGTCTGGACGAAGTTGGCCTTCATCGTCGAGATCGCGCGCAGCGCTTCGACGGCCTGGCTCAACTGCGCCGCATCGGCGGACGGGGCCGCGAGCGCGGGCGTCGCCGGAAGGAGGGCAGGAACGGAAAACGCGGCCGCGCCAAGAAAAACCTGGCTGGCCGCGCCTACGCAAGAGCGAAAGATCTTGAAGGTGCGGTTCATAATGCTCCCATTGGGTTTGCAGGCTTGAACCGCCCCTGAATTGTAAGGTTCCGAAGAACCTTACTTGATCTTGGCTTCCTTGAACTCGACGTGCTTGCGCACGACGGGATCGTACTTGCGGAAGTTCATCTTCTCGGTCGTGTTGCGCGGGTTCTTCTTCGTGACGTAGAAGAAGCCGGTGTCGGCGGTCGAGACAAGACGGATCTTGACGGTTGCGGGCTTCGCCATGGCGGTTTCCTGTATCTCTCGTTTCAGCCGCCCTGGCCGGCCGGCGTTCCGTTGAAAAATTTCAGGGCGGCAATCGAGCGCCGCCCCTCAAGGTTGCGGCCCATGCGATAGTGACAGGCCAAAGTCAAGCGGAAGAGGCTTGATTCACTCCGTGTCGAACGGCTCGATCGGCTTCAGAACGCCGAATTTCTCGTTGTAAGGCGCGTGATTCAGTTTCGGCATCTTGATCGTCTGCGGCTCGACCTTGGTGTCCGGCAGCCGGTCCAGCAGGTCGCGCACGAGGGTGAGGCGTCCGATTCGCTGGTCGTTGAAGTCCACCACCGTCCACGGCGCGTGCTTCTTGTGCGTGGCCTTGAGCATCGCCTCGCGCGCCTTGGTGTACTCCTCGTACTTTTCGCGCGCGGCGACGTCGATCGGCGAGAGCTTCCAGCGCTTCAGCGGATCGTCGAGACGTTCGTGGAGTCGCTCCTCCTGCTTCTCCTGGTCGCAGGACAGCCAGTACTTGAACAACAGGATGCCATCGTCGACGAGCATGCGCTCGAACACCGGGACCTGCTTGAGGAAGCGCTTCACTTCGGAGCCGGTGGCGAAGCCCATGACCTTTTCCACGCCGGCGCGGTTGTACCAGCTGCGGTCGAACAGCACGATCTCGCCGCGGGTGGGCAGATGCTCGACATAGCGCTGGAAGTACCACTGGCCCTGCTCGCGCTCGCTGGGCGCGGTGAGCGCCACGGTGCGGCACTGGCGCGGGTTGAGCTGGCCGCCGACGGCCTTGATCGCCCCGCCCTTGCCCGCCGTGTCGCGTCCCTCGAACAGGACGACGATGCGGGCGCCGGTGGCGGAGGCCCAGCGGGCCATGCCCACCAGCTCCTCCAGCATCGGCTCAAGCTGCCTTTCGTAGTCCTTGCGCCCCAGTTTCTGGCCGAGTTTCTTGTGATCGTCCTCGGCCATGGCGTAAATCCCTGATCAGACCCGCGAAAGCAGGAAGAGTGCGAGTGCGCCCGCCACGATACGATACCAGGCGAACGGTGCAAAGCCCGAGCGGCTCACGAAAGCCATGAAGGCCTTGATGACCACCAGGGCCACCACGAACGAGACGACGAAGCCGACGCCGATCTCTCCCCAGCCCACCGGGCCGGTGCCGGCCATCAGCTCCTCGTGGTGCTTGAGCAATTCCAGCGTCGTCGCGCCGACCATCGTGGGCACGGCAAGGAAGAAGCTGAATTCGGCCGCCGTGCGGCGCTCGATACCCATCGACAGTGCGCCCATGATCGTCGCGCCCGAACGGCTGACGCCCGGAACCATCGCCAGGCACTGCGCAAAGCCTACGCCGATGCACTTGATGGCGGGAAGCTCGGAAACGCCGGTCAGCGGACCGGGCTTGGCCACTTTCTCGATCCCCAGGATGGCGATGCCGCCGATGATAAGCGCCCAGGCGACTACGGCAGGTTCGCCCAGCAGTCCCTCGATGTAATTATTGAGCAGCAGGCCCAGCACGGCCGAGGGAATGAACGCCAGCAGCACGTTGCGCACGAAACGGATCGAGTTGGGATTGAGCTTGAGCAGGCCCATGCCCACGGCCCAGAACGTGCGCCAGAACTGGACGATGACCGCCAGGATCGCGCCGAGCTGGATGACGATGTTGAACGTCGCCCACTGCGAGGCGTCGTAGCCGAACAGGCGGGTGGCGAGGATGAGATGGCCGGTCGAGGAGACGGGCAGGAACTCGGTGAGGCCCTCGACAATGCCGAGGAGGATCGCGGTAAGGGTGAGGCTCATGGGCCGCAGGTCATGCCGGACGCACCGGCCAAGTCAACCCGCTGCGCGGCTCTCTAGTACCTATAGTCGTTCAGAAAATACGGTTTGGCGCGTTTTGGACCAAATGCAGCGCACGGCGAAGTTCGCCAGAAGAATTCAGGGCCCGGTCGCTATCCGACCGAGCCCTGTTTTCTTACAGTTTCCTTACCAGATGCGCACGCGCTCGGCGGGCGGGAGGTAAAGAGCGTCGCCGGGCTTCACGCCGAAGGCCTTGTACCATTCGTCGAAGTTACGAACGATGCCGTTGATGCGGTAATGGGCGGGCGAATGCGGGTCGGTGATGAGCTGCTGGCGTACCGATTCCTCGCGGTACTTGCTGCGCCATACCTGCGCCCAGGCCATGAAGAAGCGCTGGTCGCCGGTCAGGCCGTCGATCACCGGGGCTTCCTTGCCGTTCAGCGAGAGCTTGTAGGCGCGGTAGGCGAGGCTGAGGCCGCCGAGATCGCCGATGTTCTCGCCCATGGTCAGCTTGCCGTTGACGCAGGTCTTGCCGTCGTCGAACGGGCAGAAGCTGTTGTACTGGGCTTCCAGCTTGTCCTGCAGCTTCTGGAAGTTGGCCTTGTCGGCCGGGGTCCACCAGTCGCGAAGGTTGCCGGTGCCGTCGGACTTGGCGCCCTGGTCGTCGAAGCCGTGGCCCATTTCGTGGCCGATCACCGCGCCGATGCCGCCATAGTTGACCGCAGGGTCGGCCGAAACGTTGAAGAACGGCGGCTGGAGAATGGCGGCCGGGAACACGATCTCGTTATAGGGCGGGTTGTAGTAGGCGTTGACCGTCTCGGGCAGCATGAACCATTCGGTCTTGTCGACCGGCTGGCCGATGCGCTTCATCTGGTCGTCGTTCTCCCAGGAACCCGCGGCGATGGCGTTGCCAAGCGGATCGGTGGCCGAGAAGGTCAGCCCTTCGTATTCCTTGAACTTCGCCGGGGCGCCGATCTTGGGCGTGAAGGCGTTGAGCTTGGCTTCGGCCTCCTTGCGGGTTTCCGGGCCCATCCAGGCGAGGCTCTGGAGGTTCACCGCCATGGCCTTGCGCAAGTTGGAGACGAGGTCGGTCATCGCCGCCTGCGCTTCGGGCGGATAGTACTTTTCGGCGTAGATCTTGCCGACCAGTTCGCCGGCCATGCCTTCCACCGCCGCAACGCCGCGCTTCCAGCGAGCCCGCTGCTCCGGCTGGCCGCTCATGGTCTTGCCGTAGAAGGCGAAAGTGGCGTCATCGATGTCGGTGGGCAGGACCGAGGCATTGCTGCGCAGGAAATGCGCGGCGAGCCAGGCCTGCCAGGTGGCCACCGGCACTTCGGAGATCAGCTTGCCCACTTCCGGCACGCCGCCGCCGAACAGCGTCTGCGCCTTGGCGGGATCGATGCGGGCGGCCTTCAGCTCTTCGGCCGTCGGCGGCATCTGGTCGACGATGATATAGGCAGCCTTGCCGGCGCCCATGGTCTCGACGAAAGTGCGCATCAGGCCGGGCGCGGCGAGCGCTTCGAACTCGGCGACCGTCAGCTTGTTGTAAGTGAGGTCCGGGTCGCGGCTGGCAGCGCGGTCCCACTGGGCCTTCGCCAGGCGGGTTTCGAGCGCGAGCACCGATTTCGCGGCCGATCCGGCGTCGGCATAACCGGCCTTGCCGAGCACGAAGGTCAGGTAATCGAGGTACTTCGCGCGCAAGTCCTGCGAGCGGGCGTCGTTCTTCAGGTAGTAGTCGCGGTCGGGCAGGCCGAGGCTGCCGACACCGACTTCGAAGGCATTGACGTCGCTCTGCTTGGCATCGGCGGTCACATAGGCGCCGAGCGGCGAGGCATAGCCGGGCGCCGCGAAGATCTTCATCAGGTCGTCAGGCGTCTTGGCGGCGAAGATGCGCTCAAGATAAGGCTGCGCGGGGGCGAGGCCGGCCTTGTTGATGGCATCCACGTCCATGAAGGCGGCATAGGCTGCCTCGACACGGGCGGCATCGGTGCCGGCGGCGGGCTTCGAGGCGATCAGGCCGTCCATGATGCCGTGCACGCGCTGTTCCGAAAGGTCGCGCAGCGCCGTGAACGAGCCCCAGTTGGTGCGGTCTGCCGGCAGCACGACGGCGGCTTCCCACTTGCCGTTCACGAACTTGTCGAAGTCCGCGCCGGCCTTGGCGGCAGGGTCCTGCCACTGGGTCTGGATGCCGGACTTGCCCCAGTCCATCTTCGCCGGATCGATCTGCATCGGATCCGAGGAGGCCGGTGCATCGGCCAGGGCCGGCATGGCGGAAAAGCTGAGTGCGGTAGCGAGCGCCGTCGAAGCGAGCACCCGGCCGAGAATGCGGGTCATGGTCCCACCCTTTCTGAATTGCATGACACGAACGGTCTGGCGACAGGCCGGAACGGCCCACCGATGATGGCGCAACATAATTGCCATATTCGGCAACGCCAGCCCTGAAATGCAGTTCGTCGGGGTGAGTCAGCCGTTCGTCGAACGGGAGAAAGCGGCCACTGCGTCGGAATCGAACTGGAGCGACGCCAGCCGGGCGTAGAGGCCGCCGGCCTGGCTGAGGCTCTCGTGCGTGCCCTGCTCGGCAATGCGCCCGCCGTCCATCACCACGATCCGGTCGGCCTTGCGCACCGTGGCCAGGCGATGCGCGATCACCAGGGTGGTGCGGTGCTCCATCAGGCGTTCGAGCGCGTCCTGCACCAGCCGCTCGCTTTCGGCATCGAGCGCACTGGTCGCCTCGTCCAGCAGCAGGATCGGCGCATCGCGCAGGAGCGCGCGGGCGATGGCGATGCGCTGGCGCTGGCCGCCGGAGAGGCGCGCGCCGTCTTCTCCCAGGAAGGTGTCGAGCCCTTGCGGCAGCTCGCGCAGGAAGCCTTCCGCATTGGCGGCGCCGGCCGCCTGCCAGATGGCCGCATCGTCGGCCTGCCAGTTGCCGTAGCGCAAGTTGTCCCGCGCAGACGCCGCGAAGAGCACGCCTTCCTGCGGCACCAGCGCGATCCGCTGGCGGATCTCGGAGGGATCGGCCGAAGTCAGCGGCACGCCGTCGATCTTGATGGCCCCGCTCTGGGGATCGTAGAACCGCTCGGCCAGCTGGAACAGCGTCGACTTGCCGGCGCCCGAAGGGCCGACGATGGCCACGGTCGCGCCCGGCTCGATCGACAGGGTGAAATCGTGCAGCGCCGCCATTTCCGGGCGCGAGGGGTAGCGGAAAGTCACGCGCTCGAAGGCGAGCTTGCCGCGGCCGGGCGAAGGCAGCGTCAGCGGACGCGCGGGCGCCGAGATCGTGGGATGTTGGCTCAGCAACTCGGCCAGGCGGCTGGCCGCTCCGGCCCCGCGCACAAGGTCTCCGTAGACTTCGGTGAGCGAGCCGAAAGCGCCGGCGACGATGCCCGCCGTCACCACGAAGGCGGCGATCGTGCCGCCGGTGATCGACCCCTCGGCCACGCCGATCGCGCCCCGCCACATGATGACGGTGATCGAACCGAAGATCAGGAACATGATCACCGCCGTCATCACCGCACGCAAGGCGATGCGGCGCTTGCCGGTTTCGAACGTGCGTTCGACCGCGCCGGAAAAGCGCTCCATCTCGCGCCCTTCCTGGTTGAAGGCCTGGACCACGCGCAAGGCGCCGAAGACTTCGCTGGTGGTAGCGCCGATATCGGCCACGCGGTCCTGGCTCTGCCGCGCGACGGCGCGAAGGCGGCGGCCGAAGGCAGCAATCGGCAGGATCACCACCGGGATCGCGACGACCAGGCCCAGCGTCAGGTGCGGGGCCAGCACGAAGAGATAGGCCACTCCGCCCGCTGCCATGATCGCATTGCGCAGCGCCACCGAAACCGTGGTGCTCACCACCGTCTCGACGATGGCGGTATCGGCCGTCATGCGGGAGGCGATTTCCTTGGGGCTGTTTTCCTCGAAGAAACTGGGCGAGAGCGTTAGCAGATGGCGCTGCACGCGCAGGCGCACGTCGGCCACGACGCGCTCGCCAAGCCAGGAAACGCTGTAGAAGCGCACCGCCGTGGCCACGGAAAGCACGATCACCACGCCCAGCAGCATGATGAACCACCAGCGGATCGCCGCCGGATCCGCGCCTTCCGCGAACCCCTGGTCGACGATCTGGCGGAAACCGTAAGGGATCGCGAGAGTCGAAGTGGCCGTGGTCAGCAGCGAAAGCCCGGCCACGGCCATGCGGCCGGGGTAGTGGAACAGTTCGCGCCAGACCATGCGCAAGGCGCCCAGACTGCGCGGGCGCTTGCCTGCCTCCGGACCGCGCGCTTCGGCGCTGCCGGCCCTTGCGGCGGGGGTCGCCTGGCCGGTTGCAGCGTTCTCGTTCTCGGGCGGCCGTGCCTGCCCCGCGTTGGCATCCATGCGCGCCCTTAACTTTTCCTTGGAAAACGTCCCCACCGGAGCGTTTTCGGACCGGCAGGTGCCGGAATGGTCGAACGGGCTCTTATCGCGTCCCCGGCTTGAGGAAAAGGTGTATGAAATGCGCCTTTACGATCAGCATGATCGCCGCGCTGGGACACCTGGCTGCGCGCGATTTCGTTTATGCCGCATTGCACAAGCAACGATTCGGTATCAAATGGCGTTGATAACCACGCAGGATGGCCGGGGTCGCTTCGCCGTCCGGGAGACGCACTTTGCTTTACAACGCCTACGAATTGCAGCGCACCATGCTGAGCGGGGCCGCCGCCTGGGCTTCGGTAGGTGCCGAACTTCTCTCGAACCCCGCCCTGCCGATGGGCTATTTCGGGTTCGGCCCGGTCATGGCCTCGGCGCTGGACGTCTTCGCCCATGCCGCCGCCCCGCGCGGAAAGCCGGCCTTCGATATCGAGAACGTGACCACGGGCGGCAAGTCCTACCCCGTCACCGAATCGATCGTGCTGCGCCGCCCCTTCGGCGACCTGATCCGCTTCACGCACCCTGGACTGGCCAAGGACGCGCCGAAGCTGCTGGTGGTCGCGCCGATGAGCGGCCACTTCGCCACCCTGCTGCGCGGCACCGTCGCCCGCATGCTGGAAAGCTGCGAGGTCTACATCACCGATTGGGCCGACGCGAAGCTGGTGCCGGCCGATGCCGGCCGCTTCGATCTGGACGATTACATCGACTATGTGATCGGCTTCCTCGAACACATCGGCCCCGGCGCGCACATGCTCGCCGTATGCCAGCCCTCCGTTCCGGCTTTCGCGGCTGCGGCGATCATGGGCAAGCAGGAGCATCCCTGCCGCCCCGCCACGCTCACCATGATGGGCGGCCCGGTCGACACCCGCGAGGCGCCCACCAGCGTCAACGACGTGGCGATGCAGCAGCCGCTCTCGTGGTTCGAGAACAACGTCATCGCCACCGTTCCGCTGAACTATCCGGGCGCCGGGCGCCGGGTCTATCCGGGCTTCCTGCAGCTCGCCGGGTTCATGGCCATGAACCTCGGCAACCACATGATGAGCCATTACGGCATGTTCAAGCACCTGGTTTCCGGCGACGGCGAAGGCGCGGCATCCACCAAGGCCTTCTACGACGAATATCGCTCGGTCTGCGACATGACCGCCGACTACTACCTCCAGACCATCGAGCACGTCTTCCAGAAGCACTCGCTGCCGAAGGGCGAATTCGTCCATCGCGGCGAGCGGATCGATCCTTCGGCGATCCGCGACACGGCGCTGCTGGCCGTCGAGGGTGAGCGCGACGACATTTCCGGCATCGGCCAGACCAAAGCCGCGCTCAAGCTGGCGACCCACCTGCCCGATGACAGCAAGAAGTACCTGCTGGCCGAGAATGTCGGCCACTACGGCATCTTCAACGGCAGCAAGTGGCGCACCCGCATCGCCCCGGTGCTGGAAGACTGGATGCGCCAGCACGCGCGCAAGCCGGCCAAGACCGCAGCCTGACGAATCGCGGGTTCGCGGGCCCGCTTTCAGGGCTGCTTCGCGAACGCGTTCAAAACGTTTGAAGGGCGGGGGACTTCGGTTCCCCGCCCTATCCACAGCGCGAATCGTCCTTAACGACAAGGCGGTTGGCGCTTGCGGCAACCCGCACCCCTGGCGGGAACCGATCCGACAATCGCGCTGGAAAGTTCCCCGCGATTAGGTTAACTTACCAGTATGGAACAGACGTTGGGTCGGCGTGCTGTCCTCATGGGCGGGTTGGTGGCAGGCGCAAGCCTTGCATTGCCATCGCGTGTGCTGGCAGCAGAAAATCTGGTAGGAACAGCGACAGGACAGATCGGTCCTGCCGGAGTGCAAATCGGCCCTGCGGGAGCAGCTCCGATCGGCATGGGCGCGGTGCCGAGCGCCCTTACGCCCTACCAGCGCCGCGTGCTGGACGTGGCATCCCGCCAGGTGCAGCGCCTTGGCACGCAGATCTGGCGCCATGACCTGGTCGGCATCGCCGATTTCGCCCAGCCCTCCTGGAAGCCCCGTCTTCATTTCGCCAATATCGAGGCGGGCACCGTGCGCTCGTTCCTGCTTGCCCATGGCCGCGGGTCGGACCCGATGCACAGCGGCTGGCTGCAGAGCTTTTCAAACATGCCCGGCTCCGAAGCCACCTCGCGCGGGGCCTTCCTCACTTGCGAGTGGTATTCGGGCAAGTACGGCACCTCGATCCGCCTCAAGGGGCTGGACAACGACAACTCGATGGCGCTGGAACGCGCGATCGTGATGCATCCGGCCTGGTACGTCGATGCCGCCATGATCGAGAAGTGGGGCAAGCTCGGCCGCAGCGAGGGCTGCTTCGCCATGAGCAATACCGACTTCAACGAGGCGCTCTGGCACCTTTCGGGCGGCCGCCTGCTCTTCGCGGACCGAATCGGCGAATACTGAATCCCGTTCATCACGGCATGCCGAAATCCGCCATACCGAAGTCGGGTGCGGTGGATTAGACACCCTTGAGGCAGGGTGTTACGGGTCGTTCATGGACGGAAATCTCGCGGGATTCAGGAAAGACGCGCCCACCGATGCGCGGCAGGTGCGCTCACGCAAGGCGCTCAACGCAGCCATGCTGTGCCTGCTGGAGGAAAAGGCCTTCGACCAGATCACCATCCGCGAGATTTCGGCGCGGGCGGGAACCGGTTACGCCACTTTCTTCCGGCACTACCCCACCAAGGAAGCACTGCTGGGCGATGTCGCCTCCGAGGAGATCGCCGGTCTGCTGGCGCTCTCCATCCCGCTCCTTCACAATGCCAACAGCTACGAATCCACCTTGGCGCTCTGCACTTACGTCGGCGAGCACAAGGCGCTGTGGTCTGCCCTCCTGGGCGGCGGCGCGGCGGCCATCGTGCGCGACGAATTCATCCGCCAGGCGCGCGGCCTGATCGAAGGCGTGGCCCGCCCGGCCGACTGGCTGCCGCAGGATCTGGGCGTGGTGCACGGCACCGGCTCCACTATCGACATTCTCGCCTGGTGGCTCACCAAGGGCCAGGACCAGAGCGCCGCGGATGTCGGCCGTATCCTGCACCGGCTGGTCATCGCCCCGCTGGTCGGCGACCATGTCGAAACACGGGCGCGCCCGGCGGCGGCAGCAGAATGACGACACTGGGATGATCCCATGAGCGGCGAGATCGAAGGCGCGGACTGGCCGCTCTTCGGCTGGGTGGACGATATCCGCGCGCCGCTGGCGGAAGCCCGCCGCCGCGGCCGCCCCGCCGCCCTCGCCACGCTTTACAAAGTAGAAGGCAGCGCCCCGCGCGGTCCCGGCGCGCAGATGCTGTTCGTGGAGCCGGGCGGACCGGAAGAGGCGATCGCCGCCAGCGGCTATTTCTCGGGAGACTGCATCGAAGGCGATGTCGCCAGCCATGCCGCGCATGTGCTGGCGGACGGCATGCCCCGGCATCTCCACTACGGAGCGGGCAGCCCCTGGATCGACATTCGCCTGCGCTGCGGCGGCGCCCTCCACGTCCTGGTCGAGCGGCTCGCGCCGGACTCGGCCGCGGCCGGCGATGTGCTGCACCATGCCGAAGCGCGCAGCGCCTGCCGCTGGCACAGCGACGGCAAGACGCAGCAGGTCACGCCGGACCGCGGCCCCCTGCTCGATTTGCACGAGGCCCCGTTCTCGCTGGCGCGCCGCTACGATCCGCCGCGCCGGTTGATCGTCTCCGGCGGCGACCCCGGCGCCCTGGCCGCGGCGCAACTGGCCGCGCTTTCCCAGTTCGAGACGATCCTTCTGCGCCCGGACGGCCCGCACGAACCGCCGCCCTTCGCGGTCTCCCGCTATCTGCGCACCGAGCCGGCAGCGGCACTGGCCGAGCTGGGGGTGGACCGCTGGACCGCTTATCTCGGCGCCACGCACGAGGATCATCACGACCTCGGCGGCTGCCTTGCTGCGCTCCGGGGCGGGGCCGGCTATGTGGGCATGATCGGCGCCAGGTCCCGCGCCGGGGCGCGTCTGGCCGCGCTGGAAGCGGCAGGCGCGACGCCCGGGGAACTGGCGAGGCTAAACCTTTCGCCAGGCGTCGCCGGGCTCGGCAAATCGCCCTGGGAAGTGGCCACCGGGATCGTCGCGGAAATCATGCAGGCGCTGAACCCCGCCCACGAGCGCGCGTGAAGCGCCCCGGCACTTTGGCGGCACTGGTGCTGGCCGCCGGGGCCTCGCGCCGGTTCGGCGGCGACAAACTCTCGGCCCCGCTCGATGGCGAGCCGCTGCTGTTCCATGCCATCCGCGCCGCCCGCGCCGCGCCGGTGGCCCGCGTCCTCGTCGTGGCGCGGCCGGGGCTGGACTGCGGCGCCTGGCCGGAAGGACCACCGGTGGACGTGCTGCGGATCGACAGCCACGCGCTGTCCGAATCGCTGAAGGCGGGAATCGCCGCGCTGGACGAGGCCGAGCAGGTCTTCGTGTTCCTGGGCGACATGCCGCGCGTGCCTCACGGCACGGCATCGCAACTGGCATCGGCGATCGGAGGGGGCGTTGCCGCCCTGCCCCGTCACGGCGGCCGGCCCGGTCATCCGGCGCTGCTGTCTTCCCGCCTGTTTCCCGAAATCGCCGCGCTTACGGGCGATCAGGGCGCTGGCCGGTTGCTGCGGGACCGGTTGCGGCTTGGACTCGACGATGTGGTGTTCGTGGAGAGCGACGATGCCGCGATCCATCTCGACATCGATCGCCCGGAAGATCTTTCGGCGCTGACGAGCCGGCCGGTCAGGCCCTTACCCGGCACCTGATACGGCACCTGATACGGGAACGGCGCGGATCAGGCCGCGCCATCCCATGCTCAGGCGCTGCCGGTCTGGCTCGACAGCAGCGCGGGATCGATACCCTCGGCCCGCCAGGTCGCGGTCCAGCGGTCATCCACCGCGGTATCGAACAGGATCTCCGGATGCGGATCGGCCGCGTACCAGCCGTGCTGCCGCATCTCGCCTTCGAGCTGGCCCGGCGCCCAGCCGGCATAGCCCAGGGACATCAGCCAGCGCTCCGGCCCCCGCCCCTCGGCGATCGCGCGCAACACATCCATCGAGGCAGACAAGGCGCAGAGCGGATGCACCTCGATCGTATCGCTGCCGCCCCATTCGGTGGAATGAAGAATGAACCCGCGCCCCGGCTCCACCGGCCCACCCTCGTGCACTTCGCAATCCGGCGCGACGCCAGGGTCGATGCCCAGCTCGTCGAGGATTTCGTGGAAGCGGACGCCTTCGCGCAGCCGGCCGATGCCGATGCCCAGTGCGCCGTTCTCGTCATGCACGCAAAGTACGCTCACGCTGTGGTCGAAGCGGGGATCGAACATGCCCGGCATCGCCAGAAGGAGTCGCCCGGCAAGGAATTGTTTCTCGGTCACAGGGGCAAATGTAAGCCCTTCGCAGGGGACGGCAAGCCGCTTGCACTTTTCCCGGCGGGAATCGCGCTTTATGCCTCGCCGCCAAGCAAGGGAGGAAATCGCGAGTGAGCCTGCTGTTCGAACTGCCCGAAGTCCCCGCCGTCCCCGTTCTCGGGGAAGAAGCCCGCTACCCGGTGCGCCGCATCTTCTGCGTCGGCCGCAACTACGCCGCCCATGCGCGCGAACTCGGCAATGCCGTGGACCGCGAGGCGCCGATCTGGTTCACCAAGGCCCCGGCCGCGCTTTGCCATTCCGGCACGGCCATCGCCTATCCGCCCGGCACGCAGGACTGCCACTACGAGATGGAACTCGTCGTCGCCATCGGCGGCCATGGCTTCGAACTGGCGGCCGAACAGGCCATGGACCTGGTCTACGGCTATGCCTGCGGCCTCGACATGACCCGGCGCGACCTCCAGAACGCCGCCAAGGCCAAGGGCTATCCCTGGGATACCGGCAAGGACTTCGAGAACGGCGCCGTCATCGGCCCGATCACCCGCGCCGATGCCTTCGGCCAGCCGGGCGAGCAGCGCATTTCGCTCGCGAAGAACGGCGAGACGAAGCAGGAAGCCCCGCTCTCCGAGATGATCTGGAGCTTGCCCGAGCTGATCGCCGACCTCTCCCGCCTCTATCACCTAGCCCCCGGCGACCTCATCTACACCGGCACCCCTGCCGGCGTCGGCCCCGTCGCGCCGGGCGACCGGCTGGAAGGCCGCGTCGAGGGACTGGAGCCGGTCGTGCTCGCGATCGATCCCGCCTGACGTGACCCGTCCTCACCACCGCGCCGCATGGCTGGCGGGCTGCGCCGTCCTGTTCGCTGCCCCCGCCATGGCCGAAGAGGCCGCCGACGCCGGCCAGACGCCCGGCACGCCGATCGTCGTCACCGGACACGGCCTCGAATCGGGACCGGCCACCCCGGCCTACGATGTCGAGACGATCGAGCGCGACGCGGTGATTTCCAGCGCGTCGGGCCGGATCGAGGACGTGCTGAACGCGGTCGCCGGTTTCGCGCAGTTCCGCCGCTCGGACAGCCGCTCGGCCAATCCCTCCTCGCAAGGCGCCACGCTGCGCGCGCTGGGCGGCAATGCCTCCAGCCGCACGCTCGTGCTGCTGGACGGCGTACCGATCGCGAACCCGTTCTTCGGCTATATTCCCTTCAGCGCCATCGCACCCGAGCGGCTCTCCGCGATCCGGGTGACGCGCGGCGGCGGATCGGGCGCCTTCGGGTCGGGCGCGGTGGCAGGCACCATCGAGATGACCAGTGCGGGTCCCGACCAGATCGGCATGTTCCAGGGCTCGGCGCTCGTCAACGATCGCGGCGAGACCCAGGCTTCGGCCACGGTCGCACCGAAACTGGGCGCGGGCTTCCTCGTCGCCAGCGTGCAGTGGGACCGGGGCGAAGGCTTCTGGACCACGCCCCGCGACCAGCGCGTCCCCGCTTCCGCCCGCGCCGCCTATGATAGCTGGTCCGCCTCGCTCCGCGCCGTCGCGCCGATGAGCGATACGGTGGAACTGCAGGCCGCCGCGCTGGCCTATGGCGATGCGCGCACGCTCCGCTTCAAGGGGGCGGATTCCACCTCGGACGGCCAGCAGGCCTCGCTGCGGCTGGTCGGCCGGGGCGCGTGGCAGTTCGACGTGATCGGCTACGTTCAGGCGCAGGACTTCTCGAACGTGGTCATCAGTTCGAGCACCTATCGCAAGACGCTCGACCAGCATCGCACCCCCACCACGGCCATCGGCGGCAAGGCCGAACTGCGCCCGCCGGTGGGCGAGCATCACGTCCTGCGAATCGGCAGCGACTTGCGCCTGACCGAGGGCAAGCTGCTGGAACTGCCCTATAACGCCAGCGGCGCCTTCACGGCGGTGCGCCGCGCCGGCGGCAACCAGTCCGACCTCGGCTTCTATGCGGAGGACGACTGGACCCTGGGCAAGCTCGTGCTCACCGCGGGTGGCCGCGCCGACCGCTGGACGATCCGCAACGGGTTCTACCGCTCGGTCAGCCCCACCGGCGCCGTGACCGAGAACGATTCCTATGCGAATCGCTCCGGCTGGATGGGCAACGGCCGCGCCGGTCTGGTCTGGCACGCCGACAAGGCCGTGAGCCTGCGCGCCGCGGCCTATACCGGCATGCGCCTGCCCACGCTCAACGAACTCTACCGCCCCTTCGTAGTTTTCCCGGTCACCACCGAGGCCAATGCGGCTCTCAAGCCCGAACGCCTGCGCGGTTATGAAGCGGGGATCGACATCCAGCCGCTTGCGGCGCTGACCCTGTCGCTCACCGCCTTCGACAACAAGGTGAAGGATGCCGTCGCCAATGTCACCGTGGCCACCAACACGCGCGAGCGGCAGAACGTGAACGCGGTCCAGGCACGCGGGCTGGAAGCCAGCGCGGCGCTGGATCTCGGCACGGTGCGTTTCGACGGTTCGCTGGCCTGGACCGACGCCAAGGTCAGGGCGGACGATCCCGATCTCGACGGCCTGCGGCCCGCCCAGACCCCGAAATTCGCCGCCAGCGCCACGCTCGCCTGGCTCCCGCGCGAGGGCTGGCGCCTGGCGGCGACGCTGCGCCATGTCGGCGCGCAGTACGAGGACGATTTGGAAACATACGTGCTTCCGGCCGCGACCACGCTGGACGGCTATGTGCAATTGCCCGTGGCCGGTCCCGTCTCCGTGGTCCTGCGCGCCGAGAACCTGACGGACGAGACCATCGTCACCCGCAACCAGGACGGCTCGATCGATCTCGGTACCCCGCGCACGTTCTGGGCGGGTCTGCGCGTGGCGCTTCGTTGAGGGCGATCGGTGCGGCGCGATTCGCAATCGGCACGACAGGCCGTGCATGAGCACCGGCCCGTCGCACGGCGCGCACTGGCGCAGCGGCGCCTGCACGCATAAGGAGGCCGGATGCCGCGCCTGACCGTCAACGATCACCCGGTCGAAATCGCCATGGACCCGCAGACCCCGCTTCTTTGGGCACTGCGCGACGGAGCGAATCTGACCGGCACGAAATATGGCTGCGGCGTGGGCGACTGCGGCGCCTGCACGGTCCTGGTCGATGGCGGCGCCTTGCGCGCCTGCCTCGTGACACTGGGCGAGTGCGAGGGGCGCTTCGTCACCACCATCGAAGGGCTTTCGGCCGACCGCTCGCACCCGATGCAGCAGGCCATGGTTGCCGAACAGGCGATCCAGTGCGGGTTCTGCACGCCCGGCATCGTCATCGGCGGCGTCGCGCTGCTCGCCCGAAATGCCAATCCCAGCGAGACGGAGATTCGCGAGGCGCTCCCCAATCTCTGCCGGTGCGGCGTCTATCCGCGCCTCGTCGCCGCCGTCCAGCGCGCCGGCCGGGTCATGCGGCGCGAGGAAACCATCAGCGCCGCCCCGGCCCCCGGCATCGCCCCGCGGGATGCCGCGCGGGCGGTTCCGGCCATGGCGCCCCTGAAACCGGCGTCCACACCGACATCCCAGGCACAACAGGAGAAGCGCCCGTGAAGGCAACCATCTGGCACAACCCGAAATGCGGCACTTCGCGCAAGACCCTGGCCGTCCTTGAGGAAACGCCGGGCGTCGAGGTCGCGGTGATCGAATATCTCAAGACCCCGCCCTCGGCGGAAAAGCTGGCGCAACTCTACCGCGATGCCGGCATCACGCCGCAGCAGGGCCTGCGCCTGCGCGGCACCGATGCGGCCGAGCGCGGCCTTCCCGATGCCGACGATGCCACCGTCCTAGCGGCCATGGCCGCCGAGCCGGCGCTGATCGAACGTCCCCTCGTGGAAACCGAAAGGGGCGCCAGGCTTTGTCGTCCTCAGGAAAAGGTCCACGAGATTCTGTAATCCCCACGTAACATTGGCCGACGCTCGCTTGCATTGTCGGCCTCGATCTGTCACCGAATCGCCCTTCGCCGGACGACAACAAAAGCGAGAGCTTCCTCCAGCATGACCAGTACCGAGCTTGCCCGAGAGGCGCTGCCCCAGCGGATCAAGCGGAAGATCAAACATAGCCTTGGACCCTGGGGCGTGTTCATCGAAGGCTTCCTGCGCAATCCCGTGATGGTCGGTTCGATCGTTCCGTCCTCGCGCTTCACGATCAATCGCATGCTTGGCCCGGTGGACTGGGCCAATTGCAAGCTCTTCGTCGAATACGGCCCCGGAGTCGGCACGTTCTGCCGCCCGGTGCTCGACCGTCTGGGTCGCGACGGCCAGCTGATCGTGATCGACACCAACCCGCTGTTCATCGACTATCTGCGCCGCACCATCACCGACAGCCGCTTCATCGCGGTGCTCGGCTCGGCGGCCGATGTCGAGGACATCGTGCGTGCCCATGGCCACGACAAGGCGGACTATGTCCTGTCCGGCCTCCCGTTCTCGACGCTGCCCGACGGCGTCGGCCCGGCGATCGCTTCCGCCACCTACCGCGTCATTCGCAAGGGCGGCGCGTTCCTGGTCTACCAGTTCACGCCCAAGGCGCGCGAATTCATGGCGCGCCACTTCAAGCGGATCGACAACGGCATGGAGCCGATCAACGTCCCGCCCTGCTTCCTGTTCTGGGGCTGGAAGGACGAGGATTGAGCAGGCGCTGACGCCTTCTCACGTCTCCCTATATGAAAAAGGCCGGCGCCCAGCGCCGGCCTTTTTCGTTGTGCGTCCCGATCCGCCGGGGGTCCGAACGCGCCGGGGCCGGATCGACCCAGACCCGGCGCGATTCGCTTGGCGGTCCTATTCGAAAGGCCGCGCCGGGCTTTCCTCGCCCCTGCCCGCCAGCTGGCGATGGACCTGCGCCACGACCGCCACGAAATAGAGCGCCATGATCGTCGCCATGATCGATTCGACGATGGCCGCAACCACCCGCACCACTTCTCCGGGGGCCAGCAGCGTGACCGGCAGGGTCAGGATATTGCCGAAGATCATCAGCACGATCATCGCCAGCATCAGCAAGGCATAGAAGCCCAGGAGCCGCGCCGTATTGCCCTTTGTGAGAGTCCACGAGCGGCCCAGGGCAAAGATCGGGTTGAGCGTCTTCTCCACGGCCACGACCGGCGCCGTCACCGAAAAGCGCACGAAGATGACGAGACCCAGCACCAGCGCGAGGAAAAGGCCGATGGTGGCGCCGATCGCGCCGCCCGCCGCGCCGAGGCCTCCCGCGACGACCAGGGCGAACAGCCCCAGCGCCAGGCCGATCACGATCTGCGCGACCAGATAGGGCACCAGCCCCTTCACGCCCGCCCGGATGGCTTCCCCCACGGTGGGCCGACGGTCGGTGTCCAGCAGGCAGAGCAGCGACAATGTGCCCAGCGCCTGAAGCAGGGCGATGGGAATCATGATCGGCAGGATGGAGCTGTAATAGCTTTTCACCGCCGCCATGACCTGCTGCTCGTTCATGCCGGTGCCCATGTCCGGCTGCGGAAAGAAGATCGCGAAAACCAGCTGCGGCAGCAGGAAGAACACCCCCGCCAGCGCCAGGACAACCTCCCTGTTCGCGGAGACCGCCTGGGACGCCTGGCTCCAGGCCCTGTTGCTGTCGAACTTCATAACTGCTCCTGATGCCGCCAAATGAGGGGCCAAGTGAGAGCCGAAGTGAAAGACGACCCTCAAAGTGACTTGATAACCGCAGGGAATGACGCCACGCAACGCGGCATGACTGTTCCCTCCACGCTTCCGGGTGATATCGAACTGCGCGTCAGCGCCGAACCGGTGCCCTACCGCGCCGCGCTCGAGGAAATGACCGAGCGCAATGCTGCCATCGCCGCCGGAGAGGCGCGCGAACTGATCTGGCTCCTCGAACATCCGCCCGTCTATACCGCCGGCACCAGCGCGGTGGCCGGCGAATTGCTGGATCCCCGCTTCGAAGTGGTGGAGGCCGGACGCGGCGGGCGCTACACGTACCATGGGCCGGGCCAGCGCGTTGCCTATGTCCTGCTGGACTTGCGCAAGCGGGCACGCGATGCGCGCGGCTTCGTCCATGGCCTCGAAGGCTGGGTGATCGACACGCTCCAGGATTTCGGTGTCGACAGCTTCCGCAGCGAAGGCCGCATCGGCATCTGGACTCAGGATGTCGACGGCCGCGAAGCGAAGATCGGCGCCATCGGCGTGCGCATCCGCAAATGGGTGACGATGCACGGATTCGCCGTGAACATCCGGCCGGACCTCGCGCATTTCACTGGCATCGTACCTTGCGGGATCGAGGAATTCGGCGTCACCAGCCTCGCCCGCCTTGGCCGCCAGGTCGAATTCGAAACCTGGGACGAGGCGCTGATCGCCCGCGCCCCTGCCTTTCTTGCGGCGCTCGACCGCCCCTGCCCCCCGGAGAAGCCCGCATGACCCCGGCCCGCCACGCCACCAGGCTGACCCTGCTGCTCGCCGCTTCCGCCTGCCTGTCGCTCGGCGCCTGCAAGAAGGAGGAGGCTCCGGCCCAGAATGCGGCTACCGGCGCGAAGATCCTGCCGCGCTCGGTGAGTGACGACATGCTGCCGTACGATACGGTCCGCTCGCAATCGCCGATGGCAGCGCCGGTGGCCGAAACGCGCAGCGGCCGGTCCGCGACCAGCAGCAGTGCCAGCGAGGCGGCACTGCCGGAAGACACGGCTGCCGATGCCGCCGCGGCGGCCGCAGCGGATGTCGAGGCCGCAGCCGCGCAGCCTTCCCCGCAACCCTGACCGGGGCAGGATCCGGGCGCGACCGAAGTCGCGGCCCGGATCGCTCCCGTCCGAACGCCCCCCCAGGGCCCCTCGCGCCGCTCGCGCCGCTCAGAGCGCCTTTTCGTAGATCGCGTATTCGCGGTTCATCTTGCTGTCGATGGCGCCGGCAATGGCCACCATGCCCTGGTTGTCCTCCAGCACCCAGCCGATCTCGCCGCGCCTGGCGCCGAACTTGCTGACGGCCGCACGGCGGATATATTCGATCATCATGAAAGCCAGCTGGCTGGCGAGACGCGAGGACTGCAGCTTCTTGCGCACGCCCATCAGCGGCACGCGCATGTCGGCCGGTTTGGGCTTGCGCAGCCAGAGCAGCAGGCGAATCAGTCCCAGGATCGACGGCTTGCCCTTTGGTCCGTTGAAACGCTTCTGCGCCTGGTTGAGGTCCGGCCAGGTCATCATGAAGGCCACCGGCTCGCCTTCATATTCGGCGATGCGGATCAGTTCGGGATGGACCAGCGGCTTCAGGGCCTTGCCGGTATATTCGATCTCGCGGTCGGTGAAGGGCACGAAGCCCCAGTTGTCCGACCAGGCATCGTTGAGGATGTCGCAGATCAGTGCCGCTTCCTCGTCGAACCGCTTGGGATCGACCTCGCGGATGCGGATCTTGGCGTTCTTCTCGCCCGAGGAAATGATGCGCTGGATCAGCGGCGGATATTCCTTCCGCACGTCGATATCGTAGGTGTAGAGCGTCTTCACCCGGTCGTATCCGGCACCCTCGATCCACGGCTGATAGGCCGAATCGTGGTGCGCCATCATCACCATCGGCGCATGGTCGAATCCGCTAACCTGCAGGCCCGGCTCTTCCCATACCGAAAGGTTCATCGGCGCCAGGACGCGGGTCATGCCTTCTTCGCGAAGCCACTGTTCGGCCGCGGCGATAAGGGCCCTGGCGACGTCTTCGTCCTCGGCCTCGATCGCGCCCCAATTGCCGGTGCCGGGACCCATGCCCTGCTCCGCCGGCTGTTTCAGCGCCAGTTCATCGATGTGGGCCGATATGCGTCCAACGATGAGATCGCCCCGCTTGGCGAGGAAAAGCTGGCCGCGGGCATGGTCCCAGAAGGGATTCTTGCCCGGGGTGAACTTGGAGATCTCTTCCGAGCGCAAGTTCGGCACCCAGTTTTGATCTGACGCATTGTGCCGATAAGCGTAATCGACAAAGGCGCTCCTGTCGGCCTTGCTGGACACGGGTGTGATGACTAGTTCGGCTTTGGCCACGATCCTGCCTTTGTTCCGCTTTATGGGAATTGCTGGATCGCGACCTGCGGTCGGTCCCGGCACCTTGTCAAGCCGGACCGCGTGGCAGGGCCGCCCACAACACACGCAGCGGGCCGTTTATGCCCGGGGACTTTGGACTTGAAGAGTATGACTGCCCAGGAAGCCATCGATCTGTCGCCCTCGGCGACCCGTCCGGCCGCTTTCGCCAGAGAAGCGGCTCGCCCGCGTTCGTCGGACATTCCCGACGACAAGGCGATGCTGCGCGCCGCGGTGGAACTGACGCGCGACATCTCGCACGCCCGTCCGGAAATCTATTGGCCGGACATGCTGGCCTCGGCCGCGGTCGGCTATGCCGCGCTGGCGGCCGCGATTCTCGTCGACGGCGTCTGGGCCAGCGCGGCTTTCGGCCTGCTTTCGGCCCTGGCGCTCTATCGCGCGCTGCTGTTCATCCACGAACTGACCCATATCCACCGCGATGCCCTGCCCGGCTTCCGCTTCGCCTGGAACGTGCTGGTCGGCATTCCCATGCTGATCCCTTCGCTGATGTATGAGGGGGTTCACACGATCCACCACACCCGCACCCGCTACGGCACGGTGGAAGACCCGGAATACCTGCCCCTGGCGCTCATGAAGCCATGGAGCCTGCCGGTCTTCGCGCTCACCGCGATCCTGCTGCCGGTGGCGCTGCTGATTCGCTCGGCCGTGCTGATACCGCTCGGCGCCGTGATCCCGCCGCTGCGCAAGCTCGTATGGGGCCGCGCCTCGGCGCTGGCCATCAACCCCCAGTTCAGCCGCCGTCCGCCCGAAGGCGCTTTCGCCCGCATGGTGTTCTGGCAGGAACTGGGCTGCTCGGTCTGGGCGATCTCGGTGCTCGCGGCGAGCTATGCCTATGGCTGGCGGCCCCTGCTGATCGCGCTCTGCGTGGTTTCGCTCACCGCCTTCCTCAACCAGGTCCGCACCCTCGTCGCTCACCTCTGGGAGAACGACGGCGACGCCATGACGGTGACGGCGCAGTACCTCGATTCGGTGAACGTGCCCCCGCCGGCCCGTTTCTCGGAGCTTTGGGCCCCCGTGGGCCTGCGCTACCACGCGCTGCACCACCTGCTGCCATCAGTGCCCTATCACTCGCTGGCAGAGGCTCACCGCCGCCTTGCCCGGCATCTCGGCACCGATTCGACATATGCCAAGGCCAACTACCCCGGCCTCCTGCCGCTGGTCGGCCGCCTGATCGAAAGCACCATGCGGAGCCGCTGACGGCGCCCACGACAATTCGACAACAAAAAAGGGCCTGCGGAAACGCAGGCCCTTTTTTGTTTTGTCCGGAAGAGCGGATCGCGATCCCGGGGTCTATTCCTCGGTGCGGATCAGCACCGTCTCGCCGATGAGGGCGAAGAGCACGAAAGGCGCCCAGGCCGCGACCAGCGGCGGATAACCGCCGAAATTGCCCATCGCCAGCGCCGCATTGTCGAGCACGAAGTAGGCGAAGCCCAGCGCCATGCCGATCACGGCGCGAATCAGAAGCTGGCCCGAACGCGCCAGGCCGAAGGCCGCAACCGCGCCCAGTAGCGGCATCAGCATCGAGGAGAACGGCCCGGAGAGCTTGTGCCACCATGCCGCCTCCAGTTCGCTGGTACGCCGCCCGGCCACTTTCATCGCCTCGATCGAGGATGAAAGCTGGAACAGGTTCTCCGAATCGGCATCGACGTTCGAGATCATGATCTTCGCCGGCGTGATGCCGGGGGCGACCGTGGCGGATACCAGCTTGGTGGTGCTCGTGGTCGCCACGTCGAAACGGGTGGCATTCTCGAAGCGCCAGCCCGGATTGGCGAAGGCCGCGCGGTCGGTCCGCAGCTGCTCGACGATGATCCCGTTGGCATCGCGGCGGTAATAGGTCACCCCGCGTAGCACCATGCGGTCGTTCTGGCCCTCCAGGCTGGAGGCCAACAGCAGGTCCCGCCCGTCCGCCAGGTAGAGGTTGGCCTTGACGCCGGGGTCCTTTGGGATCGGCCCGTATTTCACCGCCTGCCAGGCATTGAGGGTGGCGGTGGACCGGGTGACGACACGCTCGTTGAAGGCGAGGCTGGCCAGCGAGATCGCCAGCGCCGTCAGGATCAGCGGCGCCAGCACCTGATGCGCCGAAAGCCCCGCGGCCTTCATCGAGATGACTTCGCTATTCTGGTTCAGCGTGGCAAGAGTGATGATCGTCGCCAGCAGCACCGAATAGGGCAGGAACCGCGCGATCAGCTGCGGCACGCGCAAGGTCACGTAGTAGAGAAGCTGCTCCTGGCCATTGCCGGGATAGGCGAGGATGTCGCCGCTTTCGCCCAGCAGATCGAGCATCTGGAGCACGAGGACAAGCATCAGCAGCACCGCCAGGATGCGCGTGATGAACAGCCGCGCGAGATACCAGGTCAGCGTGCGCGAAGGGAAGAATTCGAACTGCATCTCAGGAAGGGTCCGCCGGTTCGGGCAGGAGCGGCCCGCGCTTGCTGCGCTTGAGCAGCGACTTGAAACGCTTCACGACGATCTCTGCGCCCTTCTCCAGCCAGCCGATTGCCTGGCCGCCCGGAACGTAGGCGACGCGCCAGTACATCCAGAGAATCAGCGCGGCGAAGACGAAGAAAGGTCCCCACAAGCCGAGAATCGGGTTCATCTTGCCGAGCGAGGCCACGTCGGCCGCGTATTGGTTCACCTTGTGATAGGCGACGACCATGACGATCGAGACGAACAGGCCCAGCGCCGAAGTCGACCGCTTGGGCGGGATCGCCAGCGCCACCGCCATCAGCGGCAGCAGCAGCATCATGATGACTTCGACCATGCGGTAATTGAAATTCGCCTGGCTCGAAATGCGCTCTTCCTTGGGCAGGTTCTTGTTCCAGCCCAGGTTCGCAAGTTCGGGCAGCAGATATTCGCGCTCGGTGCCGCCGCGCTTGCGGAACTTCTCGATCTGCGGAAGCTCGATGGGCAGGTCATGCCGCGTGAAGGACAACACGCGGGGCTGCTTGCCCGGCATGTCCTGGATGATCTGGCCCTGGTCGAGTCGCAGGATGATCGTGTCCGGCGCGCCCTTGAGCGCGAGGAACTGCCCCTGCCGCGCGGAAATGGACAGCACCTGCCCCTTCTCGTTCGCGACGCGCGCGAAAATGCCGATCAGGCTGCGGCCATTGTCGCGGCTTTCGTCCACGCGCAGGGCGATGCGGTCCTTGAGCGAGGTGAACTCCCCGACCTTGATCGAGGCGCCGAGCGCACCCGATTTCAGCTCGTAGTTGAGTTCCTCGTAATAGTAGCGCGCCAGCGGCTGGAGATAGCCGACGATCGCGAAATTCAGCCCCGCCAGCAGGATCGCCAGGATATAGGGCACGCGCAGGAGCCGCGTGTAGCTGAGCCCAACGGCGCGCATGACGTCCAGCTCGCTGGAGGTGGCCAGCTTGCGGAAGGCGAGCAGGATTCCCAGCATCAGGCCCAGCGGAATCGCCAGGCTGGCGTATTCCGGCAGGAGATTGGCCAGCATCTTGAAGACGACGCCGATCGGCCCGCCCTCCGTCGCCACGAAGTCGAAGAGCCGCAGCATCTTGTCGAGCACGAGCAGGGACGCCGCGAGCACGAAGATGCCGAGCATCGGCATCAGCACGAGGCGAAAGATGTAGCGATCGATGGCGCTGAGGAATTTCACGCTGAAAGGTTCACCGGGGGCGTCGTCATAAAACCGTGCTCCACAAGCCCTTAACGGCTTGGCGCCTAGGGGCAAAGCGAATTGTCTTGCCGGGTTCCACCTTGCGCGAAAGTCAT
This sequence comes from Novosphingobium sp. BL-S-21, assembly GCF_055521655.1. Taxonomy (NCBI): domain Bacteria; kingdom Pseudomonadati; phylum Pseudomonadota; class Alphaproteobacteria; order Sphingomonadales; family Sphingomonadaceae; genus Novosphingobium; species Novosphingobium sp. BL-S-21. The sequence continues at coordinate 1,520,589 of NZ_CM145496.1, forward strand.
CCCCGGCAAAACGACCAGCCGGAGCCGGGCCGCGCCGAAAGCTGCGGGAATGACCGGAGGCCCAGGCTGAGGGACCGCCGCCGTTTCACCCTATGTCACAGTTACATGCGCCGTGCACCCATTGCCTTCCCGGCGCCGCGTCCTGCATGGCGAAAGACGGTCACATGGCGCGAACACCGAATGCGGGCGCCGGACCCTCCCCCCGAAAGAAGCCTCGGCCCCCCGAAAACCCTGGCTCCCTCGAAGAAGATTGCCCTCTTGGAAGAACCTGATGCGCAGGCGCTGCTGGCTGCCTGCCGGAATATCGCCGATTTCGCAGATCCGCTGCTCGAACGGGAATTGCTGAGCTTCGCCCGTCGCGCCCGCGCCGCCACGCGCGGCGAAGCCCCCAGGATCGTGCGCGAGGCACTGCTGGTCCTTGGCCGCTGGGGTCGCGCGATCGATGCCTGCTGCTGGCAGGCGCGCGAAGAGCGGGCCACGCAATTGCTGAACGACGGGATTTGCGGACGCGCCGCGGTCACGCTGCTGCCGCGCGGCGTCACTTATGAGGTCGAGACTCTCAGCCCCTTGCATGACTGGGCAAGTGTGACGGTGCCTCAACTGGGCATCAGGACCGAAGCGACCGCCCATTCCATCGCCGCGGCGCTGGTTTCCGCACAGCTGCAAGCCATTGCGCAAGCCATCCGGCTTGGCGAGGCCGTGAACGGGAACGACGAGCGGGCGAAAGAGTCTGAAATTCAGCGCTGAGGCGCGAATTCACGGCCGCTGCCCTCGAGGTTCGAACCCTATGGCCCTGGTGCGATATAGAGATCGCGCATTGGCCTAGGCTCGGTCCAAGCCTTTAGCAGTGCGGGCCGCGATGGCGGCCTCGATCATCTGCTAGCGCTCAGGCCTTTTCGAGCGTGCACTGCAGCGGGTGCTGGTTCTGCCGGGCGAAGTCCATCACCTGGTTCACCTTGGTTTCCGCGATTTCATAAGGGAAAATCCCGCAGACGCCGACGCCCTTCTGGTGGACGTGCAACATCACGCGCGTCGCCTGCTCCAGATCCATATGGAAGAAGCGCTTGAGCACGAGGACGACGAATTCCATCGGCGTATAGTCGTCGTTGAGCATCAACACTTTGAACTGGCTGGGCTTCTTGGGCTTGGCACGGGTCTTTGTGGCGACACCGAGCTGGTCGTCGCCATCGGTTCCGCCGTCGTTGCCATGGCTGCCCCCATCGTCGGAATCCTGGTCGCCAGCCGCACGGATGGAAGCATCCGGAGCCTGCGACAGGCACGGATATGCGCTTCGAGCGAGCAGGGGACGGGGCAGTCTGGAATCGGCAGCGAGAGATAGCATGATGACAGAATATCGTATTGCAGCGCCTGGAAACAAGATGCCCTGTCCAGATCGGGGGTAGTTTTGAGGACGGAACAGGTCCCGACCACGGCAAAACGGCCGGGTGGGAGATCCACCCGGCCGTCTGCTAGACGTCAGGAAAGTCCGTCAGGACCGTCCGGTGCGGCTCAGGCCGCGACGTGACGGGCCTTCTCGACGGCAACGCTGACGCGGCCGGAAATCGGCGCCATCGTGTCGCTGAAGAGCTTGAGAGCGGCTTCGCTGTTCTTCGAACCGTAAGCGACGGCGCTGTCGAAGTTCTTGCGCATGATGTCGCCCTGGAGCTTGAAGAAGTCGGTCGGCGACTTGGCCGCTGCGAGTTCCTTGATGTCACCGGTGAAGGTTTCGAAGGCAGTACGGCCTTCGGTCACCATTTCCGAACCGAAGCCCTGAAGGCCCTCGGCAAGGATCTTGCCCGATTCGAGAACCGCTTCCACGTTGCCCTTGGCGAAATCGCCGGCTTCGCCGAATGCAACCGAGCTCTTTTCGAAAGCGGCCTTGGCCTTGGCCTGGGCTTCGGTCACGGCACCCTGGAAACCGGCGAAGTTAGCGCTAATGTCCATCGTTTTTTCCTCGAGGATGAAGGGATTAAACAGTCCTGCAAACGTATTCGTCTTCGGGTCGGCGATCTTTTCTGCCGCCTTCATGGCTGCCGCGGCAGGCGTGGCAACATCGATGACCGGCTTCGCCGTGGCAGCCTTGGCCGAGACGGAAGAAGCTGGAACAACTTTCTTGGCCGGCACCGGCTTGGCTGCCTTCGCAGCCGGAGCGGGCTTGGCCATCACCGGCGGCTTGGCGGCCGGGACAGGCGCCTTGGCTACGCTGGCCTTCGGTGCGGCGGCCTTGGGCGCGGCGGTCTTGACCACGGGTGCCTTGACCTCGGGAGCCTTGGCGGCCGGAGCTGACTTGATCGCCGGCTTGATCGCCGACTGGGCGACCTTGGGCTTGATCGACTTGCCGGCAGCCGGCTTGGCCGACGGCGTGGAAATCGGGGCCGGCTTGGATACGGGAGCCGGGGCAGCCGGCGCCGAAGCCTTCACAGGCTGCGGCAGGCCGGGAAGCGGCTTGGCCGCAGCGACGGCGGGCTTGGAATCGGAGGCCTTTTCAGCCGCGTCGTCCGCCTTCGCGTCGGCAGCCTTGAGGGGTGCAACCGGGGTTTTCGCCGCTGCAGCCTCATAGGCCTTTTCAGCGAGCGCTTCGTCCTTCGTTTCTTCCTGGCCGGCCATGTGACTTCCTGCTTTCTGCTGGCAATCGTGTCTCGGGCGGATCGCAGGCTGGGCAGGGGGACGAGCGGACGTTGTCGTTCCGCGTTCAGTTCATCCCCACCCGTCTGCGATTCGGAATTCGTCTTTGCTGCGATGCACAATATGGGTTTGCAGAAGCGAAGTCAACGGGCTTATGCTGCACTGCAACATAAGCGAGCAAGCGCTCCTCCTGCCGCAAACCAAGGCTTGCGCGCCGTGACGGCCATCCTTCCCGAAAGAGGTAGCGCCCCTTTCCCCCAACGCCTTAGCGCTTGCGGAAGTTCCGGAAAATACGGAAAAACCTGAAGGCGCCTGCCCTTCTTGCGGCAGTCGCGAAATCACCGGCGCCTCGCGCCGGGTGCGGACGCAGGCCCTCCATGGCCTGCGTCATGTCCGGATCGGCCGTTTGGAAACCACCGATCCGGAGACAGATTTTCGGCGCAAGTATTGCCGGGTTCAACGCATGGCGACGTAGCGGCCGGGGGCGTCCTCGATCACCTTGTCGCCGCGGCCGCCGGGCCGCCGCTTGCCCCGCGCCGCCACTTCGGCAGCGTCGAGCTTGCGGATCCATTCCGCCCAATGCGGCCACCAGCTTCCCGCATGCTCCTTGGCACCGTCCACGAAGGCATCGAGACTGTCGAGCCGGGCGTCGTTGACCCAGTACTGATACTTGTTCGAGCTGGGCGGGTTGACGACGCCGGCGATGTGCCCGGAACCGGCCAGCAGGAACGTCCATGGCCCGGCCAGATAATGCGTGAGCTTCCACACACTCTGCGGCGGCGCGATGTGATCTTCGCGCCCGGCCTGGATGTAGACCGGCGTGGCGATCCGGTGCAGGTCGATCGGCACGCCGCAAGCGTGCATGGAATCCGCCACGACCAGCCGGTTATCGCGGTAGAGATCGCGCAAGTAGGCGCGATGCCAGTGCGCAGGCAGGTTGGTGACGTCGCCGTTCCAGTGGAGCAGGTCGAAGGCCGGATAGTCCTCGCCCTTGAGGTAGTTCTTCTCGACGTAGCTCCAGATCAGGTCGTTGCCGCGCAGCACGTTGAACGTCGCCGCGAGGTAGCGCCCGTCGAGATAACCCTCGGGAGAGAGCTTGCCGAGCGTCTCGATCTGCTGGTCGTCTACGAAGTTCTTGAGGTCTCCGGCTTCCTCGAAATCGACCTGGGCCGTGAAGAAGGTGGAGCTGGCGACTTTGTCCGCCTCGCCCTTGCGCGCGAGCACGGCGAGCGTGGCCGCCAGCGTCGTTCCGGCGACGCAGTAGCCGATGGTATGCACGGAAGGCACGTTCAGCCGCGCACGAACCGCGTCGATCGCCTCGATCTGCGCGGCGATGTAATCGTCCCACACGATGTCGGCCATGGAGGCATCGGCGGACTTCCACGAGACCATGAACACCGTCAGCCCCTGCTCCACGGCCCAGCGCACGAAGCTCTTCTTGGCGTTGAGGTCGAGAATGTAGAAACGGTTGATCCAGGGCGGGAAGATGAGCAGCGGCGTCGCCAGCACCTTGTCGGTGGTCGGCGTGTACTGGATGAGCTGATAGAGCGGCGTTTCGAACACCACCTTGCCGGGCGTCACGGCGATGTTCTCGCCCAGCACGAAGGCGCCGGGGCGGGTGTGCGTGAGCTGGCCCTTGCGCATGTCGTCGAGCAGGTTCTCGAAGCCGCGGACCAGGCTTTCGCCGCGGGTGCGGTTCGCCGCTTCCAGCGCCACCGGGTTGGTGAGCGGGAAATTCGCCGGACTCAGCGCATCGACGATGGCGCGCGTGGCGAAAAGAAGCTGCGCTTTCTTCGCGGGTTCCAGCCCCTCGGTCGCTTCGGCCAGGCCCATGATCTCGGCCGAGAGCAGCAGATAGACCTGATGCAGCACCGCGAAGAACGGCTGGCGGCGCCACTCGGGATCGGCGAAGCGGCGGTCGCGCAGCGGCAGCTGCGGTCCGGCCTCGGAAGTATCGCCCGCAGCGGCCTGCAGGCCGGCCTGGGGGCCCAGGCCATACTGCCCCAGCACCGTGTTGATCAGGGCGGAAATCCCGTTCCACAGCCGCTGCTGCACTTCGGGACTGGCGAAAGGCAATTGCCGCATGACCCCTTCGCCCGTGGCGATCCATTTCATCGGATCGGCATAGTGCGGCGGGCTCTCCTGAGTCTTGCCGAGTTGCTCGACCTGATACTCGGTCCAGATCGTGTGCATCCGGCTGGCGATCTGCGCCCATTGCACCGCGCTTTCCGCCTCGGGAGACCCTTTCCCGGGAACGAACTGGCCGAACAGGCCCGTGATCTGCTCCATGGTCTGGCCCATGACCTGCTGGGACTGGTTGCGGAACATTTCGGTGAACAGTTCGGTGGCATCGGTCGCCATGGGCAGTGCAACTCCGCTGCGTGTAGGGGAGCCGGACGAATCCCCGCTCCCTTTTCCTATTGCCTCGTTCCTATCGACTGCCCGGGCAATCGCCAACCAGACAAAAGTTGCGCATTCCACCGCGCGCGCCTCTCACAATTGCGCATCGGCCATTTGCGCTCGGGCTTTATTCCCCTACAGGAACCCGCGCGGCACTTTCGCCGCGTGTTTTATGGATTCACAGAGGTCATGGAAGACGAGTTCTACCGCATCAAGCGACTGCCGCCCTACGTTATCGCCGAAGTCAACGCGATGCGTCATGCGGCACGCCAGGCGGGTAGGGACATCATCGACCTCGGCATGGGCAATCCCGACCTGCCGCCGCCCGCACACGTCATCGACAAGCTGTGCGAAGTGGCCCGCAAGGAAGACGCCCACGGCTATTCGGCCTCCTCCGGCATTCCCGGCATCCGCCGCGCCCAGGCCAACTACTACGGCCGCCGCTTCAACGTCGATCTCGATCCCGAGACCGAAGTGGTGATGACCATGGGTTCGAAGGAAGGGCTTGCCAGCCTCGCCACCGCGATCACCGCGCCGGGCGACGTGGTCTTGGCGCCCAACCCCAGCTACCCGATCCACACCTTCGGCTTCATCATCGCCGGCGCGACGATCCGCTCGGTGCCGACCACGCCGGACGAACGCTATTGGGAATCGCTGGACCGCGCGATGGCCTTCACGGTGCCGCGCCCCTCGATCCTGATCGTCAACTACCCCTCGAACCCCACGGCCGAGACGGTGGACCTGGCCTTCTACGAGCGCCTCGTCGCCTGGGCGAAGGAGAACAAGGTCTGGATCCTGTCGGACCTCGCCTATTCGGAACTCTATTTCGACGGCAACCCCACGCGCTCGATCCTCGAAGTGCCGGGCGCCAAGGATGTGGCGGTGGAATTCACCTCGATGTCGAAGACGTTCTCGATGGCCGGCTGGCGCGTCGGCTTCGCGGTGGGCAATGCCAAGCTGATCGCGGCGCTGAAGCGCGTGAAGTCCTACCTCGACTACGGCGCCTTCACGCCGATCCAGGCCGCGGCCTGTGCTGCGCTCAACGGCCCGCAGGACATCGTCGAGAAGAACCGCGCGCTCTATCAGAAGCGCCGCGACGTGATGGTGGAAGCTTTCGGCCGCGCCGGTTGGGACATCCCCAGCCCCAAGGCCTCGATGTTCGCCTGGGCGCCGCTGCCCCCCGCGCTGAAGGAAATGGGCAGCCTGGAATTCTCGAAGCAGCTGCTGACCGAGGCCGAAGTCGCGGTGGCACCGGGCGTGGGCTACGGCGAGGACGGCGAAGGCTACGTGCGCATCGCCATGGTGGAGAACGAACAGCGCCTTCGTCAGGCCGCCCGTAACATCAAGCGCTTCCTCGTTTCCAAGGGCGTGAATACGCCTGCGGGGTAAAATTCAGGCTTCCAGGCGGGCTATTACAGACATTTCATAGCCCGCCTGTAAGAATTTAGGTGTTGTCCCCTAGGGGGGATGTCCCAGTATATAGGCCATGTTTTCACCACTGGCGAAACAGATTGGGGGGGGAATGACCTATCTGGGAAAGAGCGAGTGCCACGCACCACGGTTTCGATGGCTGGCACCCGAGAAGATGTCCGAACGGCTTGACCTGCAACGCTGCGGCTGGATCCTCGATCCGGAAGGCGTGCCGGCCACGAACTGCGTCGGCCTGATCGACGCTGCCGATCTCGACAGCGTGGGGTGGATGCAGGTCCTGTCCTTCCTGCCGTCAGAAGCGCGGCGCTGCGTCCTGGTGGCCGGCGTGGGCGAGGCGCAGGATCGCACGTCGCTGCTGCAGATCGGATTCGGAGACGTCGTTACCGAGCGGATCGGGATCGAGGAACTCGGTGCACGCGCCAGTCGCCTCGCGCAGTTCACCGACTGGCTGCCCCGCACCCGCCGCGTCGGCCGCCTGACGCTGGACCTGCTTTCGCGCGAGGCGTTCGGCGATGGCAAGCCGCTCAATCTCAATCCGCGCGAATTCGCGCTGATCTGGCGCCTGGCGGATTCCATCGATCAGTTCGTCAGCAAGCAGGCGCTCATCTACGATGTCTGGCGGATGGGCTTTGTGCCCGAAACCAACAGCGTGGCCGTTCATATGTCGCGCCTGCGCCGCAAGCTGGCCTTCGTGGGGCTTGCCGGGATCATCGAGACCTCGCCCACCGGCGGCTATCGCCTCCACATGCCGGACGAGGTGCCGCTGGCGGACCGGACCCTGCTTACCGCCGACTCCTCGCCCCCTCGCTCGGGGGATGGCCGTAACGCCTCTCTGGCGCACTAGCCCCTCCCCGAACCGGCCCCGGTTCCGCTAGTCGCGGACCGGGCGCCTGCCCGCGAGCGCGGACAGATCGCCGGGGGTGTTCACATTGGCGACCAGCGCCGGGATCTCCACCAGACGCGCGCCCAGGCTTTCGGCGAAGCGGCGCACCGAATGGCTCTCATCGCTGTGGAGGAGCGCCTCCAGCGCCGTCGCGGCCGAACTGGGCCAGATACCGATCACCGGCTGCTGCGCCAGACAGGCCGGGGCCGGTCCCAGCAGGCCCGGCAGGTCATCCGGCAGCAGCACCGCATCGACGCCGCAAGTCAGCACCGTGTCATAGCCTTCGTCGAGGGCGGCATGCAGAGCAGCCGCCAATCCGCCCAGCGGCCCCATGCCCGGCCGCGGCCAGTCGGGAAGGGTGGGCGCCGGCGCGGTTTCCCGCCCGACCACCACGACTTTCTCGCACCAGCCCGAGAGCGCGTCCACTGCCAGCGAAATCAGCGTATGCCCGCCGAATTCGGCCAGGGCCTTGTCGCTTCCGAACCGGCTGGACAGTCCACCGGCAAGAACGGCTCCGAGAATCATGCTGTGACCTTTTCGAACAATCGGGAATGACTAACGATCCTCGCCTGGACGCGTTCCGCTACCCTCGGGCAAGCGGTCGTTTCGCGGGTATGATGGCGGAGGGCCGCGCCGCTTGCAATTCGCGGCAACCTGCCCTCCAATCCGCCCGATGAAGACGCTTGTCGATCCCGATCGCCTGCTGGACCAGGGCCTCGCCCGTCTGCGCACCCGCTTCGCCATCCCCGAAGCCTTTCCGCCCGAAGTGCTCGATGCCGCCGAGAAGGCCGTCAGGCGCCCGCCGGATCGCCATGCCGACCGCACTGCCTTGCCCTTCGTGACGCTCGACCCGGCAAGCTCGACCGATCTCGACCAGGCGTTCGCCATCGAGGCGAGCGGAGCGGACTGGCTGCTGCACTATGCCATTGCCGATGTCGCCTGGTTCGTCGCCGACGACGATCCGCTGGACAAGGAAGCCTGGCGCCGGGGGACGACGACCTATCTGCCAGACGGCAAGGCCAGCCTCTATCCGCCCGTCCTGTCGGAAGGCGGCGCCAGCCTGCTGCCGAACGTCGATCGCCCCGCGGTCGTTCTCAGTGTTCGCATCGACCCGGCGGGCCTCTCGCGCCTCGACGGCGTGGAGCGCGCCGTGATCCGCAGCCAGGCCAAGCTCGCCTACGAGACGGTCAGGGACGAGGATCTTCCGGACGGCTTCCTGGAGATCGCCCGCCGGATCGAGCGGGCCGAGGACCGCCGCGGCGCCCAGCGCGTCGATCCGCCCGAGCAGGTCGTGGAACGGGACGCGGCAGGTCGTTTCTCGCTCGGCTTCCGTCCGCAGCTCCCCTCCGAACGCTGTAATGCCGCCCTGTCGCTCGCCGCCAATCTCGCGGTGGCGCAAACCATGCTCAACGCGCAGACCGGGCTGTTCCGCGTCATGGCCATGCCCGATGCCAGGGCCGAGGAACGCCTGCGGGCGACGGCCCTGGCCCTGCGGCTGGAATGGCCGGCCACCATGCCGCTCGCGCAGTTCCAGCGGCGGCTCGATCCGCGCAGGCCCGCCGAAGCGGCATTCATGCTGGCGATCCGCCGCTCGGGCTCCGGCGCGAGCTATCGCCCTTACGACCCATCCAGGGCCGATCAGGCGGAACTGCCATGGCACGCCGCCGTGGCCGCGCCCTACGCCCATGCCACGGCCCCGCTGCGCCGCCTGGCCGACCGCTACGTCCTGCGCACCGTGCTGGCCCTTGCACAGGGCGAGGCCGTGCCCGAAGCAGTGCTTTCCGCCTTCCCGGAGATCCCCCGCGTCATGGCCCGGGCCGCTTCCCGCGATGCCCAGGTCGACCGCTCGGTGATCGATCTGGCCGAAGCGACCATGCTTCACGGCCAGGAAGGCACCGCTTTCCCGGCCGTGATCACCGATGTGCGGGACAAGAAGGCGCAAGTGCAGCTTTGCGAACTGCCGGTGATCGCCTCGATCTCCATCCCCCCTGCCCCCGTCACCGCTGTGCTTCCCGGAAGCCCGGTCACCCTGCGTCTCGTCCGCGCCGACCCGGCCGAGGGCGCCTTGTCCTTCGAACTTGTCGATTAAATTCGCCGGATCGGAAAATGGGCGTTGCGCTAGTCCCGATCCGTTGTTAGGGGCGCGGTTCTCCACACGGATGGCCCGATGGCGGAGTGGTGACGCAGAGGACTGCAAATCCTTGCACGCCGGTTCGATTCCGGCTCGGGCCTCCATCTTGCTCCCTGGTTATCCAGGCGCAGCATCCTCCCAGATCCCGCACTTTTCACCACTTGCTGCGGCAAGGCGGGCGTCCTTGCGCATGTTGCGGGAACGCTGCCGGGGCGCACCGGATCGCATTGCCGGTTTTTCCACGTAATTACTTCAAGTTAATGGGCAATAACGCCATCTTAATGGTGTTTGTTACGCTTCCTTAGTCGTCACGCGTTAGCTTGCGTGTTTCGACGAAGCAGGGTGCGGATGCAGAAGCGCGATAGTATACTTTCGCCGAACAAGGCGATGACAGCAGCACGGCGCCTGTCGGTCCATGCCGTTCAGGCCTGCTGCGCCGTCTGCGCGGTGTCCAGCGTTCTGGCAGAGGGCACGACCGCCCGCATCCTGGCGGGGATGGCAGCGGCAACGGCGCTGTTCACGCTGGGCGTCGGCATCCGCTACGGACGCCGCGCGGTGGCCGAACTCGACGGGCATCTCACACTGGTCGCCCAGACGGGCGCCGCCCGCGCGCAAGTCGAAGAACTCTTCGCGATGGCGGACATGCTCCAGGCCGCAGACGACCACGAGGATGCCGGTGCCGTGCTGATGGCCAGCGCGGAACGGCTGCTGCCGGAATTCGACGGCGCACTCTATGTCTTTAACAATTCGCGCGACCGGCTCGACCTCGCGCGGTCGTGGAGCCGGAAGGATGGCTTCGCGCCGCCCGCCACGCTGTTCCCGGGGAGCTGCTGGGCGCTCAAGCGCGGCAAGCCCCATGTCAACGACAGGCTGGGAGGATCGCTGTGCTGCCAGCACGCGATCGGCGGCGCTTCCACCATCGAAGTCCCGATGATGGCGCGCGGGCAGGTGTTCGGCTTGCTCGTCATCGCCAGCGAAGCGGAAGATGCCTCGGCAAGGCTGCTGGACGTGACGCGGGTGGTCCGCGCCCTGGCGGATTCGATGTCGCTGGCCCTGTCCAACATCGCCCTGCGCGAGAAGCTGCGCACCCAGTCCCTGCGTGATCCGCTGACCGGGCTCTACAACCGGCGCTACATGGAAGACGCGCTGGAGCGTTACATCAATCTGGCCCAGCGCACCGGCACGCCGATCTCGGTGCTGATGATCGACCTGGACAACTTCAAGCGCCTCAACGACGATCACGGCCACGCCAAGGGCGATGCCGTGCTGTGCGATGTGGCGGGCCAGCTGGTGGAAACCCTGCGCCCCTCCGACGTGATCGCGCGCTATGGCGGCGAGGAGCTTCTGGTCATCATGCCCAAGTGCAGCCTCGACCATGCCGCGGCCAAGGCCGAACTGCTGCGCCAGCGGGTGGAAGCGCTCTCGGCCGCGCACGGCACCCCGGTCAGCGCCTCCTTCGGCATCGCCACGGTGCCCGAGACCGCGACCGGCGCAGGCGACGTGGTGGCGATGGCGGACAGCGCGCTCTATGCCGCAAAGCAATCTGGCAAGAACCGCGTGGTCACCGCCCCGCGCCGTGCCCGCAGCGACGACAAGGCCATGCCGCTGCTCACCGCTGCCGGGCGCTAGGACGAGCGGGACAGCCTTCCAGCTTCCGGTCATTGCCATCCAGTGTCGTGTCTGACCGCGCGGGATGGTTTCGTCGCGCCTCCACATGGCGACGCCTGGCGCGAACGAGGCCCTACAAGAACGAGGAAGACGCCATGCCGATCGATGGCAGCCCGCCACCTCACCCCCGCACCGGATCATAGACCGCACGAAAAAAGGGGCCGCATCGCTGCGGCCCCTTCTTCTTTTCGTTCAGGTTGCAAGACCCGAGCCGATCAGTCTTCCTTGAGGAAGGCCGGCAGGTGGTCGGGATCGCCGCCACCGTTGCCGCCGTCACGCGGACCGCGGGGGCCGCGATCGCCACGGCCTTCGCCGCGCGGACCACGATCGTTGCCGCCACGGCCGCCATCACGGCGCGGGCCGCGACGGTCGCCGCCACGATCGTCACGGGGACCACGATCGCCGCGCGGTTCGCGCGGTTCGCGGGCCGGACGGGTGTCTTCCAGCTCGGCGCCGGTTTCCTGGTCGACGACGCGCATCGACAGGCGAACCTTGCCGCGCGGGTCGATCTCGAGGACCTTGACCTTGACCAGCTGGCCTTCCTTGACGACGTCGGTCGGCTTTTCGACACGCTCGTTCTTCATTTCGGAGACGTGGACGAGACCGTCCTTGCCGCCCATGAAGTTCACGAAAGCGCCGAAGTCGACGATGTTGACGACCTTGCCGTCGTAGATCTTGCCGACTTCCGCTTCCTCGACGATGCCGAGGATCCACTTCTTGGCGGCCTCGATCTGGGCGATGTCGGACGACGAGATCTTGATCACGCCTTCATCGTCGATGTCGACCTTGGCGCCGGTTTCGGCGACGATCTCGCGGATGACCTTGCCGCCGGTGCCGATGACGTCACGGATCTTCGACTTGTCGATCTGGATCGTCTCGATGCGCGGAGCGTGGGCCGAGAGTTCGGTGCGAGCCGAACCGAGGGCCTTGGTCATTTCACCCAGGATGTGCGCGCGGCCGGCCTTGGCCTGCTCGAGCGCCTTGCCCATGATTTCCTTGGTGATGCCGGCGATCTTGATGTCCATCTGCATCGTGGTGATGCCGAGTTCGGTGCCAGCCACCTTGAAGTCCATGTCGCCGAGGTGATCCTCGTCGCCCAGGATGTCCGAGAGAACGGCGAAGTCTTCGCCTTCCAGGATCAGGCCCATGGCGATGCCCGAAACCGGACGGATCACGGGAACGCCCGCGTCCATCATGGAAAGGCAGCCACCGCAGATCGTCGCCATCGAGGACGAGCCGTTCGACTCGGTGATGTCCGACAGGATGCGGATGGTGTAGGGGAAGTCTTCCTTGGCGGGCAGCACGGGGTGCAGCGCGCGCCATGCCAGCTTGCCGTGGCCGATTTCGCGGCGGCCCGGAGCGCCGAAGCGGCCCACTTCGCCGACCGAGTAGGGCGGGAAGTTGTAGTGCAGCATGAACGACGAGTACGACAGGCCTTCGAGGCCGTCGATCATCTGTTCGGCGTCCTTGGTGCCCAGCGTGGTGGTGCAGATCGCCTGCGTTTCACCGCGGGTGAACAGCGCCGAACCGTGCGTGCGCGGCAGGAAGCCGACCATCGATTCGATCGGGCGGACCTGGTCGAGCTTGCGGCCGTCGATACGCTTGCCGTCCTTGAGGATGGCGCCGCGCACGATTTCCGCTTCCAGCTTCTTCATGGTCTTGATGGCGACCATCTGAAGCTGCGGGGTTTCGCCGGAGAAGGCTTCCTTGGCCTTGGCGCGGGCTGCGTTCAGCGCGTTCGAGCGGGCCGACTTGTCGGTCAGCTTGTAGGCAGCGGTAACGTCCTTGCCGACGGCCTTCTTGAGTTTCGCCTTGATGTCGGCCGTGTTGTCCGACAGGTCGATTTCCCAAGGTTCCTTGGCGGCCTGCTCGGCCAGGTCGATCACGAGGTTGACGACCTTGCGGCATTCGTCATGCGCGAACATGACGGCGCCGAGCATCTCTTCCTCGGTCAGTTCCTTGGCTTCCGATTCCACCATCATCACGGCGTTGCCGGTGGCGGCGACGACGAGATCGAGGCGGCCGTCTTCGAGAGCAGCGTTCTGCTTCGGGTTCAGCGTGTATTCGCCGTCGACGAAGCCGACGCGGCAGGCGCCGATCGGGCCCATGAAGGGCACGCCCGAGATGGTGAGCGCGGCCGAAGCGGCGATCATCGCAACGACATCGGCCTCGGTTTCGCCGTCATAGCTCAGGACCTGGCAGATGACGTTGATTTCGTTGTAGAAACCTTCGGGGAACAGCGGGCGGACCGGGCGATCGATCAGGCGGCTGGTCAGCGTTTCCTTTTCGGTGGCGCCGCGTTCACGCTTGAAGAAGCCACCGGGGATGCGTCCTGCGGACGAAAACTTTTCCTGGTAGTGTACGGTCAGCGGGAAGAAGTCCTGGCCTTCCTTCACCGACTTGGCGGCGGTCACCGCGCAGAGCACGACCGTTTCGCCGTAGGTGGCAAGGACGGCGCCGTCGGCCTGACGGGCCACGCGGCCGGTTTCGAGAGTGAGCGTCTTGCCGCCCCACTCCATGCTTACGGTTTTGACGTCGAACATAAGAGGTTTTCCTCAGCCCGCCGGCCCTATTGCAACAGCGGGGTTTACTGCCGGGTATGCCGTCCCGGTCCGGTGTGGAGCCGTTTCGGGGCTCCTGGGTCTGCCGCCGAATTGCGGACGGACCCTTGGTTCTGTTTTACCGCGTTTTCCGGGTCATCAGGTGATCCCACCCGATTGGAAGACGCTCTAATGCAAGAAGCGGCCCGCTAGGGGCCGCTTCCCGTCAGTTCTTACTTACGCAGACCCAGCTTCTGGATCAGCGAGTTGTACCGCGCGACATCCTTCTTCTTAAGGTAGTCGAGCAGCGAGCGGCGCTTGTTGACCATGGCCAGCAGACCGCGACGCGAGTGGTTGTCCTTGTGGTGAGCCTTGAAGTGCTCGGTCAGGTTGCGGATGCGCTCGGTGAGGATCGCGACCTGAACTTCCGGGCTGCCCGTGTCGCCAGCGACGCGTGCGTTGTCCGAAATGATGTCCTGCTTCTTTTCAGCGGTAACCGACATAGTACTTTACTCCGCGACATCCGATAGGTTGAACCCCCTGACAACGCGGACTTCTCCGCTCGAAAGCTCCACCAGCGCGACGGGAATGGTTCCCTCCCGCGCCCAGTAGAGCCCGTCATCGTAGGGCAGTTCGGTCAGAACGCGGCCCTGTCGGACCGCCCTTGCCTGCTCCGAACCGAGGTCGATGGCCGGGATGTCGTCCAGCCCCACCTCCAGTGGCAAGAGTATCTGTTCAAGCGTCGCGCCCTTGCCGATTTCGTTCAATTTGTCCAGCGAAATCGCTTGGGACAGGTCGAACGGGCCGGCCTTCACGCGGCGCAAAAGGGTCACGGTTCCGCAGGTTCCAAGGGCCCTGGCGATGTCCCGCGCCAGGGAACGGATGTAGGTGCCCTTGGAGACGTGGGCGAGCAGGGTCGCCCCTTCCTCCACATCGAATCGGTCCAGACGCAGCTCGAACACGGTGACCGCGCGCGTCTTCATCTCCACCTCCTGCCCGGCGCGGGCGAGGTCGTAGGCGCGCTCGCCGTCCACTTTCAGGGCGGAATAGATCGGCGGCACCTGCTCGATGGCGCCGGTGAACTGCGCCAGCACGCCTTCGACTTCGGCCTGGTCCGGGCGCACGTCGCTGGTCGCGATCACTTTGCCTTCGAGGTCGAGCGTGTCCGTTTCCGAGCCGAAGCGCACGGTGAAGAGGTAGCTCTTGCTGGCATCGAGCATGCGTCCGGCCAGCTTGGTCGCCTCGCCCAGCGCAATCGGCAGCACACCCGTGGCCAGTGGGTCCAGCGTGCCGCCATGCCCGACCTTCACTTTCTTGCCGTAACCCGCCTCGCGCAAGTTGCGCTTCACGGCGGCGACGGCCTGGGTGGAGCCAAGGCCGAGCGGCTTGTCGAGGACGATCCAGCCATGGGGGGCCGGGCGGGGAGGAACGGTGGAATTCATCGCATCCCCCAAGGCCCGCGAGGCCGGTTTGTCAACGCCCGGACAGCCGGGTGCTCAGGCCCCGGCCACGAACTGCGCCAGTGCGTAATAGTGATCGGTCGCCCAGATCACCGGCGGCAGGACCAGGCGCCGCACCACGCCCCATTGCGGGAAGAAGTAGGGCACCACCAGCAGGAGCACGATCAGCAGCGGGAAACCGTAGGGCCGGAACCGCTCGTATTGCGCCGCTGCGGCGCGCGGCAACAGGCCCTCGACGATGTGCGATCCGTCGAACGGCGGGATCGGCAGCAAGTTGAACAGGGCCAGGAAGACGTTGATGGTGATGAAGTTGTTGAGGTTCATCGCCGCAAAGGTCAGTCCGGCGCCTTCGGCGTTCCCGGCAAAGCGCACCAGCAGACCCAGCAGCAAAGCGCCGACAGCGGCGAGCACCAGGTTGGTGCCCGGTCCGGCGCCGGCGACCACCATCATGCCCCGGCGCGGATCGTTGAGCCGCCAGCGGTTGACGGGCACCGGCTTGGCCCAACCGAAGATCGGCAGCCCGGTCAGCGCCAGGAACCCCGGCAGCGCGATCGTACCCATGGGGTCGACGTGCCGCAGCGGGTTGAGCGACAGCCGCCGTTGCTCCTGCGCGGTCGGATCGCCGAGCGCGAGAGCAGTCCATCCGTGCGCCACCTCGTGGAAGACGATGGCGATGATGAGGGGGATGATGAGCGCCGCGGCCTGCAGCAGGGTCTGGTTCATGGCGCTGATCTAGGGGCGAGCGCCCCCGCCTGCAATGGAGCAGGCCCGGGCGAGGCGGATGCCGCTACGAAAATCCCGCAAGGGCATTGTGCAGGCCATCTCGCCCAGCCATTTCGGGGCCCCGGCATCACCGGGCCATGGCTTCGCCGAAATGCTTGCGGCAGAGCGCGACATAGCGATCGTTCCCGCCGATTTCCGTCTGCGCCCCTTCATGCACCGCCGCTCCGGCAGCATCGACGCGCAAGTTCATCGTCGCCTTGCGGCCGCAGTGGCACACCGCCTTCAGCTCGATCAGGGCATCGGCAATGCCCAGCAGGACAGCGGACCCGGGGAACAGCTCCCCGCGAAAATCGGTGCGCAAGCCGTAGCAGAGCACGGGGATGTTTTCCCGGTCGGCAACATGGGCGCATTGCCAGGCCTGCGCCGGGGTGAGGAACTGCGCTTCGTCCACCAGAACGCAGGACAGCGGCTCCACCGAATGGGCCGCTCTCACTTGCGAGACGAGGTCGGTATCGGGCAGGAAACGGTGCGCCGATGCGTGCAGGCCGATGCGGCTTTCGATCGCATGGTCACCGCCGCGGGACTCGCTGCGGTCGTCTATCGCCGCAGTCCACAACATCGTGCGCATGCCGCGCTCGTGATAGTTGAAGTTGGCCTGAAGCAAAGTCGCCGATTTGCCGGCATTCATGCTGGCATAGTAGAAATAGAGTTTAGCCATCGGAGTTGGGGATAACATGCCCCTCGGCCGCCCGCACGGCGTCCCTCGCGATTGTCCCCGCTTGAATGAAAGCCCCTGCCGTTATCTAATCCCGTCAGCCGAAAACGGCGTCCGGGCATCTGGAGTCTCGGCAGGGCCGGAAACAGGCTGAGCTGGAGTTAGACAGCCCCGAAGTTAGACAGGCCCCGAAGTTAGAAGGCCCCGAAGTTCGAGAGGCCCGAAGTTCTAGGCAGGGAGTTGGGCATGAAGAGATGGATCGCCTTGGTCGTGATCATCGCGCTGGCCGGAGCGGCGGCCGGATATGTCGTCGATGCCCCCTTCGCCCCGCACGTCGCCGCCTCCTCCCGACAGACCGCCGCCCTGTTCGATAGCGCCGCCGCAGCGCTGGTCGCCGCTCTGGGACGCGGCGGCGCCATCGCTGCCCCGCTGGTGCTGGGCGCCCTGCTCTGCGCGCCGATACTGCTGCTCTGGCCCCGAACGCCGGCGCTCAAGGCGCTCCCCGGCCCGGTCTGGCGGCCCGAGCCGTTGACCGCGGACCCGTTGAGCGTCGAACAGCCGACGGGCGAACCCGACATGTTCGACCCCGAAGCGCCCCTACCCCGCCCGGTCGTGCTGATCCGCAAGGCCCGGTCGCGATCGCGGGACTGGTTCGGCGATGCCAGCTGGCTCGGCGGTTTGCCGAAGCTGGCCGGCATTCCCTGGCCGCGCGGCAGCGGCGGTGCGGCGCTGCCTTTCGCCGCGCAGATCGACCTGGCCGAAATCTCCGCCGCCTGCCCGGAGACGCCGCTGCCGAAGTCCGGCTCCCTGGCTTTCTTCGTTGGGACCGGCGCCGTCGTGCCGGTCCCGGCCGGAGCGCACGAGTTCACCGATCCTCCCGCAGGCAGCGAGGGCGGCCTGTCGCTGGCCGCGGCGGACCGGGCCCCGGATGACGCGTTCTATCCCTTCTGGCCGGTGGAAGCCCTTGCCGTCCCGCTGCCCGAAGAGCAGCGCGACCGGCACGAACTGGGCAACGAGCAAGCCGTCGAACAGGCGATGACCGAGTGGCTCGCCATGCGCTATCCCTTGCGCGACGGGCCGCTGACCGTGCGCGAGCCGGTGGAGCGGGTCTGGTGGCATGGCGCGATCCACCTGGCCGCGCGTTTCCATGCCGCCCTGGACGAAGCCTCGCGTCTGGTGGACAGACGTACCGACAGGACCGCCGACGCGCGCGAGGATGTCGAACTGCTGGGCGCCGATCCGGGCACGACGTCGCTGCGCCTGGAAGCCGCCCAGCGCGCCTTCGACCGGGAGGACGCGAAACTCCACGCCACATGCGAGCAGCAGGCCGCGCTTGCGCAAGTCACGCAGGCCATGGACGGCTTCACCAGCGAGCGGGATCCCTGGACGCCGCTGACCCACGACGAATTCGCCGTGCTTCAGGACGTCCTGGCTCATGTGGCCCGCGATTGCGCCGACCTGGTGCGGAACCGCGCGCCGGCGACGATGGCGGAACTCTCCGCATTCTCGCTGCGGGCGATGGTTTCAGGGCCGCCGGAGGCTCTGGCGCAAATGTCCGATGCGGAACTCGCGCGGATCAATGCCGGCTACCGGCTCGCCAATGCCCATCAGCACGAAGTGTTCGGCCCCGGCGGCTGCCACCGTGCGGCGCGCGACGACCATCGGGGCGAGATCCTGCTGCTGCAGCTCGCCAGCGACGACATGATGGGATGGCATTGGCGAGAATCGGGGAGAGAGTCGGGGGGCGATACGGGGAGAGTCTCGGGGCTCTACCAGTTCTGGATCAGCCCGCCCGATCTGGCGCGGCGCCGGTGGGACCGGGTTTCGCTGACGTTCGAACCCGGCTGACCGGGCGGATCAGTCCTCGAGGTCGCGCTTGACCCGCGGATCGTTGAGCAGCGCGTCGATCCGGCTCGCCTCTTCGAAAGTATCATCGGTGCGGAAACGGATCTTGGCAGCGAACTTCAGCTTCAGCCGCTGTGCCACTTCGCGCTGGAAGAACGCGGTATGCGTCTGCAGCGCCTTCAGCACGATTTCCTCATGTTCGCCAAGCAGGGGCTTCACGAAGACGGTGGCGATGCGCAGGTCCGGCGTCATGCGCACTTCGGTGACGGAGACCGAATGCGTGCTCAGCGTATCGTCGTGAACCTGCTGGCGCGTGAGGATCTCGGAAAGGACGTGGCGCACCTGCTCACCCACCTTCAGGAGGCGGACGGAGTGCTGTTCGGATGTGACTTGCTGGCGTACCATGGCTTTGTTCCATGTGGGCGGACGACGACAATTTGCAACAATTGATTACGGCTCCAAGGCTCATTTGTGTGGTTTAGCCCTGTGAAACCACCATTTCGAGGAACCGGAAATGCACAAGTTCACCGCCACCCTGCTTGCTGCGGCGCTCGTCGCCCCCACCGTCGCCGCACCGGCCATGGCCGCGCCGGACCGCCACACCTCTTCGCATGCGGACACTTCTCATTCGGGTAACGGCCATGCCGACACGGGCCCGCACCAGTTCCGCAAGGGCGAGAAGTTCGACCAGAGCCGCGCCACGCACTACCAGGCCGTGGACTACCGCAAGTACCGCAATGTGAAGGCCCCGCCGCGCGGCTATCACTACGTGCGTTCGGGCAATGACCTGCTGCTCGTCGGCATCACCAGCGGCATCGTTGCCGCCGTGACGAGCGGCATGTTCCGCTGATCCCTCCCGGATAGACGAAACCGGCCAATGGGGCGTCGCGCTTGGCGGAGCGCGGCGCCCTTTGCGCATCACATCTTCGCGACGATCCGCGCCAGCGTTCGCACATTGCGCGCCGCACCCCGGCTGCCGAGGCGCTTTTCGATGAAGGCCATCGTCAGCGGACTTTCGCTCATCGGCCCGCCGAAATCCACGAAAAGGCAGCGATCGCCGAGCGCCAGTCGCTCGGCGCCGATGCTGCCGTGGTCGCCCACGAGGCGGCCGAACTGCTGCTTGGTGGGTTGCCGCTCCAGCAGCACGCTATGGACGAAAGTGTCCTCGCTGCCCACGAACGGGTTTTCCTCCACGGCCGCGCGGATCTCCGCGCGACTGCGCACCGCCACGAAGGCGCCCATGTCGAAGCGATCGCGCATCAGGTAGGCCAGGAGGTCTTCCAGGCCCTCGGTCGGACGGTCCTCGTAATCGAACAGGACATTGCCGCTGGAGATCACCGTTTCGGCATTCTCCAGTTCCTCGCGCGCGAAGGCGTAGCGCAAGTCCGCCATCGACAGACGATCGCCGCCCACGATCAGGGACTCGAAAAAGGCGCAATAGCGGGTCATGGCAGGGTCATCGATTCCATAAGCTGAATGGCTGCGGGGCATGTCTGCCCGGCGCTTCCTCACCTGCACGAGCCGCGGAGAGGCTGCAAGTCATCCCGCGAGCCGCCATCTGTCGCCGCAGGGCGCCGTCGTCCGGCCAGGCGGCCCAAACGGCAACGGCCACCGCCGGGTTTCCCCGACGATGGCCGTTTCATGGTCTTTCAACCGAAACCGGCGGATATCAGCCGACGGTACGTTCGCGGTGGCTGACTTCGAAGACTTCGAGGTGGTCGCCCGCCTTGATGTCGTTGGTGTCGGCCAGGACCACACCGCACTCCAGACCGGCGCGGACTTCGTCCACGTCGTCCTTGAAGCGGCGCAGCGAGGAGATCGTCGTTGCCGAAACGATGACGTCGTTGCGGGTAAGACGCGCGCTGAGACCCTTGCGAATGAAGCCTTCGACGACCAGCAGACCGGCGGCCTTGTCGCGCTTGCCGGCCGGGAAGACCTGCTTGACTTCGGCGCGGCCGACCACGGTTTCGATGCGCTCCGGACCCCAGATGCCGGCCATCTGCTTCGCGACCTCGGCGGTCAGCTCGTAGATGACGTCGTAGTACATCATCGGGGTCTTGGTCTTCTCTATCTGCTCGCGCGCCTTGGCGTTCGGGCGGACGTTGAAGCCCACGATCGGCGCGCCCGAGGCCGAAGCCAGGGCCACGTCGGTCTCGGTGATGGCACCGACGCCCGAGTGCAGGATGCGCACCTTGATCTCGTCGTTCGAGAGGGCATGGAGCGCGGCGTTGATCGCTTCGACCGAACCCTGCACGTCCGCCTTGACCACGACCGGGTACTCGATGACGTTCTGCTTGGCGGCAAGCGCCGAGAACATCGTGTCGATGCTGGCCGGCGCCATGGCGGTGCGCTTGGCAGTCGCCTGTTCCTGACGGTAGGCCGAAACCTCGCGGGCACGCTGTTCGCTGTCCACGACGCTGAGCAGGTCACCGGCCATCGGCACGCCGCCGATACCGAGGACTTCCACCGGCATCGAGGGCGGAGCGACCTTCACCTGGCGTCCCTTGTCGTCGAGCATGGCGCGCACGCGGCCGCTCTCGGTGCCGACGACGAAGATGTCGCCGACCTTCAGGGTGCCGCGGTTGACCAGCACGGTCGCGAGCGGACCCTTGCCCTTGTCGAGCTTGGCTTCGATCACGGTCGCCTCGGCCTCGCGGTCGGGGTTGGCCTTCAGTTCCATCAGTTCGGCCTGGAGCAGGATCTTCTCGATCAGATCGTCGAGACCCGCGCCGGTCTTGGCCGAGACTTCCACGTCCTGGACATCGCCCGACATGGCCTCGACGATGACTTCGTGCTCCAGCAGGCGCTCGCGCACCTTCTGCGGATTGGCCTCGTGCTTGTCCATCTTGTTGATGGCCACGATCATCGGCACGCCCGCGGCCTTCGTGTGATTGATGGCCTCGATCGTCTGCGGCATGATGCCGTCGTCGGCAGCGACCACCAGGATCACGATGTCGGTGACGTTCGCACCGCGCATACGCATCTGGGTGAAGGCCGCGTGACCAGGCGTGTCGAGGAAGGTGACGAGGTCACCGCCCTTGGTCTTGATCTGGTACGCGCCCATGTGCTGCGTGATGCCGCCGGCTTCGCCGCGCACCACGTCGGTGCCGCGAAGCGCGTCGAGCAGCGAGGTCTTGCCGTGGTCGACGTGGCCCATGATGGCGACGACTGGGGGACGCGGCTTCAGCGTCTCTTCGGCATCGACGTCGATGGAGGTGTCGATGTCGACATCGCTTTCGGACACGCGCTGGATGTTGTGGCCGAATTCGGTGACGAGCAGTTCAGCGGTATCCTGGTCGATCGTCTGGTTGACGGTGACCATCATGCCCATCTTGAACATCGCCTTCACCAGGTCGGCGCCCTTTTCGGCCATGCGGTTGGCGAGTTCCTGAACGGTGATCGCCTCGGGGACGATCACGTCGCGGACCTGCTTCTCGCGCTGCTGCGACTGGCCGCCGAAGTGGGCACGACGTTCCTTCTCGCGGGCGCGCTTGAGCGCGGCGAGCGAACGGGCGCGGGCGCCCTCGTCGTCGTTGAGCGCACGGTTGACCGTGAGCTTGCCCGACTGGCGGCGGTCGCCGCCCTTGCGGTCGCGATCCGGCGTGCTGCGCGGCGGCGGCGGCGGAGCGCCCTTCTTGGCTGCAGCCGGACCCTTGGGTGCGGCGGCAGTGCCGCTGCTGGCGGGGCCGGCATTGCCGGTGGTTGCGGCAGCTGCATTGCCGGCATTGCCAGAGGCGGCGTTGCCTGCGGCAGCGTTGCCGGCGGCGGCGGCCGGAGCCTCGGGCTTGCGGGGCTGAGGACGTGCAACCGGGGTGAAGCGGCGCGGCGCGGGAGCCGGAGCGGCCACGGGCGCGGCAGCAACCGGCTTCGCAGCAGCTTCAGGCGCCTTGGCGGCAGGCGCGGCGGCTTCCGGAGCCGACGCTTCGGCGGCAGGCGCAGCCGGTTCGGCAGCGACGGGCGTCTCGGCAGGCGCTTCCTGCACGGGAGCCGCAGTATCCTGGGCCGGAGCGTTCTGGGCCGGAGCGTTCTGGACAGCCTCGGCTTCGCGAGCCTTGGCAGCTTCCTCTTCGGCGCGCTTGCTCTCCTGGGCGCGGTTTTCTTCGGCGCGGCGCTTTTCTTCTTCCATCGCGCGCACCTTTTCCTCGTGCTCGCGGCGGTTCGATTCCTCAAGCGAGGCGAGTCGGGCTTCCTCGGCCTCACGCTGAAGACGGGCGACGCGCTCCTGCGGCGTCTCGTTCGACGGAATCGGCTTGCGGGGCGCGGCCGGCGGCGGCGCAGCCCGCTGCGGTGCGGGCTGTGGAGCCGACGGGGCCGGGGCAGCGGCCTGCGGAGCCGGGGCGGGAGCCTGGGGCGCGGGAGCGGCCTCGACAGCGCCTTCGGAGCCCGGCTTGCCGAGCACCTTGCGGCGCTTCACCTCGACCACCACCTTGTTGGTGCGGCCGTGGCTGAAGGTCTGCTTGACCTCACCCGCTTCCACGGAACGCTTAAGCCCCAATGGCTTGCGGCCCAGGGTCGGTTTGTTGTCGGTCTCGCTCATATCTCTCGTCGTGCCCTTCAGTCTCAATTCGTCGCCTCGGGCGCGGCGCTGCGTGCCGGCCCGTTGCTACCATCCATACCGTCCCCGTCCGTCTCGGTGCGGGGCTGCCCCTGGAAATGCAGAAGGCGCTGCAGCAGCGAAGCGACTCGTTGAGCCGCGCCACGATCATTCAGCGCCAAGTGAACGACGTTGTCGCGGCCCAATGCCACAGACAGCGTCTCTCGGTCCAGAGGCAAGCGTGTGCCCTTGAGACCGCTTCCTTCCGCCTCGCTCCCGACTCTCCAGGCCTGGTCGAGCTTGCGCGAGCCGTCTTCGCTCGCATCGGCGGCATGGGCAAGCCATGTGACCCGGCCCTCTCGCGCGTTCTGCGCGATACGGTCGGAGCCCATAAGCAACTTGCCCGATTTCAGTTCGAGGCCCAGCCGGTGAGTCAGTGCGCGGATCAGCGCCTGTTCTATCCGTTCGGCGAGGTCTTCCGGGATCGTGAGCGCGGCACCTTTATAGGCGCGCGCCATCGCTCCCTTTAATTTGCCCTTCTCGAGCGAATTTTCAAGAGTGTCACGAGAAACGCCGATCCACGCGCCGCGCCCGGGGGCACGCGCGTGGATGTCGGGAAGAACGAGTCCGTCCGGCGAGATCGCCAGACGGATGTAGTCTTCACGCGCACCGACCTCCCCGGAGAGGATGCATTTCCTCTCCGGCCCGGCGCCGTCGATGTCGGAGCTTACGCGCTCATTGCGAGGATTCCGCATCGGCGGCCTCCTCGGGTTGCGGTTCTTCGTCGAACCAGTGAGCGCGGGCTGCCATGATGATTTCGTTACCCTGTTCTTCGTTCAGGCCGTACTCGCCGAGCACGCCGCCCTTGTCTTCGTCACGCGCACGGCGGTTCACCGAACCGTCGCGGCGGCGCTGCTCGGAGCGCTTCTTGGCGATCAGCTCGTCGGTGGCGAGATCCGCCAGGTCGTCGAGCGTCTTGATGCCGGCCTTGCCGAGAACCACCAGCATCGCCTCGGTGAGGTGCGGCAGTTCGGCCAGGGCGTCCTCGACACCGAGACCGCGGCGTTCCTCGCGCGAGGCTTCTTCGCGGCGCTCGAGCGCTTCCTGGGCACGGCTCTGGAGTTCCTGGCCGAGTTCTTCGTCGAAGCCTTCGATGGCGGCCAGTTCGTTGAGGTCGATATAGGCGACTTCCTCAAGCTCGCTGAAGCCTTCGGCCACCAGCAGCTGCGAAAGGGTCTCGTCCACGTCGAGCTCTTCCTCGAACATCTTCGAGCGCTCGGTGAATTCCTTCTGGCGCTTCTCCGAAGCCTCCGCCTCGGTCATGATGTCGATCTGCGAGGCAGTCAGCTGCGAGGCAAGGCGCACGTTCTGGCCGCGGCGGCCGATCGCCAGCGAAAGCTGGTCATCGGGCACGACGACTTCGATGCGGCTTTCTTCCTCGTCGATGACGACGCGGCTGACGGTCGCGGGCTGGAGGGCGTTGACCACGAAAGTCGCGGTGTCTTCGCTCCAGGGGATGATGTCGATCTTTTCGCCCTGCAGTTCCTGCACGACGGCCTGAACGCGGCTGCCCTTCATGCCGACGCAGGCGCCGACCGGGTCGATCGAGTGATCGTGGCTGATCACGCCGATCTTGGCGCGCGAACCCGGGTCACGGGCGGCGGCCTTGATCTCGATCACGCCGTCGTAGATTTCGGGCACTTCCTGCGCGAAGAGCTTCTTCATGAAGTCCGGGTGCGCGCGGGAAAGGAAGATCTGCGGCCCACGGTTCTGGCGCTCGACACGCATGACCAGCGCGCGAACGCGCTCGCCGACGCGGGCGGCTTCGCGGGGGATCTGCTGGTCGCGGCGGATCACGCCTTCGGCGCGGCCGAGATTGACGATGACGTGGCCGAATTCGACCGACTTGATCACGCCGGTGATGACTTCGCCGGCGCGGTCCTTGAATTCTTCGTACTGGCGGTCACGCTCGGCATCGCGGACCTTCTGGAAGATCACCTGCTTGGCCGACTGCGCGTCGATGCGGCCGAGGTCCACCGGGGGCAGCGGGTCGACGATGAAGTCACCCAGGGCCGCGCCCTTCTGAAGCTTGTCGGCCTGCTTGAGGTCCACCTGCTTGAAGTAGTCCTCAACTTCTTCGACCACTTCGACGACGCGCCACAGACGCAGGTCGCCGGTGCGCGGATCGAGCTTCGCGCGAATGTCGTTTTCCGCACCGTAACGGTTGCGGGCTGACTTCTGGATGGCTTCTTCCATCGCCTCGATGACGATCGACTTGTCGATCATCTTCTCCGAAGCGACGGAGTTCGCGATCGCGAGCAGCTCGGCGCGGTTGGCGGAAATCGCACTGGCCATGGCTTAGTCTTCCTGTTCCTCGACAATCTCGTCGGCCCCGCTGTCATCCAGCGGGCGGGTTGCTGCGATCAGCTTGTCCGTGAGGACCAGCCTTGCGGAATGAATGTCGCCGAGTGGGAAAGTCACCCGGCCGGACTTCTTGTCGTCGATCGTGATCTGATCGCCGTCGATGCCGACCAGATCACCGGTCAGCCCCTTGCGGTTGCCTTCCACGGGTGCGGTCAGGCTTACCTTCACTTCGTGCCCGGCCCAGTTGGCGTAATCCTTCGGGCGGGTCAGCGGACGATCGATGCCGGGCGAGCTGACTTCGAGGCGATAGGCTTCCTCGATCAGCGTTTCGCCGGCTTCTTCCAGCGCGTCCATGCGATCGGAGATGCGGTGCGAAAGCTTCACGCAGTCATCCAGCACGAGCTGGCCGGTGGCCGGGTTCTCGGCCATGATCTGCAGGGCGATCTCATCGTCGCCCACTTCGCTCTTGCCGAAGATTCGCACGCGCACCAGGTCGAAACCGAGGGCGTTGACCTCAGGTTCGATGACTTCGGTAATGCGTGCAATGTCGGCCAAGCCGTATCTCCGGTAAAAATCGTGCTGTTCGGCAACGCAGTTTCGCGCCGGCCCCTTCCGGCGCCAGCCCGAACCTTGTGTCACCAATGTCGGGATGAGGCGCAGATAAGCGCATCGCCGGTAAAAAGCAAGAGAGAGGATTCCGGTCTGCCGGTCGGGCGAAACCGATGTCCGCGGCTTCGGGCCAAGGCATTGCCGGGGCGTGGGCCGGCGCCGCTCGAAAACGGACGGACGCCCGTTCTTGCCGATCGGAAGGTCGATTAAAAAGTGCAGGCCGGGCGAGTGTTCGGGTGGGGGGGGGCTCGCCCGGCCTGCGTCCAGCGGGGGAGGGCCGCCCGCCGGTAAGTTGGGAGTCACGTCACGGCGCGACTCATCAGCCCGGCCCGTCGCATGGAGACCGCGCTGCGTCCTCCGACCACGAGGTGGTCGTGGAGCTCGATTCGCGCGGTCTCGCACAACGCGGAGAGCCGGCGCGTGGCGATCACGTCCGCCCGGCTGGGCAGCGGATCGCCGGAAGGGTGGTTGTGCACCAGCACCAGGCCGACGGCCCGATGCTCCAGCACACGTTGCAAAAGCGACCGGGAGCCGGCCCTGATCGTGGCCTCGCAGCCTGTCGTGCAGGCCACTTGTCCCACCAGCCGCCCTTCGGCATCGAAAGGCAGTTCAAGCATCACCTCGCGGCGAAGGCAGCCCAGGTGGGTTACCAGCGTTTCGAGGAGACTTCGCGAGAGCGGCCGGATGCGACTGCAACCCGGGACCAGTCCTGCCACGAGGGATCGTTGCCAAGCCGCTGCTTGCGCCAGACATGCAGGATCGTACCGATCGCTATCGCCGAAAGCGCCAGGAACGTGGGCGTCCCCCGCATCACGGCGTAGACCGTTGGCGGAATTCCGATGTCCGCCCATCGTGCGAAATGCGCGCTGAGGCTCAACAACTGCAACGAGGTTGCCCATAGCGGCCAAATCCTTCGGGCCTGGAGCGCGAGATAGCCGAAACCGGCCGTTCCCACGGCATCCGTCAGCAGCGACGTGGGATCCACGCTCCTGAAACGACTGGGCAGCAGGCTTTCTCCGCCGACTTGCAGCAGGACCATCGCCAGGATGATCGCGGCGCCCCACCGTTCGGGCGCGCCGCCCTGCCAGAAGGCCAGCGCCACGGCGACGACCAGCAGCAGGAAGAAAGCAAGCTGTTCAGAGTTTCCCAAGGACGCTCCCCATTTCGAACGAGTCCCCGATCAGGCCGCGATTTCGGCGAGCGGCTGATGCTCGCCTTCGGCCTTGTCCGGGCAGCGGACCGGAATATCCATCGTCTCTGCCAGCTTCGACAGGTCGCTATGCGCACGCACCAGTTCGGAGCGGGCCTCGATCAGGCTGCGCTGCATGGCTGCAACGCGCGCCATCGGGCGCTGGGTGCTATGGGCGTTATCGACGATCGCAAGGCGGCCGCGAGCGATTTCCGCCATGAGTTCGCTGGCCTTGGCGAGAAGCTCATCCATGTCGTTCTCGACCGACTGGATGCTCCGGGTGATCCGCATTCCGACAATATCCGGTGTCATATTCGTCGCCTCCCACGGGGAATTCCGAGATCGAAGGCATCCGGCAAGAAAGACCACCGGGTCGGTGGACCGGATCGGTGGACCAGCGCGCCGCTAAAGCAGTTTTTCCAGAGCCTCGGCGATCGCCAGGGTGGCCGCAAGGGTCACCGCCATGATCAACGCCAGCAAGAAAACCGCCCCTACGCGCCCCGCCCTTCCGAACCTTGCATCGAATGCCTCCAGGCCTGCCGGCTCGGCAACCCGGGCATCGAACCAATCGGGATGCCGTGCCATGGGCCGTGCATCGGAGAGGACGAAGACCGGATCCGCCGTCAGATCCTGATCGCTCTCATCCCCCTCTCCCGACCCCGCGTCGATACGGGAAAAGCCATATGTGGATTTGCCACATAGCTCCACGAGCTGCCCATAAAGGCGCGCCGTATCCTTGCGGTTGAGGGTTCCCCACTTGTCGCGCACGGCATTGATGCGCTGGTCCACCGTATTCGGCGCGATGCCGATCTCGCGGGCGATTTCCTTGGTGGTACGGTGCATCAGCAGCAGGTCGAGAACTTCGACCTGCTTGGACGTCAAGTTTTCCAACAACCCTGTTGCTTCGGAAATGTCGGTTATCTCTTGCACATCGGCCCTCATTCGCGCCTTCCGTGCACTATAACGGCAAATCCCACTAGGGAAAATTAAAGCAAAACGGCAGACAGACTTTCCTAAACGGCCGCTTAATGCTTGTTATTCACCGAGATTTCGCGGCCGTGACTGGGCCGATGGCGGCGCGGAGGGCGCCTGCCCGCCTTCCGACAGGCGGTGCTTCTTCATGCAATGGCGCAACTGGTCATAGGACAATCCCATAGCCGACGCCGCGCGGCGCTGGTTCCAGCGATGCCGGTCGAGCGCCTCGACCAATAGCCCGCGTTCGTAAGCCTCTACCGAAGCCCGCAGCCCGGCGCCCGCTTCCACGGGCGCAGCCGGCGCCGGCCTTGCCGGAACGGCGGCCGCCGGAATCGGCGCGGAGGAAGGCTCGGCAGCGGCGGCGGGCATCCACGGGTTCTCGAAAGGATCGAAGACGATTTCGGCGATCGGCGCGTGCTCGTTCGCCCAGCGATAGACTGCGCGCTCCGTCACGTTCCGCAGCTCGCGCACATTGCCCGGCCAGTCATGCGCCTCCAGCACCGCCATGGCCTGCGGCGAGAAACCGGGCCAGGTATCCCACTCCAGCTCGCTCGCCATGCGCCGCCCGTAGTAGTCGGCCAGTTCGTAGACATCGCCTTCCCGCGCCCGCAGCGGCGGCAGGTTGATGACCTCGAAACTCAGGCGATCGAGCAGGTCGGCGCGGAACGTGCCTTGCTCGGCCATGCGCGGCAGGTCGGCATTGGTGGCGGCAACCACGCGCACATCGACCTGCACCGGGCGCGAGGCACCGATTCGCGCGATCTCGCCATATTCGATGGCCCGAAGCAGCCGCTCCTGCGCGGCCATCGACAGGGTGCCCAGCTCGTCGAGGAACAGCGTCCCCCGATCCGCTTCCTCGAACCGGCCGGCCCTTGCCCGCACCGCGCCGGTGAAAGCCCCGGCCTCGTGCCCGAACAGCTCCGCTTCGATCAGCGTTTCCGGCAGGGCGGCGCAGTTCATGGTGATCAGCGGCTCGCCCCAGCGCGGCGAGAGGTGATGGAGCCGCTGGGCGATCAGCTCCTTGCCGGTCCCGCGCTCGCCGATGACCAGAACCGGACGCCGCACCGCCGCAGCCCGACTGGCGCGTTCCACCGCGTCGAGGAAGGCGGTGGATTGACCGATGAACTGAACGTCTCGCTCCATTCCCAACTCTTAGCGAATTTCACCATTCATTGGCAATTCATCTTTTGCGCCCTCCCCCACCAAGCGTCTGAAATCGCAGAAATCCGCATGTTTTCGAGTTTGGCACGCCCCTTGCGATGACATGGGCAAATTCACGAGATCCGACAGAGGAACACCAGGATGTCCTTCCAGAACGCCAGCATCGTTGCCAGCAGCCACCCAAGCAAGCAGCCGGCCAGCTTCCAGGCCAATGGGCGGGAACGCAGCAAGCTCGACTGGGCGATCATCGCTGCCGTGCTCGCCATGGGCACGCTGAACCTCTTCGCCATGAGCGACCGCATCGCCCCGCCGGCCCATGCCGCTCCCGTTTGCGGAGCACCGCTGCAGTGAGCAGGCTCGACGCGGAAATCGAAATCCTGCAAGCATCGGAGCAGGACGCTCCTCGCTTTCAGGAAAGGCGCGCCCGCCCGTTCGACACCGCCTCCGGTTCGGGCGAAGGCTCCTTCTTCCGGGAGCCGCGCTTCAGCCAGGCCCGCAAGTTCAATCCCACCTCGATCAAAGGAACCGCCAGGATGGGTATCTTCTCCCGCACCCGCGACATCATCGCCGCCAATTTCAACGACATGTTGGACAAGGCCGAAGACCCCGGGAAGATGATCCGCCTCATCATCCTGGAGATGGAGGAAACCCTCGTCGAAGTGCGTACCAGCAGCGCGCGCACCATTGCCGACCAGAAGGAACTGCGCCGCCATGTCGGCAAGCTGGACCAGCTTCAGCACGACTGGGGCGACAAGGCCCAGCTCGCGCTCAGCAAGGACCGCGAGGACCTGGCCCGCGCCGCCCTGCTCGAAAAGAAGAAGGCCGGCGATATGGCCGAGCAGCTTCGTGCCGAGATCGCCGTGCTCGACGATGCCCTGCGCGCCTACGAGGAGGACATCGAAAAGCTGCAGAACCGCCTGCGCGAGGCCCGCAGCCGCCAGTCCTCGATCGCCGCTCGCTTGCAGAGCGCCGAGAATCGCGTCAAACTGCGGACCTTGCTGTCGAGCGAGCGCGTGGACGAGGCCCTGGTGCGCTTCGACCAGCTTGAGCGGCGCGTCGATTATGCCGAAGGCCGTGCCGAGGCGATGAGCCTGGGCGACAGCCGCCAGCCGACGCTCGCCGAGGAAATCGCCGCCTTGCAGGACGGCGATACGATCGACGCCGAACTCGCCGAGATGAAGCGCGCGATGGGGAATGGCCAATCGACCGCAGGCCAGCCGACCGCAGGCCAGTCGACGCCGGAATGACAGCGGCACACCTGACATCCCGGCAGGTGCCTTGCCGAAACGTACATGCCGCCCGCGAAGGGCCATGACCGGGAACCCGGGTCTGCCGACCCGACCACTGTCATAACGGGCAAGCCCGGATCAACGCCGGGCAGCCCGAGGGAAAGGGAACAACCAGTGTCACGCGGACAATTCTATCTCGACAAGTCGAACGCCAAGCTGGCCGGCGTCTGCTCCGGCATTGCGGACTATACCGGCGTCGACACGCTCTGGATTCGCATCGCAGCCGTGCTGCTGACCTTCTTCGTCTCCTTCGTGACGATCCCGATCTACATCGCCGTCGCCTTCATGGCGGACAAGCGGCCGATGAGCCTTTACAGCGAGGACGAGGAAGAGCGCCTGCTGCGCCGCATGGAACGCCGCCGAAATCGCCAGGGCTTCGGACACAACCTGATGCGCTCGGCACCGAACCGTTCCGGTCGCCTGCGCAGCGAACTTTCGGACATCGACCGCCGCGTCGCCGAGATGGAAGCGCACTACACCAGCAGCAATTCGCGCCTCGCCGCCGAAATCGACAGCCTGCGCTGATACGCAGGCTGCCAACACCGGGTAACAGGGATTAGCCCAAGATGGATTCTCACACTCTCGCCCTCCTCATCCCGCTGGCCCCGTTCATGATTGCGGGCTTCGCGATCTGGACCCGGCACCAGCGCCGCATGGCCGAACTGCAGGTGACGGCCACCGCCGAAAAGGCCGCGCAATACGCCTCCCACTCCCGCGAGCTGGAAGAGCGCGTGCGGGTGCTGGAACGGATCATCACTGACGGCGGCTACGATACCGCGCTCCAGATCGAGGCCCTGCGCGACGTGCGCGAAACCGAAAAGGCCCCCACAGACAAGGCGACCCGGCAATGAGCTTCGGGGACTTCGTCGGGCTGGCCACCTTCATGGGCGGGATGGTCGCGATAGCGGCGATCCTGGCCGGGGCCTACAAACGCCGCCTCGCCTTCCTCGAACGCAAGCTGGAGATCGCGGCGGGGCAAACGGCCGAAAAGGCCGCCCGCCACGCCGCCCCCAATGCCGCGATCGAGAACCGCCTGCGCGTGCTGGAAACCATCATCACCGACGGCGCCTGGGACACCGCGCGCCAGATCGAATCGCTGCGCGCGCCGGATGGCGAGACGCGCGCGAACTGACGGGGGCCGGAAGAACATGGACCACATTCTCGAAATGCTCTCGCCCCTGCTGGTTGCCGCTACGGCGCTGGGCATCGGCGGCTGGATCTTCAACAACTGGCTGCGCATGCGCCACGGCTATCCGCTGGAGAATTCCTGGGGCAAGGCCGTCTATCCCAAGGACGACGCCGAAGCGCAGGCCCGTGTCCAGTTGATCACCCAGGAAAACGCCCAGCTTCGCGCAGAGATCGGCGCGATCAAGGACCGCCTCGCCAGCGTCGAGCGGATTGTCACGGATCAGGGTTATGATGTAGCCCGTCAGATCGAGAGCCTGCGAGGGGCTCGCCACGATGCCCGCCGCGAGGTGACCCAATGAGCTTCTGGACTGCCGTAGTCGTCATCTTCGCGATCGCCGCGGTAACCTGGCTCCGTGCCCAGAAACTGCGCGGAGAAAAGCCGGGCTTCCGACTGGACGGCCATGGCGAGCGCGAGCACGAACTGGAAACCGAAGTCGAGAAATTGCGCAAGCGCATCGCCGTACTCGAACGCATCGCCACCGACGAGCGCCGCGAAAAGGATCTCGCACGCGAAATCGAGTCGCTGCGGGATTGAGATGACGTCGTCCCGGATCAAGGCCGGGACGACGCCTTCTTTTACGGCACCTTCGCATCCAGTTCCGCCAGCCACACCGCCGCGCTGGCA
Source organism: Novosphingobium sp. BL-S-21 (assembly GCF_055521655.1). Lineage (NCBI taxonomy): Bacteria > Pseudomonadati > Pseudomonadota > Alphaproteobacteria > Sphingomonadales > Sphingomonadaceae > Novosphingobium > Novosphingobium sp. BL-S-21. The sequence continues at coordinate 1,552,944 of NZ_CM145496.1, forward strand.
TCGGACGGCGCGCGCCAGTCTCCGCGCGGAGACAGCGCACCGCCGGAGGACACCTTCGGCCCGTTCGGCACGGCGGAGCGCTTGAACTGGCTGAACGCGAAGAAGCGGCGCAGGAACTTCTCCAGCCAGGAACGGATCGTGGCGAGGTCGTACGCGTTCTTGCGATCGTCCGGGAAGCCCGCAGGCCAGGTGCCCGCCGCCGCTTCACGCCAGGCGTGGAGCGCCAGGAACGCCACTTTCGACGGCTTCTGCCCGAAGCGGACGATGTGGTGCAGGAAGAAGTCGTTGAGTTCGTAAGGCCCGATCTTCGCCTCGGTGCTCTGGATCGCGCCGTCCGCCCCGGCCGGCACGAGTTCGGGCGAAATTTCGGTGCCGAGAATCGCCAGCAGCACCTCTTCGGTCTCTGCGCCGAACTGGTCGGTCGTGGCGCACCAGCGGATCAGGTATTGGATCAGCGTCTTGGGCACGCCGGCGTTGACCGTGTAGTGGCTCATCTGGTCGCCGACGCCGTACGTGCACCAGCCCAGCGCCAGTTCGGAGAGGTCGCCGGTGCCGATCACGAAGCCGTCGTTCTGGTTGGCCAGGCGGAACAGGTAATCGGTGCGCAGGCCCGCCTGCACGTTCTCGAACGTCACATCGTAGACCGGCTCGCCATTCGAGAAGGCATGGCCGATGTCCTTGAGCATCGTCGTGGCGGCGGGGCGAATGTCGATCTCTTCGGCGTGGATGCCCACCGCCTTCATCAGCGTCCAGGCGTTTGACTTGGTGCCCTCGCTGGTGGCGAAACCGGGCATCGTGTAGCCGCGAATGAACGTGCGCGGCAGGCCCAGCCGGTCGCAGGCGCGCGCGGCAACGATCAGCGCGTGAGTCGAATCGAGCCCGCCAGAGATGCCGATGACCATCGACCTGGCGCCCGTCGCCTCGATGCGGCGCATCAATCCGCCCACCTGGATGTTGAACGCCTCGTAGCAGTCGGCATCGAGCTTGTCGGCGCGCGAAGGCACGAAAGGGAAGCGCGAGACCGGACGGATCAGGCCGATATCGCCGCCCGCCGGGGCATGGCGGAAGGGCACGGTGCGGAAGGTCTCGTCCGGCCGGCCTGCCACTTCACCCGCGTCGTTGAACGTGGGTACGCGGATGCGGTCCATCATGATGCGATCGACATCGACATCGGCGATGCAGAGTTCCGCTTCCAGCGAGAAGCGCTCGCTCTCTGCCAGCAGGTCGCCCAGTTCGTAGACGATGCCCTGCCCGTCCCACGCCAGGTCGGTCGTGCTCTCGCCATGCCCGGCAGCGGAATAGATGTAGGCCGCCGTCGCGCGGGCGGACTGCGAGCGGCAGAGCAGATGCCGTTCGTCCGACTTGCCGATCACGATGTTGGAGGCGGAGAGGTTGCACAGGATCGTCGCCCCGGCGAGCGCACCCAGCGAGCTTGGCGGGGTGGCGGCCCAGATATCCTCGCAGATCTCCACGGCGAAGCGGAAGTTCGGCAGCACTTCGGACGCGAAGACGAGATCGACGCCGAAGGGCACGTCCTGCCCGTTCACGCGGATGGTCTGGCCCTTGATCGTCTTGCCACTGGCAAACCAGCGCTTTTCGTAGAACTCGCGGTAATTGGGCAGGTAGGACTTGGGCACCACGCCCAGCAGCCGTCCATGCGCGATGGCGAGCGCGCAGTTGTAGAGCCGCCCCTTGTTGCGCAGCGCCGCGCCGACCAGCAGCACGGGGGAGAGATCGGCGCTTGCCCGCACGATCTCTGCCACGGCCGCTTCCACCGCCTCGATCATCGCGCCCTGCAAGTGCAGGTCGTCGATCGCGTAGGAGGAGATGCAAAGTTCCGGGAAGACCACCAGGTCGACATGCGCCTCATGCGCGCGCTGCGCCTCCGCCAGCACGGCATCGCGATTGAAGGCGACATCGGCAGTGCGGACCTTGGGCGTGGAGGCGGCGACGCGCACGAAGCCGTGTTCGTGCAGGGCGTAGAAAGGATGTGCACTCATGGGCAAATCCCTGACAGGAACCGCGACGTGAGGCAACTTCCCCTTGCCCTCCCCCGTGCCGCGCTTAAATGGCGAGAGATGCGCAGCCTCGACGACATCCGCGAAGAATACGAGTTTTCCGAAGGCGATGAACGCTATCGCCTGCTGATCGGCCTTGGCGCCGAACTCGATCCCATGCCCGACGCGCTGAAGACGGACGCCACCAAGGTGCGCGGCTGCTCGGCCAGCGTCTGGGTCTATCCGATGGCGCGGGAGGACGGCACGCTGCACTTCCTGGCGGACAGCAATGCGGCAATCACCAAGGGCATCGTCTCGCTGGTGATCGCCGCCGTGCAGGACCGCCCCGCCGCCGAAGTCGCCGAAACCGACATCGCCGCCGCCCTGGCGCCGTTCGACCTCAAGAACCAGCTCTCGTCCAACCGGACGCAGGGCGTGCCGAACATGATCGCGCTGATCCGCGAGACGGCCGCCCGCTACGCCTCCGGACAGAACGCAGGCAGCACGACTTGAAGAAGGCCAGCCGCCCGCTCTGGATGGCAGCGGGGCTGTTCTTCGTCGCGCTTGGAACGATCGGCATCTTCCTCCCGGTCATGCCGACCGTGGTGTTCTACTTGCTGGCGGCCTGGTGCTTCGGCAAGAGCCATCCCGAATGGGCCGAGCGGCTCTACAACCACCCTACCCACGGTCGCCACTTGCGCGATTGGCGCGACCGGCGCGCGATCAGCCGCAAGGGCAAGGTCTCCGCGATCCTGGCGATGAGCGCTTCGATACCCTTCACATGGTTCACGGTGGGCTGGCCTTGGGTGCTGATCCCGGCCGGAGTGCTGCTGGTGATCGGCCCCTGGATCTGGACGCGCGCGGAATAACCACGACGTCGCCCTGGACTTGATCCGGGAAGAGGGGCTCGCAGCGCTACTCCACCGCGTCCCGCAGCACGGCGATTCCCTGCTGGCGCTGGCGGCGCAGTTCCTGCTTCAGCACGGCCGGATCGCGCGCGACCACGAAGCCGAAGCTCACCCCGCCCTCCTTGCCGATGGTCGCATGGTGCAGCTTGTGCGCCTGGACCAACCGCTTGGCATAGCCGCGCTTGGGCACCCATCGGAAATAGCGCTGATGGACGAGGCCGTCGTGGATCAGCGTATAGATCACGCCGTAAAGCAGTACGCCCAGCCCGATCCAGGTTCCCGGCGCCCATGCCCCGGCGCCCATGACCAGCGGCGAACCCAGCGCAAACATCGAAATGCTGATCGCCGCGCCGACCAGCGCGTAGAGATCGTTCCTTTCGAGGAGGTTGTCATGCGGCTCGTGATGGTCGCGGTGCCAGGCCCAGCCGAACCCATGCATGATGTACTTATGGCTCGCCCAGGCGACGAATTCCATCGCTGCGGCAGAAGCGAGCACGATCAGGGCGGCAGAGAGAAACGACATGATCCTCGTTCTAGTCGCTTGGCTGCGCCTTGTCAGGTGCCGAGGATGGTCAAATGACGGTGTCGGCAGAATGGGCCGCGCGGTGGGCAGCCAGGAGGGGAAAGTTTGGAATGCAGATGCAGCCGCAGCGGCGCGGGGCCGGTACGGCTGCCCTGCATTCCTTATCTTTCAGGCGGCCTCTCCCGTCGGGTCGCAGAGGCCGTCTACAGTCTCGTGGCTGCGACACTTAGTTACAAATGCCGACAGGACTGTGACCGGTGAGTCTTCTGCCGTTCATGTTGAGACTTCTAAATCTGAATGCACGGAACAAATCCCGGAAAAAGAAGGAAAGTCCCATGCGCAAGATCACCCGTTTCATCGCTCCCGCCCTCGTCGCGGCCCTGGGTTTCTCGGCCGTCGCGCCGGGCATTGCCGAAGCGGCCGCGCCGCACCGCGAAGCCGCGCGCATCACGCCCAATCGCGAAGCGAAGATCCGCTCGGACATCGCCGGACTGCGCGGCGAGATCGACCGCGCTGCCGCCCGCCGCACGATCAGCCAGCGTGAAGCCACCGGCCTGCGCAACGACGCGGTCCAGATCCAGCGCCTCCATTCGACTTACGCCCGCGGCGGCCTGAGCCCGCGCGAGATGCAGACCCTGCAGGGCCGGATCGACCGCGTCCACGCCGCGCTCCATGCCGAACGCAACGACCGCAACGGCCACCGCCGCTGAGGACCGCGACGCGCAGACAGCCGGGGCGAGAAGCCCCGGTTAACCGCTTAGCGAATAATGTTGCGCGAAAAGGCACGCCCGTTCCCCTTGAATTGCGGGGCGGGCGGGCCTAATCGCGCTTTCACCATGACCACGAAACCGCGCACCCTCTACCAGAAGATCTGGGACGCCCACGTCGTCGACACGCGAGACGACGGAACCAGCCTCATCTACATCGACCGGCACCTCGTCCACGAAGTGACGAGCCCGCAGGCCTTCGAAAGCCTACGCGTGGCCGGCCGCCCGGTGCGGCGCCCCGATCTTACCCTTGCGGTTCCCGACCACAACCTGCCGACCACCGCGCGCAAGGATGCGCAGGGGCATGTGTTGCCCATCGCCGACCCCGAAAGCGCGCAGCAACTGGCCGCGCTCAAGAGAAATGCGCCGGAATTCGGCATTCGCTATATCGACGCCACCGATGCCGAACAGGGCATCGTCCACGTCGTCGGACCCGAGCAGGGCTTCTCGCTGCCCGGCGCCACCATCGTCTGCGGTGACAGCCATACGGCCTGCCACGGCGGCATCGGCGCGCTGGCCTTCGGCATCGGCACCAGCGAGGTCGAACATGTCCTCGCCACGCAGACCCTGCTGCTCAAGCAGTCGAAGAGCTTCGAAGTCCGCGTCGACGGCAAGCTGGGCGCGGGCATCACTCCCAAGGACGTGGTGCTCCACATCATCGGCGTGATCGGCACGGCCGGCGGCACCGGCTACGTGATCGAATTCCGCGGCAACGTCTTCGAGGAAATGTCCGTCGAAGGCCGCCTGACCGTCTGCAACATGGCGATCGAGGGCGGCGCCCGCGCCGGCCTGATCGCTCCGGACGAGACCACGTTCGCTTATGTCGAAGGCCGCCCCTACGCCCCGCAGGGCGATGACTGGGACAAGGCCCTGGCCTGGTGGAAGAACCTGACGACCGACGAAGGCGCGACGTTCGACAAGACCGTCTCGATCCGCGCCGAGGATATCCAGCCGACCGTCACCTGGGGCACCAGCCCCGAGGACACGTCGGCCATCGGCGGCGTCGTTCCCGCGCCGGAAGACTTCGCCGACGCCTCCAAGCGTGACGCGGTGAAGGTCAGCCTCGACTACATGGGCCTCACCCCCGGCACCCGCCTCACCGAAGTGGAAGTGCAGAACGTCTTCATCGGCTCGTGCACCAACAGCCGCATCGAGGATATCCGCGCCGCCGCCGCCGTGCTCAAGGGCCGCCACAAGGCAGACAACGTGAAGTGGGCGATCGTCGTCCCCGGCTCGGGCCTGGTGAAGGCCCAGGCCGAGGCCGAAGGGCTCGACAGGATCATCATCGAAGCGGGCCTGGAATGGCGCGAACCGGGCTGCTCGGCCTGCCTCGCCATGAACCCCGACAAGGTGCCGGCAGGCGAACGCTGCGCCTCGACCAGCAACCGCAACTTCACCGGCCGCCAGGGCCCCGGCAGCCGTACCCACCTGATGAGCCCGGCCATGGCCGCCGCCGCCGCGGTGACCGGCAAGCTCACCGACGTGCGCGAACTGGTAGGATAAGAACGACATGTCCAACGATTCCGAAAACAACCTCGCCGGCCGCGCCGCTCTGGCAGCCGGTGCCGCCATCGGCTCGGCCGCGATCGCCGCGGCCCTGCTCTTCGTGAAGCGCCGCAAGGCCCGCGCGAACGAAAAGCCGCTGCACCCCGAACAGGCGCCCGAGACCGACTGATGCAGGCCATTTCCCACGTCGCCGGACGGGCCATCCCGTTCGGCCGCAAGAACGTCGACACCGACGTCATCATCCCGGCCCACTGGCTCAAGACCATCACCCGCGAAGGCCTTGGCAAGGGCGCGTTCGAGGCGGTGAAGAAGGAACCGGACAACGTCTTTGCGGACCCCGAGTTCGCAGGCGCGCCGATCCTGATCGTGGGCGACAACTTCGGTTGCGGCTCCAGCCGCGAACATGCCGCCTGGGCGCTGCTCGACATGGGCGTGACCTGCGTGATCGCGCCGAGCTTCTCGGACATCTTCTCGGGCAATGCCTTCAAGAACGGCATCCTCACCGTGGCGCTGCCGCAGGCGGCGATCGACCGGCTGATGGAAGTGGCGCAGACCGATCCGATCTACATCGACCTGGAAACCCAGACCGTAACCACGCGCTTCCAGGATCGCTACGGTTTCGAGATCGACCCGTTCCGCAAGCACTGCCTGCTGGGCGGGCTCGACGAAGTCGGCCTGACCATGGCGCAGGGCGATGCCATCTCGGCCCACGAGGCCAGGGCGCGCAGCGACCTGCCGTTCCTGGCGAAGACTCCGGCGAGCGCCTGAACCGGCTGTCGTCCCGGACCCGGTCCGGGACGACGCATCGCAAATCGCCATTGCCCCGACCCGCTTCGCGCCCTATCGGCAGGATAAGCCCTAGATCGAGGTTATCCGATGACGAGTTTCCAGGACCGCGAACGCGCCGAAGAGGCCAAGTTCGTGCATGACGCAGACACCCAGTTCCGCATCCAGGCGCGCCGCAACCGCCTGCTGGGCGAATGGGCCGCCGTGCGCATGGGGCTTTCTTCCGCCGAGACCGAGGCTTACGCCAAGGCCGTCGTCCAGGCCGACTTCGAGGAAGCCGGCGACGAGGACGTGATCCGCAAGCTGCTGGGCGATCTCATTGCTGCCGGTGTGGACGCGTCCGAAAACGAAATCCGCACTGCACTCGAAGCCAAGCAGGTCGAGGCGCGCCGCGCCTTCCTGGGCTGAACAGTCGTTTTCGGGCCGCGCCGGACATTCCGGTCCGGCCTGAAGATGCCCCGGCCAAGAGCCGAACGAAAGGAACCAGGCCATGGCCATGTCCGCCAGCGAAATCGAAGCCATGATCCGCACCGCCCTGCCCGACGCATCGGTCGAGATCACGGATCTTGCCGGTGACGGCGACCACTATGCCGCGCGCGTCACCAGCGCCGCTTTCGCGGGCAAGCCCCGCGTGGCCCAGCACAAGATGGTCTACGAAGCCCTGGGCGGCCGCATGGGCGGCGTGCTCCACGCCTTGCAACTCACCACCGCCGTCCCCAACTGAAGCCGGCATCGGAGCATTTTCAAGTCAGGTGAAATCACCCGACGGCCCGGAAAATGCGGCGAACAAAAGAAACGCAGAGCATGATACGTTCATGGTCTAGTCTGAAGGTTTATTGAAATGTCCGACGTCAACGCGCGCATCGACGAGATTGTAAAGAACAACGACATCGTCCTGTTCATGAAGGGCACCCCACTGTTCCCCCAGTGCGGCTTTTCCAGCCGCGCGATCGCCATCCTCGAACAGCTCGGCGCGCCTTACGAGAGCGTCGACGTGCTGCAGGACATGGACATCCGCCAGGGCATCAAGGCCTATTCGGAATGGCCGACAATCCCGCAGCTCTACGTAAAGGGCGAATTCGTCGGCGGCAGCGACATCATGATGGAAATGTACGAGGCTGGCGAACTGCACCAGCTTTTCATCGATACCGGCCTCGCCACCCAGGGCTGATCCCGGATCGATCGAATGCCAAGGCGCCCGGGGGCAACTCCGGGCGCTTTTTCGTGCGCGCCCTCCCTTCGCAGATGCAGATGCACCCAGCTTAGGGCGTGCAAACTTCGGAGGGGCGATTTCGGGGGGTGGAGGGCTCGGGGAGACGGGGCCGGGAGACATTCGGCCCCGTCTCGTTCGAGACTACTCGAGGGTACGTTATCCTATAAGCATGAGCCATGCCAAATGGCAAATCTCCCGGTTTTCCGCCAATGGCCATGCACCCGCGCCTTCCAGGAACCCTGCAAGTGTAAAGCCTCCCGACAGTCTGCGGCCGGATCGTCGCGCAAGGCCGGCATGACAATTCCGCTTGCCTCTCCGCCTAGGGCACGCAAACTCGCGGGCATGACTCTCTATGCTCCCAGCAATGATCCGATGCCGGCGGATGGCCCCAAAGTGGTGCCGGCAGCGACCCTGGTGATCTTCCGCAACGCGGCCGACGGCGGCCCACCGGAACTGCTGATGGTCCAGCGCGCCCGCGAAATGCGTTTCGCCGGAGGGGCCGCGGTGTTTCCCGGCGGCCGCGTCGACCCGGCCGACCGCGAACTGGCCGCCGCGCTCCTGCCCTCAGAACCCATCGAACTCGCCTCCGCGCGCATCGCCGCCATTCGCGAAACCCTGGAAGAGACCGGGTTGATGGTCGCCACGCACCGGCCCGTCAGTGCCGAGGAAGCCGCGCAGGGCCGTCTGCTCCTGCTGGAACGCGGCACGCTGGCGCCGGTGCTGGAACATTTCGGCTGGGACCTCGCCCCGGAACGCCTCGTTCTCTACGCGCACTGGTGCCCGCCTTGGGACAAGGGCTTCGACACGCGCTTCTTCGTCACCGACCTCGGCACCGGCGCGGTGGACGTCACGGTCGATGCCACGGAGAATACCCGCCTGTTCTGGACGAGCGCGGCGCAGGCGCTGGACATGACTGCGCGCGGCGAGATTGCGGTGATCTTTCCCACCCGCCGCAACCTGGAGCGCCTTGCCCGCTTTGCCAGTCACGCGGACGCGCTGGCCGATATCCGGCGCCATCCCGTGGAGCGCATCCACCCCCGGGTCGAAACGATCGAGGGCGAGGAATGGCTGATGATCCCCGACGGCCACGGCTATCCGGTGCGCGGGCAACTCAAAGCCGCTGCCGACCGCGGCTGATCCGCGATCGGCGAGAGGCCGGGTTCAGGCAGGCTCAGGCCAGCTCCGGCTCGGGTTCCAGCGAGGCGCGCGGGCCTTCGACTTTCGGGCCGGTCGCTCCGTAGAGCCCGAAAGCGACCGCGAGTGCGAAGAACACCACCATGCCCTTGATCGCGGCATCGTAGCTGCCGGTAAGTGTGAAGGCCTTGGCCGAACCGATCACCGCCGAAGCGATGAACGGCAGCCCGATCAGCGTGTTGAGCCCGAAGCCCCGGCTGTAGCTGGCCTGGCCGAAACTGTCTGACAAGCCGCGGCCCAGCGTCGGGATCGCGCCCACGCCGTGCATGCCGATCAGCGCCACCACCACCGCGGTCATCGCAAAAGGCGGGTGCAGCAGCAGGACCAGCCACAGCAGCGCGCAATCGAAGCCGATCAGCGCCAGAGAGCGACCGCCGCCCAGCTTGTCGGCAATCCAGCCGAACATCACCGATCCGGCGATCCCGGCCAGCGACATGATCGACTGGAGCTGTGCCGACTCGGCCCGGGTGAAGCCCCAGGATTCGCCCATGGGCACCAGCAGCGAACCCAGCATCACCGAACTCGTCATGCTGGCGATTCCCGCAAGACACAGCGCCCAGAAGCGCGGCCTGGCAAGAAGCTGCGCCACGCTGAGCGAGCCGTCCGACGTGCGCCGGCTGCCGGCCGCGGGCGCGGCGGTCTCCCCGCTGGGAGGATGGTCGATGGTCATCAGGCTGAGCGGGATCATGACCGCCGCGGCCACCAGTCCGATCGCGAGGTAGATGGTGGTGGGCGCCACGCCGTCGAGCGTCTCGTGGAGCAGCCAGGGCATGATCGCGATCACCACCGGCAAGTGCACCACGCCCAGCGCCAGTCCGCGATTGCGGTGAAACCAGCGCGTCACCAGGGTGGCCGGGCCCACCGATCCGGCCAGGCTCAGGGCGGGGCCAAAGAACAGGCCGTAAGCGACGAGGTAGAGCGCATAGCTCTGCGTGAAGGCCAGCAGCAGATAGCCGCCCACCGTCAGCAGGGCGCCCACCAGCAGGAGCAGCCGCAGCGAGACTTTCGCGATCAGCACGCCCACGAAAGGCGCGAGTATCGACGAGCCGACCAGGACCAGCGGAATCCCCGCCGCCGCCGCCTCTGCGCTGACGCCCAGGCGCTGCTCGACCGACGCCAGCAGGATGCCGAAGGACCCCATCACGGTGCCGATCACCAGATTATGCGAAACCCCCGCGATCACGCCCATTCGGACGGCCTTGGGGTGGTTGGGAATATCCGGCGTGTTGCCGGCTGCATGGGCCATGGTTCTCTCCCGGATGGCGAAGTGCCGGCTTTTCGCCGTGCATGTCTTTACCGGGAGGATACGTGGGTGCGGGACGCTGGCGAGGAGATTGGCCGCGCCGCCAGGAAATACCGCCCCGGCGAAAAGGTGATGGCCTGCCCGTTTGAAGGGAGACAGTCGGAAAAGGGCGGCGAGGGTAAAAGCGGCGGCTAGCCGACGGCGCGCCACTCCGGCGTGAAAGTGGCGTGCAGGCGCACCAGATGGTCCACCACCGGCCCGTGGAGCGGCCGGTCGAACTCGACGCCGGCGCAGTCTCCGCTGATCCAGCGGATGATGCCGGTCAGCCCTTCCAGCGCCTGCGGACGAATCACCACGCGCATGCCCACGCGGAAAAGCAGCCCCGTCGTCGCCACGCAGCAGCCCTCTGCCGTGATGTCCGAAATCTCGCCCTCGTCACGCAAGCCATTGGCGGTGCGGCATTGTGCTGCCAGCGAGATCGGCTGTCGTGTGGATCGGCGCTGCAGGAAGGGGCGGTTCATCATCCGGTTATGGCGCAAACCGGTTGATCAACCCTTAAATCGCCTCAGGCCGGAGCCTCGACGCCGCGCTTTTCTTCCTGCCCTTGCGCCGCCAGTCTCCGGGCGAGAACGGCGCAGACCATGAGCTGGATCTGGTGGAAGAACATCAGCGGCAGGATGATCGCGCCGACCTGGGCGGCCGGGAACAGCACGCCCGCGAGCGGAACGCCGGTGGCCAGGCTCTTCTTGGAGCCGCAAAACAGGATCACCACCCGGTCCTCGTGCGAAAAGCCCAGCATCCGGCCCAGCAGGTTGCCGATCACCATGATCGCGGCGAGCAGGGCCAGCGACAGCAGCGCGATCAGGGCCAGTTCGCCCAGCGTCACCTTCTGCCACAGCCCGTCGAGCACCGCGGCGCCGAAAGCGGTATAGACCACCAGCAGGATCGAGCCGCGATCGGTGTAGCCCAGCATCTTCTTGTACCGCTGCACGAAGCCGCCGATCCACGGCCGCAGCAAGTGTCCTGCCACGAAGGGAAGAAGGAGCTGCAGCGAGATCGAGACGATCGGGTCGGTGGAGAAACCTTGCGCCTTGCCGGTGATAAGCAGCGCCGTCAGCACCGGCGTGATGAAGATACCCGCCAGGTTCGAGAACGAGGCGCTGCACACGGCCGCCGCCACATTGCCGCCCGCAATGGCCGTGAAGGCGATCGAGGACTGCACGGTGGAGGGCAGCAGCGTCAGGAACAGCACGCCGGTCGCCAGGGAAGGCTCCAGGCCGGGAATGGCGCGGATGCCCAGACCCAGCAGCGGGAAGATCACGAACGTCAGGCTTGCCACGGTCAGGTGCAGCTTCCACGCCCGCGCGCCGTCGAGGATCGCTTCCCGCGAAAGCTTGGCGCCGTGCAGGAAGAACAGCAGCGCGATGGCCGCGTCGGCAACGCCGCCGGCAATGCCCGCCCAGATGCCGCGCGCCGGCAGTACCGAGGCCAGGCCGACGGTCGCAAGCAGCATGAGAAGATAGGGGTCGAGGTTCAGGCGGGCGAGAAGGCGGTTCATGCCGCCCTCTCTAGGGCGGCAGGCCGCGCGGCAAAAGCCCCCGGAGTGCGCCGTGGACGCACAAAAACTTGAGAACGCTCCCCTGGTACCGGCCTGACCCCGGCAAGGCATGCGTGAAGAGGGAGGAATTGGCGCGCCCGACAGGGTTCGAACCTGTGACCCCAAGCTTAGAAGGCTCGTGCTCTATCCAGCTGAGCTACGGGCGCGCGTCGCGCTCCCCATAGCGCGGTTCGCCGCAGAGGCAAACCGCGCTATGGACGCAACTTGTGCTTTGCCCCGTTGCGGCGGCAGGTTACGCACAGCCGATGAGCGAAGCAGACCTTTCCAGCCCAGCCTCTTCCAGCCCCGCATTTTCCGATGCGGGCCTCTCGCGTATCGACGGGATGGCCGGCGCCCGGCGTCATTTCCGCTATTTCGACTATATGCTGGTGGCTTTCGTGGTCATCCTGCTGCTCTCCAACCTGATCGGCGCAGCCAAGCAGGCGGAGGTCTCCTTCCCCGTCATCGGCCCGGTCACGTTCGGCGCGGGCGTGCTGTTCTTCCCGGTCTCCTACATCATCGGCGACGTGCTGACGGAGGTCTACGGCTATGCCAATGCCCGCCGCTGCATCTGGGCAGGCTTCTTCGCGCTGCTGTTCATGGTGGTGATGAGCGTGGTCGTGGTGGAAATTCCTGCCAGCCCGGATTGGGCGCTCGCCTCCGCCACCTACACCGTTGCCGGCAAGCAGGTGACCGCACCGAACCAGGCGGCCTACTACGCGATCTTCGGCCAGACCCCGCGCATCGTCTTCGCTTCCGTCTGCGCCTTCTGGGCCGGGGAGTTCGTGAACTCCTTCGTCCTGGCGCGCATGAAGATCATGACCCAGGGGAAGCATCTCTGGACCCGCACGATCGGCTCGACGATCTTCGGCGAAGGCGTGGACAGCGCGCTGTTCTACCCCCTCGCCTTCCTCGGCGTGGCCGGCTTCACCCCGCACTCGATCGCCTTGCTCGCGCTGACCCAGTGGCTGATCAAGACCGGCTGGGAAGTGGTGCTCACCCCGGTGACGTACCTGGTCGTCGGCTGGCTGAAGCGGCGCGAAGGCGTGGATGTGTTCGACAGCAACGTGGACTTCTCTCCTTTCGCCAAGACCCGCAGGGCGGCGGGACACGCCGAATAAAGGCTCCGAATAAACCGCGCCTCCCGCTTGGCATGACCGGCCCGCGCCGGTAGGCCCGCCGGCGACCATGCTCGATCGCATCCTCCTGTCCCGTTTCCGCAACCACCGCGAGACCGCGGTGGAAGGCACGGCGCAGTTCAACCTGCTGGTGGGGGAGAACGGCGCGGGCAAGACCAACGTGCTGGAGGCGATCTCGCTGCTTTCGCCTGGCCGCGGTCTTCGCCGTGCCGGGCTTGCCGACATGCCGGGGCAGGATTTCGACGGCGGCTTCGCGGTGAGCGCGGCCCTGCTCGTGGCGGACGAGGAGCCTGTGCAGCTGGGAACCGGCGTCCTGCCCGAGCGTCCCGGCCGCCGCCTGGTCCAGATCAATGGCGCCGAAGCCCCGGCCGTGCGCCTGGCGGAATGGATGTCGATCGGCTGGCTGACCCCGGCCATGGACCGGCTTTTCGTGGAAGGGGCCGGCGCCCGGCGGCGTTTCCTCGACCGGCTGGTGCTCGCCGTGCGGCCGGACCACGCCAGCCATGCCACCCGGCTGGAAAACGCGCTGCGCGAACGCAATCGCCTGCTCTCGGACGACATGCCGCCCGATCCGCGCTGGCTGGACGCAATCGAGCTGCAACTGGCGGAATCCGGATCGATGGTCGCCGCCGCCCGCGCCGAACTGGTCGAGCGACTGGAGCAGACCCTTGCCGCCCTGCCCGATTCGCCTTTCGCGCGTCCTTCGCTGGCCTATCAGCCGGGTGGACCGATCTCTTCCGAGGGCCTCGCCCGTGCCCTGCGCGAAGGCCGCGCCCGCGAACGCGCCGCGCAGCGCACTCTGACCGGCCCGCATCGCGACGAGATCCTGGTGACCATGGCCGGCAAAGGGCCGGGCAAGGGCCAGGCCGCCGCCGAATGCTCCACCGGCGAGCAGAAAGCGATGCTGATCGCGATTACGCTGGCCCATTCGCAGCTGCTGGAAACCGGGGCCGAACAGCGTCCCCGTCTGCTGCTGCTGGACGAAGTCGCCGCCCATCTCGATCCCGTGCGCCGCGAAGCCCTGTTCGACCGCCTGCGCGCGGGCTCGGCGCAAGTCTGGCTGACCGGTACCGAACTCGCCCCTTTCGACGCCATCGCCGGCGAGGCCGCCGTCTGGGAAGTGCGTTCGGGCGCGGTGCACCGGCTGGGATAGCCCCTGCTGGGATAGCCCCCCGCGGGAATAGCCCCGCCCCTTGCACTGCGGGTATCGTCAGCCGCCCTGCTTCGGCAAGGCATCCACCACGTCGTCCACCGTCGCGCTGACGATGGCATCGATGCCCAGCGCAGTGGGATGGACGTGGTCCTTCTGCATCAGGTCCGGCTTGTCGATCACCGGCTGGAGAAAGAACGGCACCAGCGTCGCCCCGTATTTCTGCGCGAGTTGCGGATAGATCGGGTTGAAGGTCGCGGCATAGTCCTTGCCCAGATTGGGCGCCGCCATCATGCCAAGCAGCACCACGCGGATATTGTCGCCCTTCAGGCGCTTCAGGATTTCCTCGAGGTTCCTGCGCGTCTCCGCCGGGGGCAGCGAGCGCAGCATGTCGTTGCCGCCCAGGCTGACGATGGCCAGTTCCGGCTTGGGAGACTGGCTTTCCAGCGTGAAGTTCAGCCGTTCCAGTCCCGCCGCGGTGGTATCGCCGGAGACCCCGGCATTGGCGATCTTCGCGTTGACGCCCCGCACGCGCAGCGCCTGTTCCAGCCGGTCCGGGTAGCTTTCGCCGTCGTCCAGGCCATAGCCTGCCAGCAGCGAATCCCCGAAGGCGAGGATCGGCCGCTCCGGGCCCATGGCCGGAATCGGCGGCGGCGCATCGACGGCGCTCTGCGTCCGGTCAGGCGCGGGCGGCGCGGCCTTGTCGCAGGCGCCGAGCAGGAATGGCAGCAAGAGCGAAGGGACGAGCAGGGCTTTCGCGTGAACGCGCAAGGCTTTCTCCTTGAACTACGGGGCTTTGCCCACCCATATGGGACCGGTGAGCAATCCTTCCCAGCCCCCCGCCCCCTCAATTCTTGCGCAGGACCTGCGCCTGACCCTTGGCAGCGGCGACAGCGCCGTCGAAATCCTGAAGGGCATCGACCTTTCCGTGCCCCAAGGACAGACCCTGGCGCTGCTTGGCCCGTCCGGTTCGGGCAAGTCTTCGCTGATGTCGGTGCTCTCCGGGCTGGAGCGTGCCAGCAGCGGTTCGCTGAGCGTGGCGGGGCAGGACTTTTCGGCCATGGACGAGGACGCCCTCGCCCGCGCCCGGCGCGGTCGGATTGGTGTCGTGCTCCAGGCCTTCCATCTCCTGCCGACGATGACGGCGCTTGAAAACGTGGCGACGCCGCTGGAACTCGCCGGGATGGACAATGCCCGCGAACGCGCCGAGGCGGAACTGGCCGCGGTCGGGCTGGGGCACCGCCTGTCACACTATCCGGCCCAGCTTTCCGGCGGCGAGCAGCAGCGCGTGGCCATTGCCCGCGCGCTGGCGCCGCGCCCTTCGCTCGTCTTCGCGGATGAGCCGACCGGCAATCTCGACGCTGCCACCGGCGCCACCATCGTCGACCTGCTCTTCGCCCGCCGCGCGGAAGCGGGCGCCACCCTGCTCATCATCACTCATGATGAAAGCCTTGCCGACCATTGCGAACGCGTGGTGACGCTGGCGGACGGCCGGATCGCCAGCGACCGGTTCCGGGCGCAAGGCGCGAGCGCTGGTCTTGCCTGACCCCGCCTCCGCGCCGACGCTGCCCTGGCGCACCGCCTGGACCCTCGCCCGCCGCGACCTTTCGGCGCGGTTCAAGGGCCTGCGGCTGCTGCTCGTCTGCCTGTTCCTGGGAGTTGGCGCGATCGCGGCGATCGGCACTCTCACCGGCTCGATCGAGCGCGAACTGACGACGCGCGGCCGCGAAGTGCTGGGCGGCGATATCGAGTTGAAGACCTGGCAGCGCAGCCTTTCGGACAAGGAACTGAATGCGCTTTCCCGCTACGGCCAGGTCTCGCCGGGCTTTCGCCTTCAGGCCATAGCCCGCAAGGGCGATCTCACGGCCCCGGTCGCGCTGAAGGCCGTCGACGCAAAATGGCCGCTCTATGGGCGGCTAGAACTCCAGGACGGCCGCAAGGTCGGCGCACCGCCTGCCGGATCGGTCTGGCTTTCGGAAGGAACCGCCGCGCGCCTGGGCGTAAGCCGGGGCGACAGCGTCTCGATCGGCGGCGTGGAGCAGCGGGTGGGCGGCGTGATCGCCAGCGACCCGGAGAAGCTTTCGGAAGGCTTCGCGCTGGGCGACACCGCGATCTCCGCGCTCGACCTGCCCTCGCGCGCCGGGCTAACCGACCCCGGCGCCATGTACCGCAGCGCCACGCGCGTCCGGTTCGCGGATGCGATGCGCGACCCGGACGCCGTGGTCGATGCACTGAAGAAGCGTTTCGGCGACGATGCCTTCGACACCCGCACCCGCAAGGCCGCTTCGCCCTCCACCCAGCGTTTCGTCAGCCGCATGGGCCAGTTCCTCGCGCTTGTCGGTCTGGCCGCGCTCGTCATCGCCGGGATCGGCATCGGCGGCGGCGTGTCATCCTATCTCGAAGCGCGGCGCGCCTCGATCGCCACCCTCAAGGTGCTGGGCGCGACGAGCCGCGACATTGCCCGCATCTACCTCCTGCAAGTCGGCGCGGCGGCGCTGGTCGGCAGCCTGGCCGGACTGCTGGCAGGCGTGCTGGTAACCCCGCTGCTGGCGCGCTCGCTCGGCGCGCTCCTGCCTGTCGACACGGGCTTCACCGTCTCTCCTGCGGCCCTGCTGACAGCGACAGGCTACGGCCTGCTGGTCGCGCTCGTCTTCGCCGCGCCGCCGCTGGCCCGTGCACGCAGCTTCCCCGCCATGGCGCTGATGCGCGCGCAAGTCTCGCCGCTCATGGCCCCGCGCCGGACCTGGTTGCTACCCGTCGGACTGGGACTCGCCGCCATCGTCGCCCTCGCCCTGCTCAATGCCGCGCAGCCGCTGGTGACGCTGGGCTTCCTCGGCGGCGCCGCGCTCATGCTCGGCCTGCTCGCACTGATCGGCCTGGGCATTCGCCGGGCCGCCGCGCACCTGCCCAGGCCGCGCGACCCGATGCTGCGCGCCGGCCTCGCCAACCTCTATCGCCCCGGCGCCCAGACCGGCGCCCTGGTGACGGCCCTCGGCTTCGGCCTCTCCGCTTTCGTGCTGATCGCCGCCGTCCAGACCAGCCTCGACGCCAATATCCGCAAGACCGTGCCCGCCCGCGCGCCAGACTTCTTCGTGCTCGACGTGCCCAAGGACAAAGCCGGAGCATTCCAGGACATCGTCGCGCAGCAGGTTCCCGGCGCGGTTGTGAAAATGGTTCCAAACTTGCGCGGCCGCATCCTCGCCTATGGCCCCCGGGACCACATGACGCGCGTGTCCGACCTGAAGGAGATCCCCGAGGACGCCTGGGCGCTGAAGGGCGAGCGGGGCCTGACCTATTCGGTCGGCGTGCCTGAAGGCAGCACCGTCACGTCCGGCCGGTGGTGGCCCGAGATCCACCGCGGCGAGCCGCTGGTGTCGCTCGACGAGAAATTCGCCCAGACCGTGGGGCTGAAGGTGGGTGACTATGTGACGGTGGGCGTGCTCGGTGTCGAGCGGACCGCGCGGGTGGCTGCACTGCGCCGGATCGACTGGGACACCCTGGGCTTCAATTTCGTGCTGGTCTTCTCGCCCAACACCCTGGCGGGGGCGCCGCACAACCTGGCCGCGACGATCGAAGTGCCGCCGGGCCATTCCACGCGCGGGCTGCTGCCACGGCTGGCCCGTGCGTTCCCGTCCAGCTCGGTGATCGAAACCGGCACCCTGCTGCGCGATGCGCGCGGACTGCTGGACCAGATGACCCTGGCCATCCTCGCGGCCGCTTCGGTGGCGGTGCTGGCCGGGCTGGCCGTGCTGTTCGGCGCCATCGCCGCGGCGCGCGCCAGCCGGACCTATGACAACGTGATCCTGCGCGTGCTGGGCGCGAGCCGGGGCCAGCTCCTGCTGCTCCAGCTTGCCGAATACGGCCTGATCGCCGCCGTGCTGGCCCTTGTGGCGCTGGCCGCGGGCAGCGCCATGGCCTGGGCGGTGATCGTCAAGCTCTTCGAGTTCGACTGGCTGCCGGACTGGCCGCGCATCCTGATGGTGCTGGGCACCGGCCTGGTCGTGATCCTGACTTTCGCCCTGGCCGGCTCGCTGCCGCTGTTGCGAGCGAAACCGGCACGGGCCCTGAGGGAGCTTTAGCGCCGGACGACCGGCGCCGCCTCAGGCGAAGACTTCGGCGCCGGTGGGATCGCGGGGATCCATGCCGAAACGGTTGGGACCGGCCGTGCCGGGCAGGCAGGTGATTACGAAAGAAGCGATGGTCGCGATCCAGCCCACAAAGGGAATCAGCCCCAGCACGATGAAGCCGAGATACCACCAGCCGCTCATGTCACGGTCGTGGAATCGGCGCACGGCAACGGCGATGCTCGGAATGAAGACCGCAAGGCTGTAGAGACCGGCCAGGCCGATCAGGACGAAAAATCCGGTGCCGAACAGCAACGAGGGATCGCCGCCCTGCTCGATCTGCTGGAAAGCGCCCAAGGACAGGCCGAGCCCCATCGAGATGCCGAAGATCACCGCGAAGACGATGAAGTTGAGCAAGGCGAAGCCCCAGTATTCGATGCGAAGCGAACGGCCCGAAAAGTCGGCATAACGCTTGAATGGCATGATCATGTATTCGAACATGTTTTCCCCCTCAGGTTCGACAGCGTGTTCAAGGACTTGCACTATAGACGCCCGCTTCGGGACGGCAAGCCGCGCATGGCAGGCCCTGCGAACAGCCGCTGCGGTCAAGGAACGCCAAAGGAAAAGGGGCGCTCGGGCAAGACCCGGCGCCCCTGGCTGAGTTTGCGTTCCCTTGCGTCTCCTCCCTGCCGCGCGGGTTCGCCTTGTCACGCTCCGGCTGTGTGCCGGTAACGCGCCGCCGCGCCCGTAGAGGCGCAGCTGGATTCTTTATCGTCGGTCTGGCGAAGCCGCCCTTGCTTGGGGAGCCTTCGGCATTCCTCTCCCGGCGGCGGTGCTCTTTTCGGTCACCGTCTCACCCTGATTACGAAGCCGACCCTAAAAGGATAAAGCGGGCAAAACAATCACTCATGCGGCTGATCCTCCGCTTCCCGTTCGATTGTGACACAGGCGCAACAATTGCGCAGGGCCGCTCCGCGCTTGCCGGATTTGCATAGATCGGCTAATGGCGCGCCAATTTTGCGGTGCAGCATGCGCCGCTGGCCAACTCCTCGAACCGATAGGCACTGCATGTCCGCCCCGCTTCCCTTGCGCAATATCGCGATTATCGCGCACGTCGACCACGGCAAGACCACTCTTGTCGACCAGCTCTTCCGCCAGTCCGGCACCTTCCGCGACAACCAGCGCATCGAAGAGCGCGCCATGGACTCGAACGACCTCGAAAAGGAGCGCGGGATCACGATTCTCGCGAAGCCGACTTCGATCGAGTGGAACGGCTACCGCATCAACATCGTCGACACCCCCGGCCACGCCGACTTCGGCGCCGAAGTCGAACGCATCCTCTCGATGGTCGACGGCGTCGTCCTGCTGGTGGACAGCTCTGAAGGCGCCATGCCGCAGACCAAGTTCGTCACCGGCAAGGCTCTGGGCCTCGGCCTGAAGCCGATCGTGGTCGTCAACAAGATCGACCGTCCCGACGGCCGTCACGCCGAAGTGCTGGACGAAGTGTTCGACCTCTTCGTCAGCCTCGACGCCAATGACGAGCAGCTCGACTTCCCGACCCTCTACGCTTCGGGCCGTAACGGCTACGCCGGCTACGATCCGGACGCCCGCGAAGGCGACCTGACGCCGCTGTTCGAAAAGATCGTCGAGCACGTTCCCGCGCCCGACCTCGACCAGGACGCGCCGTTCTCGTTCCTCGCCACCCTGCTCGACCGTGACAACTTCATGGGCCGCGTCCTCACCGGCCGCGTCCAGTCCGGCAAGCTGAAGGTCAACGACCCGATCCGCGCCATCGACATGGACGGCAAGGTCATCGAAGTCGGCCGCGCCACCAAGGTGCTGTCGTTCCGCGGCCTCGACCGCGTGCCCGTGGAAGAAGCCCGCGCCGGTGACATCATCGCGCTGGCCGGCCTCGAAAAGGCCACCGTGTCGAACACCATCGCCGATCCTTCGGTCACCGAGGCGATCCAGGCCCAGCCGATCGATCCGCCGACCCTGGCAATGCGCTTTGCCGTCAACGACTCGCCGCTCGCGGGCCGTGAAGGCGACAAGGTGACCAGCCGCATGATCCGCGACCGCCTGATGCGCGAAGCGGAAACCAACGTGGCCATCCGCGTCACCGAATCGGCCGACCGCGACAGCTTCGAAGTCGCCGGTCGCGGCGAACTTCAGCTGGGCGTCGTGATCGAAACGATGCGCCGCGAAGGCTTCGAGCTGGGCATCAGCCGCCCGCGCGTGCTGTTCGGCAAGGATGAAAACGGTGGCCGCACCGAACCGTACGAAACCGTCGTGATCGACGTGGACGACGAGTTCTCGGGCACCGTCGTGGAGAAGATGCAGCGCCGCAAGGCCGAGCTTACCGACATGCGTCCTTCGGGCGCCGGCAAGACCCGCATCACCTTCTCGGCCCCGTCGCGCGGCCTGATCGGCTACCACGGCGAGTTCCTTTCGGACACCCGCGGCACCGGCATCATGAACCGCCTGTTCGAGAAGTACGACAGCCACAAGGGTCCGATCGAAGGCCGCCAGAACGGCGTGCTGATCTCGAACGGCACCGGTGAAGCCGTCGGCTACGCGCTGAACAGCCTTGAAGATCGCGGCATCCTGTTCGTGAAGCCGCAGGAAAAGATCTACGAGGGCATGATCATCGGCGAAAACGCCAAGCCCGACGATCTCGAAGTGAACCCGATGAAGTCGAAGCAGCTGACGAACTTCCGTTCGACCGGCAAGGACGACGCCATTCGCCTCACCCCGCCCCGCGTGATGACGCTGGAGCAGGCGATCGCCTACATCGACGACGACGAAATGGTCGAAGTGACCCCGCAGTCGATCCGTCTGCGCAAGGCCTTCCTCGACCCGAACGAGCGCAAGAAGCAGAGCCGCAAGAAGGATTCCTGATCCCTCGGCGCTTCGGCGCCGCAGTTCAGGCTCTCTTGAGACGAACATGGAAAGGGCGGCAACCTCGCGGTTGCCGCCCTTTCTCTATGTGGGGCCTTGTGCCGGCCCTCTCCCAATCTCGGGCAATCTCAAGGATGCGCGGTCAGAACTGGAAGCCCACCGTCGCGCGCAGCGAGTGATACGAGAAGTCCTTGTTCGAACCCTTGATGTTGGTCGAACCCGAATCGATCAGGAACGGGTTGGTCGCCGGTGCGGTGCCGGGTCCGACTTCCACGTTGTACTTGTTGTCGTTGTAGCGGTTGTAGAGATACTCGAGGCCGAGGCTGACGTTGCGGGCCACCATGATCTCGCCGCCGCCGCCGGCCTGCCAGCCCCAGACCAGCTTGTTGTTGCGCTGGGGATCGAAGGAATTGGCGGTGTTGGTGGTGAGGAAGCTGTGGTCCAGCTTGGCCACGCCGCCGCCGCCGGTCACATAGAACAGCGCGCCGCCGCCCGGGGTATAGCCGGCACGGACGCGGGCCGAGAGGCCGTAGTCCAGCTTGCGCTGGATCGTGTAGCTGGCAGGCGTGGTGCTGTAGCCCGAGGTCGCGTCCTTGGCGTCGCTCTTCACGCCTTCGACGAGGCCGCCGAGCACGAAGTTGTTGCCCATGCGCTTGTCGTAGCCGAAGCGCACGCCGTATTCGGCGCCGTCCTTGTCGCTGCGGCAGCCACCGTCCGGCGTGGCGCCCAGGGCGCGGCCGTTGCAGAAGCCGGGGCTGAAGGCATTGGCGCCGGCTGCGGTGTTCACGGTGTTGTCGTAGCGGCCGTCTCCGTCCGTATCGAAGCGCAGGCTGTCGCCGCCATCGTTGCCGCGGGTGGACAGGCCGCCGAAGGCCTGAACATAGGGGCCGTCGAAGTGGCTGTCGCGGGCGGGGGTGTCGGTGGCGATGGGAGCATCGCTGTCCTGCGCCATGGCCGGGAAGGCCGCGACGGCGACCGCGAGGCCGATCGCCGACGAGAGGAGGCGGGCAGTGTTCATTTGGTAATTTCCCTGTCAAATTTCGTACTTGGCCCTCCCCGAAGTCCAAGCTGCCGTTTTTGTTTCCTTTTCTGCGATGAAGTGAGGAGCGCTTTCCGATGGGCCGAGCAGAAGGCGCCCGGGCGTTCCGATCGATTCATACAAAGTCGTACAAACCTGAACGGAATCTGCCGATGTCGCTTCGATGCGGTTCAGCCAGGCAGGCGTAGAAGAAACTCAACAAGGGACGAGACCCCGGCCCCACCGGAGCCCCTGCCCAGCAAGGAGTTTCGTACAATGACATTCTTCCGCAACGCCACGCTTGCCACTGCCCTCGCTGCCACCGCCTTCGCCACGGCAACGCCGGCCATGGCCCGCGACCACTATCGCCACAACGACAATACCGCCGCAGTCGCCATCGGCGCCGGCGTGATCGGCGTGGCCTTGGGCGCGATCATCGCTTCCAGCAGCAACAACGACCGCTATCGCAACGACGATCGCTACTACAACAGCGGCTACTCTTACGGTCCGGCCTATAGCAGCAACTGGCAGTACCGCGACGGCTGGTACTGGGACGGCAATGGCGGCCGCCACAGCCGCGACGACTACGACCGTTACCAGCGCGGCGACTATCGCCGCGGCTACGACCACGATCGCGGCGACTACCGCCGCGGCTACTGATCGCTGAAAGCCCCCGACGATCGGGGCCTCGCGGATAAACCCCTCTCCGCCCCGGGAAATCGGGAAACCGAGACGCCCGGCCACCCCTACGGCCGGGCGTCCTTGTTTCGGCGGCAGCATCATGGCGACGGCGCCGCGCGGCTCGTCGCATGTGACGTCAAGTTCACGCGAAGTTCACTGGCCAGGGCGAAATCTCGGGGTCCGACATGCCCGCCGATTCCGCCGTAACTTGGTTGGCCCGGATAGGAGTGCGATAAGATGAAACTGAACTGGAAGTCCCTGGGGCTGGCGACGGCTCTGGCCGCATCGGCCCTTACGGCATCCGCGCCTGCCATGGCGCGGGACTACTACGACCGGGGCGGTAACGATGCCGCCATCGCCATCGGTGCAGGCGTGATCGGCCTGGCGCTCGGCGCCGCGCTCGCAGACCGCGACGACGGCCGCTACTACGATCGCGGCTATTACGGCTCCCGCCGCTACGTCACCGTGCGTGACCGGCCCGGTTACTACTACTATTACCAGGGCGCGCCGAACCGCTACTACCGCGATCGCTACTACGACCGGTACTATGCGCCCTACTACCGCGAGCGCTGGGGCGGCCGCGACCGCTGGCGCGATGGCCGCCACGCGTGGCGCGACGACCGCCGTGGCTGGCGCGACGACCGCAACCGGTGGGACCGCGGCCGTGACGGCTGGCGCGGCGATCGCCGCCATGACGACTACCGCCGTGACGACCACCGGCGCGATGATCACCGCCGTGACTGGCGTCGCTAAGGGCTGACCCCGAAGACGGGACCATCCACCAGGGGATGCCGCCGGACTGCCGAACCGCAGTCCGGCGGCGTCCTGCCTTCGGCGCAGAAGACCGTTTATCGGCCGTCTGCGCTTATCCGGCGCGCCGAAGCAGCGGTTTTCCTCAGGAACGGCGCGGCATCTGTGAAGCCCACTCGCCAATCTCGGCGGGGAACGCTATGGGGCTGCCCACCATGGAAACCGCCGACCTGCGCATTGCCCTGTTTTCGGGCAACTACAACTATGTCCGAGACGGCGCCAACCAGGCGTTGAACCGCCTCGTCGGCTATCTGCTGCGCCAGGGCGCCCAGGTGCGCGTCTATGCGCCAGTGGTGAAGAAGCCCGCGTTCGAGCCGACCGGAGACCTGATCGGCATTCATTCGCTGCCGATCCCCAACCGCCCCGAATACCGCGTTCCGCTGGCCATCTCGTTCAAGGCGCGGCGCGACCTGAAGGCCTTCGCGCCGAATGTCGTCCACGTATCCTCGCCCGACCCCGTGGGCCATCAGGCCGTGTCCTGGGCGCGTGCGCGCAACCTGCCGGTACTCGCCTCGGTCCACACCCGGTTCGAAACCTACTTGCGCTATTACAACATGGCCTGGGGCGAACCGGTGGTGGAAGCGATGCTGCGCCGCTTCTATCGCCGCTGCGACGCCCTGGTCGCCCCTTCGGAATCGATGGCCCAGCTCCTGCGCGAACAGCGCATGAACTACGACGTCTCGATCTGGTCGCGCGGCGTCGACCGCGACATCTTCCATCCCGAACGCCGGGATCTGGCCTGGCGCCGCGCACAGGGAATCGCGGACCATGAAGTGGTCGTCGGCTTCCTGGGCCGCCTGGTCATGGAAAAGGGCCTCGACGTCTTCTCCGACACGCTGGACGACCTGCGCCGCCGCAATGTCGCTCACCGGGTCCTCGTCGTGGGCGAGGGTCCGGCGCGCGAATGGTTCCAGGCCCGCCTGCCGCAGGCGGCCTTCGTCGGCTTCCAGCAAGGCGAGGGCCTCGCCCGCGCGGTTGCGAGCATGGACGTGCTGTTCAACCCCTCCGTCACCGAGACGTTCGGCAATGTCACGCTGGAGGCCATGGCATGCCGCCTCCCGGTGGTGGCGGCCGCGGCCACCGGCAGCCAGAGCCTGGTCGACGACCATGTCTCGGGCAGGCTGATCCCGCCGGGCGCCATCCACCAGTTCGCCGAAGCGCTGAAAGCCTATATCGAAGACCCGGCCCTGCGCGCCAGCAACGGCCTGGCAGGCGAAAACCGGGCGCTCGATTTCAGCTGGGACCGCATCAACCAGGACGTGGCCGATACCTACTTGCGCCTCGTGCGCCAGCGCCTGCGCCGCTGAGCGCGTCCCCGGCCAGCCTCTTTCCGCTCAGCCTCTTTCCGCTCGCCCTATCAGCGCAGCACGCCGATCCGGCGCAGCCGGATCGCGTACCAGAGCAGGAACACCGCGATCGCCCAGATCGCCAGGGTAATGCCGATGCTGGCGGGGCTGGTCAGCATGGCGGGCGTCCGGGAGACGAAGGGATAGATCTGGTTCACCGCCAGCCCCAGCAGTGAAATCGTGAACGCCGCCACCGCCCAGCGCGAACGCAGGAGCAGCAGCAGCGATCCCGCCAGTCCGCCCCAGACCCCCAGCGCCCAGGTCGCCACGGTCCAGCTCGGCGCAGCGTCCAGCCAGTCGATCATCTCGGGGGAAAGCGGCGCCATCCATGCCGGATTGCGCGTCACCGTCATGGAAAAATCGGTGCAACCGAAGGCGTTCCACACCAGCGCCAGCACGCCGACGATCCACAGGTGGCGCGGGGCCCTGACGCGCAAGGTTCCGATCATCGCTGTGCCTCCCTGCCTGCTTCAAGCCGGCAAGGATACGCGCCTCGGCCAGACGATGCAATTCTGCGGGACAATGGCTAGATAGGTCCCATGGCCGACCTTTTTGCCGACGACCTTCCCCCGTCCCCCACGCCCGACACCCCGCGGGAGGATGCCCCGCTTGCCGATCGCCTCCGCCCGCGCACGCTGGAGGACGTGGTCGGACAAGAGCACCTCACCGGGCCGGAAGGCCCGATCGGCCGCATGGTGGCGGCGGGGCGGCTTTCCTCGATGATCCTCTGGGGTCCCCCCGGCACGGGCAAGACCAGCACCGCGCGGCTGCTGGCCGATGCGGTGGGCATGCGCTTCACGGCGGTCTCGGCGGTGTTTTCGGGCGTGGCCGACCTCAAGAAGGCTTTCGCCGAGGCCGACCTGGCCGCCCGCGCCGGCCAGCGGACCTTGTTGTTCGTGGACGAGATCCACCGGTTCAACCGCGCCCAGCAGGACGGCTTCCTGCCCTTCGTGGAGCGCGGCACCGTCACCCTGGTCGGCGCGACGACGGAGAATCCCAGCTTCGCGCTCAACGCCGCCCTGCTCAGCCGCGCCCAGGTGCTGATCCTGCACCGCCTCGGCGCAGAGGCGCTGAACACGCTGCTCGGCAAGGCCGAGGCGCTGGAAGGCCCGCTGCCCCTCGATGACGACGCCCGCGCGGCCCTGGTCGCCTCTGCCGACGGCGACGGGCGTTTCCTGCTCAACCAGGCCGAGACACTCTACGCCGCGCAGATCCCGGAGCCGCTCGACCCGGCCGGGCTCGGCCAGTTCCTGCAGCGGCGCGTGGCCGTCTACGACAAGGACCGCGACGGGCACTACAACCTGATTTCGGCGCTTCACAAGGCGGTGCGCGGATCGGACCCTCAGGCCGCGCTCTACTATCTGGCACGCATGATGACCGCGGGCGAGGAGCCGCTGTTCCTGCTGCGCCGCCTCGTCCGCATGGCCAGCGAGGACATCGGCCTGGCGGATCCGCAGGCCCTCGCGCAATGCCTGGCGGCCAAGCAGGCTTATGAGTTCCTCGGCTCGCCCGAAGGCGAACTGGCGATCGCGCAGGCCTGCCTCTACGTCGCCACCGCGCCGAAATCGAATGCCGCCTATGCGGCCTGGAAGGCCGCGGCCCGCTCGGCGCGCGAGACCGGTTCGCTGATGCCGCCGGCCAATATCCTCAATGCGCCGACCAAGCTGATGAAGGACATCGGCTACGGCAAGGACTACGCCTACGACCACAATGCGCCGGACGGCTTCTCCGGCGACGACTACTGGCCCGAGGACATGGAGCCGCAACGCTTCTACGAGCCGGTCGAGCGCGGCTTCGAACGCGAGATTCGCAAGCGCCTCGAATGGTGGGACCGCAAGCGGGCCGAGCGGCAGGGGCAGAGCTGATGAACGAACGGGTCTAGGCCTTGCCCCGTCACTTGTCCGGCGCCCCGGCCCGTTTCCGGCACTTCATGGCCATCGACTGGTCTGGCGCCCTCGGCCCGCGCCAGAAGGGCATCGCCGTCGCCCTCTGCGGACTGGAGGGCGCGCCGCGGCTGTTGCACCCTGCGGATCATCGCCACTGGTCGCGTGAGGCGGTGTTGCACCTGCTGCGGGACGACTTGCCGCAGGACACGCTGGTGGGGCTGGACCTCGGCATCTCGCTGCCTTTCGCCGATGCCGGGGCTTTCTTCCCCGATTGGCCGGCCAGTCCCCAGGACGCCCGCGCGCTCTGGGCACTGATCGATAGGATCTGCGCCGAAGACGCCGATCTGGCCGCGGCCAGCTTCGTCGACCATCCCGAAATCAGTGCCTACTTCCGGCGTCATGGCGGCCGCGAAGGCCTGCGTTTCCACCTTCCCGGCGCGGGCCACCGCCGCGGACGCCTGCGCGTGACCGAACAGGCGCAGGCCCGCGCCGGGTGCAGACCCTATTCCAACTTCAACCTCGTGGGCGCCGCGCAAGTCGGCAAGTCCAGCCTCACCGGCATGCGCCTGCTGCACCGCCTGCGCGGCGCGGTTCCGGTCTGGCCGATCGATCCCCTCCCCGTATCCGGCTCGGTCGTGACCGAGATCTACACCACGCTTGCCGCCGTCGCGGCGGGCCGCTCTGCCGGGCGGGCGAAAATGACCGACCATGCCGCGCTCGATACCGCGCTCGCGGCACTGGGTTCGCCGCCGACAGGGGGAACCGGCCCGATCGACGATCACAGCGCGGATGCCCTCCTCACCGCGGCCTGGCTGCGCACGGCGGCCCCGCGCGAAGACCTGTGGAAACCCCTTGATCTCACACCGGAACTGGCCAGGACCGAGGGCTGGACCTTCGGCGCGCCATAGCCCAGAACCTGTCCCCATCGGGGCCGCGAACAACCGGCCTCCAACATGACTGACAGGGACAGTTCGGCTATGAAACATGCACTGCTGGCGGGGATCGCCTGCCTTGCTCTCGGTCTGGGAGCACACGTCTCGAATGCGGCCCCCGCGCCCAAATCCGCTCCCCCATCCGCTCCCGCCGCCACCCCGGTATCGGTCGCGCTCGGCAAGCCGGCCACGCCGTGGAAGAGCTTCGTGAACCGGACGATAGAGAGCTGGATGGCGCAGGATCCCTCCTTCGCGGTCTATCAGGGCGCGCACCAGTTCGACGGCAAGCTGCCCGACTGGAGCCCCGCCGGGCTCAAGGCACGCGGGGCTTTCCTGAAGAAGGTGATCGCCGATGCCGGCGCCTTCGTCAGCCTCTCCGCCGAAGACCGCTTCGAGCGCGACTACCTGGTGCAAGTCGCCAAGGGCCAGCTGTTCTGGCTGGAAGACGCCGACAAGCCGCACAACAATCCCGGCTTCTACATCGAGAACGGCCTCGACCCGAACGTCTACGTCAGCCGCGCCTATGCCGACAAGCCGACGCGCATGAAGGCCATGATCGCCTTCTTCAAGGCCGTGCCCACCGCCGCCGCGCAGATCCGCGGCAACCTGAAGACGGCGATGCCCGCCAGCTTCATCAAGCTCGGCACTGCGGGCTTCTCGGGCTTTGCGGAATATTACCGCGGCGACGCCCGCACCGCTTTCGCCGATGTGAAGGACGCCGCGCTCCAGGCCGAGTTCAAGGCCAGCTCGGAAAGCGCGGCCAAGGCCATGCAGGACCTTTCCGACTGGCTCGGCAAGGCCACGCCCACCCAGGACTTCGCGATGGGCGCCGAACGCTTCTCGCGCATGCTCGCCGCCACCGAGGCCGTCGATGCCCCGCTCAGCGAGTTGGAAGCCGTGGGCCGCGCCGATCTCAAGCGCAACCAGGACCTGCTCAAGGCCGCCTGCGCCGAATATGCCCCCGGCAAGGACATCCAGGCCTGCTTCGACAAGATGCGCGCCGACAAGCCGGAAGGCGGCCCCGTCGCTGCCGCGCGCCTGCAGATCCCGGAACTGACCGCCTTCGTGCGCCAGCACGATATCGCCACGATCCCCGGCACCGAACAGGCGCTGGTGGAGGAAAGCCCGCCCTACAACCGCCAGAACTCGGCCTATATCGATCCCGCCGGGCCGCTGGAGAAGGGCATTTCCTCGGTCTACTACATCTCGCCGCCGGACCCTTCCTGGTCGCAGCAGATGCAACAGGACTATATCCCCGGCAAGAACGACTTGCTGTTCACTTCGGTGCACGAAGTCATGCCCGGCCACTTCCTGCAATTCCTCCACTCGAACCGCTCGCCCTCCTGGGTGGGCCGCCTCTGGGTGGGCTACGCCTATGCCGAAGGCTGGGCGCACTATGCCGAGGAAATGATGTGGGACGCGGGCCTGGGCAAGGGTGATGCCGGCGTCCATGTCGGCCAGCTGTCGAACGCGCTGCTGCGCAACTGCCGCTACCTCTCGGCCATCGGTCTCCACGCGCGCGGCATGACGCAGGAACAGTCCAAGCGCATGTTCATGGACGAGTGCTATCAGGACGAAGGCACCGCCGAGCAGCAGGCCGCGCGCGGCACTTACGATCCGGCCTATCTCAACTATACGCTGGGCAAGCTGATGATCCGCAAGCTGCGCGACGACTGGACCGCCTCGCGCGGTGGCCGCGCGGCCTGGAAGCCGTTCCACGACCAGTTCCTGAGCCACGGCGGCCCGCCGATCCCCCTCGTGCGGCAGGCGATGATGCAGGAAGATGCGCCCCACGCGATTTTCTGAGCGGATATTTCATAAAAGCAACTGGACCGGCGCCCCTCCCTCGCGGTAAGGGCGCCGGACTTGTCGCGCGCATCGCCCATGCCGATGCGCCGGGCCGGCTTAGCTCAGTTGGTAGAGCACCTGATTTGTAATCAGGGGGCCACGGGTTCGAATCCTGTAGCCGGCACCACTTCCCGACATCCTTCGAAACAACGAAAGCCGCGGCTTCAGACCGGGAGCGCGCCCATCGAGGCGATCTCGCCGAAGTAGGCGGCCAGGCGGTCTGCGGCATCGCCCGTGAGTTCGATGAAGGCGCGGCGGCGATCGTTTTCGTCGCAGACGCGTTGGAACAGGTTGGCCTGGACGAGCGCCCCAATCCAGCGCAGCGCCGTAGTGGGCGGAACGCCCGAGGCGATGCAGAGCGAGGTGACGGAGACTTGCTTGCCCTCCACCCGCGCCGCCGCGAGATCGAGCAGCATGTCCCAGGCGGGGTCCGCGAAGAACTCGCCTTCGATGAAGCGCGAACGCAGCTGGCGCTGGCGGATCACGCGGCGGATCAACCGGGCCTCGGGCAGCGCCGCCGTACTGGCAAGGGGGATCGCGCGTCCTGCCGCCATGTCGCGCGGTGATTGGCCCGACGGCGCCGCGCCGCGCGGCGCGGTGACGGCGCCCGCCGAACCGGACGATCTCGCGAAAGGCGATTCGGCCTCGCGCGGGGCCAGGCGGTCGATATGACCGGCGATCTGCCCCACTTGTTCGGTCAGGCGCAGCAGCATCAGCCGGTCGTCTTCGGACAGTTCTCTCAGGCGCGCGGCGGGAAAACCGGCCAGGACCTGCCCCAGCGCGATCACCCGCTCGGCGCGGTTGGGGTCGACCAGCAGCAGCGGTGCCGACATGTCCATGCAGGCAAAGACGTCGTCGAGCGCGTCCACCGAGGTCGAGACGATCAGCCGCGTGCCCCCGCCGGCCGCCTGCATGTCCAGCCGGGCGAGCGCCGCCATCGTAGCGGCATCGACCAGGGGACAATCGAGCAGGACCACGTCGGCCTGCGGCTTTCCTGCATTGCCGAGAAGCGCATCGAGAGGGGCGGCCACGGCAACATCGAGCCCGGCGCCCACGGCATCCTCGCGCATGGTCGCGCGCAGATGCGGTCGGTCCGCGAAGATCGCCAGCGAGACCGCCCGGCCGCCGGATGCGTCCTGCTGCCCGCCATAGGTGAAATCGGCGAAGTCCCTATCCCGCATCTTCGTTCGCCCCCGCTCCGAAACCTGCCGACAACGGGTAGGTCGAAGCCCGGGGGAGTCAACGCGAACTAAGGTTAAATCCTTGTTACCAGCCGGATAGCTCGCGCCTGACGAGGGCTTCGAGCATGTCCATGCCCGCGGCCCCGTCGTTCAGGCAGCCGAGCACGGCCATCGTCTCCCCACCCGCTTCCTCGAAGACTTCGCGCCCGCGAATCGCCAGTTCCTCCAGCGTTTCCACGCAGTCTGCCGAGAAGCCGGGCGCTGCTATCGCAAGGCGCCGTGTTCCCGCCTTCGCTTCGGCCGCCAGCACGTCTTCGGTCGAGGGTTCCAGCCACCGGGCGCGGCCGAAGCGGGACTGGAAGCTCGTCTCGATCCGCAAGTCCGGACGGCGCCGGGCCAGACGCTCGGTCAGCAGGCGGGCGGTTTCGAGGCAGTGGGGATAGTAGGGATCGCCCAGGTCGGCCGTGCGCTGCGGCATGCCATGGAAAGAGAGCAACAGCACTTCGGGCCGGAAGTCCAACGCCTCCACCTGGCCCAGCAGGTCGGCCTCCAGGGCATCGATATAGGCGGGGTCGTCGAAATAGGGCGGCAGGGTGCGGATCGCGGGCTGCGCCCGCATCGTGCCCAGCGCCTCGCCCAGCTTGTCCATCACCGAGGCCGTGGTCGCACCGGAATATTGCGGATAGAGCGGCGCGATCAGGATGCGCTCGCAGCCGGCCTGCGTCATCGCCTCAAGCCGCGAGGACAAGGACGGATTGCCGTAGCGCATGGCCCAGTCCACGCGCGCGCGCGCACCCAGCCGCTCCTGCAACCGCCCGGCCTGGGCCCGGGTGATCGCGGCCAGCGGGGAGCCGTCGGCAGTCCAGACCTGCTGATAGGCATGGGCGGACTTGGCCGGACGGGTGCGCAGGACGATGCCGTGGAGGATCGGCTTCCAGGCGATGGCCGGGATCTCCACGACGCGCGGATCGGACAGGAATTCGGCCAGGTAGCGCCGCACCGCTGGGGCAGTGGGCGCATCCGGCGTGCCGAGGTTCACGAGGAGCACGCCGATCCCGCCATCGGCCTGTTCGGCGCGGCGCGGTTCGGCCGATTGCCGGTCTCTGGTGGCCATTACATATCCTCGGCAAAGAGCGGAAGGCGGCGGAAGCGGAGCCCCGTCGCCGAAAAGAGAGCATTGGCCACCGCAGGGGCAACCACGGCAACCCCCAGTTCGCCCGGATCGGCGGGGTCTTCCGTGCTCTCGATGAAGTCGACCTCGATCGCCGGGCAATCGGCAAGGGTCGGCAAGGCAAGATCGGACAGGCGCTCCCCATCGGGCCGGCCGCCCGCATAGTTGGGGCTGCATCCCAGCGCGAGGCCCAGGCCGAAGACGAGCCCGCCCTCGACCTGTTGGCGGGCCACATCGTAGTTCACGATGCGGCCGATGTCCGCCACGGCGCTCAGCCGGTCCACGCGCACGCCGTTCTCGTCGCGCCGGGCGCTGGCGACCACGGCGATCCGGCCATCGCCGATGACGTGGCAGGCGATGCCCTGCCCGCTGTTGTCGCCGCCGCCGCCCCACTGCGCCAGGCCCGCCGCGCGCTGGAGGCATTCGGCCAGGCGCGGGTCATGCCCCAGTATCGCCATGCGGAACGACAGCGGCTCGCGCCCGGCCCGGTGCGCCAGTTCGTCCACGAAGCTCTCGTTGAAGAACGCGGTGTAGCCATGGGCATTGCCGCGCATCCGGCCGGTCGGCAGGTCGATCGCGGCCGGAATGTGGTCGACGGCCAGGTTCGGTACCGCATAGGCCGGAACCGCCCCTTCCACCGCCATCGGATCGGCAGCCTCGGCCACGGCGTCCAGCGCATCAAACGCGGACTCTCCCGAGAAGAAGCGCCGACCGAACGCGCGCGCGGTGGCCGGCGCGGCGATCCTTGCGCGCCAGCCGGTCGGCCGCCCTTCCGCATCGGGGCGGGCAGCCATGACCGCAACGGCCGGCGCCCGCGGCATAGTGGTGAAATGCTCCTGCCGCCGCGAGAAAGTAAGCTGAACCGGCCGCCCGGCCTCGCGGGCCAGAACCGCGACTTGCGCGGCATGGGCGCATTCCAGGCGCCGGTCGAAACTGCCGCCGATCGGCATCGGATAGAGCACGACATCGGCCGCCTGCAGACCCAGCGCACTGGCCGCAGCCACGCGGGCGGCCTCGGGCGCCTGAGTGCCGATCCAGAGTTCGAGGCGCCCATTCTCGTAACGCGCGGTCGCGCTGGCCGTCTCGATCGTGGCATGGACGGCGGGAGCGACCTCGTAGCGGATCTGGACCGGCAGCGCGCCCGCGATGGCCGCCGCATCGCCCACCATATGGAGGCGGCTGGGCGAGCCCATCGCCATCGCCTCGTCCAACGCACTGTCGACATCGCCGCTGTCGCTGCCCCGGGCAACGCGAAAATGGGGGCTGGCGCGGGTCAGCGCCGTTTCGGCCGTCCACCAGTCCTCGGCCAGCGCCGCCACCCAGTCCGGCCCTTTGACGAAACGGAGGAAGCCGCGCAGGCCCTTGCCCGCGCCATCGTCCAGGCCCGAGAGGCTCGCCTTCCCGATCGGCGCCTGACGGATCGCGGCGCGGACCATGTCCGGCAGGCGGACGTCGCCGGCAAAAGTCCACGATCCGTCCAATTTCGAGGGAAGGTCGAGCCGCGGGTAGCGCAAGGGGGCGCCGGGCAGGAATTCGCCGGGCTTCTCGGCCATGGCCTCGGCCCGCAGCGGGGGCGGGTCAGGCGGCGAGAAAGTCGCCGCTTCCGCTGCCAATGGTCCGAAATTCAGGCGCTTGCCTTCGTGCAGGACGAGGCCGCCGAACACTTCGCACGCCTCGGGCGCGACGTTCCAGCGCGCGGCAGCGGCCTGGACCAGCAAGGCGCGGGCCGAAGCGGCAGCGGCGCGGGCGGGGCCTTCATAGGCGGCAACCGCGGTACCGTCTGCCGTGGCGTTGAAGCGGTGATCCTCGGCCCAGCGGCGCGCGGCGAAGCTGTCCGGCGCTTCGGCCAGCGCGGGCATGGCGGGCATCCACAAGGGCGCCCACTTCGCGGCCAGCACGGCATTGGCATAAAGCGCGCTGACCGGCGCGGGTTCGACCGCCACCTGCCGCCAGTCCGCGCCGAGTTCGTGCGCGACGATCTGCGGCAGCAGCGTCGTGACACCCTGCCCCATCTCCACTTGCGGCACCGCCACGCTGACCACGCCGTCCGCCGCGATCTTGATCCAGGCGCCAAAGGCATATTCGTCGCGGCCGGGTTCGAGCGGTAGCGGAAAGCGGCGGGGGCGCAGCAGGTAGCCCACCGCCAGCCCGCCGCCCGCGAGCGCGCCGATCAGGATCCCCCGGCGCGAGATCCGCGCGCCGGACACCGAGCGCTCGGAAGCATGCCCCCCGGAAACAGAGAGGCGCGGCCCGGCCATCAGTGGCTGTCCAGCCAATCCGAAACGCGCGCGGCAAGCGCGGCGAACGCCTCCGCCTGCGGTCCGTTTCCGGCCGCCGGGGGCGTGCCTGCATCGCTGTCGCGGCGGATGACGATGTCGAGCGGGATGCGGCCCAGGAAGGCCTGGCCCATGTCCCGCGCGGCCGCTTCGGCCCCGCCCGCACCGAAGGGATCGCTCACTTCGCCGCAATGGGGGCAGGCATAGCCCACCATGTTCTCCACCACCCCGACGATGGGCACGCCGCTCTTTTCGAACAGCTCGATCGCGCGGGTTGCGTCCATCAGGGCCAAGTCCTGCGGCGTAGAGACGATCACCGCGCCGGCGGGCTTGAACTTCTGCAGCATCGTCAGCTGGACGTCGCCGGTTCCGGGCGGCAGGTCGACGACGACGATCTCGGCATTGTCCCAGTGGCCTTCCAGCAATTGGGTCAGCGCCCCGGCCACCATCGGCCCGCGCCAGGCGATCGCCTGGCCGGGCTCCAGCAGATTGGCCATCGACAGCACCGGCACGCCGAACGCGCTGGCCACCGGCACCAGCCGACTTTCATGGGCCACGGGCCGCTGCCCCTCGGTGCCGAGCAACCGGGCCTGCGAAGGACCGTAGATATCCGCGTCCACCAGGCCGACCTTGCGGCCCATGCGGGACAGCGCGACCGCGAGGTTGGCGGCCAGGGTCGACTTGCCGACCCCGCCCTTGCCCGATCCCACCGCCAGGATGCGCCGCGAGGGCTTGTCCGCCATCACCGCCACCCGCACGTCGGCAACGCCGGGAGCGCCCTGCAGCGCCTCTGCGACGCGGGCTTCCAGCCCGGCGCGGTCCTGCACCGAAAGGCCGGTGGCATCGATCACGACGCTGGCCGTGCCCTCGGCCAGCCGCAGCGACTGGACGCGTTGGGCGACCTCGGCCGGCAGGAGCGCTTTCAGTCGATCGGCGTCCGGACTTGTCATCTCATCCTTTTCCAAAGCTTGGGGGAATTTGCGGTTCAGGTGGAGCACTGGGCGAAAAAGGGCAAGAGAGGCACTGTTTTTGTGCGAATAGCGCACCTATAGATAAGGGCATGAAAGCTATTGGTGATGCAATCTCGCCCGAAGGTCTTGCCATGAGCGGGCGTCAAAGCCCCTGGGGCGGTGACGGCGGGAACTCGGGCGACGGCCCGCGGGAGGGGTCCGAAGGCGGATCCGGCGACGGTCCGGCCGGCAGTTCCGGCGAAGGCCACGACGGCGGCTCCGATGAGGGCGCCTCTGGCGACGGCGAAGCGGCGAAAGGTCCGCGCGGCGAAACCCCGCCCCGCCCATCCGACCGTCCGGCCGACAAGAAGGGCCCGCGCAACCCCTGGCTTCCCAGCGGCGATACCCCGCCGCGTCGCTCCGCCGGTCTTGACGACATTTTCCGCCCGCGTGAACCGCGCCGCACCAGCGGCGGTGGCGGCGGCGGGTTCGGTCCCGGCGGCGGCTTTCCCAACATTCCGCGCCGCGCCGACGGCAAATCGTGGCTGCCGCTCGGCATCGGCGTGGCCGTGGTCGCGCTGCTGGCCATGAGCAGCGTCCACATGCTCGGCCCCAAGGACCAGGGCATCGTCACCCGGCTGGGCGGCTATTCGCGGACCATCGATTCCGGCCTCTCGCTGAGCCTGCCCTGGCCGATCGAGGCCGTGGACGTCAGTGACGTGCGCAGCTTCAAGGTCTATTCGATCCCCGACGGCGACGGCGAGAAGCTGATGCTGACCAGCGACAAGAACCTGGTCGACCTCAGCTACCTGGTCCGCTGGAACATCAAGAACCTGAAGGACTACAGCTATCGTCTCGCCGACCCGGAAGAGACGGTGCGCGAAGTGGCCGAAGCGGCGATGCGCGCCTCGATCGCACAAGTCACGCTGAACCAGGCGCTCTCGGGCGCCGGCCGTGCCACCGTGGAGCAGGACGTGCGCGAACGCACCCAGCGCATCCTCGACTATTACCGCTCCGGCGTCTCGATCCAGGGCGTGGAAGTGAAGAAGGCCGATCCACCGGCCAAGACCCGCGAGGCCTTCGACCAGGTCAACGTCGCCCAGCAGGAAGCCGACCGCGACCGCTCCAAGGCCCGCGCCTGGGCGCAGCAGACCCTGGCCCGCGCGCAAGGCGCCGCGGCTTCGTTCGACAAGGTCTACGAACAGTACAAGCTCGCCCCCGAAGTGACGCGCCGCCGCATGTATTACGAAACGATGGAGGGCGTGCTGCGCGACAACGACGTGGTCGTCAGCGATTCCAAGAACATGACGTCCTACCTTCCCCTGCCCGAAGTCCGGCGCCGCCCGCCCGCCAGCGACGAAACCGTCGTGACCGTGCCCGCCGGCCCTGCCGCCGCTTCCGCGACCCCCGCCACCAAGGGAGGCCAGTGATGAACAGCTTCTGGCAGGACTTCAAGCTTCCCCTCATGCTGGGCGGCGTGGCCGTGGTCGCGCTCATGATGAGCATGATCGTGGTGCCCGAAACCGAGCAGGCCGTGGTGGTTCGCACCGGCCGGCCGATCACCGTCTACAACCCCTTCAAGCCCAAGGCCGACTACGGGCAGACCGGCGCGGGCGTGCATTTCCGCATCCCCCTCGTCGACCGCGTGATCCGCATCGACAAGCGCCTGCTCTCGGTGGACATGCAGCAGCAGCAGGTGCTCTCCACCGACCAGCTCCGCCTGAACGTCGATGCTTATGCCCGCTACCGCATCATCGATCCGGTGAAGATGGTCGAAACCGCCGGCACGACCGAAAACGTCACGCAGCAGCTGGAGCCGATCCTTTCCTCGGTCCTGCGCCAGGAACTGGGCAAGCGCACGTTCGAATCGCTGCTCACGGCCGAGCGCGGCAAGGCCATGGAGAACATCCGCGACGGGCTCGACCGCGAGGCCCGCGAATATGGCGCCCAGGTCGTCGACGTGCGGATCAAGCGCGCCGACCTTCCCGAGGGCGCGCTGGAAAGCGCCTTCACCCGCATGCAGGCAGCCCGTACCGAGGAATCGCGTACGATCGCCGCGCAGGGCCAGAAGGACGCCCAAATCATCCAGGCCGAAGCCGAAGCGCAGGCTTCCAAGATCTATGCCGACAGCTTCGGCAAGGATCCGCAGTTCTACGACTTCTACCGCTCCATGCAGAGCTATTCTGTGACATTCGCCAAGGGCGACAACGGGAAGACCATCCTGCTTTCGCCCGACAACGCCTATCTGAACCACTTCAGGGAACCCTGACCGGCGCGAAGCGCTGAATGGCCGCCTATTCAAACCCGGTTAAGCTCTCACAGGTTCAATCGGAACAAGTCGGCGGATGGTGACGCTGCACCGCCAAGACGGAGGAATTAAAGGACGTGAAGCCCGTGCGATACGCTTATGGACTGACCACAGCGCTCCTGCTGGGGGGCGCGACCGCCACTTTGGTGACAGGCTTCCCCGCCGGAGCCCAGGTTGCCCAGAACGAAGCCAGCCAGATGGCCCGCGTGGTGCCCCGCGCCGGCGCGCCGGACAGCTTTGCCGACCTGACCGAGCAGCTTCAGCCTGCCGTGGTCAACATCTCCACGCGCCAGCGCGTGCAGGTGGCGGGCGGCGGCGCCAACCCCTTCGCAGGCACGCCTTTCGAGGGGCTGTTCGGCGGCGGTGGCGGATCCACCCCGCAGACGCGTGAAGCGCAGTCGCTCGGCTCGGGCTTCATCGTGTCGGCGGACGGCTTCATCGTCACGAACAACCACGTGATCACGGCCGAGGGCAAGGGCGAGGTGGAATCCATCACCGTCATCATGCCGGACGGTACGGAATATCCCGCCAAGCTGATCGGCAAGGACGCCGCGTCGGACCTGGCCGTGCTCAAGATCACCGCCCCCAAGGCCCTGCCCTACGTCAAGTTCGGAGACAGCTCCAAGGCGCGCGTGGGTGACTGGGTGATCGCCATCGGCAATCCCTTCGGCCTGGGCGGCACGGTCACGGCGGGCATCGTCTCGGCCGTCTATCGCAACACCGGCGCCGGCGGCGCCTACGACCGCTACCTGCAGACCGACGCCTCGATCAACCGCGGCAACTCGGGCGGCCCCATGTTCGACATGAAGGGCCAGGTGATCGGCATCAACAACGCGATCTTCTCGCCCACCGGCGGCAGCGTCGGCATCGGCTTCGCGATCCCGGCCGAGATCGCCTCGCCCATCGTCGAGAAGCTGATGAAGGGCCAGGCGATCGAGCGCGGCTATCTCGGCGTCACGATCCAGCAGCTCAACGAAGACCTCGCGGATTCGATGGGCCTGGAACACAACAAGGGCGAGTTCATCCAGAGCGTCGTTCCCGATGGTGCCGGCGCCAAGGCCGGCATCCAGGCGGGTGACGTCGTGGTGAAGGTGAACGGCAAGGAAGTGACCCGCGACCAGACGCTGTCGTTCCTGGTCGCCAACACGGCGCCCGGCACGCGCATCCCGGTCGAGCTGATCCGCAACGGCCGCCGCATGACGGTGACCGCCACCGTCGCCAAGCGCCCGACCGACGACGAGCTTCAGCAGACCTTCGATCCGGGCACCGACCAGGACAGCGATCCGCTGGGCAATTCGCCCAAGCAGGCCGACAGCGCGGTGCAGAAGTCGCTGGGTCTCTCGGTCACCCCGCTGACGCCGCAGATCGCCCGCCAGATCGGCGCGGCGGAAGGCACCCGTGGCCTGGTGATCGTCGGCGTCGATCCCAGCTCGGATGCCGGCCAGAAGGGCTTTGCCCGCGGCTTCATCATCCTCTCGGCCAACAATGCCCCGGTGACCACCCAGGCGGACCTGGAGAACGCGATCAAGGCCGCCAAGGCCGACGGTCGCAGCGCGATCCTGCTGCGGGTCCAGCCGCGCGGCCAGCCCGCCGCCTACGTCCCGGTGCGCCTGCGCTAAGACCCGGCCCCGCCGGAAACAGAAAAGCCCGCCGGAGCGATCCGGCGGGCTTTTTCTTGGGCAGGACGCGTCAGCCTTCGGGCGCTTCGTTCGGGGGAAGGAAGGGCAGCGTCAGATCCGGTGAGCACGCTGCAGCGGATGGCAGGCTCTATGAGGCCCGCGCTCCATCTTCCTTCCAGCGACATGCCCTGAGCCGGCGGGCAGACATCGCAGCCACAAAAAAGCCCGCCGAAACGCGCGGCGGGCTCTTTCGTTCTTACGGGAAGCGGGGTCAGTCGCCCGGCGTGCGGGTCGCCGTGGGCCGCGGGCCAGCGGGTACGGGCCGCGCGCCGGGCGCCGTCTGCCGCTGCCCCGGAGCATTGCCCAGGCCCTGCCCGGCACGAAGCCCCGGATCGTCGCTGCGCGAACGGCCGGTGGCGCGGTCGAGGAAGTCCTCATTCGCTGCCGGCGGGGTCTGGCCGGGGCCGTAGTCCGGCATCTGCGGCTGGCCGGGGCCGGCGCCGGGTCCTACCGAGCCATCCTCGTAGCGCGGCTGGCCATCCGGTCCCGTCGCGCCCGGAACCTGGCCGCCGGCGCCGTCTTCCGGGCGCACGATGTTGCCGTTCTCATCGACGTAGTAATAGTCGTTGGGATTTCCCTGCATGGCCTCGTCGTCAGGTTCGAGCTGCCATTCGGGAAGCTTCACTTCCGTCTGGAACTGCTCGACCGGACGCTTGGCCACCGCCACCTTCATGTAGTCCGAGAAGGCGCGCGCCGGGGCATGGCCGCCCGAAAGGCCGGGCACCGGACGGGCATCGTCACGGCCCATCCATACGCCGGTGGTGATCCCGCTGGAGAAACCGAGGAACCAGCCGTCCTTGTTCGAGCTGGTGGTGCCGGTCTTGCCGGCCACGGGACGGCCGATCTGCGCGGCGCGGCCGGTACCGGTGGCGACCGTGGTCTGCAGCAGGTCGGTAATGCCCGCCGCGACATTGGGCGGCACCAGGACTTGTCCGCGCGCGGACTTGTGTTCGTAGAGCACGTCGCCCGAGGCTGCCGTCACCTTGACGATGCCATAAGGCTCCACCGAAGTGCCGCCTGCCGAGATCGCCGCGAAGGCGCGGGTCATGTCGATGACGTGGACCTCGGACGTGCCCAGGACCATGGCCGGCTTGGTGTTGATCGGGGTGGTCACGCCGAAGCGGCGCGCCATGGAGGCGACGGTGCCGAAGCCCACTTCGTTGCCGAGCTGCGCGGCCACGGTGTTCTTCGAATAGGCGAAGGCGGTGCGGATATCGATCTGGCCGGCAAAGTTGCGGCCATCGTTCTGCGGGCTCCAGCCGTCGATCGTCACCGGTTCGTCCACCACGCGGTCGTCGGGGGTGTAGCCCGCTTCCAGCGCCGAAAGGTAGACGAACAGCTTCCACGCCGAACCCGGCTGGCGCAGCGCGGTGGTGGCGCGGTTATAGTTCGAATTCACGTAGTCCGTGCCGCCGACCATCGCCAGCACCGCGCCGTCGCGGTCCAGGCTGACCAGCGCGCCCTGAGCGCCCTTGGGGGCATTGGCGGTGATCGCGCTCGTCGCGGCCTGCTGCATCTTCGGGTCGAGCGTGGTCCAGACCTCGATCGGCTCGTTGGTGTCGGGCAGCAGCATGTCGAGCTGGGGCAGCGCCCAGTCCGTGAAGTAGCGGACCGCATTCTGGCCCTTTTCCTTCACCACCTTCACATCGGCGATGTCGGCCTGGTCTGCCTCGCTCTGGCTGATGGCGCCGTTCTTGACCATGAGGCCCAGCACCACTTCGCCGCGATCCTTCGCCGCTTCCACATCCGCGGTCGGCGAATAGTTGGAAGGCGCCTTCACCAGGCCGGCGATGATCGCCGCCTCGCCGGTGGAAAGCTCGGTGGCCGGGTGGCCGAAGAACTTGCGGCTGGCCGCGTCGATGCCATAGGCCCCGCCGCCGAAATAGACCTTGTTGAGGTAGAGTTCGAGGATCTGGTCCTTGTTGAACTTGCGCTCCAGCGCCAGCGCCAACACCGCTTCGCGCGCCTTGCGCGTGAAGGAGCGGCTGTTGTTCAGGAAGACGTTGCGCGCCAGCTGCTGGGTGATCGTCGAGGTGGCCTTGGCCCGGCCGCCGGTCGTGGTCGAAACGTAGACGGCGCGCAGCAGGCCCAGCGCGTCGACGCCGATATGTTCATGGAAGCGGCGGTCTTCCACGGAAACCATGGCGCCTTTCATCACTTCGGGAATCTGGTCGTAGCTCAGCCACTTGCCATAGCTCGGCCCGAGCGAGACGAGTTCGGTGCCGTCACGCGCGCGGACCACGATCATCTGCCCGTTCTGGCTGCTCTTGAGCGCGTTGTATTCCGGCAGCTCGCTCATCGTGAAGACGACGGCGGTGCCCAGGAATATCACGCCCAGGACGACAAGCGCGCAGCCCCATATCAACACGCCGCGAACGATTCGGCGCCAGAGGGGTTTTTTCTTGGCAGAAGAGGAAGGCCCGCTGGTGGAGCGGCGCCGGCCGGAATCATTGGCCATTTTCTAGGTACAAATCCCTTAAGCGGGCCAAGCGGCCCGAGCGCTTCCTACACCGTGGACGCGCCTATTGTAACCCGGCGTTAACGGGCAAATGACGATCTGGACATCCGCCCATGGAGCCGCCGCTTCACAGCGTGGCGTAGAGCGCCAGCATCCGCTGCCAGGCCTTGTCCGCGGCATCCGGGTCCCACGCCGGGGAATCGGGCACGCACCAGCCGTGATCGGCCGGATAGACTTCGACTTCCGCCGGGCGGCCCGCGGCCGCGGCGGCCTGCTTCAGCTCGGACTTCTGCGCCGGCTGCTTGGCATCGTCGTTGCGGGCGATGGCGAAGAGGAACGAGGCCTGGGACCGCGCCAGAAGGCGGTGCGGACTGTCCGCCTTGTCGGTCACCAGCCCCGCCCCGTGGAAAGAGGCGGCCGCGCGCACGCGCGTCGGCACGGCCGCGGCCGCGCGCACGGTGAACGGGCCGCCCATGCAGTACCCGTTCGAGCCGATGCCGCGCTTGCGGTCCACGGCCTTCTGCTCGTCGAGAAAGGCGACATAGGCGGCGGCATCGCGGGAGATCGCCTCGGGCGTCAGCGCGGCGCGCAGCGGCTCGACTTTGGCCTGCCCTTCCGGGGTGCGGAATGCGGCGAAGCTCTCGAACACCGGGGCGGGCTCTCCGCGGTAATAGGGGTTCACGACAAGGACCGCATAGCCTTCCGCGGCCAGAGTGCGGGCCATGATCTTCTTCGCTTCGCGCAGGCCGGCGATATCCGGCCACATGATCACGCCGGGGTGGCTACCCTTGGCGGGATGGACGAAGAAGGCATCGGCCACGCCGTCCGCCGTCGTGATCGAGACCATCCGCTCCTGCACGGAATTGGCGGGATGAGTCTTCATGATGCTGGTGCTGCAGCCTGCCAGCGCAGCGCTGGCGCCAAGCGCCGCGAACTCGCGCCGGTTCAATCCCCGGCGCGCGAGGTTGCCATCTTCAGCTTCGGCCGTGAAGTCATCGCACATCGAAAGGCGCTCCGGTCCTTGGAAAATCAGGTTGTTGCGGCAAGGCTACCCAACCGGGACCGGGAAGGCGAGCATTTGCTACGCCGGACGGGACAGATTCAATCGCCCGGGAAATTGAGTTCCAGGTTCACCGCATTGGGATCGACCAGGAATATCTGGCGCAGCCCCAGCTTCGGATGGTCGCTCACGCGGTGAGCAAGGCCCAGTTCCTCGATCTTTGCCGCGGTCTCGGCAAAGCCGGTGCAGCGCAGGGCAAAGTGGTGGAGCGCATTGGTCGGCTGGCCGGGACGATAGGCCTCGTAGCGGTCGCCGGCCGTCGTGCGGTCGACCAGGTGAACGATCGCGCTGCCCTGCCCGTCGCGCATCCAGTAACCGGCGATGCCCATGGCGATCGTGGGGTTGTCGCTCCGCGTGAGGCCGAGAACCTGCTCGTAGAACGAGGCCGTCTTCTCGAGATCGTCAGTGAGGATATTGACGTGATCGACGCCGCTGACAGGCATGGCCGCTCTCCCTGGTTTCAATTCGCCGAAAGCGAATTTGGCGGCACCCGCCCACGAAAAGGCCCTCTCGGGCATTTTCGGACAAAGACTCGTAAACGCACACACCATCGACCGATGCGCGCGCCGCCGCAAGGGTCAGCTGCGGAAGACCACCGTGCGGGAACCGTTCAGCAGCACGCGGTCCTCCAGGTGCAGGCGCACGGCCTCGGCCAGGACGCGGCGCTCGATGTCGCGGCCCTTGCGCACCATGTCCTCGGGCGTGTCCGCGTGAGTCACGGCTTCGACATCCTGGTGGATGATCGGGCCTTCGTCGAGATCGCCGGTCACGTAGTGCGCGGTGGCGCCGATCATCTTCACGCCGCGCGCGTGGGCCTGGTGATAGGGCTTGGCGCCCTTGAAGCCCGGCAGGAACGAGTGGTGGATGTTGATGCACCGGCCAGAGAGGAACGCGGCCATCTCGTCCGAGAGGATCTGCATGTAACGCGCCAGCACCACCAGCTCGGCGCGGGTTTCCTCCACCAGCGCGCGGATCTGTGCTTCCTGCTCGGCCTTGGTTTCGCGCGTGATCGGCAGGTGATGGAAGGGGAAGTCCCCGATCATCAGCGAATTGATCGCCTCGCGCGGGTGGTTGGAGACGATCCCCACCACTTCCATCGGCATTTCGCCGATGCGCTGGCGATAGAGCAGGTCGGCCAGGCAATGGTCGAACTTGCTGACCAGCAGGAGCACGCGGCGCGGCCGGTCGCGGCGCGTCATCGACCAGGCCATGCCATATTCGTGGGCAATCGCCCCGAAGCCCTCGCCGAACGCCTCGCGGTCGGCCGAGCCGGGATCGAAGGCCACGCGCATGAAGAACTTGTCTTCTTCGAGGTCGTTGAACTGCTGCGCCTCGATGATATTCCCGCCCGTCTGGGCAAGGTAGCCCGTGACGCGGGCGACGATCCCCGGACGGTCGGCGCAGGACAATGCCAAAATCAGCGGTTCGGCCATCGACCCGGTCCTCAGGCGGAACGGTTGGAAAGCGCGGCCTCGGACTCGGCCATGAGCGCGGCAATGATCTCCGTCACCGGCTCTTCCTTGCTGACCATGCCCACCGACTGGCCGGCCATCACCGAGCCGCTCTCGACGTCGCCGTCGATCACCGCGCGGCGCAGGGCGCCCGCCCAGAAGTGCTCGATCGCCAGCTGGGCTTCGCCCATGTCGACCTCGCCGGCGTCAAGGCGCTTGGCGACTTCGATCTGCTTGGCGGTGAACTCCTCGGTGCCCTTGTTCTTGAGCGCGCGCACCGGGATCACCGGCAGGCGCGGGTCGACCTGCACGGAGGTCACGGCGTC
This sequence comes from Novosphingobium sp. BL-S-21, assembly GCF_055521655.1. Lineage (NCBI taxonomy): Bacteria > Pseudomonadati > Pseudomonadota > Alphaproteobacteria > Sphingomonadales > Sphingomonadaceae > Novosphingobium > Novosphingobium sp. BL-S-21. The sequence continues at coordinate 1,597,310 of NZ_CM145496.1, forward strand.
GCGGGCAGAGGCGCGGAAGAAGGCCTTCTTGAACGCCGGATGGGCGATGGATTCGCTCGCGCAGGCGAAGCGCGTGCCAAGCTGGACGCCCGAAGCGCCCATCTCCAGATAACCGGCCATGGCCTCGCCGCGGCCGATGCCGCCCGCCACGAAGACCAGGTGCTCCTCGGCCAGCGCCGGCAGGATTTCCTGCGCCAGCACCGAAGTGGAGACCGGGCCGATGTGGCCGCCAGCTTCCATGCCCTCGATCACCAGGGCGTCCGCGCCCGAGCGCAGCAGCTTCTTGCCCAGCGCCAACGTCGGCGCGAAGCAGATGACCTTGGCGCCCGATTCCTTGATCGCTTCCAGGCTGCCCTTGGGCGGAATGCCGCCGGCCAGCACGACATGGCCGACCTTGTGCTTCGCGCAGACCGCGATCAGGTCGAACAGCTGCGGGTGCATGGTGATGAGGTTCACGCCGAAGGGCTTGTCGGTCAGCGCGCGGGTGGCCGCGATCTCCTTGTCGAGGAGTTCGGGGTTCATCGCACCGCAGGCGATCACGCCGAAGCCGCCCGCATTGCTGATCGCCGACACGAGATTACGCTCCGACACCCAGGACATGGCGCCGCACAGGATGGCATATTCGGTGCCGAAGAATTCGCGTCCGCGCGTCATCAGTGCGGAGGTCTTTGAGGTGGCCATCGATGCTCCCATAGCCGGCAATTCCATAATGAGCGTGCGCCATAGATGGGCGGAAGGCCGCGCACAAGCGCCGCCGCCGATGCACGCTTCCCTCTAACTAATCGCCTGGACCGATCACACTTACATCTTCGTATAGTTTCACCGATCTCCATGCAGGCGTTAAGCCCTTCGCATAGCCGAGAAAATCGACCCGATTTCGATGAGACAAGGAGTGAGACCATGACCGAGACCCCACCCAATGGCGGCAAGTGCCCCTTTGCCCATGGCGAGACCTCGCTCACTCCTACCCCCCTCACCACCGCCTTCGGCGCGCCCGTGGTGGACAATTCCAATTCGCTGACCGCCGGTCCGCGCGGTCCGTTGCTAATGCAGGACGTGTGGCTGCTGGAGAAGCTGGCCAACCTCAACCGCGAAGTGATCCCCGAACGGCGCATGCACGCCAAGGGCTCGGGCGCTTTCGGCACGTTCACCGTCACCGGCGACGTTTCCAGGTACACGCGCGCGAAGTTCCTGGGTGAAGCCGGCAAGCAGACCGAGATCTTCGCGCGCTTCACGACCGTGGCGGGCGAGCGCGGCGCGGCCGATGCCGAGCGCGACATTCGCGGTTTCGCGGTGAAGTTCTACACCGAGGAAGGCAACTGGGACATGGTCGGCAACAACACGCCGGTGTTCTTCGTGCGCGATCCGCGCAAGTTCCCCGACCTCAACAAGGCCGTGAAGCGCGACCCCCGCACCAACATGCGCAGCGCCACCAACAACTGGGACTTCTGGACCCTGCTGCCCGAGGCGTTCCACCAGGTCACCTACGTCATGGGCGACCGCGGCATTCCCAAGAGCTACCGTCACATGGACGGTTTTTCGAGCCATACGTACTCGTTCTATAACGAGGGCGAGCGGTTCTGGGTGAAGTTCCACTTCAAGACCCAGCAGGGCCACGCCCACCTGACCGACGCCGAGGCGGCCGAAGTGGTGGCGGGAGACCGCGAATCGAACCAGCGCGACCTCTACGACGCCATCGAGCGCGGGGATTTCCCGAAGTGGAAGGTCATGGTCCAGATCATGGCCGAGGAAGAAGCGGCAACTTGCGGCTTCCATCCCTTCGACCTGACCAAAGTCTGGTCGCAGAAGACCTATCCGCTGATCGAAGTCGGCATGATGGAGCTGAACCGCAACCCGGACAACTTCTTCGCCGATGTGGAACAGAGCGCCTTCTCGCCCTCGAACCTCGTCCCCGGCATCGGCGTCTCGCCTGACAAGATGCTCCAGGCGCGGCTCTTTGCCTATTCGGATGCGCAGCGGTACCGCCTTGGCGTCAATCACCACCAGATTCCGGTGAACGCCGCGCGCTGCCCGGTCTTCACCAACCACCGCGACGGCCAGGGCCGGGTCGACGGCAACTATGGCGGCCTTCCGCATTACCACCCGAACTCGTTCGGCCAGTGGCAGGGCCAACCCGAGTTCCGCGAGCCGCCCATGAAGATCGACGGCGCTGGCGGTGCTTGGGCCGACTTCTGGGACTTCCGCGAGGACGATCACGACTACTTCAGCCAGCCGCGCGCCCTGTTCGAACTCATCGACGCCGACCAGAAGCAGCGCCTGTTCGACAACACCGCCCGCGCCATGGGCGACGCGCCGGACTTCATCAAGCAGCGGCACATCGACAACTGTACCCGCTGCCATCCGGCTTATGGCCTGGGTGTCGCCAAGGCACTGGGCATGAGCGTGAACCCCGCGCTTTCGCCGGTACCCGAAACCGCCGACTGACCTCCCGGCCGTCGCACGTTCCCCCCGCCCGGCCCTCCCTGGCCCTGCGATGGCCCCGATCCCGCCCCCTTTCCCCCGAGGGGGCGGGATCTTTCTTCTGCAGAACGAGACGCAATCCCGGCGGGACGCGGCCAGGTCGCGCGCAGGCCCCGCTTCCGGTCTTCCCCTTGCTTCCTGCCGATGGCACACCCGGACCCATAGAAAAAAGAGTGGGATCATGGACGCCAAGCAGATCTACGCCGCCAAACTGACTTCTGCCGACGAGGCGGTCCTGGCCATCGCCAGCGACAGCGATCTTGCCATGGGTATGGCTGTCGCCGAGCCGCCCGCGATCCTCGCCGCGCTTGCCCGGCGCGCCGAAGCCGGAACGCTGCGCGACTTGCGGGTATGGTATCTCCTCTCCCAGACCCATGCCGGAACGACGATCCTGCGCCGCGACTTGCTCGACCGGATCCGGCCGCGCTGCCTGTTCATGGGCGGGGTCGAGCGCGCCCTCGTCAAGGCCGATCCCGCGGCGGAAGCGCTCATCGATTTCGTGCCCTGCGCCTTCAGCGGGTCCCCCCGGCTGCTGCGCGACGAATGCGCGCTGGACGCCTGCGTGCTCACTGTCTCGCCGATGGACGAAAGCGGCTATTTCAGCTTCGGCGCGGCCAATGACTATACCTCCGTTGCCGCGCACTGTGCCCGGACGGTGATCGTCGAAGTGAACCCGGCCATGCCCCGCGTGGCCTGCTCGACGCCGCTCCACGTCTCGCAGGTTGCCGCCATCGTCGAGAACGCGGTCCCGCTGCTATCGTTTGGCGAAGCGCCGGCCGCACCCGAGGACGAGGCCATTGCCGCGCGCATCGCCGACATGATCGACGACGGCGCCTGCCTCCAGATGGGCATCGGCAACCTTCCCGCGGCGGTCTGCCGCCGCATCGAAAGCCGCCGCGACCTTGGCATCCATACCGAATTGCTCACCCCGGCGATGGCGGGGCTGGTCCATGCCGGCGCCGTCTCCAACCGGCTGAAGGCCACTCATCCCGGCCGCAGCGTCTATACTTTCGCCATGGGAGACGCGCCGTTCTACCGCTGGATGGACGGCAATCCCCAACTCTACTCGCTGCCGGTCGACGTGGTGAACGACGCCGCCGAGATCGCCCGGAACGACAAAGTGGTCTCCGTCAACGCGACGATCCAGGTCGACCTTCAAGGCGCCTGCAATTCGGAGTTCATGGGCGGGCGGCAGTTCTCGGCAGCGGGCGGCCAGCTCGATTTCGTGCGCGGCGCCTATGGATCGAAAGGCGGCGTCTCGATCATCGCCTGCCGCTCGACGGCGAAAGGCGGCACCGTCAGCCGCATCGTCCCGCGGCTCGACGGCCCGGTGACGACGCCCCGCAACGACGTCCACTGGATCGTCACCGAGCACGGCGCCGCCAACTTGCGCGGCAAGAGCCTGCGCGAACGGGCCGCGCTGCTGATCGGCCTGGCGGACCCTCGATTCCGGGACGAACTCGCCAAGGCGCTTTGACGGGAGCCGTCAAAAGAGCCGCGGGCGACGCCTATACCGCAGGACGCCCTGCGGCCGCGCCGCGACCTTGTTTGCGGAATTCGATCCAGCGCCATGTCGGAGCGCCGGAGCCTAGATCGCCGCCGCGCCCAGTCGCACGATCCAGTCCGCATGACGCCTCTTGAGTTCCCGCTGCCAACCGAGCCCGATTTCCTCGCTGTCGAGCACTTCCAGCACTTCGAAGACCAAGGATTCCGCACCGTGCTCATTCCACGCTGCCTGCAGGCCGGGGTGCGGGGAACCGCCGTGGCGCAGGCTGAAGAAAATCCGGTTGCCGATCGTCGCAAGGTCAGGCGCGCGGCCCACCCACACCAGGGCCGCCGCCTCGCAGCGCACCGCGTAGATGCCCCGCTCCGGTTTGCGCTGGCGATATGCCGCGACTGCCGCCTTGCGATCCATGATTTTCCTTCCTCGAGTCCTGATATTTTCACCCGGATAAATTGACTCGGCCGCAAAATCAAATTACCCGGGCAAAAATCATTAAGGATGGCTCGATGACACGGAACTGCACTGCCTTTCTTGGCATGACCCGCATAGCGCGCGGCAGCCCGGACCAACTTGTCGCGGCGCTGCGCGGGCGCGAGGACGGACTGCTCGTGTTCGACGATGCGGATGGCAGGGCCGTCGATCTCGACTGGCGCGGCGTTCCCGCGCTTGCGCAGGAAGAAGCGCCCCGGCGCCGTGGCCGGCCCAGGCTGGGCGTCACCGCCCGCGAAGTGACCCTGCTGCCGCGCCAGTGGGACTGGCTGTCCCGCCAGCCCGGCGGGGCCTCGCAGGCGCTGCGCCGTCTCGTCGATGAAGCGCGCAAGGCCGACGGCGGACGTACCGCGCGCCGCACAGCGCAGGAGCGGGCCTACCGCGTCATGTCCGCGCTTGGCGGCGACCTGCCCGGCTTCGAGGAAGCCTCACGCCTGCTCTTCGCGGACAAGCTGGAAGAACTGGCCGCAGCGCTCGCGCCTTGGCCTGCCGACCTCAGGGACCATGTGCTCGAACTCGTCCAGCCGCGCGCCGAAGACTGAAACGAAAAAAGGCGGCGCTCGCCGCGCCGCCTTTTCCTGTTCGATGTCTCGCACCCAATCGGGTGCGCCGTCATGCTAGGCCTTCAGGCGGCGGCGTCGAGCCCGTAAGCGGTGTGCAGCACACGCACGGCCAGTTCGGTCTCGTCCGTGTCGATCAGGACCGAAACCTTGATCTCGCTGGTCGAGATGGCGATGATGTTGATGCCGCGGTCGGCCAGGGTCTTGAACATGGTCGAGGCCACACCGGCGTGGCTGCGCATGCCGACACCGACGACGCTGATCTTCGCGACATTGCTGTCGGCGATCATGCGGTAGTAACCGATGGCTTCCTTGCGTTCTTCCAGAAGCGCCTGCGCGCGGACGAGATCGGCCTGCGGCACCGTGAAGGTGACGTCGGTCTCGCCTTTGTCCTTGGCGACGTTCTGGATGATCATGTCGACGTTGATGTTCGATTCCGCGAGCGGCGCGAAGATCGCGGCCACGGCACCCGGACGGTCCGGCACGCGGGTAAGGGTAACCTTGGCTTCGTTCTTGTCGGCGGCGATGCCGGTGATCAGCTGGCGTTCCATGTCGCTTCCTTCTTGTTCGGCATTGGCCAGTTCCTCGTCGCTCACGATCATCGTGCCGGGCAAGGTATCGGCGGCCGGGGCATTCTCGTCGATGAACGAGGACAGCACCTGAACCCGCACGTTTTCCTTCATGGCCAGCGAGACGGAACGGGTCTGCAGGACCTTCGAACCGACCGAGGCCAGTTCGAGCATTTCCTCATAGGTCACCAGCGGCAGCTTGCGCGCCTTGGCAACGATGCGCGGGTCGGTGGTGTAGACGCCGTCGACATCGGTGTAGATGTCGCAGCGGTCGGCCTTGACCGCCGCCGCCACGGCCACGGCCGATGTGTCCGAACCGCCGCGGCCCAGGGTGGTGATGCGATTGTCCGGCGAAACGCCCTGGAACCCGGGGATCACCGCGATCTCGCCCGCCGCCATCGAGGCCAGCAGCGCTTCCGAATCGAATTCCTCGATACGGGCCTTGGCATGGGCGTCGTCGGTCTTGATCGGCAGCTGCCAACCCAGCCACGAGCGTGCCTTGCAGCCCATCGCCTGCAGCGTCAGCGCCAGCAGGCCCGAAGTGACCTGCTCGCCCGAAGCCACGACAACGTCGTATTCGGCGGGATCGTAGAGCGCATTCGCCTCGCGGCAGAAGTTGACGAGGCGGTCGGTCTCGCCGGCCATTGCCGAAACGACGACTGCGACTTCGTGGCCCGCTTCCTGCTGGCGTTTGACGATACCCGCCACGCGCCGGATTCGCTCGGTGCCGGCCATCGAGGTGCCGCCGAATTTCATCACGATACGTGCCAAGGTGCCGTTGCCCCCTTCGGGTTGTGCGCAGGAGAGATGCGCGTGTGGATAAGAGTCGGCCGGGCTGTTAGGGGGGAGTCATGGATAATGCAACTGCTTCGAACACGCCTTCTCGCGCAACAATCGATCCGAAGGAAGCCGCTCACTTCGGCGCGATGGCGGCGGAATGGTGGGATCCCAAGGGTTCCTCGGCCATGCTGCACAAGCTCAACCCGGTACGCCTGGCCTTCATCCGCGCCGAGATCGACCGCCACTTCTCCACCGACTCGCGCATGCTGCGGCCCCTTGCAGGCAAGCGCGCGCTGGACGCGGGCTGCGGCGCCGGCCTGCTTTGCGAACCGCTCGCCCGCCTGGGCGCGGCCGTGACGGGCGTGGATGCAGCGGCCGAGAACGTGGCTTCGGCACGCAGCCATGCCGAAGCCATGGGGCTACCCATCGCGTACCGGCACGGCGAACTCGGCCAGCTCGGCCTCTCGGGCTTCGATCTCGTCTGCTCGCTGGAAGTGATCGAGCACGTCACTGACAAGGCGCTGTTCATCGGCCAGCTTGCCGAGGCGATGGCGGACGACGGGCTGATGTTCCTTTCCTGCCCCAACCGCACCCCGTCCTCGCGCCTGCTGCTGGTCGAGGCGGCCGAGCGGCTGGGCAAAGTGCCGCGCGGCACGCACGACTGGAAGGAATTCGCCACCCCGGACGAATTGCGCGATCTGGCGGCAGGCGCCGGGCTGGTGCTGGGCGAGCCCAAGGGCATTGCCTGGTCGCCGACGGCAGGATTGCACCTTTCGGACGATCTCTCGCTGAACTTCATCGCGACCGCACGGAAGATATAGGCGGCCGCTCCGGCGAGGACGCCATGTCGGCTAGAGCGTCCTCGCCAAAGCCGATATGGCGAGCCGGGCCTGCGCCTCGCGCTCCTGCCAGGACCCGCCGATCCGCGTGAAGGGCACCTCTGCGCGCACCAGCATTTCTTCCGCGAGGGCAGCGAAGCGCGCGCGCCTGTCGTCCGTGCCGAAGAAGCGGGTGCCGTCATCACGCCATGGCACATCGGGCGCGAAGAGCAGGTAGTGGTCCGCCTTGGGATAGGCCAGCAGCGCCGGCGGCACCTCGCCGAACAGCATCTGCGCCCAGGCAGCGGTCATGAGCTGGTCGGTATCGAGGAGCAGGACCGGCGGGCGCGCCGCCATGGCCTTGCGATTTTCCTCGGCCTGGCCCTCGGCAATGGCAAGAAGGTCCGCCATCGTCAGGTCGGTGCCGTGCTCCTCGCAATACGTGCGGCCGTATTCCGGCACCCAGGGATAGCCCAACCGCTCCGCCAGTACCGACTTCCCGGTGCTTTCCGCGCCGTGGAGGCACAAGGTGATCACGCCGCTTCGGCTTTCTCGGCCGCGATCCACTCGCGCAGGCCCAGTACCGACATCGCCAGCAGCACCACGTAGAGCGCCGTCGTCGGCCAAAGCCCCTTGTAGATATAGACCCCGATCGAGGCGACATCGATCATGATCCACAGCACCCAGTTCTCGATGCGGCGGAAGCCCAGCAGGATCTGCGCGGCGATACTGGCCCCGGCGATGGCGGAATCCGCATAGGGCAGCGACGCATCGGTGAACTTGTGCATGACCCAGCCCAGGTTCAGCGCCAGCGCCGCCGTGCCCATCAGCCAGAGCAGCCGCGCGAAATTGCCCAGGCGGCGGACCGGAACCCGGCTTTCGCCGCCCCCCGCGCGCACCCAGAGCACCCAGCCCCAGATCTGCGCGGCGAAGAAGAACAGCTGCAGCCCCGCTTCTCCGTAGAGCTTCGCGTCCCAGAACACGACGAAGTAGAGCATGACCATGGCCATGCCGAACGGATAGTTCCACACGCTGCGCTGCACGAGGAGCGCAATATTGGCGAGCCCGAGGGCCGCCGCTGCCCATTCGATCGGATCCATCGCGACGCTTCAGCCGGCCTGCATCATGGTCATCACCGCCGGCCCGTTAGCCCAGCGCCGCCTCCCAATCGGGTGCCTTGAAGCCCACCAGCAGTCCGCCGGAATACTCCACGACCGGCCGCTTGATGCAGCTTGGGTTGGCCGCCATGATTGCAACCGCCTTGGCGCCATCGATGTCGGCCTTGTCGGCCTCGGGCAGCTTCCTGAATGTGGTCCCGGCGCGATTGAGAAGCTTTTCCCAGCCGGCCTGCGCCACCCACCGCTCGAGTCGAGCCGCTTCGGCGCCTTCCTTCTTGTAGTCGTGGAAAGTGTATTCGCTGCCTCGGGCGTCCAGCCAGTTCCTTGCCTTCTTGACGGTGTCGCAATTCGGAATGCCGTAGAATTCGAGGCTCACGTCTTCACGTCCTTTGGAAGCGGTGCACCCGCGGCGAATCGCAGGTGAAGAGGGTATAGCTCTCGTAGTAGCCTTCCCGGCCGCGCTTTTGCACGACGATATGTTCGGCATGGCGCGCCCAGCCCCGTGCGGACGGCTCATCTTCCCATTCGGACATGGCGATCACTTCCCCGTCGTCGCTGAGGTAGCTTTTGAAGGAGAGAAAGCCCGGCTGGTTTCGGGCGAGTTCCTCCATATGGTCGGCATCGTGGACATAGGCCTCGGCATCGATGTCGACGCGTTTTCGGTTGCGGAAGACGACGAGAAACATGGCGCACCCCTTATCGATTTTCCCCGCTCCTAGCCGTCCGCCCGCACCATTCAAGCGCAGGAACAACCACTTCTGCTGAATTTCGCCCCCGCGGCCGGATCGGCACGATCCGAAAGGAGCGATCTGGGCCCGTGCGCGAGAAGTCATCTGTCGCGTCCGCGAGGCTGGACAAACCGATCCTTGCGCGACAAAGCGCCTCCATGAGCGTGAACACATTCGGACGCCTTTTCCGTTTCACCACCTGGGGCGAAAGCCACGGACCGGCCATCGGCGCCGTCGTCGACGGGTGCCCGCCGGGCCTGGCGATAGACGAAAGCACGCTCCAGCCCTTCCTCGACGCGCGCCGCCCCGGCCAGTCGAAGTTCACGACCCAGCGCCAGGAACCGGACCAGGTCCGCATCCTTTCAGGCGTGTTCGAGGGCCAGGATGGCGTGCGACGCACGACGGGCACGCCGATCAGCCTGATGATCGAGAACGTCGATCAGCGCTCCAAGGACTATTCGGATGTCGCCAAGGCCTACCGCCCCGGCCATGCGGACTATGCCTATGACGCCAAGTACGGCTTCCGCGACTATCGCGGCGGCGGGCGTAGCTCCGCGCGCGAAACCGCCAGCCGCGTGGCGGCCGGCGGCGTGGCGCGGCTGGTGATCCCCGAAGTGCAGATCCTGGCCTATGTCTCCGAGATCGGCGGCGATGCGATCGACATGGCGCAGTTCGATGCCGCGGAAATCGGCAACAACCCGTTCTTCTGCCCCGACGCGGAAGCCGCGAAGCGCTGGGAAAAGATCGTCGACGATGCACGCCTGGCCGGCTCCTCGGTCGGCGCGGTGGTCGAATGCATCGCCACCGGCGTTCCCGCCGGCTGGGGCGCGCCGCTCTACGGCAAGCTGGACGCCGACCTTGCCACTGCCATGATGGGCATCAACGCGGTAAAGGGCGTGGAGATCGGCGACGGTTTCGCCGCCGCGCGCCTGACCGGCGAGCAGAATGCCGATCCCATGCATCCGGGCGTTGGTGGCCCCGAATTCAGCGCCAACCACGCGGGCGGCATCGCTGGCGGCATCTCGACCGGCCAGCCGGTGGTGGTGCGCGTGGCCTTCAAGCCCACCAGTTCGATCCTCACCCCGCAGCCGACGATCAACCGCGAAGGGGAGGCCACCGAACTGCTCACCAAGGGTCGCCACGATCCCTGCGTGGGCATTCGCGGCGTGCCGGTGGTCGAGGCGATGATGGCGCTGGTCCTGGCGGATCACAAGCTGCTGCACCGGGGCCAATGCGGCTGATCGGGCCGATCTGCCGGCACTGAGAAGGCGGCCTGAACCTCGGGACGCCGCCTGCGAACGCTACCTGCGTTTCTTGAGAACGACGTAGATCGCGCCTTGTCCGCCGTGGCGGCGATGCGCGCCGCGGATGGCGACGATGTCGAGCGCGTGGTCGCTGGCTGCGAGCCAGTCCGTGATCTTGGCGCGGATCGCGCCCCGCGCGGTGCCGCGGTCCATCGCATCGACCGGCCGGGGCTTGCCCGTGACGATCAGCACGACCCGCGCGCCCATGGCCTTCGCCTGCGTAAGCCCGTGCATCAGCCGCACATAGGCCTGGTCGAGATTGGAACCGTGAAGGTCCAGGCTGAAGTCGGGAACCAGCGTCCCCTTGGAAATGCGCTTCTCCCAAGAGCCATCGAGGTGCAGCGGCGCGTCCGCCTTCGGCTTGGTCGCAACCGGCTTCGGCGGCAAGGGCGCCGGTATCCGGCCTTTCACTTTCTTGGGCGGCGAGGCGGGCGGAAGCACCACCGTCCGCGCCGGTGCCGCCATGAGAGCCGTGGGAATGGCGACGGGCCTGCGCTTTTCAAGCGGCGTCACGGTCCGGGCGACTTGCGCCCAGATTTCCGCTTCATCCGCTGTCAGTCGCCGCCCCGGTCGCCGCATCGCCGTTCTACCGCACGCCGAGGCGCGACAGGGTGCCCTTCGGCACCAGGATCAGCGCCTCGCCACGGCCGCTCATGCCGCCGGCGGTAAGCCGCGCCTGCTCGCCCGAACCCCAGAACGTGTCGAAGCGGTTGGCGCCCTTGATCGCCCCGCCGGTGTCCTGCGCCACCCACAGGCCGGTCGCCTCGCGCCGGTCCAGCCGCAGCCACACCGGAGCGCCCAGCGGCACGAAGCGGGGGTCGGCCGCCACCGAGGCATGGGCACGCACCGGCACGTTCAGCGCGCCGAGCGGACCATCGCCCTTGAGCTCCTTGAAGAACACCCACGACTTGTTCTCGCGCATCAGCGCCGCGCCATCGGCGGGCCGGTCGTGGATATATTGGATGATGCCCTGCATCGATCCCGAATATTGCCCCGGCGCCGAACCAACGAGGCCGCGATCGCGCATGACGCCGCCGATCCCGGTATAGGGCAGGCCATTCTGCCCGGCATAACCGATCCGCATCACGCTGCCGTCCGGCGCGCGGAGGCGGCCCGATCCCTGGACCTGGAGAAAGAAGAACTCGATCGGATCCGCGACCCAGGCGATCTCCAGCCCCTTGCCCGCGAGCACGCCCTGTTCGATGGCGGCGCGGTCGTAATAGGGCACGAAGACGCCGCTGACATCGTAGCGACCCAGCGGCATCCGCCCGCTGGAGGTCGGCGCGGCATCGCCCGCCTTCGCGCGCACCAGATCGCCCGGCATCGAATAGACCGGGACGGCATAACCTGGAACGGGTAAGCGGGAGCCGGCGATCTCCGGCTCGAAATAGCCGGTGGCAAAGCCCTTGCCGTCACCCACGCGTGCGGTTTCGAAATAGGCGGCGAAGAACTGCGCGGCCGGTTTGCCGCTCCACGCCGCAGCGGCGGCGCAGGCCTGGCGCCAGTCGGCCGGACGAGTCAGCCCGCTCGCATCGGTGCGCACGGTGACGCGCGGGCAGCTTTCGCGGAACGAGGCCAGCGCCGCGGCGGCATCGGTCGCGTTCATCGGCAGCGAAGAAACCGAAGGCCCTTGCTTGACCCCCGCGGCGACGGCGCTGACGGGCTGCGGCACAGCCGGTTGGGCCGGGGCGGTCGGTCGGGGCTGCTGTGCCGGCGGCCGTGCGGGCGGACGCGAAGGCCCTTTGGGTCCGGGCACGACCTGCACGCAGGCGGCCAGCAGCGCCGGCAAGACGAAGGCAGATATACGGCGCCATGGAAAACGCGACTCCCGATGGCGCGACACGCTCCCTCCCCGCAAAATCGATCTCCGAAACCTGATAACAACAAGGCCGGACCTTTCGGCCCGGCCTGTCGATCCTTGTGGGATCATCGGCGCGAAATCAACCGCGCGGGGCGATCAACCGGCGTCGGTTTCGTCGAGCAGCCAGTCGGGACCGGACGAATTGAGCTGACGGCTGAAGGTCCAGACGTCCACCGCCTCGATCGCATCGTCGAGCGAACCGGCGATCACATGGCCTTCGGCGTCGCGCGTGACGGCAGCGATATCGGAGCGGAAGCGCAAGGTGATGCGGGCAAGGCCGCTTTCCACCCCGGCCGAGACGATCGCGACATCCTCGATACGGATGAGGCGGTTGTCCATGGTCTCCCCGGCAGCAAGGCGCGCGTCGATCGCGGCGGCAAAGCTGTCATACACATCGCCTTCGCAGAGGGCGCGAAGCTCGGCCTTGTCGCCCTTCCAGAACGATTCCAGGATCAGGCGATAGGCACTGCGCGCGCCTTCGAGGAAGGCATAAGCGTCGAAACGACGATCCGCGCCGGAAATCTCCGCCAGGCCGCGCTCCACGGAGGGCGGCGCAAGCGGCATTTCGCGCAGGCGCTGGGGCTGGCCGACCCGGCCGCGTTCGTCTCCCTTGGCATCGCCCTTCGCATCGGGCTTGCCGTCCGCCTTGGGGGCAGGGACGCGCGGCGCACCGGGCTGGCCCTGGCGGCCTTCGAAGCGCCCCTGGATCGGCTCTTCCTCATGCTCGGCGCGGCGGCCGAGTACCGAATAGAGCCGCAGGCCAAGGAAGGCTGCGATCATGGCCAGGATCACGATTTCCGGTGTCACGTTCCTTTGTCCATCCTTGTGTTGGACGCTTCTGGGATACGGGTGGAGCGTTTCACGCCATCCGCCCGAAGGCGCCATCATAGACCCAGATAGGTACGGTTTTCAAATGAACAACGCGTGAGCAACGGTATCTGGGATTTTTCCGCCGTTACGAGTGCTACAACCGGACCAACGCCCCCGGCCCGCAAGCGTTCCCTGTCCTCCCTGCGCCGCCCCCGCGCGCGCCCTATGCCCGGTTGTGCCGCTATGCCCGCGAATCGGCCGGCGGCGTGCCTTTGCAGCCCCGCTCAAGGGCGGTTTGCAACAATTTACCCCTTCTCGGGTGTTCCACCGGCCCGCAAAATGCTTTAGGCGCGCGGCCAGACTTCAATCCGTGCGCCCGTAACGGGCCAATTTATCGGGAATCACCAAATGGCCGACGAAGGCAACGTCATCTCCGATCTCAACCTCGGCAACGGCGAGGATTCCGCGCCGGCCGCCGGCGTCATCTCGCAGTACGTCAAGGACCTTTCGGTCGAGAATCCGAACGCACCGCAGAGCTTCTCCTGGCAGGACGAGCCGCAGATCGAAGTGCAGTTCAACATCGGCGCCCGCCAGATCGACGGCGAAGTGCATGAAGTCGAACTGAAGATCACTTGCGCCTCGAAGGGCCCGCAGGGCACCGCTTTCGTGGTCGATCTCGCTTATGCCGCCCTCGTCGGCATGCGTAACCTGGAAGAGAGCCAGGCCCACGCGTTCCTCTACGCCGAAGCCCCGCGCATCCTGTTCCCCTTCGCCCGCCGCGTCGTTGCCGACGCCGTGCGCGATGCCGGTTTCGCGCCGCTGATGCTGGAGCCGATCGACTTCAACGGTCTCTACATCCAGCAGATCCAGGCGCAGCAGCAGGCCGACGCCGCCCAGGGCGAGCCGGTCGGCCACGCCTGAGGCCACAGCTTGAAAGGCGCATGACGCGCGTTTCTGCACTATCGGCCCGCGCCTCCGACCTGGAGACGTGGGCCGTTGGTTTTTCCGGGACCGGCATTTCTGGAACCGGGACCAAGGCGATCATCGGGAAGTTCCGGGCATGAACCTTACCAAGGCGCTCGCCAGTGTCGGCGGCCTCACTCTGGCCAGCCGCGTGCTCGGTCTGGTCCGCGACAGCCTGTTCGCCCGCTTCGTGGGGGCAGGCTTCGCCTCGGACGCCTTCCTGATCGCCTTCCGCCTGCCCAACATGTTCCGCGCCCTCTTCGCGGAAGGGGCCTTCGCTTCGGCCTTCATCCCGATGTTCAACCAGAAGGTCGCCAACCGGGACGGTCCGGGCCTGCCCGCCGGGATCGCCTTCGCCGAACAGGCGCTCGCCGTGCTCCTGCCCATCCTGCTGGCGATGACGCTGGTGCTGGAAGTGTTCGCCTGGCCGGTGACGTTCCTGCTTTCGGGCAATTTCAATGGCGTTTCGCAGGAGCAGTTCGCTTTCGCGGTGCAGCTCAGCCGCCTGACGATTCCCTATCTGGCGCTCATCAGCCTGGTCTCGCTTCTGGGCGGCATCCTCAATTCGCTGAACAAGTTCTGGGTCAATGCGGCCGCGCCGATCCTGCTGAACCTGACGCTGATCGTGGCGCTGCTGGGCTTCCATTCCGCCGATGCGCTGGTGACCGCGCGCAACCAGGCCATCGGCGTCTCGGTGTCCGGCGCGCTCCAGCTGCTCTGGCTGATGTGGGCCTGCCGCGCGAACGGCGTGTCGATGCGCCTGCGCATGCCGGTGTGGAATGCCGACGTGAAGCAGCTGATGAAACTGATCCTGCCCGCGGCGGCCGGCGCCGGTGCCGTCCAGATCAACCTCGTGATTTCCACCGCGCTCGCCGCCTCGCTGCTGGCGCACGGCTCGGTCACTTACATCTACATGGCCGACCGCCTGAACCAGTTGCCGCTCGGCCTGATCGGCATCGGCCTGGGCACCGTGCTGCTGCCGACGATCTCGCGCCAGCTTGGCGGCGGTGACGAGGCCGCGGCGATGGACACCCAGAACCGCGGCATGGAACTGGCCCTGCTGCTCACCCTGCCCGCGGCGGTCGCCCTGATCGTCTGCGGCCAGCCGATCGCCGCCGCGCTGTTCGGCTACGGCAAGTTCGATGCCGTGGACGTGGCGCGCACGGCGGAGGCACTCGCCGCCTTCTCGATCGGCCTTCCCAGCTATATCCTCGTGAAAGTGCTCACCCCCGGCTTCTACGCCCGGCAGGACACGAAAACGCCGGTGCGCTACGCGATGATGTCGATGGCGGTGAACCTCGTCCTCAACCTCGCGCTGATCGTGCCGCTGCAGCACATGGGCCCGCCGCTGGCGACCGCGATCGCCTCCACCGCCAATGTCGTTATGCTCTACTGGACGCTGGTGAAGCGCGGGCATTTCCAGTCCGATGCCCGCCTGAAGCGCCGCGCCCCGCGCCTTGCACTTGCGGCCGGAGCGATGGGCGTGGTGCTCTGGTTCGGGCAGGACCTGCTGACACCTTATCTCCACGGCACCTGGCTGGTGCGCGGTCTCGCGCTGGCCGCGCTCGTTTCGGCGGGCGGCTTGGTCTATGCACTGGCGACCCTGGCGACCGGCGCCTTCACGCGCGACGATCTCGCCCTGCTGCGCCGCCGCAAGGCTGGCTGAGCCGGCGATGGGCGCCTTCGGCCGCAGCATCCGCGAATCCATCGCCGCCGCCCGCGCGCAAGCAGCGGCGCGCCGGGACCGAGCCCCCCTCTTCCATCCCGGCAAAGCTGTGCTATGAGCCCTGCCCATGCACGGCCTTTCGCACACGAAGTCTGCCGAATCCCGTCGCCTCTCGTGGCGATGGCGGGGCGCTGCGCGCAAGACGCGCTGAACCGGGGCGCGCCTGCCGCGCCGACACCGCCTGCATCGGCGCCCTCCCGGGCGCACCTTTAGATCCCCGACCACTCACAACTCGCGAAGGACGCGTCCATGCGTATCGTCTCCGGCATCCAGCCCACCGGCAACCTGCATCTCGGCAACTATCTCGGTGCGATCCGCAATTGGGTCTCGATGCAGGACGAAGTCGCCGCACAGGGCGGTGACAGCCTCTACTTCCTGGCCGATCTCCACGCGATTTCCATGCCGCACGACCCGGCCACCCTCTCCGCCAACACGCGCGAGATGGTCGCGGCCCTGGTCGCCTGCGGCGTCGATCCCGACCGCTCGATCCTGTTCAACCAGACCCAGGTTCCCCAGCATGCCGAACTGCAATGGCTGCTCAACGGCACCGCGCGCATGGGCTGGCTGAACCGCATGACCCAGTGGAAGGACAAGGCGGGCAAGAACCGCGAAGGCGCCTCGGTGGCGCTGTTCACTTATCCGGTGCTCCAGGCCGCCGACGTGCTGCTCTACCAGGCCACCCACGTCCCCGTGGGCGAGGACCAGAAGCAGCACCTCGAACTCGCCCGCGACATCGCGCAGAAGTTCAACAACGACTTCGCGCCCAAGGACGAGAACGGGGAAGACGTCCCCGTCTTCACCCTGCCCGCGCCGATCATTCCGCCCGAGGCCGCCCGCATCATGTCGCTGCGCGATGGCTCGTCGAAGATGAGCAAGTCGGACCCCTCGGACATGGCGCGCATCAACCTGACCGACGATGCCGACACGATCATGCAGAAGGTCAAGAAAGCCAAGACCGACCCCGAGCCGCTTCCTTCCGAAAAGGAAGGCCTCGAAGGCCGCGCCGAGGCGCGCAACCTCGTGGGCATCTATGCGGTGATGGCCGGCACCACGATGGAGGCGGTCCTGTCCGACTTCGGCGGCGAGGGCTTCGGCAAATTCAAGCCGGCGCTGGGCGAGCTGCTGGTGGAAAAGCTGGCACCGATCAACGCCCGCTTCGTCGAACTGCGCAGCGACCGCGGCGCGCTCGACGCCATCTTGCGCAAGGGTTCGGAAAAGGCCCGCGCGCTCGCCGTGCCGACGCTGGACAAGGCTTACGAGGCGCTCGGCCTGGTGCGCTGAGGACAGCATGGCGTCGTCCCGGATCCGGTCCGGGACGACGCTTCGCTCAGGAATCCAGTCCCAGGAGCTTCGCCCGGCGCCGCATCCACGTCGCCGCGAGTGCGTCGACCTCGCCCAGCGCGTCCAGCCCCTCGCGGTCCTTCTTGTGCTCGCCGGCGATCAGTAGGCCGAAGACGCGGCGGACGCTCCATGCGGGCCAAGGCCGCTCGGCCAGCACCATGCGGTCCCCGGCGGCGACTTCGCCTTCCTCCAGAACCCGGTAGTACCAGCCCGACCGGCGCGACTTCACCACGCCGGCGTTGACGGCCGAGCCGTCGAAGCGGTGATCGAGCTTCCAGCAGGGCTGCCGCCCCTGCGACACCTCGACCAGGGCCGTCCCCAGCCGCCAGCGATCGCCCACGCAGATCATGTCCTCGGTCAGGCCCTCGGTGGCGATGTTCTCGCCGAAAGCGCCATAGGCCGAGAGAAGCGGATGGGCGCCGATCGAGTCGCGCCAGAAGGCATAGTGATCGTGCGGATAGTGGTGGATCGCCTTGTCCGGCCCGCCGTGGACCGCAAGATCCGCCTGCTCGTCGCCCTCCAGTCCCAGCCGACGGACGCGAACCGCTCCCTCCACCGCCAGCTTGCCGATGGCGCTGGGTTCGTCCGCGCCGCGAAAAGAGCTGACTTTTCCGCATTGCACGGAGAGAATCGCAATGGAATTCGTCTCGGGGGAACTGTTCAACATCGCCGGCGCTTCCTACATGATTACCCTGATCTCAGGCCGTGACTCACGGCTGAATGGACAAAGGCCACATCAAACGGCTTATCGCCGGTTAGCCTCCATTCAACCGCTATTCAGGGCATTGATATTAAGGCAGAGTCGCAAGGAATCACAGGCCGCGCTTGGGAAGGGCGTTTCGGACCTGGCAGGTTCGTGGAGTGAAACCGATGACAGAACATCCCGGAACCCATCTCGGAAAGCTGAGGCTAGCAGCCGCGGCTTTCATGCTGATGGCCCTCGCCGCCTGCGCAACGCCCTTCAAGGCCGACGTTTCGCGTTTCCAGTCGCAGCTTCCGGCACCGTCCGGCCAGACCGTCGCCGTCGTGGCGGACGATCCCAAGCTTGCGGGCGGCCTCGAATTCGCAACGTACGCCCGTCTGGTCAGCGATCGCCTGCAGAAGGTGGGCTATGCCACCGTGGACGATCCTTCGAAGGCAACCCTGATCGCCCGCTTCGACTACGGCGTCGACACCGGCCGTGAGCGCGTCCGTTCGACGCCCGCAATGGGCGGCGGCTACTGGGGCCCGTGGTATGGCGGCGGCTGGGGCGGCCGTGGCTACTACGGTCGCGGCTGGGGCGGCGGCTGGGGCTGGGGCGGCCCGTGGCGCTATGGCTGGTACGATCCGTTCTTCGATGGCGGCGTGGATTCCTACACCGTCTACACCAGCGGCATCACGCTGAAGATCGACCGTGCGGCCGACAACCAGCGCCTGTTCGAAGGCAAGGCCGAGGCCGTTTCGGCTTCGAACCACCTGCAGTACCTCATTCCGAACCTCGTCGAATCGATGTTCACGAATTTCCCCGGGAACTCGGGCGAGACCGTGCGCATTACCGTCGCGCCGGAAAAGAAGTGATCTTTAGAAAAATGAGCTGATTGGCTCCCCCTGCGAAGAGGGAGGCACCGAGGGGCGGGTCCGCTGAAATATGCGGGCCCGTCCTTTCTTTTTGCCGGTCCGGCCCGTATCGCAGCCGCTCCGGTTGACCGCCGCCAACCGCACGGGAATGCTCGCCGCCTAATGAACACCTTCATGGCCATCATGTCGCAGCTCTTCTGGGGCGTGACCGTGGGCGCCCTTTCCGCAGCCTTTTCAACGCTTGCCAAAGGGCTCGCGGCGATCGCCGGGATCGGCGGAGTGGGCTGGTATTCGCTGAAGCGCCGCCGCGACAAGCGCGCGCGACTCGATCGCAAGGATTGACGGAAAACTGGGGAGCATTGCCCCCTGCCCCTTCAAAACGGCCGAAGTCGGGTGCCGGCGCGCCCATCGCATCCTCCAGGGACCGACCGGCACGCCGCAGCAAACGCGCAAGAAAGTTGAAATATCGAGGGTCCGGGGATAATAACCCCCGGGACGTCCCTCAGCTTCCCAGGGCGACGACCCCGCCGGTCGAACCGAACCCGCCTTCACCGCGCTCGGTGGATTCCAGCTCATCCACCGTCAGCCAGGCGGCCCGCGTCACCGGCGCCAGCACGAGCTGCGCCACACGGTCGCCGCGGCGGATCTCGAAAGCCTGCGCGCCGTGGTTGATCAGGATGACCTTGAGTTCGCCGCGATAGTCGGAATCGATCGTGCCTGGCGAATTCGGTACCGAGATCCCGTGCTTGAGCGCCAGGCCCGAACGCGGACGGACCTGGATCTCGAAGCCCGGCGGAATCGCCATGGCCAGGCCGGTGGCAACGGCATGACGGCCGCCCGGTGCCAGCGTCACGTCTTCCGCCGAGACCACGTCCATGCCCGCCGCGCCGTTCGTGGCGTAAGCGGGCAAGTCCAGCCCTTCGCCGTGAGGCAGGATCTTGACGGGGACGGGGACGTCAGCGGGGGAGTGCATCTGCGAACCTTTCGACGAGGGCGCGCGCGACGTCCTCCTTGGGCATTTCCGGAAGACTGATCACATCGTCCGCGCGCACGATGTGGACCGCATTCACATCGCCGCCCATGACATCGCCCGACACGTCGTTGGCGATGATCCAGTCGGCACCCTTGCGTTTGCGTTTTTCGGTGGCGTAGCGAATGACGTCCTGCGTCTCCGCCGCGAAGCCGATCACCAGCGGTGGCCGTTCGGGGCTGGTCGCGAGTGTGGCCAGGATGTCGGGATTTTCGGTGAGCAAGAGGGCCGGCGGCGCAGAGCCGCGCTTCTTGAGTTTCTGGTCGGCCGTATGGGCGACGCGCCAGTCGGCCACGGCCGCGACCATGACGGCGATGTCGGCCGGCATGGAGCGCTTCACCGCCTCGGCCATCTGCAAGGCGCTTTCCACATCCACGCGGTCGACACCGGGCGGCGTGGGCAAGTGGACCGGGCCCGCCACCAGGGTGACCCGCGCGCCCGCCTCGGCAGCGGCGGCGGCGATCGCGAAGCCCTGCTTGCCCGAGGAACGGTTGGCGATGTAGCGCACGGGGTCGATCGGCTCCCAGGTCGGCCCGGCAGTGACCAGGACGTGGCGCCCGGAAAGCGGCCCCTCGAACGGCGCCGGCGCCAGATGCAGCGCTTCGGGATCGGTGGCGGGCGCAGCGCGCGCCTCGCCCTTGCGGGCCGCCAGCGCGGCTTCTTCCGGCGTGAAACCGAGATCTTCATGGCTGGCGGCAAGGCCTGCATCCCGGCCGTCGCCAAAGGTGATGGCCTGCTTGCCCTTCTGCCGCCCGCGCGCGATCAGGCCGCCGGAAAGGCCGCCCAGGCCGATATCGTCGGGTTCCGAATGCTCGGGCTCAGGCGTCGCGAACTGCGGCTGCCAACTGAAAGGATCGCCCCCCGGCAACGGCGCGACTTCCACCGGGCCGAGGCCGAGCGCCCAGGCGATGCGCTGCCAGATCGCCAGCGGATCGGGCAGCCGGCCGGGGCCGTATTCGCCGCAGGCCATGGTGCCTTCGTCAGGCTCCATCACGTCCACCCCGGCATCGCGCAGCACCTGGACGTTGCGCGTGGTGGCGGCGTGCTGCCACATGCGCACGTTCATCGCCGGGACCGCCATGACCGGCTTGTCCGTCGCCAGCAGCATGGTCGTGGCGAGATCGTCGGCAATGCCCGAGGCCATCTTGGCCAGCAGATCCGCCGTCGCCGGGCAGACTACGACGAGGTCCGCCTCCCGGCTGAGCTGGATATGCCCCATCTCGGCCTCGTTTTTGAGGTCCCAGAGCGTGGTGTAGACCGGCTTTTCGGACAAGGCCGCAAGCGCCATGGGCGTGACGAAGTGCGCTCCGCCCTCGGTCAGGACGCAAGTGACTTCGCCGCCTTCCTTGCGGATCTGCCGGACGAGTTCGCAGGACTTGTAAGCGGCGATACCGCCGCCCACGACCAGGAGAATGCGTGGTCCACTCATGCTCGGGGCTTGTGCAACACCGCGCCGGAGGGCGCAATCAGTTTGGGAATGCCGGCCTCAAAAACGGCGCATCATCCCATCAGCGCCCAATATGTCAGCCCCCAGGCCGCCGCACCGCCCAGCACCGCTGCAAGGCCGCGGCCCAGCCAGGGGTTGCCCTCGGGCTTGTGCTTGCTGCGGCGCTCCCAGATGAGGTCGACATCGGGCAGCGGCGCCTGTTCGGGCGCGCCGCCCTTGGGCGGGAATTTCTCCTCGATTCGCCGCACCAGCGCCGGCAGGCGCAGCAGCGTGCCGAGATCCTCGCGCAGGCGGTCGGCAATGACCGCCTCGGGGCCGAGTTCGTCGCGCAGCCAGCTCTTCACGAAGGGCGCCGAAACGTCCCACATGTTGATGTCGGGATCGAGCGCGGTGGCCAGGCCTTCGACCATGACCATGGTCTTCTGGAGCAGCAGCAGGTGCGGCTGCACCGCCATGTCGAAATCGCGCGTGATCGCAAAAAGCCCGTCGAGCATCTGGCCGACCGACAGTTCGGAGACCGGCTTGCCGCGCATGGGCTCGCCCACCGCGCGCAGCGCCGTCGCGAACTCTTCGACGGTGTGGTAGCTCGGGACGTATTGCGCCTCGAAATGGATTTCGGCCACGCGGCGATAGTTGCCGGTGGTGAGGCCGTAGAGGATCTCCGCCAGCCAGAGCCGCGCCTGCCGGTTGATGCGGCCCATGATGCCGAAGTCGATGGCGACGATGGTGCCGTCGTCCTCTACGAACAGGTTGCCCTGGTGCATGTCGGCATGGAAGAAACCGCTGGAGATCGCCTGGGTGAGGAACGTGATCACCAGCTTGTGCGCCAGCCGGGGCAGATCGTGCCCGGCCGCGCGCAGACCGGCGAGGTCGCTCATCTTGGTGGCACCGATCCACTCGATCGTCAGGACCTGCCCATTGGTGCGGTCCCAGTCGATGTGCGGCACGCGGTAGCCGTGGATGCCCTTCATCGCATCGGAGAGTTCCGATGCCGAGGCGGCTTCCCGCCGCAGGTCCAGCTCGCGCAGGGTCCAGCGCTTGAGGTTGGCGACGACCGCGCGCGGACGCAGGCGAGAGGCTTCCCCGCCCAGCGCCTCAAGATGGGCGGCGGCCCATTCATACGTCTCCACATCGCGGGCGAACTGCTCGCGAATGCCGGGGCGCAGCACTTTCACCGCCACGGTGCGGCCGTCAGGCGTGATCGCCCGGTGCACCTGGGCGATCGAAGCGGCGCCGACCGGGTCTTCCTCGATCGAGGCGAAGACCTGCTCCAGCGGGCGGCCGAAGCTGCTCTCGATCACCTGGCGGATCTCGGAGAAAGCCACCGGCGGCAGGCTGTCCTGCAGGGTCAGCAGATTGCGCGCAGGCCCCTCGCCCACGAGATCGGGCCGCGTCGCCAGCGCCTGGCCGAGCTTGATCGCGGCAGGGCCGATTTCCTGGAAGGCGCCGGCATAGTCCGGCTCGGCGGGCTGGCGGGTGCCGAAGCGGGCGATCCGGGAGAGGCGCTTGACCTGGGCCGGGGCATTGCGGTCGTTCTCGATCCCGCGCAGCGCGCCATGGCGTGCGAGGACGCGCCCCCACTTGAGGAGGCGCAGGACGTGCGTCGTGGAACCCGTCACTTGTCCGGTTACACTTTCCAGCCCGAGTGGATCGCGACGAGGCCGCCCATGATCGGCTCGACCTTGGTGTGCTTGAACCCAGCCGCGCGGATCATCCGTTCGAATTCCGGCATCGGCGGGAAGCGGCGGATCGATTCGATCAGGTAGCGGTACGATTCGGCGTCACCGGCGATGGCCTGCCCGATCTTCGGCACCAGGTGGTGCGAATAGGCATCGTAGACTTCCTTGAAGCCGGGCCATTCGGTGGTCGAGAATTCGAGGCAGAAGAAACGTCCGCCGAACTTGAGCACGCGGTGCGCCTCGGCCAGCGCCTTGTCGATATGCGTGACGTTGCGAATGCCGAAAGCGATCGTGTAGGCGTCGAAGAACCGGTCCCCGAAAGACAGCACCTCGGCGTTCTGGCGCGACCAGACCAGGCCATCTATGCCCTGCTCCATCGCACGCTCGATGCCGACGTCCAGCATGTCCTGGTTGATGTCGGACACGGTGATCGAGGCGCCCTGCGCCGCCATGCGGAAGGCGATGTCGCCCGTGCCGCCGGCCATGTCGAGAATCTGTTCGCCTTCGCGCGGCTTCACGCGGCGCACGAACTTGTCCTTCCAGAGCCGGTGCATGCCCACGGACATGGCATCGTTCATCACGTCGTACTTGCGTGCGACGCTGGAGAAGACGGCGCCGACGCGCCCTTCCTTCTCGTCGGGGCTGACCTCTTCGTAGCCGAAGGAAACCGTTTCGCTCATGGCGCAGTCCTCTAGCCGTCCGGCCGCGCCTGCGCCACCCGGTGATTTGGTTATTTTGCCGAGGGGGCCGGGTTGCGCGGGGTGTCTGCCGGCTGCGCCGCCCGGCACCCCTAATCGGTGGCCATTGCCCTCTTGCGCGCGGGGTCGGTCTTGATGGCCGCGTTACGCGCGGCGGCAGCCGAAAGAACGATGCCGCCCAGGATCAGGGCCATGCCCGCCACATGATAGCGATGCAGCGCCTCGCCAAGGAGCAGGGCCGAGAGCAATGCGCCGAACAGCGGCATCAGCGTGATCGCCTGCCCCGCCCGCGCCGCGCCCAGCTCATGCGTGGCGCGGTTGTAGATGAAGTACGCGATCACCGATGGGAACACGCCGATATAGGCATAGGCGGCCAGGACTTTCGGGCTCCAGGCCACGACCTGCCCCTGCATGGTTTCCATCGCCGCCAGCGGCGCCATTGCGCAGGCGCCGATCGTGAACGTCAGCAGCAGGAAGCTCGGGGCCGATATCGCCGGGCGCTTGCGCAGGAACACGGTGTAGAGCGACCAGGCCGCTACCGCGCAGAAGATCAGCCCGTCCCCGGGTCCGAAACGCAGCTGCACCAGTGCCGCCGGATCGCCCCGAAACACGATGGCCGCGACCCCGATCGTGGAGACGACCACTCCCAGCACATGCATCCGCCCCGGACGCCCCCTGAAGATCGCGAAGTCCAGCAGCATGACCGTCGCCGGAATCGCTGCCTGCAGCAGCAGGGCATTGGCGGCCGTGGTGAAATGCAGCCCTTTGTAGATAAAGCCGTTGAAGCACACGACCCCGAAGAAGCCGAGCGCCAGCACCCAGCGCCAGGCGGCCAGCGCCTCGGCCCGCTCTTTCCAGAGCTGGCGCGCCGCGAAGGGGAGCAGGATCAGCACCGCGATCATCCAGCGCCCGAAGGCCAGGGTGAAAGGCGGGACATCCGCACGCACCGCCCGTCCCACGATCGAGTTGCCTGCCCAGAACAGCATGACCAGCCCCAGCATAAGGAACGCGCGCGTGTGAGACCTGTTGTTTTCCATGCGCTTGGCTTGCTTCGGAAGCGGACGGAAGAAAAGGGAAAATGCAGGCACCGTGCTTACCTGCAGGTCTTCCCCTTTTCTTCCTCCCCCCATCCCCTATCTCCCTTCCACGATGCCAGAACTTCCCGAAGTAGAAACCACCGTTCGCGGCCTCGCCCGCTACCTGGAGGGCGAGCGGATCGCCCGCATCACTCTGAACCGCGCCGATTTGCGCCGTCCTTTTCCGCCCGATCTGGTGCAAGTGCTCACCGGCGCCACGGTCACCGGTCTCGGCCGCCGCGCGAAGTACGGCCTCATCCATACCGACCGCGAACAGACGATGGTCTTCCACCTCGGCATGTCCGGCCGCTGGCGCATCGAACCCGAAACGGCCGAGAAGCACGACCACCTCGTCATGGAAACCGGCTCCGGCCATGTCCTGGCGCTCAACGATGCCCGGCGGTTCGGCTCGGTGGACCTCGTGGCCACCCCGGCGCTCGATACCTGGGGTCCTTTCGCGGCGCTGGGCCCCGAGCCGCTGGGCGAAGACCTGACCGCCGCGCACCTCAAGACGGCCTTTGCCGGCCGCATTGCGCCGATCAAGCAGATGCTGCTCGACCAGTCGATCGTAGCGGGCCTAGGCAATATCTACGTATGCGAGGCGCTGTTCCGGGCCGGCATCCGGCCCGACAAGCAGGCCGGGCTCGTCACCCTGCCGGCCTTGCGCAAGCTGGTGCCGGCGATCCGGGAGGTCCTGGCAGAATCGATCGCGGCGGGAGGCTCGACGATCCGCGACTACGCGCAGCCCAACGGCGAACTGGGATATTTCGCCGCCGCATGGCAGGTATACGGGCGCGAAGGGCAGGACTGTACCTGCGGCGCCCCGGTCCAGCGATTCGCCCAGGGCGGGCGCAGCACGTTCTGGTGCGCCCGCTGCCAGAGATAGACGGGGCCCGCATGGCTCAAACAGCGCCTTTCCGCGCCCGGAAACCCGGAAACGGGCCGTTTTCAGCCCCTCTCACGGGTTGACGGAACGGCGCTTCACCGTTAAGGGGCGCGCTTTCCGGCGAGTCCGCTCGCCTAGAGATTCGATCAGGCAATTGGGCCGCCATCACCGCTGTGGGGGGGCCAGACAGAGGAAATTCGATGGCCAATACGCCGCAAGCCCGCAAGCGCATCCGCCGTAACGAGCGCCGCGCGGAGATCAATACGAACCGCATCAGCCGCATCCGCACCTTCCTGAAGAAGGTCGAGACGGCGATCGCCGGTGGTGACAAGGGCGCCGCGACGGCTGCTCTGAAGGAAGCCCAGCCTGAACTGGCTCGCGGCGTGGCTCGCGGCGTGCTTCACAAGAACACGGCTTCGCGCAAGATGTCGCGTCTCACCAAGCGCGTCGCCTCGCTCGGCTGATCATACCCGGCAGGCGCGCCCCTGAGGCGCGCCCACCGTGCGGCACCGGCCCGCGCAGCTATCTGAACTCCCGTCCCGCCGGACGAGATTTCAGGCAGCCGCGCGGGCCGCGCCCGTTTGGGGGCCCTGCACGGCCCGCGCTTAAAGCAAGCGTCATAGGCCTCCCAGGCGCCCTCCGGCCAGTTCATGACCGGCCTGCCGACCCACACTGCTGCCCTCACTCTGCTGCCCCCGATCTGCCGGCCCGATCTGCTGACCCAGAATCGCCCGCATGAGTCGTGCGGATGTCACAGAAGGGATTCGCGGGAGCGATTCGCCCCCTGCCCGGCAAGACTTGCCGCTTCGGTGAGTACGTAACAGGAACGCCTGGAGCGAGGCCATGGGCGCCCCATTTCGGGACCCTGACAGGGTGCTGCACGCCTTGCGGGCGAAAGGCGCGGAAACGTTGCGATTCGCATGCAAGAGAATCGCAACGCGTCGCTAACCAGCTGTTTTTATGTGATAATTTAGATCATGACGGAAATTGGGCACTGAAGCCGAGTCAACCGCCATATTTTTTTTTATTTGGGGAGTGCTGTCTTGCACGGCGGCCAAACCCGTTCCTAAAAGAAGTCCACAGGCCGGAGCGGAAACCGGCTGGGGAACATCGACAGCGACGAGACTCCTGCTGCAGGCACTCCTGCAGTCGAGGGTCGTTTTGTCCGCGTTTTCCGGCTCCGTACGGGGGCTCACATCGGGATTCACCTCCCGTGGGCACCGGTTCCACGCATGGCATTCAATTTTCGCGGCCCGCTGGGCCACATTCGGGGTAGCTGCCAACAGAGGGGAGTTGGTCCAGTGTCAGGTTCAACAGCGGGTCGGTCTCCGGCAAGTCAGGGCGCAAACGGCGTGATTAAGAAATCGAAGGCGGTACGAGTGGCGATGGAAGAGGATCAGGAAGCCGTGAATCTGGCGGCAGACTGGGCTGACATCAGCCAGGGCCTGCGCAAGGATCTCGGCCATCAGGCGCACAGCCAG
Source organism: Novosphingobium sp. BL-S-21 (assembly GCF_055521655.1). Classification (NCBI taxonomy): domain Bacteria; kingdom Pseudomonadati; phylum Pseudomonadota; class Alphaproteobacteria; order Sphingomonadales; family Sphingomonadaceae; genus Novosphingobium; species Novosphingobium sp. BL-S-21. The sequence continues at coordinate 1,624,216 of NZ_CM145496.1, forward strand.
TGGATCAAGCCGATCCAGCCGGGCAACTACTGCAAGGAAACCGGTACGCTCGATCTGTACCTGCCCACCGAGTTCTCGGCCAATTGGGTGGCGGATCGCTTTGCCGATCGCCTGTCGCTGGCCTGGAAGATCGCCCGTCCCGACGTCCGCCACGTCCGCATCCTGGTGCACCCCGGTCGCCGGCAGCTGCCCGAACTGCGCCTCGGCAGCGGCGGCCGCCCGAACAGCGCGCCGGCCAACGATTCGGCCCAGGGTTCGGCGGATTCGATCGCGGCCGTCCTCCAGGGCGAGGCTTTCGCCGCGCTTGGCCAGGGCCCGGTCGGCATCGACGCCTCGCAGACCTTCACCTCGTTCGTGACCGGCCAGAGCAACGTGCTGGCCTGCAACGCCGCCCAGCGCATGTCCGCCACCGAGACGCCGCAGTTCTCGCCGCTCTACCTCAAGGGCGCGACGGGACAGGGCAAGACCCACCTGCTGCACGCGATCGGCCACGCCTATCTGGCGAACCACCCGCACGCGCGGATCTTCTACTGCTCGGCCGAGCGCTTCATGGTCGAATTCGTCCAGGCCCTGCGCCAGAACCAGATGATCGAGTTCAAGTCGCGCCTGCGCGGCTTCGACCTGCTGCTGGTGGACGATATCCAGTTCATCATCGGCAAGGCTTCGGCGCAGGAAGAACTGCTCTACACGATCGATGCCCTGCTCCAGGAAGGCAAGCGGCTGGTCTTCGCCGCCGACCGCGCGCCCCAGGCGCTCGACGGTGTCGAACCGCGCCTGCTGTCGCGCCTGTCGATGGGCCTCGTCGCCGACATCCAGCCGGCCGACATCGAACTGCGCCGCTCGATTCTCGAAAACCGCCTTGGCCGCTTCGCCTCGGTCGACGTGCCGGCCGATGTGATCGAGTTCCTGGCCCGCACCATCAATCGCAACGTGCGCGAACTGGTCGGCGGCCTGAACAAGCTGATCGCCTATGCCCAGCTCACCGGGCAGGCCGTCTCGCTCCAGCTTGCCGAGGAACAGCTCACCGATATCCTCTCGGCCAACCGCCGCCGCATCACGATCGACGAGATCCAGCGCACGGTCTGCCAGTTCTACCGGATCGACCGGACCGAGATGAGCTCCAAGCGCCGCGCCCGCGCCGTCGTGCGTCCGCGCCAGGTGGCCATGTATCTCGCCAAGGTGCTGACGCCGCGCTCCTACCCGGAGATCGGCCGCAAGTTCGGCGGGCGGGATCACTCCACCGTGATTCACGCCGTGCGCCTGATCGAAGAACTGCGCACGCGCGATGCCGACATGGACGGCGACGTCCGCTCGCTGCTGCGCCAGCTCGAATCCTGATCCGGTCCGAAGCATGAGAGGTGGCCGGGGGCTTCTCCCCCGGCGCCTCACCAGCTTGTCCGCAAACTTGTCCGCAAACTTGCCCACAGGCGGCCGCTGCAAGACGCACAGGCGCTGCCTCACCCGGATGTCCCCGGCGATGACGAGCGACAAGTAAAACCACGAAGACAGTAAAACCACGAAGACAAGGGCCTGCCGGTCTTGACTTGCGGCACTGCCGACTTGTCGTCCTCGGCCCGCAACCTGCTCTATCCGGCTGGGATGCAAAAATTTAACCACTGAATAAGCGTAGTGATGTAGTCTCCATGCGACCCGGGCGGCCTTCGCCCGACGGAAGAGGCTCCCCATGCGCTTCTATCAGGCCACGACTTTCCTGTTCCCCCGGCGCTACGAATGGCGCATCCTCCTCGTCTGCTTCGGGGCGGTGCACGTTCCGCTGCTCGCCTGCGTCGCCTATCAAGCCGCTACCGGGCAGTGGCAGCCGGCGATCCTGCTGATTTTGCTGGCCGCCACCCTGCTGGGTACCCTGTTCGGCATCGCGGCGATCCATGCGCTGCTCAGCCCGATCACCACCGCCACGGAGATGCTCCGGTCGATCCAGGCCGGGGAGCGCGTGGGCATGGTTCCCGTGGGCAATCAGGACCTCGTCGGCCGCCTGCTCCACGGGGTGGCCGTGGCCGCCAACGAATCGGCGGCACGGATCGAGCGCCTGATCGAGGCTTCCGAACGCGACGAACTGACCGGCCTGCGCAATCGCCGCGGCTTCCTCGATTCGGCGCGGCGGATCCTCGCGGCCGATTGCAATTCGGTCTTCGCGATGGTCGATATCGACCGCTTCAAGGCGATCAACGACCGCTTCGGCCATGCCACCGGCGACGCGCTGCTGCGCGAAGTGGCGCTGCGGCTGGAACACGGCGTGCGGCGGTCGGACGTGGTGGCACGCTGGGGCGGCGAGGAATTCGCGATTCTCTTCCCGGATACCCTGCTGGAAGAAGCGCGCGTGGTGATGGAGCGCCTGCGCGCCAGCATCGCGCTCGACCCCACCTTGCGCGGAGACGAATGGCCGGTGACTTTCTCCTGCGGGCTCGCCCCGATCCGCAATTTCGCCCATCTCGACCAGGCGACGCGCAATGCCGACGGCGCGCTCTATGCCGCCAAGAACGGCGGGCGCAACCGGGTGCAGATCTCCAAGGACGAATAGCCGCTGCGCGAAATCCGGGTCGCGGCCGGCCCGGCTAGGCTTTTCATACAGGCTGGCCCGCCTTGCCCCACCCGGCCCCGATGCTGTAGGCCCCGGCCATGAACCCCGCCCTTCCCGCAGCCTATTCGCAAGCCGCCCTGCGCGGTGTGCGTTGCCGCTGCCCGCGCTGCGGCGAAGGCCGCCTGTTCCGCAAATGGCTGAAGCCGCTGGAACGCTGCCCGGTCTGCATGCTGGATCTGACGCCGCAGCGGGCGGACGATTTTCCCGCCTATATCGCCATGATCGTCACCGGCCACCTGATGGCGCCGCTGATCATCACCCTGTCCAAGGACTTCCACCTTGGCCCCGCGGCCATGTTCGCGATCCTGATTCCCCTGGCGGTGGCGATGATGATCGGCATGCTCCAGCCCGCCAAAGGCGCGGTAATCGCTACCCAGTGGTGGTTCGGCATGCACGGTTTCCGCAAGGAACGGCCGGAGCCCCTGCCGATCCCGGCCGAGCCCGATGGAGTGTCGGGCGGCGCGACCGGCGGCGAAGCAGGCCGCGAATGAGCCTTTCCCCCGAACGCCTCCAGCGCTTTGCGCGCCACATCGTGCTGCCCGAAGTGGGCGGCGCCGGCCAGGTCGGCCTGGCGGAGGCGCATGTGGTGCTTGTCGGCTGCGGCGGGATAGGCAGTCCTGCCCTTCAATATCTCGCCGCAGCCGGCATAGGACGGCTGACACTGATCGATGACGACACGGTGGACGTCAGCAATCTGCAACGTCAGACGATTTATACGCCATCTGATATCGGCAAGCCCAAGGCGGAAGCGGCGGCCGAATGGGTGCGGCGCTTTGATCTTGGCCTTGAGGTCCTGCCGACCGTAACGCGTCTCGGGGGTGACAACGCGGCAGAGATTCTCTCCGGCGCGAGCGTGGTACTGGACGGGTGTGACAACTTCGCGACTCGGCTGCTGGTGTCAGATTCCTGTGTGAAACTCGGCATTCCCCTCACCAGCGGGGCGGTTGGCCGATTCCAGGGCCAGGTCGCCAATTTCGCCGGCCACCTGCCGGAGCAGCCCTGCTACCGCTGTTTCGTGGGCGATGCCTTCGATGCGCAGGACTGCGACACTTGTGCGGCGGACGGTGTGCTGGGGGCCATGGTCGGCATGGTCGGCACGTTTGCGGCCATGCATGCCATGCGCGTCCTGCTGGAAGGCAAGGCCGCGCTGGGTGTTCCGCAATATGGCACGCTTCACCTGATCGACGGCATGGCGCCCTCGCTACGGCCGCTCAGGATCGCCAAGGATCCCGGCTGCCGCGCCTGCGGGACCGCAGCGCCCGTTCAGGCCGATCTGCCGTCGTAAGTGTAGACCGATAGCTGCGCGAGCAGTGCGGGATCGAACAGGCGCATGTTCACGCCCATCCGGTCCTGCGCGGGATCGACCGGGCTCCAGTGCGTGGTGCAGCCGCAGTGCGGGCAGTGCCAGAAGGTGAGCACTTTATCGCCGGTCTGGTAGCCCGCCAGCGGACCCTCGATCCGCACTTTCGCGGGGCTGTGATAGGACCATAGCGCCCCCAGCCGATGACAGACCGAACAGTTGCAATCGCAAACCTCGTGCGGCTGATCCGCCAGTTCCAGCGTGACCGCGCCGCAGTGACAGCTCCCCTTGTGCATCGTCATAGGCCGAGCACTTCATCTACCCAGGCGCTGACCAGTGCGGTGGCGGGGCCATGGCGCGCCGCATCGAACCAAGCGGTCCCCTGCGAAGGTTCGAGGTTCAGCTCCAGCGTCTCCGCCCCGAATTCGCGCGCATTGCGCACGAAACCGGCTGCGGGATAGACCGCGCCGGACGTGCCGATCGAGACGAACAGGTCCGCCTGCTCCAGAGCCTCGAAGATCTCGTCCATGCGGTAGGGCATTTCTCCGAACCAGACGATGTCGGGCCGCAGTTCCGCCGCGCCGCATTCGGGACAGGCGGGGCGATCGAGCAGTGGTCCGGTCCAAGGTGAGCGCACGTCGCAGGCCGTGCACCAGGCGTTGAGATGCTCGCCATGCATGTGGAGCACGCGTTTCGCGCCTGCCCGCTCATGCAGATCATCGACGTTCTGCGTGACGATCAGCAGTTCGCCCTCCCACTCGCGATCGAGGCGCGCCAGCGCGACATGGGCGGCGTTGGGTTCCTTGGTCTGGATCGCCTCTCGCCGCATGTCGTAGAAGCGCAGCACCAGATCGGGATCGCGCGCGAAAGCCTCGGGCGTCGCCACGTCCTCGACGCGGTGCTGCTCCCACAGCCCTCCGCCGTCTCGAAAGGTATCGATGCCGCTTTCGGCGCTCACGCCCGCGCCGGTGAGGATGACGATGTTGCGGATGTCCTTCATCCCCGCCATGAGACCAGCCTTCAACGGAGACGGCAAGTGGCACGAATCGGAATTATCGGCAGCGCAGGGCGCATGGGACAGGCGATCGCACAGGCCATCGAGGCTGCCGGCGAAAACCTTTCCGGCGGTATCGGCCGCGACGGAGACCTCGGCGCACTGTCGGCCCATTCGGACGTGCTGATCGACTTCTCCACCCCCGTCGCGCTCGAAGCCAACCTCGATGCGGCGGTGGATGCGGGCATTCCCATCGTCGTGGGCACCACCGGTCTGGAGGAACGCCATCACTGGCTGATCGATTCGGCCGCGCAGCACATTCCCGTGCTTCAGACCGGCAACACCTCGCTCGGCGTCACGCTGCTTGCCCACCTCGTGCGCGAAGCCGCCAGCAAGCTGGGTGAGGACTGGGATATCGAGATCGTCGAGACTCACCACCGCATGAAAGTGGACGCCCCCTCCGGCACCGCCCTGCTGCTGGGCGAAGCCGCCGCCAAGGGCCGCGAGGTCGGCTTGGCCGAAACCGCCGTGCGCGCCAGGGACGGCATCACCGGCAAGCGCGAAGCCGGCACCATCGGTTTCGCGGCGCTGCGCGGCGGCACCGTGGCAGGCGATCACACCGTGCACTTCCTGGGCGACAGCGAGCGGCTCTCGTTCTCGCACATGGCCGAAAACCGCACGATCTTCGCCAAGGGCGCGGTCAAGGCCGCGCAGTGGCTAAAGGACAAGCCCGCCGGTCGCTATACCATGCCCGAGGTTCTGGACCTTTGAACAAGGCCGAGATCTTCGAGTTCTTCCGCCGTCTCGCCGAGCTGAATCCCTCGCCCGAGACGGAGCTGGAATTCGGCAACAACTACCAGCTGCTGGTCGCCGTGGTGCTTTCGGCGCAGTCCACCGACGTGGGCGTCAACAAGGCCACCCGCGCGCTGTTCCGCGAGGTGAAGACGCCCGCACAGATGGTCGAGCTGGGCGAGGAAGGCCTCAAACAGCACATCAAGACGATCGGCCTGTTCAATTCCAAGGCCAGGAACGTCATCGCCCTCTCCGAGATTCTGGTCGCGCGCTATGACGGCGAAGTGCCGGAAGACCGCGATGCGCTGGTCGAACTGCCCGGCGTGGGCCGCAAGACCGCCAATGTCGTGATGAACTGCGCATTCGGGGCGGAGACCTTCGCGGTGGACACGCATATCTTCCGCGTCGGCAACCGCACCGGCATCGCCAAGGGCAAGACGCCGCTGGCGGTGGAGAAGCAGCTGGAGAAGCGCGTGCCGCAGCCGTTCCGCGTGGGATCGCACCACTGGATGATCCTGCACGGCCGCTACATCTGCAAGGCACGCACGCCGGAGTGCTGGCGCTGCCCGGTCGTTGACTTGTGCGACTACAAGGACAAGGTTCTGCAAAAGGGAGCCGCTCGCAAGGCTGCCTGATCGGGAGGACGTACATGCTCCGCCGTCGCATTGGCTTTGCCCCTGCCCTCGCTTTCGCCGCCGCGCCGCTCGCCCTCGCCGCCTGCTCGCAGCAACCGGCCAAACCGCCGCCGCCAGTCAGTCCCGCGGCCGAGGCGATCGGCCCTTCGCAGGACTGCCTGTCGCTCGTGCAGTTCTCCAACACCCGCATCCGCGACGACTGGACCATCGATTTCATCGGCGGCGCCGGTAACCGCGTCTGGCGGGTGACGCTGCCGAACCGCTGTTCGGGGCTGAAATCGGCCGACAGCTTTACGTATGCGACCTCGCTCTCGCAGCTCTGCCGGAATGACATCGTCTATCCGCTCAACCGCGTGGGGGGCGGATTCCAGCGCGGAGCCGGGTGCGGACTGGCACCCTTCACCCCGGTGAAGCTGGCGCAGTAAACCGGCGACGTGCGGGGGACGCAAACCGCGTCCCTCCGCGCCCCGTCAGCCTTCGTACTGCTCGGGGTCGATATTCAGGCCCCGGCGCCCTTCGGACGACGAATGCGTCGGCGCCCTGGGCATTTCCTCTTCAGGATCGACCAGGGGCTGCAGCATGCCTTCGCTGCGAGTGATAACCGCCGTCGCCACGGCATTGCCCACCACGTTGGTGGCCGAGCGGCCCATGTCGAGGAAAGTGTCGATGCCCAGCAGCAGCGCGATGCCCTCCACCGGCAAGCCGAACTGCGTGAGCGTGGCCGCGATCACCACCAGGCTGGCGCGCGGGACGCCGGCAATGCCCTTGGAGCTGACCATCAGCGTCAGCAGCATCAGGATCTGCGTCCCGATCGGCACATGGATGCCGTAAGCCTGCGCGATGAAGATCGAGGCGAAGCTCATGTAGATCATCGAGCCGTCGAGATTGAAGCTGTAGCCCAGCGGCAGGATGAAGCCCGAGATGCGGCGCGGCACACCGAAGCGGTCCAGCTGCTCGAACAGCTTGGGCAGGCTGGCTTCGGAAGAGGCGGTGGAGAACGAAAGCAGCAGCGGCTCGCGGATATAGCGGAACAGCGTGACGATCCGCCCGCGCAGGAAGATCCCGCCGATCAGGAACAGCAGCAGCCACAGCAGCAGCATCGCGAAGTAGAATTCGCTGACCAGCACGCCGTAAGTGACGATGATGCCAAGGCCGCGCGTGGCGATCACGCTGGCCAGTGCGCCGAACACCGCGAAAGGCGCGAAGCGCATCACGTAGTCCGTCACTTGCAGCATCAGCTCGGACAACGCTTCGCTCACCTTGACGATGATGGCCCCGCGCTCGCCGATGGCCGTGAGGCCCACGCCGACGAAGAGCGAAAAGACCAGGATCTGCAGGATGTTGTTTTCGGCCATCGCGTCGACGGCGCTGCTCGGGAAGATCTCCAGGATGAAGTGGCGCAGCGTCAGTTCGCCCACGTCCAGCTTGCCGAGGTCGGCTCCGGTATCCAGCCCGGCGCCAACGCCTGGCTTGAACAGGTTGACCAGCACCAGGCCGAGGCCCAGCGAGATCAGGCTGGCCGAGATGAACCAGCCCAGCGCCTTGCCGCCGATGCGGCCCAGTGCCGCACTGTCGCCCATGCCCGAGATGCCGGTGACGATCGTGGCGAAGACCAGCGGCGCGATGATCATCTTGATGAGCTTGAGGAAGACGTCCGGCAGCAGCCGGAAGTAGTCCGACCACTGCACCAGGCGTGGATCGTCGGCAGCCAGGGTGGCATGAAGCGCCCAGCCCACGAGAATGCCGAGCACCATGCCGACCAAGATATAAAGCGTCAGGCGCCTGCCCATTCCCACCTCGCAACAAAATTGCTGGCAAGACTAACAGCGTGACCCGTGCGGTCAACGTCGCCGGCCGGACTTACCGTCAGTTCCAGCCACCGGGCTGGTCCCGCAGGAGCCGGCGTTCAGCCCTTCGCCAGCGCCGCTTCGGTCACGCGGCGGAAGATGCGGACGAGCACTTCGAGATCGGGGATCGCCACGGCCTCGTCGCGCTTGTGCATCGTCGCGTTCGAAAGGCCGAACTCGATCACCGGGGATAGGTCCTTGAGGAACCGCGCGTCGGAGGTGCCGCCGCTGGTCGAAAGCTCGGGCTCCACCCCGGTCTCGGCGCGGATCGCTGCGGCGAGCATGGCGGAAAAGGCGCCGGGCTCGGTGAGGAAAGCCTCGCCGGAGATCACCGGGCGCGCGGTGCCGCCGTGGCGCTCCGCAATCTCGGCCACGCGGGCGGAGAGGCTCTCGCCAGTGTGGAGATCGTTGAACCGGATCGAGATACGCGCCGAGGCCCGGGCCGGAATCACGTTGGTGGCGACGTTGCCCACGGTGAGGTCGGTCACCTCCAGGTTGCTGGACTGGAACCAGTCGGTGCCTTCGTCGAGCACAAGCGCATCGAGTTCGGCCAGCATGGCCACCAGCCTGGGAATCGGATTGTCGGCCAGGTGCGGATAGGCGACGTGGCCCTGCACGCCTTCGACCTCCAGCCAGATGTTCACCGAACCGCGGCGGCCGATCTTCATCATGTCGCCGAGGCGGTGGACCGAAGTCGGCTCGCCGACGAGGCAGAGGTCGGGAATTTCGCCCACCGCGCGCATATGATCGATCAGCGCCAGGGTGCCGAAGCGCGCGGGGCCTTCCTCGTCACCGGTGATGATGAAGCTGATCGTGCCCGCATCCGCCGGGATCTGCGCCGCCGCCGCGACCATCGCGGCGATCGACCCCTTCATGTCCACCGCGCCGCGGCCGTAGAGCAGTTCACCGCGCACTTCGGGCGCGAAAGGCGCGCTGCTCCAGCCCTCGCCCGGGGGCACCACATCGAGGTGCCCGGCATAAGCGAAGTGGCGCGAGCCCTCAGGGCCCTTGCGGATCGCGAAGAGATTTTCGACCGGACCGTCCGGCGCTTCTCCCGCCAGGAAACGGTGGACGTGGAAGCCGAGCGGCGCCAGCTGGCCCTCCAGGCAATCGAACACCGCGCCGGTCGCAGGCGTCACACTGGGGCAGGCAAGCAGGGCTTCGGTGAGTGCCAGGACACTCGCGGGGGTCTCAACGGCTTCGGTCATGCCGCGGGCCATTGCACAGGACCGCGCCCAAGACCATAGCGGAACGGCCGTTTCGGGGAGTGATCGCCATGCCCAAGATCGATGTCGAGACCATCGCCGCGTCCAATCGTACCGGATATCCGGAACCGTTCGATGCGGCGGTTGAAGGACGATGGTGGCGGCGGCTCGCTCCGGCCGGCGGACTCAGCGAGATGGGCGCCAGCCATGTCGTGCTCAAGCCCGGCGCCTGGTCAAGCCAGCGCCATTGGCACGAAGACGAGGACGAGCTTCTGGTCATGATCGCCGGCGAAGCCGTGCTGGTGGAGGACGGCGGCCGCACCCCGGTCCGCGCGGGCGAGATCTGCGCCTGGCCCAAAGGCGTCCGCAACGGTCATCACCTCATCAACGAGAGCGACGCGGACTGCGTGTTCGTGGCCATCAGCGCCGGCAACCCGGACGGTTCCGGCGCCTATCCGGACATAGACATGACGTTCGATGCTGAGGGCTATCATCACCGGGACGGCAGGCCGTATCGCACGGCTCGCCCCCGCTGATCGGCCGCTGATCGGCTATTCGACCGGGTTCTCGTACTGTTCGATCACCCAGTCCTCGGCCTCGGCAGCGTTGATCCACTGCTGCATCCATTCGTGCTCCCACACCGCCTGCATATAGGCTTGCGCGAAGCCGGGAACGCCGATGCCATACGTGAGGAACCGGCTGACGACCGGCGCATAGATGATGTCGGCCGCACCGAACGTGCCGAACAGGAAGGGACCGCCCTTGCCGAACCGCGCGCGCGCCTCGGCCCAGAGCGTGAGTATGCGCACCACGTCGGCGCGCACGTCGTCGCCCAGCGAGACGCCCTGCACCCGGCTGCGGATATTCATCGGGCAGGCCCGGCGCAGCGGCATGTAGCTGGAGTGCATTTCCGCCACCATCGAACGAGCCATGGCGCGCGCGGCATCGTCCTTGGGCCAGAACCGGTCGCGGCCGACCTTGTCGGCAAGATATTCGATGATCGCCAGGCTGTCCCAGACCACGGCTTCGCCGTCCCACAGGATCGGCACTTTGCCGTGACTGGGCGCGAGATCGTCGGAGCTGCGCTTGGCCTCCCAGTCGTCTCCGAACAGCGGCACCGTGATCTCCTCGAAGGCCAGGCCCGACTGCTTGCAGGCCAGCCAGCCGCGCAGCGACCAGCTCGAGTAGTTCTTGTTGCCGATAATAAGCTTCACTGCGCAGTTCCCCGTAGGTCGATCATCGGGCCTATCGGTTCAGACTGGCAAAGTCGAGGATGAACGGCGTCGCAAGATGTCGCAGAAGAGCGAGGATGACGGCCGGAGATCGCCGACCTCCTGCGCCGCCAATACCTTAGTCTCGCGCCTTGCACCGCAGGACATGTCGGCAGCCCCGTAAGAGGCCCACGGCGCCGGGTGCCAAGCAGCCACGCCGTTCCGCGCGCCTGGGGGTCATCCCCCAGGACCGCTCCTGTCCGGTCAGAACAGCCGCGTCAGTTCGAAGAAGAGCGCGCCGACGATCGCGCTGGCCGGGATCGTCACGAACCAGGCCACGATCACGCGGCTCGCGACCGACCACCGCACGGCACTGGCCCTGCGCGCGGCGCCGGTGCCGACGACGGCGCCGGTGATGGCATGGGTGGTCGAAACCGGAATGCCCATCGCGCTCGCCCCGAAGACCACGATCGAGCCCGCGGTCGAGGCGCAGAAGCCCGAGTGGTGGTTGAGCTTGGTCAGCTTGGACCCCATCGTCTTGATGATCTTCCAGCCGCCCGAGAGCGTGCCGATGGAAATGGCCGCGTAGCAGCTGATCACAACCCAATCGGGAACGTGGAAACCGCCCTCCAGATGCCCGGTCGAATAGAGCAGGACGGCGATGATGCCCATCGTCTTCTGGGCGTCGTTACCGCCGTGGCTGATCGAATAGGCGGCCGAGGAGAACAAGTGCAGGGTCTTGAAGATCCCGTTGGACGCGCGCGGCGTGGTTCCCTTGAACAGCCAGGAGGTCAGCAACATCATCGCCATGGCAATGAGGAAACCGAGCACAGGCGAGGCGACGATGGCGATCACCGTCTTCACCGTGCCTTCGGATTCGATGACCCCCGGCCCCGCCGCCGCCACACCGGCGCCCAGCAGGCCGCCGATCAGCGCGTGGCTGGACGAGGAAGGGATGCCCTTGATCCAGGTCAGCACGTTCCAGAACATCGCGCCTACCAGCGCTCCGAACACCACGGCGGGCGTCACGGCGTCCTTGTCGATGATGCCCTTGCCCACCGTCTCGGCGACATGAAGGCCCATGATCCAGTAAGCCGCGAAGTTGCCGAAAGCGGCGAACAGCACGGCGACGACCGGCGACAGCAGGCGCGTCGCCACCACGGTGGCGATGGCGTTGGCGGCATCGTGAAGGCCGTTGAGGAAGTCGAACGCCAGCGCGAGCGCGACGAGGCCGATCAACAGCGGCAGTGCGAGCGTATGATCCATGGTGAAAGGCCGCCGGTCAGGCGTGGTCGATCACGAGACCGTCGATCTCGTTCGCGATGTCCTCGAAGCGGTCGACCACGCGTTCGAGGCGCCGGAACATTTCCTGGCGCACGATGAAGTGCAGCGCATCGCCCTTTTCGCCATTGGGGCCGGTATCGGCCTTGAAAACGCGCTTCAGGCCGGCCGCGTGGATCTCGTCGGCATGGCCTTCCATGCGCACCAGGCGCTCGGTCAGCTCATGCAGGCGATTGCCGTTGTCCGCGATCTTGCGCAGGAGCGGCATGATCTCTGCCGTCAGACGCGCGGCGTCGACGATGATCGCCGCCATGTCGATCATCTCCGGTTCGAACTCCGCGACCTCATAGAGGTTCACGGCGTTCGCCACCTGCTGCATCTCGTCGATGGCATCGTCCATCGTGGTGATGAGGCTGGTGATCGACGAGCGGTCGAACGGGGTCAGGAACGTGCGGCGCACCGTCTGGAGCACTTCGCGGGTGATTTCGTCGGCATCGTGCTCGCGCTCACCCACTTCGCGGATGTGCTGGGCGCGGCCGGCCCCGCCCTGCGCCAGGCGGGCGAGAGCGTCGGCACCAGCCACAAGCGTGGCGGCCTGCCGCTCGAACAACTCAAAGAAGTCGCCCTGCTGCGGCAGCAACTTCTGGAACCAGGCAAACATGGTATTGATCCCTGTCTTGTCCGCCATCCGGTCAGCCACCGCGCCGATGAGGCGGGCGGGACTGGCCGCGGCGCGAAACTCGCGCGCGCCGAACGAACGGATCAGCGCACGCAGGTCCTCTTCGTCGACCGCCTTAGCGGCCTCCGCCATCGAGAACCAGCGGCGTTCGCGCTGATGCTGTTCGTCCCAGGAGTCAAGTTCCTCAGTGACTGCAAAGGGAAATACATCCACATCCGCCCACACCGATGCGCCCGAGGCGCGCCGTTTGCGATAGCGATAGGAGCCGAGCGGAATGGGGCAGGCCGCGCCGCGAACGCCGGCTTCTTCCTCTGCTTCCACGGCAGCCGCCGCGTGCGGAGGAAGGCCCTTCATCAGCCCGCCCTTGGGAATGACCCAGCGGCGCGTCTGGCGCGAGGTAATCAGAAGAATCTGAATCGGCGCATCAACCGAAGGCCCGGTGGCGCGATAGGGAAGAACGGCAATCTGGCGCATGGCGAGACTCCTTCTTCTCATTGACGCGACCGAGCGCCTCTAGGCGAACCATCACCGTCACGCAATCGTCACATTCGCACTTTTCCGGATGCTTCGTGCAAGTCCGTCCGGTCCGCAGCGATCATCGCCCGGCAAGCCGTGAATATCAAAGGAGAAAAGGGTCATTGCGGAGCTATCGCCGCATGTCCCGAAACGGGACCGGGGCATCGGCGGGCGCCTATTGCGCCCCGCGGATCACGCCTGCCTCAGCCGCGAAACAAGCCGGGCGACAGAGGGGTATCGACAAGAACGGGCGGGATCGGCGCCGTGAAGGCACCGATCCCGCCCATCCGGTTCAGGTCTGCGAATCGGAGAGCACTGCGGCCCGAAGCTCGGCGATGCCCAGCCCCTTCTCCGAAGAAGTGACATGCACTTCGGGATAGGCCGCCGGGTGCTTGCGTGCCTCGGCAATCGTCTCGGCGTGAACCTTTTCCAGTTCGCTCGCCTTGATCTTGTCGGATTTGGTCAGGACGATCCGATAGCCGACGGCGGCTTCGTCCAGCATCTTCATCATTTCGGCATCGACGGTCTTCACGCCGTGGCGCGCATCGACCAGCAGCAACGTGCGTTTCAGCGCCACGCGGCCGCGCAGATAGTCGCGCACCAGACGCCGCCAGGTCTCGACGACCGCAGGCGGCGCCTTGGCGAAGCCGTAGCCGGGCATGTCGACGAGGCGGAACTGCAGCGGCTCGCCCACTTCGAAGAAGTTCAGCTCCTGCGTGCGCCCCGGCGTCACCGAGGTGCGCGCGATCGACTTGCGGCCGGTCAGCGCGTTGAGCAGCGACGACTTGCCGACGTTCGACCGTCCGCAGAAGGCGATCTCCGGCGAATCGCCATCGGGGAGGAACTTGAGCGCGGGCGCGCTCTTCAGGAACGTTACCGGTCCCGAAAAGAGCTTGCGCGCCTGCTCCATCAATTCTGTGTTTTCTTCTTCCATGTCAGTCTCAGGCCTTGCGTCCGGCGGTGCGCGCCTTGTCCTGCGCGTCCTTTTCGGCCTGCGCCCGCAGCTGCGGATGACGGCTGTAAAGGAACTGCTGCTGCGCAATGGTCAGGATATTCGAGGTGATCCAGTAGACCAGCAGGCCCGAGGCAAACGGCGCCATCACGAACATCATGAACCACGGCATCAGCGCGAAGACCTGCTGCTGGGCCGGGTCCATCTGGGCCGGGTTCAGCTTGAACTGGAAGTACATCGTCACGCCCAGCAGCAGGGCCAGCACGCCAATGGCAAGGAAGCCCGGCGGGTTGAACGGCAGCAGGCCGAAGAGGTTCAGGATGTGCAGCGGATCGGGCGCGGAAAGGTCCTTGATCCAGAACACGAAGGGCTGGTGGCGCATCTCGATCGCCAGCATCAGCACCTTGTAAAGCGCGAAGAACACCGGGATCTGCAGGAACATGGGCAGGCAGCCGGCAAGCGGGTTCACCTTTTCCTGCTTGTAGAGCGCCATGATCTCAAGCTGTTGCTTCTGCTTGTCGTCCTTGTAGCGCTCCTGGATCGCCTTCATCTTCGGCTGGATCGCGCGCATGGCGGCCATCGAGGCGAAACCGCGCTGGGCCACCGGGAACATGATGCCGCGAACGATCGCAGTCAGCAGGATGATCGCGACGCCGAAGTTGCCGACCAGGCTGAACAGCTTGGTGAGCAGCCAGAAGATCGGCTTTTCGAACCAGCGGAACCAGCCCCAGTCGATCGCCAGCCCGAAGTTGGCGATGCCCGACTTCTCGTAGGCGTCGAGCACCTTGTGCTCCTTGGCGCCGGCGAACAGCTTGGTTTCGCGGGTCAGGCTCTGGCCCGGCTGGATCACCGACTTGTCATAGACGACGTCGGCGCGGAAAATGCCGTTGCCCTGCGAACGGAAGGTGCCCTGGGCCTTGGCGTTGACCGGGATGACGGCCGACATCCAGTAGACGTCAGTGAAGCCGATCCAGTCGGTATTGCCCGGCTGCGGCATCGTGCCGTCCTTGGCCAGCGCGTCATACTTCGGACCGAAAGCGACCGAACCGTCGAACGCGCCCACGCCGCCGGTACGCAGCGTCCAGGCATAGGCCGCCGCGGTACGGTCCGTACGATTCACCAGCGCGAAGGGCTGGATCGCCACGGCGCCCGAACCACGGTTCTGGATCTGCTGGTCGGCGGTGATCAGATAGTTCTCATCCACCTTGAGCGTGATGGAGAAGAGTTGGCCCTGGCCGTTGTCCCAGGTGAGGACGACAGGCGTCGACGGCGTGAGCCGGGCGCCCTGCGCCACGGTCCATACCGTCTGCGCGGTCGGCGCGGCCACGCCTTCGCCGACCCAGCCGAACTGGGCATACTGCTGCGCCGGCGTTCCCGAAGGCGAGAACATGCGGACCGGGCCGGAATCCTTCTCCACCGTTTCGCGGTGGCGATTCAGGACGAGGTCGTCGAGCAGCGCGCCGGTAAGGTTGATCGAGCCCGAGACGCCGGGCGCGGCGATGGGAACGCGGCCGGGAGCGGCGAGCGCGGTCTTCAGGTCCTTCTGCTCCAGCGCCAGGTCGGCCGCATCGCGCAGGCCGCCTTCACGAGTGGGCTTGCCGGCACTGGCGGCCGCATCGGTCGGGTTTCCAGTATTCTGGGCGACCGGCGCCGGCTTGTTGGCCTGCGGATAGAAGTACCCCATCCCGGCTTCCCAGCCGAAGAGCACGAGCGCGGTCAGGACGACCGCCAGGATGATGTTGCGCTGCTTATCCACGAAGGTTTTCCTGTCGTATTCGCGTCCGCGGCAGCGACCAGGGCTGCCTCGATTTCATTCAGTCAGGGACGGGGTCGTAGCCGTGCCCACCCCAAGGTTGGCAGCGCAATATACGCTTGAACGCCAGCCAGCCACCCTTAATCGCACCATGCTTGCGGACCGCCACGATGGCGTACTGCGAGCAGGACGGCGCATAGCGGCAGGTCGGCGGCATCACACGCGACGGGCCGAGTTGCCAGGCCCGCGCCACCAGAATCAGCAGGAGCCCAGGCACGGAAGCCAGGATGGCGAGCGCCCTTTTCACGGCCGCGCGTCCTTGTTCGAGGCGTCCGAGCCCCCGCCAGTGCCGCGCCCGTTACTGCCGCCCATCTTGCCAGGGCCGCCTTTGGGCGGGCTGCCCTTGCCGCCCGGGCCACGCTTGCGGCCGCGATGGCTGCGGGGCGGATCGCCCTTGCCGGCCTGGGCGCGGCCGAGCGCCGCCAGCAATTCGTCGCGAAGCAAGGTGAAGTCCCGCTCGACGCCGTTTTCGCGGCCGATCAGGACGTGATCGGTATCGGCCAGGCCGTGCTCCGGCAGCATCTCGCGCAGCAACGCCCGAAAGCGCCGCTTCATGCGGTTGCGCACGACGGCATTGCCGATCTTCTTGGTGACGGTAATCCCCGCCCGCATGCCCTGCCCACCATTCGGCTTGGCCAGGAGCACGAAACCGGCGCGCGCGACTCGAAGACCGCCGTTGGCCGCAACGAAGTCGGCCCTTCTGGTCATCGTGGAATAGGCGCTGGTCATTGCGGTCGAAGATAGGGGCGACGGCTCTCGATCACAAACGGCACCCTTCGCAAATGGCAGGGATCGCCAGAACAGGCGATCGTGAGCCGCGTGCGGCGCCGGATTGCGGCCGCCCCATACGGCGGCGGCCCGTGCCGCCACCCGAATCCCCGAAGGCAGGGGAACTCGGATGGCGGCACGGGCCGTGCCGCATCCAGCCGTGAGGCTGGAAGACTTAGGCCGAAAGCTTCGAACGGCCGCGAGCGCGGCGCGCACGAAGCACCTTGCGGCCGCCGACGGTCGCCGTGCGGGCGCGGAAGCCGTGACGGCGGGCGCGAACAAGGCGGCTGGGCTGGAAAGTGCGCTTCATGACGGTCCTCGAAATTCAAATACGGCCCCGAAGGACCCGAACAAAAAGGGCCGCCCAAAGAAGGTCGACCGCAAAACAGAAGCGCGCCGTTACTGGACCGGTGCGGGAGAGTCAAGGCAAAGGCACATGAAACGGCAGATCCGAAGAGGCCTCCGGCGCACCGAGGCTGCCCTGCCTGGATCGCCTTCGCCATTACCCACAATGCCCCCGCGCGTCTACTGGAGCGCCACGTCCCGAGCCTCCCCATCCATGTTAGCATCGCGGCCGAAGGCCGGTTTTCGGCGGCAGAAACGGTGGGTGCGGCGAAGCGATGGCGATGGAAGAGCGTATCAGCGTGCTGGTAGGATGGGCCTCGCGCGACCTTGGCCCGAACATCCTGCTCGAACTTCAAACCTTCGAAAAGGAAGGGTGGGACTCCGGCGACGAGCCCGACAACGCCCGATTCTTCCTGACCCGCAGCCAGGCCGCGGTCCTGGCGAATCACCTGCTTCAGGTCAGCGGGGCACAGCGGCCCGCGCGGCGCAGCGGTTGGCTCGGCTCGCTCTTCAAATAGAACGCCTCGCAGGCCGCACCTTCTGCCAATTCGCCCGGATCCGCCCCCTTGCGCGCGAACGGTCAGCGCCAAGGCGCTCGGGCAAAGGGATTCGATTCGCTCCGGCGTGAGAAGGGCATTGCCCTCTTTCCTTCTGCAGATCCCGTCAGGCGGCGGCAGAATCGCAGCAGGGGTCGCTCGACCATGAGGTGCGTCACGCCGCCCACGAAGCAGGCAAGGACGACCACGGGCAGCACCAGCAGATACTGCGGTATCCGCGCCACTTCCGGAGATCTCAGGGCCAGGCCGTAAGCCATCAACACGAAGAAATGAGAGAGATAGAGGGCGTAGGAAGCATTGCCCAAGGCAACGAGCGGCCGCACGACCCGCCCAAACCAGCCGCGGCCACCACTTTCCCGCACTCCCAGCAGGCCGGCAACGATCACCGCTCCCGCCGTGCCCCAGGTAGCAACCCTGCCCCATCCGCTGAGGCCATGCGTCGTCTCGTGGGCTACGAACAGCGGCGCGACATAGAGCAGGGCGAAACCGCAAAGGACGAGCAAAGCCCCAAGTCGGGTTGCGCGCAGGCCCGCGATCAGGCCCGAATGAAACTGCGCCAAACCCAGGCCCAGCAGGAATTCGAGCGGGATCGGATCGGTAAGGAAGCGCCGGATCTCGCTTTCCGGCAGACCATGAGCCAGCAGCAGGACCGAGACGATGATTCCGCCTGTCCCGAGCAGCGCGGCCCTGCGAGAGCCCGCCATCAGGCAGACCGCGAAGACCAGATAGAAATACACTTCGTAGACGAGCGTCCAGGCCACCCCGATGATCGGCTGTCCGCCGGGGAGAAGCGCCAGGCCGGCCACGATGTCTCCGGCCGAGAGCGTGCGCGATTGGAAGAACCCCAGGGCCATGAGCGACAGCATCGCCAGGCAGGCAAGCCAGTAGAGCGGATAGATCCGCGTGGCGCGCCTTTGCAGGAAAGCGGCTGGCGAAGGCGCGGGGCGCCCTGGAACAAGGCTGGTATGAGCCATGATGAAGCCGCTGATGACGAAGAAGATGTCGACTCCGCCGGCTCCCCCCGTAGTGAGCCAGTCCGGACTGAAAGCGCCGGGGACCCCATTCGACGTTTCCAGAGCATGGTGAAAAGTGACTGACAGGGCGGCCAGCGCCCTTGCCACCTGAAGCCCGACCAGCGAACCCGAAGCGCCGCCATCGGCCGCGTCGGTCCTGTTCAGACGCTTTTGCCCGTGTCGGTTGCCCGCGCCGTTCTCCGCCAAATCCATTGCATCGACCCGCATTCCGCGCCAGCCCCCCGCCCGCGCAACGGATCGATCATGCTGTGGATCTCAGCTCTCCTCCAAAGGGAGACAGGTCCGTTATCGTTGCAACAGGGTAAGTTGCGTGGAGGTCCAGCTGCGCGTCCGGTCCAGCCTGACCCAGCGCGCCATCTCTTCCGCCCCGAACCAGCGCGCGGATTCGAAGGGAATGGCATTGGTCATCGCGTAGAATGCCTGCGCTTCGCGAAGATCCATTCCCATCTGCTGGTAATAGTCCAGATATCGGCGGTTTTCCGGTGCATTGGCCGCATAGTCGCGCGGGGTGCGCCCGGTATCGTCGAGCCAGGCATGAACGGCGAATTCCGACCCCGGATCGGCATAGCGGAGCCGCCCAGCCAGAAACAGCTCCACGGCGCCCGATCGCACCGACCCACCGGTGGGTACATGAGTCGTAAGCCCGCGCGCCCGGATCATGCGTCCCAGCCGCAGATTGGCAAGATCGTCCTCGGTCCCCGGGCACTCAATCATCTCCAGTTCGGAGATATTCGGATAGTCCCGCAGCAGCGCCGCGAACTGTTCGGGGCTGCGCGAATCCGTGGCATCCACGAGTGCGGCATGCGTGCCGTCGATCACGCGAAACGGGCCGTAGCGGGCGATCCCGCGCGGAATGCCGGCAGGCGCGGACTGCCAGAACGCAGCCTGCTGCTGCGCATCCTGCGCAAGGCCCTGTTCCTCGTCAGCCGCCGCCAGAGCGACTTGTTCGGCATAGCTGGGATCGACCAGCCCGGCGGGGCCTGAGCCGGCCCCGGCCTCCACCAATTCGTAGGAAATCCTGCCATCCCGCGCCGCGACCGGGCCTGCTCCGAACAAGGCGGAGGTGAGGATCGCCAGAGCGGGAATGGAGGCAAATGCGCGCATGTCCATGAGATGCAGTCCATCTGCTTACTCAAGTCACTAGAGCTAAGGTTAAAACACTTTAACCTAATGGACAACTGCAATTACTTGGGTCAAATTTCGTTATACAACGTGATTAACATTTTGATTACGACCGCCGCTCTGATTACGATTGCATCAAGGAATTGCTTGCGTGGTCGCTCTCGTTTCCACTGTCGCCTACTTGGGGTTGGAAGCGCGTGCGGTTGAAGTCCAGTGCCAGGTCGCGCCCGGAATGCCGGGTTTCGCGCTGGTCGGACTGCCGGACAAGGCGGTGGGAGAAAGCCGCCAGCGCGTGAGCGCGGCCTTGACGGCCATGGGCCTGGCCCTGCCGCCCAAGCGTATAACCATCAACCTGTCCCCGGCCGATTTGCCCAAAGAAGGCTCGCACTACGATCTGCCCATCGCGCTGTCCCTGCTGGCGGCCATGGGCATCGTCGACAGCGAGCAATTGGCCGACTTCGTGGCGGTGGGCGAACTCGCACTCGATGGCCGGGTGATCCCTTCTCCCGGCGTCCTGCTGGCCGCGCTTCACGCCAGCGAGCGCGACCTCGGATTGATCTGCCCGGCGGCGCAGGGCAGCGAGGCACGCTGGGCCGACGGCATTCCAGTGGTGGCCGCGCCCAACCTGGTCAGCCTGCTCAATCACCTGAAGGGCACGCAAGTGCTGCCGCAGCCCGAGCCCGGCCGCGCCGATCCGCCCAAGCGCGGACCGGACCTGAAACAGGTCAAAGGGCAGGAGGTCGCTCGCCGGGCGCTGGAGATCGCTGCGGCCGGGTCGCACAACCTGCTGATGAACGGCCCTCCGGGCGCGGGAAAGTCGCTGCTCGCCGCCTGCCTGCCCGGAATCCTGCCCGAACTTACGGCCGCAGAGGCGCTCGAAGTCTCGATGATCGCCTCCGTCGCGGGTACTCTGGAGGAAGGCCGCATCAGCCGCGCCCGGCCGTTTCGATCGCCGCATCACTCCGCCTCGATGGCGGCCTTGACCGGGGGCGGCCTCAAAGTGCGCCCCGGCGAAGTCTCGATGGCCCATCTCGGCGTGCTGTTCCTGGACGAACTGCCGGAATTCCAGCGCGCCGTGCTCGATTCGCTGCGCCAACCCCTGGAGATCGGAGAAGTCACCGTCGCGCGGGTCAATGCCCATGTCACTTATCCGGCCCGGGTCCAGTTGATCGCCGCCATGAACCCCTGTCGCTGCGGCTATCTCAGCGATCCCGCGCTCGCCTGTTCCCGCGTGCCCAAGTGCGCGGCCGACTACCAGAGCAAGGTCTCCGGCCCCCTGCTCGACCGTATCGATCTTCACGTGGAAGTGGACCCGGTGCGCGCGGTAGACCTTGCGCTTCCTCCGCCCAGCGAGGGCAGCGCGCAAGTTGCCGCCAGGGTCGGCCAGGCCCGGGCGGTCCAGACCGCACGCCTGGCGGGAACAGGGAACCGCACCAACGCCGAACTCGACGGCGACCTTCTGGAGACATACGCAACGCCCGACGAGGCCGGCCGCAAGCTGCTCATGCAGGCGGCCGAGGCGATGCATCTCTCTGCACGAGGCTACACGCGCATCCTTCGGGTTGCGCGCACGATCGGCGATCTGGCGGGAGAGGAACAGGTAAAGCGTATCCACGTTGCGGAGGCGCTCAGCTATCGTCGGCGGCCACCGACGGGCTGAGCAAGAGGATGACGCATGCCTTCGATGCCGACAATCCTGGTTTCTTGCCTGGCCCTATCGCTCGGAGCAACGCCCGGGCGAAGCGAACCGCCCTCGATCACACCTGCTGCCGAGACCTGCCCGCTGCCGGAAGGTTGGGCCGAAATCGCGAATCTGCAGCCGCGTTATATCGTCTTCGGGGAGCTTCATGGAACGCAGGAAAGCCCTGCATTCGTCGGTGATCTGGCGTGCGCGCTCGCCGCGCAAGACCAGCGCGTTCTCCTTGCCATCGAATTTGACTCGGGCGCCGATGCCGCCTTGCAGGACGCTTGGCGATTACCTGCGAACCAGTTCGCGCAAGCCTTGCAGAAGTTCGGATGGAAGGGGCGCTCGGATGGCGTCGCCAGCGAGGCGATGTTCGCGATGCTGGTTCGTCTTCACCGGCTGAAGGATGCAGGCCGCCCGATCGACGTGGCGGCGTTCAACGGCCCGCGCGACGAACCCCAGCGCAAGCGCTTCGCCCATCTTGCGGGGCAAGGTCCACATGAGGCCGCCCAGGCGGAGAATATTCACGATGCCGCGAGCAGCGGCAGCTATGACCGCGTCCTGGTTCTGGTCGGCGGGTTTCATGCCGAAACGGTTCCTTACGGCGAAGGCGCGAAGAGCTTCGACCCGATGGCAGCACGCCTCGCCCGGACCGGCCGCGTGGTCAGCCTGAAAATGCGCTTCGCTGCCGGCAGCGCATGGAACTGCATTGCCAAGCCCGGCAGTCGTTTCGAACCTGGACAGGCCATTCCCAAGGACGCGATCGAGTGCGGCAACCATCCCGCCGAAAGCGACGTCGATCTGAAACGCGCGCCCTTCATGCAACTGGGAGCCTTTCCGGGAGAAGCGCCGAGAGCAGGCTTTGACGGCTTTTTCTGGCTGGGATCGGTCCACGGGTCTGCGCCTCAAGTTCGGACGGATCCTCCGGAGCAGCGATAGGCAACACCACAAAGAGAGCAGCGGAAATCCAGCCCGCCCCACTATCAGCTTGCCCCGCGTCGCCGGTGCAGGCATCGCGCGGGGCATGACCGCGACGACCGACCGCACCGTACTTCTTGCCGGCCTCTCCATCGTCGTGGCGCAAGCCTCGATCAATCTGGGCGCAGCCTTTGCGAAGAGCCTGTTTCCGGTCGTGGGGCCGGAAGGCGTCGCGGCCCTGCGCACGACGATTTCGGCCGTGATCCTGCTGGCCCTGGCCCGCCCCTGGCGCAGCCGCGTGACCGGGCGGCAGCTTCGCTGGCTGCTGGTCTATGGCCTCGTGCTCGGCGGCATGAACCTGATGATCTATTGGGCCTTCCGCCGAATCCCCATCGGCATCGCCGTCGCCATCGAGATCTGCGGACCGCTGGCCGTGGTCCTGGCGACCTCGCGGTCGCTGCGCGACTTCCTCTGGCTCGCCCTGGCGCTTGGCGGGCTGTCCTTGCTGATACCCTGGCCCGGCCGGGCGCAGCCGCTCGACCTGGCGGGAATCGGCTTCGCCCTGGCCGCTGCGGCTTGCTGGGCACTCTATATTCTCTGCGGAAAGCGCGCCTCCGAAGTGGGCAGCACGACGGCGGTCTCGATCGGCATGACCGTGGCCTGCCTCGTCACCGTGCCGTTCGGGATCGCCTCGGCACCGGCGAGCCTTCCGCTCCACGCGCTCGGCCTGGGCATCGTTGTCGCGATCCTGTCGAGCGCCCTGCCCTACATGCTGGAGATGCGCGCGATGGGGCAGCTCTCCAGCCGAATCGTCGGCCTTCTGAGCAGCATGGCCCCCGCGCTCGGCGCCATAGTGGGCTTCATGGTGCTGGACGAGCGGCTGACGGCGCTGCAATGGCTGGCCGTGGCGATGATGATCGCGGCAAGCGCCGGGTGCTCCCTCGGCGCAAGAGCGCCAGTGGCCAAGGCGCGCGACGACGTGATGGCCTGAACGGAAGCCCGCATCGGGGCATTCGCAAGCCAGCGTCGACCCGCTCAGTCCTCGATGTCGAGTTGCCGGAGCACTTCGGCGATGACTCGCGGATCGCTGGCGAAACCCAGGTGCGAGCAGCGGATCGGCACGGCCCGGTCGCGTTCATGCGGCCAGCCGCAGGCCGAGCGCGGGTGGATCACCCCGTCGCGCGGGCTCCACAACGCCACTGTCGGCACCGGCGGCTTCTCGGCGAAGTCGCAGTCGATCGGCGGCGCGTCCACCGAGTGCCCGGTCACCACCTGATAGGCGCGCCAGGCATTGTTGGCCCTGGGATCACCGGAAAACGGCGTGCCCATCGTCACCACTTTGCCCACGCTTGCGGGTTGCCGGCGGGCGATTTCGCGCGCGAACAGCCCGCCGAGGCTCCAGCCCACCAGGGTGATCGGGGCGCGGTGCCGCCGGGCCAGCGCGCCGACCCGGCGCATCAGGAACTCGAAATTGTGCTGGTTGGGGCCGAAGTTGAAACCGAGGCCCCATTCGTGAACTTCGTGCCCGGCCTGGGTCAGCGCCTCGGCCATCGGCTTCATCCGGTTGGGATGAGCGCCGAAACCGGGCAGGAGCATGACGGGCTGCGGGTGAAGCGCGGTCTCGATCCCGAGCAGCTTCTTGCCGCCCCGGCGCAGCGAGGCCAGTTCGGCAAAAAACAGCCGCAGCGACGGCTTGCGGACACCCTCCGGATGCGGCTCGCGCGCAAGCGCAGCGCGGCGCACGATGGCGCTGCGCATCATGTCGAGTTGGCGCGGGGCCTGACCGTTCACTTTACCCTTCTAACTCCTGTACGGTCGGGCCCTGCCGAAACCGGGCCTTATCCCTGACAATCTCCGATGCGTTTCGTGGTGACATGCATCGTCATCTTCATCTGCCCACCGGGCTGGGAGCCCATCTGGGGCCCACCGCTCATATCCATCTTCACGGTGATGTCCGATTTGTCCTCGGCCACCGTGCCGTCGAGCGTCAGAACGGCCTTGCCGCCTTCCTTCGACGCACATTCCATTTGGGCATCCAGCTTCCCGCCATCAACGTCGAAGCGCGAATAAGTGCATTCCCGGCCCTGCCCCACATCGTGGAACATGTCGCGATAGCCCTTTTCGGCTTCGGCGGACGTCAGGCAGAAGTTGCTGACCTGAGACTTCTGAAGCGTCGACTTCATCTGGTCTGCCATCTGCTTGGGCAGCCCTGGAACGTCGATCTGCTTCACTTCGCTGGTCTGCGCATACTGTCCGGGGCGCGGTTTGTCGAGCTTGGCGGCTTCCTGTCGTACTTCTTCCTGCGACTTGCCCGGTGCGCCCGCCGCCTCGCCGGACTTCTCCTTCGATCCGCAGCCGGCCGCCAGAAACGCCAGGCCCATCGCTGCAAGGGTCATATATGGCTTCATATCAGCACCTTCCTTCGCACCGTTTCGTGACGCAAGACGTATCACCGGCCCGTCCCCGCCACCATACCGGAGGGGGTGCAGGGTGGGGGCCCGCGCCGGTGCCGTACAAAAACAGCCGAACCGCCGTTTTCGACCGACTGCCGGGTCGGATCCCCATAGAACCCGACTCCCATTGCGGGCCCGTGGCACATACCCCATATGTTCTGCCATGGCAGAGCTGATCATTCGCCGGGGCCTTGAGGAACCGGACACCTCGGGCACGTTCGTCCCCCACAAGCCGCAGCGACCCGACAAGTCGATGCCCGGCCGGCCCTTCAAGGTCGTTTCCGAATACGAACCGAACGGCGACCAGCCGACGGCCATCGCCGATCTCGTTTCCACGGCGGGCGACGGGGAGAAGACGCAAGTGCTGCTGGGCGTTACCGGATCGGGCAAGACCTTCACGATGGCCAAGGTGATCGAGGAACTGCAGCGCCCGGCGCTGATCCTGGCGCCGAACAAGATCCTGGCCGCCCAGCTCTATGCCGAGATGAAGGACTTCTTCCCCGAGAACGCGGTGGAATACTTCGTCTCCTACTACGACTACTACCAGCCGGAAGCCTATGTCGCCCGGTCGGACACGTACATCGAGAAGGAAAGCTCGGTGAACGAGGCGATCGACCGCATGCGCCACTCGGCCACGCGCGCGCTGCTGGAACGCGACGACGTGATTATCGTCGCCTCGGTCTCGTGCCTCTATGGCATCGGCTCGGTCGAGACGTACTCGGCCATGATCTTCGACCTCAAGACCGGCGACACGCAGGACCAGCGCGAGATCATCCGCAAACTCGTCGCCCTCCAGTACAAGCGCAACGACGCCGCTTTCACGCGCGGCACCTTCCGCGTGCGCGGCGACAATCTGGAACTGTTTCCCTCGCACCTGGAGGACACCGCCTGGCGCATCTCGTTCTTCGGGGACGAGATCGAGGAGATTGCCGAGTTCGATCCGCTCACCGGCAAGAAGGGCTCGGCGCTCGAAAAGGTGCGGGTCTATGCGAATTCGCACTATGTGACGCCCGGCCCGACGATGAAGCAGGCGAGCGAGGCGATCCGCTTCGAACTGACCGAGCGCCTGAAGGAACTGGAAGCCGAAGGCCGCCTGCTGGAAGCCCAGCGGCTGGAGCAGCGCACCAACTTCGACCTT
This sequence comes from Novosphingobium sp. BL-S-21, assembly GCF_055521655.1. Classification (NCBI taxonomy): domain Bacteria; kingdom Pseudomonadati; phylum Pseudomonadota; class Alphaproteobacteria; order Sphingomonadales; family Sphingomonadaceae; genus Novosphingobium; species Novosphingobium sp. BL-S-21. Next base: position 1,650,059 of record NZ_CM145496.1, read on the forward strand.
GAGATGATCGCCGCCACCGGCAGCTGTGCGGGGATCGAGAACTATTCCCGCTTTCTCACCGGCCGCCTGCCGGGTGAACCGCCGCCGACCTTGTTCGAATACCTGCCGGACAACGCGCTGCTGTTCGTGGACGAAAGCCACCAGACGGTGCCGCAGATCGGCGCGATGTCGAAAGGCGATCACCGCCGCAAGATCACGCTGGCCGAATACGGCTTCCGGCTGCCGAGCTGCATCGACAACCGCCCGCTGCGCTTCAACGAATGGGACGCGATGCGGCCGCAGACCATCGCCGTCTCCGCCACGCCCGGCCATTGGGAAATGGACCAGTCCGGCGGCGTCTTCGCCGAACAGGTGATCCGCCCCACCGGCCTGATCGACCCGCCGGTGGAGATCCGCCCGGTCGAGGATCAGGTGCAGGACTGCATCGTCGAGTGCAAGGCCACCGCCGAGAAGGGTTATCGCACCCTCGTCACCACGCTCACCAAGCGCATGGCCGAGGACCTGACCGAGTTCATGCACGAGGCCGGGGTGCGCGTGCGCTACATGCACAGCGATGTCGAGACGCTGGAGCGCATCGAACTGATCCGCGATCTGCGCATGGGCGTCTACGACGTGCTGGTGGGCATCAACCTCCTGCGCGAGGGCCTCGATATTCCGGAATGCGGGCTGGTCTGCATTCTCGATGCCGACAAGGAAGGCTTCCTGCGCAGCGAAACCTCGCTGATCCAGACCATCGGCCGCGCCGCGCGCAACGTCGATGGCCGGGTGATCCTCTATGCCGACCGCATGACCGGATCGATGGAGCGCGCGATCGCGGAAACCGACCGCCGCCGCACCCGCCAGGAAGAATACAACACCCAGCACGGCATCACTCCCCAGACGATCAAGCGCCGCATCGCCGACATCGTGGCAGACACCGCCAGCCGCGACGGCGTGCTGGTGGACATCGACGCAGAGGGCCAGAACAACCTCGTAGGTCACAACTTGCGGGCCTATATCGAGGACCTCGAAAAGAAGATGCGCGCTGCCGCTGCCGACCTCGAATTCGAGGAAGCCGGCCGCCTGCGCGACGAGATCAGGAAGATGGAAGCCAGCGAACTGGGCATCCCCGACGAGCACAAGAAAGCGCCGATCGTCGGCCGCAGCAACGAAGGCAAGCCGGGAACCCGCAAGACGCGCTATGGGAAAGTGCAGCGAAAGTGGGGCAAATAGCCGGCTTCCGGGCGTAAATCAGCTCCAGATGTCGAACTGGCTGCCAAAGGCCGCCTGAAGGCTTCGGCCGAACCCGGCATGCCGATCCCAAGCCGCGCTGCCACCCGTCCATCCACGCGGCCGGCCGATCTGGCGGCCTCGCGCCCGTCCCCGCGAAAAGAAAAGCCCGAGACCTGCGGTGCAGGCCTCGGGCAGTTATCTCAGGATGGCTTGTCGCCGATCCCTCGGGTCGCGATTCGGTTGTGGACCCGTTTCGGATCAAGGGCATACCATGTTCATGGTAGCCGCCCGGAAGCTGCGTTCGATAACAGGACTTGTTAAGCACGCCCGGCCGTTCCATGACGGATTCGTGGGCAGGGACAGGGACGAGACGCGCGCGGACGATCTGGTTGGCCTTTTCGCGCGCGCGCCGTTCGAGGCCAATGGCTGGGACACGGCGCTGAAAGCGCTCGCCAGCCACACCGGCTCGGCCCGCGCGCAATTGCTGGCGCTGGGCGAACGGCACGCCGCATTCAATTGGGTGACGGACGCCAATCCCACATTCCTGACGGAATTCGACACGATCGGGGGATATCGGCCTGACGTTAACTACCGGGTCGCCACCACGCGCGCGCCGCTCGAACTGACCTGGGAAGTTCATTACACCGCAGCACGCGCCATTTCGACGAACGAGGCCTACCTCGATTACGTGCGCCGCCACGATGCCGAATTCGGGGTGCAGATGGTGCTCAGCCAGCGCCCCGGCGTGCTCTTCGGGCTTGCCGCGCTTCATGGCCAGGCCGAAGGGCATACGACCGAGGCCCAGCGCGAAGTATTCCGCCGGATCGGACCAACCGTGCTCGATGCGATCCGGCTGCAGGACGCGATCGAGCACCAGGGCGCCGCGCTGTTGAAGGGCTCCCTCGAATCGATGAGCAGCGCGGCCATCCTGCTCGACGCAGTCGGCAAAGTCTGCGGCATGACATCGGCCGCGCAGGCCCTGCTCGGGCCCTGGACGCTACAGGTCCGCTCCGCCGCGCTCCATGCGGTGCGGCAGGATATCGACCAGCGGCTCCAGGCCCGGATCGCCGCCGCGCTCACCGGTCTGGACACCGGCCCCGCCGATCTGTGGTTGCGGAGCGAGGACAGCCTGATTCTCATCGACGTGCGCACCCTGCCGCGGCAGGACTGGTCCTTCGGCTTCGCCCCGCGGGTGCTGGTCACCTTGCGCGCACCGCTTGCTGCCAGCCACGTCCCTGCGCAGAGACTGGCCGAGGCGCTGCACCTGACCACGGCCGAAGCGGAAGTCGTGATGTTGCTGGCCCAGGGCCATTCGCGCCAGACCGTGGCGCAGATGCGCAAGGTCAGCGTCCAGACCGTCGTCGCGCAGTTGCGCACCATCTTCCAGAAGTGCGGCGTCAACCGCGAGGCGGAACTGGTGGCGATCGCCCGAACGGTGATAGAAATGGCCTCGCGATAAGGCCGGAAAAGGGCGCGGAGCATCGGCCGCAGGGCCATTTTGTCATGCATCCGCCGCAACCGTCTGGTTGGACTTTGCACTGGATTCGCCGCCCCCGGAGGCCGACTGGCGCAGCAAAGGTCAGTCAGAAAGGATGAGGTTGCCATGCGCATCGAGAGTGTTGAGCTTCGTTCAAAGGTCATGCCCGCAGAAGAGGCCGCGCGCCTGATCGAAAGCGGCACCGCCGTGGGCATGAGCGGTTTCACCGGATCGGGCTATCCCAAGGCCGTGCCGCTGGCTCTGGCCGCGCAGATCGAGGCCGAGCACGCCGCCGGCCGCGCTTTCAAGGTTCGCATGTGGACCGGCGCATCGACCGGCCCCGAACTCGACGGCGCGCTGGCCAAGGCCGACGGCATCGAATTCCGCTTGCCCTACAACTCCGATCCCATCGCCCGCGAACGCATCAACAAGGGCGAGATGAACTACTTCGACATGCACCTTTCGCAGGTGGCGCCGATGGCCTGGCAGGGTTTCCTCGGTCCGCTCGACACGGCGGTGATCGAAGTCTCGGGCATCCGCGCCGACGGCAGCCTGATCCCCTCCTCCTCGGTCGGCAACAACAAGACCTGGCTGGACCGCGCTTCCAAGGTGATCCTCGAAGTGAATTCGTGGCAGAACGAGGCGCTGGAGGGCATGCACGACATCTACTACGGCACTGCCCTGCCGCCGAGCCGCGTGCCGATCCCGCTGGTGAAGCCCGATGACCGCATCGGCGAGCCTTACCTCAAGGTCGATCCCGCCAAGGTCGTCGCCGTCGTCGAAACCGACCGGCCGGACCGCAACGCGCCGTTCAGCCCGCCGGACGAGAAAGCCAGGGCGATCGCCGGCCACATTTTGGAATTCCTGAGCCACGAAGTGAAGCTGGGCCGCTTGCCCTCGGCGCTGCTGCCGATCCAGTCGGGCGTGGGCAATATCGCCAATGCCGTGCTGACCGGCCTGGTCGACTCGCCGTTCGACAGCCTGACCTCCTATACCGAAGTGATCCAGGACGGCATGCTGGACCTGCTCGATTCCGGCAAGCTGCGCATGGCCTCCGCCACTGCCTTCTCGCTCAGTCCGGAGGCCGCCGCGCGCGTCAATGCCGACATGCACCGCTACCGCGACAAGATGATCCTGCGCCCGCAGGAAATCTCGAACCACCCCGAACTGATCCGCCGCCTGGGCTGCATCGCCATGAACGGCCTGATCGAGGCGGACATCTACGGCGCGGTCAATTCCACCCACGTCATGGGTTCACGCATCCAGAACGGCATCGGCGGTTCGGGCGACTTTGCGCGCAATGCCTATATCTCGATCTTCATGACCCCCTCCACCGCCAAGGGCGGCAAGATCTCGGCCATCGTGCCGCAGGCCAGCCACGTCGATCACATCAACCAGGACGTGCAGGTGATCGTCACTGAGCAGGGCCTGGCCGATCTGCGCGGCCTCAGCCCCAAGGAGCGCGCGCATGTCATCATCGCCAACTGCGCGCATCCGGACTATCGCCCGCTGCTGGAAGACTACTACGCCCGCGCGCTGAAAGGCTCCTACGGCCTGCAGTCGCCCTCGCTGCCGGGCGAGGCGCTGTCCTGGCACCAGCGCTTCATCGATACGGGTTCGATGCTGCCTTGAAGAATTCGGGCGGCACCCCCGAGCCGTCCGAACGCCTGACCTGCCCTGCCTTCCGATGGACCATTCCCATGGCCCGATCTCCGGAAGGCAGGACGGGCCAGGCACCTTTTTCCCGCTCGGACCCTTGTCGTATACTATTTCAAGGTTCTACTGATCGCCCCTGACGTCCGTTCGGACGCATCGATAAAAGGGGTCGTTCCTTCCATGCGCAAAGTTTCGCTGGCCTGCCTGGCCATGGTGCTCGCCGCCTGTTCCGTCCCGGCCCTCGCTGCCGACAAGCCTGCCGACAGCGCCGAAGCGAAGAAGGACGCGGAGGGCGACGAAATCCCGCTGCTGCCCGCGGCCAAGTCGATCAAGCAGAGCGCGGTGATCGGCGGCAAGACCGTCAACTACGTCGCCACCGTCGGCGCGCTGCCGATCAAGGACGAGAAGGGCAAGACCATCGGCGAGGTGGTCTACACCGCCTATACCGTGCCCGGCGCCCCCACCGCGCGGCCCGTCACCTTCGCCTTCAACGGTGGCCCCGGCGCGGCCTCGGTCTATCTGAACCTCGGCGCCATCGGCCCGAAGCGCGTGCAGTTCGGCGCGCAGGGCGATGCGCCGTCCGACCCCGCCGTGCTGCGGGACAATCCCAATTCGTGGCTCGACTTCACCGACCTCGTCTTCATCGACCCGATCGGCACCGGCTTCTCGCGCAGCCGCGTAGATGCCGAGGCGACCAAGAAGGCGTTCTACACCTCCGAGAACGACATCAAGTACCTCAGCCGCGTGGTCTATGACTGGCTGAACCAGAACGGCCGCCTGACCAGCCGCAAGTATCTCGCCGGCGAAAGCTACGGCGGCTACCGCGTGCCGCGCCTGGCCTACAATCTCCAGACGCAGATGGGCGTGGGCATTTCGGGCATGACGCTGGTTTCGCCCTATCTCGATCCGCCGGCCATCGGCGAGGACGATGCGCTCTCGCCCCTGCCCTGGATGATCAACCTGCCAGCCATGGTCGCCGGCCACTTCGAGCGCCAAGGCAACCTGAGCGAGGCGAGCATGGCCCCGGTCGAGCAGTATATCCGCACGCAATACGTGCAGGACTTCCTCGCCGGCCCGCAGGACAAGGAAGCCACCGACCGTCTTTCCGCCAAAGTCGCGGAACTGACCGGCCTCGACCCCGCGCTGGTGCGCCGCATGGACGGCCGCGTCGACATCGCGACGTATTTGCGCGAGATCCGCCGCGATCAGGGCCTCGTGGGGTCGGTCTACGATTCCAACTACACCGCTTACGATCCTTTCCCGGCCAGCGCCCGTCCGCAGTACAGCGACCCGCTGCTGACCACGCTGATCGCGCCGACGACCTCGGCCATGGTCGATTTCGTGACCCGCCAGGTCGGCTGGAAGATCGACGCGCGCTACAATGCGCTGTCCTACGAAGTGAACGAGGCCTGGACCCGCGACGACAGCGACAACCCGGTCAAGGACTTGCGCCAGGCGATCTCCATCGACCCGAAGATGACCGTCGACATCGTCCACGGCTGGGACGACCTTTCGTGCCCCTACTTCGGCTCGCGGCTAATCATGGCGCAGATGCCGCAGTTCGGCCGCCCGGACCGCGTGCGCCTGCACGTCTATCCCGGCGGGCACATGTTCTATTCCCGCACCGACAGCGGCGCAGCCCTGCGCCGCGACATTCTGGAAAGCTACCGCGCCGCGTCCTGAGGGGTAATTCTACCGTCGTCCCGCACTTGAACTGGGACGACGGTAGCAAAAAGCGTCAGGCATCCACTTCGGCGTAGTGGCTGGGCGGCTGGATCACTTCCATGCGCTCGCTCAGCAGCGGCCGGAACGAGGGGCGCGACTTCATCACCAGGTACCAGCCCCGCGCCTGTTCGTGGCTCGACCAGTCGAGCCCGCCCAGGTAATCCGCCACCGAGATCTGCGCCGCAGCGGCGAGGTCCGCCAGCGTCATGGTCGCGCCGGCCAGCCAGGGGCGGTTGTCGATCAGGTAATCGATGTAGTCGAGATAGTCGTGCGCCAGCTTCATCGATTCGCGCAGGATCTTGGCATCCGGCGACTGGCGTAGCACGAGACGCTTCTTCATCCGCTCATGCAGCAGCGGGCCGGACACGTCGTTGTAGAAATTCTCGTCGAACATCGCGATCAGGCGGCGGATTTCCGCGCGCTGGACGGCCGTGCCGCTGATCTGCGGGTTACGATCGACGGTTTCCTCGAAATATTCGCAGATCGCGCGGCTGTCGACGACCACGGTGCCGCGTTCGGTTTCCTTGACCACCGGCGTGCGGCCTGCCGGGTTCATCTCGAACAGCCGGTCCTCGCCTTCCCAGGGACGCGCGGTCTGGAGTTCGTAGGCGATGCCCTTTTCGGCCATGAGCAGCCGGACCTTGCGGCTGAAGGGGCAGAGCGGAAACTGGAAGATGTGCCACATGGCGATTTCGAATGCCAAACCTGCCCTCGAGCGTCCACCCGAAGCATGGGCCCCGCCCGGAGAGGGGGGCGAAACGCGTGGATAAGTCCCGCCTTCGCCGCATCGCCCGCAATCATCGTGGCGGCGGAGAAGCCGCGATTGACCGGGCGCGGGCCGCGATCCACACCCTGGGCGTTCGCTGCACCGCGCCCATCGTGACGCGGCCGGCCGGACGGCCAGTTCAGGGTAAAAAGGCCCAACTGGCGGCACCGACCCGGCTCGGTGCGACAACCGGAGGAGGAAGAAGATGATCCTGAAGAGCCTGCGCCTCGGCACCAACGATCTCGGCAAGGCCCGTGCCTTCTATGATGCGACGTTCGCCGCTCTGGGCGTCGCGCCCTGCGCCGCGTCCAGCGAATATCCGATCGTGCTGTGGGACCTCGACGGCTTCAAATTTCTCCTCGGCCCCGCCCGCGATGGCCAGCCCGCCACCCATGCCAATGGCGGAACGATCATCTTCGAGGCGCCCGACGAAAACGCCGTCCGCGCCTGGCATGCAGCGGGCCTTGCCAATGGCGGCACCAGCGAGGGCCAGCCGGAACCCAAGCCCCAGGCCCGGAATGCCTTCGGCGCCTATATGCGCGACCCGGACGGCAACAAGCTCGGCATCTACTGCGGGCTGACGATGGGCGGCTGACCGGGGCGACGGTAACCGCGCCGCGGAAGTGACCGCGGCCGGGACCGGCGCGTCGGAACGCCCCCCGGCCTAGCGCGTCAGCAGGAACACCGCATGCTCGGCGCGGAAATTGGCCGCTGCCGGACTGCAGGTCTGGTCGCCCGAGAGGAACCACGCGCCCTCCACCGTGATCCCGCGCGAGCGCACCAGTTCCCGGAAATCGTCGACCGTCAGGTGGTGGATGTTCGGCGTCTCGTACCAGGCGACCGGCAGCAGGCGCGTCACCGGCATTCGCCCGCCCCAGAGCAGCGAGAGCCGCACGCGCCAGTGCGCGAAATTCGGAAAGCTGACAAAGGCGCGGCGGCCGATCCGCAGGAGTTCCTCCAGCACCATGTCGGGTCGCATGGTCGTCTGCAGGGTCTGCGACAGGATCGCATAGTCCACCGACTGGTCGGGATAGAAGGCAAGGTCCCTGTCGGCATCGCCCTGGATCACCGAGAGGCCCTTGCCCACGCAAAGGCCGACATTGGCGGAATCGAGTTCCATGCCGCGCGCGTCGCAGCCCTTGTTGCGCAAGGCCAGCATCAGCGTGCCGTCGCCGCAGCCCACGTCCAGCACGCGCGATTCAGGGGCGACATTGGCGGCGATGACGGCAAGATCGGGCCGCAGCAGGCTCACGAACCCGCCTCCAGGATCGCGGCGAACGGCCCCGACAGCTTCTCCATCAACCGGTCCGGCCGCACCAGCGGGGTAAAGCCGAGCCGCGCATAGACGCCGTGCGCGTCCTTGGTGGCCAGCATGAAGCGGCGAATGTCCGCATAGTCCGGGTTATCGAGGAACCAATTGACCATCCGGCGCCCCAGCCCCTGTCCGCGCACGCTTTCGTCCACCCACACATCGGCCAGCCAGGCGAAGCTCGCGCGGTCGGAAATGACCCGCGCGAAGCCCACTTGCGTGCCATCGGCGAGATAGGCGCCCAGGCAATGCGAACCGGCGATCTGGCGCTCGACTTGCGCACGCTCGACTCCGGGCGTCCAGTAGCTGGACGCCAGCCAGCCGTGGACGCGCGCTATGTCCAGACGCGCAGCGTCGTCGCTGAGTTCGATCGGCGCCGCGTTCAATGTCCTTCTCCCAGGAAGCCTTCGACGACACGGTCCAGCGCGGGCACATCCAGCAGGAAGGAATCGTGCCCATAGGGCGCCGAAAGCTCGACGAAGCTCACCGGCAGCCCCGCCGCGTTCAGCGCGTGGACGACGTTGCGGGAATCGGCGGTGGGGTAGAGCCAGTCGGTATCGAAGCTGACCAGGCAGAAGCGCGCCTTCGACGCGGCAAAGGCATGGGCCAGCAGGCCGCCATGCTCTTCGGCCAGGTCGAAATAGTCCATGGCGCGGGTGATGTAGAGGTACGAGTTCGCGTCGAAACGGTCGGTGAAGGCGAGCCCCTGGTAGCGCAAGTAACTTTCGATCTGGAAATCGGCGTCGAAACCGAAGGTCTTTTCCTCGCGGTCCTGCAGGCGGCGGCCGAACTTCTCGGTCAGCCCCGCTTCCGACAGATAAGTGATATGCGCCGCCATGCGCGCCACGGAGAGGCCCTTTTCGGGGCCCTTTCCGCCATTTTCGCGGGCTTCGTAATAGGCCCCCTCGCGCCATTCCGGGTCGGCCATGATCGCCTGGCGGCCGACTTCGTGGAACGCGATGTTCTGCGCCGAATGCCGCGCGGTGGAGGCGATCACCAGTGCCGCGCGGGTGCGGTCCGCGAAGTTGGAGGCCAGGCTCAGCGCCTGCATCCCGCCCATCGACCCGCCGACAACGGCATGGAGGCTCTCGATCCCAAGGGCATCGAGCAGGGCGACGTGGCCGCGCACCATGTCGCGAATGGTGATGACCGGGAAACGCATGCCCCAGGGCCTGCCGTCCCCGGCCAGGCTGGCCGGCCCGGTCGAACCCATGCAGGAGCCGATGACATTGGCGCAGATCACGAAGAAGCGGTCGGTGTCGATCGGCTTGCCCGGCCCGACCATGCGCACCCACCAGCCGGGCTTGCCGGTCTTGGGGTGGTCGGAAACCACATGATGGTCGCCGGTCAGGGCGTGGCAGATCAGGATCGCATTGTCGCGGGCCGCATTGAGCGTGCCCTGCGTCTCGTAGGCGATGCGCACGCCGGGAAGGCTCTGGCCGCCGTCGAGCGCCAGCGGCTGGGCAAGGTCTAGGAACTGGCTGGTGTCGGTGCTGGTAGACATAGTGCAGGAAGGGAGGTGGGGGAGCGATGCAGACCTGTCAATCGTGCCCGCTCCGGTGAGGTTAACTCTTGGCCTGCGGGCTGATCCTCAGGACGATCACGGGAGGAGTCCATCCGGGCAGAAAATGCAGCGTCCCTTTGCTGCATTTTCCGAGTCGTCAGATGATTACATTTGACTTGAAAATGCAGCGCCCCTCTGCCGCATTTTCCGAGTCGTCAGATGATTCCATCTGACTTGAAAATGCTCTAAGGCCGGCGCGTCATGACCGATAGCCAGATCACCAGCAAGCAAGCCCCGCAGCCCAAGCCATGGATCGAGGCGATCCATGCCTATGTTCCGGGCAAGTCCAAGGGCAAGGACGGGCGGCCGTTGATCAAGTTGTCGGCCAACGAGAATCCGCTCGGCACCAGCGAGGACGCCCTCGCGGCCCGCGCGCAGGCTCCCGCGCTCTATCCCGATCCCGACAGCACCGCCCTGCGCGAAGCGATCGCGGCGAAGCACGGGCTCGCCGCCGCGCGGGTGGTCATGGGCACCGGCTCCGACGAGCTGCTCAACCTTGCGGCCCAGGGCTACGCCGGTCCGGGCGACGAGGTGATCTACGTCCGCTACGGTTTTTCGGTCTACGACATCGCCGCGCGCCGCTGCGGCGCCGTGCCGGTGGTGGCGCCGGATGCCGATTACGGCACCGATGTCGATGCGCTGCTGGCCCTCGTCACCGAGCGCACCCGCGTGGTCTTCGTCGCCAACCCGAACAATCCCACCGGCTCCTACCTGCCCCGCGGCGAGATCACGCGGCTCCACGCCGGACTTCCCGCCGACGTCCTGCTGGTGCTCGACCAGGCCTACGGCGAATATGTCGCACCCGAGGATGACGACGGATCGCTGGCTCTGGCCGAAGCGCATGACAACGTGCTGGTGACGCGCACGTTCTCCAAGATCTTCGGCCTCGCCGGAGAGCGCATCGGCTGGGCGACCGGCGCGCCGGGCATCGTTGCCACGCTCAACCGCATCCGCGGGCCCTTCAACGTCTCCAACACCGGACAGGCCATGGCGCTGGCCGCGCTGGGCGATGCCCCCTTCGTCGAGGCCAGTCGCATCCACAACCGGGACGAACGCGCCCGCTTCGTCGCGAAGCTCGACACCCTGGGCAACCACGGGTTGCGGCCGCTGCCGAGCCAGGCCAATTTCGTGCTGGTGCTGTTCGAAGGCGCGCTGACGGCCGAAGTCGCTTTCGAGGGTCTGGCCGATCGCGGCTATATCGTTCGCTGGCTGCCGGGGCAGGGCCTGCCCCAGGCGCTGCGCTTCACCATCGGCAAGCCGCAGGACATGGACACGATCGCCGAGGCCCTGCGCGAAATGGCGGAAGCCGCGCAATGAGTTTCCAGAACGTCGCCATCATCGGCCTGGGCCTGCAGGGCGGATCGATCGGCCTTGCGGTGCAGGAATACCTGCCCGACGTGGCGACCACCGGCTACGACCTCAGCCCCGCCCACCGCCAGCGCGCCGCCGAGCGCGGCCTGGTTGCGAAAGTCTGCGACACGGCAGCCGAAGCGGTGGCCGAGGCAGACCTGGTGATCTTCTGCGTCCCGCCGGGCGTCATGGGCATCGCCGCCGAACAAGTGCGCGAAGCCCTGCCGCGCAACGCGCTGGTCAGCGATGTCGGCTCCAGCAAGCAGGCCATCTCCAAGGCCCTCGGCACGGCCCTGCCCGATCATATGGTGATCCCCGCGCACCCCGTGGCCGGCACCGAGAACTCCGGCCCCGACGCCGGCTTTGCGCATCTGTTCCGCAACCGCTGGTGCATCGTCACCCCCGCGGCGCGGACCGATCTGGTCAAGCTGAGCGAACTCGTCGGCTTCTGGGAAGCGCTGGGCGCCAATGTCGAGATCATGACGCCCGAGCATCACGATCTCGTCCTGGCCGTCACCAGCCATGTCCCGCACCTCATCGCCTATACCATCGTCGGCACCGCGTCCGACCTGGAGGACGTGACGCAGGGCGAAGTGATCAAGTATTCGGCCGGCGGCTTCCGGGATTTCACGCGTATCGCCGCCTCCGACCCGACGATGTGGCGCGACGTGTTCCTGTCCAACAAGGACGCGGTGCTGACGATGCTCCAGCGCTTCACCGAGGATCTGACCGCGCTGCAACGCGCGATCCGCGTGGGCGACGGGCAGGCCCTGTTCGACCAGTTCACGCACACCCGGGCCATCCGCCGCTCGATCATCGAGGAAGGCCAGGACGATTCCCGCCCCGACTTCGGCCGCGGCGACCATGAGGGCGAACAGAAGACGTGACGACCGGGCGGGAGCCAAGGCCCGGTTCGCGCTTTGATCGAAATGCGGTTCGAACGCGAATTTCCGTTCAGACCCCAATCTTCGTTCAGGCACCACTCCTCGTTCAGACGCGTCAACCGGCGCAAGGGACTTCCGACGCCTCATGAAGCTCTCTATCTCCGCGCTGCTCGACTACTCCCTGGCCGGTCCTACCGACGTTCTCCTCCAGCTGGAGGCGGCGCTGCTGCCCGAGCAGATCGTGCACCGCGCCCATATCACCCTGCCGCCTTTCGAGCATTTCGCGCGCCTGCCGGGCCATGACCAGATCGGCGACCGCATCTGGCTGCACGTCACCGACCGGCTGACCGTCCGCTATGAGGCCGTCGTCGAGCCGCGGCGGTATCTCGCGCCGATCGAAGGGCTGCCCGCCATGCCGCCGCACCTGCTGCCCGGCGAGACGGTGGATTACCTCCTCCCCTCGCGCTACTGCCCTTCGGACACGTTCCTGCAGTTCACGCTCGACATGTTCGGCACGCTTGCTGGCGGCGAGCGGGTCGCGGCCATGCGGGACTGGGTGAGCGGCCACATGCGCTACGTCCCCGGCTCCAGCAATTCCCTGACCACGGCGGCGGACAGCTTTGATTCGGGCGAAGGCGTCTGCCGGGACTATGCCCACCTGATGATCAGTCTCTGCCGCGCCAGCGCCATCCCCGCGCGCTTCGTCAGCGTCTACGGGCTGGGCGTGGAGCCGCAGGACTTTCATGCCGTGGCCGAAGTGTTCCTCGACGGGGCCTGGCACCTCGTCGACGCGACCGGAATGACCCGGCCGGAAGCCATGGCGAAGATCGGCGTCGGGCCGGACGCCGCCGGCGTCGCTTTCCTGACCAGCTACGAGCCGGTCACGCTGCAGGCCCAGTCGGTGGAAGTGCGCGAGGTTCCCTGAACGTCAGGTGTTGAGCGCGTTGATCGCGGTGATGACTTCCGCTTCCACTTCCTCGCGCGGGCGGCCCGGCTCGATCCTCTGGCCGACGCGCATGACGATCGTGCCCGGCTTCTTCCAGAGGCGGTGATAGAGCCGCCCGCTGTCCACCGCCACGGGGACCACGGGCAGGGCCAGAAGCTTGTAGAGCCCGGCAAAGCCAGACTGGAGCGGGGCCTGCTCGCCATGGGGAATGCGCGTTCCTTCGGGGAAGATCGCCAGCGGCCGCCCCAGCGCCGCGAAGCCGCGCGCGGAACTGACCATGGCGCGCAGGGCCTTGGCGCCCTGGTCGCGCTCCACCGAAACCACGCCGTACTTTCGCGCCGCCCAGCCCCAGCCGGGCAGGCCGACGAGTTCGGCCTTCGGGAAAGGCGCCGGGAAGTTCATCAGCGCGGGCAAGTCGATCGCCTCGTAGAAGCTCTCGTGCTTCAATGCCACCAGCACGCCTTCCTCGGGCATCGTGCCCTCGATCCTGAGCCGTATCCCCAGCAGGTACCGGCAGCAGAGGCGGTGGAACTGGCTCCAGCCGCGCACCGTGCGGCGCATCGGCTCGGTGCCGATCAGCGATGTCAGCCCCACTCCGGTGACGAAGAACAGGGTTCCGGGATAGAACACCAGGTAGAACAGAAGACTGCGAACGACGTCGAGCGGGGTAGCGCGCATCAATTGGCTTTCCAGGGGGGCCGGTTCCAGAGGTCGAGTGCCATGCGCCCAAAATACTTATGGTACTCGAGGAAAAGCGTGCTCAGGCTAGGACGGGAGGGCACCCCATCCTCGAGAATGGCAATATGGTCGGGCAGTTCGCGCGCCAGCTCGTAAGCGGCGCGGCGCATGTGCCAGTCGGCCGTGACCAGCCGCACCGAACGCGCTTTGCGCCGGGCCAGCCAGTTCGCCGCCTCCACCGCGTTCGAGCGCGTGTCATAGGCTTCGTAGCCCAGCGTGATGCAGCATTTCATGAGCCGGTCCGGGATACGGAACTCCGCCGCCAGTTCGCGCGGCTTCACCTCGCGGTCGACCCCGGAGATCAGCAGGCGCGGCGCGCGGCCCGCGTCGAGCACGGTCAGCGCCCGTTCGATGCGCCCCTTGCTGCCGGTCAGCACGATCACGGCATCCGTGCGCACGGCATCGTCCAGCGGCCCCGGAAGCGTCACCGCGAACCAGAGGAACCCGAAAAGCCAGATCAGCAGGAGGAAGGCGGCGGTGCGACGGAACATGAGCGATCTATAGCGACTTGCGTAGACTATAGCATCTTGCGCAATGCGTGCAGCACCGTCAGGCGTGCCGTCAGCATTGCGAGCAGGGTGGAGAGCAGCGGGACCAGCGCCAGCAGCAGCCAGTCGCTCCAGACCAGGGCGCCGCTGTCCACCAGCCCGGCGCCGAGACTCGCGAAACGACGGCCCAGCGAAAGGATCACCACCATCGCCAGGGCCAGTCCCACGGTACCGCCGCCCGCCGCGTCATAGCCGATGGAGCGCTGGAACACGCGGGCGACCTGGGTATCCGTTCCGCCCAGCAAGTGGACGATCTCGATCACGTCGCGATTGGCGCCCAGCGCCGAGCGCGCTGCCAGCAACACCGCCGCGGCCAGGGCGCCGGCGAGCAGCACGACCAGCGAGATCGACAGCACCTGCAAAGATACCATCGCGTCGAACACCGGCTTCAGCCAGGTGGATTGGGCATCGACTTTGGCCGAAGGCGCGACCCGCGCGATGGCCTGTTCGATCGCGCCGAGCTGCTGCGGCGTCGCCGGCCCCTTGAGGCGCACGTCGATCAGCGAAGGCACGGGAATCGCCGCGCCGGTGGCAGCGGCAATGCCGGTGCCGAGCCAGGGTTCGATCAGGGCGTCCAGCTCGGCCTGGGGCACCTGGCGCAGGCCCGCGACATGCGGCAGGCGCTTGATCGCCTCCACCGCCGCGGCGGCTTCCCTTGCGCGAATATCGTCGCGCGGCTCGATCACCTGGATGGTGACGCCGCCCTCGATCTCGGCCCGGGCCGAGGAAATCGCATTGCCGAGCGCAAGCCCGGCCGCGAGCGCGATGGCGGTCATCGCCACCATGATCGCGATCACCCAGGGCATCGGCCCGGACATGCGCGTCTGCGGGATCAGCTCCGCGCCGCGCACGCCCAGCCGCCGCCAGCCCCAACGCCAACGGGAGCCCGCGCCCTGTTCGGCCCCTCGGCGGGACCGACCCGCCCCGGAGATGTCGTCCCCGCTCATGACGGCCGCCGTGGGGGATAGCGCAAGGCGCCGGTGGGATCGGCCAGGCGCCCGCGGTCCAGCCGCATGATCAGGCTGTCCGGCACCTTGCGCAGCAAGTCGAGATCGTGCGTGGCGACGACGACGGTCGTGCCCTGCCGGTTGAGCATCTCGAACAGGCGCAGCAACTTGAGCGCCATCTCGGAATCGACGTTGCCGGTCGGCTCGTCCGCCACCAGGATCGCCGGGCGCGCGATCACCGCGCGGGCAATGGCCACGCGTTGCTGCTCACCGCCGGAAAGCGTCGCCGGGCGGGCGTCCATCTTGTCCGACAGGCCGACCCATTCGAGAATGTCCCGCACGGGGCCGCCGATGTCGCGCTCCTGATGGCCGGCGACACGCAGCGGCAAGGCGACATTATCGAAGGCCGAGAGATGCGGGATCAGGCGAAAATCCTGAAACACCACGCCGATCCGCCGCCGCAGCCCCGGCAGACGGCTGCGCGGCAGGGTTATGGCGTCGGTCCCGAACATGCGGATCGCCCCGCGCGAGGGGCGCTGCGCCAGATAGAGCAGCCGCAGCAGCGAGGTCTTCCCCGCGCCGCTCGCCCCGGTGAGAAAATAGAACCGCCCCGCGAAAAGCGTGAAGGTCAAATCGGACAGCACCTCGCGCTCCGTACCGTAGCGCAAGCCGACATTGTCGAAATGAACGATTTCCCCGTCGGCGATCATGCTCGTATAATCTGTGCTGCGTCTGGTCCGAACGGGCGACCCGATGCGCTATAGCGAGCATTGAATGTGGAAAAAAGGGCGTTCCGGCTTGTGCCCACAGGTCGATGCCTTGTCGTAAGAGAGTCACTCGTGCTTTAGCTTGTTATCATGATCATTGCCTGCCCAGCTTGCTCTACACGATATGCCGTGCCGGACAGCGCGATCGGCATCGACGGCCGCACGGTACGCTGCGCCAAGTGCCGCCACAGCTGGTTCCAGGAAGGCCCCGAGGCTGCAGCCGAACCCGCCCCGGTTCAGGACGCGCCGACTTACGCGGCAGAGCCCCGCCCCGCCGAACCACGGCCGGTTGAACAGCCGCCAGTTGAACAGCCGCCCGCGGAAACCTGGCACGGGGAACCCGCGCCTGTCGCCGCGCAGCCAGCTCCCGCCGTGCCCGTGCAGCCGGCCGCGCCGCGCGAAGCGATCCGCGTTCCGGGCCGCACCGCCGCCCAAGCCGCGCCGGAACCGGCACCGGCCCCCACATCGGCAAGCCCCCAGGGCGAGGCTACCCGCGAGACCGAACCGGTATCGCCGCCCGCCGCCGTTGCCGGCGACAGCGAACGGAGCACCCGCAAGTCCGGCGCGGTCTACGACGACACCACCGCCGTCCACTATGCGGACGAGGGCCATTCCAGTTTCGACTTCGCCCCGCCGTTCCGCCCGCGCCGCAACTGGACGCGGATCGCCACGTTCGGCTCGGCGCTCTTTGCCGTCGTCGCCCTGGGGCTGACGGGCGCAGTGGCCTGGGGCGGCCTGCCGGACTGGCTGCCGATCCCGCACCAGACCTTTTCGCAGGCCCAGCCCGATCTCCAGCTGGACTTTCCGCGCAAGCGGCAAGACCGCAAGCCCCTGCCCGACGGCACCGAGTTCTTCTCGGTCAGCGGAACGATCAGCAATATCGGCAGCGTGGCCCGCAACGTGCCCTCCCTGCTGGTGGTGCTGCGCGACAAGCGGGACCGCATCGTCTACGAAAAGGAAGTGGTCCCTTCCAAGCGGAAGCTGGCCCCCGGAGAAGCGATCACCGTCAACGAGGCCCTGACGGACATTCCCAAGGCCGCCGCCGCCGCCGAAATCGGCTGGAAGCCCGAATAATTTCCGCAGCATCGGTCGGCACTCCGCTGCCGGCTTTACAGCGCGCCCGGCCGCA
Organism: Novosphingobium sp. BL-S-21; assembly: GCF_055521655.1. Lineage (NCBI taxonomy): Bacteria > Pseudomonadati > Pseudomonadota > Alphaproteobacteria > Sphingomonadales > Sphingomonadaceae > Novosphingobium > Novosphingobium sp. BL-S-21. Next base: position 1,667,077 of record NZ_CM145496.1, read on the forward strand.
AGGCCTGGGCGCGTTTCTGCATGGTCACGCGAATCCGCCACAAAATCGGTGACCTGCAAAATAATTCGATCTTTTTGAAAATAATTGGCGGAAGCCACTTGCCGGGTTCGGAACCCTTTGCTAGTGGCGCGCTCCTGCCAAGGGGCGGCTTCGAAGCCCCCCGGTGATTTAGCGGTCATGGCGGAATTGGTAGACGCGCAACGTTGAGGTCGTTGTGGGCGAAAGCCCGTGGAAGTTCGAGTCTTCTTGACCGCACCATCACTCTTGAAGATCAAGATTGGACAAAGCCTTCGGGCCCCCGCAAGGGGGCCCGAAAGTCGTTTGGGCTCCTGAGAATCGTTGCCTCGCCCGCCCCGCAGCCGACATGGCGGACTGCCCGTCCAGGCTTCCATTTCCATCTCTGAAAGCAGATCGCGGCGCCGCTGCCCGCAGTGCAGCAGGATGCCTCAGGCGACGGCGCGCGCCACGCCTTTGCCGAGTTCGTCGGGAGAGACAGGCGTGCTGTCGCCCAGCAGATCGCGCACGATCGCGTAAGTCCGGTCGTTGTCGACATCGATGGCCTGGGTGCCGTCGGCCATGATGACGGCGCGCACCCGCAGGCCCATGCGGCGCGACGCGCGCACGACGGCGCCCGACAGCGATTCCATGCCCAACTTGATCATCACTAGCCCGACCAGGCCGATCGCCCGCAGGATGCGTGCGCTTTCCCGTCCGCCGATGCGGGCGCCGCGAAACACGTCCACGGCATCGACGAAGCGGGCCCCCGCCATGCCGTAGAGATCGCATGTCGCGAACTCGCCGTCGCGCAGCGCGATATAGTTGCGCAAGGCGCTGGGATGCGCCGCCTCTACCGCATCACGCCGGGCAAGCGCGAACGTCACGTCGCAGCCCTCCAGCATGTCGGCCATGGCATCGATCGATTCCGGGCTGAGCAGCGCATGATCGGCCGTGGTGACGAGCAGCGGCCCGTCCCAGTCTTCCGCCGCGGCGCGCACGCTTTCGGCAATGTCCTCTTTCGCTTCGACCAGCGCAATGGTGCCCCTGCCCGGCAGGCGGGTGAGCACGTCCCAGATCGGATCGAACGCCTCACGCTCGACGCAGACGGCCAGGCTGGCGACGCGCGGATGCTGCGCGGCGGTCTGCAGCACATGGGCGATCAGCGGCCGACCCGCCAAGGGGATCAGGCAGCGGTGCTTCTCTCCGAAGCGTTCCGCCAGAGGGTCGACGCCCGCCGGGCCCAGCCCATGACCGGCCAGGACGACCAGGCGGAGGGGTGGGTGTTCGATGTCGTCGATATCGGGAGAAACCGGAGGAGTCATGATCCCTGACGCTATGCCCCGTACTTGTGACAGCGCCGTGACTTCGGCCACCGCCCTGCCGCGTGCCGGGCGCAGAACTCCGCGATTCTCGCAGGCGGATCGGCCGCCGCATGTTCAAGCTATGGATAACGCGCCCGCTTCGGCTTGCCTCTCGCCGCCCGCTTGCCCAAGGCAGCAGACGTGAGCGCCAATATCGTGATCGGCCAGACCCCGCAGGGCGAGTCGATCGAGATCGACATCAAGGAACTACTCGCGACCCGCCTGCTGGTGCAGGGCAATTCCGGGTCCGGCAAGTCGCATCTGCTGCGCCGCCTGCTCGAAGAGAGCGCCTCGGTCGTGCAGCAGGTGGTGATCGACCCGGAAGGCGACTTCGTCAGCCTTGCGGAGGAATTCGGCCATGTCGTGATCGACGGCGCCGCTTATGCCGAAAGCGAGATCGTCCGCCTCGGCGCGCGCATCCGCGAGCACCGCGCCTCTGTCGTCCTGGCGCTGGACGAGCTGGAAATCGACCAGCAGATGAAGTGCGCGGCGCAATTCCTCAATGCCATGTTCGATGCCCCGCGCGAGCAGTGGTATCCCGCGCTGGTGGTGGTGGACGAAGCGCAGATGTTCGCGCCCGCCGCGGCCGGCGAAGTCTCCGAAGAAGCGCGCCGGGTCAGCCTGGCGGCCATGACCAACCTGATGTGCCGCGGACGCAAGCGCGGGCTGGCCGGCGTGATCGCCACCCAGCGTCTCGCCAAGCTGGCCAAGAACGTGGCGGCCGAAGCCTCGAACTTTTTGATGGGACGCACGTTCCTCGACATCGACATGGTACGCGCGGCCGACCTGCTGGGCATGGAACGGCGCCAGGCGGAATCGATCCGCGACCTCGCACGCGGCCAGTTCCTCGGCCTCGGCCCGGCGATCAGCCGCCGCCCGGTGGCGGTCAACATCGGCTCCGTGCTGACCGGCGCGAAGTCGGTCACGCCCGGCCTGATGCCGCTGCCCACCGCCTCGACCGACGAGCTGCGCGAACTGCTGCACGACAATCTGCACGTCGAGCCGGACCGCCCCGAATTCGCCCGCCCGGCACCGCGCCCGGCAGTGGACGTCGACGCGTTGAGCGAAACGATCGCCCATGGCCAGCCGGCATCCGCCGCGGCGCCCCCGCGCCTCGAACGCCCGGAACCCGAGCCCGAGGAAAACCGCGCGGCGATGCTCGAAATCCTCAACACCATGGCCCAGGACCCGGAATGCACGTTCCAGTCCTCGACCACGCTGTTCCAGGACTTCACGATCCGCTGCCGCATGAAGGGCATCTCGGTGCGCGGGGTGGACGCCACAATGTTCCGCCGCGGCTTCGCGGCCGCCATGGCCGGTATCGCAGATCCCGACGACGAGCGCTGGTTCGATCTCGTGAACCTTGCCAAGCACGTCCCCGACGATGCGCTGGCGCCGTTCTACATGATCGCCCGCGCCGCGATGGACGGGTTGCCCTGCCCGGATGACATGACCCTGGCCCGGATCTACGGCACCAGCAGCCCCCGCCGCGTCGCGCGCCTGCTCGACTATCTGGAGAAGGATGGGCTGATCGTGGTCCGCACGGACTTCTCCGGCAAGCGCTCGGTCGGCCTGCCCGACCTTGGCGTCACGACGGCACCCGTCGAGGGCTGAAGGTCCAGGACCGCCTGCAGGAGGTGCAGGCCCCTTGCTCCGCGGAAAAACGGCGTTGGCCGGCTCGTTTCCGCGCCGCTTTCTCGTCCTGACCCGCGGTTCATGGCATGCCGGAATTGCCGCTTCAGGGCACCAGCACGGTATCGTGTGGCTCGGCCTCGGCCCGGGGATAGTCCAGCGTGAAGTGAAGCCCCCGGCTCTCGTGCCGGTGCAGCGCCGAGCGGACGATGAGTTCCGCCGTCTGAAGCAGGTTGCGCAGCTCGATCAGGTCGGTCGAGACGCGGAAGTGGCGGTAATATTCCTCGACCTCGCCGTTGAGCATCTGGATGCGGTGCATGGCGCGTTCCAGCCGCTTGGTGGTGCGCACGATGCCGACGTAGTTCCACATGAACCGGCGGATTTCCGTCCAGTTCTGCTTGATGACGACTTCCTCGTCGGAATCGATCACCCGGCTTTCGTCCCAGGCGCGGACGGGGGGCGGACTGTCGAACGCGTCCCAGTGGTCCAGGATATGGGCCGCGCAGGATTCGCCGAAGACGAAGCATTCGAGCAGCGAATTGGACGCAAGCCGGTTGGCGCCGTGAAGCCCGCTTTCGGTGCATTCGCCCGCTGCATAGAGCCCCGGCAGGTCGGTCTTGCCGTCAAGGTCGATCAGCACGCCGCCGCAGGTGTAGTGCTGGGCGGGCACGACCGGGATCGGCTCCTTCGTCATGTCGATGCCCAGGCCCAGCAGCTTCTCGTAGATGTTCGGGAAGTGCTCGCGGATGAATTCCTCGGGCTGGTGGCTGATATCGAGGTGAACGTAGTCCAGCCCGGAGCGCTTGATCTGGTCGTCGATGGCGCGGGCCACGACATCGCGCGGGGCCAGTTCGGCGCGCTCGTCGTAGTCGGGCATGAAACGATGGCCGGTGACCGGGTGGAGCAGGTGCCCGCCCTCCCCGCGCACGGCCTCGGTGATGAGGAAGTTCTTGACCTCCAGATTGTAGAGGCAGGTGGGGTGGAACTGCATCATCTCCATGTTGGAGACGCGCGCACCCGCGCGCCAGGCCATGGCGATGCCGTCACCCGTGGCCCCGCGCGGCGCCGTGGAGAACTGGTACACGCGTCCCGCGCCGCCTGTCGCCAGGATCGTCGCGCGGGCGGTATGCGCCGCGACCCGGCCGGATTTCTCGTCGAGCGCGTAGACGCCCCAGACCCGCCCCGAACCCGAATAGCGCAGTTCGTGCCGGCCGGTGATCAGGTCGATGCACGACTGCCCGGGCAGCAGCGTGATGTTGGGATGGTCTTCCGCGGCCTTGAGCAAGGCGCTCTGCACCGCCCAGCCGGTAGCATCGGCGACATGGACGATACGGCGATGCGAATGGCCGCCCTCGCGCGTGAGGTGAAGCTCGCTGCCCTCGGTGTTGAACGGCACGCCCAGTTCGACCAGCCGCTCGATGGCATGGGGTGCGCGCTCGATCACGAACTCCACCGTTTCGCGCCGGTTGAGGCCCGCGCCGGCCACCATGGTATCCTCGATATGTTCGTCGAACGTATCGCCCGCATCGAGCACCGCGGCGATCCCGCCTTGCGCCCAGGCCGTGGAGCCGCCGGTCAGCCCGCCCTTGGCCAGGACCAGGACCTTCAGCTTGTCGGCAAGTTCCAGCGCCGCGGTCAGCCCGGCCGCGCCGGAGCCGATCACGATCACATCGTGTTGCGGCCAATCGGACGGGGAAGGGTCTTGCGCGGGGACGGGATCAATATTCGTAACCATTCCGGCTCCATGCCGGGACTGGGCGCGTCACGCAATATTTAGCTTTGCCCGCCAAGCCCGCCCGCAATCATGTTGCAGTGCAGCGTTACAGTCTCTAAACTCGCCGGATATTCATTAAGAGGGTAACGTCGCCCCAAACCGGCCCGCGCAGAGAAAGCCGGACCGTTTCTCGACCGACTTCTTCAAGGTCAGCTTCTTCGGGCCCGCGTTTTTCGGACCCGCATTCTTCAAGAAGCTTCTGCAGGGAGCATGCCGGGATGACTGCCTTTTACCGACACCCCCTCCAGACCATGTTCTGCCATTTCGACCGGCACGCGCCGGACCGCGATTCCGTGCATTGGGACGGCACGCATTACGCGGCGATCTGCAGCCTCTGCAGCCGGACGATCCGCCGCCATGCACACAGGGTCTGGAAGGAATTCCCCGAAGGCCGCGCCTGAGGTCAGTGCGCTGCGGCCCGGGAAAAAAGGTTCATCACGATCACCCCGGCAATGATCAGCGCCATGCCCAGGATCGCGGGCAAGTCCAGCTTCTGCCCCTGGAATATCCACGCGATCCCGGCAATCAGCACGATCCCCGCGCCGGACCAGATCGCATAGGCCACGCCGGTCGGCATGCCGCGCAGCGCCAGCGACAGGCAATAGAACGCCACCATATAGCCCGCCGCCATGATCAGCGTCGGCACCAGCCGGGTGAACCCGTTCGACTGCTTGAGAAACGACGTGGCGATCACTTCGGCGGCGATGGCGACCGCCAGGTAGAGGTAGCTCACCAGGCCGATCCCTGACGGCAGCACCCTACCAGCGGCGCGATCACGCCGCGACCGAACTGGTGAGGCTGACGAAGACGTCCTCCAGGTCCGCCTCGCGCGTGGTCACGTCGATGATGGCGAAGCCCTGCGCCTGTACGGCCGAAAGAATCTCGCCCGCGTTGCTGCGGTCCTTGTCGTAAGTGATCTGGAGAACGCGCTCCCCGGTCATCTCGCACTTGAGGAAGCCGGGGTGGCTGGGCAGCGCCGAGACGTCGCGGTCCAGCGTCAGCACCAGGATCTTCTCGCGTGCCATGCCCACCAGTTCGCGGGTCGGCCTGTTGGCGATCAGTTCGCCGTGATTGATGATGGCGATCCGGTCGCACAGTTCCTCGGCCTCTTCGAGGTAATGCGTGGTGAGCACGATGGTCGCGCCTTCGCGGTTGAGTTCGCTCACCAGTTCCCAGAGCTGGCGGCGCAGTTCCACGTCCACGCCGGCGGTCGGCTCATCGAGAACCAGAACCGGCGGCTGATGGACCAGCGCCTTGGCGATCAGCAGGCGGCGCTTCATGCCCCCCGAAAGCGTGCGGGCATAGGCGTCGCGCTTGTCGGACAAGTGCACCGCGCGCAGCAGCTCTTCCGAGCGGCGCAGCACTTTGGTGATGCCATAGAGCCCGGCCTGGTTCTCCAGCACTTCGAACGGCGTGAAGAACGGGTCGAACACGATTTCCTGCGGGACGATGCCGATCGAGCGCTTGGCGTTGCGCTGGTTCCTGTCGATATCGAAGCCCCAGATATCGATCGAGCCCGAAGTCTTGCGCACGAGCCCCGCCATGATGTTGATCAGCGTGGACTTGCCCGCGCCGTTCGGGCCGAGCAGCCCGAAGATCCCGCCTTCCGGAACGTCGAAGGAAACGCCCTTGAGCGCCAGCTTGCCCTCTCCGCTTCCGGCGGGGGCGTAGCGCTTCTTGAGGTCGCGGATCGAGATGGCGGCGGACGTCGTGCTGGTCATGGCCCGCATGTGGGGCAGGACGGCGTCCCAGTAAAGGCCCGGCATGCGCTCCCCGGCCCTTCAAGTTCCGAAAAACGGCCGCTCAGTGCCGGGGCGGGTCGATCAGTTCGCCCTGGTTGCCCTCGTCCGCCTCGCCGATTTCCTGGTGCTGCCGGATCGTCTGCAAGGCGCGGGCCCGGGCAGGATCGAAAACATCGAAAGCACCCTCGAACCCCATGCCGATCGCACGGTCCTTGCGCTTGCGCCGCGCGCGCCGCATCATCCGGCCGATCAGCGCCGGCATGGCGATCAGCAGAACCAGCGCCGTGCCCAGGACGACGAACGCTTCCATGGTGCCCCCTTGTCCTGCCCTCGGCGCCCGGATCAGCTGTCCGCGCTGCGGCTATCGAAGAAGTTGCGGCTCGCCTCGATCGCCGGACGGTTGGCGAAGGCCCAGGCTCCCAGTTCCTTCACCGGCAGCGAAAGCGAGCGGCCGAGGTCGCTGAGCGCATATTCGACGCGCACGGGTACGCTGGGATGAACGGTGCGCAGCACCAGCCCGTCGCGCTCCAGCGCCCGCAACGTGCGCGAGAGCATCTGCTGCGAGATGCCGTCGATCGCGCGCTTCAATTCGTTGAAATGACGGTCGCCTTCCAGCAGCGTCATGACCACCAGCATCGACCACTTGTCCCCCACCCGGCTGAGGATATCCCCGATCACCCGGCAGGCGCCGGCGGAATGCACCATGTCCGGCCCGGCGGCGGAGACCGGCGCAGCGGGAACCTGCTTCTCAAGGGTAGTCATCTTCATGGTACCTGGTCCTGAAAAAATGCGCTCTTGGCGTTCTTCGCAGTGCAACATAGCTAGAGCCAGTCATTATTCCAGACCAACGCCATTTTCCAGACTGCCCTTCCAGAAAGGCCAAACGTCATGAAGCTTCTCCACCTCGATTCCAGCATCCTCGGCGAAAACTCCGTCAGCCGCGCCGTTTCGGCCGCGATCACCGCCTCGCTGACCAAGGCCGATCCCTCGCTGGAGGTTTCCTACCGCGATCTCGCCGCCGAGGCCCTGCCGCACCTCACCCTCGACGTGCTCGGCAATCCTGAAGGCACGCCTGAGCTGGCCGAATTCCTGGCTGCCGACGTGGTCGTGATCGGCGCGGGCATGTACAACTTCACCATCCCCAGCCAGCTCAAGGCCTGGTTCGACCGCGTGCTCGTGGCCGGCAAGACCTTCCAGTACACTGCCGAAGGTCCGCAGGGCCTGGCCGGCGGCAAGAAGGTCTACATCGCCCTTTCGCGCGGCGGTTACTACGGCGAAGGCCAGCCCGGCGCCGCGGTCGAGCATGCCGAGAGCTATCTGCGCGCGGTCCTGGGCTTCATCGGCATCACCGATCCCATCTTCGTGCTCGCCGAAGGCATCGCCATCGGCCCCGACGTTCGTGAAAAGGCGCTTGCCGACGCCCTTGCCGAAGCAGGGACCCTGGCTGTCCCGGCCTGACATCCAAGGCATCTTCCGGCCGCGCGGTCGGGCACAAACGGGCGCCCGCCCGTTTTTGAGCGGCACCGGCCCGGGTTTGACCCGGGCCGGTGCCGCAAGCCATTCGGAAGTGATGAGCCCACCAAGCAAAGACTCGCTGGAAATTCCCGTGAAGGCTTGGTAATCGGCCGATCCATGAGCACGCAGCCCGAAACCGTCTACACCGATTCCCACCGCGTTTCCTGCGACGGGGCCACCGACATCCGCGCCGCCGGCAACTATGTGCCCGCCGCCCTCGGCCACCCGCGCGTGTGGCTGGAGATCGACGAGAAGGGCTATGTCGACTGCGGCTATTGCGACCGCCATTTCGTCCTGAAGAACGGCCCCGCCGACCAGCGCGCAGCCTGATTCGCATTCCGGGCGCGACCGGGCCCATGGCGGCCCGGCGCCCGAACCTGCCTTCCTCTTCCAGCTACTTGCGTCCTCCCAGCCGGGGAACGCGGGAAAATCCAAGTCTTGCACGCTTGTCATAAACCGGGCAGCATCCCGGTCCGGGAACAGCATGGAGGAAAGCCATGGACGACCTGGACCGCATGAAGGCGAATTCCGGCCCGGATACCGAACGGGGTCCCGGCACGACTCCCGGCTTCGAATTCAATCACCCGACGATCATCAGCCTGCTCTATCTGGCGTCCTGCATCACCGGCGTCACGGCGATCGTGGGCGTCGTCCTTGCCTACGTCTGGCGCGGAGAAGCCGGGGGTGGTTGGGAACGATCGCATTACCAGTACCAGATCAACACCTTCTGGATCGGCCTGGTCGGCTCGGTCCTGGGCGTGCTGCTCCTGGTCGTGGTGATCGGCTTCCTGGTGCTCATGGCCGTGGCCGTGCTGGTGATCGCGCGCAGCGTGATGAGCCTGCTCAATGCACAGAAGCACGAGCCCATGCCCGATCCATCGACTTTGTGGATCTGAACGCCGCCGGCGTCGGTAACCGAATGATAAGAATGATACGCCATATATCGTTTAAAGGGATGCCGGGGGGCGACTGCCTGTGAACATGCTCAGAATACGTGCGCATCAGCGCTATGCCCTTCGCCGCGAAGCGAGCATCCTGCGTGGGTCACGCCGGATCGGCACCGGGCTTCTTGTGGAAGTGTCGCAGGAAGGCTGCCGGATCGGCTGCGTCATGCCTGCCGACCTGCTGCCCGACCCCATCGAGAACGGCGAAGTGCTGCTCATCGCCCCGGATGGCGCGGAGCCGTTCGAGGCGCGGGTGCGCTGGAGCGGCAACGGCACGCTGGGCTTCCGTCTCCTGCGCGCTTTCCACCATCATGAGCTGGACAGGCTGATTCGCACTTGCCGGGGCGAATTCGACGCCCCAGATGCGCGCGAATACGGAACCTGAGGACACTTCTTCCCCCATGCCAAGACCTTACCGCCGGCCCTCGCACCGGCGCTGGCACCCGGCTTCGATCTGGCTGCTGCTGCCCCTCGTTCTGGTGGCCGGGCTCTATCTCTGGCACGACCAGCGCAGTGGCGCGCCCACGCTGGGCGGCGGCCTGTTTCCCGCCGCGCCCGATACCGAAACCGCGCGCTTCGCCCATTGCTCGGGTCCGGTGCGCAAGACCTGCGTCGTCGATGGCGACACCTTCTGGTACCAGGGCACCAAGATCCGCATCGCCGACATCAACACCCCCGAGACCAGCACGCCCGAGTGCCGGGACGAGGCGCAACTCGGCGCGGAAGCGACGCGCCGCCTGATCGCCCTGCTGAACGCCGGTCCCTTCACGCTCCAGCCCGGCGGCGATGGCCGCGACAAGGACCGCTACGGCCGCGCCCTGCGCATCGTCACCCGCAAAGGCCGCAGCCTGGGCGCGACGCTGGTGGAGGAAGGCCTGGCGGAGCAGTGGCAGGGGCATCGCCGCAGCTGGTGCTGACCGGCACACCGCCAGGAAACGGACCGGCATGGAAAAGGGCCCGGAAGCGCTGCTCCCGGGCCCTTTCCTGTTTCTTTGTGAACCGGCTTATTCGGCCGCTTCGGTCGCACCGAACATGTCGGGTTCGGTACCGTCGGCCACGAGCACTTCGTCGTTGGCCTTCACCTTGCGGCGCGAATCGAAGTTCGACCACACGTCGTTCCAGTTGCCGCGCGTCGCGCCCTTCGAATATTCCGTCGAGCGGGTTTCGAAGAAGTTCGCGTGCTCCACGCCGTTCAGCAGCGGCTGGAGCCAGGGCAGCGGGTGATCCTCGATCAGGTAGATCGGGTTCAGGCCCAGCTGGCTGAGGCGCCAGTCGGCGATGTAGCGGATGTACTTCTTGATGTCCTTGGCGGTCATGCCGGGGACCGGACCCATCTCGAAGGCCAGGTCGATGAAGGCGTCTTCCAGGCGAACCGTGGTCTGGCACTGGTCGGCGATGTCGTCCTTCACGGCCTTGGTCAGGCAGTTACGCTCCTGCACGAAGGCGTGGAACAGGCGGGTGATGCCTTCGCAGTGCAGCGATTCGTCGCGCACGGACCACGAAACGATCTGGCCCATGCCCTTCATCTTGTTGAAGCGCGGGAAGTTCATCAGCATCGCGAAGCTGGCGAAGAGCTGCACGCCCTCGGTGAAGCCGCCGAACATGGCCAGCGTGCGCGCGATGTCCTCGTCATTGTCGACGCCGAACTTCTGCAGGTAATCGTGCTTCGCCTTCAGCTCCTCGTATTCGAGGAACATGCCGTATTCGCTCTCGGGCATGCCGATGGTGTCGAGCAAGTGCGAGTAGGCCGCGATGTGCACCGTCTCCATGTTGGAGAAGGCGGTGAGCATCATCTTGATCTCGGTCGGCTTGAAGACGCGCGCGTACTTCTCGTGGTAGCAGTCCTGCACTTCCACGTCGGCCTGGGTGAAGAAGCGGAAGATCTGGGTGAGCAAATTGCGCTCATGCTCCGAGATGTTCTGCGCCCAGTCGCGGCAATCCTCGCCCAGCGGCACTTCCTCGGGCAGCCAGTGGATCTGCTGCTGCGTCTTCCAGAAGTCGTAAGCCCAGGGGTATTCGAAGGGCTTGTAGGTCTTGCGGGCTTCGAGAAGGGACATGGGCGGACAACTCCGGGGGTTCGATTCGCATGGGGCGCCGGGCGATTCGAAAGGCCGGTATGCGGCCTTTCGCGCCTTTCCCGGCGCATGATCTTGGAGGCCCGGAGCAAGCTCCGGGGCCGATGCCCGCCACGATACCCAAATTTGATCGTTTTTGGAGCGGGTTGGCAAAAGTTTGCACAGCAAAAAGGCACATCTTGCGCCTTGACCAATATGGGGACGCAAGGGCTTGTGGGCCAGCGGTAAGTGGCGAATCGTGGAACCGGGCCGGTTTGCAGCGCTTTCTCCCTTATCGACAAGCCCGTCCCGCCCTTCACGGAGGAATAAGCCATGCCCCCTTCACCATCGGACTTCGACCCCGTCCAGACCTCCTGGCCCACCGAATCGGGCGTCGTCAAAAAAGGTATGACGGTGATCGCGGCGGACGGCAGCGCGATCGGCACGGTCGATCATGTCGACGGGCAGGAAGTGGTGCTGGAAGGCGAAGGCTCGTCCTTCATCGCGGTGTCGGAGATCGACGGCGTCGACGGCGACCGGATCCTCCTCTCCCCGCGCGGCGATGCCACCTTCGGACTAGGGGCCGAGCCCTGAGCGCGCCGGGCGCGGGAACCCTGATCCGCCCTGCCGCGGCCTCGCACGAGCCGTTTTGCCTGCGGGACCAAATGCCGGAACGAAGCGCCGAAGCGGGCCGTTAGAAAGGCAGATACTCTTAACCGCACAGGAGAACCCCTCATGTTCGAGAAGCTTCGCATCCGTGAGCACATGGAAGTCACCGATTATACCGGCAAGCATGTCGGGACCATCGACGAGGTCAAGGACGACCAGCTCAAGCTCACCCGGTCCGACAGTTCCGATGGCGCCCACCATTTCATCGCTTTCGACAACGTGGACCGCATCGAGGACAACCGCGTCTACCTGAAGGAAGGCACGCCGATCCCCATGGGCGCCGGCACCAACTGACGCCTTCGTCCCTGGATGACAGATAAGGGAAGCGCGCCCGCTTCCCGACGGAACCCCGGCCTCCCGCCCCCGGACGGCCGGGGTTCCTGCGTCTGCCGCCGCTCTTCGCTCGGGCGATGGGCGCGCAAGTTATGATACACAAAGGCTAGCAACTCTTCCCAAGCCCGCGCGCGGCTGATAGCCCGTGCAACAAGAACAGAAGACGGGCCAGAATAACAGGTAACGGGGGAAGAGCCGTGATTGCACGCCCAAGCACTGCCGCGCTGCGGCTCCTGATCGCGGCCCTGCTGCCGCTCGCCCTGACCAGTTGCGACAAGCCGGCCCAGCCGATCGAACAGGCCATGGTCACTGACCCGGACGAATGGCCGAGCTGGGGCCGCACCGGCAGCGAAGCCCATTATTCCCCGCTCGATGCGATCGACACCGACACGGTAGGCCGGCTCAAGCTCGCCTGGCACTTCGACCTCGAACCCGGCTATACCGCCAGCACGCCGCTCATGGCGGAGGGCAAGGTCTTCCTCACGTCCGGCCACTCCCACATCCGCGCGCTGGATGCCGTGACCGGCAAGCAGCTCTGGGAATACGACGGCGGCACGCGCGAGCGCGCGACTTCGGCGCTCCAGATGTCCTGGGGCAACAAGGGCATCGCCTATGAGGCCGGCGAAAACGGGGCGGGCCACGTCTTCCTTGTCACCACGGACGGCTACGTGATCTCCCTTGATGCAAGAACCGGCAAGGAAGTCTGGAAGACATACGACTTCCCGGACGATTCCCCGCGCAATTCCAACGGCGCCCCGCGCGTGTTCGGCGGCAAGGTGATCGTCGGCTTCGGCGGTGCGGACATCAGCCCGGCGCGCGGCTTCGTCTCCGCCTACGATGCGCGAACCGGCAAGCTCGCCTGGCGGTTCTACACCACGCCGGGAGACCCGGTGACGCCCGGGAACGAAAAAGCCGAAGCGGTCATGCGCAAGACCTGGCCCGGCGGCTGGACAAACCCCGACGGCACCCGCCGCGGCGGCGGTGGCACGGCCTGGAACGCCTTCAGCTACGATGCCGAACTCGGCCTCGTCTACCTCGGCATCGGCAACGGCTTTCCCTATAATCAGGCGAAGCGCAGCCCCGGCGGCGGGGACAACCTGTTCCTCGCCTCGATCGTGGCGGTGGACGTGAAGACCGGCGCTTACAAGTGGCACTACCAGGTCTGCCCTGCAGAGCAGTGGGACTGCACCGCCACCACCGACATGACGCTGGCCACGCTGAAGATCGACGGCAAGGACCGCAAGGTGCTGATGCAGGCGCCGAAGAACGGGTTCTTCTACGTGATCGACCGCGCGACCGGCCAGTTCATCTCGGCGCAGAAGATCGCCAAGGTCACCTGGGCCGACCATGTCGACGGCAAGACCGGACGCCCGGTGGAAAATCCCGGAATCCGCTATGCCGGCAAGCCCGGCCTGTTCGAACTCTGGCCCGGGCCGACCGGGGCGCACTCCTGGATGCCGCAGGCCTACAGTCCGCTCACCGGGCTGGTCTATCTCCCGGTCATCGAACAGGGCGCGCTCATCGGCGACGGCCAGAAGGGCGGCGGCGAGATCACGGCAGGCATGGGCGTGACGCTGATCCCCGAAGTGGACCTGCCGGGCAGCCACAAGAGCTTCCTGCGCGCCTGGAACCCCGTCACGCAGTCGCTCGCCTGGGAAGTGGAGCTGCCGGGCAACTGGCCGGGCGGCGTCATGGCCAGTGCCGGCGGCCTGGTGTTCCAGGGCCAGATCGACGGCAGGTTCGTGGCGCGGGACGCCAGGACCGGCAAGCAGCTCTGGTCGTTCAAGACCGAAAGCCCGATCGTGGGCGCACCGATCACCTATCGCATGAACGGGCGGCAGTACGTCACCGTCATCACCGGCAGCGGGGGCAACGGCGCGGGGATCAATTCGCCCGGCAATGCCGCCTTCCGTACCGACTATCGCCTGCCGCGCCGGGTCCTCACTTTCACGCTGGACGGCCAGGACACGATTCCGCCCTTCGTCATGCCGGACCTCGTCCCGCCCACCGATCCGGACTTCAAGCCGGACCTCGCCCGCGCCCAGGCCGGCGCCATGCTGTTCGGCACGCGCGCCTGCCTGGTCTGCCACGGCTGGAACGCCGTGGGCGGCGGTGCCGCGCCGGACCTGCGCTATTCCCCGATCATCACCGATGCGGCCACGTTCCGGCAGGTGGTGAAGGAAGGCGCCCTCAAGATGAACGGCATGCCGCCGTTCCCCGCCTTCACCGACGAGGAACTGGAAACCATGCGCTTCTACTTGCGCGCCAGGGCCCAGGCCGCCCCGGCCGAGCAGAAGGCGCTGCTGGACAAGGCCAGGACCGCGCAAGCCAGCCATGCAAAGCCGCAGGACTTCGCGGGCACCTGGAACATCGTGATCCAGACCCCGGTCGGCGCGCAGAAGGCGGTCATGGTCCTGAAGGTGGCGGGCAATGTGGTGACGGGCAAAGTCAGCGCCGACCAGGGCACGGTGGAAGTCGCGGGGGGCGTGAAGGACGGCCGCGCGAAATTCCAGGGCAAGGCCTCGATGCCCATGCCGATCACCGTGAGCTACGACGTCACGGTGCGCGACGGCAAGCTCAGCGGCGAAAACGCCAACGGCCCCTTCGGCAGCTTCCCCCTCGCCGGCACGCGCCCCCAGGCGCGGTAGCCGGGGCCATAGAAGGGCGGAGGGCCTGGCTCTTGCCGGCGGGACGACAGGCCCCGGAGCGGCGCGCGCTGCTCTCCTGAGCCTTCTTCCGTGGCCCGCACCTTGGCACACACGGGAATCGGTACGGACGTTTCCGATCAACAGCCGCCCCCGAACCGCAAGACGTTCCGGGCGGGCTGGAACACGTGATTGACAAGCGCTTCTCGTTTTATGGCTTTGCAGGCTATACCCATATCGATTCCAACGTGCCGACCCGCGACTACAAGGGCTTCGTCGGCCGTCTGGGCATTCGCTGGAACATCGGCCTTACCAACTGACCGCAACAGCACCGGGAGCCAGGCAATGAACAGGTTTACCGCCGTTACCGCCCCAACCGCCGCCCTGGCCCTTGCCCTCGCGACCGGGCTGGCCACGCTCGCCGGCTGCGCGGCAGACGGCGCCCCGCCGCCGTCTGCAGGCCCGGCCCCCACGCCTTCTGCCAGCCCCGCCGTTCTGGCCGGCACCTCCTGGAAACTCGTGCAGTTCCAGTCCTCGGATGACGCCCAGGGCACCAGTACGCCGGGGGAGGGTCGGAGCTATACCCTGGAGTTCGCCGCCGACGGCGCGCTGGGGATGCAGCTGGACTGCAATCGCGGGCGCGCCACTTACACGGCGGCGCCCAGCGGCGAAGGCGGCACCCTGTCGATCGGTCCGGTCGCCTCCACGCGCGCACTCTGCCCGCAGCCGGACATCGGCCAGACCCTTGCCGCCCGCCTGCCCGACGTGGCCAGCTATACTTTGCGCGGCGGCCACTTGTTCCTTGCCCTCAAGATGGATGGCGGCATCTTCGAACTCGCGCCGCTCTGAGCCGCCCGGCGTGACATCCCGCACTTTCGGCACCGACCGCAGACAGGGCCGAGCCTGGTTGGCGCGCATCTGCATGGCGTTGGCCGCAGCCTGCTGTCTCGTCGGTGCCGCGCCGCCGCAGCACCCTTCCGTCCCGGAAGTGCTGGCCTCGGCCGTCCCCGCCGTGCGCCAGAAGGACGCGCCCCCTCCGCCGCCCAAAGCCGACGACGCCTCCGACCCCGCCCTCACCGCCGGCTTCGAGGCCGATGCCGCCAGCGCCAAGGCCATCCTGCGCAAGCCCCCCAGCCGCTTCGATTACGACGAAGTGCACAAGCTCAACCTGCTGCGCGACCGTCTGGCCGCCGACCGCGACCTGGCGCGCGAACTGGCCGATCGCAGCAACCTGGACGCGCGGATCATCCAGGCCCAGATCAATGCCCTCGGCCCGCTGCCCGAAACCGGCAAGACGGAGGCCTCGGCCATTACCCAGCAGCGCAAGGCACTGGACGCAAAGCTCTCCGTGGCGCTCGCCCCGGTGCTGCGCGCCCGAGAGGCACAGGCGCGCGCGGCAACGCTGGTGACCGATCTCGACAACCGGATTTCTACCATCGAACGCCTGCGCAAGGGCGAGCGTGCCCGCTCGGTGCTGGACCCGCGGCTGTGGGTGGATTTTGCCTGGGACGTGTCGCGCGGCATGAGCCTGGTGGCTCACAATGTGGCCGGGGCCTACGCCAGGGAAGGCTTCGGCGGCCTGGTCGGCCGCCTCTTGGGCGCCGCAGCGCTGGTGCTGCTCGGGCCGTTCGCCTCCACCTGGGCCTTGCGCGCGGGCAGCCGCGCGCTGGAAAAGCGCATTCCCACCAGCCAGCAGCTTTCAAGCCGCCTGCCTCTCGTCGTGCTGGAGGACGTGACCGGCGCGATCGTGCTGTTCTTCGGCATCGGCTGCACCATCGGCGCTTTCGTCCTCGTCCTGAAGCCGTTCATGGCCATGCCCGCGCTGGTCACGCTGAGCGTGCTGCTGGTGCTGGCGGCGCTGATGGTCGCCGTCGCCCACTGGCTGGGCCGCAGCACGCTGCGATCCCCCTTCACGGAACTGCGACTGGTGCAATTGCGGCCGGAACTGGTGGACAAGGGCGTTTCGACCGTCCGCTGGATCGGCATCGTCATGGCGCTGGAGGCCGTGGTGGAGGGGCTGGAACAGGGCGGCTTCGCCTCCGGCACCGTGATCGACCTGATCTCCGCCCTGCTGCTGATCGGCGGAGGCTGGTTGATCTGGACCCTGGCCAACCTGCTGCGCGACGGCCGCCAGGAAGAGGCGCACGAAAAGCACACCGTAGGCGATGCCCTCGATTTCGCCGCCCCGTTCAGCCGTGTCCTGAAGCTCCTGGTGATCGGCAGCGTGAGCGCCGCCGCGATCGGCTACATCGTGCTCGCGCGCGAGATCTTTTCCGACGTCGTTGCCTCCATCGCCATCATCGCCATCGCCATCTTCCTCCACCGCCTGATCTCCGCCGTGCTGGACATGCTCGCCCAGGGCCGGCTCAAGCGTTATCACCGCACCCTGCACATCATCCCGATGGTGACGGGACTGCTGCTCACGCTCGGCACGCTGCCGCTGCTGGCCGTGACCTGGGGCTACAACAGCCGCGAGATCGGCGACGGCATCGTGGCGCTGCGCAGCGGCGTGACCATCGGCCGCGTCAACCTCTCTGCCGGAGACGTGCTGACCTTCTTCTTCGTTTTCCTGGGCGGTTACGCGATCACCCGCTGGCTCAAGCGCGTGCTGGACCTGACGGTGCTGCCGCAGTTCGGGCTGGACCGCGGCTCGCAGGCCTCGATCGTGACGATGATCGGCTATGTCGGCGTCGTCCTCGCCACCGTGCTCGCCATCGCCAGTACCGGGCTGGACCTGTCGAGCCTGACGTTCGTGGCCGGGGCGCTTTCGGTCGGGCTGGGCTTCGGCCTCCAGTCCACTGTCGAGAACTTCACGAGCGGGATCATCCTGCTGGTCGAACGGCCGATCCGCGAGGGTGACTGGATCGAGGTCGGGAATTTCTCGGGCATCGTGCGCAAGGTCTCGGTGCGGTCCACCCATCTGGAGAGCTTCGACCGCCACCAGATCATCATACCCAATTCCCAGCTCATCACCGGCAGCGTCAAGAACCTGAGCCTGGGCGCGGCTCTGGCCCGCGTGGTGGTGCCGGTGAACGTGGCCTACGGCTCGGACCTGGAGAACGTGCGCATCGTCCTGCTAGACATCGCCGCCACCCATGCGGGCGTGCTGCAATCGCCCGCGCCCACGGTGACGCTGGACGGCTTTGCGGAAAGCGCCGTCAACTTGCGCCTGCTCGTCTTCGTGCCCGATGCGACGGATGGTTCCGCGATCGCCTCGCAGCTCCGCTTCACGATTGCCCAGCGGTTCGGCAAGGAGGGCATCCAGATGCCCTTCCCCCAGCGCGAAATCCACATCCGCAAGGATCGGGACGCCTAGCCCGCCGCGACGGGCGCCAGCTGCGCAGCGCCGGGCAAGTGCCGCGCAGCGCCGGGAAAGCGCCTCGCGGCCCGCTCAATCTCCAGCGATGGTCATCCCGTCGACGCGCAAGGTCGGCACGTTGATGGCGCGGTGCCATTCCAGGTCGTTGGCGGCGCTGAGGCCCGCGAACATCGCCAGCAGGTTGCCCGCCACCGTGAACTCCGCGATCGGTCCTGCAATCTGACCGCCGACGATGCGAAAGCCGGAAGCGCCCCGGCTGTAATCGCCGGTCACGCCGTTGACGCCGTGGCCGATCAGTTCGGTGATGTAGACCCCGTCCTCGATGTCCGCCATCAGCGCTTCCGGCGTCGCCGTGCCGGGCTGGAGATGCAGGTTGCCCACCGAGACGCCCGGCGCCCCGCCGCCGCCGCGCGCGGCATGGCCGGTCGGCGCAAGGCCGAGCTGGCGGGCCGAGGCGCTGTCCAGCAGCCAGCCGGTGAGGCGGCCGTCTTCCACCAGGTTGCGCGTCCGCGTGGCCAGTCCCTCGCCGTCGAACGGGCGCGAACGCAGGCCGCGCCGCGTGTGGGGTTCCTCCACCAGGACGATGCCCGGCGCGAAGATCTGCTCTTCCAGGCGGTCGAGCAGGAAGCTGGAGCGGCGCGCGATGGCGCTGCCGGAAATGGCGCCCGTGAGATGACCGATCAGCGAGCCGCCCACCCGCGGGTCGAAGACGACCGGCATCGGCCCGCTGGCCATGCGCCCCGGATTGAGGCGGGCCACGGCGCGTTCGCCGGCCAGCGCGCCGATCTCGGTGGGCGGCGGCAGATCCTCGCGGTGATGTGCCGAGCGCCAGGCATAGTCACGCTGCTTGGCCGAACCTTCTCCCGCCACGATCGACACGCTGACCGAGTGGCTGGTCGAGCCATAGGCGCCGGCAAAACCATGGCTGGTGGCGAGCGCGAAGACACCGCTGCCGGCGCTGGCGGTGGCGCCATCGGAGTTGGAGACGCCGGCAATCGCGCGGGCGGCTTCCTCCGCCTCCAGCGCGGCGGCGCGCAGCGCCTGCGGGCTGGGCTCGGCCGGGTCCAGCAGGTCGAGTTCGGGCCAGGGCGCGCGGGTCAGCAGGTCTTCAGGCGCCAGCCCCGCGAAAGCGTCTTCGGGCGCTGCCTTGGCCATGGACAGGGCGCGGGCGGCGAGTTCGTCGAGCGCCTGGGGGGAAAGATCGGAGGATCCGATGCTGGCCGAACGCCTGCCGACGAAGACGCGCAGGGAAATATGCTCGCTTTCGGACCTTTCGACATCTTCCAGATTGCCCAGGCGCACCTGGATCCCCTCGGACGAACTGGCACCGAACACGGCGTCGGCGGCATCGGCGCCGGCCTTGCGTGCACGGTCGGCGAGGTCCTGGGCGCGGTCGAGCGCTTCCTGGGGGCTGAGCATCTCTTCGGGTCTCCATGCCCTGCGAGACCGGCGCGATACCGGCACAGGGGGAGCGCAGCCCTAAACTCCGCGGCGGCCGAGCGCAAATCTCGCGTGAGGATCGTTCACGCCGTCAGCAGGGAAAGGCCCTTGAACAGCCCGGTGATCGCGAAAGGAAGCCCGATCGCCAGCACCCACAGGAGTATGCGGTCGCGGCGGAAATAGGGGCCCAGCGCGGGATCGTGGGCCTGCTCGTCGTCCAGCCGGTTCCAGCGCGCCTCGAACCGGCGGCAGGCCGGAATGATCGCGACCACCAGGATCACCAGCGCAAGATAGGGCAGCAGCGATTCGCCGTGGGCCTTGAGCGCGCCCACCGTCACGAAAATCTGCAATGCGGTGTAGACCAGCAGGGCATAGGCGATGTTGTCGCTCATCTTGCGGCGCCAGTCGGTTTTCGACCAGTCGTGCAGGGAACCGCCTTCGGGCGCCACGGGCTTGTCGGGAAGATGGCCGCCGCGCGATGCGGCAAGCGGATCGGGCAGGGAACCGCGCGCATCCAGGGTTCGGTTCCGGGGCAGGATCCCGGTGCGAGGCGCCGTATCTTGTTTGCCGATCCTGTCCATCATGGTTGTCCCGTCTTGTCTGCGACCTTTGATCTATCCTGGAACCCACTAGATCACTTGAGCGCGTGGATTTCAAGTTTACCCTACAACCCGCAACAATCTTGCCCGGTTCCGCAAATGCGCCGAACCATGCAGGAAACCTGCCATTTGCCTCCATATCCGGGAATTGCCCGCTTGCCGAGCAACGGGGGCATGCGTAAACCGCTCTGAACATGACCGGAACCACCGAACTCCCCCCGCACCCGGCTGACTCCGGGCCGGACCGCCAAGGTGCAGGCCACCACGTGCCAACCGTCGCCGAAGCCGGCGGACTCGAAGTGATCTCGATCGCCAAGAGCTACGACAAGCGCGCGGTGCTTACCGACATCTCGCTGTCCGTCGCCAAGGGAGAGGTTCTCGGCCTGCTCGGCCCCAACGGCGCCGGCAAGACGACCTGCTTCTATTCGATCATGGGCCTGGTGCGCCCCGATTCGGGCCGTATCCTGATGGACGGCGTCGACGTGACGCGCCTGCCGATGTACCGCCGCGCCGTGCTCGGCCTCGGTTACCTGCCGCAGGAAACCTCCATCTTCCGCGGGTTGACGGTGGAACAGAACATCGGCGCCGTGCTCGAACTCAACGAGCCCGACAAGAACGTCCGCGCCAGCGAGCTGGAACGCCTGCTCGACGAATTCGGCCTCACCCGCCTGCGCTCCAGCCCGGCCATGGCGCTTTCGGGCGGCGAGCGCCGCCGCTGCGAAATCGCGCGCGCGCTGGCGGCCAAGCCCTCGATCATGCTGCTGGACGAACCGTTCGCCGGCATCGACCCGCTGTCCATCTCCGACATCCGCGACCTCGTGCGCGATCTCAAGACGCGCGGCATCGGCGTGCTCATCACGGACCACAACGTGCGCGAGACGCTCGACATCGTCGACCGTGCCTGCATCATCTACGGCGGCCAGGTCCTGTTCGCCGGCAGCCCCGAAGCCCTGGTGGCGGACGAAAACGTGCGCCGGCTTTACCTCGGCGAAGGCTTCACGCTGTGACCCTCGCGGCAGGCTCATGCCTGTCGAAAGGCCCGCTCACGCAGGCCCGCTAGGCCATGGCCCTGGGACCGCGCCTGGACCTCAGGCAAAGCCAGTCGCTGGTCATGACCCCGCAGCTCCAGCAAGCGATCAAGCTGCTGGCGCTGTCCAACCTCGAAGTGGAAACCTTCATCGGCGAAACGCTGGAGGCCAACCCCCTGCTCGACGTGGGCGGCGAACCGGCTGCATCGGCCTCCGAAACCGTCGACGTGCCCGAGGAAGCGCGCCGCACCACGCTTGAGGAATCGCCGGTGGACCGGCTCATCGGCGAAGGACGGGGAGAGGACGACCGCCCGCTCGATATCGACGCTTCCGCGCTCGACCGCGACCGCGACACCGGGGAATGGTCCGCCGACCTGCGCCTCGGCGGCGGCGAGGAACTGCCCGCCATCGAGGAACGCGGCCGGGGCGAAGCGACCCTGGTGGAGCACCTCGAAGCGCAAGTCGGCGCTGCCACCGGCGACCCTCTGCTGGCCGGGATCGCCCGCTACCTGATCGGGCAACTGGACGAAGCGGGCTACCTGCCGGTCGCGCTCGCGGAAATCGCGGAAGACCTCGCCGTCGATCCGGCCGAGGCGGAGGCGGCACTGGCCGTCGTCCATTCGCTCGATCCCACCGGCGTCGGCGCGCGAACCCTGTCCGAATGCATCGCTCTCCAGGCGCGGGAGGCCGACCGCCTCGACCCGCTGATGGCGCGGCTGATCGACAATCTCGACTTGCTCGCGCGCGGCGAACTGGCCCGGCTCAAGCGCATCTGCGGCGTGGACGACGAGGATTTCGCCGACATGCTGTCCGAGCTGCGCGGCTACGACCCGAAACCCGGCCTGCGCTTCGGCGGCGAACCCAGCGCCGCGGTCACCCCGGATATCCTCGTCACGCCGCGCAGCGACGGCGGCTGGAATGTCGCCGTCAACCGGGCCAGCCTGCCGCGCCTGATCGTCAACCGCAGCTACTATGTGGAATTGAAAGGCACATGCGCCGACAAGGGCTCGCGCGCCTGGCTCTCGGAAAAGCTGGCGGATGCGAACTGGCTGATCAAGGCGCTGGATCAGCGGCAGAAGACCATCCTGAAAGTCGCCAGCGAACTGGTGAAGCAACAGGAGGGCTTTTTCAGCGGCGGCATATCGCAGCTCAGGCCGCTGACTTTGCGCACCGTGGCCGAGGCGATCGGCATGCACGAATCGACCGTCAGCCGCGTCACCTCGAACAAATATCTCAGCTGTCCGCGCGGGACTTACGAACTGAAGTTCTTCTTCACCTCGGGCGTCGCCGCCACCGGCGGCGAAGGCGCCTCGGCCGAAGCGGTCAAGGCGGCCATCCGCCGTCTTGTCGACGCCGAAGATCCCAAAGCCATCCTGTCCGACGATGCCCTGGTGGACCTGCTGAAGGACAAAGGCTTCGAACTGGCCCGCCGCACCGTCGCCAAGTACCGCGAGGCCATCGGGCTGGGCAGTTCCGTGCAGCGCCGCCGCCAGAAGGCTATTGCTGCGGTGCGGTAAGAACTAAGCAAGCAGATGATAAACAAGACATGTTAAATGCTTGTTGTGCTTAGTATAATTCTATTTGAATTGTTTCGATTCGTGATAGCCTTCTTTCCATGAAGTGCACCGGACTTGCGACCAACCGCAAGCTCGTGACGTCGCAAGAACGCGGTGTACCCATGGAAAGGATTGCCGATGTCCTACGTCGATCGACATTCCACAAAAAGTCTGGCCAACGGAAGCCAGAAGGCGCTCACCGGCGGCATCGTGGCCTTGATACAGGGTGGGCTCGTCCTCGCCCTGGTCAACGGTTTCGCGGTCACCCTGCTCAGGAGCGATCCCCCGAAGAACCCCGAAGCGACCCAGATCAGGCTGGAACCTATCCCGGTTCCACCTCCTCCCGAACCCCAGGCGCAGCCCGATAGGCCCGTGGACCAGCCGCTGCTGACCGCCCCGACGCCGCGAATCCAGCTTCCTGCCCAGGATCCGGTTCAGGTCTCCACCACGGTGCCCACGGCCACGCCCAGTTCCTTCGAACCCACGGAGAGAGTCGCGGTGGCGCTGCCCACGCCAACCGAGACCCCGGCCCGGTTCCAGCCGCGCGGGGCGCTTCCCAGCAATGCCGCATCGGGCTGGGTCACCACGCAGGACTACCCCACCGCGGATTTGCGCGCCGAACACCAGGGCAGCGTCCGTTTCAGGCTCGACATCGATGCGCGCGGGCGCGTCAGCCAATGCGCCATCGTCGCGTCGAGCGGCTTCACCGGCCTCGACGAGGCCACCTGCAAATACGTCAGCAGGCGTGCCCGGTTCGAACCGGCCACCAATGCCGAAGGCCAGGCCGCCTCCGGCAGTTACCTGGGGACGATCCGCTGGATCATCCCGCGGGACTGACCTCGAAACCCCCAGAGGTCACCCGCCCGGAGCGGCACCGCTTCCGCACTTTGTGTGCCGCTCCGGCTGATGCTCCCGCCCTCGGTGGGGGATGGGCCTGCTTCGCATATCGCGGAGCAGGCCCGCTTCTTGCTTGACCCGCTTCTCTCATGGCCCGGATCGGTCCTTCTCGGGACAATTCCCTAGCCCCCCTTCGGACTTGATACACCGCATCGCTTTAGCTCTCGGCAGGAACGCCCTCTTCCGCCGGGAGCCGCCTGATGATTCCGAAGAGCTTCCATTTCATCTGGGTAGGCGATGAGGCCCGTCGCCCCGACAATTGCATCGAGACCTGGCGCGCTGCCCATCCCGATTGGCAATTCCGCCTCTGGGGCAATGCCGAACTGGACGGGCGGAACTGGGTGAATGCGGCTCACATGCGGCAGATGGCCCCGCGCGAACTCAACGGCGTGGCAGACATGATGCGCTGGGAAATCCTGGTCGAACATGGCGGCCTGGTTTTCGATGCCGATTCGATCTGCCTGCGCCCGCTCGACGAAGCCCTGCTCGACTGCGAGGCGTTCGCCTGCTGGGAAAGCGAAATCGCCCGCCCCGGCCTGATCGCCGCCGGCTATTTCGGATGCGAGGCCGGCAATGGCTTCGTGCGGCAAATCGTCGAGGACATCGCTGCCAGCCCCTCGGTCATCGGCGACATGGCCTGGAAAACCGTGGGTCCACAGCGCCTGACCGACTGCTACCGCAAGTTCGCCTATACCCCGCTGCGCATCTACCCGAGCCACATGTTCATCCCGCGCCACTTCACGGGCGTGACGTATGGCGGCAGCGACCCGGTCTATGCCCATCAACTCTGGGGCTCCACCCTGCGCACTTACGAGGACATGCACAGGACCGACATCGGCGCCATGGCCAGCCAGTCCCGGCAGCCCCCGGAAACGGCGCCTTCATCGGCGCCGGCAGTGACAGCACCCACTCCGGCAACGCCATCGCCATCACCCCCGCCGCGCGCATCTCCGCTCGAAGGCATCCACGCCCCTTACTTCCTGCAGCGCGTGCAAGTGGGCGCCGAACTGGCCTCGCTCGGCAGGATGGAGGTTCTCGCCAGCCTGCTCGCCGGTCAGCGGGTGCTGCATGTGGGCTGCGCGGACTGGCCGATTACCGATCCGCGAACCTCGCTTCATGTCCAGCTTGAAGCGCATTGCCGGCAACTCGATGGGCTCGATCCCCATGGCGAGGCGCTCGAACAGCTGCGGCCGTTCGTGACAGGACGGCTGTTCACCGACTTCGCGCAAGTCACGGACAGCTACGATGTCGTACTCGTTCCCGAAGTCATGGAGCATGTCGCGGACGTCGAGGCATTCCTCGGTGAGATCGCGGCGGTGGACGCCAATCTCTTCCTCATTTCCGTGCCTGACGCCTTCCAGTGCCGGTCGCGCCATTTCGACTACGTGGCCGAAACCGAGACGTTCCTGGAAGCCGTCCACCCCGATCACAACGTCTGGTATACGCCCTATACTTTCGCCAATACCCTGCGGAAATACAGCGGCCTGGAATTGCAGCGGATGTGGTTCTTCAACCGCATCTCGCTCCTCGCGCTTCTGAGCAAGCCAGTGCAGGCCGCGCCGCCGTGAGCGAAGCCCGGGGGCCGCAACCCTCGGCCGAGAGCCGCGACACGCCGCCTTGATGCGTCTCTACGACTCCATCACACTCGGCTTGCTAGAGCGCTCGATCATGCCGGTCGTGCTCTGCCCGTCCCACGTATAGAAGGCGTGGCTCTGCTGGACGAGCGGGAAGTCCGCGGGCCAATCCACCGGCTTGGCGAACCCGCCGCGCGAACGGACATTGACGAATGTCGTGCCCGCGATCGCCACGCGGCGGCCGTCGACGGTTTCGAGCACGCAGGACACATCCTCACCGCCGGTGACGAAGCGGCGCAGCCACGGCACTTCCACCGGGCGCGCGGGGGTGCGGACACCGTCGGCATCGATGATCCAGCCCTCGGCATAGTTCGGCTCGCCGTCCTCGCGCGGGGGATAGATATTGAAGCCGAAGGCGCGGCCATCGGGAAAGACCGCCGATTGCCAGCAATGGCCCCAGAAGCCGGCGAAGGCGCGAAAGCCGGTGCGCCGAATGCGCAGCCCGTTGCCCTTGAACGGGCGGGCCACGCCGTCGACGGTGAGCGTGCCGCTGCAGCGAAAGAGCTGCTCGTAGCGCGGGCTCATGAAGCTGCCCTGCTCGCCGCCAAGCGCTGCGGCCGCTTCGGGCAGGAGCGATCCCGGCACCCAGGGCGGCGCGGCCATGTCCATTTCGGCCGCGATCTCCAGGTCGCTCCAGCGGGTTTCCTTGAAATCGGGATCGTCGATTATGGCCTGTGCCGAAGTCTCCGCCGCCTGCCCCCGGTAGGAGACGGTCCAGCGGCGGAAGGGGTCCTCGCATTCGAAGCGGACGGGGCCGGTGCCGCGCACGGTCGGGCGGCCATCGGCACCGTAAGGTGCATGAACCGCTCCGTCCCCGCGTTTCGAGAGCAGGCGGCCATCGGCAAAGGCAACGTCGAGCCAGAATTCGTGCCTGTCCCAAGCATTGCCGACCGCCTCGACGCCGATCCGCATGGCGAAGAGGCCGTTCTCCTCCTCGATCCACACGTTCACGGCATCGCGCAGCCCGTCATCGGGCTTCTCCGCGACGACGAACTCGCGTTCTTCCGGGACGCCGCCGGTAAGATCGAATGCTGCGGTGGCCATGGCTCTCCCTTCCCTGTGTCGGGAAAGGAGGCTGTCATGGCGAAGACGTCAGGTCACGCCCGGGCGCGTACGCCGGGGCGATGACTCGTCAGGCGTAGGGCGGCTTGTGAAGACCCTGGGGGCTGGTGGTGAAGATCTCGCAGCCGGTTTCGGTGATGCCGATCGAATGCTCGAACTGCGCCGACAGCGACTTGTCGCGCGTCACTGCCGTCCAGCCGTCGGACAGCAGCTTTACCGGCGGCTTGCCCAGGTTGATCATCGGTTCGATGGTCATGAACATGCCGGGCTTCAGCAGCGGCCCGGTGCCGGGGCGGCCGGCATGCACGACTTCGGGTGCGTCGTGGAACAGGCGGCCGAGGCCGTGGCCGCAGAATTCGCGCACGACGCCGTAGCGGAACGACTCGGCATAGGCCTGGATCGCCGCGCCGAT
Organism: Novosphingobium sp. BL-S-21; assembly: GCF_055521655.1. Classification (NCBI taxonomy): domain Bacteria; kingdom Pseudomonadati; phylum Pseudomonadota; class Alphaproteobacteria; order Sphingomonadales; family Sphingomonadaceae; genus Novosphingobium; species Novosphingobium sp. BL-S-21. Next base: position 1,693,690 of record NZ_CM145496.1, read on the forward strand.
GTCACCCACGCGGTTGCCGGGCCGGGCCTGCTCGATGCCGATCATCAGGCATTCGTACGTCACCTCGACCAGGCGACGCGCCTTCAGCGAGACATCGCCCGCCAGGTACATGCGGCTGGTGTCGCCGTGCCAGCCGTCCAGCAGCGGCGTAACGTCGATATTGACGATATCGCCGTCCTTGATCGCCTTGTCGGAGGGAATTCCGTGGCAGACCACATGGTTGATCGAGATGCAGCACGAATGGGCATAGCCGCGGTAGCCCAGGGTGGCGGGCACGGCGCCGCCGTCCAGCGTAAGTTCGCGCACTTTGTCGTCGATGGCGGCCGTGGTCACGCCCGGCTGCACCATCGGTGCGATCTCGTCGAGGATCATGGCGGCAAGGCGGCCGGCCCTGCGCATGCCCTCGAAGCCCTCGGGGCCGTGCAGCTTGATGGTGCCGTCGCGCAGGACGGTTTCGCTTCCGGGTTCGACGGTCTGGTATTCGGTCATGAGGGCTACATAACAATTGCGCGCGCAAAATGCGAGATCACGCGTGAGCGCGCGCTATTGCCTTTTCCGCCTTGCTATTTCGCCACCGAGAAGCTGGATCGGTACTGCGGCTTGAGAGCGGCCATGACCGCGCCCGTCACCGGCACCGTCACTTCATAGCTGCCCTCGGCATAAGGGCCGGCATTGTAGGGCGGCACGAGCAGGCCGATGCGGTCGAACGTCTGCCGGTTGGTCGAGCCCAGGATCACCACCTGCTCCACCGGATCGATGCATTCGGAGAACATCTCGTCGCTCTTGTCGATCGGGCCGCCGCGGCGCTTGACGCGCTCCTTGTCGAGCGCGGCGCAGAACGCGGTGCGCAGCGCCTTGGACAGGGCTTCCTTGCTGGTGAAGAGGTCGATCGGCTTGCGCGCGGTTTCGGCATGGCGATCCCAGAGAAGCCCGTCGAAAGCGGTCATGCCGTGAGCGCCGCCCGAATAGACGTAGGATTCCGAGGACAGCGAGAGCCACCCCGGCAGGCTGGTCACGACCTTCCAGTCCTCGCCGTAGCTGTAGGCGTGGTAAGGGAAGTCGTTCTTCTTCGCTTCGGCCTGCCCTTCTCTGGCGCTGCTCACCAGATCCGCGCGGGACGTGTCGAGCTGCTGGTCGAGATTGGCCTTGAGCCCCGGAATCGCGCCTGCGGCATCGGGATAGGAATAGGAGAATTCGTAAAGATCGTTCTCGGTCTTCTCCGCGCGGCCGCCGCCCACGACGACGTCACCGGCCTCGGTGCTGGTCTCCGTCGTCGTTTCGGTAGCGCTCTCGGTCTGGGCCGAAATCCCGGCCGATGCGGTTTCCGACGGGGCAGGAGCGGACTTTTCGCCTTTGCAGCCGCTCAGCAGCAGGGCCGCAGTTGCAGCGGAGACAAGACACCAGGCACCAGATCGCATCATTTTTCCTCTCGGCTCATGCTCGCAGCAAGGCTAGAGAATGGGACCATGACCGACAAGAACGCATTGATTCAGCCCGATCGCGGCCAGAAGGCCGTCGCCATCCACCTCGTTTCCAAGGACGGGGAGAAGGATGGACTGGAACAATTCATCAAGGGCCTGTCGGTTTCGCAGCGCGCCGCGCTCGAAGCGCAGAAGTTCGTGGGCGATGCGGGAAGCCATGCGATCCTTCCCGATGGCGACGGCTGGCTTGTGGCCGCAGGCGTATCCGATCCGGCCAGACTCACCACCTGGTGCCTGGCGAAGCTGGCCGATGTCCTGCCCGCCGGCACTTATCGCCGCGCTGGCGCCGATGGCGCCAAGGCCGAGATCGGCAAGGCCGCGCTGGGCTGGATCGCCGGGCAATACCGTTTCGATCGCTACCGCTCCGAGCCGTCCGAGGAAGGTCCGCGCATTCTCCTGACCACCGAGGTCAAGGCGATCGACGCGATGATCGCCGAGGGCGAGGCGATCGAGCTGGTCCGCGATCTCGTCAATACCCCGGCCGAGGACATGGGCCCGGGCCAGCTCGAAACCGAGGCGGAATCGCTCGCCAAGGCCTTCCGTGCGGAGGTGAAGATCACCCGCGGAGAGATGCTGGAGCGTGAATACCCGATGGTCCATGCCGTCGGGCGTGCAGCTGGTCGTGCCCATGCACCGCGCCTGATCGAGCTGGAATGGGGCGACCCCAAGCATCCCAGGATCGCCGTCGTCGGCAAGGGCGTCTGCTTCGATTCGGGGGGCCTCGACATCAAGCCCGGCGCGGGAATGCTGCTGATGAAGAAGGACATGGGCGGCGCCGCGCACGCCTTGGCCCTCGCCCGCCTGATCATGGGCGCGAACCTGCCGGTGCGCCTGCATCTGGTGATCCCGGCGGTGGAGAACGCCATCGCCGGCAATTCCTTCCGCCCGGGAGACGTGCTGCGCAGCCGCGCCGGCATCACCGTGGAAATCGGCAATACCGATGCCGAAGGCCGCCTGATCCTGGGCGACGCGCTGACCCGCGCCGGCGAGAAGGAGCCTGAACTGGTGATCGACTTCGCCACGCTCACCGGCGCCGCGCGCGTCGCCGTCGGCCCGGACCTGCCCGCCCTGTTCGCCCGCGACGACAAGACCGCGCAGGACATTCTCGATGCCGGGCTTTCCGTGGACGATCCCTGCTGGCGCCTGCCGCTCTACGATGGCTACCGCGAATACCTGAAGTCCGACATTGCCGACATCAACAATGCCGGCTCCAGCGGCTTCGCCGGGGCCAGCACGGCGGCGCTGTTCATGGACCGCTTCGTGCCGAAGGGCATGGACTGGGCCCACTTCGACACTTTCGCCTGGCGCCCCGCCGCCAAGCCCGGCCGTCCCAAGGGTGGAGACGCCCTCGGTCTGCGGGCGGCGTGGCTGATGTTGCAGCGGCGCTACACCGGCGAGGGCCGCTGAACTTGCGTCTTGGCCATGCCCCCGCTAAGCGCGCGCATCTTTGCATTTGGAGAAGCACCCGCGTTGGCCACTGAGGATTCCTATACCCGCCCTCCCCGGATCGATGGACTGCTGGCCATGACCGGACCGAGTGTGACCGCGGATCCCGGATGCCTTCCCGTGCGCGGCGATCTGGCGCACATCAAGCTGGCCGGTCTCTACTTCGTGCCGCACTATGCGGTGCCGATGCCGCATGTGGTGCTGGACGGCGCCGTGCTGCGGGTGATGAGCCGCGCCGATGCCGAAGCGATTCGCGACCTGCCCTCGGGCGACACGTTCAACGTGCTCGACATGGCGGGCAACTGGGCCTGGGGCCAGCTGGGCGAAGATGGCCAAGTCGGCTATGTCGCGCTCGACGCATTGAAGGCACATAGCTGATGACGAAGACGGTCTTCATCGACGGCGCCGCCGGAACCACCGGCCTCGAGATCGCCGAACGGCTTGCCGGCCGCGCCGAGTTCGAACTGGTCGTCCTCGATGAAGCGCGCCGCAAGGACGACACGGCCCGCGCCGAAGCGCTGAACGCGGCTGACTTCGTGATCCTCTGCCTGCCCGACGAAGCCGCCAAGGCCGCCGTGGGCATGATCCGCAATGAGACCACCCGCGTGATCGATGCGTCCTCGGCGCACCGCGTGGCGCCGGACTGGACGTACGGTTTCCCGGAAGTGATCGGCCGCGACGCCGTGGCCGCCGCGCGCTTCGTCAGCAATCCGGGCTGCTACCCGACCGGCTTCATCGGCCTTGTCGCGCCCTTGGTGAAGGCGGGGCTGCTGCCTGCCGACTGGCCTTACGTCTGCCACGCCGTCTCGGGCTATTCCGGCGGCGGCAAGGCACTGATCGCCCGTTTCGAGGAAGACCGCGACGTGGCCTTCCGCGCCTACGGCCTGGCGCTCGGCCACAAGCATGTGCCTGAGATGGTGGCGCATGTCGGCCTCTCGATCGAACCGATCTTCGCGCCGGCCGTCGTCCCCGCGCATCGCGGCATGCTGGTGGAAGTGCCGCTGCACTTGTCCGCCATGCCCAAGGCAGGATCGCCGGCCGATCTTCGCGCCGCCCTGGCCGATTTCTATGCGGAGAGCACGATCGTCTCCGTGATCGACGACCAGCCCGACGAACTGCTGCTGCGCGCCTCGATGGACCCGGTCGACACGCTGACCTTGCGGGTGCTCGGCGCGCAGGACGGATCGCAGGCGCGCCTCGTCGCCATGCTTGACAATCTCGGCAAGGGCGCGAGCGGCGCTGCAGTGCAGAACCTCAACCTCATGGCGGGCCTCCCCGAGACCGCCGGGCTGAGACTCTAAACCCCAATACATCGACCGCGCAAAGAAGGCGCCGGAAGCCCCAGCGGTTTCCGGCGCCTTCTTGCGTTATCTTACGGGCCTCGCTTTTCGCCTGCCCCCCTCCCCCATTCGTTCGCCCGTGCGTTCCTCCAGCTCTTCGTCATTGCGAGCGCAGCGAAGCAATCCAGGGCGGCGCGGCGCGACTCTGGATTGCTTCGCTGCGCTCGCAATGACGAAGGTGGGTGCTGCACTCGCAGAGCAGGTAGGCATGGGCCAGCACGGGGGTGACGGGTTCGAAGCAAGCCTTCCCTCGCCCCCACAGCACCCGTGCACAATTTTGAGGCAGGGCGTGCCCGAAACTTGAACACATAATGTCGCCAACCCGGCGCCGCTCGCATGACTCAGAGCATTTGGGATGTCGAAACCTACGATTCCGGTCTTTTCGCGGCTGCACAGTTGGCCTACGAGAGGGCCATCCGCATTGGCACGATTCTTGATGGGAATCGCGCGCGAGGCATCTGGTTCCCGGACCGGAATTGTCTTCGGAAAAAGATCCGGGACCATGCAGGGGTCAACACAGGCGTGAAAAAGATCGAAGCTATCATCAAGCCGTTCAAGCTGGACGAAGTGAAGGAAGCACTGCACGAAGTTGGCGTTTCGGGCATCACCGTCACGGAAGCCAAGGGCTTCGGCCGCCAGAAGGGCCATACCGAACTCTATCGCGGCGCCGAATACGTCGTCGACTTCCTGCCCAAGGTGAAGCTCGAAGTGGTCGTTCCCGACGCACTGGCCGAACGCGTGGTGGAAGCCATTGCCGACGCCGCGCAAACGGGACGCATCGGTGACGGCAAGATCTTCGTCGTGCCGGTCGAAACCGCCGTGCGCATCCGCACCGGCGAGCGGGACGACGACGCCCTGTAAATCACGGGAAGCGAAAAGGCTTCGCCCGCGAAGGATTTTCGAGAGCGCAGGACCAGAAGGGCGGGCTTTCCCGCCGCCTGTCGCATCCAAGCCGGCGTGTGCCGGAATTCGATTGCCCGGCTTCGGCAGGATCGAAATGATCCTCCGGGCCGGATCGGGACGAACCGGCGGGGGCCGGGTCTTCCCGTGGACAATGCAACACCAAAGCCTCTTTCGGGATCGGAAGAGCATCACTGGAGACTACTCTAATGGCTAGTGCAAAGGACGTCCTCAAGAGGATCAAGGACGAAGAGATCGAGTGGGTTGACCTGCGTTTCACCGACCCCAAGGGCAAGTGGCAGCACCTCACCATGGTCGCTTCGATCCTCGGCGAGGACGAGCTGGAAGACGGCCTGATGTTCGACGGTTCGTCGATCGAAGGCTGGAAGGCCATCAACGAGTCGGACATGATCCTCAAGCCCGACCTCGACGCCGTCTATGTCGATCCGTTCTCGGCCACCCCGATGCTCATCCTGTTCTGCGACATCGTGGAACCCTCGACCGGCGATCTCTACGCCCGCGATCCGCGCTCGACCGCGAAGCGCGCCGAGGCCTTCGTCAAGTCGGCCGGTTTCGGCGACACCGTCTATGTCGGCCCCGAAGCCGAATTCTTCATGTTCGACGACGTGAAGTTCTACGACGGCTACGAAGGCAACGGCTTCAAGCTGGACGACATCGAACTGCCGGGCAACTCGGACAAGTCGTACGACACGGGCAACCTGGCCCACCGTCCGCGCGCCAAGGGCGGCTACTTCCCGGTCGCTCCGGTCGACTCGGCCGTCGACATCCGCGGCGAGATGGTCACCACCATGCTCGAAATGGGTCTGCCCTGCGACAAGCACCACCACGAAGTGGCGGCTGCCCAGCACGAACTCGGCCTGACCTTCGGCACGCTGGTCACCACCGCCGACCGCATGCAGATCTACAAGTACGTCGTCCACATGGTCGCGCAGGCCTATGGCAAGACCGCCACGTTCATGCCGAAGCCGATCATGAAGGACAACGGCTCGGGCATGCACACCCACATCTCGATCTGGGACAAGGGCAACCCGCTGTTCGCCGGTAACGGCTATGCCGGTCTTTCCGACATGTGCCTGTACTTCATCGGCGGCGTCATCAAGCACGCCAAGGCCCTGAACGCCTTCACCAACCCGACCACCAACAGCTACAAGCGTCTGGTGCCGGGCTACGAAGCCCCGGTTCTGCTGGCCTACTCGGCCCGCAACCGCTCGGCCTCGTGCCGCATCCCTTACGGTGCGGGCGACAAGGCAAAGCGCGTGGAATTCCGCTTCCCCGACGCGATGGCCAACCCCTATCTCTGCTACGCCTCGCTGCTCATGGCCGGCCTCGACGGGATCAAGAACAAGATCCACCCGGGCGAAGCCATGGACAAGAACCTCTACGATCTGCCGCCGGCCGAACTCGCCGAAGTGCCGACCGTCTGCGGTTCGCTGCGTGAAGCGCTCGACTCGCTCCAGGCCGACCATGCCTTCCTTCTCGAAGGCGGCGTGTTCACCGTGGACCAGATCGAATCCTACCTCGAACTGAAGTGGCCGGAAGTGCTGCGTTGGGAAACCACGCCGTCGGCCGTCGAGTTCGACATGTACTACAGCGCCTGATCGCGCTTCCTTCCTCCCGTTTCTTCGGAAAGGGAGGAAGGAGCATCAGTTCGCCGAGTGGGGCGCCCGGAGCAATCCGGGCGCCCTTTTCGTTGGCCGTCCGAGCGCATCCGCAGCAGGCAGAGACCGGCTCCCTCGACCGACCGCGCCTCACCCCGCACGAAAAGAACCTTTGCGCTCAATGCGAAACGGGGGCGGACAGCCCGCTCCTGCCGCGCGACGTTCCGCCGCGACGCTTGGCGACAATCGTGACAGGAACAGCTATCATCCCGCCGCGTTGCCCCCGCAAAGGAGAAGCAGCGATGCCCAGGACTCGCAGGCCCAGTACGCGCAAGCCCAGTACCCGCAAGCCAGGCGCCGGCAAGATCGTCACCGGGGTAACCGCCCTGCTCGCCCCCGTGGCGATCGGCATCGCAGGCGGCCACATGGCAAGCGCGCACGCGGCGCAGGACCGGTCCGGCGAGAGCCGTCCCCAGGGCGACCAGCCGCGTTCGGAACAGCAGCATGCCGAACAGGCACGGCGCGCCCAGCCGGAGCGTCAGACGGGCGGCGACCGCGTCCCGCCGCATGCCGAGGCCCAGAACCGCGAAACCGCCCAGCGCGAGCAGCGCCAGCAGGAAGCGGCCCGCCGCGAGCAGGACCGGGGCGACCGGGAGCGCCGTGCGTCCACACAAGGTGATCGGCCGGCAGAGGGGAACCGTCCCGCCCAGCAGGATCCCGAAGCCCGGCGCGCCGATCGGCCTCAGGTCCCGCCGAAGGAGCGCGGCAGCACGCCGCCGGCCGACTCGCCCGAGGGTCGCCCGCATGAAACCCGCGTCGATCCCGGCCTAACCCCGCCCGCACCGCGCGGCGATGTCCTGCAGGTTAGCTACAGGGACGGGCGCGGCCACGAATTCCGCGTCCCCACCAACGACCGCGTGAAGGTGGTCACCGGCCGGCAGGACGCGAGCTGGACCGCACCGGGCAGGGGTCAGGCGATCGAGGGTTGCCCGGCCGCCATCTCCGGCAAGTACCAGGGCTGCAACCTGCCACCCCGCACGCACCCGCCGGAAAAGGCCTGGCATGACCCACGCTGGTTCTCCCGCGATTTCGATGACGACACCCGCTATCGCTACAGCGAAGGCTACCTGCTGCGCCTGGGCGGAGCGAGTGACGGCGCCCCCGGCGGAAGCAGCGCCGTGGTCGGCTACACGCCGCTGCTCGGCGGCGCGCTGACCGTGGGCCGCGCATGGCCCGGCACTTACCGGCCTGTCGCGCTGCCCGGCTACTACACCCTCTACTACGGTCTCGGCGGCGAAGGCTCCTATCGCTACTACGACAACACGATCTACCGCGTGAATGCGGGCGAGGCGGCCGCCGCCGATCCCACCATCACCGGTATAGCGGCCCTGCTGCTGGGTGAGACGATCCGGATCGGCCAGCCCATGCCGGGCGGCTACGACGTCTACAATGTCCCCGGCCGCTACCGCGACCAGTACCGCGACGGTCCTGACGCACTCTATCGATATAGCGACGGCTACATCTACCAACTCGAACCCGCCACACGCCTGGTGCGGGCCGCCATTGAACTGATCGCCTGAACGGCGTCAGGAGGGGAATTCATGCGCAAGACCGATCTCGCACTCACGCTGCTGGCCGCCGCCGGCCTCTCGCTGGCCGCCTGCTCCGACCGGAACAGCCCGGAGGGACAGGCCAGCGCCACCGCCGATGCGGCCGCCGCCGTGTCCGAGACCCTGCCGCAAGCGCTCGACAATGCCGCCGGCCTCCAGACCGTGGCCGAAGCGCTCAAGGAAACCGGCATCGAGGGCGTGTTCCAGGAAAAGGCCAGCTACACCCTGATCGCCCCGGAGGACGACGCCTTCGCGAAGCTGGGCGATCCGGGCAAGCAGCTGACCGAGGCCGACGATCACGCCGCACTGGCGGCGCTGCTCAAGGACCACATGCTCACCGGCTACATGACCCCGCAGGACATCTCCGCCGCCATCAAGTCCAGCAAGGACGGCAAAGTCCTGATCTCGACCTTGGGCGGCGGCACTTTGACCTTCACGCAGGCCGGCGGCATCGTCAACGTCTCAGCCGAAGACGGCACCCAGGCCAGCTTCGACGGCGATCCGATAACCGGGGGATCGAGCATCGCCATTCCCGTGACCGGGGTTCTCAAGAAGCTCTAGCAGGTTCGGCCTTTGCGCCTTTGCACGACAGGTTCGCTTGCACAGTGCCATGGGCGTGACCATAAGTCGCGGCCATGCGTATTCTTCTTGTCGCCGCGCTGCTCGCCGGAACCGCCGCCCCCGCTTTCGCCCAGACCGTCACGGATGCCGGTGCGCCGATGAAGGCGTCGGGGACCGTAACGGGAGCCGGCACGCCGCCCGCCCCGATCCTCACCACGCCCGAGGCGAAGGACGTGTGGACGCATGCCGAGCCGCAAGTGGCCCGCGTCACCCATGTGGCGCTGGACCTGGACGTCGATTTCGCGACGAAGACGCTGGGCGGCAGCGCCGTGCTGGACATCCTGGCGGCGCCGGGCGCCACCCGGATCGTGCTCGACGCACGGGATCTCGATATTTCCGCGATCACCGACGAGGCGGGCAAACCGCTCCAGTGGACGCTCGGCCCCAAGGACGCGGACAATGCGGACATCGGCTCGGCGCTGACCGTCGAACTCGCCGGGGCCAGCCGGATCCGTATAACCTATCGCTCCATGCCGGGCGCGACTGCCCTGCAATGGCTGCCGCCGGAAATGACCTTCGGCAAGAAGAAGCCGTTCCTGTTCAGCCAGGGCCAGGCCATTCTCAACCGCTCGTGGGTGCCGACGCAGGACAGCCCCGGCATTCGCCAGACCTGGGAAGCCACCTTGCGCGTCCCCGGCGATCTCGTGGCGGTGATGAGCGCGGAAAAGCTCTCGGGTGACAAGGGCGAACTGCTCCCCGACGGCCGGCGCGCCTTCCGCTTTCGCATGGACAAGCCGGTGCCGCCCTATCTCATCGCCTTCGCCGTGGGCGACCTGAAGTTCAAGGCGCTCGGCCCCCGCTCCGGCGTCTGGACCGAGGCGCCGATGCTGGACAAGGCGGCCAGGGAATTCGTCGATGTGGAGAAGATGATCGACGCCGCCAGCAAGCTCTACGGCCCGTATCGCTGGGGCCGCTACGACATGCTGCTGCTGCCCCCAGCCTTCCCCTATGGCGGCATGGAAAATCCCATGCTCACGTTCCTGACCCCCACGATCGTCACGGGCGACCGTTCGAACACCGACGTCGTCGCTCATGAACTGGCGCATTCCTGGTCGGGCAACCTGGTCACCAATGCGACCTGGTCGGACTCCTGGCTCAACGAAGGCTTCACCACCTACTTCGAGAACCGGATCATGGAGTCGCTCTATGGCAAGGAGCAGGCCGCCACGTATGCCGACCTCGACTGGGACGTGATGAGCCGCGAAATCGCGGCCGGTGGCGGCCAGACCGGCGCCGTCACTCGTCTTCACGGCGATCCCGGCGCGGGCGAGGTGGACTATACCAAGGGCTCGAACTTCCTGCGCATGATCGAGCATACCGTGGGCCGCGCGAAGTGGGATGCCTATCTCACCTCCTATTTCGACCGCCACGCCTTCCAGCCCCAGACCACCGCGGGCTTCCTCGCCGACTTGCGCGAACGCCTGCTGAAGGGCCAGCCGGAGCTGGAACTCTCGCTCCAGCTCGACCGCTGGTCCTACGGTGCGGGCCTTCCCGACAACGCGGTCCATGTGCGGAGCGAGACGCTGGCGAAAGTCGACGCGCGGCTGGCGGCCTTCAATGGCGGCGGACCGGCCAGCGCCGTGGAGACGAAGGGCTGGACCACGCAGGAATGGCTGCGTTTCCTCAACGGCATCGACCGCCGGCAGACGCCTGCGCGCCTGGCCGAACTGGACAAGACGCTGGGGCTTTCCGCTTCGGGAAATGCCTATATCCAGTCGGCCTGGTTCGAACTGGCCATCGCCAACCGCTACGATCCTGCCCTCCCCTTCCTGCGCCGCTACCTTTCGCAGATCGGGCGCGGGTTGCTGGTCTATCCGCTCTACAAGGGCCTGATGAAGCAGGACGAATGGGGCCAGCCGAAGGCGCGCGCCTTCTTCGAGGAAGCCCGGCCGACCTACCATCCCTCCACCGCCGCAGGCATCGCGCGGATCGTCGCGGCGGGGGCAGCACAGGAGTAGCCCCGCCATGTCTTCTCCCACCCCGGGCCGTTTCGGCAATGCCCCCGGCCCCGCCGTGTTCGAGGCGCTCGCCCATGCCGCCTTCGCGCGCATTCCCGAGCCCTTCGCCCAGCACCTCGAAGGCATCACCGTCCACGTCGAGGAATTCGCGGACGAGGAAACCCTCCATGCCGTGGGGCTGGAGGACGCCTGGGAACTGACCGGCCTCTATCACGGCCGCCCGCTCGACGAGGAATCGGTCTGGGTCGCCGGAGAATTCCGCCCGCGCATCACGCTCTACCGGCAACCGCTGCTGGCCGAATGGTGCGAGACGGGGGTGACGCTGGAAGACCTCGTCACTCATGTGGTGGTGCATGAAGTCGGCCATCATTTCGGCCTTTCGGACGAGGACATGCACGGGCTGGAGGATGAAGCGTAATCTGCTCTGCGGGAGAGGAAAAGCCATTGCCCCGTCATGAAACGATCCGATAGGACGCTGCCATGACTCTCCCCTTCACCCGCAGCCTTCCGCTGCTGACCACCTCGCTGATGGCCGCCCTGCTCGCCGGCTGCGCCACCACGCCCGGAACCCGCCAGCCCGCCGCTCCGGCAGCCTCCTCCGGGCAGGCCGGGCCGATCGAAGTCGGCGTGATCGCGATCAACGATTTCCACGGCGCGCTCGAACCGCCGAACCAGTCGGTCGACGCGCCCGACGGCCACGGCAACGAAGTCTCGGTGCCCGCAGGCGGCGGCGCCTGGCTGGCCTCTGCCGTGGATTCGCTCAAGGCCCGTCATGCCAACAACGTCGTCGTGGCCGCGGGTGACCTCACCAGCGCCTCGCAGCTCGCCTCCTCGCTCTATCTCGACGAGCCGGCCGTCGGCGTGATGAACCGCGTCGGCGTGGAATTCAACGCGGTGGGCAACCATGAATTCGACCGCGGCTGGCAGGAACTGCGCCGCCTGCAGAACGGCGGGTGCGAGAAGAACACCCGCCTCCAGCCGTGCCAGCTTGAGCCGTTCAAGGGCGCCAATTACAAGTACCTGGCCGCCAGCACCACCCTGGCCGACGGGTCTCCGCTGTTCCCCGCCACCGGCGTGAAGACTTTCGGAGAAGGCAAGGACCGGATCACCGTCGGCTTCGTCGGCCTCTCGCTCAAGTCCGTGCCCACCCTCGTCGCGCCCGACCGGGTGGCCGGGCTGAAGTTCGCGGACGAGGCGGATACCATCAACCGTGCCGCGGGCCAGCTCAAGGCTGCCGGCGCCGATGCCGTGGTCGTGCTGATCCACCAGGGCGGCCGCACGGCGGGCACGCCCGATCCCAACGGCTGCAACGAGATGACCGGCGATATCCAGCCGATCCTCGATCGCCTGAACCCCGGCGTGGACGTGGTCGTCTCGGGCCACACGCATTGGGCCTATGTCTGCGACTACAGCGCCAATGCCCGGACCGGCCCGATCCTGCTGACCAGCGCGGGCGTCTACGGCAAGCTGGTGACCGACATCACGCTGCGGTTCGATCCGGTGACGCACAAGCTGCTCGGCCGCCAGGCGAGCAATCTCATCGTCCAGTCGCCGGCCTATAAGTCGGCCAAGGGCGAAGTCCCGAATTCCGACGCCTTCCCCCGGTTCCAGCCGCGGGAAGACGTGTCCGCTTATATCCAGCGCTACAAGGACGCTTCGCTGCATCTGGTCGCGCGTCCGGTCGGCCGCCTTTCCAGCCCGCTCGCCAAGGAAGAGGAAAACGGCGTCGGCAAGGGCGGCGCGCTGGGCAACCTGATCGCGGATTCGCAGCTTGCCGCCACCCGCAAGGCCGGCGCGCAGATCGCCTTCCTCAATCCCTTCGGCATCCGCACCTCGCTGATCCCCGCTGCCGACGGCACCGTGACGTTCGGCCAGATCTACGCGGTGGAGCCATTCAACAACGAGATCGTCACGATGTCGCTGACCGGCGCGCAGATCCGCGCGACCCTGGAGCAGGGGCTGGACGATAGCGGCGACAAGCAGATCCTGGCACCCAGCCAGGGCATGCGCGTGGCCTTCGACATGCGCCGCCCCTCCGGTGCGCGGATCACCGGCATCACTCTGGACGGCAAGCCGCTTGACCCGGCCAAGAGCTACCGCGTCAGCGTGGTGAACTTCCTGGCCGAAGGCGGCGACGGCTTCAGCGGCTTCGCCCAGGGCACGGAGCGCACGCGCGGGGCCATCGACCTGGAAGCGCTGGAGGACTGGCTCTCGGCCGTGCCGCTGCGCAAGGTGCCGGAGGACGACCGGACGCCGGAAGCCCGCTGAGAGGCAGAGGCCGGGTCCAGGAAAACGAGAGGGAGCGGGCCACGCCTGCTCCCTTTTTCGTTTCTCAGCCGAACAGCCAGTGGCCGAGCAGGCGGTTGAACGGGAAGGTGAAGAAGCCCGCGATCAGCAGGGCGCCGATGATGAGGCCGCGAACGGTCCGGCGGTGACGGACGCCGTTGTGCCGCCTTGCCGCCAGCACGAGCACCGGCACCATGACCAGCACGAACACGGAAAGGACGTGGATCAGGCTGAACCGGCCCGGCCCGCCCGAATGCACGAAAAGGCTGTCCAGCGCCGTCAGCATCATCGCCCCGCTCCAGACATACCCGTAGACGCGGTGCCGTGCGTCTCCCCGGCGGCGCCACAGCAGCACCGGCGTCAGCACCAGCGCGACGAGGATGGTGGCCAGATGGACCCAGACCACCGAGGGCACGCGCGCCCATTCGTCCCGGCCGCGCAGCAGAGCAGCGAAGATGAAGCCCAGCATGACCAGCGCCAGCAGCCCCAGCACGCGTTCCAGCCTGTCCGGCCCGCGCAAGTCCTGCGGCGTCAGGCCTCTGGGAGGCTTAGGCCCTGCCCCCGCAATCGCCGCCTCGCCGATGTCTGCCCCCTGCACTGCCATGACCGTTTCCCTGTTGAACCCCTGTTCCGATCTCACACCGCGACGGGCCCGGCAGCGACGGGCCCGGCAGGCACCGGCCCGGCATCCCCCTTCGCCGGATCTGCGAAGCACTGCCGCGTTCTAGAATCCGGCGCCTTGCGGCCATTGCGGCCCGCTTACGCCCATGACCTTGAACAGGCTTCCCATCTGCTCATCGCTGATAAGCCGATCCTTCGCCCTTTGAATAGTATCGGCATGATACGGCGCCGCAGCGGCCAGCTTGGTGGCGCGCAGATCGATCCCCAAGGCGCGCAGGAAGGCGCCCTGCGTCACGGTGCCCTGCCATGTCGCGCCCTCTTTCACCGCGATCTCGGCCAGGACGGCGAAATCCACCAGACAGGTAAGGTCAGCCTCGCCCGGGGCCGTGAAGGGATCGACCTTGGCATGGGCCCGCAGCGCCTGAAGCGTCGAGCCGGTCTGCGGCTCGGCATAGCCATAATCGATCAGCAGCGCTGCGCCGCCCTGGGCCGCAAGGCGCCCGGAAAGCTCCTGCATGACCGCAGCGGCGCCGGGGCATGTCTCCAGCAGCGTGCCTTCTTCGGCATCGGCCAGCACGCCCGGAACCGCGGCGTCCATTGGCTTTTCCCCCGCGACCGGGCGGAAGCGGTCCTCCGCCCAGTCGACCATGCGTTCGCGCCAGCCCTTGGCCGTCCTGACCAGCTGGCGAACCGGAAGGGCATCGAGGAATTCGTTGCCGACCACCAGCAGCGGCGCGTCGGTGGGAACGGTGCCGAGGTCGTCGTGCCATTGCGCCTGCGGCACGGCCTGGGCCTGGAGCGCCTTGAGCGCGCGGGAGCTTTCGACGAAATGCAGCTGCGGATCGAGACCCACGCGTTTCATCGTGCGCAGCGCGTCGCGCGCCAGGGTGCCGCGGCCCGGACCCAGCTCGACATAATGGACCGGCACGGGGCTGCCCGCGCGCATCCAGACGTCGGCCAGCCAGAGCCCGACGAGTTCGCCGAACATCTGGCTGATTTCCGGGGCCGTGATGAAGTCCCCCGCTGTGCCGAGCGGGTCCTTGTCGGCATAGTACCGGGCGTTCGATTCGCCCATGTAGTGCAGCAGCGAGAGCGGCCCGTAAGTCCCGATCAGGCGCCGGAAAATGGCCGTGAGCGGTTCGGCGCTCGCCCCGGTATCGTCTGCGGTCATCGCGCCGGGATCAGGCGGTGACCGGACGGACGGTCGCCAGCGCCGGCTTCGCCAGGGCGCGGGCGACCAGCAGCAGGCCGAGCAGGATCAGCGGGATCGTCAGCCACTGGCCCATCGACAGGCCGGTGCGCGCGGCGAAGTCCTGAAGCTGGGCGTCAGGCTCGCGGAAGAACTCCACGGTGAAGCGCGCGCAGGCGATGCCGGTGGTGAACACGCCGACCAGCAGGCCCGGGCGGAACCGTGCCCGCGTCTTCCAGAACAGGGTGAGCATGATGACGATCATCGCCAGGCCTTCCAGGCCGGCTTCATAGAGCTGGCTGGGATGGCGCGGCAGCGGGCCGGCATCGGGGAAGACCATGGCCCAGGGCAGGTTCGGGTTAGTGACCACGCGGCCCCAGAGTTCGCCGTTCACGAAGTTGGCAAGGCGGCCGAACATCATGCCGAACGGCACGCAGACCGCGATATAGTCCGCCACTCGCAGGAAATCGAGCTTGCCGCGCCAGGATACCCAGGCCATCGCCAGCAGCACGCCGATCAGGCCGCCGTGGAAGCTCATGCCGCCGTGCCACAGCGACAGGAGCGCGCCCGGATCGGACCAGAGGCTGGGAATGCCGGTGTCGCCGCCGGTGTAGAACGTCGCATAGCCCAGGCGGCCGCCCAGGATGATGCCGATCGTGCAGTAGAAGAACAGGTCGTCGGCATGGCGCTGCGCCAGCGGCGCGCCGGGCGCCTTGATCATGCGCGAAAGGTGCCAGTAGCCGAGCATGATGCCCGCCAGATAGGCCAGCGAATACCAGCGCAGCTCGAAGCTGCCGATCCGGAACAGGTAGTTCTTGAGGCCCAGGTTGACCCAGTAGATCGGCTGGTGAACTTCGGCGGCGGCGGCTGCGGCAAGTGCTGTCAGGGACAAGTGCTCGACCTCGTAAATCTCGTAAGGTCGCCGGGCCGGACGGCCTCGGCGGTGCTGGGCGCCCGTGCTTGTGCAGCGATGCTGGGCGCCCGTGCTGTGCGCCTTCTGGCATAGGCTGCGGGGCGATGGTAGGCCGGATTTTGCGTCGCCGCCCCCAGGACGCCGCAAAATCTGCTGGATGCGACACGTCGCTGTTCCCCCCAAGCCCTTGAATGTCTAGATATCGCCCGACATGAGCGTAATCCGCATTCCCTCGCCCCGTTCCGTGATCGACCGCCGCGCGCTGGTCGAGGCCATCGAAGCCGTCGTTGCCGGTCCGGGGGCCGCCAAGGGCCGCAAGCAAGTGGTCGAACTCCTGCGCGAGGCGCTGGAGCAGGGCCGGGCCGAAATCGCCCGCCGCCTGGTGGAAAAGCCCTCCGCCGGGCACGAGGTGGCCGAAGCGCAGGCCTATCTGGTCGACCAGCTGCTGCGGGTGATCCACGATCACGTCTCCACGCACGTCTATCCGGCGATGAACCGCTCCAAGGGCGAACGCCTCTCGATCATCGCCGTGGGCGGCTATGGACGCGGCGAGATGGCGCCCCACTCCGACGTCGATCTCGCCTTCCTCACCCCGATCAAGCAGACCGCCTGGTGCGAGCAGGTGATCGAGGCGATGCTTTATTTCCTCTGGGACCTGGGGCTCAAGATCGGCCATTCCAGCCGCTCGGTGGACGACATGGTCCGCATGAGCCGCTCGGACCTCACCATTCGCACCGCCATGCTGGAAGGCCGCTACGTCTGGGGCGACCAGGACCTCTACGAGGAAGTCCGCGCGCGGTTCTGGAAGGATGTCGTCGCCGGGACCGAGCGCCAGTTCGTGGTCGAGAAGCTGGCCGAGCGCGAGGAACGCCACAAGCGCATGGGCGACAGCCGCTATGTGGTCGAGCCCAATGTGAAGGAGGGCAAGGGGGGCCTGCGCGATCTGCACACGCTCTACTGGATCGGCAAATATATCCACAAAGTGCGCGACCCCAGCGAACTGGTGGACGTGGGCCTGCTCACGCACAAGGAATACCGCGCCTTCCGCCGGGCCGAGAACTTCTTCTGGGCGGTGCGCTGCCACCTCCACACGATCACCCGCCGCGCCGAGGACCGCCTGACTTTCGACCTTCAGCGCGAGGTCGCGGCGCGGATGAACTATTCCGACCGCCCCGGAAAGAGCGCGGTCGAGCGGTTCATGCAGATGTTCTTCCTCCAGGCGAAGATGGTCGGCACCCTCACCGGCGTGTTCCTGGCCCAGCTCGACGACCAGTTCGCCAAGCGCCAGCCGCGCGGGCTGCTGGCGGGCTTCCGCGCCCGTCCGCGCACGCTGAAGGGCTACAAGGTCTTCGGCGGCCGCATCATGGCGCCGGGCGAGACCTGGTTCGAGGCCGATCCCGTGCGCCTGATCGAGATCTTCGTCATCGCCGATCGCGAAGGCCTGGAGATCCATCCCGAGACCATGCGCCTGGTATCGCGCGATGCCGCCCTCATCCGCGAGGACGTGCGCCGCGACCCGCGCGCCAACGAGCTGTTCATGGAACTGCTCACCAGCCGCAACAATCCCGAAGTGGCGCTGCGCTCGTTCAACGAGGCGGGCGTCTTCGGCCGCTTCGTCACCGAATTCGGCCGCGTGAACGCGCAGATGCAGTTCGACATGTACCACCACTACACGGTGGACGAACACACCATCCGCGCCATCGGGCTGCTCGCCCGCATCGAGAAGGGCGAGCTGAAGCAGGACCATCCGCTCAGCCACGAGATCATCCACAAGGTCCGCTCGCGCCGCGCGCTCTATGCCTCGGTGCTGCTGCATGACATCGCCAAGGGCCGCGGCGGCGACCACTCCGAGATCGGCGCCGAGATCGCGCTGAAGCTCTGCCCGCGCTTCGGGCTGGACGAGGAGGAGACCGAGCTGGTGTCCTGGCTGGTGCTGCACCACCTCATCCTGTCTGCCACCGCCTTCAAGCGCGACTTGTCCGACGCCAAGACGATCACCGATTTCGTCGAACTCGTGCAATCGGTGGACCGCCTGCGCCAGTTGACGCTCCTCACCATCGTCGACATTCGCGCGGTGGGGCCCGGCACCTGGAATTCGTGGAAGCGCCAGCTCATCGGCGAACTCTACGGTGCCACCGAGGAACGCCTGCGCCTTGGCCACGTCGAGTTCGGCCGCGAAAAGCGCGTGGCCGCCAAGAAGGCCATCGTCGCCGACAGCGCCGCCGAGAATGCCGCGCTGGTCGACGAACTCGGCACCCAGTTCGCCGATGCCTACTGGATCGCCGAACCCGAAGACGTCATCATCAAGAACCTGGCGCAGTTCCACGCCTCGCAGGAAGAGCCGCTTTCGATCGCGACCGAGTACTATCCGGCGCGCGGCGCGACGCTCGTCACCGTCATCGCCTCGGACCATCCCGGCCTGTTCTACCGCATCGCCGGCGGCATCCACCTGGCCGGCGGCAACATCATCGATGCCCGCATCCACACGACGCGCACCGGCCGCGCGGTGGACAACTTCCTGGTGCAGGACCCGCTCAGCCGGCCCTTCATGGAAGAGACCCAGCTCGCCCGTCTGCGCTCCTCGATCGAGAACGCGCTGGCCAACCGCATCAAGATCCTGCCGCAACTCGTGGCCCGTCCCGATGCGCGGCCCCGCGCCGATGCCTTCGACGTGCGCCCGCGCGTGCTGGTGGACAACAAGGCCTCCAACCGCCTCACCGTGGTGGAAGTGAACGCCCGCGACCGTCCGGCGCTGCTCAACCGGCTGGCCCATGCGCTGTTCGAATCGAAGCTCATGGTCCACTCCGCACACATCGCCACGTATGGCGAGCGCGCGGCGGATACCTTCTACGTCACCGATCTGCTCGGCGAGAAACTGACGTCATCCAGCCGGATCAAGGCCCTGGAGCGCCGCCTGCTCGAAGCGGCGAGCGAAGGGAGCCTGAGCGAAGTGGCGGCGTGACGAGGTTGCGACGCTTACCAGATCCCCCCCGAATAAACTATTGAAAGCCCGGCCCAACGGTCCCACTTGTTGCATCGCAACATCCCCATGCGCAGGACCCTGCCCATGAATGCCGAAAGCGCTGCCGTTTCGTCTTCGTCTTCCGACGCCCCGCAGTCGGTGCTCGTCCTGCAGGGCGGGGGCGCTCTCGGGGCCTACCAGGCCGGTGTCTACGAGGCACTGGCCGCAGAGGGCCACGCGCCGGACTGGGTAGCCGGCATCTCGATCGGCGCGATCAACGCGGCGATCATCGCCGGCAACGCGCCCGAAGAGCGGGTCGGCAAACTGCGCAGCTTCTGGGACGGGGTAAGCCACGAGCTGCTCTACCGGCTGGACGTGGGCAATGGCTTCGCCCGCCGCGCCTTCAACGAGACTGCGGCCGCCTGGGCCGCGACGTTCGGCGTCCCCGGCTTCTTCACGCCGCGCATTCCCACGCCTCTGCCGGAATGGCCTGACGAAATCGGCCGTCTCAGCTTCTACGACACCACCCCCTTGCGGCAGACCCTGCTCGACCTCGTCGATTTCGACCGCATCAACCACGGCGAGACCCGCTTCTCGGTCGGCGCGGTGAACATGATGACGGGCAACTTCGCCTATTTCGACAATGCCAGGGGATCCGGCGCCAGCGACCGCAAGATCGGCCCCGAGCATATCATGGCCAGCGGCGCCCTGCCCCCCGGCTTCCCCCCGGTGGAGATCGACGGCGAGTGGTACTGGGACGGCGGCCTCGTCTCCAACACGCCGCTGCAATACGTGCTCGACAATCGCAGCCCTTGCGAAATGACGGTGTTCCAGGTCGACCTCTTCCCCTCGCGCGGGGCGGTGCCCAAGACCATGGCCGACATCGCCCAGCGCGAGAAGGACATCCGCTTCTCCAGCCGCACGCGCCTGAACACGGACTTGTCCAAGCGCCTCCAGGACATGCGCGCTGCGGCTCAGCGGCTTTGCCACAAGCTGCCGCCCGAACTGCAGGAAGACCCGGACTTGCGCCAGTTGCTGGGCTGCCGCCCCGCCGGCGCGGTGGCGGTCCTCCACCTCATCAACCGCCCGCGCGGCTATGAAACCATGTCGAAGGACTACGAGTTCTCGCGCATGACAGTGACCGAGCACTGGGAAGCCGGCAAGGCGGACGCGCATTTTTCCCTGCGTGACGGCCGCTGGACCGGGCGCCGCCTCAAGCCCGACGAAATCATGACGTTCGACCTCGCAGGCAAGCGCCGGCCCAGGCACCCCCAGGGATCGAACAACGAGGAGTAGGTAGATGAAACTGAAGGACAAGGCCTGCATCGTCACTGGCGCCGCCAGCGGAATCGGCAATGCCATCGCGCACAAGTACGCGGCCGAGGGCGGGAAAGTGGCGATCGCCGACCTCAACATGGACGCCGCGCAGAAGGCGGCCGACGAGATCGAAGCCAAGTACGGCACTGCCGCTCTCGCCGTCGCCATGGACGTGACCAGCGAGGATCAGGTGAATGCCGGCGTCGCCAAGGTGGTAGAGGCCTGGGGCACCGTGGACGTGCTGGTTTCCAATGCCGGCATCCAGATCGTCAATCCGGTGGACCAGTTCGCCTTCTCCGACTGGAAGAAGATGCTGGCCATCCATCTCGACGGCGCCTTCCTCACCTCCAAGGCGGTGCTGCCGCACATGTACGCGCAGAATTCCGGCTCGATCATCTTCATGGGTTCGGTCCATTCGAAGGAAGCAAGCCCGCTGAAATCCGCCTATGTCACCGCCAAGCACGGCTTGCTCGGCCTGGCGCGCGTGATCGCCAAGGAAGGCGGCAAGAAGGGCGTCCGTTCGAACGTGATCTGCCCCGGCTTCGTGCGCACGCCCCTGGTGGACAAGCAGATCCCCGAACAGGCCAAGGAACTCGGCATTTCCGAGGACGAAGTCGTCAGCCGGGTGATGCTGGGCCAGACCGTCGACGGCGAATTCACCACCGTGGACGACATCGCCGAAGTCGCGCTGTTCTTCGCAGGGTTCCAGACCAACGCGCTCACCGGGCAGTCGCTGGTGGCGAGCCACGGATGGTTCATGGAGTAACGCAAGGATCGCACCGCGTCAGGCGGCGCGCGGCGAACCCATTCCGAGGGTCTGGGGGATCATCCCCCAGACCTTCTTTATTTCTCTAGCCCGCCACGACCTTGAGCCGCGCCAGAGCCTCTTCGCGCCCGATCAGCGGCAGGAGCGCGCCCATGTCGGGTCCATGCTCCATCCCCGTCAGCGCCAGGCGCAGCGGCAGGAACAACCCCTTGCCCTTGCGCCCGGTGGCATCCTTGAGCGCCCCGGTCAGCGCCTTCCACACCCCGTCGCTCCATTCGAGCTTCGACAGTACGGCGACGGCCTCGGCCAGATAGGCGCGGTCTTCCCCGGCCAGCGTGGGCGCCTCGATCGGGCCGATCACGACGGTCCACCAGTCGGCCGCCTCGTGGACATATGAAAGGTTGGGGCGAATCGTTTCCCACGCCCCGGCGTCCATTTCATCCGGGAGCCGGTCGGAGACGGCCTCGAAAGGCAGCGCATGGACCACGGCGGCATTGACCCGCTGCAGTTCCACCTCGTCGAAACGGGCGGGCGCGCGTCCGAAGCGGGAAAGATCGAAGGCCGCCGCCAGTGCCTCCGCATCCAGCGCGGGATCGACCGGATCGCTGGTGCCAAGGCGCCCGAGCAGCGCCACGACGGCCTGCGGCTCGATGCCGATTTCCCGGAAATGCGCGACGCCCAGCGAACCGAGGCGCTTGGACAGCTTGCCTTCGGTGCCCACCAGCAGCGCCTCGTGCGCAAAAGCGGGGACCGGCGCGCCGAGCGCGGTGAACATCTGGACCTGCGCCGCGGTGTTGGAAACGTGATCCTCGCCGCGCAGGATCTGGGTGACGCCCATGTCCACGTCGTCGATGGCCGAGGGCAGCATGTAGAGCCAGGAACCGTCGGCGCGGCGAATCACCGGGTCGCTCATCTGCGCGGCATCGAACTTCTGGGGGCCGCGAATGCCATCTTCCCAGACGATGGGTTCGTCCCGGTCGAGCAGGAAGCGCCAGTGCGGCAAGTCGCCGCTGGCGATTCGCGCCGCCTTCTCCGCTTCGGACAAGACCAGGGCGCCGCGATCGTAGATCGGCGGCAGGCCGCGGCCGAGAAGGACCTTGCGCTTCAGCTCCAGTTCCTGCGGCGTTTCCCAGCAAGGATAGACGCGCCCGGCGGCCTTCAGCTTCTCGAATTCCCGCTCGTAAAGCGCGAAACGGGCCGACTGGCGCTCCTCGCCGCTCCACGCGATGCCGAGCCAGGACAAGTCGGCGCGGATGCCCTCGACATATTCCTCCTTCGAGCGCGCGGCGTCGGTGTCGTCGATGCGCAGCAGGAACCGGCCGCCCGCCGGCCCCTCGGCACCTTTTCGTGCCAGCAGCCAGTTGTGCAGCGCCGTGCGGATGTTGCCGACGTGGAGGTGCCCGGTGGGCGAGGGAGCGAAGCGGGTTACGGTCATGTCCCGCGCGTTACGGCGGGCCGGCCGGGAGGTCAATTTCGGCGCGCGAAAACCGCCTTGGCCGCCAGGGCCGCAAAGCCGGCCAGCAGCCCCCAGAACGCCGAGCCGATGCCGAGCAGCGAAACGCCGGACGCCGTCGCCGCGAAAGTCAGGATCGCGGCATCGCGCTCGGTCTTCTCGATGAGCATGTTCTCGATCGCCCCCGACAGCGGCGCTATCAGGGCAATGCCGGTGAACGCGGCGATGGAGGCCTTGGGCATGGTCAGGAAGAACTGCACGAGCGGCGCGGAGAACAGCGCCAGGGCCAGGTAGAATCCGGCGTAGATCAACCCCACCGTCCAGCGGCGCGCTTGATCCGGGTGAGCATCGGAGCTGGTGCAGATCGTCGCGGTGATGGCCGCCAGGTTGACGCCGTGGGCGCCGAACGGCGCAAGCAGCATCGTCGCCAGCCCCGTGCCCAGCAGCAGGGGCTGCGGGCGAGGCTCGTAACCGGCGGTCCGCAGCACGACGAGGCCGGGCAGGTTCTGCGAGACCAGTGTGACGAGGAACAGCGGAACGCCGATGCTGGCCACGGCCTTGAGGTCGAAAGCGGGCATGACCGGCTCCAGCCCGCCGATCAGCGAGCGAGGCGCGAATCCGGCAACATCACCGCGCGTCAGTACGACTGCCACGCCCGAGACGAGCACCAGCAGCAAGGCATAGAGCGGAAAACGCTGCCGGGCGATGACGAAGACCAGCAGCAGGACCACGACCAGCAGCGCGTCGGTTTCCAGGGTGCGGAACAGCTGGAGGCAGAACGGCAGCAGCACTCCCGCAAGCATGGCCGACGCCACCGAGGCGGGGATGCGCGAGGCCAGCCGCCCGAGTGCGGGCACCAGCCCCAGCAGGCACATCAGCGCCGCCGCCGCCATGAAGGCACCGATCGCGACCGGCCAGGCCGCGCCGCCGTTGCTCGCGGCCAGCAAGGCCGCACCCGGCGTGGACCACGCCAGCACCACCGGCATGCGCGTCCACAGCGAGAGAATCGCCCCGGCCACCGCAATACCGAGGCAAAGCGCCGTCACCGCCGAGCCGACCTGCCCGGCCTCGGCTCCCAGCGCCTGCATGGCCTGAACCACGAGGGCAACGGTGCCCCCGAACCCGATCAGGGCGGCGATCAACGCGGAAGTCCAGGAAGCGAGCGGCGGCAATGACGCAGAAACACGGGAAAGCATGACGGTGCTATGGGCAGGTTTGTCCGGGATGGGAAGACCTTGGGCCCGGCCCTGCAGTGCAGCGCCATTGCCGGACCGGGATGGCCTGCACCCCGTCCGCGCTTCTCGCCAGGCCAGCAGGCAATGAGCATCGGACAGGCGATGAGCCTGACAGCATCTCTCTGATAAATCGGGAAGTTCGCGAATGTCGCGAGAAAATGGTGGAGCCTAGCGGGATCGAACCGCTGACCTCCTGCATGCCATGCAGGCGCTCTCCCAGCTGAGCTAAGGCCCCGTCCATTTCAGCGGATCGCACCTGGGCGGGCGATCCGGTCCCGCGCGCAGCGGCGTGGGAGGCAGCCCTCTAGATCGGCTTTTTCGATCTGACAAGAGAAACATTCACGGGTTTCGAAAGTTGTTCGAATGGTCATGAAACGAAGAGCGCGGAAGCGCCGACCGGCAGCGGGGCGGGCACAGCCGTCCGGCAGCACGTAAAGCTTCAGATGGCCAGGTTCATACGGGCGACATCTCGCCCGGCGCAGGCAAGTACAGAGGCATTGTGCGAAGGTGCGAAAGGGAGAGCGATCATGATTCGCAAGTTGATGACCGTCGCCGCGGCAATCGGCGTTCTGGCAGCCACCCCATCACTGGCAGCCAATTCCTGCCGCGATGCGCAGGGCAAGTTCGTGCCCTGCAAGACCGTGACGACGAAGAAGACCACCACCAAAGTCACCACCGCCAAAGTCACGCCCGGCGTGGTCAAGGGCACGGACGGCAAGTGCCGCTTCAGTTCGGGCGCCAAGAAGGGTCAGTTCACCAAGTGCCCGTGACCTGAATGTCGCCGGGAGCTTCCAAGGCGGGTTTTTCGCTGCGGGCTCCCGAGCGTCGGCCTGAAAATCGGGCGATAGGAAATGAGGCGTGCACGAATCGGGCAGCGCAGCCATGCAAATAATGCTGTGCAAAATGCCTCTCGCCCGGGGCAAACCCGCCTTCGCGGTGCGGGCAAATAAAAAACCCTCCCGGAGGGGAGGGCTTTTTCCGTCTCGGACGGACTTTCCGTGATCCCTCTTGATTTCCAAGAGAGGCGGAAAGCAACTGGGGGCCGGCAGACCAAGAAGGTCGGTGCGCGGCCCCCGAACCGATTACTCGGCAGCCGCGGTGGCTTCTTCGGTAGCCGCTTCGGTGGTAGCAGCCAGAGTTTCCTCGGGCAGGGTCTCAACCGACTCGGTAGCAGCTTCGGTGGGCTTTTCGCCACCGCAAGCAGCGAGCGACAGAGCGGCAGCCGACGCGAACGCGGCAAAAGCAATCTTCTTCATGCGAATCCCCTTGCATTGTTTGGCGCACAGGCCAACGCTTGCAGGCAAGCCTGCGGTGCCATTCTTTAGACGAGACAATGGTGCAACGCAAACGGGAAGTAAGGGGCCGGAAATCCGCAGAAATCCTAGGGCTTGCACACATATAAAGATATCTTTATATGCCAGACCATGCAAATCGACCCCCTTCTGAGGGCTCTTTCCGAGCCGACGCGGTTACGCATCATGCGTCTGCTCGCACACATGGAACTGGCGGTCGGAGAGCTGGCGCAAGTGCTCGGACAGAGCCAGCCGAGAGTATCCCGCCACGTCAAGATCCTGTGCGACGCGGGCCTCGCCCAGCGCCGCAAGGAAGGTAGCTGGGTCTTCCTGCGCACGGCCGTGAAGGAAAAAAGCGAGCCGCCGATGGGTGCCGCCGCCGCACAGCTCCTTGCCATTGCCGAACGCGACGATCCGGCCTTTTCGGCGCGCTGCAACGAGGATCGCCGCCAGCTTGCCGCGATTCGCGAGGCCCGCGAGGCCAGCGCCCAGGCCTACTTCGCCAGCCATGCCAAGGAATGGGATTCGCTGCGCCAGCTTCATGGCGCGGACGGCCCGGTCGAATCGGCACTGCTCGCCGCTTTCGGACGCCAGAAGCTGGGTGCGCTGCTCGATGTCGGCACCGGCACCGGGCGCATGGCCGAGCTGCTCGCGGGCAAGGCCGGCCACGTCACCGCACTCGACAAGAGCCCGGACATGTTGCGAATTGCTCGTGCACGGTTGCAATCTTTGCCAGCGGACAAGGTTTCATTGCTGCAGGGCGACTTCACCGCCCTGCCCTTCGTACCCGCCAGTTTCGACACCGTGCTGTTCCACCAGGTGCTCCACTATGCACAGGCCCCCGGCATCGTCCTGACCGAAGCCGCCCGCGTCACGCGCGAGGGCGGGCGCATCGCCGTGGTCGATTTCGCCGCGCACGAACGCGAAGATCTGCGCGAGCGCCACGCCCACGCCCGCCTCGGTTTCGCCGACGAGCAGATGGAGACGCTGCTGGCCGACGCGGGCTTCGCGCCGGAACCGCCGGTGGCGCTGCCCAGCGATGCGCTGACCGTAAAGATCTGGACGGCGCGGCGCCTGCCCGCTGCCGAACCCTCCGAGAACCCCGAGACTCAAGACAGAAAGACCGAACTCCCATGACTTTCGCCGAACGACCGGTCTCAGCCCCGCTTTTCGAGGACCTGCCGGGCGACATTTCCGTTTCCTTCGAGTTCTTCCCGCCCAAGACGGAGAAGATGGAGGAACAGCTCTGGGACGCGATCACCCAGCTTGCCCCGCTCGACCCCAGCTTCGTCTCGGTGACTTACGGCGCCGGCGGCTCCACGCGTGAGCGCACGCACTCCACCGTTTCCCGGCTGGTTCGCGAGACGCAGCTGGTCCCCGCCGCCCACCTGACCTGCGTGGGCGCGAGCAAGGACGAGATCGCCGAGATCGCCGACCAGTACTGGGAAGCCGGCGTACGCCACATCGTTGCCCTGCGCGGCGATCCGCCGCCGAGCAGCGGCGGTGTCTTCACCCCGCACCCGCAAGGCTATGCCGGCGCCGCCGACCTCGTCGCGGGCCTGAAGGCACGGCACGATTTCGACATTTCGGTGGCGGCCTACCCCGAAGTCCATCCGGAAGCGGCAAGCGCCGATGCCGACCTCGACAACCTGAAGCGCAAGCTGGATGCCGGTGCGAATCGCGCGATCACACAGTTCTTCTTCTCGACCGACGCCTATTTCCGGTTCCTCGACAAAGTGCTAGCCGCAGGCATCTCCGCGCCGATCCTGCCCGGCATCATGCCGGTGACGAGCTTCGCCGCGATCCGCCGCATGTCGGGAAATACGGAGATCCCGGGCTGGCTCGAAACCATGTTCGAGGGCCTGGACGAGCGCCCCGGCCCGCGCGCGCTGGTCGCCGCGGTCGCCGCTGCCGACTTGTGCCGCAGGCTCTATGAAGGCGGCGTGCGCGATCTTCACTTCTACACGCTCAACCGCGCCGAGCAGGCCTATGCGATCTGCCAGCTCCTCGGCCTGCGTCCGAAACCGGGCGCCTGAAACGCGGACGAGCATGCGGACTTGTCTCCGGGCCGTTCGTGCAGCAAGGCGCGATCGGCCCGAAGCGGACCCGGAACAACCGGCCCCGAGTGCGGGTGAGTAAGGACGAAAACCATGAGTGCCAGAGAACAGCTCCTCGCCGAAGCCGCCAAGCGCATCCTCATCACGGACGGCGCCTTCGGCACCGAAATCCAGCGCTGGAAGCTCAGCGAAGCGGACTATGCCGGCAACCTCGGCCTTACCCATGACCAGAAGGGCAACAACGACATCCTCGCGCTGACCAAGCCCGAGGTGCCGGAATCGATCCACCGCGCCTATTTCGAGGCCGGGGCCGACATTGCCGAGACCAACACCTTCTCGGCCAACCGCATCAGCCAGGCCGACTACGGCGCCGAGCACCTCGTGCGCGAGATCAACGTCGAATCGGCCAAGCTCGCCCGCCGCCTGGCCGACGAGTACCAGGCCAGGGACGGCCGCCCGCGCTTCGTGGCCGGCGCGATCGGGCCGACGAACAAGACGCTCTCGCTCAGCCCCGACGTCAACGATCCCGGCTACCGCGAGATCGACTGGGACGAGCTGGTCGACGTCTACAAGGAACAGGCCGCGGCCCTCGTGGAAGGCGGCGCGGACTTCATCCTGATCGAGACCGTGTTCGACACGCTGAACGCCAAGGCCGGGATCATGGCCGTGCGCCACCTCGAAGCCGAACTGGGCCGCGAAGTGCCGATCATGATGTCCATGACGCTGACCGACCTGTCGGGCCGCAACCTTTCCGGCCATACGGTGGAAGCCTTCTGGCACGCGGTGCGCCATGCCCGTCCGGTGACGATCGGGCTCAACTGCTCGTTCGGCGCCACCCAGCTTCGCCCGCATGTGAAGACGCTGTCCGAACTCGCCGACACGCTGATCATGATCTATCCCAACGCCGGCCTGCCCAACGAACTGGGTGCCTACGACGAAATGCCCGAGACCACCGCGGGCTTCGTGGGCGAATGGGCCGTGGCGGGACAAGTCAACGTGCTGGGCGGCTGCTGCGGCTCCACGCCGGACCACATCGCCGCCATGGCGCGGAAAGTGGCGGGCCTGCCCCCGCGCCAGCTGCCCGCCCTGGCCCCGGTCACGCGCCTTGCCGGCCTTGAACCTTTCACCATGGTCGGCTGACGGGATGACCGAATTTCCGATCTGGCGCATTCGCCCGGCGGGCGCCGACGATGCCGATGCGCTGTCCCTCGTGGCCGCCGCGACGTTCCTCGAGAGCTTCGCCGGCCTCGTCGACGGCGCGGGCATCGTCGCGCATTGCCTCAAGCAGCATTCGGCCGAGAACTACCGCAAATACCTGGCCAATGGCGCGCGGGCCTGGCTGGCCGAAGTCGAACCGGGCCATGCCCCGGTCGGCTATGCCCTGCTCTGCCGGCCCGAATTGGAACTGGCGGGTGAAGGCGACCTCGAACTCAAGCGCATCTATCTGTTCTCGCGCTTCCAGGGTTCGATGATGGCCGGCACCATGATGCGGATCGTGCGCGAGGCTGCCGCGACCAGCCACTCCCGGCTGCTGCTGGGCGTGAAGAACGACAATCACCGCGCCCTCGCCTTCTACGCCAAGCACGGCTTCGAAACGATCGGCACCCGGACTTTCGACGTGGGCGGCAAGACCTACGACGATTTCGTGCTCGCGCTCAATTTAGCGAACTGATTCGCTGGCCAACTGATTCAACGAGAACCACACACCATGACCTCGATTCATTCCGGCGCCCGTTTCGTCAACATCGGCGAGCGCACCAACGTCACCGGCTCGGCGAAGTTCAAGAAGCTCATCATGGCCGGCGACTATCCCACCGCCGTCGACGTGGCCCGCCAGCAGGTGGACAACGGCGCGCAGGTGATCGACGTCAACATGGACGAAGGCCTGCTCGACGCGGTCGAGGCCATGACCACCTACCTCAAGCTGATCGCCGCCGAGCCGGATATCGCCCGCGTGCCGGTGATGATCGACAGTTCGAAGTGGGAAGTCATCGAGGCCGGGCTCAAGTGCGTGTCGGGCAAGCCGATCGTCAATTCGATCTCGATGAAGGAAGGCGTCGAACCGTTCCTGGCCCAGGCTCGCAAGTGCATGGATTATGGCGCCGCCGTCGTGGTCATGGCCTTCGATGAGACCGGCCAGGCCGACACCCGCGAGCGCAAGATCGAGATCTGCTCGCGCGCCTACAAGCTGCTGACCGGCATCGGCTTCCCGCCCGAGGACATCATCTTCGACCCCAACGTCTTCGCGGTCGCCACCGGCATCGAGGAGCATGACCGCTACGGGCTGGACTTCATCGAGGCCGTGGTCGAAATCCGCAAGGCCTGCCCGCACGTCCACTTCTCGGGCGGCCTTTCCAACCTCTCGTTCTCGTTCCGCGGCAACGAGACGGTGCGCCGGGCCATGCACTCGGTATTCCTCTATCACGCGATCCCCGCCGGGCTCGACATGGCGATCGTCAACGCCGGCCAGCTGGACGTCTACGACCAGATCGACCCCGCCCTGCGCGAGGCTTGCGAAGACGTCATCATGATGCGCCGCCCCGGCGTGGGCGAGGATGGCAAGACCTCCACCGAACGGCTGATCGAACTGGCCGAGAGCTTCAAGGGCAAGGACGCCGTGGCCGAAAAGGCCGCCGAGGAATGGCGCGGCTGGGACGTGGTCAAGCGCATCGAACACGCGCTGGTACGCGGCATCGACGCTCATGTCGTCGAGGATACCGAGGAAGCCCGCGCCGCGATCGCGGCTCGCGGCGGCCGCCCGATCGAAGTCATCGAAGGCCCGCTGATGGGCGGCATGAACGTGGTCGGCGACCTGTTCGGCTCGGGCAAGATGTTCCTGCCGCAAGTCGTGAAGTCGGCCCGCGTCATGAAGAAGGCCGTGGCCCACCTCATCCCCTTCATCGAGGCGGAAAAGGACGCCAAGACCAAGGCGAAGGGCCGGATCATCATGGCCACCGTCAAGGGCGACGTCCATGACATCGGCAAGAACATCGTCGGCGTCGTGCTTCAGTGCAACGGCTACGAAGTGATCGACCTTGGCGTCATGGTGCCCTGGAGCAAGATCCTCGAGGCCGCCAACGAGCACGAGGCGGACATCATCGGCCTCTCGGGCCTCATCACCCCCTCGCTTGACGAGATGGTGACCGTGGCCGAGGAAATGCAGCGCGCCGGGATGACCATCCCGCTGCTGATCGGCGGCGCCACGACCTCCAAGGTCCACACCGCCCTGCGCATCGATCCCGCCTACGAAGGCCCCGTCGTCCATGTGCTCGACGCCAGCCGCGCGGTCGGCGTCGCCTCGCAGCTGCTGTCCGACACCCAGGCCACCGGCTTCATCACCGCGACGGCGGACGAATACGAGAAAGTCCGCGTGGCCCGCGAAGGCAAGGGTCAAAGCGAACTGCTCTCCATCGCCGACGCCCGCGCCAACGGCTTCTCCGCCGACTTCGCGCAGAAGCCGGGTGCACCGGTGAAGCCCGGCCTCCATGTCTTCGAGGACTGGGACCTCGACGAACTGGTCGAGGTGTTCGACTGGACGCCGTTCTTCCGCGCCTGGGAACTGGCAGGCACTTATCCTGCCATTCTCGAGGACGACGTGGTGGGCGAAAGCGCCCGCAGCCTGTTTGCCGACGCGAAGGCGATGCTCGCGCAGATCGTCGAGGAAAAGTGGCTCACCGCCAAGGGCGTCTGCGCCTTCTGGCCCGCCGCGACCAAGGATGACGACGTGATCGTCGGCGCCGGCGGCATGGACCCGCAAGTCGTCTACGACGCCATCCAGCAGGGCGTCCATGAAGGCCCGGACTTCGTCCGCCTGCCGTTCCTGCGCCAGCAGTTCAAGAAGAGCCGCGGCCGCGCCAACTACTGCCTGTCCGACTTCGTCGATCCGGCGGGCGACTGGCTGGGCGGCTTCGCGGTGGGCATCCACGGCATCGAACCGCACCTCGAACGCTTCCAGGCCGCGCATGACGACTATTCGGACATCCTGCTGAAGGCGCTGGCCGACCGCTTCGCCGAGGCCTTCGCCGAACGCCTGCACCAGCATGTCCGCACGACGCTCTGGGGCTATGCCCCGGACGAGCAGTTCACCAACGAAGCCCTGATCCGCGAGGAATATCGCGGCATCCGCCCGGCGCCCGGCTATCCGGCCTGCCCGGACCATTCGCTGAAGCCGATGCTGTTCGATCTGCTGAAGGCGCAGGACAATGCAGGCATCACCCTGACCGAAAGCCAGGCCATGCTGCCCACCGCTGCCGTCTCGGGCTTCTACTTCGGCCACCCGGAAAGCCAGTATTTCGGCGTGGCCCGCATCGGCCGCGACCAGCTCGAAGACTATGCCGAACGCCGCGACGTGGACCTTGCCGTGGCCGAACGCTGGCTGCGCCCCAACCTCGACTGACAACAAGGTAGGGCATCGAGGCCAGGCATCGAGGTAGGGCATCGCCCGAATTACATGAGCGTGAGACCTTCTTTTCGTCGCCCGACGAAAAGGGGGTCTCACGCTCCAGGAAATGAGGCGTGAGGGCGGCCGGCAACGCACTCATTCGATTGCAATCCGGAAAACTCCCGGAAAAACCCGGCGGTCCCGATTGTCCATTCCGACCGGGCAAGGCATCCATCCCCCCGATAAGAAACATGGGAATGGGGACCCGATGGGGACGACCGAAATCTATCTGATCGCGTTGACGATCATCCTCGGCGCGCCGTACCTGGTATGGCGGCTGCTCCGCACCGAACATTGGGCGCCGCTGGTCGTCGTCCAGATCATCGGCGGCATCCTGCTCGGCCCCGGCGTGCTCGGCCATGCCGCGCCCGCGTTCCATGCCTTCGTCTTCAATCCGCAAGTCATGACCGCGCTTAACGGCGTGGCATGGTGGGCGGTGATGATGTTCGTCTTCGTCGCCGGGGTGGAACTCGATCTGTCCGACGCCTGGAAGCACCGCGGCGAGACCACGCTCACCGCCGCCTGCGCCTTGCTGACGCCGCTGCTGTTCGGATCGATCGCCGCGGCCCTGCTGCTGCGCACGCCCGGATGGATCGGGCCGAAGGGCACTTATCCGCAGGCCGTGCTTGGCGTGGGCATGGCCTGTGCGGTCACGGCGCTGCCGATCCTGGTGCTGCTGATGGAAAAGCTGGGCGTGTTCCGCGAACCGCTCGGCCAGCGGCTGCTGCGCTATGCCAGCCTGGACGATATCGCCATCTGGGGCGTGCTCGCCCTGATCCTCGTCGATTGGGAGCGCGTGGGACGGCAGGGCCTGTTCCTTCTCGCTTTCGCGGCGGCCTCGTTCCTAGTCCGCGCCCTGTTCAAGCGCCTGGGCGAGCAGGACCGGTGGTTCGTGTCGCTGATCTGGCTGCCGCTGGTCAGTTTCGCCGCAGACTGGTCCGGCCTGCACTTCATGGTCGGCGCCTTCCTTGCCGGTGTCGTGCTCGACGCCCGCTGGTTCAGCCGCGAGAAGCTGGACCTGTTCCGCGAATTCCTGCTGCTCACGGTCATGCCGGTATTCTTCCTCAGCACGGGGCTTCGCACCGACTGGGGCATGGGCGGCCTGCTGGTCATGGGCGCGGCGCTGCTGTTCCTGCTGGCCTCGGTGGCAGGCAAGCTGGCCGGCGTGCATCTGGCCGGGCGCCTGCTGGGCTGGAAGAAGGGCGATGCCACGGTGATCGGCTGGATGCTCCAGACCAAGGCCCTGATCATGATCATCTTCGTCAACGTGCTGCTCGACAAGCGAATCATCACGCCCGAGACGTTCACCGCCCTGCTGCTGATGGCGGTCATGAGCACCATGCTGACCGTGCCCATCGTCAAGCCCCGCCTTGCCCGGATGGGGCAGGACGGGGCCGTTTGACCGGAAGCCGATTTCACCCCGGGCCGTTGACGACCTGGCCCACGCCTTCCCGGCCGGACAGTTTCTCCGCCGCCTGCCAGAACGCCTCGACGAAAGCCGCGTCCTCGACCAGGGGATTGGGCTTTCGGCGCGCCCGTTCGAACCAGTAATCGCCGCTCGATTCGCCCGGTTCTGCCGCCGTCGCCAGCCAGATCACCGTATCGGCGCCCTGCGCCGGCGACAGCTTGGGCGCGTCGCCATAGGCGGCCTGGACGCTCTCCGGCGTGTGGGAGAAGAAATTGCTGCCCACCGTGCCGGGGTGGACCGAGTGCGCGACGATCCCATCCTTCGCCAGCCGGGGCGCCAAAGCCCGCGCGTGCAGCACATTGGCAAGCTTGCCGCTGCAATAGGCCGCGCCGGGGCTCCAGTTGTCCAGGTTCTGGAGGTCTTCCAGATTGATCGCGGGAATCATCTCGCTGCCGTCCGAGGCGGTGTTGACGATCCGGACGCTGCCGGCCCCTGCCCCGCCGCTCCTGGCCGCTGCCTGGCGCAGCAGCGGCAGCAGCCTTGCGGTCAAGGCGAAAGGTCCCAGGAAATTCGCCGCGTAGTTCGCCTCGAAACCCTCGGCCGTGATGGCCTGTTCGCGCGCCATGCCGCCCGCATTGTTAACCAGCACGTCCACGCGGTCGACCTTGCCGGCGATCTCGTCCGCCAGACGGTCCACGTCGGCCAGCAACGAGAGATCGGCGCGGAGCATCTCCGCTTCGCCGCCGCCGGCGCCGATCTCGGCCGCAAGCGCCGCCGCGGCTTCGGCGCAGCGCCCGGCATCGCGGCCCACGCCGATCACCCGGAAACCCTGCCGCGCCAGCGCCTTTGCCGTCTCCAGACCGATGCCCGAACTGGCGCCCGTCACCACCGCCACGCGCCCTGATTGTGCTCCAGACCCCATGCTTCACGCTCCTCTCGCTTCTCGTTGCCGCCATTTCGACTACTCGCGCGGCCAAACCGCAAGCGATTGGGGCGGAAACGGAGGAAATCATCGGTTCGGCGGTTTTCAGACCTGCCATCGCTCTGCCATAAGCGCCCCGTGCCAGACGCTGACCCTCTTGCCGATCTCCTGCCTGACGCGCACGAAGCGCTCCATGCCACATTCGGCTTCAACGCCTTTCGCGGCGTGCAGGAACAGGTGGTCACGCGCGCGCTTTCGGGCCGCTCCACCCTGGCGGTGATGCCGACCGGCGCGGGCAAATCGCTGACCTATCAGTTGCCCGCGGTCATGCTGGAGGGCACTTGCGTGGTGGTTTCGCCGCTGATCGCGCTGATGCACGACCAGTTGCGCTCGGCCACTGCCAACGGCATCCGCGCCGCCACGCTGACCAGCGCCGATGCCGATCGCGGCCTCACCATGGACCGCTTCCGCGCGGGCGAACTGGACCTGCTCTACATCGCCCCCGAACGCGCGAGCCAGCCCCATTTCCGTGAGCTGCTCGAACAGTCGCGCGTCGCTCTCTTCGCCATCGACGAAGCGCACTGCGTTTCCGAATGGGGCCACGATTTCCGGCCGGACTACCGCCTGCTGCGGCCCCTGCTGGACGCTTTCCCGCAAGTGCCCCGCCTCGCCCTGACGGCCACGGCAGACCATCATACCCGCACCGACATTCTCGCCCAGCTCGGCATTGCCGAAGAAGGGCTGATCGTCGCCGGGTTCGACCGTCCGAACATCCGCTACACCATCCGCCCGCGCGACAATGCGATGCGGCAGCTGAAAGCGGTGATGGAGGAGAACCCCGGCCCGGGCATCGTCTACGCCCCCACCCGCGCCCGCGTGGAGCAACTGGCCGAGACTCTGGCCTCCGCCACCGGGCGGCGCGTATTGCCCTATCACGCCGGGCTCGATCCCGAAGTGCGCGCCCGCAACCAGGCCGCCTTCGTGGCCTCGGAAGACATGGTCATGGTGGCCACGGTCGCCTTCGGCATGGGCATCGACAAGCCGGACGTGCGCTTCGTCGCCCATGCCGGCATTCCGAAGTCGATCGAGGCCTATTACCAGGAAACCGGCCGCGCCGGGCGCGATGGCGACCCTTCGGTGGCGATGATGTTCTGGGGAGCCGACGATTTCGCCCGCGCCCGCCAGCGCCTCTCCGAGATCGAACCGCACCGGCTGCAAAGCGAACGCCAGCGCCTCGATGCCCTCGCGGGCCTTGTCGAAACCGCCGAATGCCGCCGCGCGGTCCTGCTCCGCCACTTCGGCGAGACGCCCGCGCCTTCCTGCGGAAACTGCGACAATTGCCTGGAGCCGGCAGGCGTGATCGACGTGACGGAAGTGGCGCGCAAGCTGCTTTCGGCCGTCTATCGCACCGGCCAGAGCTATGGGCTGGGCCACCTCGAAAAGGTCCTGACCGGGGCGAGCGACGACCGTGTGCTGCAGCGCGGGCACGACCAGCTTTCGGTCTTCGGCATTCTCACCGAGGAAGAGCAGCCACTGCTCAAGCCGCTGGCCCGCGCACTCCAGGCCCGCGGCAGCCTCTTGCCGACCGAACATGGCGGCCTCTCGCTGGGCGGAGACGCGCGCGAAATCCTCAAGGGTGAGGCTTCGGTGCAGATCGTCGTCCCGCCCAAGCGCGAGAAGAAGCGCCGCGGTGGACGCGGCGCGGCGGACGGCGGCGCCAACCCGGTCGGCGATCCCCTGTTCGATGCCCTGCGCGCCTTGCGCCGCGATCTCGCCCAGGAAGCGGGCGTGCCGCCTTATGTCGTGTTCCATGACGCCACCTTGCGCGAAATGGCCGCCGCGCGCCCATCGTCGCTGGCACAGCTCGGAGAGATCGGCGGCGTCGGCGCCCGCAAGCTGGAAGCCTATGGCGAGGCCTTCCTCGAAGTCCTGCGGCAGTTCTGAACCTTCCCGTTCCGCGCCGAACCGGGTCGATCACGGCTCCGGTCGCCATTTGCCGCCCAAAGCGCTAAAGGGCCCACATGATCCGCATATTGATCGATGCCGACGCCTGCCCGGTGAAGGACGAGACCTACAAGGTCGCAGCCCGCCACAAGGTGCCGGTGGTCGTCGTCAGCAACAGCCCCATCCGCGTTCCGCAAGGCCCGCTGGTCTCGCGCAAGCTGGTGAGCGACGCGTTCGACGCCGCTGACGACTGGATCGTCGAGAACACCGGCCCGGGCACGGTCGTGATCACCGCCGACATCCTGCTGGCCGACCGCTGCCTCAAGCTCGGCGCCGAAGTGGTCGCGCCCAACGGCAAGCCTTTCACCACGTCCTCGATCGGCAGCGCCATCGCCACGCGGGCGATCATGGCCGACCTCAGGGCAGGCGGCGACGTGGTGGGAGGCCCGCCGCCCTTCAGCAAGACCGACCGATCGCGCTTCCTCTCCAGTCTCGACGAGACGCTGGTGCGATTGCAGCGCCGCCAGTTCTAGGCCGCGCGGGCTCATGACGGACCACCGGGAGACGGCTGCCCGCCCAGGGTCCGCGCTGCGGGGCAGACGGCACGCAGGCCGGGAAACGATCGCCTAGCCCAGCCGGTAGGGCGTGGGATCGCCGCGTTCACGGATCAGCATCTGCCGCGCATCCTTGCGCAGGCGCAGGCAGACTTCTTCGCGGGCTTCGTCGCCCAGCCTTTCGGGAAATCCGCGAAGCGCCGCCTCGTATCCGTGTTCGACGAGCGCATCCAGCACCGCCGCTTCATCGGTTTCGAAAGCCCGCGCCATCAACTTGAGGGTGCGGACGGTTTCGCGAAATTCGAAATCGGTAAGGCGGCCGGATTCGAACTCTTCCTTGCGAAGCAGCGCCCGCCGCAGATCCCACACCATGATCGGCCTCCCCAAGGAAACCGCGAACCGGTCCAAGGTCGTGAACGCAGGAATAGCGCCATCGAGGTTTGAGGTGAAATGGTTCGGCGCCAGGCGGTAAGCCGCAGGAATAACCCGTTGGTTCAGAGGCTCCCGGCATCGCGAGAGACCTTTTCGGGCAAACCCGGACGGCCCGCCAAGATTGCGCCGCTTATGCGGTCACGGCCTAATCCTCGCGGCCGTCGAAGGAAACCGGCACGGCCAGGCGGAATGGCAGGTCGGGGGAGGCGATGCGCGATTCCGTGCCGTTGTCGTGGATCAGGACGGCCCGTCCGACGCCCGGCGTCGCCACAACGGCAACGACACTATCCACCCATGCGTGCAGCAACGCCTTGGCGCGTGCGAGTTCGGAAGCTTCGCGGGTCGTGGTGCCGGATGCTTCGAGTTCGGCTTCCAGCTCGGCAATGCGCGAGGTGGCTTCCGCGATACGATCGCCGTGAGCGCCGTCACCCGAGGAGCTGCCACCCAAGGAGCTGCCGCCCAAGGAACTGCCGGCGCCGCTGCCGGTCTCTTCGCTGGCCTGTTCGCTCATGCTCTGGTCCTCCGCGCCCGGATGGTTCTTGTTGCCTGACGACTAGGTGGCCACCGGGACCAAGAGAGGCAAGGCCCCGGCAATCGCTCTCGCGGTAACCGGGGCCCTGGAACGTCTTTCCGCGATCGACGCGGATTTCGCAGGTCAGAGAGGATTGTCGAGCTTGATGATCTCTTCCTCGCTGGCACGCTGGGTCGTCTTGAGCTGGCGCGGGCCGGCAAAGCTGTCGAGCACCGGCTTGTCGCGGGCATAGAGATCGTCGAACGGCTTGAGCTGGCCGTCGATCGAGCGGGCATACGTGAAATAGGTGAGGTAGACCGGGAAGGTCCGCGTCATCTCGACCTTGGTATAGTCGCCCGAGCGGGAGATCTCGGCGGCTTCGGCGGCGGTCTTCTTGGCGCCGAGGATCGCCATGGTCATGCCCAGTTCCACGGCGCGCTCGGTGCGGATGCAGCCGTGGCTGAAGGCGCGAACGTCCGAGTTGAAATACTGCTTCGACGGGGTGTCGTGCAGGTAGATCGCGTGGGGGTTGGGCATGTCGATCTTCATCAGGCCGAGCGAGTTGTTGGCGCCCGGCTGCTGGACCACGGTGATCGTGCCGTCGCCGTTCTTGGTGGCCTTGTAGCCTGCCGAACGCGCCCAGCCGGGGTTGTTCAGAACTTTGGCGCCCAGGCCTTCGCCCTTCACGATCGATTGCGGCACGGTCCAGGTGGGGTTGAAGACCACTGCGCTCACCGTCTCGGCCAACTGCGGCGTGGCCGTGCGGCCGGGCTTGCCGACCACGGTCTTGTAGCTGCGGATGATCTTGTTCTTGACCACCAGGCGGAGCTGGAATTCCGGAATGTTGGTCATCAGGTAGACGTCGCCCAGGTCGCGGGCGAGCCAGCGCCAGCGGTCCATGTTGGCCTGGATCAGCGCGCGGCGCGCCTTGTTGGCCATGGGCGTGGCGTTGAGATCAGCCTTGAGCGCGGCATAGTCGGGGTTGGTCGGCGCGAGCTTGTCCACCACGCCGGCCACATCATGCTCGGAAAGCGACTGCGCCATGATCTGCGCGGTGGGCATCACGTCCTGGTCGGGGTCTACCGCAAACCACTGCACGCGGGCCTTCATCGGGGTGCGGCCGTCGCGCAGATCCTCGATCAGCCAGCCGAACACGCGGCTTGCCGGCGCGTCAAGCTCGTCGCCTTCGCCCTTGGCGATCGCGGCGCGCAAGGCCGAGGGCTGGTAGTCGGCCGGCACGAGACCTTCCTTGCCGATATATTCTACAGTGGCGAGCAGGGCCTTGGCGTCCGCCATGGACCAGGCCATGACCGGCTCGGCCACGACGACGTCCTGCACCACCGGCTGCGAAACCGTGGGGATCGCAGTGGGAACCACGGCAGGCGGGACCACCGGCTGCACCGCTGCCGGGCGCGTGGCCGTCTTGGCGGCGGGCTTCGCAGTCGCCGTAGGTTTGGGCGTTGGTGTGGGCGTGGGGGTCGCCTGCGTGGTCGGCAGAATAGAGGTGGGCGCCGAGACGGTCTTCTTCTTCGCCGCATCGGCCTTGGAGGACGCGGTCTTGGTATCCGTCTTTCCGTCCGACTTCTGGGCCAGAGCCGGCTGCGCTGCAAGACCCGTCGCCGCCATGACCGCCAGCACGCTGCAACCGAACCTCATGAAACTCGCCATTGTGATCTGAACCTGCCCTTGGTGATGCTGGAATGATATCGAGGGAAACGCAGCCAAGGATAACTGGCTGCAGACCTTGCCGCTTTGCCCCCATATAGTGCCTTCTTCAAGGATTTCGCCTGTCCCTGCGATGAATTGCTTGCATTGGCGCTTGCGCGGGGCCGCGCGGGAGACGAGAGCCGGGGCCTGATGAGCGCTCCTGCCGCCCCTGATATAGAGTCTTCGCCCGGCTCGCCGCTCGGCCTGCACCCCGCCGGTCGCCACTCGGCGCTGCCGGTGCTGGCCGTCATTGCCGGGATCGCCACGTTCAGCGCCATGGACGCGATGATAAAGGGCGCCGGGCTCGCGGTGGGCGTCTATACGGCGCTGCTGCTGCGCAATCTCTTCGGCACGGTCATGACGTTCCCGCTCTGGCTCTCGGCCGGGCGGCCACTGCCTTCCCGCGCGGTGCTGAAGGTCCATGCCCTGCGCGCGGCGATCACTTCGGCCATGGCCGCACTCTTTTTCTATGGCCTGGTACGAATTCCTATGGCCGAGGGAATCGCCATTTCCTTCGTGTCCCCGATCATTGCGCTCTATTTCGCAGCGCTTTTCCTGGGCGAGACGATCCGGCCGCGTGCCGTCGTCGCTTCGCTGCTGGGCATTCTGGGCGTGCTGGTGATCACTGCCGGCCGGCTCGGATCGGGCGCCTATTCTGACGAAGCGATCGCGGGCACGGCGGCGATCCTGCTCTCGGCCGTGTTCTACGCCATGAACCTGGTGCTCCAGCGCAAACAGGCGCTTCTGGCCAGGCCGGTAGAGATCGCGCAGTTCCAGAACCTGCTGGTAACGTTGATTTTCCTGGTGTTTTCGCCCTGGCTTGCGGTCATGCCCGATCCCCGCAGCCTGCTGCTGATCCTGGCCGGCGCCGTGCTGGCGACATGCGCGCTGCTGTTCCTGTCCTGGGGCTATGCCCGCGCCGAGACGCAAGTGCTGCTGCCGATCGAGTATACCGGCTTTTTCTGGGCCGCCCTGCTTGGCTGGCTGATGTTCGGAGAGCGCCTTGATCTCGCAACTGTTGCCGGCACGATACTGATCGTTATCGGCTGCTGGACAGGTGCACGCAACGCAAGAGTCGAGTCCCAGGTACCACGCAAGCCCCCCTTGACCTGAGGGCCGCGAGCGCGCATCGGCGGGGCCGAAGAATCCGCTTGTCGCGATGCAGCACGGCGATCATTTTCGGAACCTGGGCTAGTGGGTTGCGAAATAGCCGCTCTTCTCGTGGCACGCTCCATACAGAAGGGGATAATACCCAAATGACCCAGGTCGGACAGGACACGCTCGGCACCCGCAGCACCATGACAGTCGGCGGCAAGCAGATCGCCTACTACTCCCTCAAGAAAGCCGCCGAAAAGATCGGCGACGTTTCGCGCCTTCCCTTCTCGATGAAGGTCCTTCTCGAGAACCTCCTGCGCTTCGAAGACGGCGGCTTCACCGTCGCCACCAAGGACATCCAGGCGATTGCCGACTGGCAGAAGAACCCTGCCACGGGCGAGGAAATCCAGTACCGCCCGGCCCGCGTTCTGCTTCAGGACTTCACCGGCGTGCCCTGCGTGGTCGACCTGGCCGCGATGCGCGACGCCATCGCCACCCTCGGCGGCGACACCAGCAAGATCAACCCGCTGGTCCCCGTGAACCTGGTGATCGACCACTCGGTCATGGTCGACGAATTCGGCCACCCCAAGGCGTTCGAAGAGAACGTGGAAATCGAATACCAGCGCAACATGGAGCGCTACGACTTCCTCAAGTGGGGCTCGAAGTCGCTCGACAACTTCTATGCCGTTCCCCCGGGCACCGGCATCTGCCACCAGGTCAACCTGGAGAACATCGCCAAGACCGTGTGGTCCAGCGAAGACCAGAACGGTGAGCTGGTCGCCTATCCCGACACCTGCGTCGGCACTGACAGCCACACCACCATGGTCAACGGCCTAGGCGTGCTGGGCTGGGGCGTCGGCGGCATCGAGGCGGAAGCCGCAATGCTCGGCCAGCCGGTCTCGATGCTCATCCCCGAAGTCGTCGGCTTCAAGCTGACCGGCGAACTGAAGGAAGGCGTGACCGCCACCGATCTCGTGCTGACCTGCACCGCCATGCTGCGCAAGCACGGCGTGGTCGGCCGCTTCGTCGAATACTTCGGCCCCGGCCTCGCCTCGCTGTCGCTGGCCGACCGTGCGACGCTTGCCAACATGGCCCCGGAATACGGCGCCACCTGCGGCTTCTTCGGCATCGACGACAAGACGATCGACTACCTGCGCCTCACCGGCCGCGAGGAAGAGCAGATCGCCCTCGTCGAAGCCTATGCCAAGGAGCAGGGCTTCTGGATCGACCCGGCCGCCGCCGACCCGATCTTCTCCTCGACCCTCGAACTCGACATGTCGACCGTGGTGCCTTCGCTCGCCGGCCCGAAGCGTCCGCAGGACTGGGTCGCGCTTCCCGACGTGGATGACGTGTTCAACAAGGACATGGCCGAGACCTACAAGAAGACCGCCGCCCGCGTTCCCGTGGAAGGCAAGGACTTCGACATCGGTGACGGCGACGTCATGATCGCCGCCATCACCAGCTGCACCAACACCTCGAATCCGGGCGTGCTGGTTGCCGCCGGTCTCGTCGCCAAGAAGGCCGACGAACTGGGCCTGAAGCCCAAGCCCTGGGTCAAGACCTCGTTGGCGCCGGGTTCGCAGGTCGTCACCGACTACCTCGAGAAGGCCGGTCTCCAGTCGCACCTCGACAACATCGGCTTCAACCTCGTCGGTTACGGCTGCACCACCTGCATCGGCAACTCGGGCCCGCTCGCGGAGCCGATCTCGAAGGCGATCAACGAGAACGGCCTGGTCGCCAGCGCCGTGATCTCGGGCAACCGCAACTTCGAAGGCCGCGTCAGCCCCGACGTGCGCGCCAACTTCCTGGCCTCGCCGCCGCTGGTCGTTGCCTACGCCCTGAAGGGCACCGTGGTGGAAGACTTCACCACCACCCCGATCGGCGTGAGCAAGGACGGCACGGACGTGTTCCTCAAGGACATCTGGCCGACCAACCTCGAAGTCAGCACCACGATGAACGCCTGCGTCGATCGCGGCATGTTCCAGGCCCGCTATGCAGACGTCTACAAGGGCGACAAGCACTGGCAGGCGATCAACGTCGTCGGTTCGGACACCTACTCGTGGCGCGCCGGTTCGACGTATGTCGCCAACCCGCCGTACTTCGAGGGCATGGAAATGACCCCGGCGCCGGTGAACGACATCATCGAGGCCAAGCCCCTGCTGATCCTCGGCGATTCGATCACCACCGACCACATCTCGCCGGCCGGCTCGATCAAGGCCGACAGCCCGGCGGGCCAGTGGCTGATGGAGCACCAGGTCGCCAAGGCGGACTTCAACTCCTACGGTTCGCGCCGTGGCCACCACGAAGTCATGATGCGCGGCACTTTCGCCAACATCCGCATCCGCAACGAGATGGTCCCCGGCATCGAAGGCGGCATGAGCCGCTTCGGTGAAGAGGTTCTGCCGGTCTACGACGTCGCGCAGAAGTACAAGGAGCAGGGCACGCCGATGGTGGTCGTGGCCGGCAAAGAGTACGGCACCGGTTCGTCGCGCGACTGGGCGGCCAAGGGCACCAACCTGCTGGGCGTCCGCGCCGTGATCGTCGAGAGCTTCGAGCGTATCCACCGCTCGAACCTGGTCGGCATGGGCGTGCTTCCGCTTCAGTTCAAGGACGGCGACAGCCGCCAGTCGCTCGGCCTGACCGGCGACGACGCCTTCACGATCAAGGGCGTCGCCAGCCTCAAGCCGCGCCAGGACGTGGAAGTGGAAGTGACCCGTCCGGACGGCTCGACCTTCACCTTCACCGCGCTGTGCCGCATCGATACCGCCAACGAAGTGGAATACTTCAACAACGGCGGCATCCTGCAGTACGTGCTGCGCAAGCTGGCTGCCTAAACAGCCGCCAGCCGCAAGGCTGAGAAAAACCCCGTCCCGCGTTCGCGCGGGGCGGGGTTTTCTTTTGGGAGAAGATGTCCGGCCGCCCCGCCAGGCCGCAGAGAGCATTTCCGGCGCGCGAAGCGGCTTGCTTCCACACGCCCGGTCCGCACACGAAAAAGGGGTGAGCGCCCCCCGACGCTCACCCCCGTCTCCAGCTGGCCGCGTATCGCGGCGCGCTGGCTGGCTGCCCTCAGCCGGACTTCTTGCGCACCAGACGCTGGCGGCCGACTACCGCTGCCGCAGCCGCGCCGAACAGGATCAGCATCGGCGGGGCGGGAACGTCGGTCGGCGGCGTGGTCGGCGGCGGATTGTCGCCGCCCGAGGATGTCGAGGTAGAGCTGGAGGTCGAGGACGACGTCGAACTGGAGCTGCTCGACGACGAGGACGTGGAGCTGGACGAGCTTGTGCTGGTCGAGACGTTGCCCGAGCTGGACGAACTGGTGCTGGTAGAAACATTGCCCGAGCTGGAAGAGCTGGTGCTCGTCGAGACGTCGCCCGAGCTGGACGATGTCGTCGTCGAGGTGATGCCCCCGGTCGTCGTGGTCAGTCCGCCGGTGGTGGTCGTGGTCGTCAGGCCGCCGGTCGAGCTGGAGGACGAGGTGGAACCGCCCGTCGTGGTGGTGGTCAATCCGCCGGTGGACGAAGAGCCCGAGGTGGAGCCGCCGCTGGAGGTGGACGAAATGATGACGTTGCCGCCGCCCGATCCGCCGCCGCCGAAGAAACCACCGAAGAAGCCGCCTCCGAAACCGCCGAAGCCGCCGCCACCGCCGCCGACCACCACCGGGGCACCGCCGCTGCCGCCCGCATAGGACGGCGCCGGGGCGGGCGGGATATAGGGCGGGGGAAGCGGGACGGAGACCATCTGCGGCACGTCGGGCCGCGGGATGATGCGGCGCGCGCGCTTCACTTCGCGCGGCGGATCCTTGCGGACGATCCGCTTGGCCGGATGGCGCGGCTTCGCCGTCTTGGCCATCTTGACCTTGCGGTACTCGACCGACTTGCGCTGCGTCTCGGCCACATGGACCGCGCCACCGCCGATGATAGCGCAGCCTGCCGCACAGGCAGACAGTTTAGCGAGGGCCATACGAACCGACATGATCGTCTCTCTCTTCGTTCTGTTCGGCCCTGCCCGTTCGGGAATATGCCCGAAGGGGAACACGGGAGCCGACTTGCCCTGAACAAACGCAGAGAGCGGTTAACGGAACAATGGCATTTACCGAGATTCGACAGCGCCGAGGCAGAAAATGCGTTAGTTTTCGGAGGTAACGCGCAAGCTGTACCGAACCGGGACTATCCGAAGGCCCATCTGTAAACGCCCCCGACAGTTTGTTGCGCGGAACGCGTGCGCGTTCAGTCCCCGTCCGAATCGAACAGTGCCCCCTGCGGCCCCTGTCCGCTGCCGCCATTCGGCGGCGTCATGCCCAGGTGCGTCCAGCCCCGGTCGTTGAGGCATCGGCCCCTTGCCGTGCGGGCGATGAGGCCCAGCTGGATGAGGTAGGG
Organism: Novosphingobium sp. BL-S-21; assembly: GCF_055521655.1. Lineage (NCBI taxonomy): Bacteria > Pseudomonadati > Pseudomonadota > Alphaproteobacteria > Sphingomonadales > Sphingomonadaceae > Novosphingobium > Novosphingobium sp. BL-S-21. Next base: position 1,738,146 of record NZ_CM145496.1, read on the forward strand.
CTCGATCACTTCCTCGATCGTGTCGCGCGGTTCGGACAGGCCCGCCGCCAGCGTTTCGACGCCCACCGGGCCGCCCTTGTAGATGCCGGCGATCATCTGCAGGTAGCGGCGATCCTGCGCGTCGAGACCGATGGAATCCACTTCCAGGCGGGTCAGGGCATCGTCGGCGATTTCGTGCGTGATGACGTCGGAGCCGGCGACATGGGCAAAGTCGCGCACACGGCGCATCAGGCGCCCCGCGACACGCGGCGTGCCGCGCGAGCGGCGCGCGATCTCGGTCGCCCCGCCCTTGTCCATGCCGATGCCCAGCAGGTTGGCGCCGCGCGTGACGACTTTCTCCAGCTCTTCCACGGAGTAGAACTGCAGGCGCACCGGAATGCCGAAGCGATCGCGCAGCGGGGTCTGGAGCAGGCCCTGCCGCGTCGTGGCACCCACCAGCGTGAAGGGCGGCAAGTCGATCCGCACCGAGCGCGCCGAAGGCCCCTCGCCGATGATGAGGTCCAGCGCGCGATCTTCCATCGCCGGGTAGAGCACTTCCTCGACCACGGGATTGAGGCGGTGGATCTCGTCGATGAACAGCACGTCGCCATGCTCGAGATTGGTCAGCAGCGCCGCCAGGTCGCCCGCCTTGGCGATCACCGGGCCGCTGGTGGCGCGGAACCCCACGCCCAGTTCCCGCGCGATAATCTGCGCCAAGGTCGTCTTGCCGAGGCCGGGAGGCCCGAAGAACAAGGTATGATCCATCGCCTCGCGCCGCGACTTGGCGCTCTCGATGAAGACGCGAAGGTTGTCCTTCGCCGCCGCCTGCCCGACGAATTCCGCCAGAGTCTTGGGCCGCAGGGCCGCATCGGCGTCCTCAGGCTGGCGGGTTGGGGTAAGGATGGGGTTATCGGTCATGGGTTGGGCATCTGACGAGGAATGGAACCCGAAACGGGTGCAGGGTGACGAAGTTCTCTACGGAGCCGCGCCCGGCGGATTGCAGCCATCATCCCGCCGCCTTCTTCAGCGCCACGCGAACGAGGTCGTTGAGCCCCGCATCCTCGCCCAGTTCCTCCACGGCCTTGCCGACCGCCATGCTGGCCACCGCGGGCTTGAAGCCGAGGTTCTGGAGCGCGGAAACGGCATCCGCGCTGGAAAAACCGGCAGGCGCGGCGGCCGAGGCCAGACCGGGCGTGCCCGGTGCGGTGGGCATGCCGCCGGCCTTGTCCTTGAGTTCGTTGACGATGCGGCTGGCCAGCTTCGGCCCGACGCCGTTGGCGCGCGCGACCATGGCGGAATCGCCGCCGGCGCAGGCGCGCTGCAGTTCCTCGGTCGTCAGGGCGGAGAGGATCGCCAGCGCCACTTTCGAACCGACGCCCTGCACGGCCGTCAACAGGCGGAACCAGTTGCGCTCCGCACCGCTGGTGAAGCCGATGAGGCGCTGGTCGGTCTCGGAAACCTGCATCTCGGTATGGACGACGACCTTGTCCCCCCGGATGCCGAGATGGTCGAGCGTACGCGCCGAACAATGGACAAGATAACCGACGCCGTTCACGTCGATGATCGCCCAGTCGGGGCCGGTGTCGTCTAGCAGACCTGTAAGCTTGGCGATCATGGTTTGTTCCTATGACAGGAACGATCGCGCGACGCCAGCCCCGCCGGGCGCCTTCAGGTGTTTGCCTGTTGATCTTCGGAAACCTGGTCCCACGGTCGGTAATAGAGCGCTGCGCAGGCCTGCGCCATCACGCCGCCGGTCACCGACAGGTCGTCCTTCCAGGCGTCGGTCACGAAATCGAGTGTCGAAAGGTGGCGATCCTCGAAATACATGGCATGCACGTCCGCCCGGCCGGCACCGTAGACGATCCGGCTGACCCCCGCCCAGATCGCCGCCATCGTGCACATTCCGCAAGGTTGCAGCGTGGAATAGAGCGTCGCCCCCTCCACGCGCATCGCGCCCACGGCCCGGCCGGCAAGGCGAAAGGCTTCGATCTCGGCATGGGCGGTGGCGTCGCAGCGCTCGGCCGTGCGGTTGACGCCGGCCGCGATCAGCTTTCCATCGAGCACGACGAGCGCGGCAATCGGGGTGTTGGCAGGATCGGTGCCCTTTTCGGCCACGGCGATGCGGATCGCCTCGGCCATCCAGCGGGCATCGGCCCGGTCTTCATCGCTGCCTCGTTCTTCGCCGTGCGGTTCCATGACGCGCACAACGCGCTGACCTAACGGTGGCTCCCGAGCATGTTGGCATGCGTGATGGCCACGGCCAGGGCGTCGGAGGCGTCCTCGCCCGCCAGCTTCACGCCGGGCAGCAGCACTTTCAGCATGTGCTGGATCTGCTTCTTGTCGGCGCCGCCGGTGCCGACGAGCGCCTTCTTGATGACCTTGGTGGAGTATTCGGCCACCGGCAAACCGGCCCGCGCGATCGACAGCATGGCGACACCGCGCGCCTGCCCCAGCTTCAGCGTCGACTGCGGGTTCACGTTGACGAAGACCTCCTCCACTGCGCCCGCATCGGGCCGGTGGAGGAGAATCACGTCGGTGAGCGCGGCATCGAGCTCGACCAGCCGCTCGGCCATGCCGGCCTTCGCGTCGGTGCGGATCTGCCCGTTGGCAACGTGGCTGAGGCGGCTGCCGCTCTTGGCGACCACGCCCCAGCCCGTGCAGGTGAGCCCCGGATCGAGGCCGATGATGATCACGGCTGGGCTTAGCCCAGCTTTTCCATGACTTCGTCGGAGATGTCGTAATTGCCCCAGACGGTCTGGACGTCGTCGTCTTCTTCGAGCGTGTCGACCAGCTTCATCAGCGTGCCGGCAGTGTCGGCATCGACGTCGACGGTGAGGTTGGGCTTCCACGCCAGCTTCACGCCCTCGGCCTCGCCAAGGACCTTTTCCAGCTCGCGGGCGACTTCGTGAAGCGAATCGACCGAGACCCAGATCTGGTGGCTGCCGGGGTTCTCGTCGCCATCGCCCATATCGCTTTCGACATCGTCGGCGCCGGCTTCGATCGCGGCTTCGAGGACCTTGTCCTCGTCACCCACGCTGCCGGGGTATTCGATCAGGCCAAGGCGTTCGAAACCGTGCGAAACCGCGCCCGAAGCACCAAGGTTGCCGCCGTTCTTGGAGAAGGCGGTGCGCACGTTGGTGGCGGTGCGGTTGCGGTTGTCGGTCAGCGCCTCGACGATGAGGGCCACGCCGCCGGGGCCGTAGCCTTCGTAGCGCACTTCCTCGTAGTTCTCGGCATCGCCCTTGCTCGCCTTGTCGATCGCGCGCTGGATGTTGTCCTTGGGCATCGACTGCGCCTTGGCCGCGTTGACGGCGGCGCGCAGGCGCGGGTTCATGTCCGGATCAGGCATGCCCATCTTGGCCGCGACGGTGATTTCGCGGGAGAGCTTGCTGAACTGCGCCGAGCGCTTTTTGTCCTGCGCGCCCTTGCGGTGCATGATGTTCTTGAATTTGGAATGGCCTGCCATGGGTCCGCTCTTGCTTCGCTCGTCTGCCTGCCTGCGGACTGATCCGCGAGGCCCGGAGAATGAGGTCCGGTGAATGTTGTGTGCCAATTGACGCAGGGCGCGCCTTACAACAGGCCGGCACCCGAGGGCAACCGCCCGCTCCGCACGCCGATCATGCGCCGCATCGCACAACGAATTGGCAAGGATGACGGGGCTATCAGGAACGGACATGGCTACCCGAACCCACCCGCCCGCCCGTTCCGCGCCGCCCTTCGCACCCTTGGGCATGCTGCGCGAACTGCCGTCTTTCCTGCGGCGGCCCGCCGTGCTCACGCCGATCGGCCTGCGCAGGCGCGAAGGCTGGGCGGCGCTCGGCGTGTTGGAAACGGTTCACATCGCCGGGCTTTTCCTGGTGGTGCTGCCGCTCATCGGGATCTGGCAGCAGGCCATGCACCTTTCCCCGCCCGATGCTTTCGACAAGCTGCCGGGAGGCTGGCTGCTCCCCTTCACGATCCTGATTGCCCCGATTGCTGAAGAGGCGCTTTTCCGCGGCTGGCAGACAGGGCGCCCCCGCGCGCTCTGGCTATTGGCCTGCACCGTGGTGCTGGCGATCCTGGTGGTCTGCGCGAAAGGCATGGCGCCGATGGTGCTGGCAGGCGCGCTGGCGGCGCTGGCCCTTGCGGCGCTGGGCGGCTGGATCGCCTTGCGCAAGCGGCGCGCGCCGATGGCCGGATTCCTTGCGGCCTATCCGGCGGTGTTCTGGATCGTGGCGCTCGTCTTCGCAGGCGTGCACCTGACGAACTATCCTGCCGTCTCGGTGCTGACGCTGCCGCTGGTGCTGCCGCAATTGTGGGCGGCGCTGCTGCTGGGCTTCACCCGCCAGCGCGTGGGCCTGCACGCCGCCATGCTCCAGCACGCCGGCGCCAATGCGGCGACCATGCTGCTGGTGCATTTCGGGACGTGACGCGCGTTTCTGCCCGGCCGCAAGGGCGGGGCGAGACGCCGGAGTCTTCGCCGGCTGCGCTCGCCACGAAAGTGACGAGCTTGCTGCACCGGCCCAAGTCCTTGTTCGGTTCGCCTTCGACGGATGTCGAAGGCTCGCGGCATCAGTCGATGCCGAGCGCCGTCTTGTAGGTGTCGAGCAGCATGTCCATTTCGCGGCGGTCATCCGGCTTCATCTTACGGATGCGCACGATCTGGCGCATGATCTTGACGTCGTAGCCGACTGCCTTGGCTTCGTTGTAGACGTCGCGGATATCGTCCGAGATGCCCTTCTTTTCCTCTTCGAGGCGCTCGACGCGCTCGATCAGCAGGCGCAGGCGATCGTCGGTGGTTTCGGCCATCGGTGTAGTGCTCCAATAGGAATCGTGAATCGGTTTGGCGGCGGCTGATAGCGACTGCGCCGGATTCGGGCAAAGCGCCGACCTGTGGAAATCCTGTGTGTAATCCGCAGCAAGGGCGCCCGGCCCTTCCCCGTTGCATCCCCGACGGGCCCGCGTTATTCGCCCCGCGAGCGGCGACCACGTTCCCGCCTCCCCGGCCGAACCGACCTCGCGCCCGGGAGCATCAAGACCGGGACGGCCCGGCAACCATTTCAGGAGGTTGCCCCCCAATGCCCACTGCCATGCCCTGGATCGTTCTCGTCATTGCCGGCCTGTTCGAAGTGGTCTGGGCCTCGGCGATGAAGCAGTCCAACGGCTTCACCCGCCTCTGGCCCAGCATCGTCACGATCGCGGCCATGCTGGCGAGCTTCGGCCTGCTGTCCTGGGCGATGCGCGTGCTGCCGCTGGGCACCGCCTACATGGTCTGGACCGGCATCGGCGCGCTGGGCGCCTTCATCGTCGGCATCGTCCTGCTCGGGGAATCGGCCAGCGCGATGCGCCTCGCCGCGGCCGGGCTGATCCTGGCCGGGCTGGTCATGATGAAGCTCGCGAGTTCCTGAGGGCGCTGGCACGCCCCCGAAACCGGCCCCGGGACATCGCCCTGGGGCGTCAGTGCGATCCGCCGTTTTTCTTCAGGCTTTCCTCCATCCGCGCGATCTGCTCGGGCGTGGCCTCGCTCTGATAGGCATCCTTCCAGGCGCCAAAGGGCATGCCGTGGATCACTTCGCGCGCCGCGGCCTTGTCGCCATCGTAGCCCGCATCGCGGATCCAGTCCGCCAGGCAGTTGCGGCAGAAGCCGGCCAGCCCCATCAAATCGATGTTCTGCGCATCGTGGCGAGTCTGGAGGTGCCGCACGAGGCGACGGAACGCCGCGGCCGCCACAGCGTCGTCGAGTTGGTCGATCTGGTCGTTTCCGTTCATATTTCTGGCAATCGTCCTTGGTTTGTCATGCCGCCTTTGCCATATGTCGCCGAAATATCGAAAGAGAGGCAGACAGATTTTGGCCACCACCCCTCCGTTTCGTCGTTCGCCGCACCATCGCGGCATCAAGCGCCAGCGCAAGGTGAAGATTCTTGCCACCCTGGGGCCGGCCAGCCGCGACAAGGAGACCATCGCCAAGCTGCTCAAGGCCGGCGCCGATGCGTTCCGCGTCAACATGAGCCATGGCGATCACGAGACCCATCGCGAAACCATCGCCAATATCCGCGCGGTCGAAAAGGACCTGATGCGCCCCGTGGCGATCCTTTGCGACCTCCAGGGCCCGAAACTGCGCGTCGGCACTTTCGCCGAGGGCAAGGTGTTCCTGCGCCACGGCGCTCACTTCACGCTCGATCGCGATCCCACGCCGGGTGACGAGAACCGCGTCTGCCTGCCGCATCCCGAGCTCTTCGGCATTCTCCAGAAGGGCCAGCGCCTGCTGATCGACGACGGCAAGCTGCGCCTGGTGGTTATCAAGCCGGAACCCGATTCGATCCTCTGCACCGCCGAAGTCGGCGGTTTCATTTCCGACCGCAAGGGCGTGAACGTGCCCGACGCGATCGTGCCGGTGCCCGCGCTGACCGACAAGGATCGCCGCGACCTCGCCTTCTCGGTGGAGCAAGGCGCCGACTGGATCGGCCTGTCGTTCGTCCAGCGCCCCGAAGACGTGGCCGAAGCGCGCCGCCTGATCGGCGGTGCCTGCGCGCTCATGTCGAAGATCGAAAAGCCGGCGGCGGTCGATTCCATCGACGGGATCATCGAGCTTTCGGACGGCATCATGGTCGCCCGCGGCGATCTGGGCGTGGAACTGCTGCCTGAAGAAGTGCCGCCGATCCAGAAGCACATCATCGCCAAGACCCGCGCCATCGGCAAGCCGGTGGTGGTCGCCACGCAGATGCTGGAATCGATGATCACCAGCCCCTCCCCGACCCGCGCCGAAGTGTCCGACGTGGCCAATGCCGTCTATGACGGCGCCGACGCGGTCATGCTCTCGGCCGAAACGGCAGCGGGCCAGTGGCCGGTCGAAGCGGTGACGATCATGGACCGCATCGCCATCAAGGTGGAGACCGACTCGACCTATCGCGAGCGCATCCACCTTGCCCAGACCCCGCCCGACGCCACCACGGCCGACGCGCTCTCCGCCTCCTGCGCCACCATTGCCGACACCCTGCCGATCGAAGGCATCATCGTCTTCACCGGATCGGGCGGCTCGGCCCGCCGCGTCGCCCGCGAGCGTCCCGCCGCGCCGATGCTGGTGCTCACGCCCTCGCAGAAGACCGCCCGCCGCCTGGCCCTGCTCTGGGGCGCGCATGCCGTGACCACCAAGGACATCGGCAGCTTCGAGGAGATGATCGCCAAGGGCAAGCGCATGGCCCTGCGCCACGGCTTCGGCGCCGCCGGCACGCGCCTGGTGGCACTGGCCGGCGTCCCCTTCGGCACGCCGGGTTCGACGAACCTGCTGCATGTGGTGACGCTGACCGGCAACGAGCTGGAAACGCCGAACTGAGGTTCGATCCGGAGATGCGAAGAAAGCCGCACCGCACCGCCGCGTTGCTGGCGTTCTTCGCATTTCTGGGTTCGCCGCTTGCAGCCGGAGCAAGCCCTTCGTCGGCGTCGGAAACGCCCAGCGCGCTCAACCTGGGCGAAGGAATTTACGCCGCACATCGCGATGTCCTGAACGGAACCGGAAGCAGACCGCTGCGCAAAATCGCGGACGACGTCATCCGTTTCAGCTCCACGCCCGCCCTGGGCGCGCCCGGATACATCATCGAACTGCACGGCAAGACGCGGGATCAGGGCCCTCAAGTCCTTGCACGCTTCTTCCGCCATGGGATCGACCGATGGGACCCGGACGGCGAAATGCGTTTCGCTCTTTCCGAAGATGCCTACGATGATCTTGCAGGGACGATCGACGAACTGCTCGCCCAAGGCACTCCGGAAAGCCGAGGGCAGGTTCGCTGGATCTGCATGGACGGGCCCGGCTTCGTGACCGAACGCCTTACGAAAGGCCGGGCTCACTGGCTCAGCGGTTTCTGCGGCGACAATCCGAACAATGCCATCGCGGCCTTGCTGGACGGGCTGCTGGAACAACAAGTCGCCAGCCGCCTTCCCTCGCTCAAAACGCGCAAGTCGCCGCGGCTTTAGACCGATCCCGCGCGACGGAGAGTTCGCGCTTCACAAGCGGCCAGCGGTCCCGGATCAAGTCCGGGACGCGCCCGCTTTAAAGTTCAGATCAGCCCCGCGCGCCGAACAGGGCGCTGCCGACGCGGACATGCGTGGCGCCGAGCATGATGGCGGTCTCGAAGTCCTCGCTCATGCCCATCGAAAGCTGCGACAGGCCGTTGTCCGCCGCAATCTTCGCCAGGAGCGCGAAGAACGGCGCTGCCTCGATGCCCTGCGGCGGCACGCACATCAGGCCCGCGACCGGAAGCGCGGCCTCGCGCGCGGCAGCCAGCAATGCGGGCACTTCGGCAATGGCGCAGCCGCCCTTCTGCTCCTCGGCGCCGATATTGACCTGCACGAAGCAGGGCACCCGGCGGCCGGTCCTGTCCATTGCCTTGCCGAGCGCGGACACCAGCGAGGGCCGGTCGACCGAATGGATGCAGTCGAACAGGCTCAGGGCATCCTCGGCCTTGTTGGACTGGAGCTGCCCCACGAGATGAAGCGAAATGCCCTCGTGCTCGCCGCGCAGGGCCGGCCACTTGGCCTCGGCTTCCTGAACGCGGTTTTCGCCGAAGACGCGCTGGCCCTGGGCGATCAGGGGCACAATGGCCTCGGCGGGGTGAGTCTTGGAGATGGCGACGAGTTCCACCGATTCGGCCTCGCGCCCGGCAATGCGGGCAGCCTGGGCGATGCGGGCACGGATGTCGTCGAGAGGAGATACTGGCTGATCCATGGCGCGCTGCTATAGCGGCTTCGTGCCGAACCGCCACCCGCCTCTTCCCGACATCTGGCTCATTACCGACGCCCGCAACGACGAAGCCCTGGAGCGCACCCTCGCCCGCCTGCCGCGGGGATCGGGGCTGGTCTATCGGCATTATCACCTGGCCCCTGCCGCGCGCCGCGCACGGTTTGCAGCGCTTGCGCGCGCGGCCCGCCGCTTCGGGCACAGCGTGTTCCTGTCGGGCCCCGCACGGGAGGCGCGGGGCTGGGGTGCAGACGGCGCTTATGGCGCGCCCGCAAGGCTGGCGCGGGGGCCCGCTTGCCCGCGCCTCGTCACCGTCCATTCCCTGCGCGAACTGGGCCGGGCTCACCGCGCCCGCGCCGACGCCATCCTGCTCTCGCCGGTCTTCGCGACCCGCTCTCATCCCGGCGGGGCGACGCTCGGCCGCGTGCATTTTCACTTGCTCGCCGCCCGTTCCGCCGTTCCAGTGATTGCGCTGGGCGGCATGACAGTGCATCGGGCGCGCACTTTGCCGTCGAGGAAATGGGCTGCGATTCAGGGCCTTGCCCGCTAGCCCACAGGGCTGTTCCCGATCCATTCTTGACGGCGAGTCCCGCCAGAGCGCATTATCCGGGCCTGATCAGAGGCCCGATTTCCAGGGGGAATTCTTAATGGCCACCCGGCCCATCGCACCAGGACGGCGGATCGCCAAGCCGAACTGGCGCGCCGTTCTCAAGCGCTCCCTGCGCCGCGCCTCCGAACTGAGCGGCGCGCTGACGCTGTTTGCGGCCATGGCATTCCTGGCCCTGGCACTCGTCAGCTATCACCAGACCGACCCTTCCGCCTCCACCGCTGCAGGGGGGCCGGCGCAGAACTGGATGGGCTCCGTCGGCGCCTGGGTGGCCGAGCGCGCGCTGGTGCTGTTCGGCCCGGTTTCGGCCTTGTTCGTGCCGCTGCTCTACGTCTTCGCCCGCAAGCTCTGGCTGCTGGTGGAGGAGGACGACAACGAGATCGAACATTCCAACCAGCGCTGGTGGCGCCCGGTGGCAGTGCTGGCGATCGCCATGACGCTGATCGCCACCGTCATGTCGCTGGTCTTCACGGCGCCGGGCGGCGTGCTGCCCGCCTCGATGGGCGGCATCACCGGCCTGCTGGGCGCCAAGGGCATCACCGGCATCGCGGCCTTCGCGCCCGAAGTCGTCCAGGGCTGGATCAAGCTCGTGCTGGCGCTGCTCTGCGCGCTGGCCGGCGTGGCCCTGGCCGGACAGGTCTTCGCGGTCGACTGGGTGCGCCTGCTGACATTGCCGGGCCGGATCGGCCGCCTGCGCGGCGAAGGCGAGGCAGCGCCCGCCATGTCCGAAAAGACCAAATCACGCGACAAGGGGGCACGCGATACAAGCGCGCGCGACACGGGCGAGGAAATGGCCAAGCCCGCGCCCCGCATCGATGCGCCCGCCGCCGCTCTCGACGCTGCGGCCGACAAGCCGCGCAAGGCGCCCGAAATCAGCGATCCCAAGGCCAGCGCCGCCCCTGCGCAGCTCAACCTGGGCAACCGCCAGAAGGACATGTTCGACAAGTACGAACTGCCCGGGCTCGACATCCTGGCCGATCCGCCGCCCAATTCGCAGCCCAAGGTCGACAAGCTCAGCCTGGAGCGCAATGCGCGGCTGCTGGAAACCGTGCTTGACGACTTCAACGTCAAGGGCGAGATCACGGCCGTGCGCACCGGCCCGGTCGTCACCATGTACGAGCTGGAGCCCGCTCCCGGCATCAAGGCCAGCCGCGTGATCGGCCTGGCCGACGACATCGCCCGCAACATGAGCGCGATTTCCGCGCGCGTCGCCTCGATCCCCGGCCGCACGGTCATGGGCATCGAGCTTCCGAACGCCGACCGCCAGATGGTCTCGTTCAAGGAAATGGTCGCCTCGGAGGCTTTCGCCAACCACAAGGGCATGCTGCCGATCATCCTGGGCAAGGACATCGCCGGCGAGCCCGTGGTGGCGGACCTTGCAACCATGCCGCACCTGCTGGTCGCGGGTACCACCGGGTCGGGCAAGTCGGTCGGCCTCAACGTCATCCTGCTTTCGCTGCTCTACCGCCTCACCCCCGCGCAGTGCCGCCTGATCCTCGTCGATCCCAAGGTTCTCGAACTCAAGAGCTACGACGATATTCCGCACTTGCTCTCGCCGGTGGTGACCGAGCCGCCGAAAGCCGTGCGCGCGCTGAAGTGGGCGGTAGAGGAAATGGAGCGCCGCTATCGCCAGATGAGCGAGATTTCGGTGCGCAACCTTGCCAGCTTCAACGAAAAGGTCCGCGCCGCCGCCGCCAAGGGCAAGCCGCTCGGCCGCCGCATCCAGATCGGTTTCGACCCGGAGACGGGCGAGGAACTCTACGAGGACCGCCAGCTCGATTACGAGACGCTGCCGCAGATCGTCCTCATCGTCGACGAACTGGCCGACCTCATGGTCACGGTGGGCAAGGAAATCGAAGTGCTGATCCAGCGCCTCTCGCAAAAGAGCCGCGCGGCGGGCATTCACCTCATCATGGCCACGCAGCGCCCCTCGGTCGACGTCATCACCGGCGTCATCAAGGCCAACCTGCCGACCCGTATCTCCTTCGCCGTCACCAGCCGCATCGACAGCCGCACCATCCTGGGCGAACAGGGCGCCGAGCAGCTGCTCGGCAAGGGCGACATGCTCTACAAGCCCAGCACCGACCCGATCAAACGCGTCCACGCGCCCTTCGTCTCGGACGAGGAAGTCGAGCACGTTGCCGATCACTGGCGCGGCCAGGGCAAGCCGGACTACGTCGATGCCGTCACCGAGGAGCCAGAGGAAGGCTCCTTCGGCTTCGACGACCTCGACGCCACCGCGTCGGACCAGCCGGAAGAGCGCAAGTACCGGCAGGTCTGCCAGCTGGTGTTCGAGAACCAGAAAGTCTCGGTCTCGTGGCTCCAGCGGCAGATGGGCGTCGGCTACAACACCGCCGCCAAGTGGGTGGAGCGCATGGAGAACGACGGCTACGTCGGCCCCGCCAACCACGTCGGCCGCCGCGACATCTACCGCGACGAGAACGGCAGCCCGCTCTGATGCGAGCGGGAAAGCGCGGCCTGACCCTGCTCGGCCTGCTGGCCGCGCCCGCCCTGGCCACGACGGGCGGGGCCGCGACGGGCGTGGCGGCGACGGGCGTGGCGGCGACGGGCGTGGCGGCGCAATGGCAGCGTCTGTTCGTGCCCAGCGTGGAAAACACGCTCGGCCGCAGCGTCTATGTCGACAAGGCCAGCGTGAAGGCCGGCATGATCGGGCGGCAGTTCCGGCAGATGCAGGTCCTGCTGCGCGCCAATGCCGGCTATCCGCAAGGCACCGTGCTCTACACCGAGCGCGCGGTGGACTGTACCGGCAGCCGCGCCCTGTCCTATCACTGGCGCATCGTCCGTCCGAACGGCACGGTGCTGCGGGACTGGAGCGATGCCAGCCCAAGCGCCTCCGGCGTGCAATGGGCGGGCGAGGACGGGCTGGTGCTGAAATATGTCTGCACCGGCGTGCTCCCGCGCTGAGCCATCGCAGGCCCGGCCCCCGATCGGCCCGGCCCTCGATAGGCGTGCCCCGGTCCGGCGCGGCCCGGGTGGCGCCACCCGGATCGGTTGGCCTTTTCTGGCCCCTCCCTTCGTCTAGGGTTCCGCACCGCAGCGTGACGCCCTAAGAAGACCGTCCGCACGCAATTTTCGCTTCCCGCCCGAAAGGCCCCGATGGAAGATCATACCCAGGCATTCCTCCTGCGCGACGGCTTCCTGCTGCTCGGCACGGCGCTTGCCTTCGTCCTGCTGTTCCGCCGCCTCGGCCTGGGTGCGACCTTGGGCTACCTGCTCGCAGGCGCCATCCTCGGACCTTACGCGCTGGGCCTGGTAGGCGATCCGGAGAACAAGCTGGGCATTGCCGAGCTGGGCATCACCCTGCTGCTGTTCATCGTGGGCCTGGAACTGGCGCCGCGGCGGCTCTGGCGGATGCGCAACGAGATCTTCGGCCTCGGCTTCCTGCAAGTGACGCTCTGCGGCCTCGCCGTCTCTGCGGTGATCTATTATTCGGCCGGGTTCAGCCTGGCCGCCTCGCTGGCGCTGGGCCTGCCGCTGGGGCTCTCCTCGACCGCGCAGGTCCTGCCGATGCTCCAGAGCGCCGGGCGCCTGAACACGCCCTTCGGCGAACGCTCCTTCGCAATCCTGCTGTTCCAGGACCTCTCGATCATCCCGCTGATCACGATCATCGCGGCGATGAACCGCAACCCGCATTTGCCCGAAGGCCCTCCGGGCTGGATCCTGGTGCTGGAGACCCTGGCCGCCATCGCCGGCCTGATCCTGGCCGGGCGCTTCGTGATCCGCCCGCTGTTCCGCCTGATCGGCAATCTCGGCGAGCGCGAGATGTTCGTCTTCGCCGCGCTGTTCACCGTGATCGCCTCTGCCGCGCTGATGCAGTCGCTCGGCCTTTCGACCGCGCTGGGTGCCTTTATTGCCGGCGTCATGCTCGCCGATACGCCTTACCGCCACGAGCTGGAGGCCGACGTCGAGCCGTTCCGCTCGATCCTGCTCGGCCTGTTCTTCATGTCGGTCGGCATGATGCTGGACCTTTCCGCCATTGCCGAGCGCCCGCTGTTCGTCGCCACCATGGCGCTGGCCCTGATCGCGGTGAAGGCTTCGGTGATCTTCGGGCTGGGCCTGCTGTTCCGCATGAACTGGCGCAGTGCGCTGGCACTCGGCCTGCTGCTGAGCCAGGGCGGCGAGTTCGGCTTCGTGCTTTTCGCGCAGGCGCAGAGCGCCTGGCTGATCGAGCCCCGCGCCGCCAGCCTGTTCAGCGCCATCGTCACCCTGTCGATGGTCACCACCCCGTTCCTGATGATGGCCACCGCGCGCATCCGCGAAATGCCGACCAGCAAGGAAACCCGCGAAGGGCCGCGCAAGGACGGCGCCAAGGCCCTGCTGGTGGGCTACGGCCGCTTCGGCCAGACCGTGGCGCAAGTGCTGATCGCTGCCGAAATCCAGGTGACGCTGATCGATACCGACATCGAGATGATCGACGTCGCCAGCGGTTTCGGCGCGAAAGTCTGGTTCGGGGACGGCACCCGCATCGACCTGTTGCGGCAGGCCGGCGCCGGCGGCGCGCAGATGATCGTGTTCTGCATCGACGGCGACCAGCTCTCGGACAGCTTCCTCCAGAACGTCCACGAGGCTTTCCCCGATGCCCGCATCCTCGCCCGTGTCTATGACCGGCGCGCGATGATCCGGCTGATGGATGCCCCCGTCACCTTCATGGTCCGCGAAGTGATGGAATCGGCCGTCGCCCTGGCCCGCGAGGCGCTGGACGACCTTGGCCTCTCCATCGAGCAGATCGACAATGCCGAGGAAACTTATCGCGCCAGCGACCGGGAGCGCTTGTCGATCCAGCACGAGACCGGTGACTTGCGCGCCGCGCGCGATCGCATCCTGACCCAGGACCTGCGCGACGCCCATTGACGCTGGCGGGCGGCATCCCTCCGGGAAGCGCCCCTTCGGGTGACGCCTTGCCCGCGGGCGCTCACGGCACCGAATAGCCCTCGAACCGCTTGATCCGGCGCAGCGCGAAGCTTGTCCGCATCGACGATACCCCCGGCAGCCGCGCCAGGCAGTCGCGGTGGATGCGGTCGTAGTGATCGAGGTCCGAGGCGGCGACACGCAGCTGATAATCCGCCGCGCCCGACATCAGGTGGCATTCGAGGATATCGTCGAAGTCTCCCACCGCCCGCTCGAAACGCTCCATGGCCTCGCGGCTCTGGCTGGTCAGCGTAATCTCGACGAAGACTTCCATCGACAGGCCAAGCCGCCGGGCATCCACCCGCGCGGCATAACCCAGGATCAGGCCCTGCTCCTCCAGGGCGCGGATGCGCCGGTGGCACGCGGAGGACGACAGGTTCACCAGAGCCGCCAGTTCGGCGATCGAGCGCGAGGAATCGGCCTGCAACGCTTCGAGGAGTGCGCGGTCTGCCCGGTCCATGGAAAATTCTCTTGTCGTTTGTTTCAGGACTGGGAAATATTCCTGCCTCGCTTTCTGACAAGCCCCAATTCGGTGAAACATTGCAGGGGCCCGGGTGTATCTCATCGGCAGGAGAGTTTTTCGCGGAGTCGATAATATGCGTGTCGGTACGGTCAGGGAAATCAAGAACCACGAATATCGCGTCGGCCTGACGCCGGAGAGTGCCCGCGAACTCGTGACTCACGGGCACGAAGTCTGGGTGGAAAGCGGTGCCGGCCAGGGCATCGGCGCCAGCGACGCCGACTATACCCGCCAGGGCGCCAAGATCGTGGCGACCGCGCGGGAGATCTTCGAAGGCTGCGAGATGGTCGTGAAGGTCAAGGAACCGCAGGCGGGCGAACGCGCCATGCTGCGGGAAGGCCAGATCCTCTACACGTACCTGCACCTCGCCCCCGACCCCGAGCAGACGGCCGACCTGGTGAAGTCCGGCGTCACCGCCATCGCCTATGAAACCGTGACCGGCCCCGGCGGGCAGCTTCCGCTGCTCAAGCCGATGAGCCAGGTGGCCGGGCGCATGTCGATCCAGGCCGGCGCCACCGCGCTGGAGAAGGCCCATGGCGGGCGCGGCGTGCTGCTGGGCGGCGTACCGGGCGTGATGCCGGGCAAAGTCGCAGTGATCGGCGGCGGCGTGGTCGGCTTCAACGCCGCGCAGATGGCCGTGGGCCTCGGCGCCGACGTCACCATCCTCGACCGCAGCCCCGACGTGCTCGAACGGCTGGGCATCTATTTCGAGGCCCGCGCCAAGACCCGCTTCGCCAGCACCGCCAACCTGGCGGAAAGCGTGGCCGATGCCGACCTCGTGATCGGCGCGGTGCTGATCCCTGGCGCGGCCGCTCCCAAGCTGGTGACCCGCGACATGCTCGGCACGATGAAGCCGGGCGCGGTGCTGGTGGACGTCGCCATCGATCAGGGCGGCTGCTTCGAAACCAGCCATGCCACCACTCATGCCGAGCCGACTTTCGTGGTCGACGGCATCGTCCACTACTGCGTGGCCAACATGCCGGGCGCCGTGGCCCGCACCAGCACTTACGCGCTGAACAACGTCACCCTGCCCCACGCCCTGGCGATCGCCAACCTCGGCTGGAAGGCCGCGCTACAGGCCGATCCTTACCTGGCCGAGGGCCTCAACGTCCACGCCGGCAAAGTGACCTTCGAGGCCGTGGCGACCGAGCTGGGGTACGACTACGTGCCGGTGAGCGACGTTCTGGGCTGATGATCTGGCGGCTCTCGTCCCGGCCTTGCCCCGGGACGAGGGCGGCCCGAGCTTCCGGAAACATACCAAGGGTTGCGCGGAAAGTTGCGCGGGGTCAGTCAGACCCGTCCCAGAAGGGCGCCGCGACCTCGGGTGGCACGCGCATGAGGCGTTCGGAGGCGATGTCGATCATGGCCCAGGTCGTCCGGGCGGAAACGAGCACTTTGCCCGTTTCGTTGCGGAAATCCACGCGGCGCACGAAGCGCGCGCCGCTGGGACCTTCGGGAATGAAGGTCTCTCCCGTCACGCTTTCGCCCTCGCGGATATTGCCGCGATAATCGATCTCGTGCCGGGTCACGACCCAGGCGTAGAGCGCCTGGTGCTCGGGCGGGGCCACCGCTTCCCAGTGCGCGGTGGCCATGGCCTCCATCCATTGCACCCAGACTGCATTGTTGACGTGGCCCATGACGTCGATGTCATGGGCCTGCGCCGTGAATGTCCGGGTGAAGGGCGGCTTCACTCGGAAACGCCGAGCTGCCAGAGAATGAACGCGAACTCCTCCGCGGTTTCCTTCAGGCTTTCGAACCGGCCGGACTTGCCGCCGTGGCCCGCACCCATGTTGGTCTTGAGGATCAGTTCGTTGCCGTCCGTCTTCAATTCGCGGAGACGGGCGACCCACTTGGCGGGCTCCCAATACGTCACGCGGGGATCGTTGAGCCCGGCCGTCACCATCAGCGGCGGATAGGCCTGGGCCTTGACCTGATCGTAGGGCGAGTAGCTGCGGATAAGCTCGAAGGCCGCGCGGTCCTCGATGGGATTGCCCCATTCCGGCCATTCGCCCGGAGTCAGCGGCAATGTGTCGTCGAGCATGGTGCTCAGCACGTCCACGAAAGGCACATGCGCCACCACCGCGCCGAACAGGTCGGGATCGGAATTGATGACCGCGCCCATCAGTTCGCCGCCCGCCGAGCCGCCCGAGATCGAGATCTTGCCCGCCTCGGTGAAGCCGCGCTCGATCAGGCCCTTGGCCACATCGACGAAGTCGTTGAACGTATTGGCCCGCTTCTCCAGCTTGCCGGCCTTGTACCAGGCGCGGCCCAGATCGTCGCCGCCGCGGATATGGGCAATGGCATAAGCGAAGCCACGGTCGACGAGGCTGAGGCGCGCCGTCGAGAACCCCGGATCGATGGAGATACCGTAGGCGCCGTAGCCGTAGAGATGCAGCGGCCCGGCACTCGTGCGGTCGCGGCGATAGACGACCGAAACCGGGATCGCCGTGCCGTCGCGCGCGGTCACTTCCAGCCGCTCGGTGGCATAGAGCGAGGCGTCGTAGCCCGAAGGGATTTCCTGGACCTTCAGCAGCTCCAGCGTGCGGTCCTTCACGTCGTAGTCGTAGACCGACGAGGGGCTGACCATCGATTCGTACGTCACCCGCAGCACGTCCATGTGCCATTCGGGATTGTTGGAAAGCCCGGCCGAGTAGCTGGCTTCGGGGAAGACGATCGGCTCGACGCGGGAGGAATCGTCGTAGTAGCGCAGCTCGATCTGGTCGAGCCCGGCCCCGCGCCCGGCCGTCTTCCGGCCTTCGACCACGTAGAAGTCGCGGAACAGGTCCACGCCGGTGAGGTAGAAGGCATCGGCCCCCTCGATCAGCGTCCTCCACTCGCCGGGATTATCCAGCGGCGCGGTGGCGAGGCGGAAGTTCTCGTGGCTGTCGTTGGTGTGGATGTAGAGCACGCCCTCGCGCTCATCCACGTCGTATTCCACGCCCTTGACGCGCGGCTTGACCAGGATCTGCGGGCCCAGCGGATCGTCGGCAAGGACCATGCGGCATTCGCTGGTCTCGTGATCGCTGGCGCCGATCAGCAGCCACTTCTCGTTGGAGGAGAGCGAGGAACCGACGCGGAAACCTTCGTCGTCCTCGTGATAGAGTTCGACATCGCTTTCCAGCGGCTGCCCCAGCCAGTGCAGGCGGGCATTGTCGGTACGCCACTGCTCGTTGGCCAGCGAGTAGACGAGACCCTTGTCCTGCGCCACCCAGACCAGCGCCGAGAGCGTGCCGGGGATTTCGTCAGGCAGGAGTTCGCCGGTCTCCAGGTTCTTGATCCGCGCGGTGAAGCGCTCCGAACCGTTGTCGTCATAGGCATAGGCCAGCAGCTTGCCGTTGGCGCTGGTGGAGATCGCGCCGAGGTTGAAGTATTCCTTGCCCTCGGCCAGGGCCACTTCGTCCAGGATCAGCTCGTCGGCGCTGCCGTCTTCGCTGGCGCCCACGGGGCGGCGCCACCACTTCTTGTATTCGGCGCCTTCCTCGAATTCGATCCAGTAGAGGAAATCGCCGTCCTTCTGCGGCACCGACTTGTCGGCTTCCTTGATGCGCGCGCGCATTTCCTTGAACAGCGCGTCGATCTGCCCCTGGCGGCCTTCCATGCGCGACTCGAACCAGCGGTTTTCCGCTTCGAGATGGTCCAGCACCGCCTTGTCGGTGACCTCGGGATAACCCGCGTCACGCAGCCAGGCGTAGTCGTCTTCCACGCTCAGGCCGTGGTGAGTGAAGGAATGCGGCTTCTTCGCCGCCTGTGGAGGACCTGCAAGGGCCTGGGTGGAATCTGCCATTGCCTCCATCTATGTTGCACACATGACCCCCGCAAGCCGGATACCCACCTCATGTTGATGAATACCCACGAAGCGCGGCTCGATGCCTTGCGCCAGGAACTCAAGTCGCGCGGCCTCGACGGCTTCGTGATCCCCATTTCCGACGAGCATATGAGCGAATACGTCGGCGCCTATGCGCAGCGCCTCGCCTGGCTCACCGGCTTCGGCGGCTCGGCCGGAACGGCCGTGGTGCTTACCGATCCCACGCTCTCTCCCGCCGCCGCCATGTTCGTGGACGGGCGCTACACCCTCCAGGTGCGCGAGCAGGTGGACGGCAAGGCCTATGCCTACGAAAGCGTGCCGCAGACCAGCGCCGCCCGCTGGCTGGGCGAGCACGCGCCCAAGGGTGCGAAGATCGGCTACGACGCCTGGCTTCACGGCTCCAAATGGGTGGAAGCCGCCCAGGCCGCGCTTTCGCACAAGGGCGGCACGCTCGTGGCGGTGGACGGCAACCCGATCGATGCCGTCTGGCAGGACCAGCCCGCCCCCTCGCCCGCTGCGGCGATCGTCCATGACGATGCCTTCGCCGGCGAATCGAGCAAGGCCAAGCGCGCCGCCGTCTCCGAATGGCTGACCGCGCGCGGTCTCGATGCGACCGTGATCTCGGCGCTCGATTCCATTGCCTGGCTGCTCAACTTGCGCGGCACGGACGTGGAGCGGACCCCCGTGGCGCTCTCCTACGTCGTCGCCCATGCCGACGGCACGGCCGATCTCTACATCGCCGAGGAAAAGGTGACGGCCGAACTGCGCCAGCACCTTGGCAATGCCGTTCGCATCCAGCCGCGCGATGCCTTCGTCGCGGGCCTCGGCAAACTGGCAGGCAAGCGCGTCTCGGTCGATCCCGACAATGCCGTGGCCGCCGTGTTCGAAACACTGCGCGCCGCCGGCGCCGCGATCGTCGAGGAACGCGATCCCACGATCCTGCCCAAGGCGGTGAAGAACCCGGTCGAGCAGCAAGGCCACCGCAAGGCCCAGGCCATCGACGGGGTGGCCGTCACGCGCTTCCTGCACTGGCTCTCGGTCGAAGGCCCCAAGGGCGAAGTGACCGAGATGAGCGCTTCGGACCGTCTCCACGCCTTCCGCCAGGAATGCGGCGATCTTCGCGACCTCTCGTTCGACACGATCTCCGGCGCCGGCCCCAACGCCGCCAGCCCGCACTACCGCGTCTCGGACGAATCGAGCCTGACCCTGGCGCCGGAAAGCGTCTACCTCGTCGATTCGGGCGGGCAGTACCCTTGCGGCACCACCGACATCACCCGCACCGTGTGGATCGGCAGCCCGGAAAATGAGAGCGGCGCCCCGCCGGCCGAAGTGAAGGACCGCTTCACCCGCGTGCTCAAGGGCCATATCGCCATCGACCGCGCGGTCTTCCCCAAGGGCACCAACGGCGGCCAGCTCGACGCGCTGGCACGTCAGTTCCTCTGGGCCGTCGGGCTCGACTACGCCCATGGCACCGGCCACGGCGTGGGCAGCTTCCTCTCGGTTCACGAAGGACCGCAGCGCATCGGCAAGCCGGCGGGCGGCCAGGCCGGCACATCGCAGGAACTGCTCGCGGGCATGATCCTCAGCGACGAGCCGGGCTACTACAAGGCCGGCGAATACGGCATTCGCATCGAGAACCTGATCCTCGTCGAACCGCGCCAGTTCGCCGGAGCGGACGGCGAATACTTCGGCTTCGAGACGCTGACCCTGGTGCCGATCGACCGCCGCCTCGTCGACCTTTCGCTGCTTACCGCGGAGGAAGTGGCCTGGTGGAATGCCTACCATGCCAAAGTGCTCCAGGTGATCGGCCCGCAAGTCGAGGGCGAAGTGAAGCACTGGCTCGACGCGCAGTGCCGCCCCTTCTGAGCGCGCGGCTTCCGATGTTGTGAGCCTGCGGGCTCAGGCGTAACCTCCTCCCGGAAACAGGCTGGCCGGGAGGAGTCGCCCGATGACGGACGCAGTGCACGATCTCAGGACCCATCCGGTCCATCTCGGCCGCGGCGCGGTGGCCAGGGCGCAGCCCGCTTTCACCGGCATGGAATGGTACGCCGACTATATCGAGCGGAGTGCCGCCGACGGGGCCGAGGGCCGCCTCGTCTCGATGTACGATTTCGACGAAAGCTGGGACAGCTGGGAAATGCACCCCGCCGGCGACGAACTCGTGGTCTGCCTGGGCGGGGCGATCACGCTGCACCAGGAACTGGCGGACGGCACGGCGCGCACCGTATCGCTCCAGCCCGGCGAATATGCCATCAACCCGCCCGGCGCCTGGCATACCGCCGATGTCGACGGCCGGGCGACGGCGCTGTTCGTGACGGCGGGGATGGGAACGCAGCACCGGCCGCGATGAAACGGCGCAAGGCTTGCCTCCGCATGAATAGAGTGCCAAGCCTGTGACAATTGGCGACAATAAAGCCGCAAGGCGGCACAACTGCGCGACAAGCGGTCGTTAGACGGGATCTCAGAAAGCCGCGGGGCTGTTCTTCCCCCTCCCTTCCCCGTCCCCCGGCTTTCGCCCTATTCGCCCGAAGAAAGAGAGCCCAGAGGATGAACCGCTTCAGCAAGATCGCCGTAGGCATCTCCGCCGCTGCGCTGGCCGTTGCCGGGGTGGCCTGCGCCCAATCTCCGGCCCAATCTCCTGCCGGCCCGCAGCGCGACCGTCCCGAAACGCGCACCGAAACGCGCGCCGAAGCCCAGAGCCGGGCGGAGGAAATGTTCGCGCGTCTCGACGTGAACAAGGACGGCAAGCTCGACCGCGCAGACCGCGAGGCCCGCCGCCAGCAGATGCGCGAAGCCGCGTTCGACCGTCTCGACACGAACAAGGACGGATCGATCTCCAAAGCCGAATTCATGGCCGATCGCGGACCGCGCGGTGACGGCGACCGGCCCGATGGTAACCGGCCCGATGGCGACCGGCCCCATGGTGACCGACCGGCCGACATGCCCCCACCCCCGCCCGGCGCGGAAGGCGCGATGCCGCCGCCTCCCGGTGGCCCCGACATGGCCGGCCCCACGGGGCGCCCTGGAAAGGATCGCCATGGCCGCCACGACGGTCCGCGCGGCGGCATGAAGGGTCCGATGATGGGCTTCGGCAAGGCGGACGCCGATGGCGATCGCTCCGTGACCCGCGCCGAATTCGTCGCAGCCGCCCTTCAGCGCTTCGATGCCGCAGACACCAACAAGGACGGCAAGGTCACCCCCGAGGAACGCCGCGCCGCGCATGACAAGATGCGTGCCGAGTGGCAGGCCCGCAAGGGCGAGCGTGGGGAGGCCCGGCGCGGCCGGGGCGATACCCCGCCGCCGCCCCCGGCCCCGGCACCCGCGACGAAGTAACCCGAGACCCCGCCCGCGCGACCGGACGGAAAAGGATTGGAATGAACGACATCTCGCCCGCCCGCATCCTGCTGGTCGACGACGAAGCTGCACTCCGCGAGCCCCTGGCCGACTACCTGTCGCGCCAGGGGTTTGCCGTCACCCCGGCCACGAGTGCAGCCGAAGCCCGCAGCAAGCTGCGCGACGACAGGCCCGATCTCGTCCTGCTCGACATCATGATGCCGGGCGAGGACGGCCTCTCGCTCTGCCGCCACTTCGTGGAAGCGCAGGACATTCCGGTGATCTTCCTCACCGCGCGCGGCGAGGCGACCGACCGGATCGTCGGGCTGGAGATCGGCGCCGACGATTACGTCGTGAAGCCTTTCGAGCCCCGCGAACTGGTCGCCCGCATCCGCTCCGTCCTGCGCCGCGCCGCCCGCATGCCTGCGCAGGCGCCGGAGAACGAGGCCTTCGCTTTCGAAGGCTGGCTGCTCGATCCGCTCAAACGCCGCCTTTCCGATGCCGAAGGCGCGACCGTGCCGATTTCCTCGGTCGAGTTCCGCCTGCTCATGGCCTTCCTCGAACACCCGCGCCAGGTGCTCAACCGCGATCGGCTGCTCGACATGGTGCAGGGCCGCGAAGCGCATCTGTTCGACCGCGCGGTGGACAACCAGGTCAGCCGCCTGCGCCGCAAGATCGAGGTCGATTCGCGCAACCCGCAGCTGATCCAGACCGTGTGGGGCGGCGGCTACATGCTGGCCACGGACGTCCGGCGCGTGCCGCTGGACGCGGACTGAGCGGAACCCGCAAGATGTCGAGCCTGAAGATGCCGCGTCCCCATAGCCTGATGGGCCAGATGCTGCTGGCAGTGGCCGTCGCGCTGATGCTCGTGCAGGGCCTGGGCGCGTTCCTGGTCTATCGCGCCCAGCGCGAGGGCTACGAGGCGAGCATGCTCAATGCCTCCGCGTTCCGCCTCATCATGGAAACGCGCGGCCCCCGCGCGCTGTCGCGGCGGCATGACGGGCCGCGCGTGCCGCTCTCCGGCCCGCCGCCCAAGGGCTATCACCTCGAATACAGCACGCGCTCCCCCGCCGGTCCCGGAGAAACGCGCGACCGGGAAGCGGAAGTGGGCTTGGCCAAGATCCTGGCCGACCAGGAGTTCCCGGTGCGCGACATCGTCGTGGTCCACCGCGACGTCGGCCGCGACCGCGTCGCCCGCCGCAACGCGCTGGATCGCGCCGCCAATTACGGCCTCGCGCGTGAGGAAATCGACCGCATCATGCGGGCCAACCTGCTGGTGGTCGGCGTGCGCACGGAAGAAAACGGCAGCTGGATCATCTCGCGGGTGCGCGCGCCGAGGCCGGAAAACGTCCTGCTGACGCCGGTGCTGGTCCAGACGATCATCATCTACATCGTCGTCATGGCCGCCGTGGCGCTGATCCTGCGCCGCATCACCCGGCCGCTCGCCGCCCTGACGCGCCGCCTCGAACGCTTCGCCGCCACGCAGGACGTGGAGGGCCAGTTGGCCCCTTCCGGGCCGGAGGACATGCAGCGCCTCATCATCGCCCACAACGCCATGGAATCGCGCATCGCCGCCCTGCTGGACGAGAAGAACGTCATGCTGGGCGCCATCGGCCACGATCTCAAGACCCCGCTGGCGGCGCTGCGCGTCCGCATCGAATCGGTGACGGACGACGTCGAGCGCGGCCGCATGGCAGCCACCATCGAGGACATCGTCCACACCCTGGACGACATCCTGTCCCTCGCCCGCGTCGGCCGACCCAGCGATCCGCTCGAACGCACCGAACTCTCCGCGCTGATGTTCTCGGTGATCGAGGAATACGAGGACATGGGCGAGCCGGTCGAAGTGGGAGACACCGCGCGGATGGCGCTGGAACTGCGTCCCACCTGGATCCGCCGCGCCTTGCGCAACCTCATCGGCAATGCGCTGCGCTACGGCGAACGCGCCCGCGTCTCGCTCTCCCGCGCAGAGGGCCGCGCCGTCATCCTGATCGAGGACGATGGCGCCGGCATTCCCGACGATGCGATCGCGGACATGATGAACCCCTTCACCCGCGGCGACCCCTCGCGCAACAGCGCCACGGGCGGCGCCGGGCTCGGCCTCGCCCTCGCCCGCGCCATTGCCGACCAGCACGGCGGCGCCTTGGTTCTGTCCAACCGGCTCTCGGCAAGCGGCACCGTCGAAGGCCTGACCGCCCGGCTGGAACTGCCTCTGGGCTGACGTTCGCGGCGCAGGCGCTCAATTCCAGACAGCGGACGGCGCTTCAGGCCGTCATTTCAGCTTGGCGAACTCGGCGTCGATCTGAGCACCCAGCATGTCGTCGAGCAAACCGCAATTGCGCACGCGCTCGATCGCGCGGTCGAGTTCGAGGGCTCCGGGCGTTCCCGCCAGCCGCGCCTTGAAGTCGCGCGCGATCCGGGTGGCCCTATCCACCGAGCAGAACCGCCCGAGCATCTGCGGCAGGCGCCGGACCAGGAACGGCCCATCGCTGCCGTCCAGCAGCCCGTCCAGGTGCGCGAGCGCCCAATCGTAACCCAGCTCGCGCGTGGCGCTGCGCGCCATCACGCCGTCCAGCAGGTCGCGTCTTTCGCTTTCGCGCAGACGCGGGTCGTCCATGGCGAGCAGCCAGGCCGCGAGCTTGGCATCTCCGGTGCGGGAGGCGGCTGCCAGCGCCGCGGGCCGGAACACCGGGTCCTCCGAGGCGAGCGCCCGGTCCACCAGATCCCGCGCCGCTTCGGCAGGCCGCCGATAGAGGTAGAGATCGAGCGCATGGTCCAGCCAGGCAGGGTCGAGCGCGGCATGGTCACCGGCCAGATAGGCCGCCATGGCATCGGCGAGCTGGTCGCGCAGGCGCGCGCCGCGCCCGGTGTTGAGCAGGGCCGCCACCACTTGCACGCGGCGCTGGGTCCGCGCCGGCGCCTCATGGGCATAGACCCCGAGGCGAGGGTCGAAGCCGAGTTCCTTGAGCAGCGGCGCATAGAGCCGCTCGCGCAAGAGACCGAAGCTGCGCCGCGCCGGAGTGCCGACGAAGCCTTCCATCATGTAGCGGGCCAGTGCCTTGTCCGGCGCATCGGCGGCGTGAGGGTCCGGATGGCGGATCAGCTTGCGAGCCAGTCCCGCCATTTCCGCCACGTTGCCGCGCCCGGCCCGGATCGAGGCATCGAGCGAATCGACAAGCGCCAGGGCCTCGCCGCCGGGCAGGCGGTCGGCCTCGGCGATCAGCGCCTTCCAGTGGTTGGCGGTGAGTTCGAAGCGATAGTAGCCGCTGCCTCCGGCATTGGGGAACACCGGCCCTTCTCCGGGCACCGAGAAGGCCTGCGTGCCCTGGTCCATGATCGTGCACAGCCGCTGGGACCCGCGATGAAAGCAGAGCGGGATCGTCCAGCGCGCCTCGGGCGGCGCCACACCGGCCGTGGTATAGCGAAGCTGCGTCACCGTGACCCGGTCCCCGGCCTGGCGCATGGCGAGCAGCGGCACGCCCTGCTGCTCCACGAAACTGCGCATGGCCGGCACCAGGCGAGGGTCTCCGGCCACGTCGGCCAGGGCGGCAAAGAAATCGGCGCTGGTGGCGCTACCCTGCCGGTGGGCGTCGATGTAGCGGCGCACACCCTGGCGGAAGCGCTCCTCTCCCAGCCACTGCGCAATCATGCCCACGACATGACCGCCCTTCCCGTAAGTGATCGAATCGAAAGCGGAATCGATCCGCTCGCTGGTTTCGATAGGCTGGCGGATCGGCCTGCCGGCGAGCAGGCCGTCGATGTCCATCGCCTGATACCCGGTGCCCAGTGCATCGCCCGCAATGCCAAGGTCCGGCCGCCACTGCTCGCCCACGCGGTAGCCGATCCAGTTGGCGAAGCTCTCGTTGAGCCAGAGATCGTCCCACCAGTCCGGCGTGACGAGATCGCCGAACCACTGGTGGCCGAGTTCGTGCGCCACGATCATGCCGAACTGCCGCTGCTGCTCCACCGGCGCGTTCTCGTCCATGACAAGGATGTCGTCGCGGTAGAGGTCGGCGCCGGGGTTCTCCATGGCACCCGGGAGGATCGGGCTGGTCACCTGGTCGAGCTTCGGGAAGGGAAAGCGCTCTCCGAAATAGTCCTCCAGCAGGGTGACGATGCGCTTGCTGCCCTCCAGCGCGAAGGCGAGGTTCGCCGCGTTCTGGCGGGTGGAGACGATCCGCAGCGGCAAGGGTTCTGCCCGCTGGGGCGAAGGCGGCACTTCGCCGGACACGCTGGCGAATGGCCCGGCCATGATCGCCACCAGGTAGGTCGGCAGCGGCGGGCCGGGGGCGAAGCGGTGAACGGCCAGGCCATTCTCGATCACCGCGGTACCCACTTCCGGGCCATTGCTGATCGCCATGAGGCCCGGCGGGGTGCGCAAGGTGACGGCGAAAGGCGTCTTGAAGCCCGGTTGGTCGAAACCGGGAAATACGGCGCGCGCGTCGATCGACTGGAACTGGCTCCAGGCATACCACGCGCCTTCCACTTCCACCCGGAACAGACCGGCGGGGCCCTGACCGAATGCCGCCGAGTAGTCGAAGGAAAGCGTGAGCCGGCCGGGGGGGAGCGGCTCGTCGAAACGCACTTCGGCCAGCCCGTTCGCATCGAGCTGGCGCCAGTGCGCCGAGACACCGCGCGCGCCGATCCGCGCTTCCGCACGCGTGACATCGAGATCGCGGCCATGAAGATAGATCCGCGAGGTTCCGGCGGCCAATGTCAGGTCGATCTCGACATGGCCGGAAAACCGCGGCTTTGCCGGATCGAGCGTCATGTCCAGCCGATAGGCCAGGGGCCTGACGGAATCGTCGAGGCGGCCGAAGGGAAGGTCCGGTCTTTCCGCCGAGACGAGGATGCCGGACGCTTCCGCGACCGGCCCCGATGCCGCATCCTGCGCGCGCGCCGCCCCAGGCGCTGCCAGCAGCGCGGCAAACACGACCGGGCGGAGACCGACCCTCATCGGGTCAGCGCATCAGGCCCCCGATAAGGTTGCGGGCAAAGCGGCCCAGCCCCGGGAAGCCGATCGCCTTGCCGAAGGCGTCGCCCACGGTGCCGGCGGCCGCGCTGGCGGCCGAGGCCTTGGGATCCGCGCGGCTCTTCTTGCCCTGCATCGACTGCGCCAGGATCGACCCCGCGCTGGCAGCCGCCGCGCCGGCCGCCGCCTTGGCGACCTTGCCGCCCAGCCCGTCCCACAAGCTGGGGTTCTTGCGCTCCTGCCGGCCGACTTCCTCCTTGCCCTTTTCCGCCACTTCCTGGGCCGTGGCCGCGGCATCGGCGGCCTTGGCGGCAAGCACTTCCTCGGCGCTTTCGCGGTTTACGGGGCTGTCGTACTTGCCCTCGAAAGGACTGATCGACTGGATGATCGCCCGCTCCTTGGGCTCGATCGGCCCCAGTCGCGAGCGTGGCGGCGCGATCAGCGTGCGCTGGACCACGGTGGGGGCGCCTTCCTCGTCGAGCGTGGAGACCAGTGCCTCGCCCACTTTCAGCTCGGTGATCGCCGTTTCGACGTCGAGCGCGGGATTGATGCGGAACGTATCGGCCGCCGCCTTGATCGCCCGCTTGTCGCGCGGGGTGAAGGCCCGCAGCGCATGCTGCACGCGGTTGCCGAGCTGTCCGGCAATGTCCTCGGGAATGTCGATGGGATTCTGCGTCACGAAGTAGACGCCCACGCCCTTCGAACGGACGAGGCGCACCACTTGCTCCACTTTGTCCTGAAGCGCCTTGGGCGCATCGTCGAACAGCAGGTGGGCCTCGTCGAAGAAGAACACCAGCCGGGGCTTTTCGGGATCGCCCACTTCGGGCAGCACTTCGAACAGCTCGGACAACAGCCATAGCAGGAAGGTGGCGTAGAGCTTGGGGCTGCGCATCAGCTTGTCGGCGGCGAGCACGTTGATGAAGCCGCGCCCCTTGTCGTCGCAGCGGATGAAGTCGGCGATTTCCAGCGCCGGCTCGCCGAAGAACTGCGCCGCGCCCTGGCTGTCCAGCGCCAGGACCTGCCGCTGGATCGTGCCGACGCTCGCCTTGGTGACATTGCCGTACCTGGCCGAAAGCGCTGCGGCATTTTCCGCCACATGGGCCAGCATCGCCTGGAGATCGGGCAAGTCGAGCAGCAGCAGCCCCTGCTCGTCGGCATAGCGGAAGACGACGTTGAGCACGCCTTCCTGCGTGTCGTTGAGGTCCATCAGCCGCGACAGCAGCAGCGGCCCCATTTCCGAGATCGTGGTGCGGACGGGATGGCCCTGCTCGCCGTAGATGTCCCAGAAGATCGCGGGATTGTCCGAATAGGCATAGTCCGCCATGCCGATTTCGCGCGCGCGGGTTTCCAGCACGGCGGCGTTCTTGAACTGCGGGCTGCCCGGCATCGAGATGCCCGAAAGATCGCCCTTCACGTCCGCCAGGAATACCGGCACGCCGGCTGCGGAAAACTGCTCGGCAATGGTCTGCAGGGTCACCGTCTTGCCGGTGCCGGTGGCACCCGCGATCAGCCCGTGACGGTTGGCGCGGTCCAGCCGCAACACCTGACGTTCACCATTGGCCCCGAGTCCCAGGAAAATCTCGTCCATTCACCGCTCCTTGCACCCGCCATGGTGATAGAGCGGCCTTGGCGCCAGCGCGAGAGGGATTCTGGGAACGCGCGCGCTCATCGCCCCGGCCGTCCGCGCCGCATGGGCTGGTGCGGTTCCCGAACCCTCGCTAAAGGCGCGGCAAGACCATGTCCGAAATATTCGTCCTCCTCGATGATGCCCGCCGCGAAGGCGCCGGCGACGCCCGGCTCTACCGCGCGCCGAGCGAGATCGTGATCGCCCGCAGCGCCGAAGAGGTGGTGCCGGCGCTCGCGCGGATCGAGCAGCTCGCCGCGCAAGGGCTGCACCTGGCGGGCTACCTGGCCTACGAGGCCGGACTGGCCCTCGAACCGCGGCTGGCGGGGCGCCTGCCCGGACGCACCGGGGTGACCGGCCCGCTCGTGTGGTTCGGCGCCTTTGCCGGATACGAGACGATCGCCGCGCTGGACGTGCCGGACTGGCTCGCCCGCCATGCCCCGCCGGGCCGCGTCGGCATCGGACCGCTGGAACCGCAGATCACGACCGGCGACTATGAACGGGTCTTTTCCCGGATTCACGGCGCCATCGAGGCGGGGGACATCTATCAGGCGAACCTCACGTTCCCGCTGGCCGGTCCCTGGCATGGCGATCCGCTGGCGCTCTATGCCGCGATCCGGCCTTCCGCCGCGGCCGGCTATGGCGGCGTGGTCTGCGACGGTGCGCAGTACCTGCTGAGCTTCTCGCCCGAACTGTTCTTCGCGCTGGAAGACGGCCGGGTGACGGTGCGCCCGATGAAGGGCACCCGCCCGCGCGGCCAGGATGCGGCGCAGGACCAGGCCCTGCGCGCGGAACTCGCCGGTTCCGCAAAGGACCGGGCAGAGAACCTCATGATCCTGGACCTCATGCGCAACGACCTCTCGCGCGTTGCCGAAGCCGGCAGTGTCCGCGTGGAGGATGCCTTCGCGATCGAGAGCTATCCCACCGTCCACCAGATGGTCTCCACCGTCCGCGCCGATCTGGCGGAGAGCAAGGGCGCCGTCGATATCCTGCGGGCGCTGTTTCCCTGCGGCTCGATCACTGGCGCGCCGAAGATCCGCGCCATGGAGCTGATCGCCGAAGGGGAATCCCATGCCCGCGGCCCCTATTGCGGCTCGATCGGCCGGATCGATCCTACTGGCGATGCCGCCTTCAATGTGGCAATTCGCACTCTGCATCTAACGGGGCGCCTGGCGCCGGGCGAGAACGGGGCCGGCCGTGCGGTCCTCGGCGTCGGCTCGGCCGTGGTCGCCGATTCAAAAGCGCTTCCCGAATGGCGGGAATGCCTGGTCAAAGGGGGTTTCGTGAGAGAGTCGGCAGGGGCATCCTCGCCCGCCAGTTTCGACCTGATCGAGACGATGTGCTTCACGCCCGAAAAGGGCATCCCGCTGCTCGAACATCATCTCGAGCGGATTCGCGGCAGTGCCGAGACGCTGGGCTTCAGCTTCGATCGCCATGCGGTGCGCAATGCCATCCAGGCGCTCTGCTTCGATGCGGAAAGCCCCTCGAAACTGCGCCTCGTCGCCTCGCGCAGCGGCGCCTATGCGCTGGAGCTGTCCGAACTGCCGCAGCCGATGGGCGAGCCGGTCAGCGTGGGCGTGCTGCGCCTGCCGGTGGACAGCGGCGACTGGCGCCTGCGCCACAAGACCAGCGACCGCGGCTTCTATGAGGCGGGCCTGGCCGCCGCCAAGGCCGCCGGCGCACAGGAAGCGCTGTTCCTGCGGGACGACGGGCTGGTTACCGAGGGCACCTTCACCAATCTCTTCGTCGAACGCGATGGCCGGCTGCTGACGCCGCCGCTGGCGCTGGGCCTGCTCGCCGGCGTGCTGCGCCGCTCGCTGATCGAGGAAGACCGCGCGGTGGAAGCCGAACTGACTTTGGACGATCTGGCGGAAGGCTTCTTCATCGGCAATTCCCTGCGCGGGCTGCTTCCCGCGCGGCTGCTGGCGTGACGCGCGGCACCATGCACGGTTCCGCCGCCCTTGCGCGCATCGCCCCTTCCGGCACCACCGCGATGACCGACCGCGCGATCGAACTGCGCGAATCCGGTCTCGACATCATCTCGCTCTCGGTGGGCGAGCCCGACTTCCCCACTCCGCCCCATGTGATCGAGGCCGCCAAGGCCGCGCTCGATGCCGGCCAGACGAAGTATACCGCGGTCGGTGGCACCTCGCAGCTCAAGCAGGCCGCCGCCCTGCACTTCGCGCGCGACCTGGGGATCGAGGTTCCCGCCTCGCAAGTGACGGTCAGCGCGGGCGGCAAGCAGGCGATCTTCCATGCCATGCTGGCCACGGTGAGCGAAGGCGACGAAGTAATCGTGCCCTCGCCCTGGTGGGTAAGCTATCCCGAGATCGTGCGCTTCGCGGGCGGCAAGGTCGTTCCGCTGCTGACTTCGGCCAAGGACAACTTCCGCTTCACCGCCGCCGATCTCGAAGCGCAGATCGGGCCGCGCACGCTCTGGGTGCTGCTCAACAGCCCCGGAAATCCGACCGGCGCCTATTACCCGGAGGAGATGCTGCGCGGGATCGGCGAAGTGCTGCGCCGTCATCCGCGCGTGATGGTGCTGTCCGACGATATCTACGCGCCGATCAAATACGCCATCGACAGTAATGGCGGCCGCCCGCATGCCACGCTGGCCAACCTCTGCCCCGATCTTGCCGACCGCATCCTGACGGTCTCGGGCGTGTCCAAGAGCCACGCGATGACGGGTTTCCGCATCGGCGTGGCGGCCGGCCCGCAGTGGCTTATCAAGGCGATGGAAAAGCTCCAGTCGCATTCCTCGGGCAATCCCTGTTCGATCAGCCAGGCCGCCGCCGTCGCCGCTTTCGCGGGGCCGCAGGACTTCCTGGCCGAATGGCGGGAACGGTTCCGCCAGCGGCGCGACAAGGTGGTGGCCGCGATCAACGCGATCCCCGGCCTCTCCACCCCGACCCCGGACGGCGCGTTCTACTGCATGATCGACGCCGCCCCGCTGATGGGCCGCTTCGGGGACGACGTGAAGCTCACACTGCACCTGCTGGAACACGGCGTGGCGCTGGTTCCCGCCTCCGCCTTCGGCGGGCGTGACGGCTTCCGCATCAGTTTCGCCGCGGACGACGCGCGGCTCGAAGAAGCGCTTCGGCGCATAGAGAAAGCATTGACGTAACATGGAACTGGAAATCCTCTTCGAGGACGGCGAAGCGCTGGTCATCGACAAGCCCGGCGGCCTTCCGCTCGACACGCCCCGCGCGGGCGGTCGCAGCCTCGAAGACCGGCTCGAGGAATTGACGCTGGGCTTCCAGCGGCTGCCCATGCCGGTGCACCGGCTTGACCGCGACACGTCGGGATGCCTGTTGCTGGCGCGCAATCCCAAGGCGCTGAAGCGCTTTTCCGCCGCTTTCGAGGAAAAGCTGGTCAAGAAGCGCTACCTCGGCATCGTCGCCGGCACCCTGTCGGAAGAGGAAGGCACGATCGCGCTCAACCTCTCCAAGGTCAGCACGGTCAAGGACGGCTGGCGCATGATCCCGGCGAAGAAGGGCAAGCCCGCCGTCACCCACTGGCGCAAGCTGGACGAGAAGAACGGCTTGACCCTGGTGGAATTCCGCCCCGAGACCGGCCGTACCCACCAGATCCGCGTCCACGCCGCTTCCGGCCTGGGCCTGCCGCTGCTCGGCGATCCGGTCTACGGCAGCAGCAAGGGCGCGCCGCGCACCATGCTTCATGCGGCCGGCCTCACCGTGCCGCGCGGCGACAAGGAGCCGATCGTGGCCGTCGCGCCGCTCCCGGCCGATTTCGCCGCTTTCGGCTTCAGCGATGAATGAGCGAGGTTGAGGAGACCGTCGGCCGCGCCCAGGCCCTGGCGAGCGAGAGTTTCATCGCTTCGACCGGGCCGGGCGGGCAGAACGTCAACAAAGTCGCGACCGCCGTTCAATTGCGGCTCAACGTCTATGCGTTGCGCCTGACGCCGCCGGTCTTCGCGCGGCTGAAGGAACTGGCGGGCAGCCGCATGACCGCGGCGGGCGAACTGATGTTCACCGCCCGCCGCTTCCGCACCCAGGAAGCCAACCGCGCCGATGCCCGCGAACGCCTGGCGGACATGCTGCGCGATGCTCACAAGCTGCCGGAAAAGCGCGCGAAGAGCCGCCTCAACCGGGTCGGCAAGGAGCAGCGGCTCAAGGGCAAGAAGTTGCGCGGCTCGGTGAAGGCCGGGCGGGGCAAAGTCAGCTTCGACTGACGCTCACTCGGCCTGCGTGGCGGCAGCGCCCGTGGGCGCCGAGGTCGAGGCAGGTTCGGGCCGGGCATCGAACATTTCCGCCGCCTCGTCCAGCGCCCGCGCCTCGCCGACCGTGACGCCGTCCGGCCCCGGCGGATCGGACTGTCCGCAAGCCGCCAGGGACAGGGTTGCGATCAGGAAGCAGAGCGTTCTCATAAAGGCTGCTTAACCCAGCGCGGCCGCCATCTCAAACGCCTGAAATCAAGCATCGCACCAAGACCCTCGCAACCCTGAGGCTTCCCCGGACTTCCCACTGACACCGTTTGCCCCGATACCTGTCGTCGGCAGCAACCAGCCATGAGGAGTCGTCATGTCGAAGATCGTCGTCGTCGTCGGAAGCCTTCGCGCCGAATCGTACAACCACCAATTCGCGAAAGCCCTGACCCGGCTGCCGGCGGCCTCAGGCCACGATTTCGTGTTCGCGGATATCGGGTCCCTGCCGCTCTACAACCAGGACCACGATGGCAACCAGGCGCAGCCGGTGAAGGATCTGAAGGCGCTGGTGCGCAACAGCGACGGCGTGATCTTCGTGACGCCGGAATACAACCGCTCGATCCCCGGCGTGCTCAAGAACGCCATCGACAACGCCTCGCGTCCCTATGGCGACAGCGCCTGGGCGGGCAAGCCGGCAGGCGTGATCGGCGTGTCGATCGGTGCGATCGGGACCGCGCTTTCCCAGCAGCACTTGCGCAACGTGCTGGCCTACCTCGACATGCCCACCCTGGGCGCGCCGGAAGCCTTCATCCAGTGGAAGGACGGCCTGCTCACCCCGGACGGCACCGTGGGCGAGCAGTCGGCCGGGTTCGTCGGCGGCTGGCTTGAAGCGTTCCTCGCGCTGGTGGACCGCCACCGGGATTGAGGCAGATCGTCGTCCCGGACTTCGATCCGGGACGACGTTCTTGTCAGAGGATGCCGGCCGTCTTGCCCGCGCGGGTGAACATGCCGATGATCTGCTGGACCTGTTCGGCCGAATGTTCGGCGCAGAGCGAGCAGCGCAGCAGCGTCATGTTCGCAGGCGTTGCCGGCGGCCTTGCGAGGTTCACATAGAGACCTTCGTGCAGCAGCGCTTCCCACATCATGGCGCCGCGTTCGAGATCGGGCATGATGACGGCGATGATCGCGCTCTGCGGTTCGTCGGTGCCGAGCTGGAAGCCAGCATCGGTCAGGCCCTTGTGCAGCGTGCGCGAGCTTTCCCAGAGGTGGGCGCGCTTTTCGGCGGCCGTCATCAGCTTGCGGATCGAGGTCGTGGCGGTAGCGACGACGCTGGGCGGCAGGCTGGCGGTGAAGACGTAAGGGCGGCAGACCAAGCGCATGATCTCGAACTTCGGGTGGTTCGAAACGCAGAACCCGCCGACGGTGCCGACCGACTTGGAGAACGTGCCGATCACGAAGTCCACGTCTTCGAGGCAGCCCTGGTCCTCGGCCACGCCGCGCCCGTTGGGACCGATGAAGCCCATCGAGTGCGCTTCGTCCACCAGCACCATGGCGCCGTACTTCTTGGCGACGGCGATCATCTCCTTGAGCGGGGCGATATCGCCCAGCATCGAGTAGACTCCTTCCAGCACGACCAGCTTGCCCGCGCCCTCGGGAATGCGGCGCAGGCGCTTTTCCATCGCCTCGATGTCATTGTGCTTGAACGGCACGACTTCGGCGTCGCCCATCTTGCAGCCGTCCCAGATGGAAGCGTGGCTGTCGATGTCGAGGACGATGTAGTCACCCTTGCCGGCGATCGTCGAGATGATGCCCAGGTTGGCCTGGTAGCCGGTGGAGAACACCATGGCGTGCTTCATGTCGTAGAAGTCGCATAGCGCTTCCTCGACCGCCTTGTGCCCGGCGTAAGTTCCGTTGAGCACGCGGCTGCCGGTGGTGCCGGCGCCGAAATCGTCCAGCGCCTGCTTGCCGGCCGCGATCACGTCAGGATCGAAGGTCATGCCCATGTAGTTGTAAGTGCCGAGCAGGATCGTCTCGCGCCCGTTGCACAGGGCGACGGTGGGTGAGATCACCTTTTCCATGACGAGGCCGAACGGATCGGTGACGCCGGTGGACAGCAGATCGCGGCGCATCTCGATCAGGGGATCGAACTTGCTGAACAGGTCCGCGTGGCCCTGGGTTTCGTTTTCGCTGAGCATATCGGTCATCGCGATGGATCCCTCAGCCCTGGAGCTTGACCACGGCGTCGACGAGCTGGCCGTAGTTCTCGATCTCGGCCTGCTGGTTCATCGAGATGATGATGTCGAATTCGTCCTCGATCGCGGCCACGAAGTCCATGACGGTCAGGCTGTCGAACTCGAGGTCGTCAGTGAAGCGGGTCGCGTCGGCGACTTCGATGCCCTTCTTGTTGAAGGGCTCGATCAGCGCGGCGATGCGGGCCGAGGTCTCTGCGCGGTCCATGGTCATTTCAACTCCGGTAATTTCGGGCGGCGCTCTGGCCGATAATTGCGGCGCAAAAGCGGCGACGGGGGGTAAAGTCAAGCACAGGCGCGACACTTGTCGCTTCCGCCGCGAAGACGGTTGCGACATCGCCGCCATATCACAGCAAGTCGCGGACCGCGCGCATGAACGGGCCGATCGACACCGGCTTGGCCAGATAGCCTTCGGCGCCGGCCTCGCGGATGCGCTCCTCGTCGCCCTTGCCGGCATAAGCGGTGACGGCCAGCACCGGGATCGTGCGCAGCACCGGATCCTTCTTGGCCGCCTCGATCAGGTCCAGGCCCGATACATTGGGCAACTGGATATCCATGATAACGAGATTGGGCACGAATTCCCGGGCGCGCTCCAGCGCGTCGAGGCCATCGGCCACCGGCTCCACGGCGAAGCCCTGGCTCCTGAGCACATCGCAAAAGAGCTTCCGATTGAGGTCGTTGTCCTCGACAACTAGGATACGCTTTGCCATTCGACGCGTGATCACCATCTAAGGGCGGGGAAACCCGCTCTATGACAGGCAAGCGAGACTGACAATTCTTCGAGAGTCGCCATCCCCATCGCAGGACCCGCAGGCCCTTGCGCTCAATGCCCTCGGTTGGGTGCTGGCAGACCAGGACCGCGCCGAGCGTTTCCTGGCGCTGACCGGCCTGACGCCCGATGTCCTGCGCGCCTCGCTGGGACAGCAGGCCACGATGGCGGCGGTCCTGGAGTTTCTCTGCTCGCACGAACCGGACCTCGTCGCCGCGGCCGAAGCGCTGGACGTCGCGCCGGAAATGCTGGTCCGCGCAAGGGAAAGGCTCGGCACATGACGAATCGCACCGGCAGGCCGCTGCTCATCACCGATTGCGACGAAGTGCTCCTCTACATGATCTCGCATTTCCGGGACTGGCTGGCCGAGGACGAAGGCGTCACCTTCGCCATGGAGCGCGGCGAATTTTCCGGCGCGATGCGGCGCACGCAAGGCGGCGACCTGCTCGAACAGGCGGAAATGTGGTCGCTCCTGAACAAGTTCTTCGACGGCCAGATGCATCGGCAGACCCCGGTGGACGGCGCCGTCGCGGCGATTCGCGAGATCGCGCATCATGCCGACGTGGTGGTGCTCACCAACCTCATGGATTTCCGCCAGGAAGCCCGCCGTCAGCAATTGCTGGAGCACGGGATCGACGTGCGCGTCTTCACCAACCAGGGACCGAAAGGCCCTGCTCTCAAGGCGATTCTCGACGAGTACGCGCCTTCGCGGGCGGTCTTCGTGGACGATCTGGCCCAGCACCACGGCTCCGTGGCAGGCGTGGCGCCGGAGATCGGGCGCCTGCACCTCTGCGCCGAGCCGCTGCTCGCCCCGCATATCGCCTGCGCCCATGTCGCCGGCCATGCCCATGCGCGAATCGACCGCTGGCAGGACGCCGCGCCCTGGCTGATCGACTGGCTGACACGCAGCGACGCTACCAAGACCGAATCCTGATCCCGTTCCTCTCACAAGGAAGACGCTGACGATGAGTGCTATCGAATCCCGCCTGGCCGAACTGGGCCTGACCCTTCCCGAACCCGCCGCCCCGGTCGCGGCCTATGTGCCGGTGGTGGTCGCGGGCGGCCTCGCCCATGTCTCGGGCCAGCTGCCTTTCGTGGAAGGCAAGCTGGTAACCGGCCGCCTGGGTGAAGACGTGGACCTGGAATCCGGTGTCGAGGCGGCGCAGGCCTGCGCGGTGATGATCCTGGCGCAGCTCAAGGCCGCGCTCGGCTCGCTCGACCGCGTGGAGCGCGTGGTCAAGCTGGGCGCCTTCGTCAATTCGGCCGGCGACTTCACCGACCAGCCGAAAGTCGCCAACGGCGCTTCGGAACTGATGGTCGCGGTGTTCGGCGAGGCGGGCAAGCATGCCCGCAGCGCGGTCGGCGTGCCGGTCCTGCCGCTGGGCGCCGCTGTCGAAGTGGACGCCATCGTTGCCGTTCGCCCTGCTTGACCGCTGGTGCTCGCCGCCGCCCGATCCGCGCAAGGTCGGGTGGATCGGCGGGCATGACTATGCCCATCGCGGGCTGCACGGCGCGGTGATTCCCGAAAACTCGCTCGCGGCTTTCCGGCTGGCGATCGAGGAAGGCTATGGCATCGAACTCGACGTGCAGCGCGCGGGGGATGGCACACCCGTCGTGTTCCACGATTCCACGCTGGAGCGCCTGACCGACGAGGCCGGCGCAGTTTCCCGGCATAGCGCGGCGCAGCTGGCCGCGTTCACCCTGGGCGGCACGGCCGAGAGCATTCCCAGCCTGCGCCAGGCGCTCACCCTGATCGGCGGCCGCAAGCCGGTGCTGATCGAGCTGAAATCCTCGCGCGGGACCCGGGTCGCCGCGCTCTGCCTGGCGGTGCGGCGGGTGCTGGAGGGCTATACCGGCCCCCACGCCGTGATGAGCTTCGACCCGCGCGTCTCGCGCTGGTACCGGCGCCATTCGCCTCACACCGTGCGCGGGCTGATCGTGTCCGAGGGCGAGGACCGCGCCCTGGCCGGAAAAATCCGCCGCCGACTCACGCTCTGGCAGGCCCGGCCGGACTTCCTGGCCTACGACATCCGCGACCTGCCCAGCCGCTTTGCCGCTGCCCAGCGCCGACGCGGCCTGCCGGTCGCGACCTGGACCGTGCGCAGGCCGGACCACCGCGAGCGCGCCGGCATCCATGCGGACGCCGTGATTTTCGAGCGTCCTTCGGAAGAACCGGCATGAGCGCCGGGCCCGGCGAGGAGGAAGGCAAGCGCAAGCCCGGCGGCGAATTCGTCGCCCGGATCCACGGCGGCGTCGACGGACTTCCGGCAGCGGAATGGGATGCCCTGACCGGCGGCGGCAACCCCTTCGTTTCCCACGCCTTCCTGGCAGCCATGGAGCAATCGGGAAGCGTCGGCGGCGATAGCGGCTGGACACCCGTGCCGATCACCATCGCCGGGCCCGACGGACAACTCGCCGCGGCGCTTCCGGCCTATCTCAAGGAACACAGCCAGGGCGAATATGTGTTCGACCATGCCTGGGCCGATGCCTGGCACCGGGCCGGCGGATCGTACTATCCCAAGCTCCAGATCGCCGCGCCCTTCACGCCGGCCACCGGCCCGCGCCTGCTCACGCCGCACCCGGAACTGGCCCCGGCGCTGATCGCCGCCGCCGAAACCGTCTGCCGCGACAATGGCCTGTCCTCTGCCCACGCGACGTTCATCGAACCCGCGCAAGTGCCGCTGTTCGAGGCGGCCGACTGGCTGCTGCGCGAGGACATCCAGTTCCACTGGGAAAATCGAGGCTATGCCAGCTTCGACGAATTTCTCGGCGCCCTCTCCTCGCGCAAGCGCAAGGACATTCGCAAGGAACGCGAAAAGGCGCAGGAAGACGTCGATATCCGCAGGCTCACCGGCGACGATCTGCGCGAGGAACACTGGGACGCGTTCTGGGAATTCTACCAGGACACCGGCGCCCGCAAATGGGGCCAGCCTTACCTGACGCGCGAGGCGTTCTCGCTCATGGGCCGGACCATGGCCGACCGCATCCTGCTGGTCCTGGCCTATATGGATGGGACGCCCGTGGCCGGGGCGCTGAACTTCATCGGCAGCGAGGCGCTCTACGGCCGCTATTGGGGTGCCGTGGTGGAAAAGCCCTTCCTGCATTTCGAGCTTTGCTACTACCAGGCGATCGACGCGGCCATCGCGCTCGGCCTCTCGCGCGTGGAAGCGGGGGCCCAAGGCGGGCACAAGCTTGCGCGCGGCTATGAGCCGGTGCGCACGATCTCGGCCCATTACATCGTCCATCCGGGGCTGCGCGCCGCCATCGCGGACTATCTCACGCAGGAGCGCTCCGGCATCGCGGGAGACCAGCTGCTGCTGGACGGACGGACGCCCTTCCGCAAGAGTTAGGCCGGAAAGGGCCTCAGGCCGCCTTTCGTCCTGCCGCGCAAAGCCACTGGCGCGCGCGGCGCTGGGCTTCGGCGATTTCGCGCGCGGTCATGTCCTCGGCCACTTCGGTGCGGCAGGTCGCCGCTTCCTCGTCGCCCCGGGCCGCGGCGAGATTGAACCACTTGTGCGCTTCGATGAGATCGCAAGCCGCGCCGTGGCTGCCGGTGGAAAAGGCCACGCCCAGATCGAAGCAGGCGGAAAAATCACCGATCGCGGCAGCGGCCAGGCGCTCTGCCAGGAACAGGTCCTCGGCGGCCCCCGAAAGACCTTCCGTTACTTCGGTGAAGTGCTCTTCAGATATCCAGACATGGTCCATAGTCAGCTAACCCCCGGTTTACGGTCCTTTCGGTCCAGTGCTGCAAGGCTGGCACCGACATGGTCAACAAAGCGTTAAGGATAGATCTGAAACATTCCCTGTAAGTTTACGC
The DNA here is from genome assembly GCF_055521655.1 of Novosphingobium sp. BL-S-21. Lineage (NCBI taxonomy): Bacteria > Pseudomonadati > Pseudomonadota > Alphaproteobacteria > Sphingomonadales > Sphingomonadaceae > Novosphingobium > Novosphingobium sp. BL-S-21. Next base: position 1,777,628 of record NZ_CM145496.1, read on the forward strand.
TACAAGCTCGCGGGAGAAACTTGTGCCTGTCCGAAACGGCATTCAGGTTTTTTGTGGACTGCCATGGTTATAGCCTTGTGCAGGGTGAGGGGCGGCCCTATAGGCCGCCGCACCGCGGTTTGCCGGGAGGCCACTGGAAAAATCCGGGGTCGCAGGGCGTAGGCAGACCGGGGGGATTCGTGCGGAGATTCTCTGGATGGCAACGGCCCTAGCTGACGAAATTGATGTCCTCGCCAAAGCCAAGCGCATGCTTGGTGGTTCTTATGTTCCCGTAGAGAACGAAGCCTACATGTGCGAGGCTCAGCAAGACTACTTCCGGCGGCTTCTGCTGGCCTGGAAGAAATCGATTCTCGACGCCTCTGCCGGCACCCTGGCACAGCTTCAGGACGGTCCGATCCGCGAGCCGGACCTCAACGATCGCGCTTCCAGCGAGACCGATTGGGGTATCGAACTGCGTACCCGCGACCGCCAGCGCAAACTGATCGCCAAGATCGATTCCGCCCTGCGGCGGATCGAGGAAGGCGAATACGGCTATTGCGAAGTGACCGGCGAACCGATCGGCCTCGGCCGTCTCGAGGCGCGTCCGATCGCCACCATGACCGTGGAGGCACAGGAAGCGCACGAGCGCCGCGAAAAGGTCTCCCGCGAGGAGTGATCCCCTCGCAAATACAGCTTTTTCGCCCCGCCCGAACGGGATGCCCGGTTGTTGGAAAGCCGGGCCTTCCACAGCGGACGGGGCGTTAAGGCTTTCTTTGCCACTCGCCTCTAGGTATCGACGGTAAGCACGCTTCGCGCGTGAGGCTATGGCTATCGCGGGCCAAGGTTCGTGATATCATCTGCCTGACCGAATGCCGGACGAGAACGCATGACCGAGATCGAAAATCGCCAGATTGCGCGCGACAGCCTGTTCCTCATGGCCGATCTGCGCATCGACGGGCTGGACGGCGAATACCGGATCAAGGTCCGCAACCTCTCCGCCGGCGGCATGATGGGCGAAGGCGGAATCCAGGTCATGCGCGGCACGCTGGTCGCGGTGAACATCCGTAACATCGGTTGGGTCGCCGGCTCGGTCGCCTGGGTGCAGGAAAACCGCTTCGGCGTGGCCTTCACCGAGGAAATCGACCCCAAGCTGGCCCGTGCGGCCGTGACCCCGGTCCCGGACGACAAGCCGAATTTCGTGCGCACGTACGAAGCGCAATATTCGCCCCCCACGACGCCCGCGAAAAACCTGCGCAAGCTCTGATTTCTGCGCGCCCGGCGAAAAATCGACCCCGCGGCGCGCCAGCCATTTGCGCTCTGCCGCAAATCGACTAGTCCCAAGGCCATGTTCGCCAAGCGCCATGCCTTTCGAACTCCGGTTCCCTTCCGCCTGATCCCTCTGGCCACTGCGCTGGCGCTTGCCGCCTGCGGTTCTCCGGACAATTCGGCCTTGAGCGTCGCCGTCCTCGGCAGGTCCGGCGGCACTTCGGGCGCGCCCTTCGACATTGGCGAAAGCACCACCCTGGCCGGGCAGCTCCTGCGCGCCTCCACCACCGAGGGCCTGGTGGCCTTCGACGAGAAGGGCCGCGTCATTCCCGCGCTCGCGGATCGCTGGATCGTCACTGACGACGGGCAAAGCTACATCTTCCGGCTGCGCGACGGCGATTGGCCATCGGGCGAGCCGCTGACGGCGGAATCGGCCAAGAAGGCGCTGCAGACCGCGCTCGATGCGCTGGACGGCACGCCGCTCGCGCGCGATCTGGCCGGTATCGACGAAATCCGCACGATGGCGGGGCGGGTCGTCGAGATCCGGCTCGGCCGGCCGATGCCCTATCTGCTGCAACTGCTGGCCCAACCGGAACTCGGCCTGGCCTTCAAGAACCGCGGTGCCGGGCCGATGCGCCTGGAACGCGCCGGTAGCGCGGCCCGCCTCGTGCCCATCGATCCCGCCAGCCTGGGGCTGCCTGCGGTGGAAAACTGGCCGCAGCGCAGCCGCCGCATCGACTTGCGAGTGCTCGATGGTCCAGCCGCGGTCGAGGCGTTCAACGCGGGCGAAGTCGATATCGTGATGGGCGGCGAGATCCAGGACTTCCCCCTCACCCGCTCGGTCGGCATCCTGCGCGGGACGATCCAGCTCGATCCCGTGGTCGGCCTGTTCGGCCTCAAGGTGATGCGCGACAAGGGTTTCCTGGCCGACCCCGCCAATCGCGAGGCTCTGGCCATGGCGATCGACCGGGAGGGCCTGATCGCGCCGTTCAGCCTCGGTGGATGGTCGCCCACGACCCGGCTCGTTTCGCCCAGCCTCGATGGCGACCTTGGCACGATCGGCGAACGGTGGAGCGAACAGTCGCTCGACGACCGGCGCGCGGTGGCCGCGGCGCGCGTGCGCCGCTGGGCATCGGGCGCTAGCGGATCGACCGGCGAGCGGGCCGCCGCTCCGGCCGCTCCGGCCGCCCCCCAGCCACCCGGTGCCGCGCCGAAGCAAGCGACCAAGGCAACGCGCGGCGCAGCCCCCGCGCCGGTTCCGCCCGCCGCCAACGGCCCGCACCTGTCGATCTGGCTCCCAGCCGGCGACGGATCGGATACCCTGTTCGGCAAGCTCGCCGCAGACTTCGCGGCCATCGGCGTCCATCTCCTGCGCAGCAGCGACATCGAAGCTGCGGACCTGCGGCTGGTGGACGATGTCGCCCGCTATCCCCGCGCTGCGTGGTTTCTCAACCGCCTGGCCTGCAGCGACGGACAGGGCCTCTGTTCCACCGAGGCCGATGCGCGGGTGAAGGAAGCCACCACGGCCACCACGCCCGAGGAAAGGTCCGCGCTTCTGACCGAGGCCGAGGCCGAACTCACGGCCGCCAACGTGTTCATTCCCTTCGGAACTCCGATCCGCTGGTCGCTGGTACGCGGCAGCGTCGCGGGCTTCGCGCCCAATACCTGGGGCTGGCACCCCTTGATGCCATTGGCCTGGGTCCCCAGATAATTCGCCTATCCCTTTCGAGGAGAGGTACGACTTTGGCGACTGGACAGACTTCCGCACGGCGCATGGACCTGGAATTTCCGCTCGGGTCCGATCCGGTTTCCATCTCCCGTCGCATCGAAATGCTCGAGCATGTGCTGGAGCGCGCCATCTCGCTTCCCGGCATCCGCCGCAAGGTGGGGCTGGACGCGGTGATGGGCCTGGTTCCCGTGGCCGGCGATCTCGTTTCGGCGGCGCTCGGCATGTATATCGTGTGGGAGGCCCGGCGGCTGGGCATGCCGAAGTGGCAGCTCGCCCGGATGACCGTCAATGTCGGCGTCGATACGCTGCTGGGCGCGGTTCCGGTGGCCGGCGATCTGTTCGATTTCGTGTTCCGCTCCAACAGCCGAAACCTGAAGATCGTCCGCAAGCATATCGCCAAGCATCACCCCCATGCGCGGGTGATCGAGGGCTAGGCCGATAAGGGCGCCGTCGCGGACGGCGCCGTCATTTCCCCCTCGCGCGGCTGCCGGGTCAGGCCTTGGCAGCGGCGGCTAAGTCGCACTTCTGGTTGGCTTCCTTGGTGCCGCCGCCCAGGAAAGCGACCGCCAGGAAGCCGGCGACCACGGCGATGGCGAAGGCCGCCGTGACTTTGCCGAGATGCTTGTCGATCACGGCCTTGATCGGTGCGCCGAACAAGCGGAACAGCACGCCCACGATCATGAAGCTGATCGAGCGCGAGACGACCGAGGCGGCGATGAACACGCCCAGGTTCATCCCGATGAAGCCGGCCGTGATCGTCAGCAGCTTGAACGGGATCGGCGTCGCGCCCTTCACCACGATGATCTCGGCGCCGTATTCCCGCAAGTAGCAGGCCGCCTTGGGGAAGCTGTCCGCCAGCCCCAGCGCGTGAAGCAGCGCCTCACCGAAAGCGGCATAGGCGAAGTGGCCGATGGCATAGCCCAGCAGGCCGCCCACGACCGATGCCAGCGTGGCGATCATCGCGAAGCGAATCGCCTTCTTCGGCTCGGCCAGGCACATCAGCCCCAGCAGCGGATGCGGCGGCACGGGGAAGAAGCTGGCTTCCATGAAGGCGAACAGGGCCAGCCACCATTCGGCATGGCGGTGCGCCGCCTTGGCCATGGTCCAGTCGTAGAGGCGGCGCAGCATCGAGTTCTCCGGCTGTCATGAGATCGGGCACCGCAAGAAGGCGGCACGCGTGCCGTGCTTAGTAGGCCGGCGCGGAGGCGGCAAGCTATAACCCATTTGGTTATATCTGCTTGACATTACGACGCTGGATTGGTACAAAACAGGAACAAAGGGAGCAGCCGATTCGTCCGGTTCTCCTTTCGATCCGCACCACATCAACTCCGGGATGATCCCCTATGGTCGAGCCGAAACGGGCTACGTCCGGCGCTGCACGGTGCCGGCGTGGCAAGACGATCAGCCCTGTCTCCACGGCGCATGAGCCCGGGGACGAGCGCCCCATCCACAACCGGCGTTGGCGTGCGGATTTCCTCGCCGCGCTGGCCGAGACCTCGAACGTCAGTGCCGCCAGCACCGCCGCCGGAGTGCCGCCGGGCAAGGCCTATAGACTGCGCCGGACAGACCCGGAATTCGCCCGGGATTGGCACGTCGCCCTGCTCGAAGGCTACGAGAACCTCGAGATGGAAGTGCTCTATCGGCTGCGCTTCGGCGATCCCCGGGACGGCGAGGTCAAGTTCGACAACGCCACCGCCCTTCGCCTCCTCGGCCTCCACCGCGAAACCGTGGCGCGCGAGCGGGCGGCGCGGGAGAATGAGGATCTGGCCGCCGTGCGCGCCTCTATTCACGCCAAGCTGGCGCAGCTGCGCCAGCAGATCACGGCGCGCCGCGCGCTCGAAACCGGCAAGGAGGCCGATCATGGCTGAAGCCGATCCCCTGCACTGGCTGGCCGAAGCCGAAGACGGCGAACTGGAATCCTTCATGACGGGTCTTGGCGCCTCCGGACAGCGCGAATGGCGCTGGGACTGGCGTCTCTGGGCCCGGCCCTCGCAGATCGCCCCCGCCGGGGACTGGCGCGTATGGCTGGTCATGGCCGGGCGCGGCTTCGGCAAGACGCGCTGCGGCGCCGAATGGGTGAACGAGGTTGCGGAGCATCATCCCGATGCCCGCATCGCGCTCGTCGCCGCCCATCTCGGCGAGGCGCGCTCGGTCATGGTCGAAGGCGAAAGCGGATTGCTGTCGACAGGCGCGCCCTGGAGAAGGCCCCTTTTCGAACCCTCGCTGCGCCGTCTGACATGGCCGAACGGCGCGCAGGCCACGCTCTATTCCGCGGCCGAGCCGGAAGCCCTGCGCGGCCCCCAGCACAGCCACGCCTGGTGCGACGAAGTGGCCAAATGGGACAATGCCTCGGGCAGGGCCGTCGCAAGCTGGGACAACCTGCTCATGGGTCTCCGGCTGGGCCATGACCCCCGCGTCGTGGCCACGACGACGCCCCGAAGCGTACCCCTGGTCACGCGATTGCTGGCCGAAAGCCAGGACGGCGAAGTCGCCGTGACGCGCGGCAGCACCTTCGACAATGCGGCCAACCTGCCCGCCCGTTTCCTCAGGGCCATGCGCCGGACGTTTTCGCAAAGCCTGCTGGGGCGGCAGGAGATCGACGGCGAAGTGATCGCCGATGTCGAAGGCGCGCTGTGGAGCCGTGCCCTGCTGGAAGGCTGCCGGGAGGACGCCGCGCCCGCATGCGACCGCGTGGTCGTCGGCGTCGATCCGCCGGCCTCGGCCGGGGGCGATGCCTGCGGGATCGTGGTCGTGGGCATGGGGCAGGACGGCACCGCGCATGTCATGGCCGATGCCTCGGTGGAGAAGGCGGGTCCCGAACGCTGGGCCCGCGCCGTCGCCGGCACCGCCGAGGCCTGGCATGCCGACCGGGTGATTGCGGAGGCCAACCAGGGCGGCGCCATGGTCGCCTCGGTACTGCGCGCGGCCCAGCTCTCTCTGCCCTTGCGGCTGGTCCACGCCAGCCGCGGCAAAGTCGCCCGCGCCGAGCCGGTCGCCGCGTTATACGAGGCCGGGCGGGTCCGTCATGCCGGGCTGTTTCCCGCGCTGGAAGACGAGATGTGCGGCCTCATCGCCGGAGGTGCCTACCAGGGCCCGGGACGCTCGCCGGATCGTGCCGACGCCCTGGTCTGGGCCCTGAGCGAACTGATGCTCGGCCGGAACGGCGAGCCTCGCGTGCGGCTGGCCTGAGTTTCCCGCACCGGACCGGGGATCTGCGCGCCCTTGCGCGGACACCCTGGACGCCAGGCAGCACCCTCCCTGCGTCATTTCGGGCCTCAGCGGCCTGCGGAGCGATCCGCTCGTGAAAACCCCATTGAAAGGAAACCCTGCAGTGTCCTTCCTCGAAACGCTCGTCGCCGCCTTCAAGGGTGAGAGTGCCCGCGTGCCGCTGGCGCGCGGACCGGCCTCGCCATGGTTTTTCGCCGAGAGCGGCGGCGGGCGTGCTCCCTTCGAATATGGCTCGGCCGTGCGCCGCGCCTATCTTGAGAATCCCGTGGCCCAGCGCGCGGTGCGTCTGGTTGCGGAAGGCATCGGCGGCGCGCCGCTGCGCCCTGCCGATCCGCGGCTTGTCTCTCTCGTGACCGAAACGAGCGCGGGACAGTCGCTGCTGGAGACGCTCGCCTGCCACCTCCTGCTCCACGGCAATGCCTATGTGCAAGTGCTCAAGGACGCGCGCGGCCGTCCGGTGGAACTCTTCGCCTTGCGGCCCGAGCGCGTCTCCATCGTCGCGGGCGAGGACGGCTGGCCCGCTGCTTTCGCCTACGACGTGGCCGGGCGGCGCCTGACGATCCCGCTGCTTGACGAGGACGCCGCGCCCAACGTCATCCACATCCGCCATTTCCACCCGGCGGACGACCATTACGGCGCGGGGTGCCTGACCGCCGCCGACGAAGCGATCGCCACGCACAACGCCGCCTCGCAGTGGAACCGCCAGCTTCTGGAAAATGCGGCCCGTCCGTCCGGCGCGCTCGTCTACGAGGCGGGCGAGGGCAATACGCTCACGGGTGACCAGTTCGACCGGCTCAAGACCGAGCTGACCCAGGCCTATGCCGGATCGGGCAATGCCGGGCGGCCGATGCTGCTGGAGGGCGGCCTGAAATGGCAGGCGATGGCCATGACGCCCGCGGACATGGACTTCGCCACGCTCAAGGCCGCCGCCGCCCGCGACGTGGCGCTGGCCTTCGGTGTGCCGCCGATGCTGCTGGGCCTGCCCGGCGATGCCACTTACGCCAATTACCGGGAGGCGAACCGCGCGCTCTGGCGCCTCACCCTGCTGCCGCTGGCGACCAAGATTCTCGCCGGTCTCTGCGAGGGGGTTTCGCCCTGGTTCCCGGAGGCCGCCCTGGCCATCGACCTCGACCGCGTACCGGCCCTGTCCGAAGACCGCGAACGCCTCTGGGCGCAAGTCAGCGCGGCGGACTTCCTGGGGGATGACGAGAAACGATCCTTGCTGGGACTCGCGCCCAAACCGGCGTCGACCCTGGAAGACGTGGAGAACAAATCATGAACCAGAAGGACATGCTGGCCGGCCTGCTCGCCCAGGCGACCACCGAAGGCAGCGAACTCGTGACGCTGCGCGCCATCGTCGAGGAAGCCAGCGAAGTGGGCGCGCGGCGGATGCTGTCACGGATCGGCCTCGACGATGCGACCGCGCCCGGCGATCTCTCGGAACTGCGCGAACTGCTCCAGGCCTGGCGCGACGCCAAGGCCAGCGCCCAGGCCGCGGCAATCGGCTGGCTGGTGCGCGGCGTGCTCGCCCTGCTCCTGCTCGGCCTCGCGGTTCGCTTCGGTACCGGGGAGCTGCTGCGATGATGGCGCAGGCCCCGCATGCACGCGCGCTGCGCTTCGCCGGCTACGCCGCCCTGTTCGGCCACCGCGATGCCGGACGCGACGCGATCCGGCCCGGCGCCTTCGCCCGGACCCTGGCCGAGCGGCGCGATCCCCTGCCGCTGTTCTGGCAGCACCGGCCGGACCTGCGGATCGGCTGGGTGCAGACGGCCACCGAAGACGCACGCGGCCTGCGCGTGATCGCCGCGGTCGACAACCCGGACGGCGCAGCCGGACTCGCGCTGCGGCGCGGGGCCGTGACCGGGCTCTCCTTCGGCTATCGCGCCCGCTCCAGCCGCGCCGGCGCCGAGGGCCGCGATCTGCTCGACCTGGACTTGTTCGAGGTGAGCCTCGTCACTCACCCGATGCAGCACGGCGCCCGGGTCCACCTGATCGCCTGATCCCTTCCCCCGATTGATTTCCCGCCGCCAATCCGGCGGCTCCAACCGAAAGGTAAGTGCCCGATGGAATCCATTGCCCCGGTCGAAGCGCTCGACGCTTCGTTCGACCTCGTCGCCCGTCAGGACGCCACCGAAGCCGCCGTCGAAACCCTGCGCGGCGATGTCGAGGACGTGAAGGCCCGTCTCGACCGCGTCAGCCGCGCGGCCTCGCGCCCGGTGATCGAAGGCGGCGCCGCCAGTTCCGCCAGCCTCGAAGTGAAGGGCTTCGTCGATGGCTACTTGCGCCTGGGCCGCGAAACGGAGGTGAAATCGCTCTCCGGCATCGCCGCCTCGGACGGCGGCTATGCCGTGCCGCGCGAAGTGGACGCGCTGATTTCCGCCAGACTGCGGGACATCAGCCCGATCCGCGCGATCGCGCAAGTGGTGCAGACCGGCACGGCGGGCTACCGCAAGCTCATCACCACCGGCGGCACCGCCTCGGGCTGGGTGAGCGAAACCGGCGCCCGCACCGAAACCGCCACGCCCAGCTTTGCCGAAATCGCGCCGCCCGCCGGCGAACTCTATGCCAACCCGGCCGCCAGCCAGGCCATGCTCGACGATGCCGCCTTCGATATCCAGTCCTGGCTGGCGGACGAAATCGCCTCTGAATTCGCGCGCGCGGAAGGGCGTGCATTCGTCAGCGGCACCGGCATCAACCAGCCGATGGGCTTCCTCACCGCGCCCAATGCCGCCACAGGCGACGCGGCGCGCCCCTTCGGCTCGTTGCAGTTCCTTGCCACGGGCAATGCCACCGGCTTCGACACCGCGCCCGAACTCAAGCTGATCGACCTGGTCCATGCGCTGAAGGGCGGCCACCGCCAGGGCGCAAGCTGGGTGATGAATGCGAAGACCCTGGCCGTAGTGCGCAAGCTCAAGGCGTCGGACGGCTCCTTCCTCTGGCAGCCCGGCCTGATGGAAGGCCAGCCCAACCGTCTGCTCGGCTACCCCGTCATCGAGGCCGAGGACATGCCCGACGTGGCGGCGGGCGCCTTCCCGATCGCCTTCGGCAACTTCCGCGCCGGCTATCTGATCGCGGAACGCAGCGCCACCTCGATCCTGCGCGATCCGTTCACCAACAAGCCTTTCGTCCACTTCTACGCGACCAAGCGCATCGGCGGCCAGGTGCTCGATTCCGACGCGATCAAGCTGCTCAAGATCTCGGCCTGACGCCCCCGGCCCGCGCGGGGGAGGACGCCTTCTGCTTCCTCCGCGCGGATCCTGAGCAGCAGCCCGCGCCACCTTCGGGCGGCGCGGGCTACCCGCCCCCTCCCTTCTCATCGGAGACACCCATGAACCGGGTCATTCTCACGCCGGCCGTGCTGCCACCCTCGGCGCTTGCCGAGCTCAAGCAGTGGCTCGGCGTGACCACCACGCGCGACGACGGACCGCTTTCGGCCCTGCTCGCCAGTGCGCTCGAAACCTGCGAGGCGTTCACCGGAAGCATGCCGTTGGCCGCGCAGTGCGAGGAAGTGCTGCCGGCAGAAGCAGGCTGGCACGCGCTGTCGACCCGCCCGGTACAGGCGATTACCGCCATCGACGGACTCGGCCCTGACCCTATCGGCGCTGGCACTGGCACTGGCAGCAGCGGCAGCGCCAGCGAGCGCTTCCCGCTTCCGGCAGGCACTGCCGAGATCGACCTCGGCGCCGATGGCGGCGGCCGGGTGAGGCTGTCCCTGCCGCCAGATCCCACGCGCTCCATCGTTCGCATCGCGGTACGTTTCACGGCGGGGCTGGCCGAAGACTGGGACCACCTGCCGGACGGGCTGCGCCACGGGATGATCCGCCTTGCCGCGCACCAGCACCGCGAACGCGAGAGCGAGGGCGCCGCGGCTCTTCCCCCCGCCTCGGTAGCGGCGCTCTGGCGCCCGTGGCGGCGGATACGCCTGCGATGAGCAGGACCATCGCCGCCGATGCGGACACCGCTTTCGACGATCTCGCGCGCCGTCTGGCCGCCCGCGCCGCCGCGCTTGCCGCCGCCCACGCCCAGGCCCGCCACCTTGCGGCCCGGCGTGACGAAAGCCGCTGGCGCCGGGCCGACCTGGTCTGGCCGCTCTTCGCGAAAGGATAAGGAATGGAAATCGCCCTGCGCGCCGTTCTCATGGACTGGCTCGGCGCCGATCCGGTGCTTGCGGCCCAGCTCAACGCCATCGTCGAGGAAGCCCCCTCGCGCACCAGCCTGCCGTGGCTCGCCATCGCCTCCAGCGCCAGCACGGACTGGAGCTGCAAGACCGCGCCGGGCCGCGAGGTGCGCGTCGCCCTCGAACTTCACTGCCGGGGCGAAACGCCCGACGCCGCGGCCTTCCTCATCACTGCGATCGAGGCGCGGATCGAAGACCTTCCCCGCGACCAGCCGACCTTCCAGGTCGTCGCCGTCCAGTTCCTGCGCGCCCGCGCCGAACAGCGCGGCGAGAGCCGCCGCGCGATCCTGCTTGAATATCGCTTCCGGCTGCTCGCCGCCTGATCCCTGAAACCAGCCCTGCAAGACAAAGGAGCCATCCATGCCCGCCCAGAAAGGCAGCGCCTTCCTTCTCAAGATCTCCGACGGCAACATTCCCGCCGCCTACCAGACCGTGGCCGGCCTGCGCACTACGCAGATGTCAGTGACGGGCGATGCCGTCGTCGTCACCAGCAAGGACAGCGGCGGCTGGCGGGACCTGCTGTCCGGCGCGGGCGTTCGCGCGGTTTCGGTGAGCGCAGCCGGCATCTTCCTCGGCAGTGCGGCCGAGGCGAAGATCCGCGCCAATGCCATGGCCGGCACCCTGGACGACTACGAACTGAGCTTCGAAGACGGAGAACGGCTGCGCGGCCGCTTCCTCGTCCAGCGCCTCGACTACGCCGGGGATTTCAACGGAGAGCGCAATTACACGCTCCAGCTCGAAAGCTCCGGTCCGGTGGCCGCGGCATGACGGGTGGACATGAGCCCCGGCCCGCCAATCCGCTGCGAGGCGAAGCGCTGCTGGAGATCGGCGGAACAGCGCATGTCCTGCGCCCCAGCTTCACCGCGCTGATCGCTGCCGAGGAGGAACTCGGCCCGCTCTTCGCCCTGGTGGAGAGGGCCGGGGCCGGACAGCTGCGCCTTGCGGAGATCACGGCGCTGTTCTGGCATTGCCTCGATCCGCTGCGCGCGGTGCCCCGCGCGGCGGTGGGCGAAGCCGTCGTGGCGCAGGGGCTTGCCGCTTCCTCGGCGCCCTTGCGCAGCCTGCTTGGCCAGATCCTCAAGGGCGGCGGGTGAGCGAGGATCGTTTCGCCGCGGCGGCACTGGCGCTCTGCGGCCTTGCCGCGCGCCAGCTCGGATGGAGGCCCGGAGAATTCTGGGCCGCCACCCCCGCCGAACTCGCCGCCGCGCTCGGCCTGCTCACTGCCCCCACCGCATCCCCTTGCGACCGGTCCCTGCTCGAAAAGCTGATGGAGCACGATGATGAGCGATGAAATCGACAGCCTTCTGGTGGAAGTCCGGGCCAGTACCGATGGCTTTTCCCGCGACATCGCCCGGATGCGCGGCAGCATCGACAACGATCTCGTCTCCGGCTTCACCCAGGCCGGACAGGCGCTGGAAAAAGGCCTGACCAGCGCCATCCGCCGCGGCAGCCTGGGGTTCGACGACCTCAAGCGCGCCGCCCTCGGCACGCTGGGAGAGATCGCCGCGCAGTCGGTGCAGGGCCTGCTCGGTGCGGGAACGGCCCGCTCCACGGGCGCATCCGGGGTTATGGCGGGAATGCTCGACCTCTCCGGCCTGTTCTCCAGCGTGCTGGGCCTGCCGGGCCGCGCCACCGGGGGCAATGTCTCGCCCGGGCGGGGCTATGTCGTCGGCGAGCGGGGGCCGGAAATGTTCGTCCCCACCTCGGCGGGACGGATCGAGGCATCCCCGGGCACCCCCGCGCGCGACGTGAAAGTCGCCATCCACCTCAACGCCCCGCGCGGATCCAGCGCACCCCAATCGCTTCAGCGCTCCTCGCGCCAGGTCGCCAGCGCCGTCCGCCGCGCGATCACCGCCCGCTGACACCACCGGAGCAACCGACATGGCATTCTGGCTTGCAAGCAAGCGCAACGGACAGGCGAGCGACTGGATCAAGCGCTTCGACCCGCGTTTCTGGACCGTCAACTTTCCGCGACCGATGATGGCCTCCCTCATATCGACAGGCCCCGATTCGCTGCGCCTCGACGCAGCGTTCCTGCGCAAGGGCGATCTCGGGGGGCTGATCTGGGACAGTGTCGACAGCCTCGACCACCCGCTTCTCGCCTACCGGACCGACCGCGACTACGCCCATACCGCGCTGAGCTTTCGCTGGCGCTCATCGGGCGTGATCCCGCTCGATTCCGGCATCGGCCCCACCCTGACCGTCGAGGGCAAGGACGCCGCCGGCGCGGCGCGCGTCTGGTACGTCCGCCTTTGGAACTATGCGGAAGGAACCGGCGAGGACGCCCGCATCGACTTGCGTTTCTCCGAACTCGATGCCGGTTTCTCGCTGCCTTCTGCCGACCGGGTATGGCCCCATGCGATCGACCGCATGTTCATCTCGTTTTGCCCGCCCGGCTATGACGGCAGCGCCGAACCCCTGCCGGCCGAGGCCGAAGGCTGGATCGAACTGAGCGAGATCCGCACCGATGGCGCGCGGGCCATGCTGGAAATCGGCGACGTGATCCTGCCGCCCAACGGCCTCGCCATGGCGACGGGCTTCGACGATCAGGGCGTGCAGACGCCCGCGCGCCTGCTGCGAAACGTGCGCCAGCTCGGCTACCGGGGCTCGGTGATCCACTATGTCGGCATGAGCCATTACTTCCGGCTCGCCCCGGCGGATGGCGGCTATTTGGCCGGCGCGACCGCCGACCCGCTCAATGCGCCGACGCGCAACTGGCACCGCGCCTTCTTCCGGGAATGCATGGACCTGGGCTTCAGCCCGGTGGCCTCGCTGTCCTACGAGCTGCTCGACCAGCATTGCCCTCCCGCATGGAAGCAGCGCGATCATCTGGGCAATCCCGCGCGCACCGGATGGGAACCGCCCTCCACCCTGCTCTCGCCGGCGAACCACGCGGCGATGGCCTGGCTGCAATCGGTCGGCGCCGCCTTTGCGCGGATCATGATCGAGGCCGGTGCCCCGGTGCGCTTCCAGGTGGGCGAGCCCTGGTGGTGGTGCTTCGCGGACGGCCGCATCTGTCTCTACGATGCCGAGGCTCTCGCCACCTTTGGCGGCACGCCCGCCGTCATTCCCGACATGCGCGCGCCGCTGGACGCTGCCCAGCAGGCCCTGCTCGACACGGCCGGCGCGGTGCTGGCCAGGTCCACCGCCGATCTGGTCTCCGCCGTTCGCGCCGCCGCGGCGCCCGCAGCGGCCGAAGCGCTGGCGCTGGTCTTCACGCCCACCGTGCTCGACGCCGCGATGCCCGAGATGCGGCGCGCCAACCTGCCGGTGGGCTGGGCCGCGCCCGCCTTCGACCGGCTGCAGGTGGAGGACTACGACTGGCTCACCGCCGGTGCCGACGTCTTGCGCCGCCGCGCCTATGCCACGGTGAACGAGCGCCTCGGCTACCCGCCCGAGGACCAGGACTATCTTGCCGGCTTCGTGCTGACCGCCGCGCAGAGCGACCATTGGCGGCGGATCGACGCGGGCATCGACGAGGCCCTGGCCCGGTCCCCGCACGAGGTGGTCGTCTGGGCTCTGCCGCAAGTCGCCCGCGACGGCTTCGTCCGCCTCCCCCCACCGTTCCAGCCTTCAGGAGCCGAACCCATGCAGTCTTTCGACGACGTGCCCTACCCCCTCGCGCTTGGCCGGGATGCTGCCGTCATTCCCGAATTCTCCACCTCGATCTCCGTGACCGCCTCCGGCTTCGAGCGGCGCAACAGTCTGTGGTCGAACGCCCGCCTGCGCTTCGACGTGGGGCCGGGCGTCCGATCCGAGGCCGAGTTGGGCACGCTGATCGCCTTCTTCCGCGCCCGCCGCGGCCCCGCACGCGGTTTCCGCCTGCGCGATCCCAGCGACTTCAGCTCGAACGACATGGTCGCCGCGCCGACGCCGCGCGACCAGTACCTGGGCACCGGCGACGGCGCCCGCGCCGGCTTCCCGCTGGTCAAGCGCTACGGAGACGGGGAAGGACAGGAGGATCTTGGCCAGGTCCGCCGCATCACCCGGCCGCAGCCCGGCACCCTGCGCGTCTCGGTCGGCGGCACGGAGCAGGAGGGGAACTGGTCGCTGGAGCCGATGGGTATCGTGCTGTTCGAAGATGCCCCGCCTGCAGGCGCCGTCGTCCGCGCGGGATATCTGTTCGACGTCCCGGTGCGCTTCGCCGAGGATCGGCTCGAAATCACCGGCTCTGCTTTCGCCGCCGGTGAAGCACCCAGCGTGCCTGTCGTAGAGATCCGGGAGGCGTCATGAGCCGCATCTGGTTTTCAGGCGACCTCGAAACCGCCGCCCCCTTCTGGCGCATCGACCGCCGAGACGGCGTGACGCTGGGCTTCACCACACATGACGCCGACCTCTGGTTCGACGGGCTGCTCCACCGGGCCGCGCCCGGCATGGTGCCCTCGTCGATCCGCAAGTCCGCCGGGTTCGAGGCCGATAGCGCCGAAGTGCGCGGCACGCTCACTCACGAGGCGATCTCGGCCGAGGACCTGGCCGAGGGCCGCTTCGATGGTGCCTTCGTCCGCATCGGCCTGGTCGATTGGGAAACGCGGGAGCGCACCACGCTCTACACCGGCACGATCGGCGCCGTGTCGCAGGAGGACGGCACGTTCTCGGCCGAACTGGCATCGCGCAAGGAAGAGCTTGCGCGGGATCCCGTGCCGCGCACCAGCCCCTCGTGCCGCGCATCCTTCTGCGGACCGGGCTGCAATCTCGATCCCCAGCGCTTCACCCGCGAGGTCAGCATCGCGGCCGTGGACGCGGAGGACACCTCTCTTCTGCTCGGCACCACCGTCGATCCCGCCCTGTTCGCAGGCGGCAGCCTGCGCTGGCTGGAGGGTCCTTATGCCGGCATGACAATGAAGATCGCCGGGTGGACGGGTGACCGCCTGACGCTCGGCGATCCGCTCGACCGGCAACCACCCCCCGGCACACGGGCGTTCCTGCGCGAAGGCTGCGATCATACCCTCGGCACGTGCGGAACCCGGTTCGGCAACGCCGCAAACTTCCGCGGCGAGCCCTTCCTGCCCGGCAACGACCTGCTCACCCGCTACCCCGCGCCCGCCGCATGACCGGGGACGAGATCGCTGCCGCGGCAAAGGGCCTCGTCGGCGTGCCGTTCCGGCTGCATGGCCGCGACCGACGCATCGGGCTCGATTGCCTCGGCGTCGTCGCACTCGCCCACGGAGGCGCGATGGAAGTGCCTGCCACGTATCGGCTGCGCGCACTGGAAGGCGGGGAGCGGGACTCGCTCGTCGCCGCCGCCGCAAGGTCCATGGGACTTGCGCCTGCCAATGGGCCTGCAGTGCCGGGAGACGTGCTCATGCTGCGGCCCGGGGCATGCCAGCTCCATTTCGCCGTGGCCGTGGACCGGCGCCGGATCGTCCACGCCCATGCGGGACTGGGCCGCGTCGTGCTCGGCCCGATTCCCGAAGACTGGCCGCTTGCCGGGCTCTGGCGCCAGGCCTGCGATCCCATCACCTAGAAGGACATGACATGGCAACGCTCGTTCTCAATGCCGTCGGCACCGCGATCGGCGGGCCGGTGGGCGGCGCGATCGGCTCGATGGTCGGCAGCCAGTTCGACGCCGCAATCTTCGGTTCCCCGCACCGGCAAGGCCCTCGCCTGAAGGAACTGGAGGTCACCAGCTCCAGCTATGGCCAGCCCCTGCCTCGCCATTTCGGCCGCATGCGCGTGGCCGGGCAGGTGATCTGGGCCACCGACCTCGTGGAAAGCAGCGAAACGCTGGGCGGCGGCAAGGGCGCCGCCTCGATCACGACCTACAGCTACACCGCCAGCTTCGCCGTGGCGCTTTCCAGCCGGCCCATCGCAGCCCTCGGCCGGATCTGGGCCGACGGCCGCCTGCTGCGCGGCACAGAAGGGGACCTCAAGGCCGCCGGCACCTTGCGCCTCCACCTGGGGCACGGGGACCAGCCCTGCGACCCGCTGATCCTTTCTGCCGAGGGCGAGGCGCGCTGCCCTGCCCACCGCGACCTCGCCTATGTCGTCTTCGAGGATCTCGACCTTTCCGAATTCTACAACCGCATCCCCGCCCTGACGTTCGAAGTCCTGGCCGACGAGGACTTCGATCTGGCCGATGTCCTGGGCGATCTGGTCGCGGATGCGAACGCGGCGGTCCCTCTGGAAGGCTTTCGCGGCCTGACCTGCGACGGCCCGCTGGACGGCGTGCTGCAGACCATCGACCAGGTCCTGCCGCTCGATGTCGACGCCGGACCGGACACGCTTGTCGTGTCCCGCAGACGCAGCCAGGACCGCCCGATCGCTCTGCCCGAAGCAGCGGTTTCGGCCGGCGACGACGACTTCGGCGGTGCGGCCGGTTTCAGCCGGCGCCGCCTTGCCGCCGAAGCCCAGCCCATCTCCCTGCTGCGCTACTTCGACAGCGAGCGTGATTATCTTCCCGGCGTGCAGCATGCCCAGGGTCCTGCGGGCAACAGCAGCACCGGGGCGCCGCGCGCGATCGGACTGCCCGCCACGCTTTCCGCGGACACGGCCCGGACCATGATCGAGCAGGTGCGGCAGCGGATCGACTGGTCCCGCGAGCGTATTTCCTGGCGAACGAGCGAACTCGATCCCGAAGTGGCCCCCGGCGCCTTGGTCACGTTCCCGGGCATCGCGGGGCATTGGCGCGTGCTCGAATGGGAATGGCGCGACACGGGTATCGAACTCTCGGCCGAGCGGCTGGCGCCGGTCCGGGCCAACGATCCGGAGCAGGCGGCCGCCGATCCGGGGCGGCTCAATGCTCCGCAGGACCTGCCGGCCATGCCCACTGTCCTGGCCGCCTTCGAACTGCCCTGCGATCCGGCAACGGCAAGTACGGGCCAGGCGCGTCTCTTCGCCGCGCTTTCCTCCGCCGGCAGCAACTGGAGCGGCGCGGCCCTGTTCGCCGACCGCGGCGACGGCGCGCTCCATCCGCTGGGACCGAGCGGGCGCAAGCGGGCGACGATGGGCAGGGCGACAGAAGCGCTGCCGCCGATGAGTCCGCTCCTGTTCGATCGCCGCTCGCGCCTCGAGGTCACTCTGGTGGATGCTGCGATGCAGCTCGTTGCCGCCACGACCCGCCAGCTCGCAGAAGGGGCCAACCTCGCATTCCTCGGCGAGGAAATGATCCAGTTCGCCCGGGCCACGTCGCTCGGCAATGGCCGGTGGCGCCTGGAGGGCCTCCTGCGCGGGCGCGGCGGCACCGAGGGGGCGGTGTCAGGCCATGTCGCCGGCGAGAGTTTCGTCCTGCTGGACGGCAGCGCCGTCGCGCTCGATCCCGCGCTGGTCGGCACGGCGATGAACCGGAGGGTCGTTGCGCTGGGGCGCGGCGATGCGGGACCTGTCACGGCTCCGCTACAGGCAAGCGGTCTGACCCTGCGCCCCCTGGCGCCCGTCCATCCCCGCGCGGCCATGCTGCAGGACGGCACACTGCGCCTGGAATGGACCCGCCGCGCACGAGGGAACTGGGTGTGGCAGGACGGCATCGACGTGCCGCTCATGGAACACGCGGAAACCTACCTGGTCACCATCGGGCCCCTCGCAGCACCGTTGGCGAGCTGGACCGTATCCTCGTCCGGCCTCGACATTCCGCCCGGCACGCTTGCCCAGTTCGCGGCGCTTGCCCCCGGTGAGATCCTGAGGGTGCGCCAGCAGGGGACTTACGCCCTGTCCGATCCGCTCCCTCTCTTCCGCCTGCCCTGAACACCGCCCCCACCAGAGTACGAGGACTCATTAGATGAGCGATTCCATTACCTTCGAAAGCACCACCCCGCGATTCGCCCTGCCGCTTCTCCAGGTGGGTCAGGCCCAGAAGGAAGCGTTCGTCAACGAAGCGCTGTCGCGCTGCGACATGATGCTGCACGGCACCGTGTCGGGCGAGCGTGCCGATCCGCCCGGCGATCCCGCCGCGGGCGAGACCTGGCTGGTTGCGGAGGGCGCAACGGGCGAGTGGTCCGGCAAGCAGGGCTGTCTGGCGGGCTTTCACGGCGGCAACTGGCTCTTCGCGCAACCCCGCGAGGGGCTCAGGATTTACGACTTATCCACCCGCCAGGAACGCCTCTTCGACATTTTTTGGAGAAAAGCTTCCCTTCCCGTGGAACCACTTGGCGGAATGACAGTTGATGTTCAGGCTCGGGCGGCGATCGCTGAAGTGATTGTCGTTCTGCAAGCCTTGGGTATCGTTCCTTCAGCATAATGAGTGGCATTGAACAGGGGTAATACGGTGCAGTCGATTTCCAATAAAGGGGTCACACGCTTCACCAACCCCCCGAAAACGCGACATTTCTGCAACAGTCGCGTTCAATGTGCGCTTGCACACGTAAAGCTGAGGGGGTAGACACTCGAGGCACTCGGTGGCTCCAAATCTCTTAGTAGGGGAAACATATGAGGAAACTCGTCCTTGGCCTGGCGCTGGCTTCTACAGCTATCGCCACGCCCGCGCTTGCGCGCGACAACTCGTGGTATCTTGAACTCGACGCCGGCGCGATGATCGTCGAAGACGCCGATCTCGACGTGAACGGCGTGAACAACGTCGCGACCGCCGAATTCGGCACCGGCTTCGACGGTGGCGTTGCTCTCGGTTACGACTTCGGTCCCTTCCGTCTGGAAACCGAAGCCAGCTACCGCCAGGCTTCGTTCATGGGCAGCAATGGCCCGGATGCCAGCAACCTGACCTTCATGGTCAACGGTCTGCTCGACTTCGGTCCCGATGATGGCCTTCAGGGCTACGTCGGTGGTGGCGCCGGCGTTGGCCGCGTTCACTACGACATCTTCGACGATTCGGACACGGGCTTCGCCTGGCAGGCAATCGCGGGTATCCGCGCGCCGATCAGTAGCCACGTGGACGTCGGCCTGAAGTACCGCTTCAGCAACGTCAACAACCTCGACTTCGTCGATGTTGCCGGCAACGAGATCAGCACCCGCTGGCGCTCGCACTCGCTGATGGCGACCCTGGGCTACAACTTCGGCGAACCGGCAGCTCCGCCGCCGCCGCCGCCGCCGCCGCCCCCGCCGCCCCCGCCGCCGCCGCCGCCGCCGCCGCCGCCGGTTGTGGAATGCAACAAGGGTCCGTACATCGTGTTCTTCGACTGGGATAAGTCGGACATCACGCCGGAAGCCGCCACCATCCTCGACAGCGCCGTCAGTGCCTATGGCAACTGCAACAGCGTTCCGATCATGCTGGCCGGTTACACCGACCGTTCGGGTAGCCCGAAGTACAACATGGGTCTGTCGGCACGCCGTAACGACTCGGTTCGTGCATACCTGACCAGCCACGGCATTCCGGACGGCTCGATCTCGAGCCAGGCCTTCGGTGAAGCCAACCCGCGCGTTCCGACTGCTGACGGCGTGCGCGAGCTGCAGAACCGTCGCGTCGAAATCACTTACGGTCCGGGTTCGGGCATGTAAGCGAACCGGCAACGGTTACAGATTGGGGGGTCGGAGCAATCCGGCCCCCTTTTCTTTTGCCTGCTTCAGACGGCTGGTCCGGATGAAACCCTCTGTCGAGGACACAAAAAAACGCCCCGCTTGCGCGGGGCGTTCGTGTGTTTCCGAAAAGAGAGAGTGGTCAGACCGCGTAAGGCGTCGGATCGATGAGCCCGGCATCGGCGAAACCGGCCTTGCGCAAGCGGCAGCTGTCACACGCACCGCAGGCCAGGTCACCCGGCTGCGGATCGTAGCAGGACCAGCTCATTCCGGCATCCATGCCCAGCCGCGCCGCCTCCCGCGCGATGTCCGCCTTGCCCATGTACTGCAGCGGCGCGTGAATGCGGAAGTTCGTGCCCTGGTCGCCTTCCTTGGTCGCCAGCTTCGCGATGTCCTCGAACGCGGCGATGAACTCGGGCCGGCAATCGGGATAACCCGAGTAATCCAGCGCGTTCACCCCGATGAAGATATCCGAGGCCCCGATCGCTTCCGCCCATGCCAGGGTCAGTGAAAGGAACACTAGGTTGCGCGCCGGAACGTAAGTCACCGGCACGTCGGTGCCCACGCCGTCCTTGGGCACATCGATATCGCCCGTCAGCGCGGAGCCGCCGAACTGCCGCAAGTCGAGCGGAAGGATGACATGGCGCTCTGCCCCGACGAACGCGGCAATCGTCCGCGCGGAGTCGATCTCGCAGCGGTGGCGCTGGTTGTAGTCGATGGTCAGCGCGTTCACGGCGAAACCCGTTTCGCGGGCTATGCCGGCCGCCACCATGGAGTCGAGACCGCCGGAAAGAAGCACGACCGCCTTCCGGCCTTCGGTATTTTGAGAAAGCTGCATGGCCCTGCGCTAGGCTTTCGCCGGAGCGATGACAACCGTGTGCTTACCCTAGTTGCGGCAGGCACCCAGCCGGCGACCTTCACCCGCATAAGCGAAGGGCAGGCCATTGACGATGCCCTGGGTGTCGATCTGCACCAGGGCATCGGTCTCGCGGCGAATGCGCGTGCGGCCGTAACCCTGGCCCGCACAGGTATATTGCACCACGACTTCGGCGGGCGAATCTTCGACGACCACGGAATTGCAGGCCAGCCCGGCATGGCGGAGCTGGATCAACTGGCGCCCGCTGCGAACGCAGACATCGTTGACGGAGCCGCCCTGCCCCCGCTCGCGCAGCTCCCAGGAGCCCGACTCCAGCTGGTCCAGCATGTCCAGAGACCGCTTCTGTCCCATCACCCCCGACCCGGCGCCCAGCGCCGCGCCGACAGTCAGGACGATAAGGGCCGTCCGCATCCGCAGTTGTAAAACAGGGGAGCCCTTGCGGGCCGAACGGGAGGTATTTCGTGCCTGGGGCTTGGTCATGGGCCCCATATCGTCATTCCCCGCCGACAAGACAAGCCGGTCGGCGGGATGAAAATTACTACACGGGGACGTGCAAGATCTTGGAACAGAAAGCACAATCCACGGGAACCATACCCGTTTCGTCTCGCATGTCGGCCTTTTCGCTTTCGGGGAAGCGTTCGAGGATGTTCCGATAGTATTCCACCGAACAGCGGCAGCCACGCTCCAGCGGCTCCAGCGGCTCGACCCGGACTTCGTCTTCCTCGTGGAAAAGCCGCCAGACGAGCTGCTCCAGATTCAACACCGGATCCACCAGTTCGGCCGGCTGGACGCTCTGGGTCATGATCGAGACATGCTCCCAATCCGGATGGGTCTCCTTGGCATGGAGCCGCTCCTTGCCTTCCTCGCCGTCCGGCAGGTGCTGCACCAGCAGTCCGCCGGCCACACAGCGCAGTTCATTGGAGCGAACCGAAACGCGGATGACGGTAGGCAACTGTTCGGACTGCGCGAAATAGTTCTCGCAGGCTTCCGCCAGCGAGGCGCCTTCCAGCGGCACCACGCCCTGATAGCGCTGGTTCGAGGCTTCCAGATCGAAAGTGATCGCCAGGTAACCGGCACCGAAGATCGCCTCCAGCGAGCAATCTTCCTCAAGCCGCTCGACCAGGTCCGGATCGTGGCGCAAGTAGCCACGCAGTTCCCCATTACGATAATCGCAGACGAGCAGGTCCACCGCGCCGCCCTCGGCCTGGGCCTGGAAGGTCAGCTGCGCGCCATCTTCCTTGAGCAGAGAGCCCATCAACGCGGTCAGCACCAGCGCCTCGGCCAGGACATGCTTGACGACCTTGGGATAGCTATGCGCGGAAAGCACCGTTTCCAGCACCGGCCCCAGCCGCACGACACGCCCGCGCGCGTGGCGCGCGGGAACCGTGAAGGCCAGGACGCGATCGAACCCGGTGTCGTCGCTGCGCAGCGTATCGTCGATCACAGCTTGCCCAGCGCCCAGAGCAAGACGGATTTCTGGGCGTGGATGCGGTTCTCTGCCTCGTCCCAGGCGCCTGACTGCGGTCCGTCGATCACATCGTCCGTCACTTCCTCTCCGCGGTGCGCGGGCAGGCAGTGCAGGAACATGGCATTGTCGGCCGCAGCGCCCATGAGCGCCGGGTTGACCTGGTAAGGCTGCATCGCCGCGACATGCACCTCGCCGCCAGCCTGGCCCATCGAGACCCAGGTATCGGTGACGACCACTTGCGCGCCGCGAACGGCCTCGACCGGATCCTGCGTGAAGATCACTTCGCCGCCCGCTGCGCGGGCGCGCTCGACGAAGCCGGCATCGGGCTCATAGCCTGCCGGACCGCCGATACGGATGGTGAACTTCATCAGCCCTGCCGCCTCGATCAGCGAGTTGGCCACGTTGTTGCCATCGCCCAGCCAGGCGAGCTGAAGCCCGGGCAGCGAGAAGCCGCGCTCGACGATGGTCAGCAGATCGGCCACGATCTGGCAGGGGTGCGAAAGGTCGGTAAGTCCGTTGATGACCGGCACGTCGGCATGGCGCGCCAGTTCCTCGATCTTGGCGTGATCGTCGGTGCGGATCATGATCGCATCGACCATGCGGCTGAGCACGCGGGCGGTATCCGCCACCGTTTCGCCGCGGCCGAGCTGCGTCGAACCCGATTCGAGGATCAACGCACTGCCGCCGAGCTGGCGCATGGCCATGTCGAAAGAGACGCGGGTGCGAGTGGAGTTCTTCTCGAAGATCATCGCCAGCACATGACCGTCCAGCGGGGCGTCGGCATCGGACTTGCCCTTGGGCCAACCCTTGCGTGCCGCCTTGCGGTCTATGGCATCGTTGATCATCGCGGCCAGGACGGGGCCGCCGGCGTCACTCAGGTCTACGAAATCCCGGCTCATCAGGCCACCCCTTCAGGCTGGTAGCTTGCGGCAGCCGCGGAAAGCCGGTCCATGAACTCGTCGATGTGGCTGTCGTCGATCACCAGCGGCGGCAGCACGCGCACGACGTTGTCGCCGGCCGAAACGGTCAGCACCTGATGATTGTCGCGCATGTGGGCCACGAAGGCGCGCGGTTCGCTCTTCAGCTTGATGCCGATGAACAGGCCGCGCCCGTGGACCGATTCGAACAGCTCGGGATAATTGCCGATGAACTGTTCCAGCCGTGCGCGCAGGCGTTCGCCCTTGGCGCGGACATCGGCGAGGAAGGCCTCGTCCGAAACCACGTCGAGCACCGCGCCGATCGCGGCCATGGCGAAGGGATTACCGCCATAGGTCGAGCCATGCGCGCCGATCACCATGCCGCGCGCGGCCTTCTCGGTGGCGAGGCAGGCGCCGACCGGGAAGCCGCCGCCGATGCCCTTGGCGGTGGACATGATATCCGGCACCACGCCAAACTGCTCGTAAGCATAGAGCGTGCCGGCGCGGCCGACGCCGCTCTGCACTTCGTCGAGGACGAGCATGAGGTCATGCTCGTCGCAAAGCTGGCGCAGCCCCTGGAGGAATTCGTCGGAGGCGATGCGCACGCCGCCTTCGCCCTGGATCGGCTCGACCAGGAAACCGGCCGTGTTGGGGCCGATCGCAGCCTTGGCCGCTTCCAGGTCATTGAAGTCCAGGTACTTGAAACCAGGCAGCAGCGGCAAGAAGCCCTTGTGCATCTTTTCCTGGTTGGAGGCGCTGATCGTCGCCATGGTCCGGCCGTGGAAGGCGTTGTTGAACGTGATCAGCTCGTACTTGTGGTCGTTGCCGACGTGCTGGTGATAGGCGCGCGCAGTCTTGATCGCGCACTCCACCGCTTCCGCGCCGGAATTGGTGAAGAACACGGTATCGGCGAAAGTCAGGTCGATGATGCGCTGGGCAATCGCCTCGCCCTGCGGGCTGCCGTAAAGATTGGAGACGTGCATCAGCGTCTCGGCCTGCTTCTGGATCGCACCGATCAGGCCGGGATGCGAATGGCCCAGCAGGTTGACGGCAATGCCGCTGGCGAAATCGAGGAATCGGCGACCGTCTTCACTGATGAGGTGGCAGTGTTCGCCGCGAACGGGCCGAACGCCGCACCGGGGGTACACGGGCATCAGCGGAGTGATCGACATGACGGAATTCCTCGATAACGAAACAGTGAAGTGAAAACGGGAATCGCAAACGACAAATGGCGGCCCTATCCGGACCGCCATTTGCGCGCTTTTAGGTGTTTGCAGGCTCCCGGTCAAACACCGGAAGCGTTGCAGGCTGATCAGCCCTGGAGCGGCGCCAGGTTGACCGCCGAGTACTTGCCTCGTCGATCGACCTCGATGTCGAACTCCACGCGATCGCCTTCGTTCAGAGCGCCAAGGCCCGAACGCTCGACAGCGCTGATGTGAACGAATGCGTCCGGCTGGCCGTCATCACGGGTGATGAAGCCGAAGCCCTTCATGGAATTGAAGAACTTCACGGTGCCGGTGGCCTTTTCGCCGGTCAGCTGACGCTGCGGCGCAGGCTCGCGCTTTTCGACAGGGATCACGTCGCCGACGACGACGAGTTCGCTGGCCGAAATCTTGCCGCCGCGATCGACGAGCTGGAATTCGAGCTGCTGGCCTTCAGCCAGGCCTTCGAGGCCGGCACGTTCCACTGCGCTGATGTGCACGAAGACGTCTTCGCCGCCTTCATCGCGCTGAATGAAACCGAAGCCCTTGGCGCCGTTGAAGAACTTTACGACGCCCTTGCCCTGGCCGACGACCTGGGCAGGCATTCCGCCGCCACCGCCGCCACCGCGGGGTCCGCCGAAGCCGCCACCGCCGCCGCCGCCGCCGCCGCGCGGGCCGCCGAAGCCGCCGCGATCACCACCGCCGCCGCCGAAGCGGTCACCGCCGCCGAAACCACCGCGGTCACCACCGCCACCGCCGAAGCGATCGCCGCCGCCACCGAAACGGTCACCGCCACCGAAACGATCCTGGCCGGCGAAGAACGGATCGAACTCGTTCTCACCAAAACCACCATCGCGCTTGTCGCGTCCCCTTCCGCGACGACCTCTGTCAAAACCCATGTCTACGAACGTACCTTCGCTGCGCCCCAAAAAGCATAAACCCGGTCACGTGGACGAACCGCGCCGGGCGGCAAGCAAGACAGCCGGGACAAGCCGGATCCTACCTGCGATCTCCAGTCATACACGAGGTTCTGCCACATGGCGAACACAATTACGGTCCAGAATCCCGTCCAATCGACGAAATAACGCATTTTCACGACGTTCCGGCTTGCTTTTAGCGGGAACAGGGCGCTTGACGTGGACGAATTTCAGGCCGAACCGGGGCGCAAACAGCCCGTTTCATACCGGAGACTCGCTTTCATGTTCCGCCAGATCACCGACTCCGTCTTCGCCAGCCCGCAAATCGGCACCGAAGCCATCGCCGAAGCGAAGGAAATGGGAATCGTGCGGATAGTGAACAACCGCCCCGAGGGCGAGAGCGACGATCAGACGCCGGGCGATGCGATCGAGGCGGAAGCGCGCGCCGCAGGGATCGACTATGTGGCCATTCCCGTGGGCCACGGCGGTTTCAGCCAGGCCCAGGTCGATGCCATGGCCAAGGCCCTGGATACTGCCGATGGTCCGGTTCTGGCCTATTGCCGTTCGGGAACGCGATCGACCCTGCTCTGGGCGCTGGCCCGTGCCAAGGCGGGGGACAACCCTTCCGTGATCGCATCGAAGGCCGCCGCAGCGGGCTACGACGTCTCGCCGATCCGCCAGCTTATCGATATGTTCGCCGCCGGCAATTGAGCCTGCCGGCTGCACGGCGCTTCGGGGCTTTCGCGCGCTAGAGCGCGATTTCGCCCTGTTCGCCGGTGCGGACGCGCAGCACATCGGCCAGGTCGAAGACGAAGATCTTCCCGTCCCCGATTTCCTCGGTGCTGGCCGTGTTGCGGATGATCTCTATCACCGTGCCGGCAAAAGCATCCGAAACGGCGATTTCCAGCTTCAGCTTGGGCACCATGCTCGAGGCGTATTCCGCGCCGCGATAGATCTCGCTCTGCCCCTTCTGCCGGCCGAAGCCGCTGACTTCCGAGACTGTCAGGCCCGAAATTCCGGCGGCGGACAGCGCCTCCCTCACTTCGGCGAACTTGAACGGCTTGATGATCGCGATGATGTACTTCACGCCCGTTCTCCTGGCCGGTTCAAGCCTCGAAAGGCCGGTTCAAGTACCCGAGGGCTCCTGCGCGGAAGCTGCAGGGCGAGCATCCCACATCCGGGCGCGACCACAAAGCGATTTGGCACGAAAAATGGGCCGGAGCGGCTGGCTCCGGCCCTTGAGTTTGTGTTCGCAGGAGGAACATCTGTAGGCGGCGACGGGTGAGAGGAGAGGAGGAAGTACCCGCCGCCGCCAAACTTGAAGCTTAGTTGTAGGCGCGCTCGCCGTGCTCGCCGATGTCGAGACCTTCCAGTTCGACTTCGGGAGCGACGCGCAGGCCGGTGACTGCCTTGGCGACATAGATCGCGACGACGGTGCCGATCGTGGAGATCACGATCGTGGCGAGAACCGCTTCGAACTGGATCACGAGCTGCGAGCCGATCGAGAAGTCCGCCTTGCCCGGGCCGCCGAGCGCCGGCGAACACACGATGCCGGTGCCGATGGCGCCGACGATGCCGCCGATGCCGTGGACGCCGAAGGCATCCAGCGCGTCGTCATAGCCGAGCATGGGCTTGAGCTTGCTTACGGCGAAGAAGCAGATGATCGAAGCGACCGCGCCGAGAACGATGGCGCCGAAGGGACCCGAATTGCCCGCAGCAGGGGTGACGGCGACGAGGCCGGCGACGACGCCCGAGCAGAAGCCCAGGGCCGAACCCTTGTGACCGGCCAGACGCTCGGCGAGCATCCAGAACAGGCCGGCAGAGGCGGTGGCGACGAAAGTGTTGATCATGGCAAGGCTGGCGGCGCCGTTGGCCGAGAGAGCCGAGCCGGCGTTGAAGCCGAACCAGCCCACCCACAGCAGGCCGGTGCCGACGAAAGTCAGCGTAAGCGAGTGCGGCGGCATCGGTTCGTTGGGGTAGCCCTTGCGCTTGCCCAGGATCAGCGCGGCCACCAGTGCCGAAACGCCGGCATTGATGTGGACCACGGTGCCGCCGGCATAGTCGAGCGCGCCGAGACCGAAGAAGTAGCCGGTCGGTGCCCAGACCATGTGCGCGATCGGGAAGTAGACGATCGTCAGCCAGATGGCCGCGAAGACCATGACTGCCGAGAACTTGATGCGTTCGACCGTCGAGCCCAGGACCAGCGCGATGGTGATCGCCGCGAAAGTCATCTGGAAGCAGACAAAGACGTATTCGGGAATGGTGCCCGAAACCGAATCGGGGGTGATGCCCTTGAGGAAGGCCTTGCCGAAGCCGGCGACGAAGGCGTTGCCGCCATCACCGAAGGCCATGGTGTAGCCGTACATGACCCAGATCAGCATGGCGAAGCTGGCCGCTGCGCCGATCTGCGTCATGGTCGAGAGCATGTTCTTCGAGCGGGTCAGGCCGCCGTAGAACAGGGCGAGGCCAGGCAGGATCATCAGGAAGACGAGCAACGTCGACGTCAACATCCAGGCGGTATCGCCCTTGTCGATGGTCGGCGTGGCGGCGGCGTCCTGCGCCCAGGCAGGCATGGCGGCGAACAACGACGCACCCAGTGCGCCGGCGCCGCAAAGAATCTTGCGGTTCATCGTGGTTTCCCTCCTGTCGAAAGCGCCGGTCAAAGCGCGGTATCCCCGGACTCGCCGGTGCGGATGCGCACGGCTGCAGCCAGATCGAGGACGAAGATCTTGCCGTCGCCGATGGCTTCGGTGCTGGCGACCTGCTGGATCGTTTCCACGATCTTCGGCGCCAGATCGTCCGGCGCGGCCACTTCGATCTTCACTTTCGGGAGCATGTTGGTCGAATACTCGGCCCCACGATAGATTTCGGTCTGACCCTTCTGGCGCCCGAAGCCCTTCACTTCGGACACGGTCATTCCGGCGACACCGATTGCGCCCAACGCTTCCCGAACTTCGTCGAGCTTGAAGGGTTTGATGATGGCTATGATGAACTTCATGCCTATCCCCTGTTTGTTACCGGCCCCGCGCCGGCTGAAAACAGGATATGCAAAGGGCGTGCCAATTCTTCGATTGGCTCAATTCGGCGTGAATTTAATCAGCCGAACGCAAGTGCAGCATGATGCGTCGCTCGATTCGTGAGCACTTGCCTATTTTTTAGGCAGCTCCAGCGAGGCGAACACGGGCAGATGATCGGATCCTATCGCCGAGAGCGCGCTGTGGTGCACATTTGTTCCCAGGACAGACCACTGCTCGGACACAATGATGCGGTCCAGCCTGGCCATCGGCCTGCGCGAGGGGAAGCTGCGGCCCGGCACCAGAACATGCCAGGG
The DNA here is from genome assembly GCF_055521655.1 of Novosphingobium sp. BL-S-21. Classification (NCBI taxonomy): domain Bacteria; kingdom Pseudomonadati; phylum Pseudomonadota; class Alphaproteobacteria; order Sphingomonadales; family Sphingomonadaceae; genus Novosphingobium; species Novosphingobium sp. BL-S-21. The sequence goes on from NZ_CM145496.1 coordinate 1,806,121, forward strand.
CGCGTGAAACTCCCGGAAACAGCCGCCATTGGCCGACCATTCGTTGAGATCGCCCATCATCACGGTGGGCACGGCGCTATCGCAGCGAGCGCAATGGTCGAGGACACTTCGCACCTGCAACCGGCGGCGCAGGCCGGAAAGGTCGAGATGCATGCCCACGACCCGGAAACGATGCCCCTCCAGCGAGAGATCGGCCCGGATCGCCCCGCGCGGCTCCAGCACCGGGAGCGGGACGGGCTCCGCCGCGAGCAGTTCGATCCCCTTGCGGACCAGGATGGCATTGCCGTGCCAGCCCAGGCTGTCCGGCTTCATCGACAGCGGCACCGGCACATAATCGGTGGTGGTATGGATCGCATCGAGGGGAAGCGCGCTCATCCGGCGGCCGAAACGGCGGTCCACTTCCTGCAGGGCCACAACGTCCGCATCGATCTCGCGCAGGACGGTCAGGATGCGCTCAGGGTCTCGCCGCCGGTCGAGACCGACGGCCTTGTGAATGTTGTAGCTGGCGAACTTGATCTGCAACGAACGACTTTCCGGCCAAGGGGATAGCGTAGCAATCCGCCGGAATAGCATGAGGTTCCCGGTTCGTCGTCCCGGAGCTGATCCGGGACGACGAGATCCTCAACGCTCCTTGGTGGCGCTGAAGGTCAGGTCCGGGTTGCGTTCCTGCTGATAGCTGACGTCCCAGGCCGAGCGCGCCATGAACACGGGGTCGCCGTCGCGGTCCTTGGCGAGGTTCATCTTGTTGAATTCGGCGAAGTCGCGCAGCGTCTTGTCATCGCCCTTGATCCAGCGGGCGGTGTCGAACGGCGAGCCTTCCAGCACGGCCTCGACCTTGTACTCGGCTTCGAGGCGGCTGATCAGCACGTCGAGCTGGAGCTGGCCGACCACGCCGACGATCCATTGCGAACCGATCTCCGGGTAGAACACCTGGATCACGCCCTCTTCCGAGAGATCGTCCAGCGCCTTCCTCAGCTGCTTGGTCTTGGTCGGATCCTTCAGGGCGACGCGGCGCAGGATTTCGGGCGCGAAGTTCGGCAGGCCGGTGAAGCGCACCTGATTCTTCTCGGACAGGGTGTCGCCCACGCGCAGGGTGCCGTGGTTGGGAATGCCGATGATGTCGCCCGGCTCGGCATTGTCGGCGATCTCGCGGTCCTGCGCGAAGAACAGGATCGGGGAGTGCACCGCGATCGGCTTGCCCAGGCCCGAGGGCGTCAGCTTCATGCCGCGCTTGAAGGTGCCCGAGACCAGCCGCATGAAAGCGATGCGGTCGCGGTGCATGGGGTCCATATTGGCCTGGACCTTGAAGATGAAGCCGGTGACTTCCTTGTTCTCCGGCTCGATCGTGCCCTCGTTCGAAGGCTGCGGACGCGGTGGCGGGGCGAACTTCTCGATCGCGTCGATCAGTTCGGTGACGCCGAAGTTCTTGAGCGCCGAGCCGAAGTAGACCGGGGTGAGGTCGCCGCCGCGATAGGCGTCGACGTCGAATTCGGGATAACCGGCCTGTGCCAGTTCCAGTTCCTCGGCCACGGCTTCGGGCAGGGTCACGTTCTCGTCGACTTTGCCGAGGAATTCCTTGCTCGGCCCTTCCGGACGGCTGACCTTGCCCGTGGCGATGTCGAGAATGCCTTCGAACAGCCCGCCCATGCCGACCGGCCAGGACATCGGGCAGACATCCAGCGCCAGCATGTCGGCCACTTCGTCCATCAGGTCGAAGCAGGCGCGGCCTTCGCGGTCGACCTTGTTGATGAACGTGATGATCGGCACCGAGCGCAGGCGGCAGACCTCGAAGAGTTTGCGGGTCTGCGGCTCGATGCCCTTGGCCGCGTCGATCACCATGATCGCCGAATCGACGGCGGTGAGCGTGCGGTAGGTGTCTTCCGAGAAGTCCTCGTGACCCGGCGTATCGAGCAGGTTGAAGGTGATCCCGTCGCGCTCGAAGGTCATGACCGAGCTGGTCACGGAAATGCCGCGCTGTTGCTCGATCTTCATCCAGTCTGACCGCGCGCGCCGCGCGGCGCCGCGTGCCTTGACTTGCCCGGCCAGATGGATCGCGCCGCCTTGCAGCAGCAGCTTCTCGGTCAGGGTGGTCTTACCGGCGTCTGGGTGCGAGATGATCGCGAAAGTGCGCCGGGACTGGTGGGGGACATTGCTCATCGGCGCGCTATTAGTGGGCGCGGGGCAAGATGGAAAGGGCGGAAAGGGGACACGGCCCACCGCCGCTACCCAGCCCACCTTCGTCATTGCGAGCGGAGCGAAGCAATCCAGGGCAGTTCCGCGCCGCTCTGGATTGCCGCGTCGGCTTCGCCTCCTCGCAATGACGAAGGTTGGGGAGGCGGGAAGGCGGGAAGCCGCGCTCAGCCTGCCGCGCAACCCGGAAACCCGAGGTTGCGACGACCTGCCAGGCGAACCCTCTCTAGCCTGCTCTCCACCTTCGTCATTGCGAGCAGAGCGAAGCAATCCAGGGGCCGTCTTGCGCCGCTCTGGATTGCTTCGTCGACTCCGCCTCCTCGTGGATGACGAAGGTTGGGGCGCGGGAGAGAAGCCGCGCTCAGCCCTCCCGCGCGACCTGGAAGCCCGCGAAAGACTGGCTGACCGGCATCAGTTCCAGCGTGTTGATATTGAGGTGCGCCGGCAAGGTCGCCACCCAGAGCACGGTTCCGGCGATGTCCTCTGCCGTCATCGGATTGGCGCCGCCATAAAGGTTGTCCGAGGCCTGCTGGTTGCCGCCCGTGCGCACGAGGGTGAACTCGGTCTCCACCATGCCCGGCTCGATCGAGGTGACGCGCACGCCCGTACCCGCGAGGTCCGAGCGCAAGCCGAGCGAGAACTGGTGCACGAAGGCCTTGGTGCCGCCATAGACGTTGCCACCGGTGTAGGGATAAGTCGCCGCCACCGAGGACAAGTTGACGATCGCGCCCTTGCGCTCGACCAGCGCGGGCAGGAGCTTGTGGGTGAGCGAGACCAGCGCCGTGACATTGGTGTCGATCATCGTCTTCCAGCTTTCCAGCGAGGCGCTCTGGGCCGGCTCGGTGCCGAGAGCGAGACCGGCATTGTTCACCAGGCAATCGATGCCTGCGAATTCGGCCGGGAGCGCGGCAAGGGCAGCGTCGCGCGCAGCTTCGTCGCGCACGTCGAAGACAGCGGCGTGGAACGTGTCCGCGCCCAGTTCGGCCTTCAGCGCGTCCAGGCGCTCCGCCCGGCGGCCGGTGCCGACCACGCGCCAGCCGGCAGCGATGAACGCGCGGGCGCAGGCCTCGCCGATACCGGAAGTGGCGCCGGTTACGAGTGCGGTCTTCATTGGGAAAGGTCTCCTAGTCGGCGGTCAGGACGGTAACGTCCATGCGAAAGCTGCGGTTTGCACCGGGGTCGAGCGAAAGCACGCCGGGCTTGGCGCGGAATTCGCCGGTATAGCCTAGGGGATCGGCGATGCCCTGCCACGGTTCGATGCAGAGATAGTTCGCCCCCGGCTTCTGCCAGATCCCGAGCATCGGCGTGTCCGGGAAAGCAACGGCAAGCTGCCCGCCGCCGGGTGCGCCGAACGTGAGCGCCCGGCTGGCGAGCCGGTCCCAGATCAGCGCGTCGGTCTCGAACTGCGCGGGCTCGGGCGTCAGCAGATGTCCCTCGACCGGCGTCGCCACCGGTTCGGGCAGAACGAGGCCGGTCGGCATGTCGATGCGGCGAATCGGCTGGGGTTCCGGCTGCTCGAAGGCGATCGTGTGATCGGCCTTGGCCGCGCCGCCCGGCAGCGGCCAGGCGAAGGCAGGATGATAGCCGAAGCTGAACGGCATGACCTCGCCGCCCGCATTGGTCACCGTGGCCTGGGTGTGGAGGCTCATGCCTTCCAGGCGGAAGTCCAGGTCCAGCGTGAACGCGAAGGGATAGACCTTGCGCGTCTCGTCGCTGTCGCGAAGGCGGAGGCGGACGTGATCGCCCGCAATCTCCACGAGTTCGAACAGCGAATGGCGCGCGAAACCATGCTTGGGCAGTTTGTATTCGCGGTCACCCAGCCGATAGCGATTGCCGTTCAGCGCGCCAACGATGGGGAACAGGATCGGAGCATGGCCGGTCCAGAACGCCGGGTCGGCATCGGTCATGTATTCGAGGCCGGCATGGTCGGTAAGCGACCAGAGTTCGGCCCCGAACAGCGCGATTCGCGCCGTGAGGTCGCCGGAAGAAATCGTCACGAAGTCCATGTCGGTCACCGGCTATCTCCGAAAGGATTCGTCGCCCCGGACCAAGTCCGGGACGACGTATGGCATCAACCCCGCAGAACCGCGCCCAGCTTGGCGGCGGCGGCGGTCACCTTGTCGCTGATCGCCTTGAGGTCTTCTTCCTTGTAGCTCTTGTCCAGAGGCTGGAGCGTGACTTCGAGCGCCAGCGACTTCTGGCCCTCGGGCACGCCCTGCCCCCGGAAGTCGTCGAACAGGCGGACCGCGACGATGTTCGCCTTGTCCGCGCCCGCCACCATGCGGACGAGATCGGCTGCAGCCTGCTCGACCGGCACCAGGAACGCGAAGTCGCGCGTCACCGCCTGGAGCGCCGGGGGCGCATAGCGGGTGCGGGCGAAGGTGGCGGCGCCCTTCTTGCCGGGGATCGCGTCGAGGTAGATCTCGGCCACGGCCACCGGGCCTTCGATGTCGAACTGCTTGGCCACCGTGGGGTGCAGCATGCCGAAGCGCGCCAGCACGTTCTTGGGGCCGAGGCGCAGCGTGGCCGACTGGCCGGGGTGGAACTGCGGGCCATGCCCGGAGTCGTCAACGCCCATGACCTGAAGCTTCTCGACCGGAGCGCCGGCCTCGGCCAGCAGCGCGGTGACTTCGGCCTTGGCGTCATAGGCGTCGAAGGCAGTCGCCTTGCCGGTTGCCCAGCCGCGCGAGACCTTCTCGCCAACCAGGACGAAGCCGAGAGCAAGGCGCTCGTCGCTCGCACCGCCCGCGCCGCGCAGATAGCGACGGCCGAGTTCGAACAGGCGCAGCGACGACGCACCGCGATCGAGGTTGCGCTTGGCCGCCATCAGCAGGCCCGGCAGCAGCGAAGGCCGCATGACCTTCATGTCCTCGCTGATCGGGTTGGCCAGCGACCACAAGGCATGGCCGTCCGCAAAGGCATCGGCCTCGGCGGTGGGCAGGAACGACCAGGTAACCGCCTCGTGCAGCCCCCGCGCGGCAGCGGCGCGGCGAACGCGGCGCTCCAGCGCCTGGGTCGGCGTGGCGGTCGGGCGGGCGACGCCGTCGGCGCGCGGCAGGGCGACGCTGGTCACCTTGTCGAGCCCGTTGATGCGGACCACTTCCTCGACGATGTCGGGCGCGCCGTCCACGTCCGGACGCCAGCCGGGAACGGTGATGGCCCACGACTTGTCGAAGTTCGCCTGCTCGGCGACGACCGAGAAGCCCAGGCTCTCCAGGATGTGCTGCTGTTCGCCGGGCTCGATCGTCACGCCGCCCAGCTTCTCGGTCAGCGCCGGATCGAAGTGGACGATCTTCGGGGTGGCCGGGGCCGCGCCACTGCGCACCGCCTGCGAAGCTTCACCGCCGCACAGCGTCTGGATCAGCTGGGTGAGGTGGTCGAGGCCGGTGTCGAGGAAGTTCGGATCGATCCCGCGCTCGAAACGGCTGCGCGCGTCCGAGGTAAGGTTGAGCTTGCGGCCTGTCTTGGCAATGCGCTCCGGATCGAAGTAGGCGATTTCGAGCAGGACGTCGGTAGTCTCGTCCCCGCAGCCCGAATGCTCGCCGCCCATGATGCCGGCAATGTCGTGCACGCCCGAATCGTCGGCGATCACGGTCATCTCGGCGTCGAGCGTGTAGGTCTTCTCGTTCAGCGCGACGACCGTCTCACCGTCCGTCGCACGGCGCGCCACGACCGCGCCGTTCAGCTTGGCAAGGTCATAGGCGTGGGCCGGGCGGCCATAGGCCAGCATCAGGTAGTTGGTGGCATCGACCAGCGCCGAGATCGGACGCTGCCCTGCGGCCTTCAGGCGATCCTGCAGCCACTGCGGCGAAGGGCCGTTCTTCACGCCCTTGATCACGCGGCCATAGAACGCCGGGCAACCCTCTGCATCGTCGGTGCGCACGTCCACCGGACAGGGGAAGCTGCCGGGAATGTCCAGCACTTCGATCGGCTTCAGCGTGCCGATGCCGACGGCGGCCAGATCGCGCGCGATGCCGTAGACGCCCATGCAGTCCGGACGGTTCGGGGTGATCGCCACCTCGATCACCGGATCGGCGCCGTGGTAGTCCGCGAAAGGCGTGCCGACCGGCGCGTCCGCGGGCAGTTCGATGATGCCCTCGTGATCTTCGCCCAGTTCCAGCTCGCGCGTGGAGCACATCATGCCGTTCGATTCGACGCCGCGCACGGCGGCGACCTTCAGCACCATGCCGTTGGCGGGCACCGTGGCACCGGCAAGGCCAAGCACACCGACAAGGCCCGCACGCGCATTGGGCGCGCCGCAGACGACCTGGAGCACGCCCTCACCCGTATCGACGGTGAGGACCTGCAGCTTGTCCGCCTGCGGATGCTTGTCCGCCGTCAGCACCTTGGCCACGCGGAAGCCGGCCAGCTTGGCGGCGGGGTCTTCGATGCCTTCGACCTCAAGCCCGATGGCATTGAGCTTCAGCGCGATATCCTCAAGCGAGGCGTCGGTCTCAAGGTACTGCTTGAGCCAGGAAAGCGAGAACTTCATTTTCTAGATCCTTCCCGCGCTCAGGCCGGAGTGCCAACGCCGCCCGAAAGGGTCGGCACGTCGAGGGCGGAGAAACCGTAGTGGGAGAGCCAGCGCACATCGCCATCGAAGAAGGCGCGCAGGTCGTCCATGCCGTACTTCAGCATGGCGAGGCGATCGATGCCGATGCCGAAGGCGAAGCCCTGCCATTCGTTCGGATCGAGCCCGGCGAATTCGATGACGCGGCGATTGACCATGCCCGAGCCGAGCACTTCCATCCAGCCGCCCTCGCCCTTCGACGGATCGCCGCCGATCACGCGCTTGCCGTCGATCAGGGTAAAGCCGATGTCCGCTTCCACCGAGGGTTCGGTGAAGGGGAAGTAGCTGGGGCGCAAGCGCAGGACGATGTCCTCACGCTCGAAGAACGCCTTCAGGAAGGTTTCCAGCGTCCACTTGAGGTGGCCGAGGTGGACGTCCTTGTCGATCACCAGGCCTTCGACCTGGTGGAACATCGGCGTGTGGGTGGCGTCGCTGTCCGAACGATAGACGCGGCCCGGCGCGATGATGCGCAGCGGCGCACCCTGCTGGAGCATGGTACGCATCTGCACCGGCGAGGTGTGGGTGCGCAGCAGCATCTCGCGGTTCTGGGCGTCGCGGTCCGGGAAGTAGAATGTATCGTGCATCGCGCGCGCCGGGTGGCTTTCCGGCATGTTGAGCGCGGTGAAGTTGTGCCAGTCGTCCTCGATCTCCGGCCCGGTGGCGACCGAGAAGCCGAGGTCGGCGAAGATCTCGGCAATCTCGTCCATCACTTGCGAGATCGGGTGCACGGTGCCGCGCGGCGCTTCGGGTGCGGGCAGCGAGAGGTCGATCGTCTCGGCGGCCAGGCGGGCGTTCAGCGCCGCCGTCTCCAGCGCGTCCTTGCGGGCGGCGAGCGCGTCGCTCACGCTTTCACGCAGCGCGTGGATCTTCGGCCCTTCGACCTTGCGCTCTTCGGGATCGAGCTTGCCCAGCGTCTTCAGCAGGCCGGAGATCGAACCCTGCTTGCCCAGAAACTCGACACGCAGCGCCTCCAGCGTATCGAGATCGGATGCTTCCGCAATCCGCGAGAGCGCCTCCTGGCCGGTTGCTGCGTAGTCCACTGGTGGTCTGCCTGACTGTTGCTGATATCTGGAAGCGCGGTCCTTAAGGGGACGGCCGGCAAATCGCAACGGCGGCAATCGCGATGACACTCATCCGGACGGCATGTCGCCGGCCCCGACTAGCGCAAGGCGAGACGGGCGTGGCGCGCCCTTTCGCGCATGAGCGGCCCGGTCACCGGCTTGTCCAGCTTGGCATATTGCCGCGGGGTCATGCCCATGAAGGCCCGGAAATCGCGGACGAACTGGGCCTGGTCGTGATAGGCGGAATCGATCGCGCCGATCCACTTGCGCTTGGGCTCCAGCGTGAACTGCTCGATGCTGCGCAGGAACCGCTGGCGGCGCAGCAGGAGCTTGGGCGGGAAACCGAAAGCGGCGCGGCAGACGCGCTCCACCATGCGCGGATGCGCGCGGACGCGGGCGGCCAGGTCAGTGGCGGAGCGCACTTCCGGATTGGCGAGCGCCTCGCAGATGGCCAGGATGAGGTCTTCGTGGACCACCGGGCGGCGCGGCATGGCGGCGACGAAAGCGGTCAACCGGTCGAGCTGATCGCCCGGGCTATCCTCGGCCGCCAGGGCATCGTGAAGCGGCTTGAAATGGGCGAAGACCGGATCCGCGTCGCCATCGACCAGCACATTGGCATAGCGGTCGGCCGGCACGCCCAGGAACGTCGCCCAGCCGAGCGGGGTCAGGCCGAAGCCCCACTCCCGCGCCGTGGCCATGGAGAAGCGCACTTCCTGCGAGCGCGGGCCGGTGACCGAGAAGCGGCAGCTTTCCAGTCGAGATCCGGCGCGAATCTCGCCATCGCCTGTCGACCCGAAATGGAAGCGCAGACTGGCCCAGTCGGGAAACAGGACGTCATGGAGACGTTCGTTCTCGCCCAGTTCGATTTCACAGTAAAACAGCACCGACAGGTAGCGATCGAGGCCCGCTGGTACGGGACAATACTGTATGACGACCCGCCTAGCTGTCATTCCCTGTCTATTCTTCGTGTCACGCCTTACCCCTGTCCTTTTGGTACGAGGACTTGCAGGGGAGTGCAAACTTTTCGAAGGCGTGGATAATTTACCGCACAAACAATTCGGGGCGCGGATGCCTTAAGCACCCGCGCCCCGAATGTGTTTCGCGTGATCCGCGAAGACCGGCGCCTAGGCCCCGGCTTCGACGGTTCAGGCTGCCGGAATGGCAGCCTTCGCCTGAGCGACCACAGCCGAGAACACCGAACCTTCGTTCATGGCGAGGTCGGCCATCGACTTGCGATCGAGTTCGATGCCGGCGAGCTTAACGCCGTGCATGAACTGCGAGTAGGTCAGGCCTTCGGCGCGGACGGCAGCGTTGATGCGCTGGATCCAGAGAGCGCGGAAGGTGCGCTTCTTGATCTTGCGGTCGCGGTACGCGTACTGGCCGGCCTTTTCGACGGCCTGGCGGGCAACGCGGATCGTGTTCTTACGACGGCCGCGGTAACCCTTGGCCTGTTCCAGAAGACGCTTGTGCTTGGCGCGGGTGGTAACACCCCTCTTGATACGGCTCATAGGTCAGTACTCCTCAGTTGAGCCCGTAGGGCGCCCACTTCTTGATCGTCTTGGCATCGGCGTCGGAAATGACTTCGGTGCCGCGATTCTGGCGGATGTACTTGCCGTTATGGCTCATCAGGCGGTGGCGCTTGCCGGCTACGCCGTGCTTCACCTTGCCGGTGGCGGTGAGCTTGAAGCGCTTCTTCACACCGCTCTTGGTCTTCAGCTTGGGCATTTTCGTCTCCTTTCACAGGGACACGTCCGGTCAGCCATGGCAGCCCTTTTCGCCAGGCGGACGCGCGAATCTCTTTGGTTAAAGACTCAACCGTGTCGATTGAAGGGGGCGCCTTTAGTGAGAGAATCGGCGGAAGGCAAGGGGTGAGCGCGTTGTCAGACACGGTGGTCTGCAAAAACGGCCGCCGGGGGTTCCGGGCGGCGCCAGCGCCAGCCCGACCCGGGCACGCGCGCGCCCGACCCGGCCTAGTCCCCCGCGTAGATCATCTTGCGGGTCATGCCCCCGTCCACGACGATCTGCTGGCCGGTCACGAAACCGGCGCCTTCTCCCGCCAGCCACTCGACGGTGCCGGCGATGTCCTCCACCACCCCCACGCGTCCCACCGGGTGCTGCGCGCGGTCTTCGGCCGAATGCCGCGGTTCTTCCCGCCTTGCCGCTTTCTGCCAAGGCCCCGTCTCGATCCAGCCGGGCAGGACCGCATTCACCCGGATCTCCGGCCCCAGTCCCACCGCCATGGCGTGGGTCAGCGCGCAGAGCCCGCCCTTCGAGGCGGCATAGGCATATGTATGAGGCTCCGACTGCAAGGCCCGGGTGGAGGCGATATGCACCACGCTTGCCGGGGCGCCGCAGCGAAGCAGGCCCAGCGCCTCGCGGGTGCAGAGGAAAGCGGAAGTGAGGCTAGCATCGATCCAGCCCTGCCACGCCTCCAGCGTAAGGTCCTCCAGCGGGCCGGCATAGGGATCGGCGATTCCGGCATTGTTCACCAGCAGGTGGGCGGCTTCGGTCCACTTGCCGATCCGGGCGAAGGCGGCGCGGACCGGCTTCTCCTGTCCGACGTCGCACGTCAGCGGCAGGAAACGGTCCTCCGGCAGCAGCGCCGCCAGTTCGCCAAGCGCCTCTTCATCGCGGTCCAGCGCCGCGACCCGCCAGCCGAGGCCCGCGAAGTGCAGGACCAGCCCGCGGCCGATGCCCGCCCCGCCGCCCGTCACGATTGCCGTCCTGTCCGTCATGTCCATCTCCTCGGGCGCCCTCTCAGGCGCCATTGCGCGGAGTGGTAAAGGCCTGGCGCCCCGTCAGTTCCAGCCAGGCGAGATAGTCGCCGGTCAGGATCGGTGGAGAGCCCTTGGGCAAGGCAATGCGCCAGAGATAGATTTCCGCCTGGCGCCGCCGGCCGTTCGCGCCGCGCACCGGCATGGTCCGGCGCCGGTACTCGCGCCCCTCGTAGCGGTCGAGCTTGGCAAGGTCACCCGGATGGAGCGCCAGTTCGCAAAGCGTTCCCTGCACCCGCGCTCCGGACTTGGCCGGCACGAGCGCGGGAAACCAGCCGTCCCCGCCGCGAATCGCCCGGATTCTCCCCGGAACGCTGGCCGGCTCGGCCGAAACCATCCGCGCCGCGACCCAACGCCCCATGCGGGTTCCGGCGTGGGGCTGGAGCGTTCCATAGACGAACAGCCGGACCTTGCGCATCGCGGGCCTCTGCGCCGGGGTCAGTGGTGGCAGTCCAGCGCTTCCACGACGTCTTCCAGCCGTGCCGGGTCGCCAATGGCCAGAACATGCCCATCCGACTGCGCATGGAGCGGTTCGCCGTTCCAGTCGCACATCGTCCCGCCCGCGCCTTCGACCACGGGGACCAGGGCGGCCCAATCGTGCAGCTTCAGCCCGGCCTCGCAAACGACGTCGAGATGGCCGCTCGCCAGCAATCCGTAGTTGTAGCAGTCGCCCCCCATGACCATCCGCTTATGGTCGGTCTTGGCCGCCAGGGTCATGAAGTGCTCGCCCTGGTGGTCGTCGAAATAGTGGGGGCCGGTGGTTGCCAGCATGGCGTCGGAGAGTTCGCGGCAGGGGCGGGTGCGCACTTCCTTGCCATTGAACGTGGTGGGGAAGCCGCTCGCGCCGACCCAGCGTTCGCCCAGGATCGGCTGGTCGATCACGCCCAGCACCGGCCAGCCATCGACGAGCAGCGCGATCAGCGTGCCGAAGATCGGGCGGCCGGCGATGAAGGAGACGGTGCCGTCGATCGGATCGAGCACCCAGGTCCGGCCCGAAGTGCCTTCCTCGCTGCCGAATTCCTCGCCGATGATACCATCGCGCGGGACTTCGGCCTTGAGGATCCGGCGCATCGCTTCCTCGGCGGCGCGGTCCGCGACAGTGACCGGCGAGGCGTCGCCCTTGCGCTCCACCCCGACGCCGGAGCGGAAGTGCGGGCGAATCGCGTCCCCGGCGGCGTCGGCAAGGCGCAGGGCGAGGGCGATGTCGTTGTCGAGTTTCATGCCCCCTGCTCTGCCCGCCACGGCGATGGCAGGTCAAGGGACCATCGGAAAAACCGCCAGATTGGCCGCAATCCGGGCCTGTGGAGAAACTCTATGGGTTTTTCCCACATTGCAGCGCTCCGGACACGCACTTATTCCATGGCTGGGGCCGCAGCGAATGCAGAAGAACGGAAGCAGGGTACATGTACCATAAAGTGCGGCCGGCCATCGACAGTGCGATCGTGCCGGAACAGGGAACGACCAAGGGCGGACAACCGCTCAGCTACAACAGAGCACCCGCCCCGGACCTCGCGCCCTGGATCGGGCGGCTCTATGTCACCAAGGTGGCGGCACCGGCGGACTACACGCTGCAGTGCGGCCTGTTCAACGACACCGCCTTCCTGCGCATCCAATTGGCCGGTCTTTGGGAGGCCGAGACCGCCGGCGGCCGGATAGAGGCAGGCAATGCCGCGATGTTCTGCGGCCCGCAATCGCATCGCATGCCGATCCGCGTCACCGGCAGCTTCATCAGCGTGGGCCTGGCCTTTCGGCCCGGCGCCTGCACCGCGCTGCGCGGGCCGCGCGTGGGCGAGCATCTCGACCGTCTGGCCTCCACCGATCTCGTCGGGATACCCTCCGACCGGATCCTGGCCATGCTCGAACCGGATGCCGAGCCGGAGGAATGGCTCCACGCCCTGGAAGCGATGATGCGCAAGCGGATCGAACATATGGGCGCGCCCCTGCCCGACCCGATCAGCGCCCGGTTCGAGGACATCAGCTACCGCGATCCCGCCATGTCGATCGCCGATGCCGCGGCGGCCTGCGGGGTGGAGCGGCGCAAGCTGGAGCGGGTGGTCAATCGCGACTTCGGCATGGCCCCCAAGCAGGTGCTGCGCCGCGCCCGCGCGCTGGACATGGCCAGCTTCCTGCGCGGTGTGGCCGACAAGGACGAAGCCGACGAGATGGCCCTGCGCTATTATGACGAGAGCCACCTGATCCACGAGTTCACCGAACTGTTCGGCATCTCGCCCCGCCAGTTCGCACAGACTCCGCAGCCGATCCTCACCCTGTCGCTGGAATCGCGCCAGGCCCGGCGGCTGGAAGCGCTGCACCGGCTGGAGCCCGGCCAGACGCGGCCCTGGGAATAGCCGTCCCGGCCCGGAAAGAGCGCGGGCCGTAAAACGTTCCACATGAAACAAAAAGGCGCGCCCTCCCAGGAGGACGCGCCTTTTTGCTGGCTGGCGGCCCGGCGCTGGTCCGGGCGGCCGATCAATCGAACAGGCTGGAAACCGAGCTTTCGTCGGCAATGCGGCGGATGGCCTCGCCGATCAGCGGCGCGATCGTCAGAATACGGATCTTGTCCGACTGCTGGGCCGCTTCGGTGGCCTGGATCGAATCGGTGATGACCAGTTCCTTCAGCGCCGAGTTGGTCACGCGCGAAACCGCCGCGCCCGACAGCACGCCGTGAGTGATGTAGGCGGTGACGCTGGTGGCGCCCTCGTCCATCAGGGCCTGCGCGGCGTTGCAGAGCGTGCCGCCCGAATCGATGATGTCGTCGATCAGGATGCAGGCGCGGCCCTTGACGTCGCCGATGATGTTCATGACTTCCGACTGGCCGGGACGGTCACGACGCTTGTCGACGATCGCCAGCGGGGCGTTGTCGAGGCGCTTGGCCAGCGCGCGGGCGCGGACCACGCCGCCGACGTCGGGCGAAACCACCATCAGCGACTGGTCGCCGTAGCGGGCCTGGATATCGGCCGCCATCACCGGCGCGGCGAAGAGGTTGTCGGTCGGGATGTCGAAGAAGCCCTGGATCTGCCCTGCGTGCAGGTCGACGCAGAGGACGCGGTCGGCGCCGGCTTCGGTGATCAGGTTGGCCACGAGCTTGGCCGAGATCGGCGTGCGCGGGCCGGGCTTGCGGTCCTGGCGGGCATAACCGAAGTAGGGCACCACGGCGGTGATGCGCTTGGCCGAGGCGCGGCGCAGGGCGTCGATGCCGATCAGCAGTTCCATCAGGTTGTCGTTCACCGGGTAGCTGGTGGGCTGCACGATGAAGACGTCCTCGCCGCGGACGTTCTCGTGGATTTCGACGAAGATTTCCTCGTCGGCAAAGCGACGCACAGCCGCATCGGTGAGCGGCAGTTCAAGATACCCCGCGATCGCGCGTGCGAGCGGAAGGTTGCTGTTGCCGGACATGATCTTCATTGCGAATCCCCGAGACGGCTTGAGGTGATGGGTGGCTGGACGCGGTCGCCTCTAGCCATGAGTCATCGGATTGCAACAGAAAGCGTCAGCCTGTCACCGTGACCCGGATGTGAAAACGCCGGCTCCGGAGGTTCCGGAACCGGCGGTTCGATGGACTAACCATCTGAGCACAAAGACGAGTCCCGCTGCGGGACGCGCATGCGCCGCGGCACGTCACCGGTCCCGGTGCTCGCCCTTGATCCAGCGCACCGTCCCGGAACTGGCGCGCATGACGACGCTTTCGGTGGTCATCTTGCCGCCCTTGAGGCGCTTGACGCCGGAGAGCAGCGAGCCGTCGGTCACGCCGGTGGCGGCGAAGATGCAGTCACCCTTGGCCAGGTCGCTGAGGGTGTAGATCTTGTCGAGATCCTTGATGCCCCACTTGCGCGCCCGGCTGCGCTCGTCCTCGTTGCGGAACAGCAGGCGGCCCTGGATCTGGCCGCCCACGCAGCGCAGCGCCGCAGCGGCCAGCACGCCTTCCGGGGCGCCACCCGAACCCATGTAGATATCGATCGTGGTGTTCTCGTCGGTCACCGCGATCACGCCGGCCACGTCGCCGTCGGGGATCAGGTGGATGCCGCAGCCGATCTCGCGCAGTTCCTCGATGAGATCGGCATGGCGCGGGCGATCGAGCACGCAGACGATGATCTCGTCCGGCTTCACGCCCTTGGCCGCTGCCACGGATGCGACGTTCTCGGTCGCGGTCCGGTTGAGGTCGATCACGCCCTCGGGATAGCCGGGGCCCACGGCCAGCTTCTGCATGTAGACGTCGGGTGCGTTGAGCAGGCAGCCCTCTTCCGCGGCGGCCAGTACCGCCAGTGCGTTCGGCCCGGCCTTGGCGGTGATCGTGGTGCCTTCCAGCGGATCGAGTGCGATGTCGATCTTCGGCCCGCGACCGGGCGCCCCGCCCACCTTCTCGCCGATGAACAGCATCGGCGCTTCGTCGCGCTCGCCTTCACCGATAACCACGGTGCCATCCATGTAAAGTGTATCGAAGGCCTTGCGCATCGCTTCGACTGCGGCATGGTCTGCCGCCTTCTCGTCTCCGCGGCCGACGAGGCGCGATGCGGCGATGGCCGCGGCCTCGGTTACGCGAACCATTTCGAGGACGAGGACACGGTCGAGAACTTTACTTGCAGGCGTCTTGTTTTCAGGCATGTTCACTCCGGATTAATCCGAGGAGGAAAGGTTCTGGGAGCGGCTTAGACAGAGGATTTTCAATTGTCGAGAAGAGGGCGGATCCTATTCGCAATCGCATTACTAGCTCCCGCTCCGGCGATTGCCCAGCAATCGGCTGGCGCTTCTGCCGGTACGGCCGGCCAGACGAAATCGACTTCGGCAAGTAATGGAAACGGCTCGGTTTCCGCGGAAGACAGGGCTATCGCCCAGCGCATGATGTCCGGCGCCGGCAGGGTCACGCCGGAGACCGCACGGCAGAAATGCCTGAGCGACACCCGCAGCGCCCGCCCGGGCGAGATCGTCGTCTGTGCCCCGGATGAGGACAAGTTCCGCGTCCAGTCCACGTCTCAGGAAGACCCGATGTCCGACCAGGCCTTGAACGACGGCCGTCTGACGCCGCCCGACGTCGCGGGCAACGGCATCTTCAAGGGCAAGGCCACCGCCACGTTCGGCAAAGTGGAAAAGCCCTATCTGATCGACTTGTCGGCCATTCCCGAAGCGCCTGCCGGCTCGGACGCGGACAAGGTCGCCAGGGGCGAAATGCGCGCGCACTGATACGAAAAACGGGCGCATCGCTGCGCCCGTTTTCCATCTGGAACACGCCGCGCCGCCGACCAAAAGCCGCCGGCGCAGCCCCCTGTCAGCCTTCGATGATCTGCATCACCAGCGGACGCGCTGCGAGGCTCTGCGATCCGTCGAGAATGCGCAGCGCCTCGGTCACCGCCGATTCCGGCCCTTCGTGCGTGACCATGGCCAGGATCACCTCGCCGGTCTGCGCATCCTCGCCCTTCTGGATCATGCTGGCGATCGAGACACCCGCATCGCGCATGGCGGCCGTGATCTCGGCCAGCACGCCCGGACGGTCCGGCACGGCGAAGCGGATATAGCTGCGGCCACGGCGATGGCCGGTTTCGGCCGGCTCCATGGCTTCCAGCTCGCCCTCCGGCATGGAGAAGGCAGCGCCTTTCTCTCCGCGCGCAATGTCGATGATGTCGGCGACCACCGCGCTGGCGGTCGGCCCGTCACCGGCGCCCGCGCCCTGGAACAGCAGGCGGCCCATGAAATTGCCCTCGGCGACGACGGCATTGGTGGCACCGTCGACATGAGCGAGCGGATGGTCGAAAGGCACGAGATGCGGATGGACCCGCTGGAACAGGCGGGCGCTGCCGCCAGTGCGGTCGATCTCGCCCATGCCCAGCAGGCGGATGACGTAACCGAGCGAGCGGGCCTGCTCGATGTCGGCCGCCTTTACCCGCGAAATGCCGGTGGTCTCCACCGCATCGAAGCGCAGGCGCGAACCGAAGGCGATTGCCGCCAGGATCGAGAGCTTGTGGCCGGCATCGATGCCTTCCACGTCGAACGTGGGGTCGGCCTCTGCGTAGCCCAGGCGCTGGGCTTCGGCCAGAACGTCGCCGAAATCGCGCCCGGTGTCCTCCATGGTGGAGAGGATGTAGTTGCAGGTGCCGTTGAGGATCCCATAGACGCGGTCGATGGCATTGGCCGCCGCACCCTCGCTGAGCCCCTTGATGACCGGGATGCCGCCCGCGACGGCGGCCTCGAACTTGAGCGCCACGCCTGCCTTTTCAGCGGCCGAGGCCAGCTCCAGCCCATGGTGCGCGATCATCGCCTTGTTGGCGGTGACCAGCCCCTTGCCCTGGCCGATGGCATTGCGCGCCAGGGTCAGCGCCGGTCCGTCAGACCCGCCGACCATTTCCACCACCACGTCCACATCGGGACGGGCCGCGAGCGCGGCGGGATCGTCTTCCCAGTCGTAATGCGACAGGTCGACACCGCGATCCTTGGTGCGATCGCGCGCGCTGACGGCGGCAATGCGGATCGGCCGGCGCGCACGGCGGGCAATGAGTTCGGCATTGGTCTCGATAAGACGGACGACGCCCGTTCCGACAGTGCCGAGACCGGCCAGCGCAATATTCAGCGGTTCAACCATGGACAACCCTTTCGGGTCCGGGCCCTAGGGGAGCCCACGGTGAAATTCCAGTACCTTCGCCGGGGTCCGTCCCGAAACTTCGGGCGCGAGGACCCCGGCGCCGGGAATCAGCCGGAAACCTTGGTGCCCTGGTTGAGCGTCCGGCGGCATTCACCGAGCTGTCCGATCACCGTGCGATAATCGGCTTCGGCCTGGCGGCGCTCGGCAATGCCCTCGGCCACGTTCGTGCCCGGCGGCGGATTATTGGGCAGGAAGCAGGCCAGGCGGTACCATTCCACTGTCTCGGGCTGCGGCGGGTTGCCGGTGTCGGCCACCAGCTCGGAGAACGAAACGCCCCAGGCGGGCGCCGCGCCCGGCTCGTGATGCACCGTGATCGAGGCCGCCGAATTGTCCTTGGTCTTGAGGAAAATCTGCGTCTCGCCCTGCCCTGCCAGGTTGCCCGGAACATAGAGCAGTTCGCGCACGCCGGTGATCTTGACCGGGGCATTGCCGGATAGCAGCGAGCGCAGGATGCCGCGGACGCGCGCCTCGGCCTGTTCGCTCCAGAGCTGCTGGGCCGTGGGCGTCACCAGTTGCAGCTCGCCGGGGCGGCCGGGAACGGCGCGGGCGAAGAGCAGCACGTCCTGCTTCTTCAGCTTCGGCGCCTTGCCGCGGGAATCGAGCGGAAGGTCCACCAGATAGACGAACGATTCGCCGATCGGCGCCTTGCCCGCGATCAGCGCCTGGGTCTGCGCGGTCATGTAGAAGCGCGCCATGCCCTGGGCGAGGCCGGGGGCCCGCGCATCCTCCACGCGCACCATCTTGCGAATCTGAGCCTTGACCACCAGCCCGGCCGATTCGGACAAGTCGGCGATATCGGCAAATGTCGGTCCGCCCGCGCTCGTCAAGTCACGCGCGCCGGCTTCGTTCGAATTGCCACCGGTTACCCCCTGGGCCAGGACCGGAACAGCCTGCACGGCCAGCGCAACCCCCGCCAGATTCGCGACAAGTCGGTGCAGATGGGATGACATGGGGGACACTCTCCGTGGAAAAAGGCCAGCCTATAGCGGCTTTGGGGCCCGGCCACAAAATCCCCCTTTTCCGATTGGAACTTATCCGCCCTGAATTGACCGTTAACCGTTGACGTGCCGATAAGGCGTTGCACACATGCAACTGTCGGGCTAAGGAAACTCGCAAATTGGGGCAAAAAAACGAATAAGCCCCGCGGTTCGCCTCCCGTTAAAAGTTTACGGATGGGCTGACTGTCAGCCGTCAGGGTGGGTAAGTTGGAGTTTCGTCATGGACCTTGCCTCAGGGTAAGGGCCATGGGCGCCCTTGGACACGTCCGGCACGGGCTTTCCCGGGGCTAGATAATGGAGTGATGCGTTTGAATGGCTTACGCTGACCAGCAAATGAGCGGTAACAAGATTACCGCGCTTGTCATTGTTGCGCTGATCCACGTCTTTGTAGGCTATGCGCTCGTCACGGGCCTGGCCTATCAGGCTGCGCAACAGGTCATCAAGAAGGTGACCACAGTCGACATCAAGGAAGAGAAACCGAAGGAGGAAGAGCCGCCGCCGCCGCCGCCGAAGCAGGAAGAAGCTCCGCCGCCGCCGATCGTCGCGCCTCCGCCGCCGATCAACATTGCCCCGGCCCCGCCGCCGGTGCAGACCGTGGTGACGGCTCCGCCGCCGCCGCCGGTGGTGATCACGACCGCGGCTCCGCCCGCACCCCCGGCTCCGGCTCCGGCACCTCCGGGTCCGTCCAAGGCCCGCGGCGCTTCGCCGAAGGGTCAGGGCAGCTGGGCCGCCCGCATTCAGGCGAACTATCCGACCCGCGCCGCTCGTGAAGAGCGTGAAGGCCGTGTCGGTGTGCGCGTCGGAATCGGTCCGGACGGCAAGGTCACCGCTTGCTCGGTCACCGCATCGAGCGGCAGCCCTGACCTTGACGAGGCAGCTTGCGACGGCATGACCCGCTACGCGCGGTTCAACCCGGCGCTCGACGATGCCGGCAACCCGACGAGCGGCCAGTTCTCGACGGCCATCGTCTACAAGCTGAACTAACTCCTTTTAAGACTGGTTAGGCCCACACCCCGGCCGGAATCAGTCCCTGCATTCTTCTTGAGAGGTAAATCGCATGCTTATCGTTGATATCCTTGCCGCAGCGGGCGAAGCTGCGCCCCAGAACAAGTTCGGTTTCATGGAAGCCCTTCAGGCTGGCGGCTTCATTTCGTACGCCACCGTGATCATCATGGGCATCATGTCCTTCGGCTCGTTCTACATCCTGTTCACCAAGTGGTTCGAACAGTCCAAGATCATGCGCCAGTACAACGTTGTGCGCACCACCTTCTGGAAGGCTCCGACCCTCCGTGAAGGCGCCACCAAGCTCGAGAAGAACAGCGCCTGGCGCCAGCTCGTCGACGACGGCATCGCCGCCGAAGACCAGCACGCCAAGATGACCGATTCGCTCGAAGCCCATGACTGGATGCACGCTTCGCTCGCGCGTTCGGAAGCTTCGATCAACGCTCGCCTTGCTCAGGGCCTGCCGTTCCTCGCCACCGTCGGCGCTACCGCACCGTTCATCGGTCTGTTCGGTACCGTGGTCGGCATCTACCGCGCCCTGATCGCCATCGGCATCGCCGGTTCGGCTTCGATCGACAAGGTCGCTGGTCCGGTCGGTGAATCGCTGATCATGACCGCGCTCGGCCTGATCGTCGCCGTTCCTGCAGTTCTGGCCTACAACTACCTCCAGAGCCGCAACAAGCGCATCGCCGAAAACCTGACCGGCTTCTCCAGCGACGTTCTCGCGAACATCAACTCGCGCGGCGCCGTGAAGCCGATCGTTGCTGCTGCCCCGGCGAAGCCCGCCGCTGCTCCGGCCAAGCCGGCTGCTGCTCCGGCCAAGCCGTAAGCAGCATGGGATGGGCCTGTCGCAGGACGGCAGGCCACATCCGAGGGACTCAGGCGGCGGTGCGTTGCATGCGCGTCCGTCGCCTGCCCAGGGCAACGCAAGGATTAGGATAAAACTATGGCGATATCCTCGGGCGGAGGCGGTGCCGAGACACCGATGTCCGACATCAACACGACGCCGCTCGTCGACGTCATGCTGGTGCTTCTGATCATCTTCCTGATCGCGGTTCCGGTTGCGATCCAGACGATCGAAAAGCTGAAGATCCCCGTCGTCGAGGCCGTTGAATCGAAGGACAAGGTCGAAAACCTTCTCCTCACCGTTTCGACCACCGACGATGCGGGCAAGGCAGCGGGTGAACCCGGTTACGTCGGCGCTTCGCGCAACGGCGAATGCCGCGTCTACTTCAACAACATCACGCCGGTGACCTCGCAGGAACTGCGCGACCAGGCTTTCAAGCGTCTCGATGCAATCGTGAAGCGCGAAGGCGGCCCGCAGGCCCTTCAGGCCAACCCCGATCTCGTGCCGCAGGTCCACATCCGTGGTGACGTCAACGCCCCGTGGCGCTGCGTTGCCGGTGCGATCTACAACGTTCAGATCTCGGGCTACCCCACGGTTGGCTTCATCACCAACCCGGTCGACCCGAACGGCTGACGTTCAGGCAGGAACAGGAGTAACTTTCCATGGCAATGTCAGGCGGCAAGGAAAATGGCGAGCCGATGATGGAAATGAACACGACGCCGTTGATCGACGTCATGCTCGTTCTCCTCATCATGTTCATCATTACCATCCCGGTTGCGACCCACTCGATCGACATCGATCTTCCGGTTGCGACCCCTCCGACGAACACGCCTCCTCCGGTCGATCCGATCCGCAACAAGGTGGTTCTCACCGCGGACGACAAGATCCTCTGGAACGGTACGCAGGTTGACGGCCCGGGTCTCGCGAATCTGCTCAAGCAGTCGCTGAGCTACGCGGTCGAACCCGAGCTGCAGTACCAGCCGGAAGCGAACGCCAGCTACGATCTCTCGGCCCAGGTGCTGCAGGTGATCAAGGCGGCGCAAGTCACGAAGTTCGGCTTCGTCGGCAACGAACAGTTCCGCGACTTCGGCAAGTAAGCCGAACGAACGGAACCGGTCTCTCAAGGACCAATGAAGGGGCGGAGCGATCCGCCCCTTTTTTGTTGTCTGGAGCAGCCTTAGTCTGGAGCCGCCTTAGTCCGGCCAGTCCTATTCAGGCCAAGCCCTATTCAGTCCAAGTCGTTGCCTGGCTCAGTCTTCCTCAGGCTCGGCCACCGGGTCCACCCGCATGGCCATGGAGGCCAGGCTTTCCGCCTCCACCAGCAGATCCTCGTCGGCCGATCCCGAGGGCAGCGATTCCCGGCCGATCATCGAAATCGCCGGCACCGAAAGCGGGCTGATCCGCTCCAGCCGCACATGGTCCACTTCCTTCGCCGCACGGTCCAGCACATCGGCCACGCGCGCCACGTCGGTCATCCGCGCCCGAGCATCGGCCCAGGCCGCCTCGATCAGGAGGTGATCGGGTTCGTACTTGCGCAGGACATCGTAGATCAGGTCGGTCGAGAAGGTCACCTGCCGCCCGGTTTTGCGCTTGCCCGGCTGCTGCCGCTCGACAAGGCCGGAAATCACCGCAACCTCCCGGAAAGCCCGGCGCAGAAGATAGGACTGCTGCACCCAGTCGACGAATTCGTGCGTCAGGATGTCCGGCGAGAGCAGCGAGGCCGGATCGTCCACCGGCTTGAGGCCATAGACCACCAGCGCATAGTCCGTCGCCACGAAGCCGAGCGGCCCCAGCCCCCGGTCTTCCATCCGCCGCGTCACGAGCATCCCCAGCGACTGGTTCGCCGGCCAGCCCTCGAAGGTGTAATAGGTGGTATAGGCGCGGCCCTGGTGCGGGAAGCTCTCCATCAGCAGACGCCCCGGCGCGGGCAAGTGCGAGCGCCAGTCCTGCACTTCGAGCCATTCACGCACGTCGTCGGGAAAACGCGACCAGCCGGCGCGGTCGAACAGCATGGCACGCACCCGGTCCGCAAGATGGGTCGAGATCGGCATGCGCTGGCCCATGTAGCTGGGGATCGTCGCCGA
Source organism: Novosphingobium sp. BL-S-21 (assembly GCF_055521655.1). Lineage (NCBI taxonomy): Bacteria > Pseudomonadati > Pseudomonadota > Alphaproteobacteria > Sphingomonadales > Sphingomonadaceae > Novosphingobium > Novosphingobium sp. BL-S-21. The sequence continues at coordinate 1,828,278 of NZ_CM145496.1, forward strand.
GCGCCGCGCCGCGCGCACGACCAGCTCCAGTTCGCGCAGCGCCTCCACTTCCAGGTCCATTCCGGCGAAGCGGAAAGTGTCCCCCGGCTTGAGGCTCGCCCCGAACCCCTCCTCGACCTTGCCGAGCGAGCGGCCATTGCGAAAGCGCACGTCGAGCATCTCTGAATCGACGATGATCCCGGCGTTGAGCCGGTGGCGTGCGGCATGCTCGGGGTGGGTCAGCCGCCAGGTCCCGTCCTTCTCGCGCACGATCCGGCGGAAGCGATCGTAGGAGCGCAGCGCGTATCCCCCGGTCGCCACGAAATCGAGCACGCGCGCAAAAATGGCCTCGTCCACCCAGGCATAGGCCAGCGACGAGCGCACTTCCGATAGCAGCGCATCCTCGCGAAACGGGCCCGCGCAGGCGACGGCCATGACGTGCTGGGCCAGAACGTCGAGGCCGCCGGGGCGGAACGGCTCGCCATCGCGCTGGCCCTCGTGAACGGCCTGCTGCGCGGCGAAAGCCTCAAGAAACTCGAACCGGTTGCCCGGCACCAGCAGCGCCTTGCTGGGCTGATCGAGCCGGTGATTGGCGCGGCCGATGCGCTGGAGCAGGCGCGACGATCCTTTCGGCGCGCCCATCTGCACGACCAGGTCGATATCGCCCCAGTCCACCCCGAGATCCAGGCTGGCGGTGCAGACCAGGGCCCGCAGCCGCCCCTCCGCCATCGCCCCTTCCACCTTGCGCCGCGCCTCCTTGGAGAGCGAGCCATGGTGGATGCCGATCGGCAGGTTGTCCTCGTTGGCGTTCCACAACTCCTGGAAGATATATTCCGCCAGGAAGCGCGTGTTCGTGAAGATCAGCGTGGTGCGGTGGGCCTTGACCTGCTGGATCAGCTGCGGGATCGCCCAGGTGGCGGCGTGGCCGCTCCACGGGATGCGTTCTTCCTGCGGCAGCAGGATCGATACTTCGGGCTCGGCGCCGGCCTCGCCTTCGACGAGCTGGACGGCATCGATCTCGCCCCAGGGCGCGAGCCAGCCGCGAAAGGCGTCAGGGTCCGCCAGCGTCGCCGACAGGCCCGCGCGTTGCAGCGCCGGCGAAAGCGCCTGCAGCCGGGACAAGGCCAGCGCCAGGAGATCGCCGCGCTTGCCGGTGGCGAAGGCGTGAATTTCATCGATGACCACGCGCTGAAGCCCGGCAAACAGCGTGGGCGCCTCGGGATAGCTCAGCAGGAGCGAGAGCGATTCGGGCGTGGTCAGCAGCACATGCGGCGGCCGGGCGCGCTGGCGGGCCTTGCGGTCCGAGGGGGTATCGCCGCTGCGGGTCTCGATGCGGATCGGCAGCCCCATCTCCTCCACGGGCGTCAGGAGATTGCGCTGAACATCGTGCGCCAGCGCCTTTAGCGGCGAGACGTAGAGCGTGTGCAGGCCCTCGGGCAGCGGCCCGCCGTCCAGCCGCGAGGGGCAGAACGCCGCCAGGGTGGGCAGAAAGCCCGCCAGCGTCTTGCCGGCCCCGGTATCGGCAACCAGCAAGGCGTGAAGTCCGCGGTCGGAGGCTTCCAGCATCTCCAGCTGGTGCCGCCGCACGCGCCATCCGCGCCCGGCGAACCAGTCGCCAAGCTCGGGAGGGACGGCCGTTGCCGGCGTCATGAAGTCGATCTCGGCACGGTCATCGCTCGGGTGGTTGCAGCACGGCTCCGTTGAAGCATGGGGGCGAACAACAGGAAAGCCCGAGCATGCGGCGCGGTTGCGCCAATCTTCTTGCGTACTTGTGCCCCTTCGCGGATGGTCGGCCGATTCCCAGCAGCGAGGGCCAGGGTGACGATGCCGACGGATCTCGATCTCAGACACCTGATCGCCCTGGCCGTCAGCCTCGCACTGGGGCTGCTGGTGGGCCTGCAACGCGGCTGGGCCGCGCGCGAACAGGCCGACGGATCGCGCTTCGCCGGCATCCGCACTTTTGCGCTGATGGGCCTTGCCGGCGGGCTTGCGGGCATTCTCTTCGCCCCCGCCCCCGGCCCGGCCACCGTCCTGCTCGGCGCTGCCGCCCTGCTGGTGATCGTGGGCTACTGGCGGGACGCGCGGCTGAACAGCAGCGTCAGTGGCACATCCGGCGTCGTCGCGCTGCTGACGCTGGCGAGCGGCCTGATGGTGGGCCTGGGCGAGCGGCTGATCGGCACCGTGATCGCGGTGGTCATGGTCCTGCTGCTCGCCATGCGCGAGCAATTGCACGGCTGGATAGATCGCCTCAGCCAGCGCGAGGTTCTCTCGATCGCCCGCTTCGCCCTGATCGCGCTGGTGATCCTGCCGCTCCTGCCCAACCAGGATTTCGGCCCTTACGCCGCCTGGAATCCGCGGAAGCTCTGGCTGATCGTGGTGCTGGTCTCCGGCTTTTCCTTCGCGGGCTACTTCGCCACCCGCATCGTCGGCGCGGCGCGCGGGGTCATCGCCACGGCCGCGGCCGGTGCGCTGGTCTCCTCGACCGCGGTCACCGCCTCGATCGCCAACCGCATGAAGGACGGCGCCATACCGGCGCCCGTGCTGGCCTCTGCGGTATCGGTATCCTCCGTCGTCATGTTCCTGCGCGTGATGGTCCTGACCGGCCTGCTCGCGCCGGCCGCCTTGCCGATGCTGGTCAGGCTCATCGCCCCGGGCCTCACGGTCAGCCTCGCGCTGGCCGCCTGGTATCTCCACCGCACACGCTTCGCCGAAGTGGGCGACACCAGCCACGAGATGACGATCCGCAATCCCTTCGACGTCGCCCCCGCGCTGATGCTCGCCGGTCTGGTCATGGTGCTCACCGTCGCCTCGCTATGGGTCCTGCAGAATTTCGGGGACCGCGGCCTTGCGCTGGTCCTGGCGATCTCGGGCACGGTGGACGTCGATTCCGCCATCATCACCATGGGCGGATTGGCCGGCCAGACGCTCGATCCGCGTACCGCCGGGCTGGTTCTGGCAGTGCCGGTGGCGCTCAACACCCTGTTCAAGGCCGGCGTCGTCGCCAGCGTGGCGGGATGGGAGAAAGGCCGCGACGGCGTGATCCCCCTGGTCGGCAGCGCCCTGGCCGTGGGCCTTGCCTGGCTCGTCCTGCGCTAGGCGCGGCTAGTGCCCCGCCTGCGGCCCGCGTTGCAGGCCCGAGGCCGCCAGTTGCCCGTCGATCTCGCCCACCAGCCGCTCCAGTCCCTCGGCCGAGTGACTTTCCGCGCGGGCGACAAGCACGTCCTGCGTATTGGAAGCGCGCAGCAGCCACCAGCCATCGGGTGTGGTGACGCGAACGCCGTCCATGTCGACGAAAACCGCCCCCGCCTCGGCAAGCCGCGCGCGCACTTCCGCAACGGCCGCGAACTTGCGCGCCTCGTCCACCTGGAACCGCAGTTCCGGCGTATTGAGCATCTCCGGCATCGCGCCGCGCAGTTCGGTCACCGAGCGCCCCAGGCGGACCGTGGCCGCCATCAACCTGACCGCCGCGTAGAGACCGTCGTCGAAACCGTAGAATTCGTCCGCGAAGAAGACATGGGCGCTGGTCTCGCCCGCCAGCGCCGCGCCGGTCTCCTTCATCTTGGCCTTCATGTGCGAATGGCCGCTTTTCCACATGAGCGGGCGCCCGCCGTGGCGCGCGATCGTGTCGAACACGGCGCCGGATGCCTTGACGTCGGCGATCACCGTGGCCCCCGGCATGCGCGCCAGCACGTCTTCCGCGAAGATCCCGAGCAACTGGTCGCCCCAGATCACCCGGCCCAGGCCGTCGATGGCGCCGATCCGGTCGGCATCGCCGTCGAAAGCCACGCCGAAGTCCAGACCCTTCGCGGCGACCAGCGCCTTCAGGTCCGCAAGGTTCCGTTCTTCCGTGGGATCGGGATGGTGGTTCGGGAAAGTACCGTCCACTTGCGTGAACAACAGATGGTGCTCGCCCGGCAGACGCGCCGCGAGCCGCTCCAGCGCCGGTCCGGCCGCGCCGTTGCCGGCATCCCAGCCGATCCGCAGACCGGCAAGCGCCTCGTGCGAGAGCCCCGAAACGCCCTGCGCGATGCGATCGACATAAGCCTCCAGCACCTCGCGCTGCTCGACCTGCCCGGCGCCCTCGTCCCAGTCGCCCACCGCCGCCATTTCGCCCAGGCGGACGATATCGGCGCCGAAGAACGGCCGCCCGCCCAGCACCAGCTTGAAGCCGTTGTGATCGGCGGGATTATGGCTGCCGGTGATCTGGATGCCGCCCTGCACGTCGCCCGACGTCGCCTCGGCATAATAGAGCATCGGCGTCGGCCCCAGGCCGATGCGGACCACGTCCGCGCCGCTGGCGCGCAGCCCTTCGACCAGCGCCGCTTCCAGCATGGGAGAACTGAGGCGGCCGTCGTAGCCCACCGCCACCTTGCGCCCCCCGGCGCGGCGCAGCACGGTGGCAAAGCCCCGGCCGATCGCATGAGCGTCCTGCGGCCCGAGATCCCGGCCGACCACGCCGCGAATGTCGTATTCGCGCAGGATGGTGGGATCGAACCTGTGGCCCATGTTCAGGCCTGCGGGCTGCTCAGCCTGGCCAGCAGGAGATCGCGCGCCGCGTTCGCTTCGTGAACTTTCTCGTTCGTGCCGCCCCGGTCGGGATGGACTTGCGCGACGACGCGGCGGTGCGCGTCGAGGATTTCGCGGCGGTCCGCGCCTTCACTCACGCCCAGCAGCGCCCGCGCCTGCGCGCTGGCGTGAACGTCCGCGAAGGAGGGACCGGGCAGCGCCTTGCCCTGCCACGGCCAGCGCCCCTTGATCAGCCGCCAGGCAATGCAGCCGAGCGCGATGAGCCAGAGCAGTTTCATTCGTCGCCGGCGAGTTGGAGATCCGGCTCACGGTTCGTCGGCATCGGCAGGTTGAGCCCCGCCACCAGCTGGCGCAGTTCCTGACGTGCCACGAGATGGCTGGTGCCGAGTTCGCCAAGATGCCCCTTGTCGAGCAGGGTCAAGCCCGAGGGGAACAGCTCGCGGAAGATGACGCGCTCGGAAAGCCCGTTGGAAATGCGGAAGCCCACGCGCTTGGACAGTTCGAGCAGCGCGCCTTCCAGGCGGCGCATGTTCTTCGCCTCGACGTGCTGGACGCGGTTGCGCACGACCACCCAGTCGAGTTCGCGGCGGCCTTCGTTGATGGTCTTGAGGCCGCGCTTCTTGCGGGTTTCCCACATGAGTTCGGCGTAGAACGAAAGCTTCTTCACCTTGAACGATTCGCTCTCGACCTGGCCGATGAGGTCGAAGTCGATGAAGCTGTCGTTCAGCGGGGTGACCAGGGTATCGGCCGTTGCCGCGACGTGGCGGGCGAACTGGTCGTCACGGCCGGGCGTGTCGAAGATCAGGAAGTCGTAACCATCGGCGATGGCTTCGGCCAGATCGTCCAGCTCGCCGATATCCTCGCCGTCGTAGACCGAGAAGCGAGCGCCGGGCAGCGCGATTTCGCGGCGGCGCTCGGTTTCGACGCGGTTCTCCAGATAGCGGTACAAAGTGCGCTGGCGCGGATCGAGATCGATCGCGGCGACCTTGGCGCCCTGATAGGCGAGCGCGATGGCGACGTGGACGGCTGTCGTGGACTTGCCGGTGCCGCCTTTTTCATTGGCGAAGACGATGCGATGCGCTGTCACGGACCCTGTTCGCTTTCCCTGTTGCCCCCGGGCCCTAGCCCGGATTCGCTGCCCCCGGACTTTAGCCCGGGAAGCGAAATCAAATCCTTAACCGCCGAAGCGGGTCAAACCCATTGCCGCCCGGGGCGCGGTGCGGCTAAGGGCAGGCGCGACCACCGGTCAAGTGCATCCTATCGGAGCAGTGACACCCAATGCAAACCCTCCACAGCCTTGATCCACTGCGCCGTGCCGTTGCCGCCTTGCGCCAGTCGCCCGACGGGCCGAAAGCCGTCGCCCTGGTGCCGACAATGGGCGCGCTCCATGAAGGCCATCTGACACTGGTGCGCGAAGCGCGGAAGCAGGCCGATCACGTCGTCGTCTCGATCTTCGTGAACCCGCTGCAATTCGGCGCGAACGAGGATCTCGACAAGTATCCCCGCCAGCTGGAGCGTGATTGTGCGCTGCTGCAAGCGGAAGGGGTGGACCTGGTCTGGGCACCCACCGTGGAGGCGATGTACCCGCAGGGCTTTGCCACCAATATCTCCGTCACCGGCGTCAGCGACGGCCTTTGCGGCGCATCGCGCCCCGGTCACTTCGACGGCGTCGCCACCGTGGTGTGCAAACTGTTCCACCAGGTCCTGCCCGACGTCGCCCTGTTCGGCGAGAAGGACTGGCAGCAGCTCGCCGTGATCCGCCGCATGGCCCGCGATCTGGACCTGACCAGCCCCCACGCCGACGCCGTGCTGGGCGTGGCCACCGTCCGCGAGGAGGACGGCCTCGCCATGTCCTCGCGCAATGCCTACCTCACGGCCGAGCAGCGCCTGCAGGCCGTCACCCTGCCGATGGCCATGAAAGTCGCGATCGCGGGCATTCGGAACGGCGAGCCCGTAGCGGCCTGCATCGGCCATCTGAAGGACGCCTTGCTGGCAGGCGGCTTCTCCTCGGTCGACTATGCCGAGCTTCGCGATGCCGACAGCCTTGCCCCGCTGGATTCGCGCGGGACCGCGCCGATGCGTCTTTTGGTGGCGGCGCGGATCGGCACGACCCGCCTGATCGACAACATGGCGGTCTTGCCGGAATAGTCGCTGCGCCATCCCGATTTTTCCTTCGGGAAATCTCACAGCAATAGTCATTTGCGTGCCGGGAATTCCGGCTTAAGGTCGAACCGGGTTGGGAAGGCCGGGTCGCCCCGCGTCCGGTGCAACAGAGGGAAGTCATCATGAAGAAATTCGCCTGTGCGCTCGCCGCACTTGCCGTCGTGGCCGGCGCGCCCTCGGCTTTCGCCGAAGACCGTTCTTCCGCGCGCAAGGTCCAGGACAAGGGCACCCAGGAAATCCCGGTGTGCCGCAAGAACCTCGGCACCGTCGCCATCGTCGAGCCCGAGAACCAGTGGTGGCGCGAACTGAGCCTGGGCAGCCCCGAGGCGATCCTGCGCGTCTTCGTGCAGAAGTCCGGCTGCTTCACCATGGTGAACCGCGGCCGCTCGCTGCAGAACAGCGCGATGGAACGCGCGCTGGCCGAACAGGGTGAGCTTCAGAAGGGCTCGAACATCGGCAAGGGCCAGATCAAGGCGGCGGACTACTTCATCCAGCCCGATATCGTCTCCACCAACAACAATTCCGGCGGCGGCGGTCTCGGCGCGGCGCTTGGCGGCGTGGGCGGCCTGTTCGGTCGCGGCTTCGGCGCGATCGCCGGCGGCCTCAACGTCAAGAAGGGCGAGGCCAACGTCACGCTCTCCATCGTCAACGCGCGCACCACGGTCGAGGAAGCGCTGACCGAGGGCTATGCCCGCAAGTCGGACGTCAGCTTCGGCGGCGGCGGTGGCGGCTTCTTCGGCGGCACGTTCGGCGCGGCCGGCGGCGGCGGCTACCAGAACACCCAGATCGGCCAGATCATCGTGCTCGCCTATCTCGATGCCTATACCAAGCTGGTCACCCAGCTCGGCGGCCTGCCCGAAAGCGCCTCGGCGGCGGCCCCGCAGGCCACCAACGCCCAGGCCCACTGATCGACACGATCTTGCGGAATGACCGGCCGGGGCCTTTTCCCGGCCGGTACGACGCAGCAGCGAACAGCGCCATGAGCGGCCCGAAAACCCTCTATATCGAAGACGACGTCCGCGCCGCAACGCAAGTGAAGGAGCTGGCCGCGCAGGCGGGCATCCCGCTCGTCTGGGCCGAAAGCGGACAGGAAGGCCTGAAGCTGGCCGGCTTCGAGCATTTCGACGTCATCATCCTCGACCGCATGCTGCCCGATCTCGACGGGCTGACGATCCTTTCGCGCCTGCGCGAAAGCGGCATCGGCACGCCCGTGCTGATGCTTTCCGCGCTGGGCCGCACCAGCGACCGGGCCGAGGGGCTGGACGCCGGGGCGGACGATTACCTGGCCAAGCCTTTCGAAGCGCCGGAACTGCTCGCCCGGCTCCGCGCGCTTCACCGCCGCGCCTCGGGTCGGGCGCATAGCGCGGTGATCCTCTACGGCGCCTTCGAGTGCCATGTGAAAGCGCGCACCGCCTTCCGCAACAATTGCCACCTCGCGCTGAGCCCCAAGGAATTCGAGCTTTTCCGCTATTTCATGGAAAACGCCGGCGAAGTGCTGACGCGCGAGATGCTGCTGCGCGACGTGTGGAAGATGAACTTCGACCCGCAGACCAACGTCGTCGACGTGAATATCGGCCGCCTCCGCCGCAAGCTGGAGGAAGGCTTCGATACGCCCGCGCTGGAGACGATCTGGGGCTCGGGCTACCGCCTGCTCGACGGGCGCTAGACGCCATGGCGCGCCTCGTGGAAATTCACAGGTCGATCTTTACCCAGATCGTCGCCTGGGCGATCCTGATCGCGGCGATGATCACGTTCGGCCTCTGGCTGCTGACCGATACCACGATCCAGCGCACCAACCGCCTGGCGCTGGAACGCGCGGTGGACGTGGACCTTGCGGGCATGGTCGACATTTTCGCCAGCGGCGGCGCGGTCGAACTTTCCAACCGCATCAACGACCGCCTTGCGCTTCAGCCGCGGGATGCCAACCCGGCGCACTATCTTCTGGCCGACGCCAGGGGCGCGCCGCTCGCGGGCGACCTTCGCGCATGGCCCGGCCTCCACGCCGGCGTCTCGGAAACCGGCGATGTCACCTTGCCCGATGGCCAGCGCGCGCTGGGCCGCGCCACCCAGCTCGGGCCGGACCTGCGGCTGCTGGTTGCCCACGAGTACCGCGATCTCGGCCTGCTGCTGCGGCAAGTCGCGCTGGCCTTCCTGGCCGGCGGGCTGCTGGCGGTGGGTGCCGTGGCGCTGGCCGGCTGGTTCGCCGCGCGCCGCCTGGCCGGCCGGATCGAGCGCATCAACGCCGCCTTCCGCCACCCCTACGATGCCGCGCTGGCCCAGCTCGCCAAAGGCTCGAAGGACCGCGACGAGATCGACGAGCTGACCCGCCACTCCGGCGATGCCCTCTCCCGCCTGCGCCGCCTCGCCAGCGCCCAGCGCGAAACCACGGACCAGGTCGCGCACGAGATGCGCACCCCGCTCATGCATCTGGACAACCGCCTGGTGCGGGCGCTGGCCGCGACGCCCGACGGCGAAACGTCGGCGCGGATCGTCGATGCCCGGCTGGAGATCCGCGGCATCATCCGCATGCTCGAATCGCTTCTGGACATCGCCGCCAGCCAGGCCCGCCGCGGCGACCGCCATGGCCTGGCCCCGGTGGACCTCAGCCTTCTCGCCGAGCGACTGGGCGAACTCTATGCCGACAGTGCCGAGGAATCGGGCCACGGGTTCGAACTCGCCATCACCCCCGGCGTCGTGGTGGAAGGCGAGGAAATGCAGTTGACCCGGCTCATCACCAACCTGCTCGACAATGCCTTCAAGTTCGTCCCCCCGGGCGGAAACGTCAGGCTGGAGCTGGAGAAGGGGCCGCGGCTGACCGTGCGCGACGATGGCCCCGGCGTTCCGGCCGAAGAGCGGGAGCGCATCTTCGAGAAGTTCGGCCGCGCGGCCAACCGGGACGGCCAGAACGGCGCCGGGCTGGGCCTTGCCCTCTGCAAGGCGATTGCCGAGCGCCATCATCTTGAAATCACTCTCGCGCCCACCGAAAAAGGCGCCTGCTTCACGATTGCACCGGAGTCGAAACCATGAATGCGCCCAGGTCCGCCCTGAACGTCCTGGCCGGCGCGGCGCTGCTGGTCGGCACGCCGGCGCTCTGCGTGCCTGCCCCAGTCTCAGCCGCACCAGCCCTGCCCCCGTCGCGGGACGAGCGCGTGGCCCAGGCCCTGCTTGCCGCGCAGGAAGCCGCCGGTTCCGCCGACCCGGCAGCGCTGGGCGATGCGCTGCGCGTGATCGACCGTTCCGGCGCCCGGCCGATGGAAGGCTGGACCGGCGCCGATCCGGTCCCCGCCTGGCGTGCACTGGTGCCGGCGGCGGCAGGCTCGCCCTTGCGCGGCAGCCCGCTCGGGCCGGGCTACCGCTCCGGCCAGATCGGCGCGGGCAAGAGCGATTCCTTCCAGCAGGTGTTCCTTTCGGGCCGCAAGGCCAGCATCGCCCTTTCCGCCGTGGGCGGCGAGCCGCTGAGCCTGCGCGTCGTCGATGCCGACCACAAGCCGGTCTGCCTGGCGGACGCCCAGCGCCGCGCCTGCCGCTGGGTGCCGGTGTTCACCCAGCGCTACCTGATCGAAGTGCGCAACGGCGGCCAGAGCCAGGCCAACTATTTCCTGGTCGTCGACTGATCGCCGCCGCGAAAAGCCCCTCAGGGCCACCTGGGACATTTTCGCCTGATGACGCACCCGGTCTTTGCGGGTAGACGATCCGCCGTGGGCACTCTCAGGCAGTTCTTCCGGGCCCGTCCCGGCCTTGCGGCAATGCTGCTGGCCGCGGCCCTGTGCCTCAAGATCTTCGTGCCCACCGGCTACATGCCTTCAGCCCAGGGCGGCGCGCTGACGGTGGAGCTTTGCTCCGGCTCGGCACCGGCCGGCTCCAAGGTGCTGATCCACGTCGAGCGCAAGGGCGGCAGTCACGACGCGTCGAACACCGCCGATCACCCTTGCGCCTTTTCCTCGCACTCCGCGGCCGCGCTCGATGCCGTGCTTCCGGCGCTCGTCGCGGCGGCCTTGCTGTTCGTCTTCGTCGCGGCCGTCCTGCACCGTCCGCTGGCGCTTCGCCGCCTTCGCGCGCAGATCCGTCCGCCCCTGAGAGGGCCGCCCCTCCCCGCCTGATCCCGATGCGACGCTGCCGGTCCCGAGCCTGCGGCACGACATGACGCGCGCATGCCGATCCTCATGGACGGCCTGCCGATCAGGTGAATATCCCCATGTACAGATTCCTGCTCGCGCTTGGCGCGACGCCGCTTGCCCTGTTTTCCGGGGCAGCCCTTGCCGAGGATGCCGATGCGGCGCCCGGCTCGACCATCCTCGTCGTCGGCCAGCGCGACGCGCCCATCAGCCTGGAAGCCCGCGGCCTTTCCGTCAGCCTCGGCAACGAACAGTTCGCGGGCGTCAATGCCCGCAACGTCGAAGACCTGATGAAATACGCGCCCGACTTCTTCGTGCGCACCCGCTACGCCGGCGATTCCAACGGCGTCCCCGGCTTTCGCGGCACGCATTCCACCCAGAGCGCCCGGACGCTGGTCATGGTGGATGGCTTCACGGTCTCCAACTTCCTGGGCAACTCCTTTGCCTATGCGCCCAAATGGGGCGTGGTCGGCCCGGGCGAGGTTTCGCAGTTCGACGTGGTCTATGGCCCCTACTCGGCCCGCTATGCCGGCAATTCGATGGGCGGAGTGGTCAATATCACCACCCGCTCGCCCGAGAAGACCGAAGCCTTCGTCTCCGTCCAGGGCATGAACCAGCCCTATGACCAATACGGCACCCATGACAGCTACTGGGGCTATTCGGCCGAAGCGGGCATGGGTTTCCGGCAGGAAGACGGTCCCTGGTCGATCCGCCTGTCGGGCCGCCACTTCCGCAACGAGGGCCATCCGCAGATGTTCTACGGGCTCTCTCCGAGCACGGCGAGCGTCGGCGCCCCCGCCCTTCCGGCGGTGACCGGCGCCGTGGTCGATCCGGGCCAGCACATGACCAGTGCCCCGGGCACGGCGACCAACCCGATCTTCGCAGCGCAGAGCCCGGCGATCATCACCCAGGACCAGGCCAAGCTCCGCCTCGGCTACGATGGCGCTTCCGGCGTGACCGGCGAGGCGCTGCTGGCCTATTGGCACAATCTCGACAGCCAGACCGCGCCCGACTGCTATTTGCGCGACGCCGCGGGAGGCAAGGTCTGCGACGGCACCGTGACCTTCGGCGGGCAGGCCTACACCGCCAGCGGCGCCAACTGGTCCCGCACCATCCGCGACGAACTGCTGGCAGGGATCAAGCTTTCCGCGCCGGTTTCGGATGCGGTGACGGTGACGGCCAATGTCTCGACCTACCAGATCCTGCGCTCGGACGCCTTCACCTCGAAGGGCTACAATGCCGGCGCGCAGGACGGCGCGGGGACGCTCGCACGGCAGGGGCCGACGGCATGGTACACCGGGGAGCTTGCGGCCACGGCCCGGCTGGGCGGCGCCGAACTGGCGGGCGGCACCGCGGCCAACCTCTATCGCACCGACCTCATCACTTACAGCCTGGCCAACTGGCGCCGCGACACGGGCCGGACATTCGCGACCCGGAGCTTTGGCAAAACCCGCACGCTTTCCGCCTGGGCCGAACTGCGGGTGCCGGTCGAGGCCGTGACACTCACCCTCGGCGGCCGGTTCGAGGACTGGCACGCCTTCGACGGCGGGCTCGGCCGGATGGGTTCGAACGGCCTTGCCGTGGACAACCGGTATGACGGCCGCCATGCCGATGCCTTCCAGCCCAAGGCCTCGGCCGAATGGTCCATCGACGGGGATACGAGACTTCAACTGAGCCTCGCCAAGGCCACGCGGTTCCCCACGGTGGGCGAGTTGTTTCAGGGCAGCCTGGACGGCAACGGCCTGTTCGACCCCCAGAGCTTCGATCCGAACCTGAAGCCGGAGCGATCCACCGATGCCAATCTCGTGCTGGCGCGGCAGTTCGGCAAAGTGAAGCTCACCGGCTCCGCCTTCTGGCAGCGGGTGCGCAACACGATCTTCTCGTTCACCGGATTCAACCAGAACGGGGTAACGACGTCCACGTACAAGAACATCGACCTGACCCGGCAATATGGCTTCGAGCTGATCGCGGAAGCACGCGGCGTGCTGCTGGAGGGCCTGGATCTCGATGCCAATGCGGCCTGGATCGATTCGGCCACCTTGCGCAACGACAGCGCGCCAGCAGCGGAAGGTGTGCAGTTCCCCCGCATCCCCCGCTGGCGTCTCAACGGCAACTTGCGATACCGCGTGGCGCCGCCGGTGCTTGTCTCGATCGGGGTGCGCTATGCCAGCCGTCCGAACACCGACCTGTTCGGGCTCCAGCGCGGCGACACTTACGGCTACACGTCCGAACTTTTCGCGCTCGACGCCAAGGTGAGCTGGGACGTTACCGACCAGCTTCGCTTCAGCGCGGGCGTGGACAATCTCACCAACGACCGGGCCTGGGTCTATCACCCCTATCCGCAGCGCAGCTTCCTGGTGGAAGCGGGATGGAAACTGTGACGACGATCCGAACCGTGAACGCTGCCGCGCCGCGCACCGAACGCTGGTATCGTGCCGTATGGCGCTGGCATTTCTATGCCGGGCTGTTCTGCCTGCCGTTCGTGCTGTGGCTGTCGGTGACGGGGGGCATCTACTTGTTCAAGCCGCAGATCGAGGGCCTGCTCTATGCACCTTTCCGCGATGTCGCGAGCGGCCCGGCCCCTGCGCTGGCGCCCGCGACGATCGCGGCGCGCGCCGTTGCCGCGGTGCCGGGGTCGGTGCTCCACAAGTACGTCCTGCCCAAGGCCAAGGGCGATGCCGTGGAAGTGCTGGTGGGCCAGGGCACGGACGAGGTGCGGGTCTGGGTCCATCCGCAGACCGGCCGGGTCCTTCACCAGGTGGCCGAAGAGGACAGGCTGATGCGCGTCGTCTTCCGCCTTCATGGCGAATTGCTGGCGGGGAATCGCGGATCGGCCCTGGTCGAGACGGCCGCGTGCTGGACCATCGTCATGCTGCTTACCGGCCTGTTCCTCTGGTGGCCCCGGCAGACGGGAGGGAAATTGGCCGGCGTGGTCTATCCGCGCCTGCGCCGCGGCCGCGCGCTGTTCTGGCGAGACATCCATGCCGTGACCGGCCTGTGGATCTCGCTCGGTGCGCTGTTCCTGATCGCTTCCGGCCTGCCCTGGGCCAATGCCTGGGGGGACTACTTCCGGAACATCCGCGCGGTCACCGGCACGCTGGAGGGGGTGCAGGACTGGTCCGCCGGCTCCGCTGCCGATGCCGATCGCCGCGCCATCGCCGATGCCGGCATGCGGGCGATGATGGCGGAACACGCCGAGCATGGCGCGCAGAGTGCGATGACCATGCCCGGGGGAATGATGATGGCCGCGCCAGAGGCGATGACAGCGCCGGGAGAGAAGGCGCTCGATGCCGTCGTCGCGCAGGCGCAGGGCCTTCACTTTGCCGCGCCGGTCGAAGTGAGCCCGCCCATGGCCGAGGGCGCCTTGTGGCAAGTGCGCAGCCAGGCCGAGAACCGCCCCGCCCGCGACAGCGCCGAAATTTCCGGCGATGGCCGACTGGTCGGCGTGCAGCGCTTCGGCCAGCGCCACTGGATCGACCGCGCAGTCGGCTATGGTGTCGCCGTGCACGAGGGCGCGTGGTGGGGACTGGCCAACCAATTGGTCAACCTCGCCGTCCTGCTCGGCCTCGTCATGCTATGCCTTTCGAGCGTGGTGCTCTGGTGGCGTAGGCGGCCGGATCGGGTGCTGGGCGCGCCCGCCGCTTTCGCGCCGCTGCGACATAGCTGGCTGCTGGTCGCGCTGGTCTTCGCACTGGCGCTGGCGATGCCGCTGTTCGGATTGTCGCTCGCCCTGGCGGCGGCGCTGGAAGGGGCCGGCAAGCGGCTGGTGCCCCGGCTGGGCGCCTGGATGGGCTGGCGGGCACCACGCATTTCCAGCTGAGACTCCAGCTGAGATCGGGGCGGAGCAAGGAAATGGTGGCGCTTCGCTCCGGCGAATTCTTGAACACCCGTTCAGCACACCTCTTCTGATGGCGGCCGTTTCGGTCTAGCCCGGTGGGGAAGCGCGCCGGGCCCGGCCATCGATCCAGGCTGAGACAGGCGCCGCAACGGGAGAATGCGTGTGTCCTACAAGGTTGCCATCGTCACCGGCGCTGCCGCCGGCATCGGCGCGGCCTGTTCCAGGCGGCTGGCCAGACAGGGCGTGGCCGTCGCCGTGCTCGACCTCGATGCCGAGCGCTGCGCCGATACCGTCGCTGCCATTCGCGAGGCGGGCGGCACGGCCCTGGCCGTGGGGGCCGACGTGTCGAGCCGGGCTTCGGTTCAGGCCGCCGTGGAACAGGTGCGCGAGGCGCTGGGGCCGATCTCGATCCTGGTCAACAATGCAGGTGTCACCGACTTCACGCCGTTCGAGGAACTCACGGACGAGCGCTGGGACTTCATCTACGCCGTCAACGTGCGCGGCCCGTTCATCATGACGCAGGAGTGCCTGCCCGACATGAAAGCGGCGGCATGGGGCCGGATCGTCAATATATCGTCCTCCAGCGCGCAGACCGGGGCGATAAACATGATCCCCTATTCGTCCTCGAAAGGCGCGGTGGTGACCATGACCCGATCCATGGCGCAGGAATTCGGGCCTTACGGGATCACCGTGAACAACATCCCGCCCGGATCGGTGATGGGGACGATCATGTCGGAAGCGAACCGCGACCGCTTCCAGATCCCGACCGAGGTGCTGCTGCAGTCGGTCCCGGTACGCCGCCTTGGCGAACCGGACGACATCGCCAATGCCTGCGCCTGGCTCTGCCACGAGGATTCGGGCTACGTCACCGGCCAGACCATCGGCGTCAACGGCGGACGCGTGGTGACCTGAGAGGGTCTTCCCCCCGGTCAAGGCTCAGGCCAGGCCGGCGGGCATCAGCCTCGCCTATGGGGCCAAGCAGGCCCGGACAAATGTAAAGGGCCGGCGGTTTGCACCGCCGGCCCTTCGTTCCACATGGGGGGTGGTGGAATTACTGGAGGAAGATCAGGCCTCGGCCTTCTTGCCCTCGGTCTCGTAGCGTTCGATCGCCTCGACGACGATGCGGCGGGCTTCCTCGGCGCCGCCCCAGGTGCCGACGCGGACCCACTTTTCGGCCTCGAGATCCTTGTAGTGAGTGAAGAAGTGCTCGATCTGGCTGAACACGATCGGCGGCAGATCGCCCTTTTCCTGCACGTCGGAATAGTAAGGGAAGGTCTTGTCGTCAGGCACGCAGACCAGCTTCTCGTCGCCGCCGTGCTCGTCTTCCAGGTTCAGCACCGCGATCGGGCGAACGCGCACGACCGCGCCGGGGACGAAGGGCGAGCGCGCGACGACCAGCGCGTCGAGCGGGTCACCGTCGGGCGACAGGGTGTGCGGCACGAAACCGTAATTCGCCGGATAGCGCATCGGGGTGTGCAGGATACGATCGACGAACAGGGCGCCGGAGTCCTTGTCGAACTCGTACTTCACGGGCTCACCGCCGATGGGGACCTCGATGATGACGTTCAGGCTCTCCGGCGGGTTCTTGCCGACAGGAATCATGTCGATGCGCATGTTGGTCCTTCATTACAGGCACGGGTCAATAGTGCCGGTTAGTCTTTGACCGCGGGGCTTAGCCTTGCAACTTATGCACCGCAACTGCCTTATCGTGGTAGATGTAGCCAGTTTGCGACACATGCGCTGCTGCGATAGACGAATCCCCTCAGACACCGATGGCCCGGCACGAAAAAACCCGGAAGCGGACGGGGATCCGCTTCCGGGCTATTTCGTTGCCTTCAAAGGCTAACTTGCGCGATGGTCCCCGCGCGGACGGAGCTTTACTTGCTGCGCGGCGCCAGCAGGCGGTCGAGCCCGTTCACCTTGCCCGGCGTGGTGCTTTCCAGCCACGGCCAGCGCAGGCCGCCGTGATAGTCGATGGTCACGGTGCTGAAGGCATCGCCGCGCTTCACCAGCAGCGAGATCGGCTCTTTCGCAGTCTTGGCCGCGGTGATCGCGTCCTTGATGGTCTCGCCGCTATAGGCGGTGCCGTTCACCGCCATGACCTTCACCCCGCTGACGAGACCGGCATTGTAGCCCAGTCCATCGAACACGGCGCCCGTCACGGTGCCCTCGTTGTCCAGCGAGACGCCCAGCGAATAGCTGAGGTCCAGCGACTTGCGCGAATCCGCGATGCCCTTCTCATAGCCGTTCTGGGTGTCCTTCCAGACCAGCTTGTACCCGGCCATCTCCACGCCCTTGGTCGGCGCGGGCTGGTTGGTGTCGTAGATGCGGGTCTTGAGGAAGCTGGCCCAGTCATAGGGATATACGCCGTTCAGCGTCTTGACGACTTCGTCGAAGTCGTACGTCAGTTCACCCCAATCGCCGTCGCGAACGCCGAAGAAGGCCTTGGCGAAATCGTCGAGGCCTTTCTTGCCGCCGGTGCCCTGGCGGATGATCTGGTCCGCTTCGAGCCAGGTCAGCGCGCCTTCCACATAGTAGTCCTCGGTGCGGGTGACCGAGGTGTAGGGCAGCGGGCGGCGCATGTTGAGGACTGGCGCGAACGTGGTGTCCTCCACCGAACGCCAGCCGCGCCCCGGCGTCGCTTCCGCATAGCGCGCGACCGCGCCGGCCAGCGTGTCAAGGATGGTCTGCTTGGTCTGCACGCCCGAACGCGCGGCCAGGATATAGCCCCAGAACTGGGTCTGGCCCTCATAGACCCAGAGCAGCGTGTTCTGCATCGGCTGCTGGTAGTCCGGCGTCCACAGATCGGCCGGGCGGCGATACTTGCCGTTCCAGCTATGGACGAATTCGTGCGGGATCACGTTGCGATCGAAGTCCATCTTGTCCCACTCGGTCCAGACCTTGGGCTCCATCTGGTTTTCGCTCGAGCGATGGTGCTCTAGGCCGATCCCGCCCATGCGGTCGGTCAGGGCCAGCAGGAAGTCGTAATGGTCGAAGTGGCGCGCGCCGAACGTCAGCAGCGCTTCCGAAACGAGGTTGCGGTAGGTCTTCATGTTCTCGGGCTTGATGCCGAGCAGCTTGGCCTCGTCTGCCACCACGTCCATGCTGACGTCATGGCCAAGGTCCCAGCGCTGGGCGTACTTGCCCGCGAAGATCGGCTCGTCGACCAGGCGCTCGTAGTCGGTCGGCGCCCAGGTCACGGTGTCGCCCTGCTGGCTCTTGCCATCGAGCGCGGTGTAGACGGTCCAGCCGGCCGGGAACTTGACGGTGGGCTTCACGGTCAACCCGCGGGTGTAGTAGCCCGAGGGATAGAGGCTCATCTTTTCCCACTGCAGGTTCAGCATTTCCCGCGTCATGGTGATGCGGCCTTCCTTGGCCTGCACCGGCGAGGTGTGGATGAACCTGGCCGTGACGACCTGCGTTCCTGCCGGCAGCTCCAGATGGAAGGCATTCACGGCCACGGTGTCGCGCTGCCACTTGATCTCCTTGCCATCGGCAAAGAAATGGACCTGCGCAAGCAGCGCCGCGGGGCCGGTGGGCGAATGGTTGCCCGGCAGCCAGCTCGGCTGGACGAGGATCAGCTTGTCGGTGCCGGCCGCAACGGGGAATTGCTGCGTGACGCGGTAGACGCCGTGGACGACATCGCTGGCATCGATGTCGAGCGCGATCGTGCCGGGATAGGCCTTGTCCTGCGCGGCGGGAAGCGGTGCGGGCAGCGCGGGGGCCGCAGGACGGCTGCGCTGCGCCGTGTCCTGCGCGAGGGCCGGGGTTGATACGGAGAGGAGGGCGAGGAGCGTGACGACCGCGGAACGATATTTCATTACGTCATTCTTTGCGACAGTTGCCCGATTTGGCAACCGTCCAATCCACTAAACCGGCCGGGGCCACTTTCCCCGCCGCTGCAATCGGGCTAAGCGCGCGCGTCATGAGCACCACACCACAGGCTATTCGCGGAACCCAGGACATCTTCGGCACCGATGCCGAGGCTTTCTCCCATGTCGTCGCGACGTTCGAGCGTGTCCGCAAGCTCTACCGTTTCCGCCGGGTGGAAATGCCGGTCTTCGAGAAGACCGAAGTGTTCTCGCGCTCGATCGGCGAGACCACCGACGTGGTGTCCAAGGAAATGTATTCCTTCGAGGATCGCGGCGGCGAATCGCTGACGCTGCGCCCCGAATTCACCGCCGGGCTCGCCCGCGCCTACCTGACCGACGGCTGGAAGCAGTTCGCCCCGCTCAAGGTCGCCACTCACGGCCCGCTGTTCCGCTACGAACGCCCGCAGAAGGGCCGCTACCGCCAGTTCCACCAGATCGACGCCGAACTGATCGGCTCGCCCGAGCCGCTGGCCGACGTGGAACTGCTGGTCATGGCCGACCACCTGCTGAAGGAACTCGGCATTTCCGACGGCGTGGCGCTCCAGCTCAACACCCTGGGCGACGTTGCCAGCCGCGATGCCTGGCGCGCGGCGCTGATCGAATATTTCCGCGCTCACAAGGCGGAATTGTCCGAGGATTCGCAGGACCGCCTCGAACGCAACCCGCTGCGCATCCTCGATTCCAAGGACCCGCGCGACAAGGTCTTCGTGGGCGATGCGCCGAAGATCGACGCCTATCTCTCGGCAGAGGCGCAGGACTTCTTCGCCGCGGTGACCGCCGGGCTCGATGCCGCCGGCGTCGCCTATGAGCGCGCGCCGTCGCTGGTGCGCGGGCTGGACTACTATCGCCACACCGCCTTCGAATTCGTCACCACCCGCCTCGGCGCGCAGGGCACCGTGCTCGGCGGCGGCCGCTATGACGGACTGATGGAAAGCCTCGGCGGCGCTGCCACCCCGGCCGTGGGCTGGGCGGCAGGGATCGAGCGGCTCGCCATGCTGGTGGCCGATGCCGGCACGCTCACCGAAGCGCCGCTGACCGTGGTGCTTGCGGTCGAGGACGATGCCGCGCTGGGTTATGCCCAGAAGGTCATCACCGCGCTGCGTTTCCAGGGCCTCGACGCGGAGATGGTCGCCACCGGCAGCCCCCGCAAGCGCTTCGACAAGGCCGTGAAGATGGGCGCCAAGGTGCTCGTCTCGTTCGGCGCCAAGGACGGCCAGCCCAGCGCCAACTTGCGCGCGGCCGAACCGACCGCCGAATATCTCGCGGTCGAGCAGGTCCTCCAGTCGGTCCATCCGTGAGCATATCCGACACCCGTCTGGCGCAGATCGCCGCGCGTTTCTCCGAGCTTGAGGCGCGCCTCGCCTCGGGCACGCTGGAAGGCGACGCCTTCGTCACCGCCAGCCGCGACTATGCCGAGCTGGAACCGGTGGCGCGCGTCGCTGCCGAAGTCGTGTCGATGCGCGGGGAAATGGAATCGCTCCAGACGCTGGAAGACCCCGACCCCGACATGCGCGCCCTGGCCGAGGAGGAAATCCACCGGATCAAGGCCGAACTGCCCGAGGCCGAACGCCAGCTGGCCATCGCCATGCTCCCGCGCGACGCGGCAGACGTGCGCCCGGCCATGCTGGAAATCCGCGCCGGCACCGGCGGTGACGAGGCCGCCCTCTTCGCGGCCGACCTCTATCGCATGTACGAGCGCTATGCCGCGGAACAGGGCTGGCGGGTCGAGATGATCTCCGTCAACGCCAACGATCTCGGCGGCTTCAAGGAAGTGGTCGCCAATGTCGCCGGCGCGGGCGTCTTCGCCAAGCTGAAGTTCGAGAGCGGCGTCCACCGGGTCCAGCGCGTGCCGGTCACCGAATCGGGCGGCCGTATCCACACTTCGGCGGCGACCGTCGCGGTGCTGCCCGAGCCGAGCGAAGTCGACGTCCAGATCGAGGACAAGGACCTCAAGATCGACATCTTCCGCGCCTCGGGCGCGGGCGGCCAGCACGTCAACACCACCGATTCGGCCGTGCGCATCACGCACTTGCCCAGCAATCTCGTGGTGATCTGCCAGGATGAGCGCAGCCAGCACAAGAACAAGGCCAAGGCCATGCAGGTCCTGCGCGCGCGTCTCTACGAGAAGATGCGCGAAGAGGCCCATGGCGCCGAGGCCGAAGCCCGCAAGGCGATGGTCGGTTCGGGCGACCGTTCGGAGCGCATCCGCACCTACAATTTCCCGCAGGGCCGCGTGACCGATCACCGCATCAACCTGACCCTGCACCGCCTGCCCGAAATTCTCGAAGGTCCGGGCCTTGCCGAAATGGTCGACGCCCTGCTGGCCGAGGACGAGGCCAAGCGCCTCGCGGCCATGGATGCTTGAGGATCCGGCCTTGGCGCCGGGTGCCTGTCAAGCGCCCCGCGCCTGCTGACCGCGCCCAACCATGACTGACCCCGCGCTCACGGCCGGCGAGGCGATTCGCGAAGCCGCCGGACTTCTCTCCGCGACCAGCGACACCGCCCGTCTCGACGCCGAAGTGCTCATGGCCCACGCCATCGGCTGCTCGCGCTCGTCGCTGCTGCTCTCGCGCATGCGCGATCCAGCGCCCGCAGGTTTCGCCGCATTGGTCGCGCGCCGCGCGGAGCACGAACCCGTCGCCTATATCACCGGCGCTCAGGAGTTCTTCGGCCTGCCGTTCACGGTCGGGCCGGACGTGCTGATCCCGCGCGGGGATTCGGAGATTCTCGTCGAGGCGGCACTGGCCGCCCGGCCCGCGGCCCGCGCCGTGCTGGACTGCGGGACCGGGTCCGGCGCCCTGCTGCTGGCCGTGCTCGCCAACTTGCCCGAAGCGCGCGGCGTGGGCGTGGACAGTTCCCCCGGCGCGCTCGCGGTGGCGACCGGCAATGCCGAAGCGCTGGGCCTTGGCGCCCGCGCCCGCATGGCGCTGGCCGATTGGCATGCGCCCGGCTGGGCCGATGCGCTGGGCGGCCCGTTCGACCTGATTCTCGCCAATCCTCCCTATGTCGAGACGACCGTGACGCTTGACCGCTCGGTCGCCGGATACGAGCCGGCCAGCGCGCTCTACGCGGGCGAACTGGGGCTGGACGACTATCGCGTGCTGATCCCGCAATTGCCGGGCCTGCTTGCCCCGGGCGGCGCCGCGCTGGTGGAGATCGGCCACGAACAGGCCGAGCCCGTCGCCGCGATCGGCAGCGAGTGCGGCCTCTCCAGCCGCCTCCATCGCGATCTGGGAAATCGTCCCAGGGTGCTGGAGTTTTCAACAGCTGCGTAAGTTTTCACTTGGAATTCCGGCCCGGAATGCCTAAGGATTACGGCGAACCAGCACATGGATGGAATTTCCCATGTGGGTGGTTCGCCTCCAACCTTTGCAGATCGTCGCGGCCTGAAGTGGCTACGACCCGGCAACGGTGGAGTTCACGGCACTCGGGGGCGATCCGTGATCATGTGACGTGTGGCAGATCGGCCCGACGGGAACAGGCCGATGCCCTGGGTTTTTGAGGAAATAATCCTTGAATAATAATCGTGGTAATAACCGTCGGCGTGGCCGCGGTAACAATCGCCAGCAGGGCGGTCAGCAGATCAATCGGATCGACAGCAGGGCTCGCGGCAATGCGCCGCAGTTGCTGGAGAAGTACAAGAAGCTGGCCCATGACGCGCATCTGAATGGTGACCGCGTGCAGGAGGAATATTACCTCCAGTTCGCAGACCACTACTTCCGCGTCCTTGCTGATCAAAAGCAACGCCAAGAAGATTCGCGCCAGCCGCGCCGCGACGATCGCGGTTCCGACTATGGCGACGATTACGCAGTCGACGAATATGGCGACTACGAATCGCCCGCCCCGGAACGGCAGGAACGCCAGGAGCGTCCGGAGCGCAACTTCGATCGGCAGGAGCAGCGCCAGGAGCGCCAGCCCCGCCGCGAAGATTCGCGCCGTGACGATAGCCGTCGTGACGATACCCGCCGTGAGGATGGGCGTCGTGAGGATACCCGCCGCGAAGACAACCGTCGCGACGACAGCCGCCGCGACGAGCGCGCTCCCCGCCCCGAATCGGTCGAGGAAGAGGCGGTTGCCGCACCCGGCAACGAGGCGGAAGTCACCGGCGATCCGATGGTCTACGAACCGGCGGAAAACCCGTTCGTTCGCGACAATCGCGCCTCGCGCGGCCTGAAGCAGCGCAAGCCGCGCGGCCGCCGTGACGAAGAAGCAGCGGGCGAAAATGCCGGTGAAGAGGCTCCCGCCGTGGAAGCCGAACCGACTGGCAACCTCGATCCCGCGATCCTGCCGCCCGCCATCGCCGCCGCTCCGGCCAAGCGCGCGCCCCGCGCCGCCAAGGCTGCGGAAAAGCTGGTTGAAAAGCCCACCGAGGAGGCCGAAGCCGCCGAGGAAAAGCCCCGTCGCCGCCGCACCCGCAAGGCTGCGCCGTCGTCGGACGAGGGCGGTGAAAACCCGCTGGAAGCCGTCAACTCGTAAGAGCCTGACCGGCCGGGCGGAAACGTCCAGCATTTCGCGACCCACGTCTCGCCGCAAGGCAGGACGTGGGTCGTCGCTTTTCCGGGCCGGCAATATGCGCAGCGAGTTCAGGCACGGCGCAGGCAAATCCGCTCTTTTCACGAACTTCGCTTGCCTCCCACGACAGGCCCCTACATAGCGGCGCCATTGGATTCCCATCGGCGCGAGGCCCGGCTCTGAAACCCGTAATGGACTTCCTCGATCGCCGCCCGCGCCTTGCGGCCGGACTTGTCGCGATTCTGGCCGGCGTCATCGCCGCCTGCGGCTTCCAACCCCTGGGCCTCTGGCCGCTGACCCTGCTCGGCGTGGCCGTGCTGGTGGAACTCATCGCGCGGGCGCCCAGCGGGAAGCGCGCGTTCTTCATCGGCTGGTTCTTCGGTCTCGGTCACTTCACGCTCGGCGACAACTGGATCGCGACGGCCTTTACCTATCAGGCCTCGATGCCTGCCTGGCTGGGCATGATCGCCGTCTGCCTGATCTCTCTCTATCTCGCGGTATATCCGGGCCTCGCCGCGCTGGGCGCCTGGCTGCTGCTGCGGCTGGACCGCGGCCGAACCCCGGAAAGCCCGCCGAATGCCGCCGGTCCCGGCGCTTTCCTGCTTCTTGCGCTGGCCTTTGCCCCGGCCTGGATCGTCACCGAATGGCTGCGGGCCTGGGTCTTCACCGGCTTTGCCTGGAACCCGCTTGGCGTGGCCATGCTCGGCGGTCACGATACGCGCGGACTGGCCCTGCTCGCGCCCTGGGTGGGGACCTATGGGCTGTCCGGGCTCCTCGCCCTGATCGCCTGTGTCCCCGGCCTGCTCTGGCGGCTTTCGCGCAGATCGCGCGGCGGCGCACGCTGGGCCTGGGCACTCCCTGCCCTCGCCCTGTTCGGGCCGCTCGCGGCGCTGATGACCCTGCCAGACCCCTGGGCCGCGCGCGCCGAAGGCGCCGTTCGCTACACGCTTGTCCAGCCGGACATTCGCCAGGAATTCATCGACGACCCGCGCTTCTACGAGGCCAATTTCGTCAAGCTGGCGCGCTTGTCCCTGCCGCGCGCGCCGGGTGACCGGCGCGTGGTGTTCTGGCCGGAATCGGGCCTGGGCGACTATATTCGCGATGGCTATCCGCAGTTCCTCTACCGCATGTATACCTATGCGGAGGACCCCGTATTGGCGCGCGAGCGTATCGGCCGGGTCATCGGCCCTTACGCCGTGCTTATGACCGGCGCGGTCGACCTCGTCATCAAGGACGGCGAAGGCATCGCCGCACGCAATTCGGTCTCCATGATCGACGGCGACGGCAATCTGCTGGCGAGCTATTCGAAGGCCCATCTCGTCCCCTATGGCGAGTACCTCGCGCTGCGCTGGTTGCTGGAACCGCTCGGCGCGACGCGCCTCGTGCCCGGCGCGCTGGATTTCTGGCCCGGACCGGGTCCGCGCACGTTCGACCTCGGTGCCTGGGGCAAGGCGGGCGTGCAGATCTGCTACGAAATCGTTTTCAGCGGTCAGGTGGCCGACCCGCGCGTGAGGCCGGACTATATCTTCAACCCTTCCAACGACGGCTGGTTCGGACGCTGGGGCCCGCCGCAGCACCTGGCCCAGGCCCGGCTTCGGGCGATCGAGGAAGGGCTTCCGGTCATGCGCTCCACCACCACCGGGATCAGCGCGGTGATCGATGCCGATGGCCTGGTGCGCGCCTATGTGCCCTGGCACAGCGCCGGCAGGCTCGACGGACGCATCCCGCCGCCCCGCGAACCGACGCCTTTCGCAATATTCGGAAACTTGCTGCCGCTGACACTTGCCACGGCTTTCTGGACGCTTGCGCTTTCCGTTATTGCGCTCCGCCGTCGTCGTCGCTAGACCAGTGCCCACATAAAGATTTCTTTATATGTGGTGTCACGATGCGAAATGACTATGTCTTTACCTCCGAGAGCGTCTCGGAAGGCCATCCCGACAAGGTTTCGGACCAGATTTCCGACGCCATCGTCGATCTCTTCCTTTCGAAGGACCCGGAAGCCCGCGTTGCCTGCGAAACCCTGACGACCACCCAGCGTGTCGTCCTTGCCGGCGAAGTACGCGGCAAGGGCATGATCGACAAGGACGGTCACTGGGAAGACGGCGCGCAGGAGGAAATCCAGCACATCGTCCGTGAAACCGTGAAGCGCATCGGCTACGAACAGGCCGGCTTCCACTGGCAGGACCTGCTGTTCGAGAACCACCTGCACCCGCAGAGCGCGGACATCGCGCAGGGCGTGGACTCGGCCGGCAACAAGGACGAAGGCGCCGGCGACCAGGGCATCATGTTCGGTTTCGCCTGCGACGAAACGCCGGACCTCATGCCGGCCACGCTCGATTACAGCCACAAGATCCTCGAACGCCTCGCGGCCGACCGTCACTCGGGCGCCGCGCCGTTCCTCGAACCCGATGCCAAGAGCCAGGTGACCCTGCGCTTTAAGGACGGCGTGCCCGTGGAAGCGACCGCCGTGGTCGTCTCCACCCAGCACAAGGCCGGCTACCACGAAGGCGGCAAGGACGCGGAACTCAAGGAATACGTGAAGAAGGCCGTGGGCGAGATCCTGCCCGCCGGCTTCGTCACCGAAAACACCAAGTTCCACATCAACCCCACCGGCAAGTTCGAAATCGGCGGCCCTGACGGCGATGCCGGCCTGACCGGCCGCAAGATCATCGTCGACACGTACGGCGGTGCGGCTCCGCACGGCGGCGGCGCCTTCTCGGGCAAGGACCCCACCAAGGTCGACCGTTCGGCCGCCTACGTCACGCGCTACCTCGCGAAGAACGTCGTCGCAGCCGGCCTCGCCAAGCGCTGCACGATCCAGATCGCCTATGCGATCGGCGTGTCCGAGCCGCTTTCGCTCTATGTCGATACGCACGGCACCGGCTCGGCCAGCGACGCGGATCTCGAAGTGGCGATCGCCAAGGTCGCTGCGGACAAGCTCGGCGGCCTGACCCCGCGCGGCATCCGCACGGGTCTTGGCCTCAACAAGCCGATCTACGGCAAGACGGCTGCTTACGGCCACTTCGGCCGCAAGCCCGAAGGCGACCTGTTCCCCTGGGAACGCACCGACCTTGCCGACGCGCTGAAGGCCGCTCTGGCCTGAACCGCAGTCCGGTCCGGGACCTGATCCCGGATTTCGGCGGACGGCCTTGAAGCGGGCCGGGTTTCCCACGCGGGAACCCGGCCCGTTTTCGTTCCGTCCAGCCAGGTTCGGACTTTTCTCCCCACTGTCATCCGCCTGCGCCCGGTGCTGCGCTATTCGCGATGCGCGGCGTCGACAGCACGCCCGGCCTTGGCCTAATGGCATCCGATCTCTTCTCCGAGGCATTCCCGATGGCTTACGACACGCTGATATCCGTCCCGCAGTTGCACGTGCTCTTCGCGGACGGTGCGGACGTGCTGGTGCTCGATTGCGATTTCGAACTGGGCATGCCGGACAAGGGCCGTGCCGCCTATCGCGCCGGGCACCTGCCGGGCGCGCGCTACGCCCATCTCGACGAGGATCTGGCCGGCCCGCCCGATGGCAGCAACGGCCGCCATCCGCTGCCCGCGCGCGTCGCTTTCGCGGCCTGGCTGCGGACTCAGGGACTCAAGCAGGGCCAGCAGGTGGTGGCCTGCGATTCCAGCGGCGGCGCCTGGGCGGCGCGGGCCTGGTGGTTGCTGCGCTGGATAGGCCACGCCAGAGTCGCCGTGCTCGACGGCGGCAAGCAAGCCTGGACGGCCGCCGGCCTGCCGCTGGAGACCGGCGACGCCGCACCCGCCGTGCCGGGCGACTTCGTCGCCGGCGATCCGCTCGTCCCCTCGCCGGCCACGGCGCGGGAGGTCCTGGCCAATATCGAGCAAGGCGCGGCGCAAGTGCTGGACGCGCGCGACCCGTCGCGGTTCCGGGGCGATCCCAACCCCGTCGACCCCGTAGCCGGGCATATCCCGGGCGCCCGCAACCGCTTCTTCCGCGACAACCTCGCCGCCGATGGACGTTTCCGCCCGGCCGACGAACTCGGCGCCGCCTTCACCGCCCTGCTGGGGAAGCAGCCGGCCCTGCTCTCCTGCGGCTCGGGTGTGACCGCCTGTCACAATGCCCTGGCGATGGCTGTGGCTGGCCTGCCGCAGCCAAGGCTCTACCCCGGATCATGGAGCGAATGGATCGCCGACCCGGCCCGGCCCGTCGCCACCGGAGACGCCTGAGCGCCCCTCCTGAAGCAGGGTTTGCGCTGTCAGAACAATTGGATGCTTGCCCGAGGCCCGGATTTCTGCCCTTGAAAGAGCGTTGCCGGTTTCGATGAAGGGGATTCGCCCCGGCCATCGACTTACGGCGGGGGGCAAGCATGAAGACTCGGCTCTGGGCCTGCCTGGCAGCGGGCCTTCTGGCGGAAATGACGGTGGGCGTTCCGGCGGCGCTGGCTTCGGCCCGGACTGCGGCAGGAGCCTCGGCAGCGCCCGGGCCAGTTTCCGCCGTGGCCGAACTTCGCGCCCTTGCCGATTACGACACCTCGGGCGATCCCAAGGCCGCGCTCCGCCGGGTCGATGCCGCGCTTGCCGGTGCCCGCAAGGCCGGCGCCGTCGATCCCGTGGACCGCCTCATGGCCGAAGCCACCCGGGCCGAAGCGCTGTTCTGGATGGGCCGCTACAAGGAAGCGCTGGCGGGCTTTCGCAATTTCGACGCGGAGATGACCGCGCGGAATCAACCCATGACGCCGCGCCGCGCGGAAATCGTCAACAACATCGGATCCGCACTCTCCAGCCTGGGCAAGCTGGACGAAGCGCGAACCTACAAGCTGCGCGCACTGGAATTGAGCGAGACCCTCGCCGGGCGCGACAGCAGCGAATATGCCGCCGCGCTCTACGGGCTGGCGCTGATAGACTACCGCCGCGGACTGCCTCTGGAAGCGATTCCCAAAGTGCAGCAGGCCGTGACCGTGGCCACCCTGGCCAGCACGCGGACGGGCCGTAACAACGAGAGTCCCGCCGTCTACGGCATCACTCTCAGCACCCTGCAGATTCAGGCCGGCGATTCGACCTCCGCGATCGCCGCCGCCCGCGCCGCCGCGATCTGGGCCGACTCGCATCTCGGCAAGGAGCACCGCCTGACGCTGGCCACGCTCAATGCGCTGGGCGCCGCGCTCAACGATGCGGGGCTTTACGCCCAGGCCACGCCGATCCTGCGGCGGGCGCTGGACTTGCGCATGGCCAAGAGCGATCCCGACCCGCGCGATCTGGGCTATTCGCTCAATGCCGTGGCCTATGCGCTGGATCTGGCCGGATTTTCCGAGGACGCCTTGGGCTTCTACGAGCGCTCGGCGGAGATTTTCGAAAAGCTGCCCGCTTCGGACCAGCCGATGTCCGGCGCCAATGTCTTCGGGCAGATCGCCCGGATCGTCCGCGACGACGGCCAGATCGACCGCGCCCTCGCGCTCGACCGCAAGGCGCTGGGCATGGCGCGGCGCATCGCCGCCTCGCCCGACGATCCCGAAGTGCTCCGCGCCGAACTCAGCCTGGCCAAACTGCTCCTTGCCACCGGAGACATCGATGCGGCGCAGGCGCTGCTCGACCATGTCAACGCAGCCTATGCGCGCCGGGCGCTGCCGACCAATCTCGACCGGGTGGCCGCGCTGGCCCTGCGCGCCGCCGTCGACGCCCGCCGGGGCGATCCGGCGGCGGCGCTCGCTGCGGCAAAGCCCGCGCTCGAACCTCTGCGCAGCCATCTGCTGGATCGCACCAGCGCCGCCACCGGCACGATTCGCCTTCGCGACCAGGCCGCGGGCACATTCGTCCTCGAAGCCCGGATCGCCATCGCCGCAGGGGACCGGGAAACCGCGTTCGACGCCTTGCAGATGGCGGGGATGGGCGATCTCCAGACCGCGTTCACTTCCGTCGACGCCATTGCCGATCGCTATGGTCCCGAGGCCAATGCCGCGATCCGCGCCTATCTCTCCGCCAGCGCCGAACTGCGCGAATTGCACAAGCAGCGCGACCGCGCGCTCACCCGGGACCGGACCGGCGCAAGCCCGAACGAGAGCCCCGACCCGACCGCCAAGAGGATCGCCGCGGCCGAGGAAAACCTCCGCGCACTGGACAAACGGATCGGCGCGCTGGTGCCCGGCTATGCCTCGCTGACGGGTTTCGAACCGGCCAGCCTGGCCGCCGCCCGGTCCCGACTGGCGCCGGGCCAGGCGCTCCTGCTCTACGGGCAGGACGCGGAGGGCCTGGTGATCATGGCCGTCACCCGCAAGGCCGTGACGGCGGCGGAAACGCCGATCCCCGGACGCCGCCTGGCCGAATTGCAGCGGCGGCTTCGCGCCTCGATCGAGGACGGCGTGCTCACCGACGGCAAATCCGCCTTCGACCGCGATTCGGCCTACCAGCTCTACCGGCTGCTGTTCCCCCAGCCGATCGCCAGGGCCCTGCAGGAAAGCCGCGATGTCGCGATCCTGGCGCCGGGCATGCTGTCCGCCCTGCCCTTCGGCGCGCTGGTGACAAGGCCCCCGACTGGCGACGATGCCGATCCGCAGGCGCTGCGCCAGACCGATTGGCTCGCCCGCCATCACGGCGTGAGCACGCTGGTGACCGCAGCGCCGCTCGCCCGCCCCGGCGAACGCCATGCCCGCCCGCGCGGATTTGCCGGGATCGGTGCGCCGCTTCTGCCCCGGGGCGGAACGGAAAGCTGGACGAGCTCCCTCGAATCCACGCTCGCCGGCCTGCCCGAACTGCCGGGCGCGGCGCAGGAACTTCAGGCCATGGCCCGGTCGTTTCATGGCGAGCGCCAGGTTCTCGTGGGAGCGGGGGCGACCGAGGCGGCCGTGAAAGCGGCCCCGCTCTCGGCCGCCGGGGTGATCGCCTTCGCCACTCACGGCCTGGTCGGCGGCGCGTACCGCAACCTGGTGGAGCCTGCCCTGGTGCTCACGCCCGCTCCCGGCTCGGATGACTCCGAAGATGGCCTGCTGACCGCTTCGGAGATCGCGCGACTGAACCTGGATGCGGACTGGGTGATTCTATCCGCCTGCGACACCAGCGCGGGCGAGAGCGAGAATGCCCCGACGTATTCGGGCCTGGCCCGCGCTTTCGTTTCGGCGGGAGCCCGCGCGCTCCTGCTGTCGCACTGGCCCGTCCGCGACGATGTCGCCAGCCGCATGACGCTGCGCACCGTGCGGGCGGCGCATGGTCGGACCAGCCGCGCCGAGGCGCTGAGACGCGCGCAGATGACCGTGCTTGGGGACACCCATGTGGCTGGCGGGTCCCACCCTGCTACATGGGCGCCTTTCGTCCTCGTCGGCGAATGAGCAGGTGGCCGGACCGGGGAACCTCCCCGTCCGGCCCGCCCTACCCGACTTGACCAGTTCGCCTTACTTGGCCAGTTCGCCCTCGATAGCATCCACCAGCAGCGGATCCTGCGGGGTGGTGCCCGGCGCGAAACGTCCGACCACGGCGCCCTCGCGCGAGACCAGGAACTTCTCGAAGTTCCACAGTACTTCGGGATCGTCGTTCGGGGTCATGCCATAGCCCTTGAAGCGCTCCTTCATGCCATCGACATCGCCCTGCTTGGTGGGAATGGCTGCGGTGAGCGCGGCATAGAGCGGCTGCTTGGCTTCGCCGGTAACGTCGGCCTTGGTGAAGAGCGGGAACGAGACGCCGTAGTTGAGCTGGCAGAACTCGACGATTTCCTCGTCGGTGCCCGGCTCCTGCGCGCCGAAATCATTGGCCGGGAAGCCCAGCACTTCGAAGCCCTTGCCCTTGTAGTCCTCGTAGAGCTTCTCCAGCCCTTCGTACTGCGGCGTCAGTCCGCACTTGGAGGCGACGTTGACCACCAGAAGGACTTTGCCTTCGTGATTGGCCAGGCTGTCGGCGCTGCCATCGATGCGGGTCAGCGGAATCTGGGCGATATCGGACATTCGAGGCTCTCCAAGGGATGCGAGGGAATAGGTTCGGGGACGGAGACTGCGTCAGCTTGGTGACGCAAGCAAGGCATTGGCGGCAAGGCTGCGCGCGATCAATCCGCGTTGCGGTAGTCGGCGATCACGTCGCCGCATTCGGCCAGTTCCGCCTCGTGGCCTTCCTCACGCCAGGTCTCGGCCAGGGCTTCGGCTTCCCACTGCTTCATCGCGGGGTGATCCAGCACTGCATCGACCCAGGACTGGCAGGTGCCGACGTCGAGCCCGTAAGTGCGGATGCGGAAGGCAACCGGGGCGAAGAAGGCGTCCACGGCGGTGAAGCTGGCCCCGGCCAGCCAGGGACCGCCGAAGCGCGAGAGACCCTCGCTGAACAGCTCGCGCAGCCGGGCCACATCGCGGACCAGCCCCGGCCGCATCGGCTTGGGGCGAACGCGGACGCCGACATTCATCGTGCAGTCGTTGCGCAGGGCGGAGAAGCCGCCGTGCATTTCCGCGACCGCGCATTGCGCGAAGGCGCGTGCCGCTTCGTCGGCCGGCCAGATGCCGGGATGGCGGTCCGCGAGATAGAGCGTGATGCCCAGGGAATCCCACAAGGTACGGTCGCCGTCGATCAGCGCGGGCACTTGCCCGGTGGGCGAGAAGCTGCGGAATGCGTCGTAGTTCGCCGGCGCGGTGAAGGGCTCGATCCGGTCGGCGAAATCGATGCCGAGCGCCTTCATCAACAGCCACGGCCGCAGCGACCAGCTGGAGTAGTTCCGATTGGCGGTGATCAACGTATAGGCCATCCGGAACTCTCCTTTGCGGGACATCAGGTCGTGTAGTGCGCCGTGGTCTTAGCGGCGACTTCGTCGGCCGTCACGCCCGGAGCCAGTTCGATCAGCTTGAATGGGCTCTGGTGGTCGGGCCGCTGGAACACGGCCAGATCGGTGACGATCATGTCGACCACGTTCTTGCCGGTGAGCGGCAGAGTGCACGCCGGGATGAACTTCGGATCGCCGTTCTTGGCGTTGTGTTCCATCACGACGATGATCTTCTTCACGCCGGCCACGAGGTCCATCGCGCCGCCCATGCCCTTGATCATCTTGCCGGGGATCATCCAGTTGGCGATGTCGCCGTTCTCGGCAACCTCCATCGCGCCCAGCACGGCCAGGTCGATGTGTCCGCCGCGGATCATGCCGAAGCTGGTGGCGCTGTCGAAATAGGCCGACTGCGGCAGTTCGCTGACGGTCTGCTTGCCCGCGTTGATGAGGTCGGCGTCGACCTCGTCGGCGTAAGGAAACGGCCCGATGCCGAGCATCCCGTTTTCCGACTGGAGCGTCACCGTCATGCCGCCGGGCACATGGTTCGCCACCAGGGTCGGGATGCCGATACCGAGGTTCACGTAGAACCCGTCCTGGAGTTCCTTTGCCGCGCGCGCGGCCATCTCGTTGCGGTCCCAGGACATCAGGCGGTCTCCCTCTCGCGCGTGGTCGTGAATTCGATCTTCTTGTCGTAGGGCGCGCCGAGGACCAGGCGCTGGACGAACACGCCCGGCAGGTGGATGCCGTCCGGATCGAGCGAGCCGGTGGGGACGATCTCTTCCACTTCAACCACGCAGACCTTGCCGCAAGTGGCGGCCGGCACGTTGAAGTTGCGGGCGGTCTTGCGGAACACGACGTTGCCGGTCTCGTCCGCCTTCCACGCCTTCACCAGGCTGAGGTCGGCGAAGATGCCTTCCTCCAGGATGAATTCCTCGCCGCGGAAGACTTTCACTTCCTTGCCCTCGGCGATCTGGGTGCCGACGCCGGTCTTGGTGTAGAAGCCCGGAATCCCGGCGCCGCCGGCGCGCATGCGCTCCGCCAGAGTGCCTTGCGGGCAGAATTCGACTTCGAGTTCGCCCGAGAGGAACTGGCGTTCGAACTCCTTGTTCTCGCCGACGTAGGAAGAGATCATCTTGCTCACCTGCTTGGTGCGCAGCAGCTTGCCGATGCCTTCGTTGTCGATACCGGCATTGTTGGAGGCGAACGTCAGGTTCTTCACGCCCGAATCGCGCACTGCATCGAGCAGGCGCTCAGGGATGCCGCAAAGGCCGAAACCACCGGCGGCGATCAGCAGGCCATCCTTCAGCAATCCGTCCAGCGCGGCATCGGCGCTGGGATAGACCTTGTTCATGCCATTCTCCCGTTAGAGCGTCTTCCGATCGGGTGGCATCACCCTCTGGCCCGGAAAACGCGGCAAACCAAAATCTTGGAGCATCCGGGCCGTTCTGGTCGGCTCGGAAAATCGCTCCGGCAAGCGAGCCTAGACAGGCAATTCCATTACGAATAGCGATTGTTATTTATCGGAATGGATAAGACACGGTTATGAAACGTATCGCCCTTTTCCATCTCGAAACGCTGATGTGGATCGACCGGCTCGGCACGTTCGCAGGCGCGGCGCAAAGACTCAATACCACCCAACCCGCCATCTCCGCGCGGGTTCGCGAGATCGAGGAGCAACTCGGCGTATCGCTGTTCCAGCGCGACGGACGGCGCATGGTGCTGACGGCACGCGGCCGCCGCCTGGTGCAGGATTGCGAGCCGCTGCGGCAGGGTCTGGAGCGCGTGCTGCTCGACGCCAGCGACTTCGCCGGGGCCAGCGGCACCGTGCGGATCGGCTCGGGCGAGATCGCGGCCGCCACCTGCCTGCCCGGCTTCATCGGCGCGATTGCGCGCGAACGCCCCGGCGTGACACTGGAAATCGAACTCGACCTGACGGCCCGGCTGCTCCAGCAGCTTCTCTCGGGCACCCGCGACATCGTGTTCCTGGCCGGCCCCGTCGCCAGCCCCGGCCTGCGGACCACGCCGATCGGCGCCGTCGACCTGGTCTGGGCCTCCAGCCCCGCCTTGGCCGAATCCGCAGATTTGCGCCGCAACGGGACGCCGGGCGCTCCTTCCTTTCCGGTCTGGTCCCTGCCCGACCACTCCCCGCTCCACGGAGTTACGCTGGAGACCCTGGAGCAGCACCGGATCGCGCCCCGCACGCTCAACACCTGCAACAACGTGCGCATGCTGATCGAGATCGTCTCGCGCGGCCAGGGCGCGGCAGTGCTGCCCGAAACCATGGTCCGCCGCGAGCTGGAACGCGGCATCCTGGTGGAAGTGCTCCCCCGCCCGCAGCAAAAAGTCCATTTCGAAGCCGCGATCCGCACGCGAGAGCGCGATCCCATGATCCTGGACCTGTTCGAGCGCGCCACCCGCCTCTCCATAGAAACGGCCGGAGAAGCGGAAGTTTGATCTTCGTCATGGCAATTCCATGACCTTACGATAGGTTACCGGGCCATAGGTTAGCTGCCATCAACGGGAGAAATACCATGCGCTCGATACTCGTGAACGCCGACCGCAAGCCCGATAGCGACAGCCGCGTCGCCACCGCGCTCGAACTCGCCCGCCACATGGACGGCCACGTAACCGTGCTCGTCGATACCCCGGTGTCGCGCTACATCGCCATGGACCCGATGGGCGGCAGCTATGTCATCTCCGAAGCGCTCGACAAGGCGCGCGGCGAGGACGACAGCGCCGCCGAGGCCATCGAGGCACGCCTGACGCGCGGCGACATTCCCTTCGAAGTGATCCGCAGCGAGGAAGACCCGGTTCCCGCCCTTGCCGGCGCCGCGCGCCTGTCCGACCTGGTGGTCGTCTCGCGCTCCAGCGGCATTGCCGGGCAACTGGCCATGGTGGCCCGCGCGCCGGTCCTGGCCCTGCCCGAAGGCCGCACGCTGGCCCTGCCGATCCGCCGCGCCGTCATCGCCTGGGACGGCGGCGAGCAAGCCGCCAGTGCCCTCAAGGCGGCCGTGCCGCTGTTGCAGAGCGCGCAGACGGTCAAGCTGGTGACCGTGATCGAGAAGTCCGGCGGCTTTCCGGTAACCGATGCCTTGCGCTATCTGTCGCGCAACGGGCTTCACGCGGAGTACGAGGAATACGAAAGGCGCGGTTCCACCGAGGAAACCTTGGCGCTGGCCGTGAACCAGAACCACGCGGACCTGCTGGTCATGGGCGCCTACGGCAAAAGCCGCCTGCGCGAATTCCTCTTCGGCGGCGTCACCGCCCACTTCCTGTCCGAAGCGAGCGCCCCCGCGGTCCTGTTCTCGCACTGACGAGTTCCCGCAAGGCGCGGGGGTAAATCGTATCGAGGGCGTCGGTGCCGGCTTCAGGCCGTGCCCCGGCGCCCTTTCGCATGATCGGGCGCCTTTTCCGCTGGATACTCAGCACGGTGAGCAAATGGCGCGACGCAACAGTCAACGTTTGCATTCTGGCGGACAGGCGCATCGCCTTGACGATTGCGTCAAGACCGACATGAAAGCTGATTCATTTCATAAGCCATTGTTTTATTTAAATTACAGGTCGTATACCCAGGGTAGTTACCAGTCGCGCAACGTTGCTTGCGCGTTTCGCAATCTCAAATCGGTGTTTTCGCACTTGCACAAAAACCCGATTCGGAGCATATAGAAGCTGCCTTTCAGGCATCCTCTCCCAAAACTTTCATGGCCCGGCCGGCAACGTCCGGGCCTTCTTTTTGCTTATTTGAGAACGGCGTTCTCAAAGAGTTCCATCGGAAACATCCGCAGTGACCGTTGGTTGGTTTGAAATCCGGGAAGCCGATACCTAGTTCCTGATCCACACCCCGGACGGCACGCACGAAGCGGTGCATGCCGGCATCGGGAGGATGAAAGGACACTCATGGCGGACGCCCAGACCAACGTCGACGATCGGACCGTGAAGCTGCAGGTCGCGGCTGCCCGACAGGAAGAAAGCGGCCAGGGAATCGCCCGCCTCTCGCGCGCGGCGCTTTCCGAGATCGGCGCGATGGAAGGCGACGTGCTGGAAATCACCGGCAAGGCCGCCACCGTCGCACGCGCCGTGCTCGCCTATGACGAGGACGAAGGCCTTCAGGTCATTCGCCTGGACGGCCTCCAGCGCGGCAATGCCGAAGTCGGATCCGGCGATCACGTCATCGTGCGCAAGGCGGAATCGCGCCCCGCGCAGCGCGTGGTCTTCGCGCCCGCGCAGAAGGATATGCGCCTCCAGGGGCCCTCGGCGGCGCTGAAGCGCAACTTCTTCGGCCGCCCGATGGTGCAGGGAGACCTTGTCGCCACCACCGGCCAGCAGCAGGTCGCGGATATTCCCCCGCAGCTTCGCCGCATGTTCGATGCACCGGCCTATGCGCTGACCCAGATCCGCCTCAACGTCGTTTCCACCACGCCGCGCGGCATCGTGCACATCGACGAGAACACGGAAGTGGAACTGCGCGAGGTCTTCGAGGAAGCCCACGACGCGCGCGGCGACGTCAACTACGACGATGTCGGCGGCATGAGCGACACCATCCGCCAGCTGCGCGAAATGGTGGAACTGCCGCTGCGCTATCCCGAACTGTTCACCCGCCTCGGCGTCGCCCCGCCGAAGGGCGTGCTGCTGCATGGCCCGCCGGGTACCGGCAAGACGCGCCTCGCCCAGGCGGTCGCCAATGAGAGCGAGGCCAACTTCTTCACCATCAACGGTCCCGAGATCATGGGATCGGGCTATGGCGAGAGCGAGAAGGCCCTGCGCGAGGTGTTCGAGCAGGCCACCAAGGCCGCGCCGGCGATCATCTTCATCGACGAGATCGATTCGATCGCGCCCAAGCGCAGCCAGGTTCATGGCGAGGCGGAAAAGCGCCTCGTTGCCCAGTTGCTCACCCTGATGGACGGCATCGACAGCCGCGCTCATGTCGTGGTGATCGCCGCCACCAACCGGCCCGACGCCATCGACGAGGCCCTGCGCCGTCCCGGCCGGTTCGACCGCGAGATCGTGATCGGCGTGCCCGACGAAGCCGGCCGCCGCGAGATCATCGGCATCCACACGCGCGGCATGCCGCTGGGCAGCAAGGTCGATCTGAACGAACTCGCGCGCACCACCCACGGCTTCGTCGGCGCCGACCTGGCCGCCCTCGCCCGTGAGGCCGCGATCGAGGCCGTGCGCCGGATCATGCCCCGGCTCGACCTCGAAGCCCGCACCATCCCTCCCGAAGTGCTGGAAGAACTCCAGGTCCTTCGCGAGGATTTCGTGGCCGCGCTCAAGCGCGTCCAGCCTTCGGCCATGCGCGAAGTCATGGTGCAGGTGCCCAACATCGGCTGGGCCGACATCGGCGGCCTCGACAATGCGCAGCTCAAGCTGAAGGAAGGCGTGGAACTGCCGCTGAAGAACCCGGAAGCCTTCCACAAGCTGGGCATCCGCCCCGCCAAGGGCTTCCTGCTCTACGGCCCGCCGGGCACCGGCAAGACCCTGCTCGCCAAAGCCGTCGCCAAGGAAGCGGAGGCGAACTTCATCTCGATCAAGTCGTCCGACCTGCTGTCCAAGTGGTACGGCGAGAGCGAGCAGCAGATCGCCCGCCTCTTCGCCCGCGCGCGCCAGGTCGCGCCTTGCGTGATCTTCATCGACGAGATCGACAGCCTCGTGCCCGCCCGCGGCATGGGCGGCGGTGGCGGCGAACCACAAGTCACCTCCCGCGTGGTCAACACCATCCTTGCCGAGATGGACGGCATGGAGGAACTGCAGTCGGTCGTGCTGATCGGCGCGACCAACCGCCCGGCGCTGGTCGATCCCGCCCTGCTGCGCCCCGGCCGCTTCGACGAGCTGGTCTATGTCGGCACGCCTGACGAGGCCGGGCGCGAGCACATCCTGGGCATTCACA
Organism: Novosphingobium sp. BL-S-21; assembly: GCF_055521655.1. Classification (NCBI taxonomy): domain Bacteria; kingdom Pseudomonadati; phylum Pseudomonadota; class Alphaproteobacteria; order Sphingomonadales; family Sphingomonadaceae; genus Novosphingobium; species Novosphingobium sp. BL-S-21. Next base: position 1,865,857 of record NZ_CM145496.1, read on the forward strand.
CCGCCCGCATGCCGCTGGCCGACGATGTCTCGCTGCGCGATGTCGCCGCGCGGACCGAGCGGTTCACCGGCGCGGACCTTGAGGACGTGGTGCGCCGCGCCGGTCTGATCGCCATCCGCAAGCGCGGGGCCGAAGTGGAACAGGTTCGCCGCGAGGACTTCGACGATGCACTCGAGGACAGCCGCGCCACGGTGACCGAGGAAATGGAAGCCGAGTACGAGCGCATGAAGGGCGAACTGAAAAAGCGGGCCATGGAAGTGATCCCGATCGGTTTCATCGCCCCCGGCATGGTCGAATCCCGCCGCGAAAAGAAGCACGGCGATTGAGCGGTACGTCGTCCCGGACCCGGTCCGGGACGACGGCCCCTCCCCATCCCCATCGCCTCTTGCGGAGGCCGCGCCCTTGCGGCACCTGCATCGCATGAATTCTCCCGTCCGCGCCTTGCTCGCCGCCGCACTCGCCCTCACCGCTGCCCCTGCCGCGCAGGCGAAGGATGTGCCGGTCTGCGGCTACCGCATCGACAACGCCTTCCCGCATGACACCGCCGCCTTCACCGAAGGCCTCTTCTTCGACCGGGGCCTGCTCTACGAAAGCACCGGCCAGAAGGGCGATTCCCGCATCGTCGTGCGCAAGCTGGAAACGCTGGAGCCGGTGGGGCAGATCGAGATCGATCCTGCGGTCTTCGGCGAAGGGCTGATCGACTGGAACGGCCAGCTCATCAGCCTGACCTGGCGCGACGGGATCGGCTATCGCTGGGATCGCACCACGCTGAAACCGCTGGGAACCTTCCATTACGAAGGCGAAGGCTGGGGCATGACCCGCAGCGGCAACACGATCTACCAGAGCGACGGGTCCGCCGCCCTGCGCCTCCGCGATCCGGCAACCATGCGCCAGACCGGCAGCCTCGCCGTCACGGCCGAGGGCAAGCCCGTCGAGAATCTCAACGAGCTGGAATGGATCGACGGCGAGATCTGGGCCAATGTCTGGATGACGGACCGCATCGCCCGCATCGACCCGAAGACCGGCAAAGTGAAGTCCTGGCTCGACCTTGCCGGGCTGCGCGAGCAGGCGGGCGGCGCCGGTGTCGATGCCGTGCTCAACGGTATCGCCTGGGACGCGCCTGGCCGCCGCATTTTCGTGACCGGCAAGAACTGGAACCAGATATTCCAGATCACCCCGGCCTGCACCAAAGGGGCCTGACTTGCCCATGGAAGCGCGTTGAGGTAAGGAACCGGTCGCAACCGAAGGAATGGATCGATGGACATCTGAGCACATAGCCCGTTTTTCCCAAACGCTATCTGCCGGTGTTCCCATGACATTTCTGACTCTCGACCGCGTTGCCTGCTCGGCGTCCGACGGTTCTCCCCTCTTCCGCGATCTCACTTTCGCGCTCGGCCGCGAAACCCTGGGGTTGGTCGGCCGCAACGGCGCGGGCAAGAGCACGCTCCTGCGCGCGATTGCCGGCGAAGTGCCGGTTTCCGAAGGCACGATCACCCGCCAGGGCCGGATCGGCCTGCTGCGCCAGCTTCCCCCCGATGAGAACGCCAGCGTCGCCGAGGCGCTGGGCCTTGCCGCGCACTTCGCCCGGCTCGACCGCATCACGCAAGGCCGGTTCGAGGACGACGATTTCGACCTCGCCGACTGGACCCTTGCCGAACGTTTCGAGAAAGCCGCCGCCCTGGCGGGCTTCGCGGAGCTTGACCCCGCGCGCCGGCTCGCCAGCTTCAGCGGCGGGCAGCGTACCCGCCTCATGCTGACGGGGCTGCTGCTGGGCGAACCCGACGTGCTCCTGCTCGACGAGCCGACCAACAATCTCGACGATGCCGGACGCCAGGCCGTGGCCGACTTGCTGGGTGCCTGGAGCGGCGGCGCCCTCGTCGCCAGCCATGACCGCGACCTGCTTCGCCGCGCCGACCGCATCGTCGAACTGACGAGCGTGGGCATCCATATGGTCGGCGGCGGCTGGGACGCATTCGACGAACAGCGCAGCGCCGAACGCGCCCGCGCGGCCTCGGCGCTCGAACGCAGCGAGGACGCCCTGCGGCAGGCCCGGCGCGAGAAGCAGCAGGAAGCCGAGAAGCAGGCGCGCCGCGACAGCAAGGGCCGCAAGGACGCTGCGAAGGGCGGCGATCCAAAGATCCTGCTCGGCGCGCGCAAGCAGCGGGCCGAGGAAACGGGCGGACGACAGCGCAAGCTGGGCGATGAACTGGTCGGCCGCGTCCAGGAGCAGTTCGACGTGGCCCGCCGCGAAGTCGAAGTGCTGGCGCCGATCCATATCGACCTGCCGCCGAGCGGACTGCCTGCCGGCCACACCCTGATCGAGGCGCGGGGCCTATGCTGCGAGCGCGGCGGACGCCGGTTGTTCGGTCCGCTCGATCTCCTTCTGCGCGGCCCGCGCCGGATCGCCGTGACCGGGCCGAATGGCTCGGGCAAGACCAGCCTGATCCGCATCCTGGCCGGGCTCGACCGGCCCGACGCTGGCTATATCCATAGCGGCGATCTTCATTCCAGGAATGCGCGCATCGCCCTGCTGGACCAGCACGTATCCCTGCTGGGCGAGCGCGGAAGCGTGCTGGACGCCTACTTGCGGCTCAACCCCGATGCCGACCGCCACGCCGCCCACGCCGCCCTTGCCCGCTTCGGCTTCCGCAGCGCCTGGGCCGAGCGGGACGTCGCCACCCTCTCCGGCGGCGAGCGGATGCGGCTGGCTTTGGCCTGCCTCTTCACGCGCCGGGACGTCCCCTGGCTGCTGATCCTCGACGAGCCCACCAATCACCTGGATCTCGCCTCGGTGGAGATGCTGGAGGAGGCCCTGCGCGGCTACGACGGCGCCATCCTCTGCGTCAGCCACGACGCGGATTTTCGCGCGGCGCTGGAATTGGGTGAAGAGATCGCGCTGGGCTAGCGCCCACGTCCCGGCCCCCCGGTCAGTTCGCCTTCCTAGCCTCGCCATTTCCCGAGGCGGCGACAAGTTCGGCCAAACCCGCGGTGGCACCCATTTCCACCGGCCCGACCGGCAGGGTCCGCCGCCGCACGAGCGCCTCGGGCTGGTTCCGGCGGATCCAGTCCATCATGCTCTCGCGGATCTCGCAGCGCAGGTCGAACAGGGTCGGGCCGTCCTTGGCGCTCATGAGCAGGCGCACTTCGATGGCCTCGTCCTTGCAATCCGTCACTTGCAGCACCTGGGCGCGCTTGTCCCAGAGGCGGTGCGCCGTGATCTGGCGGCTGTATTCCTCGCGGATCGGGCCGATTTCGGTGCCCTGGTCGAGATAGAGAAACACCGTGCCCAGGAGCTGCGAGGTCGTCTTGGTCCAGTTCTGGAAGGTGTCCTCCAGGAAACGGTTGGACGGTACCACCAGGCGCCGGTCGTCCCACAGCCGCACGACCACGTATGTCGTGCGGATATCCTCGATGCGGCCCCATTCGCCGTCGAGGATGATGACGTCGTCGATGGAGATCGGCTCGGTCATCGCCATCTGGAAACCGGCGATCAGCGCCTTGAGCGCGGGCTGCGCCGCCGCACCGACCGCCAGGGCCGCCAGTCCCGCCGAAGCCATCAGCGTCACGCCGATCTCCCGCACACCGGGCACCGAGGCCAGCATGCCGGATACGGTGAGGAACACGATGAGGAACGTGCCGATACGGCTGAAGATCGCCAGCCGGGTCCGGCGGCGGCGGGCATTGCGGTTGTTCTCCACCGAGATGTCGGCGCGCACGATCATCGCTTCGACGAAGGCACGCAGCACGGCCACGGCGACCCAGCCGGTGAGGAGCGGCATGACGAAAGGCGCGAACCGCTCCCATACCGATTCCAGCGCCGGGGTCTCGCGCGCGGCCAGCACCACGCCCATCGCCAGGAAAGCCCAGCGCGTCGGCCGGTTGAGCCGGTTCACCACCAGGTCGTCCGCCTCGCTCGCGCTGCGATGGGCAATGCGGTTGAGGATGCGGAACAGCAAAGTGTGCACAGCGAATGCCAGCACCAGCCCGATCAGCGCGGCCAGCACCGCCATGAGCGGCCGCTCCGCCCAATCGGGCAACCCTTCGAGGATGCGATCGATGAACTGGATCATGGTGCTGAAACAATGCTGCATCGCAGCAGTTTCATCCCGGGCTTCGATTCATCGGTGTTGCAGGGCGTTTCGCGCGAAGCGGAGGCCATCGCCCGTCATTCCGCAGGCCATTTCGAGGGCCTATGGCGCGTGATGGTGGCATACCGCCTCATGCCCGGCCGGTAAGGAACCGATGTCCCGGATAGCGGACACCGTCCTGCCGTCGCCTGACGGGAATGGCCTGGGGCGGCGGACGCTCCCCGGCAGGGCCAGTGGAAGCTAAGCGCTGTCCGGGGATCGGCGCCGCGGCTCACTTGCCGCCGGCGCCTCCCCCAACCCTAGCCGTCAGTGCGCCGCGCCCCAGCTCAGGCCCGAGCCGATCTCCACGCCCAGCGGCACGTCGAGGCTGACGGAAGGCGCCGCCGCGCCGGCCATCACGCTGCGGATCACGTCGGACGCGGCCGCGACATCGGCTTCCGGCAGTTCGAACACCAGTTCGTCGTGCACCTGAAGCAACATGCGGACATGGCCGAGCCCCGCTGCCGCGAGCGCCGGGTTCATGCGGACCATGGCGCGCTTGATGATATCAGCGCTGGTGCCCTGAATCGGCGCATTGATCGCCGCGCGCTCGCTGCCCTGACGCTCGGCGCCGTTCTTCGAGGTGATGCGCGGGAACCAGGTCTTGCGGCCAAACAGGGTCTCCGAATAGCCGCGCTCGCGCACTTGTTCGAGGGTGTGGACGATGTAGCGCTGGATGCCCGGGAACCGCTCGAAGTAGCGGTCGATCATGGCCTGGGCTTCGTCCGCCTCGGTGCCGAGACGGCCGGCGAGGCCCCAGCGGGAAATGCCGTAGAGGATCGCGAAGTTGATGGTCTTGGCGCGCCCGCGCGTGTCACGGTCCACGGTGCCGAACATCTCCATCGCCGTGCGCGAGTGAATGTCCTCGCCCTCGGCAAACGCTTCCTTGAGGCTGGGCACGTCGGCCATGTGCGCGGCCAGGCGCAGTTCGATCTGCGAGTAGTCGGCGGCCAGCAGGACATGGCCCGGCTCGGCCACGAAGCAGTCGCGGATCTGGCGGCCGATTTCGGTGCGGATCGGGATGTTCTGGAGGTTCGGATCGGTGGAGGACAGACGCCCGGTCTGCGCGCCGACAAGGCTGTAGCTGGTATGGACCCGCCCGGTCCGCGGGTTGATCGCCGCCTGCAGGGCCTCGGTATAAGTCGAGCGGAGCTTGGAAAGCTGGCGCCATTCCAGCACTTTGGTGGCAACTTCCGCGCCCTGGGTGGCCAAGCCCTCCAGAACCGACTGGTCGGTGGAATACTGGCCGCTCTTGCCCTTCTTGCCACCCTTGTAGCCAAGCTTCTCGAACAGGATATCGCCGAGCTGCTTGGGGCTGCCGATGGTGAATTCCTGGCCGACCTTGCCGTAGATCTCGCCTTCCAGCGCGCCGATCGCTTCGGCGAACTGGCTGGAGAGCCCGGCCAGCTTCTCGCGGTCCACCTTGATGCCGTGGCGCTCCATCTGCGCCACGACCGGGATCAGCGGGCGGTCGACCCGCTCGTAGATGCGCGTGCCGCCTTCGTCCGCAAGGCGCGGCTTGAGCAGGGCGTGGAGGCGCCAGGTCACGTCGGCATCTTCGGCCGCATAAGGCGTGGCGCGGTCCAGCGGCACCTCGCCGAAGGGAATCGCCTTCTTGCCCGTGCCGCAGACGTCCTTGAAGGCCATGGTCTTGTGCGAAAGGTGGCGTTCGGACAGTTCGTCCATGCCGTGCCCGCCGCCGATGCCCTCGATCTGGCGGCCGGCGTCAAGGCAGAAGCTGACGATCATCGTATCGTCCACCGGCGCCACGTCTATGCCGTGGCGGGCCAGCACATTGAGATCGTACTTGATGTTCTGCCCGACCTTGAGCACCGCATCGCTCTCCAGCAGCGGCTGGAGCAGCGCCAGCGCAGTCTGCAGCGGCACCTGCTGCGGCTTTTCGGCAAACATGTCGGTGCCGCCATGGCCGAGCGGAATATAGCACGCATCGTTCGGGCCGAGCGCAAGGCTGACGCCTGCCAAATCCGCTTTCATCGAATCGAGCATCGATGTCTCGGTGTCGATGGCCACGACATGGGCGGCCAGCCCGCGCGCCACCCAGCGCTCCAGCGCTTCCACGGTCTGCACGCATTCGTAGGCGGCATAGTCCACCGCCGGCCATTCCGGCAGCGACTGGCGCGCCGCGCCCTCGGTGGGGCCGCTGGCGGCCGTGACCGGCTTGGCCGGGTGAAGCTGGGTCGGCCGGTCCGGGCTGCCGGTGCCGCCGTCCAGACGCTTGAGCAGGCTGGTGAAGCCGTGCCTGCCCAGGAATTCCGCAAGCGGCGCGGGCGGAATCGCGTCCAGCTTGAAGTCCTCCAGCGCCATCGGCAGCGTGCAGTCTTCCTTCAGGGTGACCAGCACCTTGGACAGGCGGGCTTGCTCGGCCTGTTCGATCAGGCGTTCCTGGAGCTTGGACTTCTTCATCGAGGGCGCTGCGGCGAGCGCGGATTCGAGGTCGCCATAGTCCTGGATCAGCTTCGAGGCAGTCTTGGGGCCGACGCCGTAGACACCGGGCACATTGTCCACCGAATCGCCCATCAGCGCCAGCACGTCGCCCACCTTTTCGGGCGGGACGCCGAACTTCTCGACCACTTCGGGAATGTCGATGCGCTGGTTCTTCATGGTGTCGAGCATGTCGACGCAGCCGCCACCGATCCCGCATTTGCCGACCAGCTGCATCAGGTCCTTGTCCGAGGACACGATGGTCACGTCCCATCCCTGCGCCGTGGCGGCGCGGGCGTAGGAGGCGATCAGGTCGTCCGCCTCGAAGCCTGCTTCCTCGATGCAGGGCAGCGAGAACGCGCGGGTGGCGTCGCGGATCAGCGGGAACTGGGGGACCAGATCCTCGGGCGGCGGCGGGCGGTTGGCCTTGTAGTCGTCGTAGATGTCGTTGCGGAACGAATGGCTGCCGGCATCGAGGATCACCGCCAGGTGAGTCGGGCCATCGGCCTTGTTCAGGTCGTCCGCGAGCTTCCACAGCATCGTCGTATAGCCGTAGACCGCGCCCACCGGCGTCCCTTCCGGGTTCGTCAGGGGCGGCAGACGGTGATAGGCGCGGAAGATGTAGGCCGAGCCGTCGACGAGGTAGAGATGCTGCTTGGAATCCATGGCAAGACCACTAGCAGCGCGGGCGCGGGCCGTCAGCAGGGCAGTGGAAAGAGACGGGTGAAATCACCCGGCGGAATAGATGGAACCAATTCGCTCCCCCGTCGTTTGCCCGCGACTGCTTGAATCGCGCGTCCGAGCGGCCTAGTTTCTCCTTCCACGGGGGGAAGCCGCCCGCATCCGCGCGGATGGGCTCACAGGGTTTGTCTTTTCAGCAAACGCTTTCAGCAAACGAGGGAATACCGAGAACATGCGCAAGATCGTTATCGCCGCCACTGCCGCCGTCGCGGCCCTGTCGCTCGCCGCCTGCTCCGAGAAGACGCAGGACGCCGCATCGGACACCGCCACTTCGGCTGCCAGCGACGTGTCGGACGCTGCCGATGACGTGGGCGATGCCATGACCGATCTCGGCGCCAAGGCTTCGGACGCTGCGGGCGACGCTGCCGACGGCGTGAAGGATGCCGCGGCCGACGCTGCCAAGAAGGCCGAAAAGACCACTGACGACATCGCCGCGGATGCCGAGAAGGCCGCCGCCGACGTCACCGATGCGGAAAGCACCCCGCACGACACCGCCGACCAGCACTGATCCTCGCGGACCGGGCCCCCGCCGCCCGGTTGCGATTACGAAAAAGGCGCTTCGGACCCGGTCCGAAGCGCCTTTTTCGTGGCTTCTGCACGGCCGGGGCCGTGCGGAGGCTCAGCGCACGGCAGTGCGGTAGGAAGATCCTTCCGCCAGGTAGCCCTCGTAGATGGCGCGGGCGATGCTGGCGATACGCGCCTCGCGGTTCGGGCGCGTGCCCTGTCCGGTGACATAGATCGCCACGGCATAGGCCCGGCCATCCGGCGTCTCGATGATGCCGATGTCGCTGGAGGTGTTGTTGAGCGATCCGGTCTTGTGCGAAACCGACACTTCGGCCGGAAGCCCCGCGCGAATGCGGCGCTTGCCGGTGACGGTACGGCTCATGGCGCCGAGCAGGACGTCGCGGCCCTGCTTGCTCATCCACTTGCCCTGGTAGATGCCCGAGAGCAGTTCGACCACCGCGATCGGCGTCGCGCTGTCGCGCTTGTCGACGACCTTGGCGGGATCGATGGCGCCATCGTCGCGGACCAGGGTGGCGATGTCGCGGTCGATATGCCACTCATCGATGCCGGTCCGGCGGACCCAGGCGTTCACGGCCGATGGCCCGCCCACCACCTTGAGCAAGGCGTCCGTGGCGTAGTTGTTCGAGCGGGTGATCATCAGCTCGATCAGCTGGCGAGCGCTCATGTAAGTGCCGGCCCGCACCGGCGCGACGGCGCTGGAGAACGGCGCGGAGGGCACTGGAACCATCAGCGGGAACTCGCTGGAAAGCGTCCATTTGCCCTTGTCCACGCCTTCCAGGAATGTCGCGGCAATGGCGATCTTGCTGGTGCTGGCCATGGGAAAGCGCTGGTTGCCCAGCACGTCGACCATGCGCCCGGTGGACAGGTCCACCGCCGCGACGCCGATGCGGCCCTGCGAGGCGTTCGCCACCGAAGCGAGCTGCTTACCGAAATCGCTGGAATAGGTGCGCGGCGCCCGTTCCTCGGTGCCGAACACCGAATCGAACGAATCCTGCACATCGCCGATGGCCCCGGCCTGATAGCTGGAACCCGACGCATTGACGGCACCCGAATGGGCGCGGAACTGCGTCCGGACTTGCGCCTGCGCCGGTGCCAGCGACAAGCTGCCCAGCGAAAGGCCCGCGGCGACCAAGCCCGCAATCTGAAGGAAGCGCCCCGTGCCCTTGCGGCACTGCGCAACGAGTTTCTCTGCCCCGATCATGCAGATCCCACCCTGTACTTGTACATGTTCCTACAGAGTTAACGGTAACGAGATAAAGCGCCAGCCCGGCGCGACGAACTGCATGTTCCATGCGGGCAATTGCTCGGAATCGTACAATCCTTTCGCCCAGATGAACGAATCCGTTGAGCGAAGGTAACACTGGCTGGCTGAAAACCGCTCCCATCCTTTCGTCATTGCGCGCAATGACGGACTTGGAGAGGAGTAGGCGAATGTCGTTGCCGTTTACCCGGCCAAGAAAAAGGGCCGGAAGGATTGCTCCTTCCGGCCCCAATTCGCGTCGGTGACGGGAGTGGCTTAGAAGCCGCCCATGCCGCCCATGCCGCCCATGTCGGGCATTGCCGGCATGGAGGCCTTGTCTTCCGGCTTGTCGCTGATCGCCGCTTCGGTGGTGATCAGCAGGCCGGCAACCGAAGCCGCATCCTGCAGCGCGGTGCGGACGACCTTGGTCGGGTCGATCACGCCGGCAGCCTTGAGGTTTTCATAGACGTCGGTCGCGGCGTTGAAGCCGATGTTCTCGTCGGTCTGGTCGAGCAGCTTGCCTGCAACGACGGCGCCGTCGCTGCCGGCGTTCTCGGCGATCTGCTTCACCGGAGCCGAGATCGCCTTGCGGACGATGTCCACGCCGCGGGTCTGGTCTTCGTTCGCGCCGGCCAGGCCGTCGAGAGCGCGGATCGCGTAGAGCAGCGCGGTACCGCCGCCGGGGACGATGCCTTCTTCAACCGCAGCGCGGGTCGCGTGGAGAGCGTCGTCGACGCGGTCCTTGCGTTCCTTCACTTCGACTTCGGTGGCACCGCCGACCTTGATGACGGCAACGCCGCCGGCCAGCTTGGCCAGGCGTTCCTGCAGCTTTTCACGGTCGTAGTCCGAAGTGGTGACTTCGATCTGCGAACGGATCTGCTCGACGCGGCCCTTGATTTCGTCATGCGAACCGGCGCCGTCGACAATGACGGTGTTGTCCTTGTCGATGGTGACCTTCTTGGCTTCGCCAAGCATGCCGAGCGTGACGCTCTCAAGCTTGATGCCGAGGTCTTCCGAGATCATCTCGCCGGCGGTCAGCGTGGCGATGTCGCCCAGCATCGCCTTGCGACGATCGCCGAAGCCCGGAGCCTTGACGGCGGCGATCTTCAGGCCGCCACGCAGCTTGTTGACGACGAGCGTGGCAAGAGCCTCGCCCTCGATGTCTTCGGCGATGATGAGGAGCGGACGACCCGACTGCACCACGGCTTCCAGGATCGGAAGCAGCGCCTGGAGCGACGAAAGCTTCTTTTCGTGGATGAGGATGTAGGGGTTTTCGAGCTCGACCGTCATCTTGTCGGGGTTGGTGACGAAGTAGGGCGAGAGGTATCCGCGGTCGAACTGCATGCCTTCGACGACATCGAGTTCGAATTCGAGACCCTTGGCCTCTTCAACGGTGATCACGCCTTCCTTGCCGACCTTCTCCATCGCTTCGGCGATCTTCTCGCCGACTTCGACGTCGCCGTTGGCGGAGATGATGCCGACCTGGGCGATTTCGGCCGAACCGGCGACCGGGGTCGAGCGGGTCTTGAGGTTTTCGACGACCTTGTGGACGGCGAGGTCGATACCGCGCTTGAGGTCCATCGGGTTGATGCCGGCGGCAACCGACTTCATGCCTTCGCGAACGATCGCCTGGGCGAGGACGGTCGCGGTGGTGGTGCCGTCACCGGCCTTGTCGTTGGCCTTCGAGGCCACTTCGCGCAGCATCTGCGCGCCCATGTTCTCGAACTTGTCCTTGAGTTCGATTTCCTTGGCGACCGAGACACCGTCCTTGGTGATGCGGGGAGCGCCGAAGCTCTTCTCGATCACGACGTTGCGGCCCTTGGGGCCCAGGGTCACCTTGACGGCGTTGGCGAGGGTGTCGACGCCGGCGAGAATGCGTTCACGCGCGTCGCGGCCGAACTTTACGTCCTTGGCTGCCATTTTGAATTCCTTTTAGAAAATCTGGAAAATGCGGAAATCGTCGATTCTCAGCCGATAACGCCGAGGATGTCCGATTCCTTCATGATCAGCAGGTCTTCGCCGCCAACCTTGACTTCGGTGCCGGACCACTTGCCGAACAGCACGCGGTCGCCGACCTTGACGTCGAGCGGAGTGATGGTGCCGTTTTCGGCGCGGGCGCCGGTGCCGACGGCGACGATTTCGCCTTCAGCCGGCTTTTCCTTGGCGCTGTCGGGGATGATGATGCCACCGGCCGTCTTTTCTTCGGCCTCGACGCGGCGCACGAGAACACGGTCGTGCAGCGGGCGGAAAGTCATGGGGATCTCCCTAATCCTACGAACTAAAGGGCAAGAAACTGGAATTGGCACTCATGGTTGTAGAGTGCCAACGGCCGTGGATATGGTTCTGGCCCGGGGCGACGTCAAGCGCATCGCTTCCAAAAATTTCTCACCCGGTATGGGCGCGGGATGAGACGAGACGGTTACACCCGGTCGAGGTGGAACTCATCGCGCCAGTGCCAGCGCGCCAGCAGCAGCACCGCCGCCACGGTCAGCCCCACGGCCAGGCCGATCCACACGCCCACGCCTTCCAGCGGGGTGAACAGGCCGAGCAGGGCCGAGGTGGCGAAGCCCGTGACCCAGTATCCGAACAGCGCGATGGCCATCGGCACGCGGGTGTCCTGGATGCCGCGCAGAGCGCCGGCCGCCACCGCCTGGAGCCCGTCGGTCAGCTGGAATATCGCCGCCACGAACAGGAAATGCAGCGCAAAACCCACCAGCACGGCGTTCTGCGGCGCCTCCACGTCGACATAGGCGGAAAGGATGAAGCGCGGCGCCAGCAGCATGGTCGATGCCGAGAGGACCATGAAGATCATCGCCACGGTGATCGCAGCCCAGCCTGCCAGGCCCACGCCGATGCGATTGCCCGCGCCGTAGTGATAGCCGACCCGGATCGTCGCGGCCTGACCCACGCCGAACGGCACCTGGAAGGCGAAAGCCGCGATCTGGAGGGCGACGGTATGCGCGGCAAGCTGCGCTTCGCCGATGCGCCCCATCAGGAACGCGGCGCCGCTGAACAGCCCGCCCTCCGCAATGAGCGTCGCCGCGATCGGCAGGCCGAGCGAGAGGATCTGGCGCAGGCGCTGCCATTCGGTCCGCCAGATGCGCCCAAGCACATGATAGCGGCGCAGGCGGCGGTCGCTGCGGATGGCCACGATATAGGCCAGCACCATCACGCAGGCCGTGGTGATGCTGGCCAGCGCGGAACCCATGAGGCCGAGCGCCGGAAAGCCGAAGTGTCCGAAGACCAGCACGTAGTTGCCGGTGGCATTGACGCCGATCGCCAGCGCCGTGATCACCGTGGCGAAGAACGGCCGGCCCAACGCTGAAACGAAGGTGCGCAGCACGTTGGCGATGGTCATCGGCAGCACGGCGATGCTCACCAGCCTGAGGAAGGCCGACGCCGTCACGGAAACCTCGGGATCCTGCCCGGTGGCTTCCATCAGCAGGTTGCCCAATTGCGACAGCGCGATGGCGCCGAGGCTGAACAGGACCGCCACCCACAGCGCCATGCGCGTCGAGCGGCGCACTTCGCGCACGGAATTGCGGCGGCGGCCGATTTCAGCAGCGATCAGCGGGGCAACCGCGCCGGTCACGCCATTGATGCCCATCATCATCAGCGCGACGATCGCGATCGCCAGGCTCGAGGCCGCCAGGGCCTGCTGCCCCAGGCGTGCCACGAAAATCACGTCGGTCGCGAAGACCGCCATCTGCAGCAGGTTGGCGAGCGCCAGCGGCCCGGCAAGACGCATGGTGGCGCCCAATTCGGCGCGAAAAGTCGAAGGTAGAAGGTGCGAAGCCATTATCGGTCAGGGCGATACGGGAGCGGACCGACAAGCGAAAGGAAATTCCTGCCGTTTTCCTGCGGCTTCAAAGGCCGATTTGCGCTGCATCATGGCTTTCCATCCCACGCCCGGTCGAATAGGCACCACCGCAGCGCCGGAGGAACCATGACGCCTGCACGCCTTACTACTGTTGCTTCCCTGATCGCCCCCCTGCTCGTCCTCACCGCTTGCGGCGGATCGGGTCAGGATAAGTCCGAAACCGCGCAGACTTCCGCGGATGCCGGAACGTCCGCCAGTCCCCCGCCGGGCAGTGCCCGGGCTGCCGCCGATGCGCCGGCGGCCTTTGCCGTCTGCCGTTCTTGCCATGCGGTGGAACCGGGCCGCAACGGCGTCGGCCCCTCGCTGTTCGGGATCGTCGGCACCAAGGCCGGCGATGTACCCGGCTACAACTTCAGCCCCGCGCTCAAGGGTTCGGGCGTGACCTGGGACCGGCAGTCGCTCGACACCTGGCTCCAGGGTCCGATGAAGATGGTGCCCGGCACGAAGATGGTGATCGGCGTGCCCGATCCGAAGAAGCGCCAGGACGTGATCGACTACCTCGAATCCCTGAAGTGAGACCGTCGCCCGGCCCCGGCCGGGTTACCATCGGCGACAATTTACGACCGCGATCCGCCGCTTCACGCTGCTAGGGCCTGCCATGGTGCGACATGGCTTCCAGCAGAAGAAGAACGGATGGACAGACAGGAACGGGAAGGCCTCGCGGCGGACCTGACGCGGATCGAACAGATGAATCTCGGCCGGCGGCGAATGCTTTCGCTGGGCGCGATCGGCGGACTCGCCGCACTAGCCGGCTGCGCTGCGCCTGCGGGCCGGAGCGGGCCGCCGTCCGGCGGCTGGGCCGGCCCGCCGGCTGACGGCATGGGCGGCCCACCGCCCGGCGGCAGGCGCGGTCCCCCGCCCGGCGACTTCGGCGATCATGGCCCGGGAGGACCGCCGCCGCAGATCGACAACGGCCCGGTCGTCACCGGCACCGCATCCAACGGCACGCGCTGCGTGGCCTTCGCGCGTGAGACCGAGGGGCCCTATCCTGCAGATGGCTCCAACACGGCGCGCGGACAGGTGGCCAACGTGCTCGGCCGCTCGGGCCTGCAACGCCAGGACATTCGCAGCGACATCGGCGGCGGCAACACAGTGCCCGGCATCCCGCTCGACCTCTCGCTGCGCCTTGTCGATGTCAACACCGGCTGCATGCCGCTTCCGGGCCATGCCATCTATCTCTGGCACTGCGATCCGAACGGCCAGTATTCGCTTTACGACCAGCCGGATCGCAGCTGGCTGCGCGGATTGCAGGTCACTGACGACAACGGTCTCGTCCGGTTCCGCACGATCGTGCCGGGGTGCTACATGGGCCGCTATCCCCACATCCACTTCGAAGCCTTCACCAGCCTGCCGGTCGCGACGGCGGGGAAATTCGCGCGCCTGACCTCGCAGCTCGCCGTCCCCGCCGAGACCTGCGACGCGGCCTACACGTCCTCGGTCTACGCGCGCTCGGCGCGAACCTGGGCGCAGTCCCGCGAGATCGCGCGCGACATGGTTTTCGGCGACAATGGCACCGAGCGGATCAAGGTGATGACACTGGAGGTCGGCGGCTCTGCGGCGGGCGGCTTCCAGGGGAGCGCCGTCATCGGCCTGGCCGGCTGACTTGGCCTGGCCGGCTGACTTGGCCTGGCCGGCTGACTTGGCCTGGCCGGCTGACTTGGGTTGCGAAATGAAGGGCGCCGCGGGTACGTGCGGCGCCCTTCTTTCCACCGGTCCTTGCGGGGGGTGCGGCCGAAGGTGAGGCCGGAGCCAGGACCGGGAAAGGGAATCAGACCTTGCGGCCGGGCGGGACCTGCTGCTCGGCGGTGGGCTCGATCCGGGCGGGGAGAGCGGCCGGGATGGCACGGTTCGTGGCTCCGGCGGCATCGCAGCCGTCCGAAGCGGCTTGCGTCATCTTCGGCGCCGCGCCGAAGCTGTCGGAGCTGTAGGAAACCGAGCGTGTGCAGCCCCGCGCGTCGGTGGACGAGGAATAATAGGTCACATGCGAGCCGGCCGGCATGTCTCCGACCAGGATCACGCCGGGTGCCCCCTGCGCATTGCCGCGGGCCACCGCCTGCTGCTGCATCTGCGCGGCATGGCGCTGGACGAGCGCCGCCTGCTGCATCATCGCATCCATGCGCGCATCCATCGCTGCCGAGATCCGCGCCATTGCCATGAAGGGATCGGCCATGACCCCGCCATCACCGGCATCACCGGCATCACCGACCTCGGCGGCGGCCTCCACGGGCACGACTTCCACTTGCGGCGCGGTATCGCCGAAGTAGCGAACCTGGATCTGCGAACCGTCCGGCGCGTCGACGTTCATCGTGTGCAGCCTGGCCGTGGCTGCTTCGGCAACGCCCGCGCCCAGCAGGGCCAGCGCGGCAGCGCCGAAAAGATATGTCCTCGAAGGCATTCGCATGGGCAAACAACTCCTGAAAGCGGGCCGTCGGTGCAGCCCTTCCGGAGGCGAAAGCTGCGCCCGCCAAGCTGAACACCGGATGACGGCGCCCCTTCGCTTCAGGCCCGCGCAGGCTCAGCTCATCGCCTGTAAAGCATGGCCACGTCGCACCGCTCGTAGCGTGCGCCGTACTGCGCCATGATCCCGGCATCGTGGCGGAAACCCAGCTTTTCGTAGAGGTGAATCGCCGCCTCGCAGTGCCTGTTGGTCAGGAGATAGAGCGGATCGGCGCCCATCTCCCCTGCCCGCGCAATCATGGCATCGAGCAGGAATTCCCCGGCCTTCAACCCGCGTGCAGAAGCCCGCACCCCCATTTTCGTGAGTTCGAACGACCGCTCGCCCGTCTTCTGCAACGCGCAAGTGCCGACGATCCCCAGCCCTTCTGCCTCCACGAACAGGATCGCCCCGCCCGGATCGACGATCCGCTGGCGCGGGTTTTCCAGAACCTCGCGATCGGTGGGTTCGAGGCGGAACATCGCCGCGATCCACTCCGCATTGATGTCGTGAAAATCCTGGGCAAGGCCATCCTCGAATTCGCGAATGCGCAGGACGGGCGGCTTCAGCCGATCGTAGCGCGCCACCATCGAGGATTCGTCCAGCGCATTCTCGACCCGCTCCAGAAGCGCCAGCAAGGTCGCGGTGTCGCCGCCGCACATCTCGTCCACGGCCAGCCCGATGCCGGGCCAGACATGCATGCGCGTCCGCGCCATGGCCGTTTCGCCGGCCGGGGTGAGCGATACGTGCCGCTGGCGAAGGTCGCTGCCCTGGGCCGTCTGAACCAGTCCCTGTGCGGCGAGCTGGCCGATCGCGCGGGTGACGCCGGGCTGACTGGAGCCCACGGCCTCGGCCAGTTGGCCGATCGTTCTGGCGCCATCGTCAAGCGCGGTCAGCAGCGGCATCTGGCCCGGCTGCGCGGGAATCCCCGCCGCCTGGATGATCTGCGCGGCATCGCCCTGGAGCCGCTCGGCCAGGCGCTTGAGGCGGCTGCCGAGATAGACACCGCCGAGACGGGCGATCACATCGGTCATGCATTCAACTCCATATCACGTTATATATCGCGTTATGGAGATAAGCCCGGACCGTCAAGCGGGCAAAGAGAAAGGGCGGCTCCGAGGAGCCGCCCTTCCCTGTCTGCTCGGAAGAACCGAGAGATCGATCCCGGAGCGAATCCGGGAGAATCCTTGCGGGCCGAAACCCGCAGCGGATTACTTGAGCTCGACGGTGCCGCCGGCTTCTTCGATCTTCTTCTTGATGTCTTCGGCTTCGGTCTTGTTGACGCCTTCCTTGACAGCCTTGGGAGCGCCTTCGACGAGAGCCTTGGCTTCAGCGAGGCCCAGACCGGTGATGGCGCGGACTTCCTTGATGACCTGGATCTTCTTGCCACCGTCGCCGGTGAGGATGACGTCGAATTCGGTCTTCTCTTCGACAGCGGCGCCAGCGTCGCCGGCCGGGGCAGCAGCCACGGCAACAGCGGCAGCGGCGGAAACGCCCCATGCTTCTTCAAGGGCCTTGGCGAGGTCAGCGGCCTCGAGGACGGTCAGCTGCGACAGTTCTTCAACAAGCTTGGCGATATCGGCCATGATAATAACTCCTGATCTGTGGTCCCGGGGTGCTGGATGCGGTCCACCGGGATAAATCGAAACGAATAGAATTGCTTAGGCTTGCCCTTTGGCGATCTGCGAGAGACCGCCTCAGGCCTGAGCTCAAGCAGCCTTGTCGGCGTAGGCAGCGAAGACGCGCGCCAGCTTGGCCGCCGGAGCGGTCTGAAGCTGTGCGATCTTGGTCGCCGGAGCCTGAACGAGGCCGATGAGCTTGGCGCGCAGTTCGTCGAGCGAGGGCATCGAGGCGAGAGCCTTGACACCATCGGCGTTCAGAACCTGCGAACCCATCGCGCCGCCGACGATCTCGATCTTGTCGGTCGTCTTGGCGAAATCGACGACGGCCTTGGCTGCTGCGACGGGGTCCACCGAGGTGGCGATGGCCGTCGGGCCGCTGAGGAAGTCGCCGATACCGACATAGTCGGTGTCCGCGATGGCAAGCTTGGCAAGACTGTTCTTTGCAACCTTATAGGTAGCACCGGCATCACGAATCTTGCCGCGCAGGGCGGTGGACTGGGCCACCGACATGCCGAGGTTACGGGTGATGACCACCACGCCGACCTCGTTGAAGACTGCGTTGAGCTGGGCGACCGAATCGGCTTTCTGCAAACGATCCATGCCTTACTCCTTCACATGTGACCGCTTGGGACTTGCATCCCGCACGGCCGGCTACGTTTGTCCGAAGCGCAAATGCACTTCGGGCGAGTCCGTTGGCGATGGGGAAGGAGTTTTTCGTGCCGAAACACGAACCTGGCACCACATTCCGCGAAGGAATGCCGGGCCGGAAATTTTCCTGTTCCCCGTCTAGGCTGGAAATTAAGCCCTCGCAAATCGAGGGCACCAACTGTCTCGGACGGATGAACCATGGGCCGGGACCCATGTGGTTCGGCCGCGCCTTTGGCTGAAAGCGCGGCCCGAGTCAAGTTTCGCGAGTCAATCGATCTCAGATGGCCTCGCCGGCGGCATCGTAGCCCAGCAGGTCTCCGGGCTGGCAATCCAGTTCCCGGCAGATCGCTTCCAGCGTGGAGAAGCGGATGGCCTTGGCCTTGCCGGTCTTGAGGATCGAGAGATTGGCCAGGGTGATGCCGATGCGCTCCGCCAGTTCGGTCAGCGTCATGCGGCGGGCATGGAGCAGGTCGTCGAGCTTCACCACGATATTGCCTCCTTCTGTGCTGTCTTCGCCCATCAGACGGTCCCTTCCAGTTCGGCGCGCATCTCGGCGCCCTTGCGGAAGACCCGCGCCAGGATGAACAGGATCAGCATGAGCAGCAGGCCATTGCCCGAGATGCCGCCGATCGAGTCCAGATGAGTCTCGCCCTTGCCGATCTTGTTGATCAGCGCGCCCAGCGCCGAGAGCGGCAGGCCGAGAAGCTGCACGACAAGGCTGAGCCACGCCATCTGCGTCAGCCGCCGAGCATTCTCGGGGACGAAGGGGTCGCCGTCGCCCACGGTGCCGACGATGCGCTTCAGCAGCTGGAATATCCGGAACAGCACCCCGCAGAGGACCGCCGCGAGGACCAGAATCCCGCTGACCACCCAATAGAACTGCGGCAGCAGCAGCGGCATTTCCCTGGCCATTTCCGCCGAGATCTCGTTCTGGAACACCAGCATCGCCGGGATCGCGACAAGGCAGGCGCCGATGGCGAGGGCCATCGCGCCCATCAGGAACCAGAGCATGCCCTTGGCAATGGCGAGCAGCGGATCGCGGGTGAGCGCGTGCATGGTGGAAGTCATCGTCCTGCCCCTTTTCTGTTCGGCTTACATCAAGGCCGGCGCGACGGGCGCGGCGATGACGATGCGCGTGACGGCGCCGTCGCGGGAGGCCGTTTCATGGACCACCGTATCGGCCGCATGCGCGGGCGTGGAGATCGTCGGCAGCCAGAAGCCGGCAACGAAAGCCAGGGAAAGGACAATGACGAAAGGTCGGCTGGCGGCCTGGGTAGTCGAGAAGATCATTGTTCGTTCTCCGATATGCCTGATATCGAAATTCAATAAACTCGATTCGGCATATCGTCAAACAATAATATTGAAAAACGATATGAGGCTCGTTGCTTTTCGAGAAGCACCGTCGAAAATGCACGAGAATCCGCCACTCTGGATCCAGTTCCCGAGTGCCCCCACACCCGGTTCCATCGCCGCGCGGGAAGCGACGGCCGTGCCAGGTCTATCAGGTCAGGACCCGCGAATCGCGCAGGCAACGAAAAGCGGGGCGGCTCCCTGAGGAACCGCCCCGCACACGCCGGCTTGCCGCGTAGGGGTTACGGCAGCGCGGCGTCAGACCTCGACCGGCTCCTTGCGCCCGGCAATTGCCGGCGCGGCGGGCGTGGTCGTTGGCTTATAGGTGCGCCAGTCGAAGGGCTTGCCCTCGGTCTGCGCATGCTCGCGGCGTTGCAGGATCAGGCGCGCGCGGCGCATGCGGCCCTTGCGCGAGGTGAAGGGATTGGCGGCGTCGGGCGGCGCATCGACCATGGCTTCGAGCAAGGCCCGGCGATCCTGCTGCAAGGGCACGGGACCTTCCGCCATCGCATCGGCCGAAGGACCTGTTGGCGGCGGGATCACGGCCGCGGTCGCGATCGGCACGGCGGCCTCGGCAGGACGCGCCTCCGCGGCGGGTTCCAGCGGCTGCACATAGGCCCTGTCGTCGACGGAGGTCGCTGCCCAGGGCTCGGAATAGGAATCGGCCTCCGGCTCGGGCTTGCGGCGGCGCATCATCATCGCCGCGATACCCGCACCGGCCACGCCAAGGGCCGCCAGCAGGCCAAGGACACCCTCGACCGGCAGACCCTCGTTCCGGGCCGGTCCATTGCCGGCAGGCGCGCTGGCCGCGGGTGCAGCCAGCGCGGCCGCGGATGGGCTAACAGACGATGCATCACGCGGCGGCGCAGCGACGGGCGGCGGAGCATCGCCGCCGGCCAGCGCCCCGTCACGCGCGGCGCCGGCATCGGCCGCCGTGGGCACGCGGGTCGGTTCGGGAGCCGAGCGGGCGATAGCCCGCGCCGGAGCGGTACTGCTGGCCGCCTCGGCAGGCGCTGCGGGCAGCGGCGCCGCATTGCTTGCGCCCGAGGCTGCTTCAGGGGTGGCTGCTTCCGGCGCAGCCACGGCCGGTGCTGGACTGAAATCCGGCAGCACGACCTGGGGCGCCACCGGAGCGGGCGCCGGCGGCACCGCGCTGGGCAGAGCAGGCACCACGACCGTGCTGGGAACCGGCGCCGAGCCCGGCTGGGTCGGCAAAGTGGTACCGGACGTCATGTCCTGGGCCTGAGCCGGGGCCAGAGCCGAGGTTGCAGAAAGCACGAGAACGGCGGCAATCGCCGTTACCGCGCCATACGGGCGGGGGGCGGGATCTTTTTCCATGCAAGCTCAATGCATGGGAGACAATGAAGTTACGCCGAAATGACTCGCCAAGAGACGAAAGGAAATGAAAAGCCGGACGAAATGCACACATCTACGCATTTATACACATATCCGTTCGCCTCTGCCGTGCTTTATTAAATTGACGCCGCCGGATGTTAATTTGACGTTCACGCGAAAATTGACGATACTATCGCTTCTGGATTGACGCGCGCCCTCCGCTTTCACGAATCTTTCTGCGCGCCATCGCCAGACGGTTTGACACCAGGCCCCTCCACTTCTATATGACGCCCTCGCTCGATCGCTTCGAGCAAGGCTTGTCCATGCGCGGGGACAGGCCCGGGAAGGAAGCGATACGGGTTTCATCTGACGCAGAAGGCTGCTGGCCGCATCGGTAAAACTCCAGGTTTTCCGCGCGTGCCGGGCGGCCTTTTGGCGTTTCGGATGCCCTGCCCCACGCAGGGATAACGTCACTCGCGACGACGAATTTTTCCGGCCCGATTCACGCGAATCGGTCCTTTGAAGCGAAGAGGCAAAGACCAGCTCATGGCCACCAAGCCCGCAAGCGTCCGCTCTGCAAAGAAGCGGATCCGCAAGATCTTCGGCGACATCCACGAAGTCGTCCAGATGCCCAACCTGATCGAGGTCCAGCGCGAGAGCTACGAGCAGTTCCTGCGCTCGAACCCTGCGACGGGCTACGTCTCGGGCCTGGAAAAGACCCTGCGTTCGGTCTTCCCGATCCGCGACTTCGCCGGCACCAGCGAACTCGACTTCGTGCACTACGAGCTGGAAGAGCCGAAGTACGACGTGACCGAGTGCCGCCAGCGCGGCATCACCTATGCGGCCCCGATGAAGGTCACGCTGCGCCTCATCGTGTTCGAAGTCGATGCCGAGACCGAGACCCGTTCGGTCCTCGATATCAAGGAGCAGGACGTCTACATGGGCGACATGCCGCTCATGACCGAGAACGGCACCTTCTTCATCAACGGCACCGAGCGCGTGATCGTCTCGCAGATGCACCGTTCGCCGGGCGTCCTGTTCGACCACGACCGCGGCAAGACCCACTCCTCGGGCAAGTTCCTCTTCGCGGCCCGCGTGATCCCTTACCGCGGTTCCTGGCTGGACTTCGAGTTCGACGCCAAGGACATCGTCAACGTCCGTATCGACCGCAAGCGCAAGCTGCCGGTGACCTCGCTGCTGTTCGGCCTCGGCCTCGATAACGAAGCGATCCTCGACTACTTCTACGAGACGGTCACCTGGAAGCGCGGTTCGGGCGGCTGGCAGCTGCCCTATCAGTCGGAAGCCTGGCGCGGCGCCAAGCCCGCCTTCGACATCGTCGACGCCAAGTCGGGCGAAGTCGTGTTCCCGGCCGGCACCAAGATCAGCCCCCGTGCCGCCAACAAGGCGCAGAAGGACGGTCTTGAAGAGCTGCTGATCCCGACCGAGGAAATCTTCGGCCGCTATTCGGCCAAGGATCTCATCAACGAGTCGACCGGCCGCATCTACATCGAAGCCGGCGACGAAGTTTCGCCCGAGAACCTCGAGGCGCTCGACCAGGCCGGCATCGACCAGATCGACCTGCTCGACATCGACGACGTGAACACCGGTCCCTGGATCCGCAACACGCTCAAGGCCGACAAGGCCGAGAACCGCGACATGGGTCTGGAAGCGATCTACAAGGTCATGCGTCCGGGCGAACCGCCGACGAAGGAAACCGCTGAAGCCCTCTTCGCCGGCCTGTTCTTCGACGCCGACCGCTACGACCTCTCGGCCGTGGGCCGCGTGAAGATGAACATGCGCCTGGGCCTCGATGCCGAGGACACCGTCACCACGCTGCGCGTCGAGGACATCCTCGCCGTGGTCAAGGAACTGGTCGGCCTGAAGGACGGCAAGGGCGAAATCGACGACATCGACAACCTCGGCAACCGCCGCGTGCGTTCGGTGGGCGAGCTGCTCGAGAACCAGTACCGCGTCGGCCTGCTCCGCATGGAGCGCGCCGTGAAGGAGCGCATGTCGTCGGTGGACGTGTCGACGGTCATGCCGAACGACCTCATCAACGCCAAGCCCGCCGTGGCCGCCGTTCGCGAGTTCTTCGGTTCCTCGCAGCTCTCGCAGTTCATGGACCAGACCAACCCGCTGTCGGAAGTCACTCACAAGCGCCGCGTTTCGGCCTTGGGCCCGGGTGGTCTCACCCGTGAGCGCGCCGGCTTCGAAGTCCGCGACGTTCACCCGACGCACTATGGCCGTATCTGCCCGATTGAAACGCCGGAAGGCCCGAACATCGGTCTGATCAACTCGCTGTCGACTTTCGCGCGCGTCAACAAGTACGGCTTCATCGAAACCCCCTACCGCCGCGTCGTCGACGGTCATGTTTCGAAGGACGTCGTCTATCTCTCCGCCATGGAAGAGCAGAAGCACACCGTCGCGCAGGCGTCGGCTGAGCTGAACACCGACGGTTCGTTCGTCGAGGAACTCGTCTCGGCTCGCCAGAACGGCGAATTCGTGATGAGCCCGCGCGACCAGATCACGCTGATGGACGTTTCGCCCAAGCAGCTCGTCTCGGTGGCCGCCTCGCTCATTCCGTTCCTGGAAAACGACGACGCCAACCGCGCGCTCATGGGCTCGAACATGCAGCGTCAGGCCGTGCCGCTCGTGAAGGCGGACGCTCCGTTCGTCGGCACCGGCATGGAAGAAACCGTTGCGCGTGACTCCGGCGCCGCGATCTCGGCGCTGCGCGCCGGCATCGTCGACCAGGTCGACGCAACGCGTATCGTCATCCGCGCCTCGGGCGATATCGAACCCGGCAAGTCCGGCGTCGACATCTACCGCCTGCAGAAGTTCGAGCGTTCGAACCAGTCGACCTGCATCAACCAGCGTCCGCTGGTGAAGGTGGGCGAAGTGATCCAGGCCGGCGACACCATCGCCGACGGTCCTTCGACCGAGCTGGGCGAACTGGCCCTGGGCCGCAACGTGCTCGTCGCGTTCATGCCCTGGAACGGCTACAACTACGAAGACTCCATCCTGATCTCCGAGCGGATCGTGAAGGAAGACGTCTTCACCTCGATCCACATCGACGAGTTCGAAGTGATGGCCCGCGACACCAAGCTGGGTCCGGAAGACATCACCCGCGACATCCCGAACGTCGGCGAGGAAGCCCTGCGCAACCTCGACGAAGCGGGCATCGTCTACATCGGCGCCGAAGTGCACCCGGGTGACATCCTGGTCGGCAAGATCACGCCGAAGGGCGAAAGCCCGATGACGCCGGAAGAAAAGCTCCTCCGCGCCATCTTCGGTGAAAAGGCTTCGGACGTCCGCGACACCTCGCTGCGTCTGCCGCCGGGCGTTTCGGGCACCATCGTCGACGTGCGCGTGTTCAACCGCCACGGCATCGAGGTCGACGACCGTACCCGCGCGATCCAGAACGAGGAAATCGAACGCCTCGCCAAGGACCGCGAGGACGAACGCGCCATCCTCAACCGCGCCACCTACAACCGTCTGAAGGACATGCTCCTCGGCCAGGTCGCCGCTTCGGCGCCCAAGGGCATCAAGAAGGGCGTGGACATCACCGACGAGGTGCTGGACGAGGTCGAGCGTCACGAGTGGTGGAAGTTCGCCGTTGCGGACGACCACATGCAGTCGCAGCTCGAAGCGGTGAAGACCCAGTACGACCTCACCGTCAAGGCGATCCAGGAGAAGTTCGAGGACCGCAAGGAGAAGCTGGAACGCGGTGACGAACTCGCGCCCGGCGTGCTCAAGATGGTCAAGGTCTTCGTGGCCGTGAAGCGCAAGCTTCAGCCGGGCGACAAGATGGCCGGCCGTCACGGCAACAAGGGTATCATCAGCCGCATCCTGCCGCTGGAAGACATGCCCTTCCTCGAGGACGGTACCCCCGTCGACTTCGTGCTGAACCCGCTGGGCGTGCCTTCGCGCATGAACGTCGGCCAGATCTTCGAAACGCACCTCGGCTGGGCCGCCCGCGGCCTGGGCGCGCGTATCGGTGCAGCTCTGGACGACTGGCGCGCAGCCAATCCGGATCCCGTGGCCGGCGAACCGCCGGAAGCGGTCCGCGAACTGCTCAAGGAAGTCTACGGCTCCAACTACACCGCCGAGATCGAGGCGCGCAGTGACGAGCAGATCGTCGAATTCGCTCAGTCCGTCCGCAAGGGCGTGCCGATGGGTTCGCCGGTCTTCGACGGCGCCGTCGAGAAGGACGTCACCGACATGCTCCGCCTCGCCGGTCTCGACGAGTCAGGCCAGGTGGACCTCTACGACGGCCGCACCGGCGATCGTTTCGACCGCAAGGTGACCGTCGGCTGCAAGTACGTGCTCAAGCTGCACCACCTTGTCGACGACAAGATCCACGCGCGTTCGATCGGCCCCTACTCGCTCGTCACCCAGCAGCCGCTGGGCGGTAAGGCGCAGTTCGGTGGCCAGCGCTTCGGTGAAATGGAGGTCTGGGCTCTCCAGGCCTACGGCGCGGCTTACACGCTCCAGGAAATGCTGACGGTGAAATCGGACGACGTGGTCGGCCGCACCAAGGTCTACGAAGCGATCGTCAAGGGCGACGATACTTTCGAGGCCGGCATCCCCGAGAGCTTCAACGTGCTCGTCAAGGAAATGCGCTCGCTGGGCCTCAACGTCGAGCTTACCAGCCACGACGACAACGAGGACGACGACGGCGTGGCCCTGGCGGCGGAATAACGGGATCGGGCGGGGCCCGCACGGCCCCGCCTTCCCTTCCTTCCGCCTCGAGAATTCACCCCCAGAGGGACTGAAACATGAACGACCTGACCAAGTTCACCAACCAGATGGCGAAGCCCGAGACCTTCGATCAGATCCAGATCGGTCTGGCCTCGCCCGAGCGCATCCGCTCCTGGTCCTTCGGCGAGATCAAGAAGCCGGAAACCATCAACTACCGTACGTTCAAGCCTGAGCGTGACGGCCTTTTCTGCGCCCGCATCTTCGGTCCCGTGAAGGACTACGAATGCCTTTGCGGCAAGTACAAGCGCATGAAGTACAAGGGCGTCGTCTGCGAAAAGTGCGGCGTCGAAGTCACCGTCACCAAGGTGCGCCGCGAGCGCATGGGCCACATCGAGCTGGCCGCACCGGTCGCGCACATCTGGTTCCTGAAGTCGCTGCCTTCGCGCATCGGCCTGCTGCTCGACATGCAGCTCAAGCAGCTTGAGCGCGTTCTCTACTTCGAAAGCTACATCGTGATCGAGCCGGGCCTGACCCCGCTCGAGAAGTACCAGCTCCTCACCGAAGACGAGATGCTCGACGCCCAGGACGAGTACGGCGAGGATTCGTTCTCCGCCGGCATCGGTGCCGAGGCGGTGAAGCACATGCTCATCAACCTCGACCTCCAGCAGGAGCGTGCGGACCTTCTCCAGGAACTTGAGACGACCAAGTCGGAACTCAAGCCCAAGAAGATCATCAAGCGCCTCAAGGTCGTGGAATCGTTCATCGATTCGGGCAACCGCCCCGAGTGGATGATTCTCGACGTCGTGCCGGTCATTCCGCCCGAACTGCGCCCGCTGGTGCCGCTGGACGGTGGCCGCTTCGCGACCTCGGACCTCAACGACCTCTATCGCCGCGTCATCAACCGCAACAACCGCCTGAAGCGCCTGATCGAGCTGCGTGCGCCGGACATCATCGTCCGCAACGAAAAGCGCATGCTGCAGGAAGCGGTCGACGCCCTGTTCGACAACGGCCGCCGCGGCCGCGTCATCACCGGCGCCAACAAGCGTCCGCTGAAGTCGCTGTCCGACATGCTCAAGGGCAAGCAGGGCCGCTTCCGTCAGAACCTGCTCGGCAAGCGCGTCGACTATTCGGGCCGTTCGGTCATCGTGACCGGACCGGAACTCAAGCTGCACCAGTGCGGCCTGCCGAAGAAGATGGCGCTCGAGCTGTTCAAGCCGTTCATCTACGCCCGTCTGGACGCCAAGGGTCTTTCCATGACCCTGAAACAGGCCAAGAAGTGGGTCGAGAAGGAGCGCAAGGAAGTCTGGGACATCCTCGACGAAGTCATTCGCGAGCACCCGGTCATGCTGAACCGCGCGCCGACGCTTCACCGTCTGGGCATCCAGGCGTTCGAGCCGGTCCTGATCGAAGGCAAGGCGATCCAGCTTCACCCGCTCGTCTGCTCGGCGTTCAACGCCGACTTCGACGGTGACCAGATGGCCGTCCACGTGCCGCTCTCGCTGGAAGCCCAGCTGGAAGCGCGCGTGCTGATGATGTCGACCAACAACATCCTCTCGCCGGCAAACGGCAAGCCGATCATCGTTCCTTCGCAGGACATGGTTCTCGGCCTGTACTACCTGTCGATGGACCGCATCGGCGAGCCGGGCGAAGGCATGAAGTTCGCGGACATGGCCGAAGTGCACCAGGCGCTTCACGTCGGTGCCGTGACGCTGCACTCGAAGATCGAGGCCCGCGTGCCGCAGACCGACGAGAACGGCGAGCAGTACATGAAGCGCTTCGAGACCACGCCGGGCCGCATGCTGCTGGGCGAATGCCTGCCGAAGTCGCACACCGTGCCCTTCGACGTCGTCAACCGCCTTCTCACCAAGAAGGAAATCGGCGACGTCATCGACCAGGTCTACCGCCACACCGGCCAGAAGGACACGGTGCTGTTCGCCGACGCGATCATGTCGCTCGGCTTCCGCAACGCGTTCAAGGCGGGCATCTCCTTCGGCAAGGATGACATGATCATCCCGGACTCGAAGGAAGCCCTGGTCGGCGAAACCAAGGAACTGGTTGCCGACTACGAGCAGCAGTACCAGGACGGCCTGATCACCCAGCAGGAAAAGTACAACAAGGTGATCGACGCCTGGAGCCGTTGCGGCGACCAGGTGGCGAACGCCATGATGGAAGAGCTGAAGGCTCAGCCGGTCGATCCCGAGACGGGCCGCATGGCCCAGATCAACTCGATCTACATGATGAGCCACTCCGGTGCGCGTGGTAGCCCGGCACAGATGAAGCAGCTTGGCGGTATGCGCGGCCTCATGGCCAAGCCGTCGGGCGAGATCATCGAAACGCCGATCATCTCGAACTTCAAGGAAGGTCTGACCGTTCTTGAATACTTCAACTCGACCCACGGTGCTCGTAAGGGCCTGGCGGATACGGCGCTCAAGACGGCGAACTCGGGTTACCTGACCCGCCGTCTGGTCGACGTGTCGCAGGACTGCGTCGTCGTGATCGAGGATTGCGGTACCGAGCGCGCGCTGGAAATGCGTTCGATCGTGCAGGGCGGTTCCACCATCGCCTCGCTCGCCGAGCGTATCCTGGGTCGTACCCTGGCCGAGGACATTGCCGACAAGGAAGGCAACGTCATCGCCGCCAAGGGCCAGCTCCTGGACGAAGCCGCCGTGGCTGCGATCGAGGCGACCGGCCTGCAGGCTGCCCGCATCCGTTCGCCGCTGGTCTGCGAAGCCCAGCAGGGCGTCTGCGGCAAGTGCTACGGCCGTGACCTCGCACGCGGTACGCCGGTCAACATCGGTGAAGCTGTCGGCGTCATCGCCGCACAGTCGATCGGTGAACCGGGCACGCAGCTCACCATGCGTACCTTCCACATCGGCGGCGCTGCCCAGCTGAACGAAACCAGCCATCTGGAATCGATCTGCGAAGGCTCCGTCGAATATCGCGACATCCCGACGATCGTGGACAAGCGCGGCCGTCGCCTCTCGCTGGCCCGTAACGGCGAAATCGTCGTGATGGACACCGAAGGCCGCGAGCGCGCCATGCACCGCGTGCCTTACGGCACCGTGCTGCTCCACACCAATGGCGCGAAGGTGAAGGAAGGCGAACGCCTGGCCGAGTGGGATCCGTTCTCGCTCCCGATCATCACCGAAACCTCGGGTACGGTGAAGTATCAGGACCTGATCGACACCCGCACGCTGACCGAGCATGTCGACGATGCGACCGGCATGACCAGCCGCGTCGTGACGGAAGACCGTTCGTCGCGCACCGCGAAGAAGAAGGAGGACCTGCGTCCGCGCATCACCCTTCTCGACGACGCGTCCGGCGAATCCGCGCGCTACATGATGGCGCCGGGCACGACCCTCTCGGTGGAAGACGGCCAGACCGTCGAGGCCGGCGACATCATCGCCCGTGCCTCGCGCGAAGCCGCCAAGACCCGCGACATCACCGGCGGTCTGCCGCGCGTTGCCGAACTGTTCGAGGCCCGCAAGCCGAAGGACAACTCGATCATCGCCAAGGTCTCCGGTCGCATCGAGTTCGTGCGTGACTACAAGGCCAAGCGCAAGATCGCGATCATCCCGGAAGAGGGTGATCCGGTTGAGTACCTGATCCCGAAGAGCCGCGTGATCGACGTGCAGGAAGGCGACTTCGTCAAGAAGGGCGACAACCTGATTTCGGGCTCGCCCGATCCGCACGACATTCTGGAAGTTCTCGGCGTCGAGGCACTTGCGGAATACCTCGTGGCGGAAATCCAGGAAGTCTACCGCTTGCAGGGCGTGAAGATCAACGACAAGCACATCGAGACGATCGTTCGTCAGATGCTGCAGAAGGTCGAGATCACGGCCGGTGGCGACACCACCCTGCTGCCGGGCGAACAGGTCGACTACGAGGAAATGTTCGAGATCAACAGCAAGCTTCCCGAGGGCAAGATGCCCGCGGAAGGCAAGCCGGTGCTGCTCGGCATCACCAAGGCCTCGCTGCAGACCCGCTCGTTCATCTCGGCGGCGTCGTTCCAGGAGACCACCCGCGTGCTCACGCAGGCGGCTGTCGAGGGCAAGAAGGACTCGCTCATCGGCCTCAAGGAAAACGTCATCGTCGGCCGCCTCATCCCGGCGGGTACCGGTGCCGGCATGAACCGCGTCCGCGTGGCGGCCACCAGCCGCGATGCCGCCCTGCGCGCGTCCTACCGTCGCCTGCAGGAATCTCTGATCGCCGCCAACACGGCGGAAGAAGAGCATGCAGCCGAACTGGCCCAGGGCCCGGAAGCCGCGATCGGCAACGATCCGCTTGCCGCGGTCGAGGGTGAAACCCATGGTCTGGACGCCGATGCCGGCGATTACCTGATCAAGGGCGACGACCAGTCGGAAGGCGAACAGCCGGAAGGTGGCGACGAGGCGTAAGTCTCCCCGCTACCGCCTGACAGGCAGAATAAAGGCCCCGCCGGAGCGATCCGGCGGGGCCTTTTGCTTTGGGCATGACGGGCCTGCGTCAAGGCGGTGCGGCCAAGGGGCGGCTTCGATAGGCGGCTTACCGCGCTCGACGGGCGACATGGCTCGCGGGCGCCTTTCCGGGCATAGCGACCGCACCCCCGCTCTCTCGCAAGGCTGGTTCCGGATGGGCAACCCTGAGTCCAAGATCGTACCTGCCGCGATGGCTTCGGTCATCGCCATGGCTGCGCTCGCAGTCTGGTCCAGCCTTGCGGGATTCAGCGCCTTCGCCTGACGCCCATTCCTACTGGATTGGCATTTCAGGGGACGCCGACGTCCGATCGCGGAGAGATAGAGCCGTTTTCGATCCGATTATGCAGGATCCACGGCGCTCGTTTCTGATCCATCGCGTTTTCCGAATCGTCAGTGGCTGTCACCGTGCGCAGGGCGCTGCAACGATCGCTGCCAACTTCCGCTTTTAGCCCGCCTTTAGCCGCGGGCTCTCAACTGCGCCCTTATGGCCTCGTGACGGACCTCATGCGGAAGCCGCCACGCGAATCATGCTGGATTGGCCAAAGCCCGGACTCGGCTTGTCAGCCCGCTCTCTGCCAGAAGGTATAGCCCCGGTGCAGGCCCGTACCGGCCACAGCCGCCATGAGCCCGACGACCAAGGCATCCCAGGCCATCAGCGCCCAGACGAGCGCCTGGGGCTGCCCCAGGACAACCATATGATCCCAGCGGTGCAGCGGCTGCAGGATCGCCAGCGCGGGGGCGATGTAGATCAGCATCCGCAGCGCCTTGCCCCAGCCGCGCCGATAGGCATCGGCCAGCCCGGCCTCGCGGTCGCCCAGCAATCCGCCGACCATGAGGACGAGGCCCGGCATGCTGGCGATCGTCGCGAGGATCGAGATAGCAAAGGCCGCCGCAGGCATCCGGAAGTCGATCAGGCCCGGCAGCGTGAAGACAACCTGGACCAGAAATCCGGTCAGGACCTGCTTCCAGCCGATCCCGGCCAGGCTCAGGCTGCGCAGGCCCGCCTCTCGGTTGGCCCAGAAGCGCGCCGCCAGCAGCATGGCGAAGACCAATCCCGCGACTTTGACCGAACCCAGCGAGAGCCGCGCCGGGTCCGAGCCCAGGGCGGCGAAGGCATCGCGGCTGGCGAACATGCCGAGGCGGATCTCGACGACATGCTGGGCGAATTCCGGGATGGCGGCGAGCGCGGGGATTACCGGCGCCAGGTTCCACAAGACAAGACTGTCTCGCAGCGAGGCGAAGAAGCCGCGGGCTTCCGCGCGGAGCCGCTCCATCGGCGCCCCCGCCCCCGCTTCCATCGCCGCAGGCGCGTGCGCCGCCCTCCGCGCGGACGCGCGCAGGGCTTTCGCCTTCGGCGCTCTGCCCGGATTCATTCCGCGGCTTGCGCCTGCGCCTCGTTCGCGGCTTCGATCTCAGCCGCCTTGGCTTCGACCAGCTTGACGATGTGGTCCAGCATGTCTTCGGACTGCACGACGTGGTCGGTCACGCCGGACAAGTAGACCATGTGCTTGCCATTGCCGCCGCCGGTGAGGCCGATATCGGTTTCGCGCGCTTCACCGGGGCCATTGACCACGCAGCCGAGCACCGAGAGCGAGAGCGGCGTCTTGATATGCTGCAGCCGGTCCTCCAGCGCTTCCACCGTGCGGATCACGTCGAAGCCCTGGCGGGCGCAGGACGGGCAGGACACCACGCGAACGCCGCGCGTGCGCAGGCCGAGCGCCTTGAGCATCTCGAAGCCCACGCGCACTTCCTCTTCCGGCTCGGCCGAAAGCGAGACGCGCAAGGTGTCGCCAATGCCCGACCAGAGCAGCATGCCCATGCCGATCGAGGATTTCACCGTGCCGCCGATGAGCCCGCCCGCTTCGGTGATGCCCAGGTGCAGCGGGCAATCCACCGCATCAGCCAGGCCCTGGTAAGCCGCGACGGCCAGGAACACGTCGCTGGCCTTCACGGCCACCTTGTATTCGTGGAAATCGTGGTCCTGGAGCAGCTTGATATGGTCGAGCGCGGATTCGACGAGCGCTTCGGGGCAAGGCTCCCCGTACTTTTCCAATAGGTCCTTTTCGAGGCTGCCCGCGTTCACGCCGATGCGGATCGCACAGCCGTTGGCCTTTGCCGCGCGCACGACTTCGGCCACGCGGTCGTCAGAGCCGATATTGCCGGGATTGATGCGCAGGCAGGCAGCGCCGGCGTCGGCGGCCTCAAGCGCACGCTTGTAGTGGAAATGGATGTCCGCGATCAACGGGACGTTCGCGGCGCGCACGATTTCCTTCATTGCCGCCGTGCTCTCCACGTCGGGACAGGAAACGCGGATGAGGTCCGCCCCGGCTTCTTCGCAGCGACGGATCTGGTCGATCGTCGCCTTGGCGTCGGAAGTCAGGGTGTTGGTCATGGTCTGCACCGTGATCGGGGCATCGCCGCCGACGGGAACATTACCGACCATGATCTGGCGGCTCTTGCGGCGCTCGATATCGCGCCAGGGACGTACGGAAGACATGCGCCCCCTATAGGCCTTTGCAGTGACGGTTTGAAGCACCATTGCGCAGGGGTGCGCAATCCCCTTTCGGGTGGCCGATAGAGCGGCACCGGAGAGGCGCGTTCACGGCGCCCGTCCGGCGCCGCCGGTCACAGCATCCGGGCGTAGAGGAATTCCTCGTCGCGCTGTTCGCCGACCATGAAATGGATGTCGGCCACTTTGCCGAAGCCGTAGCGGGCGTAGAACTTCTGCGCGCCTTCATTGCCGCTCCATACCGAAAGCTGCATTTCCCCGGCGCCATGTTCGCGCCCGATCTCCAGCGCGCGGTCCATCAGCGCAGCGCCGATGCCGCGCCCGGTCGTTTCCGGATCGGTGTAGAGCTGCTTGAGTTCCACCACCCGCTCGTGCCGCGCATGTTCGGGCCAGCCGCAGGCCATGACGAGCTTGCAAAAGCCCAGCAGCGCGCCGTCCTCTTCGGCCAGCAGCACGCGCATGGCCGGGTCCGCGATCTCCTTGGCCACTTTCGCCTCGCTGTGCGAATCGGCCAGGAAATTCTCCAGATCCTGGGGCGTGTACATATGGCCGAACTTCGCGACGAAACTGCGGGCGCCGAGTTCGGCCAGGGCCGCGGCATCGGCGGGGTTGGCGGGGCGAAGATTCATGTCAGTTCCCGAGTCATGCACATGGAGAAGGGATCGTGCTCATAGCTGCCGAAAGGCGGGCATTCCGCGAAACCGTGCGCGCGATAGAGCGCATGGGCGGCGTGGAACGGCTCCGGCCGCCCGGTTTCCAGGCTGACGCGGTGATAGCCCCGCGTGCGGGCTTCCTCGATCAGGCGCAGGAGAATGGCCTTGCCCACGCCTCGCCCCCGATAGTCCGGTGCCGCGCGCATCGATTTCAGTTCGCCGTGGCCCTCGTCCAGACGCTTGATCGCCCCGCACCCGGCCAGGCGCTCGCCATCCCAGGCGGAGAAGAACGTGACATCGGGCTGGCGCAGGCGGGCGGCCGGCATGGCGTGGACACTCTCCGGCGGCGACCACTGGTGCATTTCGTCGAGATGGAACTGCAGGAGATTGAGTACGTCACGGCCCGTCAGGTCATCTTCCACGATCGTCAGATGAAGCGTCATTCCTGGCTCCCGGAAAACTTGTCTGCCTTGCGGCGGCCCATGCGCATGCCTGCTTCCAGGCGGGCACGCAACTGGGTGTAGTAGTCTTCCAGGAAGGCCCGCTCGTCGTTCCAGCCATCGTTGCGGTCGATCTTGCGGGCGATGGTTTCGTAGACGCTTTCGAGCGATTGCGCGCGGTCGTCGCGCAGGACGCGTTCCAGCGCCTGCAGCTCGTATTCGCCGTAGACCGCCAGTTCGGCTTCCTCGAAGCGATAGGTGCGCCGCGCCGGCGCCGCGCCGGCATCGAGGGCGACCTCGTCCTCATGCCTTGCCGCCGGCGCGCGCGCGAGGGACATCGCCGCCTCCAGCTTCTGGCGTGGCCGCTCCAGCACCCAGGTCCCCGCGATCATGTCGCCGGCCCGCAAGGCGTCGCGGTTGAACAAGGGCATGAGCAGGAAAATCGCCAGCCAGCCGGTGGCCGTCAGCCAGCCCATGCCGCTTTGCGCCCCCGCCTGCAGGATGAAGACGATCGGCAGGAACAGCTCGATGTCGCGCAGGAGGTTGCGGGCGATCACCATGTCCGCCGTCAGCCGCCCGCCATCGCGGGCGGCGATGCGGATGCCGGCGATACGCTTGCCCGGCGTGGCGCCGCGCGGTCCCAGTTCGAAGAACAGGAAATAGGCGTTGCGAAACAGGAACATCGCCACCAGCCAGACGATGACGAGGAACTGCAGGGCATGGCCCAGCGCATTCTTCTGTTCGAGATTGCGATCGATCCCGGTCAACCCGCCGGCGATTTCGATGAGCCCCCAGGTCGTGAGGCCCATGAGCACCAGGATCACCAGGAAATCGAGCATGAGCGCGCCCACGCGCGATCCCCGGCTGGCCACCGTCACCGGGACCGAGATGCCTTCCGGCGTCACCAGCACGCGGTCGCGCGAGGTCCGCCGGTAGCGGGTCGGCAGCACGCTCATGCCGCGCGCACTTTGCCGCGGTTGCCCCGGAAGGCGAAGAAATAGGCGCACCAGGCCGCCAGCATGAAGCCGCCGATAGCGAATCGTCCGAAAGTCTGGTCGACGAGCTGGCGCGCAAAGCCTTCGAGCAGCGCGGCGACGATCAGCATGAGCACCACCCCGGTCATGACCAGCGCCGCGCGCCGCCCGGCTTCCGCCGTCGCCTGAAGCACCGGCCGGTTGCCGGGAAAGGCGAGCGAGCGGCCGATGTGCAGCCCTGCCGCGCCCGCCAGCATGATGGCGAAGAGTTCCGTCGTACCGTGGACGGCGAGCCATCCGGCGAAATCGGTCAGCAGCCCGGCCCCATGGTAGAGCCAGAGCATCGCCCCCAGCATGGCCATGTTGTGCACCAGCAGCAGGAGAGAGGGGATGCCGAAAGCGAAACCCAGCGCGAAGGCCAGGATCGAGACCTGCGAATTGTTGCTGAACAGCTGGGTGGCGAACAGGCTCATGCCGTTGCGGCCGCTATCGCCGAACAGCGTGTGGCGCAGGGCTTCGCGGGTCGCCCCGGGCACGCGGCCGCCCGCCATGTCGCCGCCGACAAGGGCATGGTACCAGTCCACGTCGTGCGCCACGAGCAGCCAGCCCACCGCGGTTCCGGCCACCATCACCACCAGCGCCACCAGGATGTCCAGCCAGATCGCCCGCACCGCCGCGCTCCAACCGCCGCCCAGGAAGCCGCGCAGCCAGTCCCACAGCGAACTGCGCGGGCCGTAGACGACGAACCAGGCGCGCTGCACCAGCGCTTCGAGATAAGCCAGCGTCGCGGCATCGAGCGAGGTTTCCCGCGCGATCGATAAGCTGGAGGCCACGGTGCGGTAGAGCCCCGGAAGAGCCAGCAGGTCTTCGTCCGACAGGCGGCGGAGGCGGCCCTTCTCCATGCTGGTGACGATCGCTTCCAGCCGCTGCCAGTCGGCCTCGCGCTCGAGGCGGAAGCGGTCGGAGCGCAGCGCCGCGCTCTCGATGGCGGAGACGGAATCGGGAAGCCCGGTATCGGAGCGCCCCGTACCTGAAGGCAGAGTGGCGGCGTTCATCCGATCGCTCCCGATCGCTTGATTTCGAGATAGGCATCGATCAGCCGGGTGCCGATCGTGTGATAAGGCGCTTCCACCACGTCCACGCCCAGCTGCTGCAGCCGCCGGGTGACCAGCGCGCGCTGGCGCAGCAGGGTATCTGCGGAAACCGCCATGGACAGCGTTTCGAGGTCGTCCGGCGCCGCGCCCGAGATCGCCTCCAGCTCGTCGTCGGCCATGGTGACGAACAGCACGACATGGCGCGAGACGAGCCGGCCGATCGATTCGATCATGAGCTGGGCGCTGGTGGGGTCGGTGAAGTCGGAGAACACCACGATCAGCGAACGGCGCTGCAGGCGCGCGGCCAGGGTGGCCAGCGCCAGCGTGAAATTCGGCTCCTCGGAGCGATATTCCAGCCCCGCCGCCGCGCGTTGCAGCCGGTGAAAGTCGCGCGATGCGGTGACGAAAGGCGTCGCCACTTCGGGCCGCGCGGCGAAGCCGAACAGCGAGACGCGGTCGCCGCCCTTGAGCGCCACGTAGCTGGTGGCGAGCGCGGCGGAAACCGCGCGGTCGAGCCGGGGCATGCCCTGGATCGGCTCGCACATCGTCTGTCCGCAATCGAAGGCGAAGACGATCTGGTTGTTCCGCTCGGTCTCGTATTCCTTGGCATAGAGGTGGACGTGCCGCGCCGAGCTTTTCCAGTCGATCCGGCGGCGGTCCATGCCCGGCTCGTATTCGGCCAGCGATTCGAACTGGGTGCCCTCGCCCCGGATGCGGCGGGCGATCAGGCCATATTGCGCATCCTTGAGGAAGGTCTGCAGCGCCGGGGAGCGCACGGCGGCAATGTTGGGCCAGACGCGCACTTCCCGGCCGAGTTCACCGCGAAACTGCCGTGCGCCCAGCCCCATAGGTCCGGTCCAGCGCAGCCAGGTCCGCGCGATCCGGCCGGTGCCGCGGCGCGAGGGGCGGAAGGCGAGCGTGCCGCGCCAGCCGTCCTCGCCCCGGTTCGCCAGAGTGAGGCTGGCACGTCCGCCGGGAA
The DNA here is from genome assembly GCF_055521655.1 of Novosphingobium sp. BL-S-21. Taxonomy (NCBI): domain Bacteria; kingdom Pseudomonadati; phylum Pseudomonadota; class Alphaproteobacteria; order Sphingomonadales; family Sphingomonadaceae; genus Novosphingobium; species Novosphingobium sp. BL-S-21. Next base: position 1,902,008 of record NZ_CM145496.1, read on the forward strand.
CGAGGCGTGGATCGCATTCCAGGGCGAGTTCGACCCGCGAGGCCCGCGCAGCGGAAAGATCCAGCGCGGCGGTCAGTTCGGCCGGCTCTCCCACTTCGACATCGGCGGGTACCGCGATCCGCAAGTCACCCAGGCGCCCCGCCAGAAGCGCGTCGATCGCGATCAACGCCAGCACCGCCAGCCCGAACACCGGCGCCACGACCCAGGCTTCGGGCCGCGTCGCACCGATCACCAGCGCCACCGGCGCGGCCAGCGCCAGTAACCCGGCCGCACGCGCGGTGGGCACCATGGGAGCGGAGCGCAGGCTCATCGGATCAGGACCGCAGGATCACCGGGGCGCCTCGGTCTGCTCGACCAGCTGGGCGACCAGCGCCTCCACCTGCTTGCCCTCGATCTCGGCGGCGGGGCTGAGCAGCAGGCGGTGGCGCAGGACCGAACCGGCGAGCGCCTTGACATCGTCGGGCACCACGTAGTCGCGCCCGTCCAGCGCGGCGCGGGCGCGCGCGGCGCCGGCCAGCAGCACGGCCGCGCGCGGGCTGGCGCCGCTCGCAAGGTCCGGGCTTTCCCGCGTGGCGCGCACCAGGCGGACGATATAGTCGGTCACGCTCTCGGCCAGGGTCACTTGCGAAACCGTGCGGGACGCCGCCTCGATCACCGCGTGATTGGCAATGGCTTCCACCCCGCAGGCGGCCGGGCTGGGCGCGCCGCGATTCTCGCCGAAGCGCGCGACGATGCGCAGCTCTTCCTCGAAGCTGGGGTAATCGACGCTCACCTTGAACAGGAAGCGATCGAGCTGCGCCTCGGGCAGCGGATAGACGCCCTGGCTCTCGATCGGGTTCTGTGTGGCCACCACCATGAACTGCTCCGGCAGGGCATGAGCGGTGCCGTCCAGCGTGACGCGGCGCTCCTGCATGGCTTCCAGCAGCGCGGCCTGGGTCTTGGGCGGCGTGCGGTTGATCTCGTCCGCCAGCAGCAGGTCGCAGAAGATCGGACCATGAGTCAGCGTGAACTGGCTGGTCTGGAAGTTGAACAGGTTCGAGCCCAGGATATCGCCCGGCATCAGGTCCGGCGTGAACTGGATGCGGCCGAAATCCAGGCCCAGGGTCGCGGCGAAGCACTGCGCCAGGAAAGTCTTGGCCGTGCCCGGAGGCCCTTCCAGCAGGACATGGCCGCGCGCCAGAAGGGCGATCAGCAGATGCTCCACCGTCGCGCTCTGGCCGACCACCGCCTTGCCGATCTGCTCGCGAATGCTTCCCGCAAGCGCGGCGACCCCGGCGAGATCGACCGCGAAATCGCCCCGAGCGAAATCGCCTTCGGCATTCGGGGAGTGGGCATCGGTCATCGAGTCAGCATCCTTTCGAGCGCGTGAAGATCGCGCGCAGCCTTGACGAGATCGTGCGATTTGCGCGCATGGCGAAGGCGCGCGGAAATCGCGGAAAAGGGTTCGGCATCGGCCCTGCGCGAAGCAAGGGCGCGGTCGATCGCGGCGTCGGCCTGCTCGGGCGGGAGCGTGCGCGGCAGGGCGAGAGCACGGATCAACCGGTCGCGGGCATGGTCGGCATAAGGTCCGCCGATCAGGTGCAGTCTATGCGAGCGGCGCACCAGTCCCGCAGAATTGGCCACCAGCGCGCGCTTGCCGAAAGCGATGGCCCGCTCTCCCGCCAGCGGCGGCCCGAAGCGCAGGAAAGCGCGCCATCCCAGCACCAGGGCGGCCAGCAGCAGGCAGAGCGTGGCGGCCAGGAATGGCGGGGTGAAAGCCAAGGTCAGCAGATTCTGCGCGCGGCCGAAACCGTTCATGGTGAGGTCGAACGTCACCGTGCCACGAGGCTCGACTTCGCTGGCCGCGACCAGCGCGTCCACCAACTGCGCGGCGCGGCGGTCGGCCATGCCCCAATTGTCGACGAGGTCGGGTTCGAACACCAGGACCAGGGGGTAGAGGTCCTCGTCCTCCGGGTCGCTGCTCATGCCTGTCAGCGCCGCGTCCTCGAGCGCGGGATAGCTGCCGCCGTCATCGATGAAGGCGGCGAGAACGCGCCCGTCCTGCTCCTCCACGACCGGCACCAGCGTATCGCCCTTGCCCGATTGCAGCGCCTTGCGGCTGGGCAGCGCGCCCTCCAGGCCGAAGCCGTGCCAGCGAGCCTTCGCGCCGTTGGCGTCGACCTCGCCCTGCACGACCGTCACGTCATCGAGGAAACCGCGCCATTCGAGCGGCCGCATGCCCTGGAGATTGACCCAGCCGGTCTTGGCCTTTTCCTGCTCGCGCCCGGGCTGCAAGGCCATCCACTTGGGCAGGATCACCAGCGTCGGCCCGATGTAGCGCCGCTTCGAGACGATCTTCTCGATATCCTCGCCATCGGCCCCGGCAGGTGGAGTGAGCACCAGCAGGCCCGGCTTGTCGAGCGCGCCCACGTTGCGCGCGCGAACCACCGGGTGCCCGCGCTTCTCGATATAGCGCGCCATGGCGGCATAGCCGTTGAGGCCGCGCCCGTCGGCATGGGACTGGCCGTCGTTGGTGGAGCCGAAGCCGGTGCCGGTCCCAATCATCCACAAGAGCGCCAGGAACAGCGCCGATCCGATCAGCACCAGCGCCAGCACCGCCCAGCGCGAGAACGGATTGGCGCCGACAGAAATACCGGCTTGCGCAGCAGGTCTCGCATCGGCGGGCGCTGTTGCTGCCATCTCGCTCATGCGCGCAGTTCCAGCCGGGCGAAGCGGGCATAGGCCTCGCGCGCGGCGGCCCAGTCGTCGGCGCCCAGTTCGCGCAGCGCGAAGCGGCTGCGCTCCACGCGGGCGGCGATCGTGGCGAACGCCTCGCGGCCGCTGTCCGGGAGCGAGGACAATACCGAAATTTCCCGCGCGGTGCTGGCCGGATGCAGCCAGTCCGGCCGCGCCTGCCGGATCTGCCCCACGCTGCGCCGCAGGAGCAGGTGAGTGGCCTCGTCGAACCGGCCTTCCCCGGCAAGGCGGTCCGCGTCCTCCAGCAGGGCCAGCGCCTCGGCCTCGGCCGGCACCCAGGCCTCGGGCGCTTCCTCGCGGCTGCGGCCGCGCCAGGCCTCGATGGCCGGGCCTGCCAGGCGCCAGAGGATGAACAGCGCCAGAAGAACCGCCAGCGCGATCAATATGTTGGAGAACACCGGCCAGGACATGCCCAGCAACCTTCCAAGCGGCGCGAAGATCGCCTCCAGCATGCGGCCGAGCGCCTGGAGCCATTCCGGAGCCTGCCCCGGAGGATCGGGCTTGAAGGGCGGCAACGGCGCGTACTGGATATCGGCCGCGCCACGCACGGCTTCCCAGTCGCTCGCGGCGTCCCGGGCCGCACCCGCCATCTGACCCCTAGCAGCCATTACCCGCCGATGATTGGCATGGGCCGGGAGCAGGCGCAAGCCGTTGCGATGAAAGGATTGGATAGCGATCGAGGAGGGGTTGCGGCCGCCTGCCCGTCATGGACGGCACGGCGCGCCCCCGGCCAGGACGCGCGCCGTGCCGGACCGAACCAGGATCGCCTATCCGCGCGAGCGTGCCTGCTTGTAGGTGCCGAGCGGACGCACGTACTTGCAATGGAATGCAAGTTCCTGAAGCGCCATGTCGATGCGCGGCTCGCCGGGGGCGCCTTCGATGTCGGCGTAGAAAGTGGTGGCCGCGAAGCTGGCACCGATCTGGTAGCTCTCCAGCTTGGTCATGTTGACGCCATTGGTGGCAAAGCCGCCCAGAGCCTTGTAGAGCGCGGCGGGGATGTTCTTCACCTCGAAGATGAACGTCGTCACCGCCTTCTCGCCCTTGAGCGCGAAGGGATCGAGCGGCTCACGCGAGAGGACGACGAAGCGCGTGGTGTTGTCCGCCGCGTCCTCGACATTCTCCTCGACGATCTTGAGGCCGTAGAGTTCCGCAGCCAGGTTCGGGGCGATGGCGCAAGCAGCGGTATCGCCCTGCTCGCGCACGAAGGCGGCGGCGCCGGCGGTATCGGCATAGGCCATCGGCACGATGCCCCGCTCGCGCAAGTAGTGGCGCGACTGGCCCAGCGCCTGCGGGTGGCTGTAGGCCCCCGAGAACGGCCCCATGGTGCCGTCCGCATTGGGCAGCGCCATCAGCGCATGCTCGATGCCCATGAAGTGCTCGCCCACGATCGACAGCCCGCTTTCCGGCAGCAGGAAATGGATGTCCGCCACGCGGCCGTGCTGCGAATTCTCGATCGGGATGATGGCCCGGTCGGCCCGCCCGTCCTTCACCGCATCCAGCGCATCCTCGAAGGAAAAGCACGGCAGCGGCAGACAGTCGGGATCGTGTTCCAACGCCGCTCGGTGCGAATTGCATCCGGGGGCGCCCTGGAAGGCCGCCGCGCGCGAGGGATCGGCCGCAGCGGCCTCGTTCATGCGGGCGACCAGGTCGAGAGCGGGTTCGGGATAGGAATGCATAGCGTCCGCGCGATTAAGCCGCAAAGGCGATGTCCGCAATGGCTCTTGCACTAACCTGCTGGCAACTCTAGAGCCTCAACCCAAAGAGGATGAGAAAAAACTCCACCCGTGGGGCAAGGGCAAACAAGAAATGGATGATCGTTTCAACACCATTGCCGGCTGGGCTTTGTTCGCCGGTATCGTCGGTCTTGGTCTGACCACCGTCAGCTCTCATTACTTCCGTGCAGACAAGCCGCATCGTCCCGAGACGATGGGTTACGCCATCGAAGGCGTGGAACAGGAAGGCGAAGCAGGCGCCGAAGCGCCGATCGCCACTCTTCTTGCCAGCGCAGACCCGGCCAAGGGACAAGCCACTTTCGCCAAGTGCCAGTCCTGCCACACGATCAACCAGGGCGGCACCAACGGCATCGGTCCCAATCTCTACGGCGTGGTCGGTGAAGGCATCGGCCAGGGCGTCGGCGGTTTCGCTTTCTCCGACGCGCTCAAGGGCGTTGGCGGCAAGTGGGACTTCGACAAGCTGAACGACTGGCTGAAGAGCCCGAAGGCTTTCGCGCCCGGCACCAAGATGACGTTCGCCGGCCTGCCCAAGGGTGAGGATCGCGCCAACGTGATCGCCTATCTCAACGCCCAGGGTTCGAACCTGCCGCTTCCCACCGCACCTGCAGCAGCAGCAGCAGCAGCACCGGCAGCCGGCGATGCGCCCGCCGCCGCCAGCAGCGAAGCCGCAGCCGCGCCCGCAGCCGCCGCGGCTGCCGAGTAATACCCGATTTCCGGTAGCGGTCCGGCCTGACTCTGTCGGGCCGGAACCGCCCGGTCCAGGAATCCGGCCAGGCCGGCAGAAAACGGTCCCGCGGGCGCCACCGAGTCGCCTTGCGGGCCGTTTTCGTCAGGACGTAGAGGCGGCCTCGGCCCCGATCGCGAACCAATTTGCGAGCAGGTGGAAGCACCTGTATGACTCGGAAAAATGCGGCAAACCAGAAGCCTGGAGCAGTTGATCCGATGCATTCGGATCGGAAACTGCCCTAGTCTTCGATCTTGCCCGTCAAACCATCTTCGAAGCGGCGGAGCTGTTCGCGGCCCCACGACCAGTCGCCCAGGCCACTTGCGGCATTGATGTGCCCCAGTGCCCCGGCCTCGACGAAGGACGCGCCCCATTGGCGGGCGCGCGTACGGGAATGGACGAGCGGACCATAGGGATCGTCCGAACTCGCCACGACCACCGCCGGAAACCGCAGGAAAAGCTCGGGCGGATTGCCGAAGCTCGCCGCCTCTTGCGGAAAATCCGGGCCTTGCGGATCCGGCATCGCCACCAGGAACGCGCCTCGCACCGCCCGGTCGGACCGCGCGCTCCAATGCGCGACGAGCAGGCAGGACAGGCTGTGAGCGACGAGGATCGGCGCCTCGGAAAGCGCGGCCACGGCCGCGTCCAGCGCGGCGATCCACTGATCGAGCTGCGGCGCGTCCCAGCTGTCGGGCGCGAACCGCCACATCTCCGGCTCGGCGGCTTCCCACCGCGATTGCCAGTGCTCCGGCCCTGAACCGCCAATTCCGGGCAGGACCAGATAGGCGCTCATTCGCCGCTGTCCGCCGGCCCCTTGAACCCCTTGGCGATCACGTACCATTCGGACGAGCCCTTGCGGCTGGCCGGCGGCTTGGCGTGCTTCACGCTGGTGAAACGCCGCTTGAGAATGCCGAGCAACTCGGTGTCCGTGCCGCCCGCGAAGACCTTGGCAACGAAAGTACCGCCGGGCGCGAGGTACTGGATCGCGAAATCGGCCGCCGTTTCCACCAGCCCCATGGTGCGCAAGTGGTCGGTCTGCTTGTGGCCGACGGTATTGGCCGCCATGTCCGAGAGGACGAGGTCCGGCGCGCCTTCCAGGGCCTGTTCCAGCGCCGCGGGGGCCTCGTCGGCCATGAAGTCCATCTCGAAGATGGTCACGCCCTCGATCGGGTCGGTGGGCAGCAGGTCGATGCCCACGACTTTGGCCTTGGGAGCCTTGAGACGCAGCACCTGGCTCCAGCCGCCCGGCGCGATGCCGAGGTCGACCGCGCGGGTCACGTTCTTGAACAGGTCGAATTTCTCGTCGAGTTCCAGCAGCTTGTAGGCGGCGCGGCTACGGTAGCCGTCGGCCTTGGCCTGCTTCACGTAAGGATCGTTGATCTGGCGGGTCAGCCAGCGCGCCGAGCTGGTCGTGCGCTTCTTGCCAGTGCGAAGCCGCTCGTTGGGATCGCGTCCGGAACGGCTCATGGCCGGTTCTCCAATAGGTGTGATGGCGCGGGGGCTACCGTGGGCCTGCCGCTGGAATGGGATGCGATGAGGCTGCGCAGGATGCCTTCGCGAATGCCGCGATCGGCCACGCCCAGCCGCGCCGCGGGCCAGAGGTCGAGGATCGATTCGAGGATCGCACAGCCGGCCACGACCAGGTCCGCACGCTCGCGCCCGATGCAGTTCACCTCGCGCCGCTCCTCGATCGACATCGAGGAGAGCCGGGAACTGATGTCGCGCATCGATTCGGCCGGAACGATCAATCCGTCCACCATGCGGCGGTCGTATTGCGGCAGTTCGAGGTGGAGGCTGGCCAGCGTCGTCACCGTGCCGCTGGTGCCCAGCAGGCGCAGCGGACCCGTTTCCGCCGCGCTGCCGCGCGCCGGGCCGACGCGCTTGGCAAAGGCGGAAAAGCTTTCCGAGACCAGGCCATGCATGTGGCGATAGCGCGCGAGGCGTTCCTCCAGCGTCGTGCCTTCCGGCCCGCAGCTCTCGGTCAGCGAAACGACGCCCCAGGGCACCGATTGCCAGTCGAGGATACGCGGCACCGTGCCGGTGCTCTCGATCAGGACGAGTTCGGTCGATCCGCCGCCGATGTCGAAGATCATCGCCGGGCCGAAGCCTTCCTCCAGCAGCACATGGCAGCCGAGCACGGCCAGCCGCGCTTCCTCGCGCGCGCTGATGATGTCGAGCGCGATGCCGGTTTCCTCGCGCACGCGCTCGATGAATTCCGGGCCGTTCTCCGCGCGGCGGCAGGCCTCGGTCGCCACCGAGCGGGCGAGATAGACATTGCGGCGCATCAGCTTTTCGGCGCAGACCCGTAGCGCTGCCAGCGTCCGGTCCATCGCCGCCTCGGACAGACGGCCGGACTGCGCCAGGCCTTCTCCCAGCCGCACGACGCGGCTGAACGCATCGATCACCGTGAAATTCTCGCCCGATGGCCGGGCGATCAGGAGACGGCAATTGTTGGTGCCGAGGTCGATGGCGGCATAGGATTGCCGGTAGGACGGGCGAGACGACGGCCCGTTCGCGCCCGGAAGCACGGGCGTGAAGCCGGCAGGCACGAAGCTGGCGGCCGGGAAGCCCGGTGCAACGGTCTTCGCTTCTGCCGGCACCGTCTTGGGGGCAACGGCTTCGCCCTGGGCGCGCGGTTTCTTGGAGGAACGCGCTGCGCCCTTGCGGGAGCCGCGCTTCCGGGCAGCCGCCCGGCGCGATTCCGCCTGGCGGGGCGACGCCTGCGAGCCGGATGTCTTCTCTTCGCGCGGCGCTCCGCCTGCCTCGGCGGCGCCGCCCGGAGGGCGCGCCTTCGCCTTGGCCGTGTCGGGTCCGGACGAGCGTGACTTGCCCTTCCTCGCCTTGCGCCGCCTTCCAGTGCGGCCCGACACATCGACTCTTGCTGCCGGCGGATCTTGCTCCGCCATGATATGTAATCTCGTTCGAATAAATCTTACCGCCGTGCGCGGCGGATACCTGGGGCGATGCTAACGCCCCCCGGGCCAAGGGGCAACCCTGACTGCAAAAAGGGTGCTTGACGCGAATCAGAAGCCCTACTAGAGGGGCGCCTCCCGATGCCCCGTCGTCTAATGGTAAGACTACGGATTCTGATTCCGTCTATCGAGGTTCGAATCCTCGCGGGGCATCCAATTCTTCCTAAATCGCTGAAATCCGCTTTTTCTTCGGGAAGCGCGTCTGGCATCGCCGGACGCTTTCGCATGCCCTGGCGGCGTGCGAATCGTGCCGGATCCCGGCGGTTTTCCGGTTCATGTCTGGAGTTGGCGCCCGCCCGGAAAGAGGGGCGGCCCTTCGCGGGGAAGAGCCGCCCGAAGTCGGGGAGAAGCGGTTGCCACCGCCGGCAAGGTTCGACTTGGCGGTGCACGACCGGCACGGCCCATCTGCCAGCCCCCGCTCCGCACGGCATTGATCGTGGTCAATCGACCGATTCGCGCCTGCCCCGGCCTTCAATTTTTCGCCGATTCGCCGTCCTGCCGAAAATGGATGATCCGCATTTCAGGCCCACACCGATCCTGCGTGAACGCCGTCGTGACCGCTGCGCCCATGTCACGCTGATGGATTCGCACGGCAGGCCGATCGACGTGATCGTGCGCAATGTCTCGTCACGAGGGTTGAGCGCGGCGGCGGCAGGCCAGCCGCCTGCCTGCAACGAAGTCGTGCGCGCGGCGATGGACGACGGCCGCGAACTGTGGGGCCTCGTGCGCTGGGTGGACGGCAATCTCTTCGGCGTGGAATTCGACATTCGCCCCTGAGGGAGCAAGGCGCTGTCAGACCGCCGAGCTGAACCGTCGCAGCGAATCCTTGCGATAGGGATCGAAGCGCGCCGCGATCGAGCGGGCATAGGGCAGGCCCTGGGGCAGGATCACCAGATCCTCTCCGTCGCTGTCACAAAGCGCGGCATCGAAATAGGGCAGCAGCAGCGGCCAGGCCTCGCATTGCAGGTCGCGCGGGATCGGCGCCCTGCCCCGGCACAGCAGCGCCTCGATCACCGCGCCGCGCCGCCGGTCTTCACCGCTGCGGCGAATCCCGCGGTTGGCGGCGATGCGGTCCTGCGAGAGCATCATGCGATAGCGCCCGGTGTTCTTCTCGTTCTGGACCAGCAGCTCGGGAAAGCCGCTGATCGACGAAGCGCCCAGACCCAGCAGCACCGGCGCCTTGTCTTCGGTGAAGCCCTGGAAGTTGCGGCGCAGGCTTCCCGATAGCGCCGCCTGCGCCAGGGCGTCTCCGGGCCGGGCGAAGTGATCGAAACCGATGGGCACATAACCGGCCTCGACCAGAACCGCATGGCCGCGCGCGGCCATGGCGAATCGCTGCTCCGCATCGGGCAGGGCTTGGGCATCGATCTTGCGCTGGCGCGCGATCAGGTGCGGCACATGGGCATAGCCGAACAGCGCGATCCGGTCGGCCCCCAGCGCGGCGGTTCGCGCCAGCGAATCATCCAGATCGGCCATGGTCTGCCCGGGAAGCCCGTACATCAGGTCGAAGTTGAGCGAAGCGATGCCTGCCGCGCGCAGCATCGCGGTCGTTTCCTCGATCATCCATGCCGGCTGCACCCGTCCTATGGCCTGCTGAAGGCCCGGCGCGAACGTCTGCACCCCCAGGCTGGCGCGCGTGATCCCCACCGCGCCGATCACGGCCGCCCATTCGCGGCCCATCGTGCGCGGGTCCAGCTCGATCGACAGGACCGGGCGCGATGCGGGGAACTGCAGCGTCAGCGCGTCCACCAGCCGCACGAAGTCGACCGGGGGAATTCCGTTGGGACTGCCGCCGCCAAAGGCGATGCGCGTGACCCGGGCGCCTTGTGGCAAGCGTTCGGCGACAAGGCCGATCTCGCGGTGGAGGGCATCGAGATAGCCGGAGACGCGATCGGTGCGGTTGGCGACGCTGGTGTTGCAGCCGCAGTACCAGCAGATCTTCTCGCAGAACGGGATATGGACATAGAGCGAGACCTCGCCGTTCACCGCCTCCAGCGCCTGCACGAAAGCCTCGGCGCCGACGGTCTGGTCGAATTCGGCGGCGGTGGGGAAGCTGGTGTAGCGCGGCACGGGCACCGCAAGCAGTTCGGGGTGATAGGTCCACATGCGCAGACCCATCGCGCCTGGAGGCGGCCGCGTCATTGCGCTCGATCAACGGGCGGGAAACCGGCTCGATCTGCCGATTTTTGCGCGCGATCAATGTCCCCGCCGCGCGGGAGGACCAAAGCGGCCCTGCTGCCGCTCAAGAGGGGGGACCCGCACGGTGCGGCCCCGGCGGCGCAGGAAAGACCCAAGATGCGCAAGATGTCCATGCTCGCGGCCGCTGCCCTGACGGCCGCCGCCGCCACCGCGATCGTCACCCCGGCCCAGGCCGGAAGCCCGGACGGCAAGTGGCAGGTCAAGGTTCTGGGCACTGCCGTGCTGCCCGACGGCCAGATCGACAAGATCAGGTCGATCGACACCGACACCGCGCTGGGCAGCACGCTCGCCGGGCTCGAAACCGTGGGCACCAAGGCGAACGACAACGTGGTGCCCACGCTGGCGGTGGAATATTTCTTCAGCAACGCCTTCTCGGTGGAGACGATCTGCTGCTTCACCCAGCACCACGTCAGCGGCACCGGCGACGTGGCGGGCGCCAGCCTGGTCGATCACGTTCTCATCCTGCCGGCCACGGTGACTGCCAAGGCGCATCTCGACACCGGAACGCCCTTCAAGCCCTATGTGGGCGCCGGCCCGGCCTGGTTCTTCGTGTTCGACGAGAAGCCGGGCGAGACGGCGCGCGCGCTGGGCGTGGACAAAGTGAAGATGTCGAACAAGGTGGGCTTCGCGCTGCAGGGCGGCGTGGACATCGCCATCAACGACAAGGGGCTGGGCCTCTCGCTCGATGCCAAGAAGTACTGGGTGAAGCCCACCGCCTCGTTCTACGAGGATGGCGTGCTGGCGCTGAAGACGCGCCACGATCTCGATCCCTGGGTGCTGAGCGCAGGCGTGTCCTACCGCTTCTGAGAGACGGTCCGGTTCCGGCAGGCACTTCGGCCATAGCCGGATGCCCGTCGTCCCCGCGAAAGCAGGGGCGGCGGGCTCGCCTGCATTACTGCCAGGAGATCGCGATCAAGGCCTGATCCGGGGACCGACGCCCCTTCAGCCCGCTTCGGCGGTCAGCGCCTCGTGGTCCAGGAGGATCACGTCGCGGCGCGAAGGCAGGTCGATCAGCCGCTCGTTCTTGAAGCGGGTGAACTGGCGGCTCACGGTCTCGATGGTGAGGCCCAGCACGTCGGCGATCTGCTGGCGCGAGAACGGCAGGGTGATGCGGCGCGGGCCGGCATCCTCGAAATTCCAGGCGCAGCCGGGGGGCTGCAACCGCTCGGCCATTTCCAGCAGGAAGCTTGCCAGCTTTTCCGAGGCCGACTTGCGGCCGAGCAGCAGCATCCAGCGGCGCGTGCGGTCCAGTTCGCCCAGGGTCCGCTCCAGCAGCTTATGTTCCAGCGCCGGATGCTCGCGGGCGAAAGCGTCGAAATCGCGGCGGGAGAAGACGCAGACCGTCGCTTCCGTCAGGGCGGTGGCGCCGTGGCCGGTGGTTCCGCCGAAGGGACGCCCAATGAAGTCCGAAGGATAGACCACGCCGACGATCTGCTCGCGCCCGTCCTCGGTATTGGTCGATAGCTTCAGCACGCCGTCGATCACGTTGGCCACGAGAACCGAGTCCTCGCCTTCCCAGATCAGCGATTCGCCGGGCTGGATCGTGCGGGTACGCCCGATGGCGTTGAGCGCTTCCAGCTCTTTCGCATCGAGGGATGAACAGATCGCCCGGTTCCGAACGACGCACAGGTCACAGTTGGACATGTGCCCGCGATAACAGTCGCTTCGCCATGTCTCAAGTGCAGGGCAGGCCGACTTGCGTCAGCTTACGCAACCGCCGCTTCCAGCAGGCGCATCGTCCCGGCATCGGCGTCGATCTCCACCGGCAGGCCCACCGGCACGCTGAGCTGCGAGGCGATATGGCCGATCTGGAGCCCCTGGAACGCGGGAACCCTGAGGCCGGAAAACTGCCGGTCGAGCACTTCGTAGATCGTGAAGTTCGAATAGCCGCCGTCGGGGTTCTGGCAGCCGGTGCATTGGCCGAAGACGACCCCGGCCACCCGGTCGAAGATCCCCGCCAGGGCAAGCTGGGTGAGCATGCGGTCGATGCGGTATTCGGATTCGTTGGTGTCCTCGATGAACAGCACGGCCCCCGTGAAGTCCGGCAGGTAGGGCGTGCCCACCAGGGCGGAAAGCACGCTGAGATTGCCGCCGAGCAGCCGGCCGCGCGCCTTGCCGCCGCGGAACGTGCGCAAGTCCTTGCCCCGGCCCGAAAGATTGACGCCCGCCCCCTCGGGCACTTGCCAGGTCGGCGTCCCGCCTTCGAAGGCCAGCGCATGGAACGAGGCCCAGGCCGCCGGCGGCCACGAGGCGGAAGCATTCGGCCCGTGGATGCTGGCCACGCCCGTCCGCGCCGCGAAAGCCAGGTGGAGCGCGGTATTGTCGCTGAAGCCCACGAAGAGCTTCGGGTTCGCCGCGATCCTGTCGAAATCGAGCAAGGGCAGGATGCGTGCGCAACCCCAGCCGCCACGCACGGCCATGATGGCGCGGACCTTGTCGTCGGCGAACATGGCCATGAGATCGTCAGCCCGCGTCCGGTCGGAGCCGGCCAGGTAGCCTTCGCGCTGGAGCATGTGCAGCGCCGGCCTCGGCTCCAGGCCCATGGCGCGCACGGTCGCCATGATCTGGTCCAGTCCGAAGCGATCCCCCACGAAGCCCGCCGGCGCGACCAGACCCAGCACGTCGCCTTCCTTCAGGCGCGGGGGCTTCACCAGCTTGCGCGCGGGGCTGCGGACCTGGGCCGAAAGAGCGGGGAGTACCGGCAGCACGGAGCCTGCGGCCACGGCGCCGAAACCGGCCATCGCGGCGCGGCGTGTCATGGTCATGTTCGACATGTCGTGCAGCCTAGAGCGTTTTCCCAGCAGGGGGAATCACCTGATGACCCGGAAAACGCGGCCAACCGTGAAACTGGTGCATCGGGGCTGCGGGCAACCGCATGCCGTGCTTGCGCGCAAGCATATCATAATTAAATCCTTATCCCTCGACGCCGCGCCTCCCAGCGGCCATGGAATGCAGATGACCGAACAAGAAGACAAGAAAGTCACCAACCGCCGGTTCTACAAGGCCGAGCAGGAAGCCAACTTCGCAGACGCGCAGGAAGGCACGATCCAGACGCAGAACCCGGCCTATCGCCTGGCCTTCCAGGACACCGAGTTCCTGCTGCGCGACGAACTGCGCCCCGTCCGTTTCCAGCTTGAGCTTCTCAAGACCGAGATGCTGCTGGAAGAAGCCAATATCGGCTCGACCATGGTGATGTACGGCTCCGCCCGCATCCCCGCGCCCGAGAATGCTGAAAGCGTCCTGGCCCAGGCCAAGACCGACGAAGAGAAGAAAGTCGCCGAGCGGCTCGTCGCCAAGGCGAAGTATTACGAGGAAGCCAAGACCCTCGCCAAGCTGGCCAGCCAGTGCTCGGTGGTGGAAAAGGGCATGCGCCAGTTCGTCGTCTGCTCGGGCGGCGGCCCGTCGATCATGGAAGCCGCCAATCGCGGCGCTTCGGAAGTCGGCGCGGAATCGCTGGGCCTCAACATCGTGCTGCCCCATGAGCAGGCGCCCAACCCTTACGTGACGCCGCGGCTCTCGTTCCAGTTCCACTACTTTGCGCTGCGCAAGATGCACTTCCTGCTGCGCGCGCGCGCCGTGGCCGTGTTCCCGGGCGGTTTCGGTACGTTCGACGAATTCTTCGAGCTGCTTACCCTGATCCAGACCGGCAAGATGAAGCCGATCCCGATCCTGCTCTACGGCAAGGAATTCTGGGAACGCGTCGTCAATTTCGAGGCCCTGGCCGACGAAGGCGTCATCAACCGGCAGGACCTCAAGCTGTTCCACTGGTGCGAAACCGGCGAGGAAGGCTGGAAGGTCGTGCAGAAGTTCTACGATCTCGACTGCTGCTGAGGTCAGGGCGGCGGCCGCCGGGCCGCCCCTTTTCCGGACGCACACTCTTCGGCCGGTCGAGTTCTTCGGCTCTCTGGCGTTTCTGCGGCCGGCCCTGACCGGGCTGTCCGCTGCCTAGCCGCGAACGTGGTGTCCCAGCGGGCCATGTCCCGCGCCGAAACCCGGCGCATTGAGCAGCGCCGCGCGCACATAGTCGCGCGCGCTGACGATCGCCGCTTCCAGGCCGGCGCCCTGCCCCATGAACGTGGCGATGGCGCTGGAGAACGTGCAGCCGGTGCCGTGGGTATGGCGCGTCTCGATGCGCGGTGCGGTCCACGACATCGGCGGTTCGCCGGGCCGCAGCAGCCTGTCTTCCACGATCGGCCCCTCCGCATCGCCGCCCTTGGCGATATAGGCCACTCCGCGCGCCGCCATGGCGCGGTCCCCGCCCAGCGCCTCCAGTTCGGGAACGTTCGGCGTGGTCAGCGTGGCGAGAGTCATCAGCCGTTCGAAAGCGGCAATGGTGGCCGCATCCGCCAGGACCGAGCCGCTGGTGGAGATCATCACCGGATCGAACACCACCGGCACGCCCAGCCGCTCCAGCCGTTCCGCCACGACATGGGCGATCTCGGGACTGCCGAGCATGCCGATCTTCACCGCGTCCACGCCGATGTCGCTTACGCAGGCGTCGATCTGCGCCGCCACCATCTCCGGCAAGAGCGCCACCACATGCGTGACTCCGCACGTGTTCTGCGCGGTGATCGCGGTGATCGCGGTCATGGCATAGCCGCCGAGCATCGTGATGGTCTTGATATCGGCCTGGATACCGGCACCGCCCGAACTGTCGGAGCCGGCGATGGAAAGGATGCGGGGCGGTGTGGTCATGACGGGCTGATGGCACCCGGGGTGTCGTTCGGCAAGCATGCGCCGGATGGCATCGCGCAAAGCCGCCAAGGCGCGAAGACGTCGCGCAGCCGGCTAAGCCGCCCTGCCCGCTTCGCGCCCTTGCGG
This sequence comes from Novosphingobium sp. BL-S-21, assembly GCF_055521655.1. Taxonomy (NCBI): domain Bacteria; kingdom Pseudomonadati; phylum Pseudomonadota; class Alphaproteobacteria; order Sphingomonadales; family Sphingomonadaceae; genus Novosphingobium; species Novosphingobium sp. BL-S-21. Next base: position 1,917,193 of record NZ_CM145496.1, read on the forward strand.
GAGCCGATCAGCCCTTGAACCTGCGCTCCTTCGACGGGGGCGCGGAATCGAAATGCCGCTTGGCCCGCGTCGGCCGGTCGAGCAGTTCGCCGCTGCAATTGGGGCAAAGCTCGTCGAGGTCGTCCGCGCATTCGGCGCAGTAGGTGCATTCGAAGCTGCAGATGAACGCGCCGGGGGCATCGGCCGGAAGGTCGGTACCGCAGCGTTCGCAGTCGGGGCGCATTTCGAGGGCCATCAGGCTGCCGCCTCTTCCACGGCCGCGCAAATCGAGGCCACGGCGGCCTCCACCTGCCCGGCATCGTCGCCTTCCGCCATGACGCGGATCAGGGGCTCGGTGCCCGAGGCACGGATGACGAGGCGGCCGCTGCCGTTGAGCGAAGCCTCCGCCTCGGCAATGGCAGTCTTCACGCTGGCGGCCTCCAGCGGCTGCCCGCCCGAGAAGCGGACGTTGCGCAGCAGCTGCGGGACCGGGTCGAAAAGGTGGAGCAATTCGCTCGCCCGCTTGCCGGACTGGACCAGCGCCGCCAGCACCTGAAGCGCCGCCACGGTGCCGTCCCCGGTGGTCGCATGGTCGAGCAGGATCATGTGGCCCGATTGCTCGCCGCCCACGTTGAACCCGCCCGCGCGCATGCGTTCGAGGACGTGGCGGTCACCCACCTTGGTGCGTTCGAGCGTGAGGCCCTGCCCCTGCAGATAGCGTTCGAGGCCCAGGTTCGACATGACCGTCGCCACCACGCCGCCGCCGCGCAGGGCGCCGCGCGCGGCCAGCTGGGTGCCGATCAGCGCCATGATCTGGTCACCGTCCACGGTCTTGCCCTTTTCGTCCACGACCAGCAGCCGGTCCGCATCGCCGTCAAGCGCGATGCCGATATCCGCCCCGGTCGTGACCACGGTTTCCTGAAGCAGGTCGACATGCGTGGAGCCGCACTTGTCGTTGATATTGCGGCCGTTGGGCGTGACGCCCACCGCCACGACTTCGGCACCGAGTTCCCACAGGGCCGAGGGCGCGACCTGGTAGGCGGCGCCATTGGCGCAATCGACCGCGATCTTGAGCCCGTCCAGGCGAATGTCATGGGGCAGCGAGCGCTTGACGGCGTGGATGTAGCGCCCGCGTGCATCGTCGATGCGGCGGGCGCGGCCGATGTCCTCGGACGGGGCGAGCGCCAGATCCTGGGCCAGCATGGCCTCGATCGCCAGTTCGTCCTCGTCGGAGAGCTTGAAGCCGTCGGGGCCGAACAGCTTGATGCCGTTGTCCTCGTAAGGGTTGTGGCTGGCCGAGATCATCACGCCCACGTCGGCGCGCAGCTCGCGGGTCAGCAGGGCGACGGCCGGGGTCGGCATCGGCCCCAGCAGCACCACGTCCATGCCCACGCTGGTGAAGCCGGCGACAAGCGCGTTTTCCAGCATGTAGCCCGAGAGGCGGGTATCCTTGCCGATCACCACGCGGTGCCGGTGCTTGCCGCGCAGGAAGCGGGTGCCGGCCGCCTGGCCGACCTTCATGGCGATGGCCGCCGTCATCGCGCCCTGGTTGGTGCGGCCGCGGATACCGTCGGTGCCGAAGAATTGTCTGCTCATGACCTGCCCCTTGGAGACTGTCTCGTGAATACCGGATGACGTCCGCAGCCCGCTCGCGCGGCTCCCTCGCCCATCCTCTAGCCGCAGCGCCGCCAAATTGCCAAGAGCGGCGGCACCGCTTATGAGCAAGGCCGACCCCGCAGGCCCCCGCGCGGCCATATCTCCCAGGAGCCCGATGAGCACCCCAAGTCCCGCAAAACCCGGAAATTCCTCGCGCATTCCGGATATTCGCGTTCCTGGAAAGCTGACCCTGGCCGGACTCGTCGCGGGGCTGGTGCTGGGCCTCGTGCTGGCGGGCGATCCGCGCGCCATTCCGGTGCTGAAAGTGGCCGGACCGATCGGCTCGCTATGGCTGCAGGGGCTGCAGATGACGATCCTGCCGCTGGTCGCGGGCCTGCTGTTCAGCGGCATCGTCGAGACCATCGCCGTCGCCCAGGCCGGCGCCATGGCCCGGCGCACGCTGGGGATCATCATCGGCTTCCTGGCCTTCAGCGCCGCGCTGGGCGCGGTGGCCATGCCCCTGCTGCTGGACCTGTTCCCCGTCCCTCCCGGGGTGCGCTTCACTCACGGCGAGGAACCTGCCGCAGTGCCCGGCATCGCCGACTTCCTTTCCTCGCTCATGCCCGAGAACGTCATCTCCGCCGCCGCCGCCAATGCAATGCTGCCGGTGATCGTCTTCGTCGCGCTGTTCGCCGTCGCCTCGACCCGGCTTGCGGACGAGCCGCGACGCGCGCTCGCCGTGCTGTTCGAAGGGGTTGCCGGCGCGATGATGGTGGTGATCGGCTGGGTGCTGGCGCTCGCGCCGATCGGCGTCTTCGCGCTCGGCTTCGGCCTGGGCGTGCGCAGCGGCGGGGCCGCGCTGGGCGCGCTCGCCCATTACATCGTGCTGGTCACCGCGGTCGGAACCGTCGTCATGGTGGCCGGATACCTGATCGCCGCTTTCGCCGGGCGGCGCCGCCTTTCCGCTTTCGCCGCGGCCGTGCTGCCCGCGCAAGTCGTGGCCATTTCCACCCAGTCCTCCATCGCCACACTGCCCGCCATGCTCGCCTCCAGCCGCCGCCTCGGCGTTTCGGGCACGACCGCGGAGTTCGTCCTGCCGCTGGCCGTCACGCTGTTCCGCGCGACGGGTCCGGCGATGAACATGGCCGTGGCCGTCTACGCCGCACGGCTCGCCGGCATGGAGCTGACCACCGGCGCGCTCGTGGCGGGTGCCCTGGTGGCCTTCGCCACCACGTTCGGCGCCGTCTCGCTGCCCGGCACGATCAGCTTCGTATCCTCTATCGGGCCGATCGCGGCGGCCATGGGCACGCCGCTCTGGCCGCTCGGGGTGCTGGTGGCCGTGGAAGTGCTGCCGGACCTCATGCGCACCGTGGGCAACGTGACGATGGATGTGGCCCTGACCACCGCCGTCGGCCGCGGCGTGGAGGGCGAGGAAGCCGAAACCCCGGCCGAGACCCTGCACTGACCATAGCTGCGCCCGTGGAACCGCGCCGGCCCTGAGGCGCTCCTGATCCGACAGGAAAGGAGCCCCGCATGACTCACTGGCGCGAAGTCCCGCCGTCCCACGCCCGGCAGTTCCTCGAACCCGGGCCGGTCGTCCTGCTGGCGACGCACCATGCCGGCGCGTCTGCGGACAACGTGATGGCCATGGGCTGGCACCAGGTACTGGAATTCACGCCTGCGCTGATTTCCTGCCTCGTTTCGCGCGGAAACCACAGCCATGCGCTGCTGCGACGGAGCGGCGAGTGCACCATCAACGTGCCCACTGCAGACTTGCTCGACATGGTCGTGCGGATCGGCAATTGCAGCGGCGCGGACTGCGACAAGTTCGCCGATCTCGGCATCAAGCGCGAACCGGCCGCCCATGTCGCCGCCCCCCTCCTTCCGCAATGCCACGCCCAGCTCGAATGCCGTCTCCATGACGACGCCATGGTGGGCCAGTACGACCTGTTCATCCTCGAAGTCCTGCGCATCCGCGCCGCAACCAGCCCGAAGGCGCCGCAATTCGTCCACTACCTGGGTGACGGGCAGTTCATGCTGTCCGGCAAGCGGGTGTCGCGAAAAAGGCTGTTCAAGCCGGAAATGCTGGGCATCTGATGCGGACAGGGCCGTGCCTGGCACTCGCCGTCGCGCTCATCTTCACAAGCGGTTCCTCCGCTTTCGCGGACCAGCGCGCCGCCGTCTACACTTGCCAGTTCGCGCGCTACGGTCAGGTCGTCATCGACACGCGGCCCGAGGGTCCGGCCATCACGGTGGGGGGCAAGACTCATGCCGCGCAGGCCGGCGCCTACTTTTTCCAGACCGAAGACGGGAAAGTCGCCTTCTTCAAGCCGGGTATGAAAGCGTGGTCCTACGCCGACGCGCGCGTCGATCCCGACCTGAAGGCCGCCGAGGCCAGCCGGTGCCGTCGCGGAACGGGGAAGCGCTGAGTTCGGGAGGCGCGCCCGCGTGGGGCGGCATCGGAGGGCTCAGGCCTCCAGCTCGATGTCCCAATAGAGCCAGTCCCGCCACGTTTCGTGGAGGTAGTTCGGCGGGAAGGCCCGGCCGCGCTCCTGGAGCTGCCAGCTCGTCGGCCGGATCGGGGCCACCAGCGGCGGCATGTTCGCCTGCTTGGGAGTACGGCCGCCCTTCTTGAGGTTGCAGGGCGCGCAGGCGGTGAGGATGTTTTCCCAGCTGGTCCTTCCGCCCAGACGGCGCGGGACGACGTGATCGAACGTCAGTTGCTGAGGAGAGCCGCAATATTGGCAGCTGAAGCGGTCGCGAAGGAAAAGATTGAAACGGGTGAAGGCGGGGAATTCGGAAGGCCGGACGTATTGCCTCAGGGCGATCACCGAGGGGATCTGCATCGACCAGCTGGGACTGTGCACCACCCGGTCGTAGCTGGAAATGATGTCCACCCTTTCCAGAACGATCGCCTTGATCGCGGTCTGCCAGGGCCAGAGACTCAAGGGGTAGTAGGAAAGCGGCGTGTAATCCGCATTGAGCACTAAGGCAGGACAGTCGGAAAGACTTCGGGAGGGGTCATCCTCCGCGCTGCGGAACCGGGCCGCGCGCTCGATCAGCTCCGACTTGAGCATGGCCTCCTGTCGCAGGCCCTGATTGCGGTTTCATGGCAACGCATGAGTTTCTTTGCAGCATTTACGCGAGTCGCCGTCAAGCCGGGACCGGGTTCGCGCCATACAACAATCCACAGGTTCGCCACAAGCATTCCACAGGATGTCCTCAGGCTGCCAACGCCCGGCGCACAGGTTATGCCAGGCTTATCCACACGCCTGGGTGTGCGTGAAGTCCTGCCGCTTTCGGCCCTACTTTTCGTCATTGCGAGCGCAGCGAAGCAATCCAGAGCCGCGCAGAACCGCCCTGGATTGCTTCGCTGCGCTCGCAATGACGAAGGGGGGGGGCGGCGGTCGAGGCAAAGGCAGGGCAAGGCCAGGGGACACCGGCAGAGGCGAAGGCACAGCCAGAACCCCGCCGGAAGCGCGAAACGGAAACGCCTATCGCCACTTGCCCTTGCGGCACGCCGCAGCGCGGCTAGGAGCAGGAGCGATGATCCGCACCCGCTTCGCCCCCAGCCCCAACGGCCCGCTGCACCTCGGCCATGCTTATGCGGCCATGATGGCGCATGACCTTGCCCGCACGCGGGACGGCGCGTTCCTGCTGCGGATCGAGGATATCGACGGAGAGCGCAGCCGCCCGGAATTCGTGGAGGAATTCTTCCGCGACCTCGAATGGCTCGGCCTGGAATGGGATGAAGACGTCCGCTTCCAGTCCCGCCGCCTGGACAGTTATGCCGAGGCGGGAGAGCGCCTGAAGGCGTTGGGCCTGCTCTATCCCTGCCGCTGCACCCGCGCCGAGATCGCCGCCGCAGCCACCGCGATGGGACCGGACGGCCCGGTCTATCCAGGCACCTGCCGCCACCGGGAGATCGACCCCGAAGGCGCGGCTTGGCGGCTCGACGTCGCAGGCGCGCTGGACCTGACCGGCCCGCTCGAATGGACGGACGAACGGGCCGGGCTCCAGCCCGCCACCCCCGAAATCTTCGGTGACGTGGTGCTGCTGCGCAAGGACCTGCCCGCCAGCTATCACCTGGCCGCCACGCTGGACGACGCGGCTGACGGCATTTCCCTCGTCACCCGCGGGATGGACCTGTTTCCGGCGAGCCATGTCCACCGGCTGCTGCAGGCGCTGCTCGGCCTGCCGGTGCCGTTGTGGCATCATCATGCCCTGCTGGTGGAGCCGGACGGGCGCAAACTCGCCAAGCGGCGCGGCGCGCCCTCGCTGGGTGACCGGCGGCGCGCGGGAGAGGACGGCAAGGCCATCGCCGAGGCGCTTCGGCAGCACCGCTTCCCTGCTGGCATTTCGCTTTCGGCGGGCCTACACCAAAGCCCATGAGCACCATTCTCATCCCCATCATCATCCTGCTGATGATCATGGTCGTCGTCAGCCTCGTGCGCGGTATCGTGGCCTTCATGCAGGGCGCGAAGGAAGATCTGAACCGGGATCCCGCCTCCACGGAGCCCACGGCGAACCAGCTCCTCCAGAACAAGATGATGTTCAACCGCATCAAGTATCAGGCCGCGGCGGTGATCGTCTGCGCGATCCTGCTGGCCATGGCGCGCTAGGGCTTTCGCCGCCAAAATCCGCCTTGGGCGGATTTTCAAAGGATTCCACCTTGGTCCGTCTCAACAAGATCTACACCCGCACCGGTGACGACGGCACGACCGGCCTGGTCGACGGCTCCCGCCTGCCCAAGAATGCGGCACGCATGGAAGCGATCGGCGCGGTGGACGAGGCGAACTGCGCCATCGGCCTCGCCGTCTGCGCGCTGACGGAAACGCCGCACGGTTCCGTGCTCACCCGCATCCAGAACGACCTGTTCGACCTTGGCGCGGATCTCGCAACGCCCAAGGCCCCTGGTGACGAGGATTTCACGCCCGGCGAGATGACCCTGCGCGTGGTCCCCTCGCAAGTGACGTGGCTGGAAACGGAGATCGACGCGATCAACGCCCATCTCCAGCCGCTGCGCAGCTTCATCCTGCCCGGCGGCAGCGAGGCCGCCGCGCGTGTCCACATCGCCCGCGCCTCCGCCCGCAAGGCAGAGCGCGCCGCCGTCGCCATGGCCGCCGAAACGCCCACCAATCCGGCGGCGCTCGGCTATCTCAACCGGCTCAGCGACTATCTCTTCGTCCTCGCCCGGGCGGTGAATGGCCATGGGGCCGACGACGTGCTTTGGGTACCCGGCCAGAATCGCTAGGTTCCCTCGCCGAGCGCCGATGATAATCCTTCCGGCGCAAAGGGATCACCAGAGGAGTTTGGCAGTGCGGAAAGTCGGAATCATCGGCGCGGGCATCATGGGTTCGGGCATCGCCCAGACCGTGGCGAGCAAGGGCATGGACGTGGTCCTGTCCGACATCTCGATCGACATCGCCGAGAAGGGCAAGGCCGGCATCGCCAAGGGCCTGGCCCGGCTGGTGGCAAAGGAAAAGATCGCCCAGGCCGACGTGGACGCGCTGCTGCCCCGCATCGCTACGGCCGGAGACTACTCGGGAATGGGCGACTGCGACCTCATCATCGAGGCCGCGACCGAGCGCGAGGATATCAAGCTGAAGATCTTTGCCGCCGTGGGCGAAGTGCTGGGCGCGAACGCAATCCTGGCCTCCAACACCAGTTCGATCCCGATCACCCGCATGGCCGCCAGTTCGCCCGATCCGGCGCGCTTCTGCGGGCTGCATTTCTTCAACCCCGTGCCGGTCATGGGCCTGGTGGAAGTGATCCCCGGCCTCGCCACTTCCGAGGAAACGACCGCGCGGATGAAAGCCTTCGGTGAGGCCCTGGGCAAGACCGTGGTGCTGGCGGGCGATGCCCCCGGCTTCGTGGTCAACCGCATCCTCTGCCCGCTGCTCAATGAAGCGATCTTCGTGCTGGGCGAGGGGCTCGCCTCGGTAGAGGACATCGACGCCGGCATGCGGCTGGGCGCGAACCATCCGATGGGCCCGCTGACGCTCGCCGACTTCGTCGGCCTCGATACGCTCTACGAGATCATGAAGGTGTTCCTGGCGACCACCGGCGATCCCAAGTACCGCCCGGCCCCGCTGCTGCAGAAGTATGTCGAGGCCGGCTGGTACGGCCGCAAGTCCGGCCGGGGGTTCTACGATTACTCGGGCGAAGTGCCGGTTCCTACTCGCTGACGGGTGCGGCCCGCTGACAGGTCTGGCGCGCGGACAGGAAACGCGACGGGAAGCCGTTTCCCGTCGCGTTCGTCCTATACCGGAACCCGCGTGTTCCCTTAGCCGTTATCCCGGCAAAGGAGACACGCCATGACCGAACGTCCCGACGATTCCGCGCCCGAAACCTTCAACCCCGAACAGGATGACGAAGAAGCGCAGGCCCAGTCCGTCGCCGAAGAGGCACAGGACCGCGCCACCGCGCCTTTCGGCCTGGAAGACAGCGAGAAGGTGAAAGGCGGCATCGACGACGAGGATGACGTCGAGGATCTGGTCGATCACATGAACCAGATGGACACCAGCGGCGTCATCGACATGTCCGCCTATCGCGGCGAAGAGACGATGGACGACCTCGAAAACCGCTACGGCGCCCAGAACGCCGCTGACGAGGATTTCGAAGACGACGACAGCTGACACGGCGTTGAAGGCCGGGACCGATGGCGAAAACCAGGTTCCGGGGCGCTTTTAACGGAAGCAGGCCGCTCCCTGCACAGGGGGCGGCTTCTTGTCGTCAGATGCCGCGCGGCCTGAAAACCATGGGACCCGCGCCTTTCGACGGAGTCGGGCCTGCGAACCGGCCTTCGTCAGGAGCGCAAGCCGGGCTTCCAGTCCGGCTAGTTCGCCGGCTTGTCCAAGGCCCAGGGATTCCGGTGCGCCGGCGGCTGCTTATCGGCATGCGCCGCCAGGGTCCCGGCCAACTGGGCAGCGTCATTCGCATCGCCGCCCTCGTCCGGCGAGGGCACGGAGCAATAGGCCGTCAGCAACATGCTGACAGACCAGAACAGCGCATGCCACCGGCTCTTGAAGACATTCCTGATCTTGGGCCCGAACATCCGCGCATACTAGCGGAGCAGGGTTAAGAGTCCGTACCCGCCTCGCGCTTCAGGTCGTAGAGGATTTCCAGCGCATCACGCGGCGATAGCGCGTCGATGTCCATATCGCGCAGCTTGTCGCGCAGGGCATCGCACTGTTCCTCATGGGCATCGAGCGCCGCCGCGAACAGCGGCAGGTCGCCGAGGCCCGCTGCCAGCCCGCCCGTCTCGGCGCGGCCTTTCTCCAGCTTGTCCAGCACCGACTTGGCGCGGCTGATAACTTTGGGCGGCACCCCGGCAAGGCGTGCGACGGCCAAGCCGTAGCTGCGATCCGCCGGGCCTTCGGCCAGTTCGTGGAGCAGCACCAGGTCGCCCTTCCATTCGCGCGCGCGGACGTGGTGGAGCGACAGCGCCTCGCACGTCTCACCCAGCCGCGCCATCTCGTGATAGTGCGTGGCGAAGAGGCACCGGCAGCGGTTGGTTTCGTGCACCGCTTCGGCAACGGCCCATGCCAGCGCCAGGCCGTCGTACGTCGAAGTCCCGCGTCCCACTTCGTCGAGGATGACGAAACTGCGCTCGGTCGCCTGCGCCAGGATCGCTGCGGTTTCCACCATCTCGACCATGAACGTCGACCGGCCGCGCGCCAGGTTGTCCGAAGCGCCGACGCGGCTGAACAGGCGATCCACCATGCCGATCTTGGCCGACCTGGCCGGCACGAAGCCGCCCGCCTGCGCCAGCAGCACGATCAGCGCGTTCTGGCGCAGGAACGTCGATTTACCGCCCATGTTGGGGCCGCCGATCAGCCAGAGCCGGTCATGGCTGGCAAGGCGGCAATCGTTGGCGACGAAGCGCTCGCCCTGAACCTTCAGCGCCGCCTCCACCACCGGATGACGGCCGCCTTCGATATCCAGCGAGAGGCCGTCCACCACTTCGGGCCGCGCCCAGCCGCCCTCGACCGCGCGCTCGGCCTGTCCGGCGGCGACGTCGAGCCGGGCGAGCGCCGCAGCGGTGCGGGCTATCGCATGGCGGGCGGCGACCGCTTCGGCCACCAGTCCCTCGAAATGCGCTTCCTCGGCGGCGAGCGCGTGGGCACCTGCCTCGGTAATGCGGCTCGCTTCCTCATGCAGCGCCAGCGCGTTGAAGCGCATGGCCCCGGCCATCGTCTGGCGGTGCGAAAATCCGCTGTCCGGCTCCAGCAGCTTGTCGGCATGGCGCTGCGGCACTTCGATGAAGTAGCCGAGCACGTTGTTGTGCTTGATCTTCAGCGCGGCGACGCCGGTTTCCTCGCGGTATTTCGCTTCCAGCGCGGCGATGGCGCGGCGGGCATTGCCCGAGGTGACGCGCAGTTCGTCCAACCCGGCATCGTAGCCGCTGGCGATATAGCCGCCCTGCCCGCGCTCGGTGGGCGGGGTTTCCACCAGCGCCTGCGCGAAGTGATCGACCAATGCGGCCCAATGATCCTGGCTTCCGCCAAGCTCCGGCATCAGCCGATCGAGCAGCACCGGCAACCCATCCATCTGCGCCAGTCGCTCCCCGATCCGGCGCGCGCCCGACAGACCGTCGCGAAGCTGCCCCAGGTCGCGCGGACTGCCGCGCCCCGCCACAACGCGGCCCAGAGCCCGGCCGATATCCGGCTGCGCCCGCAGCGCGGCGCGCATGTCCTCGCGCAGCAGGGGATCGTCGTGCAGCCATTCGACCAGTTCCAGCCGCTCGGCAATCGCGTGGCGATCGGTCAGCGGCGCGGACAGGTCTTCGGCCAGCTGGCGCGCACCGGCGCCGGTCACGCAGCGGTCGATCGCCTCGACCAGACTGCCCTTGCGGCCGCCCTGCGACGATTCGAGAATCTCCAGGCTGGCGCGCGTCGCCTCGTCCATCGCCAGCGCCGCATCGCCCGCGCGCGCTTCCGGCGGCAGCAGCAGCGGCAGCTTGCCGCGTCCGACATGGTCGAGATAGGCGATCAAACCGCCCGCCGCCGCCAACATGGCGCGCGTGAAGGTGCCGAAGCCGTCGAGCGTGGCGACGCCGTGGACCAGCTTCAGCCGCTCGTCACCGCCGTCAGACGAAAACTCGTGCCCCGAACGCGGGATCGCGCCATCCGGCGCCAGCTCCCAGCCCTCCGGCACCACCAGTTCGCGCGCACCGAGACGCGCCAGCGCCGCGCCCAGCCGCTCGGGCGGGCACTCTTCCAGTTCCATGCGCCCGGTCGAGATGTCGCAGGCCGCGATCCCCACCGTGCCCCGCAGATCGCAGGCCGCCGCCAGCACATTGGCGCGGCGCGGTTCCAGCAGCGATTCCTCGGTCAACGTGCCGGCCGTGACGAAGCGCACGATATCGCGCGCGACCAGCGCCTTGGAAGCCCGGCCTTCCTTTCTGGCGCGCTCCTTGGCCTCGGCGGGCGTTTCGGTCTGTTCGGCAATCGCCACGCGGCAACCCGCCTTGATCAGACGGGCCAGATAACCCTCCGCCGCATGGACCGGCACGCCGCACATCGGGATGGGCTGACCGCCGTGTTCGCCGCGAGTGGTAAGTGCAATGTCGAGCACTTGGCTTGCGATTTTTGCATCCTCGAAGAACAGCTCGAAGAAGTCGCCCATGCGATAGAACAGCAGGCAGTCCCCCGCCACTTCCCGCAAGGCAAGGTACTGGGCCATCATCGGGGTCACCCCCGCTTTCTCGGACGCTGTGCTCATGGCTGTGAGCGTTAGCCCCGCGCGTCCCTTTTTGTGAAGCGCCGGGGCGCCGCCTTTCCCCTATCGCGTGGCGAGAACATTCGTTAGGGCCACTCCCAAATCGGGAGAAATCGCTTGTCCGAAAAGTCGAAGATCCAGTTCACCGAGCGCGAAGCGCTGTTCTATCACAACACCATCCGCCCCGGTAAGATCGAGATCATTGCGTCAAAGCCCATGGCGACGCAACGCGACCTCTCGCTTGCCTATTCGCCGGGCGTCGCCGTTCCGGTCCAGGCCATCGCCGACGATCCCGCCACGGCCTACGATTACACCGCGAAGGGCAACCTCGTTGCGGTGATCTCGAACGGCACCGCGATCCTGGGCATGGGCAACCTTGGCGCCCTGGCATCGAAGCCGGTGATGGAAGGCAAGGCAGTGCTGTTCAAGCGCTTCGCCGACGTCGATTCCATCGATATCGAACTCGCCAGCGAGGATACCGACGCGCTGATCGAGGCCATCGCCATGATGGAGCCCAGCTTCGGCGGCATCAACCTTGAGGATATCAAGGCGCCCGAATGCTTCATCATCGAGCAGGCCCTGCGCGAACGCATGAACATCCCGGTCATGCATGACGACCAGCACGGCACCGCGATCATCGCCGCCGCCGGCCTGATCAACGCCTGCCTCATCACCGGCCGCAAGCTGGAGGACGTCAAGGTGGTGGTGAACGGCGCAGGCGCTTCGGCGCTGGCCTGCACCGCGCTGATCAAGTCGATGGGCGTGCGCCACGAAAACGTGCTCGTCTGCGATACGCGCGGCGTGATCTATCCGGGCCGCGAACGCGTGGACCAGTTCAAGTCCGCCCACGCAGTGAAGACCGACCGGCGCACGCTGGCCGAAGCGCTCGAAGGCGCGGACGTCGTTCTCGGCCTCTCGGCCAAGGGCGCGATCACGCCCGAGATGGTCAAGACCATGGCGCCCGAGCCGATCATCTTCGCCATGGCCAACCCGGACCCGGAAATCACCCCGCCCGAAGCCAAGGCCGTGCGCCCCGATGCCATCGTCGCCACCGGCCGTTCGGACTATCCGAACCAGGTCAACAACGTGCTGGGCTTCCCCTTCATCTTCCGCGGCGCGCTGGATGTCAGCGCCACCGCCATCAATGAAGAGATGAAGATCGCTGCCGCCACGGCCATCGCCGAACTGGCGCGCGAGCAGGTTCACGAGGACGTGGCCGTCGCTTACGGCGAATCGCAGCAGTTCGGCCGCGACTACATCATCCCCGCACCGTTCGATCCGCGCCTGATGGAAGTCGTGCCCATGGCGGTCGCCAAGGCCGCCATGGATTCGGGCGTCGCCAAGCGCCCGATCGAGGACTTCGAGGCCTACCGCGACCAGCTCAAGGCGCGCCTCAATCCCACCACTTCGGTGCTCACCCGCGTCTACGAACAGGTCCGCGCCAATCCCAAGCGCATGATCTTCGCCGAAGCGGACAACGAAGTGGTGCTGCGCGCGGCGATCCAGTACCGCGACTTCGGCTATGGCGAACCCGTGCTGGTCGGCCGCACCCAGGTCATCCTCGACAAGATGGCCGAACTGGGCGTGCCCAACCCGGAGAGCTTCCATATCGAGAATTCGATGGTCTCCGAGCATGTCGCCCCGATGGTGGAGATGCTTTACGAACGCCTGAAACGTCGCGGCTTCCTGCAGCGCGACGTGCAGCGCATGGTCAATACCGATCGCAACATCTTCGCTTCCGGCCTGCTCAAGCTGGGCGTGGGTGACGGCCTTATCACCGGCATGACCCGCCCCTTCGCGCAGTCGATCAAGGAAGTGCGCCGCGTGCTGGATCCGGCCGAGGGCAAGCTGGCCTTCGGCATCCACATGCTGGTGGGCAAGAACCACACGGTGTTCATGGCCGACACCACCATCAACGAGCGCCCCACCGCCGAGCAGCTCGCGGTGATCGCCAAGGAAACCGCGGCTGTCGCCCGCCGCCTCGGCCATGAACCGCGGGTGGCCTTCCTCAGCTACTCCACGTTCGGCAATCCGTCGGGCAAGTGGCTGGAACAGACCCGCGAGGCGATCCGCATCCTCGACGAGGAACAGCCCGACTTCGAATACGAAGGCGAAATGGCCCCCGACGCCGCGCTGAACCCGAAGATCATGGCGCTCTATCCCTTCAGCCGCCTTTCGGCGCCTGCCAACGTGCTGATCATGCCGGGCCTGCAGTCGGCCAATATCTCGGCCAAGCTGCTCAAGGAGATCGGCGGCACAACCTCGATCGGGCCGATGCTGCTGGGCGCGGAAAAGCCGGTGCAGATCGTGCCGATGACCGCACTGGCACCCGACGTGCTGACGCTGGCGGTACTGGCTGCGGCCGGGATCGCCGGATAACGAAAAAAGCGGCGCCCGGATCATGCCGGGCGCCGCTTTTTCAGACATACCGTTCAGAAGAGCGCCTGCCCGCGATTTGGGCTGGTCATGGCTCGCGGTCCCGGATCAAGTCCGGGACGACGTCATTGCCGGGACATCATCCTCGCCTCACTTCCGCCGATAGCGGAAATACCAGACCTCATGCCCATAGACGGTGCGCGCCTTGTTTTCGTAGCGCGTTTCCGGCCAGCCGCCGGGACGGACCTGGAAGTCCTGCGGCTTGTCGCAAAGCCACTCGAACTGGTCGGTATGGCGCTGCATCACCATCAGCGCATGGCGCACGTAGACCGCATGGTCGGTGCCGAAGCGGAACTCGCCGCCGGGCTTGAGCTTGGCCGCGAACATGTTCACCGGGCCGTCGTTCATCATGCGCCGCTTGGCGTGGCGCGCCTTGGGCCAGGGGTCCGGGTGCAGCAGGTAGAGGAACGAGAGCGAGCCGTCCGGAATGCGCGAGAGCACTTCCAGGGCATCGCCGTGATGGATGCGAACGTTGCCGAGCGGCGGCTGCGCCGGCCCGCCGCCTACCGGATTCTCGCCCGAGACATGGGTGAGCGCCTGCGCCACGCCATTGATGAAGGGCTCTGCACCGATGAAGCCATGCCCCGGCAGCAGGTCCGCGCGGAAGGCCAGGTGCTCGCCGCCGCCGAAGCCGATCTCGAAATGGAGCGGACAATTCTCGCCGAACAGCAGCTCGGCCGTCACCGGACCTTCGAGGGGAACCGCGATTCGCGGCAGCAGGTTGTCGACCAGCGCCTGCTGGCCCGCGCGCAGGGGCTTGCCCTTGGCGCGGCCGTAAAGGCGGTTGAGCGTGGTCGGATCGCCGGATTTGTGAGCCGTCATGGCGCGGGCCACTGGCACCGATGCGGGGCAAGGTCAACGTGGCAGCCGCTGACGGGGCCGTGGAGGCGGCGATTTACCGGCCGAGGGTGGGGTTTCGTGGGCCTTTTGTGTGTGATTGGGGGTAAGGTTTCGGTCCGGTCCTGCGCGCCCTGTGCCTCGCACTCTGCCACTCTGGCACTCTGGCACCTTGGCACCGTATGCCCGACCCACCCCCACCTTCGTCATTGCGAGCGTAGCGAAGCAATCCAGGGCAGTTCCACGCCGCCCTGGATTGCCACGTCGGCTTCGCCTCCTCGCAATGACGAAGGAGGTGGTGAGAGCGAGTATCGATCAGGGTCGGGGTGCCCAGCGGGGCGGGCACAAACATCGGCATGTGCCAAGCATGCGCCCGGAACGCGCCGGTGCCCAGCCCAGCCCCACAAACAAGGCCCGCAAAACGAAACGGCCCACCCCAAGGGGCAGGCCGTTCCATTCGCGCGTCATGTCCCCGCAAGGGGCGCGCAAGGGGTAGGTTTTACGCGACTTCCTGAAGCTCGTCCGGATCGCGCAGCACATAGCCGCGGCCCCAGACCGTCTCGATATAGTTGGCGCCGCCGCAGGCGTGGGCCAGCTTCTTGCGCAGCTTGCAGATGAAGACGTCGATGATCTTCAGTTCCGGTTCGTCCATGCCGCCGTAGAGGTGGTTGAGGAACATTTCCTTGGTCAGCGTGGTGCCCTTGCGGAGCGAGAGCAGCTCCAGCATCGCATATTCCTTGCCGGTCAGGTGCACGCGGGCGCTGTCGACTTCGACGGTCTTGGCGTCGAGGTTCACCACCAGCTTGCCGGTGCGGATGACCGACTGCGAATGGCCCTTCGAACGACGAACGACGGCGTGGATACGCGCGATCAGTTCTTCGCGGTGGAAGGGCTTGGTCACGTAGTCGTCGGCGCCGAAGCCGAACGAGCGCACCTTCGAATCCATTTCGGAGATGCCGGAAAGAATGAGAACCGGCGTCTGCACTTTGGCCACGCGCAGCTTCTTCAGCACGTCATAGCCATGCATGTCCGGCAGGTTGAGGTCGAGCAGAATGATGTCGTAATCGTAGAGCTTGCCGAGATCGAGGCCTTCTTCACCGAGATCGGTGGAGTAGACGTTGAAACCTTCGGCCGTCAGCATGAGTTCGATGGCCCGCGCAGTAGTCGGTTCATCCTCGATCAGCAGCACTCGCATCGGAATTCCCTTTCGCCCCCCGTCCATCGGCCCAAATCCCCAGCCGGAACGGATATTTCCATGTATTAACCATAGGACCAATGAAGGTTAAAGGTTAATTTGCCGTAAATGCGAATGCCCGGGCATTTTCAGGGCGATAGGGAATCCGCGGGTGTTAGGAATATTTCATCGCGGAAAACCGGTGCGCGATGTCCGAAAGCCGGGTCAGGCAGTTCGCATGGCCGTCTTGGCGGGGCGAATCGGGGCTTGCGGCAGCCGCACGTCGATGCGCTTCAGATAGCTCCAGAACCCGCATTGCAGCCCGATCAGCATGAGGATGAACGGCTGGAAGGCGATGCCCACGAACAGCGATCCGATCAGGTAGACCACCTGGGCCAGCTGGAGCGACACCGCCAGCGGCGCCACCCAGGCCTCGTCCGGACCGCTACGCTTGCGCCAGCGGCGGCGGATCTGCTCCATCTGCAGCAGGCCCGTCAATTGGAGCAGGATCCATAGTCCGAAACCGGGGAAGCCCTGCTCTCCCAGCATCTCGAAGTAGCTCGAATGGAAGGCCCGGCCCTCCTCCACCACATGAGTGCGCCGAATCTCGGTGCTGCCGTCCACGGTCGTCTTGGCCACGGTATCGTATTCGACGCGGCTGGACTGGTTGACCACGAAGCCGCCGCCCAGGGGGTGCTGCTTCACATAGCCCCAGGTCCACTTCCACACGCCCAGACGCGTGCTGGCGGACTGGTCGGCCTCGTGATTCTCGATCGTGCCCATGCGCGCCAGGAAGGCCGGTGGCAGGAACGGCACCACCACCATCACCGCCAGCGCCATGCCCCCGGCGATCAGCACTTTGTGCTTCGCGGTCCTCAGGTAGAACAGGCAGAGCACGCCCAGGCACACCAGCCCGGTGCGGGCCTGCGTGCCCACCGGGATCAGCGAAGCGGCGAAGATCAGCGCTCCGGCAAACAGATAGACGCGCCAGTCCGCCGGAAAGACCGTGCCGTACTTCACCAGCCAGAGAATGATGGGAATGATGGAGATCGCCACGGCCGAGAGGATCGACCCTTCGTAAAGGCCGGTGTTGTTCTCCACGAAGATGCGCAGCGTGCCGTAGCCGCCGCCGCCGCCCGCCGTCTTGAGCCCGCCGTCGATGATGAGCGCGCTCGCCGCCAGCACCATCACGAGCGCCACCGCCTCGATCCGCAGGCGGGTCCGCAGGGTGAACGGCAGGAAGATCGCGAAGACCAGCGCCTTCCACACCCAGGCCCACTTTTCCGCCGCTTCGGCCGGATAGACGGCGGTCCAGGTGGTGAAGCCGCAATAGAGCAGCAGCAGCACCAGGATGCCCTGCCGCCAGGTGAACCGCGAATCGCGCTTGTCGTCCAGGGCCACCCAGCCCAGGAACGCCGCCGCGAAGGCCATCAGCGAGATCGGCAGATGGGCCAGGATGCCCCAGGAGATGATCTGCGGGGAGACGATGTCCACGTAGAGATAGCATAGCACCCAGAGGAACGGGCGCCGGAAGCCGATCAGCAGGAAGCAGGCGACGAAGCCCGTCAGCGCAAGGTCAAGCATCGCCGTCCTCGCGCGGGTCGTCTCCGCCCGGCCAGCGCATCTCGCGGCGGACGGGCGCGGTTCTCGACCGCGAGGCCGGGGCCTTTCCGCCGGCAGCCGGCGCCGTGTCGGGCGGAGAGGATGCGTTCCCGCGCGCCGATTCGACATCGAGATCCGGCCGCATCAGCAGCCGCCAGGCGGCCAGCGCCAGCAGTCCGTGACTCAGGGCAAGGGCAAGGATGTCGACCATCGGCGCCGGGCCTAGCAGTGCGGAGTTGACGCGGCGTTAAGCCTTGCAGACTTACGACCTGGCTCATGACCCGCGTCCTTCACGTCCTCGACCATTCGCTGCCGATGCAGAGCGGCTACACCTTCCGCACCCGCGCGATCCTGAAGGCGCAGGAGGCCATGGGCTTCGAAGTCCGGGGCGTCACCGGCATACGCCACAAGGCGGCCGGCCCCGCGGTGGAGGAAGCCGATGGCCTGGTGTTCCATCGCACGTCGGGATCGGTCGGCGGCCCGCCGGTCCTGCGCGAATGGCGCGAGATCGGGCTCTTTGCCGAATCCATCGAGCGGGTGGTGCACGAATGGCGGCCGGACGTGCTCCATGCCCACTCGCCCTCGCTCTGCGGCGCGGCCGCCGCGCGCGTCGCCCGGCGCCACGGCATTCCGCTCGTCTATGAAATTCGCGCCTTCTGGGAAGACGCCGCTGTCGGCAACGGCACGGGCCGCGAAGGCTCGCTGAAGTACCGCCTGACCCGGGCGCTGGAGAACCGCGTGGTGTCGCGCGCCGATGCCGTCGTGACGATCTGCGACGGCCTGCGCCAAGACCTCGTCGCGCGCGGCGTTCCGGCGGAGAAGATCACGCTTATGCCCAACGGTGTCGACCTCAGCCTGTTCGGCGCGCCGCCCCCGCGCGATCCCGCGCTCGCCCGCGAACTCGGGTTCGAGGTGGATGGCCCCGCCGGCGCCCTGGCCTGCCCGGTGATCGGCTTCATCGGGAGCTTCTACGACTACGAAGGGCTGGACGACCTGATCGCCGCCATGCCGCTGCTGCTGGAACGCCAGCCCCTGGCGCGGCTGCTGCTGGTGGGCGGCGGCCCGCGCGAGGAGGCGCTGCGGGCGCAGGCGCTGGCTTCTCCCGCTGCCGGCGCGATCCGCTTCATCGGCCGCGTGCCGCATCAGGACGTGGAGCGCTATTACGCGCTGGCCGACGTGATGGCCTATCCGCGCAAGAAAAGCCGGCTGACGGACCTCGTCACGCCGCTCAAGCCGCTGGAGGCCATGGCGCAGGGCAAGCTCGTGGCCGCCAGCGACGTGGGCGGGCACCGCGAACTGGTCACTCACGGCAAGACCGGCACTCTCTTCGCACCAGACGATCCCGCCGCCTGCGCCGCCGCACTTGCGGGCTTGCTGGAGGCGCGCGAATCGTGGGATGCCTACCGCCGGGCCGGGCTCCAACATGTCCGGGAACGGCACGATTGGGCCGTCAATGCCGGTCGTTATCGAGACGTTTACCAAATGGTGGCACCTCTCAATGCACGAAAAAGGCTGGAAACCGCTGCCTGAGCTGGCGGCTTCCGCTCAAACAGATCTGAGAACGGGGTTTAGAAACGTGGCGAAACCAGAGAACAGGAAGCCCCAGCCGATCAGCCGTCATCCCTTGTTCCCCGCCATCGTGGCCTTGTGGTTCGCGGCCCTGTTCGGCCTGGGTTCGATCATCGTCAGTCCGGCGCTGATCGAGCATATCGTCCTGTCGACCGGCATTGCCAAGCTGGTGCCCATGGCCGCGCCCCCGCTGGGGACGACCGCCCGCATCCTGTTTGCCCTCGGGCTTACCGGCCTGGGCGGACTGATCGGCCTGGTGGCCGCCCGCCGCGTGGCCCAGACCGCCGAAGCGCAGACCTCGCAAACCGGCACGGCGCGCATGCCTTTCGCCGGGCTGGAACCTGCGGAAACCGATCTCGAACCCGAAGCCGACCCGGCGCAGGATCGCAAGTCCGCCGCCATGCCGCGCCGCCGCCGTGCTTTCGCGCTGGTGGCCGAGGAAGCGCCCCGGCTGGAAGAGGCCGATGCCGCAGCCGAAACCGACGCCGAAGTTTCCGGGAACGGCCAGCCGCCGATTCTCAACCTCTCCGATCTCGACCTGGAAGGCATCGAGGCCGCCGGCCTGACCGACCCGGCGCTCCCGCCCGAGCAGCACGCCTATCGCCAACCGACTCTGGCCGAGAGCGACCTGGACACGGCCGGCGCTCTCGAAACCGCCGAGATGCCCGAATCGCACATGCCCGAATCGCTGGCCGCCGAATGGTCTGTCGCGAACGAGGACGAAGCGGAAATCGCTTCCGAGGCCCGCGCTGAGGAGGCCGCGCCGGAAACCATCGGCCAGGACGTTCCTGGCCCAGGCGGTTTTGCCGAAGACGATCACGGCCCCTTCGGCCGCATCCCGGAATGGCTCGAACCGCGCCAGGAAACCCACACCTTCTCGCCGGCCGCCTGGGCCGTTTCGCAGGACGATGTCCCCGAGCCTGCCGCATCCGCACCGGCGCCCGAAACCCTGAACAACCGCCTGTTCGAAGCCTATTCGCGCTCCTTGTCCGAAGTGGCCGAAACGCCGGCTTCCGAGGGCCGGCCGCTGTTTTCCTCCGAAGCGGCGGAGACGGCCGATATCGCCGTGTCCTTCCGGGCCGCAGAAGAGCTGCCGCAGGCCGCGGAGCGGATTGCCGGCGCCGATCTCGAAGACCTTTCGCAAGTCGAGCTGCTCGAACGCCTGGCGCTGGCCATGGAGCAGCAGCGCAGGCGCCGTCTTCAGGCCGCCACTCCTGACAGCGCGCCGTCCGACGGCACGGCTTCAGAAATCGCGGCGCCCAACGGCACCGCAACCGCCGAAATGCCGGCGCCGCTTTTCGATCCCGCATCGCCGGGCACCGAGACCATCGCTTTCCCCGCGCCTGCCACTTCCCTCTCCACGCTCCCGCGCCTTGCCTCGGTAGCGCCGTTCACGGCGCCCCTGCGCCCGGTCCCGGACGAAGCATCGCCGGATCGGGAATCGCCGGAGCAGGACATCGTCCCTTCCGCCACCACCCGCATCCCCGCGGCCCTGCGTCCGGTGGGCTTCGATGCCTTCGGCCATGACGAAGCCGAGGACGCACTCCCCGGCTACGTCCCGCCCCGCCACATCGGCCTGGCGCCGGCCCGCCCGATCTCGGTCCTGGCCCGCACCCTGGCGGATGCCGAAGAGGCGGAACGGCTTGGTGATGAGGCCGAGGCCGAGGATCTCGGCAAATATGCCGCCTTCGACCCGCTCTCGCAGGACTTCGACTATGCCGAGGCTCCCGAGGACGACGAACAGGAGGCCGTGCTCGAGCAGGGTTACTCCTCGCTGCTCAACCTCTCGCGCCAGGCGCCCCGCCAGAACTTCGTGCGCTTCGACGAGAACGCCGCCCCCGCCGAGGCTTTCGGCGAGGACTCAGGCCCGGTGGAAGAGGCGCACCTTGCCGAGGACGGTGGGCACCGCCCGTTCGACCCGCCCGCGCGCCCCGATCCCAGCGAAACAGAAAAGGCCCTGCGCGCCGCGCTTGCCACGCTCCAGCGCATGAGCGGGGCCGCCTGAACGGTCGGTCCCCGGGACTGGCCTTTAAGCGGCCGGTCCCTGCCAAAACGCGTTCCACGCAACTGAAACACGTTTTCGCATAACAAAATTCCCTTTTTTCCCGCGCACACGCACTAAATTTTGCGCGCACCCCTGCCTTCACCATTGCAAAAGCGTCCCGCAATCGTCATGGGGGCGCGAGGGACCACCATGACGCGCACCGGCGCCGCACGATTCGTGCGCGGCGGGGCGTGGACAGGTCCCCGGCAAAAAATGACAGGATGGGTTTATATCGATGGGATTTCCTAAGCCCCAGGGCCTTTATGATGCGCGTAACGAACACGACTCCTGTGGTGTGGGCTTCGTAGCCCATATCAAAGGCCAGAAAACGCATGCTATCATTACTCAGGCGCTGGAAATCCTGAAAAATATCGACCACCGCGGTGCGGTGGGTGCCGACCCGCTGCTGGGTGACGGCGCAGGAATCCTGACTCAGCTTCCCGATGGCCTGTTCCGCAGCTGGGCCGCCGCGACCGGCGTCGAACTGCCGCAGCCGGGCGACTATGCCGTCGCCATGTGCTTCCTGCCGCAGGACGAGGCCAGCCGCGACCTCATCACGCAGACCTTCGAAAAGTTCATCGCCAAGGAAGGCCAGCACCTGATCGGCTGGCGCGACGTGCCCGTCACGCTCGATGGCCTGGGCAAGACCGTCATCAACTCGATGCCGGTGATCCGCCAGTGCTTCGTCGGCCGCGGCGACAACTGCGCCGACCAGGACGCTTTCGAGCGCAAGATCCTGGCGATCCGCAAGCAGACGCAGAACCCTCTCAAGGCCATGGCCGAAAAGCACAAGCTGCCCGGCCTGACCGAGCTCTACATGCCGAGCTTCTCCAGCCGCACCATCGTTTACAAGGGCCTGCTGCTGGCGACCCAGGTGGGCTCGTTCTACGACGATCTGCGCAACCCCGAATTCGTCTCGGCGCTCGGCCTCGTGCACCAGCGCTTCTCGACCAACACCTTCCCGAGTTGGAAGCTGGCGCATCCGTTCCGCTTCATGGCCCACAACGGCGAGATCAACACGGTCCGCGGCAACGTGAACTGGATGAACGCGCGCCGCCGCACCATGGAATCGGAGCTGCTCGGCGCCGATCTCGACAAGATGTGGCCGCTGATCCCGCATGGCCAGTCGGACACCGCCTGCCTCGACAACGCTTTCGAGCTGCTGCTGGCGGGCGGCTATTCGCTCAGCCACGCGATGATGATGCTGATTCCGGAAGCATGGGCGGGCAACCCGCTGATGACGCCGGAACGCCGCGCCTTCTACGAATACCACGCTGCCCTGATGGAACCCTGGGACGGTCCGGCCGCCGTGGCCTTCACGGACGGCCGCCAGATCGGCGCCACGCTCGACCGTAACGGGCTGCGCCCCGCGCGCTTCCTCGTCACGGACGACGACATCTGCGTCATGGCGTCGGAATCCGGCGTGCTTCCGATCAAGGAAGACAACATCGTCCGCAAGTGGCGCCTCCAGCCCGGCAGGATGCTCCTGATCGACTTCGATCAGGGCCGCATCATCGAGGACGAGGAAATCAAGACCCAGCTTGCCAATGAAGAGCCTTACGAGAAGTGGCTCGACCAGGCGCAGTACAAGCTGGCCGATCTCGACGTGATCGAACCCGAACTGGCCGAGCTGCCCGCCCCCACGGGCACGCTGCTCGATCGCCAGCAGGTCTTCGGCTATACCCAGGAAGACGTCAGCCGCTTCCTGGAGCCGATGGCCGTCGCTGCCGACGATCCGCTCGGCTCGATGGGCACCGACACGCCGATCCCAGTGCTGTCGAACAAGGCCCGCCTGCTTTACGACTACTTCAAGCAGAACTTCGCGCAGGTCACCAACCCGCCGATCGACCCGATCCGCGAGGAACTGGTCATGAGCCTCGTCTCGATGATCGGTCCGCGCCCGAACCTGCTCGGCCACGATGCCGGCACGCACAAGCGCCTGGAAGTCAGCCAGCCGATCCTGACCGACCTTGGCCTTGCCAAGATCCGTTCGGTGGAAGCCGCGCTCGACGGGGCCTTCCGCACCGCCACCATCGACATGACCTGGGACGCCAAGACCGGCGCCGCGGGCATCGAAATGGCGATCAAGGAAATGTGCTGGGCCGCGACCGAAGCGGTGCTGGCGGACAAGAACATCCTCGTCCTGTCCGACCGTGCCCAGGGCCCCGACCGTATCCCGATGCCGGCCCTGCTGGCGACGGCCGCCGTCCACCACCACCTCGTTCGCCAGGGCCTGCGCATGCAGACCGGCCTCGTCGTGGAAACCGGGGAAGCGCGTGAAGTCCACCACTTCTGCGCGCTGGCGGGCTTCGGCGCCGAAGCGATCAACCCCTATCTCGCCTTCGAAACCATCGAGGCCGTGCGCGTTCGCAAGAACCTGCCGGTGACGGCGGAGCAGGCGGCGAAGAACTACGTCTATGCCGTCGGCAAGGGCATCCGCAAGGTCATGTCCAAGATGGGCATCTCGACCTATCAGTCGTACTGCGGCGCGCAGATCTTCGACGCGGTCGGCCTCTCGACCGCTTTCGTGGACAAGTACTTCACCGGAACCGCCACCACCATCGAAGGCGCAGGCCTGACCGAAATCGCGGAAGAAGCCGTCCGCCGCCACGATGCGGCCTATGGCGACAACCCGATCTACGCCAGCATGCTCGACGTCGGCGGCATCTACGGCTCGCGCGTCCGCGGCGAGGAACACGCCTGGACGTCCGAAAACATCGGCGCGCTCCAGCACGCCGTGCGCGGCAATATCCCCGCCAAGTACGAGGAATTCGCCCGCACCATCAACGACCAGTCGACCCGGATGCTCACCATCCGCGGGCTGATGGAGTTCGTTCCCGGCCAGGCGATCCACATTTCCGAAGTGGAGCCTGCCAGCGAGATCGTGAAGCGCTTCGCCACCGGCGCGATGAGCTACGGCTCGATCTCGTGGGAGGCGCATACCACGCTGGCGATGGCGATGAACCGCATCGGCGGCAAGTCGAACACCGGCGAAGGCGGCGAGGATCCCTCGCGCTTCAAGCCCCTGCCGGGCGGCGATTCCATGCGTTCGTCGATCAAGCAGGTCGCCTCGGGCCGCTTCGGCGTGACCACCGAGTACCTCGTCAACGCCGACGACATCCAGATCAAGATGGCTCAGGGCGCCAAGCCCGGCGAAGGCGGCCAGCTGCCGGGCGACAAGGTGGACAAGACCATCGGCGCCACCCGTCACTCGACGCCGGGCGTCGGCCTGATCTCGCCGCCGCCGCACCACGACATCTACTCGATCGAAGACATCGCGCAGCTCATTCACGATCTCAAGAACGTGAACCCGACCAGCCGCGTCTCGGTCAAGCTGGTGTCCGAAGTGGGCGTGGGCACGGTTGCCGCGGGCGTTTCCAAGGCGCGCGCGGACCACATCACGATCTCGGGCTACGAAGGCGGCACCGGCGCTTCGCCGCTCACCTCGCTGACGCACGCGGGTTCGCCCTGGGAAATCGGCCTGGCCGAAACCCAGCAGACCCTGCTGCTCAACAACTTGCGCAGCCGCGTGGTGGTCCAGGCCGACGGCGGCCTGCGTACCGGCCGTGACGTTGCCGTGGCCGCGCTGCTCGGCGCGGAAGAATTCGGCTTCGCCACCGCACCGCTGATCGCGGCCGGCTGCATCATGATGCGCAAGTGCCACCTCAACACCTGCCCGGTCGGCGTCGCCACCCAGGACCCCGTCCTGCGCGCCCGCTTCACCGGCCAGCCCGAGCATGTGGTCAACTACTTCTTCTTCGTCGCCGAGGAACTGCGCGCGATCATGGCCGAACTCGGCTTCCGCACGATCGCGGAAATGGTCGGCCGGGTCGACAAGCTCGACATGAAGAAGGCCGTCCAGCACTGGAAGGCCAAGGGTGTCGACCTGTCCAAGGTGCTCTACCAGGCACCGCTGGGCGACAGCCCCTCGCTGGGCTGGAGCGAAGCGCAGGACCACGGTCTTGAGAACGCGCTCGACAACGAACTGATCGCCGCTTCGGGCGACGCCCTGGACAACCGCCAGGCCGTTCGCATCGAAAAGAGTGTCATCAACGTCAACCGCACGGTCGGCGCGATGCTCTCGGGCGAAGTGGCCCGTCGCTACGGCCATGACGGCTTGCCCGACAACACGATCAACGTGAAGCTCACCGGCGTCGCCGGCCAGAGCTTCGCCGCCTGGCTTGCCCACGGCGTCACGCTCGACCTGACCGGCGATGCCAACGACTACGTCGGCAAGGGCCTGTCCGGCGGCCGCGTGATCGTGCGCCAGCCCGGCCATGTGAACCGCGATCCGCTCAAGAACATCATCGTCGGCAACACCGTGCTTTACGGCGCGATTTCCGGCGAGGCGTTCTTCAACGGCGTCGGCGGCGAGCGCTTCGCAGTCCGCAACTCGGGCGCGATCGCGGTCGTCGAAGGCTGCGGCGACCACGGCTGCGAATACATGACCGGCGGCGTCGTCACGGTGCTGGGCAAGACCGGCCGCAACTTCGCGGCAGGCATGTCCGGCGGCATCGCCTACGTCTACGACGAGGATGGCGAGTTCGAGAAGCTGGTGAACCCGGCGATGGTCGACCTCATCCGCATCTCGGCCGAAGACGAAGACGAAGACGAAGAGGGAACCGGCCGTCCCCAGCAGCGCACCGTCTCGGTCCGCGACCTGGGCATGGGCGACATGCTGCGCCACGATGCGGAGCGCCTGCGCATCCTGCTCGAACGCCACCACCTGCACACCGGCTCGAAAAGAGCCCGCGCGCTGCTCGACGACTGGTCGAACGCGCTGGGCAAGTTCGTCAAGGTGATGCCGCGCGACTATGCGAAGGCTCTGCGCCAGCAGGAGGCGGAACGCATCGAAGCCGCCTCGGTCGCAGCAGAATAAGATCTAGGAACGTATCAAGATGGGCAAGGAAACCGGCTTCCTCGAACTGGACCGCCAGGATCGCACTTACGGCGACGCCACCGAGCGCCTGAAGAACTACAACGAATTCGTCGTCCCGCTGTCGACGGAAGCGCTGAAGGACCAGGCATCGCGCTGCATGAACTGCGGCGTGCCGCACTGCCATACCGGCTGTCCGGTCAACAACATCATCCCGGACTGGAACCACCTGGTCTACGAGGACGACTTCAAGAACGCGCTGGAAGTCCTCCACTCGACCAACAACTTCCCCGAGTTCACCGGCCGCATCTGCCCCGCCCCGTGCGAGGCCGCGTGCACGCTGAACATCATCGACCAGCCGGTCACCATCAAGTCGATCGAATGCGCGATCGTCGACAAGGGCTGGCAGGAAGGCTGGATCACGCCGAAGCCTGCCGAGAAGAAGACCGGCAAGTCGGTGGCCGTGGTCGGTTCCGGCCCGGCAGGCATGGCCTGCGCGCAGCAGCTGGCCCGCGCCGGCCACTCGGTGACCCTGTTCGAGAAGAACGACCGGGTCGGCGGCCTGCTTCGCTACGGCATTCCCGACTTCAAGATGGAAAAGCACCTCATCAACCGCCGCCTGGTGCAGATGATGGCTGAAGGCGTGGAATTCCGCACCTCCACCGAAGTGGGCGTGACGGTCTCGGTCGCCTCGCTCAAGGAAAACTTCGACGCTGTCGTGTTCTCCGGCGGTGCCGAAGATCCCCGTCCGCTGAACATCCCCGGCTTCGAACTTCCGGGCGTGCGCTTCGCGATGGAATTCCTGACCCAGCAGAACAAGCGCAATGCCGGCGACGACGAGTTGCGCGCGGCTCCGCGCGGCACGCTCTCGGCCACCGGCAAGCACGTCATCGTCATCGGTGGCGGCGACACCGGTTCGGACTGCGTCGGCACTTCCAACCGCCAGGGCGCCGCTTCGGTCACCCAGCTGGAAATCATGCCCAAGCCGCCGCTGCACGAGAACAAGGCGATGTCCTGGCCGAACTGGCCGCTCAAGCTGCGCACCTCGTCCAGCCACGAGGAAGGCGTCGATCGCGACTGGGCGGTGCTGACCAAGCGCGTCGTCGGCGACAACGACGTCCGTGCCCTCGAATGCGTCCGCGTCGAGTGGAAGGACGGCAAGATGCAGGAAGTGGAAGGCAGCGAGTTCACGCTCCAGGCCGACCTCATCCTGCTCGCCATGGGCTTCGTCGGCCCCCGCAAGGCCGGCATGCTCGACCAGTCGGGCGTCGATCTGGACGCACGCGGCAACGTCAAGGCCACCATGGTCGATTACCGCACCAGCGACCCGGCCATCTGGTCCTGCGGCGACATGCGCCGCGGCCAGTCCCTGGTGGTCTGGGCGATCCGCGAAGGCCGCCAGTGCGCCCGCGCCGTGGACGAAGCACTCATGGGCGCTTCCGAACTGCCGCGCTGAAGCCGGCCGTTCCGCTGAATTGAAAAGGGGCGTTCCGCAAGGAGCGCCCCTTTTTCATGCCGGCATTCCGTCCGGGCGATCACTCCCGGCCGGCGATTGACCCAAGGCCGGGACGCGGCGAGGCTCGCTCGTCCCTGTCCCCCGGAGAACGCCCGAATGCTGCTGGAAATCGCCGAGATCGAAGTGCGTCCGGGCGCCGAGGACGCTTTCGCCGCGGTCATGAACGAAGACGGGCTGGCGCAGCTCGCCGCCTGCGAAGGCGTCGTCTCCGTCCGATTCGGCCGGGGCGTGGAGAATCCGTCGAAATTCACCTTCAACGTCGTGTGGACATCGATGGAAGCCCACGAGGCTGCCCGCGCGCTGGACAGCTTTACCCGCTTCCGCGCCGCCTTCGGAGACATGGGCGTGGGCGGGGCGATGAGCCATTACGTCATGGACGAGGCCATATCCGGCGTCTCCGCCTGAACGCGCTGATCCTGCGCCGCGGCGCCAGCGGCCTACCAGTCGATCCGGCCGCGACCGTTGGCCTCCAGAAAGGCATTGGCCTGGCTGAAGGGCCGGCTGCCGAAGAACCCGGCATGGGCAGACAGCGGGCTGGGATGCGGCGCGGTCAGCACGAGGTGATGGCTTGAGGCCAGACCCGGCACCCGCATGGCCTTCTTCTTCGCGTGATTGCCCCAGAGCAGGAACACGCAGGGCTCCGCTTTCGCGGCGACGGCGGCCACGGCAGCATCGGTGATCGCCTCCCAGCCCTTTTTCTGGTGAGACCCGGCCTGGCCCTCCTCCACTGTCAGCGCATTGTTCAGCAGCAGGACGCCCTGCCGCGCCCAGTGCTCCAGGTTGCCGTGTCCCGGCGCCGTGACGCCGCAATCGGTCGCCAGTTCCTTGTACATGTTCGCCAGCGAAGGCGGCACCCGCACGCCATGCGCCACCGAGAAGGCCAGGCCATGCGCCTGTCCGGCGCCGTGGTAGGGATCCTGCCCCAGGATGACCACGCGCACTTCGTCCAGCGGCGTCAGTTCCAGGGCGCTGAGGCGGCTGCCGCGCGGCGGATAGATCCGCTTTCCGGCGTCTTCCTCGGCCTGAAGCCAGCCGCCGAGATGGCGCGATTCGGGGGAATCGAGTACCGGACCTAGCGCGGCCTGCCAGGATGGCGGCACGCCCTGCATGGCTCCTGAAGCGTCCACTTGCGGCTTACTCCCGATCTGTCGGCGGCCATCGGCGTCCCGGACTTGTGCGTTCGGATCAAACTCCGGCCGCCTTGGCCATTGCCTAACTCAGGCCCAGTCCCTAAGCATTTCCGGACCATGGCTGTCTATCTCCACGAAGAAGATCTCCCCGAAGGCGTGCTTGCGCCGGGACCCGTCGCCGTCGACACCGAGACGATGGGCTTGATCACCCCGCGCGACCGCCTTTGCGTGGTCCAGATTTCCGACGGACAGGGCGACGAGCATCTCGTCCGCTTTGCGCCCGGCAGCGACTTTGCCGCGCCGAACCTGAAAGCGGTGCTGGCCGATCCGGCGCGCCTGAAACTCTACCACTTCGCGCGGTTCGACCTCGCGGCGATCGAGCACTACCTGGGCGTCACCGCCGCACCGGTATTCTGCACCAAGATCGCCAGCAAGCTCGTGCGGACCTACACCGATCGACACGGGCTGAAGGACCTGGTCCGCGAACTGCTGGGCAAGGAAGTCTCCAAGCAGCAGCAGTCCAGCGACTGGGGCGCCGCCGAACTGACCGAGGCGCAGAAGGACTATGCCGCTTCGGACGTGCGATACCTTCATGCGATGCACCAGATCCTGGTGATGCGCCTTGCGCGCGAGAATCGCAGCGACATCGCCCAGGCCTGTTTCGACTTCCTGCCTGCCCGCGCCCGGCTCGACCTGGCCGGCTGGCCGGACCACGATATCTTCAGCCACGAAGCCGCCTGATCGGAGCGTAAACAGGCATGTCGGTCGAAGCCAACCAGGTCCGCAACCGCCGCCGGCACTTTGCCGCGCCCGGCGGCTCGCACGATCGCATGGTGGCCTTCCTTGCCAAGGCCCTGCCCGCGGGCATCGGGCTGGTGGCAGCCGTCATGATCCTGGTGCCGCTCTCCCCGCGGGGCGAGATCAGCTTCCTGCTCGACCGTAACAAGGTGGCGACCACCGGCGAGCGTATCGCCGTCGACAACGCCGCCTATCGCGGCCAGGACAACCAGGGCCGCGATTTCGTGGTCACGGCCGGCACCGCGGTGCAGCGCTCGCCCGAAATCCCCATCGTCGAGATGCAGAAGCTCATCGCCAGGATGAACTTGCGCGACGGCCCGGCCGACATCGCCGCGCCGCGCGGCGCCTACAATTTCGACAATGACACCATGGCGGTGGACGGCCCGGTCAACTTCAAGTCGTCCGACGGCTATACGATGACCACCAGCAAGGTGGACGTCGACATCAAGGAGAAGACGGCGGTCGCATCGGGCGGTGTCCAGGGCACCGTGCCCTCCGGCACCTTCAAGGCCGACAAGATGCACGCCGATCTCGACACCCGCAATATTACGCTCGAAGGCAATGCCCGGATGCGCATTACGCCCGGCAAGCTGAGGATGCCGCAATGACCCCCCGCGCCAAAATGACCTTCCGAGGCAGCCTGTCCAAATCGGGCCTGCTCCAGTCCCGCCTGTTCCGCGCTTCCATCGCGGCCCCGGTGGCCGGGCTGGCCCTGTTCGCCGCCGGCCAGCAGCTGGGCGCGCAGGCGATCTCGGGCCACAATTCGAATGCGCCCGTCGATTTCGGTGCAGACCGCATCGAGCTGCAGGACAAGCAGAACCGGGTCGTGCTGACCGGCAATGTCGACATTACCCAGGCCGACCTGCGCCTGCGCGGCGCGCGCACGGTGATCGACTTCACCAAGGGCGACCAGACCCAGGTGCAGCGCATCACCGCCAGCGGCAATGTCGTCGTCACCCGCCAGGACCAGGTGGCCACCGGCGATACCGCCATCTACGACTTCAACCAGCGCATCATCACGATGGTCGGCAATGCCAGCCTCAAGCGCGGCACCGGCGATACCCTGCACGGCGGCCGCTTCGTGATGGACCTCAAGAGCGGCGTCTCCTCGGCCTCGGGCGGCCGCGTCAAGGGCACCTTCAACGTCCCCAAGAAGACCAACTGACGCCGAAGGGTCGATACGTCTCAGGGCACCCCCCCAGGACGAAAGCGCATTCAGCAGGCACAGCAAAAAGGCCGGTCACGACCCTGGGGTCATGACCGGCCTTTTTGCTGTGCCTGGACCTTCTTCCGGGCGGAGGCGGCCTTCGGGAAAGGCCGCGCTCCGCGCCGGGTCAGAAGGCGCGATCGTGGACGAGAACCCGCAGGGTGAGGAACATGATGTGCAGGTCGCGCATGATGGTCCAGCCTTCGAGATATTCGAGATCGGACTGGAGGCGATTGATCAGGTCCGATTCCTGGTCCGTGGCGCCGCGATAGCCGCGCACCTGCGCCAGGCCGCTCAGGCCCGGCTTCAGGCAGTGGCGCTGCCAGTAGCGGCGATCCACTTCCCAGAACAGCTTCTCGCCCGCCAGCGAGCCCGTGGCGTGGGGACGCGGCCCGACCAGGCTCATGTCGCCCAGCAGCACGTTGAAGAGCTGGGGCAGCTCGTCGATGCTGGTGCCGCGAATGAAGCGGCCGACCCGGGTAATGCGCTGGTCCTCCTTGGAGGCCGAGACGTTGCCGTTCGTGTCGCACAAGGCCTGCGTCATGCTGCGGAACTTGTACATGTTGAAGAAGCGGTTGCCGCGGCCCATCCGGCGCTGGACGAAGAACACCGGTCCGCCGTCCTGCAGCTTCACGGCCAGTGCCACGACCAGCAGCAGCGGCGAGAGCGCCAGGATCGCCGCGCCGGAGAAGGCGACGTCGAAGATGCGCTTGATGGCGCGCTCACGTATTCCGAGCGGCCCTGCCGAGACGAGCAGCAGGCCGTGCTGACCCGTGACGCGCGCACCCTGGGCACCCAGACGCGCGACTTCGTCGTCCAGCACTTCACCGTCGACATTGGCCCCCTTGAGCACCATGGCCCATTCCGCGCGGCGGTCGGCCGGGCAGCTCACCACGACCCGGTCGATGTTGCGCAGCACGAGGCCGACGCGGTCGAGCGAATCGGGGTCCTTGAGGTTGGGCCGCAGCCCCATGGCTGCCGCCGAGACGCGGATCGCGCCCGGCATGCGCAGCTGCGGACCGCCATCATCGATGATCAGCTCATTGATGACATTGGCACCGCAGCGCCAGTGGACGAAGCTGCGAAGCTGCAGGCGCGACCAGGCGATAAAGCCCATGGCGCAGATCACCCCGCCGCTGAACGCCCCGCGGGACAGCTCGGCGGAGGACTTCATGAGGAACTGCACGAAGACGACGACGACGACCGCCACCACCATCGACACTTCCGCACGGAAGATACCTCGCCAGCCGTCGCGAAGCGCGTCGGTGGAGTAGGCGGCATTGTACAAGGCCAATGTGAGGAAAATCGGCAAGAGCACTTGTCCGTAGACGAGTGCCATCTGAAATCCCCGGCCGGTATCATAAAGCCAGCCAGCCAGTGCGAAGCCAGCCAGCAGGGCCACAAGGTCCCCAACCAGCAAGGCAAGATAACATTGAAGCCGTCTACGTTCGAGCGAAGGTGCGACGAGAAGTTCGTCTGCTTCGGAGCGCTGAACGGCTTGGGTCGATACTGCAAATGGCGCATTCATGCGTTCAACACTCCCGAATTGTCGAACTCATGCCCCCCGGATCCCCTCGTCCTGTCCTACCACCAATGCCACGAATGAAAGTCCGTGCTGCACTGCAATAGGCGAATGTCCTTATGAACATTCCATCGGCGCGGGAAAGCCGATTCAGTTAAGCTGTTCTTTTTATCCGTTGTTTGCCATCAAGCGTAGCAATTCTAGCTATTTCGACTAACCCTTCCGCGAGAAGAAGGTCAGCATCCTGGCTATTACCCAAAAGGGTTTGGTGCATTGCAATAAGACGGGCAACCAGCCGCTCCAAACGATTACCACGCCAGATCCGCAATTGCACCCCAAGTGCTGGTTTGTCTTTCCAGAAAATTCGGCGGGAAGCCGCTTCCGAATCGATCAGGGCGGCCACGTCGCCGCTTCTTCCAAGCCGCGAATTCAGCCCGGCGAGCTGCGCCGTACGCCGCTCGAAGGCAAGCAGCAGGCCAACGGCATTGATGCCCTGGTCGCGCAAGCGCTTGAGTTCGGGGCCGATCGCATCCCGCTTGCCGCCCAGCACCGCGTCGACCAGCGGTCCGAAATCGTCATCCTCGGTCGCAGCGCCCACGGCATCGAGATCCGCGGCGGATACCGGGCGCGGCGTCTCCGCGCTGGCATCGAGATAGAGCGCCAGCTTGGTCACTTCCGAGCGCGCCAGACGGGTATCCAGGCCGGAGGCCCGGGCGATTCGCTCGGCAAGGTCGCTGCCCATCTTCAGGCCGGCGCCATTCGCCATCGTGCGCACCGCGCTGGTCACCGATGACAGGTCGGGCGGGTAGAACATCGCCACCAGCCCGTCGGGCCGATTCGCCAGAAGCTTGGCGGTGCGCGACTTGTCGGTGGCGCCAGTCGCCACGATCAGGACCGGGCAGGCGTCCACTTCGTTTTCGAGCAGGATCTGGACGGCATCGTGCGCCTCGTCGCCCTGGGCGCGCACCCAGATATGGCGAGAGGTGCCGCCGAACAGCGAATTGGAGCGCGCCTCGTCACCGAGCTTGACCGGGTCGCGGCGCAGTTCGGAGCCGGCGATCTCCACCCGCTCGCCCGGTTCGGGCAGGAAAGAGAGGATCTTCGCCGCGGCGTCGCTCGCGCCGGCCTCGTCCGGGCCGCAGAAGAAGAAAACCCGCGCCTGCTGTGCGGCGCGGGCTGCAAGGCCGCCGAAGTCCTTCTGGGTGGCCTTCACGCCCCCGCTCCGCAAGGACGCACGGGCGCTGGCCTCATTTCTCTGGGCCGCATCGGCCCGGTTACTGCTTGGTGTCGCCGCGCAGGCGCAGCGCGACGGCGGTGACGATCCGGGTGGCGACGTCCTTCGACATGTTTTCGAGCGCGGTCTGTTCCGCCGCGATCGTCGCATAGTCCGAAGAGACGACGTCGATGCCCGCATCCGATCCGGCAGTGGCGTCGAGCACGATCTCGTTGCTGGACATGTCGACCAGCTGATAGCGCGCGCGAAGCGTGCGGCGTTCACGGCCGATGGTATCGTCCGAAAGCAGGGCGAAGCCTTCGAGCTTGTCGTCCAGGCGGATGTCGAGGCGGTAGCGCGGCGCTACGCCGCTCTTTTCCGCGCCGAGCTGATCGACCACGGCATTGCGGACCAGCCAGCCCGCACGCCCTTCGATCGCCGCGACCTGCACGCCCTGAAGCCCGCGCGCAACGGCACCGCTGCCGCCCCCCGCATACATGGGCTGGAGACCGCATCCGGACAGCACAGCGGCCCCGAGAAGAGCCGGGCTGACGAGACGCAGGAAACGAGGGCGCAGGAAACCCTTCACGCGACGAGATTTACCAGTCGGTCGGGCACGACGATCACTTTCCTCACCTCGGCTCCATCCAGTGCACGCTGCACTTTCTCGCTGGCAAGGGCAAGCGCTTCAAGCTCTTCCTTCGACGTGCCCTTGGCCACGGTCAGGGTGTCGCGCAGCTTGCCCTTCACCTGGACGGCCACGGTCACTTCGTCCTCGACCAGCAGCGCCGGATCGACGGCAGGCCAGGCCGCCTGGGCGACGAGACCTTCGCCGAACTGGGCGAAAGCTTCCTCGGTCAAGTGCGGCATCATCGGCGAGACGAGCAGCAGAAGCGTACGGATCGCGCTCGAACGGCTGGCCGAAGGGGCCGCCTTCTCGACCGCGCCGGTCAGCTCGTAGATGCGCGCCACGGCCTTGTTGAAGCCCAGCGATTCGATGTCCGAAGCGACCGCGGCCACCGTCTGGTGTGCCTTGCGGTCGATCGCCTTGTCTTCGCCAGTCGCCGCAGCGTCGTACTGGGCGAACAGGCGCCACAACCGCTGCACGAAGCGGCCGCAGCCTTCGATGCCGGCTTCCGACCACGGCAGGTCGCGCTCCGGCGGGCTGTCCGACAGCATGAACCAGCGGATCGCGTCGGCGCCATAAGTCGCGACGATCTCATCCGGATCGACGACGTTCTTCTTCGACTTCGACATCTTGATGACGCGGCCGACTTCGACCGGGGCGCCATCGGCCTTGAGCGTGGCGGTTTCGGCGCCCCGCTCGATCTCGCCGGGCGAGAAGTAGACCGGCTGGCCATTGGCATCGTTGATGCGGAAATAGGTTTCGTGCGTGACCATGCCCTGCGTGAACAGGCTGGCGAAGGGTTCCTTCACCTCGATCTTGCCGATGCGGGCCAGCGCGCGCGTCCAGAAGCGGGCGTAGAGCAAGTGCAGGATCGCATGCTCGATACCGCCGATGTACTGCTCAACCGGCAGCCATTCGGCGATCTTGGCCGGATCGAACGGACGATCTTCCGGCTGGCTGGCGAAGCGCAGGAAATACCACGAGCTGTCGACAAAGGTGTCGAGCGTGTCGGTTTCGCGGCGCGCGGCATGGCCGCACTGCGGGCAATCGACATGCTTCCAGGTCGGGTGACGCACCAGCGGGTTGCCGGGGGTCGTGAAATCGACGTCCTCGGGCAGCGTGACCGGCAGGTGCTTCTTGGGCACCGGCACCACGCCGCAAACCTCGCAGTGGATGAACGGGATCGGCGTGCCCCAGTAACGCTGGCGCGAGACGCCCCAGTCGCGCAGGCGCCACACGGTCTTGCCCTCGCCCCAGCCTTCCGCCTCGGCGCGCGCAATGACGGCGGCCTTGGCGTCCTTCACGGCCATGCCGTTGAGGAAGTCGGAGTGGACGCAGACGCCATCACCGGCCTCGGACTCGCCGTCGAACGGCTTGTCGGCATCGGCCTCGCTCGCCGCGACGACGCGCAGGATCGGCAAGCCGTACTTGGTGGCGAATTCGAAGTCGCGCTGGTCGTGGCCGGGAACGGCCATGACCGCGCCGGTGCCGTAGTCCATCAGCACGAAGTTGGCGATGAACACCGGCAGGTCGGCGCCCGTGAACGGGTGCTTGGCCTTGACGCCGGTATCGAAGCCCAGCTTCTCGGCGGTTTCCAGTTCGGCAGCGGTCGTCCCGCCCTGCTTGCACAGCGCGATGAAGTCCTCGACCTCGGGACGGCCCTGGGCAACCGCCTGCGCGATCGGGTGATCGGCGGCGACGGCGACGAAGCTGGCGCCGAAGATCGTGTCGGGACGGGTCGAGTAAACTTCCACCGAACCGATGCCGCCCACTTCGGCGGTAAGGTCGAACTTGAACTGCAGGCCCTGCGACTTGCCGATCCAGTTCTCCTGCATCGTGCGGACCTTCTCGGGCCACTTGTCGAGCGTGGAAAGCCCGTCCAGCAGTTCGTCGGCGAAGTCGGTGATCTTGAGGAACCACTGGGAGAGCTTGCGCTTCTCCACCAGCGCGCCCGAGCGCCAGCCGCGCCCGTCGATCACCTGCTCGTTGGCGAGCACGGTCTGGTCGACCGGATCCCAGTTGACCGCCGATTCCTTGCGGTAGACCAGGCCGTTCTCGTAGAGATCGATGAACAGCGCCTGCTCATGGCCGTAGTATTCCGGCTCGCAGGTGGCGATTTCGCGGCTCCAGTCGAGCGCGAAGCCCAGGCGCTTCAGCTGCGCCTTCATGTTGGCGATGTTCTCGCGCGTCCAGCCGCCGGGGTGGACGCCCTTTTCCATCGCCGCGTTCTCGGCGGGCATGCCAAACGCGTCCCAGCCCATCGGATGGAGCACTTCGTGCCCGGTCATGCGCTTGTAGCGCGCCAGCACGTCGCCCATCGTATAGTTGCGGACGTGGCCGATATGGATGCGCCCCGAAGGATAGGGGAACATCTCAAGCACGAAGCTGCGCGGCTTCGACGAGGTGTCGTCCGCCTTGAAGCACTGCGCGTCGTCCCACGCCGCCTGCCAGCGCGTGTCCGCCTGAGCCGGATCGAACCGCTCGGTCATCTTAATCGAGTCTCCTGCGGGTAAGCCCCCGCACAGTCGCGGCACCGGCCGGTGCCGCGTTCAAAAAACAATCAGCCGCCGATCGAATCGCGGCGAAGGTCGCGGGCGCGGGTGAGGATGATGTCCTCCAGCTTCTGCACGGTGGCAGCCTGCACCGGTGCCGCAGCCCAGCCGCCGTTCGCGGAGACTTCGCGCTGCGCGGTGACGCGCAGGGCGTCGGCGCGCAGGTCCTTGTCGAGGATCATGACGGTGACCTTGACGCGCTCACCCGGCTGCTTGGGATTCACGTACCAGTCGGTGACGATGACGCCGCCGGCGCTGTCCGACTGGAGCAGCGGCATGAACGAGAGCGAATCGAGGCTGGCGCGCCACAGGTAGCTGTTCACGCCGATCGTGGTCACCGCCGAGGGCGCGATCGAGGAATTCACCTGCTTGCGGCCACCGCCACAGCCGGCCAGTGCAAGCGCGGCCACGGCGCAGAAGCCCGCGGTTGCCAGCGATCGAGCAGAGAGAAGGCCGGTATGGGTGCTGCCTGTCATCGTAATTCCCAGTTCCTGTCTTGGCGAAGGCGCCGGACTTTCCGCGCGCCTGCCGTGAAACGCCTCTATAGCCGCCATTGCCCGGCGGCAAGTGCGGCTTCTTCAGCTTGCGGCCATAACCCCTGCAAGGCTAAACGCTTGCTGAACGGCGGCGCGGCGCGGGAAAGCGCCTTTCTGCCCCTTCCCCGCGTGGATCAGCCTGTGTTAAGATACCGCGGCCAGAATGGAGCTACCGGCTATCGCCTTTCGCCGCACCATCCTGCAGGCCGGCATGGCCGGACAGGGTGTTTTGGCGCCGGAGGGCGGAAGTGGGGCCGGCCGGTATGGAAGATGACTGGGACTTGAAGTGACGGAAAGCGAGCGCAACCACGCGTCGAAAAGCGGCATGAGGACCAGCATGATGCTGGCCTGCTGCGTGACCGTGCTCGCCTTGCCCAGCGCCGTCCTGGCCTTCACCACCACGTTCAAGGCCGATCCCTCGAATCGCGCCCTCGATGCGCTCGATGCCGAGACTTCGCCCGAGAATCTGTCCCGCGCCATTGCCATGCGCTCGCTGGGTAATGGTGATGCCTTCCCGTTCACCCCCGCCGGGGCCGCGGGCCGCCGCGAACGCGCCGTCACGGTGGCGGTGCGCGTCGATCCCCAAGCCGCGCAGGCGATCATCGTGCGCAATCGCAACCCGATACCGCATAGCGAGCTGGCCAGCGTCGGCGGCTTGAAGATCGCCCCCGCCGCCTTCAACCTGGGCGTGGCGCGCGGCTATCAGAACTTCGCGGCCGACATCACCCCGGCCGCCCCCCCTGCCCGCGGCCTTGCCGATGCGCCGGAACTGAAGAAGTTCAGCCTTCAGGCCGGAACGCCTTCGCAGAAGGAACCGCGGTTCACCACGCGGCTGTCGATCGACGAAAAGCGCGCGCCTGGCCGCGCACCGCACACTTTCGTGGGCGAAGCGGGTGAGGTCGACCTGGCCGGAGCCTACCGCGTGACCGACAATCTCGATCTGACGGCAGGCGTTCGCTACTCGCAGGATCGCGAACGTCTGGTGCCCTTGACCGACGGCAGGCAGGACAGCCAGGCAGTCTATGTGGGCACGCAGTTCAAGTTCTGATTTTTGCAACTCAGGCTGCATTTCTCTCAATCCGACATGGCGTAATTAAAGCTTGCTGCGGGAGGGCTTCCGCTTGCCCTTGCGCACGGCATTTCCTAGCCTGTGCTTGGTGGATGCTCACTAAGCGAAAGGCTATTTGAATGGCGCGCGTTGCTATCGTTACCGGCGGAACCAGGGGTATCGGGGAGGCTGTGTCGCTGGCCCTCCAGGAGAGGGGCCACACCGTAGTTGCAAATTATGCAGGCAATGACGAGAAGGCCAAGGCTTTCACGGACAAGACCGGAATTGCCGCCTACAAGTGGGACGTAGGCGACCATGAAGCCGTGCTCGACGGCGTCGCGCGGGTGACCGAGGAAGTCGGCCCCGTCGATATCGTCATCAACAACGCCGGCATCACGCGCGACGGCGTGCTTCACAAGATGAGCTTCGATGACTGGAACGAGGTGATGCGCATCAACCTCGGCGGGTGCTTCAACATGGCGAAGGCCACGTTCTCCGGCATGCGCGAGCGCGGCTGGGGCCGCATCGTCAACATCGGCTCGATCAACGGCCAGGCCGGCCAGTACGGCCAGGTGAACTATGCCGCCGCTAAGTCCGGCATCCACGGCTTCACCAAGGCGCTGGCCCAAGAAGGCGCCAAGTACGGCGTCACCGTCAATGCCATCGCGCCCGGCTACATCGATACCGACATGGTCGCCGCCGTTCCGGCGCCGGTCCTTGAGAAGATCGTCGCCAAGATCCCCGTCGGCCGCCTCGGCAACGCTTACGAGATCGCGCGCGGCTGTGCCTTCCTCTGCTCCGATAATGCGGGCTTCGTCACCGGCTCTACCCTGAGCATCAACGGCGGCCAGCACATGTATTGAGCCATCGGCGGACCGGCCCGCGCGTCGGGTCGGTCCGCCCTGCTCTTCTGACCCTTTGGTTCAGACCTTGTGCGGCCCGAAGAGAATCATGGCCGCGCCCACCAGACAGACGGCCACTCCGCCGAGATCCCAGCGATCCGGGCGAACGCCCTCGGCGATCCAGAGCCACAACAGGGCCGACGAGATGTAGATTCCGCCATAGGCGGCATAGGCCCGCCCGGCATTGCTGCTGTCCACCAGCGTCAGCAGCCAGGCGAAAAGCACCAGCGAAGCGCAGCCCGGCAATAGCCAAAGGGAAGACTTCCCCATCCGCAGCCAGGCCCAAAACGCAAAACAGCCCCCGATTTCGGCCAGCGCCGCGCCGATGTAGATGATAACGCTCTGCATTCCCGATCGATAGCGAGGGGCGGCCAGCCTGTCTCCCGGCTTCTCGGGCCATGGCGCAACGGCCAGGCTGCAGGCGACGAAAGCGCCGGCGTCCCGGAATCAGCGGCGCAAGTCAGCCTGACGCGAGGCCAGGCCATTCACCCGGGTCGCGCCGCCTGCTAGGCAAGGGCAATGACGTCGATCTACCACCCGCCGGTCAAGCGCTCGATCGAGATCGCGGGTCACAAGACCTCGATCAGCCTCGAACCGGTGTTCTGGGACCTGCTGCGCCAGGTCGCCGCGGAAGGGGGGATTCCGATCAACGCGCTCGTGGCCCGGATCGATGCCGAGCGGCTGGAAGCGGATACCCCGCCCGGTCTGGCAAGCGCCATTCGCGTATGGCTGGTCGCGGCCCTGCAGGCCTGAACGCCCGGCCTTGCGATACAAAGCGATGAGGCGCCAAACGGTAAGGGGCGGAAACCTTGCGGTCCCGCCCCTTGGGTACACTGCGATGGCTCGCAGGAGATCGTGTTCCCGCAGGAAATCAGTAAGTGGACGGCGGATCGCTGGCCGGGAAGCTCTCGTCGATCGCCTCGTCGGTCTTGGACCAGCGGGGCGGCTTGTGAGTCATGTTCTCCGGCCCGGCATCGCGCACGCTATAGTTCTCGGACCCGCCGGCGGTTGCCGCCTGCTGGCCGTCGCGATTGGCATACTTGTAAAGCGCGTAGCCGATGGCTCCGGCTGCGGCCAATTTGATCAAGCCCATGGTCGTTGCTCCTCCTGGGGTGTCCGGACCCTTTCGGGTATTCGGGGGAGCAACGCGCCATCGCGCCGATAGGTTGCGTTACTCGCCGCCGACCCGTTCGATCTGTGCGCCGACCAGAGCGAGCTTTTCTTCCAGCCGCTCGTAGCCGCGATCGAGGTGGTAGAGGCGGTGTACCTGCGTCTCGCCCTCGGCCGCCAGGCCGGCGATGACCAGGCTCATCGACGCGCGCAAGTCCGTGGCCATCACTTCCGCGCCGGTCAGCTTCTGCACGCCGTGGACCACGGCGGTGCGGCCCTTGGTCTCGATATGCGCGCCCATGCGGTTGAGTTCGGGAACGTGCATGTAGCGGTTCTCGAAGATCGTCTCGGTCAGCACGCTGGAGCCTTCGGCACGGCACAGCAGGGCCATCAGCTGGGCCTGCATGTCCGTGGCGAAACCGGGGTAGGGCGCGGTGGAAAGGGTGACGGGCTTCAGCGGACCGTCGGCCGCGACATGGAGGCCGTCAGCCGTCGGCTCGACATGGACGCCGGCATCGCGCAGGGCCTGCACGGTGGCTTCCATATCCTCGATCTTCGCGCCCTTCAGCGTCACTTCGCCGCCGGTGATCGCCGCCGCGCAGGCATAGGAGCCGGCCTCGATACGGTCGGGCATGACCATGTAGGTCGCGCCGTGAAGACGGGACACGCCGTGGATGGTGAGGTCCGAAGTGCCGATCCCTTCGATCTGCGCGCCCATGGCGACCAGCAGGTTGCAGAGGTCGACGATCTCGGGCTCGCGCGCGGCGTTGTGCAGCGTGGACTTGCCGGTGCAGAGCACGGCGGCCATCAACGCGTTCTCGGTCGCGCCGACCGAGACCACCGGGAAGGAATAGCGGCCACCGGGAAGGCCGCCGTCCGGCGCGATGGCGCGGACGTAGCCGGCCGCCATCTCGATCTGGGCGCCGAGCGCTTCCAGGGCCTTCAGGTGCAGGTCGATCGGGCGGTTGCCGATCGCGCAGCCGCCGGGCAGCGACACGGTCGCCTCGCCCATGCGGGCCAGCATCGGGCCGAGCACCAGGATCGAGGCGCGCATCTTGCGCACGAGATCGTATGGCGCCACCGAACTGGTGATGCGGGTGGCCTGGAGCGTCATCACGCGGCCGAAATCTTCGGGACGGCTGCCGGCGATCATCGTCGAGATGCCGAACTGGTTCATCAGGTGCTGGAACCCGTCGATGTCTGCCAGGCGCGGCAGATTGCGCAGGGTCAGCGGCTCTTCGGTCAGCAAGGCACAGGGCAGGAGCGTCAACGCCGCGTTCTTCGCGCCGGAAACGGGGATGGTGCCGGAGAGGCGCTTGCCGCCTTGGATGATGATCTTGTCCATGGCCCGCTCTTTAACGGGATTTGGCCGTGCAGCAAGCACACCTCGGAGAAAGATGGATAGACTGTTGCGCTGCATCTGCGAAGCGGCTTTAATCGCATTGTAACCAAACGGAGTCAGACCTTTACCCATGTCTGCACCACAGTTCAAAAAGCCCGTCCGAAAAGCCGTATTTCCGGTAGCAGGACTTGGAACCCGCTTTCTTCCCGCCACAAAGGCGATTCCGAAGGAACTTCTTCCGGTCGTCGACCGGCCTCTGATCCAATACGCGGTCGACGAAGCCCGCGAAGCCGGGATCGAGGAGTTCGTCTTCGTCACCGGCCGCGGCAAGACCGCGATCGTCGAACATTTCGATACGGCCTATGAACTGGAAGCGACCATGTCCTCGCGGGGCAAGTCGCTCGATCCCCTCGAACCGACCCGCATCCAGCCGGGCAACCTGGTGACCGTGCGCCAGCAGGTCCCGCTCGGCCTGGGCCACGCGGTCTGGTGCGCCCGCGCCGTGATCGGCGATGAACCTTTCGCGATCTTCCTTCCCGACGAACTGATGTACGGCTCGCCCGGCTGCATGGCGCAAATGGTCGAAGCCTATAACGAAGTGGGCGGCAACCTCGTCTCGGTGCTCGAAGTGCCGCAGGAAGAAGTCTCCAGCTACGGCGTGATCGCGCCGGGCGCCACGCTCGACGTGCTCGGCGGTGCGCTGACCGAAGTGAAGGGCCTGGTCGAAAAGCCCAAGGTGGCCGAAGCGCCCTCGAACAAGATCGTTTCGGGCCGCTACATCCTCCAGCCGGAAATCATGGATCTCCTGGCGAACCAGGGCAAGGGCGCCGGCGGCGAGATCCAGCTCACCGATTCGATGGCCAAGCTCATCGGCCAGCAGCCGTTCCACGCCGTGACTTTCGCCGGCCAGCGTTTCGACTGCGGTTCGAAGGTCGGCTTCGTGGAAGCCACGCTCGCCATCGCGCTCGATCGCTCGGATATCGGCGAGGAAGTGCGGACCATCGCGAAGAAGCTCCTGGGCTGAGCCTTTCTTCCCTGTGATTCAGACGAAAAGCGCGCCCCGCAAGGCGCGCTTTTTTCTTGGGCGGGAAAGATCGGAAGAGCGCCGTCGAACCGCTGGCTCCGGCGTTCTGTCCGCCGGAGAGCGATCACACCGATCGGCGCGTTGTCAGTGGCGGACCGGGTCCGTCAGGCGCGCCATGATCGAGGCGACATAGGCCTGGGTCTCGCGGATGCGCGGGATTCCGCCCGCCTTCTGCACGCGGCCGGGACCGGCATTATAGGCCGCGAGCGCCTTTTCGATATCGCCGCCGAAAGCATCCAGCTGCATGCGCAGATAGCGCGCGCCGCCTTCGAGGTTGGCCATCGGGTCGCCCGCATTGACCCCCATCTGCGCCGCCGTGCCGGGCATGAGCTGAGTCAGCCCGCGCGCGCCGACGGGTGAGAGCGCCGCCTCGTTCCAGCGGCTTTCCTGCCAGACCACCGCTTCGAACAGGGTCGGGCTGATGTCGTACTTGGCCGCGAGTTCCGCCACCCGCGCCCGCCAGCGGGTGGGACCCGCAGCATCGAGCGCCTGGGTGATCGACTGGGGATGGAG
Organism: Novosphingobium sp. BL-S-21; assembly: GCF_055521655.1. Classification (NCBI taxonomy): domain Bacteria; kingdom Pseudomonadati; phylum Pseudomonadota; class Alphaproteobacteria; order Sphingomonadales; family Sphingomonadaceae; genus Novosphingobium; species Novosphingobium sp. BL-S-21. The sequence goes on from NZ_CM145496.1 coordinate 1,960,130, forward strand.
CTGCGAGGCTTCCAGTCCGGCCGGAACCGGCTCCACTTCGGCCACTTGCGCGCCCACGGTGTCACCGCCCTGCCCCGCCGGACCGCCGGCCACCCACTGGTAGCCTCCGGTACCGACCTGGAGGACATCGGCCAAGGCGGCCTGCGGACAAGCGGAGCCGGACACAGCCATCACGGCCGCGCCGGCGATTCCCATCATGCGATTCGTGATCCGCGTCATCGCCGCCCTGTTACTCCAGCCCGGTACACCCCCTCAAGGCCGGAGATTCGCAGGGCGGCGGCACGCATCACTGAATGCCCAGAGCCGTGCGAATCGCGCGCCAGGACAGCATCTTGAAGTTCTGCGCTTTCGGGGCGTTGTCCCCGTCCTGCGCGACCATCAGGCCCTCCGGGAACTGCGGACCGAAATCGCCCAGCGCGACTTCGATGCCGTCGGTGTCGCTGGTTCCGCCGATCGGACCGCCATTGATGCGGAAACGGCCGGAGAGCGTGCCCGAAGACAAGTCGAACAGGGCATAGGCATTGTCGCCCTGGCTGGAAGCCACGAGCCAGGCCCGGCCCCCGCTCTCGCGCGCGATCGCCAGTCCCTCGACATCGGCGACGAGGCCATCCTGCGCCCCGACACGGGCGAAGGGCTCGGCCACCAGGGTGGCGCCGGCCAGCGGCACCTTCCAGATGCCGACGTCTTCCTCGGCCACGAACAGCACCTTGCCGGCATCGTCCACCACGCAGCCTTCGGACTGCGTCGCGAACTTCACCAGCCGCACGTAGTCCGCGGCAATCCGGCCGTCCTTTTCGACCAGGCGGCTCTCCGCCACCGAGCCGTCCTTGAGCACGACATAGGCGCGGGCCAGTTCGTCACGCGCCAGGGGGCTGCCCATGCAGAAGCCGTAAGCCTCGGCCGGGGCATGGCCGGCGGGCAGGAACGTCTCGGACCCGAGCGCCGCCAGCTTGCCGGTGGCACCGTCCAGCGCGAAAAGCGCGATGCGCGGCTCGGCGCGGTCGGTACGGTCGCTCGCGCCCACGAGGATCCGCTGCGAACCGTCGGCAAAGCGCACTTCGCGCAAGTCGGCGTTGTTGAGCGCGCCTGCCGCGGCGAAGTCCCGCACTTTGCCGTCGAGGCCGTAGACGTAGAGCCCCGCCTTCTTGTCGGTGCCCAGCACCAGGCTGGCGGCCGGATCGGCGGCATTGCGCCAGATCGCCGGATCGTCGGCGGCATCGACATTGGCCGTGCCGACCGGGTCGGTCTCGGCCTGCGCGGGAACATCCGTGGCTGGAAGCATGACGGCGGCAGGCGCCCCGCCCGTCGTCGCGCATCCGCCAAGGGCGCCAAGCAGAAGGGCCGGGAGCAATGCTCCCGACCCCTGCTTCACGATTCCCGAAAGGTTCGTGAAGGCTGCCTTCATCAGAAGGTCACCCGCGCGCCGAACTTCACGGTCGAGCCATATTCCTCGTACTGGAGGACGCGCTTGGCGCCGCCGAGGTTCTGATAGGCGAAGTACTTGGCATTGTTGACGTTCACCCAGTCCGCGAAGAGGCGGATGTTCTCGGTGACCTTGTACTTGGCCGAGAGGTCCAGCTGGAAGTGCTGGTTGACCGTGCGGTCGGTCTCGGCGTCGTCGCCCACTTCGTCGAGGTACTTGTCGCGGAAGGTACCGGCGGCGCGCAGGCTGACCGGGCCCTTCTCGTAGCCGAGCACGACGTTGAAGGTGTTCTTCGACGCGTTCGGCAGGGCGATGCGGCGAGCGATCTGCGTACCGTCATCGTCGGAGAACACGGTGCCGCGGGCATAGGTGTACGTGTAGTTGATCTGCGTCAGCAGCCCGTCGAACGGCGAGGGCAGCATCGAGAACACCTGGCTGAAGCTGGCTTCCAGGCCGGCGATCGTGGCGGTGTCGCCGTTCACCGGAACGGTCAGCTCGTCATAGGCGATGCCGTTGTAGACGCCGCTTTCCTTCGAGTTGTAGCTATAGGTGTAGTCCTTGACCGACTTGTAGAAGCCGCCGATCGAGAGGGCACCGTTGTTCGTGAAGTAGTAGTCGAACCCGGCGTCGAAGTTCCAGGCCTGGTAGGGCTTCAGCTCCGGATTGCCGACTTCCAGCTCAAGATCGTCGTTGATCGTGTTGCGCGGGGCCAGCTGCGAGAGCTTGGGGCGCACGATCGTCTTGTAGCCGGCGGCGCGGGCGACCAGGTTCTGCTGCGGGCTGAAGCGCAGCGTCAGGCTGGGCAGCCAGTTGGTGTAGTTGCGCTTGTAGTTCAGCGGATCGATGGTGATCGTGTCGTCGCCATTGTCAGTGACGAGGCTGCCGTTGAGTTCGTTGTGCGTGCGCTCCATGCGCACGCCGCCAATCACGCGGAGCGTCGAGCTGTCCCAGCGGGCCATCGCGTAGCCGGCCAGGATGTCCTCACGCACCGAATAATCGCTGACGGCCGAGTTCAGGGCACTTTCGTAATCGTTGATGACGAACGAGTCCGGGTTCGACAGCAGGTAGTCGGCCGGGCCGGTCTTGCTGGCGACCGGGCCCATGTCGACCAGGCGATAGGTCTGCTTGCCCAGCACGTCGGCCAGCGTGTAGTCCGGCGCGCCGTCGGCCAGTTCGTAGTAGTTCATGTTGAAGTCGTAGGACTTCTTGCGCCAGCGCGCCTTGGCGCCGGCCTGAACGGTGAAGTCGCCGTTGTCGCCGGCAAAGGTGCGGGCGAGGTCGGCCTTGACGGCCCATTCCTCATCCTGGCTGTCGGACAGGGTGGTCAGCTCGGTCTTGTTGAATTCATAGGCCGAGGCATCGTTGAACTCGCTGTCCGGGTCGGCGGTGACCGCGTAAGTCGGATAGTACTTGTTCGCGTAGTCGGTGGCGACCACCACGCCTTCGTTGAAGCGGGCGCGGAAGCGGGTCGGGTCGATCGAGAACGTTTCCTTCTCGCTCGACTTGGCATAGCTCGCCTGCCAGTTGAACTTCCACGTACCGGTGTCGGTGTCGCTGCCGATGGCGACGCTGCGGATGCGCTGGCGTTCGAAGCGATCCTTGAGGTCGCGCTCGACGGTGATGCGCTCGTCATCCGAATCGAAGGTGGCGCTGGAGTCCGTGCTGCTGCTCGGACCGTCGAAGTCGCTGAAGTCGAGCGTGGTACGGCGGCGATATTCGTGATCGTCGAACTGCGCCCAGTTGCCGCGCACATAGGCCTTGGTCGTGTCCGACACGCGCCAGTCGGCCGAGAGCGCGGCGTTGATGCGGGTGCGCTCCACGTCATAGTCGCGGTATTCGACCGATTCGGCCCAGGCATTGCCGCTATCGTCGACGTTCCAGCCGCCGGTCTCGACGTTGTCGGTCTCGAACTTGCGCTTGTAATAGCTGACCGAGCCGGCGATGCCGAAATCGTCGCCCAGCTTCTGCGTGAAGTCGAACGAACCCTTCGGCGTGACCTTGCCCGAATAGTCGTTCCAGCTGCCCTCGGCGCTGAGCGAGTAGCGGTTCTTCTTGGAATCGAAGGCGCTGGTGGTCTTGATCTCGACCGAGGCGCCGATGAAGTCGCCGTCCATGTCGGGGGTGAAGGACTTCTTCACTTCCACCGATTCGATGGTGTCTGACGAAACCACGTCGAGCGCGACCGAGCGGGCGTCCGATTCCGGCGCCGGCATGCGAACGCCGTTGATCGAGGTGCCGTTGAGGTCGGGATCAAGCCCGCGAACCGAAACGTAGCGGCCTTCGCCCTGGTCGTTGAGGATGTTCACGCCCGGCAGGCGGCGAAGCGATTCGGCGACGTTCTGGTCGGGGAACTGGCCCACGGCGTCACGCGTCAGCACCGAGACGACGCCGTCGGCGGCCTTCTGGCGCGACAGGGCGCTGGTGAGGTTCGCGGTCTGGCCGGTGACGAGGATGTCGCCGCCGCCGATCGCGGGCAGGTCGAAGTTGCTGGCGATGCGGCCGGTGGCGGCCACCGAGACGCTCTGGGTGGTCACTTCGGCGCCGACATAGCGCGCTTCCAGGGTGTAGGTACCGGCGGGCACGTCACCGAAGATGAAGTTGCCTCCGCGGTCGGTCTCGGCCGAGCGGTTCAGTTCGACGATGCGAACCGAAGCCGACTGCAACGGACGCACGCCCGACGCGTCATGAACGCTGCCGGCGACTTCGCCGGCGTGCGCGATCGTGGCGAACGATGCCGAGGCGAGCAGGCCGGCTGCGATCCGGAAGGAGGTTTTCATGTACTGGAACCCTGTTTTGCGACGAATTGCGGCGCGTCTAGGCAGGGTTCGTGACAGTTACGTGCCAATGTCATGGCACTTTCGTGACATCGCTGCAGTGCAGCAAAAAAGCCACAGTCCGCGTGTTTTCACGTGGAACATCCGCAACTTGCTTGCGGTTCACCGAATCTCGATAAGGGGAGAATGGTGCTGCTGGGGAGGATTGAACTCCCGACCTCGTCATTACCAATGACGCGCTCTACCACTGAGCTACAGCAGCGCTCTTTTCCGTGTCCGGAAAGGCTGTGTCCCGGCGACCCGGGGCAGGGGCGGGCTAATGTCCGTGACCGGCCTGATTGTCAAGCGCCTCTTGCGCATTCTTTTTCAGAAAGCCATTTCCAGACCCATCGAAGACCGTTCCGAAAGACGCCTGACCATGACGCAAGCCCAGCAAACCCGCGACGAAAGGCTCGCCGCCAAGCTTCGGGAAAATCTTCGCCGCCGCAAGGTCCAGGCACGGGCACTGGCTTCCGATGCTCCTGCCTCCGTCAGCGAAGCGTCGGCAGGGGACGCGGATAGCGCCGCTGCGGGCGAATCGAACGCTGAAAACGAATCAGCCGGTCTTTCCAAACCCGCCCCGGAAAGCTAGGGGCTGCGCCCAGACATAGAGTCAGTCTGCCAACGGGCGTTTCCCGAGGGGATCGCCGCTGAGACCTGGGAGTACGCCTTGCCTCGCCTGATCCTCGTCCGCCACGGCCAGAGCCAATGGAATCTCGAGAACCGCTTCACCGGATGGTGGGACGTCGACCTTACCGAAAAGGGTGAGGAAGAAGCCCGCGCCGCAGGAACGCTTCTGAAGGAAAAGGGCATCCTGCCCACCGTCGCCTTCACCTCGCTGCAGACCCGCGCGATCCGCACCCTGCACTTCGCGCTCGAAGCCGCGGGCCTGCTCTGGATCCCCGAGACCAAGGACTGGCGCCTCAACGAGCGTCACTACGGCGGCCTCACCGGCCTCAACAAGGCGGAAACCGCGGCCAAGCACGGCGACGACCAGGTCAAGATCTGGCGCCGCAGCTTCGACACGCCGCCGCCGGTCCTGGAGCGCGGCAGCGCGTTCGATCTCTCGTCCGACCCGCGTTACGCCGGGATCGACGTGCCGATGACCGAAAGCCTCAAGGACACCATCGCACGCGTCCTGCCTTATTACGAAGGCTCGATCGTCCCGCACCTCAAGGCCGGTGCCGATGTGCTCGTCTCCGCCCACGGCAACAGCCTGCGCGCGCTGGTGAAGCACCTCTCGGGCATCTCGGACGACGAGATCACCGGTCTGGAAATCCCGACCGGCCAGCCGATCGTCTACGAACTGGCAGACGATCTCGCGGTGCTCGACCGCTACTACCTGTCGGAGCGTTGACATGAGCGGGGTGGGGGCTCCTGTTGCCATCGTCATGGGCAGCCAGTCCGACTGGCCGACCATGCAGCGCGCTGCCGACATGCTGGACAAGCTGGGCGTCGCTTACGACGCGCGGATCGTCTCGGCGCACCGCACGCCGGAGCGGCTGGTCGATTTCGCCAAGGGTGCGGACGGCGAAGGCTTCAAGGTCGTGATCGCCGGTGCGGGGGGCGCTGCCCACCTGCCCGGCATGATCGCCTCGATGACGCACCTTCCCGTGCTGGGCGTGCCGGTACAGTCCAAGGCGCTTTCGGGACAGGACAGCCTGCTCTCGATCGTGCAGATGCCCGCCGGCATTCCGGTGGGCACGCTGGCGATCGGCGAGGCAGGCGCGGCCAATGCCGGTCTGCTCGCCGCCGCGATCCTCGCCACGGCCGACCCGGCCCTGGCCGAACGCCTCAAGACGTTCCGCGCAGACCAGACGGCGAGCGTCGCCGAACGTCCCTCCTGACAGATCGAGCAAGCACCTGAAGATGATCCCTCCCGGCGAAACCATCGGCATACTCGGCGGCGGCCAGCTCGGCCGGATGATCGCGATGGCCGCTGCCCAGCTCGGCTATCGCTGCCACATCTACGCACCGGAGGCCGATTCCATCGCCGCCGAAGTGAGCGCGGAATTCACTTGTGCCGCCTGGGACGATGCCGAAGCGATGGCCCGCTTTGCAGCGGGCTGCGCGGTCGTCACTTACGAGTTCGAGAACGTGCCGGTGGCGCCGCTCGCGGCGCTGGGCAAGGTACCGCTGCTGGCCCATGCCCGCGCGCTCGAAACCGCACAGGATCGCCTGAGCGAGAAGCGCTTCGTCACCGAACTGGGCGGCACCCCTGCCCCCTTCGCGCCGGTGGATTCGGCCCAGGACCTTGCAAAGGCCGTCGCCGCGATCGGCGCACCGGGCATCCTCAAGACCCGGCGCGACGGCTATGACGGCAAGGGCCAGTGGCGCATCATGACGCCGGAAGACGCCGAGGGGCTCGATCTTCCGGACCAGGCGCTCATCTACGAGGGCTTCGTCACGTTCTTCGCCGAATTCTCGGTGATCCTGTGCCGCGGCGCGGATGGCGACATCCGCTACTTCGATTCCGCCCACAACGTGCATGAGGGCGGCATTCTCTCGGTCAGCACGGTGCCTGCCCCGCAGCGCCTGCTCGACCAGGTTCCCGCCGCGCGCGCGCTGGCCGCCAAAGTGGCCGAAGCGCTGGACTATGTCGGCGTGCTCACGCTGGAATTCTTCGCGACCGAGAACGGACCCGTCTTCAACGAAATGGCGCCGCGCGTGCACAATTCCGGGCACTGGACCATCGAGGGCGCGGTCACCAGCCAGTTCGAGAACCACGTCCGCGCGATCTGCGGCCTTCCGCTGGGCGAAACCGGCCTGGCCGCCGGTGCCGTGGAAATGCGCAACCTGATCGGTGACGAGGCGGACGACTGGGCCAAGATCCTGGCCGATCCGGCCAACCATCTGCATCTCTACGGCAAGGGCGCTTCGCGTCCCGGCCGCAAGATGGGCCATGTCACCCGCCTCTCCTTCCAGCGCGACTGACCCAGAGCCTTGGCGCAGGACCTCTTCCTCATCTACGCCCGCGCCGCCAACGGCGTGATCGGCCGCGACGGCGCCCTGCCCTGGCGCCTGCCTGCCGATCTCCGGCGCTTCAAGGCCATGACCATCGGCAGGCCGATGATCATGGGCCGCAAGACGTTCGACAGCTTCCCTTCCCCGCTTCCCGGCCGCCGCCATATCGTGCTTACCCGCGACGCGGCATGGACGGCGGAGGGCGCGGAAGTGGCCCATTCGGTGGACGAAGCGCTGGCGCTGGCAGGTGACGGCGAAGTGGCGGTGATCGGCGGCGCGGAAATCTACCGCCTGTTCCTGCCGCTGGCCCCCCGCATCGAACTGACCGAGATCCACGCCGACTATCCCGGCGATACCGAAATGCCCGCGGCAGGCCCGCAATGGCGCGAAGCCGCGCGCGAGGAGCATCCCGCCGCGGGTGATTTTCCCGCGCATGCTTTCGTCACGCTGGTCCGGGACTTATAGGCCTGATCTGACATGATTCGTCTCGACAACCGCGAACCCGTTCCCGAATCGATGCGCGGCGCCGTTCTGGCGCTCGGCAACTTCGACGGGTTCCACCAGGGCCACCAGGCCGTGGTGGGCGAGGCCATCCGCTGGGCGCGCGAACTCGGCCGGCCCGCCATCGTCGCGACGTTCGATCCCCATCCCGTCCGCCTGTTCCAGCCCGACGCGCCCGCCTTCCGCCTGACCACGCTGGACCAGCGGCAGGACCTGTTCGAGGCGGCCGGCGCCGACGCCATGCTGCTGCTCCACTTCGACCGCGCCATGGCCTCGATGGAAGCGGCAGACTGGATCGAACAGGTGCTCGGCCGGCAGCTTGGCTGCGTCGGTGTCGTCACCGGCGAGGACTTCACGTTCGGCAAGGGCCGTGGCGGCAATCCGCAGGTCCTGCGCGAGGTCGGCGCGCGCATCGGCCTGATCGGCCGCACCGTCGGCGCCGTGCACGACGAGCGGGGCGTCATCTCCTCCAGCCGCATCCGCGACGCGCTGAAGCTGGGCGAGTGCGAGACCGCCACCCGCCTGCTCACCCGCCCTTTCGCGGCGCGCGGCGTGGTGCAGCACGGGGGCAAGCTGGGCCGGACCATCGGCTTCCCCACCGCCAATATCGACATGCACAACTACTTGCGCCCGCGCTACGGCATCTACGCCGTGACCGGGCGCATGCCGGACGGACGCGTGCTGCCCGGCGCCGCCAACATGGGCGTGCGCCCGACGTTCGAGCCGCCGATCGAACTGCTCGAACCTTACTTCTTCGACTTTTCGGGCGATCTCTACGGACAGGAGATCGAGGTGGCCTTCCACCACTTCCTGCGTCCCGAAGCCAAGTTCGATTCGCTCGACGCCCTGGTGGCGCAGATGGGCCGCGACTGCGACCGGGCCCGCGAGCTGCTGTCGCACATCGGCTGAGCAAAGCCCGCTCGCCTCAAGAAACGAAATCGCCCTGAAACTAGTCTGGAGCGGCGAGCGCGCCGCACAGAGCTTCGTCGCGATCGAAACCCGCGTATCGCCATGCCTGCGAACTCTTCCAACAGGCGCGCAATTGCTCTAGTGCGCAGCGCATATGACCGAACAGCGCGATTATAGAGCGACCGTCTTCCTTCCGAAGACCGATTTCCCCATGAAAGCCGGGCTCCCCCAGAAGGAGCCGGGTATTCTTGCGCGCTGGCAGGAACAGGACATTTACCGCAAGACGCGCGAAGCGCGGGCCGACCGCGACATGTTCGTGCTGCACGACGGTCCGCCCTACGCCAATGGCGACATGCACATCGGCCATGCGCTGAATCATATCCTCAAGGACATGGTCGTCCGCACCCAGACCCTGCTGGGCAAAAATGCCCCGTATGTCCCCGGCTGGGACTGCCACGGCCTGCCTATCGAGTGGAAGGTCGAGGAAGAGTACCGCAAGAAGAAGAAGAACAAGGACGAGGTCCCCGCAGAGGAATTCCGCGCCGAATGCCGCGCCTATGCCCAGAACTGGGTCAATGTGCAGCGCGAGCAGCTGAAGCGCCTCGGCGTCAATGGCGATTGGGACAATCCCTACCTGACGATGGACTTCCAGGCCGAAGCCACCATCGTCGGCGAACTGCTGAAATTTGCCGAGAACCAGATGCTCTACCGCGGCGCCAAGCCGGTGATGTGGAGCCCGGTGGAAAAGACCGCGCTGGCAGAAGCCGAAGTCGAGTACGAGGACATCGTCTCGACCCAGATCGACGTGGCCTTCGAGATCACCGAATCGCCCATCGCGGAACTGGTCGGTGCCCATGCCGTGATCTGGACGACCACGCCCTGGACGATCCCGACCAACCAGGCGCTCGCTTATGGGCCGGAGGTGGAATACCACCACTACCGCGCGCATGACGGCCGCCGGTTCCTGATCGCTGTGCCTTTGCTCGAAGCCTTCTTCGCGCGCACCGGCCTGGGGCCCGTGGCCGAGAACATGATCGGCGATGCCGACTTGTCGGAATACGCGCTCGGCACTTATCGCGGCGCCGACCTCGCCGGCACTCTCGCTCGCCACCCGATGCATGCGCTGGGCGGCTTCTTCGCCGAACCGCGTCCGCTGCTGGCAGGCGATTTCGTCACCACCGAGAGCGGCACCGGCCTTGTCCACATGGCGCCCGACCACGGCGAGGACGACTTCCTGCTGTGCAAGGCGCATGGCATCAATCCCAAGTTCGTGGTCGAAGCCGACGGCAAGTACCGCGAGGACTGGGGCTGGCTCGGCGGCCAGGGTTCGGTCATCAACCCGAAGTTCAATGCCCCCGACGGCCCGATCTGCTCGGACCTGCGCGAGGCCGGCGCGCTGCTGGCGGCTTCGGCCGACTACAAGCACTCCTATCCGCACTCCTGGCGTTCCAAGGCCAAGGTGATCTTCCGCTGCACCCCGCAGTGGTTCGTGCCGATGGACAAGGCGATGACTCACATCTCGCCCAAGAGCCGCGCCGATACCCGCTGGGAGAACGAAGGCGGCGCCATCGATCCCGCCGAGGAAAACCTGGACGACGCGCCCACGCTGCGCGAAGCCGGGCTCCAGGCCATCGCCGACACGCGCTTCGTTCCCGAAAAGGGCCGCAACCGCATCGGCGCCATGGTCGAAGGCCGCCCGGACTGGGTGCTCAGCCGCCAGCGCGCCTGGGGCGTGCCGATCACCCTGTTCGTCGACCGCAAGACCGGCGAATACCTCGTCGATCCCGCCGTCAACGACCGCATCGTCAATGCCATCCTCGCCCGCGGAGTGGACGCCTGGTCCGATGAAGCCGCGCAGGACCTGCTCGGGCCGGACTACAGCGCCGACGACTACGAGCGCGTTGCCGACATTCTCGACGTCTGGTTCGATTCCGGCTCGACTCACGCCTTCGTGCTCGAATCGGGCCGCTGGCCCGACCTCTTGCGCCCCGAAGGCTACCAGGGCCCCAAGGCGGACCTCTATCTGGAAGGTAGCGACCAGCATCGTGGCTGGTTCCAGTCCTCGCTGCTCGAATCCTGCGCCACGCGCGGCCATGCGCCTTACAAGGCAGTGCTGACTCACGGCTTCACGATGGATGCCAAGGGCTTCAAGATGTCGAAGTCGCTGGGCAACACGATCAGCCCGCTGAAGGTCATGGAAACCAACGGCGCCGACATCATCCGCCTCTGGGCGCTCTCGGTGGACTTCACCGAAGACCACCGCATCGGTGACGAGATCCTGAAGGGCGTGGCCGATCAGTACCGCAAGCTGCGCAACACCTTGCGCTACCTGCTGGGCGCGCTGGACGGTTTCTCCGACGAGGAGAAGCTGCCGGTTGCCGAGATGCCCGAGCTGGAACGCTACGTGCTCTCGCTGCTGGCCGGCGTCGACGCCGCGCTGCGCCAGGCCGTCGCGGACTTCGACTTCAATACTTACGTGCGCACCCTGCTGGACTTCTGCAACGAAGACCTTTCGGCCTTCTTCTTCGATATCCGCAAGGACTGCCTCTACTGCGACAGCCCTGCCGATCCGAAGCGCCGCGCCTATCGCACGGTGCTGGACACGCTGTTCCACGCGCTGGTGCGCTATGCCGCGCCGGTCACCGTCTTCACCGCCGAGGAAGTCTGGCAGAGCCGCTTCCCCGGCAGCGACAGCGTGCACTTGCTCGAATGGCCGGAAGTCCCGGCCGTGGAAGCGGACGCTGCCCGCTGGTCCGAACTGCGCGCCCTGCGCGTGAAGGTGACCGAGGCGATCGAACCGCTCCGCCGCGAGAAGATCGTCGGCTCCAGCCTGGCCGCCGAAGTTACGGTTCCCGCCTCCGCGCCGGCCAGTGCCTCCGACGCAGATCTGGCTGAACTGTTCATCACCGCGAAAGTCGCGCGTGGGCAGGGGGATGACGTGACCGTCACGCCTTCCACCAACCACAAGTGCGGCCGCTGCTGGCGCCATCTTCCCGAAGTTTCGGAAGACGGCGCCCTGTGCGACCGCTGCGATGACGTGGTCGGCGCGCTGGAGACCGAGGCATGAGCGCCGAGATGACCGTGGGCCGCAAGCGCCTCATCGGCTTTCTGATCGCCGCGGTGGTCTTCATGGTGGACCAGGGCTTCAAGGCCTGGGTCGTCACCGGATTGAAGCTGCGCGACGTGGGCGTGATCGAGCTGGCGCCGTTCTTCAACTTGCGCTGGACCAAGAACCTGGGCGTCTCGCTCGGCCTGTTCACCGCGGATTCGCCGGAGGGCCGCTGGGCCCTGGTGGCGATGACCGGCGCAATCGCGCTGTTCGTCCTCATCTGGATGCTTCGCGAACGCAAGCTGGGCGAAATCGCCGCGCTGGCCATGGTGCTGGGCGGTGCGCTGGGCAACATCCGCGACCGCTTCACCATGGGCTACGTGATCGACTATGCCGACCTTCACTTCGGTGAATGGCGCCCGTTCCTCATTTTCAACATCGCAGACGTCGCCATAACCGTCGGCGTCCTGATTATCCTTGCCCGCTCATTGCTTTCGCGCGACAAGCCGGAAACGAATGGCGGACATGACACGGCGCCCGACGCCGCCCCGGAGATTTGAGTTGATGCCCATGAAGAAGACCGGAGCCCTGATTCTCGTCGCCGCCGGTGCGGTGCTCGTGTCCGGCTGCGGAAGCAGCGGCCTGCTGAACCACAACCGCCCCGATGAATTCGCCGTGCAGCGCCAGTCGCCGCTGGTGGTGCCGCCCGATTTCTCGCTGGCCCCGCCGAAGCAGGGACAGCCTCGCCCCAATGACGACAATCTGCAGCAGCAGACCCTCGACGCGCTGTTCGGCGGCCCGCAGGCCCGCAGCGAAATCGAGAAGTCGACGCTGAGCATGGCCGGCCCGGCCGCGCCCTCGATCCGCTCCACCGTGGGCGATCCGGGCACGTACACCGTCGCCAAGGGCCAGGTGACCCGCGCGATCCTCGCCGCCCCGGAAGGCGACGGCCGCGACGCGCAGACGACTATCGAGGGCTGACCCCCTCTTCGGCGAACGCGAAAAGGGCCGGAGCGGCATGGCTGCTCCGGCCCTTTTTCATGCCTGCTCTGTCTGAAGATCCGACGCGGGCGGATGACGGCGGCACGCGAGAATATCCTTTTCGGGAATTTTCCCGAAAGGCTGTCAGATCCCACCCGGGAACATTGCCAGCAGCTTGCCCAGTCGGTCGTGCACCAGCCGTTCCTGCTGCGGATCGCTTTCGCCAAGGCGCACGATGGTGAGCAGCTGGTCGGGGGAGCCGATCACGTATTGGCCATATTCGCCCACGCAGGCGAAAACGTTGCCGGGCGCCATGCCCGGGAACAGCACTTCCTCGCCCCCTGCCCCGGCTTTCGCCTTGGCCTTGTTGAGCCAGACCCCGGCGCCATAGCCGGGATTGCGCGGCGAGGATTCCAGCATGAACTGCACCCAGCGGCGCGGCAGGATCTGCGCGCCCTGGATCGAGCCGGTATGGCGCAGGAATTCGCCCAGCTTCGCCCAGTCGCGCGCCGAGGCATGGACCATGGCCGAGCCGACCATCGTACCCGCACGGTCGAAGCCCGCAGTGGCCGAATCCATCCCGATCGGGGCGAAGACGCGGTTGCGCAGATAGTCGTTCACGGCCTTGCGGCGCCGATCGGGGTTGCGATCGGACGAAAGCACGCGCGCGGCCAGGTCGGAGAGAATGACCGAGGTTGCCGCGCTGTCCACGAACCGCGCGCCCGCCGGGGCTTCCAGGGGCTGGGCCTCGGCATAGGCCGCCATGTCGTCACGCCCGTCGAGATAGAGCATCCGCATCCGGTCGGACTGCCGGGCCGGACCGCCGGTGGCCGATGCGGCCGTTTCGGAATGGCGCAGGCCCGAGCGCATCTGCAAAAGCTGCTTGAGCGTGATCTCGCCGCGCGGATCGCCCGGGCGCTGCCATGCAGGGATAGGGGCCGATTCGGCGAGGCGCAGCCGTCCGTCGCTGACGAGCTGCCCGACCATCAGCGCCGTGACGCATTGGCCCATGCCCAGCCCGTCCAGCCGGGTGTCCGGCTTGACCCCGGCGCCATAGCGCTCTGCGATCACGGAGCCGCGCTTCATCACCACCAGTGCCTGGGTACGGCCGAGATCCTCGTCGAACAGTCCGTCGATGGCGCGGCCGAAGGCGGCGCGCGGCGCGCCGCCATCGTCCTTGATCGCCGCCTGCGATTCCGCGCTCGGCGGCGGCGGCCCCTGCTGCGCATCCTGTCCACAGCCGGCAAGCGCGCTCAGCGCCAGGGCTGGCAGGACGGAAAGGGCAAGGATAAGGGGGGGACGGCGCACCGGCATGACGCGCGGTGTGATGTGCGAGGCGCAGGAATATGGCAACAGGCACGAGGTACACGACCGGGGAAAGCCCCCCAGGAGATGGGCCTGCTGCAAACGGGCCTGCCGATAACGGCCCCTCCGGAAGCACCCATCGCAGCCGCCAGCCCTCGCGCTGGATCCGCAATTCCCTGCTGCTGGCCCTGCTGGCGCTGGTGCTGGTCATGGCGATGTCGTGGCGCGGCCTACGCGAACAGGCGCTTGTCGGCACTTCCTACGGCGCCCGCGTCGCCTGCGCCTGCCGCTTCGTCTCGCAGCAGGACCTGGGCACCTGCAAGGGGCAGATCGCCATCGCCGGGCTGGGCCGCACCGCGTCGCTGATGATGCTTTCCGAAGATGCCGAGAATCGCTCGGTCAAGGCCAGCGTCCCGTTGCTGGCCAGCCAGACCGCCACGTTCGCACCCGATCGCGGATGCCAGCTCGAACCCTGGGCCAACTGACGGGCCACGGCGCTTCTCACATCAGGCGCCGGGCCCCCTTACGTACCTTCAGTCCAGCGGAACGGCGGACTCGGTCCCCTCGATCCAGCCGCCGCCCACCACCCGGTCGCCGGCATAGATCACCGCCGCCTGCCCCGGCGCAACGCCATATTCGGGGTTCGCGAAACGGATCGTGACGGCCGCACCGCCGCCGAAGTCGCCTTCGAGCGTGATCGGCACCGGCTTCGCCAGCGAGCGCACCTTGGCCGTCAGCGGCGCATCGGGAAGCGGGCCGATACGGTTGGTCTCGGTGACGAGGGCGGCGGCAACGCCCAGCAGCGCGCGCGGGCCGACCAGGACGCGGCGTCCCGGCGCATCGATGCGCACGACATAGAGCGGTTCGGGCTGGCCGCCGATCTCCAGCCCCCGGCGCTGGCCGACGGTGTAGTGGATGATGCCGCGATGCGTGCCCAGCACTTCGCCGGTGAGCGCATGAACGATCTCGCCCGGCGCTTCACCCTCCGGACGGACGGCGCGCACGATCTTGGCATAATCGCCATCCGGCACGAAGCAGATGTCCTGGCTGTCCGGCTTGTCGGCAACGCGCAGACCTGCCGCTTCGGCCAGGCGGCGGGTTTCGCTCTTCGGCAACCCGCCCAGCGGGAAGCGCAGGAAGTCCAGCTGCGCCTCGGTGGTTCCGTAAAGGAAGTAGCTCTGGTCGCGCGCGGGATCGAAGGCGCGGTGCAGCTCCGACCCGGCCGGTCCCTCGACGCGGCGCACGTAGTGGCCGGTGGCAAGGCAGTCGGCCCCGAGGTCACGGGCCATCGTCAGCAGGTCGGTGAACTTCGGACCCATGTTGCAGCGGATGCAGGGGATCGGCGTGCGCCCGGCCATGTAGTCGTCGGCGAAGCGCTCCACCACTTCCTCGCGGAAGGCGCTCTCATGGTCGAACACATAGTGGGCAATGCCCAGGCGGTCGGCCACGGCGCGGGCGTCGCGGATGTCGTCGCCGGCGCAGCAGGCGCCCTTGCGGCCGGTCGCGGCGCCGTAGTCGTAGAGCTGGAGCGTCACGCCGATGGTTTCGGCGCCGGTGGCTGCGGCCAGCGCGGCCACGACGGAACTGTCGACACCGCCTGACATGGCGACGACGATGCGGCGGGCCGAAAGCGGCGCAGGCAGCTGGAACAGGGCGGCGGGGTCGAGGCCGGCCACCAGTCCTTCAAGATCGGAAAGGGCGGTCATGCGCCGCCCCATACAGCCGAACGCGCCGGATTCCTACCTTTGACGATGGAGGGCCGGCCAGACACCCGCTTTCATCCCGTCGGCCACGGCGGGGCCTTCGCCCGGTCAAGGATCATGGCGCTCGGTTAAAGGTCATGGCGAAGCCGGTGTTAAGAATATTTAACAAAAGGTAAGTCCGGCCTTTACTCTCCCTTGACCAAGCGCCGTTACAAGCGATCGACATGAACATCGCTCATGATCATGAAACCTGCAAAGCGGGGCATGCGTCGGGTCGCGACAGCGAGGAGTTCATGCCGGTCCGTTTTCCAATCGACTGGTTTTCCTTGCGTTCCCGGCTCTTCGCCGCGCACGATCTGCGTGCGGCGTTTGCCGAGACGTCCGCCTCGCCGCGCCTCCACCGCTTCGGCAGTTTCGCCGGGTCGGTCGCTTATGTGATTCATACATATGCGACAGTCTCAAGAACTGTTAACCCAAATGCTTCAGGCAATCGCAAGCCAGCGCAGGCCAAGGTCCTTTCCGTCGCCGGCAATCCAAGCACCGGCGTACGAGGGTGATGATGATCGAAAACCAGAAAATCCGTCCTGCCCAGGTAATCGGGCCGCTCGGCGAGCCGTTGACGCTGGAATCGCTGCCCCCGGCGAACACCACCCGCTGGGTCGTGCGTCGCAAGGCGGAAGTCGTGGCGGCCGTGAACGGCGGCCTGCTGTCGATCGACGAGGTCTGCGATCGCTACCAGCTCACGCTCGAGGAATTCGCGTCCTGGCAGCGTGCCGTGGACCGTTCGGGAATGCAGGGCCTGCGCGTCACGCGTATTCAGCATTACCGCGATCTGTACGAGCGCCAGCAGAAGTATTGAGCGCACTACCTATTTGGTCCCCAAAGGACCTGAAAGCGGCGGCGGACCTCGGTTCGTCGCCGTTTTTCGTATATCTCCGGGCAATTCTCGAAAGATAGCAGGGGCCTGACCGCCGGATACTGTCGTCGACGCTGGTCGATCCGGGTCGGCGACACGGCGACTGCTGATTGCCACCCGTCCGCCGCAGGTATATGTCGTTTCGCAGGAAATTTGGCCGTCGCAGCGGCGTGGACCGACGTGTCCGCGCTCCGGCGGCAGATCGTGCCTTCCGGCCACCCCAGGGGCGACATCGCTTTCGCGGGGCAAGGGCATCCGGACGAGGCATTCGGGACTGGGGGCAATCGCAATTTTTGCGGTGACACGATGAATTACGACAGCAGGATCGACGTGACGGAGAACGAGGGGTTGGCGGCCACCGGAAGCGGACTGGGCGGCAATCCGCTCGACAGCGACAATGAGCAGGACCGCGCATCGCGCCGCTGGTGGCTGATCGCCATCGTTGCCGCGATCGTGCTGGCCACCGGGATATGGTTCGCCGTGCGCGGCGGCGAAAAGACCGAAAAGGCCGGCGCCGCGGACATCCAGATGCCTGCGGTCACCGTCGTCGTGCCGGGCCGTGCCTCCGTCGAAGGCGAGATCACCGCCACCGGCTCGCTGGCGGCACGCCGCCCGATGCCGGTCGGTTCGGTCGGCGAAGGCGGCCAGGTCCGTTCGGTTCTGGTCGAACCGGGCGACTGGGTTTCCCAGGGCCAGGTCCTCGCCGTCATCGATCGCTCGGTCCAGTCGCAGCAGCAGGCCAGCCAGTCCGCGCAGATCGCGGTGGCCCAGGCCGATGCCCGCCTGGCCCAGGCCAATCTCGACCGCGCCCTCAAGCTTGTCGACCGCGGCTTCATCTCCGCCGCCGATGTCGACCGCCTCACTGCGACGCGCGATTCGGCCAATGCCCAGGTCAAGGTCGCGCGCGCCACGCTGGGCCAGCTCCAGGCGCAGACCGCCCGCCTCAACATCGTCGCGCCGGCTTCAGGCCTCGTGCTCGAACGCAATGTCGAACTGGGCCAGGTCGTGGGCGGCGGCAGCTCGGTGCTGTTCCGCCTTGCCAAGGGCGGCGAAATGGAACTGCTCGCCCAGATGAGCGAGGATGACCTTGCGCGCATGAAAGTGGGCGTGGAAGCCACGGTGACGCCTACCGGCAGCAACCAGAGCTTCACCGGCCAGGTATGGCAGATCGCCCCGGTGATCGACGCCACCAACCGCCAAGGCATCGCCCGCATCGCCCTCGCCTACAATTCCGCCCTGCGTCCCGGCGGCTTCGCCAGCGCCGTGATCAACAGCGGCCAGACGGTGGCCCCGGTGCTGCCCGAATCCGCGATCCAGAACGACGACAAGGGCGCCTTCGTCTATGTCGTCGATGCCAAGGACGTGGTCCACCGCCGCGCCGTGCAGACCGGCATCGTCACCGCACGGGGCATCACCGTGAAGCAGGGCCTCGACGGCAGCGAGAAGGTCGTGCTGCGTGCCGGCGGCTTCCTCAACGAGGGCGACAAGGTCAAGCCGCGCCTGACCGCCGCCGCCAAACCGAACGCGGGCGAGTAAATACGCGATGAGCCTTCGCAATATCTCGGCCTGGTCGATCCGCAATCCGATCATTCCGATCGTCTTCTTCATCGGCGTGATGATCGCCGGCGTGGTCTCGTTCATGCGCATGGACGTGAACAACATGCCGGACGTCGAATTCCCCGGCGTCCACGTCATGATCTCGCAGCCGGGCGCCGCCCCGACCGAGATCGAGACGCAGATCACCCAGATCATCGAGGGCGCCGTGCGCTCCGTGCCGGGAATCGAGGAAATCCAGTCGACCGCCTCCGAAGGCACCTCGACCACGCTGGTCTTCTTCACGGTCGGCACCGATCCCGATGTCGCGACCAACCAGGTCAAGAATGCGGTCGATCAGGTTCGCGGCCAGTTGCCCGACGGCATTCTCGAGCCGATGGTCACCAAGATCGAGGCCAATGGCGACAATCTCGCCTATTACGCCGTCAGCGCCGACGACATGACGATGGAGCAGCTCAGCTGGTTCGTCGACGACACGATCTCCAAGACCCTGCTCTCGATCGAAGGCCTGGCCTCGGTAGAGCGCAACGGCGGCGTCGATCGCGAGATCCGCGTCGTCGTCGATCCCGAGCGCCTGATCGCGCTGGGTCTCACCGCCAACGACATCAACGGCGTGCTGCGCCAGGTCAATACCGACGCGGCGGGCGGCCAGGCGGAAATCGCCGGCTCGCGCCAGTCGGTTCGCGTGCTCGGCAATGCCCAGGACGCCTTCCAGCTTTCGCAGACCCGCATCAACGTGGGCGGCGGCCGGCAGGTCAAGCTGTCCGACATCGCCAAGGTCTACGACGGCTATTCCGAGCAGACCCGCATCGCCAAGCTGCGCGGCCGCGAAGTGGTGACTTTCGGCTTCACCCGCGCCCTCGGGGCCTCTGACGTCGCCGTCTACGACGGGGCCGAGAAGGCGCTGGACAAGATCCGCAAGGAAAACCCGAACATCCACATCACGCGGCTGTTCTCCGACGTGGACTACACCAAGGGGCAGTACACCAGTTCGATGGAGGCGCTGGTCGAAGGCGCCGTCCTGGCCATCGTCATCGTCTATCTGTTCCTGCGCGACTGGCGGGCGACGATGATTTCCGCCATCGCCATCCCGCTCTCCGCGATTCCGACCTTCTGGTTCATGGACATGCTGGGCTTCACGCTCAACTTCCTCTCGCTGCTGGCACTCAGCCTGGTGGCGGGTGTGCTGGTCGACGATGCGATCGTGGAGATCGAGAACATCGTGCGCCACATGCGCATGGGTAAATCCGCCTACCAGGCCTCGATCGACGCGGCGGACGAGATCGGCCTGGCCGTCGTCGCCACCACCTTCTCGATCGTCGCGGTGTTCCTTCCGGTCGGCCTGATGCCCGGCAT
Source organism: Novosphingobium sp. BL-S-21 (assembly GCF_055521655.1). Taxonomy (NCBI): domain Bacteria; kingdom Pseudomonadati; phylum Pseudomonadota; class Alphaproteobacteria; order Sphingomonadales; family Sphingomonadaceae; genus Novosphingobium; species Novosphingobium sp. BL-S-21. Next base: position 1,979,604 of record NZ_CM145496.1, read on the forward strand.
CCCCGGCCAGTTCTTCAAGGCTTTCGGCCTGACGGTCGTGGCCGCGGTGCTGATGAGCCTTGCCGTCGCGCGCCTTATCACGCCGATGGTCGCGGCATACTTCCTCAAGGCGCACGGCCATGCCGAACATGGCGGCGGGCGGGCGATGGACTTCTATCTGAAGATCCTGGCCTGGACGCTCGATTCCAGCGAAGCGCACCGGCTGAAGGCACGCCTCGTCAAGAGCCGGGCGCGCTGGTGGTACTATGTGGTCGCCGCCGTGGCGGTCATCGCCATCCTGGCGGGCGGTCTCTTCGCCGCGTCCCTGCTCTTCATGGGCGTCAAGGCAGTCCTGACCAAGGCCGGTCTCGACAAGGCCGCCCTGGTGCTGGCGGCGGTCGTCGCACCGCTTGCCGTCCCGGTCGTGATCTTCCTGCTCGGAGCGGGCATGAAGATCCTGCTGGGCGCGATCGGCCGCTTCGGCGTGTGGTATCGCTACTTCTCGGACCGTTTCGCGGCCCGCATGCGCGACCACCGGTTCTACGCCTTCTGCGCGGGTATCTACGCGCTGGTGCTGACGTTCGCCCTGCTCGCCGGCCTGCCCTCGCAGTTCCAGCCGAACACCAATAACGACACCAGCACGGTCAATCTCGAGATGGTGCCCGGCACCACCATCGAACAGACCGCCGCCGTGGCCGACAAGGTCACCCGCCTGCTGGAAAGCCAGCCCGAAGTGCAGCACATCCTGGAAGCCTCGCGCGAGGGCAAGGGATCGCTCTACATCGCGCTCAAGCCTGCCGACCAGCGCAAGGCGACCAGCATCGAATTCGAACGCCGCATGGCGCCGCAGCTTCAGGACATCCCCGATGCCCGCGTGACTTTCGCCACGCAGTCGGGTGGCTTCGGCAGCGGCCGCGACATTTCGGTCATGCTTTCGGGAAGCGATTCAGAACTGCTGCGCAAGACGGCGCAGAAGCTGGCCGACCAGATGCGCACCATCCCCGGCGTCATCGCCCCGCGCATCGCCGCCGATCTTCAGCGCCCCGAACTGGTCGTGGTGCCCCGGCTCGACCTTGCGGCACAGCTCGGCGTGACCACGGCCGCGCTCAGCCAGACCATCCGCATCGCCACCCTCGGCGAAATCGACCAGAACGCCGCCAAGTTCTCGCTGAGCGACCGTCAGGTGCCGATCCGCGTGATCCTGGCCCGCGCCTCGCGCCGGGATTTCTCGACGATCGAGAATCTTCCGGTCACCACGGCCAGCGGCGGTTCCGTGCCGCTCAAGCGCGTGGCGGAAATCCGCTTCGGCGCCGGGCCCACCCAGATCCAGCGCTACAACCAGTCGCGCCGCATCTTCGTGGGTGCCGACCTCGGCGAGGGCCAGGTCAAGGGCCCGATCATGGAGCAGATCCAGAAGCTGCCGATCATGAAGGACCTTCCGACCGGCGTCTCCAACGCCCCCGTCGGCGAGGACAAGTGGCAGGCGGAGATGGTGAACAGCTTCGTCATCGCCGTCATCAGCGGCATCTTCCTGGTCTTCGCGGTCCTGGTGCTGCTCTACCGCCGTTTCGTCTCGCCGCTGGTGAACATGGCCTCGCTGCTGCTCGCCCCGCTTGGCGGTCTGCTGGCGCTGGTGATCGTCGGCCAGCCGATCTCGATGCCGGTCTACATCGGCATCCTGATGCTGCTGGGCATCGTCGCCAAGAACTCCATCCTGCTGATCGACTTCGCGATCGAGGAAATGGAAAAGGGCGTAGACAAGCTCACGGCGATCATGGACGCGGGGCACAAGCGGGCCCAGCCCATCATCATGACCACCGTCGCGATGACGGCGGGCATGGTGCCCACCGCGATCTCGCTCTCGGGTGACGCCGCCTGGCGCGCGCCGATGGGCATCACCGTGATCGGCGGCCTGCTGCTCTCGACCATGCTCACCCTGGTGATCGTTCCGGCCGCCTTCAGCCTCGCAGACGGTTTCGAAAAGCGCCTCGGCCCCTGGCTGCGCCGCAAGCTGCTCACGTACGAGCCGCATCATGCACACGAAACCGCCCATGGTGCCGTGCCCATGCCTCAGCCGATCGCGGCGGAATAAGGGATAGGGAGGAACATTGCCGGCCCCCAAGCGTAGCATCCCCGTGGCACGGCAAGACTTTTTCCAGCCGGGTCCGGTCCCTGGCGATCGGGCCCGCCGCATGCGGATGTTCGCGGGCGGCCTGCTGCTGTTCATGGCGGCGGCTTTCGTCGTGCTCCGCCGCGTGGCCGTATTCCATCCGGAATGGAGCGTGCCGCTCGGCTACGCGATTTCCTTCACCGAAGCGGCGATGGTAGGCGGACTGGCCGACTGGTTCGCGGTCACGGCCCTGTTCCGCCATCCGCTCGGCCTGCCGATCCCCCACACCGCCATCATCCCGGTCAACAAGGATCGCATCGCCGATTCGATGGCGACTTTCCTGCGCGACAATTTCCTGACGCCCCAAGTCGTGGCCCGCCGCCTGCGCGGCTTCAACCTCGCTGCCGCAGCCGGGGGTTTCCTGGCCGATCCGGCCCGCGACGAGCAGTCCCGCATTCGCGCGGGCGCCGCCAACCTGCTGGGCGACGTGCTCGAATCGCTCGATCCCGAACAGATGGGCGGCATGGTCAAGGCCGGCCTGCGGCGGCAGATCGAGAAGATCGACGCTGCCCCCCTGCTCGGCCAGATGCTCTCCAACGCCATTGCCGACAGGCGACACCTCCCGGTCCTGGAAAGCCTGCTGCGCAAGATCGGTGAAGCGATCGAGGCGAACGAGCCGATGATCCGCGAGATGATCCACCAGCGCGCCAATACCGTCATGCGCTGGACCGGGCTCGACGAGCGGCTGGCCAATGGCGTGCTCGATGGGGCCTATCGCCTGCTCGCCGAAGTGATTGTCCAGCCCGACCATCCCCTGCGCGCCCGCATCGACGAGGCGCTCGCCAAGCTGGCCGACGACCTCCTGCATCGGCCCGAGACCCGCGCCAAGGTCGAGCGCATCAAAGGGGAACTGCTGGACAACCCGGCCATGGCATCGTGGCTCGACGGCATGTGGGAACGCGCGCGCGAGGCCTTGCTCAAGGCCGTGCGCAATCCCGATCAGGCGCTCGCCGGTGCGCTCGGCGAAAGCCTTGCCCAACTCGGCCAGGCTCTGGGCGAAGACCCGCGGCTGCAGTACATGGTCAATCGCTTCGCACGCCGCACGCTCGTAGGCGTCGTATCGCGTTATGGGGGAGAGATCGTGAGGCTGGTGTCGGAAACCGTAAAGCGCTGGGATGCGCGCACCGTGACGGACCGGATCGAAGGCGCCGTGGGCCGCGATCTGCAGTTCATCCGGATCAACGGTACGCTGGTCGGCGGCCTGTTCGGCGTCTGCATCCACGTTGTGGACCGGTTCCTGTGAGCGTCGCAGCGCTGGATGGCCCGGTTCTCGTGACCGAGCGCTTCGAACTCTGGAAACCGCAGGCGAGCGATCTCGGCGACATGATTCGCTTGATTGCCGACGAGGAGACCCGCACTTTCCTGGGCCAGGCGCAGCCGGAGCCCAAAGGCGTGTTCGAAAGGCTGGAACGCAACGCCGGATCCTGGTCGCTGCGCGGCTACGGCACTTTCCCGGTGCGCCGGCGCGGCGGCGATGAGATCGTCGCGAATTGCGGGGTCTTCCACTCCTGGCGCGGCTTCGGCAAGGGCATGGACGACGTCCCCGAAGCAGGCTGGATCGTGCGCCGCGACCATTGGGGCCAGGGCCTCGCCAAGGAAGTCATGCGCGCCGCCCTCGAATGGTTCGACAAGACCCACGGCCAGCGCCGCATCGCCTGCATGATCGAAGAGGGCAACCGAGCCTCAGAGCGCGTCGCCGCCGCCCTGGGCTTCGTCGCCTATGGCAGCCACGACCTTGGCGACGGCGACAAGTCGGTCATCGTGAACCTGCTGGAGCGTGGCGCGGATTAACGCGCTTCGGCTGGTTCCTCAGGATTTGTAGACGATCACCGTGGTGTAATAGGAAGCCGTTGCGCGGCCATCCTTATCTCTGGCAGGCGTAAAGCGCGCGTCCCTGAGTATGATGCCACAGGCCCGTACCTTGAAATCGGTGTTATCGAACGCCTGCCAGGTATCGCAGTTCTTGGGCATGCCCTGCTCATCGACAATCACGAGGACATTAACCCTGGCCTCCTTGTTCTGAGCGAGCAAATCCGACGGGTATGACGCCTGGATTTTTTGTGCCCAGGTCCGGATATTTTCCGTCTTTGCGCGTGAACTCAGACTGGCCTGAACCGCAGGATCCAGTCCCCATCCTTTGACCAGATTGTCCGTGCACTGGCGAAGGCTGTCGAGCGCCTTCTTCATCGGTCCCGTATTCAAAACGAGCTTGCGATAGGTGGTCGTCAGTGCGATCCGGTCCAGCTGTGCCTCGAAGGGCACATCGGGATAGGCGCGAACCTCGCGACTTTCCTCATCGCTGTCGTCTCCGTCCTTTACGGCCATCTCTCCGGAAAAGATCAGCGCCGGCCCATACTCGGCGATGCGGCCGACCTGGTATCTGCGAATTTCGATCGGTGAGCCCGTCCCATAGGCAATAGAGAAACTCTTGGGCGGCTGCAGTTGCGACATGGCCTTGCCGGCTATCGTCATTTCGAAATGATAGCTGGGGGTATAGGTCCGCATGCTCAGCCAAAGCGGGGCGTCCGCCGTTCCGAACTTGCGTGCCAAAACACAGCTGTGATCGGCCCAATCAACCAGCCAGTTCGACGAGCCCTTCAGCGAGACTTCCTTGACTTTCGTCATCCCTGGGACCGGAGCAAGAGCCATCCCGATCATGGCCAGGGCAGAAAGATAACCAGCAGGAGGCATTGGGTAACTCGCTTCTACAATCCGAAAGCTCGATGGCGTTCAGTCCACGCCCGACAACACAGAGAGTCATGACGCTGCCACTCGCCGGGCCTGCACGTCGATTAGTCGTTCTTCCCGAATGTGGCGAGCACAGACCAGCGGCTGAAAAAAGAAAACCCCGGCCGTTTCCGACCGGGGTTTTCGGTATTCCCATTATTTAACCGCTCAGAGCTTACCGGTGAGTTCCGGCACGGCGGTGAACAGGTCCGCGACGAGGCCGACGTCGGCGACCTGGAAGATCGGGGCGTCCTCGTCCTTGTTGATGGCGATGATGGTCTTGGAGTCCTTCATGCCCGCAAGGTGCTGGATTGCGCCCGAGATGCCGACGGCGATGTAGACTTCGGGCGCCACGATCTTGCCGGTCTGGCCGACCTGGTAGTCGTTGGGCACATAGCCCGCATCGACCGCGGCGCGCGATGCGCCGACGGCAGCGCCGAGTTTGTCGGCCAGCGGCATGATGACCTGCTCGAAGGTTTCCGAATCCTTCAGCGCGCGGCCGCCCGAGACGATCACCTTGGCGCTCGTCAGTTCCGGACGCTCGGACTTGGCGAGTTCGGCACCCACGAAGCTCGAAAGCCCTGCGTCACCGGCACCGGCAACGTCCTCGACGGCAGCCGAACCACCCTCGGCAGCGGCCTTCTCGAAAGCGGTGCCGCGCACGGTGATGACCAGCTTGGCATCGCTCGATTCGACGGTGGCGATGGCGTTGCCGGCATAGATCGGGCGCGTGAAGGTCTTCTCGCCTTCGACCGAGAGGATGTCCGACAGCTGCATCACGTCGAGCAGCGCGGCGACGCGCGGGGCGACGTTCTTGCCGGTGGTGGTGGCGGGCGCCAGGAACGCGTCGTGGTGGCCCATGAGGTCCACGATCAGCGGCGCGATGTTCTCGGCCAGCGCGTGTTCGTAAGCGGCGTTGTCGGCCAGATGCACCTTGGCGACGCCGGCGATCCTGGCAGCGGCCTCCGCAGCGGCGCGGCAGTTCGCACCGGCAACCAGCAGGTGCACTTCACCCAGCTTGGCAGCGGCGGTGACGGTGTGGAGCGTCGCGTCCTTGACCGACGCGTTGTCGTGTTCGACCCAAACGAGCGTCTTCATCTTAGGCGACTCCCAGTTCCTTGAGCTTTGCAACCAGCGCGTCGACATCGGCAACCTTGACGCCGGCGACACGCACCGGCGGCTCCGAGACCTTCAGGGTCTTGAGGCGCGGGGCGATGTCGACGCCGTAATCGGCGGCGGTCTTCACATCGAGCTGCTTCTTCTTCGCCTTCATGATGTTGGGCAGCGAAGCGTAGCGCGGCTCGTTGAGGCGCAGGTCGGTGGTGACGATCGCGGGCAGCGACAGCTTCACGGTCTCCAGACCGCCATCGACTTCGCGGGTCACGGCAACGTGATCGCCCTCAATCTCGACCTTGCTGGCGAACGTGCCCTGCGGGCGGCCCAGCAGCGCGGCGAGCATCTGGCCGGTCTGGTTCGAATCGTCGTCGATCGCCTGCTTGCCCAGGATCACGAGGCCGGGATTCTCTTCGGCGACAATCGCCTTGAGGATCTTGGCGACGGCCAGCGGTTCCACTTCCGTATCGGCCTCGATCAGGATCGCGCGGTCGGCGCCCATCGCAAGCGCAGTGCGTAGCGTATCCTGCGCCTTGGCCGGGCCGACCGAGACGGCGACGATCTCTTCCGCCTTGCCCGCTTCCTTGATGCGGATGGCTTCTTCGACCGCGATCTCGTCAAACGGGTTCATGCTCATCTTGACGTTGGCCAGGTCAACACCCGTGCCATCCGCCTTCACGCGGGGCTTCACGTTATAGTCGATCACCCGCTTTACGGGCACGAGGATCTTCATCTGATCGGGTCCTCTCAGTTTCAGGCACGGCGTGTTTAGCCGCTCGATTAAATCCACTCAAGGCCCGCCTAATAGGCAATTGACGTAAGCGTCAAGACCTGCCGCAGCGAGATGAGCCCAGCGTGGGCTACAAAGCGCGCCATATCGCAAATCCGCGAGATTGCGCATCGCCCCGGCAGAAATCGGAGGCCCAGAATTACTATGAAGCCGAAAAGGCCGGCTTCCTGCGCGCTTCAAACGCAAACGGCGGGGGTCCGGAAACCCCCGCCGCTGCATTATCCATCACGGGATCGTGCAAGATCCAAGAAACGGGGCCCTGTCAGGCGACGTTCTTGACCTCTGCCACGATCTTCTTGGCGGCATCGCCCAGATCGTTGGCGGGGACGATCGGCAGGCCGGAGTTGGCCAGGATGTCCTTGCCCTGCTGGACGTTGGTGCCTTCGAGGCGAACGACGAGGGGAACCGAAAGGTTCACTTCCTTCGCGGCGGCAACGATGCCGTCGGCGATGACGTCGCACTTCATGATGCCGCCGAAGATGTTGACGAGGATGCCCTTCACGTTCGGATCGCGCAGAATGATCTTGAACGCCGCGGTCACCTTTTCCTTGGTGGCGCCGCCGCCAACGTCAAGGAAGTTGGCCGGGAACGAACCGTTGAGCTTGATGATGTCCATCGTCGCCATGGCGAGGCCGGCACCGTTGACCATGCAGCCGATGTCGCCATCGAGCTTGATGTAGGCCAGGTCGTACTTCGAGGCTTCGACTTCCGCCGGATCTTCCTCGGTCTCGTCGCGCAGGGCCTGCACGTCGGGGTGACGGTAGAGCGCGTTCGAATCGAAGCTCATCTTGGTGTCGAGGACGAGCAGGTTGCCGTCCTTGGTTTCCACCAGCGGGTTGATTTCGAGCATGTCGCAATCGAGCGCGACGAAGGCCTCGTAAAGCTGCTTGGCGATCTTCTGCGCCTGCTTATTGAGGTCGCCGGTCAGCTTGAGGGCGAAGGCAACGGCACGGCCGTGGTGCGGCTGGAAGCCGGCGGCGGTGTCGATGGTGACAGTGGTGATCTTCTCGGGGGTGTTGTGAGCAACATCCTCGATGTCCATGCCGCCCTCGGTCGAGACGATCATGGCGACGCGGCTGGAAGCGCGGTCGACGACCATCGAGAGGTAGTATTCGCTGGCGATGTCGACGCCGTCGGTGACGTAGAGGCGGTTCACCTGCTTGCCGGCATCACCCGTCTGCACGGTGACGAGGGTGTTGCCGAGCATTTCCTGGGCGAAGGCTTCGACTTCCTCGACCGACTTGGCAAGACGCACGCCGCCCTTGGCGTCGGCGCCGAGTTCCTTGAACTTGCCCTTGCCGCGGCCGCCGGCATGAATCTGGGCTTTCACGACATAGAGCGGTCCGGGGAGCTGCTTGGCAGCTGCAACCGCTTCCTCGACGGTGAGGGCGGCAATGCCGGCCGGAATGCCGACGCCGTACTTCGCGAGCAGTTCCTTCGCCTGGTATTCGTGAATGTTCATCGCTGAAATCGCTTTCTGCTGGAGTGTCCGAGGAAAGGAGTTGTCCAAAAGCGCGGGAGGGACCCCGAACTTGATCCCGGCCGCATAAGCACATCCCTGCGCGCTTGAAAAGTCCCGTTCCCTGCGCAATGGGATCGCGCGAGCACTCAGATCGCCCGAATAACGAGAACGACTCGCGCATGATCGATCGCGACAGACTGGAAGCCATTGTCCGTGAAGCGGGCCGGATCGCCATGGCCGGCTGGCCCGGCGACGGCCACGTCCTGGAACATTGGGAAAAAACCCCCGGCAGCCCGGTGAGCGTCGCCGACATCGAGGTGGATTCCTTCCTCAAGCGGGAATTGTCCGGCTTGCTGCCCTCGGCCGGGTGGCTCTCGGAAGAGACGGTGGATTCGCCGGCACGACAGGGACACGAGCTTGTCTGGCTGGTGGACCCGATCGACGGGACCCGCGATTTCATCGCCGGCCGCACCGGTTGGGCGGTGTCCGTGGCGCTGGTCAATACGCGGCGCCCGCTGATCGGCTTGCTCCATGCACCGGCCCGGGCGCGCGAGGCCGGGGGCGAGTTCTGGTATGGCGAGGCCGGCAAGGGAAGCTGGCGAAACGGCGAACGCCTGCGGGCCAGCCACCGCGCAGCCCTGGCCGGTGCGCGGGTTCCGGCAAAGAAGCTGGCACCCGAGGATGCCGATCTCGTCCTGGTGGACCAGCCGAACTCCATCGCCCTGCGAATGGCGATGGTCGCGGCCGACGAGGCGGATCTCCTGACGACCCTGCGATGGGGCTACGAATGGGACATCGCCGCCGCCGGGCTGATCGCGCGCGAAGCGGGGGCCTCCGTCACTGACGCTTTCGGCAAGCCGCTCAACTACAACAAGCACGACCCTCGCGCTTTCGGGGTGATGGTAAGCTCTCCGGCGATTCACGAGGCGGCGGTGGAGCGGCTGGCCGACCGCGCGCGTCGCTACTCGGCGTAGTCTTTCGGGCCGGAGCCGGTGCCGGGCGCCCGCATGTAAAAAGGGGCCGGACCTTGCGGCCGACCCCTTCCCCGATCCCGCTTTCGCGGAAATCCCTTATCAGTGCGCGGCGGCAGCTTCGTCCTGCGTGACCGGCGTGATCTTGATTTCGACGCGGCGATTCTTGGCGCGTCCTTCCGGGGTGGTGTTGTCCGCCACGGGGTAGTTCTTGCCCATGCCCTGGGTCTGGATGCGCGACGAGGCCACGCGGCGCATGATCAGGTAGCGTGCCACCGAATCGGCGCGGCGCTTGGACAAATCGAGGTTGTAGGTGTCGGACCCGGTCGAATCGGTGTGGCCGTAAACGTCGATCAGGCTGTCCGGATACTTCGTCATGCTCTGCGCCACGTTGTCGAGCGCGGCCTGGAACGAGGGGCTGATCTCGGTGGAATTGACCGCGAAAGTCACGTCCGGCAGGTTCACCAGGATGCCGTCTCCCTCCTGGGTGACGTCGATGCCCGAACCGGCGGTGTCTTCCTTCAGCTCCTTGATCTGCTTGTCCATCTGGTAGCCGACGACACCGCCGGCCACGCCGCCAATGCCGGCGCCGACGATGCGGGCGGTCTTGCCGCCGATCACGCTGCCCAGGAGGTAGCCGAGGCCGGCGCCGCCAGCGCCGCCGATGGCCGTGCGCGACACCTTCTTCTCACCCGTGTTCGGATCGGTGACGCAGGCCGAAACCGCGACAAGCGAAAGCGCGGCAAGGGCGGAGGTCATCAGGCGTGATTTCTTCATGGTCTTCCCTCCTGTTCAGAAACACTTCCAGGCACGTCTGTGTTATAGTGCACATGAATAACAGATGGCTGATCCCGGCGAAACGATCACTGTCCGCTTGGGTTCCCGCCCGCGTCGGTTCCATCGTTTCTGTCCAAGCGGTGTTTCCCGCCCGTGACGATTATGTCCAAGCGCAACACGCGCTTCGCACTTGCGGCGATTTCTGCTAGCGCTGAGGTACTGTGACACCATTTCCCTGGACCGACCTCCTCATCATCGCCGGCCTGATCCTGCTCAACGGCCTGTTTTCCATGTCCGAGCTGGCCATCGTGTCCGCACGCTCCGCGCGGCTGAAAGTCTCCGCCGACAAGGGCAGCGGCGCCGCGCGCACCGCGCTCGAACTGGCGGCGGACCCCGGCAAGTTCCTCAGCACCGTTCAGATCGGCATCACCCTGATCGGCATCATCGCCGGCGCCTATTCGGGTGCCAGCCTGGGCGGCCCGGTGGGCGAACGGCTTGCCGCGATGGGCGTTCCGGCGCGCTTCGCGGGCGAAGCCGGCTTCACCTTGGTCATCATCGCCACCACGTTCGCCAGCCTCGTCGTGGGCGAACTGGTGCCCAAGCAGCTGGCGCTGCGCATGGCCGAGCCGGTCGCCATCGTCATGGCCCGGCCCATGGCCTGGCTGGCCCGGATCATGGCACCCTTCGTGTGGCTGCTGGACAAGTCCTCGGGCCTGATCCTGCGCCTCTTCTCCATCCGCGGCGGCGGCCAGGAACAGCTCACCGCCGAGGAACTCCAGATGATCTTCGCCGAAGCGACCCGTTCGGGCGTGATCGAGGAGGAAGAGCGCGCGATGATGACCGGCGTCATGCGCCTGGCCGAACGGCCGGTTCGCGAACTGATGACGCCGCGCAACCAGATCGACTGGATCGACGTCAACGCCAGCGAGGAAGCGCTGCGCGCCAAGATCGAATCCTCGCCGCATTCGATGCTGCCGGTGGCCGAGGAAGGCTCGCCCGACAATATCGTGGGTATCCTCAAGGTGCGCGAGGCCCTGGCCGCGCTCGTCGAGGGGCGCCCGGTCGCGATTGCCGCGATGATGAAAAAGGCCGAGGTGATTCCGGACCAGCTCGACGCCATGGACGCCTTGCGCAAGCTGCAGTTGGCGGAAGTGACGATGGCGGTGGTCCATGACGAATACGGCCATCTCGAAGGCCTGGTCACCACGTCCGACATGCTGGCCGCGCTTGCCGGTACATTCGTGGGCCACCAGGACGAGGGCGACGAGCCGATGGTCGTGGAGCGCGAGGACGGTTCGTTGCTCGTTTCCGGCGCGATGCCGGCCGACGCCCTGGCCGATCGCCTGGCCATGACCCTGCCCGACGACCGCGAATATGCGACCGCCGCCGGCTACATCCTGGCCGCGCTCAAGAAAGTCCCGCGCGAGGGCGAGTTCTTCGCCGACCGCGGCTGGCGCTTCGAGGTCGTCGACATGGACGGCCTGAAGATCGACAAGATACTCGTCTCCCGCATCGACGAGGATGGCGGCGCCGATGGAGTTGCCGGAGAGGCATAAGGAAAAGGGGCCCCGTGCCAAAGGCAGGGGGCCCCTTTTCGATGAATTGAAAGGCCGGCCCCCATGTCATCGCATGGGGGCCGGCCTTTTTCGTTCGCGGATCAGCTGGCGCGGCGGACGGCACCCTTGTGCGTGCCGACGGTCTTGCCGCCACGCGGACGGAAGCTGCGCTTGCGCTCGCCTTCCTCGCCACCATGCTCGCGGCGATCGCCACGCGGTGCATCGCTGCGCGGACGATCGTCGCGGCGACGCTCGTCACCGCGGCGCTCGGTACGCTCGCCCTGGGGACGGTCGCCCTGGGGGCGGTCACCATGCGGACGATCACCATGCGGACGGTCGCGGCGGTCACCGCGCGGCTGCTGGCTGCGGTTGCCACCACGGCCACCGTCGCGGCGGCCTTCGCCCGGACGACCACGACCGTTGCCCTGCGGTGCGGCCGGAGCCTGGCGCGAGGGCGCGGGAAGGCGCGCAGCCTGCTTCTGGAAGTCCTCGGGCAGGCTGAGAGCGGCCAGCTTGACGCGGGTCAGCTTCTCGATGTCGCGGATATAGGGCTTCTCGTCCGGCGCGACGTAGCTGATCGCAACGCCATCGGCGCCGGCGCGCGCGGTGCGGCCGATGCGGTGGACGTACTGTTCGGCAACGTTCGGGATTTCGAAGTTGTAGACGTGGCTCACGCCGCTGACGTCGATGCCGCGGGCGGCGATGTCAGTGGCCACGAGCACGCGCACGGTACCCTGGCGGAAGCCGCCGAGCGCGGCGGTGCGCTGGGCCTGGCTCTTGTTGCCATGGATCGCAGCGGCAGGAATGCCGGCCGCGACGAGATGGCGGACCACGCGGTCGGCGCCGTGCTTGGTGCGGGTGAAGACCAGTGCGCGGTCGATCGCGCCGTGCTCGGCCTTCTCGGCTGCGTCTTCGGCCAGGCCGTCACGCAGGCTGATGGTCAGCAGCGCCTGCTTTTCGGCCTGGTTGATAAAGGTGGCATACTGCTCGACGCGCTCGGCCGTGGTCGACTGCGGGGCGACTTCGACCTTCACCGGGTTGTTGATGAACTGCTTGCCCAGTTCGGCGATCGCCTGCGGCATGGTGGCCGAGAAGAACAGGCTCTGGCGCTGCTTGGGCAGAAGGTTCGCGACCCGCTTCAGCGGAACGATGAAGCCGAGGTCCATCATCTGGTCGGCTTCGTCGAGCACGAAGATCTCGACATGGCGCAGCGTCAAGGCGCGGCTGTCGATCAGGTCGAGCAGGCGGCCGGGGGTGGCGACGAGAATGTCGGTGCCGCGCTCGAGCGCACGGGCCTGCTTGCCGGCAGGCACGCCGCCGAAGATGCACTGGACCGAGAGGTTCAGGAACTTGGCATAGCCGCGCATGTTCTCGGCGATCTGGGCCGCGAGTTCGCGGGTCGGCGAGAGCACGAGCATGCGGCAGCCGGCATTGGTGCGCGGCTTGGGGTCGTTCGCCAGGCGGTGGAGCGAAGGCAGCGAGAACGCGGCGGTCTTGCCGGTGCCGGTCTGCGCGATGCCGAGGATGTCACGACCTTCGAGAAGCGCGGGAATGGCCTGGCGCTGAATCGGCGAAGGATCGGTGTAGCCCTTGGCCGCGAGCGCACGGAGGATCGGCTCGGCCAGACCAAGTTCGGAAAAATAGGACATGTGTCACTTTCACAAGGTGCGGGGCACGCGGAAGGTACTTGGCCCGCGCACACAGCAAGGTGTCGTTACGGGCGACCCTGCGTGAAGAAGGAAGCTGGTTCAAAGGGACAACCGCTCGTCCGGGCCGGTCCGCATCGGGACCTCACGCTGCTCACGGATTGCGGCAGGGAAGAACCCTACGCGCCGGTTGTCGGGGTGCATTTAGTGCATGTTTCGGGAAAACGCAAGATAATTGCTTTACTGCCTCTTCGCCGGTCCCGACCGCGGCCCCGGCCCCGCGCCGATAGCGCGGTACAGGGGCCTTAGCTGGTGAACAGCGCCTTGCGGATCACCGCGTGAACGCCGTAATTGCCATTGACGATCTGCGACACCCCGAAGTCGACGCCGACCGACAACAGCGAGATCGCCTCGTCCTCGGTCAGCTGCTTGGCCGTCATCAGGAAACGGCGGGCCTTGCGGAAGGCGTCGCGCATGGCGGCGTCGATCGAGGATTGCTTGTAGACTTCGCTCTGCGCATCGTCGCCCAGTTCCTTCAGGTAGTTCGGGTGGCTGAAGCCCATCACCACCCACTCGGTCTCTGTCTCGATCAGCGGATAGTCGACATCCCTGAGCTGCTCCATCAGCCCCGCCGCCTTGTGGTGGATCACCTGGACAAGCCCGGTCATCGAACATTCGATGGCCGTGCCGCACAGCTCGCTGTCCCCCTGCGACGCATGGGGATCGCCCAGGGACAGCAGCGCACCGGGCACCTGCACCGGCAGGAACACCCGCGCGCCCGGCCCGGTCCGCCAATTGTCGAGATTGCCGCCGAAACTGGCCGGAGGCACCGAATCGACGAGGCCGTTATAGGCAGGCGCCACCGCGATCACGCCGAAATGCGGGCGGATCGGAATCTCGACATTGCGCAGAACGTCGTAATTGCGCTCGATGGAGGCGGGATCGACCGGGACTCCAGGATAGTCGTAGCGCGCATGAGTCACGCCCGAGGGGTCCACCTGCGGCGTCCAGCGATAGGAGTAGACCGCGTGCGCGGTCGGCAGGCGGCCTCCTGCGGCTTCCACTTCGTAGATCGTCACGACCTCGCGCATCTTCGGCTCGGTCAGCAGGTCGTTATAGTGGAAGCCCCAATAAGTGGCCGCGTTGGAGCCGAAGCATTTGCCGGCAAAGCGCGGATTGCCGCTGGGGCGGGGCTTGAGGTCCAGTATCCGCACTTCGACGAGATCGCCGGGCATGGCTTCCTCGATGTGGATCGGCCCGGTGCAGATGTGCACGCCGAAGCCCTCGCCCGGACCGCGGCCGACCGCGCTGGCATCCATCGGCCCTGCCCCGCGCCGGTCCACGGCCTTGCCGGTCTCGTCCCAGCGGTAGACGCTCTCTACCCCCGGATCCCCCTCCACCATGCGCTCATGATCGTCGTTGGCATGGTGAGTCAGGGCCTCGATCGTCACGAAATCGCCCGAGCGGATGTGCAGCGCGGGTTTCAGGTCCTTGCTGAGATAGCCCCAGTGAATGGTCTCGGGCGTGGCAGGCAAGTGATGGTGGCGCGAAATGCCGGTATCGCCCAGCAGCGCCGGCCCCATCGGCGCTTCCGCCAGCCCGGCGGCCTCCTCGCCCTCTCCCGTCAGTTCCGGCTCGCTCTCCATCGTCTCGACTCGCGCGGCCCGCTCCTTGCGGCCGGGGCGACCGCGGCGCAGCAGCTCGACCGCCTCCTGCTCCTGCGGCGGCGCCTTGCGGTATTCGCGGGGCGAAATGCCGTACTGCTCGCGGAAAGCGCGGGAGAACGAGGCGCTGTCGTTGAAACCCCATTCGAACAGGATGTCCGAAATCGACTTCTGGACGTGCAGCGGGCTGCGCAAGTCGAGCCGGCAACGTTCGAGCCTGCGCACTTTCACATAGTGCCCGAAGCTGTCGTTGATCGATTCGAACAGCTTCTGGAGATAGCGCGGCGAAATCCCGTGCTCGGCGGCAACCTGCTGATAGCTCAGCTCGGGGTCGGAGAGGCGAATCTCGATGGTCTGGAAGATCCGCTCCAGCAGCGCAGCGCGCATGCCCGCGGCGCCGCCCATGGCCTTGGCGGGGGCGTTGTCGAGCAGGCTGGTGACGAGGAATTCGGGAAAGGCCAGCTCGATCGGTCGGGCCTGGTCGGTGGTGATGTCCGAGATCGTGTCCGCCAGCGAGCGCAACATGCCCGAGAACACCCGCGCCGTGCCGCTTTCCGTTGCGATCTTGCGCGGCGGGCCGCTGATCGGGGTCTTGAGCCGGGCGCTGAGTTCGCTGTGCGGCACCTGCACGATCAGGCTGCGATTGTCTCCCGAGAACGAGAGGTGCACCGGGCTGTCGCCCCGGCCGCAGATCATCTCGCCGTCGGAAAGGCGCAGTTCCTGTTCGGAATCGCGCACGGTGGCGGTGCCGTCCAAAACAAGGGCCAGCCAATAAGTGGCAGGGCGATCGCGAAAGTCGATGGTCCAGGACTGGGGCGTGCCGGTGACGCGAATGAAATCGATGCCGGTGCTGGCGCGGAACTGGATCAGTTCGCCGTAGAGGGCGGCGTCGTCCGCCTCGTCCAGCGTCAGCGAAAGCCGCTTGAGCGCAAAACGCCAGGCGTCGCGCCTTTGCTCCTTGGGATAGACATTCGTCGTTATACGCAAGCGGAAACCACCTAGAAGCGGGTGGCACCCTTCCCTGTCGGGCGACCAATTTCGGGGGCTTTGGCGACCTTTATGACAAAGGTCTATCGGCCGCCGCCCCCCTCGGCAAGAGTGCGCGAAAGAGCTATTCGAAGGGAGTCTCATTCCCGTACACGCTGGTGCCTCCCGCCGCAGCGGGCGCCTCGCCGCGGCCGCAGACGGCCAGCATGGTGAGGGCATAGACAAGCGCGCTGGAGGCCATGTCCGCCGGCGTCGGCCGCCAGCGCGGCATGCCGGTGGTGACGGCTGGCACCCGGTGCATGTTGAACACGTTGTGGTCGCGCCACATGCTGGAGAACACCGGGTGCGCCGGCTCCAGCGCCGTGCCGCGCGCCAGCCGCGTGGCGGCATCCACCGCACCGACCAGCGGCGCCACTTCGGAAGGCCGCGCCTCGAATCCGTGGCGCACGACCATGGGCTCCACGTCGAAGTCCTGCACGTCCACGCCGCGCATGGCCTCCATGATGCCGTGATAGGCATCGGCCGCCTTCTGGCGCGGGTTGAGCGAGACGTCGATGTAGAGCGCGCAGACTTCCGTGCCCGCGCCGAAGTCTATCGGCATGCCGCCGCGAACCGAGGCGATCTGGACCTTGGGGTGGATCGCGCCGCTGGCGGTTTCCATGATGGAATCGGCCTCGAACTTCAGGCCCCAGGCGTGGAGCGCCTCGATCACCGCGCCAAGGCGGTAGATCGGGTTGGGATGCGCGCGGGGGTCGGCGGGAGCGTCGAGGATCGGGGAGAACACGCCCTGCCCGAATATCCGCACGCGGTAGAGCGCATAGCCGCAGCCCTGCCAGGTCAGCCCGAAGTCCGTGCCTTCCGCGGCAATGACATAGTCCGGCGCGACGCCGCCGTGGTGGAACAGGTAATGCGCGCCGATGTCCTTGCCGTTCCAGCCGATGCCGGAAAACTCCTCGATCGGCTCGGGGCCGATCTCTCCCGGGCAGGCGGTGAGCCAGGTCTTGCCGGAAAGGCCGATCCCCGCCTTCTTCAGCGCCTTGGCGGCGATCAGGAAGCAGGACATCGGGCCGCGATCGTTGCTGATCGGGTAGCCGCGAAGTCGGCCGTCCTCGTCCAGCCAGCACTGCGTCCATTCGGGATCGGCCAGGGTGGAATCGCGGTAGCGGAACTTGTCGTGCTCAGGCAGGCCGCTGGGCGATTCGGTGTCGAGGTGAGCGGTGAACAGCAGGTTCGCCCCGCGTCCCCCTCCCCTGGCCGATCCGCCGTACTCGCCGATCACGTTGGGACGTTCCGGCGTGGCCCCGACCTTGCGGGGGTTGAAGCCCTCCTTCGCCATCCAGCCGTGGACGAACTCGGCCGCCGCCAGTTCCTCGCGCGATCGGCTGGGGATGTTGCCAAGGGTGAGCGCCAGTTCGACCAGCTCGTCGCTGTCGATGGCGGCGGCGATGGCGGCGCGTTCCGCCTCGCTCACGGCGTAAGGCGCCTTGGCGGGATCGGCGAAAGTCGGGACGGGATCGGGCATGTCGGCCAAAGTCGGGGCTCCGTGTATGATCAGTGCGCGGCGGCGAAAAGCGGCCCATCCGCATCCGCGCCTTCCGCCTCCCGGCCGTAACGGGGGAGCAGCATGAGCAGCAGCGCCCCTGCCAGCAGCGCGGCACCGACACCGACAAGCGCGGGGCGGTAGGAATGGCGCGCGTCGAAGACCAGGTCTAGCAGGATCGGCGTCGTCCCCTGCGCGGCGATGACTGCCGAATACATCGCGCCGATCACCGAACCGAAGTGCCTGGTGCCGAAATAGCGGGCGATGAAGTAAGGCAGCGCGCCGAACTGGCCGCCGAGGCCGATACCGAGCAGCGCCCCGCCCGCGATCAGGAGCGGCATGCCTTGCGCGGTTTCCAGCAGGACCAGGCCTACGACGGCCATGAGATACATCGGCACGGCCACGCGCGGGGTCTGGATCTTGTCCATGATCCGTCCCGTGGCGATCTGCCAGCCGGATGTGACGAGCGCGAAGACGCTGACCACCGCCGTGCCCGCCGCCACCGAGAAGCCGCGATCGGAGAGGATCGGCACGACATGGCTGAACACCGCGGTGGTGCCGCCCGCCCCGGCCGCCAGTGCCAGCAGGATCAGCCAGAACATCGGCGTCTGCGCCGCTTCGCCAAGAGTCATCCCCTCGCGAGGGCGCATGGTATCGGCCGCGCCCGAAGCGGCCCGATCGCGCAGCAGCACGAACAGCAACGGCAGGGCCACCACCAGCATGAAGGCGCTGATGCCAAGGTAGCCGGCACGCCATCCCCAGGTCTGCACCAGCACCGCCGCCATGACCGGCAGCACCACCGAGCCGATCCCGCAGCCACCGCCCGCACTGATGCCGAGCGCGGTGCCGCGATTCTCGTCGAACCAGTCAGCGATCACTTTCTGGAAGATCGGCGTCCCCGCCATCGCCCCGAAGGCCGCGAGCACGGTGAACGTGGCGTAGAACTGGAAGAGGCTGCCGTTGGTCAGGGCCAGCGCCGCGATGGAAAGCGCCAGCCCGAAGGTGCCGACGAGCAGCGTCGTGCGCGCGCCGGCCCGGTCGATATGACGGCCGATCAACGGATACGTCACCGCGCCCACCAGGGCGAGGATGCCGAGGACGCCCGAGATACTCGCCCGGCTCCAGCCGAACGTCTCCGACAAGGGCACCAGGAACAGCCCGAAGACCGCGTGGACGGCCGGAGTCACGCTCACGGAATTGCCGAGCGTGCAGGCGAACAGCACGCCGCCCTTCGATCCGCGGGAGGGAGTGGTCACGGTCATGGGCGGCAGCTCCTGATTGGGATGGGGGCGGCAGGGCTCGGTGAAGCGACTCAGGTCCGCCAGGCGTTCTCGACCGCGCCGGTGGTGGTCAGCAGGACGCAGTTCTTCTCCATCGCCGAGAGCGAACTCTCGTGAAGGCCCGGCTCGTAGGCGGCGCTGGCATCGGAAACGAGGAACACGTCGTAGTCGTGGTGGAATGCCGAGCGCGCGGTCTGGTCCACGCAGCAATCCGTGGAGAGGCCGCAGATCACCAGCGTCTCGATGCCCCGCGCGCGCAGCTGTGCATCGAAGTCGGTGCCGTGGAAACCGTCGTAGAGCAGCTTGGCGATCTCGATGTCACCGGGCTCGGGGAAGATGCGGTAATAGTCCGCGCCGCCGTCCTCGGCGCGGCAGATCGCTTCTCCGCCCGGCTGGCCGCGCCGTGCCATCAGCGTCTTGAGCGCCCGCGAATCCGTTTCGGCGCTGGTGACGACGCGCATCAGCGCAACCGTGGCCCCGGCGCCGCGTGCCGCCGCCACCAGCTTCTCGCAATTGTCGATCGCCGCATCGGCGGATGAGAGGTCGACGCCGTAGCCGCCGAGCAGGCCGTGCGGCGCCGCGAAATCGACCTGGATGTCGATGACGACCAGCGCCGTCTTCGCAGGATCGATCATCGCCGCCAGTGCGGCCGGATCGACGTGCGGCAGGTCTTCGGTGCACGAGTGCGGGATCGGGGCCATCGATTCAGCCCGCCACCGGCGCGGCGACCTTGCCGGGGAAGCGTTCGCGCAGGGCCGGCAGGATCTCGGCGCCGAACACCGGCAGCCCCTTCAGGTAATCGTCGAAAATCAGCATGAGGCCGTCCGTGCCCGAGGCGTCGAGCAGTTCGCCGAGCTGTTCGGTCACGCTTTTCGCGCTGCCGACGATCTGGGCGGACATGAACGAGCTGCGCGCCTTGCGGGTGAAGTCGTTCTCCTTGCCGATCTCGGCATCGAGGAAGCCGTAAGCGCGCATCATGCCCGCCAGCGCGCCTTCGTCCAGCCCGGCGGCATAGTGTTCGGCGCGGGCCTTGGCCGCCGCATCGCTGTCGTCGATCACCAGGGTCATCATCGAATACGTGCGGATGTTGCGGCCATATTCGGCGGCGATGATCTTGGCGCGGTCGCTGTTCCTGGCCAGTTCCGGCGCGGTGCCGCCCGACAGGAAGATCGCATCCATCTCTTCCGAGGTGAGCCGCATGCCGATCTCGGAAGATCCGGCGCAGACCAGGAATGGCCGCTGCTCCGGCTTGGGCCAGGATTCGCAATCTTCCAGAGTGAAGTAGTCACCCTTCATGGTGACAGAATCCTCGCTCCACAGCGCCTTCACCGCGCGGACCCATTCGTAGGCGAGATCGTAGCGCTGGTCGTGATTCACGTCCTCAGGCCAGGCGCCCATCTGCGCGAACTCACCTTTGTAGGAGCCGGTCACGACATTCAGCCCCGCCCGGCCGCCGCTCACCTGCTGGAGCGTCGCCATCATCTTGGCGGCGACGGCCGGATTCTGGAGCAGGGTGTGCAGCGTGGTGACGATGCGGGTCTTGCGCGTCACTTCGCTGAGCGCGGCCATGAGCACGATCGGATCGAGCGAGGAATCCCAGTGCTTCGTCTCGCCGCCATAGCCGCGGAACTTCGACATCGACATGATGAAGTCCATGCCCGCCGCCTCGGCCAGCACGGCGCACTGGCGGTTGTAGGCATAGGAGCCGTCAAGCTCGGGCTTGTTCTTCGACAGGATCCAGCCGCCGTTGGCGACCGGCAGGAACAGGCCAAGGTCCTTGCCGCCGTTGTCCGAAGGAAGTCCGAAGGGCGTCATGGGAAACTGGTTCATCGCGTCCTCTTGTTGGCCTGTCGTCTGGGGGCGGGCCCCCGGATCCGGATCTGGTCCGGCACCGCTCGAAGTCAGCTTAGGGATGCCGCCGAAGGCTTCTTGATTGGCAGCGCATGTTCTGTTGCCGGCCGCCCGATCAGATCCTCCACCGCCGCGCGCATCGGCATGGCCGGTGCCGCGCCCTGGCCCAGGGTGCAGAGCGCTGCGGCCACGGTGGCATAAGGCAGGGCTTCCTCCAGGCAGCGCCCCTCGTCGAGCAAGGCCGCCAGGGCGCCGCAGAAGCAGTCCCCCGCGCCGATGGTGTCTACGGGTATCACCGGTAGGGCGGGGACGTGGAGCTGCCCGTCCGCGCGCACGGCCAGTGCGCCCCCGGCGCCGAGCGTGACGATGACGGTCTGCCCCTCGCGGCAGAGCAGGCCGCGCGCGGTCTCGGCCACGGCGACCATGTCGTCGTTGACCGGCGCTGCATCCAGGCCGAGGAATGCCGCCATCTCGTGCTGGTTGACGATCAGGATGTCGACATGCTCGAACAGCGCCCTGCCCTCGATCACGGCCGGGGCGGCATTCAGGATGCGGAGCGCCTTTGAACGGGCAAAGACCGGAAGCAGCGCCGAAACCGGCACTTCCAGCTGGGCCAGCAGCACGCCTTCGGCCACGGGCAGGGCATCGCGCAGGCGGGCGTTAGCGCCGGGCACGACGATGATCTGGTTCTCTCCCAGCGAGTCCACGGCGATATAGGCCGTGCCCGTATCGACGCCGGGCAGCGTGGCGACGCCGCTGACATCGATGCCGTCCGCCTTGAGGCGCGAGAGCATCCAGCTTCCCGAATCGCCCTCCCCCACGGCGCCCACCATGCGGGTCTGTGCGCCCATCCGCGCCGCCGCCACCGCCTGGTTCGCGCCCTTCCCGCCGGGCAGCCGTGCCGTTGCCGTGGCCATGACCGTCTCGCCGGGCCGTGGAAGATGGTTCAGCGACGTGATGATATCGAGATTGATCGAACCGAAGATGTGAACTGCCAAAGCTGCCACCCCAACTTGCTCAGGGCGCCAAGCCGTTCCGCGCCCTTGCTTTCTTCATGGGCTGCATGGCGCCTCCGGACAGGTCAAGCGCCACCCGCCGCCGTGCGCGCTGCTGCAACAATTGCGGTTGCCAGCGCAAAGAGCGCGGATTGGCCCGGATCCTACAATGCGCTTGATCGAGGCCGCACCGGCCTGCAGCAATCCTCGCCGCAAAGCATGATCGGCGCAATCCTGAAGGACATCGAAGATGACGAAATGGCTCATCACGGGCATCGGCGGCGGCCTCGGGCGGGCCGTGGCGAAGGCGGCGCTGGCGCGTGGAGACTCGGTGGTCGGCACGACGCGCAGCGCCGGAGATGCGGCGTTCGAGGCGCTGGCACCGGGCCGCGCCCATGTCCTCTCGGTGGACCTGACCGACGACGCTTCGGTTCGCGCTGCCGTCGCCCGGGCCGAGACGCTTACCGGCGGTATCGACCGCCTGCTCAACAACGCCGGCTACGGCCTGGTCGGGGCGATCGAGGAAGTCTCCATCGACGAGGCGCGCGATCTGTTCGAAATCAATGTCTTCGGCGCGATCCGCATGATCCAGGCAGTGCTCCCCGCCATGCGGGCGCGGCGGGCGGGCCATGTCGTCAACATCACTTCGGTGTCCGGCCATGCGCCCTGGGCGGGTACCGGCGTCTACGGGGCCAGCAAATATGCGCTGGAATGCGTGGGCCAGACCCTGGCGCAGGAAGTGGCCCCCTTTGGCATCCGCGTGACCAATGTCGCGCCCGGAGGGTTCCGCACCGGATTCGCGGCCTCGGGCCTCAAGGTCGCGGCGAAGGACATCGCCGATTACGAGGACGGCGCTCATTTCGCGCGCCGCAGCCTCACCGCGGGCGCCGGCGCCGAAAAGGGCGATCCTGCGCGCGGGGCCGAGGCTATCCTGGCCGCCCTCGACGCAAAGGAGCCACCGCTCCACCTGTTCCTGGGCGAAGACGCGCTGCACTACGCCCGCGACCAGATCGCATTCGTGGGACAGCAGATGGACGCTTGGGAAACGCTTTCGCTTTCCACCGCGTTCGAGCCGGCCTGAGGGAGGAGCGGCAATCGTCAGCCGCTCATGCCGGATGAGAGGTCCGGGGTCCGGGGGAGCTTACCTCGCCCCGCCCCGGCCTGTCGTCACTTCCGGGATTTCGGCTGCGGCAGGGCTACGTCGGTGGCATCTGCCTTGGCGTCGGCGTCGGCCTGCTGGCGGCGCTGCTGGTCGAAATAGGCCTTTTCGGCTTCCTCGACGCGCTTCTGCTGGGCGGCGGCATCTTCATCGATGGTGGAAAGGCGCTTTTCGCGCTCGGCCTCGATCAGCTTGCTGAACTGCACTTCCGAGCCGTTCTTCCTTTCGGAATAGGCCTGGTTGATCAGCTTCTGGGTGCAACCCGAAGCGCCGCCCGCGCCGACCGGCGAACAGCTCATGTTGCCGAAGGCACCGACCGTCTCATAAGCCTGCACTTTGTTGCTCCAGGCTTCGGACTGCGGCCGATCGATGCCGCGCAGCGGCTCGGGAATGCGGAAGCGCTCCGCCTCCGCCTTGCGCGCGCAGACGGTGATCTCGTTGCCGGAGGAGGCGGGGCAAGGGTCTTCGCCATAGACGATGAGCTGGTTCACCTTTTCGTCGCCCGAACCCAGATCGTCCGTGGCAACCTGGGGCGCCTGCGCCAAGGCGGGCATCGCGCCCATGGTCAGCCCGCAGGCGGCGCCGAAAGTGGCCAGGGCTGCGGCGGTCGTCAGGAGGCGCGTCATGGAATTGCTCCAGCTTTGGTCGATGGCTTCGCGGTGCCACAAGATGGCCGCGGCAGCCTTGAACGGTATCCTGGAGCAATTCCGATCCGAATGCATCGGATCCACTGCACCAGGCTCCTGGTTTGTCGCGTTTTCCGAGTCATCGGGTGATTCCACCTGATTGGAGAACGCTCTAAGGTAACATGCCGCCCTTCTTGGTCGACAGTATAACGTGCGGATTTCAGATTCTTTCCGAGAGCTTGATCGCCACCCGGCAACCAAGACGGATCGCGTTGAACAGCAGGGGATAGGCCGGTGCCTTTTCCGCGCCTGCCGCCAGCGCGGCATCGCGGTGTTCGCGTTCCTCGTCCCGGAACTTGCGGATCACGTCGCCCAGTTCGGGATCCTCGTCGCCCAGGTCTTCGATCTGCTCGCTGTAGTGGCGGTCGATCTCGGTTTCGATCGCGGCGGTGCAGGCCATGGCCGCTTCCGGCCCGATCAGCGCCGTCGCGGCGCCCAGCGCATAACCGGCCGCCGACCAGACGGGCTGAAGCAAGGTAGGCCGCACGCCCCGCTCGGCGATCATCGCGTCGAACCGCGCCTGATGCTCGGCCTCCTGCTCGGCCATGCCGGCGATCTCGGTGGAGTGCGGCGCGCGCGCGCCCATCACCGCCAACTGGCCCGCGTAAATGCGCGTCGCGCCGAATTCACCGGCCTGATCGACCCGAATCATCCGCGCGGCCTTCGATGACGTCATGACGGAACCTTGCGGCTGCGGGCGACGAGGCCGAACACGGCCAGCGCACCCAGGGTGGAAATGAGGAAGTTGAAGCCCGCCAGCGAAATGCCGCCCAGGGTCCAGGGCGCGACGTCGCAGCGGATCACCGGCGCATTGAGGATCGCATCCATCGGGTCCACCCCGGCCGCGAAAGGCGTGGAAGTGCAGGCGGTCATGCCCTGCCACCAGCCATATTCCACGCCGGCATGGTAGCCGCCGATCAGGCCCGAAGTCAGGATGCCCACCGCGGCCACCGCCACCAGCGGACGGACCGGACGCCAGAAGAACGCCAGCGCCGCGAAGACGATGGCGAACATGTGCGGATAGCGCTGCCACCAGCACATCTCGCAAGGATGAAGTCCGAAGACATACTGGCTGACATAGGCCCCGCCCAGCAGGACCACGGGTACGGCCAGCGCAAGCGCGCGGGCGGCGCGCAGGGGAGCGGCAACGGCAACGGTCATGACGACGGCCTCAGTCCTTCTGCGCGGTCTTGGGCACGGGCGGAACCGTGGCGGGCGGCGCGGTATAGCGGGCGAGCGCCGGCTTGCCCGCGGTGCGGCGCAGCGTGTCGATGGCGTAAGTCAACTGGAAGTCGTCGATGCCCTGCTTCTTCAGCTCATCGGCAGAGGCCTTGAAGCGCGGATCGTCCGCCTTGTCGGTCTCCAGTTCCTTGTCGTCCAGCGAGGCCTCGTTGATGAGGTGGCCGCGAAGGTCGGATTCGCGCACCGCCCGTTCGGCCCGCAAACGCGCATCCGGGTCGGACAGCTGGGGAACCTTGATGTCGGGCAGGATGCCGCCCTCCTGAACCGAATGGCCCGAAGGGGTGAAGTAGCGCGCGGTGGTCAGCTTCACGGCGCTATTCTTGTCCAGCTGGATGAACGACTGGACAGAGCCCTTGCCGAACGTACGCTCGCCCATGACGACGGCACGATGCTGGTCCTGGAGCGCGCCGGCGACGATCTCGGAAGCCGAAGCCGAACCCGCGTCGACCAGCACCACGATCGGCATGCCCTTCACGGCATCGCCCTTGAACATCGTTTCCGCGCGGTAATACTGATTCTCGCTGGCGATGCGGCCGCGCTGCGACACGATCACGCCCTTGTCGAGGAACAGGTCGGACAGCGCCACGGCCTCGTCCAGCGAACCGCCGGGGTTGGAGCGCAAGTCGAGCACCAGGCCATCGAGCTTGGTGCCCTTGGTCGCGGCCTGCTTCTTGAGATCGGCAATGCCCTTGTTCACGAAGTTGCCGACATCGCGCGAGAACTCGTTCACCGAGATCACGCCCACGTCGTCCTTCAGTTCCCAGGTCACCGGTTCCAGTTCGATCACGCCGCGCGTCACGGTGACGTCGAAAGGCTTGTCGCGGCCGGGACGGTAGATCGTCAGGCGGATCGAGGTGCCGGCCTGGCCGCGCATCTTCGACACTGCCTCGTCCAGGTCGCGCTCGTAATAGAGCACGCCGTCGAGATGAGTGATGTAATCGCCCGCCTTGAGCCCGGCCTTTTCCGCGGGGCTGCCCTTGAACGGCGAGACGATCTTCACGGCGCCGTCGTCCTCGACCACGGAAAGGCCGAGTCCGGTATAATTGCCGTCGATCATCGTCTCCAGCCGCTGCAGCGAGGGGCCGTCGAGGTAGTTGGAGTGCGGGTCGAGACTGGCCAGCATGCCGTCGATCGCGCCCTTGATGAGCTTGTCGTCGTCAACCTGATCTACGTAGTTCGCCTTGACCAGTTCGTAGATCGTGAAAAGCTTGCTGAATTCTGGATTCACGCGGCTGTCCACCGCGGCAAGACCGGACGTCGCCGCAGGAAGGACGGCAACGGCCGACACCAGCAGGGCAGCGCGCATCAGGGGTGCGAATTTCATCGGGCTTAGGGGCCTTTTCGTGGGTCACGCCGGCCGGGGGCCGGGGAATTCCTGACTGTAATCCTACAGGACCGCGCGCACAATTGCCAAGAACGCGCAAACCTGTCGCGAGGCTAGAGGATCGAGAATGAACGCGGCAGGAATGGAGAGGCTGCCGCGCGCCGCGAAGGAACGTTCATAGCGAACGGATGTATTGTAGAGGATTCACCGCTTCGCCCTGCCGCCGCAGTTCGACCATGACGCGCGGATCACGCGGCCCCGTCGTGCCGATGGGCGCCCCTGCCACCACCTGGCGGCCCACGTCCGCGTCGAGCCGCGTCAGCCCCGTGATCAGCGAGGTCCATCCGCCGCGATGCTCGATGATGACGATCTGCCCATAGCCGCGATAGGGACCGGCAAATGCGATGCGCCCGGCGGCCGGCGCCACCACCTGGGCGCTGGCCCGTGTCGCCAGCGAAAGTCCGCGCGAGGGCGCCTGTCCCGGCAGGACTTCCCCGAAACCTGTCACCAGCCGCCCCGTCACCGGCAGCATGTAGCTGGCCAGCCCTTCGGGAACGGGCACGAATTGCGAAGCCTCGATCACCCGCGTTTCTTCCGGTCGCAAGGGGCGCATCGTCGGGCCGGGCAGCGCCGCAAGCTGTTCGCGCAGCGCGCCCTGCTCGCCCATCCGGTCCACCAGGTCGCCGAGATCGCGCGCCTTCTCCGCCAGGGCGAGCGCTCGTTCGCCCTCGCGCGCGGCAATGCCGCTGGCCTCGCGCCCGGCAAGGCGCTGGCGGGATTCCAGAATGGCCAGGGCCTTGCGCCGCTGGCGCATCTCGCCCTCCATTTCCGCAAGCTGCCGTCCGGCCGCCCGCGCCTGCTGCTCCAGCGCGCGGCCCCGTTCGATCTCGCTGCGCAGCCCGCGGGTGCGACGCTCGACTTCCGGCAGCATGGTATCGAGCAAGGCGCGCAGATAGACCGCGTCGCGCACCGAACCCGGCCGCAGCACGGCCAGGAGCGGCGGACGGCGCGACAGGCGCTGGAGCGAACCCGTCAGCCGCGCCAGCGGGGCCTGCTTTTCCGCCAGACGCTCGCGCAAGCCGATGCGCTCGATGGCGATGAGCCGGACCTGGGCGCGCTGCGCAGCGATTCCCGCTTCGGTTTCCTGGATGCGCGCGGCGACAGCGGCGGTTTCCCGGGCGGTCCGTTCGGCCTGCTCAGTGACATCCCGGGCCCGGGCTTCCAGCTTTTCCGCGCGGCGGCGCGCCGCATCGCCCTCCTTTCGGGCGACGAGCATCTCGCGCTGTGCCTGGGTCGCATCCACCGCCGGGTCGAGCACGGCCAGCGCCCCGGACTGGGTCAGCCCCTGTCCGGCAAGCACGGCCGTTCCGACTGCCAGGGCAGCGGAGGCAGTGACGATGAAAGTGCGCAGTCCCGGCTTCACGCGGGGATGATTAGGGCAGCGCGAGTCCCGCGGAAAGAGGAAACCTTGCGCTTTCCTGGGAGATATTCGGCCTGCGACGACCGAAACCGATGGCCGCCGCCGTGCCTCTCGCTCAGCCCGAACGGTGGTACGGATGCCCCGCCAGAATCGCGGTCGCGCGCCAGAGCTGTTCGGCCAGCATCGCGCGGGCCATCAGATGAGGCCAGGTCATCTTGCCGAAGCACAGCAGGTGATCGGCCTGGGCGCGGGCCTCGTCACCGTGACCGTCGGCCGCGCCGATCAGAAAGCGGCATTCGCGCACGCCTTCATCCCGCCAGCGCCCGAGCAGCGCGGCGAATTCCTCCGAACTCATGACTTTGCCGCGCTCGTCCAGCAGGACTTCGCGGAAGGGGGTCTGCACCGGCGGCGGCACTTTACCGCCCACGTCCGGCAATTCGCTATGGCGGAAGGGCCAGGTGAGCCGCTTGGCATAGCGATCGAGCAGTTCCGCCTCCGGCGAACGCGCGATCTTGCCGCGGGCGATGATATGCAGAAGCATGGGTGCCCAATCTCAGGCGCAAAAACGCGAAATGCGGCAACCACGGGCGCAGCCTGGGCGGCGCGCCGCGAGGTTCAGCCGGATCCCGGCCGCACTTGGCGGCCGGGTGATCCCAGTCCGTTCCGATCGGGACCCGGGGCCGTTACCGCCTGAGCCCATGAAGGCTCAAGCCGCATTCGGCTCAGGCCGCGCCCGACGGTCCGTCGAAGCCCCACATCCGTTCAAGGTTGTAGAAGCTGCGCACTTCCGGACGGAAGAGGTGAACGATCACGCCACCTGCGTCGACCAGAACCCAGTCGGCTGCCGGCAGACCCTCGATGCGGGAATGACCGAAGCCACCCTGCTTGAGGCGTTCGCCGAGTTTCTGGGCCATGGCCGCCACCTGGCGGGTCGAACGGCCCGAAGCGATCACCATGAATTCGGCGATCGTCGACTTGCCGGCGAGGTCGATGGTCACGATGTCCTGCGCCTGGTCGTCATCCAGGGACTGCAGGACGAGGGCCAATTGCGGGTCGTCTGACTCGACCATGGCCGGGGGCGTTGCGCCGGTTGAAGCCGGCTGTATCTGTGCCTGTGGCATCTTAAGTAGGGTCTGCTCCTTTCAGCGACCGACCGGGCCGGGCATGAAATGCCCTGCCGCACTCGATCTGATCATTGGATTTCCGGCATGCGAACGAGAGGCATCAAGCCTGCTCACGCTGCATCTCCGGGTATCGGGCGGTGGGTGACATCGTCTCTGAGCGAATCGATGCCCCAATGTTCCACGGTATCGGAGCCTGCCTGCGGAAGCCTGTTCATCAGCTTCCGGGCCCACTCCGGATCAGCCCGGCGTAGAGCCGTGGCCGACCGCGTATCGGGGTCGAATCGCAATGTCACCAGCGCGGGTGCGCTCCACCTTTCCGGACCACGAAGACTAGGACGGGGCCTCCGGAACCTCCCCAACCAGACCATCGCGGGGCTCGCGAAGGCATCCCCATCATACCCCGGACGCGCGATAACCGCAATCGGCATGAGTCTCGCGATGGCGCGCCAGTCTTTCCACTGATGGAACTGGGCCAGATTGTCCGCTCCCATGAGCCAGACGAAGCGGCGTTTCGGGTAGCGCCGGACCAGCTTTTTCAGCGTATCGACTGTGTAGCGCGTACCCAGTTCACGCTCGATCGCCGTCACCCGGATCGGCGCACGGCGGGCCTGCCGGCGGGCCGAAAGCACCCGCGCGGCCAGCGGCGCCATCCCGGCCCTGGGCTTCAGCGGATTGCCGGGCGAGACCAGCCACCAGACCTCGTCCAGTCCCAGTGCCTCTGCCGCGAACAGGCTGATGCGCCGGTGCCCGCCATGGGCCGGATTGAAACTGCCGCCAAGCAGGCCGGTGATCGGGCCGAGGCGGGTCCTGCGGTCAGTCATGCAAGGGAATCGCGGTGGGCGGGACGGTCAGGGCCGTTCCTGCCCGGTGCCGCGGACCAGCCACTTGTACGTCGTGAGTCCCTCCAGAGCGACCGGGCCGCGCGCATGGAGCCGGCCGGTGGCGATGCCGATCTCGGCGCCAAGGCCGAATTCGCCGCCGTCGGCGAACTGGCTGGAGGCGTTGACCATCACGATGGCGCTGTCCACTTCAGCCAGGAAGCGCTCGGCCGCAGCGGGATCGGCAGCGACGATGGCATCGGTGTGGTGCGAGGAATGCGCCGCGATATGGTCCATCGCCGGGTCCAGCCCGTCCACCACCGCCACCGAGAGCACGGCATCGAGATATTCGGTGTCCCAGTCCTCGTCACCGGCAGGCAGAACCCGCAGGTCCAGCGCCTGTGCGCGGGCATCGCCGCGCAGTTCGCAGCCCGCATCCGCCAGCGCGCGCACCACTTCGGCAGAACCGGGGAACTGCGTATCGAGCAGCAGCGTCTCCATCGAACCGCAGATGCCGGTGCGGCGCAGCTTGGCGTTGACGGCAATGCCGCGCGCCATTTCCGGGTCGGCGGAGGCGTGGACATAAGTGTGGCAGATACCGTCCAGGTGGGCGAGCACCGGCACGCGGGCATCGGCCTGGACCCGCGCCACCAGGCTCTTGCCGCCGCGGGGCACGATCATGTCGATCAGGCCTGCCGCGGTCAGCATGGCGCCCACCACGGCGCGGTCCTGCGTCGGTACGAGCTGGACTGCCGCGGCGGGAACGCCCGCCTGCTCCAGGCCCGAGACCATCGCTGCCAGAATCGCGCGGTTGGAATGCAAGGCCTCGCTGCCGCCGCGCAGCAGCACGGCATTGCCCGAGCGCAGGCAGAGCGCCGCCGCATCGGCGGTGACATTGGGGCGGCTTTCGTAGATGATACCGATCAGCCCGATCGGAATGCGCACGCGCGACAGCTTGAGGCCATTGGGGCGCGCGCTTTCGGAGATGATCTCGCCCACCGGATCGGGCAGGCCGGCCACTTGCTCGACCGCATCGGCCATGGCGGCAAGGCGACCGGCATCGAGGCGCAGGCGATCGAGCATGGCGCCCGTCAGCCCCTTGGCCTCTCCCGCGGCCACGTCCCGCGCATTGGCCTCCAGGATGGCTGGCTCCGCGGCCCGCAGCGCATCGGCGGCGGCGCGCAGGGCATCGGCCTTCTGCGCATCGGTGAGCCGGGCCAGCAGGCGCTGCGCGGCGCGGCCCTCGGTGGCCAGGCGGGCTACAAGCGCCTCAGGCGTCTCATCGACAGGAGCCTGTTTCTCGGCGACGGGAGTGGTCTGCAGGTTCATGGCCAGCGGCCTAGCACCGTTGGAAGGGGCTGTCACCGACCGGACATGGTCCGAGAGCCGATCCTGCGCGATCCCGACAATGCGATTGAAAAACCGAAGTTTTTCGACGAATCACCCGAAACGGGAGATGAACGGCCCAGCCCGCAATCGAAACGGGTTCCTCCGTTTATCGCAAGCACAGTTCGACTCAGCGGGATTCCGCAAGGACTCACGGCAAGTCGATTCGCCTTGCCGCCCGCCCCCTGCTAGCTCGCCGGCCCGGGTTCAAGCCAAAAATTCACGCCGAGAAACTACGCGGGGTCGTTTTGAAATCAACATCTGCCGGGACGCTCAAGCGGCGTCTCAAGGCGGCGTTCCCGGATCGCGAACTGATCGTGCGATCGCAGGGGCAGGTCCGCTTCATCCGTATCTCGTCGGGAATGCAGAAGGCCGCCGCCGGCGTGGCCGTCTCGCTGCTCGGCGCCTGGTGCGTCTCGATGGGCGCCCTGGCCTTCTCGCAGTTTTCGGCAACCAGCGAATCCGCCGCCCTGGCCACGCGTGAGGCGCGTGTCGCCGCCGCGGCCAGCAATGTCGAAAAGTATCGCGACAATCTGGACGGCACGGTGGCCGACCTCGCCCGCCGCCAGCAGTTCATCGAGAAAATGATCGACGCGCACATCGGCGAGCTTCCCGAGGAAGCCCCCGCCGAGGACGCAGCGAAGGCCGATCCGGCGCAGGCTGCCCCGGCAAAGGCCGGCGAGCCCGCCCGCAAGATCAGCGCCGTCCTGCCCGAGGCCGGCAAGCTGGCCCAGCTCGAAGCCGGGCAGATCGCGCTCGTGGAACGGCTGACCCGCTATGCCGACCACCGCGCCGCCCTTGCTTCCGACACGATCCGCAAGCTCGGCCTGAACCCTGCCCCGATCATGGCCCGCGCCCGCTCCAAGGTGGCGGAAGGTGGTCCGCTGGAAAGCCTCGCCACCGCGGCCGACGGATCTCTGGACCCCCGCTTCCAGCGCCTGGGCCTCAGCCTTGCGCGCATGGACGCGCTGGAGAACGGCCTCGCCTCGATCCCGCAGGTGCAGCCGGCCCATGTCGCCTATGTCTCCTCCAGCTACGGCTACCGGTCCGACCCCTTCACCGGCGGCGCCGCGTTCCATGCCGGGCTCGATTTCCCCGGCCCGATGGGTTCGCCGATCTACGCCGCCGCCAAGGGCAAGGTGTCCTTCGTCGGGCAGCGCCAGGGCTACGGAAACTGCATCGAGATCAGCCATGGCAATGGCCTGATGACCCGCTACGGCCACCTTTCCGCTTTCGGCGTTCGCGTCGGGCAGGAAGTGGACGGCGGAACCCGCATCGCCGCGATGGGCAGCACTGGCCGCTCCACCGGCTCGCACCTCCACTTCGAAGTGCGCGTCAACAATCGCCCGATGAATCCGCGCCCCTTCCTGGAGGCCGCCCGCAATGTTCAGCAAGAAGCCCGATAACACCATGGTCAAGAACTTCACCAGCCACCGCACCGGCCCGACCTCGGGCTTCTCGATGCTCGGCAACGACATCACGCTCACCGGCAATGTCGAAGCCTCCGCCGATCTCCATATCGACGGACGGGTGATCGGCGACATCACCTGCAAAGCGCTCGTCCAGGGCGAGGAGAGCGAGATCTCCGGCGGAATCTCCGCCGAATCGGTCCGCATCGCCGGAATCGTGCGCGGCACCATCGCTGCCCGCGAAGTGGTGATCCTCAAGAGCGCACAGATCATCGGCGACATCGCCTACGATGCCCTCACCATCGAGCAGGGCGCGCGCCTCGAAGGCCGGCTCAGCCCCAATGGCGGCCAGATGCCCCCGGCCCTCGCGCGCCTGCCGCACGCTTCCGCGGAAGCCGAAGTGGAAGTGCTGGCCGCCGAGTAAGCGGCCCGCATCCCCGAGGCGGGGACGGCAGACAGCAAAAAGGCCCGCGACAGTCATCTGTCGCGGGCCTTTTTTCGTTCCGGTGAAGGATCGCTGCGCGCCGGATCGCTCCGGCGCACCGCGTCGACGGGATCGGTTACTCGCCCCGGTCTCCGCCCGTTTCGCCGGCCGCCTCGGCGGCACGCTTGGCTTCGAGCCAGGCAGCGACTTCGGCTTCCTGCGCGGCTTCGCTGGCGGCGCGCGATGCGGCCTCACGCTCGGCGCGCAGTTCCTCGATCAGGGCTTCACGGTCGTCGGTCAGACGCTCGTCGTTCTGGCCGTCATCCTGGATGCCTGCCTTCTTCGCGGCCTTGAACACGATGGCATCGAGTTCGCGCTGCGAGCAGAGGCCCAGCGTAACCGGGTCCTTCGGGGTGATGTTGGCGATGTTCCAGTGCGAACGGTCGCGGATGGCCGCGATCGTGTTGCGGGTGGTGCCGATCAGCTTGCCGATCTGCGCGTCCGACACCTCGGGGTGGTTACGCAGGATCCAGGCGATGCCGTCCGGCTTGTCCTGGCGCTTGGACACCGGGGTGTAGCGCGGGCCCTTGGTGCGGTTCGAAGTGACCGGCACCTTGTGCATGCGCAGCTTGTATTCGGGGTTGGCCTGCCCCTTTTCGATTTCTTCCATCGTCAGCTCGCCCGAACGAACGGGGTCGCGGCCGGTGTACTTGCTGGATGCCAGATCGTCGGCCATCGCCTGCACTTCGAGCATGTGCAGGCCGCAGAACTCTGCGATCTGCTCGAAGGTCAACGCAGTGGTGTCGACCAGCCAGGAGGCGGTCGCGTGCGGCATCAGCGGAGTGGGCTGGCTCATGTCTCTATCTCCGGCGGAAACAATAAGGGCCGCCCCTTCGCGGAGCGGCCGTACAGAGCCGATTTAGGGAAACTTTGCGCATTCGGCAAGCAAAAGCCTAGCTTTCGGCAACTCTATTATCCATGCGGCTCGACTGACCGCGAGCACGATTCGTGCCCGGACGCCTCCAGGCAGGCGCGCCGGAGCCGCTCAGACCTCCAGCACGATCTTGCCGACGTGATCCCCCGCTTCCATCCGGGCGTGGGCCGCAGCCGCCTCCCGCAAGGGGAAGCGGGTATCCATCACCGGACGCAGCGCGCCCTCCTCCACCAGCGGCCAGGCATTGGCGCGGATCTCCTGGGCGAGCAGCGCCTTGAAGGAATCCGTGCGGGGCCGCAGGGTCGATCCGGTCAGGGTGTAGCGGCGCGCCATGACGACGGCCATATTGATCTCCGCCTTCGCGCCGCCCTGCACGGCGATGGTGACGTGGCGGCCGTCCGGCGCCAGGCACTTGAGGTTTCGCGCGACATAATCGCCCGCGATCATGTCCAGCACCAGGTCGACACCCCGGCCCTCGGTTATCCGTGCGACTTCCTCGACGAAGTCGGCGGCCTTGTAGTCGATGGCGTGATCGGCGCCGATCTCCAGCGCGCGGACGCATTTGTCGGGAGAGCCGCAGGTGACGATAACGGTCAGGCCGAACTGGCGGCACAGCATCGTCGCCATCGTGCCGATGCCGCTGGTGCCCCCGTGAATCAGGATGGTCTCCCCTTCCCGCGCCCAGCCGCGTTCGAAGACATTGTGCCAGACGGTGAACAGCGTCTCCGGCAAGGCGGCTGCTTCATCCAGGGCGAGCGAATCGGGGACCGGCAGGCAGGTGCCGACCTTGGCGACGCAGTATTCGGCATAGCCACCGCCCGCCACCAGCGCGCAGACCTTCTGCCCCGGCGCGAGTTCGGTCACGCCTTCGCCCAGCGCCACCACCTGGCCCGAGACTTCCAGGCCCGGCAGCAGCGATGCGCCGGGCGGCGGCGGGTATTTCCCCTGGCGCTGCACGACGTCCGGCCGATTCACGCCCGCAAAGGCGACCTTGACCAGAACCTCGCCCGCTCCGGGTACCGGCACGGGCACGGTTACGGGCTGGAGAACCTCGGGGCCGCCGGGCGCCTCGAAGCCGATCGCGGTCATCATTGTGGGTGAGTTAGCTAACATACTTATCCTGTTGCCACAGTCCCACTTTGAAGTGGAACATATTTTCTGGCCATTGACAGTCCCAAAGTACAGTCCGATGCTGCGGTGCAATGGACGAGGACGATCGACCGCGGCGGCGGTCGCCCGAAGGTGACTTCGGAGCTGCCAGCCTTCTCGCCAGCGAAAGCCTGGATCGCTTTTCGCTGGACGAACTCGACGCACGCGTTGCCCTGCTCGAATCAGAGATAGCCCGCATCAAGGCGCATCGCCACCAGGCCTCCGCGCATATGCGGGCCGCAGAAGCGCTGTTCAGGCCGAAGCAATCATGATCGGCGTCACTCTCCTTCACGGTAACCTCGCAAGGACCCGGAGCGTCCCTATATATGAGTTGAAACGAAGCCCGGCCAAATTCGCAAGGCCAGCAAACTCCCCTACAAGGCCAGAAACCGCCGCAAGGAGAGTCCCCCTCCCAAATGAAAGTCTTCTAGATGCCTAGTTTCGCGCAAAGCCTGGAAAAGACACTGCACTCGGCCCTGTCGCACGCTTCCGAGCGCAGCCACGAGTATGCCACGCTGGAGCACCTGCTGCTCGCCCTGATCGATGATCCGGACGCGGCACAGGTCATGCAGGCATGCGGCGTGGAACTTGGCGACCTCGGCGACGTGGTCCGTCAGTACCTCGATCAGGAATACCAGTCGCTCAAGACCGAGGAAAAGGGCGATCCCGCCCCGACCGCCGGGTTCCAGCGCGTGATCCAGCGCGCCATCCTGCATGTCCAGTCCTCAGGCAAGGACACCGTAACCGGCGCGAACGTGCTGGTCGCGCTGTTCTCCGAGCGTGATTCCTATGCCGTCTATTTCCTGCAGCAGCAGGACATGAGCCGCCTGGATGCCGTCAGCTACATCAGCCACGGCATCGGCAAGGGCGGCAAGCGCGTGGAAGAACGCAATTCCAAGGGGTCCGAGGAACACGCCCCCACGCCCGAGGAAAAGGCCGAAGCCAAGAACGCCAGCAAGAAGGATTCGGCGCTCGACCAGTTCACCGTCAATCTCAACGAGAAGGCGCTGAACGGCAAGGTTGACCCGCTGATCGGCCGCGGCCCCGAAGTTGACCGCACGATCCAGATCCTCTGCCGCCGCTCCAAGAACAACCCGCTCTACGTGGGCGACCCGGGCGTCGGCAAGACCGCCATCGCCGAAGGTCTGGCCCGCAAGATCGTCGAGGGCGATGTGCCGGAAGTGCTGGCCGAAGCGGTGATCTACTCGCTCGACATGGGCTCGCTGCTGGCAGGCACGCGGTATCGCGGCGACTTCGAGGAACGCCTGAAGCAGGTCGTCTCCGAACTGGAGAAGATGCCCCACGCGATCCTGTTCATCGACGAGATCCACACGGTGATCGGAGCCGGCGCCACCAGCGGCGGCGCGATGGATGCCTCGAACCTGCTCAAGCCCGCGCTGTCGGGCGGCACGATCCGCTGCATCGGCTCCACCACCTACAAGGAGTTCCGCAACCACTTCGAGAAGGACCGCGCCCTGCTGCGCCGGTTCCAGAAGATCGACGTGAACGAACCCACGGTGGAAGACACCATCAAGATCCTCAAGGGCCTGCGCACGGCCTTCGAGGAGCACCACAAGGTCAAGTACACGCCTGACGCGATCAAGACCGCCGTCGAGCTTTCGGCGCGCTACATCAACGACCGCAAGCTGCCGGACAAGGCGATCGACGTGATCGACGAAGTGGGCGCGATGCAGATGCTGGTGCCCCCCAGCCGCCGCAAGAAGACGATCACCGCCCGCGAAATCGAGCAGGTGATCGCCACGATGGCGCGCATCCCGCCCAAGTCGGTCAGCTCGGACGACAAGAAGGCACTGGAGAATCTCGAACGCGATCTGAAGCGCGTCGTGTTCGGCCAGGACAAGGCCATCGGCGTGCTCGCCACCGCCATGAAGCTCAGCCGCGCGGGCCTGCGCGATCCGGACAAGCCGATCGGCTCGTTCCTGTTCTCCGGCCCCACCGGCGTCGGCAAGACCGAAGTCGCCCGCCAGCTCGCCTCGATCATGGGCATCGAGCTGAAGCGCTTCGACATGTCGGAATATATGGAGCGTCACTCGGTCAGCCGCCTGATCGGCGCGCCTCCGGGCTATGTCGGCTTCGACCAGGGCGGCCTGCTGACGGACGCGATCGACCAGAATCCGCACTGCGTGCTGCTGCTGGACGAAATCGAGAAGGCCCACCCGGACCTGTTCAACATCCTGCTTCAGGTGATGGACAACGGCCGACTGACGGACCACCACGGCAAGACCGTGGACTTCCGCAACGTGGTCCTGATCATGACCACCAATGCGGGCGCATCCGACATGGCGCGCCAGGGCATCGGCTTCGGTGACACGTCCAAGGCGGATGCCGGGGACGAGGCGGTGAAGCAGATGTTCACGCCGGAATTCCGCAACCGTCTCGATGCCATCGTGCCCTTCGCCTACCTTGCCAAGGACACGATCAGCCGGGTGGTGGACAAGTTCATCCTCCAGCTGGAACTTCAGCTGGCCGACCAGAACGTCCATATCCAGTTCGACTCCGACGCCCGCACCTGGCTGGGCGATCGCGGCTACGACAAGCTCTATGGTGCGCGTCCGATGGGCCGTGTCATCCAGGAGAAGGTCAAGCAGCCGCTGGCCGAGGAACTGCTGTTCGGCAAGTTGAATCACGGGGGCGAAGTGCATGTTTCCGTCAAGGATGACGGGCTGAACTTCGAACTGACGCCCGCCGCGCCCAAGATGGTGAAGGGACGCAAGGCGCCCGCCGCCAAGAAGTCGGCGAAGAAGCCCGGGCCGCCGTCGGAAGCCAATGCCGACGATTGAACCGGGTCGCCACGGCCAATCATCCCGGACCTGATTCGGGATGACGAAATAGAGGGGGCGGGAACCACGCGGTTCCCGCCCCATTTTTCATGCATGGCCCGCGATTTCTCCTGGATCAGACCCGAACCCTGGGGAATTCACGTCGTCCCCGCCGATTGCTGGATCGACCCATCCCGCCCCGTCGACCGCGCCTTGGTGACTCACGGCCATTCCGACCACGCCCGCGGCGGTCATGGCGAGACCGTCGCCACCCCGGAGACCCTCGCGATCATGAAGTTGCGCTACGCAACTTCCGAAGGCGCCGTTCCGGTGGCCTATCACGAGACCCTGAGCCTGCGCGGCGGCGTGTCCGCAACCTACATCCCGGCCGGACACGTGCTGGGCTCCGCGCAGATCCTGCTGGAGCACGCGGGCGAGCGCATCATCGTCACCGGCGACTTCAAGCGCCGGGCGGATCCCACCTGCCCGCCTTTCGAAGTGACGGCTTGCGATGTCCTCATCACCGAGGCGACTTTCGGCCTCCCCGTGTTCCGCCACCCGCCCGTAGAACACGAGATCGCCAAGCTGCTGGCCGCCCTCGCCGCCAACCCCGAACGCTGCGTGCTGGTGGGCGCCTACGCTCTCGGCAAAGCCCAGCGCCTGATCGCCGAGCTGCGCCGCGCGGGACATCATGACGTCATCTATCTCCACGGCGCGATGGAGCGCATGTGCCGCCTTTATGAAGAATTGGGCGTCGATCTCGGCGACTTGCGGCTCGTCAGTGACGTCACGAAGGCAGACCTTGTCGGCCGAGTGGTGGTCGCGCCGCCTTCCACGCTCAACGACCGCTGGAGCCGCCGCCTGCCCGATCCCATCACCGCCATGGCTTCGGGATGGATGCGGGTGCGCCAGCGCGCCCGCCAACGCATGGTCGAGCTGCCGCTCGTGATCTCCGACCATGCCGACTGGGACGAACTGACTCAGACGGTGATCGACGTGAATCCGGCCGAGACCTGGATAACGCACGGCCGCGAGGAAGCGATGCTGCGCTGGTGCCAGCTCAACCAGCGCCGGGCGCGGGCACTGGCGCTGGTGGGATACGAGGATGAAGATGATTGACGGGACTCCCGCAGAGGCACCAGGCGGATGCCCGGCATCGCAGGCATGCTTCCGCTTTCCGGCATCGCGCCACGCGCAGGCACATGCTCCGAGAGTGGATTCCCCGCGAACGTTGCCTCTTCACGCCTTTGCGCTCTTGCGCGAACGGGCCGCTCTCTTCGCTGCGCCACCGCGCTTCCGCGTGCCTTCATAAATGGAGCGTTTCGCCGCCCTTATCGACTCGCTGGTCTACACCCGCAGCCGCAACGCCAAGCTCAAGCTGCTGGCGGACTACTTGCGCGAGACTCCCGATCCGGACCGCGGATGGGCCCTGGCGGCACTCACCGACGGGCTCGACTTCCCCGCCGTGAAAAGCTCGACCATCCGCAACCTGATGAGCGAGCGGATCGATCCGGTGCTCTGGACGCTGAGCCGCGACTACGTGGGCGATTCGGCGGAGACCGCCAGCCTGCTCTGGCCCACCCCGGATGCTCCGCCCGATCCGCCGACCGTAAGCGAAGCAGTCGACGCGCTCGCCCGCATGACTCGCGCCAATGTCATGGCCGAACTGCCGCGCCTGCTCGACCGTCTCGACGCCGAAGGGCGCTATGCCCTGCTCAAACTGGCGACGGGGGCCATGCGGATCGGGATTTCGTCCCGCCTGGCCAAGACCGCCTTCGCGCAGGCTTTCGACGTCTCGGTGGAGGATGTCGAGGAGCACTGGCATGGTCAGCAAGCGCCTTACAGCGCCCTGTTCGACTGGGCGGCCCATGGCGCCGCCGCGCCTTCCTCCGAAGACCTGCCGCTGTTCCGGCCGTTCATGCTGGCCCATCCGCTGGAGGATGCCCAGCTCGACCTGGCGGACTATGCGGCCGAATGGAAGTGGGACGGCATTCGCGTGCAGGTGGTGCGGGTCGCAGGGGATACCCGGGTCTATTCCCGCTCCGGCGACGATATTTCCGGCACTTTTCCCGAAATCGCCTCTGCGCTCGACCTCGACGCCGTGCTTGACGGCGAATTGCTGGTGCGCGGCATGCACCAGGGCGGCGAGGAAGGCGGCGCGGCCAGCTTCAATGCGCTTCAGCAGAGGTTGGGCCGCAAGACCGTTTCGAAGAAGATGCTGGCGGAATCTCCCGCGTTCGTGCGTCTCTACGATGCGCTCATCGTCGAAGGCGAGGATCTGCGCACCCTCCCCTGGCGCGATCGCCGGGCTAGACTCGAAGCCCTGGCGGCCCGGCTTGACCCGCAGCATTTCGACTTGAGCACGGTCATCCCGGCTGCCGACTTCGCGGAACTCGCCGCGATCCGCGAGCGGGCGCGGGATGATGCCATCGAAGGCGTCATGCTCAAGCGGCGCGACAGCCCTTACGTCGCCGGGCGCAAGACCGGGCTCTGGTACAAGTGGAAGCGCGATCCACTGCTGATCGACTGTGTGCTGATGTATGCCCAGCGCGGCAGCGGCAAGCGATCCTCTTTCTATTCCGACTACACGTTCGGCTGCTGGGACGGCGACCCGGATGCCGGCGCCGAACTGCTCCCGGTGGGCAAGGCCTATTTCGGCTTCACTGACGAAGAGCTGAAATGGCTGGACCGGCATATGCGCAACCATACGGTCAATCGCTTCGGCCCGGTGCGGGAGACGGACAAGTCGTTGGTGCTGGAAGTCGCCTTCGATTCGGTCCACCTCAGCAAGCGCCACAAGTCCGGGCTCGCCATGCGTTTTCCGCGAATCCATCGGATCCGCATGGACAAGCCCGCGCATGAGGCGGACCGGATCGAGACTCTGAAGGCAATGGTCCGCGATTGACCGCGATCAAGTTCCACGTGGAACAGATCGGCTATATCCTGAGGCTCTCCCCTGCCCCCGGACACGCCGCCGAAAGAGCCGATCATGACGAAACAACCCGAGGCCCCTGCAACACCGCACGATCTGCTCGGCGGCGCTCCGGCATTCGAGGCAATTGCCAATCGCTTTTACGACCTGATGGAGCAGGACCCGGCCTATGCGCAGCTTCGCGCCATGCATGCCGAGGATCTCGCGCCGCTGCGCCGGTCTCTCCCACGTTTTCTGGCGGGCTGGGCCGGCGGCCCGCGTGACTGGTTCGAAGCCAATCCCGGCAAATGCATGATGAGTCTGCACCGGGACTTCCCGATCGACCGCACCACCGCCGATCAATGGGCCGAGGCCATGGCCCGCGCCATCGCCGAGGTCTCGCCGCAGCCCGAGAATGTCGCAAACGCCATGACGGACGTGCTGACCCGCATGGCCCGGAGCATGGCGCGCTAGCGGTGTTGTCGCGGTTTTTCCGCGATGGAAGCCGTCAAAGTTCCACGTGGAACTGCTTCTCGCGCGAAGTTGCGCCGCGCAACAAGGCCAGGCGGGACGGCGCCAGACCCAGGGCTGCCGCCAGCAAAACCCGCACCGCCTCGGTCGCCTTGCCATCTTCCGGCTTGGCCCGGACTTTTACCAGCAGACGGCCTTCCGCGATCTCCAGTCCTTCCATCTTCGCGCCCGGCGTAACCCGCACGGCAAGCCGGCTATCGGAATCGATCAGGTCGCGGAGCGCCGCGGCCGGCGGCAAGGCGATCCTTGGCTTGGCCATCAGGGCGTAAGGCCCAGCGCCTTGGCATGGAGGCGGCCGTTCACGACATAACCCTGCACGCCGGCCTGGTTCGCAGCGATGGCTTCTGGTTCCAGGTCCCGCAGATACTTCGCCGGTCGCCCCATCCAGAGTTGCCCTGCGCCGATGCGCTTGCCGGTAAGCTGCGCGCCCGCCGCCAGCATGCCGTCGGATTCGATGTGGCTGCCGTCCATGACGATCGCCCCGAGACCGACGAATGCGCGATCCTCCAGGATGCAGCCGTGGACCATCGCCATGTGCCCGATCAGCACGTCCTCGCCGATCAGGGTGGGATAGCCTTCCGGTCGGACAGGCTTTGGGCTGTCGCAGTGGATGACGGAGCCGTCCTGGACGTTCGTCCGCGCACCGATCACCACCCGGTTCACATCGGCGCGGATCACGCAATTGTACCAGATGCTGACGTCCGGGCCGATCTCGACATCGCCGATGATACGGCAGCCCGGGGCAATGAACGCGCTCGAATGAATGCGCGGCGCCTTGCCGTGAATGGCGGCCACGGTGATATCGGTTCGGCTGTCGATCATGCTCTCTCCCCCGCGTCTCGATAGGGCTCGTCTATGCGGCCCATTCCTCGCGCGTGATCGAATAAACGATCGTATGGCGCAAGGGCGGTTCGGAACGCAGATCGTCATAATCGAGATCCT
Source organism: Novosphingobium sp. BL-S-21 (assembly GCF_055521655.1). Classification (NCBI taxonomy): domain Bacteria; kingdom Pseudomonadati; phylum Pseudomonadota; class Alphaproteobacteria; order Sphingomonadales; family Sphingomonadaceae; genus Novosphingobium; species Novosphingobium sp. BL-S-21. Next base: position 2,021,351 of record NZ_CM145496.1, read on the forward strand.
CGCGGCGGCGCATGCCCAGCCGACGCATCAGGCCCCAGCTCGCTTCGTTGCCGATCACGGTGATCGCGAAGATCTCTTCTGCCCCGAAAGTGCCGAACCCGGCATCGAGCGATGCCAGGGCGGCTTCCTTGGCATAGCCTTTTCCGTGCGCGTCGCTGCGCAGGCGCCAGCCGATCTCGAAGGCTCCGAGGAACGAGGCGCCCGGGGCGTCGATCTTCTTCAGCCCGCAGAAGCCCAGCATCTCGCCCGAGAGATCGCCGCCGTCTGCCAAGCGCTCGACGATCCAGAAGGTGTGGCCATATGTCTCGTGGAAGCCCAGCATGCGGGCTTCAGAGGCCGCCAGCCGCTCCGCGTCCATCACGCCGCCCAGCCAGCGCATGACGCCGGGCGTATTGGTCACTTCGGCGAAGCGCGCCATATCGCCCGGCTGCCAGTTGCGCAGCACGAGGCGATCCGTTTCCAGGCGGAAATCGGTCATGACGTCATTTCCGCAGCAGGCGCGCGGCATGGACCGCGTGGTACGTCAGCACACCCGAGCAGCCGGCCCGTTTGAAGGCCAGCAGCGTTTCCAGCACCATGGCATCGCGGTCCGCCGCGCCGGCCGCCACCGCCGCCTCGATCATCGCGTACTCGCCCGAGACCTGATAGGCGAAGACGGGAACCTCGAAGGTGTCCTTCACCCGGCGCACGATATCCAGATAGGGCAGGCCCGGCTTGACCATGACGCTGTCCGCACCCTCGCCCAGATCCAGCTCGACCTCGCGCAGGGCTTCCTCGGTGTTGGCCGGGTCCATCTGGTAGGTCTTCTTGTCGCCCTTCAGCAGACCGCGCGTGTTCACGGCATCGCGGAACGGGCCATAGAAGGCCGAGGCATACTTCGCGGCGTAGCTCATGATCTGGACATTGACGAAGCCCTCGTCCTCAAGGGCGTCGCGGATGGCGCCGATGCGGCCGTCCATCATGTCGGAGGGGGCAATGATGTCCGCGCCGGCGCGCGCCTGATTCAGCGACTGGCCGACCAGCACTTCGATCGTCTCGTCGTTCAGCACGTAGCCGTCATCGCCGAGCAGGCCGTCCTGCCCGTGGTTGGTATAGGGATCGAGGGCCACGTCGGTCAGCAGGCCGATGCGATCGCCGAGTTCCGCGCGGATGGCGCGCAAGGCGCGGCACATCAGGTTGTCAGGATTGAGCGCCTCGGCCCCGTCGTCGCTGCGACGCTCGGGCTGGGTATCCGGGAACAGCGCCAGGCAGGGAATGCCGAGGTCCGCAGCTTCCTTCGCCCGCTCGACCAGGAGGTCCACCGACCAGCGCGACACGCCGGGCAGCGAAGCGATGGGCTGTTCGACGCCCTCGCCCTCGGTCACGAAAACCGGCCAGATCAGGTCGGCGGGGGTCAGCACCGTCTCACGGTGCATGGCGCGGCTCCAGGCCGTGGCGCGCGCGCGGCGCAGGCGGGTGTGGGGATATGCTCCGGTCATGGCCGGAGTGATTGCCGCAAAAGCCCAGTCGGTTCAATGAGACGGACTGTCCTAGGCGAGAGGACCTGTCACGGACCGCCTGCTCACTCGGCGGGCTTGGGCGCCAGCCGGTCGATCTCGCGCTGCATATCCGAAGACGCTTCGACGGGCCCCTCGATCGTGCCGAGCGCCTCGCCTGGCTGAACGCCCATGAGCGCGGCCAGCCTGGCCCTGAAGGCGTCCTTCTCCTTGCCGTCGATCTGCGGACGCGAGACGAAGCGGAGGCCGGCGGGGTTGATCGTATGGCCGCCGCGATAGGCTTCGAAATGAAGGTGGGGTCCGGTAGAAAGGCCGGTCGAGCCGACATAGCCGATCACCTGCCCCGCCTTGATCCGGGCTCCGCGCTTCACCGCGATCCGGCTCATGTGGCCATAGCCGGTGTCCAGCCCGCCACTGTGACTCAGGCGAACGTAGTTACCGTGGCCGCCGTGCCGACCGGCGAAGTTCACGACACCGTCCGCCACCGCATAGATCGGCGAGCCATAGCGCGCGCCATAGTCGATGCCCGCATGCATGCGCACGAAACCGAGGATCGGATGGCGGCGCTTGCCGTAAGGCGATGTCATGTGTCCCGCCACCGGCATGCCCCCCGGCGCGCCTTGAGGCTGGGTGAGCGCGGAAGAGGCGATCATCTCGCCGTCCTTGCCCCAGCGCAGCAGCTGGACGCGCGGCTTTCCGCCATGGTCGAGCCCGGCATAGAGCAAGTTGCCTACTTCGCGCTCGCCTTTGGCAGAGCGCTTGTAGCCGATGACGAAGTCGAACTGGTCCTGCGCGGAAATGTCGCGTTCCAGGCTCAGATACTTGTCTATCGCCCGCAGGTAATCCTGGATCGCGCCCACCGGAGCCCCGGCATTGCGCGCCGAGCGGTAGAGGCTGGAACCCACGGTGCCGCGGATGCGCAGCGGGGTTTCGTCCACGCGAATGGGATGGCGAACGAGCGACAAGGCACCGGCCGGGCCGCGCTCGATGGAAAGGTCGAGATCGAAGCGGGCGCGGAAGTCCATCGAATCGAGCGCCCGCGGGGCGTTCGGCGCCGGACGGCGGCCCATGGTGATGTCGAATCGGGTTCCCGAGGAGAGATCCCCGACCGGAACGGCCTGCCCGATCAGGCCGGAAATCTGCGAGACGTCCGTGCTGCCCACGCCGACACGTTCCAACATGCGCGCGAAGCTGTCGCCCTGCCCCAGGGTCGAGACGAGTTGGATCGAGGGCCGCTCCGGCACATTCGCCAGCGGCCGCACCAGCGGGCTGGCACCCATGTGGCGGCCGCTGTCGGCACCGAGCGCCAAGGGAGAAATGGTCTGGCTGCGAAATTCGTCCCGGCTGCGCGCCGCGATCGGCGACGTAGTGGCGGCTTCCACTGCGGAGAAATCCGGCCAGAGCGCAATTGCGGCTGCGCTCAGCCCCAGCATCGTGGCGAGACCGCGATACCAACGGCGGCTGCCGATGTCCGATGCGAGGTCCGGAGCGATCTCCACTTCATGGCACCAACGCTCGATCCCGCGCTTCCACCGCGCGAGAACGGGCGGCCTGGCCGGTGCCTCGGCAATCATCTGGTCGTGCGAAAGCGCCGCTACGCGCGCGGTTGCTCCTCCAGCGTGATCCCCGGCCTGATCGAGTGCCTTGAACAAATCGAGTCTTCCCCGCGACCACTTCCGGCATACCCTCGGAAGTGCTGAAAATCGCCTGCGTGCGCCGGCCCGATCCCGCAGGCGGCATGGCTAAGTGGCGACGTTCTGCCCCTTCAAGGTTAATCTGCAGCTAACACTGTGGATTTTCACCCCTGTTTTCGATGAGCCGAGACTTGCGGGGGGCTGGAGGGGGTGCCACATTCCTCCGCATAATGGTTCACGACCGGCATGCCTCGTCGCGAAACGACGCCCCCAGCGGGGTGAAGGCGGTGCTCGGTCCCACGAATACCGGCAAGACTCACCTCGCGATAGAGCGTCTCTGCGCCCATTCCAGCGGTGCCATCGGCTTTCCGCTCCGCCTCCTTGCGCGCGAAGTCTATGACCGGGTCTGCAAGATCAAGGGTGAGAAGAGCGTCGCCCTGATCACCGGCGAAGAGCGGATCGAGCCCAAGGACGCGCGCTACCTGCTCTGCACGGTGGAAGCCATGCCGGTGACGGAGCGCAGCCTGGCCTTCATCGCCATAGACGAAGCGCAGCTTTCCGCAGACCGCGAACGCGGCCACGTCTTCACCGACCGCCTGCTCCATGCCCGCGGCCGGGAGGAGACGATGATCCTGGGCTCCTCCACGCTCGAACCCATGGTGAAAGCGCTGGTCCCCGGCGTCGAAGTGGTCACCCGGCCGCGCTTCTCCACTCTCACCCATGCCGGCGCCAGGAAGCTCTCGCGCATTCCGCCGCGCAGCGCGATCGTCGCCTTTTCCGCGGAGCAGGTCTACGCCATTGCCGAAATGCTGCGCCGTTTCCGGGGCGGCGCGGCCGTGGTCATGGGCGCGCTCAGCCCGCAGACTCGCAATGCCCAGGTCGCGCTCTATCAATCTGGGGAGGTCGACTATCTCGTCGCCACCGATGCCATCGGCATGGGCCTCAACCTCGACGTGGAGCATGTCGCCTTCGCCGGTCTCTCCAAGTTCGACGGCCAGCGGCACCGGCGACTCACGACCTCGGAAATGGCCCAGATCGCCGGGCGCGCCGGGCGCCACCAGACGGACGGCACTTTCGGCACCCTCACCGGGTCCGGCGGACACGATTCCGAGTTCGAGCCCGACGAAGTCTATGCGATCGAGGAACATCGCTTTCCGCCGCTGACCAAGCTGTTCTGGCGTGATCCCGAACCCCGGTTCGACAGCGTCGCCACCCTGATCGCCGATCTGGAGACTCCGCCCGACCGGGACGGCCTGGTGCTGGCGCCCGAAGCCATCGACCTGGCCGTGCTCAAGCGCCTTGCCGATGACGGCACGGTCATGGACAGCCTGCACGGACACGCCATGGTCCGCCGTTTCTGGGAAGTCTGCCGCCTGCCGGACTTCCGCCAGCAGGGCGTGGAAACGCATTCGCGCTTCGTCGCGCGGCTCTGGCAGGATCTGCGCAGCGGTGAACTCGGCGCGGACTACATGGCCCAGCAGATCGCCAGGCTGGACCTGACCGGCGGCGATATCGACACCCTGCAGGGCCGCATCGCCGCCATTCGCTCCTGGGCCTATATCGCCCAGCGGCCGGACTGGGTGCTGGCCCGCGACGAAATGGCTGCACGCGCACGCGCGGTCGAGGCTCGCCTTTCCGATGCTCTCCATGGCAAACTCACCGAACGATTCATCAACCGCAGGACGGCTGTGCTCATGAAGAAACTCGGCCCCGATGCCGGACTGCTCTCGGTCCGCCTCGAAGACGAGGAAGTGCTGGTCGAAGGCGAGCATATCGGCTCCCTCCACGGCTTCGCCTTCCAGGTCGATCCTGCGGCCCGGCTGTCCGACCGCAAGCTCCTGCTGGCCGCGGCCGAACGGCACCTGCCGGGCCTTCTCCAGTCTCGCGCCGATGCCCTGACCGCCGCCGTGCACGAAGGCGTGGCGCCGCTGGCGCTGAAGAACGGCGCACTGAACTGGGAAGGCGCGCGCATCGCCGCCCTCACCCCCGGCCGCTCGCTGCTTGCACCGGTGCTCGTGCCGGACCGGTTGCTCGACGCGGTTCCCGCCCCTGCCCGCAAGGCGCTGGTCGCAGCGCTCGAGACCTGGGTGGAAAGCGCGCTCGAACCGCTGGCTCCGCTGGCCAAGCTGGACGACGCAAGCCGTTCCGAGGAAGCGGGGCCGGACTTGCGCGCCCTGCTGATCACCCTGGTCGATCGCGGCGGCATGATCGCGCGCGAAGATTCGGGCGTCGACCGGCTCGACAAGGGCCGCCGCACCCTTCTGGCCAAGCTGGGGGTTCGCGTGGGCGCGCTCGATCTGTTCGTGCCGGCCATGCTGCGGCCCGCGCCCATCGCACTCTGGCGGCAACTGGCCCGGATCACCGGCCATTCCGTGCCCGGCGGCGAACCGGACGCCGCCATGCCGCCGACGATGGATGCCACCAAGCGCCACAAGGCTCCCGGCTACAGGAACCTCGGCAAGCAGCTGGTCCGACTGGATATCGTGGAAAAGCTTCTGCGCGAGGCGCACGAGGCCCGTGTCGGCAGCGACAGCAGCGGCAATCGCGGGCCGTCGCGCTCGTTCTCGATCGATCCCGCAAGGGCCGTGTCCATGGGACTCACCACGGGCAGCTATGCACGGCTGCTGCGCTTCGGCGGGTTCCAGGCGATGATGCCCCGGCCCCTGGCGGAAGGCGCACAAGGACCGCTCGCGCCGGTGCGCTGGCGCTGGCGTCCGCCGCGGCGCCAGGCCGAGGAAGTTCGCGAGGCACCCCAGCGCACGGACGGCGCCTTCGCGGCGCTGCGCGAACTGCTGGGCAGATAGCGGGGAGGAAAAGCGCGGATGAGGATCGACAAGCTTCTCTGGTTCCTGCGCCTCACCAGGACGCGTCCCCTGGCCCAGGCACTGGCGGAAGACGGCCATATCCGGCTCAACAGCCGCCGGGTCGAGCGGGCGCATCAGAAGGTGGCGGTCGGCGATGTTCTCACCCTGCCGACAGCTCAGGGCGTGCAGGTGATAGAAATCCTTTGCCTTCCGGAGCGCCGAGGCCCTGCCCCAGAAGCGCAAGCCTGCTACAGAGTGCTTGACGCGGGGGCAGATGTTCCCATAGCAGCGGCCAACCGAAACGAGGCCTTCTAAGAGGAATACGCAGCCATGACCTATGTCGTCACCGACAATTGCATCCGGTGCAAGTACATGGATTGCGTCGAAGTCTGTCCGGTGGACTGCTTCTACGAAGGCGAGAACATGCTGGTCATCAACCCCAGCGAGTGCATCGACTGCGGCGTCTGTGAACCGGAATGCCCCGCCGAAGCGATCCTGCCCGATACCGAGAGCGGCCTTGAGCAATGGCTCGAGCTGAACGCCAAGTATTCGGCCGAATGGCCCAACCTCACCACCAAGAAGGACGCGCCGGAAGACGCGGACGCGATGCGCGGCGAGGAAGGCAAGCTGGAAAAATATTTCTCCCCTGAGCCCGGCGAGGGCGACTGATCGGCCTTGGGAAACCTCCGGCTTTCCGCCGGGTTTCCCCCAAGGCAGAGGCACTTGGCGGGTCGAAATGACCCGCACCGGCACATCCTGAGGCGAGCGACGGTTAAACGTTAGCTCGCCTCTGGTAATTTTGTCACATCGGTGCTATATAATCCGACAACTGCCCGGGCCCTCTGCCCGTTCGGCAGGCATTTTCATTGCGAGGCAGGGTTCGAAAAGCAAACGGCTGGGAGAGTTATCTGACCGGGCGGCGGAGAGGCTATTGTCCTTTCCACGTCGCATCCACCCGGGTTTCTCTCACCGTAAGTATGGCAACGGACCACTGCAGGTGAAAGGACGATACATGGCAACCAGGGCCGATGCCTTCGATGTTGGAGATTACGTCGTTTACCCTAAGCACGGCGTAGGTCGTGTCATCGAGCTCCAGAAGCAGGAAATTGCCGGGATGCAGCTCGATCTTTATGTTCTGCGCTTCGAAAAAGAGCGCATGACTCTTCGGGTTCCCGTCAACAAGGTCGAATCGATCGGCATGCGCAAGCTGTCGTCCGACAAGACCCTGCGTGAAGCTCTCGATACGCTCAAGGGCAAACCCAAGGTAAAGCGCACCATGTGGTCGCGCCGCGCCCAGGAATACGAAGCCAAGATCAACTCGGGCGACCTCGTGTCGATCGCCGAAGTGACTCGCGACTTGTTCCGCGCCGACGATCAGCCGGAGCAGAGCTATTCGGAACGTCAGATCTTCGAAGCGGCTTCGTCGCGCCTGGCCCGCGAACTCGCGGCGATGGAAAAGACCGACGAGCCAGCCGCTCTGAAGAAGATCCTCGCGATCCTCAACGAATACGCTCCCAAGTATTACGAGAGCGCTGAAGCAGTCTGATCAGACGCAGCGCAGATCGCACGCAAAGGGGCCGCTTCCACACCGGAAGTGGCCCCTTTCGCTTGTGGGCACCTGGGAGCAATCGCCACCTGACGGGTCGGTCTCGATTGCCCGGCCGGATGTTCGTGTTCGCCCAGATGTTCATTGCCCGGAAACGCGCTTCGTGACAGGTTCCGCGGCACGATGAACTCACGCACCCTGCTCAAGCTCGCCCCTTCGCTTTCGGCCCCCTCGCTTCTGGCACCCGCCGCCGCGCTCCTCCTTACCGGCTGTCTCAGCACGGCCGGGAAGATCGTGACCGCACCGGTGCGTATCGCGGGTTCGGCCGTGGACGCGGTCACGACCAGCCAGTCCGAAGCCGACGAAAAGCGCGGCCGCCAGATGCGCGAACAGGAAGAGAAGCTGGGCAAGATGCAGCGCCAGTACCAGAAGCACTTGCGCCAGTGCGACCAGGGCGACCGCCAGGCCTGCAACAAAGCCCGCGATGACTATGCCGACATGCAGTACCTGATGCCCGGCGCCGTACCGCAGCGCCGCTGAACCGCCAGTGCCGACACGTTTTGCCGGATCCGATCCGCGATGACGTGTCTCAGGCCGCGGCCCGGCTCAATCGATCGTTGATCGCCGCGCCGACACCGTCCTGCGGAATCGGCGCGACGGCTATGCGCGGCTGACTCGCGGCCGCGCCCTCATGCAGCAAGGCATAGAGCCGCGAGGCCGCCTCGATCACATCGCCCGACGCCGAAAGGCTTGCCTCGCCGGCGACATTGCCGAAGCCGATATGGAATTCGTCTTCCGCCGCAGTCTCGGCATTCAGCCGCACCGGCTTGCCCGGCGCATAGTGGCTGGCGAGCTGCCCCGGGGCCTCGATCTCCTGTGACGTCACGGCGTCGCATTCGGTGCCGAGAATCGCGCGTATGGCCTCCTGCGGAATCGGACCCGGCCTCAGAACCTGCCAGCGCCCGTCATCGCGCAGCGCAATGATGGTCGATTCCACACCGGCCTCACAGGCCCCGCCATCCAGCACCGCATCCACATTGGCACCCAGCGAGGCAACCACATGCTCCGCGCGCGTCGGACTCACGCCGCCGCTTCGGTTCGCGGAAGGACCCGCGAGCGGCAGCCCGGATTCGGCAAGAACAGCGCGCATCAGGAGATGCGCCGGGCAGCGCAGCGCCACCGTCGGCAGCCCTGCGGTGACGGCGGGGGCAACCTCCGCACCTTCGCGCAAGGGCAGCACCAGAGTGAGGGCGCCCGGCCAGAAAGCAGCGGCAAGCTTCTCCGCGCGCGCATCGAGAACTGCTAGGCGGTGCGCCGCAGCAAGATCCGCGACATGGACGATCAGCGGGTTGAAGCTGGGGCGACCCTTGGCGCGATAGATCGCCGCCACCGAGGCATCCCGGTCGGCACGGGCCATGAGGCCATAGACCGTCTCGGTGGGAACGGCGACCAGTCCACCACCGCGCAGCAGCTCGGCGGCGCGCGCGACACCGGCCGCGCCGGCCGCCAGAAGTTCGGGTCGAAGGTTGCGCTCCATACTCCGCCGCTATAGCCCACGCCCCCGAAAGCCAAGAAAAACCGCGCAGAGGATGCTTCCGAATGACCTACACGCCCCCCAGCACCGACCAGATCCTGGCATTGCGGGTCAATGCCGGGCTGGACGAACTCGCGGCGCATGAGCGCTTCTCCGCGGCCAGTCCCGACCTTGTCGAAGCCATCGTGGAGGGCGCGGGCGCCTTTGCCGCCGGCGAATGGGCCCCGCTCAACCGCAAGGGCGACACCGAGGGCGCGCGCCTCTCCGATGGCAGGGTCGTGCTGCCCGACGGTTTCGCGCAGGCCTATCGCGCTTTCGTGGATGCCGGATGGAACGCCATCGCCGCGCCGGAAGAATTCGGCGGACAGGGCCTGCCTCTCTCCTTGGCGATGGCCGCGATGGAGTGCCTCGGCAGTGCCAACATGGGCTTCTCGCTTCTGCCCATGCTGACCCTCGGCGCGATCGAAGCCGTGATTCATCACGGCACCGAAGCGCAGCAGGCCATGTACCTGCCGCATGTCGTCAGCGGGGAATGGTCGGCGACGATGAACCTCACCGAACCGCAGGCCGGATCCGACGTCGGCGCCCTGAGAACCACCGCCACGCCCATCGCGGAAGGCCCGCATAAGGGCAAGTATCGCATCGCCGGACAGAAGATCTTCATCACCTGGGGCGAGCACGATCTGGCCGGGAACATCGTCCACCTCGTTCTGGCCCGCACGCCCGGCGCGCCGGCCGGGTCGCGCGGTATCTCGCTCTTCATCGTGCCGAAGTTCCACGTGGAACATGACGGCTCGCTCGGTGCCAGAAACGACCTGAAGGTCGTCAGCATCGAGCACAAGCTCGGCATCCATGCCTCGCCCACATGCGTGATGAGTTACGGCGACAACGGCGAGTGCATCGGCGAACTGATCGGCCGCGAGAACGAGGGCCTTCGCTGCATGTTCACGATGATGAACAACGCCCGGGTCAACGTCGGCGCTCAAGGCATCCAGATCGCGGAACGCGCCATGCAGCAGGCGATGGCCTACGCCACGGATCGCATTCAGTCCGCCCGCGCCGGATCGGCCGACAAGCAGCCTGTCGCCATCGTCGAGCACCCGGACGTCCGTCGCATGCTCCTGCGGATGCGGGCGCTTACCGAAGGCGGCCGCGCCCTGCTCTACTATGCGGCCGGCCAGCTCGATCGCGGGTCCCTGGATGACGAAGCCGCGCGGTTGCGGGCGGAGCTGCTGGTGCCGATGGTCAAGGCCTGGTGCACCGACATGGGCGTCGAGGTTGCCAGCATCGGCGTGCAGATCCACGGCGGCATGGGCTTCATCGAGGAAACCGGCGCCGCCCAGCACTACCGGGACGCCCGCATCGCCCCGATCTACGAAGGCACCAACGGCATCCAGGCCGCAGACCTCGTGACTCGCAAACTCGCTCTCGAAGGCGGCCAGGTCCTGTTCTCGCTGATGGAGGAGATCCAGGCCTATGCCACCGGAGGCGACTGCCTCTCGCTACAGGAACTTGCCGAATGCTGCCGCCAGACGGCAGAACATCTCATCGGCGCACCCCAGGGAGACGAGCGCCCCGATAGCCGGTCCCTCGATAACCGACTCGGCGCCAGCGTACCCTTTCTGGCCGGCTGCGCCATCGCCGTGGCCGCCTGGCAGCTTCACCGCCAGGCTGACGCCCTGCCCTCCGCAGGCCTGTCCAATGCCTTTGCCAAGCGGAAAAAGGTGGTCGCGCGATACTTTATCGAGCATCTGGTGCCCGAAGCCATGGGCTACCTCGCCCAGGCCCAGAAGGGTGCGAGCCTTCTCTACGAACTGACGAGCGAAGAACTGACAGCATGACCGACCAGATCGAAGTCCTCAGCCGCATTGCCGAAGCCCTTGAACGCCTGGCACCGCCCGCCGCCGCGCAAGTCGACTGGCTGGCCCATCCCGCCTATGTCTGGACAGGGGCGGAAGCGCGCGGCGTTCCTGAACTGCTCGCGCCGCCGCTCGATCTTCTGCGGGGCATCGATTCCCAGAAGGAGCGCGTGGTCGGCAATGTCGAGCGCCTCGCCGCCGGCTATGCCGCGCACGACATGCTGCTCTGGGGGTCGCGCGGGATGGGCAAGTCCGCGGTGATGCGCGCCGCCATCCGCGCTGCCCAGGCTGCTCATCCCGGCCGCATCGCGCTGGTGCAGGTGGCCCAGGAGGCCCTGCACGGGGTGTCCGCTCTCTTCGCCCTGCTGGGCAAAGTGGACCGCCAGTTCCTCGTCTTCATCGACGATCTCGGCTTCGAGGAGCATGATGGCGCCGGCCCGCGCCTGCTGCGCTCCTGGCTGGAAGGCGGGGTGGAAGCCCGGCCGAACAATGTCCGTCTTGCCGTCACCGCCAACCGCCGCGCGATCGTCTCACGCTCGATGTCGGAGCAGGATGACCCGATCAACCCGCGCGATGTCGTGGACGACCGGCTCGCTCTGGCCGACCGCTTCGGACTCTCGATCGGCTTCCATAACTGCGACCAGCCCTCCTACCTAGCGATCATCGCCGGCTATACCGAACAGTTCGGGCTGGCTTTCGACGAGCATGACGCGCTGGAATGGTCGCGCCGCCGTGGCGCCCGTTCGGGCCGCGTGGCCTGGCAGTACGTAACCGAAGTCGCCGGCCGGGCCGGCAAGATCGTCTGAGCAAGGGGTCCGGGCGGCTCCTGCCCGGACAGCATCCGGGTGCCGGAATAGCAGCTCTCAGGCCCTGGCTCCGGCCTCACATACCGATCCACAAAAAAGGGGACCCGAAGGTCCCCTTTTCCTTGTCAGTGGCCCGCAGGCAGCATCTTGTCCGGTCCTTTGGTGAACCCGGCTTCGAGGTTGCCGGTAGCGCCGGGAACGGTGGGATCCTTGATCTCTTCCAGCGGCTTCATGTGTTCGGTCTCCACCGCCTTGATCGCTGCCGAAGGCGCCGCTCCGGGCGCCTGCACCCGCCAGACCACGCCTGCGGTATCGTCTGTGACGAGCAGGCTTCCGGTCTTGTCAAACGCCAGCCAGGTGGGGCGGCCGCGCGTATGCGACGCGTCCTTCAGGAAGCCCGAGAGCACGGGGATCGGCTTCACATCCTGCGGATTGCCATTGGCATCGAAGGGCACGAAGACCACGTCGTAGCCCACCGCCGGACGGCGATTCCAGGAACCGTGGCGAGCGACGAAGGCGCCATTGGCAAACTTGCTGCCCATGCGGTTTCCGCCGCCTGCGAAGACCATACCGAGCACGCTGGCATGCGCGCCCATCGCGTATTCCGGCTTGCGGGTATATTCGAGCATGTAAGTCTGCATCGGCCACTGCACGCGTTCGTCGAACGTGGTCTTCCAGTAGACCCAGGGCCAGCCATACTGCGCACCCACCGGCACGTTGGTCAGATAATCGGGCACGAGGTCCGGGCCGAGCATGTCGCGCTCCTGCACGGTCGCCCACAGCTCTCCGGTAGATGGATTCCAGCCAAGGCCGTTGGGATTGCGCATGCCGGCCGCGAACTGGCGGCGGCGGGCGGTGTCGATGTCGATCTCCCAGATCGCGGCGCGGCCCGTTTCCGCTTCCATGCCATCATCGGCGATGTTGCTGGCCGAACCGACCGTGACGTAGAGATGCTTGCCATCCTGGCTGAGCAGCAGGTTGCGCATCCAGTGGTTTCCGGCCGGTGGCAGATCCATCATCGTGCGCAGCGGCTTGCCGTCCAGCTTGGTAGCGCCGGGCCGGAAGGCGAATTCAAGAACCTTGTCGTGATTGGCGATGTAGAGTTTGCCGTTCTGGTAGGCCATGCCCGAGGGCGAATGCATGTCGGCGGCGCGGAAATCGAAACGCTGTTCCGCCTTGCCATCGCCGTCCGCATCGCGCAGCAGCACGATCTTGTCGGGCGAGGCCTCACCGGCGCCCACCTTGTTGAACATCCAGCCCATCACCATGCCGGTCACGCCCTTGGGCTTGTTGCCGGCGGGCGCATTGGTTTCCGCCACCAGCACGTCGCCATTGGGCAGAGTGAGCATGGTGCGGGGATGGTCGAGACCTTCGGCGAAGCGGGCCACGGCCAGCCCCTGCCCTGCCTTGGGCGCCTCGTTGGCAGCCCAGCCCACGGGCTCCAGCAGCTTGACGCTGGGAATCCATTGCGGGTCCGGCTCGACCAGCTTGGGATCCTTGCCCACCGTGTCGTCGAACGGGAGGTCGGATGTGTTGGAGTACTGGGACCAGGCGATCACGCCGACGACGGCGAGAATGACCACGACGAGGGCCAGGGCGACTTTCGTGAGAATGGAGCGCATGCCCCTGAAATAAGCCGGTCCCGCCTATGCGGCAACAGGGACTTGGAGTAACGGAAGGGTCATGTACGACTTTGCTCCCCGGGGCGATCAGCCCAAGCCCGAACTCTATGCAGACCTTACCTCGGCCGCCAAGGCCCTGGTGGAAGGCGAACCGGACGGCGTGGCCAACATGGCCAACGTTGCAGCGCTGATTTGGCAGTTCCTGCCCGAGCTCAACTGGGCGGGATTCTACCGCAATATCGCGGACGAGCTGGTGCTCGGTCCCTTCGTGGGCAAGCCCGCCTGCATCCGCATCCCCTTGGGCCGAGGAGTCTGCGGTACGGCGGCGGCCAGCGGCGAGACTCAAGTCGTTCCCGATGTCCATGCTTTCCCCGGCCATATCGCCTGCGATGCCGACAGCCGCTCCGAGCTGGTGGTCCCAGTCATTCGCGATGGCAAAGTCGTGGCGGTGATCGACCTCGACAGCCCCATTGCCAATCGCTTCGACCGCGAGGATGCCGAAGGCATCGAGGCGCTCGCCGCCATCATCGCATCTTCGATCTGATTCCTGCCGTCTCTCGCCGGGATTGATTCCTGCCGTCTCTCGACGGGACTTTCTCCTGCCGTCTCTCGCCGGGACTGGCTGGTGAGAGCGGGAAGCTTGGCCTTTCGCGGCTCATGGTGCTAAACAGTCTGTTAACAGACGCGGCTAATGCCCATGATCCCGTGAAAAGGCCCAGCGAATGCGTAAGACCCTCAGCACCGCGAGTCTCGCCCTTGCCCTGCTTTCCAGCACCTCGGTAGCCTTTGCCGCTGATGACCAGGCCGGCGCGGATTATCTTCGCGGCACGCCGCAGGCGTCTTCCGCCAGCACCCACGCGATTCGCTACGAATTCGATCCGGCCCAGCGCGATGCCTGGCTGGCCGATTGCCATGGCAAGGTCGCAGCAAGCGGCCGGCCCCGCTCGGGAACCTACCGCGAAAACCAGGGCGCGAGCGGCGAGTGCGAAGCGTATCTCGATGACTATCTCGCCCGCTACCGGCAGGGCCAGGTCGCGGTGCCGGTCTATGGCTATGCGGCTCCCGGCTATGCTTACGTCTATCCAGCCCAGTCGATGCGGATGGTATCGATCCCCGTAATCCAGGCCATCGACGGACGCGGCGAACCTATCGCTTATGCCGAGGAAGCCGGCGTTCGCCCCGCTCGCCGAACGATCCCGCGCCGCAATCCCGCCGCAGCCGAGGCTTCCGGCGAGGTCTACGAAGCGCAATAGGCCAAAGAAAAGCGGCGCCCGAACCGCGGTTCAGGCGCCGCCCAATCTTTCCGAAACCGGCCGCTCAGATAGATCCGCCGGTGAGGCGCTGGCAGATCAGGTCGAGCTGGTCGAGCGTGGCATAGCGGATCGTTACCGTGCCGGACTTGGGATCGGCATCGGCGTTGATCTTCACCGGCAGCCCCAGAAACTCCTCAAGGTGGCTCTGCACCGCGACGATGTCGGCATCCTCATGCGGGTTGCGAGCAGTGCGCGCCCGGCGCGGAGCAACATCGCCGCGCGCCTTCTTGCGAACCAGCTTCTCGATCTCGCGCACTGACATCTGCTTGGTGATCGCGGCGTCGGCAATCTCCTCGGCATCGTCACAACCGATGAGCGCGCGGGCATGGCCCATGGACAGGCTGCCCTTCTCGACCATCGAGATCACGCCGTCCGGCAGCGCGAGCAGGCGCTGGAAGTTGGCGACATGGCTGCGGCTCTTGTCGACCATGCGGGCGATCTCGGCCTGAGTCATGCCCTCGAATTCCGCCAGGCGGTTATAGGCCCGCGCTTCCTCGATCGGGTTGAGGTCTTCGCGCTGCAGGTTCTCGATCAGGGCCAGTGCCATGACCTCGCGCTCGGTAAGCTCCCGCACCAGTGCAGGAATCTCGTGGAGCTGCGCCTTCTGCGCCGCGCGCCAGCGACGCTCGCCCGCGACCAGCTGGTACCGGCCGTTGTCCATCGGCCGCACGATGATCGGCTGAATCACACCGCGATGGGCGATCGAGGCTGCCAGCTCTTCCAGCGCCTCCTCGTCGAAAATCCGACGGGGCTGATCCGGGTGCGGGGTGATGTCGGCAATGGCCAGGACGGCAAGCCCCCCTGCCCGTGGTAAACCGCTACGACCTTCCGACAGGCCGGAAGCGGCCAGAGGTTCCTCACGGCGGGTCTCGCCCAGCAGGGCGCCCAGACCTCGTCCAAGGCCCTTCGGTTTCGCCTTCGAGGCAGAAGCCGAGGGTCCGGGTGTGGCCGTTTCCTGAGCGGTCGGTTCCTTGACGGGGGGTATGCTGAGGCGGACGATCGATTCGTCGTTCATGCCGCTTTCCTCTTCTCGGGCAGTCGGGTGATAAGTTCGCGCGCCAAAGCCATGTAGGCGCGGCTGCCGGCGCAGGCATGATCGTAGATCAAGGCGGGCACGCCGTGACTGGGCGCTTCGGAAAGGCGCACATTGCGCGGAATGGTGGTCTCGAAAACGAGCTGGCCCAGGCACGAGCGGACGTCTTCGGAGACCTGATCGGTCAGGCGGTTGCGCCGATCGAACATGGTCAGCGCAATGCCGATGATGCCAAGGTCCGGATTGAACCGCTGCTGCACCCGCTCCACCGTCTGGAGCAGCTGGCTTAGTCCTTCCAGCGCGAAGAACTCGCACTGAAGCGGCACCAGCAGGGTATCGGCCGCGGTGAGCGCATTGAGCGTCAGCAGGCCCAGCGAAGGCGGGCAGTCGATCAGGCAGACGTCGTAACCCAGGTCGACCCGCAGCGCCGAACGGAGACGGTTGGCGCGGTCGTCCGCGTTCACCAGTTCCACTTCGGCGCCGGAAAGATCGACGGTGGCTGCCAGCAGATCGAGACCGGGAATGCTGGTGGGCATGACGCAATCGGCTACCCGTGCGCGGTCGACCAGCACTTCGTAGGATGTGCGTTCCCGATCGGAGGCCGAAACGCCGATCCCCGTCGAGGCATTGCCTTGCGGATCGAGGTCGATCAGCAGGGTATTCCAGCCAGTCGCAGCAAGCGCGGTCGCGACGTTGATCGCGGTCGTGGTCTTTCCAACCCCGCCCTTCTGGTTGGCGATAGCGATACGGATCACTTGGTCATACCCTTCCTGTCGGCCAGCTTACCGACAATGATGCCTGCATGCGGGTCCGTCAGGGACTGTTCCACGTGGAACATGTGCCGCCACTTGCGAAGGTCTTCCAGTTCTTGCTTTGCCGACCGCCCTTTGGGCAACAGCCAAACCGTGTCGCTTGTGGAAAAACGGGCGGAAATTGTCAGAAGTTTTTCAAGGGGCGCAAAAGCGCGCGCGGAAATCACGCTTGCGGGGAAGCTCTCGACCAGTTCGAGGCGTTGCCCAGCGATACGCGCATTATCCAGTCCCATGGCCACGCGCGCCCGATCGAGCCACTCGACTCGCCGCGTGCGCGATTCGACCATGACCACTTCGCACTCGGGTCTCAGCGCCGCGATGACGAGGCCGGGGAAACCGGCGCCGGTACCAAGGTCGATCCAAGGGGAAGATGTTTCACGTGAAACATAAGGGAGAAGCTGCGCGCTATCGACGATATGCCGCAGCCAGACCTGCTCCAGACTCGCAGCGGAAACGAGGTTCTGCTGGCAGTTCTCCTCGACCAACATGGCGATCAAGGTCTCCAGGCGAACCCAGGCGTCCTCATCGCATTCGGGCAGTTTCCGCAGCCATTCGCGTGCTTCGTCTTCCGTCGTGATCATGCCGCCTCCCTGCGGGCATGGACCAGCAGCGCCGCCAGCGCTGCCGGAGTGATTCCGGGGATCCGCCCGGCCGCCGCGAGACTCGCTGGCCGGGCCTTGCTCAACCTCTCGACCATCTCTCGCGAGAGGCCGGGAATGTCGGCATATGGAAAGTCATCGGGCAACGTCAGGCCCTCGCTGGCCCGAAGGTCGCGTAACTCGCGTTCCTGCCGTTCGAGGTAAGGCGCGTAAGCCGCGTCCTCCACCATCTCCTCGATCAAGTCCGCGTCTTCCAGCAGGGCCGGATCAAGCCAGGGGGCAAGGCCAGCCACACCGACTCCGCCGAACCGCAGCCACTCGCGAATGGGAAGTCGCCCGACATCCGCGCGCACCGGAAGACCGGCCTGCGCCAGTTCATGCCCGGTCACTGCGATGCCGAACGCCATGTCCACTTTGGCCCGATCCTCAAGCCGCCGTTCGAACCATGCCTTGCGCTCCGGGCCGGCTGCGCCGATCTGGATGGCCAGCGGAGTCAGCCGTGTCGAGGCATTGTTCGCGCGAAGACGGAGGCGATACTCGGCCCGCGCCGTGAGCATGCGATAGGGCTCGCTCACGCCGTGAAGGGTGAGATCGTCGATCATCACCGCCATGTAGCTGTTGGCCCGGTCGAGCGCCGGCGCCTCGCGTCCAAGCACATCCGCAGCGGCATGCATCCCGGCGACAAGGCCTTGCGCAGCGGCTTCCTCGTAGCCGGTCGTGCCATTGATCTGGCCTGCGCAGTAGAGCCCCGGCATGTCACGCAGTTCCAGGCTCGTGCGAAGCGCCCGGGGGTCGATGTGGTCGTACTCAACGGCGTAGCCGGGAACGACCATCTCCACCCGCTCCAGGCCTTCCATGGTGCGCAGCATCGCAAGCTGCACATCCGCCGGAAGCGAGGTGCTCACGCCGTTCGGATAGACCAGCGGGTTATCGAGACCTTCCGGCTCCAGAAATATCTGATGCCCGTCGCGATCGGCGAAGCGGTGAATCTTGTCCTCGATCGAGGGGCAGTAGCGCGGACCGGAAGCACCGATCGCGCCTGTGAACAGCGGGGAGCGATGGAGGTTCTCGCGGATCACGTCATGGGTGCGCGGGTTTGTCCGCGTGATGGCGCAGAAGACTTGCGGAACCTTGCGTCGCCGCGCCGCGCCGTCCTTGGGCGCCATGGCCGACATCGTCCAGTCCTCGCCATCGGAAGGCTGCTCGTCGAGCCGGCCCCAGTCGATGGTGCGGCCATCGAGACGCGGCGGTGTTCCCGTCTTGAGTCGCGCCATCGGCAAGGCGGCGTCGCGCATCTGTGCTGCCAGACGCTGCGCGGAAGACTCGCCGATGCGACCGCCGGTGAGCCGTTCTTCGCCCCGGAACAAAGTGCCGCCAAGGAAAGTACCCGTGCAGAGAATCACGGCACGCGCGGCGACCTTCGTGCCGTCACCGAGTTCGATGCCGACCACCCTGCCCTGTTCGATAACGAGCGCCGCTGCCTCGCCGCCGATCAGGGTGAGATCACCCTGCTGCTGCAGGAGGCGATGGATAGCCGCCCGAAACAGCTTGCGATCGGCCTGGACCCGTGGGCCCTGAACCGCGCTGCCTTTCGAGCGGTTGAGTATGCGGTAATGGATGGCAGCCGCATCGGCAGCGCGCGCGATGAGCCCATCGAAGGCATCGACCTCGCGCACGAGGTGCCCCTTGCCCAACCCGCCGATGGCAGGATTGCAGCTCATGGCGCCAACCGCATCGAGATCGAAGCTTACCAGAGCGACACGCGCGCCCATACGCGCGGCAACCGCCGCCGCCTCGCAGCCGGCATGGCCGCCGCCGATCACGATCACATCAAAGGAATGCATGGACGATGCGCTTACCCGAAGCGACGAGTCCCGTCAAAGTCGTTGAAAGTGTTTCACGTGGAACATCACTATTTGCCGATGCAGAAGCGGCCGAACAGCGCGTCGAGCATGTCTTCCGTGGTGGCGCGCCCGATCAGGGTGTCGAAGGCGACGCGTGCCAGCCGCAGCGACTCTGCAACCAACAAAGGATCGCGTTCAAGGACCGCCATGGCCAAGGCCCGCTCCGCTTCGGCCACCAGAGCATGCTGCCGCTGGTTGAGCGCTGCCTCACCCGGCTTCGGCATGGCAACGGAAGCGGTCGCCACCAGGTCGTGCCGCAGCGCTTCCAGCCCCTCACCTGTCACTGCGGACACCCGGTGACGCGGTGCCTGCCTCTGTTCCACGTGGAACAAGTCCGCTTGCGCCGCGATCTCCCAAGCCGCTTCAGGGGCCTCCCCTTCCGGACCCAGCCAGAGCACGAGGTCGGCTTTGTCCAACGCTGCCAGAGCGCGCGAAATGCCGATGGCCTCGATCTCGTCGCCGGTCTCGTCGCGAAGACCTGCGGTGTCGCCGAACAGGAACGGTATGCCGCCGAGGGACACCGCACGGGTCAGGACGTCACGCGTCGTTCCGGCCATCGGTGAGGTGATGGCGGCTTCGTCTTCCACCAGTGCATTGAAGAGCGTGCTCTTCCCCGCATTGGGCGGTCCGGCCAGGACGACGCGAAAGCCTTCACGCAGCGCTTCCGCGCGCGGCCGGGACATCCATGCCAGAAGTTCGCCGCGGAGACCTTCGAGGCGCTGGATGAAGTCGGCCGGCAGATCGGACACGTCGTCTTCGTCGCCAAAGTCGAGCACGGCTTCTACGGAAGCCGATGCCCTGAGCACATCGTCACGCCATAACTCCACCTGCCGCGAGAAAGCGCCGCCGGCCATGGCGAGCGCGGAGCGGCGCTGCAGTTCGGTCTCTGCCGAAAGCAGATCGGCCAACCCTTCCGCTTCGGCAAGATCGATCCGGCCATTGGCAAATGCACGCCGCGTGAATTCGCCCGGCACGGCACGGCGCAAGCCGGGAATCTCCGCAAGAGCCGTCTCCACGGCCGAAACCACGGCCCTTCCCCCATGCAGATGGAGTTCGGCCAGATCCTCTCCCGTTGCCGTGCGAGGGCCCGGAAACCAGAGAACGAGTGCCTGGTCGAGAACCGCCCCGGCCCCGTCGCGCAAGGGACGGTAGCTGGCACGGCGGGCCTGCGGCAACGATCCGCTCAAGGCTTCCAGTGCCGCTCCGGCGCGCTGCCCGCTGATGCGGACGACGCCGATGGCAGCCGGTGGCGCGCCGCTGGAGAGCGCGAAGATCGTGTCTTGAATGTCTTGAGGCATGAGCAACGCGCTACAGGAGCGCGGGCGAGAGGTGAACCCCGCCCAGCATCATGCGCGCCCTCGGCTGCGATCGCTCAGTCGGTCTTCTTGGGCTTGGTGCCGCCGGTGGCGCCGCTCATGGCCATGGCCGCGCCGCTTTCCATCAATTGCTGGAACAGCTTGAGACCATATTGGCCCATGGGGGCAACCTGCTTGGTCAGCTCCTGAAGCTGGTCGAAATTGCCGACGCCCTGCATCGCCTTGGCCAGCGCATCGACATAGACGTCGTTCGCCTTGGTGACGTCAGGCAGACCGAGGAACCGCCTTGCCTCTTCAGGCGAGCATTCGACCTCGACATTGACCTTCATCACGGCCTCCCATCTGGAATTTCTGCATCCTGCCTGACACATGGCGTTGGCAAAGTCCATCGCTCGTGCCTAACCTCCCGGCAACGTCTGACCGGGCCAAAAGGCTGCCAGGCCCCTCTTCCGCAGGAGACACCCATGACCAATATCGAAATCCCGACTCTCGACGGTGACGGCATGATCCCGGCCTATGTCGCCCGCCCCGAAGGCACCCCGCGCGGCGCCATCATCGTCCAGCAGGAGATCTTCGGCGTGGATGCCGGTATTCGCCGCAAGGCCGATGGCTGGGCCGCCAAGGGCTACCTTGCCGTCGCGCCCGACAGCTTCTGGCGCCAGAAGCCCGGCATCGAACTCAGCCCCTATGTCGAGGAAGAATTCAAGCAGGCCATCGGGCACATGTCTGCGCACGATTTCGATCTTGGCATTCGCGACATCGAAGCGGTGATCCACTGGATCCGCCGCGAGGAAGGCGTGCCGAAAGTCGGCCTCGTTGGATTCTGCATGGGCGGCCGTATCGCCTACATGGTGGCGGCGCGCACCGACATCGATGCTTCGGTGGGCTACTACGGTGTGATGATCGACCAGATGCTGGGCGAAAAGCACGCCATCGCCCGCCCGCTCATGCTGCACATCCCGGTGGCCGACCATTTCGTGGACGCGGCCGCGCAGAAGGCCATCCACGACGGTCTCGACGACCATCCCCGCGTCACCTTGTGGGACTACGAGGGCCTCGACCATGGCTTCGCCGCCGAGATCGGTGCACGCCGCGACGAGGCCGGCGCGGAACTGGCGGACGGCCGAACCGAGGCGTTCTTCGCGGAGCATGTCGGCTAAGCCGATGACGGTTGCCCCGCGCTACGCCGTGCCGCTTGCGGTCGTGATGCTCACGGCCGCCTGCTGGCTGGTTCCATCGTGGCGCTGGGCGCTGATCCTGATGGTGCCGGTCCTGCTGTTGACCGTCTGGGACTTCCTGCAGAACCGGCACGCCTTGCGGCGAAACTACCCGCTGATCGCGCGGGTCCGATGGCTCTTCGAAGACTTGCGCCCTTACCTGCGGGCCTATCTGGTGGAAGGCGACCGCGAAGGCCGGCCCTTCACCATCGAGGAGCGCGGCCTGGTCTATGCCCGCGCCAAAGGCGATGTCTCGTCTCACCCGATGGGCACCGAACTGGATGTCTATTCGGAAGAATACGAATGGCTCGGCCACTCCATCGCCCCCAACGAAAAGGCCCCTGAATCCTGGCGCGTGAAGATTGGCGGAGACCAATGCGCCAAACCCTACGAAAGCGCCCTGCTCAACATTTCCGCCATGAGCTTCGGCTCGCTTTCGGCCAATGCCATCGAAGCCCTGAACAAGGGCGCGGCCATGGGCGGCTTCGCGCATGACACCGGCGAAGGCTCGATCAGCCGCTACCATCGGACTTATGGCGGTGACCTGATCTGGGAACTCGGCAGCGGGTATTTCGGCTGTCGCCACAAGGACGGCAGCTTCGATCCCGAACTCTTCGCGCGGCAGGCGCAGGACGATCAGGTCAAGATGGTGGAGATCAAGCTGAGTCAGGGCGCCAAGCCCGGCCACGGCGGCGTACTTCCCGGACCCAAGGTCACGCCCGAAATTGCCGAGGCCCGCAAGGTCGAAGTCGGAGAGGACTGCCTCTCCCCCGCCGCCCATTCGGCCTTCTCCACCCCGATCGAATTGCTCCAGTGGCTGGAGCAGCTGCGCGAACTGTCCGGCGGCAAGCCCGCGGGCATGAAGCTGTGCGTGGGGCAGCCCCATGAAGTCATGGCGCTTATCAAGGCGATGCTGGAAACCGGCATCACCCCGGATTTCATCGTCGTCGACGGCGCCGAGGGCGGCACGGGCGCAGCCCCGCAGGAATTGACCGACAATGTCGGCATGCCGATGCGCGAAGGCCTGACCCTGATGCGCAACGCCCTGGTCGGCGCGAACCTCAAGCACCGGGTGCGGCTCGGCGCCTCGGGGAAGATTCACTCCGGCGCCGGCATGGCTCGTGCCTTTGCCCTCGGCGCGGACTGGTGCAATGCGGCGCGGGCCTTCATGTTCTCGCTGGGCTGCGTCCAGTCGATGAAGTGCCACACCGGCGAATGCCCGACCGGCGTGGCCACCCAGGTCGCCTGGCGCCAGCGGGGCCTCGTGGTCGAGGACAAGGCAGAGCGAGTCATGCGTTTCCAGAGCGAGACCCTGAAGTCCTTGCGCGAGATCGTGGTGGCCATGGGCTACGACGACCCCTGGGGCCTCAGCCAGCACGACATGTACCAGCGCATAGACAGCGCCAAGGCGGGGCCGCTCGACGAGGTCTACCGCTTCCTCAAGCCGGGCGAACTGCTCGCCGACCCCGAATCCACCCCATATGCCCGCGCCTGGCGCGTCTCGCGCGCGGACACGTTCAGAAGAATCTTCTGATCGCCATCTTCAAGGACCTGACGACATGACCACCGGATACAGGATGATCGCCCGCACGCACGGCGGTCCCGAAGTGATCGAGCGGGAAGATTTCGACGTTCCCTCCCCCGGCCCCGGCGAGGTGCTGATCGAAACCGAGGCGGTGGGGCTCAACTTCATCGATACGTACTACCGCAAAGGCCTCTACGCCGATCCGCTGCCGATCAAGCTGGGCTCCGAAAGCGTCGGCCGGATCGTCGCGCTGGGTGACGGCGTTTCGGAATTCTCCATCGGAGAACGCGTGGGCACGACTCATGCCGGCGGTGCTTATGCCAGCCACCGCCTGATCAAGGCCGCGCAGGCGATGCGCATTCCCGAGGCGATCGCTCCCGAGATCGCGGCCGCCGTCATGCTCAAGGGCCTGACCGCCTGCTATCTGGCAGAGGAAACTTTCCCGGCCGACAAGGGCCACGTCGCCCTGGTGCATTCCGCGGCGGGCGGAGTCGGTTCGCTGCTGGTCCCCTGGCTGCTCGACCGCGGCGTGACCGTCATCGCCCACACCGGCAGCGCCGAGAAGGCTGCGCAAGTGCCGGGCGATCATGTGCTCCACTGCCCGTTCGCGGAGCTGCCCGAAGCTGTACGGGACATCACCCGGGGCGAGATGTGCCATGTCGTCTATGACGGCGTCGGCGCGGCATCGTGGACGGCCTCGCTCGCGTCACTGCGCAAACGCGGCTTCATGGTGACTTACGGCAATGCCTCGGGCCCGGTACCCCCGATCACGCCGCTGGAGCTTATGAAGGCCGGATCGATCTATCTCACGCGCCCGACTCTGGCCGATTACGTCGCCACGCCGGAACAGCTGGCGATCAGCGCAAAGAAACTGTTCGACCGCATCGCCAAAGGAATCCTGAAGCCGCACATCGGGCAGACGTTCCGCCTGGAAGAGGCCGCAGAAGCGCATCGCGCGCTGGAATCGAGGTCAACCACCGGTTCCACCATCCTGGTGCCCTGACAAGGCTCCACGGCCGATCCTGGGCACATAGCACCCGACCCTCCGCGGGTTTCTCGACGGTCACCCCAAGGCGGCAAGGAACCGGGCGGCGCATTCAATGCCCCAAACGGAAAAGGACCCGGAAGGCCGAAGCCTCCGGGTCCTTTTCCGTTTCACGCTCGATCGTATCAGATCAGGGTCACGATCCCGAGCTGCGGATCCACCCAGCCCTCGTAGATCATCTTCACCGCCACGTAGAGGATGACGGCCAGCCCCACCCAGGCGATCCAGCGATAACGCTCGATGTACCGGGCGATGAAGTTCGCGGCCACGCCCATGAGCGCCACGGCGAAGACGAGACCCACGATGAGGATGCCGGGATGATCGCGCGCCGCGCCGGCGACGCCGAGCACGTTGTCGATCGACATCGAGATATCCGCCACCGCAACCGAGATGGCCGCTCCGGCAAAGCTCTTGGCAGGGCGCACGCCGGAGTTTTCGTCACCCTCGATCTCGGGCGAGCCGGGATGATTGCCGCCGTGAATCTCGCGGTACATCTTCCACGCCACCCACAGCAGCAGCAATCCACCCGCGAACACCAGCCCGACGATGCCGAGCAGCCAGGTGACGATCAGCGCGAAGCCGATGCGCATGACCAACGCGGCGATCACGCCGATGGCGATGACCTTCCGGCGCTGATCCGCCGGAAGTCCGGCGGCCAGAGCACCCACGACAATGGCGTTGTCGCCCGCCAGCACCACATCGATCATCAGGACCTGGAGGAACGCCGAAAAAGCGGCCGGCGTCCCCAGGTTCGAGAAATCGTTGACGATGTGCTGCCAGATCTCCGCCGGACCGCCCATGGAGGAGGTCGCGACAAGGGTCTGCAGGATGCTCAAGCCCCCCGAGCCTCCTTACTGATTCATGGTCGAGAAGAAGTCCTCGTTGGTCTTCGAGTCCTTCATCTTGTCGAGCAGGAACTCCATCGCATCGACGGTGCCCATCTGCATGAGAATGCGGCGCAGGACCCACATTTTGGTGAGCTGGTCCTTGGGAACCAGCAGCTCTTCCTTGCGGGTGCCGGACTTGCCGACGTCGAGCGCCGGGAAGATGCGCTTGTCGGCCACCTTACGGTCAAGGACGATTTCCGAGTTACCGGTGCCCTTGAATTCTTCGAAGATGACTTCGTCCATGCGGCTGCCGGTATCGATCAGGGCCGTGGCGATGATGGAGAGCGAGCCGCCCTCCTCGATGTTGCGCGCGGCACCGAAGAAGCGCTTGGGGCGCTGCAGGGCGTTGGCGTCGACACCGCCGGTCAGCACCTTGCCCGAGCTGGGCACCACGGTGTTGTAGGCACGGCCGAGGCGGGTGATCGAGTCCAGCAGGATCACCACGTCGCGCTTGTGCTCGACCAGGCGCTTGGCCTTCTCGATCACCATTTCGGCGACCTGGACGTGGCGCTGGGCGGGTTCGTCGAAGGTGGAGGAGATGACCTCGCCCTTCACCGAACGCTGCATGTCGGTGACTTCCTCAGGGCGCTCGTCGACGAGCAGCACGAGAAGGAAGACTTCCGGATGGTTGTCGGTGATGGCCTTGGCCATGTTCTGCAGCAGCACGGTCTTACCCGTGCGCGGCGGCGCCACGATCAGGGCGCGCTGGCCCTTGCCCTGGGGGCTGATGAGATCGATCACGCGGGCCGACTTGTCCTTGACCGTGGGGTCGAGGCAATCGAGCTTCAGGCGCTGATCGGGATAGAGCGGCGTCAGGTTGTCGAAGTTGACGCGGTGGCGCACCACGTCCGGATCGTCGAAGTTGACGCTGATGAGCTTGGTGATGGCAAAATAGCGCTCGCCGTCCTTGGGCGCGCGGATTTCGCCTTCGACGGTATCGCCCGTGCGCAGGCCCCATTTGCGGACCTGGTTCGGCGAAACGTAGATGTCGTCGGGTCCGGCGAGGTAGTTGGCCTCGGGGCTGCGCAGGAAGCCGAAACCGTCAGTGAGCACTTCGATGGTGCCCTGCCCGATGATTTCCTCGCCGTCCTCGGCCACTTCCTTGAGAATGGCGAACATGAGGTCCTGGCGGCGCAGCGTCGAAGCGCCTTCAACGCCCAGTTCCTCAGCCATTTCGACCAGTTCGGCCGATGATTTCTTCTTGAGTTCTTTAAGATGCATTTGTCTGGATTCCGGATGGAAATGGTGTGTCGGCCGGCGGGATCGAAGGGCTTGGGGAAAGCGGATCCGGGCAGGAGAATGGGCTCGCCGCCCTATGCCGGAACAGGGCCCAGATAAGCGTTCGCCGGGCCTCGGTCAACGAGTCAATCCGCCAAGCGGCGTGTGGGCGGGCCGAATGGATCGGGCCTGGACGCGGCGGCGAATGAAGCCGTTCGAGTCCCCTGGGTTGTAACGGGGGAGCGCAGAAGGTTCCTGAGTCGCTTCCCTGCGGACCGGTCGCTGCCTGTCCGCGGGCCCGAAACAAGGCCGGGGTGTGGGACTAAAACCGATTCAGAACGGCTTCACGACCACCAGGATCACGATCACGGCGGCGGCCAGCCCCGGAATCTCGTTCAGCAGGCGCAGCTTTCGGCCGGTCAGCGGACGCTCGCCGCGCGCCAGCTTCTTGCCGTAGCCTACCAGCCAGCCATGATAGCCCGAAAGACCCAGGACGAAGAGCAGCTTGGCGTGAAGCCAGCCCTGGTCCCACGCGCCCATGGCAGTGGCGGTGGCGATGCCCAGCACCCAGACGAGGATCAGCGAAGGCGTCAGGATGATCTTGCGCAGCTTGGCTTCGCGATCGATCCAGCGTGCTTCCTCTGCCGAGCCTGGCTCCGCTTCCTGGTGATAGACGAAATAGCGCGGGAGCATGAACAGCCCGGCCATCCAGAAGATCACGAAGATGACATGTCCGGCCTTGAGCCAGAGATAGAGCATGGAAAGCACTTCCTGCATGAGTCCCACGAGTCTGATGGTTCCGGGGCGGCCCTCCTGCACTCTTGCCCTGCTTCGGGCAAGACGATTCCGTCCGTGAATCAGCCGATTAATCCGCTTCCGGGCGGTTGATCGCTGGGCAGGGTGCAGGAGGGATGCCTGTTGAGGGCCGCCGCCGGAATGGGCCTATCGCGACCAGTTCCGGACGATGCCGAGCAGCTTCTCCACGTTCTCGATCGGCGTGAACTGGCCGATTCCGTGGCCGAGATTGAAGACGTGCGGCCGGTCGGCAAAGGCATCGAGCACGCGGTGGACCTGACTCTCGAGGTCCTCACCGCCCGAAAGCAGCAACAGCGGATCGAGATTCCCCTGCACCGGCAGGCCCGCCGGCAATTCCCGCGCCGCCCAGATCGGGTCGATGGTCTCGTCGATTCCGACCGCGTCAACACCGGTCTCGCGGGCGTAGGATGCCAGTTTTTCGCCGGCCCCCTTGGGGAATCCGATGATTGGAGTCTCGGGATGGCGCGCTTTCACCGCAGCGACGATCTGCGCATTGGGAGCAATGACCCAGCGCTCGAACTGACCGGGAGAGAGCGACCCTGCCCATGAATCGAAAAGCTGGACGGCTTCCGCGCCGGCTTCGATCTGGCCGCTGAGGTAGTCGACAGTCACCCCCACGATAGCCTGGATGATCGCCTGGAACGCCGCAGGGTCGCGATAGGCCATGGCGCGGGTCTCATGCTGATCCCGGCTGCCTTCGCCTGCACACATGTACGTGGCGACCGTCCAGGGGCTTCCTGCAAAGCCCAGCATCGTCTTGTCGGCATCGAGTGCGGCGCGAACCTTGCGCACGGTTTCGTAGATCGGGGAGAGGCGATCGGGCACGGCGGAGAGACTCTCCAGCGCACTGTCGACCAGGCGCGGAGTCAGCCGCGGACCTTCGCCGGCCAGGAACTGGAGGTCCTGCCCCATGGCGTAAGGCACGATCAGGATGTCCGAGAACAGGATCGCGCCGTCGAATCCGAAGCGGCGGATCGGCTGCAGGGTGATCTCGGCGGCTGCGTCGGTATCGTAGACGAGGGCCAGGAATCCGCCCTTTTCGGCGCGCAGGGCACGGTATTCGGGAAGGTATCTTCCGGCCTGGCGCATCAGCCAGACCGGGCGCTTGCTCGTGTTCGTTCCGCGCAGGTTTTCGAGAAGGAGGCCAGGCATCGAGATTCAGGTCCGATCAAAAAAATAAAGATTCTTAGAAGGATGATGGAGTCTGTTGGTCCTGTGGATATCGGGGACGATTGAATCTTGCCCGAATTATTCCACGGTGAACAGGTTCAAATCTGCGCGGCGACTCTCCACGGAGTCTGAGTCAAAGACTCTTTATCCCGGTTACCCACAGGGTGTGGGCGCGAATTGAATCATGTTTACGACTCTAGAGATTGAATCGGTTCAACGGGGAGGAAAACCGGGATCCGAGTTGTCACCGGACTAGTCCCGTGGTTTATGCCGGGAGATATCCACAAGCCGCCGGGAGGTCTGGCGGCTCCCTCGCGAAAGACTCTGGAAAAGCCTCGAATGGCGCGATTTCATCTCCACCTGCTCTCGGATTCCACTGGCGAAACGCTGGAAATGATAGCCAAGGCCGCCCTCGCCCAGTTCGACGATTCAGACGTCCTGCGGCACTTCTGGCCGATGGTGCGATCCCAGCAGCACCTCGACCGGATCATGGGCGAAATCGCCGCCAATCCCGGACTCGTCTTCTTCACTCTCGTGAACGAGGAAACGCGCGGCAGGCTGGAAGAGCGTTGCCAGCAGCTCGGGCTGCCGGCGATTGCCGTGCTCGACGGTGTCACCGATGCCCTGGAAGCCCTGCTCGGCCAGGAGGCCAAGGGGCGTCCGGGCCGGCAGCACCGCCTGGACGACGCCTATTTCGCGCGCGTCGATGCGATTCAGTTCACTATCGCTCATGACGACGGCATTGCCTGGGAGGACTGGGAAGAGTCCGATATCGTCCTGGCGGGAGTCTCGCGCACCAGCAAGACGCCGACATCGATCTACCTCGCCAACCGCGGGTACAAAGTGGCGAACATCCCCATCGTGGTGGAAAGCCCGCCCCCGCCGCTGCTGTTCGGCCTCAAGCGACCGCTGGTCGTGGGCCTGACCACCGCGCCGGAGCGCCTGATTCAGATTCGCCGCAACCGTCTGCTCTCCCTCAGCCAGTCGCCGGACACCGATTACGTGAAGTCCGATAGGGTGGAGAACGAGCTGAAATACGCGCGCCGCATGTTCGCGGACAATTCCTGGCCGGTGATCGACGTGACGCGTCGCTCGATCGAGGAAACGGCCGCGGCGATCATCAATCTCTATAACGAGCGCAAGGCCGAAGGAACGCAAGGTCCGGTCGGCCCCAAGCCGATCTGACTTCACGGGAAATCGATATGATCGTCCTGGCATCTCAAAGCGCGTCGCGGCGTGCCATGCTCGAAGCCGCAGCCATTCCGTTTCGCGCGCAGCCCGCGCACGTCGACGAGCGCGCCATCGAGGCTGGGCTTTCCGGCAGGCCGCCCGCCGAGATCGCCCTGCAACTGGCGCGGGCCAAGGCGCTGGCGGTATCCGATCAGGCGCCTGGAGAACTGGTGCTCGGCAGTGACTCGCTGGTCGAGTGCGCTGGCCGCCGTTTCGACAAGCCCGCCGATCGCGCGGCCGCCGCCGAACATCTGCGCTTCTTCTCCGGCAAAGTGATGAATCTCCACAGCGCCGCCGCCCTCGTGCGCGACGGCGAGGTATTGTGGGCCGAAGACGCCGTGGCCTCGCTCCATGTCACGACGCTTTCCGAAGCATTCATTGCCGACTATCTCGATGCCGAATGGCCCGAAGTGGCGGGCTGCGTCGGCGTTTTTCGTATCGAAGCCCGGGGCGTGCAGCTGTTCGAGAAGATCGACGGCGACTATTTCACCATTCTCGGCATGCCGCTGCTCAAAGTGCAGGCGGCGCTGCGCCGTCTCGGAGAAATCGCGCAATGACTCTGCCTTATGCCGAAGTGATCGGCGATCCGATCGGACAATCCAGGTCCCCGGTGATTCACGGGTTCTGGCTGGAGAAGCTCGGCCTTGAGGGTCGCTACGACCGGCATCTCGTTCCGGTTGAAGGCCTGGCCGGCTATCTCGACGAACGCCGCGGCGACGCCGCCTGGCGGGGTTGCAACGTCACGATGCCGCACAAGCTGGCAATCGTGCCCCTGCTCGACAGGCTGGATCCGCTGGCGGCCAAAATCGGCGCCGTGAACACGGTGGTGCGCGAGGCGGATGGCTCGCTGACGGGCTACAACACCGACGCTCCGGGCTTTCTGGAGCCGCTGCAGCCCTTGCTCGACCAGACTCACTTGTTCCGTATGGCGCGCGTGCTGGGTACCGGCGGCGCTGCGCGGGCGATCGTCGCGGCCCTGGCGGAGCGCGGCTTCGTGATCGTGCTGGCCGGTCGCGATCCCGCCAAGGCGCGGGCCATGCTGGACGAGCTGACCGCGCAGAAGGACCATCACGCCATCGACCTGGCGCATTTCGCCGAGCCTACCGATTTCGCCTTCGACGACCGTGAGCACTGCCTCGACATCATCGTCAATGCGAGTCCGCTGGGCATGGCCGGGCAGCCGCCCCTCCCCTTCGATTTCAGCCATGCGCCGCCGCGCAGCGTGGCCTATGACATCGTCACCAGTCCGCTGGAGACGCCGTTCCTTCAGGATGCCCGCAAGGCGGGACTGGAAACGGTCGACGGCCTGGCGATGCTGATCGGCCAGGCCGACGTCGCCTTCACGCGTTTCTTCGGGGTGAAGCCGCCCCGCGAGCATGACGAGGAACTGCGCGCGCGGCTTTTGGCATGAATCGCGCCGCGGCCCCGAAGATCCTGGGCCTCACCGGCTCGATCGGCATGGGCAAGTCCACCGTGGCCGGGATGTTCCGCGCTCTCGGCGTGCCGGTCTTCGATGCGGATGCCGCCGTTCACGAATTGCAGGGCCCGGGCGGGTTGCTGGTCGCGGCGATCGAGGCGGCCTTTCCGGGCACCACCGGCCCGGAGGGAGTCATTCGCCAGAAGCTGGGCGCGGCCGTGTTCGGAGACAAGGCGGAACTGGCGCGACTCGAGGGCATCGTCCACCCCGCCGTCGCGGAGGCGCGGCGCCGCTTCATGGCGACGCATGGCAGCGCGCCGCTGGTCGTTTTCGACATACCCCTGCTTTACGAAAAAACGGGCGATCGCGGGCTGGACGGGGTGGTGGTGGTCTCCGCTCCGGCAGAGGCCCAGCGTGCCCGCGTGCTCGCGCGGCCGGGCATGACGGCGGAGAAATTCCAGCAGATACTGACCCTTCAGGTTCCGGACGCGGAAAAGCGCGCGCGCGCCGATTTCGTCATCGATACCGGGACCACACTGGAGGAAACCCGCCGGCAGGTAAGCCGCATCGTGGATGCGCTGGCCGGGTCAGAATAATCGCCTCAGGGCCTTGCGAAGTGGGCCGGGCAGGCAGATATGGAGAGGGATGAGAGAGATCATCTTCGACACCGAGACTACAGGTTTCGACCCCAGGAACGGGGACCGGATGGTGGAGATCGGCTGCATCGAGATGGTCAACCGGGTGCCCACCGGCCAAACCTACCACGCCTATTTCAACCCCGAACGTACGATGCCCGCCGAAGCCGAAGCGGTGCACGGCCTGTCCGATGCCTTCCTGGCCGACAAGCCCCTGTTCGGCAGCTGCGCCCAGGCCTTCGTGGACTTCATCGGCGATGCGCCGATGATCGCGCACAATGCGGGGTTCGACTTCAACTTCATCAATTTCGAACTCGCCAAGTGCGGCTTTGCCGAAGTCTGCCTGACGCGGATGGTCGATACCGTGGCGCTCGCCAAAGTGCGGCATCCCGGCGCCAAGCTGTCTCTGGACGCGCTTTGCACGCGCTACGGAATTGATCGAAGTCATCGTACCAAGCACGGCGCCTTGCTAGACGCCGAGCTGCTCGCGCAGGTCTATGTGGAGCTGAGGGGCGGTCGCCAGATCGGCCTGGAGCTTCTCGCGGAAACCGCCGAAATCACGACGGAGGCGCGCATTCTCATTCGAAAGGATCGCCCGTTTCGTCAGCCGCGTCCCCACGCGGCTACCGACGAGGAACTTCTTGTTCACGCAGAGTTTCTCAAGTCGGTCGATGCCCCGCTCTGGGGCGCCTGATTCACAGCAGAGGAGTAATCGCCCATGGACATCCGCGTTTCCGGCCATCAGGTCGACACCGGTGAAGCCCTCCAGAACCACGCCAGCGAGCGACTGACGGCGATCATAGACAAGTACTTCAGCCGAGCGCTGTCGTCCCAGGTCACCTTCGGACGCGCCCCGGCCGGCGCTTTCCGCTGCGATATCGTGATGCATGTGATGCAGAACCTGGTGCTGAAGGGCACCGGCATGGCACAGGACGCCCATATCGCCTGCGACCAGGCCGCCGAAAAGATCGACAAGCAGCTGCGCCGTTACAAGCGCCGGATCAAGGATCGCCACGAACAGTCGGCTCATGCCGTCGCGGTGGAAGAAGCCGCCTACACGATCTTCGAAGAACGCGCGAACGAGCAGGAAGAAGAGCAGGAAATCGACGCACCTGTCGTGATTGCGGAAACCCGTGTGGACGTTCCCGAGGCCACCGTTTCGGACGCGGTCATGATGCTCGACTTGCGCAACACCACGGCGCTGCTGTTCAAAAACGCTGGCACGGGGCGCCATAATATGGTTTACCGCCGCGGCGACGGTTCGATTGGCTGGGTCGAGCCGCACTGACGCCGACCGTAGCGCCGAATAGGCGTCTATACTTCTTTTCGAAGGACAAAGCATAACCCCCGGTTTTCCGGGGGTTATGGACGTTTAGTCCTAGGTAACCCATCTTGGGCCAGAACCAGAAACGCAGATGAGCAGTCTTTTTACCCTGTTGCCAGATGCCGTCGTGACTTCCAGCGCAGACAGCAAGCCCGTGATTCTCGGCCGACTCGCCGACCTTTTCGCCGAGGTTTACCACCTCGATCGCGAAGTCGTGCTTGCGCGCATTATCGAGCGCGAGGAACTGGGCAGCACGGGCTTCGGCCGCCGCATCGCCATACCGCATGCCCGCATGTCCGGTCTTGGGCGGCCCGTGGCCGTCGTGCTGCGGCTGGACGCCCCCGTGGAATTTGAATCCGCGGATGGCGTGCCGGTCGATCTGGTGTTCGGCCTGCTTTCGCCCGAGAATGCCGGCGCCACTCACCTTCACGCCCTGGCCGCGATCTCGCGCATGATGCGCGATGAACGCATGCATTCCGCGCTGATCGATGCGCCCGGCCCCGAGGCGCTCTACAGCCTGCTCAGCAACGTCATCGATCGCGATGCCGCCTGAAACTTCGGACTCCGGCGCTCCGGACATGTCCGGCGCCGGCCTGCACTGGCGTGCGCTGGAAGGCCTCTATGCTTCGGCGCCGATCAACCAGATGTTCCGCTCCCGCCTCGATATCGTCGGCGAGGGGCATTCCCGCATCACTTTCGATGTGGAGCCGGACAGTTTCCACGCCGCCGGCGCGGCGCATGGGACGATCTATTTCAAGATGCTGGACGATGCGGCGTTCTATGCCGCCAACACGCTCGTCACCGATCGCTTCCTGCTCACCACTTCGTTCAACCTGCTGCTGAGCAAACCGATCAAGGGCGGCACCATCGTGGCCGAAGGTCGCTGGGTCAGCGGCCGCCGCCGCGTGCTGGTGGCGGAATCGCGCCTGGTGGATGAAGAGGGCGACGAAGTGGGCCGCGGCACCGGCACGTTCATGCGCTCGCGCATCGCGCTTTCCGGCCTGCCCGGTTACGTCGTCCCGACTGGCGCCTTCCCGACCGGTACGGCCTGACATGGACGACCGCCTGCCCGCCCATCTGGAAGTCTCCGGCCTCATACGCGCAGTGGAAGCGGAAGGCGGATTCGGCATGGTTCTCAGCAAAGGTGAGCGCGACGCCGGGACGATCATGCTCGTCCTGCTCGAGAATGGAGGCAGTGCTCGGGCCTATGAACGCATGCCGGGCCTGGATGGCACGCGCGCCTGGCATTGCACCCGCCGCCAGGAGGAATCGGCAGATTTCGGCGAATCGCTAACGGCGAGAATCGCGTTCTCGGACTATGTGGAGAGACGCGGCACTCAGGACCCCGACCTTTGGGTCGTGGAACTGGATGTCGCGAAGCCCGAACGCTTCATCGGGCTTGGTGTATAACCGGGTTGACTTGCACGGCATGCAAGTTAATGGCCTCTTCGCAGACGCGGATGCGGCTCGGGTAGCATTTCGGCCAACCCGGCTAGCACGCAGACGGGGAATCGTCGGCAGGATCGTTGGAAGGTGAACGCCTCTAAGAGGCATTCCGTTCCCGCCTGCGTCGGATTGGTTCACCGCCCTTGATCTAAAGTTGATGCGAAGCAAAGTTCAGTGGGCAAGCGCAGTGGCGCTGGCCGCTACGATATTGACCACCCTATTCGGCGCACAGGGTTCGGGCGCCGCGGCTCTGGCACCAGTCCTGGTCCAGGCCCAATCGAACCTCGATCCGATCTTCGTCTCGAAGCCGGTCGTCCAGTCCCTCCCCTCGGAAGACGGGGTAGACGCGACGGATGACGACAGTGCAGCAGGCGCAGAAGATCAGGACGCTTCGCAGGACAACCCGGTCGATGCAGACACGCTGGCGCAGCTTGTTGCCCAGCAATCCGTACCTGGCCGTCTGAGCAGCGAAATGCGCTGCCTGGCCAGCGCGATCTACTTCGAATCGCGCGGTGAAACTCTGGAAGGCCAGCTGGCTGTTGGCCGCGTGATCATCAACCGCGCGGAATCGGGTCGCTTCCCGGCCAGCTACTGCGGCGTCGTCTACCAGCCGGCGCAGTTCTCTTTCATCCAGGGCAAGAAGATGCCCAAGGTGCGCGAACAGTCGAGCGGCTGGCGCGAAGCCGTGGCCGTCGCCAAGATCGCCATGGAAAAGAGCTGGAAGAGCCCGGTCAAGGGCGCGCTGTTCTTCCACGCCACGCGCGTGGAACCGAACTGGCGCCTGACGCGCCTGGCCCGCGTGGACAATCACATCTTCTACCGTTGATCCGGCGGTGATCGGTATGGGGGCGCGCTGCAGCCTCTGTAGCGGGACATGAGAAGGGGAGCGAAATCGGTGCGCCATGCACCGCTTTCGCTCCCCTTTCTCGTGCCGTCATCGGGCCCGCCGGAATCAGTCCCTCAAATGGACCCAGACCGGGGTATGGTCGCTGGCCTTCTCGCGGCCGCGGTAGGCCTTGTCGACACCGCAGGCCACGAGCCTGTCCGCCAGCTCGGGCGAGAGCAGTGCATGATCGATGCGGAAGCCATGGTCGCGCTGCCAGGCACCGGCCTGATAGTCCCAGAAGGTCCAGACGCCGCCGCGCGGGTTGTGAGTGGCGATCGCGTCGGTCCAGCCGTCTCCGAGCAGGCGGAAATAGGCATCGCGCGATTCCGGCTGCATCAGGGCATCGGCCGCCATGGCCGGCGGCGACCAGACATCGCAATCGGTGGGGATGACGTTGAAATCGCCGGTGACGATGGCGGGAACTTCCTCCGCCTTGATCGCGTCCATGCGGCGGCGGAGGCGATCCATCCAGCGCAACTTGTAGTCGAACTTGGGGCCGGGCACCGGATTACCATTGGGCAGGTAGATGCAGACGACGCGCATTCCGAAGACGTCCGCCTCCAGATAGCGCGAATGCTCGTCCTCAGGCTCCCCTTCGAGGCCGCGCTGCACTTCCACCGGCATCTCGCCGTCGGCAAGGATGGCCACGCCGTTGAAGCCCTTCTGGCCGTGCCAGATGCCCTTGTAGCCGATCTTCTCGAACTCGGCGATCGGGAAGCCTTCGTCCTGGCTCTTGATCTCCTGCAGGCAGGCGACGGCCGGGCGCGTCTCTTCCAGCCATTCGAGCAGGCGGGGCAGGCGCGCCTTGACCCCGTTGATGTTGAACGTGGCGATCTTCCTCATACCGAGAAGCTCGATCCGCATCCGCATCCGGCCGCAGCCTGGGGGTTCTCCACCTTGAAGGCCGCACCGCCAAGAGATTCCACGTAGTCGACCACGCAGCCGCTCACGAGATCGAGGCTCATCGAGTCCACGACCAGACGCACGCCGTCCGTTTCCGCGACGGTATCATCCGCCTCGGGCGCCTCGGCGAGGCCGAACTTGTATTGGAAGCCGGAGCAGCCGCCGCCTTCGACCGAGAGACGAAGAATCGCGGGCTTGCCCTGCTTTTCGGCAATCGCGGCAACGCGCGAGGCCGCCGAGGGGCTGAGAGTGACGGTTTGCTGGTCCATGTCCGCGATGTAGGCTTCCCCGCCCCCCGCGGCAAGGCGCGGAGGGCAGAGGAATCCTGTCCGGCTTGGTAGGGCGATTGCGCCGGGAAGCCTGTGCGGCGGCGCGTCGCCATGCGGCACCGCCCGCGCACTCTGGCGGATCGTTCTGACGGCCTCGCGCGGCCGGAAGGGAGTGCCCGAAGGGAGGCCGGAGCCGGTTCAGGCCATCTGGATATAGTCGCGCATGGCGGCGGCTTCGGATTCCACCTTTTCCAGTCGGTACTTCACGATGTCGCCGATCGATACGAAAGCGACCATGCGATCGCCGACGGTCACCGGCAGGTGGCGAATGCGCCGCCGCGTCATCAACGCCAGCGCCGCCAAGGCCGAGGCGGATGGATCCACCGTGACGGGCGGAGAGGTCATGACTTCGCTGACCTGCATGCCCAGCACGCTCGGCCCGAATTCGCGCAGGCGGTAGATCACGTCGCGCTCGGAAAAGATCCCGACGAGGCTGTCGCCTTCGAAGATCGGCAGTGCGCCGATGCGGCGATCGGCCAGAAGGGACGCCGCCTCGCTGACGGTGCAATCGGCCTGGCAGGTGATAACGGCCTCCCGGCCGGCGATGATCCGCTCGATCGTCATCGTTTCAATCTCCCGTAATCGGGTCCTCGACCCGCTCCTCGCACGCCCTCTGTCGGGGCTTGTTCCAGGGAGAGTAACACAGGCCCGGCACCGCCACGAGTCCCTTGCGAGCCGGCGCGCGAAGGCGCACATGGGCCGGATGATACCGCGCTCGCCCCTGGATGACCCCGAAAAGGCCGCCCACGCCTGGGCGCGCTATCGCCGCATCATGCGCTATATGCTGACAGTGACGGTGGCTCTGGTGATCGCTTCGGTGATTCTGCTCTACCGTTCCAACGGGATGGTCTCGGTGCACTTCTACATCGCCGCGGCACTGGGCATCGGCTTCACCATGCTGCTGGCGTCCGCGCTGATGGGCCTGGTGTTCCTGTCCAGCGGCACCGGCCATGACGAGGCGGTCGTCGATCCGCTGGACGACGATCACCGGTTCTGAATTTTCGGCTGCGGAACGCCAGGCGCCGGACGAATCAGGTCGCGGCAGGTCTCAGCCGGAATTCCTCGACCGGGAGGCCGCCGATCAGGTGCTCCTGGATGATCCGCTCCAGCACATCCTCGGTGCAGGAGTGGTACCACACACCGTCCGGCCAGACGACGGCGACCGGACCGGCGAAACAGATGCGCAGGCAGTCGGCCTTGGTCCGGGCGACGCCGCCGCCGTCCTGACGCAGGGGGCCGTCGAGCCCGAGCTGCTTGAGCCGCTTCTTCAGGTATTTCCATGAGGCCGCGCCCTGCTGCGGCGCGCAGCACTCGCCCTTCTGGGGTTCGGCGCAGATGAAGATGTGCCGCTGGATTCCGTCGCCTCCGGCTTTCGCCAGTGCATCGGCGGCGCGCGCGATGTCTTCGGCGGTGGCGCTCATGCGCGGAACATCCATTGCCGGGCGCTTTCCAGATAGGCTTCGGTCAGCGGCGCAGGGCCGCTTGGACCGACCATGACGATTACGGTGCGGGCGAAAACCACGGGCTTGCCGTCCTGCATCACCACCTGAAGCACGGTCTGGCTAGTCCGTCCCATGCGTTCCACCGCGCCGTGCACGGTGACCGCCTCCGGATAGTGAGTCTCGCCCAGGTAGTCGATGGCGATGCTGGCCACCATCGTCGAGAGCCCGGCGAGGTGCTCAAGGCCGCCCGCCGTGCGGAAGAAGCGCACGCGTGCGTCCTCCAGAATGCCGGCCATGGCGACGTTGTTGATGTGCATGTTCACGTCGAGATCGCCGAAACGCGGTTCGATCTGACAGGAGAACGGGTAGCGCGCGGCGTCTAGCAGCGCGGGATCGGGTTTAGCCATGTTCCGGGAAGTAGGAAGCGGCGGCCGGATGGTCCAGTGCGAACGTGCCGGCAGGCCGCCGGCCGATGTCTCACCGGCGGGGCGCTGTCAGCCCTTCTTGCCCACGATCCGGGCGATCTCGGCAGCGACGAGCCGCTCCACCATCGGCGGCAGGTTCTTGTCGAGCCATTCGGCAAGCGCCGGGCGCAGCAATTCGCGAGTCAGGGCTTCCAGCGAAGTCTCGCCCGAGCGGACGATCTGCGGCGGCACGCCGGGTTCCGAGATCATGGCCAACGCCGCCAGCGATTCGCGCATCGAATTGCGCTTCTCGTCATGAACCAGCGCGGGCTCGTCGGCAGGTTCGTCGGGCGCGAGCTGCGCGGTTTCCGCCAGATCGAGCACATCGTCATCCTCGTCCTCGAGCATGACCGCGCGCAGATCCTCCACCGAACGGCGGTGCCGCTCGGCCCGGGCATCAGACCGCGAATCGACACGCATGTCGCGGGCGATCACCTGCTTGATCGACTGGAGAATCTCCTCGACCGAAGGTTCACCGCTTTGACGCATGCCACTTTGCCCCTGCTCGCTGGTCCGGCTGCCTGCTTCAAAGGCCCACCGGACGCGACGAAAATCCTGCTCCGAATCGGAGCAGCCAATTACTGCTGCGGAATGTTCCCGTCCTGCACTTGCGTGTCAACGGTCCGGGTGGACTTGGCCACGGGTGCCGGATCGTTATCCCAGTCGAGAATCTTGCCCTTCACCCGGTCGTAATTGATCTCGGGATCGTAGAGAATTCCGCCGTCCAGGTTGAGATCGCGGGCCTCGGCCTTGCCCATGGCCGCCAGCAGGGTGAAGCCGGCGACGTAAGCGTTGCGCCGTGCCGTCACCAGGGTGACTTGGGCGTTCAGCAGTTCCTGCTCGGCATTGAGAATGTCGAGAATGGTGCGGTTGCCTACCGAATTCTCGGCGCGGACGCCTTCCAGGCTGAGCGAGGCGGCGTCTACCGCCACTTGCGAGGAGCGGATCAGGTCGTTCGAGGCATTCCACGAGGTGAAGGACGACCGCACCTGGGCGATCACGTCGCGTTCGGCGGCGATTTCCTGCTCCAGCGTGGCGGAGGCCGTGGCCTGGGCCTGGCGGCGCTGCGCGGCGGGCAATCCGCCCTGGAAGATCGGAATCGACAACTGTGCCCCGGCCTGCGCGGCGGTATCGTGCTGGGACACGCCGGAGCTGGGCACGCCGCGTGCCAGGGTGTTGAAGTAGTTGTTGTAGGTGCCCTGGCCGAACAGGCGCAGCGTCGGCAGGCGGCTGGCGCCGGCGACGTCGATGTCCTTTTCCGCAGCCTTGGTACGCTCTCGCGCGCCAATCAGATCGGGGTTGGAATCGAGGGCGATGGCGGAGGCTTCATCCGCATTGCCCGGAAGGTTCGGCAGGGGCGGCGGCGCCTCCAGAGCCTCGGGCGCATGGCCGACGAGGCGGATGTAAGTCTCCCGCGCGCCGGCCAGATTGGCTTCGGCGGTGCGCAAATCGCTCTGGGCGACGGCCAGGCGCGACTGCGACTGCGCCACGTCGGTGCGCGTGAGGTCGCCGATCTGGAAGCGGTCGCTGGTGGCCTGCAGGTTGGTCTGCAGAACGCTGACGTTCTTGCGGTTGAGCCCGACGATCGCCTCGGTGCGGATCACGTCCATATAGGCCGCCACCACTTGCGAGAAGATCGAGGCTTCCGTGGCGCGCAAGTCTGCCTGTCCGGCGTCGACGCGGATCTTCGCGGCCTTGATGCGGTTCTTCACCGCACCGCCCGAATAGATCGGCACGCCCAGGTCCGCCCCGGCATTGAAAGTGCGCGCAGGCGCGTTGAACGAATTCTCGCTCTGCTTCAGGAACTCCGTGTAGGTGCCGCTGACGCTGGCGTTCGGCCGCCCCTGGGCCTTGGCGATCGGCACGCCCTCATCCGTGGCGCGCTGCTGCGCGCGCGCGGATTCGAGCGTGGGATTGGTTTGATAGGCGGCAACAAGCGCATCGCGCAGGGTATCTGCCAGCGCCGGAGCGCCGGTCAGAGCCAGTGTCAGACATCCCCCCGCGAGCAGCCCGGCACGCTTTGCGAACCGGGCCACGTTCAGAAGCTCCAGTGTTTGGGAGCAGCGAATTCGGGAAGAACCGGAATCCCCATCTCGATCAGCGGCAGCAGCGAAACCGCGCCGGCAGCCTTCACGCCCGATGCAAGGCGCGTGACGCCGCGCACGACCAGACCGGTCACCACGCGGCCGCCGTCGACCACTTGCGCGGCGAGAGCGGCGGGCAGTTCCTCGATCGCACCGTCGATCACGACGAGCGAATAGCCGCCCTCACCCGCCAGAGCGGCGGCTTCGGCAGGGTCCACCACGGTCAGCGAACCGGCGAGCGGACGCAGCAGCGCAGCCAGATAGCCATTGGCTTCGCCCACGAGCAGGACCTTGTCGTCCTGCGTGGGAGCCGCTTCGGCCAGAATCTTGCCGTGAACGAGCGGAGCGGCCAGGAATCGGCCGTTTTCCAGCGCGATCGCGCGGTCGATATAGGCGGCGTCGCGCATGGCGGCCGGAACGAAGTTCTCGCGGGCGACGCGGGCCATTGCGGTGAGCACCCAGGGTTCGTTGACCCCGCTGGTGCGCAGCTGGCTGACGATCATCGCGTGGCGTGCTTCGGTGGCGGACCGATCCTCGGTCAGGGTCATTGCGGCCTATTCCTCATGCTGGAGCGGGAAAGGACGGCAGACGCCTGTACCCCGCAAATACGGACTTTATGCCGGGCCTTCTAAGCGAAGCGGCGATGCAGGCCAAGCAGTTTGAAATACCTTGGTCGATCAATCGTGACGCTTTGACGATGCCGTTCCCGAACATGCAACCCGCTGCGCGTGGAACACAAGAATCGCCGCGCGAAATGCGCTTTTGCGCAAATGTCAAAGCGGGTCTAAGGAGCGCGCAAAACCACGTGATCCGCAAAAAACGGGAGCGCCTAATCCATGACAGAAATGGTGACCATCCGCGAAGACGACCTGATCGACAGTGTCGCCGACGCACTTCAGTATATTAGCTACTTCCACCCGATGGACTACATCCGTGCGCTGGGCGACGCCTATGAGGCGGAACAAGGCCCCGCCGCCAAGGATGCCATCGCCCAGATCCTGACCAACAGCCGCATGTGCGCGGAAGGGCATCGCCCGATCTGCCAGGACACCGGCATCGTCAACGTCTTCATCGAGTGGGGCCAGAACTGCCGCCTCGAATCCGAGAAGTCGCTGCAGGAAGTGGTCGATGAAGGCGTGCGCCGCGCCTACAACAATGCCGAGAACAAGCTGCGCGCTTCGGTTCTGGCCGACCCCGCCTTCACCCGCCGCAACACCAAGGACAACACCCCTTCGGTGCTTTCGGTCAGCATGGTCCCCGGCTCTAAGGTCTCGGTGGACGTCGCGGCCAAGGGCGGCGGTTCGGAGAACAAGTCGAAGTTCAAGATGATGAATCCCAGCGATTCCATCGTCGACTGGGTGATCGAGATGCTGCCGCAGATGGGTGCCGGCTGGTGCCCGCCGGGCATGCTGGGCATCGGCATCGGCGGCACTGCGGAGCACTGCGTCAAGCTCGCGAAGCAGAGCCTGATGGAGCCGATCGACATGGCACAGCTTAAGGCACGCGGCCCGCAGAACGATATCGAGGCACTGCGCATCGAGATCTTCGACAAGGTGAATGCCCTCGGCATCGGCGCGCAGGGCCTTGGCGGCCTGGCCACCATCCTGGACGTCAAGATCATGGACTGGCCGTGCCACGCCGCCGGGAAGCCCGTCGCCATGATCCCCAACTGCGCC
The DNA here is from genome assembly GCF_055521655.1 of Novosphingobium sp. BL-S-21. Taxonomy (NCBI): domain Bacteria; kingdom Pseudomonadati; phylum Pseudomonadota; class Alphaproteobacteria; order Sphingomonadales; family Sphingomonadaceae; genus Novosphingobium; species Novosphingobium sp. BL-S-21. Next base: position 2,063,343 of record NZ_CM145496.1, read on the forward strand.
GCGACCCGCCACGCGCACTTCACGCTGGACGGTTCGGGCCCGAAGTACCTCGAAACCCCGAACCTCGACGAGTGGCCGCAGGTGGAATGGGCTCCCGATGCCGGCGCCATCCGCGTCGACCTCGACACCCTCACCCCCGAGACCGTCCAGAGCTGGAAGCAGGGCGACCGTCTGCTGCTGAACGGCAAGATGCTGACCGGCCGCGATGCCGCGCACAAGCGCATTGCCGACATGCTGGCCAAGGGTGAGGAACTGCCGGTCGATTTCAAGGGCCGCGTGATCTACTACGTCGGTCCCGTCGATCCGGTGCGTGAGGAAGTCGTCGGCCCCGCCGGTCCGACCACCGCGACCCGCATGGACAAGTTCTCGGACACCATGCTCGATCTTGGCCTGCTGGCCAGCATCGGCAAGTCGGAACGCGGCCCCGCCGCCACCGAATCCATCGCCAAGCACAAGTCGGCCTACCTGATGGCCGTCGGCGGCGCGGCCTACCTCGTCGCCCGCGCGATCAAGGACGCCAAGGTCGTCGGCTTCGCGGACCTCGGCATGGAGGCGATCTACGAATTCACCGTCAAGGACATGCCGGTGACCGTGGCGGTCGATTCCGAAGGCAAGAACGTCCACCAGCTGGCGCCGCTGGTGTGGAAGGAAAAGATCGCCAAGGAACACCTGCTTCCGGCGTGATCGAAGCCCGGTCCGGCGGCTTTTCCGTCGGACCGGACCTTCCCTCGGCGCCGCTTCGACGAATGTCGGTCGCGGCCCGATCAGGGAACTGGCGCGCGGGGGATTTTTTGCGCTATCCCCTGCAGATGACGACCCCCATGACGCCCGTCTCCACCCAGCCGCGTGTGCCTGCGCGGCTCGTCCTGCTTTCCCTTGCCGCCCTCTGGGCCTGTTACTTCGTCGTCGCCACGCTGCGCGGCGTCGCGATGGGCTACGACTTGTTCTGGCCGATGGTGTCGCGGCGGCTGACGATCTGCGTCCTGTCCATGCTGCTGATGGCGGCGGTCTGGCCGCTGCTGCAACTTCTGGATCGCCGCTCGGCCGGTACGCGCTTCGTGGTGGTGCTGGTCAGCGCGCTGCCGCTGGCGATCGCGCTCTCGCTCATCAACGATGCGATCTTTGCCGACATGAATTCGGACAAGGACGAGCAGTACCAGCACGATTCCGTCGACGGCCCCAGCAATGTGCGGATCAGCCGGGACGATGCGGGCAATATCCTGGTCGATCTTCCCAAGAGCATGTCGCCGAAATCGGAGACCAGCGAATCTCCCGTTGCCGAGGCCGGCGATGGTGAGCGCAAGTCTGAGACGACGAGCGAAACCCGTTCGGAAATCAGCGTCGATGCCGAGAAGATGTTCGGCCAGGCCTACGATCGCTGGGCGAACATGGCCGACACCGCCTTCGGCCGCTATTTCCTGGTGCTGGCCTGGGCGGCTCTCTATTTCGCGCTGGTCAAGGCGGAGGAAGCCCGCGCCGCGGAATGGCGCGAGGGCGAATATCGGCGGGCGGCGGCGGCGGCGGAGCTGCGATCGCTGCGCTATCAGGTCAATCCGCACTTCCTGTTCAACACGCTCAATTCGCTTTCCGCACTGGTCATGATCGGCAAGCAGGACGATGCTGAAAAGATGATCCAGAATCTTTCGACCTTCTATCGGCGAACACTTTCCGGGGATCCCACCAGCGATCTTGCACTTGTCGACGAAATCGAGATGCAGAAGCTCTATTTCGCAATAGAAGCGGTGCGGTTTCCGAATCGATTGTTAACGACGATTGATGTTGACGATTCCGTTCTTGGTGCAATGGTGCCCGGCATGATCCTGCAGCCGCTCGTAGAGAATTCGGTGAAGTATGCCGTTGCCGCCACCCAGCGGCCGGTGACGATCGCCGTTCGCGCGCGCCGCGATGACGACATGCTGGAGATCAGCGTGGTGGACGATGGGCCGGGATGCCCGGAAAACAGCGGCGGTTTCGGGATCGGCCTCGGCAATGTGCGGGATCGCCTGCGCGCCCGCTACGGCGCTGCGGCCACCATTGCGTTCGGCAAACGCCCCGAGGGCGGCTTTGCCACGGTCCTGAGAATGCCCCTGGAGGCTGGTTTTGCCTGACATTTCCCCTGAACTTACCGAGGCGGCGCCGCTTCGTGCGCTGATCGTCGACGACGAGCCGCTGGCGGTGGAACGCATGCAGGTGATCTGCTCGCGGATCGAGGGCGTCTCGGTGATCGGCACGGCCAGCGACGGCCAGGCCGCGCTGCGCCTGATCGACGCGCTGACGCCCGATCTCGTCCTGCTCGACCTGACCATGCCGGAAACCGACGGACTCACCGTGGCCCGGCGTCTCTCGGGCAAGCCCGATGCGCCAGCGGTGATCTTCGTGACCGCGCATGACGAGTTCGCGGTCGAGGCTTTCGACCTCGATGCCATCGACTATGTGCTCAAGCCCGTGGCGCCGGACCGGCTGGAGCGGGCCGTGGGCCGGGTGATGTCGCGGCGCGGAGACCAGCGCACGGCGCCGACCAGCCAGTGGCTGGAGGAATTCTGGGTGCCGCATCGCTCCGAACTGGTGCGCGTGCCGGCCGCCGACGTCGAGCGCATCGATGCCGAACGCGACTATGTGCGGCTGCATGTGCGGGGCCAGAGCTACCTTCTGCTCCAGACCATCACCAGCCTGGAGGAGCGGCTCGATCCCGAACGCTTCATCCGCATCCACCGCAGTTGCATCCTGCGCCGCGATCATGTCACCGGCCTTCGGCACGAAGGGCTGGGGGTATGGTCGGTGGAAACCGCCAGCGGCGATGCCTTGCGTATCGGCCGGACTTATCTGCCGACCGTAAAGAAAATGGCGGGCCGCTAGGGCCCGCCAGGTCGTATCCGGTTATTTTTTAAGGGACTTCGGGATAGGGTGTGGGGCGTCTCCAAGGTCGGCCTTACTGGCCGACCGCGAGCCGTTCGGCGCCGGCCTTGTCGACAGCGCCGGCAACCTGCGCGCTGACGTCGGCACGGGCCTTGCTGTAGCATTCGGTGGCATCGGAGCTGCGCAGGCGCGACCCGGTGGTGACGCGGTTGTAGTCGCAGGCTTCACGCGCGGCGGTATCGATGCGGCGTTCCAGCTTCTGCTGGCCTTCCGGCGTCGAGAGATTCAGGTCGGAATAGCGCACTTCGACATTCTTGGCGAAAGCGGGGGCCGGGGCGGTTGCGGCAACAACGGCACCCAGAACAAGTCCGGCAGCAGCGGCGGCGATCATGTTGGTCTTGAACATCGTCTCTTCCTCCTCAGGGGAGCCGTGTGCAGAGAGTTTCGTCGCAACCGGCTCGGTGAAACCTGTTTGCAGCCGAATCGCCGCAGCTTCACGCGAGGCTCGACCGTCACCCGTTCAAGGTCGACGAAGGCCGGGTGGTGGGGATGAACGACATTGGGTGTCGACGAACGACGTCTTGCGATCCGGGCTGCGCGAAAGAACTACGGCGAATCAGCACTGCGAAAATCACGGTCTATTCGAAAGCTGGCTTTCCTCGCCGTTTGACGGTACCATTTGTATGTACTTATGGGACTGATCCTCGTCTTCTTCCTTGGGATATTCAACTTCGCCGCGCACAAGGCGGTGCTCGAAAGCGGCCATCGAATGCTTTCGCAGATCCCGTGGTTCTTCCAGCCCCTGGGCGGGCGCTTCAGCCTTGTCGTCGAATTCGTGATGCTGCTGGGCGCGATGATCGCCGTGGCCGGCGGGTCGGCGGGCTGGGCCTGGGTCTATATCCTCTACTCCGGTCTCAACGGCCTTTCCGCCTGGCTGATCTCCAGCGGACGGCTTTGATCGGGAACCCGGCGGGGCGAGGCAGGTTTCTGGCGGCATGACGCAAACGGAACATCCCCGCTCTCGTCCTGGCCAGCAGGCCGGAATCCCGCAGTCCGCCGCGCCGCTGCCCCGGGTATGGCTGGTCTGCAACGCTGCCAGCGGCAGCAATGACGATGCCTCCGTTTCCCGGGTCGAGGAAAACCTGGCCGATGCCGGCTTTCCGGTGGTCCGCACCTTGCGCTTTCCCGAAGAGGATGCGCCGACACCGGCCGTGCTCGATGCCGCGCAAGTGGATCTGCTGGTGACCTTCGGCGGTGACGGCACCACGCATTCGGTGGTTGCGGCGGCCAGCGGCTGGAGCGGCGCGGTGCTGGTGCTGCCCGGTGGCACGATGAACATGCTGCCCAAGCGCCTGCACGGCGATGTCCCCGTGGAAGAGATCGTCGCTCGCCTCGCCAGCGGTCCGCTCGACACGGTGCGGCCGACCGTCATCGCCAGTCGCCACGGAATCGGCCTGACCGGCGTGCTCGCCGGGCCCGGCACCGTCTGGAACGAGGTGCGCGAGGCCATGCGCGCGGTGAATATCGTCGAATTCGTCAACACCGCGCGGCAGGCCATCTCCTGGTCCGCGAACGGCCCCAAGGTGTTCTGCGCCGAATCGGATTGCGGCCGCGAAGACGGTTATGCCGCCATCACCGTCACCCCCGGCGAAAGCGGGCTGGAGGCGAACGGCTACTACGCCGAATCGCTGGCGGACTATGCCGGCCAGGGCATCGCCCTGCTCAACCGCGACTTCCGCGACGGACCGCACGACTCGCTCGGCAGCCATCGCCGGCTCAAGCTGGTCTGCCCCGATGGCGAGCCGATGGGCCTGCTGATCGACGGCGAACCTTTCGATGGCGGCGCGGAGGAGGAGTTTTACCTCGCAACTTGCGAAGTCGATCTGGTAACGACCCGCAATGCTTCCTGAAAACTCTCTCTCGCCGGGCGATCCGATCCGCCTGTTCCACTTGAGCGACATCCATTTCGGGTTGGAGGACAGACGCGCCATCGATTGGGCGAAGTCCTGCATCGCGCGTGAAAAACCCGATGCCGTCGCCATCACCGGCGACCTGACGATGCGCGCACGCCATCCCGAATTCGACGCGGCGACGGCGTGGATCAAGGGACTGGACGTGCCGGTGACGGTCGAAGTGGGGAATCACGACATCCCCTATTTCAACCTCTACGAACGGTTTTTCGCGCCCTACAAGCGGTTCCACGCCATCGAGAGCATGGTGGAGGCAGAGCTTCACCTGCCGGGCCTGGCCATCGTTCCGCTCAAGACCACCACGCGCGCCCAGTGGCAGCGCTTCCCCTGGTCGAACGGATGGGTGACGGAAAAGGCGCTGGCCGAAACTCTGGCCGCCATCGATGCCCTGCCCGCGGGAACCCGCGTGCTCATCGCCGCGCATCACCCGCTGACCGAGCGACGCGCCAAGGACAACAAGCTGCTGACGATCAACGGCACCCGGACGATGGAAGTGCTGGCAGGCCGCAAGGTCATGGCCGTGCTGTCCGGCCACATTCACGATGCTTTCGACCTCACCGCCGAAACTCCGGCCGGGCCGCTGCGGATGATCGGCGCGGGCACGCTGTCGAAGCGCATTCGCTCGACCCCGCCCAGCTTCAACGAGATCACCATCGAGGGCGACCGGATCAGCGTGGTCGCCCGCAATCTCGATCATGTGCCGACATCGGCCATGCAGATCGACCAGGTGCCCGAGAACGCCCTGCCCCCGCGCGAGCCGGGCGAGCCGGTGGCGCCGGTGGGCGCGGTGCCGCCGGTCGATCCGCCGGTGCATTGATCTGCTGAGGCCTGGCCAAAGACAAAGAGAAAGGGCCGCACCGTCGAAACGGTGCGGCCCTTTTCATTTCTGCCGTCGCTGCGGGAAGGCCCGCGGCGACGGATCCTGGGAATGCTTACTTGTAGTCGTGATCGACGTTGCCGATACCGTTGATCTCGGTCTTGAGGTTCGCGGGCTTGCGCACCAGGCTGACATTGCCGATGCCGTTGATGGCAACGTCGACCGTGCCGGTGGCGCCGATGGTGATATTGCCTGCGCCATTGACGCGGATCAGCGCATCGCGGGCTTCGACCTTGCCGAAGTCCAGGTTACCCGCGCCTTCGGCGGTCACGGCCAGCTTGCGGACCTTGCCCGAGGCTTCGAGGCTGAGAGCGCCGTTGCCGTTCACGGTCAGGCTGTCCTGGTCGAGCCCGGTCAGGGTCACGTCGCCCGGCGCTTCGAAATCGAGGCCTTCGATCTCGGGCGCGGAGATGCGGACCTTCAGGCCCTTGCGGCCGTGCCACTTGCCCTTCACGTCCAGGCGGCCGTTTTCCCAGGTCAGGCGGTCGACCAGCTTTTGCGGGCCGGTGACGACCATCTCGGCCTTTTCGCCCTTGGTGAAGACGAGCTGGACGGGGATGTCCATGGCCAGGCGGGCGCCGGGCTGGATCTGGAAGTTGCGGGTGATCTGCGGGCTGTCCGTATCGTCACCGTCCATGGTCCAGTTGAAGTCGCCGCTGTGGATGTCCTGGCGGAACTTGTCCCCGCCGATCAACCAGGCCGCGCTGAAAGCGACGATCGTCAGGATCACGCCGCTGGCGAATACGATGAGCAGTTTCCTGAACATCACTTGGTTCCTTTCTCTCGTTTTTCTCAGTTTTCGGGGTGGATGGCGGGTTCGATCACGCGGTAGTGAAGGCGGCCGAACCACATGAGGGCATTGATGATCCAGATGCTGACCAATGTCAGCAGCGCGGCGATCGCCACGGCGGCGCTCATCGTGCCGAGGCCGCCCAGGATCGCGACGAGGATGCCGCCCGGAAAGCCGCTGAACGGCCCGGCGATCAACATGAAGCCGCCTGCCACGAACACGGCGATGGCCGCGACGTAGAGGCCGAACATCACGCCCAGCACCGGCAAGACGATGGGCAGCAGGATCAGGATGTCGATGGTCGCCAGGCCCATGAAGGCCAGGATCGCGCCCCAGGCGGAGGACGGCGAGCGTCCGCTTTCCCAGTTGCGGAAGCCAGCCTCGAAGCGCAGTTCGCGGGCAAGGCGGCCGGGATCGCCAAGGGCGGCGGCCACTTCCTGTTCGCTGCGGCCTTCGGCGGCGCCGGCTTCGAAGTGCTCTTCGTAGTCGGCTGCGATCTCGGCGACATCGCCTTGCGGCATGCCCTTGAGACCGGCCTTCAGGCGCCGGATGAATTCGTTACGCGTCATGGCTCGGCTCCTCTGCGATGGGGCCTTCCATCGGAGCATCGGGCGAAGGGGCGGCAGCCTCTTCGATCAGCCCGTCGACGGCGGCGGTGAAGCCGCGCCATTCCTCTACCTGTTCGGCAAGGCGGCTGCGGCCGGTTTCGGTGATGCGGTAGTACTTGCGCGGCGGACCCGAGGGCGATTCCTCCAGATAGGTCGCCACGAGGCCATCCGACTGCATGCGGCGCATGAGCGGATAGATCGTGCCCTCACCCATATCGACCGCCGCGGCCATGCGGCTGGCGATCTCGTAGGCGTAGCTGTCCCCCCGCGACAGCAGGGCGAGCACGCACAGGCCGAGCACTCCCTTTTTCAGCTGTACTTCGATTTCGGACATCGAATCATCTCCTGCGAATGAGGAGTGTATATTGCAAGCTACCGTGTAACGCAAGGTACCTTGCCAAGATTAGTACGGGGTGTGGCAAGGTACCTTGCTATGGCTAGGTATCTGGCACCGTGCAAACCCGCCTTGGCCCCGCCTTGGCGACAGGAAATCCCACTTGTTCCGCGCTTTTGCGCCGTTTCGCTGCAACCACGCGCCGAGCCGTGAATTGTCGGGAGTGGCCAAGGAGAAACACTTTGACACAGCCCCCCTCTCGATTCCCCTCCCCGCATCGCCAGCCCTGGTTCACCGCATTGGTCCTCCTTGCGGTCGGCGCCGTGTTCACGGCCGGCGGCGTCTATCTCGCGACGCTGGCGGGCTCCCTCTATTATCTCGTCGCCGGGATCGCCCTGATCGCCACCGGGATCCTGGCGCTGCGACGAAGACCGGAGGCGCTGTGGCTCTATGGCGCGCTGCTGGTGGGCACCGTGCTTTGGGCCCTTCACGAGGTGGGACTGAACGGTTGGGGGCTGGAGCCGAGGCTGGTGGCGCCCACCGTGCTGGGCCTGTGGCTGTCGCTGCCCTGGGTGCGGCGCGGGATCGTGCCGGCAACCGATCGGCGGCCCCTCGCCCGCCATGCCGTCCTGGCCCCTGCCCTGGCCAGCGGCCTGGCGATCGTGGTGCTGATCGCCGGTTTCGCGCAGCCGGTGGGCGTGGCGGGAGACGCCGGAAACCGCCTCTTCGCCGGCCAGGTGGACGGTTCGGTACCCGCCGAGGACTGGTGGTATTACGGCCGCACCGCCAAGGGAGACCGCTTTTCTCCGCTGGACCAGATCAACACGGCCAACGTGAAGAACCTCAAGGTGGCCTGGACCACCCAGACCGGCGACACGATGCGCCCGGGCGAGGATGTCGGCGGCACCGATGCCGGCCACGAATTCAACTTCGAAGTGACGCCGATCAAGGTCGGTGACACCGTCTACGTCTGCACCGGCCACTCCTGGGTCGAGGCGCTCGATGCGCGCACCGGCAAAGTGAAGTGGAAGTTCGACCCCAAGGCCAATACCGACGCGGACGTCTACCTGGCCTGCCGCGGCGTCGCCTATTACCGTGCGCCGGAGGGCAAGAGCACCGTCTGCCCCACGCGCATCCTGGCCCCCGTACTGGACGCGCGGATCATGGCGCTCAATGCCGAGACGGGTAAGCCCTGCGAGGACTTCGGCGACCATGGCTTCATCAGCCTTGCCAAGTACCTCGGCCACGTTCCGGCGGGCTTCCACTTCGTCACCTCGCCGCCGCTGGTCGTTCACGACCGCATGATCCTGGGCGGCTGGGTCTACGACAACCAGTCCCGCAACGAGCCTTCGGGCGCGATCCGGGCCTTCGATCCGGTCTCCGGCAAGATCATCTGGGCCTGGGACGTCGGCCATCCCGATCAGGTCGTCCATCCCGGCGACGATACCGTGCTGACGCGCGGCACACCCAACGCCTGGGGCGTGTATACCGCCGATCCGGACCTCAACATGGTCTACCTGCCGCTGGGCAACGCCACGCCGGACTACTTCGGCGGCGGACGCCGTCCTTTCGACGAGGCATATTCCAGCTCCATCGTCGCGCTGGACATCACCACCGGGACGCCCAAGTGGCACTTCCAGACCACTCATCACGACGTGTGGGACATGGACCTGCCGATCGGTCCGTCGCTGGTGGACCTGCCCATCGGCGGGAAGACGGTCCCTGCCCTTGTCCAATCGTCGAAGCGCGGTGAATTCTGGGTGCTGGATCGCCGCACCGGCAAGCCCGTGGTCGAAACCATCGAAAAGCCGGTCCCGCAGGACGGCGTTCCGGGCGAGACCCTGGCAAAGACCCAGTCCTACCCTGTCGGCATGCCGTCGCTGACGCCGGCCGACCTGGTCGAGAACCACCTCTGGGGCGCGACGCCGATCGACCAGATGATGTGCCGCATCCAGTTCCGCAAGGCGCATTACGAAGGGCAGTTCACGCCGCCCCAGCTCAAGCAGACCATCGTCTACCCGGCCTTCGACGGGGTGATCGACTGGCACGGCGCCACCATCGATCCGCAGCGCAAGTTGCTGATCGCAAACTCGAACTACATCCCCTTCATGATTACCATGAAGCCGCGTGAGCCCTTCGAGAAGTCGGGCGCGGTGCCGCCGTGGAACGGTTCGGGCAACGAGCCCAAGATCGGTCCCGGAATCGCACCGCAGTATGGCACGCCCTACGTCGGCATGGTCCACCCCTGGCTGAACCCGATCGGCGTGCCCTGTAACCCGCCGCCGTGGGGCACCCTGACTGCCATCGATCTGGTGACTCACAAGATCGTCTGGCAGCGCCCCATCGGCGACACTCGCGCCACGGGCCTGGGCGGAACCCATACCAACCTGCCGCTGCCGACCGGCATCTTCAATATCGGCGGCAACATGATGACCGCCGGCGGCCTCGATTTCATCGGCGCCACGGCAGACAACATGTTCCGCGCGGTGGACGTGCGGACCGGCAAGACGCTGTGGGAGGCCGGTCTCCCGGCCGGCGGCAATGCCACGCCGATGACCTATTCGGTGGATGGCAGGCAATACGTCCTGATTGCCGCCGGCGGCCATGGCGGCCTGGGCACGAAGACCGGCGACTACCTCGTCGCTTACGCCCTGCCCCAAAGCTGAGTCTCGGGCCGATCCGCCTGTTTGGCGCGATGAGGGGCGATGCTTTCCGGCAGCGTCCCTCATCGCGCTGTGGGTGCGTTACGAAAGGGGATGTTTAGGTCTTGCCGCGTAGGCAGATCGCATGAACAAGGGCTCAAGGATTCTACTGCATGCTACCGGTTGCGCGGCCGCCTTCTCGCTGTTCCTCCTGTACGAGTTGTCGACGCGCTACATTCCCAGCGCTGCCTTGCAGAAGGCGAGCCTGGAAGCTGGAAATCCCGATCAATCCCGTGAAGACATGTTCGGCCTGATCCGCGATTGCCTAAATACTCGCGATCTGGAGCCGCAAGACATGGGGCGAAGGATTTCGAAACTCTACTCGGTGGAGAATGACGCCGGGTTTCTGGCGATGACGAGGATTCGCTGCGATGCCCGGCGATGCTCCGTGGCAGAATCGGCGCTTATCCCTGTCCAGGCTCACCCGGATCTTTGCCGCAAGCGCCACGGTCGCCGGTACCGCAGCGGAAGGCGTCAGGAAGCCTGGCTAAACGATTGACAGCATGACGCTGCTGCGACGGACAACGAAGGCGCCAACAAAAAAGGGCCGCGGTTGCCCGCGACCCCTTTTCGTAAAGCCGAAGCTCTCGGTAAGCGAATTAACGCTTCGAGAACTGGAAGCTACGACGTGCCTTCGCACGGCCATACTTCTTACGCTCGACGACGCGCGGGTCGCGGGTAAGGAAGCCGGCAGCCTTGACGGCGGCGCGCAGGGCGGGCTCGTACTTCGAGAGTGCCTGGGCGATACCGTGCTTCACGGCGCCTGCCTGGCCCGAGAGACCGCCGCCCTTGACGGTGGCGATCACGTCGTACTGGCCGTCACGACCAGCAACCTGGAAGGTCTGGTTGATGACGAGACGCAGTGTCGGACGTGCAAAGTACACTTCCTGGTCGCGGCCGTTGATGATGACCTTGCCGGTGCCGGGCTTCACCCACACGCGGGCCACGGCGTCCTTGCGGCGGCCGGTGGCGTAAGCGCGGCCATAGGCGTCGAGCTGCTGCTCGCGCAGGGGCGCGTTCGAAACGACGGGCGTGAAGGTCTCTTCCGACGTTTCAACGGCGGTAGCGACTTCGCCGAGGTCCTTGAGGTCGGACAGGCTCTGGACGGTTTCGGTATCGGACATTACGCGCCCACCTTGTTCTTGCGGTTCATGGAAGCGACGTCGAGCGCTTCGGGCTGGGTACCACCGTGCGGGTGCTCGGTGCCTGCATAGAGGTGCAGGGCGCGCATCTGGTCACGGCCGAGCGGACCACGGGGGATCATGCGCTCAACAGCCTTTTCAAGCACGCGCTCGGGGAAACGACCGGCGAGAACCTTGTCCGCGGTCACTTCCTTGATGCCGCCGGCATAACCGGTGTGCTTGTAGTAGGTCTTGTCGCCCAGCTTCTTGCCGGTGAACTTCACCTTCTCGGCGTTGATCACGACGACGTGGTCGCCGCAATCGACGTGCGGGGTGAAGCTCGGCTTGTGCTTGCCGCGCAGGAGGTCGGCGATAACGACCGCGAGACGGCCAACCACCAGACCCTCGGCATCGATCAGATGCCACTTCTTTTCCACCTCGGCCGGCTTGATCGACCGGGTGACCTTCGTAAGCGCCTTCATGGCTGGTCTATCCCTAATGTTCATGTCGCGGAGGCCGAATCGATCGCTTTCACGAATCTCCGGCACCGCGGGAAGGCGGCCAAATCGTCGAAAAGGGCCGGCAAGTCAAGCAGAGCGCGGCATTCCAGAGAGGTAAAATGATACCTCTAAGGTTGCGTGCTGCCGATCGCGGCCAGCCAAGCGGTAGTAGCCGGCGCGGCAGTGTCGCACCGCCAGCCCAGCACCGCGGGCTCCTCGTAAGGATGAATTTCGGCCAGCCGCGCCGTGGCGGCATCGAGCAGGGCGGCGTTGGTCTTCACCAGCAGGCCTTGCTCGCGGCTCGTGCCCTTCTCGCCGTTCCAGACGAAGAGCGAGGTCATCGCCGGGAGCAGGTTGGCGCAGGCGGCCAGGCCCTCGTCGAGCAGGGCATTGGCGGCCTTCAGCGCGCTCGCCTCATCGGGGAAGGGGCACCAGATGAGCGCGGGTGTAAGCGCCGGGCCGTTGGCCTGCCCGCTCACATGATCCGTCACATGCCAAGCCCGACCTGGTCGCGGCGGCCCAGGCAATGCGCGCCCCAGACCGTGGCCGCAACGAGCAGCGCGCCGCAGAGCTGGTGCGCCACGGCAAGCCAGAGCGCCACGCCAGACCACACCGTGAAGATGCCGAGCAGCACTTGCGTGCCGAACGCGGAATGGACGGCGATCGAAGCGAGACGCGCATGGCGGGCCTTGAGCCTGCGGCCCATCACGATCAGCACGGCGACCACGGCCCAGGCCCACCAGCGGTGCACGAAGTGGGTGAGGAACGGGTCGTTGACCAGCGCATGGAGCGCGCCGCCGGCCCATTCCACGCCGTCAGGGAAGAAGCTGCCCTGCATCAGCGGCCAGGCGTCCATGCTGAACCAGCCCATGCCCGCGACGTAGCCGGCGCGCAGGCCTGCCACCATCGCGCCCATGAAGAGCTGGATGAACAGCATGGCCAGGGCGAGGGCGCCGAAGCGGTTGAGGCGGGCAGGGGCCTGGCCGCGTCGCAGTTCGCGAAGGTCCAGCGCCGTCCAGACCAGACCGCCCAGGGTCGTCAGCGCCACCAGCAGGTGCGCGGCAAGGCGGAAATGGCTCACCCGGTCCGCAGCCTCGGCGGAGAGGCCCGAAGAGACCATCCACCAGCCGACCACGCCTTGCAGCCCGCCCAGCGCCAACAGCGCGACCAGGCGCGGCTTGTAGCCCAGGGGAATCGTGCGCTTGTACCAGAACCACGCGAGCGGAAGCGCAAAGGCCAGGCCGATCACGCGGGCCAGCAGGCGGTGCACCCACTCCCAGAAGTAGATGAACTTGTATTGGGACAGGGTCATGCCCGCCGGGCCGTTGACATCGATATATTGCGGGATCTGCTTGTAGCGGGCGAACTCGGCCTGCCACTGCGCGTCGGTCAGCGGGGGAATGGCGCCGGTGAGCGGCTTCCACTGGGTGATCGACAGGCCGGATTCGGTCAGCCGGGTTATGCCGCCGACCGCGACGATAAGGATGACCAGCGCGGCAACGATCAGCAGCCAGCGAACCATGGGGGCGATATCGTCGGCTGTACCGAGGAGGGGGCGACCGTCAGGGACTCTCATGACGCAAATCCCTGCGATCTTGCGACGAAATGCGCAAGGGGCACGTCGACCGAATGTTTCATGACACAGTCAGGACTTGATGAATGTTACAACGTCTCATACATGGGCATTCATGCGCACCGCCATCATCGCGATTCGAAACCGGCTGGACCGGGCAGGCATCGTCCTCAGCGGTCTTTGCGCGATTCACTGTATTCTCGGCGTGTTTTTCGTGGGTTTCCTGGGGCTTGGCGGCGAAGTTCTGCTCTCGCCCGAGGTTCACCGCGTCGGCCTGGGCCTGGCTCTGGTGGTCGGCGTGATCTCCCTGGGCTTCGGCGTCGTGCGCCATGGCCGCGTGGGACCGCTGGTGATCGGCGGCCTGGGCCTGGCGCTCATGGCCACGGCCATCGTCGTCGGTCATGGCCTGGCAGAATCGGTGCTGACCATTTTCGGCGTCGCGCTTGTCGCCTTCGCACACATCCGGAACTTGCACCGCGCGCATTGAAAGTGCCGATTGGGCACTTTCCAAATCGTTTCTCCGCGCTATCTGCGGCCCATGGCTGAAGAACTTTCCCTCACCGTGAACGGCGAACCGCGCCGCGTGGCGCCCGGTTCCTCGATTGCCGATCTCGTGTCGGGCATCGGCCTCGATCCCCGCAAGGTCGCCGTCGAGCGCAATGGCGAGATCGCCCCGCGCTCGACCCTGGCCGATGTGCTGCTGGCCGATGGCGACGTGCTGGAGATCGTCCACTTCGTGGGCGGTGGCTGAACCTGTTCGCCGGACCGATCCCTGACATACCCGTTCCCCGAAAGGACGCGAACCTTGACCGATACCGTCTCCGATTCCTCGACCACCGATTCCTGGACTGTCGCTGGCCGGACCTTCCGTTCGCGCCTGATCGTCGGCACCGGTAAGTACAAGGATTTCGAACAGAACGCGGCGGCGGTCGAGGCTTCGGGCGCGGAGATCGTCACGGTGGCGGTGCGCCGGGTCAATGTTTCGGACCCCAAGGCGCCGATGCTGACCGACTTCATCGATCCCCGGAAAATCACCTACCTGCCTAATACCGCCGGCTGCTTCACCGCCGAAGACGCCATCCGCACCTTGCGGCTGGCGCGCGAAGCGGGCGGCTGGGATCTGGTGAAGCTGGAAGTGCTGGGCGAGGCGCGGACGCTTTATCCCGACATGCGCGAGACGCTGAAGGCCACCGAAATCCTCGCGAACGAAGGCTTCCTGCCGATGGTCTACTGCGTGGACGATCCGATCGCGGCCAAGCAGCTTGAGGAAGCCGGCGCCGTGGCGGTCATGCCGCTGGGCGCGCCGATCGGCTCGGGCCTGGGCATCCAGAACAAGGTGACCGTCCGCCTGATCGTTGAGGGGGCCAAAGTGCCGGTCCTCGTCGATGCTGGCGTGGGTACGGCCTCGGAAGCCGCCGTGGCGATGGAACTGGGCTGCGACGGCGTGCTGATGAATACCGCGATTGCCGAAGCCCGCGACCCGATCCGCATGGCTCGCGCCATGAAGCTGGCGGTCGAGGCTGGCCGCGATGCCTATCTGGCAGGGCGCATGGCGCAGCGCCGCTACGCCGATCCCTCCAGTCCGCTTGCCGGCCTGATCTGAAAATTCGGCCGCGGGGCATTTTTCTTCACGATGGCCGATAGCTCTGCTGCAGCATGGCCGATTGTGACGGAAAAGTGCCGCGGACGGCCATTTTCAAAGCGTCCCGAAATGAAATGCTGCAAGAATCTTGCGGCTATTATCGGGTTCAAACCATTATCCGGTTAAGGCTGTAGCAACCGAAGAGGCGGAGATTGGTTCTAGTGACAGGGAGGATTGTCCTTCCGTGTCACGAGGATCAGGACCATGACTCACACGGGAAAGGCCACCATCACCATCGGGGAGCTGCGGGAATTCGCCAGCTTCACGCCCTGCGAGCAGCGCTACATCCGGCGCAGCCTGGACGTGGGACTGGGCCGGCAGGATGCTCTGGGTCTCTGGGCACGCGACGGCGTCGAAGCCACCTCGATCCGCAAGCAATACGAAGCCTACGCGGATCTCGCCGCGCTGCGCGAGATGCGGCCTGACGAATTCGGCTTCGATGACATTGCCGCGTTCATGGGCAAGCTGCTTTACGTCGCCGCCTTCGATCTCGCCCAGGAACGCATCGAATCGTTCCCGGCCTTCCGTTTCCTTTACGAACGCCTGCTTGGCGGTTGGGTAAGGCCCTGGCTGCCCGGCGCCTTCTGCGGAGCCGCCGCGCTTCCCCAGATCCGCCCCGATCGCCGCAAGACGTTGCTTCACTCGATCAGCGAAGCGGCGGCCACGGCATCTGGCTGGTCGGAGCGCGAACCGTCGTTCTATCCCGAATGGATCGAGAAGGAGATCGCCTGAGTTTCGGGCCTATCCGGCGCTTCGGCGCCGGATCGTTTCGCTCGCACGTCAGCTTTCGCTGCCCCATTGCAGGGTCTGCGGATCGCCCAGGGTAACCAGACGCCTGAGCGAAGCGCGGGCCAGACGCTCGGTTTCCACCTTGCGCCGTGCCGCGGCAAGCTGGCGCAGCGGCGCCGGGCGCAGAATCTCGGCATCGTAGCCATCGGCAACGATCACGCCGCACTGGTCGGGCAGGAACGGCTCGGTTTCCAGCGGCGCCCGGTCCAGCGAGGGGGGCAGCCCCCAGTAGAAACGGTCGCAATAGTCCAGATAGTCGGGCCATTTGCCGTCCCCCAGCAAGTCCGCGCGCGAGACCTTGATTTCGACGATGACGACATGCCCCTTGGCGTCGATGCCCATGAGATCGGCGCGGCGCCCGCAGCGCAGCGACATTTCCGGCAGGCACCAGATGTCGTTACGAGCAAAAAGCCGCCCTATTCCGCGCGCCACATCGGCGGCGACGAAAGAAAGAGCGGGAGAAACGAGCGGAGAATCAGCTTCGGCCATCGCGGCATAATAGGAACATAGAGGGAACTTTCAAGCCGCAAGGCATCTGGAGCGCTGGCCCAGCCAGAGCGGCCGACAGGTTTTTCCCAAGTCCATGATGGATCGAAGTGATTTGGCGCTGGCAACACCGCTCATGCTCTGCTAGTCGCCGCGGGCACTGCACCCGTAGCTCAGCTGGATAGAGCGCTGCCCTCCGAAGGCAGAGGCCACAGGTTCGAATCCTGTCGGGTGCACCATTTCCTCCATTTGCGAAGATCAACCGGCTTCCGGGCCATGCTCTGCCGTGTCTGTTCGGGCATTGTGCCGGGCACGGTGGCCGTGATCGGGCGGCGCGGGCGCCGCCCTTCAGGTGGGCGGGTCAGGCCAGGACGCGGTGGACCAGGTTGGTGTTGTATTGACGCAGCCAGCCCGGGATCAGGAAGGCGTCCACCAGCACCCAGATGCCGAGCGGGATCAGGAACAGCAGGCCGAAGCCCATGATCCAGATGGTCGCCCAGCCGAGCAGGAAGAGGACGAGCTGGACGATGCCGCCGGCGGTCTTGCCGGCGTAGAAGCGATGGGCGCCCAGCGAGCCGAGGAAGAACCACAGGAGATACGTGACGCCGGTGGACTTGGCATTTGCCTGGTAGAGCAGGCCGGCCATGGCCGCAGTGGATGAATTCGTGTCGGTCATCGATACCCCCGTCGATAAGTGAAGGGGCGTATCGATATGGGCATGCCATTAAGAAACCAATGAATTTTTTGAGTTGTGGGTGGCATGGCTCAATGAAAGTCCCGTGAGCGGGGGAGAACCCGCACGTTGCGCGGGTGCTGCGGGCGGACGAATTCGTCGGCGCGGGATAGCTGGGGCTCGGCCTCGTGCACTTCCGAGAGGCGTTTCAGCTCGGGCGTACGGTCATGGATGCTCTGGGCCATGATATGGATGACGCCTTCAGGGCTGTGCTGGATCAGACCTTCCACCAGCATCAGCCGCGCGGCCATGACCGGGCGGCGGTAGGTTTCGAACAGCCGGGCCCAGATCACCACGTTGGCGATGCCGCCTTCGTCCTCCAGCGTGACGAAAATGGCATTGCCCTTGCCCGGGCGCTGACGAACCAGCACCACGCCGGCGACTTTCACGCGCTTTCCGTTTCGGGTCTTCGCCAGGTCCGCACAGCGCAGCACGCCTTCTGCCGCGAAGACCGGGCGCAGGAACGACATCGGATGGGCTTTCAGCGAGAGCCGGGTGGTCTGGTAATCGGCGGCGACTTCCTCTGAGAGCGGCATGGCGGGCAGGGCGGCATGGGGTTCCTCTCCCAGTTCGCGGGCGCGGGCGGCGGCGAAGAGGGGAAGTTCGCCGGTTGGCGTGCGGCGTGCTTCCCAAAGGCCCTCGCGGCGGTCCAGACCGATCGAATGCAGGGCATCGGCATCGGCCAGGAGGTTGAGCGCCCGCTGGGGGAGGCTGGCGCGCCGGGCGAGATCTTCGAGGTTGGTGTAAGGGCGGTGGGCCTTGATCTGCTCCGCCCAGTTCTCGCGAAAGCCGCTGATCTGGCGCAGGCCGAGCCGGAGGGCGAGTGCGCCTTTCGCTTTGGGTTCCAGGGTGCAGTCCCACTCGCTGTGGTTGGCATCGATGGTGCGCACTTCCACGCCATGCTCCTGCGCGCAGCGGACGATCTGGGCCGGGGCGTAGAAGCCCATGGGCTGCGAATTGAGCAGGGCGGCGGCGAAGACCTCGGGGTAGTGGTGTTTGATATAGGCCGAGACCCAGACCAGCCGTGCGAAGGCGAGGGCATGGCTTTCCGGGAAGCCGTAGCTGCCGAAGCCCTTGATCTGCTGGAAGCAGCGCTCGGCGAAGTCCTTCTCGTACCCACGGGCCACCATGCCGTTCACCATCTTGCTGTGCAGGGAGCCGATCGTGCCGACATTGCGAAAGGTCGCCATGGCGCGGCGGAGCTGGTTGGCTTCGGCATCGGAGAAGTTCGCGGCGGTGATCGCCAGCCGCATCGCCTGCTCCTGGAACAGGGGGACGCCGAGAGTCTCGCCGAGGACACCGCGCAATTCGTCGCGATCGTGGGGAGGAGCCGGAGAAGGGTAGATGACGTCCTCGATCTTTTGTCGGCGCCGCAGATAGGGATGGACCATGTCCCCCTCGATCGGGCCGGGGCGCACGATGGCGACCTGAATGACCAGGTCGTAGAACCTCTCAGGTCTCAGGCGGGGCAGCATGTTCATCTGCGCGCGGCTCTCCACCTGAAAGACGCCGATACTGTCGCCCTTCTGGAGCATCTCGTAGACGGCTTTGACGTGGGGAGGGTTGCTCCGGTGATCTTCCTCGTCGCCCGGCACGGAACTGAGCTGGTACTGGCGGCCGATGTGCGTCTCGATCATGGCGAAGGCCTTGCCGATACAGGTCAGCATTCCGAGCGCCAGGATGTCGACTTTCATCAGGCCGAGCGTATCGATGTCGTCCTTGTCCCATTCGATGAACGTGCGCTTTTCCATCGCGGCATTGTGGATCGGCACGGTTTCGTCGAGCCGGTCCTGAGTCAGCACGAAACCGCCGACATGCTGGGAGAGATGGCGGGGGAAGTTCAGGATCGTGCCGGTGAAGTGATTGACCCGCGCGATCGTGGGATTGTCGGGATCGAGGCCGGCCTCGATGCAGCGGTTGCGGTCGTATTCCGAGGCGTAGCTGCCCCATACCGTGCTGGCGAGCCGGGCGGTGACGTCCTCGCTGAGCCCCAGCGCCTTGCCGACATCGCGGGCGGCGCTGCGCGAGCGGTAGTGAATCACCGTGGCGGCGATTCCCGCGCGCTCGCGGCCGTAGCGGCTGTAGATATATTGCATCACTTCCTCGCGCCGCTCGTGCTCGAAGTCGACGTCGATGTCGGGCGGTTCCTTGCGCTCGGTGGAGATGAAGCGGGAAAACAGCAGGTTGTGCTTCATCGGATCGACGGCGGTGACGCCGAGGACGAAGCAGACCGCCGAATTGGCCGCCGAGCCGCGCCCCTGGCAGAGGATGCCCTGTATCTGCGCCCACTGCACGATATCGTGGACGGTGAGGAAGTAGGCGGCGTAGGCCTGCTGACCGATGATCCCCAGTTCCTCGGTAAGCAGACGGGTGAGCTTTTCGGGGATGCCTTGCGGGTGGAGGTCGCTGGCGCGGCTCCAGACCAGTTCCTCCAGCCAGCCTTGCGGGGTGTAGCCGTAGGGGACCGGCTCGTGGGGGTAGGTGTAGCTCAGGTCTTCGAGCTTGAAGACGATGCCGCCCATGAAGTCTGCGGTGGCGGCGATCGCCTCGGGAGCGGCGGCGAAGAGGCGGGCCATTTCGGCTGCGGGCTTCAAGTGCCGCTCGGCATTGGCGGTGAGGCGGCGGCCGGCGGCCTGTACCGTGGTCTTTTCCCGGATCGCGGTCATGACGTCGTGCAGGGGGCGGGATTCCGGCCCATCGTAGAGAGCGTCGTTGACCGCGATCAGCGGCACGCCGGCCAGGGCCGCCTGTTCGCGCAAGGCCGCCAGCCGGCGCGCGTCGCGGCCCTGCCGCAGCATCGCCGCGCCCAGCCAGACCTTGCCGGGCGCGGCCTGCGCCAATTGGCGCAACAGGGCGTCGGAAGCGGGGGTGGCGACGATGAGCTGCATGTCCTCCAGGAATTCCAGCAGGTCGCTCAGGCGCAGCTCGCAGTTGCCCTTGGTCGTGCGCAAGTTGCCGGTGGTGAGCAGCCGGGTCAGGCGGCCCCAGCCGTATCGCGTGGTCGGATAGGCGAGGATCTCGGGCGTATCGTCGGCAAAGACCAGCCGCGCGCCGACCATGAGGCGGAACGGGGGCAGGGTGACGCCTTCGGCTTCCATCTCCTCCCCGAACCTGCGCAGCGCGGCAAGGGCGCGGGCGACGCCGGACACGGTGTTACGGTCCGCTATGCCGATTCCGGGGTGGCCGAGCGCCAGCGCCCGCAGCGCCATTTCCCCCGGCGTGCTGGCCCCGCGCAGAAAGGAATAGGCGGTCGTCGTCGCGAACTCGACATAGGGCGGCGTTTCGAGGCTCATGCGAAGACGCCGTGCAGATACCAGCGCGGGTCGGCTTTCTCGCTGCCGTAGAGACCATGGCGGAACAGCCAGAAGCGGCGGCCGTCGCTGTCCTCGATCCGGTAATAGTCGCGCGTGGGGCCGGTCGCCTCCACCGTCTTCCACCAGGGATAGGCGAGGCGTTCGGGGCCTTCCTGCCGCACCACCCGGTGCTGGCGTCCCTGCCAGCCGAACCGGCGCGGGGGACCGTCAGGCACTTCGGCCAGCACGGTGACGGGTTGGGGGGGATCGAACAGGAACAGCGGACGCAAGGGCGGCTCGCCTGCCTCCGGCTGGGGCCAGGGCTGCGGAATCGATGCGGGAGGCACGAGGCGGTCGGCATATTCCGGCAAGTGCTCGTCGCGGGGGGCGAAGCGGTGGACGCATTCGGCGCCAAAGCGCACTTGCAGGCGGTCCAGCAGGGGGGCGAGGTCGGGCTTGCCGGAATTCTCCTCGTCCAGCCGGTCCTGCCCTTCGGAGACGTCCTCGTGCAGGGGCACGGCCAGGCGCAGCAGGTCGTAGCCGAAGCCCGGGTCGAGCGGATCGGCGAGCGATTCGATGCGTTCGCGAAACAGGCGGACGACATCGGCGGGTTCGCGCAGGGGCAGGCCGCTGTCCACGGCGAGCCGGGCGACATGGCCGTCGGTGCGGAACAGCGAGACTTCGTAGCGTCGGCCCCCCCGGCCGCGGGCGACCAGCACGTCCCGCGCCTGCCCCGCCAGCCATTCGATCACGCCGAGGAGGGGCTTCACGGTCGCCATCGGTTCGGCGAAGCGCTGCTCCACCCAGATCGGGGGCAGGGTGCGATGCGGAGTGAAGCGCCGGTCCTGCTCCTCCAGCAGGTGGGCGAGGGCGATCGACATCGCCTTGCCGAAGCGAGCGGCGAGGGGCGCGCGGGGGCGATCCGCAAGCTGGCCCAGGGTGCGCAGCCCGGCGCGCTTCAGCGCGAGGTGGGCATCGTCTCCCAGGCCGAGTGCGGCCACCGGCAGTTCGCGCAAGGTGCTCTTGCCGAAGCGGGCAAGGGCAAGGGCGGCATCCGGCGTTCCGGCACAGGCCGCCAGCGCCCGGAATCCCCGCCGTGCGAGCCGGGTGACGAGATCGCCCCGCACGGCGTCTTCATCCATCCCCAGGCTGTCGAAGCAGCCGGTGAGGTCCAGCACCAGCGCGTCGTCGCGATCGGGGGCCACCATCGGGGTATAGCGTTCGCAGGATTCGACGATGCGCAGCAGCAGGGCATGGTCCGCTGCGGGCCGGTGTTCGAGAGCAGGCAGGTCCGGCTCCAGCGCGCGCGCATCGGCCAGCATCATGCCGGCCGAGAGGCCCAGCGCCAGCGCCGCGGGAGACAGCGCCATGATGCGCTGCGCCCCGCGTTGCTTCGCGATCAGGGCGAAAGCCGCGTCAGGCGGCGCTGCGCCTTCCCGCATCGCCCGTTCGGACGGCAGGAAGGGAAAGGTGACCGCCAGATAGCGGCGCGTGGCCAAGCATGAGCTTACGGAAGGTGCCTTGCTCACGATTCCATTCCAGTTGCAGGTTGAGACCCTCCCGCCCGCCGCGCCGGCGCAGCAGGGTCACGTCGAACACCGGATCTCCCGGCGCATTGGCGGGCAAGGGAACCGACGGCGCGCTGGTCACCTGCCAGCGGGTGTGGGCGGCGCTGGGCGTCGGCTGGGCGCCGCTGCGCACGATCATGACCATGGTGCCGCTTTGCTCCGCCGCCAGCGCCAGCCGCCGCGAGGCGGTAAGGTCGAAGGCCGGGGCCCGGCCGTCCATTTCCATCACCACGGCCGCTGCCCCGCCATGCCGCACCGAATCCACGCCCGCGCGCAGCAGGCTCTGGAGATCGGGCAGGCGCAGCAGCACCATGGCGGCCGGGTCTATGCCCAGTTCCGCAAGGCCGGGAGCATAAGGGCGCGAGCGGGCCTGCTTGCCCCCGCCCTTTCCATTAACTTTGCCCAGCCGCAGCCAGAGCAGAGGTTCCCGCGCCTTGCGCGCCTGCACCGCGCAAAGCAGCGCCAGCGCCAGGGCGGCCCCGCCGTCCTGCTCGGTCGCGGCATAGAATTCATGAACGCCGTCCTGCTGCAAAGGCGACTCGGGCCAGCCGTCAGGAGACGCCTGAGCGAGGTTTGCTGCCAGTTGGAGGCGACTCGAATCGAACATATGTTCCTTTTATGTTCTATTCCTGTCCTGCGCAATCGAGTCTGGAAATGAGGGTGCAATCGGCTGTGGGCACAGCCCGGTCTCCCGATCCTGCCGGTGAGTTTCGTCGCACACTCCGATTCGCCGGCACCATGGCGCTGAACCCGCCGACAGCGGCCCAGAACGCAGGGCGAAAAGCTTTCGGGCATCGTTCGCCAAGTCATCGCCCGGCATTCCGCCTAGGGTTCGGGCATCGCCCACCTTACGGCCCCTACCCTCAAAGAAGGACTCACGAAGCATGGCCAGTTCCGCTCCCGCGCCGCTGGAAGCCGTTCCGCCCGTCACCACTGCCGCTGCCTGGCGAGGAGACCGGCTTTCCGAGACCGACGCGTGGATCTACAGGCTGTCCGACGAACAGGTGCTGGAGCTGGAGACGCTCGGTGCCCGCTTCATGGCCGATGACCCGGACCTGCGCACGGTCACCGCCGAGGAATATCCGCTGGTAGCCTGCGCCGATGCGGTGAAGTCATGGGGCGAGGATGTCGATTACGGCCGCGGCTTCGTGCTGGTGCGGGGCCTGCGGACCCAGCTCTATTCGGACGTTCTTTCCAACGCGATCTACTACGTGCTCGGCCTGCACATGGGCGATCCGATCCGCCAGAACGAGATGGGCGACCTGATCGACCACGTCTATGCCACCAGCGACAAGACCATGGACGATCCCACCGCGCTCTCCTCCAAGGTGCGGGACAAGCTGGTCTATCACTCCGACAGCTCGGACATCGTCGCGCTGATGTGCCTGCGCCCGGCCAAGGAGGGCGGCCTGTCCTGCCTCGTCTCCGGCGCGGAGATCTACAACGAGATCCTGCGCCGCCGCCCCGATCTGGCGCCGCTGCTGCTGGAACCCTTCCACTGGGACTGGCGCCGGCAGGACCACAATGCGCCGGCGGATACTTATACCTCGCCGATCGTCAGCCTGGTGGACGGGGTGTTCTCGATGTATGCGGGCTCGCTCTACATCCTCACCGCGCAGGAATATGAAGGCGTGCCCAGGCTGACGCCGGAGCAGATCGCGGTGCTCGAACTCTTCGACACGATCACCTACGAAGAGGGCATGGCCATCGAGATGGATTTCCGCCCCGGCGACATCCAGTGGCTCTCCAATTACGCCGCGCTCCATGCCCGCACCACGTTCTGGGACTGGCCCGAGCCGCAGCGCAAGCGCCACCTCCTGCGGTTGTGGCTGAGCCGCGATGCCGGGCGCCCGGTGGTGGAGGGCTTCGGCAAGAACGGCGTTGTGCAGGTTCGCCAGGCCCCGCGCGACGGGCAGGCGGAGCATCCCGATGCGCATTTCGACGTGTTCTCGGTATCGGTACCGCGCCTGATGGTCTGAAGGGCCGCGTGCGCAGACAAAGAGGGCCGGAAGTTTCCTTCCGGCCCTCTTTTTGTTGTCCTGAGTGTGCCGATCAGATCAGGCCGATCAGATCAGGCCGATCAGCTCAGGGCGATGTCCGGTGCGTCTTCCTGCTTCATGCCGACGACGTGGTAGCCCGCGTCCACATGATGCGTCTCGCCGGTCACGCCCGAGGAGAGGTCGGAAAGGAAGTAGAGGCCCGAGCCGCCCACGTCCTCGATCGTGACGTTGCGGCGCAGCGGCGAGTTCAGCTCGTTCCACTTGAGGATATAGCGGAAGTCGCCGATGCCGCTGGCGGCCAGCGTCTTGATCGGGCCGGCCGAGATCGCGTTGACGCGGATGTTCTGCGGGCCAAGGTCGTTGGCGAGGTACTTCACCGAGGCTTCCAGTGCCGCCTTGGCCACGCCCATGACGTTGTAGTGCGGCACGACCTTTTCGGCGCCGTAATAGGTCAGCGTCAGGATCGAGCCGCCTTCGGGCATCATCTGCATCGCACGCTTGGTCACCGAGACCAGGCTGTAGGCCGAGATGTTCATCGTCATCAGGAAGTTTTCGAGGCTGGTGTCGACATACTTGCCGCGCAGCTCGTTCTTGTCCGAGAAGCCGATGGCGTGGACGACGAAGTCGATCGTCGGCCAGCGTTCCGCCAGCGTTTCGAAGGCGGTGTCGAGGGCTGCCATGTCCGAAACGTCGCAATCGATGAGGAAATCGCTGCCCAGGCTCTCGGCCAGCGGCTTCACGCGCTTGGCCAGCGCTTCGCCCTGATAGGAGAAGGCCAGCTCGGCACCCTGTTCGTGCAGTCTCTTCGCGATGCCCCAGGCCAGGGACTTGTCGTTGGCAAGGCCCATGATCAGGCCGCGTTTACCCTGCATCAGACCGGTCATTCGTGTTCTTCCTGTACTTCGTTGTTCTGTGCAGCAGCGCTGCTATTTCCGCCTGGCCCCCCGGCAAGCATTTCCTGCTCCTCGGGACTGACGGTAAGGGCGGCATTGAGTTCCGCGCCCGCGACCATCCCTAGTCCGACAAGCCAGAAAAAGAAAAGCGCGATCATCACTCCGGCGAGACTTCCGTACGTCAAATCGTAAGCGATGAAATTGCGCAACACTTTCGGCAGCAGCCATGCGGCCCCCAGCCACCATGCCGCGACGAACAGAGGGCCGGGCCATTTCCGATAGCGGCGAGACTGATAGCGCGAGGGCGTGAGCAGGAAAAACAGGGCGTAGAGCGAGGCGAACAGGGTGGCGGCGGTGACGCCGCGGGAAATGCCGATCTGGTAGTTGAAGGCCTTGAGGCCGGGGAAAACCGTCAGCAGCACTTCCTCGATCACTGAAATGAGCACCTGCGAAGACAGCGAGAGCAGCAGCAGCAGGACCGAGCCGAAGATCAGCCCGCTCGACGCCAGGCGGTTTCGCCAGAACTTCAGTCCCTTGTTCATGCCGTAGGCGCGGTGGAGAATATCGCGGATGGTCTCGATCAGACTGGTCGCCGTCCACAGGCCCAGTACGCCGCCGATCCAGAGCAGCCAGCCGTGCCGCGCGGCAACGGCATCGCGGGCCACCGGGGCCAGCGCTTCGTCCACGCGCGGGGGAAGGGCGTTGAGCACCGCGTCGATCGCGCTCTCCAGCTGCCCCTGTTCGCCCAGCGCCGAATAGATGGCCGCCAGGGCGATGAAGAAGGGGAACAGCGCCACGATCGTCATGTAGGCGAAGTTGCCGGCGTGGATGAAGCCGTCTTCCCAGGTCCCGGTAAACACGCGCTTGACCACGACATAGGCGCGGCTGGAAGGATCGGGACGGGGAATCCGGTCCTGCATTTCCTGCCAGCGCATGGCCGCGCGCCGCCGGGCTTCGGGCGTTATCGCTGCCGAAGCCGGCGTTCCCGGGGCCTGCACGTCTATCGAATGGTCGATGTTCACCACGCCGAGATAGGCGCTGAAAAGAGGATATTCAAATTTCGGAAGGGGTTAGGTGGGGCGATCCGCAAAGACATCCCCGCCCGCACCCTCAGATTCCGAGCTTTGCGCGCACGTCGCGCGTATCCTTCCAGCCTTCCAGCCGCTTGGCGAGATCGGCGTCGCTCTCTGGCAAGACGATCTGGAGGCTGATCAGCAGGTCGCCGCGGGCGCCGTCCTTGCGGGACATGCCGCGGCCCTTGAGGCGCAGGACCTTGCCCGAACTCGCCCCGGCCGGAACCGACAGCATGACCGCGCCGGCCGCGGTGGGGGCTTTCACTTTGCCGCCGTTCAGCGCCTCGTCGAGGGTGATCGGCAGGTCTACGCGCAAGTCGTCGCCGTCCTGGCGGAAGAAGGCATGGGGCTGGATCTGCAGCGTGACGATGGCATCGCCCGCCCCGCCGGGGCCTTGCTCGCCCTTGCCGGCCAGGCGCATCTGGGTGCCGTCCTCCATGCCGACGGGCAGCTTGAGGTCGATCGTCTTGCCGTCGGACAGGGTGATGCGCTGCGGCTTGAGTTCGGCCGCATCGGTCAGAGGGACGGAAAGGCGATAGTTCACATTGCCGCCGCGCGGCGCCGCGCGGCCGCGTGCACCGCCGGCTCCGCCCATTCCGGCACCGAAACCGCCGGGGCCGCGCTGGCCGGAACCGCCGAAGATGCCGCCGAACAGGTCTTCCAGGTCGATGCCGTCGTTACCGCCGAACCCGCCCGAGAAGCCACGCTGCCCGCCGGGCCCGCCGCCGAATCCGGCACCCCCGAAGCCGCCGGCTCCGCCGCCGCCGAACCCGCCGAAGCCCATGGGATTGCCTTCGGCATCGATCTCGCCCCGGTCGAACCGGGCCCGCTTGTCCTTGTCGGACAGCAGGTCGTAGGCGCCGGTGACTTCGGAAAAGCGCTCCGCGGCCTTGGGATTGTCCTTGTTGGTATCGGGATGAAGTTCCTTCGCCAGCTTGCGATAGGCGGACTTGATGTCCTTCTCGCTGGCCGTGCGCGATACGCCAAGGGTGGAATAAGGGTCTGCTGCCATGGCTTCCTAGCTAGGTGCGGACGCGCGTTACGGCAAGCGGTGCTTTCCTAGTTCCGGTCACGAGTCTATTGGAACCTTCACGCCCCGCCCTGCCGCCGGGAATCGCCGTGAAATCAGCGAGGTCCGGCCCGGCGCGGCTGCGTTTGACCACAGGCACGATCCCAGGAAGCGAACATGGAAGCTGAACAGGCCCGCGAAGTCATCCCCCACGGCGATCCTTTCGCCCTGTTCAAGGACTGGTACGACGCCGCGCGCGAGAGCGAGCCCAACGATTCGAACGCCATGGCCCTGGCCACCGCCACGCCGGACGGACTGCCTTCCGTTCGCATGGTCCTGCTCAAGGGCTACGGGCCGGACGGCTTCGTGTTCTATACCAATGGCCATAGCCGCAAGGGCCAGGAAATCGCCGCCAATCCCCATGTCGCGCTGCTGTTCCACTGGAAGAGCCTGCGCCGCCAGATTCGCATCGAAGGCGAACTGGTGCCGGTGACCGCCGCGGAAGCCGATGCCTATTTCCATTCGCGCGCCCGCGATTCGCAGCTCGGCGCCGTCGCTTCCGACCAGTCGGCCCCGCTCGACAGCCGCGAGACGTTTCTGGCCCGCTACGAGGATGTCCGCAGCCGCTTCGGCGAAGGCGAGATCGAGCGGCCGGCCCATTGGACCGGCTATCGCGTGGTGCCCGCCGCCATCGAGTTCTGGCAGGACCGGCCCTATCGCCTCCATGAGCGCCGCCGCTTCGTGCGCAGCGCCGATGCGGCAGGCGGCTGGGTCAGCACGCTCCTCTATCCTTGAGCCCGCCCTTGCACGAACACGCCAAACTCACCCGCAGCGCCGCTTTCGCCAGCATTGGCGTGGCCGTGCTGCTGCTCGGCCTGAAGGGCTGGGCGGCCTGGTCCACCGGCTCCACGGCGATGCTCGGCAGCCTGGCCGATACCACGCTGGACCTCGTCGCCAGCGTGGCCACGCTGCTGGGCGTGTGGATCGGCGCACAGCCGGCGGACGACAAGCACCGCTTCGGCCACGGCAAGGCCGAGGCGATCGCGGCGATGTTCCAGATCGTGCTGATCTCGATCTCCGCGCTCGCCATCGCCAGCCGCGCGGTGGAGGAATTCCTGGCCAGGAGCCGGGTCGAGAGCGCGGAAAGCGGCATCGCCGTCTCGGCCGTGGCGATCGCGCTGACTCTGGCGCTGGTCGCCTGGCAGCGCCACGTCATCCGCCGCACCGGCAGCATCGCCATCCAGACCGACAGTGTCCACTACCAGTCCGACCTCCTGCTCAACGTGGCGGTGATCGCCGCGTTGGTGCTGGACCAATATGCCGGGCTGAAGGGCGCGGACCCGCTGTTCGGCCTGGGCATCGCCGCGTGGCTGGGCTGGGGCGCCTGGAAGGCCTCGCAGGATGTGCTCGACCAACTGATGGATCACGAGTGGCCCGAGGAGAAGAAAGACCGCTTTCTCCAGGTGCTGGCCCGCCATCCCGATATTACCGGCGTCCATGACTTGCGCACGCGCACGTCAGGCAACCGGGACTTCGTGCAGTTTCACGTCTGGGTTGATCCGAACATGACCGTTCGCGAGGCGCACCGGGTGATGGACGAGCTGGAACACCGGCTCTGCGACGAATTTCCGGATACCGAGATCCTGATCCATCCCGATCCCGAGGGTTTGGTCGACGAAGCCGGTGCGGCCGGACTCGACGTGTTGCCGCCGATCCGGGTTTCCCCGGATTGAGCGCAGGGGCCGCACTGGCTGGACCTGCCCCACTTGCCACCTCGTCCTGAACCAGGTCCGGGACGACGCGCCTTTGGCGGTGAGAGCATCGGCGCCGCAAATTCGGCTGGCTTCAATATCGCCCACCGCGCATAAGCCCCGACATGTCAGCGATTTCCGGTCCCGGCCTGTGGGCGCTCTGCGTTTCCGCCGTCACGATGACGGCGATCGTCGGCTTGCGCTATCTCGGCACCTCGGGCCTCTTCGCCTGGATCACCGCGCGCGCCAGGCCCGGCCTCTATGCCGGGATGGAGCGCCAGATCCGGGGCGAGATCGGCTGGTCGCTGGCCTCCTGCGCGATCTACGGCATTCCTGCGGGCGTGGTGGCCTGGGGCTGGCAGGCCCATGGCTGGA
Source organism: Novosphingobium sp. BL-S-21 (assembly GCF_055521655.1). Classification (NCBI taxonomy): domain Bacteria; kingdom Pseudomonadati; phylum Pseudomonadota; class Alphaproteobacteria; order Sphingomonadales; family Sphingomonadaceae; genus Novosphingobium; species Novosphingobium sp. BL-S-21. Next base: position 2,092,286 of record NZ_CM145496.1, read on the forward strand.
CCCGCATCTATGCCGATCCCCTGGCCCTGCCCTTGTGGTGGATGCCGGTATCGCTGTTCATCTACCTGTTCCTGCACGACACCTGGTTCTACTGGACCCACCGCTGGATGCACCGGCCCCGCGTGTTCCGCCGGATGCATGCCGTGCACCACGCCAGCCGCCCGCCCACGGCCTGGGCGGCGATGAGCTTCCATCCGCTTGAGGCGCTGACTGGCGCGGTGGTCGTCCCGGCGCTGGTGTTCCTGGTGCCGATCCATGTCGGGATGCTCGGGCTGGTCCTGACCATCATGACGGTGATGGGAATCGCCAATCACATGGGCTGGGAAATGTTTCCGCAGCGCCTCGTCCATTCGCGTCTCGGCCACTGGTTGATCACGGCCAGCCACCATCACCGCCATCATGAGCTTTATCGATGCAACTACGGCCTCTATTTTCGTTTCTGGGATCATCTGTGCGGCACCGATCGGGGCGTTTCGGCGCCCTGACCCTGCTGGCGGCGGCGCCGATCGTGCTGGGCGCCACGGGGCCGCAGTCGGACGTGTCCGCTGCCGTCACCGGGCTGCGCTCCGCCAAGGGGCAGATTCTGGCCTGCCTGACCGCCGACCCGCAGACCTTCCCCAATTGCGACAAGGACCCCAAGGCCCGCAAGCTGACGATCCCGGCGCAGGGCGAAGTGCGGCTCGATTTCGGCTCGGTGCCCGAGGGCCGCTATGCGATCTCGCTCGTCCATGACGAGAACGGCAACGGCAAGCTGGACACCGCGCTGATGATCCCGCGCGAGGGCTTCGGCTTTTCGCGCGATGCGCCGGTGCGGATGGGCCCGCCCCGTTTCGACAAGGCGGCTTTCGACGTAGGGGACCAGAATACCCGCATGGCGATCAAGATGCGATACCTGCTCTGAACGGCAGAGCGAGCCTTGCCGCCCATCGCGCCGCGGCCTAACCCCGATTCGTGAACAGGCATACTTCATGACCAGGGAAGAGGACATCGTCGAGGAGGTGGTGGATACGGCCACTGCCGGGCTCGTGCCCAAGCCGGTGCACGGCACGTTCTCGCCATTCCGCTATCCCGTGTTCCGGGCGATCTGGATCGCCAACCTCTTCTCGAACATCGGCTCCACGCTCCAGGGCGTGGGCGCTGCCTGGCTGATGACGGAGCTGACCACTTCGCACCAGCTCGTGGCGCTGGTGCAGGCTTCGGCCACGGTGCCGATCATGCTCTTCGGCGTCTTCGCGGGCGCCATTGCCGACAATTACGACCGCCGCCTGGTGATGCTGGCCGCGCAGATCGGCATGCTGACGGTCTCGGCCGCGCTGGCGGTGCTGTCCTGGCTCGGCTGGATGACGCCTTTCCTCCTGCTGGCGTTCACGCTGAGCGTCGGCACCGGCACGGCGCTCAACTCGCCGGCGTGGCAGGCCTCCGTCCGCCAGCAGGTCGCGCGGGACCAGCTTCCGCAGGCCATCGCGTTGAACTCGATCTCGTTCAACATCGCCCGCTCGATCGGCCCTGCCGTGGGCGGCTTGCTGATCTCGCTGTGGAACGTGTCCTTCGCCTTTGCCATCAACGCCGTCAGTTACGTCGGCCTGATCGGCGTGCTGCTCTGGTGGCGGCCCGAGGCGCGGCAGATCGACCGCCGGCCGATCCTGCCCGCCGTGGGCGTGGGCATCCGTTACTGCTTCGGCAACGGCCCCTTGCGACGCCTGCTGATCCGCGGTTTCGCGCTGGGCTTCAGCCTGGCCGCCTACCAGGGTCTGCTCCCCGCCGTGGTGAACGATTCGATGCACGGGTCGGAGATCGACTTCGGCGTCATGCTGGGGCTGTTCGGCATCGGCTCGATCGCCACGGCGCCGTTCATCGGCAGGATTCGCCACGCCATGGGGCTGGAGGGCATCCTCGCGCTGGGTTCGGGAATGTTCATCTTCTCGTTCTGGGCCCTTGCCGCGGCGCATGAGCTGACCTGGGCACTGCCCGCGGCCTTCGTGGCCGGGAGCGCCTGGGTGCTGATCCTCACCACGCTCAACACCGCGGTCCAGCTTCGCTCCCCGGACGAGATCCTGGGGCGGTGCCTGTCGATCTATCAGGCCGTCACGTTCGGCGGCATGGCGCTGGGCGCCTGGACCTGGGGCATGTTCGCGGACTGGAAGAGCCTGGCCTTCGCGCTCCATGCGGCATCCGTCTTCCTGATCGCCTCTTTCGTGATCCTGCGCTTCCTCGCACCGCTGCCGCGCCTGGGCGAAGGCGTGCTGCGTCCGAAATAACGGAACGCCTCCTTTTCGGCGGCTTAAACTTTATTTCACCATGGCCCCTCACAAGGAGGCGGAAGGATCAACGGGGATTAGCGATGGACAGGTTGCGCGGCGGGTTTGCCGATGGGGACGAGCCGGCAATCGGCACCTGGGGCAACTATGCCGAAGCGGGCAACTATGCCGAAGCGCCCGCCCTCGCGCCTGCCATCACCCCCAGCCCGGTTTTTGCCCAGGATGAGCGGCGCATGCAGGTGCGTGCCTACAATTTCTGGGCGAGTCTGCTGGGAGACCGCGCCTTCCCCGATGTCGCCGACCTCGATCCCGCAGCCCTGCCCGATTTCGGCCCGCACGGCGTCCTGCTCGATTTCTCGCAAGGTCTGGAGAATCCCGAGATCGCCTGGCTGGGGGCGGAACTGGCGCAGGAATGCGGCACGGACGGCGCCATCCAGCGGCTGGACGACGTGCCCAGTCGCTCGCTGCTGTCCCGCATCACCGATCACTACATGCAGATCCTCGCCAATCAGGCTCCCGTCGGATTCGAGGCCGAGTTCGTGAACCAGCGCGGCGCCACGATCCTCTATCGCGGTATCCTGCTGCCGTTCTCGCGCCACCATCTGGCGATCGACTGCATCTACGGCGTCATCAACTGGAAGGAACAGGCCGGGTCGCCAGCCGGCATGGAGCCGGCGGCTGGTCCGGCCGATCCCATCGATCGCCTGCCGCTGCCCCGCGCGGCGGCCCCGCTGACGGAATGGGCGGACGGCCCGGCGGACGGCGCCTTCGCGCTTCCGCCCGTGGGCTTCGGCAGCGCCGCGCCCCACGCGCTGGACCTCGTCGAAGCCGGGCTGATTACCGGCATGAATACCGGACTCCCGGAGGACGGCCCCCTCGGCCCGGACCTCGCGGATCCGGACATTCTGGAACTTACGGCCGACATGGAGCTGGCCGACTGGCTCGCTTCGGCGCGCGAACTGGCACAGGCGGCGCACCGCGCGGAGGATCGCTCGCGTCAGGCGCTCTATGCGGCGCTCGGCCGCGCCTACGACTTCGCGCTGGCCGCAGAGCAGGCGCCGGAGGACTATGCCGAACTCGTGCAGGATGCCGGGCTGAAAGTGCAGGAGCGGGCGCCGCTGATGCCGCTCGTCAAGCTCGTCTTCGGTGCCGACTACGACAAGACGCGCCTGACCGAATTCGCCACCGTCATCGCCCATGGCCGCCGCCTGGGCCTCGAACAGGGCGCGCTGGCCCCGCACATCGCCGGGGCTGACGGCGGCATCAAGGCCCTGGTCCGCGACGAACGCCGCCTCCGCCGCGAGGATGACCGGGATGCGGCCCCCGCCGAATCGCGCCGCGACCGCGTGGCGCGCGGACTTCGCGCCCTTCAGCCCCTGCCGATGGAAGACCTTGGCCGCTCGGGCGAGTTCACCGTGCTGGTGGCCCGGCGCAACGAGGCGGGCGAGCTGGTCCTGCTGGGCGAAGTGGCCGATGACGAGGCCCTGCTCGGCCGCGCTGCCCGGCACCTGCTGGGATGATCCGCAGCGCAGAGCGCTCTTGCCAGCAGGCTTGCCGCCGCTAGGCTGAAGGCTTGATTCGGCAGTTGCCCGATCCGGACGGACAAGCGTCTTCAGCACCGGTTCAGGCCGAAAGGCCCCAGAGTAGAGCATGCCCTTTGCGCGATTTGCCGCACTTCTCCTGAGCTTTCTGGCGCTGTTCGGCTGGTCCGCTGCCCCGGCCAGCGCGCAGTCGATCCTGCGCGATGCAGAGACCGAGGCCCTGCTCAAGGACATGTCGCGCCCGCTGATCACGGCGGCGGGGCTCGATCCCAACCATGTCGACATCGTGCTGGTCAACGATTCCTCGGTGAACGCTTTCGTGGCGGGCGGGCAGGCGGTCTACGTCAACAGCGGGCTGATCAACCAGGCCGATACCGCCGCCGAAGTGCAGGGCGTGATCGCGCACGAGCTGGGCCACGTCACCGGCGGCCATGCCGTGCTCAACCAGGGCGCGCAGCCGGCATCGAACATCTCCATCCTCTCGCTCCTGCTTGGCGCGGCCGCCGCGGCAGCGGGGGCCGGCGAGGCGGCAATGGGCGTCATCATGGCCGGCCAGCAGGCCGCCATGGGCAAGTACCTGGCCTATAGCCGCTCGCAGGAAGCCTCCGCGGATGCGGCCGGCGCGCAATATCTCTCCGCCGCCGGGATCAGCGGCCGCGGGTCCGTGGAATTCTTCAAGAAGCTGCAGAATCTCGAATTCCGCTACGGATACCGGCCGCAGGAAGGGGACGAGTTCTACTCCACTCACCCGCTCACCGGTGACCGTATCCAGACCTTGCAGGACGTCTACGAGAAGGACCCGGCCTGGGCCAAGCCGGACGATGCCAAGCTCCAGCAGCGGTTCATGCGGATGAAGGCCAAGCTGTTCGGCTACCTGGCCGAGCCGCGCGATGTGTTCCGCGTCTATCCCGAGACGGACAATTCGGTGCCGGCCCACTACGCCCGCGCTTATGCCTTCCACCGCCAGTCGCAGCTCGACCGTGCGCGCGCCGAAACCGATGCGCTGCTGACGGTCGATGCGAACGATCCCTATTTCCTTGAGCTGAAAGGGCAGATCCTGCTGGAGGCGGGGCAGGCGGCCGAAGCGCTGGTGCCGCTGCGCAAGGCCACGGAACTGACCGGCTACCAGCCGCTGATCGCCACGCTCTTCGGCCATGCCCTGATCGCCACCGAGGATTCCGCCCATTTCGCCGAGGCGCAGACGGTGCTGAAAAACGCCGTCGCGCGGGATCGGGAAAATCCTTTCGCCTGGTATCAGCTCGGCACGATCTACGCCGCCAATGGCGATATGCCGCGCGCCCGGCTGGCCAGCGCCGAGCAGCAATCGCTGACCGGCCAGATGGACGCCGCGCTGATGAGTGCGCAGGCCGCCGAAGCGGGGCTGCCCACCGGCACGCCGGACTGGCTGCGGGCGCAGGATATCGAGATGCAGGCCCGCGCCGAACTGCAGCGCAAGAAGCGGCGATGAATGCCCCGTCCCAGGTCGCAGTCCGGGGCGGACCTTCGGCTCTGGCCGCGGTTCCCATAGCCCGCTAAGGGCAGTGCTCAATTGACAGGATTCTCGACGACGATGGGTAATGGCACGAAGTTCGCAGCGATCGCCGGTTGCATCGCGCTGATCGGCGTCGGTGGCTGGTTCGGCGGCCGCGTGGCGGTTGAGAAGGTCGTTCACGACTATATCCTCGAACACCCCGAAATCCTGCCCCAGGCCATGGACAACCTGCAGCGCAAGCAGGCCAGCCAGCAACTGGCCGGTGTGCGCCAGAACGTGGAGACGCCGTTCCCCGGCGCCGTGCTCGGCAATCCGAACGGCAAGGTCACGCTGATCGAATTCAGCGACTATGCCTGCGGTTATTGCCGCCGCAGCCTGCCCGACGTGGCCCAGCTTCTGGCGAAGAACCCCGATCTGCGCATCGTCGTGCGCGAACTGCCGATCATCGGCCCCGAAAGCCCCGCCGCCGCGAAGATGGCGCTGGCCGCGGCTGAACAGGGCAAGTTCCCGCAGTTCCACGATGCCATGTTCGCCATGGGCCAGGTCGATGCCCAGAGCATCGATGCCGCGGCGCAGAAGGCCGGCCTCGACATCGAGCGCGCCCGCAAGGTCGCCGCCGGGCCCGCCGTGGCGCAGGAGCTTTCGCGCAACATGGACATTGCCGGACGCCTTGGCTTCAGCGGTACGCCAAGCTGGGTGGCGGGCGAGCGGCTGATCTCCGGCGCGGTCGGTTTCGACCAGCTGTCCGAGGCGGTCTCCGAGGCGCGCGCCGAACCCAAGGGCGACAAGAAGGGCTGACAAGTCGACTTGCGGAATTATCGGCTGTTTCCGCCTGGGCATGATTTCGGCTAGGAAGCGAGAATGAGCGTCCTGCCGATCCAGCCCATTCCTTTCTTCGCCAACAAGGACAAGGCCTTCTGGCGCCTGCAGTTCGTAGGCTGGGGCGGCGCGATGCTGCTTCGCGCCATGTCCACGATCGCCAATGCCCAGCCCCTGTCCTATCTGGTGCTGGTGCTGATCGCGACCGTTACCGGCTTTTCGATCTCGCTGGTGCTGTCCGTCGTCTATCGCGCGCTGATCACCCGTCGCGCCCTGGTGACCTGGGGCCTGACGGCGATGATCCTGCCGTTCGCGGTGGGCCTCCACGCCTTCATCGATGCCTGGGTGATCTCGCTCTACCGCACGGACAGCGATTCCAGCTTCGCCCAGCTGTTCATCGGCGTCTTCTATCTGGATGCCACGCTGCTCGGCGCCTGGTCGGCGCTTTACTACGCCATCAATTTCTACCTCCAGGTGGAGGAACAGAACGACCAGATGATCCGGCTGGAGAATCAGGCGACGCAGGCGCAGCTCGCCATGCTGCGCTACCAGTTGAATCCCCATTTCCTGTTCAACACGCTGAACTCGATTTCCACGCTGGTCCTGCTGAAACAGACCGAGCCGGCCAATGCCATGCTCAGCCGGCTGTCCTCTTTCCTGCGCTACACCCTGATCAACAAGCCATCCGCCCAGGTCACGGTGGCGCTCGAGGTGGAAACGTTGAAGCTCTATCTCGATATCGAACTAATGCGATTCGAGGAGAGGCTGCGCACCACCTTCAACATCGACCCGGAAACAGAGACCTGTCTCCTGCCCTCGCTGCTGCTTCAGCCTCTGGTCGAAAACTCGATCAAATATGCCGTGACACCGCAGGAATCCGGGGCTGAGATCACGATCGTCACGCAACTCGTCGGGCCGATGCTTCGCATCACCGTCTCGGACACCGGGCCGGGCTTGCAAAGTCCGACGACGGACAACAGGTTGTCGGGCATGACTTACGATGGAGGGGAGCCGGTCTCCACTGGCGTTGGCCTGGCAAATATCCGCGACCGTCTTTCCCAGGCTTATGGCGAGCATCATCGATTCGAGACGATCGAGCCGATCGAAGGCGGATTCGCCGTACTCATCGAACTTCCCGCCGAACGCCAACCCACCCCGGAAGACATGCACGAGCAGCCGCGGCAGCCTGTTTTCGCCGCGCGATGAAACATATTTGGCCCACGTGCGTTAGCCGGGCCGGAGACAATAACTGATGACCATTCGCACGATCCTCGTCGACGACGAGAAACTCGCCATCCAGGGCCTTCAGCTTCGTCTGGAGAAGTATCCGGATGTCGAGATCATCGATACCTGCTCGAACGGCCGCGAGGCCATCCGCAAGATCAAGACCGAAAAGCCCGATCTCGTCTTCCTCGACATCCAGATGCCCGGTTTCGACGGCTTCTCGGTGGTCAAGGGCGTGATGGAGATCGAGCCGCCGCTCTTCGTCTTCGTCACCGCCTATCAGGAGCACGCGGTCCGCGCCTTCGAGGCCAATGCCGTCAACTACCTGATGAAGCCGGTGGACGAGACCAAGCTCGACGATACGCTTGCCCGCGTGCGCCAGCGCCTGGCCGAGAAGCGTTCGTCGGACGAGGCGGAGAAGCTCAAGACGGTGCTGGCCGAAGTGGCCCCCGACGCGATCGAGCACATCCCGGAGGAAAGCGACCCCAACGCGGACCGCTACGAAAAGCTCATCAACATCAAGGATCGCGGCCAGATCTTCCGCATCGATGTCGATTCGATCGAGCATATCGAGGCCGCCGGCGACTACATGTGCATCCGCACCGCCGACAATTCGCTGATCCTGCGCGAAACGATGAAGGACCTGGAACGCCGCCTTGACCCGCGCGTGTTCCAGCGCGTCCACCGCTCGACGATCGTCAACCTCAACCAGGTCCGCCAGGTCAAGCCGCATACCAATGGCGAATGCTTCCTGGTGCTCGATTCGGGCGCGCAGGTTAAGGTCAGCCGATCCTACCGCGACGTGATCGCGCGCTTCGTTCACTGATTCCGGGAATGCGGAAAGGCCCCCGGGCATTTCCGCATTCTCCATTCACGCTGGGATGCAGAGAGGATAGTCTGCGGCGCAGCCCCTTTTCCGCCGCCGCGCCATCGGGCGAGGCGCAGGAGAAAGGCGGGCTTCGCCGCAAGCGCGGTTCCTCTGCCTCTCCGCGCGAATCCTCTCTTCCATACTCGACAACCCCGTCGCGACGCGCGAAAGACGCGGGCATGAGCACATTCGCGATCCCGGGTTTCGACCTTGCCGCCTTCGTCGATGCAACGCTTGCCGAGGACCTCGGCGTGGGGCTTCCGGGTGGCGGGCATGACGTTACCTCGGAAAGCGTGATCGAAGCCGGGGCCAGGTTCTCCGGCGTGATGGATTCGCGCGATGCCATCACTGTCGCCGGCCTGCCCCTTGCCGAGGCCTTCTTCCGCACTCTCGATCCCGCGATGGAGATCGAGATTCTCGTCGAGGAAGGCGCCCCGGTCGAACCCGGCGCCAAGCTCATGCGCCTCACCGGCAATGCCCGCGCCATGCTGACCGGCGAGCGTTCCGCTCTCAACACCGTCCAGCACCTCTCCGGCATCGCAACGATGACCCGGGCCTATGTGGATGCCATGGAAGGGCACGCGACGCTGCTCGACACGCGCAAGACCATTCCCGGCCTGCGCCACCTCGAAAAGTACGCGACCCGCATGGGCGGCGCGCGCAATCACCGCATGGGGCTGTGGGACGCGGCCATGATCAAGGACAACCATGTTCTGGTGGCGGGCGGCGTCGGCCCGGCGGTGGCGCGCGCCAAAGCGGCGGGCGTGGGGCAGATCATCTGCGAGGTGGACCATCTCGACCAGATCGAACCCGCCATCGCCGCGGGCGCGCATCACCTCCTGCTCGACAACATGGTGCCGGATACCCTGCGCGAGGCCGTGGCGATCGTTGGCGGCCGCGTGCCGACCGAAGCCTCGGGCGGCGTCAATCTCTCCACGATCGGTGCCATCGCCGCTTCGGGCGTGACGTACGTTTCCGTCGGCCGCCTCACCCAGAGCGCCCCGGCGGCCGATATCGGGCTGGATTTCTCGCCGCTTTAGAAGCGGTTGCGAACGGGAGTGCACGCCGTCATGCTCCCTCGACCCCGCCCAAAGGGGGGAGGGGAAACGGGGGACACCGCCTTGCGTCCGAATTCCATCATTCAATTCGATCGATTCTTTCTCGGCTCCCTGGCGTTGGCGGGGGTGAATGCCGTCCTGTCGATGCAGGATACGCTTGCCGATCCCAGGCTGGCACGCCCGGGGCTGGGAATGGGCTTCATCGTGGGCATTCAGGTCTTCAGCTTTGCGCTGATGCTGGCGCTGTGGTTCTTCATTTCCCGCAGGGCGGGCAACGCGGCCAGGTGGATACTCACGGTGATGACGGTGCTGGGCATGCTCGTGACGATCCCCATGGTCCCGGTCCTTGCCGAACGCGGGATAGGGAACATGGCTTTCGCGCTGGTCATCACCGCGCTGCAGGTCGCCGCAGTGGCCTTCCTGTTCCGCAGGGATGCCCGCGCCTGGTTCGCCCGCAAGGGCGGCATCGCGCCGGACGACCAGAGCATTTTCAGCTAGTCGCCGGTCACCGTTTCGCCCGGAAGAAGCTGCGGAGCATCTCCGCGGCCTCCGATTCGCCGATTCCCGAATAGACTTCCGGCTTGTGCAGGCACTGATCGTGCTCGAAGACGCGCGCGCCGTGCTCGACCGCGCCGCCCTTGGGATCGGAAGCGGCATAGTAGAGCCGGGCGATTCGCGCGTGGACGATGGCGCCCGCGCACATGGCGCAGGGTTCCAGCGTCACCCATAGCTCGCATCCCTCCAGCCTCTCATTGCCGAGAATCAGCGCCGCGGCGCGAATCGCCTCGATTTCGGCATGGCTGGTGGGGTCGTGGCGCTCGCGCGGGCCGTTGCGGCCGGTGGCGATGACGTTTCCGTCCTTCACGACGACCGCGCCAATCGGCACTTCGCCGGAATCGGCGGCTTCCCGGGCTTGCGCCAGGGCGAGTTCCATGTATTCGGGCAGGGGCCAGCGGGTCATGGCCATGCGCTAGACCTTCAAAAAGCTGTGCGCAACTTGACCTTCACCCGGGGAATCGCTAAGGGCGCGCCTTCCCGTATTTACGGCCACAGACTTTTTCGAGCGAGAGTAGACATGTCCCGCATCTGCGAACTGACCGGCAAGGGCCGCCAGGTCGGCTGCAACGTCAGCCACGCCAACAACAAGACCAAGCGCGTCTTCCTTCCCAACCTTCAGAACGTCACGCTGCTGTCGGACGGTCTTGAGCGCAGCTTCAAGTTCCGCGTCTCGACCCACGGCCTGCGTTCGGTCGAGCACAACGGTGGCCTCGACAACTGGCTGCTGAAGACTTCGGACACGAAGCTGAGCGCGCGCGCCGTCAAGGTGAAGCGCGAGCTGAAGAAGCAGCAGGCCGCCTGATTCTCCCGCTCCCTACGGGGAGCGTGAAGAACACGGTTTCGCGAAAAGGCGTGCAAGCTTGACTTGCGCGCCTTTTCGCATGCCCGGCCGGGATCGGTTTCCCGGTTTCGGAGCGCGCCCATTCCTCTTGAATTCCGTGAATCCGCCGCGCCGCTGATGGCGGGGCTCGGTTCCTGTTGTCTCAAGAGCAGGCGGAAGCCGTTTCCGCGCGGCAGTGAATACCGGTTCGGTAGAGGCTATGCCTACGGCAGTCCGGCTGGGCTTACGGCAGTTTGGCTGGGTCGACGCTCATCTTCCACACCAGCGTGCGCTGGAGCGGGGAGAAGTTGTCGTCCGAGATCAGCCAGACGGTCAGCTTGCCGCTCTCCTGCGGGGCGATTGCGATGCCTTCGAAGTTGTCGATGGGCAGATCGGACGAGAGCCGCGCAACCTCGGTGACTTTCCAGGTGCCGCCCGGGCGGATGTCCGCCGGATCGCCGATCGCGATTCGGCCGGCGAATCGTTGCGGCATCGGCCAGATCAGGCGCCGCATCAGGATCAGCAACCGGCCGTCCGGCATTTGCGCCATGTCGGTGGGGCTGAAGCCCGCAGGCGAATCGAGCGCGAAGTCCTGGCCGTTCGGGTTCAGAGTGGGATCGCCGCCGAACAGGGCGGCCTGGTGCAGGTGATCGCTCCAGCCGACATACCCTTCGCGCAGCAGCACGAATCGCCCGTCATGAAGGCGCGTGAGCGCCTCGGGGCCGGAATTGACTCCCCAGTCCGCCATGACCGGCGGGCTGGCGCGGCGTTCGATCTCGTAGTCCGGATTCATCCGGTAGACGGCGTTGCGCCCCTCCAGGCCGAGCCAGATCATGCCGGTTTCGTCCTGCGTGGCCGATTCGACATCGCGCGCGGCCTTGTCCGCATCCTTGGAGAGGGGCAGGTCGCCCATGCGGCTTTCCGCCTGCGACTGCCCGGGTGCCCTGAACTCCAGAAATCCGCCCGAATCGCTGAGCGCCAGCATGATGCCGCCGGGCCGCAGCAGCAGCGCGGAATAGCTGCCGAAGGAGTGGGTGCGGCTATGCGCCTGCCAGACTTCCTCCAGCTTGAACGATCCCAGACGCGGGTCGGCGCGCCGGGCTGCAGGCAGGGGTAGCTGCTCGAACGACAGTTCGAATGTCTTGAATTTCTTGTGCTGCGGCGCATGCCCCCAGGTCAGCGGCAGCAGGGACAGCAGGACGAGGAGGGCAATGGTGCGGCGCACAAGGGCGGGATAAGCATTCCGGCGAAGGCTGCAACCCGCTTTCGCTGCAGCCCTGCGGAATTGCCGATATTATCGGCGCAATCTCGTCGGTTCAGGTCTGGGGGCCGGTGAAGAGGATCGGGTCCAGCCGCGCCTCGTTCCATTTGATCGACCAGTGCAGATGCGGCCCGGTGGCCCGGCCGGACATGCCGATCTTGCCGATCACCTGGCCCTGGCGGACGTGTTCGCCCGGCTTCACCAGGATCTCGGAGCAATGCAGGAAAGCGCTGTTGAGGCCCATGCCATGGTCCAGCATCAGCAGGTTGCCTTCGAGCGTGAACGGCTTCTCGGCGGCCAGGATCACCACGCCGTCGGCCGGGGCAACGAAAGGCGTGCCGCTGGTGCCGGTGGCGATGTCGAGACCCGAGTGATAGGCACCGGGCTCGCCCCGATAGACGCGCTGCGATCCGAAACGGCCGGAAATGCGGCCTTTGGCGGGCCAGATGAAATGTTGGCGCCAGCCCTGGGCGTCGGTCTTCATCGCCCGCGCGGTATTGATGCGGTCCAGTTCGGGCCGACGCAGGGCCATGAAGGCTTCGGTCGGGCCGCCTGGCTTGCGGGCGATATTGACGTTCTCGATCTGCCAGGCGCGCGGCGAGACGGAAATCGGCTGCGTGATGCGGCGGCCGTTGCCCAGCGTGGCCGTCAGCGTGGCGATGGTGCCGGCATCGCGGTCGAAGGCGGCAAACCAGGTGCCGTCCGACGCGATCTGCACCGGCTGGCCGCCCAGCGCCAGAGCGCTCGTGCCGGCAGGCACTTTGCCGCGGACCCAGCCGCCCTGGGTGAGTTCCCCGCTATAGGTCAGGGTGCCCGGGACAGCCGCAGGCGCCACCGGCGCGGTCGATTGGGCCGCGAGGCCGCTCCACGCCAGCATCGCACCGGCAGCCGCCAGGCCGCCGAGAACCAGCGAGGCCGGGATCAGCGATGCCCTTGAGGCCTTGCGGGCCTTCATGCCTTGGCGGTGAGACGCTTGGTCGCGATTTCGGCGCTGGCGTAAGGCTCCTGGAACTCAGCGCTCCAGTAGCGGAGTTCCTCCAGCGGAATCTTCTCGCCGGTGACGGCGCAGAGCACGAAGTGTCCGCCGCTCAGCACCCGGAAACCATTGGGTCCGTAGGCGAGCTTGGCGGGGCGGTCGGCAGAAGACATAAGCATGGGCGAAATCCTAGCAGAGCCGGCGGTTCAAAACAAATCGCCTTGCCTCGGCTCGCCCGCCTTCGGTCGTGCCGGGCGCTTGGACGCCGGTGTTTCAGGTGCCGGTTCGGCGACGGTTCCAGGCGTCTTGGCGGCCTGGACCGGCGCTTCGGTGCCGACGGCGACCGTCAGTTCGCCGTCCCGGAATTCCAACGTCAGCAGCGATTCCCGCGCCGCCGCTTGGCGACTGGTCAGCGCGCGGCCGTCCGGCCCCTTGGCAAGGACATAGCCCCGCTCCAGCGGGCGCTTCGGGTCAAGCTGCGGCAGCACGCGGGAAACCGGTGCCAGACTGTCGCGTGCCAGAGTCCAGCGGCGAGTCAGCAGGCGCGCGGTCAGGCCGACGCGCGTCAGCCGCTCGTCGCAGCGCTCCACCCGGTGACGCAGCAGCGGCAGTGACAGGCGGGAGGCGGTGCGGCCCAACTGTTCGCGCTTGGCCGCTGCTTCATCGCGCAGGCCGCGGCGCAGGCGTTCGGAAAGTTCGTCCAGCTTCTGCGCCTTGGCCGCGAGAATGGCCTCGGGCCGGGGGAGACGCTGCACCCGCGCTTCCAGTCGTTCGCGGCCGAGCGTGACCGGGCGCAGCGCGCAGCGGCGCTTGCGATAGGCTAGTTCGTCCAGCGTGGCGGCCAGTTCCAGCCGCACCGGCACGGCCATTTCGGCGGCCGCAGTGGGCGTGGGCGCCCGGCGGTCGGCGGCATAGTCGCAAAGCGTGGTGTCGGTTTCGTGCCCGACCGCCGAAATCACAGGAATCGACGATTCCGCCACGGCCCGGACCACGACTTCCTCGTTGAACGACCACAAGTCCTCGATCGAACCGCCACCGCGCGCCACGATCACCAGATCGGGGCGCGGTACCGGGCCTCCGGGCCGGATCGCGGAGAAACCGCGCACGGCATTGGCCACCTGCTGCGCCGAGCCTTCGCCCTGCACGAGGACCGGCCAGACCAGGACGTGGCTGGGGAAGCGGTCGTCCAGGCGGTGGAGAATGTCGCGAATCACGGCGCCGGTGGGGGAGGTGACCACGCCGATCACGCGCGGCAGGAAGGGCAGCTCACGCTTGCGTTCGGGCGCGAACAGCCCTTCGGCGGCAAGGCGGGCGCGCAGCTTTTCCAGCAGCGCCAGCAACGCGCCTTCGCCGGCGATCTCCATGGTCTCGATGACGACCTGGTATTTGGAGCGGCCGGGATAAGTGGTGAGCTTGCCGGTGGCGATCACCTCGATGCCGTCTTCGGGGCGGAAGGCCAGCCGCTGCGCGCCGCCGCGCCACATGACGCCGTCGATCACCGCCTTGTCGTCCTTGAGCGCGCAGTAGAGGTGGCCCGAGGCCGCCCGCTTCACGCCCGAAAGCTCTCCGCGCAGGCGCACGAAGCCGAAGCGGTCTTCCACGGTGCGCTTTAAAAGGTTCGAAATCTCGCTGATCGAGAGCGGCGCAGCGTTGTCCCCGGCCGCTTGCTTCGCTACCAGCCCACCCGAACGACCATCATCGAATTCGTCGTCATCGAAAGGCACGGCTAATGAACATCCTTCTTCTGGGCTCTGGCGGCCGCGAACATGCGCTGGCCTGGAAGCTGGCGCAATCCCCGCTCTGCGAGACCCTCTGGGCCGCGCCGGGTAACCCGGGCATTGCCGAGGTCGCAAGCTGCATTTCGCTGGATGTCACCGATCACGCGGCCGTCATCGCCTTTTGCGAGAGCAACGTGGTCGGCCTGATCGTCATCGGCCCCGAGGCCCCGCTGGTCGACGGCCTTGCCGATTCCCTGCGCGGCGAGGGTTTCTCGGTGTTCGGACCGAGCCAGGCGGCGGCCCAGCTCGAAGGCTCCAAGGGCTTCACCAAGGACCTGTGCGAACGCGCTGGCATTCCCACCGCCGGTTACGACCGCGTCGCCAACGAAGCGGACGCGATGGCCGCGCTGGCGAAATTCGGCGCGCCGGTGGTGATAAAGGCCGACGGCCTGGCCGCCGGCAAGGGCGTGACCGTGGCGATGACCATGGCCGAAGCCGAGGAAGCCGTGCGCGAGATCTTCTCGGGCCGCTTCGGAGAGGCCGGCGCCGAAGCCGTGATCGAAGAATTCATGGAAGGTGAGGAAGCCAGCTTCTTCGCCCTGACCGACGGTTCCACCATCGTCCCCTTCGCCTCCGCACAGGACCACAAGCGCGTGGGCGACGGCGACACCGGCCCCAACACCGGCGGCATGGGCGCCTATAGCCCGGCGCCGGTGCTGACGCCGATGCTGGAAGCCGAAGTGCTGGAACGCATCATCGCGCCGACCGTGCGGACGCTGGAAAACGAAGGTACGCCTTATTCCGGCGTGCTGTTCCTGGGCGTGATGCTGACCCGCGAAGGCCCCAAGCTGATCGAATACAACTGCCGCTTTGGCGATCCCGAGTGCCAGGTGATGATGCTGCGCCTCGAATCGGATCTCGTCGAACTGCTCCATGCTTGCGCCGACAACCGCCTTGCCGCGATTGCGGCACCGCGCTTCAGCCGCGACACGGCGCTGACTGTCGTGATGGCCGCGAACGGCTATCCCGGCACGCCCGAGAAGGGCGGCGCGATCGGCGGCATCGCGGCGGCCGAGGCCGATGGCGCCAAGGTGTTCCACGCCGGCACCGACGTGAAGGACGGCGTGCTCGTCTCCAGCGGTGGCCGCGTGCTCAACGTGACGGTGCGGGGCGCGTCGGTCACCGAGGCGCAGGGCCGGGCCTATGCGGCCGTGGATGCGCTCGATTTTCCGACCGGCTTCTGCCGCCGGGACATCGGCTGGCGCGAAGTGGCGCGCGAGAAGGCCCATGACCAGTAAGGCGGATTCGATCCTGAAGGTGGCGCTGGCGGTGGCGGCGGTGTTCGCCGGCACCGGCGTCGGCTATTACTACGGGGTGTTCCTGCCCGGTCAGGCGTCCCGCCAGGAAGCGCGTGTGGCCGCCGAGCAGGAAGCCCGGCAGAAGCAGGAAGACGCCGTGGCCAAGGCGCAGCAGCGCGAACAGGCCGAGCAGTCGCGCCGACAGGAAGCGGCTCAGCAGGAGTATCAGGACTGCCTGAACTTCGCGGAGCTGTCCTACAAGCAGCGCTGGACGGCGAGTTGCCGCGCGCAGCACGATGCCGACGTCTCGGCACTGGCCGATTGTGCCGACAACCTGTTCGCCACCGAGGAAGGCTGCCGGGCCAAGGTGCCGATCCGGCCGGAGCGCGACTGCGCCTTGCCGGGGCAGACGGCGCAAAGCTATTCCGACGCCCGGGAGCAGCGCAAGGCCGAGTGCCTCGCGCGGTTCCAGTCAGCCCAGCCCGGTGCCCAGCCTTTGGCGCCCCAGGGCCAGGCCCTGTCGGAACCGGCGGGGCGGGACGGCGCGATGCCGCAAGCGGATACTTACTGACCGCGCTCGGCCAGCCAGGTCGGTGCGATCTCGATCACCGGGATTTCCCAGGGGTGGGCCGCCATGATGCGGTCCATCGCCTCCAGGAATTCCGGGTCTTCCTCGCTGCAGGGCGCGTGGAGGGACAGGATCACGGTGGGGGAGAGGCTGGTCATGGCCGCTTCGCCCAGCGCCGGTCTTGCGTCCGGCCCGGGCTGGAAGCTCTCCCACCCCAGGCCGATCTCGGCGACTCCCTTGTAGAGGCCGAAATCGCCGAGCGGATTGTCGGCGCGGACGACCGCCAGGATCGCGGCCAGGACCGGGTCGCGCTCTCCGGCGGCGACGTCGCCTGCCAGCATGGCGCGAAAGGTCTCCGGCGAAACCGGAACGTGGATGCGCACCAGCAGGGCTTCGCGAAGATTCATGCGGGCTGTTCCTCGATCAACAGGCGAACGACCAGCGCGAGCCGTTTGGCATCCTCGCGCGCGTAGTGGGCCTTGGGCAGGCGCCGCCTGGCTTCCTCCAGCGCGGCGTCGACCTGCTCTCGGGTAAGGCCGCGCGCGGCCATCCATTCGCCCAGGAAGCGGATCGGGAACGGCAGCTTTTCGCCCAGTTCCTCGCACAGCACTTCCAGCCAGAAGCCATCGAGGTCGGCATCGGAATAGACCTCGCACGTACCGACGAACGCCACCATTTCCGCGAAGACTTGCGTGGGCGGCAGTCCGTCGCATGCCAGCATGGCGCGGCTGATGCCGTGGAGGGATTCCGCTTCTTCGGACCAGTCCCAGGTCTGCCAGCGGGGCGGGGGCTTGATCAGCCAGGAGCGGCTTTCCCCGTCGATGCGCGCCACGGCGACCTCGATTGGATAGGACTGGCCATATTCGGGCAGGCAACTCGCCTCGAAGTCGATCAGTGCGGGATCGTGCTGGGCCATGGGCGCTCCGGTTGAGGACGGTGGACCAACCTGTCCTGCGGAGAGGCCGGCGTCAACGCCATGCAAAAAGGGCCCCATTCCTGCGAATGGAGCCCCTTTTTCCAGCCGAAGCCGAAGCGATCAGCCGACGCGTTCGGAAATCAGCGCCTGGAGGTCCGCTTCGGGACGCGCGCCGTAGTGCGAGATGATCTCGCAGGCGCAGATCGCGCCGTACTGCAGGCATTCTTCCAGGCTCTTGCCGCGCACATGGCCGAACAGGAAGCCGGCCGCGAAGAGGTCGCCGGCGCCGGTGGTGTCCACCACGCGCTCGATCGGCTCGGCGCCGACTTCGGCGCGCTGGTCGCCCGAGATCGCGACTGCGCCCTCGGCGCCGCGCGTGACGACAAGCACGGGGATCTTCGGAGCGAGCTGGGCGACGCCCTTTTCGAAATCGTCATGACCGACGAGGGCGGCCATCTCGTGTTCGTTGCAGAACAGCACGTCGATCTTGCCGGTGTCGATCAGGTCGAGGAAATCGGCGCGGTGACGGTCGATCACGAAGCATTCCGAAGGCGTGAAGGCGATCTTGCGACCGGCCCCGCGGGCGGCCTCGATGGCCTTGCGCATCGCGGCGCGCGGTTCCTCGGGATCCCAGAGATAGCCTTCGAGATAGAGCACGGCCGCATTGGCGACGGCGCTTTCGTCCAGCGCTTCGGCGGGCAGGTAGTGCGAGGCGCCGAGGAAGGTGTTCATCGTGCGCTGGCCGTCCGGTGTCACGAAAATCAGGCAGCGGGCCGTCGGCGGGTTGCCGGGGCGGGCGGGCACGTCGAAGGCGATGCCGCCGGCGCGGATGTCATGGGTGAAGACGTCGCCCAGCTGGTCTTCCGCGACCTGGCCGATGAAGGCGCACTTCGCACCGAGCGCGGCCAGGCCGGCCAGGGTGTTGGCGGCCGAACCGCCGGAAATCTCGCGGGCCGGGCCCATGGCTTCGTAGAGGCTTTCGGCCTGATCGGCGTCGATCAGCATCATGCCGCCGCGCGAGAGACCAAGCTCGTCGATCAGCGCGTCGCTGCAGTTGGCGATCACGTCGATGATGGCATTGCCGATGGCAATCACGTCGAAAGTGGGCGGCACGGTGGGTTGAGCCATGCGAAAAGGAGTCCTTGGATTGTCTGGAGGTTGTGTCGCGAGTAGCGCGCGGGCCGCCGCTTCGCAAGCGCGGCGAGAGTTGACAGCACCACTGGCTCGCGCAATGCGGTGAGATGTCATGACCCAAGACCGTTCGGCGCTTCACGCCATTCCGATGATCGCTCCCACCCGCCTGCGATGCGCCACCGCCCACTTGCGGGGCGTTGTTGCCGCGGCGGGGCTTGCCGTGCTGCTGGCAGGGTGCGCCAGCACCTCCGGCGGCGTGGCGACGGCGCAGCACCCGCCCAAGCGGGGCACGCAGATTCCCAATGTGCGCCAGCCGACCCATACCGCGCGAGACCCCAGTTTCCAGGCGATTCCCGGTGCCGAAGGGGTGATCGGATCGAGCGAGAGCCAGCTCGTGCGGATGTTCGGGGAGCCGCGGCTCAACGTCTGGGAAGGCGATGCCCGCAAGCTGCAGTTCACCGGGAAGGCGTGCCTGCTGGACGTCTATCTCTACCCTTCCGCCGCCACGAAGGAGCCGCGCGCATCCTATATCGATGCGCGGCGGGTTTCAGACGGGCAGGATGTCGATCGCGCCGCCTGCATCGCGGCGCTCCGCAAGTAGGCATTTTCCGGGAGAAGCTCTCCCGGAAGCGGGGCTTCAGACCGTGAAGCTCTCACCGCAGCCGCAGGAACCCTTGGCATTGGGATTCTCGAAGACGAAACCGGCGGTGAAGTCGTCTTCCTTCCAGTCCATGATCGAGCCGATCAGGTAGAGCACCGAGGCACCGTCGATGTAGAAGATGCCGCCGGGCGTCTCGATCTTCTCGTCGAAGGGCTTTTCCTCGCTGACGTAGTCGACCGAATAGGCCAGGCCCGAACAACCGCGGCGCGGGGTGGAAAGCCGCACGCCGATCGTGCCTTCCGGCGCCTCGCCCATCAGCCTGGCGATGCGGGCTTCGGCATTGGCGGTGAGGATCACGGCGGCCGGGCGCTGGCGCGCCGGCTTTACGCCAGGATTCGCAGAAGTGGTCGTGGTCATAGCTTCTTGTCCCAGAACAGCGCCGTGCCCGCTTCCGGGTCCAGCGCGTAGTCTCCGTAGCCGAGCGAGGCGTAGAGGCCCTTGGCGGTCGCATTGCCGCTCAGCACTTCGAGAGTGATCTTGCAGGCGCCGCGGGCGCGGGCCTCTTCCTCGACGGCCAGCATCAGCGCGCGTCCCACACCCTTGCCGCGCGCTTCGGGCAGCACGGCCATGTCATGGATGTTCACCAGCGGCCGGGCCGCGAACGTCGAGAAGCCGGTGATGCAGTTGGCAAGGCCCAGCGGCCGGCCTTCGGCTCCCTCGTCACTCTCGAAGGCGAGTAGCGAGAACGCGCCGGGATGGGCGGCAAGGCCGGAGACCAGCCGCGCGCGCACGTCTTCGGAAAGCGGCTTGCCCCCACCCATCGGATCGCGCGCATAACTGTCGAGCAGCGTGACCACGCGCGCGGCATCGGCCGCGTCGGCATAATCGGCCAGCCTGACAGAAACAGGGCGCACGGTGACGGTGGGGGCAGGCGAGCTCATCAGAGCATGCCCAGTTCGAGCTTCGCCTCATCCGACATCTTGGCCATGTCCCACGGCGGATCCCAGACGAGATTGACCTCTGCATCGCGCACGCCGGGCACGGCGGCCACGCGCATCTCCACTTCGCCGGGCATCGATTCGGCCACCGGGCAATGCGGCGTGGTCAGCGTCATCGTCACCGCGACCGAGGATTCGGGCGAGACGTCGACGCCGTAGATCAGGCCGAGATCGTAGATGTTCACCGGGATTTCCGGGTCGAAGATTTCCTTTAGCGCATCGATGACGCCGTCGTAGATCGCGCCGCCGGGCTGGCCGGGGTCGATGCCCTGCGGCTTTTCGGCAAGGAAACCGTCCAGATAGTCGCGCCGGCGCTCGGGAGCGCCCTGTTCGCCAGGGACCTGCTGATCGGGCGCATCCTCCACGCGCGCACGCGGCGCGGGGGGCACCGAATCGACTTCCTCGACGGTGAAGCCGGGGCCAGAAGCGGAAGTGTCGTCACTCATCCAAAAATTCTCCGGGTGCGCTCGATACCCTTCATGAGCGCCTCGATGTCGCTGTCGTCACTGTAGAGGCCGAAGCTTGCGCGGGCCGTGGCGGGTACGCCCAGGTGGTCCATCAGCGGCTGTGCGCAGTGATGGCCGGCCCGGATCGCAACGCCCTCTTCGTCCAATATGGTGCCGAGGTCGTGCGGATGCACCCCGTCGAGCGCAAAACTGACGATGCCCACCGAATCGGCCGGGCCGAACAGGGTGACGTCGTTGCGCTTGCCGAGTTCCTCGCGCAGCTTGGCGGCGAGGTGGCGTTCGTGGGCTTCCGCCCGGTCCAGACCGAAGGCGCGGAGCCAGTCGATGGCGGCCGCCAGGCCGATGGCCTCGACGATCATCGGGGTGCCGGCCTCGAAGCGCTGCGGCGCGGGGGCGTAAGTGGTCTTCTCGAAGGTCACGCGGTCGATCATCGACCCGCCGCCTTGCCACGGGGGCATGCCGTCGAGGATGTCCTTGCGCGCCCAGAGCGCGCCGATCCCGGTGGGACCATAGAGCTTGTGGGCCGAAAAGACGTAGAAGTCCGCCTGCATCGCCTTCATGTCGAGTGCGATGCGCGGGGCGGCCTGGCAGCCGTCGACCAGCAGCTTCGCGCCCACGGCATGGGCCAGGCGCGCGGCATGTTCCACGTGAAGCACCGAGCCGAGCACGTTGGAAACATGCGCGAAGGCCACCAGCTTGTGAGCGGGCGTCAGGATGCGTTCGGCGGCTTCGAGATCGATGCTGCCGTCGGCGGTCAGCGGGCAGACGTCGATTTCCACGCCGGTACGGTCGCGCAGAAGCTGCCACGGCACGATGTTGGAGTGGTGTTCGAGCACGGAGACGAGGATGCGGTCGCCCGCCTTGAGGTTCTGCACGCCCCATGTCTGGGCCACCAGGTTGATCGCCTCGGTGGCGCCGCGGGTGAAGACGATTTCGTCCTCCCGGCCGCCGAGAAATTCCGCGACGGTGCGGCGGGCGGCCTCGAAGGCCAGGGTCATCTCGGCCGAGCGGGCATAGACGCCGCGATGCACGGTCGCGTAGTCGCGGCCCAGCGCATTGACCGTGGCGTCGATCACCGCCTGCGGCTTCTGCGCGGTGGCGGCAGTGTCGAGATAGTGCCAGTCGGCGTCGCCATCCGCCGAGGCCAGCCCCGGGAATTCGCCCTTCACGGCCAGCACGTCTCCGGCTTCGCGCACGAGATCGCTCACAGGATCTGCTCCAGCCGGGCGATGGCCGCCGCGCTCAGTTCCGCCTCGCCGGGCGCGCCGGTGAAGGCTTCGGCGATGAAGGCCTGGAGCATCAGGCGCTTCGCTTCGGGCGGGGTAAGGCCGCGGCTCATCAGGTAGAACAGGCCGCCGGCGTCGAGTTCGCCCACCGCGCAGCCATGCGCCGCCTTGACGTCGTCGGCGTAGATTTCCAGCTCCGGCCGGGCATTGGCGGTGGCCGTGCGGTCCAGCAGCATGGCGCGGACCGACTGTTCGGCATCGGTGCCGTCGGCCCCGCGCTCCACGGCGATGCGGCCGAGGTAAGTGCCGACGGAATGGCCGGCCAGCGCCGTCCGCACGATCTGGCTGGACGTGGCGTTCAGCCCGGCGTGCGTGACTTCGGTGACCACTTCCAGCGTCTCGCTGCCGGTGGCAAGCTGCGCCGCGCCCAGAGTGAAGTCCGCGCCTTCGGCCAGCCGCACGTCGACGGCGATGCGGCCATAGACCGGCCCGGCCGAAAGCACGCGAAGATCGAACTTCGCGCCCTTGCCCAGCGAGATCACCAGGTGCCGGGCGACGGCTTCTGCGCCGTCCTCGACG
Source organism: Novosphingobium sp. BL-S-21 (assembly GCF_055521655.1). Lineage (NCBI taxonomy): Bacteria > Pseudomonadati > Pseudomonadota > Alphaproteobacteria > Sphingomonadales > Sphingomonadaceae > Novosphingobium > Novosphingobium sp. BL-S-21. The sequence continues at coordinate 2,114,666 of NZ_CM145496.1, forward strand.
ATCTGGAGCGAATCCTCGGCGCCGTCCGCCACGACGATGCTCTCGCGCGCGATCGGCCAGACGCCGGCCAGCGCGTCAATGTCGGAATAGCGGAAGTCTTCGTGCTTCCGCGTCGGGAGAGCAGCGACTTCGCTCATGCGGCCGCCTCTTGCACCACGGCTTCGTAGCCTTCTTCCTCAAGCCGCAGCGCGAGGTCCGCGCCGCCGGTCTTGACGATGCGACCGTCGGCCAGGACGTGGACGAAGTCCGGCTTCACGTAGTCCAGCAGGCGCTGGTAGTGGGTGATGAGCAGCACGGCCTTGTCGGGCGCGCGCATGATCGCATTGATGCCTTCGCCGCAAATGCGCAGGGCGTCGATGTCGAGGCCGGAGTCGGTCTCGTCCAGGATGGCCAGGCGTGGGTCGAGGATGCCCATCTGCACCATCTCGGCGCGCTTCTTCTCGCCGCCGGAGAAGCCCACGTTCACCGGGCGCTTCAGCATGTCCATGTCCATGCGCAGCAGGCCTGCCTTTTCGCGTGCCAGCTTCAGGAACTCGCCGCCCGAAAGCACTTCCTCGCCGCGGCTCTTGCGCTGGGCATTGGCGGATTCGCGCAGGAACTGGACGAAGGACACGCCGGGGATCTCGACCGGGTACTGGAAGCCCAGGAACAGGCCGGCGGCGGCGCGCTCGTGCGGTTCCAGTTCAAGCAGGTCCTGCCCCATGAAATCCACCGAACCGCCGGTCACTTCATAGCCGGGGCGGCCGCCGAGCGTGTAGCCCAGGGTGGACTTGCCCGCGCCGTTCGGGCCCATGATTGCGTGAATCTCGCCTGGATTGATCGTCAGCGAGAGACCCTTGAGGATCGGCCGGTTTACGTTGGCTCCGGCAACATTGGCCTGAAGGTTATCGATCTTGAGCATGGTCATCCTTCGGAGCCCTCGTCGAAGCGGCCCTCGTCAAAACGGGGAGTGGCAGTGGTTCCGGCCTTCCGGCGCGCGGAGCGCTTGTCGAAAGGCACGTTGAGTTCGGTGGTGATCTCGCGAACGACGCTGTCCACGCGGTCCAGCACTTCGTCCTCGGAGAAGCGCAGCACGCGGATGCCCACTTCGGTGAGCTTGCGGTCCTGCAATTCGTTGACGTCCGGGTTGGAATCGTCGGCGCTGAGCTGCACGACGATCCAGCGCGAAGGGCAGGCGAAGTCGACGATGGCCGAGCCGACCACCGACTGGCGGATGAACTTCACGCCGCCCAGCTTCGAGCCGGCCAGCTCTGCCCAGAGCGCCTTCTGCGCCTCGCTGGGGTTGCGGCGCTGTTCCTTGGCCCGCTCCTTGAGCGTTTCCAGGCGTGCGCCGGTCACATTGAAGCTGGCCTTGGCGTCGGCCTTGGGCGCGGAGTCCTTGCTGATGCCAAGGGTCTTGCGGGCGGCGGTCATGGATTAAGTCCTTGGATGAAAGAAGTACCAGAAAGCCCCTCCTCTTCAGGGGAGGGGTTGGGGTGGGGGGTAGCCCAACGATCCGACGCTTCGTGCAGAGCATTCAGGACCACGGTCAGAACCCCTTCCATATTGCGCATCACCTCGGTGTTGGTGACATGGATGGTGGCGAACCCCATCCCGGCGAGCGCCGCGTCACGCTTGCGGTCGCATTCGGAATCGTGCGTCTCGCCGTCGACTTCCACGACCAGCGCTTTCTGCGGGCAGAGAAAATCCGCAATGAACGGGCCGATTGGCGCCTGCCGACGGAACTTGAAGCCGCCTAGCTGCGAGCGCGACAGGGCGCGCCATAAGCGCTTTTCCGGTTCGGTCGGCTCATTGCGCATTTCGCGGGCGAATTGTGCGATCTCGGCGTTGCGGGTGACGGATAGCCCCCACCCCCGGCCTCTTCCCTGAAGGAGAGGGGAGTTGATGCGCCTTGCTGTATCGCTAGGCGTCAACATCAACCCACCGAACCTTCCAGCGAGATGCCCAGCAGCTTCTGCGCTTCGACGGCGAATTCCATCGGCAGTTGCTGAAGCACTTCCTTGGCGAAGCCGTTGACGATCAGCGCCACCGCCTGCTCGGTATCGAGCCCGCGCTGCATGGCGTAGAACAGCTGGTCGTCGCTGATCTTGCTGGTGGTCGCCTCGTGCTCGATCTGGGCGCTGGGGTTGCGCACTTCGATATAGGGCACGGTGTGGGCGCCGCATTCCTTGCCCAGCAGCAGCGAATCGCACTGGGTGAAGTTGCGCACGCCTTCGGCATTGGCGGCCACGCGCACGAGGCCGCGATAGGTGTTGTTGCTCTTGCCGGCCGAAATGCCCTTGGAGATGATCGTCGAGCGGCTGCCCTTGCCGTTGTGGATCATCTTGGTGCCGGTGTCGGCCTGCTGGTAATTGTTGGTGACCGCCACCGAGTAGAACTCGCCCACCGAATCCTCGCCATTGAGGACGCAGCTGGGGTACTTCCAGGTGATCGCGGAGCCGGTTTCCACCTGCGTCCAAGAGATCTTGGAGCGGGCGCCCTGGCAGAGGCCGCGCTTGGTCACGAAATTGTAGATGCCGCCCTTGCCCTCGGCATTGCCGGGGTACCAGTTCTGCACGGTCGAGTACTTGATCTCGGCATCTTCCAGCGCGACCAGTTCCACCACCGCCGCGTGAAGCTGGTTTTCATCGCGCATCGGCGCGGTGCAGCCTTCGAGGTAGGAAACGTAGCTGCCCTTCTCGGCGATGATCAGGGTCCGTTCGAACTGGCCGGTGTTTTCCGCATTGATGCGGAAATAGGTGCTCAGCTCCATCGGGCAGCGCACGCCTTCGGGAATGTAGACGAAGGTGCCGTCAGAAAAGACCGCGCAGTTCAGCGCTGCGAAGTAGTTGTCCTGCACGGGAACGACGCGGCCGAGCCACTTCTTCACCAGCTCGGGATATTCGCGGATCGCTTCGGAGATCGAGCGGAAGATCACGCCCGCCTGCTCCAGTTCCTTGCGGAAGGTGGTGGCGACGGAAACCGAATCGAACACCGCGTCCACGGCCACCTTGCGCGCGCCTTCGACGCCGGCGAGCACTTTCTGCTCCTCCAGCGGAATGCCCAGCTTCTCGTAGACCTTGAGGATCTCGGGATCGACTTCGTCCAGGCTGGAGAGCGAAGGCTTCTTCTTGGGCGCGGCCCAGTAGTAGGCTTCCTGGTAGTCGATCGGCGGCACATTCAGCTTGGCCCAGTCCGGCGGAGTCATCTCCAGCCAGCGGGCATAGGCCTTCAGGCGCCAGTCGAGCATCCACTCCGGCTCGTCCTTCTTGGCCGAGATGAAGCGGATGGTATCCTCGGACAGGCCCTTGGGGCCATATTCCTGCTCGATGTCGGCAACCCAGCCGTGCTCGTAATCGGCCACGCGGGCCGCAGCCTCGCGCGCGGCCTGATCGCGCACTTCTACGTCGCGGGCCTCGCCATCGCGGCGGTTGTCCCCATGGACTTCGCGCACCTCGATGGTGCCCTCGGGGGAGGTTTCGTCAGTCATTCATACTTCCTCGACGAGCTGGGTCAGGACCACTTGCGCCAATGCGCCGCGCAGTGCCGCATTCACTTGCGGCCAGTGCGGGCGCACGCTGCATCCGCCTTCCAGCGTACATTCGTGCTTGCCCTGTTCGAGGCAGGCGGTGAGCGCGATCGGCCCTTCCACTGCCTCCACGATATCCGCAATCGAAATCGTTTCGGGTGCGCGGGCCAGTTTCAGCCCGCCGCCAACGCCGCGGGTCGATTGCAGCAACCCCGCAGCGGTCAGTTTGCTCACCAGCTTCTGAACGGTGGGAGCGGGAAGGCCGGTGTCTTCGGCAAGCTGGCCTGCCGAGATGCGGCTCATCCGCGAATCCTGGGGGTGATGCGCGCAAGTGCCCGAATGCCGAGTCGCGGCGGACATGATGACAACGGCGTAGTCGGCCATGCTGGACAGGCGCATATCTGCGGCTTTCACGTCTCTGCGGTTAAAGTGGATCAAATCTTTCCGATTTGTGCCACCTAGTGCAGGACCCCTCCGGTTTCAATGGAGTTTCGCACAGGATTTGTGCGACAAAAGCGATCGGGCTGTTGCAAATTTCTCGCTTTTGGAGAGAGTTCGCGCCGGCGAATGGGGGAATCCAAAGAAAAAAGGCGGTCCCCGATCAGGATCGGGAACCGCCGTAAGGTAATAAAGAACTCGTGCGCATCCCGCTACGAGCCCTTCGGGTCGCAACTCTCCTGTATGCCGGGCCCTCGGCGATTTATTGTATAATTGCGACATGCGTGCTCTGGCGGTGACGCCGGAAAACCGATTTTGCGAACGTCACGCAGGATAAGAAGCATTTGAGCAACAGCGCCGAGCCGTTTATGCGGCACCCGTGCTTTACTCCCTGATCAGACCCGCCCTGTTCCGTCTCGATGCCGAATCGGCGCATGGCCTTGCGCTCAAGGCGCTGAAAATGGCGGGCAAGACTCGCGCGCCGGCATTCCCCGCCTCGCTCTCCACGCAAGTCGCGGGAATCGCTTTTCCCAACCCCATTGGCATGGCGGCCGGCTTCGACAAGGACGGCGAAGTGCCTGACGCGCTGTTGGGCCTGGGCTTCGGTTTCGCGGAAGTCGGCTCCATCACGCCGCTGCCGCAGGCGGGCAATCCCAAGCCGCGCCTGTTCCGCCTGGTGGAGGACCGCGCGGTGATCAACCGCATGGGCTTCAACAACCGCGGCGCGCAAGTGGCGCTGGAAGGCCTGACGGCGCGCCGGGATCGTCCCGGCGTCGTCGGCATCAACATCGGTGCCAACAAGGACGCGACCGACCGCATCGCCGACTATGCGACGATGGCCCGCCTCATGGCGCCGCTGGCGACGTATCTGGCCGTGAACATCTCCAGCCCGAACACGCCCGGCCTGCGCGCGCTCCAGGACGAATCGGCGCTGACCGGGCTGCTCGATGCCGTGCTCGAAGCCCGCGCCGAGGTCTGCGGCGAGGATGGCCCGCCGGTCTTCCTCAAAGTCGCGCCGGACCTCGAACCGGCCGATATCGACGCCATTGCCCGCATCGCCGTCGACAAGCGCCTGGGCGCGCTGATCGTCTCCAACACCACGATTTCGCGGCCGACCCTGCACTCGCCCCACCGCGGCGAGACGGGGGGGCTTTCGGGCGCGCCGCTGCGCGATCTGGCCCAGCAGCGCCTGCGGGACTTCCGCAAGGCCACGGGCGGCGCCGTGCCGCTGGTCGGCGTGGGCGGCATCGCCACGGCGGAAGACGCCTGGGCCCGCATTCGCGCGGGCGCCAGCCTGGTGCAGGTCTACAGCGCCATGGTCTATGAGGGGCCGGGCATGGCCAGGGCGCTCTGCCAGGGGCTGGAAGCGCTGATGAAGCGCGACGGCTTCGCCACGATCGCGGATGCCGTAGGGTCCGAATAGCGTCAAAAGCCACCTATATGGGTGCAAGTACGGATGCGGCTCTGCTTGTCGCAACCACTCCACGCGCCTAGACGTTGATCGGAACGGACAATTCCGCGTGAATAGAGAGGACGGGGCTCGGCATGGATCTTGGTGACTTCGACAAGTGCACCAACCTGGTATCGCTGTTCCTCAAGCGAGCAGGCCGATTGGGCGATTCGCCCATGCTCTGGTCCAAGCAGGACGGCCGATGGCTGTCCACGAGCTGGGCCGAGGTGGCGCGCCGCGTCTCGCTGATGGCTGCCTCGCTCCGGCGCATGGGCTTGCAGGCCGGGGACCGCGTGCTGATCGTGTCGGAAAATCGGCCCGAATGGTGCATCGCCGACCTGGCCGTGATGGCGGCGGGCTGCGTCACCGTGCCGGCCTACACCACCAACACCACGCGCGATCACATTCATATACTGGAGAATTCCGGCGCGCGCGCGGCGATCGTCTCCACGGCCAAGCTGGGCAAGGCGCTGCTTCCGGCTATCGTCCAGACGGACTTGTGCCGCCATGTCATCGGCATGGAAGCACTGCCGCAGATGCAGGGCGGCGCCTACGAGGTCCATGACTGGGCGGGCCTCCTCGAAGGCGACGCCGTTCTCGCGCGCGCCGAAATCGACAGCCGGGTGGCCGACTTCCGCCGCCGCGACCTTGCCTGCATCATCTATACCAGCGGCACCGGCGGGGCGCCGCGTGGGGTGCGCCAGCACCACGGCATGATCCTGACCAACGTCGCCGGCTGCGCGCAGATCATCTTCGACGATTTCGGCTGCGACGAAGGCGAGATATTCCTCTCGTTCCTCCCGCTCAGCCATGCCTACGAACATACCGGCGGCCAGTACCTGCCGATCGCCATGGGCGGGCAGATCTACTACTCCGAGGGTCTCGACAAACTGGCCTCCAATATCGAGGAAGTGCGCCCGACGATCATGGTGGTCGTCCCGCGCCTCTTCGAAGTGCTGCGCACGCGCATCATGAAGCAGATCGAGAAGCAGGGCGCCGTTCCCGCGCGCCTGATGGAAATGGCACTGGGCATTGCCGGGCGCGAGCAGGCCGGCCGTCGCCGTCTGCTGGACTACCCGCTCGACATGGTGATCGAACGGACGCTGCGGCCCAAGGTGCGCGCCAAGTTCGGCGGCCGCATCAAGGCCCTGGTTTCGGGCGGCGCGCCGCTCAATCCCGAGATCGGCGCCTTCTTCGACGCGATGGGGCTGACGCTGCTGCAGGGCTATGGCCAGACCGAGGCCGGGCCGGTGATCAGCTGCAACCGTCCCGCCGCCGGGATCAAGCACGACACCGTCGGGCCGCCGCTTCGCAATGTCGAAGTGCGGATTGCCGAGGACGGCGAAATCCTCGTGCGCGGCGAGCTGGTGATGCAGGGGTACTGGCAGAACGCTGCCGCCACCGATGCCGTGCTCCGGGACGGCTGGCTCCATACCGGCGACATCGGCCATATCGACAGTCGCGGCCGGATCATGATCACCGACCGCAAAAAGGACATGATCGTCAATGACAAGGGCGACAACGTCTCTCCGCAGAAGGTGGAGTCGATGCTGACGCTGCAGCCCGAGATCGCGCAGGCCATGGTCCACGGCGACCGCCGTCCCTACATCGTCGGCCTGATCGTGCCCGATGCCGACTGGGCGCTGGAATGGGCCAAGGCCAACGGCGAGAAATTCGACTTCAAGGCGTTGCAAGGCCTCCCGGCGTTCCGGGCGGAGATCCGCGCGGCGATAGACCGCGTCAACACCGACCTTTCGGTGATCGAGAAGGTCCGCCAGTTCACGTTCGCGGACGAACCCTTCGGGATCGAGAACGAGGAAATGACCCCCAGCCTCAAGATCCGCCGCCACAAACTCAAGGAGCGTTATGGCGAGCGGATGGACGCGCTCTACCGCAACTGAGGCCGCAAACCGGGGTTAGGCGCCGGGTGGCCCTTTACGCCACCTGCCGCCTGGCAGAACCATCGTCACGGCACCAGCGTGGTGAAGAGGTAGGTCGAGAAGATCACCAGATGGACCATGCCCTGGACGAGCGTGGTCCGCCCGGTGCTCAGCGTCATCGTCGCCACCAGCAGCGTCAGGCCGAGCAGGGCGATCGACTTGAAGGAGAGGCCCAGTTCAAGGTCCAGCCCCATGGCCATGGAGGCGATGGCGACGGCGGGGATCGTCAGGCCGATGGTGGCCAGCGCGGAGCCGATCGCGAGATTGAGGCTGGTCTGCACCCGGTTCGCCCGCGCCGCCGACAGCGCGGCGAGGCTCTCCGGCGCCAGCACCAGCGCAGCGATGATGATGCCGACCATGGCATGCGGCGCGCCCATGGCGGCAACGCCCGCCTCGATCGAGGGCGAGAGCGCCTTGGCCAGCAGGACCACGGGTATCAGCGCCACCGGCAGCATGACGCCTGCGGCGATGGCCTTGACCGCCGGAACCTTCTCATGCGTGCCGTCGCTCTCCTCGGGATAGAGGAAATGGTCCCGGTGACGGATGGTCTGGGCCACGACGAACGTCGCATAGAGGATCAGCGAATCCGCGGCGACGAAGATCAGCTGGTTGGCGTTGTAGAAGGGCCCGGCCTCGCTCGTGGTGTAGTTCGGCATCACCAGCGTCAGCACTGAAAGCGTCGCCAGGATCGCCAACCCGTGGTTGACGCCCGATTGCGTATAGCCCTGTTCGTGATGCCGCCCGCCGCCCAGCAGCAGGCAGACGCCGACGATGCCGTTGATCGTGATCATCACGGCGGCAAAAACCGTGTCGCGCGCCAGGGTCTGGGTGCCGTTGCCGTCGCTCAGCATGATCGAGACGATCAGCGAGGTTTCGATCACGGTGACGGCAAAGGCCAGGATCAGTGTGCCGAACGGCTCGCCCACGCGGTGCGCGATCACTTCGGCATGGTAGACCGCCGACATGATCGCTCCGCCGAGCACCAGCGCCAGCACGACCGCCATCGGGATGCCCGAAGGCTTGCCCAGCGCGATGGCGGCGATGGCGATCAGGGGGACGGCGATGGCCCAGGGCGAAAGGCCGAAACAGGGGAATGTCGCGGGCTTCGCGGCGGCGGCTGGGGACGTGTCGCTCATGTCCGGCACTATAGGCGAATTCGGCCCGAGGGCCAGTTTCGCCGCAAGATGGCTGGCTAGCGCTGCACGACCGCCAGTGTCGCCCGGTCCAGCGCCTCGCGCAGCTTCCAGGTCCGCGCCTCGAATGCGCCGGGGATGAGTTCGTTGGTCATGAGAACGGCCACCACGGCGTGCGCGGGGTCCACGAAGAAGTAGGTATTGGCCGAGCCCGACCAGCTTCCGGCGCCGACCGGCAGCCCGCCCCGTGCCTCGGTCCCGGCATCGCCGATGGCCAGTCCCAGGCCGAAACCCGCATCGAGATGCTCTCCGCCACCGGTGCGCAGGCGCGGGGTGAACATGGCGTCGACGGTTTCCGGCCTCAGCAGGCGCCGGCCCCGCCAGGTGCCGCGGTTGGCCAGCATCTCCGCGAAATGGCGATAGTCCTCCAGCGTTCCCGCCAAGGCGCCTCCGCCGTCGCGCAATCGAGCGGGGTCGCGGTATTCCGAGGTTTCCTGGCGGTCCACCGGCCTCAGGCCTTCGGCACTGGCGACATAGCCGGTGACAAGGCGCGGGGCCTGCGCGTCGCTCACCACGAACGTGGTGTCCTTCATCTCCAGAGGGCCGAAGATCTGCGACTGGAGGAAAGCATCGAGACTCGCGCCCGACACGCGCTCGATCACCGCGCCGAGCACCGTAGTTGAAAATCCGTAGCTGAAGCGCTCGCCCGGCTGGTGGAGCAGCGGCGCCTTGCCGAGGCGGGCGATCAACTGATCCAGCGTGGCGGCGGGCGGAACCTGCGGCCCGGCACTGGCCACCGCCGTGGTGCGGCTGACGCCGTTTTCGCGGTACCAGCGCTGGACCGGCGTATCGCCCATGAACTCATAGGTCAGGCCGGAGCGGTGGAGCAGCAAGTCCTCGATCGTGACCGGGCGGGCCGCGGCCACGGTTTCGGCCGGGCTGTGGCTGCTGCCGTCCCAGACCCGCAGGTCCGCCATTGCCGGGAGGTACTTGCCGATAGGGTCGGTCAGCGCGAGCTTGCCTCTTTCGGCAAGCATCAGGATGCCGGCGGAGGTGATCGGCTTCGACATCGAATAGAGCCGGAAGATCGCGTCACGGGCGATCGGTGTGCCGGTCTCGATGTCGGCATGCCCGATGGAGATTTCCACCAGCGGCGTGCCATGCTGCTCGATCAGCACCAGCGCCTGCGGCAATTCTCCCGCCGCGACCATGGCGCCGAGTTCGCCTTTCAGCCTTTCCGCTGGAGAATCGGCCAGCATCGGCGCTGTGCAGTTCAGCGCCGATGCGGCGAGCAGCAGGCGCAGGCCGGCGCGAAGGGTCAGAATGGCCGGTCGCCGGCCACGGTCACGCGGAAGCCGGAGCGGACTTCGGGGAAGTAGTCCCAAACCGCGAAGTGCTGCGTGCAACGGTTGTCCCAGAAGGCCACCGAGTTCTTCCGCCAGCGGAAGCGGACGTGGAAATTGGCGTCCTTGACGTGCTCGAACAGGAAATCGAGCACGGCCTTGCTCTCGGTGCCCGACAGTTCGTTGATCTTCGTGGTGTAGGAAGAGTTCACGAAGAGCAGCTTGCGGCCCGTCACCGGATGGGTGCGGATCACCGGGTGCGAATTGCAGGGGTAGGTCTTGGTCGAATCCGGGAAGATCGCCTTGTAGACGGGATTGGCGTCGTGAACGGCGGTCAGCGGATCGAGGAAGGCCTTCATCGCCGGGGACAGCGCGTCGTAAGCGGCGTACATGCTGGCGAACAGGGTGTCGCCGCCGTCCTCGGGCAGGGTGTGGATATGGAGGATCGAGCCCATCGGCGGCTCGGCGTCGGCCGAAAGGTCCGAATGCCAGTTCTCGCCCGCGACGAACTTCGAATTCTCGTTGGCATGGATGGCCACGACTTCGGGATGGTCGGGAAGCCCGGCAACGCCGGAATGGATCGCCAGTTGGCCGAAGGCGCGGCCAAGGGCTTTGTGGGCTTCGTGATCGATGTCCTGATCGCGGAAGAACACCACCTGGTGCTTCATCAGCGCCTCGTGAATCTCGGTGAAAGCCTGGTTGCCGAGCGGCTGGCGCAAATCGATCCCGACGATCTCCGCGCCGATGCGCTTGGTCATGGGGCGGACGTCGATCAATTCATAACCCATTGTCGGGCTCCGGTTTTCTTCGTGGGCACGCACCGGATGCGGAGTGAGGGCTCTCGCATCCGGTGCGTTCGTTGTTATCGGGCCGTTCCTATTCAGGATCTCTAACGCTGCCCTTCTCGGGGAAGATTCGGCGTTCGATGCGGCAGTGAATGCCTTGGGTGCCGTCCACCACCTGAGTCACCCCGAAGTCGGCGGCGACGCTCATCAGCGAATAGCCGTCGTTGCGGGAAAGGCCCTGGTGCTCGGTGAGGAGGTGGAGCATGTCGATCGAGGCTGACTTCATCGCCTTGTCTAGGTTCTCGCCGAAGCCGTGGACGATCCAGCAATCCGGCGTCTCCAGCAGCGGCGAGGGGAACGAGAAGTCCTTGCGCAGCACGATCTGGAACAGCACGTCGAGCGAGGCTTCGATGGCCGTGCCGCTGATCTCTCCGTCGCCCTGGCTGATATGGGGGTCGCCGATCGAGAACAGGCCGCCCTTGACCTGCACTGGGTAGTACATCGTCGCGCCCGCGCCGATGCGCCAGTTGTCGATATTGCCGCCGTGAAGGCCGGGGGGAATCGTGCTCACCGCCTCGTTGACGGCGGGCGCGACACCCGCCGTGCCCAGGTGCGGGCGGGCCGGGATGGTGATGCCGGGCAGCGCGGCCGAACGGTCGCATTCCGGGCAATGGGTGATGCGGCCGGGGACCACGTATTTCTCGTCCACGTCATAGGCGTAGAGCGCGCTGGCGGTATTGGCGTTGGGGTCGATCTTGTAGATCGTGACGCGCTCGGTCTCGCCGAATTCCTGGTAGAGATGGCCCCAGTTGGCCGCGAGGTTCGAGCCGTAGTTGAAGCGCGGACGCATCGCCATGTAGCGCACTTCCAGCATGTCGCCGGGCTCCGCGCCCTCGACGAAGATCGGGCCGGTCATGATGTGGCAGCCCGGCGCGCGAGTGGCGGGGTCGATCTCGGTGAAGATGCGGCGGATGTCGTCGTCGAACATCAGTTCCGGATCGTCGCCGGCATGGTGCGTGACGGCCTGCGCCTGGATCAGGTCGCCGCTTTTCACATAGAGCGCCGGTTTGATCTCGGGCGAGAAGTAGCCCCAGTGCACCGTTTCCGGCGTGGCCCGAAGATGGTGCAGGGCCGACGGCTGGAGGGCGGTCTCCCTTGCTGGCTCGGGCTTTAGGCTGATCAGTGCCATCGGAACTCCTGTTGGGAAGGAAAGAGGTCGGGGCGCGTGCGGCTTTACGCGGCGCCGATCCGCACGCTCGTCATGCTGAGCGACTTGTGCTGGATGAAATCGGGCTCGAACGTCGCCGCTTCGTCCTCATGGCGGGCGCCCAGGACGTAGAGCAGCGGCAGGAAATGGTCGGAACTGGGCACCGAGAGCCGGGCGGCATCGCCCAGCGCCGCGTAGTCGATCACGGTCTGCGGATCGTCCGAGGCGATTGCCTTGCACATCGCGGCATTGAACTGCTCAGCCCAGGGATAGGGATCGGCGGCGGGGTTGGCCCAGTCCATGGCGGGCAGGTTGTGGACGATATTGCCGGTGCCCATGATCAGCACGCCTTCGTCGCGCAGCGGGCGCAGCATGCGACCGACCAGCCAGTGCTCGGCCGCGCTCTTGCCAAGGTCCATGCCAAGCTGGATCACCGGCACGTCTGCCTCGGGATAGGCATGGACGAGCACTGACCAAGTGCCGTGGTCCAGGCCCCAGTTGGCATCCAGATTCACCGGCATCGGACTGAGCAGTTCGCGCACGCGCTCGGCCAGCTCCGGGTCGCCGGGGGCGGGGTACTGCACGTCGAACAGGGCCTGCGGGAAGGCGCCGAAGTCATGGATCGTGCGCGGCTGGGCCATGGCGGTGACGGCGGTGCCGCGCGTCTGCCAATGGGCCGAGATGCACAGGATCGCGCGCGGCTTGCCGATGCTGCTCGCGATCTGGTTCCAGGTGCGGGTGACGGCGCTCTTCTCCAGCGCCACCATCGGGCTGCCATGTCCGAAGAAAACGATGGGAAGGCGGCTCATTGTGCGTCTGGCTCCCGGTACTGGGTTGGGGTTGGCGTCTATGCTCGCAGGCTATGGAGAAGGGGGCCGGGCGGTCTTGCGGCGGCGCGCACAAGAACTTGTCGCGCCGCCGGAGAAGCCCGTTTCCTATTCGCGCGTGTAGTCCCCGGGGATCTGCGGATTCTCGCCCGCCTTGCCCCAGAGCAGGATCTCGTTGCCCCAAGGGTCCGCGAAGGCGTGGTTGTAGCCGTTGAACTCTTTCCAGTAGTGATTGCGCCAGAGCACCTTGCCGCCCAGCTTCTCGGCGGTTTCGAGGATGCGCTCGGGGCTGTCGTCGTCGCCGATCAGCACCCAGATGCGCGCCTTGCGGCCCTCGGTGGACAGTGTGCGTGGTTCCACGCCTTCGGGATTCGGGTGTGGGCGGGCATTGTTCGCATCGAACACGCCGAGGTGGAGATTGCCGATCTGGCTGTCGCTGCCGTCCTTGTTCGGGAAGAAGCCGCCGGGGACCATGCGGTGGTAGATGCCGTGGGGGCGCGCGTCGTTCTCCCAGCCGAAGACTTCGGCGTAGAACTCTCCGGCCCTGGCCGGATCGTCAGTGGCGAAATCGACGAAGATGAGGGTGTTGGTCATAGCGGCTCCTTGTGTTTGAAAATCCGCCAAAGGTGGATTTTGGGCGGCACCGGCCCGTTTGGGCCGGTGCCGCCGCTGGCTCGCAAGGGGTAACGGGTGTCCGAACCGGCGCTCGCCATCCCGCGCACGAATCGTTGATTCCTCGCGCCGCTCAAGAAAAGGCGGCGCCCGGTACGAGACCGGACGCCGCAGACCGTCGGGAATGGGTGACGGTAAAACTTTGTGTATCAGGCGCGCAGGCGGGTGATCGGCGCGGGCAGGGGGGTCTGCGGCCCGCGGCGACGGTCCCATTCGCGGCGGTAGCGTTCGACCAGCCAGACGTTGAGCAGCCGCTGGGCGCCCTCCTGCCAGGAATAGCGGCCGCGCGGCGCGAACTTGGAGCGCAGGCCCTGCTGGACCAGTTCGTCGACATGGAAGTCCTGGCTGACGATCTCTTCGACGGCCGTGTCGTTCATCTTCATCTTCAGTTCGAACAGCGGATCGTCCATCGCCTCGGGCACCATCAGCGTGCCGATGGTCAGCGCGTGCGACTGGGCCGAGCGCGGGTCCATGATGAGGTAGAGCACGGTATCGTTGAGCACGACCAGCGAGAGGCTGGGCGGCAGGTTCACGAACAGGAGACGGTTCTGCTCTTCCTCGGTGAGTTTCGGAAACACCGGGAAGATCGCCTTCTGCGTGGCATTGAAGGCAGCGTTCTTGTGAAGCGTGCCGTTGAGCCGGTAGTAGCCCGCCGAATTCTCGGGCACCTCGGGAAACGAGGCCAGCCCGCTCGGGATGAAGTCGTGCAGCGGCCCCGCGTGCAGGCGGCTGGCGTGGTAGCCGTCGTTGTTGTTCTCCAGCATGACCTTCCAGTTCCACTGAAACACGGTGGCCTCCTCGGGACGGGGACCGCGCAAGCTGGCGAAATCGTAGTTGGCGACGACGGCCTCCAGGCCGGCCAGGCGGGGGGTGAGCGGTTCCGCCGCGGGATCGAGGTTGATGAACACGAAGCCATGCCAGATCTCGTGGCGGATCTCGGGCAGGCTCGCCGCTTTCCGGTCGAAATTGCAGGTCCGGTTCATCGCCGGGGCGCCCACCAGCGTGCCGTCCAGGTCATAGGTCCAGTGGTGATAGGGGCACACGAAGGCACGGGCATTGCCGTGCCCTTCCGCCACCAGCATGGCGCGGTGCTGGCAGACCGCGGAGAGCGCCTTCACGCTGCCGTCGCGGGTCTTGGTGACGATGATCGGTTCTTCGGCGCGCGTCACCGTGAAGAAGTCGCCAGGCTGCTCCAGCCACTCGGCGCGGCCGACGCAGAGCCATTCGTGCTCGAACAGCGCGGCCTTTTCGAAGTGGTGGAATTCCTCGTCGGTATAGCAGGCCGGAGGCAGCGTGTCGGCCTCGAGCGTGTTCTTGATGGAGCTGCCGAGGCTGTCGAAGAACGGGTCGTTGAGTAGAGTCATTCCTGCCTGATCCCCATGTCGGTGAGACCGGGGAGAACGCCCTGCGTCCTCCCGCTACCCGGCCAGACTAGCGGGCCTGCGCGGTCCATGCTTTGCACTGGGCGCAGGGACTTTTGGCAGGCGCCTATTCGGCCGGAAGCAGCGCGCCGTCGGCGATGTCGGGCTCGGCCGCGGTGGGCAGGCGCACCGGTGCGCGCAGGAACAGCACGGCGACGATCGTGGCGGCCGCCAGCAGCAGGGCGAAGATCAGGATGGCAAGGCCGTAGCCACCCGTCACGTCGGCGATGCGTCCGGCGCCGATCGGGCCGAGCACGGCGAATGTCGTGGCGGTGGTGGCCATGGCCGTCATGTCCCCCGCGATGCCGGCGCCGAAATAGCGCAGCAGCAGGATATGGGCGGAAAGCCAGGCCATGCCCCAGCCCAGCCCGAACAGTGCGGCGGCGGCAGTGGCCACCAGCACCAGCGAGGCGGACCAGAGCAGCGCCATGGCCAGGGCCTGAAGCGCGAGCCCGGCAATGAGGATGCGGCGCGGATCGACGCGTTCGCACAAGGCGCCGGTCACGCCCTTGGCGCCGGTTCCGGCGAAGGCGAGCAGACTCATGGCGATGGCGCCGGGCGCCGCGCCCTCGCCGAGGTTGGCGACATGGGCCACCAGGATCGAGTGGGCCGAAGTGACGGCGGTCTGCACCACCGTCATGATCAGCGCCAGGATCAGGAAGCTGGGGCTCGTCAGGGCCTGGCGCACGGTCCAGGCGCTCCGCTCGGTGGGAGCGTCCTGTTCGTGGCCCGCGCCCTTCACTTGTTCCACGCTCTCCACTTTCACGGCGTCGCGGATGCAGACCAGGCAGATCAGGCCGAGCGCCAGCGCGCTCACGGCCATGACCAGCCAGTGGAGGCGCC
Source organism: Novosphingobium sp. BL-S-21 (assembly GCF_055521655.1). Taxonomy (NCBI): domain Bacteria; kingdom Pseudomonadati; phylum Pseudomonadota; class Alphaproteobacteria; order Sphingomonadales; family Sphingomonadaceae; genus Novosphingobium; species Novosphingobium sp. BL-S-21. The sequence continues at coordinate 2,130,233 of NZ_CM145496.1, forward strand.
AGTCCCCGGTCATGCCGACGATGGCGCCCACGATCAGCGGCCCGGCGATCCCGCCGGCCGCGCCGCTCATGAAATAGAAGCCGATCATCCGCGCCGAGGTGCGGGGGAACCATGTCGCCAGCAGATAGACGGCGGGGGAGGGGGCGATCAGCGAGAAGCCTACGCCCATCAGCGTGGTGGCCACGAAGAAGAGGGTGAGATGCTCGATCTGGGATGCGATGAAGAACCCGGCCGCCAGCACCAGGCAGCCCGCGAACATCGTCAGCCGCGTGCCGATGGATTTCATCAGCAATGGCGGCAGAGGGCTCGCGAGGCCGCAGGCGAGGCCCAGCAGCGAGAAGCTGAGGCCGGCGGCCGCCTTCGACCAGCCGAGCTGCGCGACCATCGTGTAGAGGACGTAACCCAGCGAGGTGAACGTCGTCGCCGTCACGAAGAAGAACCCCAGAGAGGCGGCGAAAAGGACGAGGGCACTGCGCGGCATTGCTACTCCTGCGGGCTTCGTCCGGACGGAATCGCGGACTGACACGCGGTGCAGGCTCTCATGCTGCGGCTGCACACTCTTGATGACGGGCGCCTAGATAGTTGATCGAAACGCCGGGACAAGGCCCGCGGCGGGGAAGTGGCCGGCATGTCCGGAAACGGGAAGGGCGCGGAGACCGAAGTCGCCGCGCCCTCCTGCTTTCCGGCGAAGGCCGGAAGGGATCAGAACTTGTAGCCGACCGAAAGGATCACCTGGCGCGGCGGAATGTACGTGTCCATCACCTGGGCGCTGCCATAGGGGTCGGAGAACCGCGAGTTGATGCCGTTCCTGTCGAACAGGTTGATCACCCGCAGGGTCACGTTGGTATTGGTGCCCTCCGGCTCGTACTTCAGCATGGCATTGACCTGGGTGTAGGAAGGCGTGAGGTCCACGTCGCCTTCGTTGAACAGGCGGTATTGGTACTTGCCCCGGTAGATCAGCTGGGCGCGGGCGGTCAGCTCGCCCGGGCCGACCTTGCCGTTCCAGGTCGCCGCCACATTGCCCTGCCAGCGCGGCAGCTTGGGAATGCGGTTGCCCTTGATGTCCTCGCGCGCGGCGTCGCGCGCCAGGGTGGCGGCGTAGAAGTTGGTCCAGAACAGGTAGTCGGGATAGCCCGCCGCATTCTGGGCATTCGCGGCATTGGTCGGATCGAGCGCAAGGTAGTGCGAGGTGAACTCGCCTTCCAGCCACGACAGCGACGCGTCGAAGCGCAGGCCCTCGGTGGGGATGTAGGAGCCTTCGAGTTCCAGGCCGTAGACCCGCGCCTTGGGTGCGTTGCTGATGCCTTCGCCGTAGAGGATCGGGTCTTCCTCCAGGAACTGCATGTTCTTGTAATTATACAGGAAGGCAGAGCCGTTGAGCTGGAGCGTATCGCCCAGGAAGCGGTTCTTGGTGCCGATTTCGAAGGAATCGACGGTCTCCTGCTTGTAGGTCGGCAGGATCGAGTAGCTGCCTCCGGTGGAGGCCGCAGAGTTGATGCCGCCCGGCTTGAAGCCGCGCGTCCAGCTTGCATAGACCATGTTGCTGGGCGTGATCTGGTAGTCGAGCGCGACTTTGCCGGTCCAGGCGTCGCCCTTGCGGCCGCCGGTCGAGCTGGGCTGGAGATAGGCGCCCGAGGTCTGGCCGGACGCGCCGCCGGACATCGAATCGTATGTGCCGGTGGCCTTGTCGTGGTTGTAGCGCACGCCGGCCGTCAGCTTGAGCTGGCTGGTGAGGTTGTAGGTGCCCTGCGCGAAGACGGCATAGAGGTCGCGCTTGATCGTCGACAACTCGGCATAGGTCAGGTTGGCGACGAGCGGGTCGTTCCAGGCGGTGTCGGTGGGCAGGGCTTCCTGCAGGAAGTTGTCGTCGTCGCTGCGGTATTCGTTGACGTACTGGTCGTTCGACGAATGGAGATAGACGCCGCCGAGCACCCAGCTGAACGGGCCGGTGCCGTTGGAGGTCAGGTTGATCTCCTGGCTCCAGCTCTTGGTATCCGATTCCCAGAGCGGCACATGGTCGTAAGCGACGCCGGTGAAGCTGACCGGGTTGTAGGTCTGGGCATAGAACAGCGCCGTGTCGAGGCCGTCCGCATCCCAGGCCTGCTCGGAGTGGAGCTTCTGGTAGCCGGTGATCGACTTGATCGTGGCGAAGGGCGTCTCCCACTTGACGACGCCGGTGTAGAGCTGGGTCTTGACCACCGAGCGGCCGGGATAGTCCTGCGTCAGTTCGCGCGGATCCGGGTTGGGATCCAGGATGTTCTTCTGCGCGGGGCCGTTGGTGTTGCTGGTGAACTGGACGGTGTTCAGCACGATCGAGAAGTTGGAGGCCGGCTGCCACTTGGCGCCGAGCCGCCAGCCGGTTTCGTCCTGATCGTCGAGGTCGTACTCGTGGGTGCCCGGCACTTCGGTGGCATGGGCATAGCCGTCGTGCTTGGTGAACTGGAAGGCGCCGCGCACCGCCAGGCTATCGGAAAGCGGCACGTTCAGCGCGGCCGAGCCTTCCATGTAGTTGTAGTTGCCGTAGCCGGCGTTCACATTGCCGCTGATGGCGTCCGTGCTCGGCTCGATCGAGACGACATTGATGGTGCCGCCGGTCGAACCCTGACCGAACAGCGTGCCTTGCGGCCCGCGCAGCACTTCCACCTGGGCCACGTCGATGAAGGCGGCGCTCGCGGCGATCGAGTTGAAGATATAGACGCCGTCGATGTGGTAGGACACGCCCGGCTGGGTGTTGGTGTTCTCCGGCGTTTCCGAGCCCACGCCGCGAATGGTGATGATGCGCTCTCCGCCGCCGCTCTTGGCGACGACCAGGCCCGGTACGGTGCCGTTGAGCCCGGTGATGTCGTTGATGTTCGCGGCCTTCAGCGTCTCGGCCGTGATCGCGCTGACGGAAAGCGGGGCCTGCTGCAGGCTGACGTCCCGGCGTTCGGCAGTGACGACGATGTCGGTAAGGCCTTCCGCCGGCACGGCGGCTGCCACCGCGGCGGCGGCGGCATCGGCTTCTTCCGCATGGGCGCTGGCCGAGGCGAAGGCCAGGAGGGAGACGCTCGAGGCGAGCGCGTAGGCAAATCGAGACGTGCTTATCATCATGGTAGCTCCCCGAACAAAGTCAGACCGATTCCCGGGTGTGCGGCTCGTTTGTGGTTTTGGCCGCTTGTGGGAAAATCTGTCGTGAGGAGCGGATCGGGTCTTGTGCATTTGCGAATAAGTACTTGATCGGTGACCCCTGCCGCGAAGGGCAGGGCTGATGGAAATCGCCGATATTCGGAAGATTATCGACGCGGGGCTACGCCATGTGGGGCGGCCTCTATCCTTTTGCACCGCAAAATGCGGGGGCCACGGGGCGCCCGGGTCAAGCCGCAAAGGCCAGGACGACAACTGCGCCTCCGCGTCTGCCCCGGCCCGGCCCGCGTTGACCGGCCGGATGCTTGTCAACCGAAGCGACTGACAATCTGTGAAATGCGGCCTCAACGGCCTTGCCATCGCCACGAAGGGTGCGGCATGACGGAGGCGTGCTTTCGCAGAAAACCCGCTATGCCATCCGCGCCATGCAGCATCTTGCCGACAACTACGGGCAGGGTCCGATCCAGCTCGCGCAGATCGCAGAAGCACAGAACATTCCCGCCAAGTTCCTCACCACGATCCTGTCCGAACTGAGCCGTTTCGGAATCGTCGATTCCCAGCGCGGCAAGGATGGCGGCTATCGGCTGGCGGTGTCCCCGATCGACATCACTTATGGCGACCTTATCCGCCTGATGCGTGGCTCCCTGGCGCTGGTGCCATGCGCTAGCCGCTTCGCGCACGAGAAGTGCAAGAACTGCCTGGAAGAGGGCGATTGTCGTACGCGCGCCCTGATGCTGGAAGTGCGCGACCGGACTGCCGAACTGCTGGACGGAGTAAGACTTTCGGATCGCATCGATCCCGTCCCCGCCCAGGTCGACGATCAGGACTGATTGCGGACGCGGCGCATAGCCGGGCGCTTTCTTCGACCAACTCCCTCATTTTCAATGGCAATCGGCGAACGAAAAGTCAGCCGTGCCCGTTAAGTCCCCCGAAATTGCCATATCCGTCGAAGGGCAACGCCAGACATCGCTTCGGCGTAAATAGTTTTTGCTTGGGCGCGAAAACGAGAAACTTTCGGCTAGGTGTATTGTCTACTTATTCAGTTGAGAATAGAGAGGGGCAGCGGCGGGGAAGAGCCGCGCTCAGAGGAAGATACGCAATGTCTCAACCGTTATCGGACAACCAGCGATCGGGACGGCACCTCTCCAGGGATTCCGGGAATGACGATCCCAAGGCGGCACCGCTCGAAGTGGTCGCCGATGCCCTGGACCAGATGCGCTACGGCGTCATCCAACTGACAGTCCACGATGGCAAGCTGGTGCAGCTCGACATCACCGAGCGGCGGCGCTTCGCTTCATAAGCGCGCGCTGCCCCGGCAGTTACCAACCCGGCAATCGCTGACCGGGAAAATCAATTTCCTGCCAACCAGACCGGACCACCGGATGTGAGGCCCTTCGAAAAAACAAGGGGGATCTCATGAGAAAGACCATTCGCGGGCCGCTGCCGGCCCCGCTTCCGCTCGCATGCCTGACGTTCACGCTCGCCCCGCTGATGCTGGCCACCACGCCCGCGCTGGCCGGCGAGACCGCACCGGGGGCGGCTCCTGCCGTGGCTACCGCGGATGCCGCTGCAGGTTCCGCCGCCGAACAGGAATCACCGACCTCCGTCGGCACCGGCGCGCATGACCGGGGCAACGAAATCTTCGTGACGGCGCGCCGCCGCCAGGAATCCAGCCAGGAAGTGCCGCTGGCGATCTCGGTGGTGGGCGGAGAGCACATCGATTCCACTGGCTCGTTCAACGTCGGCCGCCTCCAGCAGCTGACGCCGACCCTGCAGTTCTATTCCTCCAATCCGCGCAACACCGCCGTGAACATTCGCGGCTTGGGCGTGCCGTTCGGCCTGACCAACGACGGGATCGAGCAGGGCGTCGGCATCTACATCGACGATGTCTATAATTCGCGTGTCGCTTCGGCCACGTTCGACTTCCTGGACGTTGCCCAGATCGAGGTGCTGCGCGGCCCGCAGGGCACGCTCTATGGCAAGAACACCACGGCAGGCGCCATCAACATCACCACCAACCAGCCGACCTTCGATTTCGAAGGCAAGGCGGAAGTGTCGATCGGCAATTACAACTTCAAGCAGGCCAAGGCCGCCATTTCCGGCCCGCTGACCGACAAGCTGGCGGCGCGCCTGGCGATATCCTCGACCGACCGGCGCGGCACGATCCGCAACGTCACCACTGACCAGTGGATCCAGAGCCAGGACAACCTCGGCCTGCGCGGCCAGCTTCTCTGGCAGCCCACTGCCGATCTGGCGATCACGCTTGCCGGCGATTACAGCACCCAGGACGCCAATTGCTGCGGCTCCGTCTATGTTCGCACCGGCCTCACGCAGCGCGCGCTGAACCGCCAGTACGCCGCACTCGCCGCCGCGCAGGGCTATGTACCGCCCAGCACCAACCCCTTCGATCGGCGCACCGATCTCGACACGCCGCTCCAGGCCAAGAACAAGATCGGCGGCGCTTCGCTGCGCGTGAAGTGGGACCTGGGCGCGGGTCAGCTGACCTCGATCACCGCTTGGCGGTTCTGGGACTGGGATCCTTCGAACGACCGCGACTTCACCGGCCTGCCGATCGTCGCACTCTCGCAGAACCCCTCGCAGCAGGACCAGTATACGCAGGAGCTGCGCTACAACTACAGCAGCGACAAGATCGACTTCGTGGTCGGCGCCTTCGGCTTCTACCAGCGGATCGATACGCAGGGCACCGAAGCGCAGGGCGCCGCGGCCAGCCGCTGGAGCATCGCGCCATCGAATGCGCTTTCCAACGCCCCCTCCGTGCTGAACGGCCTCGTCGCCTACAATACGCAGTATCTCAAGAACACGAGCGCCGCGCTGTTTGGTCAGCTCAGCTGGCATCTCACGCCCGAACTCACCCTGCAGCCGGGCGTGCGGCTGAACTACGACAAGAAGGAAGGCTACTACCAGCGCCGCGTGTTCGACGGCCAGGGCAACGAACTGCTGCTGGGCCAGGCGTCCTATACGGCACGCCAGACCGCACAGCTGGCGATCTACACCCCGCAGGAAATCTCGCCCGAGTTCAGCGACTGGAACTTCAGCTACGATTTCAACGCCAGCTACAAGATAACGCCGGACATTCTGTTCTATGCGACATATGCCAAGAGCTTCAAATCGGGCGGCATCAACCAGAACGGCGTGCCGGTGGACGCCCAGAACAACCCGATCCTGGCCTCCGCCACGGTGAAGCCCGAATCGGTCCACAACTACGAGGCCGGCATCAAGACCCAGTTCTGGGACCGCCGGGCGACCTTCAACCTGTCGATCTTCCGCACCGACATCGGCAATTATCAGGCCAATGTCAGCAACGGCCAGTACGGCGTGCTCCGCGGCTATCTCGCCAATGCCCAGAAGGTACGCTCGCAGGGCGTGGAATGGGACTTCTCGGTCCGTCCGAGCGAGCGCTTCAATGCCTACGTCAACGGCGCCTATACCGACGCCACCTACCGCAAGTTCACGGACGCACCCTGCCCGCCGGAGCTTTCGGGCGGCACCACCGCCACCTCGGCCCAGACCCCCGGCGCGCCCGGCGTTCCCGGCGCGCTCAGCCCGGCCAACTGCAACATCTCCGGCCAGCGCCTGCCCGGCGTGTCGAAGTGGTCGTTCTCGTTCGGCGCAGAGGTCAACAACCCCGCCACCCTGCTCGGCAAGGAGGGTGAGGTCTACTTCGGATATGACGGCAGCTACCGATCGAACTTCTCGTCCAATCCGTCGCCTTCGGCCTATACCTGGGTGGACGGCTATAGCCTTTCGAACTTCCGGCTGGGCTTCCGGGCCGAGAGCGGATTTGACATCTACGGCTGGGTACGCAACGCCTTCGACGAGAACTACTTCGACCAGCTCTTCGTCGGCCCGGGCAACACCGGCCTGATTGCCGGCCTTCCCGGAGATCCGCGCACCTGGGGCATGACCGTTCGGTACAGCTTCTGATCCCCGCAACCCACGGAACAGGGAGGACCACCTCATGTTCGATCTCGGCCTAAGCATAGGGGACCTCGTGCCCTTCATCATCGTCGGATTTGCAGCGCAAGTCATCGACGGTGCCCTGGGCATGGCCTTCGGCGTCATCTCGCAGACGATGCTGGTCAGCGTCCTCGGCATGGCGCCGGCAGCGGCCTCGGCCAGCACCC